>CBDCKT010000001.1:0-293203 GCA_965218415.1 Variovorax sp.
AAGTGAGAGCGATAGCAACAGCCGCCCTTACTTCGGCCACAGCGCCCACATCCGCAGCGGCTGGTTCATGCCCGACGCGAGCCGCCCGGCTTCGGCGCCGGTGCCGGCGAAGTAATCGGCCCGCACCGCGCCGGTGATCGCCTTGCCGGTGTCCTGCGCGACGACCAGCTTTTCGAGCTGCGCGGATGGCCCGTTCGACGCGAGCCAGACCGGCGTGCCGTAGGGGATGCTTGCGGAGTCGACCGCGATCGAGCGGCCCGGCGTGAGCGGCACGCCCTGCGCGCCGCGCGGGCCTTCGTCGGCATCGACCTCGTCGAGCGGCTCTTCGCGAAAGAACACATAGCGCGGGTTGCTCCACAGCAATTGCGGCACCCGATCGCGGTTTTGTGCAGCCCATTCCTTGGTCGCATCAGGCCACGGATTGATTCGCGTGACGCCCTGCGCGCGCAGCCATTGCTGGATGCTGCGGTAGGGCTGGTCGTTGGTCGCGGCGAAGGCGACCCGCACCGTGTGCAGGCGGCCGTCGGGCTCGGCGATGTGGAGGCGGCCGCTGCCCTGGATGTGCAGCATCATCGCGTCGATCGGGTCGGCCAGCCACGCGATTTCGCGGCCTTGCAATGCCACGCGCGGCTCGGGCAAGGTGTCGATCTGCTCGCGGGTGTACCAGGGCCGGCCCGGCGCGAGTCCGGTCGGCGCGCGGTAGAGCGGCACATTGAACTGAGGCGTCGGCAGCCGCGATGCCTCGTACACCGGCTCGAAATAGCTGGTGAGCTGGCCGTCGCTGCGTCCCGCGAGCGATTCGATGCGGTAGGGCTGCAGGCGCTCGGTCATCCATTGGCGCTGGGTGTCGGCATCGGCGATCGCGAGTTGGCGCACCTGCTGGCACAGCGGCGCGAAAGCTGCATTCGGCCGGGTGCAGTTGGCGACCAGCGCAGTCCAGCCTTCGTGCAGCGGATCGGCGCCGAAGCCCGGCAGATCGGCCCACGCGGCCGGCACCCAGCGGCTTTTCGGATGGGTGAGCGATGCGGTGAGCGGGCCGAGCGAGGGTCGCGCCGCGGCGGGCGCTTCGACGGTCGGCGGCTCGGTCGGTGCGAACGAGCAACCGGCCGACAAGAGAAGCAGCGACAGCATTGCCGGCGCCGAAGAGGCGGCGATCCAGCGCCAACGCAAAATGCGGTTCATGGGTTTGATTTTCCTCGAAGCGTTGCTGGCGCTGGTCTTGCTGGTCGGAATCGTCTGGTGGACGATGTTTTCGGGTCGCACGCGCGGCGAGCTCGAAGGACACGATTCGCCGGATGCGCCCGCGCCGCCCGACGGGTCGCCGACATCCGGCAACGGCGCCGACTCGAGCGCGGGCGACGAAACACCCCGCTGATCGCTTTCGCGGGCTGTGGTCGGGTTTCGCCGAACCATGTCGGCCAATGCGCGCATTGCTATTATTTTAGTAGCTGTCTGCGCACGTCCAATCTGCGTTCGCGACATTATCTTCTTGAAGACCATGGCGTCCCCACGCGGACGTGCGGATTGGCAGTCCGCGTGGGCTCGGGATAATGACCGGTCGATGCCGCTCAGCAGCCGCTGGCGGTCGATTCGATTTCGAACAAGGAGATCAAGATGAAAAGCATTGTTCTATCTACCGTGGCGTTGTCCGTGGCCCTGGCCGGTTGCGCCGGCATGTCAGACACCCAGCGCAACACCGGCATCGGCGCAGGCGCCGGCGCATTGGCCGGCGGCGCGATCGGCTCGCTCACCGGCGGCAACCGCGGCTCGATCGCCGGCGGCGCGGCGATCGGCGCGGCTGCGGGCGCGCTCGGCGGCTACCTGTGGTCGCAGCGCATGGAAAACCAGAAGCGCGAAATGGAGCAAGCCACCCAGGGCACCGGCATCGGCGTGACCCAAACCGCGAACAACGAGCTGAAGCTCGGCATTCCGAGCGATGTCGGCTTCGACACCGGCCGCTCGGCGATCAAGCCTCGTCTGGCCCAGGTGCTCGACCAGTTCGCCGTGGGAACCCGCAACAACCCGAACGCGGACGTGCGGATCATCGGCTACACCGATTCCACCGGCAGCGACGCGATCAACAACCCGCTGTCGGTCGACCGGGCGGCCAGCACGCGCGACTTCCTCGTCGCCCGCGGCGTGCCGGCGCAAGCGATCCGGATCGATGGCCGCGGCTCGAGCGATCCGGTCGCGAGCAATGCCACCGACGCGGGCCGCGCGCAAAACCGCCGGGTCGAAATTTATGTGGGTGAACGCCAGCCGCAGGGCTGATCGTCAGCGCGACGGTTGCGCTTTGAACAGCGCCGTTTCACGATGACATGTGAGCGCGCCTGACATGCGCGCCTGCGAGCCGACGAACAATTGGTAACATCAGTGCAGCGCCAGGCTGCTGCTCCGTGAAAGCCATTGAGCATTCACGAAAAGCCGCCGCTTCCAGTGGCGGCTTTTTTTTGGAGATCGACGATCACGATGAACCCCGGACCCCGTCAGACAAATCCAGCAAACGCCGCGCTCGCCCGGTCGAATTCCTCCAAGTCGGCGCCTGCAATGACGTCACGGCTCGGATCGACATTTGCGTTGACGCTTTTGCTCGCATTGGCGGGCTGCGCGACTACGCCGCCGCCTAACGCGCCCGCCCGCCCGGTGGCCGCCTCGCAACCGCCCGCGCCGATCCAGCCGCAGATCGCCTATGGCTGGTCGCCGCGTCTCGACACCTTGAAGAGCGGACTCGAGACAACGACCTACGGCAGCGGCGTGAAGCTGGAGCGAACGTCCGACCAGCGCCTCAAGGTGCTGATTCCGGGTGCGCTGTCGTTCGCAGTCGGGCGCTCTGCGGTGCCGCTCAAGATGGCGCCGATCCTCGATCAGATCGCCACTGCGCTTTCGGGCGATCCGGCGGTGACCTTGCAGATCGTCTGCCACACCGACAGCGAAGGCGACCCGGCCGACAACGACCGGCTGTCGCTGGCGCGCGCCGTCGCGACCCGCCAGCATTTCACCGCCCACGGCCTGGCACAACGCGCGATCTCGGTCGAAGGCCGCGGCGAGCGCGAACCGCTGGCCGAAAACGACGATGTGCGGGGTCGGGCGCGCAATCGGCGGGTGGAAATCTGGATTGGGGAGGCGCAGGGGCAGAGTTAGGGGTGATCTAACTGGTTTATGTCTGTTGCTTAATCATGAGACTGCTATCGGCCACAAGCGGCCCTTCAGCGCATCAAGCCGGACGACCGCTTCAGACTGACTGCTGCCGCTCAGGTTTGGAGGTTGAACGGCAGCTGTCGTCTAAACCTGTCATTCGATGTCCCTAAAGACGTCCGGTCGCCGTACCTCGGAACCTGCCGGTCAAGGCGATTGGGCCGATGAACGATGCCCCGCATGGCGCGGGCAACCGGCGAGCGGCGGCTTCCAATGGCGGCGAAGGGGGACTACCGACCCTGAGGCGACAGAGGTCGACCCGATCTCGTCACCGCAAAGCTGCCGGTCGAGCGCGAACACAGCGACCTGAAGGAGGTCCCATGGCGGCGGCACACGTAGATGGGCGGCCCTCAACGCGGTTGAGTCGAGGAGCACGGTTTGAGACCGAGCGGCTTACCCTTTTGAGCCCACCGTGCACGCCACTGGTCGGCAGTTCAGCTTACGCAGGACGCACGCCGCTCCCAACACGCCCCAAAAGCCTTGCCGTTTCACCTCAGCAGGTCGGGCAGCTCGTAGAGAAGCCTGATCGCATCGGTCCATCCAACCTCCGAGAACAGCTGGAGGATCTCAACTAGCTTTGCGCGTCTCTCGGGATCCTCGAAGATGCCGCGATGGTCGGCGATGTAGCGCCTCACCACCTTCACTACCGCAGTGCTGCCGAGGCTCTCGAACTGGTAGCCCTCCTCGGCGCCGGGACCGGTCAGGATCGCGTGGATCGCCGTGAAGACGGCAACGGGATCGCCGGGGATCGAGCGCTCGTAGAGTTCGATCAGGTGGTGCAGCGTCGCCGGCTCACGCGATCGCCGCAGAAGCACGAGGATGCTGGCGTAGTCGGCAAGGAAGCGCGCCTTCGTCTCGGCGTTGTTGAGACCCGGCCCATCCTCCTTTTCCTCCGCACGCGCCCCCGCGCCGAAGTAGAGCTGGTTCATGGCGTGGTGGATGACTCGTTCGGCCGCGCTGTACTTCCGGCCGGCGGTGCGCTTCTCCTCGTCCGGCGCGTCGGAGGCCAGCACCGCATGCGTCTTGGCCGAGATGTCGAGTGCCGGCCCGAGGATCTTCGCGAGACCTTCCTGCGCACGGTCGTTCATCTCCCTGTCACCCTGCTCGGCATCGGCGGCATAGCGGCCGAAGAACGCGCCCCGCAGCGATGAGGTGTATGCGTTGAGCGCGTGATGGAACCGCTCGGGATCAGCCGCCCACTCGTCGAGCCAGGTGCTAGCGAGCGACCGCCCCTGCCCCGCCTGTAGTTGCGCAGCCCATCCGCCCAGGCATTCCTGGATGTGATCGCGTCCGCCCGCGTCGTCGGCAAAGTCGTCGAGCCGGCCTTTGGCGACCGCGAGGATGTGCTCGCATCGCTCGGGCTCAGCATGGCTGAATTTGCGAAGCGAGCCGCCGAGGTAGGCGGTCAGAACCTGGGCGTCGGTCTCGGTTGCAGCGATCCGTTCTCCCATCTTCCACATCAGCTCCGGGGCGGCCGCGCAGATGACCTGGAGGTTCTGCGCCGCCTGGAGGCGCACCGCTGGCTGATGGTCCGTGAGGATCTCGCCGATACGGTCGACGATCTCGGGGTGTTCGGCCGTGAACCTTGACGCGAGCGATACCCAGGCCTCGGCCGCGTAGACCCTGACATCCCAGTTGCTCCAGCTCATGCTCATGCCCCATCGCCCCGGCGCTCGGGATACTTGCTCGCGGACAGCCGAGCGAGCACGGCGAGCATCGTGTCCAGGTCCGGGAGCCCGTCCGTGCCCGGCGCGAAGTTTGGGCTGGAGGCGACGCGCTCGACCGCGTTCGAGACGTGGCCCCAAGCCGAATGGTCGACCTGTCCATGGAGTCCGGGATTGGCGTCGATCAGCGCGAGCAGTGCTGTTGCCTCCGACCACAGGGTCGCGAGCTTGGTCGCGTCGCTGGCGCCCGGCGTCGCGTTCACGCTGGCGTAAAGCGCGTCCGAGGCGTCCTGGACGACCCGGTTGGGGCCGCCGTCCATGTCGACGCCCTCCCGCCGCAGTCTTTCTCGAACGTATTCCTCCTGGCCGCCCCAGCTTGAGGAGAAGCTGCGGATCGGTCGGTTGTCGGTCAGCTCGCCGTCAGCCTGCATCTTCCGTCGGAGGTCGCGGGTCGGCTGCAGGACTAGAGCCTCCTCCGGGATTAGCGCGAGCAGCCTTCCGAGGATGCGATGCCATCTTCCCCTGGCGTCGTCATCGGCATGCCGCGTGTCGTCCAACACCATCTCCTCGAAGCCGCGTCGCTCCTCATGCGACTGGGATGGCCAGGCCGCCGCGACGAACCGGATCGCGTCACGCAGCGTGTCGCCGTTCGTCAGGAGGTCGGGCTTGGTCATCATCGGCCAGATCAGGTCGCCGACCTGCGCCACGCGCTCGCTCGCCACGCCGAGAATCCGCGTCCACACGGAGGCCGTCGCATAGTCGCGCGAGGCGGCTGCGACGCTCGAACCGAAGGACGCCACGTCGCACGACCGCAGAAAGGCAACGTAGTGCGCGAGCACGTCGTCATCACGGGACGACGCGTCGTCGTCCTTCTCGTCCCACGCTTTGAACTCGACGCCAGTCCGGCGAAACTCGATGGTCGCGAAGCCGAGGTCGACGACGTCACGTTCCTCTGGTTCGCCGTAGCCCTGCGTCCTCGCCCTCCCGATGACTGCGTCGATGACCGCCCGAGTGCCGTGCTCGGGCGAGATCGCCAGGAACTCGCCGACCGACTTCCCGAGATACCAGTGCGAATGCTCGTAGTCTTGCCGACGGTTGGACGAGAGCGGCAAGATCCGGCTCCTATGGCCTCCGAGGGCCGACGTCGCAGTGTCGGTGATCATCTGTCCGTAGATGCCCGCATAGATCTCTATGGCGAACGACGGGTCCGCCCAGGCGATAGGCAGGATTTGCTCTGTCAGCCAGTGGGCCTCGCGGTCGGCGTTCTGGGAGAAGTGGGGCTCGCGCAAGATGCGGTCGAGCAGTGCCCTGGAGGCGGTGGGATCGGACGCGAACGACCTCCCGACGAACCTGATCGCGCCGCCCGCCGTCTGCAGGGGCGGCGACTTCGACCAGGCGAACTCGAGCATCGCTCGCGCTGCGCGGCCAAAGATCGCCAGCAGCGCCGCGTCGGTCAGGTCTGCATGGTCGAACAGCACGTGGAGCAGCACGCGCGCCGGATCCACAAGCGGCAGGCGACTACTTCTCGCCAGTCGCTCTGCGAGGCTCGCCCACGCGATTGCGCGCTCGGGCGTGACGCTGCGGGCCGCCTCTATGTCCATCGCCACAAACCGGCTCAGGCGCCCCAGTAGGCTCGCGATCGCCGGGTCGTCCGGCTTCGTCTCAAACCTGGCTACAAGGCCGGCGAGATTCTCGACGCCTCCCACGTTCTCGCTGACGATGCGGAGCGCGACGTTTCCGAGGACCGCGTCGACCTTGGTTGCGGAGAAGATGCCGCAGACGAGCCGCCAGCTGTGAGACCTCCCGTCGGTATCAGCGCGCCAGATGCGTTCGATCGCGAACCGGAGCGCAGGTGCGAGCAAGAGGGCGGAGGAGGTGTCGCCCTCCAACTGCGCGATCAGTCGATCGGGGTCATGCCAGGCGAGGTGGTATCTCCCCGCGACGTGATCGAACAGGACGTGGTGGGCGAAGCTGACGAGGTCGCCGGCAGTCGTCAGCACCCCGGACTGGATGACCTGATCGAGATCGGTGTGCCTGACATCCACCTTCCGGACAACTAGCCGCCGGCTGCTCGCCATAGCGGCCGCCGCGTCCGCCGCCGCCTGCGTCATGCCGGTCGTCGGCATGCGAACGTCCTCATAGGTGTCGATGAGCCCGGACTGGGTCCTGATGCCGGCGAACTGCACAGGGTCGGCGCCGCCCGCCATCAGCTCCGCGGCGAGCGACAGGTTGAACACGTTGCGCAGCAGCTCGGCGAGCGGCGGCGTGGCCGCGGCGAGCAGACCCGCGATCTCGGGGGACGACGTCCCGGCGGTGGCGAGGTCGACGTCGGTCAGCCGGGGAACGAGGAAGTGGCGGACCGCGCCCAGCGTGGCTTCGGCGTGCACGGCGTCGGCCGGTGCGCCGGCGAACGACTGCCGGTATCGCCGACCGTTACGCAAATCGAAGGTCCGGATCGACGCGACGACTACCCATTCGTCGGAGAGTTCGCTCCTGACCTGCTCGATCAGGGAGGCGAACACGCCTTCCGCCGGCCCGCCGCGGGCTGCGTCGAGCGCATCGATGAGGAGGTATTTCGGTCCCGGGCCCGGCACGGCCGCCAGGACCTCGACGAGCGCGTGGCCGAGCCGCAGCTCGGACGCCAGGTCCGCCGCTATCGCGACGCCGGGGAACCGGTCGACTGAAAGGAACACGACGAAGGCTCTGCCCGCTGCGAGCGCGGTCGCAGCGTGGACAAGCGCGCCGGTCTTGCCGGCGCCCGGTTCACCGAGGACCAGCAGGGAGCCGGAGGCGATGGCCGCCGCCATGGGCGCGTCGCTCTCCCGGGTGATCGTGACGCCGCCGCTCACCGGCAGCCTGCCGTGCGCGGCCAGTCGTCTCAGCTCTGCGTCCGTCGTGGCCCGGAGCCGGGCCACGTCGTCCTCGAAGCGCGGCGCCCCGGTGTCGACGTGACCCCGGCGTCGGAGCGCGTTGAGAAGGCCATTCCGGTCGGCGGGGGCGCCGCTGCCGATGAGGTCGCGCATGATGCCGCGAAGGTCGCGCAGCGGGGCGTCTCCCGCTGCGTCGCCACCGTAGAGATGTCGGCCGAGCAGCCTTGACGCCTCCCGCCAGTCGGCGTCGCCCTCGTCCATCGAGAACCGCGCCACGTGGAAACTGCGAGCCATGTCGGCGAGATCACCATCGGTGGGCGGCACCCCACGATGTGTGGTCCAAGCCGCGGTCACGATCGTCTCCAGCGCGCCAAGCGCGGAGCGTTGCGCGGCGTTGCGCTGATTCTTCGTGACCGCCCATCTGCCGCCCAGATCGAACGCACGGCATCCCTCCTCGAGGTCGTCGAGTTTGCGGGCGGCGTCCGATTTGACCGCGAGAATCGCCGCGCTTCGAGTCAGATCCGGAGCGCCACCCGCAGCCTTCTCGTTCGCCATCCAATTGGCGAGCTGCCCGCCTGTTTTGGCGAGTGGCGCCTGCTCTCCCGTCGCGAGGGTGGCGGACGTCTTGCTCTGGATGAGCAGCGCCCCACCGTCCGACTGCGTCACCTCGATGTCGTCGAGGGCGGTGCCGGTCTCGAGACGGACCGCCGTCGGCTGGGCGGCGCCGTTGAGGCCAAAGCGTCCACCGACCGGGAGCCGTACGAGGATGTTGACGGCGAACCACGTCGCGACGGCCGCCTGGAACGCCATGCCCGCCTCGGTCGCGCGCCCACCCGCACGCATCGGCTTCGTCTTCGTGGCTGGCGTCGCGGTAGTCATGCCGATATCCTGTGGATTTGCGGCTCACTCTAGCGCCGTCGGCTTGTTGCCTCCCCTGCTGCCGGCCGCGCACTCTGCGTCAGTCGCGCGGGCGCTCCGGATCGTCGCGATCGCTTGAAGGGGTCAGCATCCGCTGCTCAATCACAAATGGGTGCAGCGCTGCTCCTCACAGCGGCCGTGAAAGAGCGCTTCTAGACCACCAGCGCAGCCAGCTACGGACAAGAGCACCTGATCGCAGCCGCCAGTTGGATAACTGATCTGCGCGGCCACCTCAATCTAGATCGGCAGAGCTGAATTCTCAATGGCCGACCGCATACCCGTCACTGGCGAGCGACGGTTATGGCCGGGACTGCCCGTTCGAGGGCGATCCGGGAAGCGGCCACTGGGCCGTCTCCTCCGCCGCCCGACCGCCGGCGTCCTAGCAGCCGACGATCGGGCGGCTGACGCCTGCGATCAGATCTCCGTCTGTTCGGAGATCTCGAGGGCGTCGTCGACCTCGATGCCGAGATAGCGGACGGTTGACTCCAGCTTGGAGTGGCCGAGCAGCAGTTGCACGGCGCGCAGGTTCTTCGTCCGCTTGTAGATCAACGTTGCCTTGGTCCGCCGCATCGAGTGCGTGCCATAGTCGGCTGGGTCGAGGCCCAGTTCCTCGACCCAGCCTTCAAGGATCCGAGCGTACTGCCGCGTTCCCAGATGTGGTGAGTCGTGGATCCGACTCGGAAACACAAAGTCGTCAGACCTCCGGCCAGCTTGCTTGATCCACTGCTGGACGGCCTCGCGGGTCGCGGGCGTGAGCTCGAACTGAACCGGGCGCTGCGTCTTGTGCTGCATGACCACCGCGCGCGATGCGACCTGGTCGCCGTGGCAGATGTCCCGGACCTTGAGGCTGACAAGATCGCAGCCGCGCAGCTTGCTATCGATCCCAAGGTTGAACAGGGCAAGCTCGCGCACTCGGCTTTCCATCTGCAGGCGAACTCGAAGCGCCCAGATGTCCTTGAGCTTGAATGGTGCCTTTTGGCCGACGATCTTGCCCTTGTTCCATGGCTCGCGGTGAACAGCGTTGGCGTTGGATCCCATGATGGACTCCCATCAAGTTGAGGGTCCATAAGAATGCGCCTGCGCGAGATCGCGACGCGCACCCCAGTCCAGTCGGTTGTGGAGCCAAGGCGTTGCCGAAGGTCCGGTCCCGGGCGCTACCTCGTGCTCACACTCCCGGCCAGACGCGGTCCAGGGAGCCTGCGGCCCAAAGCCGCCATTCGAGCGGCTCAAATCGGTACTTCGGTCAAGTAGACTGCCTTCGCATCGAGTTCGAAGGGGTAGGCCAACGGGCTACCCTGATTAGCTACATATCAAGGCGGTTCCTCAAATCCAGATCAGCGAGGATCGCGGTGAGGTCGCCAATACATTGGTGATGAGTTGATGAACGTTTTTCGGGCTTAGGGAGCACGAGATTGAAGATCACGCCGACATCTTTGACGGTCAGCCAGTTGCTTGGGCAGACGAATGAGCGATACATCGTGCCCCCGTACCAACGCCGATACTCGTGGCTCGAAAGGCAAATCGGTGAGTTGATCGACGACATCTTGCTCATCGAATCTAACGACACGCACCTGCTGGGCAGCATCGTCTGCCTGGCCGGTGCCCACGTCGCCGACCTCAATGAACTGGAAGTCGTGGATGGGCAGCAACGGCTGACCACAGTAAGCATCCTGCTCGTCTGCATGAAGGAGCGATTTAAGGCTGAGGGTGCCGCAGAGCAGTCGACGATCTCGGACATAGAGAAGCTGTCCTTCGCGAAGAGTGTGACCGGCAAGGCGGCTGCCAAGATCAAATTAGACTCTATCGACGCCAAAGACTACGGCACGCTTGCCAGTGGCGACGCTGAAGCCGAAGTCGACAGCAAAAGCTTGGCCGGTGCCTTCGCATTCGTGCGCAAGTGGGTTGCCGATACCTCTATCGATGAACTGAAGCGCTTCTGGTACCGCTTGGCCAACCAAGCAATCGTCATCCGCCTCGATGTCAGCAATGCCAAGGACGCGTTCAAACTCTTCGAGACGATCAACAACCGGGGTCTTCGTCTCAGCCACACAGACATCATCAAGAACTTTCTTCTTGGCAACGCGGCACGCTTCGGCGAGCCGCAACTCGCCTACGCCAGGACGAACTGGGCCAAGGTTGTCGTCAACTTGGACGGCACCGATTCGGACACCTTCTTTCGCTACTACCTGACGGCGGTTACCAACAAGAGGATCACGGCAGGCAAGGTAGTCACCCAGTTCAAGCTGCTTTTTCACATGCGCGTAAAAGAGGCCAAGAGCCTGCCAGAGCAGCACTTGTACGACTCCGCCGACGAAGCTGGTGGTGAAGAGAGCGATGTCGGCGATGACGGTCAAGGTGAGGAAAAGGTCATCCTGATCACGCATGCTGACTCCACGAAAGCCGTACCGTTCAAGGAGTTTGTTGCAGCACTTGTTGACTACTCTCGCGTCTACGGCGAAATCGTTCGAGCAGCCACAGGCGATGCGCGGATTGATCGTCACCTGTCAAACCTAAGGATGATCAAGGCGGCGCAAACGTATGGTTTTCTCATGCACCTGAGAGTTAACGGCTGCAGTGACAAGAACCTCCGTGCGGTGCTGAAGACTACCGAGGCCTTTGTTCTCAGACGCCATATCTGCAAGGAGCGCGCGAACGAAACCGAGACGCTGTTCGCAGGCATGTGCTCCGTAGACCCCGCGAACCCAGTTTCGGAGACGAATGCCTACTACAGGGACCTGTGCCCGTCCGATGAGAAGTTCAGAGAAGACTTCGCGAACACCTCGTTCCCTGCGAACTTGATCGATCGCGCTAGATACTGCTTGGAGCAAATTGAACTGGCGGCACATGGAGCGCATGCCGAGCTTTCAGTCCTGGGCGGAGATGACGTTCACGTCGAGCACATCATTCCGCAGAAGATCAAGACCCATGCTGCCAAAGAGGAATTCGGAGACTGGGTCACCTACTTAGGCACGGCGTCTGAGGCAAAGCATCAGCGGTACATATCCAGAATTGGAAACATGACACTCTTTGCCGGCGCGCTGAACATTGGCGCATCCAACAATCCGTTCGTGCGGAAGAAACATGCATATAAGAAGTCGGGTATCAAATTGACGCAATCGCTCTGCGACTATCCGCACTTCAAGTTCCCTCAGGTTGAAAAGCGCTCTGTGTCGCTGGCAGCCCTTGCGGTTGCCCTTTGGCCAAGGCCATAGTGCCTCAGAAGCCATTGACATCGCATCGCGTCAAGCATGATGAGACTGACGAGTGATTTCGACCAAACTCCTGCCTGAGCCTTTAGCACCAATAGGCGTGACCGCTGAAGTCGTTGCGACCGGCCTGCCCATCCCCGCAATTGAACGACTCCGAGTCTTCAGCGATCGACAATGGGAAGAGTTTGTGCTGGAGTGGGCCGACTCATTGCGAGATCAATATTGCCGTGTGGAACGTTGCGGCGGCTCAGGTGACATGGGGCGAGACGTGGTCGCATTCGACAAGGCCGACAAGAGCGTCTGGGACAACTTTCAGTGTAAGCACTACAAGGAAGCCTTGTCGCCCGTCAGCATCTGGGTCGAGTTGGGCAAGCTCGTCTACTACACCAGCATTGGTGAGTACAGCTACCCGCGCAGGTACACGTTTGTGGCGCCGCAGGGTGCGGGCACCAAGCTCTCGAATCTTTTGAAGAAGCCGGCAAAGCTGAAGTCGGAACTCGCGACGAACTGGACAGCCTACTGTCGGACTGGCATCACGTCTACGAAACTCGTTGAACTGGATGTAGCGCTTTCCGCATATCTGGATGGACTGGACTTCTCGATCTTCGATGCGGTTCCGCCTTTGCAGTTGATTGACCAACACGCGCGGACGCGATGGCATGCGGCCAGATTCGGCGGTGGACTTCCTGTGCGCCCGACCTTTGCTCCCCCGCCTACCTCGGTGGCGGCACACGAGATCAACTATGTCAGTGCACTCCTAGATGCCTACGGGGATCACATAAAGACTCCGCTATCGAGCCCCGACGATCTAGCTGCGCACCCAGAACTTGGCGAACACTTCGGCGACTCCAGGCTTGAGTTCTACAGCGCCGAAGCGCTTCGTTCGTTCTCGCGAGACACGTTGCCGCCGAACGTCTTTGAACAACTGCAGAACGAGTTTCATGGTGGCATCCGGGATGAGCTTCGGGGCGAGCACGCGAGTGGCTATCGATGTGTTTTGGCTGTGACCAGGACTGCGCGATTGCTGCCCATGACCAATCACCCGCTGGCAGAGCGCTTGTCTGTGCGTGACCGGGCCGGCATCTGCCACCAGCTTGCGAACGATGAGAAGCTCAAATGGACCCGATGACCGCGGCAGAGATCGCGTCCTCGGGAGCACCGTTCAACGGTTCAGTCGAGATCGGCCTGCGCGCACTTGCTTTGCTCACGGAGTCGTTCCCGGCAGCGTGCTCATTGCAGCGCCTCGTCGTCTACGACTACTTGGTTGTTCACTCCGACGATGTGCCGGGTGGCCCGCCGGGGCTACACCCCAAGACCCCCCATCGCGGCGCCGAACTGCTGGTTCGGCGCGCGGTTCTGGAGAGAGGCCTGCTCTTGTACCAGAGCAGAGGATTGATCGAACGGCAGTACACGAAAGGGGGCGTCATGTTGGCCGCGACTGAACGATCCGCCTCCTTCCTGGATGTACTGATTTCCCCCTATCTGCAATTGCTCAGAGAGCGTGCCGCCTGGGTCATGTCGGAGTTTGGCGAGCGTAGCGATGCGTCACTTTCTAGCATTGCGCGTGAGCACATCGGCGAGTGGGGAGCCGAGTTCGAGATGGAATCCGTACTGAGGCTGGAGCTGTCATGACCTTCGCGGGTTTTCAGCTCGATCGACTCACCCTCACCGGACACGGCGTGCCGAATGCCGAGGTTCTGTTCCGTAGAGGTCTCAATGTCGTCTCGGGTCCGTCGGATACCGGCAAGACTTTCATCATTCAATGCATCGACTACATGTTCGGTGCTAGCAAACTCCCGAAGTCGATCCCGGATGCGGAGCGGTACGACACGGTTCGATTGGGCATCAAAGTGAACGATGATGTGCGCACGGTTGAACTGGAGCGCTCCCTTCGAGGGGGCGAGTTCAAGTTGTTGATCGAAGGGCAAGCTGACCGCGTACTGGCTGCCAAGCACACTGCTAGTGACAAGGGCAGTCTCTCGCACTATTTTTTGTCCCTGACAGGCTTGGCCGGCAAGAAGGTGCGCACCAATCAACAAGGCAAGACGAGAGAATTGAGCTTTCGCGATCTGGCTAGGCTGATCCTTGTTGATGAAGAGGACGTGATCGCTGAAAGGTCTCCGATTCATTCCGGTCAATTCACAAGCGCCACGGTTGAGAGTGCGGTCTTTCGACTTCTACTCACTGGTGTTGACGATGGGTCGGTAGTCGCCAGTGACGATCCTAAGGTCGCAAGGGGGCGCCAAGCAGGCAAGGCAGAGATGCTGGAATTGCTGCTGACAAGCACTCAGGGCCGGTTAGCAGAGCTTCAGCTTCCGGGTGATGAGCAGGCTTGGCGAAGTCATCTGTCAAAAATCGAAACGCAAGCTGAGGACGCGGAAAAGGTACTGGCTGCTGAGCAGCAATCAGCAGCCGCACTCGAAGAGCGCCGTCGTGTCGCCTGGGCTCGCTTGCGCCGCTCGGAGTCACGCAGTGCAGTACTAGCAGAACTTCAGCAGCGGTTTGCTCTCCTGCACGAGCAATACGTTTCAGACCTGCGACGACTTGAAAGCATCGCCGAAGCCGGCGCTCGGCTCGGGCAGATGAGCGAGGAACGTTGTCCTGTCTGTGGCGCCCCATCTGAGCATCACGAGCACGAGCATCGCCAGGCTGAAGCCAGTCCGGCGGATGTAGCACAGGCCTGCCGCGCGGAGGCCGCCAAGATATCGACGCTGATCAGAGACCTTGATGAGACGCGGATCGAAAATGCAGAGCGGATTCGACTGCTGACGGTCGGCATTGACGAAGCGGAGCGCGACCTGCGGTTGGCCGGCGACGAACTGCAAAAGCGACTGAAACCGCGAGTCGAGCTTGCGTTGCAGACGTTCCGCGAGAGTCAATCGCAGCGCGATACATACCGTCGCGCCATGGAGTTGCTGGGTCGCGCCAACGAGTTTCAGGGGCTTCTGTCGGAGATCAAAGGCGAGGCTGTTTCAGGTGGTGCGGCGCTGCCATCGGCTAAGGTCCGAACTGATGAAGCGGAGGACTTCAGTGCCGAGGCAGAGGCGCTGTTGCAACGGTGGCGGTTCCCAAAGTTGGGGCGAGTCACCTTCAGCGATGCTGACCAAGACCTAGTGATCTCTGGGCGTCAGCGTGCCAGCCACGGCAAGGGTGTGCGAGCCATTGCGCATGCGGCATTTAACCTTGCACTGCTGAGCTACTGCGCCAAACTGGATCGACCGCACCCAGGCTTGGTTTTGATCGACTCGCCGCTGGTCGTCTATCGTGAACCAGACGCCGGCGAGGGCAGTTTTTCGCGCGAGGTCAAAGACTCGTTCTACAAGTCCGTCGCCGAGGACTTCAAGAATAATCAGGTGATCATCTTCGAGAACGAGGATCCGCCGCCCGACATTGCCGAATCCGCAAACGTCATTCGGTTCACGGGCGCGCAGCACGGTCGACCTGGCTTCATCCCAAGCACTTGACGCTTGGTCGATCGAAGGCAGGGAACGTGCACATCGAGTTCGGATCGATGACACGGCCACCGATGGCTTCGCCAACGTTGTAAACCTGTAGTGCGAATGGGTCGCCGCGTCACTGCGGCTCTGCGCTTTGTCCTTGAAGTGCACGAATGACTGCTGTCCTTAAAGGCGAATGGCCGCTTTGGGTCGAGAGCGCGCGGTGGCGACATCGCAAAGCGGACGTTGGTGGGCACCGATCGAGCCGATGTGCGCCGAACGTCGGCGGTCCCGCACAAAGCGGCCGTTCAACGGAAGTGGTCGGTGACGCATGGATGACCGCAATGTCGCCTACAGCCGCCGTTCACGTTGCAGCCACGACCGACAGCAACCGCTGCAAAGCGGTCGGTCGACCTCTCGCGTTGGAAGACCGCAATGGGCCCGGAGCTGCCTTCCAAGTCGCACGATCAAGCGTGCAATTGGCGAATCAGGTGAAAGTCACACTGGCGCGCAGATGCGGATGCAAGGCGCTATCCGCGGCCAATTACCCACTTGCTGGCAAGGAACGCGGCGCCGCATTCAGCAATCGGCCGGCCCAACAAGTCTTGCGGCATTCTCCGGGTCGGTCGACGCCCGATTCCGGACCGCATTCGGTACCACAAATGCTACGATTTATATAGCTGTTTGCGCACGTCCACAAAGCGTTTCAGCCACTTTTCCTATAAATTTCTCATCACGCTTAACGCGCCCGCTCAAAGCACCCGATGCGTCAACGCCGGCAACTGCGCGCGCCGTCGCTCGACTTCCAGCGCATCCAGGTCGGCCAGCACCACCCCTTCCTCACTGGCCTGCTGCGCCAGCACCCCGCCCCACGGATCGATAACCATCGATTGCCCCCAGGTGCGCCGACCGTTCTCATGCGCGCCGCCTTGCGCAGCCGCGACGACCCATGCCAGGTTTTCGATCGCCCGCGCACGCAGCAGCACTTCCCAGTGCGCCGATCCGGTTGTGTGGGTGAACGCGCTCGGCACCAGCAGCAAATCAGCGCCCTGGGCGGCGAGCGCGCGGTACAGCTCGGGAAAGCGCAGGTCGTAGCAGACGCTCATGCCGATGCGCCAGCGATGGCCGTCGCGCGACGGCAATGCGAACAACACCGGCTCGCTGCCGCGCATGACGACGCGGCGTTCGTCGTGTTGCTCCTGCCCGTCGTTGAAATAGAACAGATGGATCTTGTCGTAGCGCGCGACGCATTCGCCGTCGGGCGAAAACGCCAGCGAGGTGTTGAGCACGTGGTCGGCATCGGGGCCCTCGAGCGGCAGGGTGCCGCCGACGATCCACAGCCGCAGCTCGCGCGCCATGCGGGCCAGAAAGTCCTGCACCGGGCCATGGCCCGGCGCTTCGGCCACCCCGAGCTTGTCGGTGTCTTTTTGGCCCATGATGCAGAAATACTCGGGCAGCACCGCGAGTTCGGCGCCGGCCTCGGCCGCCTCGCGCAGTAGCGCCTCGGCGCGCGCGAGATTGGCCTCGGGCTGCGGGCTGGAAACCATCTGGATCGCAGCGACTTTCATTGGCCTTACTCCTTGTTCGATCTGCTGCCCGCAGCTTCTGCGCTGTCGATGGTGCGCGCATCGGCCGGCACCTGACCCCGCGCCAATGGCGTGACCTGCGGGTCGGCCCAACTGCCGTCGATCTGAAACTGGCGGGTCGCCGCGGCGGCGAGCGGCTCGCGCAACACGCGCTGCGCGAGGAAGGTCGCGAGGCCGATCGCCGGGTTGATCGCCGCGGCCACCAATGCCGCGGTGCCTGCATCGAATTCGGGTACCACCGCCACCCGCAGATGCTGGGTTTCGCGCGCCAGATCGGTCGAGCCGTCCATCAGCACCGCTGCGTTGACACCCTTCATCTGCAAGTTGTCGGTGCGCGCGATGCCGGCTGTGATGCGGGCGTCGCCGCGGATGAAGTCGAACGCGAAGCCCTTGCTGAAAAGATCGTTGAAGTCCAGCGTCAGGCGGCGCGGCAAGGCCTGCAGGCTCAGCACGCCGAGCAGCTTGGCGAGACCCGGGTCGGCTTTGAGGAACTGCCCCTGCGCGACGTCGATGTGCAGTTGCCCGGCCAGACTCGGGTAGTCGAGCGCGAACGGCGAGCCGCTCCAGTCGAGTTGGCCTTCCATCCGGCCTGCGCCGGCCCGCACTACACCCGGCATCTTGAAGCGCGCCAGCAACGCGCCCGCATCGCGGATGTCGAGCTTGAAGTCGAGCGCCATGCGCCGCGCCGGGCCGTTCGGCTGGATCGCCGCATTCACCAGCGGCGCGTTAGCCCAGCTGCCGCTCGCGTCGAAACGCGCATCGGGCGTGGTGAAACGCAATGTGTTGAGCCGCCACTCGCGATTCGCGCCGCCGCGGTTGACAGCATTGATCTCGGCCTTGCCGAAAGGCTTGCCGAGCAGCTCGAAGTTGTCGATCACGATATCGAGCGCCGGCAGTGCGGTGGGTTTTTCGTCGAGCAGCGATTCGACCTCGCTCGCAGCGCCGGGTGCGATCGTGAGCCGCGCGAGACGCGCGTACAGCCGGCCTTCGCTGCCGGCCGGGACTCCATCCCGCGCTTCCCGGTATTCGACGAAACCGGCCAGTTCGCGCGCCTGGACATTGCCACGCCAGGTAGCGCCTTCGCGCGAGCCGTTGATGGTCACGTCGTGCAGCTCGCGCCCGGCCGTCGAAAGAATGCCGGCGCGCAGCGCCACCACGTTCGGCACATAGGCCTGGGCGGGATCTGCGCCGCTTTCGTTGCCTGGCCCACCGGCAACCCGCTTGCCCGCCGCAGGTGGCACGGGCGCGGCGCCCGTGGTGTTTTTGAACAGCGCTTCCCAGGCACCCGGGTCGAAATGCGCGAACTTGAGGTTGGCGAGCACGCCGGTCTCGGGCAACACCGGTGACCGGCCCCGGTCGAGCCCGACGCCGATGGCGCCGCGCAGCACGCGCGGCGCCGCGCCAGACACGTCGCGCACGTACAGGGCGGAGGCGACGGCAGCGGAATCGGCCGAAGCGACCGAAGCGGCCGAAGCAGCGGTTGCGCCCGCATCGGCCGAATCACCGAGCGTGAGCGACAGCTGGTCCAGACCGCGCCCGAGCGCCTTGTTCTCGATTCGCTCGATCCGCAGCGCGAGTGAATCCACCGCCGCTTTGGCCAGCGGCGCTGGCAGGGTCAGGCCGAGTCCTTGCAGCGTGCTGCTGAACAGAACCCTGGATTCCGCGCCCGCCAGCGACAGCGAGGCGCGGTACGGCGTGCTGCCGCTCATTCGCCCGGCGAGCCGGCCCAGTGCTTCGCCCAAGCCTTTGCCGTCGCCGGACCGGCCTGCTTCGCGCAGGCCCTCGGCGGTCAGCACGCCGTCGGCGGAGACATCGAGCGTGCGTCCGGCTGGCGGGCCGGCGTAGCGGCCCTTGCCTTCGACCTTGATTTCGCCGCCCGCGAGCAGCGCATGCACGCCCGCGAGCTGAAAGCCGGACTCCGAAAACACGGCCGTGCCACGCGTCTGCTCCAAAGCCGGCGCGCCCGGTTGCAAAAGCAGCCGGTTGCCCTCGAGCGTGACGCGTGCATCGACTTTCGCCTTGTCGGGCTGCGCCACCGGCATCGACAGGGCGAGCTTGTATTGGGCATTGCCGCTGGCCCGGGTTTCGCGCGCCCAGGCGGATGCGTCACCCGCCAGCGACGCCGCGAGCGCGCGCAACTCGTCGAGCGGGCCCTTCGCCTGGGCATCGACCTGCAGCGTCGCAGCACGATGCGACAGGTCGGCGATTCGCGCATCCGCGGGTCCGATCTCGATTCCCGGCGCACCGGCGACGCCGCCATGCGCGCCGCGCACCGACATACCTGCGCGCTCGAACACCAGCTCACCCGAAAGGTTCACGAGCGCGGGCCATGGCGCATCTCCATCCTCGGGCGTCGGCGGCACATAGGCATAGGTGACACCAGCGACTTTGGCGGCGATCCGGAACTGGCCGGCTTTCGGGTCGGTGAACGGCATGTCGCGCAGGTCGCCGCTGACATTGAAATCGACCTGGGGCGCCGTGCCTTTCACAACGCTGCGCTGCACATAGTCGCGGGTGCCCTTTGGAATCACGAGCGGCAGATAGCGCCAGACCCGCGTGCCGTCGGCCCGTGTCAGCCGACCCTGCAGATCGAGCCGGCCCGGAAAGCGCTGGCCGCCCTTCGAGGTCGCCGGGTCGGTGGTGCGCCAATCGACCTGGGCTTCGCCGTCGGCATCGGCATTGCCGAACGTCAGATTCGCCAGTTGAACCGATAGCAGATCGCCGTCCTTTTTCCAGGTCGCCTGGGTCGCGAGCCGCGCGATAGGCACGACCGCCTCTTCGAACACGCCGGGGAGTTCGAGCGCGCCATCGGTGATCGCAATGGTGGCCTGACCGCCCGATTGGGTGAAGTCGAATACAACCGTCGCGCCGCGAACGCCGGGCGTGCCGCCCGATTCGGTCGATGCTGCGGAGGCGCTACGTGCCTGAGCATCCACGTCGCCAGGGGTGGCTGCTTTTGCTTTCTGTGCCGTCTGTGCAGTCCGTGCGGTTTGTGCAGCGACAGCCAATCCGCTGACCCGGCCGCGCGCCTCGTAGCCCGTCGGCGCGCCGAGCGAGCCCAGCCAGCTCGTGTCGATTTGTTCGACCAGTCCCTCGGGCGCGTATGCATCCAGCGCGCGCCGCGTGGCTTCGCTGATCGGCAACCGGGTTGCGATACGGGCCAGCGCGCCCAGGTCGAGCCGGTCGGCGCGAAATGCGGTGCGCTCGGGCCGATCGCCCTCGGCCGCGCGATGCGACAGCCATGCATTGCCGCCGGGCCAGCGGCTTCCGTCGGCGCGCACGAACTGCAAGTCGGTGGTTGTGAATTCGACCTCATCACCGTTGCGGCCATTGCGCTTTTGCGCGATGCGCCCGCGCACGTCGCTGAGCATCAACGGCTGGAGCGCCGCGCCGAACGACACGTCGATCCGCGAGAGCGCCAGATCCAGCGCGCCGCTGACGGGCTGCCCGCTGGCCACATCGACCCACAGCCGGACGGCGCCGCTGCCTTCGCGCACATCGACATCGAGCGTTGTGTAGCGCCGGAGCTGCGACACATCGACATCGGGAAAGTCGGCGAACACCACGCCGCTCCAGCGCTGCCAGTCGCCGGCGTGCGTCGACAGCAATGGCTGGCGCAAGTCGGCGCGCAGGCTGAGCGGCATGCCCCAGCCCGGCGGCGGCGTGGCGTCGAGCTGCAGCTGATGGCGCCGACCGATGTTGCGGGCGACGAAGCGCACATCGGAAAGATCGAGTGGCAGCGCGCTGCGGGCTTCGTCGGTCCAGCGAACCGAGCCATGCTCGATCACGAGTTCGCGCTGCGAAAAAAACCAGTCGGCCGCATCGCTGCCGGTACCGATGCCGCCCGAAGCATCGAGCCCACCGACGTGCAGCTTGCCGGCGGGGTCGCGCCGCACGTCGAGCGTCGGGCCGTCGATATAGATCTGCTCGAAGCCGAGCCGGAGCAGCGAACGCGGAGAAACGCTGACGACCACCCGCGGCAGGCGCAACGCCTCACGCTGTGCATGGTCTTCGAGCACCACATCGGTCGCCGTGATCGTCGGGATGAGTCCGCTGGACTCTGCCCGCAGTGCGCCGATGCGTACCGGCAGCCCGATCGCCGCGCCGACGCGCGTCTCGAGCGCAGCACGGTAATCGTCGATTCGCGGCACAATGAAGCCGTGTAGGAGAAGGACTGACAGCGCTATGAGAATCCAGGCGCCGATTGCAATGCCCAGCAACCAGCGGGCCATTGCGGCGATCAATTTGAGCAGGCCCGAGGGGGCGCAGGGCGTGTCGTTCATGGAGATCGCGCAGTGCGGCAAATTATGACCGCCGAGCCCGACACTTGTTCGATGCCAGACTCGGTGCGAAAAGGCAGCCACGCGGCAGACCCGGCCTCTGGCGGGTCGCGGCTGGTGCAACGCCTGCGGCGGCGCTACGCCGACGATCTTGCGTTGCTGGCGTCGGGAGCGCCCCGCCGCGATGCCATCGCGAGCGCATTCACTGCGTTGCGCGCGCGCGGCGAAGAGATGGGCGCTGCCTTGCGCATCGTTCGCCAGCTGGTCATGGAACGCCTGGTCACGATCGATTGCGACCGCGCGGCGCCGCTCGAAGAGGTGACCCGTGCGGTGACGGAGCTTGCGGAGTTCGCGCTCGACGCCGCCTGGCACGAGGCTGCGGCCGAACTCGATGCGCGGTTCGGCGCGCCCATGGCACCCGACGGCGCGCGAGCGCGGTTCTGGATCGTCGGCATGGGCAAGCTCGGCGCGCGCGAGCTCAACGTGTCGAGCGATATCGACCTCATTTATCTGTACGACCACGACGGTGAAACGGCGGGGCGCGGGAATACGGGAAGCGGACCCGCGGACCGCGCGGTCTCGGCAGACAGCCGGATTTCGAATCAGGAGTATTTTTCGCGCGCGGTCAAACGCATCTACGCGCTGGTCGGCGACACCACCGAACACGGCTTCGTGTTCCGCGTCGATCTGGCGCTGCGCCCGCATGGTGCGTCGGGTCCGAGCGTGGTGTCGCTCGATTCGCTCGAAGAATATCTTCAGCGCGAAGGCCGCGAGTGGGAGCGCTTCGCCTGGCTCAAGAGCCGGGTGGTCGCGCCGCGCGAGAACATCGACGACCATTCCGGCCAGGCCTTGCGCGGCATCGTGCTGCCCTTCGTGTTCAGGCGCTATCTGGACTACGGCGTGTTCGACGCATTGCGTTCGCTGCACCGCCAGATCCGCGAGCAGGCGTTGCGCCGCTGCGCCGGCCGGCCCGAGCGGGCCAACGACGTGAAGCTCTCGCGCGGCGGCATCCGCGAAATCGAGTTCACCGTGCAGTTGCTGCAAGTGGTGCGCGGCGGCCAGTTCCCCGAACTGCGCACCCGACCGACGCTCGACGCGCTCCAGCGGGTCGCAACCGCCGGGCTGATGCCGCAAGAGGCTGCCGATGCACTGGCGCAGGCCTATCGGTTCCTGCGCCGGGTCGAGCATCGCATCCAGTATCTGGACGATCAGCAAACCCACATGCTGCCCGCCAGCGACGATGACCTGCACTGGATCGCCCGAACCATGGGCCACGGCGATTGCCGGGAGTTCCTGGCGCAACTGGACACGCATCGCGAGCGGGTCGCGGAAGCATTCGATACCTTGCTCGGCGACGCGGGTGCCTGCAAGGGTCGCTGCAACGGCAAGCCGGCCGCCCCGGCTGTGCCGCCGCGGTTTCGCGACTTGCTGCCGGCCTTGCCGAGCGCATTCGCCGCGCGCGTCGCTCAGTGGATCGGCGATGCGCGCGTCGAAGGGCTGCGAGACGATACGCGGCTGCGCTTGCGCACGCTGGTACAGCGCACTGGCGAGTGGCTGCAAGACGCGGGCAGCCAGACACCCGACCCCGAGCAGGCAGCACTGCGCTGGGCCGACTGGATCGAGCCGCTGCTGCGGCGTGAGAGTTATGTCGCGCTGCTGGTCGAGCGCCCTGCGGTGCACGAGCGGCTGCTGCGAATCCTGGGCGCGGCGAAGTGGCCCGCGCGCTATGTTCTGCAGCATCCAGGCGTGATCGACGAGCTGGCCGACGACGACATGTTCGCGCAACGCTTTTCCGCAGAAAGCTTCGATTCAGAACTCGAAACGCGCAGGGCGGCCTTGATGCGCACCGGCGGGGCCGACGAGGAAGCGCTGCTCAACCTGCTGCGGCGCGGCCACCATGCAGAGGTTTTCCGAACCCTGGCGCGCGATGTCGAAGGCCGGCTCACCGTCGAACAGGTAGCCGACGACTTGAGCGCACTGGCCGACACGGTGCTGGCCGTCACGGCGCGCTGGTGCTGGCCGCTGGTGCGCAACGCGCACCGCGAATCGCCGCAGTTCGCGATCATCGGCTACGGCAAACTGGGCGGTCGGGAGTTGGGCTACGGCAGCGATCTCGACATCGTGTTCGTCTACGACGACGACCACGACGATGCGCCCGAAACCTATGCGGCCTACGTGCGCAAGCTGATCAACTGGCTCACGGTGAAGACCAGCGAAGGCGACCTGTTCGAGATCGACACCGCCCTCAGGCCGAACGGCAACTCGGGCCTGCTCACCACACGCTTCGACGCCTACGAAAAGTACCAGCTCGGCCGCGGCAGCAACACCGCCTGGACCTGGGAGCATCAGGCCATGACTCGGGCCCGCTTCGTACTCGGCGACGCAGCGCACAAGACGCGCTTCGACACCCTTCGCGACGCCGTGATCACTGCGCCGCGCGACGCCGATGCGTTGCGTGCGCAAATCATCGCGATGCGCGACAAGGTCCGGCAAGCGCGGCCCGTCAAGGCGGGGCGCTTCGATGTCAAACACAGCTCGGGCGGCATGGTCGATGCCGAGTTCGCGGTTCAGTTTCTGGTGTTGTCGCAAGCATCCGAACATCCGGCGATGCGGCCGAATGCCGGCAATATCGCGTTGCTGCAGCGCGCCGAAGAGGCGGGCCTTCTGCCGGCCGGCGTCGGTGCGGCGGCCGCGGACGCCTACCGCAGCTTGCGCAAAGTGCAGCACAACGCCCGGCTCGACGAAGCGCCGACCCAGGTCGCCGCCGACGCATTGCCGAGCGAACGCGCGGCGATGCTGGCGCTTTGGAAAGCGGTGTTTGGCTGAATCGGCCAGCGCGCGCTCGCGATGCGCGCTTTGGATCGTCGCCGCTTGTCTGGTGGGCCTGGCCGGATGCGCGAGTGGCCCGGGCGGCGGACGTGGCGGGCGAGATGGCCCCGGCAACAATCCGCCGGCCGACCTCGATCGCGTCGCCGACGCCGAACCGCAAATCGCGCCGATCGCATCGAGCGGCGGCACCAGCAAACCCTACAGCGTGCGCGGCCGCAGCTATGCGCCGATCACCGACGACCGGCCGTTTCGCGAACGCGGACTGGCCTCCTGGTACGGCCGAAAATTTCATGCGGAATCCACGGCGAGCGGCGAGCCTTACGACATGTATGGGATGACCGCGGCCCACAAGACGCTGCCGCTGCCGAGCTATGCGCGGGTGCGCAACCCGGCCAACGGGCGTGAGGTGATCGTGCGCGTCAACGACCGCGGTCCGTTCGTCGACGGCCGGATCATCGACTTGAGCTATACGGCGGCGCTCAAGCTCGACCTGCTGCGCGGCGTGGCGCCGGTCGAGATCGAACGGATCACCAACGACGACATCCGCACCGGCGCCTGGCGTCGCGGCGCGCCGGTGCCGCAAGACGCGACGCGCCTTGCGCAAGCCCAAGCGCCAGCGTCCACTACCGATGCCACCGCACCACCCGAAGCGCGCTTCGAATCGATCGCGCCTGCTGCCGACGCGGCGAGTATTCCGCTGGCAATGACCACGCCGGTCAGCACGCATCCGGTTGAGGCTGTCGCCGCACCCGAAATGATGGCGCTTGCGGCACTGCCGACGCTGGCGCCGGCCACCCGATCGGCACCGATGCCGGTGAACGACAAACCCGTGAGCCGGCCCTCATCGCCTGCCGCCGGCTTCTGGGTTCAGCTAGGTGCCTTCAGCCAGCGCGACGGTGCCGCCGACTTACGCAAACAGGTCGCGCTGGCCCTGCCCTCGCTCGCCGACGCGACGAGGGTCTTCGACGAAGGCGGAACGCACCGGGTGCAAGCCGGACCGTTCGCGAGCCGCGAAGAAGCCCAGCGCGCTGCCGAGCAGATCCGCGGCCGGCTCCATGGCGCCGCCTTCATCCTGGAGCGGCCCTGACGCTTCGCGCAAGGATCGACATCTCAGTGCTTTTGCTATTTTTTCTATAGCTGTCTGCGCTTGCACAGCGGGCGCTGCAGGCACTTTTCTTACAAGTTTTTATAAGGCGGGATGGCTGACGTCAAGCCAGCTTGCGAACCCTCAGAATTGTTGAAGCAGGCGCTCGGCTTCGAGTCGATCTGCATCAATAACCCCTTCTGCCATAGCCGATGAAATGGAGCGATGCATGCCCTCCGGAACCGTCTTCCTGCTCGACGTCGACAACACGCTGCTCGACAACGACCGCTTTCTGGCCGAGCTGCGGGAGCGGATCGCGCAGGATTTCGGCGCGAAAGGGCGCGATCGCTACTGGCAAATTTTCGAGACCATGCGCGACGAAGCGGGTTATGTCGACTACCTGGGCGCATGGCAGCGATTTCGCGCCGAGGCCGAAGTTGCCGGCCACGCAGATGCGAAGTCGATGGAGCTCGGCGAGTTCATCCTCGGCTATCCGTTCGAGGCGCGGCTCTATCCGCATGCGCTGGATGTCATCGACAAACTGAACTCTTTTGGCCAGCTCGCCATCCTGTCCGACGGCGATGCGGTGCTGCAACCGCGCAAGGTGCGGCGCTCGGGGCTCTGGAATGCGGTGGAGGGCCGCGTGATGATCTTCATTCACAAGGAGCAGAGGCTCGCCGAAATCGAGCGCCGTTATCCCGCGCGCCATTACGTGATGGTCGAAGACAAATTGCGCCTGCTCGCTGCGATGAAAGCGCAACTCGGCAGCCGCCTGACGACGGTATTCGTGCGCCAGGGACACTATGCGATGGACACGGAAGCGATCAAGGACTTTCCGGCTGCCGATCTGACGGTGGAGGCCATCGGTGATTTGCGCGATCTCGATTTCGCGGCATTCGCGCACGGGGCAGTGCGATGACGAAGCGCGAAGCCGGCGATGCGAAGGCGATCCTGACCCTCAACGGCGGTTCGTCCTCGATCCGCTTCGCCTTGTTCGCGCCGCAGACAAACTCACCTCCGCAACGGCTCGCCGGCGGCAAGATCGAACGGATCGGGCTGGACGGCACGTCGATGCGCGTGCAGTTTCCGGACGACCACCGCGAGCAACTAGCAGTCGAGGCGCGCGGACCCGAAGCCGTCGCTGCCTGGCTGGTCGAGTGGCTGGCCGCGCAGCCGGTGTTCGCCAATGTGGCTGCGGTCGGGCACCGCGTGGTGCATGGTATGGCGCGCCGGTCGCCCGAGCCGGTGACGCCGGATTTGCTCGACGATCTGCGCCGGATCGCGGTGCTCGCGCCCGACCATTTGCCGGCACAAATCAAATTGATCGAGGCTTTTGAAAAGCACTCAGCGAACGCGCGGTCGGTACCGCAGATCGCCTGCTTCGACAGCGCGTTTCATGCGGACATGCCGGCGGTCGCGCGCAGGCTGCCGATTCCCAAGCGCTTCGATGCACAAGGCGTGCAGCGCTACGGCTTTCACGGGCTTTCCTATTCCTTCGTGGTCGAGGAGCTCGCGCGCGTCGCAGCACAGCGCGTTGCGAACGGGCGGCTGGTGCTCGCGCATCTGGGCGGCGGCGCGAGCATGGCCGCCGTGCACGCGGGGCGCAGCCTGGACACCACCATGGGTTTCACGCCCGCAGCGGGGCTGCCGATGGGCACGCGTTCGGGCGATCTCGATCCCGCGATCGGCTGGTATCTGCAAGCCCATGCGGGGATGAGCGCCGAGGACTACTGGGCCGTGGTCAATCACGAATCCGGCCTGCGCGCTCTCTCCGAGACCAGCTCCGACATGCAGGATTTGCTCGCGCGCGAATCACACGACGACCGCGCGCGCGAGGCGGTCGCATTGTTCTGCTACCAATGCCGCAAACAGATCGGCGCCTACGCAGCCGCGCTCGGCGGGCTCGACGCGCTGGTGTTCACCGGCGGCATCGGTGAACACTCGGCTGCCGTTCGCGAGAGGATCTGTGGTGAACTGGCCTTTCTCGGCATTGCGATCGATCCTGATCGCAATGCAACGCATGCCGACGTGATTTCGAAGGACGACGCGCTAGTCGAAGTACGCGTCGTCCGCACCGACGAGGAACGAATGATCGCCGAATCGGTTTGCCGCGTTCTCGATTCCTGAAACCCGTTTCCGGAGACATTGCGATGACGAAGCCAGCCAAGTCCACCGAGTCCGCCAAGCCCGCTAAGCCCGCCAAACCGGCACTGACGAACGCACTGCGCGACCGCATCGACGCGTACTGGCGCGCCGCCAACTACCTGTCGGTCGGCCAGATCTACCTGCGTGACAACCCGCTCTTGCGTCGACCGCTCGCGCTGTCCGACATCAAGCACATGCTGCTCGGCCACTGGGGCACGACGCCAGGGCAGAACTTCGTCTATGCGCACCTGAACCGCGTCATCAAGCAGCACGACCTGGACATGATCTATGTCTGCGGCCCGGGCCACGGCGGGCCGGTGGTGGTGTCGAACACCTATCTCGAAGGCAGTTACAGCGAGATCTATCCCGACATCAGCCAGGACGAGGCGGGGCTGCAAAAGCTCTTCTTGCAGTTCTCGTATCCGGGCGGCATTCCGAGCCATGCCTCGCCCGAATGCCCGGGGTCGATCCATGAAGGTGGCGAACTCGGCTACTCGCTGAGCCACGCATTCGGCGCTGCGTTCGACAACCCCGAATTGATCGTCGCCTGCGTCGTCGGCGACGGCGAGGCCGAAACCGGCCCGCTCGCGACGGCTTGGCATTCGAACAAGTTTCTCGATCCGGTCGGCGACGGCGCCGTGCTGCCGATCCTGCATTTGAACGGCTACAAGATCGCCAATCCGACCGTGCTCGCGCGCACTCCGCGGGTCGAACTCGAACAACTGATGCGCGGCTATGGTTGGGAGCCGCATTTCGTCGCGGGTGACGACCCGGCTGTCATGCACGAGGCGATGGCAGCGACGCTCGATGCGGTGATCGCGCAAATTCAGGCGATCCAGCAAGCGGCGCGCGAGGGCAGGAAAGCCGATGCAAAAGCAGACCGCGCGCGCTGGCCGATGATCGTGCTCGACACACCCAAGGGCTGGACCGGGCCGAAGGAGGTCGATGGCAAGCCGGTGGAAGGCACCTTCCGCGCGCATCAGGTGCCGCTTGCGGAACCGGCTTCGCATCCCGGGCATCTGCAGCAACTCGAGCAGTGGCTGCGCAGTTATCGGCCCGAGGATTTGTTCGATGCCGAAGGTCGGCTCGTGCCCGAACTGGCCGAACTCGCGCCGACCGGCCCGCGCCGAATGGGCGCGAATCCGCATGCGAACGGCGGACTGCTGCTGCGGCCGCTCAAGATGCCGGACTTTCGCGATTACGCCGTGGATGTGCCGCAACCGGGCATCGATGGCATCGGCGACACCCGCGTGCTCGGCCCGTTTTTGCGCGACGTAATCCGGCAGAACCAGGGCGAGCGCAACTTCCGCATCTTCGGACCCGACGAGACCGTCTCGAACGGCCTCGCGGCTGTATTCGAAGCCACCGAGCGCCAGTGGGAAGCAGAGACACAGCCGAACGACGAGCATCTCGCGCCGCAGGGCCGGGTCATGGAAATGCTCAGCGAACACCAGTGCGAAGGCTGGCTCGAAGGCTACCTGCTGACCGGCCGGCATGGCTTGTTCAACTGCTACGAGGCCTTCATCCACATCGTCGATTCGATGTTCAACCAGCATGCCAAGTGGCTCAAGGTCACGGCCCGGCTGCCCTGGCGACCGAAGATCGCATCGCTGAACTATCTGCTGGCCTCGCATGTCTGGCGCCAGGACCACAACGGCTTCACGCACCAGGACCCGGGCTTCATCGACGTCGTGGTCAACAAGAAGGCCGAGGTGATCCGCGCCTACTTTCCGCCCGATGCGAACTGCCTGCTGTCGGTGATAGACCACTGCCTGCGCAGCCGCCATTACGTGAACGTGGTGGTCGCGGGCAAACACCCGGCGCCGCAGTGGCTCGCGATGGACGCGGCAGCGCGGCATTGCGCTGCGGGCATCGGCATCTGGGACTGGGCGAGTAATGACGGCGACCAGGAACCCGATGTCGTCATGGCGTGCTGCGGCGATGTGCCGACGCTCGAGACGCTCGCAGCCGTCACGATCCTGCGCGAGCACTTGCCCGAGCTCAAGGTGCGCGTGGTCAACGTGGTCGACCTGATGCGCCTCCAACCCGAGCGCGAGCATCCGCATGGCCTTTCCGACAGCGACTTCGACGAACTGTTCACGCTGAACAAGCCGGTGATCTTCGCGTTCCACGCCTATCCATGGACCGTTCACCGTCTGACGTACAAACGCGCCAACCATGCCAATATTCATGTGCGCGGCTACATCGAGGAAGGCACGATCACCACGCCGTTCGACATGACGGTGCTCAACAACCTCGACCGTTTTCACCTTGCGATGGATGCGATCGACCGGCTGCCGCAGACCGGTTCGCGCGGGCTTTACCTGAAACGCAAGCTCAAGGAAAAGCGCGTGCTGCACAGCGAATACATCCGCCGGCATGGCCGTGACATGCCCGAAGTGCGGGACTGGAAGTGGAGCGCGCCAGCTTGACGCCTTCCGGTATTTGCTACAGTATTTGTAGCTGTCTGCGCACGATTGGCGGGCGTTTCAGCTACTTTTTTCTTAAATTCCAACGCCGACGAGGAGCGCGCCGGACGACGCTGACAACGCCGTGCCTCAAGCGCCCTGAGGTGCGACCGTCGGCGCGATTCTGGCCGCGACTTCCTTGCGGTAGCGATTCAGTTCCTGCACGGTTTTGAAGCTGCGATTCATGAGCAGGCTCAGGTTGTGCAGGATGCGTTCGCCGACCTTGCCCTCCCACGCTGCATCGAATTTGATCTGGTTGTCGAGCCAGTGTTCGAGCCAGTCCGGGTCAGGCATGCGGCTTTGCACCGTGTCGCGCGGGAAATGCGCTTCGCTCACATGCAAGTTGGTCGGATGCATCGCGCTCGCCGAGCGACGCGCACTGGCCATCAGCACGCCCACCTTGGTGAAGGCAGCGCGCGCTTCATCGCCAAATTTTTCGAGCGCTTTCTTCATGTAGCGCAAGTACACGCCGCCATGGCGCGCTTCGTCCTGCGAGAGCGTCGTGTAGATGTGTTTGATGACCGGCTCGCTGTGCCACTCTGCGGCGCGCCGGTACCAGTGATTGAGCCGGATCTCGCCGCAAAAATGCAGCATCAGGGTTTCGAGCGGCGGCGCGGGATCGAAGTCGAAGCGCACTTCGTGCAGCTCCTCCTCAGTCGGTGCATGTTCGGGGCTGAAGCGCTTTAAATACTCCATGAGCACCAGCGAGTGCTTTTGCTCCTCGAAAAACCAGATCGACATGAAGGCAGAAAAATCGCTGTCGTGCCGGTTGTCGCGCAGGAACATTTCGGTGGCCGGCAATGCCGCCCACTCGGTGATCGCGTTCATCTTGATCGTTTGCGCCTGCTCAGCCGAGAGCTTGGCCGCATCGAAAGACTGCCACGGGATGTCCCGATCCATGTCCCATCGGACGGATTCGAGTTGTCTGAAGATTTCCGGATAGAGCATGGATGACTTTCCAGGTGCAGATTTTAGTCGGCGGCGCCTCGGACGCCTGTGACAGTGCAAGGATGCCTGAGCGACTTGGCGCGTGCGCTATCACTGTGTGGAGTACTTGGGTCTCACATCAACCGTTTAAAAGAGCGTTCTTTGCCTTTTAACGCGGTTTGCTCCCGGATCGACAGGGCATCAACCCGGGCGCGAACCCGTCCTACGCGCATCGATTCAATCGCCGAGAACGACGCCCTCGTGGGCCGCCAGCCGGTCGCCGGGCCCGATGGGGCCTTGCCGACCGGTCACCGTAGAAAGCCACAGCCGCATCGGGCCGGCCAACCAGTCGGCCGGCACCGATATTGGTGCAGTGGCGAAGTTAAGCAGGATCAGCGCCCGCTCACCACCTCCGGGGCCCGCATCGATTCGCGCCTCGATTCGCACGTAAGCCAGCAAATCGCCCTCGACCCCGACCGGCGCCCAACGACCGCGGTTCAGCGCGACATGCCGACGCCTCAGCGCGAGCAGCGCGCGGTAGAAGGCGAGCATCGATGCGTCGTCATGCTCCTGGCTCGCGACGTTGTTTTTTTCGGCATCGGCGCCGAGCGGCAACCAGGGCGTGCCGGTCGTGAAGCCTGCATGCAGCGCGTCCCGCCACGGCATCGGCGTGCGTTGCGGATCACGACCGAGACCCTTACCGGGCTGGTTTTTTTCGAACGGGTCCTGCACCTGGTCGGGCGCGATCGGCACGTCGGTCATTGCGAGTTCGTCGCCGTAGTAAAGGGTCGGCGTGCCGCGCAAGGTGAGCAGCAGCATCGCCGCGAGGCGCGCTGAACCGGCGCCGACACGGCTCGCGATGCGCGGTTTGTCGTGGTTGCCGAGCACCCAGTTCGGCGCACCGCCAGGTGGCAGTGCCGCTTCGTAGCGGCGCACCAAATCATCGATCGCGCGGGCCTGCCAGGGCACGCCGATCAGATGAAAGTTGAACGGCAACTGCGCGCCCTGGAGCACACCGCCTTTTTCGGGGCCGTAATACGCGGCAAGACGATCGATCGGCAGATAAATTTCGCCGATCAACAGGCGCTGGCTTTCCGGGCTGTCGAATTCCTGCAGCACGTTGCGCATCTCGACCACGATCGGCTGGACCTCGGGCTGGTCGATCGTGTATTTCGGAATCAGGCGGTGCGCCGGGTCGTCGCCGGGCTGGTAGTTCGGGTTCAGCGGGTTGTCGCGAAACTGCGCGTCTTTGATCAGGTGGTAGATCACATCGACCCGGAACCCGTCGACGCCGCGCGCAAGCCAGAATCTGAGCACGTCATACATCGCGGCGCGCACTTCAGGATTGCGCCAGTTCAAATCGGGCTGCTCCGTGAGGAACGAATGCAGGTAGTACTGCCCGGTTTGCTTGTCGAGCGTCCAGGCCGAACCGCCGAAATTGCCGAGCCAGTTGTTCGGCGGGCCGCCATGCTCGCCCGGATCGCGCCATAAATACCAGTCGCGCTTCGGGTTGCCGCGACTCGAGCGGGACTCCTCGAACCACGGATGCCGGTCGGACGTGTGGTTCGGCACGTAGTCGAGGATCAGCCGCAGCCCGCGCGCATGCGCTGCCGCGATCAGTGCATCGAAGTCGGCCAGCGAGCCGAAGCGCGAATCGATGTCGCAGTAGTTGGAGATGTCATAGCCGAAATCGGCCATCGGCGAGGGATAGATCGGCGAGATCCACAGCGCATCGACGCCGAGCGCGACCAGATAGTCGAGGCGCGCGAGGATGCCCTCGAGGTCGCCGATGCCGTCGCCGTCGGTGTCCTGAAACGAGCGTGGATAGATCTGGTAGATGGTGCCGTAGCGCCACCATGCGTCTGCCGACATCGGCTTTTCCTTTCAGGCTTCGGGTTCCAAGTGGTGTGAAATGCGCGGTCAGCAACGCGAAAGGCCCGAACCGCATGATCACCGACCTCTGGTACAAGAACGCGCTCGTCTACTGCCTGTCCGTCGATAGCTTCATGGACGCGAACGGCGATGGCCGCGGCGACTTCGAAGGACTGACCCGCCGGCTCGATTATCTGTGCGGCATCGGCGTGACCACCATCTGGCTGATGCCGTTTCAGACTTCGCCCCGGCGCGACAACGGCTACGACGTGTCCGACTACTACAACGTCGACGAGCGCTTCGGCACGCTCGGCGATTTCGTCGAGTTCACCCACGGCGCACACCAGCGCGGCATGCGGGTGTTGATCGACCTGGTGGTCAACCACACGTCGGACCAGCATCCGTGGTTCCAGGATGCGCGCGCCAATCCCGATTCGAAGTACCGCGACTGGTATGTGTGGGCCGACAAAAAGCCGGCGAACGCCGACGACGGCATCGTCTTTCCGGGTGTGCAGAAGTCGACCTGGACCCTCGATAAAAAGGCGAAACGCTGGTACTTCCACCGCTTCTACGAATTCCAGCCCGATCTGGACACCGCGAATCCGCGGGTGCAGGCCGAGATTCTCAAGATCATGGGTTTCTGGACCCAGCTCGGTGTTTCAGGCTTCCGGATGGACGCGGTGCCGTTCGTGATTTCGCTGAAGGGCGCCGATCAGAAAAAACCGAAGCTCCAGTTCGACATGCTGCGCAGCTTTCGTGAATTGCTGCAATGGCGCAAGGGCGACGCGATCATCCTCGGCGAAGCGAATGTGCTGCCCAAGGACGACCTCGAATACTTCGGTGACGAGGGTGAGCGTCTGCACATGATGTTCAACTTTCAGGTCAATCAGAACCTGTTCTACGCCCTTGCTTCGGCCGACGTGCGGCCGCTCGTCAAGGCGCTGGAAGCCACCCGGCCGCGGCCTGCGACCTCGCAATGGGGCATGTTCCTGCGCAACCACGACGAGCTCGATCTGGGCCGGCTGACCGACAAGCAGCGCAAGCAGGTGTTCGCGGCCTTCGCGCCCGAGAAGAACATGCAGCTCTACGACCGCGGCATCCGGCGCCGGCTCGCGCCGATGCTCGGAAGCGACCGGCGCCGCATGGAACTCGCCTACAGCCTGATGCTGACCTTGCCGGGCACGCCCGTACTGCGCTACGGCGACGAAATCGGCATGGGCGACGACTTGAGCCTGCCCGAGCGCACCTGCGCGCGCACTGCGATGCAATGGTCGAGCGAGCCGCACGGCGGCTTTACTAACGCGAAAAAGTCGCTGGTGCCGGTGATCGCCGATGGCCCCTATGGCTTCGAGCACCTCAACGTCGCGACCCAGCGCCGCGACCCGAATTCGTTTCTCAACTGGATGGAGCGGATGTGCCGGATGCGCAAGGAAGTGCTCGAAATCGGCTGGGGCGATTTCAAGGTGCTCGATGTCGGCCAGCAAGGTGTTCTGGTATTGCGCTACGAATGGCGCAACAACGCGGTGCTGCTGATCCACAACCTGCAAGGTGATCCCTGCGAGGTCGAATTGCCGGCGCAGGAATCACATGGCCGCACGGGTTTACTGGTGAACCTGCTGTCCGAAGACCACAGCCGCGCAGGGAAAGACCGCCTCCACTGCGTATTGATGGAGCCTTATGGCTACCACTGGTACCGGGTCGGCGGACTCGACTATTTGCTCGAGCGAACGGATGTTTGACCGGGTCTGGCCGCGAACACCCGCTTTAAATACCGGAGGGTTCACAAAACATACGATTCGGTATTAGACTGTACCCATGCGCCCAAACCTCACCGGCTCGACAAGCGCCGATGCTCTCGTCGGCGACCCTCGAGTCACAAACTTTAACGTTTACAGCGGCGGGCTCTGGAACCTGTTTGAAAGCCCGTTGCTCTCATTGGTCGATTGCGGAACGAAGCCGCAACGTTTTTTCATGCTGCGAAGTCTTCCGGGCGCATGCCGTCCGGTTGCAATCCCGAGGCGACTCTTCTCCTCCTCCCTCCCTCCCTCCTTCGTGTCGGGGCGCTTCGCAGCATTTTTGTCTTCACGGCGCGCGCTATGGCGCCGGTAGCACGGGGAGCGCGGCGCTCGCGGGTAGCGGTTGTCGGTGCCGGCATCGCGGGACTCGCAGCGGCGCGTGTGCTTTCGGCGCATGCCGACGTCACGCTGTTCGAGGCCGAGGCGCATTTCGGCGGTCATGCGCACAGTGTCGATATCCGTCTGCCACGCTCCGGCGCCGACCCCCGCCAGATCACTTCCGCGGTCGATACCGGTTTTCTGGTCTACAACGACCGGACATATCCAGAACTGATCCGGCTCTTCTGCGAATTGGAGGTAGCGACTGCGGCATCGGAAATGTCTTTTTCGGTTCAGGCGAACGGCGGGGGCCGGCGCATGGAGTGGAGTGGCAACGACCTGAATGCGGTTTTCGCGCAGCGCGTCAACATGGCGAATCCGCGATTTCTGGGCATGCTGGCCGATCTGCTGCGCTTTAATCGGCTCACGACCCGCATCGCCCGAGCCGGAACCGAAAGCCAGCTGGCGCAGCCGCTCGGCGATTTTCTGGACGAATATCGCTTCGGCGCGCCATTTCGCGACTGGTACTTTTTGCCGATGATGGGTTGCATCTGGAGCTGCCCGACCGAACGGATGCTGGCATTCCCGGTCGGCACGATGATCCGCTTCTGCCACAACCACGGCTTGCTGCAGGTCGCCGACCGGCCGCAGTGGCGCACCGTTCGTGGCGGCTCGCGCTGCTATGTCGACAAGATCGTGTCCGGGCTTTCGGACGCGCGGGCGGCGACACCCGTGCGCCGGGTTTCGCGCGCCGGCATTGGCGCAGATGCCGGTGTGCAGATCGCGACCGATGCCGGCACGGAACATTTCGACCACGTGATCCTCGCGACCCATTCCGACGTGTCGCTCGCGATGCTTGCCGACGCCAGCGAGCCGGAGCGTTCGGTGCTCGGCGCCATCGGCTACCAGCCGAACCGCGCCGTTCTGCACACCGACGCCTCGGTGCTGCCGACGCGCCGACGCGCCTGGGCCGCATGGAACTACGAGTCGGCCGGGCAAGGCGCTCGTGACGACGCCGGCGGCCACGTCTGCCTTCACTATTTGCTGAACCGCTTGCAACCGCTTCCATGGGAGCAGCCGGTCATCGTCAGTTTGAATCCACTGCGCGAGATCGACCGTAACCACGTGATGGCCGAGTTCAGCTATGCCCATCCGGTGTTCGACTTGAAAGCCATCGCGGCGCAGGGCCGATTGCCTGAAATCCAGGGCCTTCGCAACACCTGGTTCGCCGGCGCCTGGGCCGGTTACGGCTTTCATGAAGACGGGCTCAAAGCCGGACTCGCCGCAGCCGACGGGGTGAGGCAGCGCATCGCAACGACGCAATTGCTCGCGCGAAGCGAAACTTCCGTCGGCGGCGAGGCAGTCGATCGGCAAAGGATCGCCGCGTGAACCCGGCCGCCACCCGCGCGCTGATCGGCTTCGGCCAGGTACGTCACACCCGCCTGCGCCCGGTCGTGAACCGCTTCGATTACGCCGGTTATTTCCTCATGCTGCCGATGCGCACCCTGCGCGCGCATGGCGCGGCGCGTGCCGGTGCGCTGGCGCTCAACCGCCGCGCCCTTTTCAGCTTTCACGATCGCGATCACGGCGATGGCCGTGGCCCGCAAGACGGCGGCGCGCTGGCGTGGCTGGACGAAGTGCTTGCGCGCGAAGGCATTCGGGATGCCGACGGCGAAGTCTGGCTGCATTGCTACCCGCGGGTATTCGGCTACACCTTCAAACCCGTCAGCTTCTGGTATTGCCACAACGAAGCCGGCGCGCTGCGAGCGATCGTGGTCGAAGTCAACAACACTTTCGGCGAACGCCATTGCTATTTGCTCGACCGGCCGGTCTGGGGCATGGAGCAGCGCGCCGAGAAGGTGTTTCATGTCTCGCCGTTCTGCCGCATCGAGGGCGGGTACCGGTTCCGCTTCTTTCTGGACGAGAATTTCTCGCGCACGCTGGCGCGAATCGACCACGACGATGCCGATGGCGCGCTGCTGCAAACCAGCGTCAGCGGCGACCTGCAACCGCTCGATGCCGAAGCACGGCGGCGCGCGCTGTGGCGCTATCCGGCGATGACCTTCGGCGTGATCGCGCGGATTCACTGGCAAGCGCTGCGCCTGTGGTTCAAGCGCGTGCCGTTTGTTCGCAAGCCGCCACTGCCGGGTGGCTTGGTCACACGCGGCCAGCGGGTACGCTCGAAAGCCGATGCTTCCCCATCCGCCGTGGTCGCGAGCCCATCACCGGCGAAGTCCATTTCTGATCGACCGGCGCTGTCGCCCTTTTCTTCTTCTGTCTCGCAGCCGACTCGGCCTCCCCCGACTGCATGATTACCCGTACCGCTCCCACCTTTTCGCTGCCGCAAGATGCGCCCGCCGCCGCGCGCACGGTGCTCGGCCTGCTGCAACGGCTTGCGCACGGCTCGCTCACCGTCCACCTGCCCGACGGCTCGGTGCGCCATTTCGGATCGGCACCCGATCCGGGCGCGCAATTGCCGGCGGCGGCGATGACGTTGCGCAACTGGAACGTGTGCCGCGCATCGCTGCGCTCGGGCGACATCGGCCTGGCTGAAACCTACATCGCGGGCGACTGGACCACGCCCAATCTCACGGCGCTGCTGAACGTCTTTATCGCCAATCGGCGCGAAGTCGAAGACGTGGTCTACGGCAGCTGGTTCGGTCGGCTGGCGTATCGCGTGCGTCATCTTTTGCACCGCAACAGCAAGGCCGGCAGCCAGAAGAACATCCACGCGCATTACGACCTGGGCAACGCGTTCTACGGCCTGTGGCTGGACGAGACGATGAACTATTCGTCAGCCCTGTTCAACGGAAATTTCGACCAGCCGATGGCCGACGCCCAGCGCACCAAGGTGCGACGCGCACTTGAAGCAGCCGGCGTCGAGCCCGGCGACCGGGTGCTCGAAATCGGCTGTGGCTGGGGCGCGCTGGCCGAAATGGCGACCACCGAATTCGGCGCCTGCATCACCGGCGTCACCTTGTCGAAAGAACAGCTTTCGTACGCGCAATTGCGAATGGCGAACAACGGCGTGCCGACGGCCGACGGACCGGGCGGCGCCGGCGCAGCGGCCTGCGGCGCACCGGTCGCCGACCTGCGATTGCAGGATTACCGCGACATCGGCGCGCCCGATCCGGCGAGCGGGCATGGGGCCGAGCCGCCGTTCGACGCGATCTGTTCGATAGAGATGGTCGAGGCGGTCGGCAGTGCGTATTGGCCTGCCTACTTCGAAGGCATTCACCGCTTGCTCAAAAACGGCGGGCGCGCTTGCGTGCAGAGCATCGTGATCGACGACGCGCTTTTCGACCGCTACATCGACTCGACCGATTTCATCCAGCAATACATCTTTCCGGGCGGCTGCCTGCCCAGCCCGCGCGAGTTCCGCAAGGCCGCGCGCGCCGCGGGCCTGGAGGTGATCGACTCATTCGCGTTCGGTGCGGACTACGCCGAGACACTGCGCCGCTGGCGCGAGCGCTTTCTGGCCGGGCGCGCACGCATCCTGCAACTCGGATTCGACGAAAGGTTCATGCGCATATGGGAGTTCTATCTGGCTTATTGCGAAGCCGCATTCGCCCAGCGCAACATCGACGTAGTGCAGTACACGCTACAAAAACAATAGCTGTCTGCGCAATATTGGCGGGCGCTTCAGGCCTTTTTTACGTGAAATCTCTGGCAGCACAAAACACCTCCGCAGCGCCGGCCGAAATCTCGGCGATGGCGCCCGACGCGCGCTTGCTGGGCGGGCACCGGCTCAGTGTCTGGGGTTTCGACGTATACGACGCGCGCCTGTTCGTGACACCCGCGTTCCGGCCCGCCGAGTTCGCGAAGAGCCCGATCGCGCTCGAAATGCGCTATCTCCGCAACTTCGACGGCAGCGATCTGGTCAAGAGTTCGATCGATGAGATTCGCCGCGCCAACCCCATTCCCAATGCCGAGGCCGATCGCTGGCGCGCCGCGCTCGAAACCGCGCTGCCGGATGTGAAAAAGGGCGACCGGCTGGTCGGCATCAACCTGCCCGGCGAGGGCATGCGCATGCTGCACAACGGCACGGAAACCGCGACGGTGCGCGACCCGAAGCTCGCCGAACGCTTTTTCGCGATCTGGCTCGGGCCCAAAAGCTCGGAGCCCGAATTGCGCGACGCCTTGCTCGGCAAAAGCGGCGCGCGATGAACTGCGGCGTTCGATGGCCGCGCCGATGAAGCCCGCCGACGTCGATCGCTCCAAGCCGGCTGCCGACGCTGATGCCCACGCCTTCAGCCGCATCGACGGCCTGCGCTACGGCGCGCTCGGCCTGCCACTGGCATTCGTCGCGTTGCCGCTGTATGTGCTGCTGCCGAACCATTACGCCCGCGAGTTCGGTGTGTCGCTCACAGCGTTGGGCGCCGTGCTGCTCGGCGCGCGATTGTTCGACGCATTGACCGACCCGCTGCTCGGCCGGGTCGCCGACCGGCTTTTCGCGCGCGGCACAGGCGCGGTGCTCGGCTTCGGCGCGGTCGGCGCCGCAGTGCTGCTGATCGGCTTCACGCTCCTGTTTTTTCCGCAATGGCTGGTCGATCCAGCCCAGCACGGGCCGCTGCTCGCGGTGGCGGCGTCGATGCTGGTGCTGGCGTATCTGGGCTACAGCGCCGTGAGCGTCGCGCATCAATCGTGGGGCGCGCTGCTCGGCGGCGGCGAGCTGCAGCGCGCGCGCATCTTCAGCTGGCGAGAAGGCCTGTCGCTGGTCGGCGTGGTGCTGGCGTCGGTGGTGCCGACCGCAGCGGGCATTCCGGCGATGGTCGTGTTGTTCGCTCTGACTTTGGCGGTGGGTTGGTGGCTCTGGACGCTGGCGCCGAGGCCTGTCCACGACCGGAACAATGATGTACAGGGCGAAGCAGCGGACAGCGCGCGCGCCGCGCTCGCCCTGCCCTGGCATCGGCCGGCATTCAGGCGGCTGCTCGCGGTCTTCGTGCTCAACGGCATCGCGAGCGCGATTCCGGCGACGCTGGTGCTTTTTTTCGTGCAGGACCGACTGCAGGCGGCGGCGAAACTCGAGCCGGCGTTTCTGGGCAGCTATTTCGTTTGCGCGGCATTGTCGATTCCGCTCTGGCTCAAGGCGGTGCCGCGCTTCGGTCTGGCGCGCACCTGGCTGGCCGGCATGCTGCTCGCGATCGTCGTGTTCGGCTGGGCGGCTTTGCTCGGCGAAGGCGACGCGATTGCCTTTCTTGCGGTGTGCGCGTTGTCGGGCATCGCGCTCGGCACCGACCTCGTGCTGCCGAGCGCCTTGCTCGCCGGCGTGATCGCGGGGGCCGACACCACCACGCTCGCAAATCGTACGCGGGTCGCGCCCGCGGGCGGCGCGGCGGAAACGGGTATCGCCGACAGCCCTGGTGCCGACGCTGGTGCCGACGACGGCCGAGCCTCCGGCGACGCACGCCACGCAGGCGCCTATTTCGGCTGGTGGAATTTCGCGACCAAGCTCAACCTCGCGCTCGCCGCCGGCCTGGCCTTGCCGTTGCTCGGGCTGGCCGGCTACGAGCCCGGCAGTCGCGATCCGCAGGCGCTCGCAGCGCTGTCATTCGCCTACTGCGCGCTGCCGGTGGCGCTCAAGCTGCTCGCGGCCGGAACGCTCTGGTGGCTTTTGATTCGCCCCGCGCGGACCAAAGCCGCCCCATCCGATTCGTCTCTTTCGAAAGCTCCCTCATGACAACAAGAAGAACCCTTGCCGCGAGCGCGCTGCTCGTACTCGCTGCTGCCCTCGCGGGCTGCGCCTCTCCCAAAGTAGACGACTACGCCAACGAACGCCCGACCTTGTCGCTGCCCGACTATTTCAACGGCACGCTCGACGCTTGGGGCATGTTCCAGGACCGCTCGGGCAAGGTCGTCAAGCGCTTTACGGTGGTTGTCAAGGGAAGCTGGCAGGGCGACGAAGGCACGCTCGACGAATCCTTCACCTACAGCGACGGCAAGAAGGATCGGCGGGTCTGGAAAATGAAAGCCCTCGGCAACGGCCGCTACGAAGGCACGGCCGACGACGTGGTCGGCCCGGCGATCGGCGAGGAGCGCGGCAACGCCTTCCACTGGACTTACACCCTGCGCCAGCCGGTCGACGGCAAAACCTACGAGGTGCAGATGGACGACTGGATGTATCTGGTCGACGACGCGACCGTTCTCAACCGCACCGAGATGAGCAAGTTCGGCCTGCGGGTCGGCAACGTGACGCTCGCCTTCCGCAAACGCTGAATGAAGCGGCAGGCGCAGCGATGAGTTTCTTTTCTCCTTTCAATCCGCGGCTCGAAGACTGGCAGGGAAAAACCGCATGGATCGTCGGTGCGTCGAGCGGCATCGGCCTTGCGACCGCCAAAGCCCTGCTCGCGCGCGGCGCGCGCGTGGCCGTGTCCGCGCGCAACGGCGATGCGCTCGACGCGCTGGCCGCTGAGCATCCCGACGGCCGGGTCATCGCGCTGCCGCTGGACGTGACCGACATGGCTGCGCTCGACGCCGCGCACGCCAAGCTCGCGATGCAAGGCCCGATCGATCTGCTCGTCCATTGCGCGGGCTACTACAAGGCGCTTCGCGCGACCGAATACGACCGCGATGTGATGCTCGCGCACCAGCAGGTGAATTACGTCGGCGCTATCAACCTGCTCGAAGCCGCATTGCCGGCGATGCGCCAGCGCGGCGGCGGTCACCTCTCGCTCGTCGCGAGCGTCGCGGGCTTTCGCGGCCTGCCGCAGAGCCTGGGCTACGGTCCGACCAAGGCCGCGCTCACCAACATGGCCGAAGTGCTCTACACCGACCTGCACGCGCTCGGCATCGGCGTCAGCGTGATCCAGCCCGGCTTCGTGAAGACCGGCCTGACCGACCAGAACGAGTTCGAGATGCCCGCGCTGATCACACCCGAAGAGGCTGCCAGCGCCATGCTCGAAGGCTGGGCCAGCGGCGCCTTCGAAATCCACTTTCCCAAGCGCTTCACGTGGGTCATGAAGACCTTGCGCGTGCTGCCGTACCGGCTCTACTTTCCGTTGGTGAATCGGTTTACGGGACTTTGAAAAAGGAGCGGACTACCGGACGCAGAAGGCGCAGAAGGAAGTCAAAGATTTGGATGAAACGGGATCGAAACGCCCGCAGGCATTGCGCAGACAGCTATTCGATTAATAGCATTTCGATGGAAAACTGGAAATACAGAGATGGAGAGCAAGCGGCGGTTTAGCACAGGCGCAGACCCGTCAAAAATTTCGATATTCCCTTTTGCGACCTCTGCGAAACCTTTGCGTGTTCTGCGTCCGGTAGTCCGGCTGTCCGTTCTCGCTTTTATGACTTGTCCGGCCGCGTCTGCTCGAAGCTCGCTCGCTGCATGAGCTTTTCGTAGAGCTTCGCGAGGTTGCCATGCCGTGCGCGCCAGCCGATTTCGGGTAGGCGAAAGTCGAGCCAGCCGAGCGCGCAACCCACCGCCACGTCGGACAGGCTCAGATGGATGCCGCTGCAAAAAGGCTTGTCGCCGAGGCCCTTGTCCATCGCTTCGACACCCGCATGAATCTTGCCGCGCTGCCGCTCGACCCAGGCCTGGCTGCGCTCACCGTCGCCCCGGCCGGACCAGGTCAGTTCGAGCCGCCACAAAATGCCGGCATCCATCACGCCGTCTGCCAGCGCTTCCCAGGTTTTGACTTCGGCGCGCTCGCGGCTTTGCTGAGGAATGAGCTTGCCGACCGGCGACAGCGTGTCGAGGTACTCGACGATCACGCGCGAATCGAACATCGCATCGCTGCCTTCGGTGATGAGGCAGGGCACCTTGCCGAGCGGATTGGACTCGCCGATCGTCGTTGCGCCGGACCACACGTCTTCGGTCACGAACTGGTAGTCGAGCCGCTTTTCGGCCATCACCACGCGGACTTTGCGCACATAGGGGCTGGCGGCGGAACCGATCAATTTCATGGCGCGTCTTTCGGTGGGCTCATCTTGTCGTGCGATGCTTGAATTTTACGGGACGCACCGGTGATCCACGACGCTAATGGCAGCGACCCGGCAATTGGCAGTGAATGCTCGAACGCCGCCTGACTCAACCGCGCCAACCTCGCGCCAACCTCGCGCCAACCTCTGCGACCTACAATTTCGGCCATGCCGATCGCTCCTGTCTCCGCCTTGTCACCCCTCGACGGCCGCTATGCCGCCAAGCTCGCTTCGCTGCGCCCGCTGATGAGCGAGCAGGGCTACATGCATCGCCGGGTGCAGGTCGAGGTCACATGGCTGATCGCGTTGTCCGACGCCGGTTTCGCCGAGCTGAAGCCGCTCACACCCGGCGCGCGGACCTACTTGCTCGCGCTGGTGCGCAAATTCTCGGAAACCGATGCGCTCGAGATCAAAAAGATCGAGGCGACGACGAATCACGACGTCAAGGCGGTGGAGTACTGGCTCAAGTCGAAGTTCGAAGACCGGCCCGAACTGATGGCCGTCGCCGAGTTCGTGCACTTCGCCTGCACCAGCGAAGACATCAACAACACCAGCCACGCGTTGCAGATCAAGGCGGCGCGCGGGCAGGTGATGCTGCCCGCGCTCGATGGCATCGCGGCCACCTTGCGCCGCATGGCGCTGGACTTCGCCGATGTGCCGATGCTGTCCCGCACCCACGGCCAGACCGCGAGTCCGACCACCGTCGGCAAGGAGTTCGCGAACTTCGCAACCCGCCTGCTCGCGGCGCGCGACAAGGTGGCCGCCGTCGCGCTGCTCGGCAAGATGAATGGCGCCGTGGGCAACTACAACGCGCATGTCGCCGCCTGGCCAGACTTCGACTGGGAAGCGTTCAGCCGCAAGGTGGTCGAAACCCCGGCGCCCGAACCCGAAACCGGCCTCAAGCCCTGGGGGCTGGGTCTCGTATTCCAGCCCTACAGCACGCAGATCGAGCCGCACGACTACATGGCCGAGTTGTTCGACGCGCTCGCGCGCTGCAACACCGTTCTGCTCGATCTTTCGCGCGACATTTGGGGCTATGTGAGCCTGGGCTATTTCAGGCAGCGCTTGAAGGATGGCGAAATCGGCTCGAGCACGATGCCGCACAAGGTCAACCCGATCGATTTCGAAAATGCCGAGGGCAACCTCGGTCTGGCGAATGCGCTGTTGCGGCACTTGAGCGAGAAACTGCCGGTGAGCCGTTGGCAGCGCGATCTGAGCGACAGCACCGTGCTGCGCAATGTCGGAGTCGCCTTCGGCCATGCGACCCTGGCGTATGCGAGCCTCGCCACCGGCCTCGGCAAGCTCGAACTGAACCGCGATGCGTTGCAGGCGGACCTCGATGGCGCATGGGAAGTGCTGGCCGAGCCGATTCAGACCGTGATGCGCCGCTTCGGCGTGCCGGGCGCCTACGAGCAACTGAAAGAAGCGACCCGCGGCAAGGGCGTGACGGCCGAGGCATTGCACAGTCTGGTCCGCTCGCTCGACATTCCCGAAGCCGAAAAAGAACGCCTGCTCGCGCTGACGCCGGCGGGCTATGTCGGGATGGCGGCCGAGTTGGCGAAACGTGTCTGAAGGACGTTTGAATCGCGTCTGAAAAAGCGGCCATGGCCCTCAAATCCACCATCTTCAAAGCCGCGCTCGCGATCGCCGACATCGACCGCGGTTACTACGCCGACCACGCGTTGACCCTCGCGCGGCATCCGAGCGAAACCGACGAGCGGATGATGATCCGCCTCGTCGCGCTCGCGCTCAATGCGTTCAAGCTGCAAAGCGTTTGCAACGGCGACGGCACGTTGGCGTTCGGTGCCGGCTTGTCGAATCCCGACGAGCCGGACGTGTGGTTGCGCGACTTCACCGGCGAGGTCAAGTTGTGGATCGAAGTCGGCCAGCCCGAAGAAAAGCCGGTCATCAAGGCCTGCGGCAAAGCCGACGAAGTCATCGTCTATTGCTTCAATCACGCAGCCGAAATCTGGTGGCGCGGGATCGAGAACAAGCTGACCCGGCCGAAGAACCTCGAAGTCTGGCGGATACCGACCGCCGCGTCACAGGCGCTGACTGCCCTCGCGCAGCGCAGCATGCAGCTCCAGGCGACGATTCAGGAAGGCACGCTGACGTTGGGTGACGGCGCGCACAGCATCGAGATCGAGCCGGTGCGTTTGCGTTAGCTGATTGCCGCGCGCAATGCGGCTTTCCAGCTCAAGCCGGCATCATCGCGCCGCAATTCCAGCATTGCTCGAACCCGCCTTCGACGAACTCGCCGCAACGGCAATGCCATTGGCGCTGCGGCCGATGCCGGTGTGCGCTCAAAAGCCGCTCGGCCAGCGCGAATTGTGCCTCGTCGTTGACCCAGACTTCGGGCAGGCACTGGTCGGGCGGCAGTTCGCCCATCGCGCCGAGCAAAAACTCGCGCTGCACGCTCGCGTCGATGCCGTCTTCGCGCAGCAGATGGACCCACAGCGAGGCGATCGCGAGGTTCGGCGCCTGGGCGAGGCGCTTCATGCGGTGCGTCCCGTATCGATCGGCAAGGCGGCGCCGGCACGGTCGGTTTCATGCGCGCGCTCGGCATAGCGGTTGAAGCGCCAGGCCGTGTCTTCCATCGTGATCCGGCGCCAGGTCGCGCGTTTGTCGACCGGCGACATCGCAGTCCAGTGCTGCACTTCTTCGAACGTGCGCCCGCAACCCTTGCAAATGTCGTCGCCCTGGCTGGTCGAGCAGATCGCGATGCACGGCGTGTCGGGCGTCGTGTCGTACCAGGCCAGCCAGGCGGCCCAGGCTTCGGGCGGGAAGCCGCGCTCATCGACCTCGTCATCGCGGCCCATGACCATCAGCGCGTAGACCTCGGCCAGCGCCCGAATTTCAGGCGCCAGCGTGATGCCATCGGGCGAGGGCTTCTTCTCGCGCCAATGGTTGATCGCGGCTTCGATGTCGGTGATGTGAATGGCCACGCGGTATTTTGCCGCGCGGCCGATGCGACTTGGGTCGAAGCGACAAGCAGCAATTTGCTATATTTTCAATAGCTGTCTTCGCCCGTCCAGCATGCGCTGGCACGCGATTCGACTCATAACCCCGAACATGCGCCGCATTGCAGCCGAGTGTTTTAATGGGTCTTTGACCTCGCCCACTGGAATTGCTGGTTCATGGAATTGTTTTCCGCCACCTGGTTTTCGACCTTGCTCGCGATCATCCTGATCGACCTGGTGCTGGCCGGCGACAACGCGATCGTGATTGCGCTGGCCGCGCGCACCTTGCCGAAGGAATTGCAGCGTCGCGCGATTGTCTGGGGCACCGTCGGCGCGGTGGTCGTGCGCTCGCTGATGACGGTCGGCGTGGTCTGGCTGCTCGAGATTCCGGGCCTGCTGCTGATCGGCGGGCTGGGCCTGCTCTACATCGCCTACAAGCTTCTGACCGACACGCAGCACGGCGACGATGCCCATTCCGCAGGCGGCGCGACGACCTTTCTCGGCGCGATGAAAACCATCGTCGTCGCTGATGCGCTGATGGGCATCGACAACGTGCTCGGCGTCGCCGGCGCGGCGCACGGCGACTTTCTGCTGGTGGTGCTCGGGCTTTTGATCAGCGTGCCGATCGTGGTCTTCGGCAGCACGCTGGTTTTGAAGCTGGTGCAGCGCTTTCCGTCGATCATCCAGATCGGCGCGGCGGTGCTCGCGTTCACCGCCGGCAAGATGATCGTGAACGAACCCCTGCTCGACCGCTGGTTCGGCGGTCCGTCGATGGCCGCCACGTTTGCTTATTGGGGCGTTTGCGTCCTCGCGATCGTCGGCGTGCTCACAGCCGGCTGGCTCAAGACCCGGCGCGGCCATGTGCCGGGCGAAGAACGCATCGACGAGGCGAAAGTGGCGGCGGATGCGAATCCGCTGGAATGACAGAATCCTCAAGAAAATAATAGCCAGAACGCCCGGCTGACGTGCGCACACAGCTATATTTTCAATAGCAATCGTGGTCCGGCAAGTTGGCGGAATGTCCGCGCGGCGCGTCGTTTGAAACCCTTTGCTATCCTGACCCGATGCGATTGATCCTCAAATGGCTGCTCAGCGCGGTCGCGTTGCTGCTGGTGACCTACCTCTTCAGCGGGGTGCAGGTGAACAGCTTCAGCTCGGCGCTGATCGCGGCGGCGGTCATCGGGCTTTTGAACATGATCGTGCGGCCAGTGCTCGTCGTGTTGACCTTGCCGGTCACGCTCGTCACGCTCGGGCTTTTTCTCTTCGTGATCAACGCGCTCATGTTCTGGGCGGCTGCGGGCTTGCTGCCGGGCTTTTTCGTCGCGGGCTTCGGCTCGGCGCTGCTCGGATCGCTGATCTACTCGGCAGCGGGCGTGGCGATCGAGATGGCGCTGGGCAATTTGTTCACGCGCCCTGCGACGACGACATTGCCGCGCGAGTAGCCACGCGCGGGCAACCGCCGCCGGATCAACGCCGCCGCGGCCCGCCGACGTTCGCGGGGTTCGCGATCTGGCCCAGGGTTTCGTAGACGAAACGCGGCGGATCGATCCGCCAGCCGAGCTGGTCCTTGATCGCCGTGACAGCGCGCATCGCGAGCAGCGAATGGCCACCCAGGTCGAAAAAATTGTCGTCGCGCCGCACGTCGTCGATTTGCAGCAGATCGCCCCAGATGCGCGCGACCGCTTGCTCGTTCGCGTTCAGCGGTTCGGCGCGCCGGCCACCGGCAACGGCGGCCACCGAAGGCTCGGGCGCAGGTGCGGGCAACGCGGCCCGATCGACCTTGCCATTGGGCAAGCGCGGCAAAGCGGCGAGCGCAACGAAATGCTGCGGCACCATGTAATGCGGCAGCCGCGCGCGCAGATGCTCGCGCAATTCCGCGGCGGAAGGCGCGAGCGATGTCGGCTCCGCCAGTCCATCCTCATTCACAACCGAATGCGCGACCACATACGCCACGAGCCGCACATCCTCCTCGCTCTCGGCCCGCGTCACCACCACGCAATAGGCGAGCGCCGGATGGTCGAGCAATGCCGATTCGATCTCGCCGAGCTCGATTCGAAAGCCGCGCAGCTTGACCTGGAAATCGACCCGCCCGAGGTGCTCGAGCTGCCCGTCGTGGCGCCAGCGGCCGAGGTCGCCGGTGCGGTACATGCGCGCATCGGGCCGGTTGCTGAACGGATCGGGCACGAAGCGTTCGCTGGTTTGCTCGGGCAGGTTGTTGTAGCCCGGCGTCACGCCGTCGCCGCCGATCACGAGTTCGCCGGGCGCGCCGATCTGGCACGGATGGCCGTGCGGATCGAGCGGCCAGACCTGCACGTTGGCGATCGGCCGGCCGATCGCGATACCGCGGCGCGGCGCCTCGGCGCGCCAGCCTGTGGCCCAGACGGTCGACTCGGTCGGACCGTAGATATTCCAGAGTTCGGCCAGACGTTCGAGCAGCGCTTCGGCAAGCACCGGCGGCAGCGATTCGCCGCCGATCAACCCGCGAATATGCGGCCCGCCTTGCCAGCCGGCGTCGATCAACATACGGAACGCCGATGGCGTCGCCTGCAGCAAGGTCGCGCGATGCGTCTCCAGCAGGCCGCGCAGCAACACCGGGTCTTGCGACTGCGCATACGACGCGATCACGGTTTTGGCGCCGACGACCAATGGCATCAGCAGGTCGAGCACGGACGGGTCGAACGACGGGCTGGTGATCGCCATCACGCAGTCGTCCTGCGAGAGCCCGATCATGCCGATCATCCCTTGAAGAAAATTAACCACGCCGTGATGCGGCACCCGTACGCCCTTGGGCTGCCCGGTCGAGCCCGAGGTGTAGATCACATAGGCTTCGTCGAATTCGCCGGCGTCGCGCGCCGCGTCGGGTGCGAGCGGTGCATCGTCGTGGCCGGCGGTGAACCCCGGGTCGTCGACCGCGACCAGCGGCACGCCCAAGCCGTCGAACAAGCCGTCGAACAAGCCTTCGGGCGCGCCGAGCGTGAGCACCACCGCGACCGCGGCGTCTTCGGCCATGTAGCGCAGCCGGTCGGGCGGATACGCCGGGTCGAGCGGCACATACGCGCCGCCGGCCTTGAACACAGCGAGTTGGGCGACGAGCATCCACGGGCTGCGCTCGATGCACAGCCCGACCCGTGCGCCACGTGCAACGCCCATCGCGCGCAATGCACGCGCCATCGCATTCGCACTGGCTTCGAGTTCGCCATAGTGAATCGCCCGGCCATCGGCATCGATGACCGCGATGCGATCGGCCAACTCGGGCCGTCCGAGGTCCAGATACAGGTCGAGCCGGCGTTCGGCCGGCAGCGGCACACGCAAGCCGTTCCACTGGTTCTTGAGGATTTGCAACTGCGCCGGCGCGAGCATCGGAAAACTCGATATCTGGCGCTCGGGTTGCGCGAGCACCGCTTCGACCAAGGCCAGATAGTTGTCGAGCATCCGCTGCGCCGTGGCTGGCGCATACAGGTCGCTCGCATATTCGAGGTGCACGCGCTGCGAAAACTCGGTATCGACATGCACCGACAAATCGAACTGCGCAGCCGAGCGCTCGAAGTCGAATTCGCCGACATCGAGTCCGGCCGCGGCAACCCGGCCGATCGGCGCATTGAGCACGTTGAACAGCACCCGCACGAGGCCTTCGGGATGGGCCTGGCGGTCATGGCCGAGCGCGTCGGTCAGTTCGTCGAAGGGCGCTTCCTGATGCGTGTAGGCATCGAGCGCGACCGCGCGCACCCGCGCGACCAGTTCGGCAAAGCTCGGATCGCCGCCCAAGTCGACCCGCATCACCAGCGTGTTGACCAGGGTACCGACCAGATGTTCGGCGGCGAAGCGATGCCGGTTGGCGATCGGCGTGCCCACCGCCACGTCGGTCGAGCGCGCCTGACGCGACAGCAGCAGCATGAATGCCGCGAGCAAGATCATGAACGGCGTCGCCGATTGCGCTTTGCCCATCGCGTGCAAGGCTTCGCGCAGCGCTGGCGGCAATGGCGCCGACACACGCGCGCCTTTGAAGCTCGGCCGGGCGGGGCGCACGAAGTCGGTCGGCAATTCGAGTTCCGGCAGCCCTTTCAAGCGTTCGACCCAATGCGCGAGCGCACCTTCGCGCGCTGCGGTGGCCTCGGGACTGCGTTGCCATGCCGCGTAGTCGGTGTACTCGACCGCGATCGGCGGCAGCAGGCGATCGATGGCTATCGCAGCGTCCTGCTTTCCCCGCGCCAGCGCGGTGTAAACCGTCAACGCCTCGCGCATCAACACCGCGGTCGACCAGTTGTCGGTGATCGCATGGTGCATGAGCCAGAACAGCACATGGTCGTCTTCGGCCAGCGTGAGGAGTGTGAGACGGTGCAACGGCGCCTGCGCCAGATCGAAGGGTTCCGCATGACGGCGCGACAGCAACGCGGCGGCTTCGGCTTCGCGTTCCTGCGCCGGCAGTTCGCGCAGATCGATCTGCTCGATCGCGAATGCAATCGTCGGCGCGACCGATTGCATCGGCTCCGATTCGCCCATCACGAATCGCGTGCGCAAGCCCTCGTGCCGCGCGACCATGAGGTCGGCGGTGCGCTGCATCGCATCGGCATCGAGCGCGCCGCGCAAACGCAACGGCACCGCCACGTGATACGCGGTCGACTGCGGATCGAACTGCTGGATCAGCCACATGCGGCGCTGCGACAGCGAGGTCGGCAGCGGCTTCTGGCGCTCGGCGTTCGAGAGGCGATCGATGCGAGCGACGGACAGCGTGTCGCGATCGGCCCCGCGGCCCGCCGCATCGAGCGCGGCGACCAGATCGCCGGCCAGCGCCGCGATCGAATCGTGCTCGAACATCGCGGTGAGCGGCAGCTGCACGCCGAGCCGTTCGCCGATCCGCGACAGCACCTGCGTCATGACCAGCGAGCTGCCACCGAGCGTAAAAAAGCTGTCGTGCACGCCGAACGCGGTGGTGGCTAGCACCTCGCTCCAGACGTCCCATAAAAGTTGCTCGTTGGCATCGCGCGGCATCACGCGCGCCACGTCGGTGGGCGCGCCGCTTTCGTCGTTCGGGCTTTCGGCATCGCCGCCGGACGCGGGCCCATCGAGCGCGATCGGCGTCAGCTCGCCCGCGCGCCAGGCCGCGCGTGCACGCCGGCGCTGGATCTTGCCGCTCGAGGTGCGCGGCAAACTGCCTGCGCGCAGGAGCCCGATCTGCTGCACCGAGAAACCATGCGCCTCGCCGATCGCCTGGCGCACCGCCGCGAACACCGCTTGCGGATCGGCCGCGCTGCCGCGCCGGTCGAGTTCGAGCAGCAAAGCCAGGCCCTCGCTGCCTTCAGCGCCGCTGATGCCTTCGACAGAAAACGCCGCGCCGTGACCGATGCGCAAATCGGGATGGGCGCGCTCTGCGGTCCATTCCAGGTCCTGCGGATAGTGGTTTTCGCCATGCACGATGACCAGATCCTTCAATCGGCCGGTCACGAACAGCTCGCCCGCGTGCAGAAAGCCGAGGTCGCCGGTGCGCAGCCAGCCGCCCCGGTCGTCTGTTCGGTCGGTGGTTGCATCGCGGTGCCCGGCCGCGGAAAGCGCCGCACCGAAACATTCCTGCGAAGCCTCGGGCCGCATCCAGTAGCCGTCGCCGACCGCGGCCGAGCGCACCCAGATTTCGCCGATCGAATCCGCCGCGCACGGCTGCCGGGTATCGGCGTCGACGATCCGGATCTCGGTGCCCGGCAATGGCTGGCCGCAACCGACCACGCGGCGGATCGTCGATGCGGCGTCAGCCGAAATTGCATCTTCCGCCGCCACTTCACCACGCACGCGTTGGACCCGGTGCGCGCGCAGCGCCTCGCCGTCGAGCGTGGCGATGTTGAGCGGCGCATCGGGCGAAGCCATGCTGACACCGACCACCGATTCGGCCAATCCGTAGCCGGGCATCACGGCTTCGGCGTGCAAACCCGCATCAGCCAAGGCCGACTGCAAGCGCTCGAGCGTGGCGGGCCGAATCGGCTCGGCGCCGCAGCTCAGCGACACCACCCGGCTCAAGTCGCCTTCGAATTTCTTTCCGTCGAGCGCCGCCAGCAACGCCGCGCAGGCGCTTTCAGGACCGCCGCTGTGGGTAATGCCGAGCTCGGCGATCGCCTCGAGCCAGCCGATCGGCCGGCGCAAAAAGCTCATCGGCGACATCGACCAGCTCGGCGCGCCGGTAATCACAGGCAGCAGCACGCCGCCGACCAGGCCGTAGTCGTGGAAATGCGGCAGCCAGGTCAAAAGGCGGCTGTTCGGCCCGATCCGCATCCGCTCGGCCAGCGCGCGTGCGTTGGCCAGCACGTTCGCATGCGTCAGGCGAACGCCGCGCGGCTCGGTGGTGGAACCCGAGGTGTATTGCAGGTAAGCCAGCGCCGCGGGTGCTCCGGCGTCGCCAGATACTTCGTCGCCATCAGGCAATGGCGCCGCGCGCGCATCGAGATCGGCCAGCGCGGTCCAGCGCGTGGCCTCGAAAGCCGCGGCATCGAGCACGTCAGATGCGGCCGAGAGCAGATCGGCCGTGGAAAGCACCAGTGCCGCCGCTGCATCCTGCGCAATCGCGCGCAGCCGCGGCGCGGCATGTTTGAGCCGCTGTGGATCGGGTGCGGGCACCGGCACAGCGACCCGACCGCTCAGCAGGCAGGCCCAGAACACGCGCACGAAATCCAGCCCCGGCGGCAGTGCCAGCAGCACCCGGTCGCCGGGCGCAGTGAGCTGCGCGAGCCGGTCGGCGAGCGCGTGGGATTGCTGCGCCAGTTCGCGATAGTTCCACTGCGCCACCACCTGGCGTTTGCCGTCCAGAAAGCCGAAGGCAGGCTGATCGCCGAGCGCCCGGCATTGCGCGTCGAAAACCTTGTTCAGCGACGCGGTGGCGCCGGTCATCGCACTGAACGGCATGGAAGGCGGTGAAGAAATCGTTTGCACAGGGGATTTTTGAAGGAGTCGGCGCGAACCGGTCCGTTTGAAAGAAAACGCAGGCGGGGGCGCGGCGGAACGCGGGCCGCCCGAAATCAGCGCGCCGGCGTATTTTCGGACGTCCGACCTGGCCGATTTGTAGTCGGCGATCTTAGTTGTAACAAACCGGCGCCCCGATCGGGGCCTCGTAGACGCAGGGCGGCGCCGATCGCTTAGCGCTTGCCTTCCTCGGCGAGCTGCTCCTTGACCTGCGCATCGACCTCGCGGGCCCGGGTATCGACGATCGAGGCTTCGATGTGGTCGACCGGCAAGCCTTCGGCCGAGCGCTTGCGGATCAGGTCCTGCGCGGCTTTGAACCGATCGCGCGCGCCGGGATAGTCGAGTTCGGCCACGTTGGCTTCGGCGTCGGCCCGAATCGCCAGCAACGGCGCGCCCGGTGCGTCGGATGCGCCCTGCAAACTGGAAAGGGCCCGCCACACCGTTGCGTCGCGCGGATGGGTCGCGACCCAGTCGCGCAATGGCGCGATCATCGGTTGCGGTTGACGCCGCGCGACCGCGACCTGCGCTGCGAGCAGCATTTCGGGCCGATCGCGGGCTTTGTCGTTGACTAACGCGGCCGCCGCGGCCGCTGAGCCTGCATTCCCGGCCTTGAGGTCGATTTCAGCCGACAGCAGCCGAGCAAGGCGCGCGGCCGCCGGATTCTGCGACGTGCGGCCGACCAGTTGCGCAACCAAAGCGCGCGCGGCCTTGAAATCGCGCAGCTCGCTCGCGCCGAATGCGGCTGCATACAACATGCCGGCTTGCTGGGCCGGTTCGGCGCCGGTGAACTGGCTGCTGTCGATCGCGTCGATCCAGAGCCGCAATTGGTCGACCCCCGGCCGGGTCAACACGCGGGCGCGCGAGGCGACCATCGCGTGGTCCATGACCAGCGGCAGCGCCGCGTTGCCCGAGGCGAACTGAAAGCGCCCCTGCATGTCGGCGATGCGCTCGCCGGTGAGCGGATGGCTGCGCAGGTACGGATAGCTGCCGTTGTCCGACAGCCGCGACGCGTCTTCGAGCCGCTGGAACATCGCGGCCGCGCCCTGCGGCTTGAAGCCGGCCTGGGTCATCACGCCGAAACCGAGCCGGTCGGCCTCGCGCTCGATGTCGCGCGAATAACTGAGCTGGTTCTGCATGAAGGCGGCCTGGCTGCCGACGAGCACCGCCGAGCCCGCATCGGGATTGCTGCTTTTGCTCGCCGCGATCACGCCCAGCAGCATGCCGGCGAGCATCAGCGGCAATTGCCGGCCCTGCTTGGCGAGCATCCGTGCGATGTGATGCTGCGTGACATGCGATAGCTCGTGGCCGAGCACCGTCGCCAGCTCGTCTCGGCTGCCGACCAGCGCCACCAGCCCGAGGTTCAGGCCCAGATAACCGCCCGGCAGCGCAAAGGCGTTGATGCTGCGGTCGCGCCCGAGCAGCACTTTCCAGGCGAAACGCTCGTCGAGCTCGGGTGTCAGGTCGCCGCGGGTGCGCGCGGCGGCAAGCAGGCGCTGCCAGATGCCGTCGACATATTCGGCAATCACCGGATCGTCGATGTAGTCGGTGTCGCGATACAGCTCCCGGGCGATGCTGTCGCCCAGGTGGCGCTCGGCGCTCACCGTCATCTCGGAGGTGTCGAACGCGCTTGGCGCCTGCGCCCGCGCCAGGGGCACGAAAAGCAATTGGCACACTATCAAAATAATAGCTGTGTGCGCACGCCAGCCGTGCGTTTCAGTCACTTTTTTCTTGAAACTTCGAGATGGATCCGGACGCAACTGCGATCTCCTTCAGAACCCGGGGAAACGGGATGCGGAACCCTATGATGCGGCAGATGGCCGAACGTTCAGCGAACCTTCGGTACCCACCGCACCTCCAGCTTCGCCCATGTCCACCACCGATCCTTCCACCGGCCTGACCCATTTCGACGCCCAGGGCCAGGCCCACATGGTCGACGTCGCCGACAAAGCCGCGACACGCCGGGTCGCGGTCGCCAGCGGGCAGATCGAGATGCTCGCCTCGACCCTGGCGCTGATCGAATCGGGCAGCGCCAAAAAAGGCGATGTGCTCGGCGTCGCGCGCATCGCCGGCATCCAGGCCGCCAAGAAAACCAGCGACCTGATTCCGCTGTGCCATCCGCTCGCGCTGACCCGCGTCGCGCTCGGCTTCGTGCTCATGCCTGAGCCTCGGCCACGCGTGGTTTGCACCGCCACCGTCGAAACCGTCGGCCCGACCGGCGTGGAAATGGAAGCGCTCACCGCCGTGCAAATCGCCCTGCTCACGATCTACGACATGTGCAAGGCGGTCGACCGGGGGATGACGATCGGCGATGTGCGGGTGCTGGAAAAGCATGGGGGGAAGTCGGGGAGTTTCGTGGCGGCGGGTTGAGAGAAAGCACTGTCGGCCTCCGTCGGCACAAAGAATGCATCAAACGATGCTAAATTCGTGCTTTCCGCCGTTCTCGCACAACGGAGATGCCAATGCGAACCACCCTCGCCCTCGACGACGATCTGCTCGACGCTGCGCAAGCTTTTACCGGCCTCAAAGAAAAATCAGCGTTGGTGCGCGAAGCCCTCAAGGCGCTGATCGAGCGCGAAAGCGCGCGCCGGCTGGCCTTGCTCGGCGGCAGCCGCCCGGACATCTCGCTCGCACCAAGACGTGCACCGCCGGTCTTCGATCTAGACGAGTGATCCTGGTCGACACCTCGGTCTGGGTCGATCACCTGCGCGGCACCGATTCGCAACTACGCCGCTTGCTCGAGGAAACCCAAGTACTGACCCATCCATTCGTCGTCGGCGAACTGGCGCTCGGCGGGCTCCGATCCAATGACCCCGTGCGCCTTCTGATGGCCGGCATGCGTTGCGCCGACCTGGCGACCGATGCCGAAGTGTTGCGCCTCGTCGACACCCATCAACTGGCCAGCAGCGGCATCGGCTCTATCGATGCGCATCTGCTTGCGGCGACGGCACTGACCCACGGCGCGAAACTCTGGAGCCTTGATCAGCGGTTGCAGGACGTGGCGCGGCGAATGGGATTGGGATTCGAGCCAGCGTCTCTTGCGCCATGATATTGCTATCGAAAATATAGCTGACTGCGCACGTCCCATCGGCGCCTGAATCATATTTCTTCTGAATTTCTGCGGGCGCGTCCATCTGGCGGGGCGGAACCGCGACACGCCGCTTCGCACTTGCTTGCGATGCAATCCGATCGCACTCGAGAAGTGTGAGATTTGCCCGGTTTCAGCGCCTGCGGCGGATAAATGGCAGCCGAGACGCGACGAGCGGTGCGGCCGCATCTCGTGGCTTTACTGACAATTGGTGACATGTCCAGCCCTGCTGGTGTTCCCTCTGTTCGAAGCCACGCCTGTGAACCTTTTCGCCCGCCTCCGAAGCCTCGCTCGCGCTGAACGTGCCAAGTGCGCCTTGCCAGCGCGCTCGCGTGGCTTCACGTTGATCGAAGTGATGATCGTGGTCGCGATCATCGCCATCCTGGCTGCGGTCGCGCTGCCAAGCTACCGCGACTACGTTCTGCGCGGGCAGCTGGTCGACGCGACCAACGGCTTGTCGGTCATGCGGGCCAATATGGAGCGCTACTTCCAGGACAACCGTACTTATGCCGCTGTCGGCAGCACCTTCACACCGCCGTGCGCTGCCGGCGCACCCGCCTCGCGCGTAGTCGGCAGTTTCCAGCTCTCCTGCGTTGGCACGCCGACCGCAACAACCTACACCTTGCAAGCTGTCGGCAGCGGCTCGACGAACGGCTTCTCTTACCGGGTCACCCAGCAGAGCATCCAGAGCACGCCCACCCTCGGCAGCGGCTGGCCGGGCGGTGGTTGCGGAACGACCTGGATCGTCAAGCGGGGCCAGACATGTCCATGACGCGATCCCCCCGCGCGAATGCCGGCGCAAAAGCCGACGCAAATGCCGGCTTCACCCTGATCGAGCTGATGGTCACCATCACGTTGCTGGCGATCCTGCTGTCGCTCGCGGTGCCGGCGTTCAACTCCTGGGTGCGCAACAGCAAGATGCGCAGCACGGCCGATGCACTGCAAAACGGCCTGCGCACCGCGCAGACCGAAGCGCTGCGCCGAAGCCGGCAAACCGTGTTCTGGCTCACCAACAGCGCCACGCCACAAAGCACCGGCGCTACGGCCACGGGCAATGGCGCGAACTGGGCGATCAGCATCGCCAAGTTCATGACCGAGCCCGTTGCCTTCGGCGAATCGGGCGTCCTGGGCGACACCAGCAGCGGTGTCGTGGTCACCGGACCGTCGGCCGTTTGCTTCAACTCGATCGGCCGGCTGGTCACCAACGCGGACACCGGCGTGAGCGGCGGCGATTGTGCTGCCACCGCGATTCCGGCGGTCTACGACGTCACCTTGCCGAACTTCGTCGCTGGCACCGACCGGCGACTGCGCCTGCTGGTCGCCACCGGCGGACAGGTGCGCATGTGCGACCCCGACAAGACGCTTTCATCCTCTACCCCGGACGGATGCCCGTGATGATCCCGCGCCAATTCCTCGCTGCCCATGTGCGTGCTCTGCGCGCTCCGCGCACCCGCCGCCAGCGCGGCGTCGCACTGCTCGAAGTGATGGTCTCCATCCTTCTGTTCTCGATCGGCCTGCTCGGTTTGCTCGGCTTGCAAGCCCGCGCGATCAGCATGTCTGTCGACGCCGAAGACCGCAATCGCGCGGCCTTGTTCGCGAACGAAATCGCCAGTTCGATGTGGCTTTCCAATTCGAGCGTGGTCGATGTCGACGCCGGCTCGCCTTCCTGGAAAGACAGGGTGAAGGACGCGACAGCGAGCGGCCTTTCCAACGGCTTGGTGACCGTGACTGCCGTCACGCCGCGCAGCGCCGATATTCAAATCACCTGGAAAGCGCCGCAACGCGACGACAGTGAACAAGACAGCCGACTCGTGACCCGCGTCACGTTGCCGCCGCCATGAACCGCGCTTCCATTTCCCTGCCTTCGGCTCGCCAACGCCAGCGCGGCGTGACCCTGGTCGAACTTCTCGTCGCGATGGCGATCGGCCTGGTCGTGATCCTCGCCGTCACCAGCACCGTGATTTTCGGCGAATCGCAGCGCCGCACCACTACCGGCGGCAACGACATGAGCCAGAGCGGCGCCTTCGCCGCCTACGCGTTCGACCAGGCACTGCGCAGCGCGGGTTCGGGTTTCGTGCAGTCGGCCGGCTACGGCGGCCTCGGTTGCAAGCTCAACGTGTCGTATGGCGGCAATGTCACGCAGCCGCGCAGCGCGCCGTTTCCGGCCCCGTTCGCCGGATTCGTGCCGGGCGCGGTGAGCGACCTTCGGATGGCGCCGGTGGTGATCGGCAAAAACCAGTCGGCCGGCGGCTCGGATGTGTTGATGGTGATGGGCGGCAACGCCGCTTCGGGCGCGGTGCCACGCCCGGTGCGCTCGGCCGGCGCCGGCACCAACGAGCTGCGGCTCGACAACACGGTCGGCCTGATGCCGAACGAACTGGGCTTGCTGATTCAGCCCGGCGCACCCACGATCTGTGTGGTTGAACAGGTCGGCAGCGGCGCGCTAGGCAAAGAAGTCGTCACGCTCGCCGACAACACTCCCGACACCTACCTCGCGACCAGCGCCGGCGGCAGCTCGCTCTCGGCGATCGCGGGCAGCACCACCGCGCTCTACACGACGCTCGGCACTCCGCGGCCGGCAATGCGCAGCTCCAGTTGTTCGGCGTCGATGCCAACCGGCAACTTTTCAGCTACGACATGCTGCGCTCGACCAAGGCCAGTTCGACAGCCGCCGAAGACCAGACCAGCGGCGCGCTCCAGGCGATCGTCGACGGCGTCGGCGAGTTGCACGCGATCTACGGCGTCGACACCACACCGACGCCCGACGGCATCGTCGATGCCTGGGTCGATCCCGCAGGCGCGACCTGGGGCGCAGCGGCGGTCATGGCCAACCCGATGTCGCAGCGCCGGATCATCGCGGTGCGCGTCGCGCTCGTGATGCGCAGCGCGGTGTTCGAAAAAGAAGTCGTCACGACAGCACGGCCGGCCCTGTTCGCCGACACCCCGGCGCCATTGCGGCCGCGCCGATCACGGGCGACGACCAGCACTTTCGGCTGCGCGTTGTCGATACCACGATTCCCTTGCGCAACGTGCCGCTCGCGCCGCTGCCCCCACCATGAAAAACCGATCCATCCGCTCATCGTTGCACCGGCGCCAGCGCGGCGTCGTGCTGATCTTCTGCCTGATCGTGCTGGTCGTGCTGCTGGCCGGCGGCGTAGCCGTGATCCGCTCGACCAATGCGTCGCTGTTCAGCGCCGGCAACCTGGCATTCAAGCGCGACCTGGTCAACCGCGGCGAAGCCGCGATGTCGCAGGCGACCACGGCGCTCAAGGCCGGCGGCGCGCTGGCTTCGGCGACGTTGGCCCAGAGCAGCCTGCCGGCCGAAAACTACAGCGCCGCGCAGCTTCTGACCAACGACCGTGGCGTGCCGAATGTGCTGCTGGTCAAGACCTTTCCGGGCAGCGGCAACGACATCACTGGCACCCCGTTCACGCAGGCCAAGGCCGATATCGATGCCGGCGACGGCGTGACGGTGCGCTACGTGATCGACCGCCTGTGCGGCACGGCCGGGCTTTCGAGCACGCTCGGCGCGAGCGGCTGCGTGGTGCAACCGCGCGCCGCGCGTGGCGGCACCAGCACCGGCATGGTCAATACCGGCATTTCGAGCGGCACCCAGGTGGTCTACCGCGTCAGCGTGCGGGTCGACGGGCCGCGCGACACCCAGGTTTTCTTGCAGGGCTCGTTCACCCGGCCCGAATGACGCAGCGACAGCGCAACCGATTCAGCACAAGGCACATCATGAAAAAAACAATTCTTCTGGCCAGCCGGGACATGCTTAAGCGTGCAGTGGTCGCGGGCGCTTTCGGCCTCGGCTTCGGCGCCACGCTATTTGCTTCGACGGCTGCTTCGGCCGTCACGCTGTCCGACCAGCCGGTGTTCGCCACGTCGGAAGTGCCGGGCAACCTGGCGCTCGCGCTGTCGGTGGAGTGGCCGACCGCGTCGCGCACGGCGCATACCGCCGCGTATTCGAGCGCGAGCACGTTTCTAGGCTATTTCGATCCGGGGAAGTGCTACACGTACAAGCCCGACCTCAATGCCTACTTGGCAACCGACAAGCCCAACCTCGTCAGTACCGCTGACAAGGGCGACCTGGGCTATTTTCAGCCCGCAGGCCTTGCGAGCAGCCGCACCTGTGTCGGCACCAATGCGGGCAAATGGAGCGGCAACTTCCTCAACTGGGCTGCGACCCCGACCATCGACCCCTTCCGCTGGGCCATGACAGGCGGGCGTCGTGTGGTCGACACGGCAACGACCACCATTCTTGAAAAGGCATGGAACTCGGGTCAGGGCTTGTTTCCCGACCGCTCGCCGACCGCGGCGTCCACTGCCGGCGCCACGCCCTTCATCAGTTCCAAACCGCTCCTTGTTCAGGTCAACAACCTGGGCTTCAAGATGCGCATCACGGGCGACCAGACGCTACTGGGGCAGTACTACAACAACTACAACAAGAATGGGCCGACTGGCAAACTCCTGTTTACGAACCCCTCCGACAGCGCCAACAACGACTGGGGCACCGGTAGCCCCGATCCGTTGGTACCGAACGATAAGTTCTCGGCCAGCTATACCGGCACCTTCGTCGCTCCTTCGACCGGGCTGTACACCTTCCGGACTCGCTCTGACGACGGCGTCCGCTTGTATATCAACGGCGTGCTGGTCATCGACAACTGGACCGATCATGGCCCGACCAATAACGATGCCCTTCCTTACCTGCTCACCGCCGGCCAAAACTTCGACGTCAAGCTCGAGTACTACGAAAACGCTGGCGGCGCTGTCATGCAGTTCCTGTGGTCGCAGCCGGGCTCGGGCGGGGCCTTCACGCCTTTCACCGACGGCAGCGGCTCCTCCGACTACACGATGCGCGTCAAGGTGTGCGACAACTCAGCCGGCACGGGCGGCGTCGAAACCAATTGCACCCAATACGGCAGCAACTACAAGCCCGAGGGCCTGATTCAGCAGTATTCGCAAAAGATGCGCTTCAGCGCCTTCGGCTACCTCAACGATTCAAGCGATCTGCGCGACGGTGGCGTGCTGCGCGCGCGGCAAAAATTCGTTGGGCCCAACGTGCCTATTCCGGGCCAGGTTCCCGTGGCCAACGCGCACAAAGAGTGGGATCCGAACACAGGTATGTTTTCGCAGAACCCCGACCTGACGGACGCGACCGCTACCACGACAGCCACCGGTATCTCGGTCACCAACAGCGGCGTCATGAATTACCTGAACAAGTTCGGCCAGCTGATTCCGGGCAACTACAAAAGCAAGGATCCGGTCAGCGAGCTCTACTACGCGGTACTGCGCTATTTCAAGAAGCAGGACAACGTGACGGCCTGGACCGACATGGGCAACGCCAACACCGCCACCAAAACGACATGGGTCGACGGTTTTCCGGTCATCACCAACTTGTACGACGAAACGTACGACGCGACCGACCCCGGCAAAGGCGATCCAATCCAGTATTCATGTCAGCGCAACTTCGTCCTCGGCATCGGGGATATCTACACCTGGAACGACAAGAACGTGGCCGGCAATACGGCTTACAAGGCGAACGAGCCTGCAACACCGGCGGAAGTCGCGGCGGACAGCGGGCCGAATGCAGTCAACGCGGTCATTGCCACCAACAAGGTCGGCGCTCTGCAGGGACTTGGCAACATAGGCGACACCAACAGCTTCAGCGGACGCAACAACTCGGCCTACATTGCCGGCTTGGCCTACGACGCCAATACCAAGGACATCCGGCTCGACGATTCGAAGAAGCCCACCAGCATCGGCAAGCAGACCGTCGCGACCTATTGGGTCGACGTGCTCGAGCAATCTTTCCAGGCCGACAACCAGTTCTACCTGGCGGCCAAATACGGCGGTCTCGACACGACCAAGCTGCCTGCCACCTTCGACCCCTACGACTTCGCCGGGCCGATCCCGCTCGACTGGTGGTCGACGACCGGCGACACGCTGACCGACACGCGAACCAACACCACAGTGCCGCGCCCCGACAACTACTTCGCGGCCGACCGCCCCGACAAGCTGGTGGCGGGCCTGTCGAGCGCGTTCAAGCGAATCGCGAACGCCGTCACGGCCTACACGACATCGTTCTCGCTTTCAACGGTGCAAGTGTCTTCGTCCGGCGCGAATTCGTATGCCTCGCAATACGATTCGAACGGCTGGACCGGAACCATCTCGGCGAGCGAAATTAAGTTCGACAAGAACGGAACGCCGAACTCGACCAGCAAATGGTCTACGACCACCACCTTCGAAGCCCAACTGGCCGGCACCGGCTGGGATACCAACCGCCGCATCGCGACCTGGAAGAACAGCGGTGTCAAGGGCGTTCCGTTCCGCATCGGCAACTTGCTCGGAACCCAGAAAAACGCGCTCAAGACCCCGATGGTCTCGGGCGACGACAGCGACAACTACCTCAACTACCTGCGCGGTGACCGCACCAACGAGCGAACCGCAGCCGACAGCTCCAAGCCGTATCGCCTGCGCTCGCAGCGTCTGGGCGATATCGTCAACTCCAAGACCACGCCGGTCGGCCCGCCCGCGGCCGGCTATTCGGAAGCGGTCAATCCGGGTTATGCGGCGTTCAAAACCCTTTGGAAAAATCGGCCCACCATGATCTACGCCGGCGCCAACGACGGCATGATGCATGCGTTCGACGGCTCGTTGACCGGCGCTAACGCGGGCCTCGAGCGCTTCGCTTATGTGCCAAGCGACCTGTTCAACGGCCCGACCGGGGCGGCCATCGACGGACTGGCGCAATTGGGCAACCCGAACTATCTGCATCACTATTACGTCGATGCAACGCCGGTCGTCTACGACGTCGACCTGAACAACGCCGGCGGGAGCTTCTCGTCGACCAGTTCCGACTGGCACTCGATCCTCATCGGCGGCCTGGGCAAGGGCGGCAACAGCTACTACGCGATGGACGTGACCGATCCGGCAGGCATGACGACCGAAGCCGCGGTCGCGAACAACGTTCTCTGGGAGTTCACCGATTCGACGATGGGCTTCAGCTACGGCGCGCCGATGGTCGTCAAGACGAAGCGCTACGGCTGGGTGGTGGTGTTCACATCGGGCTACAACAACGCCAACGGCAAGGGCTACCTGTACTTCGTCAACCCGAAGACCGGCGCCTTGCTCGAAAAAGTAGCGACGCCCACCAGCGCCAACGGCATGGCGCAGGCATCGGCCTATGTGCAGGACTTCACCGACGGCACCGCCGACGCCATCTACGCGGCCGACCTCGACGGCCAGGTGTGGCGATTCGACGTGACGGCGGCTCGTGGCAGTTCCGGCGCTTACCCTGCGCCGGTCAAGCTGGCACAGCTGACCAATTCGGCCTCGGCCGCCGAGCCGATCACGGCGTCGCCGCTGATCGAAATCGAGCCGCTGAGCAAGAAGCGCTTCGTGCTGGTCGGCAGCGGAAAGCTGCTCGACGCGAGCGACATCGCTTCGACCGCGGCTCAGAGCTTCTATGCGATCGTCGACGGCGACTTGGCGGCCTTCCGCAGTGTCGCTTCGCCGGCGACGCGGTCGCAACTCACGCCGGTGACCGATTTGACGGCCGGCGTCAGCCTGGCCGCCGACGCCAAAGGCTGGTACTACGATTTCGGCTCGGCCGGCGGCGTAGGACTGCGCATGCTCGCGACGCCCACCGCGTACAACGGCATCGTTGCGTTCTCGAGCTTGCAAACCACGGGCAATGCATGCAGCCCCTCCGGCCTGAGCCGCATCTACGCCATCGACTTCGGCAAGGCCAAATCGGTACTGCAGCCGGCGGATGCCGCACTCCAGGCGTTCTCGCAATACGACAATGCCGTGACCGACCTGAAGTTCTTGGGCGCCAACGGCGAGACCCGGCTCATTACAGGCGACGTGCAGGGCGCGCTGCGCAAGGAGAATTTCAACTCGCCCGCCGGTACCGACGTGCAGTTGCTGAATTGGCGAGAAGTGCCGACGCTGAACTGACCAGGCTTTTCAAATCCATGTCGCCGCCTTGCGCGCAAGCGCCGGGCGGCGATTTGCATTCTGGATTCGGACTTTTGAAGGCGGACTACCGGACGCAGAAGACTCAGAAGTTTCGCAGAAAGCGCAGAACTTGAAGAGAAAAAGAGCGGAAACGCCCGTCCGTATTGCGCAGGCAGCTATTATTTTCGTAGCGCTTCGGCTTCGGCTTCGGCTTCGGCTTCGGCTTCGGCTTCGGCTTCGGCTTCAAAACGGGGCGGAAAGCCGGTTCATCGGGCCGGTGGCAGCGGACCGGCCCGCCGAGTCGGTCACCAGACGTTCCTAGCACGCGCTAGAAAGATCAGAAGTTGCGGCCTCAACCCCGGAAATACACCACCAGCGCGGCGACGAAAGCCAGCATCAGGGCGACGACCATTCCGGCCGAACGCCAGACCTTGCGCTCCTCACGCTGGCGCAGCTCCTGGCGCAAGGTGACGTACTCGGTCGACGGGCGCACGTGCGCGCTCGGGCGGCCTTCGCGCTCGGGTTTGTCGGCCCACCAACCGAAGTTGGTTTCGGTGTCTTTGTCCATGCCTCGATTGTCGCGCAGATTACAGTCGCGATCGCCACTTCAAGACGCGGCTTCGTGCGCACTTCGTGATGCATTCCGCTGAAGCGCGGTGTGTCGATGCGGGAATCGATTCGCGCCTCAATGGGCTGGCACGTGGCAGCGACCGCGGCGGCTGCGGCGTCGCATGAGCACCCGGCGTCCGGCAAAACATCGAGGCCGGGAATGTCCGGCCAGCTTACCAATCCGCCCGATCGCTATTCTTCCACGCGACCGTCTTCGGCCCCGATCAGCCCAACCACCCCTGACTGCGCGCGATCAACCCGATCGCCACGGCCACGGTGATCAAAGATCCGACCGCAAGTGCGATGGTGCGCGTCGCGAGGCGCTCGCGTTGCTGGCGCAGGCGCATGCCTTTGCGCAGCGACTGGTATTCGCTCGCCGCGCGCAGGTACAGGCTCGGGCGGCCTTCCTGGTCGGGCTGGTCGCCCCACCAGCCGAACTGGGTCTCGGTTTTCTTTTGCATCTGCGAATTGTCGTACCGCGCCGTAGCCGATGGCGTGCTCGCCGGCTACACGCGCCGCGCCACTTCGTGACGGATTGCGCCAAAAGCCATCGGATCGGCAGGGCCGGGCTGATTTGGCGATCGCGCATTTCATTCGGCAGCTACCGAGCCGCGTTGGAAGGCGCCGGAGGCTCGCGGGGAATGATGAACGCGAGCAATCGAGGCGATTGCTCGCCAAATACGACGAAACCGGGCTGCTCAGCGCGAATTAATTGGAATCTGACCCCCATTTCTCTTCCGGATGCATTGAGACACAGCGCACGAAATCTGTTAGTCTGAAAATCCTATTATCAGACGGTGCATTCCATGGCCGATGTTGCAGTCACTTTGACCGAATTCTCCCGGGGTCTCTCGGGCTTCTTGAATCAGGTTCAGTACCGCGGGCAGTCGTTTTCGATCCGGCGCGGGAAAAATGTCGTCGCGCGTGTCTCTCCCGCAGGTGTCGCCGAGGGCTTCCCGATCGGCCAGCTCGACGAATTTCTGGCTTCGGGGCCGCGGCTCGATCCGGCGGAGCGGCAAGCCATGGTCGATGACATGCGCTTTTTGCGCGCGGTTCCGGCTACCGCAGACGATCCGTGGGCCTCCTGATCGATACCGACGTCTGGGTGCTGGCCGAAAAATCCGGCGGGGCGCTCAGCCTGGCGCGTTGGGCCCAGCACGGCAGCGCGTACATGAGCGCCGTCACCGCCAGCGAATTGCTCGTGGGCGTCGAACGCGCGAACACTGCGGAGCGACGGGTCGCGCGCGCTGCATTTGTCGAAAACCTGCTCGCCAACGTGCCTGTGCTGGATTTCTCGCTGCTGGTCGCGCGCGTTCATGCCCGCATGCTGGCCGCGCTGCCGAAGGGCCGAACCGCCAGCGCGCACGATGCCTTGATCGCCGCGACCGCGGTCCACCACGGCCATGCCCTGCTGACGCGCAACGCAAGCGATTTCGAGATCTTCGCGGGGCTGACGACGGTGGAGCGGTTCGAAGCGCCGAGCTGACTTTCGAGTTGTGTCTGTCACGCAAGTTGGCCGCGGTGCTTTCGGGTTACCGGCCGCTGGCGGCAATGTGGACTCATCGCCGACGCGCAGCGCAGTCGGGGTCAGATCACCGCGCCAGCCGCATCGACACCGCAACTCAAACTCGAGGAGCACAGCCGCCAGAGCGCGCCCCGTCACCAGCGGTGCTCTGACCCAGACGAACCCCCGGCATCCTGAATTGTGAATTTCGACCAGAAAGACAGCTTTCCGCGCTTAAATTAATTGGAATCTGACCCGCAATTTTCAGGGCCGAGGAGGCGCCTCTGACGGCTGCCACCCTTCGGAGCGTTTTGCGAACAGAGCTGCGAGCGCTGTCACCAGGTCACTCCTGAATTGATAGCTGTCTGCGCTTGCAGGGCGTGCGCTGGGGCCATATTTCTCTTTGAATCTACCAACCGCTTTCGCAGTCGGCGTTGGCGCAGTCGGGGTCGGATCACCGCCCCGTCTACATGAGCCCCGCAACGCCAACTCAGGCAGGGCAGCAGCCAGGCATCGGTTGCGTTCCTGCGGTTGTGCAAGCCCGCATCATCCGCTAAAGTATCTACATTGGCGATACATGGAAGGCAGCATGGAGACCTTCGTAAAAAAATGGGGTAACAGTGCAGCCGTCCGTATTCCGGCGGCTGTCATGGCTTCCGCGCACTTGAAGCTCGACGACGCGGTAGACGTGCGCGAGGAAAGTGGCCGCATCGTGATCGAGCCGCTGCGCCGGCGCAGCGTCGACCTGGCGCAATTGCTCGCGCAGATCAACCCCGAAAATCTGCATGCGCCAGTTGATTTCGGGCCGCCGGTTGGCAACGAAATGCTGTAACCAGACCAGGCGGGCGATCGATGCGCTACGTTCCGCGAGCCGGCGACATCGTCTGGCTGCAATTCAACCCGCAAGCCGGCCACGAGCAGTCGGGGCACCGGCCTGCTTTGGTGCTGAGCCCCGCGGACTACAACCGCAAGACCGGGCTGATGCTTTGTTGCCCGATCACGTCTCAGGTCAAGGGCTATCCGTTTGAAGTGTCGATTGCCGGCGACCGCGCCAGCGTTGCGCTGGCAGACCAGGTCAAGAGCCTCGACTGGGTTGCGCGCAAGGCAAAAGCCAAAGGTGCTGTCTCTGCCGCCGAATTGGCGGAAGTGCTGGCCAAGATTTCGGCGCTTTTGGGATCGGGTTGACGCGGGAGTCTTTTAATTGGAATCTGACCCCGGTTTTCTGTATGACCCATAGCCAACGCGCAACGCAGTCGGGGTCAGATCACCGCCCCAGCCGCATCAACCCCGCAACGCAAACTTGCACTACTCCGCTCTCCGAGCGCAAGGCACCACCCGCGGTGCTCTGACCCCAAGGACCCCTTCGGCATTCCGAATTGCTACTAAAGAAATAGCTGCCTGCGCATGCTGGGCGGGCGTTAGAAGCGCATTTCATTCAGATTGAACAGCCGCATCGGTGCCGGAGCCGGACAAGAGTCTGACTTCAGTTACCCGCGATACACATCCCGCCTGTTGCCGATTTCGACCACCAGCACCCGCAGTTGCAGGTCTTGAATTTCACAGATGATTCTGAAATCGCCGACGCGATACCGCCAGCAATCACCCAATCGCGGACCGCGCAAGGCCTTGCCCATGGCACGTGGATCGGCGGCTTGTGCGAGCCTTTGCCTCAGAAATGCCGTGATGCGCCTTGCCTCGCCTTTGTCGAGTTTGGCGAGTTGCCGCGCTGCAGTCGCTGTAAGTTCAATCCGCCAGGCCAAGATCGCGTTCCACTTCGTCGAGCGAGTAAACGCGCTCCTCGCCTTTTCGCACGCGCTCGATAGTGGCTGCGGCAAGGTAATAGTCTTCGAGATCCTCCAGCCCGTTCTCGACCAACTCACGCAGGTAGTAAGCCTTGGTTCGGCCCGTTTGCGCCGCGAGCCGGTTCAAGCGTTGTTCAGTGGCTGCGTCGAGCCGAATGGATGTGGCCATGTCGTTAGTCCTGAAGCGAGGGAATGCGTGTATGCATTGTATTGCGTGCGGGCGGAATGGGGCTTCTTTCGATTGAACCGCGGAAGAACTGCGACTGACAGGAACGTACCGACAGTCGTTCGGCGGATAGCGCGGTATCTTTTTAATAGCTGCCTGCGCATGCTGGGCGAGCGCTGGAGGCACATTTTCCTTGAATTTTTAACCAACCTGGCGCAGTCGGGGTCAGATCACTGCTCCAGCCACATTGACCGCGCAATTCAAACTTCAGCAGCGCAGCCGCCAACGCGCAACCGCCACCCGCGGTGCTCTGACCCCGACTGACCTCCAAATGAAAGACTCTGTCCCACAGGCTGAATTGGCTGAGGTGCTGGGCAAGATATCAACGCTTCTGGGAATGGGGTGAACGGGAATTAATTGGAATCTGACCCCAATTCTTTCCGATTGACCCCAATTCTTTCCAGCCCCCGCCGCACCAACCTCACAACGCAAACTTAAACAACGCCGCTCTCAGAGCGCAAAGCGCCACCAGCGGTGCTCTGACCCCGGCGGATCCCCTCTCCGGAACCTCGAATCGCTATTAAAAACATAGCTGTCTGCGGATACTGGGCGGGCACTAAAGCCATATTTCTCTTGAATCCAGGAGACAGCGTGACTCATAGCCAGCGCGCAACGCAGTTGGTCAGATCACAGCCCCAGCCTTTTCGACATCTCAACGCAAACTCAACCAATGCCGTTTTCAGAGCGCGAAGCGCCATAAGCGGTGCTCTGACCCCGACGGACCTCCCTGCGGTGCTCTGACCGCGACGGTTCCGCGCAGCAGCAAACTTATTGGAATCTGACCCCAGTTTTGTTGGAATCTGACCCGAGTTTTGACCCCAGTTTCTTCAACTAGGTGGGATCTGACCTCCAATCTTTGAGAATGCAAAAAAAAAGCCGCCCGAAGGCGGCTCATATCAATTAGTAGGACTTAGAGCCTGCAAGCGGCTGGGCGGTACTTTTGAAGCAGTGTGCCACCCGTGCAGACCCAGCTGATGCTTTGGCCAGCGGATGCGGCAACCGACAAGTCCGCAGGCGTCGGAACGATGGTGATGGTGTTCGTGGCAGCAGGCACAACGGCAGCTTTGTAGGCGATCGTGATGACCCCAGCGGCGTCGCTCGTAACAGATGCTACGTTAGCGTTTGCCACCATCGTCGCCGCAGTTGCGTCCATTGTGGTAGCACCAATTGCGTCACAGGTTGCTTGGGTATTGCAAATCTTCGTGCTCGGACCTTTGGACTGGTGGGTCTCTGAAACTGCGGTTTTCAGCGCAGAAGCAAGGGTCAAGCCTTCAGTGACTTTCGCACGGATCGTGTAATCCTGATAAGCCGGCAGCGCAACAGCAGCCAAAATACCGATAATCGCGACAACGATCATCAATTCGATCAGGGTGAAACCCTTTTGCACTTTTTGCGCGGTGCGCAGAACAGAACGCTTCATCATTTCAAAACTCCAGGTGGTTAAGTAAAATTAAAACTAATAAAAACAAGTGAGAGGAAAGTGGGAGGAACCCAGCCCGGGAATCCCCCCGGAGCGCTTCTTTATTTGCAGGTGGCGTGCCAGCGTGCCAAGGCGTTTTTGCAGGTCAAACGGCGTGAAATGGTTCACGAATGGCTTACAGGCGGTGACAATTAGTGTTGCGCACGCGCCGCGCGGGGGTGACAAAAATGTCGATGTGACAGGATGCGCGCGGGGTTTGGGGGTTTCGTCGCTTGAGCGGTTTGGCTCTGAGTGCCGTCGGGGTCAGAGCACCGCTGGTGACTCGTTGCGCTCTGCGGGCGAAGTGGAAATAGGTTGCGCTGTGGCGTCAGCAAGGCGGGGGCGGTGATCTGACCCCAACTACGCGGCTGGCGAACTGATCTGGCCCCGACCCATGTTCAAGCCGCGCCCTCTTTTCGGCCGAGGCCGTGGGCGATGAAGCTGAGCACCAGCGCATTGAGCGAGACGCCTTCGGCGCGGGCCCGCAATGCGAGTTGGGCGTGGACGGACTTGGGCACGCGCGCGACGAACTTGCCCGAGGCGACACCGCCGCTGTGGGGCTTTGGCACGGGAAGTGACTTGGCCAGGAGCGCTGCAATCGTTTCACTGAGCGCGCTTTGCCCGTTGCCCAACGCCTCTTCGACGGTTTCGCCGTCGGAAATGCATTCGGCGAAGTCGGGGTAAGAGATGAGAAAGCCGCCGCCGTCGTCGTGGGAGAGCGGGCGGATTTCGAAGGGGTAGTCGGTGGTGGGGGTCATTGCGGTGCGTCGTCGATGAGTAGCTTTACTGCTGCGTTCATTGCGCGATGATACTGCGGATAACATCAATCGGACTGGTTGCGGAGCGCGCGCTAAGCTGCACACCGAGCCCCTTACACAAATGTAAGGTAGACTCGGGGAATGACAACATCAACCATCACCTCCAAAGGCCAGATCACGATTCCGGCATTGGTTCGGCAGGCACTCAAAGTCGATACAGGCGACCGGGTCGAGTTCGTGGAAATCGAGCCGGGGCGCTATGAGTTTATTGCGGCGACGCAGCCTGTGACTGCGTTACGCGGGATGTTCGGCCCTGCCCGGAAGACGGTAACGATCGAGGAGATGAACGAGGCGATCGCGGCGCGGGGTGCGTCGGCGCGGCAATGATCGGGCTCGATACCAATGTGCTGGTGCGCTACGTCATGCAGGACGACCCGGTTCAGTCGCCCGAAGCGACGGCCTTGATCGAGGCGCTGACGCCTGATGCCCCCGGTTTCGTATCGCTCGTGACGGTGGTCGAACTGTGGTGGGTCTTGGGATCGAGCTATCAGCTCGACCGCGATCAGTTGGTGAGCGCGCTCGAAGGGCTGCTGCGCACGCGCGAATTCGTGGTCGAGCAAGCCGAGACGGTGTGGAAAAGCGTTCGTGCAGTCAAAGGCAGCGCAGCAGATTTCGCCGACTGCCTGATCGAGCGTTCGAGCGCGGCGGCGGGCTGCGAAAAGACAGTGACTTTCGATCGCGGTGCCTCGCGGCATTGCAATATGCAATTGATCGGAGCGGCTGGGGGTTGAGTCTTGTGCATGGAGGCGAGCCCATCGCGTAACGGTCAATTGGGGAGTGGGGATCGAAATGAATACTTGGACAGATCAAGACGCGGAAGCGCGATTCAGTGAGTTTTTCGACGCCTGCCTGACGGAAGGGCCGCAGAGGGTGACGCGGCATGGGGCGGAGGTGGCTGTTTTGGTGCCGGTGAATACGTGGCGCAGGCTGGTTGCCGATGAGCGGCCTTCGCTCAAGGCATTTCTGCTGCAGGAGGGCGCGCGCACCGATGACTTGACGCCGCGGCGCGGCGCGGCGCGGCGCGGCAGGATCAGCTGACGGTGGTGACGCGGCAGGCTATGCAAAGCATCCTTAGTAAAAATTTACGAGAAAAGTGGCTGAAACGACCGCTGGGTGTGCGCAAACAGCTATTATTTGTGTAGCAATTGGAATCATCCGTGGCGAGGGCCGTCGGGGTCAGAGCACCGCGTGTGACGGCTTTCACTCTGCATGCGGCGGCGGTGAAGTTTGGCGCTGCGGGGCTATGCGGCTGGGGCGGTGATCTGACCCCAACTGCAGCGCTTGAAATTCAACTGCGACCCAATCGCGCACTGCCTTAGACTAAAAACAGAATCATCCGGATCAAACCATGAGCACCAAACTTTCCCCCATCGTCTCGGAATTCGAAACCGAAGAGCAGGCCGAGGCCTACGACAAGTGGTTTCGCGCCGAGGTGCAGGCGAGTCTGGACGATCCGCGGCCGACAATTCCGCATGACGAAGTGATGGCGCACATCGACGCCATCATTGCCGAGGAAGAGGCGAAGCGGCGCGAAAAAGCGGGATGCTGACGATTCTTTGGCGTGCGCCAGCGCGCGCCAGGCTGGCGGAGATCATTCGTTTCATTGCGGCCGAAAATCCATCGGCGGCGAGACGATTGAAGGCAGCAATAGAAGCGTCTGTCATTCCGGCAACTGAGCATCCATACCTTTTCCGGGCAGGTCGAGCCTCGGGAACGCGAGAAATCGTCGCCCATCCCAACTACATCGTCGTCTACCGCGTCACGGTCGACTCAATCGAAGTGGTCAACGTGCTGCACTCGCGCCAGCAATACCCCTGACCGGGCGGGCGCTGCGGGCGCTTCTTCAAATCGTCAACCGCGCATCCGCCGTCAGCCAGCGGATATCCCGCGCAGGACTGCCGTCCAAGCATCGCCTGCGGCCAAACCGTCGATCTGGCTCATGATTTCGTCGGTTTCGGCGGGCTTGGTGTGGGTGATGTAGATCGGATAGCTGCGGCCGGGCGCGATCAGGGCCAACTCGTCGGCCAGGGTGGCGGGTGACAAATGCAGGCTGCGCTGGGCGAGCGATTGCTCGCGGTTGCTGAAGGCGGTTTCGATGACGAGGGCGCCGACGTCGAGCTGGTTCACGCGCTGCCAGAATGGCGCGTTGCGTTCGGTGTCGCCGCTGAAAACCCAGTGCGCTCCGCCCGCGGCGGGCCGAATTGCATAGCCGCAGGCCGGCACGGTATGCACGGCGGGCAGCACTTCGATCTGCTTCAAGCTTCGGCTGCCGAGCTGCAGTGTTTCGCCGATGGCGATGTCATGGAATTCGACATACGGCGCTTCGCGGCTCGGAATGGCGGCGAAGTCGGGCCAGATCACGTTGTTGAAGACATGGATGCGCAGCGCTTCGATGGTCGCGCGCAGGGCATGCACGCGCAGCGGCCGCTTGCGCTGGCCCGAGACGGCGTCGAGCATCAATGGCAGCGCGGCCACATGGTCGAGGTGCGAATGGGTCAGCAGCACGTCGTCGATCGCCGCCATTTCGGCCAGGCACAGGTCGCCGACGCCGGTGCCGGCATCGACGAGCAAGTCGTCGTCGACCAGAAAAGAAGTGGTACGGCAGCCCCGGGCGATGGCGCCGGAGCATCCCAATACGCGGAGCTGCATGTGCGCCTTGTGTGCAGGAGAGGGCTACTTGGAGTTGCTTGGCATGACGCCGTCCCACGAGGGGTCTTCGGCATGCTGTGCCATCAAGGCTAAGCGCTCGCTGTACAGGCGGTAAAGGACATTTGTCACGTCGGCCTGCACATCCGCTTCAAGTAGCGGCGAGAGAAGACTTCTTGCACGTGCCCAGTCTTGTTCGCGCCACGCGGCGAGCACGTCGGACCATGCCGCGAGTTGCGCGCGCGCAGCGGCTGAAAGCGCATCGAGCGGCGCTAGCGGCGTAAAGATCGACACCGAGGCTTCGCGCCCGCGCACCCGCACCCGGTCGAGCGGCTGCCAGGCCCAGCCGGGCACCTGGTTGCGGGTCGCTTCGCTAGTGACCACTTGCACGCCGTAGCACGTGCCCAACCCTTCGATCCGCGATGCCAGGTTGACCGCGTCGCCGACCACGGTGTAGCTGCGGCGTTCGGTCGAGCCCATGTCGCCGACCGACATCAGCCCGGTGTTCAAACCGATGCCGACCGAAATCTCGGGCCAGCCGAGCGGCCGGTACTCGAGGTTGATGTCGCGCACGGTGGCGGCCATGTCGACGGCGGCGCGCACGGCGCGCTCGGCGTGGTCGGGCAGCTCGACCGGCGCGCCCCAGAACGCCATGACGCAATCGCCCATGTACTTGTCGACGGTGCCGCCCTGCGCGCTGATGATGCGTGTGAGCCGGCTGAACACGACGTTGAGCAGCGCCTGCAGCTCGGTCGGCGCCATTTGCTCGGACAAGTGGGTAAAGCCGCGCATGTCGCAGAACATCACCGTGAGTTCGCGGCTCTCGGCGCGCATGCTGAAGCGCCGGCCGGGCATGGTCAGCATGTCGTCGACCAGCTGCGGCGGCACATAAGTGCCGAAAAGTCGCACCAGGCGGCGCCGGTCGTGCTCTTCGACCAGGTAGCCCCAACTCGTGCTGAGGATGAACGCGAGCACGGTCATGAGCAGCGCGCCGGCGAGCGGCAGCACCAGTTGGGCGCTCGTGTAGAGCCAGGTATCGAGCCCGATCAGCGCAGCGGCGACCGCCAGCGCGAGCCACAACCCGCGCCGCGCCGGCAGCAGCGACAAGCCGAACGCGAGCAGCAAACCCGCGCCGAGCACGGTGACCACGCGGTAGCCGGCCGCATAGTCGGGCACTTTGAGAATCCGGCCGTCGAGCAATCCCGAAATGATGTTCGCGTGCACTTCGACGCCGGGGAACGTGGCACTGACCGGCGTCGCGCGCAGGTCCTGCAAACCGGGCGCGGTAGCGCCGACCAGCACGATCTTGCCGCGCAGTTCGGCCGGTGCGAGCTTGCCGGCAATGACGTCGGCCGCCGACAGGTAACGAAACGAGCCGCCGTCCGGACCGCCCCGCCCGCGATAGGGCACCAGCGCCGAGGCATCGACATCGACCGGCACCATGACCCGTTGCAATCCGGCGCCGAATGCCATTGCCGTCACCGGCGGCGCCCTGTCGCCCAAGCCCGGCCCGCGAGCGAATTGCAGCGACACCGGCGGTGACCCGGCCGCGAGGCGATAGACCGCCATCGCCAACGAGGGGTAGTAACTGGAAGCCGGCGAAGGCGCCGCGGACTCTGGAGACGGCGCGGCGGTTGCGGAAGGCGCTGCCGGTGCGTTGCTTGCCGCCGGCGCAGCGGCCGTCGCCTCGTAGCGCGCGAGCAGCGGCGCAGCGCGCAACACGCCGTCGTCATCGGCCCGGATCGCCGCGTTGATGAAACCGGCTGCTGCAGCGGCTTCGGCCAGCGCCGGCAGACTCGCGGCGTAGCCGGTCCATCCCGGTCCGGCGATGCTGCCGGGCGGCACGACGCCGGGCGAAAACCAGGGCGTTGGCAAATGACCGATCGATGCCGCGGCGCCGCGCCCGAAGTAGTAGCCGAGCACCACCGGCCGCCCGGCCAGCGCCGCGGCAAAGGCGCGGTCGTGATCGAGGTCGGCCGCGAGGCGCTGCCACTCGGCCGAGAAACGCGCCGCGAATTGCGGGTCGCCGGCGAGGTCGCCCTCCAGGAAGCGGCGCAGCTGCGCCAGGCCCGCGGAATCGTTCGGCTCGGCGAACAGCACGTCGAAGCCGAGCGCGGCGACTTGCTGGCGATCGGTGAGCTCCGAGGTCAGGCGAGCCAGCTTGTCGCGGCTCCAGGGCCACTGGCCGAGTTGGAGCAGGCTGGGCTCGTCGATCGCGACGATCACGATGCGGTCGTCGCGCGTGCCGGGCAGCAGCGCGTTGAGACGCGCGTCGTAGACGATCTGGTCGAGGCGGTCGACGAAATGCAGATTCAGCGCACCGGTCGCATGGAGCAGCGCAAGCACCAGCGGCACCAGCGTGATCGCGATGCGCGCTGCGTGGCGCCGGAGCACGCGCAGCATTACATCGGCGCCGTTCGGATCACTCCTGCACGAACTGCATCCGGGTCGTGGCGAGTTCGAGCATGTCGCCGTCCTGCAGCGCGACCGCCTTGTCGGTCAGCGGCTGGCCGTTGAGCAAGGTGGCGCCATCGACCGGCGCGACCACATAGCCCTGCAGGCGGCGCGTGATCGCCGCGACAGCGATGCCAGGCTTGCCAATGGTCGTGACCACCTTGTTGAGCGTGACCTCGCGGCCCGCGCCGGGGCCCGACAGCACCTTGATCAGCGCATGCGACGGCGCGCCACCGAGTGGCATCGGCGCCGTGGGGGCGGTGGCCAGCGGAACCGGCGCCGAGGCGATCGGTGGCAGCACATGGCGGGCCGCACTGGCGCCTTCCGAGGCCACACCGCCTTCGAGGTAGCGGATCTTGTACTTGCCGACCTCGATCAGATCGTTGTTGTGCAGCACCTGCTTCTTGATCGCGCGGGCGTTGATGTAGGTGCCGTTGGTGCTGTTCAGGTCTTCGAGGTAAACCTCGGGCCCGTTCATGATGAACACTGCGTGCTCGCCGCTGATCGCCAGGTTGTCGATCACGATGTCGTTGTACGGCCGGCGGCCCAGCGTGGTGCGGTCTTTGGCCAAGGCAATTTCCTTGATCACGACACCTTCGATCGAAACAATCATTCTCGGCATGGCCGACTCCTGGCTTTCAATTTGAATCTGGCGGTTTGGCCTGGTACACCGAGTAGCGGCAGCCCCTCCCCACGAACATCAGCGCGCGGCATCTTCGCCGCTCGCCTGTACGAGAACAACCGAAATGTTGTCCCGGCCGCCATTCTCATTCGCCGATGAAACCAAAAGTGTTGCTTTTTCTGAAAGCGACCCACTTTGTAACAAAAGTGTGAAAAGCTGCGCATCGTTGACCAGGTCGCTCAGCCCGTCGGAACACAAAACAAAGAGATCGCCGGGCTTGGCCGGGTATTCGTTGATTTCGAGCTCGACCCGCCGCTCGACGCCGAGCGCCCGCGTCACCAGGTTGCGATGCGGCGACAGGGTCGCTTCTTCGGCGGTGATGAGGCCTGCATCGAGTTGCTCCTGCAACAGCGAATGGTCGCGGGTCAGCAACTCGAGCGTCTTGTCGCGCAGCCGGTAGCAGCGCGAATCGCCGATGTGGCCGACCAGCGCGCGCTGCGGCCCGAATACGCCGAGCACGAGCGTGGTGCCCATGCCCTGCAATTGCGCGTTGGCGAGGCCCGCCTCGAGGATCGCATCGTTGGCTTCGTCGACCGAGGTTTGCAGCGCACGGCGTACTGCGCGCGGCTGCGCATTGAGGCCGGCGTGCGCGAACCAGCGCCCGAAACTGGCTTGCAGAAGCGCGACCGCCATGCCGCTCGCAACCTCACCGCCGTTGTAGCCGCCCATCCCGTCGGCCAGGATCACGAAGCCGAGCGTGGGGTCGAAGGCGATCGAATCCTCGTTGTTGGCGCGAAGCTGTCCGGTGTCGGTCAGCGCGGCAAATTCCCATGCCTTGACGCCGGATGAAACCGCAGCGGGCGCTCCGGCCGTGACCATGGGTTCAACGCGCCTGAAAAAGAGAGGGCCGGAACGCGCAGCTCACAGCTTCGACTTGAGGAGTTTGCCGAGCTCGGAGAAATCGCGGGTCACGGTGAATCCGCATTCCTCCATGATCGCGAGCTTGGCCTCGGCGGTGTCGGCACCGCCCGAAATCAACGCGCCGGCATGGCCCATGCGCTTGCCGGGAGGCGCGGTGACGCCGGCGATAAAGCCGACGATCGGTTTTTTCATGTTCGCCTTGCACCAGCGCGCGGCTTCGGCCTCGTCGGGACCGCCGATTTCGCCGATCATGATCACGGCGTCGGTTTCGGGGTCGGCGTTGAAGGCCTGCATGACGTCGATGTGCTTCAAACCGTTGATCGGGTCGCCGCCGATGCCCACCGCGCTCGATTGGCCGAGACCGATTTCGGTGAGCTGGGCCACCGCTTCGTAGGTCAAGGTACCCGAGCGGCTCACGACGCCGATCCGGCCCTTGCGATGGATATGGCCCGGCATGATGCCGATCTTGATCTCGTCTGGCGTGATGACGCCGGGGCAATTCGGGCCGAGCAGCAAGGTTTTTTTGCCACCGGCTGCCTCTTTCGCCTTCATCTTGTTGCGCACTTCGAGCATGTCCTTGACCGGAATGCCTTCGGTGATGCAGATCGCCATGTCGAGATCGGCCTCGACCGCTTCCCAGATCGCAGCCGCCGCGCCGGCCGGCGGCACGTAGATCACGCTGACGGTGGCGCCGGTGTCTTTGGCGGCCTCCTTGACCGAGCCGAAAATCGGAATGCCGAAGATCGATTCGCCGGCCTTTTTGGGGTTCACACCCGCGACGAAGCAGGCCTTGCCGTTCGCGTATTCCTGGCACTTCTCGGTGTGGAACTGGCCGGTCTTGCCGGTGATGCCCTGGGTGATGACCCGGGTGTTTTTGTCGACGTAGATGGACATATTTACCTCGGGGCTGGCTGTGCGTTCAGGCGGTGGCGACAGCGGCAACGACTTTTTTCGCCGCTTCGGCCATCGTGTCGGCGCTGATGATCGGCAAGCCCGAGTCGACGAGCAATTTCTTGCCTTCGGCTTCGTTGGTGCCCTTCATGCGCACCACCAGCGGCACCGACAGGTTGACCGCCTTGCAGGCGGCGATGACGCCGGTGGCGATGGTGTCGCACTTCATGATGCCGCCGAAGATGTTGACCAGAATGCCCTTGACGTTCTTGTTGCCGAGCATGATCTTGAAGGCTTCGGTGACTTTCTCGGGTGTCGCGCCGCCGCCCACGTCGAGAAAGTTGGCCGGCTCGCCGCCGAAGAGCTTGATCGTGTCCATGGTCGCCATCGCGAGGCCGGCGCCATTCACCAGACAGCCGATGTTGCCGTCCAGGCTGATGTAGGCCAGGTCGAACTTGCTGGCTTCGACCTCGGCTGCGTCTTCTTCGTCGAGGTCGCGAAAGGCGACGATCTCGGGATGCCGGTAAAGCGCGTTCGAATCGAAATTGAATTTGGCGTCGAGCGCCCGGATGCCGCCTTTGCCTTCGAGGATCAACGGGTTGATCTCGACCAGCGAAGCGTCGCATTCCATGTAGATCTGATAGACCTTTTTGAGCACGTCGATCGCCTGCGCCTGCGAGGCTTCGGGCACGCCGATGCCCGACGCGAGCTTTTTGGCCTGCGCGTCGGACAGGCCGGTGGCCGGGTCGACCAGCTCGGTCAGGATCTTGTCGGGCGTCGAATGCGCGACCTCTTCGATGTCCATGCCGCCCTCGCTCGAGGCGATCAGCGCGACCCGCTGGCTCGCGCGGTCGGTTACGGCGGAGACGTAATACTCTTTTTTGATGTCGGCGCCGTCTTCGATCAACAAGCGGCGCACCTTTTGCCCTTCGGGCCCGGTTTGATGCGTCTTGAGCTGCATGCCGAGAATTTCGCCGGCCAGCTGCTTCACCTCGTCGATCGACTTGGCCAACTTCACGCCGCCGCCCTTGCCGCGCCCGCCGGCGTGAATTTGCGCCTTGACGACCCAGACCGGCCCGCCGAGCTTTTGCGCGGCTTCGACCGCCTCCTGCACGGTGAACGCGGGAATGCCGCGCGGCACCGGAACGCCGAACTTGGCAAGGATTTCCTTGCCCTGATATTCATGAATCTTCATAAGTTTGTTCCGGGCGTGATGGCGGCGCGTGGGGTGAATGATTCGGGTTGCGGCTCCGATGCCGAGCGCCTGTGCGTCGCCGCCCGTCGAGTACGGCCCGCGCCGTTCGCAAACGGCCGCGACTGTATCATGCGACAGACATATTCAGTCTGCAACGCGACCGCTCCGGCGGCGCGCGATGCACCTTTTTCACTCATCCCGCTCAGCAGCATCATGCCCAAGGTTTTCATCGACGGCGAGGCCGGCACCACCGGACTGCAGATCCGCGATCAGCTGGCCGGAATGTCCGGCATCGAGCTGCTGCGGATCGCACCGGAATTGCGCAAGGATTCGACCGCCAAGCGCGAGTTGATGGCGGGTGCCGATTTGGTCCTTTTGTGTCTGCACGACGATGCCGCGCGCGATTCTGTCGCGCTGATCGACCAGCTGTCCGGCCGCAAACCGAAAGTCATCGACGCCTCGACCGCGCATCGCACCGCCGATGGCTGGACCTTCGGCTTTCCCGAACTCACCGCCGGCCACGCCGACAAGGTTGCAAAGGCCGATCGGGTCGCCAACCCCGGCTGCTACGCGACGGGCGCGATCGCGATCGTGCGGCCGCTGGTCGACGCGGGATTGCTGGCGTCCGACGCTGCGATTTCGCTGCCTGCGGTCAGCGGTTATTCAGGCGGCGGGCGCACGATGATCGAGGCGTACGAAAAGGGTGAGGCGCCGCCGTTCGAGACCTACGCGCTCGGTCTTTCGCACAAGCACGTTCCCGAAATCATGAAGTACACCGGGCTCACGCTGCGGCCGGTTTTCATACCGTCGGTCGGCAACTTCCGCCAGGGCATGCTGGTTTCGTTGCCGCTGCATCTGGATCGGTTGCCGGGAAAGCCCGGCGCCAACGACGTGCACGAAGCCCTTGCCGCGCATTACCAGCGCAGCAACACGCGCGAGCAAAACATCCGGGTGCTGCCGCCGACCGACGACGGAAAGCTCGAGCCGACCGCTCTGAACGACACCAACCAGCTCGAGATCCGCGTTTTTCGGAGCGATGCCGCGCGCCAGGCGGTGGTGATGGCCCGGCTCGACAATCTCGGCAAGGGCGCGAGCGGCGCTGCGGTGCAGAACTTGAAGCTGATGCTCGGGCTTTAGGTCCTTTCGCATTCGCCGCCCGCATCCGCTCCCGCTCACATCGCCCGCTGCGCGACAGCCGGCGCTTTCTCTTTCAAGCTTCGCATGACCGATTTCCTGTCCGACTTCAGCAAAAGCCTTTTCGTGATGGTGGCGACCATGCTGCCGATCATGAATCCGCCGAGCACCGCCGCGATTTTTCTGTCGCTGACCGAAGGCGCTTCGCAGGAAACCCGGCGCCACCTGTCGACCCGGATCGCGCGCAACGTGTTCTTTTTGATGGCAGCGTTTTTGCTCGTCGGGTCGTACGTGCTCGACTTTTTCGGCCTGTCGCTCGACATCATTCGCGTCGCGGGCGGACTGCTCGTGACCAGCATGGGCTGGCGCCTGCTCAACGCCGAAGACACCTCGTCGCGCGCGGCGCGCCTGACCGAAGGCTTCACGCCCGACATGGTTCGGCAGAAGGCGTTTTACCCGCTGTCTTTTCCGACCACCGTGGGGCCCGGCTCGCTGGCGGCCGTGATCACCGTGGGCGTGAGCCTGGCCAGTCCGAAAATCTCGACCGCGGTCGCTCGCACCAGCGGCGCCCTGGTCGGCCTGATGATCGTGTGCTTCGCGGTGCTGCTGGCTTACCGCTACGCCCAGGTCATGCTGCGGCCACTCGGCGAAACCGGCACGCTCGTCTTTCTGCGCCTGTCGGCCTTCATCCTGCTCGCGTTGGGCTTCCAGATCATGTGGGACGGGCTCGGACCGCTGATCTCGGCGGCGGTGCGGCAGGGGATGCGGGTTTGAATTTCTCGGAGGGCCGGGCACAAGAGGGATCGGGCAGCCTAACGCGAAGGGCGCTAAAGCTCGCGAAGGACGCGAAAGAAATCCAAAAGATTTTTTCTGTCTTTTTTGCGCCCTTCGCGAAACCTTTGCGTACTTCGCGTTCGGCTGCCCGCATTTGGGCGTCACCCCGACCCGTCATCACTCCGCAGCACGCGCGCCACGACTTCGCCGGAGAAGCCACGCGCCATCAGGAAACGGCCTTGCTGGCCGCGCTCTTTGACATCGGCGGGCGGCTGGCCGAATCGCTGGCGCCACAGGGTGCTGGCGCGTTCGAATTCGCTGCCTCGCAATGACGCGACCGCTCCGGCGATGGCGTCGGGCGCAATGCCTTTTTGTTGCAGCTCTTGCCGCACCCGCAAGGCGCCGAAACGCGGCGCGCGCTGGTGCAACACCGATTCGACCACCCGCGATTCACTGATGAAGTCTTTCGCCGCCAGTTCGTCGAGCGCCGCCGCCAATGCGCCGGGCTCGTCCTCGTAGCGCGCGAGCTTGCGTTCGAGTTCAGGGCGCGAATGCTCGCGCTGGCTCAAAAGCCGCAGCGCGCGGCCTTTGAGCGACGGTGCTCCGAATGCCATTTGCTATGAATTAGATAGCTGTCTGCGCAGGTGCGGCGGGCGTTTTGGGGCGATTTGGCTCAAAAAAACCAAACCGAGCAGCCGAACGCGAAGGACGCAAAGGTTTCGCGAAGGGCGCGAAAAATACAGAAAATCTTTTGGATTTCTTTCGCGTCCTTCGCGAGTTTTCGCGCACTTCGCGTTCGGCTGCCCGCTTTCGACTTTTTTCAATCCGCAGCTTTCACAGGCGCCGGCGATTCCACATCTGCCGCCAACAGCGGAATGCCGAGCGACTCGCGCACCTTGTTCTCGATTTCGCGCGACAGCGCCGGGTTCTCGCGCAGAAACTCCCTTGCGTTGTCGCGGCCCTGGCCGATTTTTTCGCCGTTGTAGGCGTACCAGGCGCCCGCCTTGTCGACGATATGGGCGGTGACGCCCATGTCGATCACCTCGCCCTCGCGACTGATGCCTTCGCCGAACAGGATGTCGAATTCAGCCGTTTTGAACGGCGGCGCGACCTTGTTCTTGACGATCTTCACGCGGGTTTCGTTGCCGACGGCTTCGTCGCCCCGCTTGATGGTGCCGATGCGCCGGATGTCCAGCCGCACCGAGGCGTAGAACTTGAGCGCATTGCCGCCGGTGGTGGTTTCGGGCGAGCCGAACATCACGCCGATCTTCATACGGATCTGGTTGATGAAGATCACCATGCAGTTGGTGCGCTTGATGCTGCCGGTGAGCTTGCGCAGCGCCTGGCTCATGAGCCGCGCTTGCAGGCCGGGCAGCGAATCGCCCATTTCGCCTTCGATTTCGGCCTTGGGCGTGAGCGCGGCGACCGAGTCGATCACGATCAAATCGACGGCGCCCGAGCGCACCAGCGAATCGACGATCTCCAGCGCCTGTTCGCCGGTATCGGGCTGGCTGATGAGCAAATCCTGCAGGTTCACGCCGAGCTTTTGCGCGTACTGGGTATCGAGCGCGTGCTCGGCATCGACGAAAGCGCAGGTGCCGGCCTGCTTTTGCATTTGCGCGATGACCTGCAAGGTGAGGGTGGTTTTGCCCGACGACTCCGGCCCGTAGATTTCGACCACCCTGCCCCGCGGCAGGCCGCCGACGCCGAGCGCCACATCGAGGCCGAGCGAGCCGGTCGACACCACCTGGATGTCGGCGATCGCCTCGCCCTCGCCGAGCCGCATGATCGTGCCCTTGCCGAATTGCTTTTCGATTTGCGCCAATGCGGCTTGCAGCGCCTTGGCCTTTTCGGTCATCGCGGGGAGGTTCTTGACGGCGGAGTCCATGGGGGAATTTCCTTTTGAATCAACGGGTTGAGCTATTTTCATTGGAGCTGTTGTGAATTACAGGCTGGATGCGTGACCAGTAGTTTAGAGCTGGATCGCTGATCGAAAACGAATTTTAAAGTCAGTTTGATTTACTATCGACAACTCGATGTTGACAGACGACGCTTGGCGTCAAACCCACTTCGGCCGCTTGCTCGGCCACGCCATGCGGCGCTTCGACGACCGGGTGCAGGAGCTGATGGCGCGCGACGCCGAAGTGCCATTGGCGCTGTCGAACCTCGCCGCGCGACGCCAGGTCAGCGCCGCGCACATCCACATCACGCGCCATCTCGCACGTGGCGGATCGCGCCTGACCAAACTCGCCGAACAAGCCGGGATGACCAAGCAGGCGATGGGCGTGCTGGTCGATCAATGCGAGGCCTGGGGTCTGGTCACACGCGAAGCCGATCCGCTCGACGCACGCGCGCGGCAAGTCTTATTCACGGAAACAGGACTGGCCTGGCTCGACGCGTTCCGGCGTTCGGTCGCGCAGGCCGAAGCCGAGTTCAGGGCGAGCGTCGGCGACGACGTGGCGGCGGTGGTGGCGCTGGGGTTGGAGGCTTATACGGCCTGAATTCGAACTACCGGACGCAGAAGTCGCAAAGCTTTCGCAAAGGAAAATGCAGCCCGCAAATCTCTCAACGTTGCCAACCGCGCCGAAGTCGTGACGCACACCCGCACTCACCGCAACATGGCAGACATCGCCGAGCAGCAGTTGAGCATGCGCACTGCCGCTTCCACCGTGGGCGCCGAGAAACGCAATTCGGTGGCTGCCGTGCGCTCGAAGTCGGGCCACTGGCAGAACAGGTCGGCCAGCGCCGGAGTCTGAGTCCGCAAGGACACGTCAAGGGGCGTCCGCAACAGTAGCGGCTTTGCGCCAGAGCGCGCGGCGATGCCTGCCATGACACCTTCTCGAATCCGCTTGCACGACTCGCCGGGTGACAGCGAAACACCGCTGGTCTGACCGGTCGCACGCTTGGTCTGAACAAAGCAGACAGCAGGAAAAAGCGCTCGGTTCTCGGCGATGAAGACGTCGTCGCCGCTCGCCATCAGCACCGGCGCGCCGTATTCACCGGCCAGCGCGCCGTAGATGCCGGCTTCGCTCATCGGCTCGCCGTTGAATGCGATGCCGGCAAACGCGAAGCTGTTGATGGTGTGGGCGAGGATGCCTCTGCCCTGGGCGCGCGAGTGATAGCCCACCATGCAAACCCCGTCGACCCCGGTTTCGACACCCGCCGCCATGCTCAGGTAGCGCGGCTTGCCTTGTATGACTTCGGCGCGCGCATCGAGCCGATCGGGCAGCAGATTGCGAAAGTCGCCATGCGAATCGTTGACGAAAACTTCGTCGGCGCCGGCCGCGAAAGCGCCGGCTATGGCGGCGTTCGCCTCCTCGGTCATCCAGCGGCGGGCGCGCTCGTATTCCGGGTTGCCGGCGTGCGTCTGCTGCGGGTGGTAGACGCCGGCAACGCCTTCGATATCGACGGAGATCAGGATTTTCATGGGAGCGTTTCAACGATGGCGGAAAGGCCTGCCGGACGGCAGCGCACCGATGCGCGGACTGCTCGCGCGCACGTCGTCATCAGATGCGATCGATCTTCGGGTCGAGCGCATCGCGCAAGCCATCGCCGAGCAGGTTGAAAGCCAGCACGGTGAAAAAGATCGCGAGCGAGGGAAACAGCGCGACATGCGGCGCGTTGACCATGTCGGCGCGCGCCTCGTTGAGCATCGCGCCCCACTCCGGCGTTGGCGGTTGCGCGCCCAGGCCGAGAAAGGACAGGCTCGCCGCCGTGATGATCGAGGTGCCGAGCCGCATGGTGAAGTAGACGACGATCGCCGAGATGGTGCCGGGCAGGATGTGCCGCAACAGAATCGTCCAGTCGCTCGCGCCGATGCTGCGGGTGGCTTCGATATACGTCAGCTGCTTCAAGACCAGCGTGTTGCCGCGCACCAGCCGGGCGAAGGCCGGCACGCTGAACACCGACACCGCGACAACGACGTTGGTCATGCTGCTGCCGAGGATGGCCACCACACCGAGCGCCAGCAGGATGCCGGGGAACGCGAAGAGCACATCGGAGATGCGCATGACGATGCGATCCCACCAGCCGCCGTAAAAACCGGCCAGCAAGCCGAGCACCGTGCCGACGATCGCGCCGACCACCACCGAAAGAAAGCCGGCCGCCAGCGAAATGCGCGCGCCCATGAGGATGCGGCTGAAGATGTCGCGGCCCAGCGGATCGACGCCGAACCAGTGCGCTGCGGACGGCGGCGAATTGATGCGGTCGTAGTCGAAGAAGTTTTCGGCGTCGTAGGGGGTAATCCAGGGCGCGAGTACCGCCACCACGACGAGAAGCAGCACGAACACGAGCGCGCCCAGCGCCACCGGTTGTTGCTTGAACTTGCGCCAGAACTCGCTCCAGGGCGTGCGAACCGACGACATGGCGATGTCGCCTGCCTCTGCCGGAATGATTTCGGGAATGACCTCTGGAACGGCTTCGGTCGTGTTCGCTTCGTTCATGTCGACAATCAGCGGTACCGGATGGTCGGGTTGATGAAGCCGTAGAGCACATCGACGAGCAGGTTGATCAGCAGGAATTCGAGCGAAAAAAGTAGCACCAGAATCTGGATCACCGGGTAGTCGCGCATGTTGACCGAATCGACCAGCAGGCGACCGAGGCCCGGCCAGTTGAACACCGCCTCGACCACGATCGAGCCACCCAGCAGAAAGCCGAACTGCAAGCCCATCATCGTGACGACGGGAATCAGCGCATTGCGCAGGCAGTGCTTGAAAAGCACGCTTTTCTCCGGCACGCCCTTGGCCCGCGCCGTGCGCACGAAATCTTCCTGAATGACCTCGATGAACGATGCGCGCGTGAAGCGCGCCATCACCGCCGCCACGGCCGCGCCCAGCGTCAGCGAAGGCAGGATGTAGTTGCGCCATGAATCGGCGCCGATGGTCGGCAACCAACCAAGCTGGACCGAGAACACCTGCATGAGCAACATGCCGAGCGCGAAAGCAGGAAAGGAAATGCCCGAAACCGCCAAGGTCATGCCCACGCGGTCGGGCCATCGATTGCGCCAGACCGCCGAGACGATGCCCACGCCCATGCCGAAGATCACGGCCCAAAGCATGCTCGTGATGGTGAGCATGATGGTTGGAAACATGCGTTCGCTGATTTCAGTGGCCACCGGCCGCTTGGTGCGAATCGACCGGCCGAAGTCGCCGTGCAGCATGTTGCCGAAGAAGTTCAAAAACTGCTGCGGCAGCGACTTGTCGAGCCCGAGATCCTGACGCACGAGCGCGACGGTCTCGGCGTCTGCGTTCGGCCCCGCGGCCAGGCGCGCCGGGTCGCCTGGCAACAAGTGGACGAAGAGAAACACCAGCACCCCGACGATCAACAGCGTCGGCAGCAAGCCGAGCAAGCGCTTGAGGACGTAGTCGATCATCGGAAGCGCATCAACTCGCGAGACGGCTCGTGAGCTACTTCAGCTCGGCTTCGTCGAAATTGAAGCTGCCGTCCGGAATCACATAAAAGCCGGTCAGCTTGCGCGACCGCACCGACAGCAGCTTTTCGGTCACGAGGAAAGCCCAGGGCGCGTCTTTCCAGATGCGCTGCTGCGCGTCGGCATAGAGCTTGGTTTTGTCGGCATCGCTGGTCGCGACCAGCGCCTTCGCGATGTCGCTGTCCACTTCGGCATTCTTGTAGTAGGCGGTGTTGAAAAGCTTCGGCGGAAACGACTCGCCTGCGAGCAGCGGGCGCATGGCCCAGTCGGCTTCGCCGGTCGACGACGACCAGCCGACGTAGTACATGCGCACCGGCGCGGTGGCCGGATCCTGCGCGCTTTCGACCCTTTCGACGCGCTGACCGGCTTCGAGCGCTTCGACCTTGACCTTGATGCCGACCTGCGCGAGTTGCTGCTGCACGAACTGGATCACCTTTTGCGCGGTGGTGTAGTTGTAGGCCGACCAAAGCGTGGTTTCGAACCCGTCGGGATAGCCCGCCTCCTTCAACAGCGCCTTCGCCTTGGCCGGGTCGTAGGGCCAGGGTCCGAGCTTCTCGTTGTAGGCCACGCCCTTGGGCAGCACGCCTTCGGCCGGAATCGCATAGCCCGAGAAAGCCACCTTGGCGAGCGCCTCTTTGTTGATGGCGTAATTGATGGCTTCCCGCACTTTCACATTGTCGAACGGCTTGTGCTGCACGTTCATCGAGATGTAGCGCTGGATGATCGAAGGCGCAGCCGTCACTTCGAGGTTCGGCTTTCCTTCCAGGCTGGCCACCGCTTCGGGCGGCATCGGGAACGCGAACTGCGCCTCGTTGGTTTGCATGATCGCGGCGCGGGTGTTGTTGTCGACCACCGGGCGCCAGGTGATGCTGTCGATCTTCGGATAGCCCTTGCGCCAGTAGCCGTCGAACTTGGCCACCTTCAGGTAGTCCGACGCTTTCCATTCGACGAACTTGAACGGGCCCGTGCCTACCGGATGCCGGCCGATGTCCTTGCTGCCGTACTGGGCTAGTGCAGCAGGCGAAATGATCACGCCGGAAGGATGGGCCAGCGTGTTGATGAAGGGCGAAAACGGCTCCTTGAGCGTGAAGCGAACCGTCGTGCCATCGACCGCTTCGGTCTTCGCGATGTTCTTGTAGAGGTTGTAGCGCTTCAACTTGTTGTCCGGATTGGTCACACGGTCGAAATTGACCTTGACCGCCTCGGCGTTGAACGGCGTGCCGTCATGAAATTGAATGCCCGACTTGAGCTTGACCGTGTAGACCAGACCGTCGTCGCTCACGGTGTAGCTGTCGGCCAGCACCGGCACCATCTTCATGTCCTTGTCGAAGCCGTAGAGGCCCTGATAAAACGATTTGGCGACCGCTTGCGACAGGGTGTCGTTGGCGTCGTACGGATCGGTGGTGGTGAAGTTCGATTGAACCGCCACCACCAAATCCCCGGCGGCTTGCGCCGAAACAGCGAGGCTCGAAAGGCCAGCCGCGACAAGCGCGGCGGCGGCGCGGGAGAGACGTTTGTTCATGCGGAAACTCCTTGGGAATGAAGCGGGTGAAAACGTAAGCTAAACATCGGCGGTAAAAAACTAAAAGCTTGCCGAGGCCAGTTTGCATTGGATGGCATGGCGCCGGCGGATCAAAAATCGCCACCCACCGAATGGCGCGCGACGAAATGTCCCGGCCCGACCTCGACCAGCGGCTGCACGTCGGGCTCGTAACCGGCCGGATGCGCCGCACTCGGAATCTCGCCGGTCTGGAGGGTTCGCACGATGTGGCGCTGCGCCGGGTCGGCGATCGGAACGGCCGCCATCAAACGCCGCGTGTAGGCATGCTGGGGATTTTCGAAGATCGCACGACGCGGGCCGATCTCGACGATCTGGCCCAAATACATCACGGCCACGCGATGGCTCACGCGCTCGACCACCGCCATATCGTGCGAAATAAAGAGAAAGGCCACGCCGAATTCGCGCTGCAGATCCAGCAGCAGATTGATGATCTGGCCCTGAATCGACACATCGAGCGCGGACACCGACTCGTCCGCCACCACCACCTTGGGGTTGAGCGCGAGCGCCCGCGCGATCGCGATGCGCTGGCGCTGGCCGCCGGAAAACTCGTGCGGATAGCGCTGCGCATGATCGGCCGGCAGCCCGACCTTCTGCAGCAGCCAGCGCACACGCTCCTGCGCCTCGGCGCCTTTCGCAATGCCATGCACCAGCAATGGCTCCATGATCGAAAAGCCCACCGTCACACGCGGATCGAGCGACGCGAACGGATCTTGGAAGATGAACTGGATGTTCCGGCGCAGGGACTGCACCTGCTTTGCGGGCAAGTCGAGGATGTTGCGCCCGTCGAATTCGATCGCGCCGCGCTGGCTTTCCACCAGCCGCAGCAGCGAGCGCCCAGTGGTCGATTTGCCGCAGCCCGATTCGCCGACCAATGCCAGCGTTTCGCCGGCGTACAGTTCGAAGCTCACTTTCTCGACAGCATGCACTTCGCGCGTGACGCGGCTGAAAAGCCCTCCGCGCAGTTCGAAGCGGGTCACCAGATCCTTGACGCGCAGGATCGGCGGCAGATCACGACGCACCGTGTCGGGCAGCGCCGCTTCTTCGTCAGCCGCCGCTGCCAGCGGCGCGCCCGCCGCATCGACCTGCAGCAATTCGAACCGGGCCGGCAGATCGGTGCCGCGCATCGCCCCGAGTTGCGGCACAGCCGACAGCAGTGCGCGCGTGTAGGCCTGTTGCGGCGCGCAAAAAATGTCTTCCGACGGTCCCGCCTCGACCTTGTTGCCGCGATGCATCACCAGCACCCGGTCGGCCACTTCGGCGACAACGCCCATGTCGTGCGTGATGAAAAGCACGCCCATCTGCATCTCGGCTTGAAGCTCGCGGATGAGCTGGAGGATTTGCGCCTGGATCGTGACGTCGAGCGCGGTCGTCGGCTCATCCGCGATCAACAACGCCGGCCGGCAGGACAGCGCCATTGCGATCATCACGCGCTGCCGCATGCCGCCCGAGAGTTGGTGCGGAAAACTCTTGAGCACGCTCCTGGCTTCGGGAATGCGCACGAGCTGGAGCATGCGCATGGCCTCAGCCCGCGCTGCGCCTCGGTCCTTGTGCTGGTGGATCGCGATCGCCTCGGCGATCTGGTCGCCGGCTGTGAATACCGGGTTGAGCGAGGTCATCGGCTCCTGAAAGATCATCGCGATGTCGGCGCCGCGGATGCCGCGCATCGCGCTGTTCGAGGCGCGCGCCAGATCCACCACATCGCCGCGACGGCGGCGAAACGCCATACTGCCGTTCACGATGCGCCCGCCGCCCCATTCGATGAGCCGCATCAGCGCCAGCGAGGTGACCGATTTGCCCGACCCGGACTCGCCGACGATCGCCAGGGTTTCGCCGCGCGCGACATGAAACGAAAGATCGCGTACCGCATCGACGACGCGTTCGGATGTGGCGAAGCGCACGCTCAGTGCGTCGACCGACAACACGACGTTGTCGGCCAGCGTGAGCGCTGGGCTCGACGCGGCAGGCGCGTCTGCAGTTTCGGCAAGAACAGCGGACATGGACAAAGCCGGTTCAGCGGTGGATCGCGGTTTGCGGCGCGTCCGACCCGCGGGCGAACGCGCGGTACATGCCCTCGGTATTGAACGGCAGGCTCAGGTTGCCGAAACGATCGACGGCGATCAGACCGCCCCGGCCATCGATGGTCGGCAAGGTTTGCATGACCACGGCAGTCGTCGCTTCGTGAAGCGACTGCCCGGCGTAGATCATCCGCGCGCAGACATCGTAGGCGGTCACCGCGCGGATGAACATTTCGCCGCTGCCGGTGCACGACACTGCGGCGCTGCGATCGTCGGCATAGGTGCCGGCGCCGATCAGCGGCGAATCGCCGATGCGCCCGACCCGCTTGTTGGTCATGCCGCCGGTCGAGGTTGCGGCAGCAAGGTGCCCCTGCAGATCGAGCGCGACCGCGCCGACGGTTCCGAACTTCCGGCTTTCGTCGAGCGCCGCGCCGTCGTGGTCGAGCGACACCCGGTCCGAAGCCAGGGCGGCTTTGAGTTGCGCGCGCCGCGCATCGGTCGAAAACCAGGCCGGATCGACCATTTCCAGCCCTCGTTCACGCGCAAATGCCTCCGCGCCCGCGCCGCCGAGCAGCACGTGCGCGCCATCGTCCATCACCGCCCGCGCGGCGCGCACCGGATGGCGGATGTGGCTCACGCCCGCCACCGCGCCGGCGCGCAAGCTCGATCCTTCCATGACGGCGGCATCGAGCTCGTGGGTTTCATCATGGGTGAAGACGGCCCCATGACCGGCATTGAAGAGCGGGCAATCTTCGAGCAGCTCGACCGCATGACAGACGGCGTCCAGCGCGCTGGCACCGCGCAGCAGCATGGCTTGGCCGCTCGCGACGATGGTCTGCAGTGCGTCACCGTAGGTCTTGGCCAGAGGACTCCCCTTAACAGCGGCGGCAATGGTTCCGGCGCCGCCGTGGATGGCGATAACGGGGCGGATGGAAGTGCTGTTCATGGATCGGCGTTTTTTGAATCGTACTGCCGTGAAAGCGGCCCCGCGAAGCCGTGCGTGATTTCAGCGTTGGAACCGACGGCACCCACCGTCATGGCTTTTTCTGATGTCGATGTAACGCATTTGCTATTTATTTCATAGCTGTCTGCGCACGTCTGGCGGGCGTTTCAGGCACTATTTCTTAAAATTTCAACGTGCATCTGTCTGCGTCTGATTCGCAGGCGCTGCGGCCGGCGGCGCAGGCGTCGCGGCGCCGGCGTCCGTTATGGGCGCGGGCGCGGGCGCGGGGCCGGGTTCGGCGGCCGGTGGCGAGGATGGTTGCGGTTCACGCGCCGCAACGGGTTCTGCAGCACGCTCTTCCGAGCTTCGTTCTGAGGCCCTTTCAGCCGCCCTTTCGGTCGCGCGATCGGGCGCCGGTCGGCGCTGCGGGCGCGGCGCTGACCTGGCCGCCTGTGCTGCCGCCGCGTTGCGCGCAGCCTCGGCGGCGCTGGCAGCGATCGCGGCTTCTGCGGCCGGCCCGACGCGCAATGCGTCAGGCCGCAGTTGATGGGTCATCCGCTCGGGCTCGAGGCCGGGCGGCCGCGCCGGCGCGAATCCGAGCCCCGCGAGCCAGCCGTGGCCCCAGGCGAAATACAGCAGGTTGAGCACCACCAGCGCCGTGAGGAGGCCTGAAAGCCAACTGCCGGGACGGTCGCCGTGGCGATCGCCGTGGGGCGGCGTTGCGCTCATCGCGCGGCCTCCGGCAACGGAGCGACCGCGGATGTCCGGCTCAGCGGACGCAGGCTCACTTCGGCGCTGACGATACGTTGCACCCCGCTCGCGGTTTCGAGGCGCAGCGCGCCGTCGGCGCCAACGCCTTTGCAAATGCCGCAAGATCCGTCGCTGGCTTGCACTTCGCGATCGCGCAGAACATCGCGCGAGGCGAACGAGGCCGCGAAGGCCTGAAAGCCGTCGCTTTCGAAGCGGCGCACGGCCGCGAGCAGCGGCGGCGCCAGAACGTCGAGCAGCGCGTCGGCCGTCGCATCCGGCGCCCATTCGCGGAGCCAGGCCGGCGGTGTGCGCAGGCCGTCCCGCAGTTCCTCCCGCAACCCCTGTATGAGCGGCGGGCCGATGTTCAGGCCGATGCCGATCACGGCATAGCGGGCAGCATCAAAGGCATTTCGCTGGGGCATCGCGGTTTCGATGAGGATACCGCCGAGCTTGCGGCCGTCGACCCACAGGTCGTTGGGCCATTTGAGGCCGATCGGCACCTGCCGGTCCGGATCGAGCGCCTCGGCCACAGCGACGCCGACAGCCAGCGACAAGCCGGACCAGCCGCCCGCGCCACCCGGCGCGAGCGGCAGGCCGAGCGAGAAGGTCAGCGAGTCGTCTTGCCGCCCGGTGGGTTCGCTAAGCCCCGTCGCGCTGTGCCATTGCCGGCCGAGCCGGCCGCGTCCAGCCGTTTGATGTCGCGCGACCAGCAGCACCGGATCGACCCGTCCGGCGCGCGCTCGGCGCATGAGTTCGGTGTTGGTCGAATCGATTTCGTCGCAATGCTCGACGCGCAGGCCCGGCACGACAGCCGACGACCGGACCGCCGACCGGGCCGCCAATCGCTCTGACAAAGGGCCGGCGATGTCGCTTTCGGGCTGCGCTGCAGTGCTCACACGGACGCAGCCTTTCGGCGCTTGATGGCTTTTTTCTTTTTCGACTTGCCTTTGCCCTTGCTTTTGTCTTTGACCTGCGAGCCCGCGAGCAAGGTGCCGCGGCAACTCGCAGCGCCACACCAGCACGGGTATTCGGCCTTCAACTTGCGGGTCAGCGGTTCGTCGATGACGAGGCCGTAGTCGTAGTTCAGTTCCTCGCCGGCCGCGATCGCGCGCAGCGACTTGATCATCACCCGTCCGCTGTCTTCGTCGGCTTCGCAGTTCGGATCGCACGAGTGGTTGAACCAGCGCGACGCGTTGCCGCCGACGTTGGCATCGATCACATGCTTGTCGTCGATGTGAAAGTAGAAGGTGTGGTTGGGCTGCGCGGGGTCGTGCGGATGGCGGCGCAAAGCCTCTTTCCAGCTGATGCGCTCGCCGATGTATTCGATCAAGGTCTCGCCGGGCCCGATGTCCTGCAATGCGAACACGCCCTTGCCGTGGACGCCCGAGCGCCGGGTCTGGAGCCGGCGGCCCGAGGCGGATGGCGAAGTGGGTGGAACGACGTCTTTTGCAGCCATCTGTAAATTTCTGATAGTTTGAATACAGGCACACATGCGCGTGCATGCGTGCGCACGCGAGAGGCGCAGATTGTAGGTAGCAACGTCGACCGCGCCTGCAGCCCGAACAGACAACCAATGAAGTTCAGATGAAAACACTGGTGATTGCAGAAAAACCCTCGGTGGCGCAAGACATCGTGCGCGCGCTCACGCCGGTCGCGGGCAAGTTCGACAAGCACGACGAGCATTTCGAGAGCGAAAAGTACGTCGTGACCAGCGCTGTCGGCCACTTGGTCGAGATTCAGGCGCCCGAGGAATTCGACGTCAAGCGCGGCAAATGGAGCTTCGCGAACCTGCCGGTGATTCCGCCGCATTTCGACTTGAAGCCGGTCGACAAAACCAAAACCCGGCTCAACGCGGTGGTCAAGCAGGCCAAGCGCAAGGATGTCGACCAACTCGTCAACGCGTGCGACGCGGGGCGCGAGGGCGAACTGATCTTTCGCCTGATCGAGCAGTACGCGGGCGGCGCCAAGGGTGGCCTCGGCAAGCCGGTCAAGCGCTTGTGGCTGCAGTCGATGACGCCGCAAGCGATTCGCGACGGCTTCGAGCGGCTGCGCACCGACGCCCAGATGCAGGGCCTGGCCGACGCCGCGCGTTCGCGCTCGGAAGCCGACTGGCTCGTCGGCATCAACGGCACCCGCGCGATGACCGCGTTCAATTCGCGCGACGGCGGCTTCTTCTTGACGACCGTCGGGCGGGTCCAGACGCCGACCTTGTCGGTGGTGGTCGAGCGCGAGGAGCAGATTCGCCGATTCGTCAGTCGAGACTATTGGGAAATCCACGCGAGCTTTCGCGCCGAAGCCGGTGAGTATCCGGGCAAGTATTTCGACCCGGCCTGGAAGAAGGCCGACGCACCGCGTCTGCCGCAAGGCATCACCTCCGGCGCCGCGATCGCGGGCGAGGCCGACCCCGAGCAGCGCGCCGATCGCGTCTGGTCCGAGCGCGAGGCGATGGCCATCGCGCATGCCGCGCGCGGCCAGCCGGCGAGCGTCACCGAAGAAAGCAAGCCCTCGACCCAGGCCAGCGGCGCGCTCTACGACCTGACATCGCTGCAGCGCGAGGCCAACAGCCGCTTCGGCTATTCGGCCAAGACCACGCTGGCGCTCGCGCAGAGCCTGTACGAGCGGCACAAGGCGCTCACGTATCCGCGGACCGACTCGCGCGCGCTGCCCGAAGACTATCTGCCGGTCGTGAAACAGACGATGGAAATGCTGGCCGCGAGCCCGATGAAGCATCTCGCGCCGTTCGCCAAGCAGGCGATTGCCGGCAATTACGTCAAGCCGAACAAGCGGATTTTCGACAACGCGAAGGTGTCGGATCACTTCGCGATCATTCCGACCTTGCAGGCGCCGAGCGGCCTCAGTGATGCCGAGCAAAAGCTCTACGACTTCGTGGTGCGGCGTTTTCTGGCGGTGTTCTTTCCGAGCGCGGAGTTCCAGATCACGACGCGGATCAGCACAGTAGAGCTGGAGCAAAGGAAATACGCCTTTCGCTCCGACGGCAAGGTGCTGGTCAAGCCCGGCTGGATGGCGATCTACGGCAAGGAAGCGGCATCCGACGACGACGAAAAGGATGGCAAGAACCTGGTGCCGGTGAAGCCCGGAGAAACCGTGAAGACCGAATCGTGCGACGCCAAAGCGCTCAAGACCCGGCCGCCGGCGCGCTACTCCGAAGCCACCTTGCTCGGCGCGATGGAAGGCGCGGGCAAAACCATCGACGACGACGAACTGCGCGAAGCGATGCAGGAAAAGGGCCTCGGCACGCCGGCGACGCGCGCCGCGACCATCGAAGGACTGCTCAACGAGAAATACATGCTGCGCGACGGCCGCGAGCTCATTCCCACCGCCAAGGCCTTCCAGCTCATGACCTTGCTGCGCGGGCTCGGCGTAGAGGAACTCTCCAAAGCCGAACTGACCGGCGAATGGGAGCACAAGCTTGCGCAGATGGAGCTGGGCAACTTAAGCCGCGACGCCTTCATGCGCGAGATCGCCGAAATGACGAAGCACATCGTCAAAAAAGCCAAGGAATACGACCGCGACACCGTTCCAGGCGACTACGCGACCCTCGAGACCGCCTGCCCGAACTGCGGCGGCGTGGTGCGCGAGAACTACCGGCGCTACACCTGCATCGGCAAACAAGGCCAGGAAGCCTGCGGCTTTTCGTTCGGCAAGAGCCCGGCCGGCCGCACTTTCGAGGTTGCCGAAGCCGAAGCCCTGCTGCGCGACAAACACATCGGCCCGCTCGAAGGCTTTCGCTCCAAAGCCGGCTGGCCGTTCACCGCCGAGATCGTGATCAAACCCGACGACGAAACCAAGAACTACAAGCTGGAATTCGACTTCGGCGACGACAAGAATGCCGAAAGCGGCGAGATCGTCGACTTCTCGGGCCAGACATCGCTCGGCACCTGCCCGAATTGCGGCGCTCGCGTGTTCGAGCACGGCGCGAACTACGTTTGCGAAAAGACGGTGCCCACCGATGCCCAGCCGACCCCGAGTTGCACCTTCAAAACCGGCAAGATCATCCTGACCCAGCCGATCGAGCACGCGCAGATTCAGAAGCTGCTCGAGACCGGCAAGACCGACCTGCTCGACAAGTTCGTCTCGATGCGCACCAGGCGCCCGTTCAAGGCTTTTCTGGCCTGGAATCCCAAAGAAGGTAAGGTGTCGTTCGAGTTCGAGCCGCGAGCGAGTAAATTCCCGGCGCGCAAGAGCTTTGCCAAGGCATCGGCGGCGCCCAAGAAGGGCACTGCCGCTGCTGCAAAAAAGAGAGCTGCCTCCGCAAGCGCCACGGGCGTTTCAGGCACAAAACCTATTCAATCCAAGACGAGGAAAGCAACGATGAACGCAACCGCCACCAAAGAAAAAGCCCCCCGCAAACCCGGCACCGCGCTGAAGCCCAGCGCCGAACTCGCCGCCGTGATCGGCCCCGAGCCGGTCGCGCGGACCGAGGTCATCAAGAAGATCTGGGACTACATCAAGGCCAACAATCTGCAGGACCAACAGAACAAGCGCGCGATCAATGCAGACGCCAAGTTGAAGCCGGTGTTCGGCAAAGACCAGGTCACGATGTTCGAGCTGGCCGGCATCGTCGGCAAGCACCTGACGAAGCCGGCGGCCTGACCGGCAACCTGCGCTGGCCGACCGTCTGATCGGATGGTCTGACGATCGGCCGGACCAAGGAGCATGACGATGAAAAGACTTTTCTTTAGTTTTCTGCTGGCGTTTGGATTGGGCGCGCTCGCCGGTTGCGCGGGTACGCCGAACGCAGGCGGCAGCGATGCAGGCGCAACTTCGTCCAGCGGCATCACCGTGTTCGGCGTGGTCGACGCGAGCGTCAGTCATACGCGCAACCGTTGAGCAAATGCTCCTCTTTTTGTAGCTGTCTCCGCACGTGCCTCGGGCATTTCAGCCACTTTTCGTTTAAAAATTCGCGAGGTCTTTTGGCGATGTGCCGGGCGGGCCTCGCCACATCCTCGATTCAACGACTTGCCTGACAGTTGGTATGTTATAACGTCTCTGTAGCATCTCCATAGCGACCAGGGAGTCTGTTCGATGAATCGCATCCAACGCCGGGTCATGCTCGGTCTGACGGCCCTCGCGCTGGCGCTGCCGCTCGTGGCCAGCGCCGGCATCAAGATCGTCGCCGCGGAAAACTTCTATGGCGATGTCGCCAAACAGATCGGCGGCGCCCATGTCGACGTCGTCAGCATCCTGGCCAGTCCCGACCAGGACCCGCATTTGTTCGAGGCGTCGCCCTCGACGGCCCGCGCGATCGCCGACGCATCGATCGTGGTCTACAACGGCGTGGGATACGACCCGTGGATCGAGCCGTTGCTCGCGGCGTCGCCTTCGTCGAAACGGGTCGAGATCGTCGCCGGCACGCTGTTGGGCCGCGAGGCCGGTGTCAATCCTCACCTCTGGTACGACCCGGCAACCATGCCGGCGGTCGCCACGGCGATGACCGATGCGCTGGCAAAGGCCGATCCGGCGCACAAGTCGGATTACGACGCCGGCCGCAAAGCCTTCATGGCGTCGCTCGGCCCGGTCGCGCTCAAGATCGCGTCCATTCGCAAAGCCCATCCAAACATTGCGGTGACAGCGACCGAGCCGGTTTTCGGCCCCATGGCGCAGGCGCTGGGCTTCACGATGCGCAATGACCGTTTTCAGCTCGCGGTGATGAACGGCACCGATCCGGCCGCCAAGGACGTGGCTGCGTTCGAAAGCGATCTGCGAACCCGCAAGGTGGGCCTGCTTTTCTACAACCGGCAGGCGACCGACCCGGCTGCGATGCGTTTGCGCGAGATCGCCATGGCAGCGAAGGTGCCGGTGGTGGGCGTGACCGAAACCCAGCCCGCGGCAGCCACCTACGCGTCGTGGATGCTGGGCCAGCTCGAGGCGATCGAAAAGGCGCTCGAGCCGTGAGCATCGTCACCTTGAGCGGCGTCGGCCTGTGGCTCGCGGGGCGCCGCATTCTGTCGGACGTGAGTCTTGCGATCGAGCCCGGCGAGTTCATCGGCTTGCTCGGCGCCAATGGCGCGGGCAAAACCACGCTGTTGAAGGCGATTCTGGGGTTGCTGGCGCCAACGAGTGGCGAGATTCAGGTGTTCGGCGCACCCGCCTCGCGCGGCAACGCTTCGATCGGCTACATGCCGCAATCGCGGATCAGCGTGCCCTGGACGCAGCTTTCGGGCCGCGCTTTCGTCGCGTCGGCCGCCGGCCGCAAGCGCTGGGGTTTGCCGACGCTGTCGGCGGCGGAATGGCGCGATGTCGACGAGGCGTTGGCGCTGGTCGGCGCGGAAGCTTTGGCACAGCGGCCGCTCGCCGAACTGTCGGGCGGCGAGCGCCAACGTCTGCTGCTGGCTCAGGCGCTGCTCGGCCGTCCGGGGCTGCTGCTGCTCGACGAGCCTTTGATCCACCTCGACCCACGCCATCAGCAAGGCGTCGTCGACCTGGTGCGCGCGTTGCAGAAGCGTTTGAGTCTGACAGTGCTGTTCGCGGCTCACGAATTGAATCCGCTGCTCGGCGCGCTCGACCGGGTGCTCTACCTCGGCGAAGGCCATGCGGCGCTCGGTTCGGTCGACGAGGTGATGACCGGGCCGGTGCTCTCGCGGCTCTACGGCACAGACATCGAAGTGGTGCGCATCCAGGGCCGGATTTTCGTGATGGCCGGCGCGCACGACGTGGAGCGCGCCGACCATCTGCACGGGTGTGGGCACAGCCACGAACACAACCACGGTCACGAACACACCACGCCGCACGGTCACGCGCATGTTTGAGTACCGCTTCATGGTCAACGCCTTTCTGGCGGGCGGCATCGTGGCCGTGGTGGCCGCGACCACGGGCTTTTTTCTGGTGCTGCGCGGTCAGACCTTCGCCGGCCATGCGCTCGCGCACGTCGGCTTCACCGGCGCGACCGGCGCTGCGCTGCTCGGACTGCCACCGTTCTGGGGCCTGGTCGCACTGACCGCGGCGGGTGGCGCCGGCATGGGCTTGCTCGGCGAGAAGCTGAGCGGCCGCGATGTCGCAATCGGCATGGTGTTGTCGATCGCGCTCGGGCTCGGCTTGCTGTTCCTGCACTTTTTTACCGCCTTCGCGACCCAGGCGACGGCGCTGCTGTTCGGCAACATCCTCGGCGTGAGCGCGGGCACGCTGGCGAGCCTCGCGATCCTCGGCGCCATCAGCCTTTCGGTGCTGGCGCTGATCGCGCGGCCGCTGCTGTTCGCGAGCCTGAACCCCGAAGTTGCCGAAGCCCGGGGCGTTCCGGTTCGGGCGCTGGCGGTGGCGTTTCTGGTCGTGGTGGCGATCGCGGTGGCCGAAAGCGTGCAGATCGTCGGCGTGCTGTTGGTCTTTACCTTGATGGTCGGGCCGGCGGCCAGCGCGCAACAGCTCACGCGGCGGGTCGGCCGGGGCATCGCGGTCGCGGTGCTGCTGGCGCTCGCCGAAACCTGGGCCGGATTGGTCCTCGCGTATCACACCGACTGGCCGACCAGCTTCTGGATCACCGCCCTGAGCGGCGGCGCGTACTTGATGTGCCTCGCGATGCGCCGCGCGATCGACCGCAAAACACCGAAAGAATCGCCAGATGTCCACTGACGCCGCATTCGCGCCCGCGCAGCACGACCATGCGGCATGCCGGGCGGAAGCCTTGCAGCGTGCCATTCGTTTGTGCGCGGGCCGGAACGTGCGGCTGACCGACATCCGCCGCCGCGTGCTCGAAGACCTGTGGCGCGACCACCGTCCCGCCAGCGCCTACGACATCCTCGCGCGACTCAATGCCGAAGGCGCGGCCCGTGGCCACAAGCCGCTCGCGCCGCCGGCCGTGTACCGGGCGCTCGAGTTTTTGATGGCGCAAGGGCTGGTGCATCGACTCGCGACCCTGAACGCATTCGTCGGCTGCAACACGCCCGAGCGGCCGCACGGCGCGCAATTTCTGATTTGCCGCGCCTGCAAAGCGGTGGCCGAAGTGGGCGACGACCAAACCTCGCAGCAGATTCGGCGGGTCGCCGATGACGCCGGATTCGCGCTCGGCGACCAGATGATCGAGGTCGAAGGGCTTTGCCCGCGGTGCCGAAAGCAGTTGCCGAATTGATGTTTGATGTTTGATGCGTTAGCATCTGGTCTTCGCACTATCGCATCGAAAGGCTCGCCATGCGCACCACGCTCGACATCGCCGACGACATCCTCTTCGCTGCTAAAGAGATGGCGCGCCGGGAGAAAAAAACGCTCGGTGAAGTGGTCAGCGACCTGGCGCGCCGCGCGTTCACGCAGCCGCCTGCTGATGCAGAGAATTCAGCGAGTTCGTCAGCTGCAGCGGGTGTGTCGACACGCCTCGCCAGTTACGGCATCCGCCCGTTTCCGTCAAGTGGCGGCGTTGTCACCAACGAATTGATCGACCGCATCCGCGACGAAGAAGGCATTTGATTCCAATGCGCGCGCTGCTCGACGTCAACGTGCTGATCGCGTTGCACGATCAGGCACACGTGCACCATGGTGTCGCGAGCGAATGGTTCGTTCGCCACATCGACGCCGGTTGGAGCAGTTGTCCGCTGACTCAGAACGGTTTTGTGCGGATCATGGCCCAGCCGAACTACGCGCAGCCCAAACCGCTGTCCGCGCTGATCGATCGCCTGCGCGAAGCGACCGCCAGCCCCGCCCACGCGTTCTGGCCCGACGACTTGAGCCTGGTCGACGCCGACCGCTTTCACCAGCCCCACATCCACAGCCCGCGCCAACTGACCGACCTGTACCTGCTCGCGCTGGCCGTCAAGAACGAAGGCCGGCTCGTGAGCTTCGACTTGCGTGTGCCGCTCAGCGCCGTGAAGGGCGCAACGAAGGCGCATCTGGCGACGCCTTAGGCGCTGGCAAAGCTGGAATACGGACTACCGAACGCGAAGGACGCGAAGGTTTCGCGAAGGACGCAAAAAAATATATGAAAAGTGGCTGAATCGCTTTTGGATTTTGCGCAATCAGCGATCACTTTAATAGCGCTTTGGTATTAAGCTTTGGCGTTAAATCAGTCAGCACGACAAAGCCTCCTGATCCGCGCGCAGGTCGATCAAGCGCAGATCTATCCTCAGGTATTACTTTCGCGCCCTTCGCGAAACCTTTGCGTCCTTCGCGTCCGGAAGTCCGCTTTCAAAAACCTCACCCCCGCAACAAAGCCTGCCTGAGCAGCCTCCCTGCGCGATTGCGGATGCGCCCGGGCATGTCGCGTCTCCGCGGCGCGGGTTGCACGCGCGCGGTAGCGCAGGCCCACATGAAGTCGCGCAGGATCGGCGTGTCGTCGACCGTCTCGGCGCTGCCGAACGTGTGGAACTCGGGATGCCATTGGGTTGCGGCAATGTAGCCGCGGCCGCTGCCCGCGCGGCGGCGGATCGCTTCGGGCACGCCGTCGGGCTGGCTTAGCGCCTCGACCTCGAAGCCCGGCGCGAGCGCCTTGATGCCCTGGTGGTGGATGCTGTTGACCCGCGCCCGGTCCAGCCCCGGCAAGAGCCGCGACAACCGGCTGCCGGCGACGATCGAGATGTCGTGCAGGTTCTGGTCGTAGCGCACCGGATCGCGGTGCTGAATTTTCTCGGGATGGCTGTGCTGGAACTCGATGTCCTGGTACAGCGTGCCGCCGAAAGCAACGTTGATGAGTTGCAATCCGCGGCAAACGCCGAAGATCGGCTTGCCCGCTTGCTCGAAAGCTTCGACCAACGCCAGGTCGTACAGGTCGCGAATCCGGTCGCCGACCCATTCGGGCCGCAGTGGCTCCTCGCCGTAACTGCCGGGCCACACATCCGCGCCGCCATGCATGACCACGCCGTCGAGCCATTCTGCGTAATGCGAAAGTTGGGTGTCGCCACGCGCGGTGTCGCCGGTCGGGCAGGGCACCATCACGACCATCGCGCCGGCCGACATGAGCCAGTGCGCGATCGACTGCTCGACATACTGCAACGTCTTGCCGGTAAAAAGCGGGCGCGCCGGATCGGCGTGTTGAAAGCAGGCCGAAAGGCCGATTTTCAGGCGATGCGCTGCCGGTGTCATGGTGTTTAATTTTGAGGCAGCAACTTGCGGCGCGCGACAACTGCGCGTCTGCGCAGCGTGATGCCGATCACGTTTGTGGCGGGAAGTGCACACCGACGCGCTGCGACCGTTAAAAGCGCGCAACGTGGAGCGGATCGGCGTGTGCCCAACGTATCCAACAGCAAAATTTCCCCAGCGTTTACAATTACAGGTTGCCCCGCGTTCCCCGGCCTTAACTTTTTGACGGCTCGGCAGGCGCGATGACGGGGCCGAAACCACCATTTATGCCCAAGGAAGAACTGATTGAAATGAGCGGCGCCGTGACCGAGGTGCTGCCCGACTCGCGCTTTCGCGTGAAGCTCGACAACGGTCATGAGTTGATCGCCTACAGCGGCGGCAAGATGCGCAAGAACCACATCCGCATCCTGGCCGGCGACAAGGTGTCGCTCGAACTCTCGCCCTACGACCTGACCAAGGGTCGCATCACCTTTCGCCATCTGGCGGGACGCGGGCCGGCGCCCATTCCGCGGCGCTGAAACCATCGATCGCCAGCGCCGACCAGCGCGCTTGTCAGCGCTGATGTTTTGCTACGCTTTTTGTAGCTGCCTGCGCACGCACAGCGGGCGTCTCAGGCGCTTTTCTTATAAATTCGGCGCTGCCCGGGCGCGCTTATTGCTGCCGCACACCACATGAAGCTCAAAGCCACCTGCGCGATCACGGTGCAAACCGCGGCCGATTGTCCGGTCGTCGCCATGCTGCGCCCGCGCAGCGGCCTGGCGCAATGGATGGTCAGCGAGCGCTACGAAATGGCGCCGTGGGTGCGCACGGTCGAATTCGTTGATACCTACGGCAACCTCGGCCAGCGCTTCACGATTCCGCAGGGCGAAATGCGGATCGAGGTCGACGTGGTCATGAAAACCGAGGCGCAGATTCACGTCTCGCCCGGCGCGCCGCCGACGCCGATCGAAGCACTGCCCGACGACGCGCTGCAATACCTGCTCCAAAGCCGCTATTGCCCGAGCGACAAGATGGGCCAGCGCGCCGAACAGATCGCGGGCAATGCCCAACCGGGCTACGACCAGGTCGAGGCGATCCGGACCTGGATTCACGCGAACCTGGCATACAAATACGGCGTGAGCGATGCCTGCAGCGATGCGCTCGACACGCTGGAAGCCGGCGCCGGTGTCTGCCGCGACTTCTCGCATGTTGGTGTGGCGCTGACCCGCGCGCTGCGTATTCCTGCGCGGCTGGTGGTCGGCTACCTGTACCAGCTCGATCCGATGGACATGCACGCCTGGTTCGAGGCCTTCGTCGACGGCCGCTGGTACACCTTCGATGCCACCCAAGACAAGCCGCGCGGTGGCCGCATCGTGCTGGCCTACGGTCGCGACGCGGCCGACGTGGCCTTCGTTTCAAACTACGGGCCGCTTGAAATGGGCGAGATGAAGGTGACTGTCGAGCAGCTGGACGACGCATCCGGGTCTTCGGAGGCGTCTACCGCGCCAGTCGCTGAATAACGATCAGGCGCAATGAGAAAGTTCGCTGTGGCTGCGCAGGGCATCCGGTGAACTCGTCCGGCGCATGAGCACCGATTGGCAATTGGCTAGCGCTTGAATTTCCCGTCGCTGATGATCGACAGGTCGACGAAATTGATCCCCGAATGATCTTGAGGCGAGTAGCTCACTTCGAGCCCGCCGAGGTCGTAGCTGTGAATCGTTTCGAGCGCGGCGAGTATCTTCGCCCGGGTCGGTTTGGGGCCTGCCCGGCGCAGCGCTTCGACCAGTACTTTTGCCGACGCAAAACCTTCGAGCACGGCCGGCGAAATTTCCAGTTCGCCCTTGGCGCTTGCAAGCGAGAGCGCCTCGCGCACCATCGGCGTCGCGATCGTCCGCGCGCTGGGGAAGACCTGGGAAACGATCACGCCGTTGCTGGCCTTGCCGAGCGCTGCAATGAAGCCGGAGGAAGCGTTGTTCGACAGTGTGATCACCTGGGCGGCCGAGCCGGCAGCACGCAGCGCCTTGATGCCATCGCTGACCGCGGTTCCCGAACCGGCCCAGATCACGCCCTGGATTTTGGAAGACACGAGTTGCGGAATGATCTTGGAAAGATCAGGTTTGCTGCGATCGGCCGCGATCACCAGCGCTGGCTCGGCTTTTTCCTTCTTGAATTCGTTCATCGCGCCCGCCAGCGCGTCTTTCCCGAACGAGTCATCGGCGTGGACGACGGCGATCCGCGTCATGCCGATCGTCAACAGCTGCTCGACTGCTTTCTCAGTCTCGCGCTGGTAGGTCGAGCGCACGTTGAAAACATACTTTTGCAGCGGCTTGTGCAGCACCATGGCGCCGGTCGAGGGGCCTATCAGCGGCACCTCGGACTTCTCGAGCAGCGGGAGAATCGCTTGCGTGTGCGGTGTGCCGCGCGTCATGAAGAGTGCGACCACCTTTTTTTGCTCGATCAGCACCTTTGCATTGTCGGCAGCGCGCTTGGGGTCGAAGCCATCGTCCATGCGCAGCACTTCGATCTTCTCGCCATTGATGCCTCCCTGCGCGTTGACCGCATCGATCACGAGTTCCGCGCCGTTGATCCCTTCTTTCACACCGGCAGCGACTGGCCCGGTCAAGGCAGTCGTCTGCCCGATGAGGATATCGGCCAATGCGGCGCTTGCACCGAGCGTGAGGACGATGGCTGCACAAATTGCGCGAATCTGGAACATGGGGAAGCCTTTTGAATAAGTGTTGGAGCGTCGATCGCCTGTGGCACGGCAACGGCGGTTGGAATTCAGTGCGTCTGACATCGGACGCGTGCAACATTTTGAAACGGTTACGCAGTGCAAGGCCAGCTTTGCGGCTCGTCGAACGGTCGCATTTGAAACTCTTGGTGCTGTTTTGCCAACAAGTTGGCAGGCACCAGCATTCGATTATTCGCGTCGATGTTGTGCGTTAGAACATTTGGTCTACAGGGTGCTGTTGGGCGACGCATGGACAAATGGCGAGCGCGGAACCGCGAGCGTCGGCGTTATCGATACCCGTTCATGTGGCTTGGCGATCGGCGTGATCGACGGACCGGCACGCCGCATTCGGAGCCTGCCGCGCAGGGACACTCGCCCATGCGCGCGACCCGGCCGGCGAGAGCCGATCAGCGCGCTTCGGCGGTCCCGATGAGTTCGCGCGACCGTCGCGCACGATCGAGTTCGCGCTGCGCATCGCCGACTTTCATGCCGTACATATCGGCGAATTCGGCCACGCTCTGGCTACCCACCTCGAAAGAGCGCAGCAGCGCCTCGCGCCGCGCGGCGCGGGTCGCAAGCTCGGTCAACACGTCGTCGAGTACGGCAGCCGCGGTTTCATCACGCGTTTGCACCCGCAGCAAATAAGCTTCGCGCGACAGGCCAGAGGCTTCGGCCGCAGCCGCGAATCGGGATTTGAGCCAGGCCATGACGCGATCGTCCCCAGCGCCCACAGCCGCGTTTCCTGAACGCCTTTGCCGGCGCACGAACACCTCGACGATCGCGTGGTGCACATGCTCGAGCGCCACCGGCTCGACCGCGTTGCCCGCGAGATCGTGCCGCGCATCACCGGAAGCCACCGCCTCCAGATAACGCGTCGAGCGCGCATGAAAGCCGAGCGCAGCCTTCAATTCATCGGCCTTGAACTCGTCGCCGTGCGCCGCCATCAGGTCTTCGAAGACGCCGAGCTTGAGCGGATGGAAGCGTGCGCCGAAAAGTGCCGGATAGAGCGCGAACAAGCGCTCCAGCAATGCGGGCGGTCGACGCGGGCCAGCCGCGCTGCGCTTTGCATTTGGCTTTACGGCAGCGCCAGCGACGTTCGGCGCTTCCGTTGCTTCGGTCACTTCGGTTGCGTCGGTCGCGTCGGTCGCGTCGGTCGCATCACGCCCGGTGTCCGGCTTCGCGGCAGCGGAGTCGATGGAGAGATCGGAAACGATATCGGTCATGGGCTTGGTGGCGCTGCGAAGACTGGCGACGGCGGGCGAGGTCGCACGATTGGAGGAGCGCGTAGTGCAGACCGAACTGTAACGCGAGCTAAATGCGGCGCCGTGCCGGCACGCAACTCTGAAGCAATGGCACGCGGCTTGCACCGCCTCGCCCGAACCCATCTTCCTCAAGGAGCAACATCATGACCCGTCTCGCCGTTACCGAAAAAATCATCGCGACCAAGGTCGCCAAAGACCTCAAATGGGCCGACGTCGCCGAGCAGGTCGGTCTTTCCAAGGAATGGGTCACCGCGGCCTGCCTCGGCCAGATGACGCTCGATGCGACGCAGGCCGAGGTCGTGGCCGGCATCTTCGGATTGACCGACGACGAAAAGCGCTGGCTCATGGTCGTGCCGAGCAAGGGCTCGCTCGCGACCGCGGTGCCGACCGATCCGCTGATCTACCGGCTCTACGAACTGGTCAGCGTCTACGGCACCACGATGAAGGAGCTGATCCACGAAGAATTCGGCGACGGCATCATGAGCGCGATCGATTTCAAAATGGATTTGCAGCGCGAGCCGAATGCGGCCGGCGACCGGGTGAACATCGTGATGTCGGGCAAGTTCCTGCCCTACAAGACTTACTGAGCCCGCTGCGTGGCCCCGGCGCCGCGTCGGATGCGAGGTTCTGGCGCGCCTCTTGCAACGCACAGGTGCATCCACCGTCCGCACTCGCGGTTCGCGAGTCTGCGGCGGTGCCACATCACCCTTTCGAGGAGCATTCGATGTCCTACCTGGCGCCTTCCGAGTTCGTCACCAAAATGGTCGACGCGGGCGAATCCAAAGTCTTCATGGCGACCCGCGACACCGTGATCCGCGCCTACATGGCCGGCGCCATTCTCGCGCTGGCCGCGGTGTTCGCGGTCACGATCAATGTCCAGACCGGTTCGCCGATCATCGGCGCGGTGCTGTTCCCGGTCGGGTTCTGCATGCTGTACCTGCTCGGCTTCGATTTGTTGACCGGCGTGTTCGTGCTGACGCCGCTCGCCTTGATCGACAAGCGGCCCGGCGTGACCGTGGCCGGCGTGCTGCGCAACTGGGGGCTGGTTTTCATCGGCAACTTTCTGGGTGCGTTCACCGTTGCGGTATTGATGGCGATCGTGTTCACCTTCGGCTTTACCACGCCGCCCGACAAAGTCGGCAAGGTGATCGCCGGCATCGGCGAGGCCCGAACGCTCGGCTACGCGAGCCACGGTGCGGCCGGCATGCTCACCTTGTTCGTGCGCGGCATGCTGTGCAACTGGATGGTGTCCACGGGCGTGGTCGGCGCGATGATCTCGACCTCGGTGCCGGGCAAGGTAATCGCGATGTGGATGCCGATCATGGTGTTCTTCTATATGGTGTTCGAGCATTCGGTGGTGAACATGTTCCTGTTCCCGTCGGCGCTGCTGATGGGCGGCAACTTCTCGGTCATGGACTACCTGATCTGGAACGAGATTCCGACCGTGCTCGGCAACCTGGTCGGCGGCCTGACCTTTACCGGCCTCACGCTCTACACCACGCATGTGCGCACCGCACCGAAGCGCGCGATCGCGCCCGCGATCGGTGCACGCGCGGCTGCGCGCTCCTGAAGCGGTGCACCGGCCCGGCCCGGTGAGCGCGCACGGCGCATTGCGAATTCGGGTCGGCCAGCATTCCGACAAAGGCCGCAAGGCGGTCAACCAGGATTTCCACGGCGCACTGATTCCGTCGGATGCTTTGCTGCGCAGCAAGGGCATCGCGATCGCACTGGCCGACGGCATCGGCAGCAGCGATGTGAGCCAGGTCGCAGCCGAAGTCGCGGTGCGAGCTTTGCTCGACGACTACTACTGCACCTCGCATGCCTGGTCGGTGCGCAAGTCGGTGGAGCGGGTGCTCGCAGCGACCAACGCCTGGCTGCATTCGCGTACCCGGCAGGGACCGCACCGCGCCCATGATCTGCACGAGGCACATTGGCAGGACCGCGGCTATGTCTGCACCTTGAGCGCCATCGTCTTCAAGGCGAGCACCGCGCATCTTTTTCATGTCGGCGACAGCCGGATCTATCGGGTGCATGACACCGGCCTCGAACAACTGACCGAAGACCATCGCGTTCACGTGGCCGGCGGCGAGAGTCACTTGAGCCGTGCGATGGGCTTCAACCCGCAGCTCGAAATCGACTACCAGGTCTTTCCGCTGCAAGCCGGCGATGTGTTTCTGCTCGCATCCGATGGGGTCTTCGAACACGCCGACGCGGCGTTTATGGCCAGCGCGGTGCGCGACTCGCTCGCCGATCTGGACAGTGCGGCGCGTGCGATCGTCGCCGAAGCCCTCGCGAGAGGCAGTGACGACAACCTGACCGTGCAAATCGCGCTTGTCGAGCAGATTCCCGCCGTCGATGCCGCCGCGCTGCCACTTGGAGAGGCTGATTTGCCATGGCCGCCGCCACTTGCGCCGGGAATGGTTTTGGACGGCTGGCAGATCATGCGCGAACTGCATGCGAGCCACCGCAGCCACATCCATCTCGCGCTCGATGCAAAAACCGGTGCGCGCGCGGCGATCAAGACGCCCTCGACCGACGCTCGGGCCGACCCGGCCTGGCTCGAGCGCTTCAGCATCGAGGAATGGGCGCTGCGGCGCATCCACAACGCGCATGTGTTGCGCCCGAGCGAACCCGAGCGCGATCGCCGCTACCAGTATGTGGCGACCGAGTACATCGAAGGCTGCACGGTCGCGCAGTGGCTGCGCGACCGCGCGGCGCCCGATCTGCCCACGGTGCGCGGCATCGCCGCCCAGGTTGCCAAGGGGCTCGAAGCGTTGCATCGGCTCGACATGCTGCATCAGGACCTGCGACCCGAGAACCTGATGATCGACGCGGCGGGCACTGTGAAGATCATCGATCTCGGCGCTGTCGGGGTTGCGGGCCTCGCCGAAATGGCACCGCCGGTCAACCGAAGCAGTGCTGGCGACAGCGTGGCAATTCTGGGCACCGCGCAATACACGGCGCCCGAATATTTTCTGGGTCACGCAGGCAGCGAACGATCGGACTTGTTTTCGCTCGCCGTGATCGTCTACCAGATGCTTTCGGGCCGATTGCCCTACGGCACCGCAGTGTCGAACGCGCGCACCCGCGCGGCGCAAGCGAAGCTGCGCTATCGCCCGGTTCGTGACGACGCAAGCGACATCCCGGCGTGGGTCGACCGCGCGCTCGAGAAAGCACTGCAACCCGACCCGGGCAAGCGGCAGGAAACCGCGTCGGAATTCATCCACGACTTGAGCCATCCGAACCCTGCGTTCCTGCGCCGCCACCGACCGGCGCTGATCGAGCGGCATCCGATGCGGTTCTGGAAAGGTGTGAGTCTCGTGCTGGCGTTGACCGTGCTCGTGCTGCTGTTCGCGTTGTTTGGGACGCGCTAGCCTGAGTCTCAGAGACAGCATGGATTTGCTCCTGAATTTATAGCTGCTTGCGCAGGATGTGCGGCCATTGCAGGCCTTTTTCCTTTAAATTCTGGAGCGACGCGACCAGCCTGCGAACGAGCGGCCGACGCCGCGCGCGAAAGCGGGCCCCGGCATGCGACGATGCAATCCGCGCCGTCATTCTTCGGCGTGCGAATCGTCCATCGAGATCCGCCGTCGCACTCCCCGACTTCACCTGCCTCATGCCAGTCACTTCGGATTCGCCGCCCCGCAATACCGGCGGCAACACCGGCAATAGCGCACCAACCTCCGCGCCGCCCTCCACGTCTTCCCTGCGCGCGGCCTGGGCGATGCTGCTGGTATTGACAAGCGCTTTCGCGCTGAGCCAGGCCTTTCGCACCGTCGGCGCGATCATGGCGCCGCCATTGACGCGCGAGTTCGCGTTGTCGGGCACCGGGCTCGGCGTGTTCGCGGGCATGTTTCATTTCGCGTTCGGCGCGCTGCAGCTCGTGATGGGCATCGGCATCGACTTGTACGGCGTGCGGCGCACCGTGCTCACGGCCTTTCCGCTCGCGATCGCGGGTGCGGTGCTGGCCGCGCTGGCGCCCGACTTCACGGTGCTGGTGATCGCGCAGGCGCTGATCGGCATCGGTTGCGCGCCGGCTTTTCTGGTGTGCACGGTATTCATCGCGCGCCGCTTTCCGGCCGAGCGTTTCGCGGCGGTGTCGGGCATGGTGCTCGGCCTCGGCTCGACCGGGCTGCTCGCGACCGGCACGCCGCTGGCCTGGCTGATCGAGCACAGCTCCTGGCGAGCCGGCTTTTGGGCGTTGGCAGCCGGATCGGTGTTGGTCTGGATAGCAATCTGGTGGCGAGTGCGCGAGCCGGCCGGACCGGCGCTTCAGGTCGCACCGATTCAGAACGCTGGCGCGGCTGGCGACGCCGACGCTGCGGCAGCCGTGCAAGCCGAACTTGCCGCAGAGGCTGCACGACCGCGCCGCTCAATCCCCGCCGCGCTGCGCAGCTACGGCGCCCTGTTCAGCCTGCCGCACACGCTCGGCATCGTCGCGCTGGCTGCGGTGACCTATGCCTCGTTCATTTCGCTGCGCGGGCTGTGGCTCGGGCCGCTCTTGGTCGAGCGGCACGGCTTCTCTCTGGTGCAGAGCGGCAACGTCGCGCTCGCCGTATCCGTGGTCGGCATCTTCGGGCCGCCCCTCTTCGGCCGCATCGATCCCGGCCCGACGCGACGTCGCGGCTGGATCGTCTCATTCACACTGATCGTGGCCGCAATCTTCGCGCTGATGGCGGCGGACGGCGCGCATGCGGCGGTCGATGTCGGTGGCGGCCTCGCCACCGCGCTGCTCTCGGGCTACATCGTGCTGCAGTACGCCGACACGCGCTCAGCCTATCCGGCGGAAATGACCGGCCGCGCCATGGCGCTTTTCACGATGGCGATGTTCCTCGGCGTGGCCGTGATGCAATGGTTGACGGGCGTGGTCGCATCGATCGCGCAGGCGCATGGCGGCGATCCGTTCGGCTGGGTGCTCGGCACGATCGCGGCATTGTTGACGGCGGGCGCCGCAGCGTTCCGGTTCCTCCCGGCGCCACCGGCGAGCCGCAGATGAACTGATCGGCGCAATCCGACGTTGCTATTTATTTAGTAGCTTTCTGCGATTGTGTGGCGGGCGTTTCAGCCCCTTTTCTTATAAATTCATAGCCAGCGTACTCAAGCCGCCTGCGCCTCGCCCGACAACAGATCCTCGATCCGAATCGGCAGATCGCGCACCCGCTTGCCGGTCGCGTGATAGACCGCGTTCGAGATCGCGGCCGCCGTGCCGACGATGCCGATCTCGCCGATGCCCTTGACACCGGCCGGGTTGACTTCGGTGTCGGTCTCGGACACCAGAATCACCTGCACCTCGCCGACATCGGCGTTGACCGGCACCAGGTACTCGGCCAGGTCGTTGTTGACATAGCTCGCGTAGCGCGGATCGACCTCGGTCCCTTCCATCAGCGCCGACGAAGCGCCCCAGATCATGCCGCCCATGAGCTGGCTGCGCGCGGTGCGGGTGTTCATGATGCGGCCGGCCGCGAAGGCGGCGACCATGCGCGGGAAGCGGATCTCGCGGGTGCGCACGTTGATCCGCACTTCGACGAATTCGGCGCCGAAGGCGAACATCAGTTTTTCGCCCTGCGCGCCGCCGATCAGCATCGCCTTGCCCTGATAGAGCCCCGCGACGCTTTTTGCGTCGAGGCCGGCGGGGTGGAACTCGGCGTATTCCTCGATCCGGCCGATGCCGGCGCTGTCGAACACATCGGACAACTTGGCCTCGCCGCCGTTGGCGCCGACCACCTTGCCGGCTTTCAGGTCGAAACCATCGACCGACTGGCCTTTCAACGGACCGCTCTCGTTGGCCGCCTCGAAGAGCTTGCTGCGAATCGCATCACACGCCTTGATCAACACCGAGCTCGTGCTGGCCGTCGCGTTCGAGCCGCCCGACACCGGCGCGGCCGGAAGTGTGGTGTCGCCGAGTTCAACGGTCACATCGCCGATCGACAAGCCGAGCCGCTCGGCCACGAGTTGTGCATTGACGGTGTAGGTGCCGGTGCCCAGGTCGTGCGCGGCCAGTTGGGCGCGTGCCTTGCCGTCGGGCGTGAGCACGACGCGGCAGGTCGCGGGCGCGACAAGGGTCGGATACATCGCGGTTGCACAGCCCCAGCCGATCAGCCAGTCGCCATCGCGCATCGAACCGGGCTCGGGCTTGCGGTCGCTCCAGCCGAATGCCTGCGCCGCCTCGTTGTAGCACTGCATCAACGAGCGACTGGTGTAGGGCTTGGTGCCCGAGATCGGATCGACCATCGTGTCGTTCTTGCGCCGCAGCTCGATCGGGTCCATCTTGAGCGCGAGCGCGAGTTCGTCCATCGCGGTTTCGAGCGCGAACATGTACGGCACTTCGGCCGGCGCACGCATGAAGCCCGGCGTGTTGCGGTCGGCATGCACCACATCGACGTGGGTTTTGACAGCGCCGAAGGCATACATGCGCGATGAGGTTTCGGTACCGGCGACGAAATAATTGTCGGGCCGCGATGTCAACTCGCGCCCTTCGTGCAGATACGCGGCGAGCGTGCCGTCGCTCGACGCCGCGAGCCGCACACGGTGCTCGGTTTCGGCGCGGTAGGTCGAAATCGTGTAGCCCTGCTGGCGCGTCATCACGAGCTTGACCGGGCGATTGAGCCGCTTCGCCGCGAGCGCGACGATGCCGGTGCGCGGCGTTACCGCGCCTTTGGAGCCGAAGCCGCCGCCGATGTAGTGGCTCACCGCGCGGACATCGGCCGGATCGATGCCGAGCTGCTCGGCCGCGCCGGCTTTGAGGCCATAGACGAACTGGCTCGGCTCGTACACGGTGAGTTTGTCCCCCTGCCAGACGCAGGTGGTCGCGAACAACTCCATCGGGTTGTGATGCTGGGTCGGGGTCGAATATTTGTGGTCGACCTTGACGGCAGCGCTCGCGAAAGCGGCTTCGGCGTCGCCGGCTTCAGGATCCTTGTGCCGCTTCGAGACCTTGGCTGCGGGCTCGCTGGTCGTGCCCTTCGAGCCGAAAGATGCGGTCGGCGAGCCGGTGTCGTATTCGATCTTCAGGCGATCGGCGGCTTCGTTCGCGGCTTCGAAAGTTTCCGCCACGACCAGCGCGACGATTTGCGAGTGATACCAGATCTTCGGCCCCGACAGCGGCGCGACCGAGGTCGTTCCATTGCCGCCCTCGTTGAAAACTTTGAGGCCCTTGATCTCGCTCGCGTTCTTGTGCGTGAGGATCTCCAGCACGCCCGGCACGGCGCGCGCTGCGGTGTCATCGATCGACCGGATGCTGCCCTTGGCGATGGTGCTGGTCTTGCACACCGCAAAGGCGGGGTTCGCGACCGGCTCGTCCGATGCGTAGCGTGCGCTGCCGGTCACTTTGGCGCGGCCGTCGACGCGCGGCAGCGGCGCGCCCATGTTGGCCTTGGGCGCAGGCGCCGCGAGGTTCGGAGTGTCTGGTGTGGTGTTGGCCATGCGTGCCTCGATCAGGAAAGCTTCATGCGGGATGCTTCGACCAGCGCGCGCGCGAGCGTGCGCTGGCCGAGTTCGATCTTGAAAGCGTTGTGTTTTTGCGGCGAAGCGTTTTTGAACGCGGCCTGGCCGGCCGCGGCCATGCTTTCATCGTCGATCGCCTTGCCGCGCAATGCCGCTTCGGCTTCGTGCGCGCGCCAGGGCACCGTCGCGACGCCACCGAGCGCGATGCGCGCCTCGCGCACGGTCTGGCCGTCCATGTCGAGCGCGACAGCCGCCGAGGTGATTGCGAACTGATAGGAATCGCGGTCGCGCACCTTCACGTAGACCGAGCGCCGCGTGTGGGCACCGGCCGGCACCACGATGGCCGTGATCAACTCGCCGGGCGCGAGCGTGGTTTCGACGTTCGGCGTCTGGCCCGGCTGGCGGTGCAATTGTGCGAACGGCAGGGTGCGCGAAGCTTTGCCGCTTTCACCGCCCATCACGTCGATGCTCGCATCGAGCGCGATCAAGGCTTGCGCCAGATCACCCGGATATGACGCGATGCAGGCGTCGCTGGTGCCGAGCACGGCATGCTGGCGGTTCATGCCGGCTATCGCCGCGCAGCCCGAGCCCGGTTCGCGCTTGTTGCACGGCTGCCCCGGCGCGTCGCGAAAGTACATGCAACGAGTTCGCTGCAGGACGTTGCCGCCCATGCTCGCCATGTTGCGCAATTGCGCGGTGGCTGCGAGTTTCAATGTTTGCGCGATCACCGGATAGTCGCGCAGCACCACGGGATGCGCTGCGGCTTGCGCCATCGTCACGAGCGCTCCGATGCGAAGGCTGCCGTCTTTGGCTTCGATGCTGCCGTACTGTTTTTTGAGCGCATTGATGTCGACCAATGTTTGCGGCCGCATCACGTCGAGCTTCATCAAATCGAGCATCGTGGTGCCACCGGCCAGATATTGCACGGGCGCTTCGGTCGGTGGCGACGCATTCGCGCTTGCGCCGTTGAAAGCAGCCGCCTGCAAGGCGCTGTCGGCCGAATCGGCGGCGATGAAATTGAATGGGCGCATCACGACCTCCGCAGTTTGGGTCGCGCCTGCTCGACGGCGGCGACGATATTGGGATAGGCCGCGCAGCGACAGATATTGCCGCTCATGTATTCGCGAATATCGGCCGGGTTGTCGGCATGGCCTTCGGCGACGCAAGCCACTGCCGACATGATCTGGCCCGGCGTGCAGTAACCGCACTGGAATGCGTCGTGATCGATGAAGGCCTGCTGCATCGGATGCAGGCTGCCATCGTCGGCGGCGAGCCCTTCGATGGTCGTTACCTTGCGCCCGCGCACCGAAGCCGCGAGCGTGAGGCAGGAGAGCACGCGTGTGCCATCGAGGTGCACGGTGCACGCGCCGCACTGGCCCTGGTCGCAGCCTTTTTTGGTGCCGGTCAGGCCGACATGTTCTCGCAACGTGTCGAGCAAGGTGGTACGGGGATCGACCTGCACCTCCCGCACCGCGCCGTTGATCGTGAGGGTCAGCGCGATCTTGTTGCCGCTAGGGGCTTTCGACGCAAAGACGCTCGCTGCGGTCGCGTCGGTTTTGGCACTCGGCGTTGGCGTTTCAGTCTCGGCGACCGCTGCGGCAGCGGGCACCGCACCGACGCTGCCGAGCGTGGCGGTCGAAGCCAGAAAATTTCGTCGGGAAAGGGGTGGCATAAGACAGCTTCCTGTAACTGCTTGGGCGGCAGCAGGATGGCATGCCGCGCAGATCGCAAGCTTCTTCCGTCCGGGCCGACCCGCGTTGAAGGCTTGCGCTGCGCGTCGGCGTAGGCGCTCGCCGGGTTCGGGCGATTGCGCGCATGTACAGGGTGTTGTGGAGTCGGCGCTTGTCGGGCGCTTGTCGGACGCTTGTCTGAAGTCGGGCCTGGGCCGGCTGCCGATCGATCCTTCGTCTGAACCTTCAGCGTTCTGCCAGCGCCAGCTTGAGCCCGAGCGCCGCAAAAGTTGCGGCGAATCCGCGCTGCAGCCAGCGCTGGACCCGCGTCGATCGCAGCACGGCGCCGCGCACACCGTGGGCGAGCAACCCGTAGACCACGAACACGACCAACGTCATCGCCATGAACACCGCGCCGAGCAACAGCATTTGCGCCAGGGGTGCGAGCGCTGCGTCGCCCGCGACGACGAACTGTGGCAAAAACGCAAAGAAGAAAATCGAAAGTTTCGGATTGAGGATGTTGATCAAAAAGCCCTTGACGGCGATCCGCGTCAGTCCCCGTTCGTCGGGCGCGGCGAAGGACATGCCGCCCTGATCGCGCCACATGCCCCATGCGAGGTACAGCAGATAGGCCACGCCGATCCACTTGACCACGTTGAACGCAATGGCGCTCACGTGCAGCAGCGCCGCGAGCCCGAGCACGCTCGCGAGCAGCGCCGGCACGATGCCGGCCGTGCAACCGAGCGCCGCGAAAAGACTCGCGCGACGGCCGCGAAAGAGGCCGGTCGACACGGTGTAGATCACGCCGGTGCCGGGAATCAACACGACGATCAATGCGGTGAGCAGGAATTCGGGCGAGATCACGGGGCTGCCTCGTCGGTGGATGAATCGTTGGATGCATCGGCGGACATCGCTGGCGTTGCCGACGTCGCTGACGTCGCTGACGTCGCTGACGTCGCGGGCGGCACGTCGCCGGTCAGCGTCATCAAAATATCCGCGTACCAGGCGCAATTGAGCCCGAGCGATTCGTCGAGCACGAGGTCGCGCGTATTCATGTCCATGCGCGACGAATGCACGCCGAGCAGCTTCCAGGGCAGTACCGCATCGACGCCGGGCACGCGCATCACTACGGCCGCGCCACTGGTGCCGCGATGGGTGCGTGCGTCGGTCAGGAAAAAACCCTGGCCCTGAAAGCGGATGCCGAACGACGACGCGATCACCGCATGCCGCACCACAGGCAGGTGATGCACCACGTCGTGAAAGCCGAGCGGGTAGCCGACCACGAGCAGGGCGCTGCCGACTTCGACCTCGTCGAGCGTGCTTTGCAGGTGCGCGGGTGTGAAGGCGGCGAACGCGACCGACCCACCGATCGCGCCGCGATTCAGTTCGATCGCAGCGACGTCGATCTCGCCACCCGGATCGCTGCCCTGGCGCCACAGGCTTTTGCCGTCCTGATACAGCCAGACCGACAGTTGCGCCGACTTCGTCAGGTTGACCGCGTCGGTGTGCAGCTCGATCTCGATCCGGTTCGGAAAGTGCTGCGTCGGCGCGTCGATGACCACATGCCGGCTGGTGACGAAAAAAAGCTTGTCGCCGCGCTCGAAGAAAAAGCCGCTGGCGCCGGTGAGCAGGCGATCGCCGTCGAAGGTCGAGACGCGGGCGGTGGTGAGCAGGAGCTGTTCGGGCATGGGCCGTTGTACCTCAAAGCGATCGATTCGGAATACGACTTTTTAGCTCAGCCATGCTATTGATATTATAGCTGTCTGCGCTTGTCCAGTGGGCGTTTCAGCTACTTTTCATTCAAATCGGTCGGGGTTGCGCATTATTTGACAGCGCTCACTGCCGGCACGCTGCATGATCGAAGCACAGCAAATTGAATGATCCGCGGGACGGTTAAAAGGGTTGGCAAGCGATGGCGGTATTGATTCCGGCGATGGGCAGCGTGGTGTCGCGCATGACCCCGGGCGAGCGGCGCCTGGCCGAGCGACTCGAACACAAGCTCGACGACGATTACCTGCTCTGGTATGACGTGCCCGTTGGCCCCAAACATGCGCACCCTGATTTCGTCGTGCTGCATCCGCGGCGCGGCTTGCTGATTCTCGAAGTGAAGGATTGGCGGCTCGACACGATTCGGCATGCCGACAAGCAGACCTGGCAAATCCTGCCCGGCGGTGTTCCCAAAAGCGTGATCAACCCGATCGAGCAGGCGCGCCATTACGCGCACCAGGTGGTCGATGCGCTCAAGCGCGATCCGCAGTTGGTGCAAGCCGACGGCAAATGGCAGGGCAGCTTGACCTTTCCGTGGAGCTACGGTGTGGTCTTCACCAACATTTCGCGCCGGCATTTCGAGGCCGCCGAATTGAACCGTGCGATCGAGCCGCATCAGGTGATCTGCGCCGACGAGATGCTGGAAAGCGCCGAACCCGAAGACCTGCAAAGCCGACTCTGGGGCATGTTCCCCGCGATGATGCGCGGCGCGCTTTCGCTGCCGCAAATCGACCGGGTGCGCTGGACCCTGTTCCCCGAAGTGCGCGTGAATCCACCCGAGCGCGATCTGTTCGACGATGCGGATGCAGATGCGCAAGTGCCCGACATGATTGCGGTGATGGACCTGCAGCAGGAACAGCTCGCGCGCAGCATCGGCGACGGCCACCGCGTGATTCACGGCGTGGCCGGTTCGGGCAAAACCATGATCCTCGGCTACCGCGCCGAGTACCTTGCCAAAAGCGTCAGCGCGAGGCCGGTGCTGGTGCTTTGTTACAACGAGCCGCTCGCGGTGAAGCTGGCGTCGATCATCACGGCCAAAGGGCTTGCCGATCGGGTCCAGGTGCGGCACTTTCACAAATGGTGCCGCGAGCAACTTGTGGCGTTCGGCCAGACCTTGCCGGCGAATGACTTGTCGGTCGAGGCCCGAATGCGCGAGATGGTCGAGCGCGTGATCGCCGGCGTCGATCGCGGCCAGATTCCTTCGGGCCAGTACCAGGCGATTTTGATCGACGAGGGACACGACTTCCGCCCCGAATGGCTCAAGCTCGCAACCCAAATGATCGATCCGGAAACCAACAGCCTGCTGCTCCTGTACGACGATGCGCAGAACATCTATGCGCGCGCGCGGCGCCGTGACTTCAGCTTCAAAAGCGTCGGCATCCAGGCCCAGGGCCGGACGACAGTGCTCAAGATCAACTACCGCAACACGCGCCAGATCCTGCAAACGGCGGGGCTCATCGCAGCCGACTTGCTCGTCGACAACCGGCCAGGCGGATCCGTTGGATCCGGCGACAGCAGCAAGAGCTCGGAGGGCGACGACGTCATTCCGCTGCTGCGCCCGGTGAGTTGTGGCCGCGACGGGCCGGCGCCGATCGTGATTCGCCTGCCGTCGTTGCAGGACGAAGCGCTGAAGATCGCCGAATTGCTCTCCGCCGCGCACGAAGAGGGGCACGCCTGGGGCGACATGGCGGTCATCTGCCGCCGCTGGAGCGTGATGGACTCGTGCGCGAATGTGCTGCGCCGATGCCGACTGCCGCACCAGGTGCGCAAGGGCGCGGGCAATTTCGATCCGACCGCCGACACGATCAAGCTGCTCACGATGCATGCGAGCAAGGGGCTCGAGTTTCCGGTCGTCGCATTGATGGGCGTCGGCCAGATGCCGGCCGCGGGCGAAGACGCCACCGAAGAGGCGCGACTTTTCTACGTCGGCGCGACACGGGCGACCGAGCGCCTGATCCTCACGGTGAGCGGCAACGCGGCCTTCGGCCAAAGGCTGGGCGCGGGAGGTTGATGCCGGTCCGTCGAGAATGCGGCCATTCGCAAACTCCTTTTTAGCCGCGCCACCATGCAAATCACGAAAGACACCGTTGTCACCTTGCGCCTGAAAATCGCCGATGCCGCCAGCGGCCAGCCGCTCGACGCCAACCCCGAACCGATGGCGTATCTGCACGGCGGCTACGACAACACGCTGCCCAAGGTCGAAGCCGCGCTCGACGGCCAGCAGACCGGCTTCAAGACCGTGCTCACGCTCGCGCCCGAAGACGCCTTCGGCCAGAAAGACGAAGCCCTGCTGCGCACGATCCCCAAATCCGACTTCCCGCCCGGCGTGAAAGTCGGCGGCCAGCTCGAGGGCCGCACCGAAGACGGCGCCGCGCATGCCTTCACCGTGGTCAAGATCAAGGGCCCGCAAGTGCTGCTCGACGGCAACCATCCGTGGGCCGGCAAAACGCTCAGGTTTTCGCTGCATGTGACCGACGTGCGGCCGGCGAGCGAGGAAGAGATCACGCACCGGCATGTGCATGGGGCGGGTGGGCACCACCATTGAGCGCGGCTTCGGATTACGGGCCGTGTTGCTCCTGAATCGATAGCTGTCTGCGCACACCAGCCATACGATATAGGCCTGTTTCATTCAAATCGTTGCAGGGCTACAGTTCGCAGCATGCGCCCCGCGCGCCGACAATGCCGAACATGCCAGAGACCGAATCCATCGATGTGCTCGTCGTCGGCGCAGGCCTTTCGGGCATCGGCGCGGCGGTGCATTTGCAGCGCGATTGCCCGGATCGCCGCTTCGCGATTGTCGAGGCGCGGCAGGCCTTGGGCGGCACCTGGGACTTGTTCCGCTATCCGGGCGTGCGCTCGGATTCGGACATGTACACGCTGGGCTATTCGTTCAAGCCGTGGACCGGCGCGAAGGCGATCGCCGACGGGCCGTCGATCCTCGCTTACCTGCGCGAGACGGCGCGTGAGCACGGCATCGACCAGCGGATTCGCTATGGGCATCGGGTCAAGAGCGCGGCCTGGTCGTCGCAGGATGCAGAGTGGACTGTCGAGATCGAACGCGACAAAGGCGACAAAGGCGACGATCTGCCGGAGGCGATCCGCATCCGCTGCAAGTTCCTGATGCTTTGCAGCGGCTACTACGACTATGCCGCCGGCTACATACCCGAATTCGAGGGCCGCGAGCGCTTCGCCGGCCGCATCGTGCATCCGCAGCATTGGCCGGGCGACCTCGACGTGTCGGGCAAGCGGGTGGTCGTGATCGGCAGCGGCGCGACCGCCGTCACCCTGGTGCCCGAACTCGCGAAAACCGCCGCGCATGTGACGATGCTGCAGCGCTCGCCGACTTACATGATCGCGCGGCCCTCTCTCGACCGCGCAGGCGGCTGGCTGGTGCGCCGCTTCGGCGGCGCCGGCGCGGGCATCGCGCGCTGGAAGAACGTCGGCTTGGGCATGTTCATCTTTCGGCTTGCGCGGCGACGGCCGCAGAAGGCACGCGCGGCGATGCTCGGGATGATCCGCAAAGCGCTCGGGCCGAGCTACGCGCAGAGCGACCTCGAAACCCATTTCACGCCGCGCTACAACCCGTGGGAGCAGCGGCTGTGCCTGGTGCCCGACGGCGATCTGTTCAAGGCCATGCGCGGCGGACGCGCGAGCATCGTCACCGACAAGATCGCGCGCTTCACCGAAGGCGGGATGGTGCTCGAAAGCGGCGCCGAGTTGCCGGCCGACGTGATCGTCACGGCCACCGGCCTCGCGCTCAAGGTGGGCGGTGGCGCGGCGCTCGATGTCGACGGGCGCGCGCTCGCATCGTCGCAACTCGTCAATTACAAGGGCGTGATGTTCGAAGGCGTGCCCAATCTGGTGTCGGTGTTCGGCTATGCGCATCTGTCGTGGACGCTCAAGGCCGATTTGGCGAGCGCGTTCATGTGCCGCGTGCTGAACGACATGCGGCGCACCGGCGCGCGCCAGTGTGTGCCGCGCATGAGCGATACCGAACGGGCAGCCGCGCTGGCGCCCTGGGTCGATTTTTCATCGGGCTATTTCGAGCGCGCGGCGGCGATCCTGCCGAGGCAGGGACAGGCCAGGCCGTGGAAGCTCAACCAGAGCTATCTGGCCGACTGGATGACATTGCGCCGGGGTCGGCTCGACGACGGGGTGCTGCAGTTCTCGAAGTAGCCAGCGGCGTTTTCAGCGACAAAAGACGCTGAGCGGCACTGCGCGGCATCGCCTCACGACAAGCCGAGCGCGTGCATCGCCCTATTCAACATCGCCCACACATCGACGAAGCCGAGCAAGTGCAGCGCAATCGTGAGCAGCGCCGCCACAACCACGATCCTGAGCAACACGCCGAACAAAAAGCCGAGCAGCCTCGCCGCGACATGAAGGCCTGCCCCGAGCGCAGCGCCGATGACCGCCGCGATCGCGACCTGCATCGGCCAGCGTTTCGAGCGGCAGATGGCGAACACCGAACGCATAGCCGCCGTAGAGCACCGCCAATGCCACAGCGCCCAACTTGGTCGCCGTGCCGATGCCCGACGACCTGGCCTTGGGCACATCGGTGCGCCAGCCGCCCGGCCGTGTCGAGATGCCGAACTGGGCCGGGCTGGTGTCGATGCCGTAGCCGGTGGTCATCGGCTCGCTTTCGCGCATCCCCTCCGGCAAGCCCTGCTGCTCGGCGCGCCGCATCTCGGCCATCAATCGCCGCTTGTTGCCATCGATCCAGCCCTGCGAAGGGTTGTCGGTTGTGAGGCCGAGCCGGCCGGCCCGGAAATCGCGCTCGTAATCGTTCATGAAAAATCCAAAGCCCTTGTTGGGACGTCAGCTTGTGAGTACTTTCGTATTGTCCACGCAATGCGTACGACGGATGCGTCGGAACCTGTCGGGCGTCTCAGGGGCCCAATCATGGTTCGCTACAGATCTACTCATCACTCCCAAATTGATAGCTGTTTGCGCACGCCCAGTGGGCGTTTCAGCCTCTTTTTTTATATACTTGGGAGATCAGCCGCAACCGGATCGGCGACCTCGATCGGCGCACCGCGCGCTTCGATCGCCTCGCCCGCCGTGAAACACAAATCCTCGCGAAAGCGCGCCGCGACGATCTGCACGCCGACCGGCGTGTCCCGCTTTTCTCCGAGCAACGCGGTCGTCACCGTGAGTCCGGGCAGGCCCACGAAGGGCAGCGCGATCATGGTCATTTGCGCAGCCCAGACGCGGGCGTAGGCCTCGGCGCCTTGCAGGTCGAGGTTGTCTTCGAACGGCAGCTCGGCGGAAACCGGCAGCAGCAGCACCGGATAGCGGTCGGCGAAGAACATCTGCCATTTGCGTGTGACCGTTGCGCGGCGCACCAGCACCGCCGAAAAATCGGCAATGGTTTTGATGCGGTCGGCGATTTCGGCTTGGCCTTCGAGCGCAGTGAGCGCGCCGAGATCGCCTTCGCGCTCGGCGTTGGCGAGTTGCGCTTGGTACCCGTCACCGACCCACAGCGCGATCTGGTCGTCGGCCGCAGCGCGCATCGGCGGTACCTCGTCGATCTCGTCGACCTGCCAGCCGGCATCGCGCAGACGCTCGGCGGCATCTTGCAGCGCGGCGGCGACTTCCGATGTGGTCTCGAGGCCGTCGGGTCGCAGGCAGACGGCAGCGCGGCGCGGTGCGTCGGGGCCGACCAGCGGCGCGGGCACGTACCAGGGGTCGCGCGCGTCGGGCGCACTCATCGCGGCAAGAGCGATGCGCAGGTCGGCGACATTGCGCGCGATCGGGCCCGAGACAGCGGTGATCTGGCCGCCGATCGTGCGCTCGGGACTCGACGCGTTCCAGGCTGCGACCCGGCCCAGACTCGGCCGGATGCCGTGCACGCCACACGCGTAGGCCGGGTAGCGCACCGAGCCCGCGATGTCGGTGCCGTGGCCGATCGCGCAGATGCCCGCTGCCACCGCCGACGCCGAGCCGCCCGACGAGCCACCCGGCGTCAACGCGCGATTGCGCGGGTTGTAGGTATGGCCGTGCAGCTTGTTGTTGGTAAACCAGCGGTAGCTGAAGGCGGGCGTGTTGGTTCGACCGACGATCACCGCGCCGGCTGCGAGCAGGCTGTCGACCACCGGGCTGTTGGATTTCGCGATCAGGTCTTTTTGAATCGTCAAGCCGTTTGTGGTCGCGAAGCCGGCCTGGTCGACATTGACCTTGATCACGATCGGCACGCCCGCGAGCGGCCCCTGCGGCTCGCCGCGCGCGAGGGCCGCATCGACTTCGGCGGCGCGCGCCAGCACTTCGTCTGGCCGGTGGTCGACCACGGCGTTGAGTCGCGGATTGACCGCGTCGAGCCGGGCCAGAGCGGCCTCGGCAACTTCGGTGGCCGAGACTTTTCGCTCGGCGACCCGCGCGGCGATTTGGGCGGCGCCGAGGCGCCAGATGTCGTTGGAGGGCATGCGCGTATTTAACCGCGCTGCGCCAGCTTGTCCAAGCCGGAGTTACATGCCCTTCTCGACCATGTCGAGCACGCGTTCGCCGACCGCGCGGATTTGCGCCGGGCCGAGACCGCGCAATGGCCCGTCGATCGCGAGCATCGCGAGTCCGTGCACGGAGGACCAGGCGACGTATTCGGCGCCGGATCGGTATTCAGCCGACATCAGGCCGGCTTCGACCATCAAGTCGAGCGCGCTGCCCAGCAGCTCGAACGGATTGAGGCCGCTGCGCGGTCCCGCGTCGGTGCCGGGCGCGGGCGCGATCGGCAGCGAAAACGCAGTGCGAAAAAGCCCTGGCTCTTTCATCGCGAAGCGCAGATAACCGGTGCCGACCGCGCGGACGCTGGCCTGCGCAACTTCGGCCGGAGAGAGTTTCGATTCCGCCAGCCTGGCCAATTCATCTTCCATCGCACCAGCCACCGCCGAGAGCGCCGCACCGCGCACCGCCTGAAGCAGCGCCTCACGGTTCGCGAAATGACGATAGGCGGCGTTGGGCACCACGCCGGCGCGCCGCGTGGCTTCGCGCAGCACCACAGCGTCGGGGCCGCCCGCACGCGCCAACTCGATGCCGGCTTCGAGCAGGGCATTGCGCAAATCGCCGTGGCGGTAGGTGCTGCGCGGGGCGCCAGTCGAATCCGGAGAGTCATCCGCTGGTGGCGCTGGTGGCGCTGGCTGGCGGCGCTGGTGGCGCTGGCTCGGCGCTTTTGGCGGCGACGCGTCGGGCGCGCCGAACCGCGGCCTTCGGCTTGTGCTTCTCGCGAACTTGCGCTGCGGCGCGCGTTGTCTGCCTGCTCCGGGTAGCCACCGGCGCCGCAGCCGCGCCATCGCTCGCCCTTCCGCTCGCTGCCCCGGCGGGGCGATCCGGTTCGGCCGCTGAGGCTGTCTCTGGAGAGGATTTGCGGGCGATGGGCCTACTTCTTTCAGGGTTAATGTGGACAGTGTCCATTATGGCGCCTATCCTGCGATCTTGCTTGTGGATACTGTCCACAAACCATCCGGTTCGAACAAAGGAGCAAGCCATGAGTTACGTCAGCGGATTCGTCGTCGCAGTGCCGACGGCCAGCAAGGAGACCTATCGCGCACATGCCGCCAAAGCAGCCGAATTGTTCAAAAGTTACGGCGTGCTGGAAATCATGGAAGCTTGGGGCGCCGACGTGCCCGACGGCAAGGTCACCGACTTCAAACGCGCGGTGCAGGCTAAAGACGACGAGACCGTCGTCTTCTCGTGGATGGTCTGGCCCGACAAGGCCACCGCCGACGCCGGCGAAGAGAAAATGCGCACCGATCCGCGCATGAAGGAGCTGGGCGACATGCCGTTCGATGGCAAGCGGATGATCTACGGCGGCTTCGCGCCCATCCTCGAAGTCGGCCGCTGAGTGGGTCTGACCCTCCTGCGTCCAGCCCTCAGCCCCACCCTGCCGTCCAGCCCATACGCACACCCATGACCACCCAGATCTTCGTCAACCTGCCCGTGAAGAACCTCGAGCGCTCGGTCGCGTTCTTCACCGCGCTCGGCTACCGCTTCAACCCGCAGTTCACCGACGAGAACGCGACCTGCATGATCGTCGACGAAGACCACATCTACGTGATGCTGCTGGTCGAAAAATTCTTCTCGACTTTCACGCCGAAACCGATCGCCGATGCGACGAAGTCAACCGAGGTGCTGCTGTGCCTGTCGTGCGACTCGCGCGCCGCGGTCGATGCGCTCGTGAAGAAGGCCCTGGCCGCCGGCGGCTCGACGCCGAACGAGGCGAAGGACCACGGCTTCATGTATCAGCACGGTTTCCAGGATCTGGATGGCCACCTGTGGGAGCTGATGTGGATGGACCCGGCGTTCGCGCAGAGCGGGCCGCCCGCGCAGGCCGGAAACGACGCCGAGCCGTGGAAAGTGTAGGGATGATCTTCACGTCTCAGGAAGAAACCCAATGCAAAAAATCACCCCGTTCCTCTGGTACCACAGCCAGGCCGAGGAAGCCGCCGCGTTCTACGCCGGCATCTTTCCCGATTCGCGCATCGAAAGCGTCACTGCGATGCCCAGTGAGTCACCGAGCGGGCCGGCCGGTTCGGTCAAGGTCGTCGACTTCGATCTTTGTGGGCAGCGCTTCACGGCGATGACGGCGGCGAATCCGCCCGACACTTTCAACCACGCGATCTCGATGGTCGTGCGCTGCGAGGATCAGGCCGAAGTCGACCGCTACTGGAATGCACTGCTCGAAGGCGGCGCGCCCGAGGAGTGCGGATGGCTCAGGGACCGCTTCGGCGTCGCCTGGCAGATCGTTCCGACCCTGATGTTCGAGATGATGGCCGACCCCGATCGCGCCAAAGCAAAGCGCGCCACCGACGCGATGATGACGATGGTCAAGCTCGACATCGCGGCGCTGCAGAAGGCATTCTCGGGTGAAGCGCCATGACCGATGCACAAGCGCTCGCGCCCGCCGCCGACATGGTGGCGAAAAACGATGCCCACAAGCCGAACGAAAGCGCCGACTACCGCAAGGCGCGCAACGCGCTCGCGGCCGAGGAAATCGAGTTGCGGCGACATATCGCAAGCGTTGCCGCGCAGCGTCGCGCACTGCCGCCGGGCGGAGAGATCAGGAAGGACTACCGCTTCGATGGCGCGAGCGGTCCGGTTTCGCTCGCCGATCTGTTCGGCGACAAGAACACCTTGATCGTCTACAGCTTCATGTACGGGCCGCAGCGCAAAGCTGGTTGCCCGATGTGCACGTCGCAGATGAGCGCCTGGGACGGTATCGCGCCGCATGTGATGCAGCGCGCCGCGTTCGCGATGACAGCGCGCTCGCCGATCGAGCGCATCCTCGCCTATGGCAAGGAGCGTGGCTGGCACAACCTGAAGCTTTACTCCGACCCGAGTGGGGAATTCACCCGTGACTGGGTCAACACTGAAGACGCCGACATGCCAGGCTACAACGTCTTCCAGCGCGACGGCAGCACGATCCGCCACTTCTGGAGCAACGAAGGCGGCATGGCAACCGCCGACCCCGGTCAGGACCCGCACGACGCGCCCGACATGTCGGCGCTGTGGACGCTGCTCGACACCACGCCCGAAGGGCGCGGCAGCGACTGGTATCCCAAGCTGGCCTACGCGCAATCGACAGACTTCTGAGACCACTCGACCGCCGAGCCAACAGGACTTCCCCGCATGACTGAATCCAAACCCGCCGTCAAAGGCCCCGCCTCGTATTTCCCGTCGATTGAAGCGCGCTACGGCCAGCCGATCGCTTACTGGATGGACTTGTTGACTGCGCAATCGGGCATGAAGCACATGGCGCTGGTCGACTGGCTCAAAACCGAGCACGGCATCGGGCATGGGCACGCCAACGCACTGGTGGCGCACCATCTGGCGCACAAGCGCTGAGTTCGTCGTTGAGCCCCTCCAACCGACCCGAAGGAACTTCCATGCCCAAAGGTACCGTTCAGCTTCATCGCGTACTCAAAGCCCCGCCCGAGCGCGTCTACCGCGCGTTTCTCGAACCCGAGGCGCTGGCTAAATGGCTGCCGCCGAAAGGATTTGTCGCCAAGGTGCACGCGTTCGACGCGCGCGTCGGCGGCGGTCACCGCATGTCGTTCATCAATTTCTCGGGTGGTGGCGGCCACAGCTTCGGCGGCGACTACAAAGAACTCGTGCCGAACGAAAAGATTCGCTACACCGACCGATTCGACGACCCGAACCTGCCCGGCGAAATGCAGGTGACCGTCACATTGAAGCCGGTAGTGTGCGGCTGCGACCTGCAGATCGTGCAGGAAAACATCCCCGAAGCGATTCCGGTCGAGATGTGCTACCTCGGCTGGCAGGAATCGCTCGCGCAACTCGCGATGCTGGTCGAGCCCGAGATTCCGGGTTAGGGTCGGTTCGCTGACTTTTTTTCAAGTCAAGGAGCAAGCATGAACACCATGGAAATCGCCAACAAACTCGTCGACCTGTGCAAGCAGGGCAAGGACGAGGAAGCCAAATCTCTCTACGCCGACAACGCCGTGAGCGTCGAAGCCGGTGGGCCGCCCGGCCAGTCACGCGAAGCGGTCGGGCTCGATGCCATCAGGGCCAAAGGCAAATGGTGGGTCGAAAACCACGAAGTGCACAGCATGGGCGTCACCGGCCCCTGGCCGCACGACGACCGCTTTATCGTCGGCTTTCAGATCGACGTGACACCCAAGTCGACCGGCAAGCGCATGCAGATGGACGAGATGGGCCTCTTCACCGTCAAGGACGGCAAGATCGTGCGCGAGGAGTTTTTCTATTCGATGGACGGGTAGCGCCGGTCTGACGGCAACCTCGGGACCGACCCGGCACGCTATTGAATCGATAGCTGTCTACGCAATAGTGCAGGGCGCTGCGGCCCGTTTTGGCTCGAAATGACCCTTCAACATTGGACCCAGTGGTTTTCGTACAGAAATCTGTAAAATTCGTGCATGAAAACCACGCTGAACATTCATGACGCGCTGCTGGCCGAAGCCAAAGTCGTTGCGGCGCAGCAGCAATCGACCTTGACGCGGCTGATCGAGGAAGGGCTTCGATTGCGGCTTCGCGCTGCCACCGCGCCGCTGCCACGCCGGCGTCGGCCGATGCCGGTATTTCACGGCGAGGGTGGCCTCGCTCCAGGCCTGCGCGGTTTGAGCACGCGTGAGTTGCTCGACGCCGCCGACGATGCTGCCTGACGTCAATCTGCTGGTGGCAGCGCATCACGCCAGTCATCCGCAGCACACGGTCGCGACGCGCTGGCTGGCAGATACGTTGGCCGACGCAACCCACGGCTTGCTGCTGGCGATGCCCGTGCTCAGCGGGTTTTTGCGGGTGGCGACGCATCCCAAGGTCTTTCTGCAGCCGTCGTCGGCTGAACAGGCGGTCGATTTCGTCGACTGGTTGCTCGAGCACGATCGCGTCGCATTGCATGGCGGGCAAGCCGAGTGGCCGGCCTTTCGCGAAATCGTGTGCGCGCAAAACCTCGCGGCCAATCGAATTCCGGACGCGTGGCTCGCCGCCTTGTCACTCACGGCCAGCGAACCCTTCGCGACCTTCGACAAGGGCTTTCGCAAGCTCCTGCCGCGCAACCTGCTGGTGCTGCTGCCGCCCGCGTGAAGCGGAAATCGCACAGTGATTGCATTCGACGTCGGCGCCACCATGGCCCACGGCTCAATCCTTGGCGTGTTCTACGGCGGACAAGAACATGGGAGTCTGCTGTCGCAAACGGATTGACTCATCCCTTTTCGCTACTAAATAGATAGCTGTCTGCGCACGTCCAGTGGGCGTTTCAGCCACTTTTTACTTAAATTCTTTCGCGTCCTTCGCGCAACTTTCGCGCCCTTCGCGTTCGGCTGCACGCCTTCGACAATCCGCAGCCATAGCGGTCAGCCGTTCACATCCACCACCACCCGCCCGCGCACCTGCCCGGCGAGCAGTTTCGGCGCGAGGCCGATCGCGTCGGCCAGGGCGATGGTTTCGGTGTTGGCGTCGATCACGTCGGCCGGCAATTCTTTCGCGAGCCGCGTCCAGGCTTCGACCCGGCGCGCCTGCGGGGCCATCACGCTGTCGATACCGGCCAATGTGATGCCGCGCAGGATGAACGGCGCGACGCTCGCGGGTAAGTCCATGCCTTGCGCGAGGCCGCAGGCTGCGACGGTGCCGCCGTATTTCAGGCCCGCGCAGACATTGGCGAGGGTGTGGCTGCCGACGCAATCGACCGCCGCGGCCCAGCGCTCTTTCTGCAATGGCTTGCCGGGCTCGCTCAAGGTCGCGCGGTCGATGACTTCGCTCGCGCCGAGCTTTTTGAGGTGTTCCGCTTCGCCGGTACGGCCGGTCGAGGCTTCGACGTGAAAGCCGAGCCGCGACAAGAGTGCGATCGCGATCGAGCCGACGCCGCCGTTCGCGCCCGTGACCAGCACCGGCCCCGCATCGGGGTGGACGCCGTGCGCCTGCAATGCCATCACGCACAGCATCGCGGTGTAGCCCGCGGTGCCGATCGCCATGCAGCTGCGCGCATCGAGGCCGGCGGGCATCGCGACGAGCCAGTCGGCCTTCACGCGCGCTTGTTGCGCGAGCCCGCCCCAATGGGTTTCGCCGACGCCCCAACCGTTGAGCAATACCGCGTCGCCCTTTTTGAAGCGCGCATCGGCGCTTTCGGCCACGGTGCCCGCGAAGTCGATGCCCGGCACCATCGGGAACTTGCGCACTACCGGTGACTTGCCGGTGATCGCGAGCGCGTCCTTGTAGTTGACGGTGGAATGCGAGACGTCGACGCGGACCGCGCCGTCAGCCACCTCGGGCAGTTGCGCCTCGTCGATTGGCGTGACCGCGGCTTCGGTTTTGCGGTCGTCGGACTGGTTGAGCAGCAAGGCTTTGAACATGGCGTGGTTCCTGCGGTTGTCTGAATGAAGAGCGCCGGTCGCCGTGCGCGATGTGCAGCATGGCGAGTGCAGCGCAATCACGAGCTTCGCACAGTCGCAGTCTGCCTCGCGGTGGCGCGAACGCGTCCGACCTGCTGTTGCGGCTCGACTTCAGAAAAATCGATCGTCGTCCGAACGGCCTATGCCATTTGCCCGCAACGGCGTCGTCTCTGCAGTGGATGCGCGTGGCCATGCGGCGTCCTAGATTGGGTTTCGGTCGCAACCGCTCGTTGCGGTCCCGAACCACCCGCCAACCTCCGAAGGAGAAAGCAACATGCCGATTCGACTCGACGCCCCGCTCGCCTGGACCCAGCGCGATCCCGACGAGGAAGCCATGCTCAAAGACTTGCAGGGCAACATCCTCAAAGGCCACGGCCGCGACTACACCTGCAACGTGTTTCTGCACTTCGACGTTTCCAAACGCGACGCGGCGCGCGCCTTCGTCAAGAAGATCGCGAGCGAGCTGCCGTCGGCGCTCGCGCAGCTCGAAGGCGCCGAGCACTTCAAGCAAACCGGGCAGGGCGACGAAACTTTCACCGCCTTCTTTCTCTCCGCGCGCGGCTACGGCGCGCTTGGCCGGACCGATTTCAAGCCGACCGAGAACGCAGACGCGTTCGAAGACGACATGGCCGCGCGCGCGCACCTCGTCAACGATCCGCCGCAGAACACCTGGAACAAGCTGTTCCGGCACGACATCCACGCGATGCTGCTGATCGCCGACGACAGCGAAGCAGCGCGCGCGCATCGGCTCGCGAAGATCAAGCGCCGGATCCGGCGTTCGGGCGGTGCGGTGCAGTTGCTCGGCATCGAGGAAGGCCGCGCGATGCGCAATACCGACGGCCATGGCATCGAGCACTTCGGCTATGTCGACGGCCGCAGCCAGCCGTTGATGCTGGTCGAAGACCTCGACCACGAGAAGAACGACCTCGGCGGCACCGACCAGTGGGACCCGAAGATTCCGCTCAAGCAGGTGCAGGTGCAAAGCCCCGGCGGAACCGCGCAGAGCTTCGGCAGCTATTTCGTCTTTCGCAAGCTCGAGCAGAACGTGCGCGGCTTCAAGAAGGACGAGAAGCGGCTGGCCGGCTTTCTTGGCCTGGCCGGCGACGCGACCGACCCAGACACCATCGACGAACGCGATGAAACCGCTGGCGCCTTCGTGGTCGGCCGCTTCGAGAACGGCCGGCCCGTCACGCTGCAAGGCGCGGCCGGCGACCTGGCCAACGTCGACGTGCCGAACAACTTCAACTTCAAGGCTGACAACGACGGGCTCAAGTGTCCGTTCGCCGGCCATATCCGCAAGGCCAATCCGCGCGGCGGCACCGAAACCAAGTTCAACCTGCCGCCCGGCAGCGAGATCGTGCACCTGATGGCGCGGCGCGGCATCACCTACGGCCATCGCGCGGTGCATCCGAGCGATCCGAACCTCGACTTCGAGGACATGCCCACCGGCGACGTCGGCCTGCTGTTCATGGCCTACCAGAGCAATCTGGCCGATCAGTTCGAGTTCACGCAGCAAAGCTGGGTCAACAACCCCGACTTTTTGAATCCTGCGACCGGTGCCGACCCGGTGATCGGCCAGAGCTTCGGGCCGACCAGCCAGCATTGGCCGACCGGCTGGAACCAGCCTTTGAAGGCCGAGCCCTTCGATTTTTCGAAATGGGTGACATTGCAAGGCGGCGGCTATTTCTTCGCGCCGTCGATCAGCACGCTGAAGGCGCTTTAGCCAGGAACTTGTCGCAGAGTTCACCAGCCGCCCGAACCCGGCTCGCCCTTGAACGGCCCGACGAGCTCGGATGTGATCCAGCCGGCGTAAAAGCCGCCGGGCTGCGGCCGGGCGCGCTCGCCATCGACAAAGCAGGCGAGCTGCTGCGGATAGAAAGCGAAATGACCGGCGAGCGCTTCGTAGGGCGGCTGCGGATCGGGATAACTCCAGGCCACGCTGTCGAAGGCGCCAACGCGGGCGTCGTTGCCGGCGCCGTTGCCCGAAGCATCTTCGGGAATCCGGATGTTCCAGTAGCGCGCCAGGCCCTTCCATTCGCAACCCGAACTGCCTTGGCCTGGCACGAGAAAGCGGGTCTGCACGTCGGCGGCGGGCAGATAGAAGGTCGGCGGGCTTGCGGTTTCGCAGAGGCGCAGGGCGGCGCGCGTGCGCGCGATTTCGACGTCGCCGGCCATCACGACGATTTCGCGCGGATCAGCCTGGAGCCGCGGCGGGCGCGGAAAGTCCCACACCGACTCCTGCTCGGGCGCGGGCGTGTCGGCAAACGGCGGGCGTTCGTCGCCGACCCAGCGCCACATGGCGCGGGCGCGTGCCAGACGATCGGCTGTCGCTGTATTCATGTTCGGCTCCCGTGAGTCTCGATGCACGGCACCGCGGTCGCCCCTGGCAGCGCTTTCCGCATATTCCGCGCTCTCTGCGCTTTGATCATTTGTGGCGCCGCGGCTGTTGCATTCGTCGCTGAGCACCCGCCTGCGCCCTGCTTTTGCCCTGCTTCTTCTGCCAATAGCCGAGCACGGCGCTCGAAAGCGTGGTGGCTGCGAGCAAGGCGACCTGCAAGGTGAGCGCCGAAGCGGCGTTTTCGACCCGCTTTTCGACGAACTGTTTCGCCTTGATCGTGCTTTCGAGCCGGCGCTGTTCGTCGGGTGCGACCTCGGCGACTTGCGCCGCCTGCGCCGCACTCATCGCTTTCACTGCGCCGCCAGCGACCGCTTCGGGCTCAGCGTCGGTGCCGGCCTCGTTGGCGGCCTTGTGCGCCTCGGTCGCGGCAACCGCCTTGGCGCCTGCCGTGGAGCCTTGTTCGTTGGCATAGACCTTGGTGAACTCGGCGCCGAACAGAAAAATCTGCGCCGCGTAATAAACCCAGGTCAACAGCACCACCAGCGATCCCGCCGCGGCGAACGAGCCGCTGACACTGCCGCGCCCCAGGTAGTAGCCGAGCGCGAACTTGCCGATGCCGAACAGCACCGCGGTCACGCCCGCGCCGACCCAGACATCGCTCCAGCGCAGTTCGGCGGTGGTCATGTACTTGAAGATCGTCGCGAACAGCACCGTGGTGATCGCGAGCGACAGCGCCATGTTCAAACCCTGCAGCACGTACTCCCAGCCCGGGAACAAGCCGGTGGTCCATTTGCTGAAGATCGCGATGCCGGCGCTGAGCACCAGCGACACCATCAGCAAAAAAGCCAGCGTGAGCACCAGCCCGAACGACAGCAAGCGCGCGCGCAACGTGGCCCAGATGCCCGAGGGTTTGGCCGATGCGGGCACATGCCAGATCCGGTCGAGCGCGCTTTGCAGCTCGGCGAACACGGTGGTCGCGCCGACGATCAGCACCACGATGCTGATCAGGCCGGCGATCAACCCCTGCTTGGTGTCGCTCGCGCTCTTGATCAAGGTTTGCACAGCCTGCGCGCCTTCCTGGCCGATATAGCTCGACGCCTGTTCGACGATCTGGCCGCGCACCGCTTCTTCGCCGAAAACCGCGCCGGCGACCGCGATCACGATGACGAGCATCGGCGCGAGCGAGAACATCGTGTAGTAGGAAATCGCAGCGCCCATGCTCGGAGCGAAGTCGTCGACCCAGGAGGCCACTGCTTTTTTCGTGATGTCGAAGTATTTTTTGGGTTTCATGCGTTCACGCTAGACAATTGGGCAATGGCATGGATCGATTCGGTGCGCACTGCGCGGATACATGCGTGCGCCAGCGCACTGTTGCTAAATCACCCACTATGCCTTGCAGCCGAGCGCTGATCGCCATGACCGGGTAATTTGCAAAACGCAAGTAGGCCAACGCCGCGAGCTGTAGCCGCGGATTTGCGCAGAGTTCGCCGGCCCTTTCACAACCACTGACTTTTGCACTGACTTTTGCACTGACGTCTTCACTGTTTGCTACCAGGGCACCACGCTGCCATCCCAGGCCCGAAAGCCGCCGCTGTCATCGGGCGCGAGCGCGTCCAGCACCTCGAGCAGGTTGGTCGCGGCGTCGGCCGGCGCGGTCGCGGCGCGATCGCCGATCACCGGCCGCGTCAGGGGCGAGACCACGGTGCCCGGATGCAGCGCCGCCACGACCGCGAGCGGACGTTTGCGCGCAATTTCGATCGCGGCCGTCTTGACCAGCATGTTCAACGCCGCCTTGCTCGCACGATAGCTGTACCAGCCACCAGTCTTGTTGTCGCCGATGCTGCCGACGCGCGCGCTCAGGAACGCGAAAAGGCTGCGCTCTTTGGGCGCCAGCAGCGCCTCGAAATGGCGCAAAACCAGCGCCGGGCCGATCGTGTTGACGGCAAAAGCCCGGGCGAGCGTGTCGGCTTCGAGCTGGTCGAGACGCTTTTCGGGCGCGGTTCGAGCGCTGGCCTGTGCGCTGGCGGGCGCAGCTCTAGCTTCCAGATGCAGCGCGCCCGTGGCGCAAACGATCAGGTGAAAAGGCCCGGCCGGCGCGAGCGCCCGTGCGGCTTCGGCAACCGTTTCAGGGCTGTCGTAATCGATCGCCGGCGTGCTGCGACGACCCAGCAGCATCGCCTCCGCGCAGCCCGGATCGTCCGTGAGGCGTTGCGCGATCGCACTACCGATGGCACCGGTGCCGATGACAAGGGCGCGGAAGTTGGCTGGCAGGCTTTGCATGCGAGGCACGCTAGTTCATTTCGTCAATTTTGTAGCGCCACCCGGGCCTAACGGCGATCGTCGGAACCGTTTTAATTTGTACTTTATTGCTATGCTTTTTATAGCTGTCTGCACATGCGAAACGCGCGTTCCGGCTATTTTCTTCATAAATTTTTGCAATGCCCGCACCGGGTGTCGGCGTGGGATACTGCCGGCGCGTTGATTGCTGTTCGTCCGACAATAAAAGCAAATGCAAAAAGGATTTGATATCGGCTCGGCAGCGCAGGGTGAGCCCGGTGGCGTGCGAACGCTCGCGGCAGCGCTGGACTGGTCACAATCGCCGCTCGGCGAGCCTGCGCACTGGCCTCCGGCGCTTTCGAGCGCGTTCGCGATGTGCCTGGATTTTCCCGGGATCATGGCGATCTATTGGGGGCCCGATTACACGCTGCTCTACAGCGACGCCATGATTCCGGTGCTGGGCAGCAAGCACCCGGCCGCGCTCGGGCAGCCGGCAAGCAAAGTGTGGTCCGAAATCTGGGATGTCCTTCGGCCGCAATTCGACCAGGTGCGGGACAGCGGCATCGGCATGGTCTTGCCCATGCAGCGGCTCGATCTGCGGATCGGCGGCAGGCTGGTGGAAAAGTATTTCAGCTACAGCCTGTCGCCGCTGCGCGATGGCGACGGACGCGTCGCCGGCCTCTTCAACACGGCGCAGGATTTGACGGCGGCGGTGTTTTCCGAACGCGAGCGTGCCGACTTTCAAACTGAACTCGACGCGCAGGCGGCACATACCGCGCAAACCCGCGCCCTCTTGCAATCGGTGACCGATGGAACGACCGATCTCGTCTACGTGAAAGACCTGGAAGGCCGACTTTTGCACTTGAACGCGTCCTGCGCCGCCGTGTTGAGCACATCCATCTCTAAGGCGATCGGTCAAACCGACAGCGCATTCATGGCCAAGCCTGAAGCCGATGCGATCCGCCGCGCCGATTTGCAGGTGATGCAAAGCCGCAGCACCATCGAGGTGGAGGAATCCATACGGTACGAAGGCCGCGACGCGGCGTCGGCCCGAACCTTTTTGTCGACCAAATCGCCCTGGATCGGCGAGGGCGGCGAACTGCTCGGCGTGTTCGGCATTTCGCGCGACATCACCGAGCGCAAAGCGCACGAAGACGCCTTGCGCGAGCTCAACGAAACGCTCGAAACACGGGTTGCCGAGCGGACCCGCGAACGCGATGCGATCTGGCGCGTGAGCCGCGAGATTCTGGTGGTCGTCAACCGCGAGGGCCGCTTCGTGAGCGTCAACCCGGCCTTCGAACGGGTGCTCGGCTGGAGCCCGAGCGAAGCCAGCACGCGCCATTTCGCGGAATTGATCCACGAAAGCGACGTGGAGGCAGCACGGGCAGCGTTCGCGAAGACGCTCGACGGTCGACCGATCGACGAGATCGATCTTCGCTTCGTACGCAAGGACGGCGGCCACCGCTGGCTCCAGTGGACGGCGGTGCCCGAAGGCGAAGCGATCTACGGCGTGGCGCGCGACCTGACCGATGCGCGTGAGCAGGCCGAGGCGCTCGCAACGACCGAAGCGCAATTGCGCCAGTCGCAAAAGATGGAAGCCGTCGGCCAGCTCACGGGCGGTATCGCGCACGATTTCAACAACATGCTTTCGACCATCGGCACCAGCCTGGCGTTGATCCGGCGGCGCGCCGTCCCGGAGAAGCAGGCGAACGCGCCGGCTGACCCACGAGTCGACGCACATGTCGGCACGCAGGCCGACCTGGCACGCTACCTCGACGCGGCCGAAGCATCGGTGCGCAGCGCTGCCGCGCTGACCCAGCGACTGCTGGCTTTTTCGCGCCGCCAGGTGCTGAGCGCCCATGCGGTGAGTGTGAACACGATGGTTGCCGACATGCACGACCTGCTGGCGCGCACGCTGGGCGAGAACATGGCGCTCGAAACCCGGCTCGCGCCGCAACTCGCGCTGGCGCATACCGATGCGAACCAACTCGAGAACGCACTGCTTAATCTGTGCATCAATGCCCGCGACGCGATGCCCGGCGGCGGCAAGCTCACGATCGAAACCGAGCTGGCGCACCTCGATACGAATTACGCCCGGCAGAACGCCGACGTCGAACCCGGCCACTACGTGATGCTGTGCGTCTCGGACACCGGCGTCGGCATGCCGCCCGAGGTGACGGCGCGCGCTTTCGATCCGTTCTTCACCACCAAGCCGGTCGGCCAGGGCACGGGGCTCGGGCTGTCGATGATCTACGGCTTTGCCAAGCAGTCAGGCGGACATGTGGCGATCTATTCCGAGCCGGAGCGCGGCACCAGCGTCAAGCTGTACCTGCCCTTGAGCGAGCAATCCTCGCCAGCGGAAACCTCGGCGACCGAGGCGCAGCGCACCGCGCCGGTCGCGAGCGGCACGGCCGTGCTGCTGGTCGAGGACGGCGATGCGCTGCGCGATGTGGTGGTCGAGTTGCTGGTCGACTCGGGCTATGTCGTGCACGAAGCAGCCGACGCGGAAGCCGCGTTGAAGATCATCGACGCCGGAACGCCCTTCGATGTGCTTTTGACCGACGTCGGTCTGCCGCGCATCAACGGTCGTCAACTGGCCGAAATGGCGCGCGCGCGCCGGCCGGGCTTGCCGGTGCTGTTTTTGACGGGCTATGCCGATCTGGCCGCGGTGCGTGGCGATTTCCTCGCGGCGGGCATGGAAATGATGTCCAAGCCTTTTGATTTCGACGCGCTGGCGGCCAAGATCGCCGAGATGGTTGCGCGGCCGGTGGCCGTCTAGGCCTGATTCGCCCGGCCTGCGGTCCGCGCTGACGGGCGCCAGAGAACAGCCGCGATACAGTCGTGGTTTGTGCGCGGGCGCGCCCCATTACACCGGCGACGCGCCTCAGCGCAATCGTGCACCGGCACTCCGTGGTGCATCCTGCGCCGCCGACCTGCCGAACTGCCGAACTGCCGACCCAAGGTCGGCTGACTGCGCCTGCCGACCCTATTCCCCGATAAGGACTTCAACCGATGACCCTAGAGCAATTGACCGCCTGGTTCCAGAACACGACTTTTTTCGGCATGTCGATCGCGAGCCTGGCGACCGCGCTGGTCGCCGCGGTGCTGGCCTACATCGTGATGTCGTTCGCGTTGCGCTTCACATTGAGCCGGATGCGCAAGATCGCCGAGCGCACCGAAACCCGGATCGACGACGTGCTGGTTGCGGTACTCGCGAGCACCAACCGGCTGCTGATCGCGCTCGCGGCGATTCTGATCGGCGTCGGTCTGCTCGACCTGCCCGATCGCTGGCATACGCGGGTCGGGCAGTTGTGGTTCATCGCGCTCGCGCTGCAGGTCGCGCTGTGGGGCATGCGCGCGATCCGCATGAGCGTGGCGCGCTACACCGCCAAACACAGCTCGCCGGGCATGACGCAGGTCAGCGCGTCGGCGACCTTGATGTCGTGGGGACTGCGCTCGATTCTGTGGGCCGTGGTGCTGCTCGCGATTTTGTCGAACCTGGGCGTGAACATCACGGCCTTCGTCGCGAGCCTGGGCGTCGGCGGCATCGCGATCGCCCTCGCAGCGCAGACGATACTCGGCGACTTGTTCGCGTCGCTGTCGATCGCGGTGGACAAGCCGTTTCAGGTCGGCGACTTCGTGACCGTCGGCAGTGTCGCGGGCACGGTGCAGATGATCGGCCTGAAGAGCACCCGCATCCGAAGCCTGGGCGGCGAGCAGATCGTGATGGGCAACACCGAAATCCTGAAGCAGACCATCAACAACTTCAAAACGCTGGCCGAGCGACGCATCGTGTTCCAGTTCGGCGTGACCTACGACGCGACACCCGACCAGCTCGCCGAAGTGCAGCAAATCGTCAAACGCCTGGTCGACGCACAGGAAAAAATGCGCTTCGACCGCGCCCACTTCAAAGGCTTCGGCGACAGCTCGCTCGACTTCGAACTCGTCTATTACGTGCTCGACCCGGCCTATGCGGTGTACATGGACGTGCAGCAGCAGTTCAATTTGTCTCTGATGCGCGAGCTGGAAGCGATCGGGGTCGAATTCGCGTTTCCGACGCGGACGTTGCATATTGCGTCGGGCGGGGCAGGGAGCGGGATCGAACTACCGGACGCAGAGGGCGCAGAGGTTTCGCAGAGGACGCAGAAATAAGAAAAAATGGCTGGAAGGCCCGTGGATGTTGCGCAAACAGCTATTAATAATGTAGCAACTGGTTTATCGATCGCTGATCAATTCAAATGTCTGCCTCGCTTGCAGCCTTTGACTACCGAGACGCCAATCCAATTTTTGGTATTCCTTCTGCGCCTTCTGCGAAACCTCTGCGCCCTCTGCGTCCGGAAGTCCGCATTTCAAAAACCTCAAAGCACCTCGTTAATTGCGTAGTAAGCCTGATCCCGCAACTTCCGCCACCAGCCGCGGTTGCTCCAGGCTTCGAGTTCGATCTCGTTCGCATGCGGCGCGTATTTCTCGAATACGGCGTCGATGCGTTCGGCGGTGGCAGCATCGCGGATGCCGAGGGTGATTTCGTCGTTGGTTTCGAACGAGCGATCGTCGAAGTTGCTCGAACCGATCGCGCTCCAGACGCCGTCGATGGTCATCACTTTCTGATGCAGCAACGTGTGCGGATATTCGAACAGCCGCACACCGTTGCGCAGCAACTTCTCGAAGTTGCGATGCCCCGCGTGCTGGACCATCGGGCTGTCGGAGCCGCTGATGGACGGCATCAACACGCGCACGTCGACACCACGCGCCACCGCGCGGCCGAAGGCGTCGATCGCTTCGGGCTCGGGAATGAAATACGGGTTCTGGATCCAGATTTTCTTGCGCGCGAGACAGATCGCTGTGTGATGCAGGATCTTCACCGTCGGCGCCGAGCCTTCGGGCTTGGCGTAGGTCGCATGGATCAGCACATCGCCGGCCGGCTCGATGTGCGGAAACACATCGTCGCCGACGAACAGCTCGCCGGTTTCGCCGGCCCAGTTCTCGCTGAACGCCGACTGGATGTTGTTCACGATCGGGCCATGCAGGTGCACGCTCAGGTCGCTGAAATGGTCGTGGTCCTGCGCATCGCCGAGCCATGTGTCGACGATGCAATGGCCGCCGACAAAGGCTTCGCGGCCGTCGATGACGACCAGCTTGCGGTGATCGCGATCGTTGAAGACGCCGATGTTGCGCCAGCTCTTTTCGTGGAACAAGGCGAAGCGGCAGCCGGCGCCCTCGAGCTGGCGCCGCGCCGCATCGCCCATGTCTTTGGAACCCACCGCATCGAGCAGCACCCGCACCTGCTTGCCCGCAAGCGCCCGCTCGCACAAGGCGTCGGCCAGCCGCTGGCCGAGCACGCCCTCTTTCCACAAAAACGTTTCGAAGTGAACCGAGTACTCGGCCGTCGCGATGCGCCCGAGCAGCCGGTCGAAGAACGCGCCGTTCTCGAGCACTTCGACCTTGTTGCCGGCCACCGCCGTGCTCAAGGTCAAACCTGCGAGCGAAGGAATCAGCTCGTCGATCGGCGATGCGGTCTCGATCTTGAGCTGCGGATCGCGATGCCGGCGGATCGACCATATGACGACCAGCAGCAGCGCGATGATGCAGAAATACGCGACGGCGGGGGCTATGGCCATTCGATGCGCTCGGGGTTATTCAAATCGGAATCGGAATCGGAATCGGACATCCGGACGCAGAGGACGCAAAGGTTTCGCAGAGGGCGCAGAAGGAATACCAAAATTTGGATTGGCAGCTCGGCAGTGCACGGGCTGCAAGCGAGGCAACACTTGGCATCGAACGGCGTTCGGAAAGTTGGACGCTATATGTTTGATAGCTGTCTGCGCAGTATCCAGGCCTGTTTCGACCACTTTTGTCTTAATTTTTTTTGCGTCCTCTGCGAAACCTCTGCGTCCTCTGCGTCCGGTAGTCCGCTTTGCGAAACCTCTGCGCCCTCTGCGTCCGGTAGTCCGAATTCGCTTCCGCGACGCCAGGTTACTTCGCCACCACCCGCGCAATCTCGAGCATCTTGTTCGAGAAACCCCATTCGTTGTCGTACCAGGCGACGACTTTCACGAAGGTGCCGTCGAGCGCCATACCGGCATCGGCGTCGAATACCGACGTGCGCGGCTCGCCACGGAAGTCGGTCGAGACGACCTTGTCTTCGGTGTAGCCGAGCACGCCTTTGAGCTTGCCTTCACTTTGCGCTTTCATTTCGGCGCAGATTTCCTTGTAGGTGGCTTCTTTTTCGAGCTCGCAGGTCAGGTCGACCACCGACACGTCGGAGGTCGGCACGCGGAACGCCATGCCGGTCAGCTTGCCGTTGAGCGCGGGAATCACTTTTCCGACGGCTTTGGCCGCGCCGGTCGACGACGGAATGATGTTCTCCAGAATGCCGCGGCCGCCGCGCCAGTCCTTGTTGCTCGGTCCGTCGACCGTTTTCTGGGTCGCGGTGGCGGCGTGCACGGTGGTCATGAGGCCGCGCTTGATGCCCCATTTGTCGTGGAGCACCTTGGCCATCGGCGCGAGGCAGTTGGTGGTGCAGCTCGCGGTGCTGAGGATGGGTTCGCCTTTGTAGTCGGCGTGGTTCACGCCGAAAACGAACATCGGCGTGTCGTCCTTGCTCGGGCCCGACATGATGACTTTTTTCGCTCCGGCATCGATGTGCTTTTGCGCCGTTTCCTTGGTGAGGAACAAGCCGGTCGCTTCCATCACGATCGTCGCGCCGGCCTCGCCCCATTTCAGTTTCGCCGGATCGCGCTCTTGCGTGAGCCGGATCTTCTTGCCGTTGACGACGAGCGTGTTGCCCTCCACCGCCACTTCGCCCTTGAAGCGGCCATGCACCGAGTCGTACTGCAGCATGTAGGCGAGGTAGTCGGGCTCGAGCAGGTCGTTGATCGCGACCACCTCGACGTCGCGAAAATTCTGGATCGCGGCGCGAAACACCATGCGCCCGATGCGGCCGAAGCCGTTGATGCCGATTTGAATAGCCATTGATTTACTCCTCTATGTTTGAAAAATTGGGGATGCCGGTTCGGTGCGGCAGGACGTATTGGCAGGTTCAGCGCGCGAGCGCCTTCTGCACCGTGTCCGCCACATTTTCGGGCGTGAAATGGAAATACTTGATGACCACATCGCCCGGCGCCGATTCGCCGAAGGTGTCGATGCCGACCACCGCAACGCAGCGGTACTTCCACCAGTAGTCGGTGACGCCCATCTCCACCGCGATGCGCGGAATGCCTTCGGGCAGCACGCTTTCCTTGTAGGCCGTGCTTTGCCGATCGAACACTGTCGTCGACGGCATCGACACCACGCGCACCGCGATCTTGCGCTCGGCGAGCAGCTCCCGCGCCTTCATCGCGAGCGGCACTTCGGAGCCGGTGGCAATGATGACCGCCTTCGCCTTGCCCGGCGGATCGAAGAGCACATAAGCGCCCTTGTGGATCTGCGTGAGTTCCTTTTTCGGCTGATAGGCAATGCCCTGGCGCGACAGCAGCAGCGCGCTCGGCCGGCTGCCGGTCTGCAACGCGACCGACCAGGCTGCGGCGGTTTCGGCCGTGTCGCCGGGGCGCCAGACGTCGAGGTTCGGAATCAGCCGCAATGCAGCCGCATGCTCGATCGACTGATGCGTCGGGCCGTCGCCGCCAAGGCCGATCGAATCGTGGGTGAGCACATGGATCACGCGGCGCTTCATCAGCGCGGCCATGCGGATCGCGTTGCGGCTGTAGTCGCTGAAGGTGAGGAAGGTGCCGCCGTAGGGGATGTAGCCGCCGTGCGAGGCGACGCCGTTCATGATCGCGGCCATGCCGAATTCGCGCACGCCGTAGTTGATGTGGCGGCCGATCACGCCGCCTTCGCGGTCGGCCATCGCGGCCGCAGCGTCGGAATCGGCTGCGCCATCGGCCACCGCCGGCGCTTGCGGCTCGTAGCGCACGACCGCGCCATGCGGATCGAAGCGCAATTTCGGCGTGCTTTGGGTGTTGGTGTAGTTCGAGCCGGTCAAATCAGCGCTGCCGCCGAGCAGTTCGGGCAGCGCGGCGGTGAACGATTCGAGTGCGAGCTGGCTGCCTTTGCGGCTCGCGACGCTTTCGGCTTTCTTGTCGGCGGCGGCAATCGTTTGCTGCGCCATCTGGGCAAAGTTGTTCGGCAGTTCGCCTGCCATGCGGCGCTTGAATTCGCGGGCCAGCGCGGGATGCGCGTCGGCATAGGCGGCGAAGCGCGTATTCCACTCGGCCTCGCGCTCGGCGCCATTGGCTTTGGCATCCCAGGCTTCGTAAACTTCGGCCGGGACTTCGAACGGCGGATAGGGCCAGCCGAGCGCCTTGCGGGTCGCCGCGATTTCATCGGCGCCGAGCGCGTCGCCGTGTGCCTCTTTGGTGCCGCCCTTGTGCGGCGCGCCGAATCCGATCGTGGTGCGGCAAAGAATCAGGCTGGGCTTTTCGGTTTCCTTTTTGGCTTCGACAATGGCTCTGGACACCGCCGCCGCATCGTTGCCGTCGATCGGCCCGATGGTTTGCCACTGGTGCGCCTTGAAGCGCATCGCGGTGTCATCGACGAACCAGTCCTTGACCTCGCCGTCGATCGAAATGCCGTTGTCGTCGTACAGCGCGATCAGCTTGCCGAGCTTCCAGGCGCCGGCCAGGCCGCAGGCTTCGTGGCTGATGCCTTCCATCATGCAGCCGTCGCCGAGGAAGACGTAGGTGTGGTGGTCGACGACTTCGTGGCCCTTGCGGTTGAATTCGGCGGCGAGCAGCTTTTCGGTCAGCGCGAAGCCGACCGCATTGGCAAAACCCTGGCCGAGCGGACCCGTAGTGGTTTCGACACCCGGCGTGACGCCCACTTCGGGATGTCCCGGCGTCTTACTGTGCAGCTCGCGCAGATGCTCGATCTCCTTCATCGGCAGGTCGTAGCCCGTCAGGTGCAGCACCGCGTACTGGATCATCGACGCGTGGCCGTTCGAGAGCACGAAGCGGTCGCGGTCGAGCCAGTGCGGATCGGCCGGGTTGTGGCGCATGTGGTCGCGCCAGAGTGCGACCGCCATGTCGGCCATGCCCATCGGTGCGCCGGGATGTCCGGAGCCGGCGCGCTGTACGGCGTCCATCGCCAACGCGCGAATCGCGTTGGCCATTATTTTCGGATCGGCCATCTGGGGAAACTTTCGTTGTAGGGATCGGGGGGTGGATTCAAATTCTAGCGAGCGGCCGATTTCTCGCCGCTGCGGCGGACACCGGTCGAACGTCGGGGCGCGGGTCTTTGGGCTCGGGGCCGGGTCGGTCCGCCGATCGCCGTCGATGGCCGCTGATCGCCTCTCCGCTCGCTGCCAGCGCCGTCAACCGCCAATTCACGCCCTTTTCCGCCGCGCAGGCTGCTAGAGTGCGCGCCATGCAGGGCCTGCACCTGACCGCCGATTGCCACGACTGCCGTTGCGAGTCTCACTGGCTTTGCGATGCCGACCAACTGGTCGCGGCCTGCGTCGCGGCCGTCGAAGCCGCCGGGTTGCAGCCGGTCGGCCGGCTCGTTCATCGCTTTCCCGACACGCCCACCGGACCCGGCGGTGTCACGGCGACGGTGTTGCTGGCCGAATCGCATTTGTGCGTCCATACCTGGCCCGAAATCGACGCAGCGACGCTCGACGTCTATGTCTGCAACTTCGGCGCCGACCATTCGGACAAGGCGCGCGCATTGCTCGGCGCATTGCTCGCGCTGTTCGATCCGGCGCGGGTCGATCGGCATGCTCTGGAACGGGGCCAGATAGAACTTGGCCAAGTCGCGGCTCGGGCCGCCATGCCCGCGTGAGCCCACGGCCGGATACCGTCGCGCCCGCCCGCGAGCGAGCCAGCGCCATCGTTCTGGCCGCCGGCCGCGGCGAGCGGATGCGGCCATTGACCGACACCGTGCCCAAACCGCTGCTGAGGGTTCGGGGCAAGCCGCTGATGCAATGGCCGATCGAAGCATTGGCTGCTGCGGGCTTGACTGACATCGTGGTCAACACCGCCTGGCTCGGCGAGCAGATTGAGGATCATTTCGGCCTGAAACCGTTAATGGACATGCGCTGTCAGCTATCAATTTCATACTCGCACGAAGGCCGTGACTTCGGTGGCGCGCTCGAAACCGCGGGCGGCATCGTGCGCGCCTTGCCGCTGCTGGCCGATGTGTTCTGGGTCGTGGCGGGAGACATCTTCGCGCCGGAATTCGCGTTCGCGGCCGATGCCGTCGAGCGCTTCGCCGCGGGCAGGCAACTCGCGCATTTGTGGCTGGTGCCCAATCCTGCCCACAACCCGGGCGGCGATTTCGGCTTGTCGGAGGATGGGCTTGCGCTCGACGATGCGCCGGTCAAGTTCACCTATTCGGCGATCGGGTTGTACCGCGCGGCGCTGTTCGCGCCGCCCTCCTGCGCGATTCCTCCGGGTAATCCGGCCGGCGAGAAGGCAGCCCTCGCGCCGCTGTTGCGCGCGGCCATGAAAAAAGGCCTGGTGAGCGCAACGCGCTACCCAGGCCCCTGGACCGATGTCGGCACGCCGGAGCGGCTGGCCGAGATCGATCGGGACGTCTGACCTTCACCAGCGACGCTGGTATCCGGCCTCGCCGCTGCGGCATCAGGGGATATTCATGCTGGTCACTTGAAACGCCTTGCCCGGCAGGTCGAACGCCCCGCCGTACTCGAACGGATCCTTGCCGCTGGTGCCCATGCCGCAGCCGCCAGCGCAGGCGCTGTTGGAGTAGCCGTGCGTGATCACCGGGCCGTAGCGGTAGTTGTGCAGCGCCTTGCCGCCGTAGTCGGCCACCGCGACCAGATAAGACTCGGTCGCGTGGTTGTCGTTGTCCTGGGCGGCGATCGGGTCGACCATGCGCGCGTCCTTCAAGGTGCGCACCACCGAGCCGCTGTTGCCGTCGCCGGCCATGCGCACCCAGTCGAGCTTGCGGTCGCCGCGCGAGGTGACGATCACCTCCTTGGTCGTGTCAGGGTAGATGGCATCGCCGGCTTTGGGCTTGACCAGGGCGATGTTGGTCGGGTTGCGGCCCACGGCCACGCTGGCAACTTCCCTGATCGACGCGGCCGAACGGTAGTCGCCCAGGTCGAAGATGTGCAGCTGGCCTTCCTGGGTCGCGATCCAGGCGCGTTTGGTGCTGCCCCAGGGGGTGCTTTGCACGGCAGTGGGTGCGCCGGCCATCGCCACCGTCTTCACCACGACGGGCATTTGCCGGGAGGCTTCGCCGAAGGTCAGCGGCCATTGCCCGCCGCTCAGGCCGACGTTGGTGGTGGTGCCATAGCCGCCGTTGAAGTACATGTCCTCGTAGTACTTGAACAGGGGCTGCAGGTCGACGAAGGCGACGGTCTTCTCGGTCTTGGAGATGACCACCGCAACGCCTTGATGGGCATATTTGCCGTAGTTGCGTCCGCCGGCCTTGAAGGAGTCGCGGTTGCCCTGCGAGTTCAGGGTCAGGGTGGAGGGGTTCTCGTAGCCCGGCACGCCCGCGGGCAGGTAGGCGAAGCGGTCCACGCCGGTGGTGACCGAGATCTCGGTGGGCGCTTTCATGTTGTCGGGCAGCGGCACGTAGCCGAGCACTTTCATGAAGGCGACGTTGCCCAGGTTGGGCAGGCCGGGGTAGTTGCCGCGCCATTCGCCCCACCAGGACTGTCCCCCGTTGTCGGGTTTGTTCGGGGTGCAGCCATCGCACATGCCGGCCAGGGCGACCACGGCGATTTCGCCGCGCAGCGCTGCCGTGTCCCACACGGTGATGAGGGCGAATTCGCTGCTGTTGGACAGGGCGATGCCGGTGGGCACTTTGTTGGCTGCGAGCTGGGCGGTGGCCTGGTTGCGTGCGGTGTTGTTGCCGGCCGTGGCGATGAGGCCGCTCTGAAACACCATCAAGCTGTTCACGCACCAGCCCGGGCGGCCCAGGCAGTGCGCGAGCGCGACGGGGTTGCTCGCGTCTTTGCCGGCCTTTTTGTAATCGACCGCGTTGATCTCGTCGAGGCCGCCTTCATAGAGGGTCCAAGACAGTTCGGGCTTTTGCGAGATGACCTGGTTGCTCACCGACAGCACCGTGAGGTCGCTGACGCCGACGCGCGCGGCCGGATCGTCCGGGGTGAAGGCAACGTGGGCGAGGTTGGAGGAGTAGTCACCGCCCGCCGTCACATAGGGCCCGCCCAATTGCCAGGTGCCGCAGTTGCCGGGGATGCAGGCGCGTTGCCCGCCGTTGCGATCGGAGACAAAAGCGTTGTCGTTGCGTTTGAACCAGGTGGGCAGGCCACCGTTGCCGCTGCTGCCGTATTCGCCCGCGCTCGGACCATAGCGGTACGCAATGCCGGCCGGCTTGCCCATCGAGGCGGCCGTCGCGCGGTAGTCGGCGGCGGAGTAGACAGTGGCGGCTTTCTCTGCAACCTCTGCGACCTCTGCGACCGGAGAACTCGCTGCTTTGATGCTCGCAACGCCGGGGTCGGCTGCATCGTTGGAAGCCGCAGCGGCCTCGTTCGGTGCCGCAGCCGCTCCGGCGGCTGCACTGGCACTCGCGGCGTCGAGCGGCGCGCCGGCCGCTACACCCGCGCCCGTTGCGGCGAAACCGCCACCGTCGCTGCCACCGCCGCAAGCCGACAGGATCGCTGCGGAAGCCAATAAAAACGTGCTGAAAATTACTTTCACTTATGTCGTTCCTTGTTAAACATGACTTATTTGTACGTGGCACTCGTCCTACGACCAAGCGGCTTTGCAAACACTTTCAGCCATATGCAAATTCACCTTTGTTTCTTACACACGTCTACGTGGGTCGAGAAGCTTTTCCGGGTTATAGGAGCCCCTGTCGAAGCGAACACGCCAGGCGCTGGACGTGCCGACGCCGACGCCGACGCCGACCAGGATGGCAACTTCGGAAATGCAAAGGGTTCAACACGCATTCACGGCGGTTGACGATCGGAGAGCTGGCGGATCAGCCAAGGCATCGGTTCCGCATTCAAGTTCGCAGGCATTTCATGCTGAAACGCAAGCTGGACGTGCGCAAGATGCTATTTTTTGCATAGCATTCGGATGCTTGCAAAATCATCGGATCGATTCGCCGATCGCCCGCCCGAAGCCCGCCTAAAGCCTGCCCGCCGGGTGCGCACGCTATCGAAGGTTTCAACGGCGCCGATCGGACAGGCGTGCCCTTGGCTGGTTTCGCCGGCCACCCATTCACCGGGTTCGCGGTGTTCATCGCCCCAAAAGAAGCGGGGCGACGGCGGTCTCCCGCCATCGCCCCGAAACAACTGTCAGCGTGGCTCGGTACTGGCCGTCCGGGCGGCTGTACAAAGAAAGCCGCGCGAGCCGACCGCCCCGTGCCGCAAGGTCAGGGGATATTCATGCTGGTCACTTGAAACGCCTTGCCCGGCAGGTCGAACGCCCCGCCGTACTCGAACGGATCCTTGCCGCTGGTGCCCATGCCGCAGCCGCCAGCGCAGGCGCTGTTGGAGTAGCCGTGCGTGATCACCGGGCCGTAGCGGTAGTTGTGCAGCGCCTTGCCGCCGTAGTCGGCCACCGCGACCAGATAAGACTCGGTCGCGTGGTTGTCGTTGTCCTGGGCGGCGATCGGGTCGACCATGCGCGCGTCCTTCAAGGTGCGCACCACCGAGCCGCTGTTGCCGTCGCCGGCCATGCGCACCCAGTCGAGCTTGCGGTCGCCGCGCGAGGTGACGATCACCTCCTTGGTCGTGTCAGGGTAGATGGCATCGCCGGCTTTGGGCTTGACCAGGGCGATGTTGGTCGGGTTGCGGCCCACGGCCACGCTGGCAACTTCCCTGATCGACGCGGCCGAACGGTAGTCGCCCAGGTCGAAGATGTGCAGCTGGCCTTCCTGGGTCGCGATCCAGGCGCGTTTGGTGCTGCCCCAGGGGGTGCTTTGCACGGCAGTGGGTGCGCCGGCCATCGCCACCGTCTTCACCACGACGGGCATTTGCCGGGAGGCTTCGCCGAAGGTCAGCGGCCATTGCCCGCCGCTCAGGCCGACGTTGGTGGTGGTGCCATAGCCGCCGTTGAAGTACATGTCCTCGTAGTACTTGAACAGGGGCTGCAGGTCGACGAAGGCGACGGTCTTCTCGGTCTTGGAGATGACCACCGCAACGCCTTGATGGGCATATTTGCCGTAGTTGCGTCCGCCGGCCTTGAAGGAGTCGCGGTTGCCCTGCGAGTTCAGGGTCAGGGTGGAGGGGTTCTCGTAGCCCGGCACGCCCGCGGGCAGGTAGGCGAAGCGGTCCACGCCGGTGGTGACCGAGATCTCGGTGGGCGCTTTCATGTTGTCGGGCAGCGGCACGTAGCCGAGCACTTTCATGAAGGCGACGTTGCCCAGGTTGGGCAGGCCGGGGTAGTTGCCGCGCCATTCGCCCCACCAGGACTGTCCCCCGTTGTCGGGTTTGTTCGGGGTGCAGCCATCGCACATGCCGGCCAGGGCGACCACGGCGATTTCGCCGCGCAGCGCTGCCGTGTCCCACACGGTGATGAGGGCGAATTCGCTGCTGTTGGACAGGGCGATGCCGGTGGGCACTTTGTTGGCTGCGAGCTGGGCGGTGGCCTGGTTGCGGGCGGTGTTGTTGCCGGCCGTGGCGATGAGGCCGCTCTGAAACACCATCAAGCTGTTCACGCACCAGCCCGGGCGGCCCAGGCAGTGCGCGAGCGCGACGGGGTTGCTCGCGTCTTTGCCGGCCTTTTTGTAATCGACCGCGTTGATCTCGTCGAGGCCGCCTTCATAGAGGGTCCAAGACAGTTCGGGCTTTTGCGAGATGACCTGGTTGCTCACCGACAGCACCGTGAGGTCGCTGACGCCGACGCGCGCGGCCGGATCGTCCGGGGTGAAGGCAACGTGGGCGAGGTTGGAGGAGTAGTCACCGCCCGCCGTCACATAGGGCCCGCCCAATTGCCAGGTGCCGCAGTTGCCGGGGATGCAGGCGCGTTGCCCGCCGTTGCGATCGGAGACAAAAGCGTTGTCGTTGCGTTTGAACCAGGTGGGCAGGCCACCGTTGCCGCTGCTGCCGTATTCGCCCGCGCTCGGACCATAGCGGTACGCAATGCCGGCCGGCTTGCCCATCGAGGCGGCCGTCGCGCGGTAGCTGTTGGCGTCGAGGGCGCCAGCGCTGGCCGGACCGGAAGGTGCGGGATCGGCCGGTGGGAGTGCTGGAGCCGCCGCTGCCACGGGTCGTGCGGCCGGCGACGCGGGAGATGCCGCCGTCGTTGGCGCTTTGACGTTGCCGGCGCCGGGATTCGACGGATTGGCAAGGGTCGGGGAATTCGCTGGATTCGATGGATTCGTTGCTGAACTCGCGCCAGCGCCATTTGGTGGCCGCGTGATGCCGGTGACCGGATCGAATGTTCCGCCGTCTGCAGCCGCTACAGTGGCGTCATCGGCAGCCAGCGCGCTTCCATCCGAGGCGATGGGTGCGCCGGACGCGCCGATGCCAACCGCACCGAAACCCCCTCCGCCGCCGCTACCGCCACCACAAGCCGCCAGCAGTGCAGCCGATAGCGCCAAAGTTGCATTGATAATAACTTTCACTTACGTCGTTCGTAGTTCAACATGACTTATTTGTACATGGCAAATGTCCTACAACCAATATCCCTTTCAAAAACTTTCAGTAATGTGTGAATTACGACCGGTTTTTTACACCACACTACATCAGATACGATGACTTTTGGCTTATATAGCGCGCGTCGCGCCAAGTTGATTGCGGTGTTGGGGCCACGCGATATCGCGGTCATTCCGACGGCACCCGTGCGCGCACGCAACCGCGATAGCGACTTCCCCTACCGCCACGATAGCTATTTCTTCTACCTGACCGGTTTCGAAGAGCCCGACGCGTGGCTTGTGTTGACCGGCGATGGCGCCAGCACGCTCTTCTGCGCACCGAAAGATCCGGAGCGTGAAATCTGGGACGGCTATCGGCTCGGGCCCGATGCAGCGCCGGGCGCGCTCGGCGTCGACAGAGCGCTTTCGGTCGGGACGCTCGACGTTCAAATGCCGAAATTGCTCGAAAACCGCGAGACCGTCTGGTTTCCGTTCGCCACCCACGAGGGGCTCGAATCGCGCATCGACGACTGGCTGCAACCTGTGCGAGCGCGAGCGCGCTACGGCGTATTGGCGCCGGCGCAGCAGCGCGACCTGTGCGTGCCGCTCGACGAAATGCGGCTCGTCAAGGACGCCGCCGAACAGGACACGATGCGCCGGGCCGGCCGCATCAGCGCCGACGCGCATATTCGCGCGATGCAGCTCAGTGCGCGGATGCTGCGGGCGGGCGAAGCGGTGCGCGAATTTCACCTCGAGGCCGAGCTGCTGCACGAATTCCGGCGCCACGGCGCGCAATCCCCGGCCTACGGCTCGATCGTCGCAGCCGGCGCCAATGCCTGCGTGCTGCACTATCGCGCCGACAAAGCCCCGGTGCGTGACGGCGAGCTGGTGCTGATCGACGCGGCCTGCGAACTCGACGGCTATGCGAGCGACATCACGCGCACCTTTCCGGCCAACGGACGCTTCACCGGCCCCCAGCGCAGACTGTATGAAATGGTGCTCGCCAGCCAGCAGGCGGCGGTTGCGGCGACCAAACCGGGCAACCGCTTCACCGACCCGCACGAGGCCGCGGTCCGGGTGCTGGCCGAAGGCATGCTCGATGTCGGTTTGCTCGATGCGAACAAGGTCGGCAATCTCGACGACGTGATTGAGGCCCGCGCCTACTTTCCGTTCTACATGCACCGCACCGGACACTGGATCGGCATGGACGTGCACGATTGCGGCAGCTACGTCGAGCCGTCGCAGGTCGGCGAGGTGAGTGAGCGCAAGGATCCGCTGTCGGGAGAAACGATCCAGAACCGCCCGAGCCGCATCTTGCGGCCCGGCATGGCGCTGACCATCGAGCCCGGCATCTATGTTCGCGCGGCCGAAGGCGTGCCCGAGCAATTTCATGGCATCGGCATCCGGATCGAGGACGACGCGATCGTGACCGAGTCCGGCTGCGAACTGATCACGCGCGGCGTGCCGGTCGCGCCCGATGCGATCGAAGCGCTGATGGCCGCGTGATGGCAGCCGGTCCCACCCATCCCGCCGATATCGCCGATGCCCGCCGCGCCAACCCCCCATTCGAAAAAGCAACCGGGCTTTTCGACACCTGAAAACCGCCGACCCATGGGTACTTTTTTCTGGGCCCTGCTCGTTCTGGCATTGCTGGTCGCCGCGTACTTTGCGCGACCGGTCTACGACTTCATCTGGGTTGCGGCAGGACGCGTCGCGGACCAGGTCGCGAGCCGGTCAGGCAAGTCGCTGGCCAGGCGCGATCTGACAGCCGAGATCGATTCGGTCTTCGCGCAGGGCGCCGAAGTCGCCGCCTATCTCGACGCCCAGCGCGACACGAGGCGCGAGCATGCGCCTGCGACCCGGATGGATTATTCGAGCCTGGCTGCCTACCTGCACTCGACCGGGCCATGGCGCAGCCGTCTTCAGCAAAGTCTGGGCTATCCGCCGCCGGATTTCGACCGTGCCACGGCCACCGACCCGGTGCAGGACATCGACGCCGGTTCCGACGAGATCGCGGTGTACCGCGAACTGCGCATTCCCGCATTGCCGGGCGTTCAAATCGTCGGCCTCTATGTGCGGCCGAAATCGGCGCGGCCTACCGACAAGTTGCCGCTCGTGATCGCCGCGCACGGGCGCGACGGCGAGCCCGCGCCGACGGCTGACGGCAAACTGCCGCTGATTCTGAAGTCGAATCGCGATCTGGCGTTCGAGGCGCTCAAGCACGGCTATGCGGTCTGGATGCCGCGCTTCGTGCACTACGCGAAAGACGATCCGCGCTTTCGCGACCGCCTCACGATGCGGGCCTGGGAAGCCGGCACCTCGCTGCCGGCGATCGAAATCGCCAAGTTGGTCAAGGCTATCGACGTACTCGCAGCGCGGCCCGACATCGATGCCGACCGGATCGCGATGATGGGCCTGTCCTACGGCGGCTTCTACACGCTCTACACGACTGCGCTCGATCCGCGAATCAAGGTTGCGGTGGTCGCCGCGTATTTCAACGATCGGGCCGCGGTTCTGGATGCCGGCGAGCCGCAGGGTTTTCTCGATTGGCGCTTCAACGCCAGCCTGTCGCTCTGGCGCGATCCCGACGTGGCCGCTTTGGTCGCACCGCGGCCACTGCTGATTCTGGCCGGCCGCCAGGATCAGATCTTTCCGATAGCGGGCGCCCGGCGAACCGCACCCGAGGTAGCAAAAATCTACGAGCGACTCGGCGTACCCGCGAATTTCCAGTTCCACGAATTCGTTGGCCGGCACGACTTTGCCGGCGCGCAGGCGATCGCATTCATCGACGAACAGTTCGCGCGCATACCGGCGGCAGCACCCGCCCGATAGTCGACTTCAGGCGCTGCCCGAGCCCGCCAGATGCCCGCGGATGAACGCTTCTTCGAACACCGAATAGCCCGACCAGTCCGAATGCGCAAAAGCGAGGCGCCCGCTGGCGACCCGACTTTGCTCTTCTATTGATAGCTGTCTGCGCTCGTCCAGTAAGGGTTTTGGCCCTATTTGGCTTAAAATTCCAGGCGCTGGAATGACCATCGCGTGACCATAGCGCGTGATCTCGATGCGGGTCACGAGCGACGGCAAATCGGGATGCGGCACCGACAGTTCGGCCAGCAGCGCGTCGCGCCAGGCGGTCCACGGCAGGTCGCGCAGCCGGCGCCGGTTGTCGGCGCTGTCGTCCGGGTCGCTCGGGTCGTAACGGCTCGCTCCGAGCGGGCGATACCAGCTCAGCACCGTCGGTCCCGGCATCGGGTCGAGGCTTTGATGGCGCGCATCGACATAACCGAGGCCGGCGGTGCCGTAGATCACATTGTCCCAGCTTGGCGGCGCGCCTGCGCGGGCAGCCGGCGGCGCGCGCAAATGCACGTTCGCCACCAGCCAGGGCGCATAGCGCACGCTGGCCGCGGCCTGCTGCAGGAATGCCGGCGGGTTCTCGATCACGCGCGCCGCGATGAAAACCGGCAGCGCGACGATGCAGCGCTCGGCCTGCCAGCGCACCGTCGATTGCGAGCCGATGTCGAAAGCATCGACTTCGACGCCGTGCTTCGTCTCGGCAATGCGGGTCACGACCTGCGCTGTCTTCAAACGTTCGCCGAGCGGCGCGGCAAGGCGTCGCGTCAGCCAGCCGTTGCCCTCGGGCCAGGTCAGCACCGAATCGCGCTCGCCACCCTCGCCACCCTCGCCACCCTCATCTTCCCCGGGCGCATGAAAGCCGTGCCGGCTCGCGAAGTAATGCAAGCCGGCCCAGGCCGACACCTGGCCGATACCCGCGCCGTAGTCGTCGCGGCAGCAGTAGTCGAGGTACCAGCGCAAGTGCGGGTCGACCAGGTCTTCGCGATCGAGCCAGCGCTCGAACGGCATCGCATCGAGCGCCAGCAGGCCTGGCGAGAGCGGTGAACGAAAGGCCGGAATCGAAAAGCGCAGTTCGCGCTGCGCCGTCGCCACCCGGTCGGCAAAACGGCGGTACTGCGCCAGGGTTTCCCTGCCCACGTCCGCAATCGGCAGCGCGCCGTCCTGCCAGGCACCGTTGAAATAGAGCCGCTCCTGCGGGCTGTGGCAAAGATGCCGCTCGTCGTACGCCCAACGCCCCGCGACGCGGCGCCGCAAACCGAATTCCTCGAGCAGGTCCTGAACCTCGTGCGCCTGCGCGCCAGGCAACGGCAAATAGTGCGCGCCGAGCGGGCAGGCGATGCCGGCCAGCGATCCGCCACGTGCATTGCCGCCGGCCGTGTTTTCGAGTTCGAGCAGCACGAAATCCTCGACGCCGGCCAACCTGAGCGCGCGCGCCGCCGCGAGCCCGGCAACACCGCCGCCCGCGATCACCACCCGCGTGCGCTGGGTGCTGGCCGGCGCGGCGCCTTGCAACTTGCCGTCGCGCAATTGGTGGCCGCGCGCCATGTCGATGCCGTTGAATCCGCCCTCGATCGAAGCGCGCGCCTCGCAGCCGGTGAGCGCGAATGCAGCGCCCGCAGCGCCCGTCACGCCGAGAAACGCGCGCCGCTTCATCGCTTCATCGCTTCATCGCTCACGCGTTCGTGTTCAGTGCGCAAGCGCTTTGCCCCATTCACGCTCATAGGTCGTGACCAGAATCTGGTTCGACAACCGATTCACTTCGCCCGGCACGCGCGCCATGTCGGGCGGAAAGTCGAACAACAGCGGCATCGATGGCAAGGACAGGAAGCGCATTCCCGCCGGCAGCGTTTCCGGCGATTCGGGCAGTCGCCAGGGCCTCTTGCTCGCGATCACGAAACCCCACTCGCCGAAGCTCGGCACGTGCGCGTGATAAGGCGTTGCGGTGATGCCGACCGATTCGATGGTTTGCACCACGGTCCAGAAACTCCGGCGCGCAATGAGCGGCGACGTGGTCTGGATCACCGCGTAGCCGCTCGCCGAAAGCCGCTTTTCGAGCAGCGCATAGAACGAATTCGTGTAGAGCTTGCCGATCGCGAAGTTGGTCGGGTCCGGAAAATCGACCACGATCACGTCGAACATCTTGTCCGTGTTTTGCAGCCACTGGAATGCGTCGGTGTTGACGATATGCACCTTGGGCGACGACAGCGAATGGCCGTTGAGCGCCGCGAGTGTCTCGTGATCGGTGAAGAGCTTGGTCATGTTCGGATCGAGCTCGACCAATGTCACGCGCTCGACCGATGGGTACTTCAAAATTTCGCGCACCGCCATGCCGTCGCCACCGCCGAGTACCGCGACCTGCTTCGGCGCTCCTTGTGCGGCCATCACCGGATGGATCAGCGCTTCGTGATAGCGGTATTCGTCGTGCTCGGCGAACTGCAGGTTGCCGTTCAAAAAGAGCCGATGGCCGGCGGCGCCGCGCGTGACGATGATGCGTTGGTACGGCGAAGTCGCGCTGAAAACGATCTTGTCCTGATAGAACTTTTCTTCGGCCAGCGATGTGATCTCATTCGCGCCTGCGAACGCCGCCGCCAGCGCGAGCAACACGAGCATGCAGGCGAATAGATGCGCGCCGATTCGCCGCAGCTCATGCCGGAAGAGCCACAGCGTCCACAGCGCCACCGCCGCATTCATGAGGCCGAACAGCAAACCGGTTCGGATCATGCCGAGCTGCGGCACCAGCACGAGCGGAAACGCGATCGAGACCGCGAGCGCGCCGAGGTAGTCGAAGGTCAGCACCTGCGAGACCAGATCGCGCAGTGCCACGTCGCGCTTCAAAATCCGCATGACCAGCGGAATCTCGAGCCCGACCAAGGTGCCGACGGCGAACACCAGCGTGTACAGGATCGGCCGGAATGCACCCGGCAAATAAGCGTTGACCAGAAACAGCAGCGCCGGCAGCGCGCCGCCGATCAACGCCACCAGCAATTCGATGCGCAAAAAATGCGCCGGCAACTGCCGATCGAAATAGCGCGACAGCCACGAACCCGCGCCCATCGCGAACAAATAGGTGCCGATCACGGTGCTGAACTGCAGCACCGAATCGCCGAGCAGGTACGAGCTGAGCGCGGCCGCACTGAGTTCGTAAACCAGCCCGCAAGCCGCGATCACGAACACGCTCGCGAGCAGCGCGATCTCGACCGGATTCGGGCCGGGGCGATTGGCTGTGATTGCGTTCATCGAGAAGTAGACAAATTCGGACAACCGAACGCGAAGGGCGCGAAGGTTCCGCGAAGGTCGCGAAAGGAAGTCCAAATTGCTTTTCGAATCGCGCCTTGCGGGGTGCGGGTAGCGACGCAGAGTCTCATATGAGGCAAGTAATTTTGCTATAAATAAAATAGCTCCTCGCGCCCATGCAGCGGCCGTTTCAGCTATTTTTCATCAGAATTTCTCGCGTCCTTTGCGAAACCTTTGCGCCCTTCGCGTTCGGCTGCCCGCCTTCAGGACTTTTAATTGGCGCATTCAATGAATCGCCGCCGCGACGATGATCGAAATACCCAGGCACATCGCCGCGACCACGATGCCGAGCGCGAGGTTGTGGCGCTCGACCAGTTCGCCCCACAGATCGTAGGGCGTGAGCTTGTCGATGATGACGAACGCGAGCCAGAAGATCGCGACGCCGATCAGCGCGTACAGCACCGATCCGCCGATCGCGAGGGGTTGCAACCATTCGAATTTCTGCATTGAACTTCTCCTGAAAGTAAGGGTTGCGCGCCGCGCACTACTTGTGAAAACCGCCGCTCGAATAGCCGCCGTACGAGCCGCCCGACGAGCGGTAGCCACCCGAGTTGTCGGTGCAGGTGTTGAGAACGCCGACCACGATCAGGATCAGAAAGATGCCCAGCATGATCGTTCCGCAACCCGCGTTCGATGCGCTCGACAGCGGCGCCGCATCGACCCGCTTGAACAGGTCCTTCTTCTCGTCGAGCTTGAACGCTTTGGCGACGTCGGCGCTTGCAATCTTGCGCCCCGACGACCAGCTCACTTCGTTCTTGCTGCGTTCCATCGACAGCAGCGCGGCGCCGTTCGCGAAGTCACGGTTGAAGCTGCGATAGCCGCGTTCGACCTGCCAGTAGAACTCGCCCGCGACGTAGGTGGTTTCGGCGTTGTAGGCGTAGAGCTGCTTGTATGTCGTGGCCAGATACTTCGCGGTGTTCTGGCTGTCGTTGAGAGTGGGGGCGCCTGTCGTCGGCTTGACCACGCTCCAGCCTTCTTCTGAATCGACCAGAAAGTTGAAGCCGCGCTTGCGGTTGTAGAGCAGGTATTCGCTCCAGCCGAAGTGCTCGTCGTCGCCCGCTTCGGCGCCCATCCGGTGCTGGTAGCCGACCACCTGCCAATGCACGCCCTGCAACTGGCCGAGGCTGCCGCGCGCGATCAGCGGGCGGATCGGTTCGTCCTGCTCGGCATGGCGCAATTCGCCGCCGATGCCGGCCGTCAAATCGATGATGCTGTGGCACGACTCGCAGGTGACGCTTTTGCTGTCGGCCAGATTGACGCTGACCGGCGCGCCGCAGTTCGGGCAATTGAAGCTGCGGCCGCGTTCTTCTTTCGCGCTTTCGTCGCTGAGCCCCGAAAGTTGCAGGTCTTCGAGCCGCACCGCGGCGCCGAGCCAGGCGCCGGGCGGATCGGTGTCGTAGTCGAGCGACAGCACCTCGCCCTTGTCGCTGCGCAGTTCGACCGAGGTGAACGGCGCACCGAGCGCCGGCAGGTGCGGCAATTCGCCCTGCGCCGACATCAGCGTCGCTTCGTATTTGGACGCGACGGTGTAGCGCTGCCCATTGACCGCGGTGGTCGCGCCGACCCGCAACGCATCCGGCGGCGGCGCAGGCACCTGCAATGCGATCGGCCGCGTGAAAACGAAAGCGCCGTTGTCTTCGCTGAGGATGCCGCCGGGGTCGCCGCCTTCGCCGCCGGCAGCGCTGGCGCCGCCGTCGAGCGAGGCGATCCATTCGGTCCAGCGTCCACCCTCGTAGGCGTATTGCAACCGGCCGACCAGGGTGAACGGCTGATTGCCGATCCGGCCCGATGCGAACAACTGCAGCGGACTGAAGTCGTCGAACAGCTCGGCCATCTTGCCGATGCGCGCGAGCGTGTCGCCTTGCCGCACGACCGTGCTCTGGCAGAAGCGACAAACCGCGAAGCTCGATTGCGCCGAGCGGAATTCGACCGGCGCACCGCAGCCGGGGCACGGCGCGCGGTAGTAGCGCTGAACCGTCGGCTCAGCCATCGACGCGCATGGCCACAGGGGCGGCCACGGTCCGTATCTTTAAGAGAAAAGTGCCTGAAACGCCCACTGGACGTGCGCAGACAGCTATATTATTCATAGCAACTGCACGAAGCGTGGGAATGAATCGGGCGCGTCCGCGAGCGCTCGCGATGTGCGCAGGGCGTTCAACGCAATGCCTCAGACCAGCTTTTTCAGCAAATCTGCCTTCTTCGCGTCGAACTCTTCCTGCGTGAGGATTCCCTTGTCCTTGAGCTCGACGAGCTTCTCGATCGTGCTCATGACCTCGGCCGGGCTGACCACCGCGACCGCGGGTTGCGCCGCAGCAGCGGATGCCGCGGATGCGGCCGCTGCCGCGTTCGGGTTGTTCGGGTTCAGGCCCTGCGCGAGGTTCTGCGCCATCACCTGACCGAGCGCGACACCTGCGCCGAGCCCCATCGCATCGCCGGCGATGCCGCCGCCACCATTGCCCGCGCCCTCGGCGAATTTCGGAATCGCCTGCGCGGTCTGGTACTGCATGAACTTGCCCATGTCGTTGCCGACCATGCCCATGCCGATCCGCTGGTCGAGGATCTTCTGTAACTCTTCGGGCAGTGACACGTTCTGCACCGTGATGTTTTCGAGCTTGATGCCGATCTTCTCGAACTCCGGCACCAGTTGCGCCGCGAGCGCCTGCGCGAACTGGATCTGGTTCGCGGCCAGGTCGAGAAAGGGCACGCCGCTCGCCGCGAATGCGTTGCTGATGTTCTGCAGCACCAGGCCGCGCAACTGGCCATCGAGATCGACCGTCGAATACATCGCGCGGGTGCCCGAAATTTCAGTATGAAAAAGTCTGGGGTCGCCGACGCGATAGGAATAATTTCCGAAAGCGCGCAAGCGCACCGCGCCGAAGTCCTTGTCGCGAATCGTGATCGGCTGCGGCGTTCCCCATTTCTGATCGACCTGCTGGCGAGTCGAGAAGAAATAGACGTCGCTCTTGAACGGCGACTCGAACAGCTTGTCCCAGTTCTTCAGGTACGTCAGCACCGGCAAGGTCTGGGTCGTCAGCTTGTACATGCCGGGGCCGAACACGTCGGCGACCTGGCCTTCGTTGACGAAAATCGCCATCTGCGATTCGCGCACCGTGAGCGAGGCGCCGTTCTGAATCTCCATCTCCGCCATCGGGAACCGCCAGGCCAGCGTGCCGTCGCCGGATTCGGTCCACTGGATGATGTCGATGAACTGTTTCTTGATGAAATCCATCAGGGCCATGGTCGTTCACTCCTCGGGTATGGGGGGCGATGCATATTGTCACATCCAAATACGCCGAACCGGCGCTCCGGGTTGCGCCGAAAGCCGCACCGAAAGCGGCGCCTAGAATCGATTCGACACAACAAGGCAGTGACCGCCCCACTGGCGTTTTCCGCATTCAGCGGGTTTGCGCGCGTCGCCAAACAAAGGAGCAACCCATGTCAGATTCCTCGAACATCGACGCGAGCGTCACGCCCGCGGTCGTCGACAAAGTGGCCGAGCTGCGCCGCGCCGCGCTTGAATACCACGAATTCCCGGTGCCCGGAAAGATCGCGATCGCCGCGACCAAGCAGGTGTCGAACCAGCGCGATCTGTCGCTGGCCTATTCGCCGGGTGTCGCGGCGCCTTGCCTGGAAATCGCGCGCGATCCGGTCAACGCCTTTAAATACACCGCGCGCGGCAATCTGGTTGCGGTCATCACCAATGGCACCGCGGTGCTGGGCCTCGGCGACATCGGCCCGCTCGCGGCCAAGCCGGTGATGGAAGGCAAGGCGGTTCTATTCAAGAAGTTCGCCGGCATCGACGTGTTCGACATCGAGATCGCCGAGAAAGATCCGGCCAAACTGGTCGAAGTGATCGCCGCGCTCGAGCCGACTTTCGGCGCGATCAACCTCGAAGACATCAAGGCGCCGGACTGCTTCTACGTCGAGCGCGCGCTGCGCAAGCGCATGAACATTCCGGTCTTCCACGACGACCAGCACGGCACCGCGATCACGGTAGCCGCTGCGATGGTCAACGGGCTCAAGGTCGCGGGCAAGAACATCGCCGAGGTCAAGCTCGTCACTTCGGGTGCCGGTGCGGCGGCGCTGGCCTGCCTGAACTTGCTGCTCAAGGTCGGCTTGAAGCGCGAAAACGTCTTCGTGACCGACCTCGCCGGCGTGGTCTATGAAGGCCGCGAAGAATTGATGGACGACGACAAGCGCCAATTCATGCAGAAGACGTCGGCGCGCAAGCTGGCCGAAGTGATCGAAGGCGCCGACGTGTTCCTCGGCCTATCGGCCGGCGGCGTGCTCAAGGCGGAGATGGTCGCAACGATGGCCGACAAGCCGGTGATCTTCGCGCTCGCCAACCCCGACCCCGAAATCACGCCCGACGCGGCGCGCGCGGTGCGCCCCGACGCGATCATGGCGACCGGACGCACCGACTTTCCGAACCAGGTCAACAACGTCCTGTGTTTTCCCTATATTTTTCGCGGCGCGCTCGATTGCGGCGCGACCACGATCACCGACGAGATGGAAATCGCCGCAGTGCATGCGATCGCCGACCTGGCGCAAGCCGAGCAGAGCGAGCGCGTCGCGGCGGCCTATGCCGGCGAAAAGCTCTCGTTCGGACCCGAATATTTGATTCCGAAGCCATTCGATCCGCGCCTCATGATCAAGATCGCGCCGGCGGTGGCGAAAGCAGCGGCCGAAAGCGGCGTCGCATTGCGTCCGATCGAGGACTTCGACGCTTACCGCGACAAGCTGCAGAACTTCGTCTATGCCTCAGGCACCACGATGAAGCCGATTTTCGACGCCGCCCGGCGTGCCACGCGCAAGCGCGTCGCCTATTCGGAGGGCGAGGAAGAGCGGGTACTGCGCGCGGCCCAGGTGGTGGTCGACGAAGGCGTCGCGCGGCCGACCCTCATCGGCCGGCCCGCGATCATCGCGCAGCGGATCGAAAAGTTCGGCCTGCGCCTGAAAGAAGAGCTCGACTACGACGTAGTGAATGTCGAGAACGACCATCGTTACCGCGATTTCTGGCAGACCTACCACCGCATGACCGAGCGCAAAGGCACGACGGTGCAAACCGCCAAGATCGAAATGCGGCGTCGCCTGACCCTGATCGGCTCGATGCTGCTGCACAAGGGCGAGGTCGACGGCTTGATCTGCGGCACCTGGGGCACCACCGCGATGCATCTGGTGCACATCGACGAGGTGATCGGCAAGCGCAGCGGCGCCGATGGCGGCAGCAAGGCGTGCGTTTACGCCTGCATGAACGGATTGCTGCTGCCCGACCGGCAGGTCTTTCTGGTCGACACCCATGTCAATTACGACCCCAACCCCGAGCAGCTCTGCGAAATCACGACGATGGCGGCCGAGGAGATGCTGCGTTTCGGCATCAAACCCAAGGCCGCGCTGCTGTCGCATTCGAATTTCGGCACCAGCAACCTGCCGAGCGCGCAAAAGATGCGCAATACCCTCGACCTGCTGCGCGAGCGGGCGCCCTGGCTCGAAGTCGATGGCGAAATGCACGGCGATATGGCGCTCGACGGCAAACAGCGCAGCGCCGTCATGCCCCACAGCGCACTCGAAGGCGACGCCAACTTGCTCGTATTCCCGGGCATCGACGCCGCCAACATCGCCTACAACCTGCTCAAGACCGCCGCCGGCGGCAACATCGCGATCGGGCCGGTGCTGCTCGGCGCGGCCAAGCCGGTGCATGTTTTGACACCGAGCGCCACCGTCCGCCGAATCGTCAATATGACCGCGGTGACGGTGGCCGACGCGAACGCTGACAGATAGCCTTTACACGGGCGGCGCCAAGCCGTTGGTGTGCGCAAACTTCTGCTTTTGCGCCTTTGAATTGTCGCCCACGGCGTTCGGTTCGACGTCGCGCGGCCCACGGCCCGGGCGACGCGACTGCCCGTTTTTTGGGCAAATTGTTGCAATTTGCGCCGCACTGGTGCATACTTCTGGCCGGAATTTGCGGGTTAACCCGGTGGTCCCGGTGGTCATTTCCGGTGTCGATTCCGGTGCTGACTTCAAGGTCGATTCAGGCGACCGGTCGAACGGTCGATGGGCGCGGAACGCTCCTCGCCGGCCCTCGCAAACCAACGATCGCCGGTCGATGACCCGATTGCCGCGTCTTTTTTTGCCCAACCAGCCGCTCGAAGCGAAACTTTGCGTGAAGAATTTTTCTCTTGCCAACTGCACGTTACAGCGCGTTTTGCTCGCGGTTTGTACGGCTTCGGCATTGCAGGCCGGTCCGGCGCTGGCGCGCAGCGACCGGCAAGGATGGCAACAAGGTCGTTCGGCGGGTTCAGCAAGTTCGGCAGTGGCGTTGGGCGGATTGCCCGCCGAAGGTCGCCGGACGTACGAGGCGATTTTGAACAACGGCCCGTTCAGGCACGAAAAGGACGGCACGGTATTCGGCAACCGGGAGCGCCAGTTGCCCGGCGAGCGGCGCGGGTATTACCGCGAATACACGGTCGACACGCCGTGCGCGCGCGACCGGGGCGCGCGGCGGATCGTTTGCGGCGGGTGGCAAAAGCCGCCGAGTCCGCCCGCAGCGTGTTGGTACACCGCGGACCACTACGCGAGTTTCAGGCGGATCGCTCCATGAGCGATCGCCTTGTTTTGGGCGGCCCCGATGACGGGCTGGAGGAAATGATGTTGATGACGACTAAGGAAAGCAGGGCGGAAATGGATATGTCTCTTCGGGGCGTGCGGCCGAACATCGTGCAGTCGATTCGTGCATTTCGCGTGAGCGATCTGCAGGAAGCGGCGCATGCGAACGGCCAGCACTTTTTGTATGCGAATTTGTGCGATGCGCAGAGCAAGCAGGATGTGCTGGACCTGATTGCCCAGCAATTCACCTTTCCGGCGCACTTCGGCAAGAACTTCGATGCGCTGTACGACTGCATGACCGACCCGCTGCACAAGTCGGGCCCGCAGCCCGGTTTCGTGGTGGTGCTCGAGCACATTCCGGCGAATGCCCGCTTCGACAAGGAAGCGCGCGAGCAATTGCTCGACATCTTCCGCGACGCGTCCGACTATTGGGGGGAGAGAAAAATACCCTTCAGGTGCTTCTATTCTTTTCTGTAGCCCGTTCTGCACACACCAGCCAAGCAGAACGGGCGAACGAGGCTAAAGAAGGCACCCAGGGCCTGACCGGCATCGACCTGAATGTCGATCCGAACGCAGAAAAAATGCCGACCGACAAACTGATCGACGTATCGCCGTTGGCGCTGCGCATGAGCAGCCCTTTCAACGCGGGCTACTGGCTCGCGGCAGCAGCGTAGCGGCTCCTTTCGCGCAACTGAAAAAGCCCGTCGACGACGGGCTTTTTTTATGTTCGCCGCTGCAGCGTCAACAGGCCTCTTGCCTTGAGCAAAAAGCACTTGAAACGCATACGGGACGTGCGCAGACAGCTATCATTTTGGTAGTATTTTGCTCGATTCCGGGCATGCTTCCTGTGCCAGGGCCACATATTCCGCCACGCTGACCTCCTCGGCGCGGCGCTGCACATCGAACCGGCCCGCGAAGGCATGTTGCTCGAGCCATTTGCCCAGTGTGTGACGCAGCAACTTGCGGCGCTGGCCGAACGCGACCTGGACGATTTCGCCGAGCCGCGCAGCGTCGAGCGCTGGCGGCGCGGCCAGCGGCACCATGCGCACCACGGCGCTGTTGACTCGCGGCGGCGGCTCGAAGCTTTCGGGCGGCACGTCGAGCACCTTTTCCATCGCGTAACGCCACTGCAGCATGACCGACAACCGCCCGTAGGCAGCGGTCGAGGGCGCGGCCACCATGCGGTCGACGACTTCTTTTTGCAGCATGAAATGCTGATCGGCAACGACATCCGCGAAGCCCAGCAGTTGGAACAGGATCGGCGTCGAAATGTTGTAGGGTAAATTGCCTGTCACCCTTATGGCGCGTGCGCTGTCAGCTATCGAAACAGTAGCAATTGCAGCGAAATCGACGGTCAGTACATCGGCCTCGAGCACGTCGAGCTGCGGATGCGCGCGCAGCCGCGCGGCCAAGTCGCGATCGAGTTCGATCACGGTGAGCCGTCCGAGGCGTTCGGCCAACGGCTGCGTCAATGCCGCGAGGCCTGGGCCGATTTCAACCATCCGCTGACCGGGCATGGGATCGATGGCCCGCACGATCGCATCGATGATCGCCACGTCGGTCAGGAAATGCTGGCCGAAGCGTTTGCGGGCGATGTGGCGGGTCATCGGGTATCGAACGTTGCGCGTGAAATGTCGGGGTCAGAGCACCGCGAGATGCGCTGCACACTTTTCGAGCCGGGCCTGCACGAGGCGAATCGGTGCGCAGCGACCTCTGGCGCGGTGATCTGACCCACACCGGGCTTCTGACCCCCAGCCGGCGTCAAGCGGGGAGGAGTCATGAACACCGCGGAACCGGCTTTGCCGGGCCGCTGGTGTTGCCCCCTGGGGGGTATAGGCGTTACGCGAAGCGAACGACAAACGGGGGAGCGCCCAAGTGCCACCGCGGAACCGGCTTTGCCGGGCCGCTGGTGTTGCCCCCTGGGGGGTATGGGCGTTACGCGAAGCGAACGCCAAACGGGGGGGAGTCAAGAAGGTGGCTCGCGCATTTCGACGTACGCCCGAGCGCGCAACTCCTGCAACCAGGTTTCGAACGCTTCCTCGATCTTCTTTTGGCGCAACTGAGTCCGTGCGGCTTCGCGCAGCTCGTCGCCGTCGAGCTTGGCCTGGCGGCGGTCTTCGACCTGGATCAGATGGACGCCGAAGCGCGAAACGATCGGGTCGCTGATCTGGCCGGGTTTCAGGCGTTCGACCGCGGCTTCGAACTCGGGCACGAAATCGCCGGCCTGGTGCCAGCCGAGTTCGCCGCCTTCCTTGGCGCTCGAATCCTGCGAATGCTCGCGCGCGAGGGTCGCGAAGTCGGCGCCAGCCGATTCGATCCGGCGCTTGTATTCGGCCAGTTGGCGCACCAGATCGTCGGTGCTGCGTTTCGGGTCGTTGCGCAGCAGGATGTGACGCAGCTGGGTTTGCTCGACGACCGCATCGCCGCCGCCATTGCCCTTTGCGGCACTTGCGCTCGCGCTGCCGGGTTTGCCGCGTTCGACCACCTTGATCACGTGAAAGCCGGCGCCCGAGCGCACCGGGCCGGCAATCCCGCCGACCGGGGTCTTCGCGGTCGCCTCGACGAACAGGCTCGGATAACGATCGGGGCTGGCCAGACCGATCGACGCAGCGGCCGCGCCGCGTGCGTCGGAGTTGTCGGCGACCAATTTGCCGAAGTCTTCGCCGCTGCGCGCGCGCGCAGCCAATGCGTCGGCACGCTGCTTCAATTTCGCCACTTCGTCGGACGTTGCGCTTTCGGGCACCGCGACCAGCAGCTGAGCCAGATCGATCTGGCCCGATCCAGCCGACGCCGCGGGCGGTGCTGCCGCAGCCGCAGCCGCAGCCTTCGGTCGCTTGTTGCCGAACTGCTGGTTCAGAAACTGGTCGACCTCCAGATCACTGACCTTGATGCCCGACTCGACCTCGCGCGCGCGCAATTTTTGAAAGGTCAACTGGTCGCTCAACTCCTTGCGGAACTGGGCCTGGGTCAAGCCCTGGTCGGCGACCTTGCGACGCAATTGGGCGACGCTCACCTGGTTTTGCTGGGCCACGACTTCTTCGGCCTGGTCGATCGCGAGGTCGTCGACCTTGACGCCGAGTTCCTTGGCCTGCTGCAACTGGATGCGCTCGAGGATCAGCCGTTCGAGCACCATCTGCGCCAGTTCGGGCCGCGACAGCTTTTCGGCCTCGGGATTGCCCTGCGCCAGCACCCGCTCGATGCGTTTTTGCACGTCGGTATTGGTGACCGGCTCGGAATTGACCAGCGCGACGATGTATTCCGCATAGCGCTGACCCGCGGGAGCGGCAGGAGCGGCAGAAGCGGCCGGAGCCGTAGAAGCGGCGGCTGTCGGGCCGGGTCTCACCGCCGGCGCCTTGACCGAAGGCTGCGCCGAAACCGCCGGCGAATCGAGTCCGAGCGGCGAGGCGCCCCGCGGCTTGAGCGAGGCACCGCCCGGTGGCTTGAGCGAGCCCGAGCCCGCGCCCGGCTTGAGACCTTGCGCTTGCGCGCGGGCGTCGCAGCCGGCCAGAGCGGCCGCCAATGCGAGCAGCGCGATCGCGGTTTTCACAGGAGTAGGTTTCATGTCGTTTGCTTCCGTCCTCTTGGAAGAGTGAAGGGAGAGTGAAAAGGCCGAGTCCAGGTCAGTCGTAGTTCGTGTAGCGACTCGGCGGCTCGGTCGGCGAGCGCAGCGGCTGGTAGCGCGGCACGTTGAGCTGCAAGGTGCGCAGCGGACTGGTGCCGACGCTCGAGAAGCCGATCAACTCGAGCTGGAACATGATGCGCCGGGTCACGCTGGCTTGTCCGGTAGAGAGCTGTTCGAGCACCACCCGGCCGATGTAGCAGCAGCCGTCGTATTCGAAACCGATCACCGCATCGGTTGCCCGCTTGTCGCGCAGGCTGTAGTTGAGCCGGCCTACGGCGTACCAGCGGTTGCTGCCCTGGCCGCGGCCCGACCCCAAATCCTTGCCTTTGTCGCCCCACAGGTCGTTCAGCGGCCATTGCCAGCCGAGGTCGATCGAGCGGCCGCCGTTGGCGGGGCCGGCAACGCTGTCGTCCTGATAGCGGTAAGCCGCGCTCACCGTGCGATAGCTGCTCGGGCTGTAGCGCGCGCCGATGGTGTTGCGCACTGACTTTTTCGTGTCGGGGTTGTACTGAATGGTGGTGTCGACGCTCCACTTGGGCGTCCAGTTGACCTGCGCGCCGAGCAGCAGATCGCTCACGCCCTTGTTCGCCGGCAGGGTCGCCGAGGTCGCGCCCGCAGTTGGCAAGGTCACGTTCTGGTCGCTGAAACGGTAGCGCTGCGCGATGCCGAAGCGCGCTGCCTCGGCACCGGTGTCCTTGTCCAAAAAGCGGGTGGTCACGCCGAGCGTGACGGCGTTGGTTGCCGAGATGCGGTCGTGGCCCGAAAACTCGTTCTCGGTGTAGACGGTCGCAAAGTTGAAGTCGTTGGCCGCCGAGTCGTAATTGGGCAACCGGCTCTGGTCGCGGTACGGCGTGTACACGTAGAAGGCCCGCGGCTCGAGGGTCTGGCGCAACGCCCGGCCGAACAGATTGGCGTCGCGCTCGAAAATCAGACCACTGTCCAGGCTCACGGTGGGAATGACGCGGTTGGCCGAGTTGTCGCCGTTCGCGAGTGCCGAATCGAAGTGATAGGCCGCTGCATGCAATTGCACTTTCGGAATGACGAAGGTTCCGGGTGTGAGGAACGGGCGGCTCAGTTGGGCCTGTGTAAAGGCCCGCTCACCATTCGGCTGCCGCTGGATCAGCGGATCGGCATGGAATCGCGTCAGGTCGTTGATGAGCGAAAAATCGAAGCCATGCCAGTCGTACTTGTCGTAGTTGGCGGTGATCTGCGGCAGCCGGTCGTAGGGCGGAATGATCGGCGACGGGTCGTATCGCAGGGTTTGCCAGCTCTGCAGCCGCACCCCGCCGCTCCAGCCGCCTTTGACCCAGTTGACCGCGCCTTCGCTCGGCAGCAGCCGCCCGGTGAGCGATGGCGTGCGCTGGAAGTCGCGCCAATAGTCGTCGTCGCTGACCCGGTTGATGCCGAGCCGACCGGTCAGCGAATCGAGGCCCAGCGCTTTCGCGTCGAAAGTCTGGTTGTGCTGGCTCCAGATGCCCCAGCGCGCGCGGTTGCGCAAGGTGTCGGTCGGCATCACATCGACCCGCGCTTCGCCGTTGTATTTTTCTTCGAGGTAGCGGAAGTCGGTGCTGACATTGACGCCGCGCTTGCCCATCAAGGTGGGCGTGATCGTCGCGTCGCGGTTGGGCGCGATGTTCCAGTAGTACGGCTGGGTGAACTCGATACCGTTCACGCTGTCCAGCCCAATCGTGGGCGCCAGAAAGCCGCTCTTGCGGGCGCTCGAGAGCGGAAAGCTGATCGACGGAAACGCCGGCGTGCTGATGCCGAACACCTTGACTTGGGCGTTTTTGGCCACGCCGACATTGGTTTCGGTGTCGGTGGTGAGCTGGGTCGTGCTCAAAATCCAGGCCGGCACCCAGCCCGGATAGTCTTCGCGCCGGCAGGTGGTGTAGGTGGCCTGGCGCGCGACCGACAGGTTGGCATCGACGAAGTCGATCCGTTCGGCGTCGCCCTGACCGCCGGTCGCGAGAATTTCGTAATGCACCCGATTGAAAAAGCCTTCGAAGCTTTCCAGCTTGAGCTGCAGCTCCGGGCCTTCGTACACATTGCCGGCCTGATTGACCCGCACGTTGCCGGTGGCGCGCGCGATGTCTTCGCTCTGGTTGTAGTCGAGCCGGTCGGCGGTGATCGCGGTGTCGCCCCGGCGCAGTTTCGCCTGGCCTTGCACCGACAGCGCGAGATCGGGCTGGCCCGAAATCCGGTCGCCGCTGATGAAGCTCGGCAACTGGCCGCGCTGCGCGGGCGGAATCGTCTCGGCCAGACGCGGCGTGCTCTTGAGCGCAATCGGCGCGTTGAGCCAGGCGGGCGTGGCCTGCGCCGGCGATGATTGCTGTGCGTGAACCGATGCGGGCAACGCCAGCATCGCACCGAACAGTGCCAGAGCCGGTGCCAGAGCCGGTGCCAGCGCCAGCGCCAGTGTCGATAACGTGAACCGCACCGGCGGAAGGCCGGCACCAGCGGCGGCGCGGTTGAAAAGAATCATCGGCAAGGGAAGCAGGATTTCCGGAGGCTCGAAAAGGCGCGGTCGAGGCCGCTGGAAAACAAGAGTGTGGCGACGCGCGCGGGGTTCCCGCATTCTGGCGGCGGGCTGATTTGTAGAATCGAATTATCCATGAGCGCATCCTTTCTCCCTACAGGCGCGACACCCGGTGTTGCCTGGAGTGATCAAGCCCGCAAGGCGGCGTTCGATGCCTGGCTCGCGCGCATCGGGCCGGACCAGTCTTTGCAACCCGAAACCCTTCGCCTCGCATCCGCCGATGCGAGCTTCCGGCGGTATTTGCGGATCGACACCGGCACGCGCGATGACGCGGGCGCCGCGACCCGGATCGTGATGGACGCGCCGCCCGACAAGGAGGACAGCGCGCCCTTCGTCAAAGTCGCCGCGCTGATGCAAGAGGCCCGTATCGATGCGCCCGAAGTGCTCGCCTGGGACCGCGAAAACGGTTTTCTTCTGCTGACCGATCTGGGCGCGCGAACCTTGCTCGAAGTCATCGATCCGCACGAGCCTATTTCCGCACGGCCTTATTTCCTGCAGGCGATCGACGCGCTCGTCGCCTGGCAATCCGCCTCGAAACCCGGCGTGCTGCCGCCTTACGACCGGGCGCTGCTCGAGCGCGAATTGCAGCTCTTTCCCGACTGGTATCTGGCGCGCCATCGCGGCGTTGCGATCGAAGGGCGGCTCGCGGAACAATTGCACAAGGCCTTCACGGCAATCGTGGCGCAAAACCTCGCCTCGGCCAGCGTTTTCGTGCATCGCGACTTCATGCCGCGCAACCTGATGCCGGCGCGCACTGCCACCGCCGGCCTCGGCGTGCTCGACTTTCAGGACGCGGTCTATGGCCCGATCAGCTACGACATCGCGAGCCTGATGCGCGACGCTTTCGTGTCCTGGCCCGAGGCGTTCGTGCTCGACATCACGGTGCGTTACTGGCAAGCGGCGCGCAAGGCCGGGTTACCGGTCGACGACGATTTCGGCGCTTTCTGGCGCGCGGTCGAATGGATGGGACTGCAACGCCATCTGAAGGTCGCCGGCATCTTCGCGCGGCTGACCTTGCGAGACGGCAAGCCGAAATACCTGGCCGATGCGCCGCGCTTCATCGGCTACATCCGCGCGACCGCCGGCCGCTATCGCGAGCTCACGCCGCTGCTGCGGCTGGTTGACGATGTGGAAGGAACGCAGGACGAAATCGGTCTGTCGTTCGGTCGTGTGTGATGACGAGCGTGGATGCTGTGCGCATGGTTCGGAGCGACCACGAAAATTTAAGAGAAAAGTGGCCGAAATGCCCGCCCTGCTTGCGCAGACAGCTATTTAATTTATAGCATTCGGGATGTTCACACCGCGGTTCTTTTGCGATCGAGCGCTTGCTACAGGCGCCGCGCTCGCCCTGCCATCCGGCGCAGCGCGCCATATTCAGGTGCTTCGCTTGCAGCCGGGTGATGTGATTCGCCTGTTCGACGGCCGCGGCGGCGAGTTCGACGCGACCATCGATCGCATGGGCCGCAGCGAGGTCGCCGCCACGGTCGGCGCGCAGCATCCGATCGAGCGCGAAGCGGCCCGGGCGGTGCATCTGGCGCTCGGCATGCCGGCCAACGAGCGGATGGACTGGCTGGTCGAAAAAGCCACCGAGCTCGGCGCCGCGAGCATTCAGCCGCTCGTCACAGCGCATGGCGTGCTGCGGCTGTCGGGCGAGCGCGCCGCGAAAAAAGTCGGCCACTGGCAGGCGATCGCGATCGCGGCCTGCGAGCAGTGCGGCCGCAACCGGGTTCCTGCCGTGCGGCCGGTGCAGGCTTTCGCCGACTGGATCGACGGCCTCGCGCCGCCTGTGGGGCAACTTTCAACCCAAGCCCGATGGCTGCTGAGCCTGGCTGCCAACGCCCAACCGGTCGGCCGACTCGCCTCGGGTGACGCGCCTTCCGAAGGCACGATCGTCCTGAGCGGCCCCGAAGGCGGCTTGAGCAGCGCAGAAGAAGCCATCGCCGTCGCGCACGGCTTCGTGCCGCGCTCGCTCGGCCCGCGCGTGCTGCGCGCCGAAACGGCCGCGATCGCAGCGCTCGCGCGGCTCGCGCTTTGACGCCAGCGGCTTGGCCGGCGCGCGCGGCGCCTTCCCATCACCGGGCGCGGCGCGCACAATATCCAGCCACAAACCAACAAGAGGAACAGGCATGGGACTACTCGATTCGGTTCTCGGCCAGGTCATGAACCCCGGCGGAGAGCAACCGCGCGGCGCCAACGACAGCAACCTCGGTGAGCTCGATGCTTCCGGTGCCCTCGGAGGGCCAGGGGCTCCGGGAGGTCTGGGCGGAATGCTCGGCGGCCTCGGCAATCTGGGCCCGATCGCCGGCGCGCTGGGGGGTTTGCTCGGTCACAACGAAGCCGAAGGCGGGCAGGGTGGCCTGGGTGGCCTCATCGCCAAATTCCAGCAGGCCGGCATGGGCGACCAGATCAATTCGTGGGTCGGCCAGGGCGAGAACCAGCCGGTGTCGGAAGGCCAGGTGCATCAGGCGCTCGGCGACGACGTGATCTCGCGCATCGCCAGCAAATTGGGCATCAACGCCGCCAGCCTGCTGCCGATGCTCGCCGCGGTGCTGCCGGGTCTCATCGACAAGCTCACGCCGCACGGCAGAGTGCCCGAGCCCGGCAGCGCCGAAGAGCCCGACCTGCTCGCCTCGCTCAGCGGGTTGCTACAAAAAGGGTAGCTGTTTGCGCTTGATTGGCGGGCGTTTTGGGGTTGTTTGGCTTGAATTCGGGAACGGGCAGCCGAACGCAGAGGACGCAAAAGGAATACCAAAATCTCTTTTGTCTTTTCTGCGCCTTCTGCGAAACCTCCGCGTCTTCTGCGTCCGGTAGTCCGTTTTCGCTTTCCACTCGCCGATAGCCCTTGACCGACCCATGAACCGCAACCTCTGGCTGCTGGCCATTTGCCAGGGCCTGTACCTCACCAACAACGTCGCGTTCATCGCGATCAACGGGCTGGTCGGCTTGTCGCTCGCCTCGCATGCGTGGATGGCGACCTTGCCGATCATGGGTTACGTGGTCGGCGGCGCGCTGTCTACGGGGTTGGTCACCCGCACCCAGCAGCGTTTCGGGCGGCGCGGGTCGTTCCAGATCGGGCTGGTCGTGGCTTGCGGCTCGGCGCTGGCTTGCGCCGCGGCGGTGATCGCGGGAAATTTTTGGCTGCTGACCCTGGCAACGGTCGTCGCTGGCTACTTCAACGCGAATGCGAGCCTCTACCGCTTCGCCGCCGCCGAACTCGCCGCGCCCGAGGCGCGCGAAAAGGCGGTGTCGCTCGTGATGGCCGGCGGGCTGATCGGCGCGGTGGCGGGGCCGAATCTGGCATCGCTCACGCGCGGCTGGGTCGCGACGCCGTTCGCGGGCGCCTACTTCGCGCTCGCCGGCGTGGCGCTCGTGTCGATGGCGGTGCTCGCGTTCATCACGTTTCCGCCGGTCGTGCGCAAGGCACCGGGCGCGGGTGGCCGGTCGCTGGCCGAAATCGCGCGCCAGCCGGCTTTCATCGTTGCCGCGCTCGGCGGCTCGCTCGGTTATGGCGTGATGAACCTGCTGATGGCCGCAACGCCGATCGCGATGCAGATTTGCGGGCGCTCGTTCCCGGACGTGGCGCTGGTGCTCGAATGGCATGTGATCGGCATGTTCGCGCCGGGCTTTTTCACCGGCCATCTGATCCGGCGCTTCGGCGTGCTGCAGATCATGGGCGTGGGTGTCGCGCTCAATCTGGGCTGCGTCGCGGTGGCGCTGTCGGGTGTCGACTTGCACCAGTTTCTGATCGCGCTCTTCATGCTCGGCGTGGGCTGGAATTTTCTTTTCACCGGCGCGACCACGTTGTCGCTTTCGACCTATACCGCCGAGGAGAAAGATCGCGCGCAGGGTGCGCTCAACTTCTGCATGTTTTCGACCCTGGCCGTGACCTCGCTGGTTTCGGGCGTGCTGGTGACGACCCAGGGCTGGCAGTTGCTCAATTTCGGCTCGCTGGTGCCGGTGGCGATGACCGCGGCGGCGCTGCTGTGGCTGGCCTGGAAGCGGCGCAGAATGGTTTTGCAGCCCGGCTGATCGGGATTGGAAAGGACTCGACATGCAACTGGCGTCCGCGCGCGAATTGAAAGCAATGGCGCGCGAAAAAGTACTGTTGCCGATGCGCGAAGCTGTTGCGGCGTCCGCGAGTCTGGCGCGCTCGGCCGAGCCCCTGTCACGCACCCGATCCACCCGGCCCGAGCGCTTGATGGCCCTGGGCATCGCGCGCGCACCGGGCAAGTCCAAAGAATTCCGGCTCGCGGTGCGTTTGCAGCGCCACAGCCTGCATGACCAACCCGAGCTGAAGCGGCTGACCGAAATGGCGAAGGGCGAAATCGATTTGCGTTTTGTCGGCCGGGTCCACAAGCGCGCGACCATCGACGACGAGGCGCCGCCCTGGTATCAGCAGCGCCAGCGGCCGCTCTCGATCGGCGCGTCGGTCGGCCATTTCGCGATCACCGCCGGCACGCTCGGCGCGTTCGTCTCGCGCCAGCGAGATAGCAAGAGTGGCGCCGATCGCATCTACATCCTTTCAAACAACCACGTGCTCGCCAACGAAGACCAGGCGAAAATCGGCGATGCGATCTTGCAACCGGGCCGCGCCGATGGTGGCAACTTGCGCGACCGGGTCGCGTCGCTCACCGACTTCGTGAAGCTCAAAACACGCGGCAACCGGGTCGATTGCGCGATCGCCGAAGTCGATCTGTCGCGGATCGAGGCCACGCTGGCCGAGTTGCGCGGCCTCGGCAAATTGAAGGGCGCTTCGACCGAACTGCTCGATAGCGGCACGGCGGTGCGCAAGGTCGGCCGGACGACCGGCGTGACCCGCGGCCGGGTGAGCGCCTTCGAGGTCGACGACGTGGTGGTCGCCTACAGCGCGGGGAACCTCTCGTTCGACAACCAGATCGAAATCGAAGGCATCGGCGCCGGCCCGTTCTCGGACGGCGGCGACAGCGGCTCGCTGATCGTCAATGCGCGGAACGAAGGCGTCGCATTGCTCTTCGCCGGATCGGAATCTGGCGGCCGCAACCGCGCCGGCTTGACCTATGCGAATCCGTTGCCCGAAGTTCTTTCCGCCCTGAAAATCGAACTGCTGTTTTGACCATGAACACCGCCGCCGCCACCATCGAACAAGCCCGCTCGGCCAAAGACCAGGCCCGGCGCGAGCTCGCGCAACTGCCTGGTGTGGTCGGCATCGGGCTGATGCGCCATGGCGCGGGTTATGCGGTCAAGGTCAATTGCGCCGAGGCGATGGCTGCGCAAGCGCTGCCCGAGCAATTGAGCGGCGTTCCGCTGGTGATCGAGGTGGTCGGGACGATCAAGCCGCTCTAGCCGAGCGCACACGCGCCGGATTGCCCACCACGGTCGCTCCGGCCGGCACATCGCGGCTTACCACGGCGCCAGCGCCGATCAGCGCGCCGTCGCCCACCGTCACGCCCGGCAACACGATCGCGCCACCACCGATCCATACATCGCGCCCGATCTTGACCGGCCGGCCGAATTCGAGCCCGGTCGCGCGCTCATCGGCCGTGCGCGGATGGTCGGCCGAATAGATCTGCACCGCCGGGCCGATCTGCGTTCCGTCGCCGATCACGACTTCGACCACGTCGAGGATCACGCAGTTGAAGTTGAGGAACACGCCCGCGCCGAGCCGGATGTTGTAGCCGTAGTCGCAGAAAAACGGCGGGCGGATCACCGCGCCGGCGCCGACCTCGGCGAAGCGCTCGACCAGCAAAGCGCGCCGCTCGTCGACCGTCGCCGCGAGCAGCTGGTTGTAGCGGACGAGCCAGGCGCGCGCGGCGGCGGCGTCGGTCTGAATCTCCGCATCGCCCGGGTTGTACAGCTCGCCGGCGAGCATCTTTTGTTTTTCGGATTTCATGGGTGATTGTGAGGGCGGGCGGGATCGGGATCGGACTACAGGACGCAGAAGACGCAGAAGGAATACAAAAAATTTCTTTTGATTTTTCTGCGCGTTCTGCGTTGCTTCTGCGCTTTCTGAGTCCGGCTGCCCGAATTCGGCTTGCTATTAAGTCAATAGCTGTCTGCGCATGTCCAGTGGGCGTTTCAGACACTTTTTGCTTGAAAATCGGATATGCAAATTGCGCGCATCCACGGCTGGTGCCGAGTGCTGACATCAAGGGGTTGTAGGACTCAACAGCGGGTTTGATGTCGCTGACACCCACGAGGACATGACGGCGCCCGCAATAGCACTTGGCCGAAAGCGAAAGACGATCTGAACTGCTCATCGTGTTTCCGCGCAATCCACCCAACGTGGAAGCCGAGCCAGCAGGCTGACGCATGCGCCATCGCGTCAGCTCAAACGACCGGTCAGGCTTTTCGTTCAACTGCGGCCACCGTGAGAAGCGTTTCGCCCGTCGCCACAAGTGTTTCTTTCCCATTGGACAGTGCGTACAACTCGCAAGAAGTGAATATCTGGGCCTTCCCCGGTTTCACGACACGCGCGCGTGCGGAAAAGCGTTCGCCGACCGCAGGACGAAGGCAGTTCACGGAAAAGTGCGAGGCCAGAAGATTGTTGCCAGCCATCGTGGCCGCCGCATAGCCGCATGCCGTGTCGATCAGCGCACGACAACGCCTGCATGCAGGAAACCTACGTACTGGCCGACCTCGGTGCGCCACGGCATTTCTATGACCACTTTTCCCACCTCTGCTTCAACGACTTCGATCGCGCACCAGCGATTGAAGGCAGCAAGTTCATTGAGCCATTTCAATGACTCGAGCGGAGAAATAGCGGAGTCCATATGAGTGCCTCCTTCGACGGATGCGCCGGAGCGTAGCCGGCAAATCCGGGAGGCACTGTCACTACGGCGGCAATGGCATCAGGAGCACGCGGTGGTCAAAATACCGAGCCAGTTCCGCAGCGTGTCGAACACCTGCCCCGCATCGGGCTCGTTGAAGATTTCGTGGTACATCGCATCGAAGCAGATCGCGTGCACGGTGTCTTTCGGCGCGGCGGCGGCGAATGCGCGGCTCGCGGCGGGCGCGACGAGGTGGTCGTCGCCGGCATACATCAGCAGAGTCTGCACCAGCCATTGCGGCGCGCGTGCCTGGACCACCGCCCCCTCGCTCGCGACGAAGCGCGCGAGCCGGGCGCTGATGCGGTCGTGGTTGAGCGGGTCTTCGCGGTAGGCGCGAAGCTCCGCACGGTCGTGCGAGAGCTTGGTCACGTCGAGGCCGTTGCCGACGCGCAGCTTGGGTGCGATGCGTGACAGCACGGCGACGAGCAGCTTCTGCACGGCGCCCAAACCCGGATCGAGTCCGGGCGACGACAGGATCAGGCCATCGACCGGCCGGGTTTCGCGCGCGACGAAGCTGGCTGCGACCAGACCGCCGAGGCTGTGGCCGAGTAAAACCAGCGGCGCACCGGGATACGCGCTACGACTGTCATCGACCACGCGTGCCAGATCGTCCACCAGCCGCAGATCGCTCGGCAATCCGCCGCGAGCACCGCTCGAGGCGCCATGCCCGAAGTGATCGTGACCGCGCACCGCGAAGCCCCATTGGTTGAGACGCGCAGCCACATGCGCATAGCGGCCGATGTGCTCGCCGATGCCGTGGACGATCTGCACGACAGCGCGCCGCGCGGCGTCGGCGGGCAACAGCCAATCGGCGAGCGACAGGGTCTCGCCGTCGGATGTGCGCAATTCGCTGCGCAGCGGCGCCGCCAGCTGCTCAGTCAAGCGGCGACGGGTTCGCTCTCGCGTTGCGCCTGTCCACGCGCATGTGGCAGCGCGGCGATCACTTCGGCCACCGCAGCGGTGAGTTTTTTTGCATAGGGCACATGCAGGAATTCGTTCGGCCCGTGGGCATTGCTCTTGGGGCCGAGCACGCCGCAAACCATCATTTGCGCGGTCGGGAAGCCCTTGCTCAGCATGTTCATGAGTGGAATCGTGCCGCCCTGGCCGATGTAGCCGCAGTCGGCGCCGAAATGGGCGCGGCTCGCCGTATTGAGCGCGCGCTCGAACCATGATGTGATCGGCGGCGCATTCCAGCCGGTGGCGCCGCCGCTGTGCTCGAAAGTCACTTTGGCTTGATACGGCGCGTTGTCTTCGAGCAATGTTTTCATCTGCTCGATCGCGCTCGCCGCATCGACCAGCGGCGGGGTGCGCAGCGAGAGCTTGAAGGCGGTATAGGGCCGCAGCACGTTGCCTGCGTCTTGCAACGCCGGAAAGCCTTCGGCGCCGGTGACGCTCAAGGTCGGTTTCCAGGTGCGATTGAGCAAGGCCTCGACCGGATCGGTGGTGGTCGGCAGCGCAAAGGTCGTGCTGCCGCCGCAGTCGTAGTGCGCCCAGGGGAAACGTTTGTAAACCTCGTCGCCGAGGATCGCGGCGGTCGCCTTGGCCTGCGCGAGCCGGTCGGCTGGCACTTCGCAATGAAAGCTCGCGGGCAGCAGGCGGCCGGTCGCCGAATCTTCAAGCCGGTCGAGCACCTGCCGCATGATCCGGAAGCTCGACGGCACCAGGCCCGAGGCATCGCCCGAATGCACGCCTTCGGTCAGGATCTCGACCTTGAGCGTGCCGCTGGCCATGCCGCGCAGCGAGGTCGTGAGCCAGAGCTGGTCGTAATTGCCGGCGCCGGAATCGAGGCAGATCACGAGGCCGACATCGCCGAGCTTTTCTTTCAGCGCTTCGACATAGGGCAGCAGGTCGTAGGAGCCGCTTTCCTCGCAGGTTTCGATCAACCCGACGATGCGCGGATGCGCGGCGCCCTGCGCTTTCAAGGCCTGAAGCGCCGCGACGCTCGCGTAAACCGCGTAGCCGTCGTCGGCGCCGCCGCGGCCGTAGAGCAGACCGTTCTCGTACTTCGGCGTCCACGGGCCGAGGTCGCTGCGCCACCCGTTGAATTCGGGCTGCTTGTCGAGGTGGCCGTACATCAGTACGGTGTCCTGCGTGTCGGTGCCGGTCGCGGGCAATTCGAAGAACAGAACCGGCGTGCGGCCATCGAGGCGAACGATTTCGAGCTTCAAGCCCTCGACCTTCTGCGCCTCGACCCACTCGGCCGAATTGCGCAGCACGGTTTCGAGGTAGCCGTGCGCGGCCCAGTCCTTGTCGAAGCCGGGCGACTTGGCGGGAATGCCGATGTAGTCGGTCAGTTGCTTGACGATGTCGCCGTCCCACTGGGCGGAGACGTCGGCGAGCGCGCGTTCGGCGTCGAGCGAGGAGGCGGGTATTTCGCGGTGCAGGGGGGCGTTCATGGGGTTCTCCGGATTCGGGGGGGGTAACTGATTTTGCGCCGGTTGATGCGGTCGCGCAGGCGGACTTCCGAACGCGAAGGACGCTAAGGTTGCGCGAAGGACGCGAAAGAAATCCAAAATTTTTTCTGTTTTCTTAAGCGACTTCTGCGTAACCTTTGCGGCTTTGGCGTTCAAAGGTTCCAGGAGCCCTTCATGAGCACTTCTGACGCGAGCAAAATTTACGTCGGTATCGGCGGCTGGACTTTCCCGGCCTGGCGCGACAACTTTTATCCCAAGGGTTTGGCGCACAGCCAGGAGCTGCACTTCGCGAGCCGGCAGCTGACGGCCATCGAGGTCAACGGCACGTACTACCGCACGATGAAGCGCGAGAGTTTTGCCAAATGGCACGGCGAGACGCCCGACGACTTCGTGTTCTCGCTCAAGGCCTCGCGCTTTGCGACCAACCGGAAATCACTCGCGAGCGCGGGCGAATCGATCGACCGCTTCGTCGCAAGCGGCATCGCGGAACTGAAAGCCAAACTCGGCCCGATCGTCTGGCAGTTCGCGCCGACCAAAGTTTTCGATGCCGATGATTTCGCGGCTTTTCTCGCGTTGCTGCCGAGCGAGGTCGAAGGCCTTGCGTTGCGACACGTGATGGAAGTGCGTCACGCGAGCTTTATGTCGCCGGCCTATGTGAATCTCGTGCGCCGGCATAAGGTCGCGACCGTGTTCACCGACTCCGACAAGTACCCGTCGTTCGCCGAAACGACCGGCGATTTCGTTTATGCGCGATTGATGAACGCCAGCGCGAGACTGAAGGCGGGCTATGCGCCCAAAGCGCTCGATGGCTGGCGCGATGCCGCGCAGCGCTGGTCGCGCGGAGAAACGCCGGCCGGCTTGCCGCGAGTCGACGCGCGGGCATCGGCTGCGAAAGCGAAATCAGCCGCAAAAAAGCCGCGCGACGTCTTTGTCTTGTTCATCAACGGCGCCAAAGAAAAAGCACCCGCCGCGGCGGGTGCTTTGATCGGGCGTCTGGGCCGCTGAAGGCGACCCGGATGGTGTGGTGTTCAGGCCGCGGCAAGTGCCGGCTTGCGACCCGATTCGCTGGACGAAGTCGCCGAGGCGCCCGAAGTGCCGAAGGTCACTTCGCCCGACAGTTGCGCGCCTTCTTCCATCACGATCTTGCCGTAGCGAACCTTGCCGGTGACTTTGCCGGTCGAATGGATGACCAGCTTTTCGCGCGCCGTGAGATCGCCGTCGAAGGTGCCGCGAATTTCGGCGATATCGACGCCGACCGAGCCCTTGAAAACGCCCTGTTCGGCAATTTGCATCACGCGCGAGTCCATAGTCGCTTCGACCAGACCCTCGACCACCAAGGTGTCGCAATCGGTGATTTCGACGCCCTTGAGCTTGATATTAGGACCGACGGTGAGCTTGGCGCCTGCTTCTTTGGGCGCTGCCGCGGCGCCGCCTGCGGCCGGGTTGAGGCTGCCGCCGGGCAGGCCCGCGCCGGGGGCAGGATTGACCGGCGCGCCGCTCAGGTTGCTGCCGCCGCCGACGAGGGGTGCGGGCCGTGAAGCAAGGCCGTCATCGCGATCACGCTTGCCGAAAAATGGGGATTGAGAGGCCAATGCTTACTCCTTGGAACAAAGGTCTATCCTACGAAGGCACAGCGTGCGGACCGACGTTCATGTCCGAAACAAAAGTAACTGAGCATTTCTATTTGTAACTAAACTTGCACTTTTGGGTTGCTTTACCGCCCCGTTGCCATCGATTTGCAACCGATGGCGCCGCCACAACGTATTCAGACAAGAGGATCGATCGACCGCGGCGCCGCGATGGTGCAACGGCGAATTCCACAAACCGATTCGCGACGAAAGGAAGTTCCATGACCACTCGAAGAAACACATTGCGCGCATTCGGCGCTTTTGCAGCCACCAGCGCAGTTGGCTATGCCGGCCTGCGCAGCGCTTTGACGACCCAGCCCGCCTACGCGGCCACGACCTACGCAGTGACGCACACCACGGAGGAATGGAAAAAATTGCTGACGCCCGCGCAGTTCGACGTTCTGCGCCGGGCCGGCACCGAGCGGCCTTTTTCGAGCCCGCTCAACGAAGAAAAGCGCGAAGGCACCTTCGCCTGCGCCGGCTGCGCCCTGCCGGTTTATTCGTCGAAGACCAAATTCGAGAGCCAAACCGGCTGGCCGAGCTTCACTGCGCCTTTGCCCGACGCGGTCGACAAGGTCGAAGACAAAACCCTTTTCATGACGCGCACCGAAGTGCTCTGCCACCGTTGCGGCGGCCATCTGGGCCATGTGTTCGACGACGGCCCGAAACCGACCGGTCTGCGCTACTGCATGAACGGCGTGGCAATGACGTTCGCGCCGGGACCGGCAGCGGGATGAGCTGATACCGCGGGCGTCTGCGGCAGACCGGCTGGTGCAGATCCCGACGCTCGCAGACGTTGCGTAGCGTAGGCTCGCGCGGTTGCCAGTTCGCACCATGCCGAAGCCCGCCGAGCCGAAGATTTCAAAACCCACGCCGACCACCGGCGAAGAAGCCGCGCTCGATGCGCGCTTCGGCAAACCCGATGGCGGCTGGCGTCTCGTTCTGTACACGGTGATCTTCAAGGCAGACACGCCGTTCGGGCGCCTGTTCGACCTGACGTTGATCTGGACCATCCTGGCCAGCGTCGGGGTGGTGGTGCTCGACAGCGTGCAATCGATTCACGCGCGCTGGGGCAGCGTTTTCTACCTGCTCGAATGGGCGTTCACGATCGCCTTCACGCTCGAATACATCGCGCGGCTGGCCTGCGTGCGGCGGCCGGCGCGCTATGCGCGAAGCTTCTACGGCTGGTCGATGTGCTCGCCGTGCTGCCGACCTATTTGGCCATTCTGGTGCCGCAACTCTCGGCGCTGATCGACGTGCGAATCCTGCGTCTGCTGCGCATTTTTCGCCTCTTCAAACTGTCGCACTACTCGGCTGAATTCCGATCGCTGAGCCGTGCGCTGGCGGCGAGCCGGCGCAAGATCGCGGTCTTCGTCGGCGTGGTGGTAATGGTCGTGCTGGTGCTGGGCACCTTGATGTACGTGGTCGAAGGGCCCGAGCATGGCTTCACCAGCATCCCGGTCGCGGTGTACTGGGCGATTTCGACCATGACCACGGTCGGCTTCGGCGATCTGGTGCCCAAAACCGACCTGGGCCGCATGATCGCTTCGATGATGATGCTGCTCGGCTGGGGCGTGCTCGCCGTGCCGACCGGCATCGTCTCGGCCGAAATGGTCAATGCCGGACGCGAGGCCTCTGCCGACAACGCGGATTCGGCGCCGACTGTTTGCGAAGCCTGCGGCAGCGGAAACCATGCGGCCGATGCGCATTTTTGCCGCCGCTGCGGCGCCGCGCTGGTGTGAAGCAGCGTGGTGTGAGATTTATAAGAAAAGTGTCTGAAACGCTTACTGGACGTGCGCAGACAGCTACTATATTTATAGCATCTCAATACGGACAACCGGACGCAGAAGTCGCAGAGGTTTCGCAGAAAGCGCAGAACGAATACCAGAATTTCTTTTGTCTTTTCTGCGCCTTCTTCGTCACTTTTGTATTTTTTCTGCGTCCGGCTGTCCGCTCCCGCATTCAAGCCGCCCGTTCGAACTTGAACACCGCCGTCCCCGCCCGCGCATTCGGCAGCCAGCGAACCGCGCGGCCGTCCTGCAGTCCGAAAGCATCGAGCACACGCAAATTGTTCTTGCGCGCGAGTTGCGCGAAATCCTTGTAGGTGCCGACCCGAATATTCGGCGTGTCGTACCAGGCGTAGGGCAGCCGCCGCGTTACCGGCATGCGGCCGCGCGCCACCGAAAGGCGGTTCGGCCAGTGCGCGAAATTCGGGAACGCGACGATGCCGATTCGCCCGACCCGCGCGGTTTCGCGCAGCATCACTTCGGCATTGCGCAGGTGCTGCAGGGTGTCGATCTGCAGCACCACATCGAACGACTTGTCGTCGAACATCGCAAGGCCCTCGTCGAGGTTGAGCTGGATCACGTCGACCCCGCGCCGCACGCAAGCCAGCAAGTTGCCGTCGGCGATTTCGATGCCATAACCACTGCAGCCGCGCTCGCGCTGGAGCCGGTCGAGCAGCGCGCCGTCGCCGCAGCCGAGGTCGAGCACCCGCGCGCCTTCGGGCACGAGCTGCGCAATCAACGTCTGGGTCGCCGTGTCGCTCATGTCCGCACCGCTTCCGTTCCCGCTTCCAGTCCGGTTTCCTGCGCGATGCGATCGAAATACGCGCGCACCACGCCAAGGTAGCGCGCATCGTCGAGCAGAAACGCATCGTGGCCGTGCGGCGCATCGATTTCGGCGTAGCTCACATGGCGGCCGTTGTCGAGCAATGCCTTCACGATCTCGCGGCTGCGCGCGGGAGCGAAGCGCCAGTCGGTGGTGAAGCTCACGACCAGAAATCTGGCGGTCGCCGCGGCCAGCGCATCGGCCAGGCGCCCGCCATGAGCCCGTGCGGGGTCGAAGTAGTCGAGTGCGCGGGTGATGAGCAGGTAGGTGTTGGCATCGAAATAGCCGCTGAATTTTTCGGCCTGGTAGCGCAGGTAGCTCTCGATCTGGAACTCGACGTTCTGGGTGGTGTAGCGGTAGCCGTTGGCTACTGTTCCGTCGCTTTGCGAATGCTCCGCGGCCCGCAACTGGCGTCCGAAGCGGCGGTTCATCACGTCGTCGCTCTGGTAGGTGATGTGGCCGAGCATCCGCGCGACGCGCAGGCCGCGCGCGGGCACCACGCCGTGCGAATAAAAATGGCCGCCGTGAAAGTCGGGGTCGGTCACGATCGCGCGGCGTGCCACCTCGTTGAAAGCGATGTTCTCGGCATTGAGGTTCGGCGCGCTCGCAATCACGATCGCATGCCGCACCCGGGCCGGATACTGCAGGCCCCAGCTGAGCGCCTGCATGCCGCCGAGGCTGCCGCCCATCACCGCGGCCAGGGTGTCGATACCGAGCGCATCGAGCAGCAGGGCTTGTGCGTCGACCCAGTCTTCCACGGTCACCACCGGAAAATCGGCGCCCCGGGGCTTGCCGGTTTCGGGATCGACATGCATCGGCCCGGTCGAGCCGAAGCACGAACCGAGGTTGTTGATACACAGGACGAAGAAGCGGTCGGTGTCCAGCGGCTTGCCGGGACCGATCATCGTGCTCCACCAGCCCGCCGAATCGGGCTGGCCCGCATAAACGCCGGCCGCGTGGTGGGATGCGTTGAGCGCATGGCAGACCAGCACTGCGTTGCGTCGGTCGGGCGCCAATTTGCCGTAGCTTTCGAAACTGAGCGCGTAATCGCGCAAGGTGCGGCCGCTTCGCAACGCCAGGGGGCCGGCGAACGCCATCGATTGCGGTGTGACTTCCAGGGACATGGCAAAAATAAAAACCCGGCCTCGCCAAAAACGAGCCGGGTCGGCGCCATCGTCTTTAGCAGTATTTGTTGAGCGCCCGCAAGCTGAAGCAAATCGGCGCTGGCAAAAGTATAGCGGGCGAGTGTGGCTTGTCGGACCGGTGACCGCCACGCGGTGAACTCCGTGGGGCACCGGGGCCCTTGGAGCCCTGCGCCTCGACGTCAAAACAACAAATTGAAACGAGGCCTTGACGAACGCAATATTTTTCTTGCGTTCGCAGAAATTCACCCATAATGCAGGAGCCTGCACTTGAAAAAAGGGCCGGCAGTCGGGTGATCGGTCAGTGTCGCGCAGTCTCGCGTTCAACGCGGGAACGGTGCTCTCGGGACTCCATCGCTTTTTTTGATGTGTTTTAGAGGAGTCCCTTGATGGGCAACAAACTGTATGTCGGCAATTTGCCGTATTCGGTGCGCGACAGCGATCTCGAGCAGGCATTCGGCCAGTTCGGCGCTGTCACCAGCGCCAAGGTCATGATGGAGCGCGACACCGGTCGCTCCAAAGGCTTTGGTTTTGTCGAAATGGGCAGCGATGCGGAAGCGCAGGCAGCCATCGGCGGCATGAACGGCCAGTCGCTCGGCGGTCGTAGCGTCGTCGTCAACGAAGCCCGACCGATGGAGGCGCGTCCGCCTCGCAGCGGTGGTGGCGGCTACGGTGGTGGTGGCAGTGGGGGTGGCGGCTACGGCGGTGGCGGCAGTGGGGGGGGTGGCTACGGTGGTGGCGGCGGCGGTTATGGCGGCGGCGGCGGTGGTGGCCGAAGCGGCGGCGGTGGCGGCTACGGCGGCGGCGGTCGCAGCGGCGGCGGTGGTGGCGATGGCGGCTTTCGCAGCCCCTACGGCGCCGGTCCGCGTGGCGGTGGCGGCGGTCGCGGTGGCAGCGGCGGCGAATATTGATCGGCTACTGAAACAGCGGCTACTTGCGAATGCTGAAAAAGGGCTCCTTCGGGAGCCCTTTTCCGTGGTGCCGGGCGCGTTTGTCCGTCTACTCGCCGCGCCGCTTTTTGCGACCGCGCCCCGCAACGAGCCGATCGAACAACGCATTCGGAATCAGCCGCATCAGCGTGGCCACCAGCCCCATCTGCCACGGAATGACGATATAGCTGTTGCCAGATTCGATCGCCTTGAATGCCCGGTCCGCAAACGCGTCCGCCGGCATCAAAAACGGCATGCCGTAGCGGTTGCCTTGCGTGAGCGGCGTGTCGATGTAGCCCGGGCAAATCGTGACGACCTTGACGCCGGCCGGCCGCAACTCGCCACGCAAGCTCTCGCAATAACCGATGACACCGGCCTTGCTCGCGCAATAGGCGCCATGGCCCGGCAATCCGCGGATGCCGGCGACGCTGCCGATGCCGACCAGCCGGCCGCTGCCGCGCGCGACCATGGCGCCCACGAATGGATGAAAGGTCGCGGCCAGGCCGATATTGTTGACGCCGAAGGTCTGCGCCAATACGTCGAGGTCCGCGCGATCGGCCGTGTCGATGCCGACACTGATGCCGGCGTTGGCGATGACCACATCGGGCACCCCGACCTCGGCGATGCAGGCTTTGCCTACCGCGACGATGTCATCGATGCAAGCCACATCGGCGCTATAGACTTTATAGCGTTCTGCGCTGATTCCACGTGCGCTGGCCCATGTTTCTACTTCGGATGTGCGGCGCGCGACGAGCGCCAGCCGCCAACCCGCGGCTTCGAAGCGACCCGCCAGCGCCTGGCCGATGCCGCTCGATGCGCCGGTGATGAACGCGAGAGGCGCGGCCGCGATGGACTGTTCAGGCATGACCATGCGTTTCGGTTCAGGGCTTTGCGGACACGCCGGCCGGGGCCGGCGCGATTTGTCCGCGCACCCGGCCTTTGAGGTCGGCAACGCCCGTCAGGTTGTCGTAGTCCAGGGAATCGCCCGCAAACCGGTCGCCGTCTCGCAGCAAGGTGACGGGCTGGTTCGAGCGGACCTGTTCGGTGTCCACGAAGACATCGAGAAAGTCGCCCCTGAACTCGAGCCGTGGTGCGGGCTGGCCGTTGGCGTCGGTGCCGGCCTCGCGCACCACGACGGCATCGCCGAACAATTGAATCTGCGACCCGTCGCCATTGGAAAGCGCGCGTTTGGCCGTGGCGCGGGTCACGAGCCCGGTCGGCGCCACCGAGCGCAAAACCGGCTGCTCGACTTCGAGCGTATCGGTGTCGGGGAAGTGCCGGCCCTCCGTGCCATGCAACTCGGTGCGCAACTGTCCGCTCGGCAAAAAGCTCTTGACCACGAAGTCGCGCATGAAATAGTCGGGTTCGTGGGTCGCGGCGCGGGGCGCTTCGGGCTGCGCCAGCTTGGGCGCGTTGCGCACGAGCCAGAAACTGCCCAATGCCAGTAGTCCGGTCATGATGATCGGCAGGTAGATCGAGATCCGGTCGGCGCCGCGCCGAAGCGAGCCGATGGCGATACTCATCGGCTCGTCTTCCCGTCGGCGGCGTCGAGACGGGCGTGCTGGCCGGGCCCCGCGAGAAGCCTCATGGAAGCGGCGCCTGCCGGGCCGCTTCGAGCGCCCGCGCATACTGGCCACGCGCGGTGAGGAGCAGATCGCACAGCTCCCGCGCGGCGCCCTCGCCGCCGCGCGCCCGGGTGACCATGCGAACCGAAGCCCGAACTTCGGCATGCGCATCGGCGGGCGCGGCGGAAAAGGCGCAGCGCGTGAGAACCGGGAGATCGGGCCAGTCGTCGCCGATGCCCGCGGCCTGGGTCCAGGCTACGCCCAGCGCCGCGAGTTCCTGTTCGGCTACCGCCAGTTTGTCGTCGACGCCGAAGTGCGCATGCGTGATGCCCAGGCCGGTGAGCCGTGCGCGCAGCGCCTGCGAATCGCGCCCGGTGATGACAACCGGCGTGACACCCGCGCGCGCCAGCAATTTGAGGCCGTAGCCATCCTGAACGTTGAAGCGCTTCAGACTTTCGCCATGCTCGGTGAAATACACGCTGCCGTCGGTCAACACCCCGTCGACATCGAAAAAAAGCACGCGCACATCCTGCGCTGCAAGCAGCAAGTCGGTGCTGAAGCGCAGGGCAGGTTCGCGCATCAGATCACCTTGGCTCGGAGAAGATCGTTGGTGTTGACCGCGCCGACCAGCGCTCCCGCGCCATCGAGCACCAGCAACCGGGTGATGCCAAACTGCTCCATCAGCCCGGCCGCCTCAACCGCCAGCGCGTCGCTGCGCACGATGCGCGGACCCGGATGCATCACGTCAGCCGCCCGGAGGGGCCGCAGATCGGCGCCGGTTTCGACCAGCCGGCGCAAGTCGCCGTCGGTGAAAACGCCGACCACCACGCCGCCTGCATCGACCACCGCCGCAGCGCCGAAGCCCTTGGCGCCCATCTCGCGCATCAATTCGCTGAGCGAGGCCGACGGCAGCACCTGCGGCAGATCGGCGCCGGTTCGCATCACGTCGGCGACATGGGTGAGCAGCTTGCGCCCGAGCGTTCCGCCCGGATGCGAGCGCGCGAAATCGTCGGCGCCGAAGCCACGCGCGTCTAGCAACGCGACCGCGAGCGCATCGCCGAGCGCCATCTGGGCGGTGGTGCTGGCGGTCGGTGCGAGATTGAGCGGACAAGCTTCCTTTTCGACGCCCGCATCGAGCACCAGATCGGCATGCCGCGCCAGGGTCGACGCGAGATTGCCGGTCATCGCGACCAATGGCACGCCGAGGCGCTTGAACAACGGCAGCAAGCGGTTCAGTTCATCGACTTCGCCGCTGTTGGAGATCGCCAGCACCAGATCGACCGCCTTGACCATGCCGAGATCGCCGTGGCTGGCTTCGCCCGCGTGCACGAACATCGCGGGTGTGCCGGTCGATGCCAGCGTGGCGGCGATCTTGCGGCCGACGATGCCGCTCTTGCCCATGCCCATCACGACCACCCGGCCGCGCACCTCTAGCACTTTTTGAACAACAGCGACGAAAGCATCGCCGAGCCGTTCGCCCAGACCGAGCACGGCTGCCGCTTCGATCTCGAACGTGGCGCGCGCGCGTGCCAGCAATGCGGCGGGATCGACGGCATGGGCCGGCGTAAGGCGGGAATTCATCGCCGGATTTTATCGGGCGGCGATCCAGCGGGACATTCGCAGGGGCGTGCACTTCCATTCATCGAGCGCAGACCATCCCTTAAGCTCAAGCATGTCCACCTTCGAGCTCACGCTGATGTACCTGCTGGCCGCGGTCATCGGTGTGGTGGCTTGCCGCTCGCTGAAGCTGCCGCCGATGCTCGGCTACCTTGGTGCCGGCGTGTTGATCGGGCCGCATGCGCTCGGATTGGGGCAAAACACCGAGGGCATTCAGCACCTCGGCGAATTCGGCGTGGTGTTCCTCATGTTCGTGATCGGGCTCGAATTCAGCTTGTCGCGATTGCGCGCGATGCGCAAGCACGTGTTCGGCCTGGGCCTCGCGCAGGTGGTGCTGACGATGTGCATCGCGACCGGCGGCGCGCTCATGATCGCGCGGTGGTTGCCCGCGCAATGGCAACTCGGCTGGCAGGCAGCGCTCGCGTTGTCGGGCGCGCTGGCGATGAGCAGCACCGCGATCGTGGTCAAACTGATGGCCGAGCGGCTCGAGCTCGAAAGCGAGCACGGCAAGCGGGTGATGGGCGTGCTGTTGTTTCAGGATTTGGCCGTGGTGCCATTGCTGGTCGTGATTCCGGCGCTCGGCGCACCGCCCGAAACCCTGTTCGCCGCGCTCGGCATCGCGGTCGCCAAAGCCGTCGTGCTGATCGGCCTGCTGCTGTTCGGCGGTCCGCGGCTGATGCGCTGGTGGCTGACACTGGTGGCGCGTCGGCGCAGCGAAGAGCTGTTCATTCTCAACGTGCTGCTCATGACGCTCGGGCTCGCCTGGCTGACGGAGCTGGCCGGCCTCTCGCTCGCGCTCGGCGCGTTCGTAGCCGGCATGCTGATCTCGGAAACCGAATTCAAGCACCAGGTCGAAACCGACATCCGGCCGTTTCACGACGTGCTGCTGGGCTTGTTCTTCATCACGATCGGCATGACGCTCGATTGGCATATCGCCTTCCAGCAGTGGTTTCTGGTTGCGGTATTGCTGATTTTTCCCCTCGGCTTCAAGCTGGCGCTGGTGACATTGCTAGCGCGCGCGCTCGGCGCGACCGGTGGTGTCGCGCTGCGAACCGGTCTGTACCTCGCACAGGCGGGCGAGTTCGGCTTTGTGCTGCTCGCACTCGCACAGGGTCAGCGATTGCTGCCTGAATGGCTGGCCAATCCGGTGCTCGCATCGATGGTGCTGTCGATGCTGGCCACGCCCTTCATCGTGCTCTACAGCAATTCGGTGGTGCGCAAGGTGGTCGCGAGCGACTGGCTTCAGGAGTCGTTGCAGATGACGAACATCGCGCGCAAGGCGATCGACAACCAGCGCCACGTGATCATCTGCGGATATGGCCGCTGCGGGCAGAACCTCGCGCGGATGCTCGAGAAGGAGCGCATCCCCTACATGGCGCTCGACCTCGACCCGGATCGGGTGCGCATGGCGGCGGCGGCCGGCGATTCGGTGGTCTTCGGCGATGCGGCGCGCTTGCAGGCGCTGATGGCGGCGGGGCTGGCGCGCGCCAGTGCGGTGGTCGTGACCTACCTCGATATTCCCGGTGCGTTCAAAGTGCTGGCCAACACGCGCGTCCACGCGCCGCAGGTGCCGGTGATCGTGCGCACGCAAGACGACCGCGAGCTCGAAAAGCTGCGCGCCGCGGGTGCCGCCGAAGTGGTGCCCGAAGCGGTCGAAGGTTCGCTGATGCTCGCCAGCCACGCGCTGGCATTGGTCGGCGTGCCGATGCGGCGCGTGATCCGGCGCGTGCAGGAGCAGCGCGACGCCCGCTACAACCTGCTGCGAGGCTATTTCCACGGCGCCGACGACGACACCGCCGACGAGCTCGAGAACGAGCGCCTCAATATCTTCACGCTGACATCGGGCGCGCGTGCGATCGGTCAGCCGCTCGGTCGGTTCGCGCCGACCGGCGCCGATGTGCGCGTGGTCAATTTGCGGCGGCATTCGGGCGAGGCCTGCGTGCTGTCCGATGCGCTGATGCTGGCCGACGGCGACACGCTGGTGCTTTCGGGCAAGCCGGGGGCGCTGGCGCTGGCGATCGAGCGGCTTGAAAAGGGCTGACGGCGGGATCGGACAGCCGGACGCAGAATACGCGGAAGCAATCCCTGAATTTTCTTTTCTACGCCTTCTGCGTTTCTTCTGCGCTTTGCGCGTCCGGTGATCCGCCTTCAGATGCTATATAAATAATAGCTGTTTGCGCACGTCCAGTAAGCGTTTCAGGCCTTTTTCTCTTAAAAAGAAGCTTTGCGGGAAAAATCAATCAGCGAGCTTCGGATTGCGCCTTTCTTCATCGCGCCGCTCCTGCGCACGCACCGCAGCGCACTGCGGATGGCCACGGAATTCGGGCCGTTCGCATTGGTTCGCCATGCAGCGCCCCCGGGTGACAAAGCTGCGGTCGGCGCAAAACGGCGCGGGCGCCAATGGCCTCGGAGGGGCCGCCGGCACCGAGGCGACGGGTGGAGGCCGCGTCAGTGGTGTTTCAACCAGTTCCTGTTCTGGTTGAGGACGACCCTGGGTGCCCGTGCGGCGCACCTTCGAGGGCGCGCGCCGGTTTGCCTTCGGCTCGTTTTTGACCGACTGTTCGGGTTCGCTGGCGCCCGAATCGCCGCGACGCACCTTGGCGTTGCTGCGCATTCGGGGCGCGGCCGATGGCGGCGTCGCGGTCTTTTCCGAACCCGTATCCCGCGGCGGATCGGTCTGCGCCGCTGGCATCGGCTTCGGCGTTTCGGTAATCGGCGCCGATGCATCCGGCGTCGGCTCCGATGCCGACCCTGGCGTTCGATCGGGCGTGGCCGGCGCCGAGGCCGGCTGATCCGATCCGGATGCGGGCTTCGGTTCCGGCACGGGGGCCGCCTCTGCATCGGGTTTCGGCTTGGCTTCGGTCGAACTGTCCGGCCCGGGTTCGGCGCCCGGCGGGGGCCGGGATTCAGATTGCGCCGGGGATGCAGCGTCGGGGGCGCGCGCGGGCGGTGGGGCCTCTGCGGCCGGCGTTGGTTCTGGCGCTGGCGCTGCTTCATCCGGCTTGATTTCGGAAGGCGCGGGCGGCGTTGGTTCGGTGCTTTGCGGTGCGGCGGATGGCATGGCTGCAGCGGGTGGCGCCGACGATGCCGACGGCGTCTGTGTGTCCGATGCCGGCTCGGCCAGGTTGCTCGACGGCCTCGGGTCCGGTACCGGCGACGGCTCGTTCGACGGTGATGCGACCGGTTCCGGTTCCGGTTCGGGCTCGACCGTGCTCGCCGCCGGCGTTTCGACAGTCTGGGGCGGCACGCCTGACGCTTTTTCGGGTTCTTGCGGCCCTGCTTGCTTGTCGGTTTGCAACGCGGGCTCTGCGGGCGATTCAGGTGCCTGCCCGGCCGATGTCGTCGGCGGCGCCGGCACGACGGCTGCTTGCGGAACCGCCGCGGGGTCAAGTATGGGTTCGCTTGCAGGCTCGTTTGACGGCAGTGGCGACGATGGGGACGGGGATGGCTCGACAGCCGGTGTTGGCGTGCGCGGCGGTTCCGGCAGTGCCGAAGAGCCGGTTGGCGAGGTCGGCGCAGCGACGGGCTCCGGCCCGGGCGTCGAAGTGGCCGACGTAGCTTCCGGTTTCTGGACCGGCTCGGTTTCCGTCGTTGGCTGCGGCTGTGGATCAGGCGCTACAGCAGCCGCGTCTTGCGAGGGCGTCCGGGTCTGCTCGATCGACGGCTCTGGCTGCGATGAAGAAGACAGGTCCCCGGCCGACGGGTCCGGCGGTTGAACCGGTGACGCGCCCGTGCCGGATGCCGCCGGGTCAGCAGACAGCTCGGGTGGGGCGCTTTGGGCTAAAGGTGCCGATGACGCAGGCGAAGCGGATGGCGCAGGAGCCGCGGAAAGGACTTTCGACAGGTTCTCCCGCGCCTCGGGTGACGACGCGACATACCAACCCCCGCCAGCGCCGATCGCCACCGCCGCGATCAACCCGAATGTGACCCAGATGCCGGCCGAGCGCTGCGGCTTGGGCCGCCGACGCGGGGCAGCGGTGCGAACTTTTGCGCCCCACATCGGCTCGCCCATCTCGGGGCCATGCGCCAGCGCCGTCGGGCGCGGGCTTCGGGCACCGCGCGAAGCCCCGATTCGGGGCGTTCGGGCGGTTGCAGCGACAGCCACTGGCTCAGGCAATTTGAGCCAATCCGAAGGTTCGGTGTCGCGCCATTCGTCGCCGGCGCGGGCGACTGCCGTGGCACCGGCCGCGCGGGCAGACACAGCTGTCGACGCACTTAGACGGGCGCCACAGCCGCGGCAGAACCGGGCCTGGTCGCGGTTTTCGGACCGGCAGTTGGCGCATGTCACCGCCATGGCGCCGCTCCAGAATCAATCGCCGGCGCTTGGAGACAAGCGCCGATGCAATCCGATGGCCGAACGAGCTGACGCACTCAGGTAACCGCGACCCGTCTCGGACGTTTGACCATGCGTTTGGCGATCACGGCGCCGAGCGCGAGGGTGATTTCGAGCGCCAGATTCGGCTGGCGATTGGCCATCTCGGAAAAGCGGATCGGCGTCATGCGCCACATCCGGCAAGCGCCGGTTGCCACCACGTTGGCCGAGCGCGGAAGATGCGAGAAGAAGGCGCCCTCGCCCACCACCGAACCCGGATTGAGAATCGCCAGCTGAACCCTGCCATGCTCGTCGAGCAAGTGCACGCTGAGCGAGCCGCTTTCGACGAAATAGACCGTGCGATCCGGCGCTCCACGGGTGATCAGCACTTCTCCGGCAGCGAGCTCGAAATGCTGGAGGTAGCTGCCGACCATTTCCCACTGCTGGGACGTGAGCGATGGCGCAAAAGAGTCGTAGCCCGTGTTTTGCGTAACGGATTGCGCGAGATCCGCGATGGAGGCAACCGAAGACATCATTGAAATCCCGGGAAAACCGGCTTATGGCGAACTGGCGCAGAAAAAGGCACCGGAAATCTTTTTCGAAGTCATTGTGTTCTTCGAGGTTTTTAAACGTTTTTAACTTACTTTCCAATGCAGAAACTCGAAAAGATCTCGCCCAGCAAATCATCGGCCGCGAATTCACCGGTGATTTCGTCGAGCGCGTTTTGAGCCAATCGCAATTCCTCCGCCAGCAAATCGAGCGCGGGGTCGTGCTCGGCCAGTTGGTGCTGCGCCAGACCGAGATGGTCGGCAACACGGCGCAGCGCATCGACATGCCGGGCCCGTGCGAGGAACAAACCGTCGGGCAACGCCTGGCCGCCGGCCACTTCCAGCAGCCGCTGGCGCAACGCTTCCACGCCCTGGCCGGTCAGTGTCGATAGCATGAGGCCGGGTCGCACAGCCGCTTGCGGCGCGGCGTCGTGTTTGTTCCAGAGATCGAGCACCGGCACGCTTCGCGGCATGCGCGCCGCGAGATCGCGCGTGATCGCTGCATCCGCGGCTTGGTACGCCAGGTCGTCGATTCGCGTCAGGTCGTGCAAAAACAACACCGCGTCGGCTTTCGCGATGCGATCCCAGGCGCGCGCGATGCCGATTTGCTCGACCGCATCCTGCGAATCGCGCAAACCCGCTGTGTCAGCGACATGAACCGGCACGCCTTCGATCTGGATCGTCTGGGCAACCACATCGCGGGTCGTTCCCGGCGTGCTGCTCACGATCGCCAATTCGGCGCCCGCCAGTGCATTGAGCAGCGAACTCTTGCCCGCATTCGGCTGGCCCGCAATCACCACGCCGATTCCGCTTTGCAATAACGCGCCCTGGCGCGCGCGCTGCTGTACCGACTCCAGGAGCGCGCGCAATGCGTCCAGCTGCCCGCGCGCGTCGGCTCGCTCCAGAAAATCGATGTCTTCTTCGGGAAAATCCAGGGTCGCTTCGACCAGCGTGCGCAAGGCGATCAAGGCTTTGCGCAGGGTGTCGATCTCGCGCGAAAAATCACCCGACAGCGACCGGCTGGCGCTGCGGGCAGCGGCTTCGGTGCTCGCATCGATCAAATCGGCAATCGCTTCGGCCTGGGCCAGATCGATCTTTCCGTTGTGAAAAGCGCGCGCGCTGAACTCGCCCGGATCGGCGACGCGAAGCTTCGGCAATCTCGCTGGCGCTGGGCCGGTGCCCTCACCCGACGCCGTCGACTCAGCCGCAGCTTCGAGGCAGCGCGCGAGCAGCAAACGAAGCAGCACCATGCCGCCATGGGCCTGCAGTTCGAGCACGTCTTCGCCGGTGAACGAATGCGGCGCCGGAAACCACAATGCGATGCCGCGGTCGATCGCGCCGCCCGAAGCATCCAGAAAAGGCAGATAGTGCGCTTCGCGCGGCACAAGCACTCGTCCGCAAAGCGCGCGCATCAAGGGCTTCATGTCGCAGCCGGACAGTCGCAAGATACCAACAGCGCCGCGCCCCGGCGCTGTGGCGATCGCGACGATCGGGTCGGAGGACCGCGCAAGCATGCAGGCGTCTCTTCTAAGGCTTCAAAGGGCCGGCCCCGACGTTGTCGCCCGCAAAAAATTTATTTGCCGAGCACCCCGAGCCGCTTGTTGATGAACCACTGCTGCGCGATCGACAGGATGTTGTTGGTGATCCAGTAGAGCACCAGACCGGCCGGAAAGAACACGAACATCACGCTGAACACCAGCGGCATCATCCACATCAGTTTGGCTTGCATCGGGTCCGGCGGCTTCGGATTGAGCCAGGTCTGGAACAGCGATGTTCCGGTCATGATGATGGGCAGGATGAAATAGGGGTCCGGCGTCGACAGGTCGTGAATCCAGCCGATCCAGGGTGCGTTGCGCATCTCGACGCTCGACAGAAGCACCCAGTAAAGCGAGATGAAGACCGGAATCTGGATCATGATCGGAAAGCATCCGCCCATCGGATTGACCTTTTCCTGCTTGTAGATCCGCATCATTTCCTGCTGCATCTCCTGCGGCTTGTCTTTGAGCCGGGCCCGCATTTCGGTGATCTTCGGATTGATCGACTTCATCTTGGCCATGCTCGCGTAGGCCTTGGCGTTGAGCCAATAGAACGCGGCCTTCAGCAGCACCACCAGCGCGACGATCGACCAGCCCCAGTTGCCGAGGAAGCCGTGCAACTTGTTCAGCAACCAGTAAAGCGGCTTGGCAATGATCGTGAAAATGCCGTAGTCCTTGACCAGTTCGAGTCCCGGTGCGAGTGCCTCCAGCTTGTGTTCCTCCTCGGGGCCGGCGTACAGCGTGGTGTCGATGGTGCGGCTCGCGCCAGCCGCGATCGGCGCGAGCGGCAGCACCATCGATGCCGAATAGAGGTTGTCGCCCAGGCTGGACGACTGGAATTCACGCCGCAGGTTCTGGCTGCCAGGCTGGTCGAGCAACCAGGCCGAAACAAAATAATGCTGCACCATCGCGACCCAACCGTCCTCGGCCGGCGCTGGCAACTCGGCCTTGTTTTCGGCAATGCTCTTGAAGTCGACCTTGTGAAACTTCTTTTCGTTGGTGTAGAAGGCCGGCCCGGTGAATGTGTTGGTGCCGAACATGGTTCCGCTCTTCACCGTGCCATGCCGCACGAACTGCAGGTAGAGCTGCGCATCGCGGGAAGCGTCCGAGACGTTGACGATTTCATGGCGGACGCCGATGGTGTAAGCGCCGCGATGAAAGGTGTAGGTCTTGATGTACTTCAAGCCACCCACCGGCGCTGATTCGAAAGCCACGTCCAGCGTGTTCTGCCCTGCCGCCAGTTCGCGCGGCCCGGGTCGGGGCGTCATCGGTGTCGCACTGCTCGGAAAGGCCGGGCCCGAGCGGGTCGGGTTGATGAGGCCGGTCTGCGCCACATAGCGATCGGCCGGCGAGTCGTTCTCCATCAAGGTCACGTTGTGGCTGCGGGTGGCCTGATCGACGTACTTCAAAAGCTGCAGATCGACCAGCGACGCGCCCCGGGTATCGAATTCCGCCTTGAACTCATCCGTGGTGACCGCCACCCTTTCGCCTGACGCCGACGATGCGCTCTGCGCGGGAAGCGTGCCGGGTGCCGATGCCGCACCCGTATTTCCGGAGGCCGACGCACTCGAACCCGCTGCTGCAGGAACCGTTGACGATGCGTTGCTTCCGTTGGACGCCGGTGCCGCGGCTGTCACCGGCGCCTTGGCCGGATGCATGAAACTGGACTTGCCGTTGGCAACCTGCCACTGGTCGTAGAGCAAAAACAGAGAAAAGCCGAAGATCACCCACAAGATGGTGCGACGGATATCGGTCATGGGAAGCATCTAGTCTTTCGGGCGAACAAGATTGAAAAGCCAGCCGCCCTGACCCGCCTGGGTGGGCACGGGATCGTGCCCGCCAGCGCACCACGGCTGGCATCGGCCGAGCCGCCGCAGCACGAGGTAGCTTCCGCGCGCGGCGCCATGCCGTTCGAGCGCTTCGATCGCATAAACGGAACAGGTCGGCTCAAAACGGCACGCACTACCGAGCCACGGGCTCAGGAGAAGCCTGTAGCCTTTGACGAGCGCAATCAAAAATTTTTTAATCATGGCGTTGGATCAGCGGCTGCTTCGCCGGGCCGCGCTTGACGCGCCTGCTTCGTTGCCCCCGACACATCAGTCAGAAGAACGCGCAACTCGGCTTTCACAAGCGCGCTCAACGCGCCAGAGCTCGCACTCTCGAAAATTTTGCGGTCGAATGCCGAACGCAAGCGAACGAGATGCGCTGCGTCGGGCCAGTCGAATTCGTTGTCGTTCGCAAGACTGAAAATATGGCGCCGGATCGCATTGCGGGTCACTGCGCGTTTGGCCCAGCGCTTGGGAACCAGCGCACCGAACCAGGCCTCTTTTGACGGAAAAAGCGCTGCCTTTGGCAACGGCTGTCCAGCGCCCGGTGACAAGGCGCAACGATGCAATGTGAAGTGCTCGGTACGAGACACAGTCTTGCCGGCAAGCACCGCCTGAAATTGCGCGCGGGTCACCAACCTTCGCATGAAGCGCAATCAGCCTTGCCTCGAGGTGAAGGCTCGGCGACGCTGAGCCAGCCAATCGCGAGCGAAACACCGACTCAGACAGCGAGACGTTTGCGGCCTTTTGCGCGCCTTGCCTTGATCACAGCTCTGCCGCCACGCGTTTTCATCCGGACGAGGAACCCGTGGGTGCGGGCGCGGCGGACCTTGGAAGCTTGATAGGTACGTTTCATCTTGATAACTCTGGTGAATGACTGCTGCTTTTGGACTTCGGTCCGTTTCGCTGACGAAATCGGCGCAAACTGCAGCGACGGCTGATGATGCCCGGCTGCGAGTCGTTAACCCCTGCCGGAAAGAAAGCAATTTGAGCTTGCACTGCCTCGCTCTCACGCTGTGTCTCGAGAAACTCAACGCGGTGTCCAATTATGTTGCACCGTTTGCACGCTGCGCATAGCTCCCTATTATCGCCGAATTTTAGGAGTCGCTTACTTTCTGCACGCCTGCGCGCTTTCAATGCGTGATGTGGATAAGGTTTTGACAAGTTAGAATCCACTGCCTTCCGAGCAGCCTGCTATCCACAAAGACGAACAACAAGAATGAATGCATCCGGAACCCTCATCAGTCGTCTTGTCCATGGTCGGTGAGGGCGGTGGCCAGAGCCTATGGCAAGCCTGTGTCGATCAGATGGCGCAGGAGCTTTCCGAGCAGCAGTTCAACACCTGGATCAAGCCGCTCACCGCGCAGGTCTCCGATGATCTTTCGCGAATCACCGTATTCGTTGCGAACCGCTTCAAGCTCGACTGGATTCGGGCTCAGTACGCGGGCAAGATCGCAGCATTGGCCGAAAAGATCTATGGTCAGCCCGTTCTGGTCGAATTGGCGCTCGCGCCGAGGGAAATTCTGGTGCGCACCGCGTCGGTCTCGTTGCTCGCGGACACCGACGTGCCACAGGACACGGTCGGCATCGGCGAGGATGCGCAAGCCGCCAGGTTCAAGAACCGGCTCAATGCGTCGCTGAGCTTCGACACCCTGGTCGAAGGCACGGCCAACCGGATGGCCCGCGCCGCGGCGATGCATGTCGCGGGCATGCCGGGCCATTTGTACAACCCGCTTTTCATCTATGGCGGCGTCGGCCTGGGCAAGACGCACCTGATGCATGCGGTCGGAAATCATCTGCTAGCCGCCCGTGCCGACGCCAAGGTTCTCTACATCCATGCGGAGCAATTCGTCTCCGATGTGGTCAAGGCTTACCAGCGCAAGACCTTCGACGAGTTCAAGGAGCGCTACCACTCGCTCGACCTGCTGTTAATCGACGACGTGCAGTTCTTCGCCAACAAGGATCGAACCCAGGAAGAATTCTTCAACGCGTTCGAAGCATTGCTCGCCAAAAAGTCGCACATCGTGATGACCAGCGACACCTATCCCAAAGGACTCGCCGACATCCACGAACGGCTGGTATCGCGTTTCGACTCGGGTCTGACGGTGGCGATAGAGCCGCCCGAACTAGAAATGCGGGTTGCGATTCTGATCAACAAGGCGCGGGCAGAGGCGGCCGAAATGCCCGAAGAAGTCGCGTTCTTCGTGGCCAAGAATGTGCGCTCCAATGTGCGCGAACTCGAAGGCGCACTGCGCAAGATCCTGGCCTACTCGCGCTTCAACCAGAAAGATATTTCGATCATGCTGGCGCGGGAGGCCCTGCGTGATTTGCTGTCGATCCAGAACCGCCAGATCTCGGTCGAAAATATTCAGAAAACGGTCGCCGACTACTACAAGATCAAGGTCGCCGATATGTACAGCAAGAAGCGCCCAGCGAGCATCGCGCGGCCACGTCAGATTGCGATGTACCTGGCCAAGGAATTGACCCAGAAGAGCCTGCCAGAGATCGGCGAGTTGTTCGGTGGCCGAGACCACACGACGGTGCTGCATGCGGTGCGCAAGATGTCGGCCGAGCGCCAGCAGCTCGGTGAACTCAACCAGCAGCTGCATGTTCTAGAACAGACGCTCAAGGGATAGCCATGAACAACCGCGTTGATACCCGCCGGCGTGCAATAAAAAGGATGGGGACAACTCCGGCGCAAGTCGGTACTTGTCCACAGAACTCGCGCTCTGCCCGAACTTGTTCCTCTTTTCGCGACAGCAGCGAAGCACGCCTGTCAACAGCATCGAAGATGCTTCAAGGTCTTGTCGCGTCTACCGAAAACACAGCTGTCCACAGCAACGGCCTGCCCTTATCTACTACGACTATCTTGAATAGAAGAACTAAAGAAGAAGAGGTGAACACATGATCGTGCTCAAATCCACGCAAGAGCAGGTCCTCTCGGCGCTGCAGGCGGTCGCCGGAATCGTCGAGCGGCGTCACACGCTGCCGATTCTCGCGAACGTGCTGATCCGCAAGACCGGTGGCGAACTCCAGCTCACGACCAGCGACCTCGAAATTCAGATCCGCACGCAAGCCGAACTCGGTGGCGACGCCGGAGAATTCGCGTTGACCGTCGGTGCGCGCAAGCTCATCGACATCCTGCGCACGATGCCCGCCGAGCAGGTCGTGAGCCTCGAATCGAAGGACAGCAAGCTGGTGCTCAAGGGCGGCAAGAGCCGCTTCAGTTTGCAAACCTTGCCGGCCGAGGACTTTCCTCTGGTACAGGAGTCGGCCAGTTTCGGGCCGGTTTTCAGCGTGCCGCAAAAGACGCTGAAGGATCTGCTCGGCCAGGTCTCGTTCGCGATGGCGGTGCACGACATTCGCTATTACCTGAACGGCATCCTGTTCGTGGCAGAAGGCAAAAAGCTGAGTCTGGTCGCGACTGACGGCCACCGGCTCGCATTCGCTTCGGCCATGCTCGACACCGAAGTGCCGCGCCAGGAAGTGATCCTGCCGCGCAAAACCGTGATCGAACTGCAACGTTTATTGAGCGACGCCGAAGGCGCGCTGGAGATGCAATTCGCGAGCAATCAGGCCCGCTTCCGCTTCGGTGCGATGGAGTTCGTGAGCAAGCTGGTCGAGGGCAAGTTTCCCGATTACAACCGCGTGATTCCGGCCAATCACAAAAACGGTTTCACCCTGGGTCGGGCAGCGCTTCTGGCCAGCCTGCAGCGCACCGCGATCCTGACCAGCGAAAAATTCAAGGGCGTGCGACTCAACATCGAGCCGGGCAGTCTGCGGGTCGCGTCGAACAATGCCGAGCAGGAAGAAGCGCAGGACGAACTCGACATCGACTACGGCGGCGACCCGATCGAGATCGGATTCAACGTGACCTACCTCATCGACGCGCTCGCCAACATGGGGCAGGAGATGGTCAAGTTCGAGCTCGCCGATGCCAACAGCTCTGCACTGCTCACGATTCCCGACAACGCAGGCTTCAAGTACGTCGTGATGCCGATGCGGATTTGAGGGTTGTCGGGCACGCCGGACGCCTTTTGAGCTGTGCCGGCCGCTTCGTATTTTTTGCCGAAGAACGAGTCGGTCGTCGGGGTTCTGAAGCCGATGACAGAGGAACGATGAATGAGTGAACACGACAAGCCGCAGGAGCCGCAACTTCCACAAGACGGTGCAAAGCCGCACACCGAACCCGTCTATACACCCGAGATCGACAGCGCGATTCCGATCGAACTGGCCGGCGGCGATTCGAGCTACGGCGAAGGCGCGATCACGATCCTCGAAGGGCTCGAAGCGGTGCGCAAGCGCCCCGGCATGTACATCGGCGATACCTCCGACGGCACCGGTCTGCACCACCTGGTGTTCGAGGTGGTCGACAACTCGATCGACGAGGCACTCGCAGGCTACTGCGACGACATCGTCGTCACCATCCATACCGACAACTCGATCTCGGTTACCGACAACGGCCGCGGCATTCCGACGGGCGTCAAGATGGACGACAAGCACGAGCCCAGGCGCAGTGCGTCTGAGATCGCGTTGACCGAATTGCATGCAGGCGGCAAGTTCAACCAGAACAGCTACAAGGTCTCGGGTGGCTTGCACGGGGTGGGTGTGAGTTGCGTCAATGCGCTCTCAAAAACATTGCGCCTGATCGTACGACGCGACGGCAAGATTCACGAGTTGGAGTTCGCGCGCGGCTTCGTGCAAAACAGGCTTTTGGAAACCGTCAACGGCGTCGAAGTGTCACCCATGAAAATCATCGGTGACACCGACAAGCGCGGAACCGAAGTTCACTTCCTTCCCGACACCGATATCTTTATCGAGAACGCCGATTTTCACTATGAAATCCTCAGCAAGCGCCTGCGCGAACTGAGCTTTCTGAACAACGGCGTTCGGATCCGTCTGATGGACGAGCGCAGCGGCAAGGAAGACGATTTTTCGGGCGCGGGCGGTGTGCGGGGCTTCGTCGAATTCATCAACAAGGGCAAAACGGTTCTGCATCCGAACGTGTTCTATGCCGCGGGCGAAAAGCCGGCCGAAACCTATGGCGGTATTCCGGGCACGCACATCGGCGTCGAAGTCGCGATGCAGTGGAACAGCGGCTACAACGAGCAGGTGCTCTGCTTCACCAACAACATTCCGCAGCGTGACGGCGGCACCCACCTGACAGGCCTGCGCGCGGCGATGACCCGCGTCATCAACAAGTACATCGAAGAAACCGAACTCGCCAAAAAGGCCAAGGTCGAAGTGACCGGCGACGACATGCGCGAAGGGCTTTGCTGCGTCATGAGCGTGAAGGTGCCCGAGCCCAAGTTCTCGAGCCAGACCAAAGACAAGTTGGTGTCGAGCGAAGTGCGCGCGCCGGTCGAAGACATCGTCGGCCGCCTGCTCAACGACTACCTGCAGGAGCGCCCCCAAGACGCCAAAATCATCTGCGGCAAGATCGTCGAAGCCGCCCGAGCACGCGAAGCAGCACGCAAGGCCCGCGAGATGACGCGCCGCAAAGGCGTACTCGACGGCATGGGCCTGCCCGGCAAACTGGCCGACTGCCAGGAGAAAGACCCGGCCTTGTGTGAGGTGTACCTGGTCGAGGGCGACTCGGCCGGCGGCTCGGCCAAGCAGGGCCGCGACCGGAAATTTCAGGCCATCCTGCCACTGCGCGGCAAGATTCTGAACGTCGAAAAAGCGCGCTACGAAAAGCTGCTGACCAGCAACGAAATCCTGACGATGATCACCGCGCTCGGCACCGGCATCGGCCGCGCGGGTGCCACCAGCAATGGTGGCGGCGCCGACGATTTCAACGTCGCCAAGCTGCGTTACCACCGCATCATCATCATGACCGACGCCGACGTTGACGGCGCCCACATCCGGACCCTGCTGCTTACGTTTTTCTACCGCCAGATGCCCGAATTGGTCGAGCGCGGCCACATCTACATCGCGCAGCCGCCCCTCTACAAAGTCAAGGTCGGCAAGGAAGAGCAATACCTCAAAGACGGCCCCGCGCTCGATGCGTTTTTGCTGCGCGTCGCGCTGACCCAGGCCAGCGTCGAAACGGGCGGCGATACGAGTCGCACGCTCGAAGGCGACACCCTCGCCGAACTCGCGCGCAAGCACCAACTGGCCGAAGCCGTGATCGCACGCCTTCGCAACTTCATGGATGCGGAAGCCTTGCGCGCGATCGCCGACGGGGTGGCGCTTGACCTCGACACCACCGAAACTGCCGAGGCCTCGGCCGTGGCATTGCAAAACGCGTTGCGCGAACTCGCCACGACCGGCATGCCCGCCGAAGTGGCCAGCGAGTTCGACACCCGCACCGACAAACCGATCTTGCGCATCAGCCGGCGCCACCACGGCAACGTCAAATCCAGCGTCCTCACGCAAGACTTCGTGCACGGCGCCGACTACGCCGCCCTGGCCGAAGCCGCCAACACCTTCCGCGGCCTGCTGCAACCCGGCGCTGTCGTCAAACGCGGCGAAGGCGACAAAGCCAAAGAGGAAAAAGTCGACGACTTTCGCAGTGCCGTGAAATGGCTCCTGGCCGAAGCCGAACGAGTCAGCTCACGCCAGCGCTACAAAGGCTTGGGTGAAATGAACCCCCAGCAACTGTGGGAAACCACCATGGACCCCGAAGTGCGGCGCCTGCTCCGCGTGCAAATCGACGATGCCATCGAAGCCGATCGCGTATTCACGATGCTGATGGGCGACGAAGTCGAGCCGCGGCGGGAGTTTATTGAGCAGAACGCGTTGCGGGCAGCGAATATCGATGTTTGAGTAATTCGCGCTTTTTTCCCTTACAGATGCCCCAGTTCGAGTGATCGACATGGGGCATTTTTGTTGTCGAACACCATTCTGTTCAATAACTATATGAATATTGACCGCGCGTACTACTCTGCCAGCATCGCCGCTTTTCTAAGCGCGTCTCCCGACACGGTGCTCGGCGAGATAGCGAGAAATTCGGGATTCGCTATCGAGTTAGGCCAGCGAGATGCGTGGGTTCAGCAGGTCAAAATCCTCAAAGCACAGCTGGTTCCATGGGCTAACGAAGGTCACGTGTTTTTTGAGTTCGTCGTCCCACGAATGGGCCGCCGCATCGATGTCTTGGTGATCATTAGACACACCGTTTTTGTGATCGAGTTCAAAGTGGGTGAATCAGTCTTCACTCGATCGGCGCTGGACCAAGTGTGGGACTACGCGCTCGATCTGAAGAACTTCCACGAACCAAGTCACAGCACCCCCATTGCGCCTCTGCTAATTGCAACCGAAACCAACCGCGGGTTCAGCGCGATTGCCAGCAGTCATCACAACGACGGGGTGCTGCAGCCCGTACAAGTTTCTCCTTGCTCGGTGAAAGACTGCATAGAGAAAATACTGTGGATGGGTGATGGCGCTGACATTGATCCGCTCGTATGGATTTTCGGTAGATACAAACCTACGCCCACCATCGTCGAAGCCGCATCGGCGCTCTATGGGCAACACTCGGTGGCTGAGTTATCGCGCAGCGACGCTGGTGCTACCAACCTGTCCGTTACATCGATAGCAGTCAGCGACTTGATAGCTGGTGCAAAGGATCAAAACCGAAAGGCTATCTGTTTCGTCACCGGTGTTCCCGGAGCCGGAAAGACCTTAGTAGGTCTGGACGTTGCCACCAAGCATATGGATGCGAAAAGCGAACTGCACAGCGTCTACCTGTCTGGCAACGGTCCGTTGGTAAAGATTCTTTGTGAGGCGCTAACTCGAGACGAAGTTGCCCGAAAAAAACTGGAAGGTATTAGGCTGCGCGTCGGCGAAACGCGCAAGGCGGTAGAGGCGTTTATCCAGAACGTCCATCACTTTAGAGATGCCTACCTCATAGATGAGCGTCCGCCAGTGGACCATGTTGTGATCTTTGACGAGGCGCAACGTGCATGGACGTTGGAGCAGACGTCGCAATTCATGGCTAGAAAGAAGGGCCGGGCAAATTTTCAGCATTCGGAGCCAGACTTTCTGATCTCTTGCATGGATCGGCACTCAGATTGGGCCGTGGTCGTTTGCCTCGTGGGTGGCGGTCAAGAAATCAATACAGGGGAGGCAGGAATCAGCGAATGGATCGGCTCAATCAAACGCCACTACCCAGAATGGGAAGTTCATATATCGCCCCACCTCACCGACAGTGAATACGCCGCAGTTGATGCGATCGAATCACTTAAGACGCGCAGTGGAGTGATATTCAATGAAGACCTACATCTTTCCGTTTCGATGCGGTCATTCCGCGCGGAACATGTGTCGTCGCTCGTAAAGCACTTGTTGGACCGTGACACAGTGCGGGCCAAAGCCGCGCTTGAAGGAGTGAAGAAACGATATCCCATCGCAATCACGCGTGATTTTGAGCAAGCAAGAAAGTGGCTGAAGTCGCAAGCCAGAGGCTCGGAGCGTTTTGGTATCGTTGCGTCTTCTCAAGCGGAGCGCTTAAAGCCGCATGCCATCAATGTGCGGTCACCTCTCGACCCAGTTCATTGGTTCTTGGATAGCAAAGACGATGTTCGTTCGTCTTACTACTTGGAAGATGCAGCAACTGAGTTTCACGTACAAGGTCTCGAGTTGGACTGGGCCTGCGTGGTGTGGGACGCAGATTTGCGCAGCGGCAAAGACAGCGACGGTTGGCGTTACCACCAATTTGTAGGGAACCGGTGGCAAAACATCAATAAGAGTGCGCGTCAAACCTATCTAAAAAATGCCTACCGCGTCCTATTGACTCGCGCTCGGCAAGGCATGGTGATCGTCGTTCCCCCAGGAGATTCCGCGGACCCGACACGCGATCCTTCGTTCTACGATCCCATCTACAAATACCTCCGTGAAATTGGCCTGTCTGCCCTGTAGCCGACAGTCAATCACAATTGAAGTTTTGGGATGTCTTTGTCGCAAAGGCCAGCTCTTAGCAACGGCTGCAAAGGCGCTTTCTTCAGGAGCAGATCGGGCAACTAGGGCCGCTTCCACTTTATGCAAATTTCAGCTGATCTCGATTCACCGACACCGAAGCCGAAACCGCCGATCGCGCGCCGCCTTCCGCTGCTCACGGATCCAATCTTGCGTTTGTCCCGTTTGAGGATGGCGCGCCATCGCGTCCCAACCTTTGACAGCATCGTCGAGCGCCACGCATTCGGTGCTTCGGTGGTGGCTAGCACTTACGGTTGCTGCGGCTTGCTGTTGCTCCATCCGGCGCAGCGCCACCACCGCCTCCCGGTTGCTTTGCGCAAACGCGGCGCGCGCTTGTGGGCTCATGCCGTCGGCGAGGTTCAAGTTCGGTTGCACCAAGATATTCGAGGCCTGCTCGCCGCTCGGGCAGGGGCTGTCTGAATAGCTCGCCCGGCCACCTCGCGCGACGCACTTGGTGATCGGTTGCGGGGCTGAATGTGCAGGGGATGCCTGTCGCGGCTTCGGGCCAAGCGGCGTTCGCGCAGTGGGTGAAGCGGCGGAAGGGAGCGCACCCGTTGCATCCTGTTCAATGCGCTGTGTCAGCCACCATTCGCCCGCCCGAAACAGCGCGAACAAAACGAAGAGCGAAAGTAAGACCGGCCCGATCCAGTTGGCCCTGCGCCTTGGCTGACGAAGTGCCGTTTCCCAATCCGACAAAGCCGGTCGCCGGTGCCGCATATCGTCGTGTTCATCCCTGCTCATCGCGCGAGTTTCGATTCAAAGGCGAACCGATTCGACGACGGGCCATCGATGCGTCGGTTCCTTCGTGAAATTTGCCGCGCGTGGATCGTTTGCGATCACACCCACTCATCAATTCTGGCCGCCGCCAACGACTTGTCTTCCGTCGAAAACCGACACATGAACGATCACTGCCCGTCGACCGAATCTTGGCATCCGCTTGCGAATAGAGCGTCAGAGCGTCGGATGGATCTCGCGGGCGAGCGTGATGCGCACAGGTTCCAACGCCTCAAGCACAGAGCCGAGGCGCAAATCGTCGCCCACGAGCATCAGGTCGATGTCGCTCGATGCCGTGTCGGATTCTTTTGATCGACGTGGCAAACAATCGCACGATCATGCTGGTTGTTGGCATGGTCAATTCGCCCGCCGAGAGTGCTCATGGGGTGCTCGGGCTCGCAGCGCTTGAGGCCTCGCAACCCGAATTCGCAGCCTCAGAGAAGCGCAGGTTCGAAGCGCCCGTCGATTGCGGTCCAGCCACCGTCGGCGAACAACGTGGTCGCCGTCAGGTAGCTGCTGGCGTCGGACGCGAGGAAAACGATGGGCCCAGCCATCTCTTCGGGCGCGGCCCAGCGCCGCAACGCGCAGCGTTGTGCGTAGGCGTCGTTCCAGGCCGGGTTGCTGGTGATCGGGCGCGTCAGCGGCGTGGCGATGATGCCGGGCGCAAGGGCGTTGACGCGGATGCCGAGTGGCCCCAGCTCCACCGCCAACCCGCGTGTCAACTGGCCGATGCCGGCTTTGGTCGACGCGTAGACGCTCTGCCCCGGTTCGACATTCACCGCGCGCATGGACGACATCAGGATGATGCTGCCGCGACCGTGCTTCGACATCACGCGCGCCGCCGCGCGGGCGACGCGGAATGTTCCCTTCAGGTTGAGTTCGATCACGCGGTCGAATTCTTCGTCGACGTAGTCCGTCAAGCGCTTGCGCAGGTTGACGGCCGGTGTCGTCAGCACCGTGTCGAGCCGGCCGTGTTCGGTGTCGACCCGGTTCACGAGCGCATCGACCGCGGCGGTGTCGCGCACGTCGATCTGCGCCGCGCTGGCAGCACCTCCGGCCGCGGTGATCTTCTCGGCCACGCCGTCGGCATCGTCGCCGTTGAGGTCGGCCACCATCACGTGGGCGCCGGCCGCGGCCAGCCCCTCCGCGCCGGCCTGACCGATGCCGGATCCGCCGCCGATCACCAGCGCAACGCGCCCCTTCAGGTCGAACAGGGCGCGGTAGTCGAAGGCGCGGTCGTCGTTCATTGGGTTATCTCCTCGGGTACGGGGGTGGATCGCAAGCCGCCCCGCAAACGCGTGGCCAGCCGGTGCGTTGAAAACAGCGTCATCAGCAGACCCGACAGCGGCATCGGCAGGTACCACCAGCGCCGCGACCACGAGAAGATCGGCGACACGTCGTTGGCCTGCAGCATCAAATCGGTGGCCTGCCAGATGAACGTCACCAGGAACACCAGGCAGCCGGCGGCCGTCAAAAGTTCGAGCGCCAGGCCGGCGACGGTTCCGCGCAGCAGATCGGGTACCAGGTCGACTTTGAAGTGCTGGCCCTGGCGCCAGACCTCGGCAATCGCCATGAACACGGTCCAGACCAGCAGCAGTTCGATGATCTCGTCGGACCAGCCGGTGCTGCCCATCGGCAGGAAGCGATTCGCCACGCTGACCACCATCAACACGCAAATGGCGCTGAAGCTGCACATGGTGAAGGCCCGCAAAGCGCGGCCCACGGCTTCGCTCAAGCGGTTCACAGCGGCGACCCCATCACCACGTGCGGCAGCCAGGTCACCAGCGCCGGGATGTAGGTGATCAGCCCCAGCACCACGATGATCGCGAAGATGAAGGGCAGCAATTCACGCGAAAGCTTGACGATCGGCACCCGTGCCAGCGTCGCCATCGCATAAAGCACCATGCCGAAGGGCGGCGTCAGCAGGCCGACCATCAGGTTGAGCGTCATCACCACGCCGAAGTGCAGCGGGCTGATGCCGAACTTCGCCAGCACCGGAAGGAAGATCGGCACGGTCAGCAGCATGATCGCGATGCCTTCCATGAAGCAGCCCAGCACCAGCAAGACAACATTCATCAGCAGCAGGATCACCCATGGCTGGTCCGAGACGGAGGTCATCGAAGCGACGATGGCTGCTGGCGCCCGCAGGTAGATCAGCAACCAGCCGAAGAGCCCTGCCGCAGCGATGACGAACATGACCCGCGCGGTCTGGTCGATGGTGTCCCACAGCATGGCCTTGAATTCGGTCCAGGTGAGCTCGCGATAGACCACCGCGCCCACCAGCAGCGCGTACAGCGCGGCCGCGACGGCCGCTTCGGTCGGCGTGAAAACGCCGCCGAGAATGCCGCCCAAGATGATCACCGGCGCCAGCAGCCCGGCCAGCCCGTCGAAGAAGCGCCGCACCACTACGGCGAAGGCGGCGCGCTGCTCGGCCGGGTAGCCGCGCTTGCGCGCCAGCACGGCAATGATCGCCATGATCGCCAGGCCCATCAGCAGGCCCGGCACCACGCCGCCCAGGAACAGCTCGCCGACCGAGACTTCGGCCAGTGCGCCATAGATGACCAATGGGATCGAAGGCGGAATCACCGGCCCGATGGTCGACGACGACGCCGTCACCGCCGCCGCGAAGCTGCGGTCGAAGCCGGCGTCTTCCATCGCCTTGATCTCGATCTTGCCCAGGCCCATGGCTTCGGCCAGCGCCGCGCCCGAGACCCCGGCGAACAGCATCGACGCCAGCACGCTGACATGGGCCAGTCCGCCACGCACATGGCCCACCACCGAGCGCGCAAAACCGAAGATGCGTACCGTCATGCCGCCGGTATTCATCAAATTTCCGGCCAGGATGAAGAACGGAATCGCCAGCAGCGTGAACGAGGTGGTGCCGGAATACATGCGCTGCGCCATCGCCCCGAGCATTTGCGTTTCGTGCAAGCCGACGAAAAACCCGATCGCGGTGAGGCCCATGGCCGCCGCGATGGGCAGCCCCAGCAGGATCAGCAGCACCAGCACCGCGAAGATCGAAAACACCAGCATGGTCGGCTACCCGTCGGGCCTTGCGGTTCAGGGCTTGCGGGCCGCCTCGACGTAGCCGAGGAAAGTCTTGACGTTGGCCTCGCCGGCGAAGGCGCCGATCTTTTTGTAAGCGGGCTCCATGGCGGCGCGGAACGGCGCCAGGTCGGGCTTCGTGACCTTCATGCCAGCCTGCTCCATCTTCGCGATCTGACCTTGCTCTTCGCTTTCGAGCTGTTGGCGTTCGGCCGCGCCGGCTGCAGCGCTTTCCTCGCGCAGGATTTGCTGCTGCCCGGGCGTCAGCTTGGCCCAACTGCGCGCGTTGACGACCTGGAACAGCGCCTGATAGACATGCCGCGTCATCGCCAGGTACTTCTGCACTTCGTAGAACTTGCTGCTGTAGATCACGGCCACCGGATTCTCTTCGGCGTCCACGGTGCCTTGCGACAGCGCCAGGTACAGCTCGGGGAAGGCGATCTTCTGCACGTTGCCGCCGAGCGCGGTCATGGCGGCTTCGAGCTGGATTTCCGGAGGCGTCCGGATCTTCATGCCCTTCACGTCGGCCGGCGTGTTCACCGGCCGCACGTTGTTTGTCAGGTTGCGAAAGCCGTATTCCCAGGTGCCGATGATCACCAGGTTCGACTTCGCTGCCAGTGGCGCCAGCCACTGCTGCAGTGGCCCGTCCATGGTGCGGCGGGCATGGGCCAGGTCGTCGAACACGAAGGGCAGCATCAGCGCTGCGAAAGCCTTGTCGTACTTGTCCATCTGGCCCGAGGTGGGCACTGCCATGTCGATCACGCCGAGCTTGGTCTGCTCCAGAATCTCTGGCGGGCTGCCGAGCGTGTTGTTGGGAAAGATGGCGATCTTGACCTCGCCTTTGGTGCGCTCCTCGACCCGAGCTTTGAACCGCAGCGCCGCCTTGTGCACGGCATGGCTCTCCGGGCTGTAGTGGGCGAAGCGCAGCGTGACCTCGGCCTGTGCTGGCAGACTGGCCAGGCCCAGGCCGAGGGAAACGACGAGGCCGAGCATCGATAGCGCGGTGCGGATGGGGTGGGTCTTCATTTCGGGTCTCCTGGGTGGTTTGCGTTGGTATCAGAGCGGCGAGAACGAAACCGATCGCAGCAGCTTGTTCTCCTGGTGCTGCACGTTGCCGGTGGCAGCGCTCTTCTGGCGGTAGGCGATCCAGTCGGGATCTTTTTCCAGCGCGTCGCGTCGCCGTTCGCGATCGGCAGCGCTTTCGTAGCCCCACAGGTGCACCACCTGGTTGTGTGTGCCGGTCTCGGTCGTGAAGTAGCCGATCGGCTGGCCCTGATGGCGAACCTGTACCGGAAATCCTTCGGCTTCGTAGAGCGTGAGGAAGGCCCTCAGGCGGCCGGGCACCATTGTGTAGGTGCGAAGGTCGACAAACATAACAAGGTCTCCTTGAAAGTGAAGGGTTCGAACGTTCAGGCGTTCCCTGCAGCGGCACGCAGACTGCCGACCGAGTGCGCGGGCGAGAGGATCTCGGGGTCTGTCACCAGTTCGATCAGAGCCGGCCCCTGCCGCCGCAGCGCTTCCGCCAGCGCCGGCCCGAAGTCGGCGGTGCAGTCGACGCGCATCGCGCTCAGTCCGAAAGACCTCGCGCAATCGACGAAGTCGGGATTGCGCAACGCGGTGGCGGTGACGCGGCCCGGATAGTGCCGCTCCTGGTGCATTCGAATCGTTCCGTACATGCCGTTGTTGACGACGATGAACACGACCGGCAGCGCATACAGCGCCACGGTCGCCAATTCGGCGATCGACATCAGGAAACAGCCGTCGCCGGTCCAGCACACCACCGGCACGGCGGGGCGCAGCAGCGCAGCGGCAACGGCGGCCGGCACCGCATAACCCATGGTGCCGCTGGTCGGCGCCAGTTGCGTGCCGGGCCGGCGGTACGCGAAGTGGCGGTGCAGCCAGACGGTGTGGTTGCCGGCGCCATTGGTGACGATGGCGTCGAGCGGCAGCTGCCGTCGCAACTCGGCCACGGCAGCGCCCAGGTCCAGCCCAGCCTGCGCCTGCGTCGGCTTCGGAGCGTGAAAGCGCTGGTAGTCGGTGCGCGCCTGGACGAGCCATTTGGCGTCGGTCGGGCGCGGGCCCGGCAGTCGAGCCAGCGCTTCGCAGAACGCCCCCGGATCGGAGGCCACCCCCAGTGACGGCTCGTACACGCGGCCCAGCTCTTCAGGACCGGCCAGCACATGGACCAGCGTCTGGCGCGGCCGCGGGATCTCCAGCAGGGTGTAGCCCTGGGTCGCGGCGTCGCCCAGGCGTGTGCCGATGGCCAGCAGCACGTCGGCGTCGCGCACGCGCTGCGCCAGCGCCGGGTTCGCACCCAGGCCCAGGTCACCGACATAGCAAGGGTGGGCGTTGTCGAACAGGTCCTGGCGCCGGAACGCGCAGGCCACCGGCAGTTGCATCGCTTCCGCATAGGCCCGTATCGCGACAGTCCCGGCGGAGCTCCAGCCGCTGCCGCCCAGTACCAGCAAAGGACGTTCGGCAGCACACAACAGTTCGTGCACTGCCTGGACCTGGGCCGGGCCCGGATGCTGGATCACGGGCTGCCGCGGCGTTGGCGCGGCGACATCGACGCAATCGGTCAGCATGTCTTCGGGCAACGCCAGCACCACCGGCCCGCGGCGCCCGGCCATCGCCACCTGGAAGGCGCGGCCGAGCAGTTCCGGAATGCGCGCCGCGTCGTCGATCTGTGCCACCCACTTGCTGAAGCCTCCGAACATCTGCCGGTAGTCGATTTCCTGAAAGGCCTCGCGCTCACGGGTCTCGCGTGCAACCTGGCCGATCAGGAGGATCAACGGCGTCGAGTCCTGGAACGCGGTGTGCACGGCGACGCTGGCGTGGGTCGCGCCAGGTGCCCGCGTGACCAGCGCGATGCCGGGCCTGCCGGTCAACTTGCCGCAGGCCTCGGCCATGTGGGTCGCAGGTCCTTCGTGGCGGCAGGTGACGAGGCGGATCCGGCTCTCGTGCAGCGCATCCAGCACTTCCAGGAAGCTTTCCCCCGGCACGCAGAAGGCCGTGTCTACACCGTTGGCGATCAAGGTGTCGACGAGGATACGTCCGCCACTGCGCAACCTGCCCATGCTGAAATGCTCCCTCGGTTCGAGCCAATTCCGACCGACGCCCTGCGGACCGCCGGTTGGATGTGAACTACAGCTTAAAAGGGGAAGCGAGCCGGCCGTTAGGACGAATCGGCTTGCGACTGGCACTTTTCGGGTGCCTGCAGACAGGCAGCCGAAGGGCGATGGCGCAATGGCGCGAAGGCACTTTCCCGGGTCACGCGTTTGAACTCACCGGGCGCCATGCCCGTGCGGCGGCGAAAGAAGCGACCGAAATAGGCCGGGTCGTCGAAGTTCAGGTGATAGGCGATGTCGGCGACCGCCATGTTCGAATGCAGCAGCAGTCGCTTCGCCTCCAGCAACAGACGATCGAGAATGATCTCCTTCGGCGTCTTGCCTGCTGCCCGTTTGGTTGCCTCGGCCAGGGTGCGTTCGGAAACGCACAAGGCGTTCGCGTAGTCGGCCATGGCGCTGCCCTGCAAAAAGCGCCGCTCGACTTCCAGTGCGAAACGCTGGCTCAGCCCCGGCGCACTGGAGGGCGTTGCGACCACGCTGGGTTGTTCGATGCGCAGGATGCGCAGCAACAGCACCTGGAAAAGGTGCGTGACGATGTCGGTGCTGCCTCGTCCCGGCCGCCGGTACTCGGCTGCGATCAAATCGATGACCTGCGAGACCGCCTCGGCCTGTGCGCCGTCGGGGTAGAAAGCCGGGTTCGCGTGCAGGCGCAACCGCAACTGCTCGTCGTAAGCGGCGCCGCCGCCGCTGTTGCCGGCGAAGACTTCGGCATTGAAGTTGAACAGGTAGCCCTGCGTCTGTGGCTCGACCGACCAAAAGTGGATCTGCCCGGGCGCTACGATGAAGATCGAGCGATCCTGAACCGGGTGATCGCAAAAGTCGACCATGTGCCGCCCCGCGCCTTGCGTCACCCAAAACAGGTGGAAGTAGCTGTGGCGATGAGGATAGGTTCGCGGCAATTCGCTGCGCCATTCCAACGCCGTGAAATACAACGGCGGAAAGTCGGCCTCGTGGTCGAGGTTGCAATGTTCGAGCGTCGGTATCGAAGGGGCAGCGATGCGGGTGCGTGACATGGGGGTCCTTGGATCTCTTCAGCGCGACGGCGGTGCAGCGTGGCCACGGCGAGGTAATAGCGAGAGTTTCAGACCGGTGTCCTGTCGGGTTCAGGGTGGCAACCCCTAGACCATGGGCCGACATGGCAGCCGGTGAGCCCGTTCCGCCGCGCGCCATGATTTGCTGATGGGCCGCACCTGCGCTACCGGCAGTGCGCGAGGTGTCTCTTGCCCGGACGTTCCAAGTGGATGGTCCACGCCAGCGGGATGCGCTTGACCAGCAACCGAAGCAACGGCAGCCGGCGCCTTGGTCCGCAACGACGGTTGCTCCCAACCCGGGCAATTTGAATTGCTCCGGTTGTCAGAGTCGATCGCGAGCCGTCGGCATCGCGGGCCATGCGGGCTCTCGTCGACTCCGGCACCAAAGCGCCAACGATCTCGTCACGCGCCAATCAGTCATGCCCCCGCCCCCTCTTTTTCCTCATCCTCGCCGCCGGCCTCGCGAGCCAGTGGGCGTCCTGGCGGATCGGCATTCCGGCGATCGTTTTGCTGATCGCGACCGCGCTCGCGCTCGGGCCGGTGACAGGTGTGGTCGCGCTCGGGATGTCGCAGAGAGACGGGCCTACAATACTTACCCAAGGTAAGGAGCCACAAATGCCCACCGCCACCATGACCACCAAAGGCCAGATCACGATTCCACAGCCCGTGCGCAATGCATTGGGCCTGCATGCGGGTTCGAAAGTCGACTTCGTTCCGGCGGACGATGGCTACAAGGTGGTTCCGCTGCACGAAGGAGCGCCGGGGCGGCTGCGCGGGCGGTTTTCGGGACGGGTTTCGCAGCCGGCGAGCATTGAAAAGATGGACGCAGCGATAAGCGAAGCGGCGTCCGAGTGTCATCTTCGTGCCGTGCAATCGGGCGCTGCGCAAGCGCAGCGCAAGGCGCTGAAAGCATCCGAATCGCGGTCAACGCGGTCAACGCGGTCAGCGCCTCCAACGCCTCCAACGCCGTTGGCGCGTTGAGAGCGATGGTCGGCCTCGATACCAACGTACTGGTTCGCTACCTGGCACAGGACGAGCGCCGGCAGGCGGCGCGGGCCACGCGGCTCATCGAAGAGGAGTTGTCGGTCGCGGCGCCGGGATTCGTCAGCCAGATCGTTCTGGTCGAACTGTGCTGGGTTTTGCAGCGCCTCTATGCGGCCAGCGCGGAAGAGCTGCGCGAAACGGTCGTCGATCTGCTGGCGATGCCGCAGTTGCACATGGAGCAGCGCGATGCGGTGCAGGCCGTGCTGCGCCGCATCCGGAAGGGTGCCGGTGCGAAGGCCCCTCTGGTGGATGCGCTGATCGCGCAATCGGCGATAGCTGCGGGCTGCGAAAAGACATGGAGCTTCGACCGGCGCGCGTGCAAAAGCGCCGGCATGACACTGCTGGCATGAAGACGGCGTTCACGAGGCGGCGATCGTTTTCAATTCGTCCGACGCAGCCGGCCGATCCAAAGATCCGCGAACGCTGACCCATGCCCCCCGCCCCCCTCTTCCTCCTCATCCTCGCCGCCGGCCTCGCGAGCCAGTGGGCATCCTGGCGGATCGGCACTCCGGCGATCGTGCTGCTGATCGCGACCGGGCTGGTGCTCGGGCCGGTGACGGGGGTGGTGGCGCTCGGCATGTCGCAGGAAGACCTGACGGAGCTGATCGGCCTGGGCGTCGCGATCATCCTGTTCGAGGGCGGGATGGACTTGAAGCTCGGCGAATTCCGGCGGGTGGGGCACGGCGTGGGGCGGCTCACGATCCTCGGGCCGCCGCTGGCGTGGGGGCTCGGCGCGCTGGCGGCGCACTTTCTGGCGGGGTTGAGCTGGCCGGTGGCTGTCGTGCTCGGCGCGATTCTGGTGGTGACGGGGCCCACGGTGATCGGGCCGTTGTTGCGCCAGGCGCGGCTCGACAAGGAGGCCGCCTCGCTGCTCAAGTGGGAAGGCATCGTCAACGATCCGGTCGGAGTGCTGCTGGCGGTGCTGACGTTTCAGTACCTGACCTTGCCCGACGGCGGCGTGGGCAAGACGGTGCTGGCGCTCGGCGCGGCGATCGGCGTGGCGGCGCTGCTCGGCGGGCTCGGCGGCTATGCGATCGGCTGGCTGTACCGGCGCGGCGCGGTGCCCGAGCATTTGAAGACGCCCTTGCTGGTCGCGCTGGTGCCATTGGTTTTCTGGGCGAGCAACGCGGTGCAGCACGAGGCGGGGCTGCTCAGCGTCACGGCGATGGGGCTGGTGCTCGGCAACATGAAGCTGGTCGAGCGCGAGGCGTTGCAGCATTCGATGGAGAACCTCACGGTGCTGCTGCTGTCGGTGCTGTTCATCGTGATTCCGGCGCGCTTGCAGGCGAGCCAGCTCGGCCTGATCGATTGGCGCGCGGCGCTGTTCGTGCTGGCGATGCTGTTTCTGGTGCGGCCTGCCACGGTCGGACTCGCGACGCTCGGCGCACCGATGCGCAAGGGCGACAAGCTGCTGCTGGCCTGGATCGCGCCGCGCGGCATCGTGGCGGCAGCGACGGCCGGCATCTTCGGGCCGGCGCTGGTGGCAGCGGGTTATGAGGATGCGGCCAAGCTGTTGCCGCTGACTTTTTTGATGATCATCGTCACCGTGCTCGCGCATGGCTTTTCGATCGGCTGGCTCGGGCGGCGGCTCGATCTGGCGGCTGCGCAGGAGAACGGCTTGCTGATCGTCGGCGGTTCGCCCTGGACCACCGCGCTGGCCGAGGCGCTGCGCAAGCTCGACATCGAGGTGATGCTGGTCGACGGCGCGTGGCAGCGTCTTCAAGCCGCGCGAATGCAAGGCATCGAAACCTATTACGGCGAAATCCTGTCAGAGCATGCCGAGCACGATCTCGAATCGCATCACCTGAACCATCTGCTCGCCGCGACCGACAACGACTTCTACAACGCGCTGGTGTGCAAGGCCAAAGGCCGGCGCTTCGGCCACCACCGCAGTTTTCAGCTCGCGACCAGCGGCGAAGGCAAGCCCGAACTCAAGCGCCTGACCTTGCAGCAGCGCGGCTACTTCGCCTTCGATCACGGCGCCAATTTCGACCAGCTCAACCAATATCTCGCCGACGGATGGACCCTGCGCACCAGCCAATTCAGCGAAAGCTACGGCTGGACCGAATTCGTCGATCGCCGCGGCGAGCGCGGCACCGACTGGTTATTGCTCGGCGCCGTCGCGCCCGACGGCGCGCTGCGCATCTATTCCACCGAGCAACGCTTTCGCCTCGAACCCGGCTGGACCGCGCTCTATTTCGCGCCCGAAGCTGCATTAGAAGGCGCGCCAGAAGCAACAAGTGAGAAGTTCAAGCAAAAAGTGCCCGAAACGCCCACTGGACGTGCACAGTCAGCTATATAAAACATAGCACCTACAGCCTGATTCGCTCGAACCGGCAAGTCCTTTCAGAAAAATTTTGGCTTCTCTTTCGCGTCCTTCGCGAAACCTTCGCGCCCTTCGCGTTCGGCTGTCCGCTCCCGCTCCCGCCCCCGCCCCCGCTCCCGCCCCCGCCCCCGCATTCCGCCATTCACCCCCGCAGCCGCCCCGGACTCAGCATCTCCGCCGTCACCCCGAACGCCGCCGCATGCGCTGGCACCGGCAACCCGCGCGCGAGCGCAGCGCAGGTTTCGCCCATCGCGGCCGAGGTCTGAATGCCGTAGCCGCCCTGCGCGGCGAGCCAGAAGAATCCGGGCGCGTCGGCGTCGAAGCCGGCAACCAGATCGCCGTCGGCGACGAACGAACGCAGTCCGGCCCAGGTGCGGGTCGGGCGGCGGATCGTGAGGGTGGTGTTTTCCTCGATCCGCGTGATCGCGGTGGCAATGTCGATTTCTTCGGGCTGCACGTCTTGCGGCGGGGTCGGGTCGGCGTTGGCGGGCGAGCCGAGCATCGCGCCCGCCTCAGGCTTCATGTACCAGTCGCCGCCCGCGCCGTTCACGGTCGGCCAGCGGCTTGCGTCGACGCCGCGCGGCAAGTCGAAAACCATCGCCGAGCGGCGCCGTGGCTCGAGGCCGATCGGCGCCACGCCGGCCAGGAGCGCGACCTCGTCGGCCCAGGCGCCGGCAGCATTCAAAACGATCGGCGCTTCGAAGACCCGGCCGCCGACCGAGCCACCGCCTCCCTCGCCGTTTGAATCGCCGTTTGAATCGCCGGCTGAAGCACCGACTGCGCCACCGAAGTCCGCGCCGACCTCGACCCGCCACCGATCGCCGCGCCATGCGAGCCCCGTCACCCCCGCGTTGCAAATCACCTCGCCGCCCGCGCGCCGAAGGCCGCGCAGAAAGCCCTGATGAATCGCATCGACGTCCATGTCGGCCGCGTCGGGCTCGAAGGTCGCCGCGACGACCCGCTCGGGCCGCAGCACCGGAACCATCGCGCAAGCCTCGTCGCGGCTGAGCCGCCTCGCCTTGTTGCCGCCGCCACCGTCGATATTGCCGACGCTGCTGCCGATATCACGCAGCACCTCCCAATGCGCGTCGAGCAACGCTTCTTCACCCGGCGCCGCGACCATCAGCGCGCCGCGCGTCGACAAGAGCGGCGTGTCTGAAAACCCCACCGGCGGATCAGCCAGAAACGCCCGGCTCGCCAACGTCAACGCCCGCACCTGCGGCCCGCCGTAGCTTTCCAGAAACAGCGCCGCCGACCGCCCCGTCGTGTGATAGCCCGGCTGCGCCTCGCGCTCCAGCACCATCACCCGCCCGTGTGGCGCCAGCCAGTACGCGACCGACGCACCGGCAATCCCCGCGCCGATGACGATGAAGTCGGCCTTCAAATTCGAGGGCGATACAGCAGACATAAAAGTTCAAGCAAAAAGTGGCTGAAACGCTTACTGCACGTGCGCAGACAGCTATTATTTACATAGCACTCGAATGGAATACCGGATACAAAAAGCGCACAAGCAACGCAGAACGCGCGTAAAAATTTTACGGATTGTTTTCTGCGTCTTCCGCGTCTTCTGCGTCTTCCGCGTCTTCCGCGTCTTCCGCGTCTTCCGCGTCTTCTGCGTCCGGCTGTCCGCTCCAGCTCCCCCCTCACCCCCCCGCAATCGCCGCTTTCAAATCCTCCACCGTCGCCGGCTTGGGCACATGCGCGTCGAAGCCGGCTTCGAGCGCGCGGCGGGCATCGGCGCGGCGGCCGAAGCCGGACATCGCGACGGCTTGCAGATGGCGGGTGCCGGGCCGGCGCCGCACTTCGGCGATGAAAGCATAGCCGTCCATGTCGGGCATGCCGAGGTCGGAGACGAGCAGGTCGTAATGGTGCTCTGCGAGCAGCGTCAGCGCCGCATCGGCGCTCTGCGCGATGTCGACGGTTGCGCCTTCGAGCCGCAGAACTTCGGCGAAAGGTTGCAGTCCGTCGACATAGTCGTCCACCGCCAGCACCCGCCAGTGCTTGAAGCTCATTTCGGCCGGCGATACGACCGGTGCCGCGCTGCCCGGGGCGCCCTGCAGTGGCAACCAGACGCTGAAGGTGGCGCCCTTGCCGACGCCTTCGGACGCGACTTCGGACCGCCCGTCGTGGGCCCGTGCCAGCTCCTGTACCAGCGCCAATCCGATGCCGAGCCCGCCGTAAGGCGCCGCGCCGCCCTCTTCGACCTGATTGAACATGCCGAACACCTGCTGCAGATGTTCCGGCGCGATGCCGCAGCCGGTGTCCTTCACCGTGATGCGCGCAAAGCCAGCGCCTGCGCCAGCATCAGTGTCTTGGTGCAGTCCGACATGGATGCGTCCGCCGTCGGGTGTGAACTTGACGGCGTTCGACAGCAGGTTCCACACGATCTGCTCGATGCGCACCCGGTCGCCGTTACAAACCAGCCCGGCGTCGCAGTCGAGCTCGAGCGCCAGTGTCTTGCCCTCGGCGTTCCGCACCGCGGCGTCGGCGATTGCCTCGATCCGCTCCTTCAAATCGACCGGCTCGCGGTCGAGCCGCAACTTGCCGGTGCGCATGCGCGACAAATCGAGAAGGTCGTTGATGATCCGGCTCTGGCTGGCGACGGCCTGCTTGATGGTGCCGCCGATGCGCTGCACCCGCTCGGGCCCGACGCTGGCGGGCAGGCGCACCAGCAGTTCGGCGTTCATCTGGATCAGGTTGAGCGGCTGCTTGAGCTCGTGCGACATCACGGCCAGGAACCGGTCCTTGAGCTCGTTGGCCATCTGCGCCGTGAGATTGGCTTTTTTCTGCTTGAAGAGCTGGTGCTCCTGCGCGAGTTCCTGCTGTTTGGTGCCGGTCATGTCGCGCGCGATCTTCGAGAATGCGCGCCCGTTCGTGTCTTCGAACACGGTGGTCACGCCGCTCGCGAAAAAGCGGCTGCCGTTCTTGCGCTTGTGCCAGCGGTCGTCGTCGGCGCGGCCGGTTTCCAGCGCTGTCTTGAGTTCGCGCTCGGGCGCGCCATGCGCCTGGTCTTCGGGGGTAAAGATGTGGGCGAACGGGCGGCCGAGCATTTCTTCCTCGCTGTAGCCGAAGATCCGCGCGGCGCCGACGTTCCAGGCCGTGATCGCGCCTTGCTCGTCGGCGATGATGATCGCGAAGTCGCGCGTGCTCGCGGCCGCCACCCGCAACTGCTCCTCGCCCGCGCGCACCTGCGCCTCGGCTGCCTGGAGTTTGGTGATGTCGAAGAAATTGAGGATCGCGCCCTCGATCCTGTCTTCGGCGCTGCGGTAGGGAATGACGCGCGCGACGAAATGCCGGCCGTCGCTGGCCGCGACGTGGCGCTCGACCGGGCGCAGGTCGTCGAACATCCGCATCGTGTCGTCGGCGAGCTGTGGATAGGCGAGGCGGCTGGTCATGTCCAGCAGCGGGCGGCCCAGGTCGGACTCGATCAGGTTGAACAGCCGGCTCGCAATGGGCGTGTAGCGCTTTACGCGCAGTCCGCGGTCGACGAACAGCGTCGCGACTTCCGACGATGTGATCAGGTTCTGCAGATCGTCGTTGATGTGCTGGCGTTCCTCGACCTTGAGCTTGAGCTCGTAGTTGACCGTGACCAGCTCCTCGTTCATCGACTGCAGCTCTTCGCGGCTAGTTTCCAGCTCCTCGGTGGCCGAGCGCAATTCTTCGTTGATCGCCTGCAGTTCCTCGTTCGACGCTTTCAGTTCCTCGGTCGAGGTTTCGCTGCTTTCGGCGGTTTCCTGCAGATGCACCTTGAGCTGGCGGATTTCCTCTTCGAGCTGGCCGACGAGTTGGGCGCGCGCGGCATCGGCGGGCTCGCCTTCGGCACCCGGATGAATGCTTTCCTCGACCTCGTCGAACACCACCAGGGTCAGCCGCGGCTCGCCGCGCTCGTGCGGAAGCGGCCGCACGGTGATCGCGAGGAAAACCCGATGGCCGTCGTGCGGGTGCAGCGCGACGCGGGTGTCGACGCTGCGATGGTCGCGCTGGGCTTTGAAAAGCGCGGTGCGCAGTTCGAGCCGCACGTCGGCGCGAACGTTGGCCAGCAGGTTGTTGCTGGGCTCGCCGCCACCGCGCTCCAGAAAGCGCCCTGCGCCTTGCGACAGGTGCAGCACAGTATGGGATTCGTCGATGAGCACGCTCGGCGGCGCGAACTGTTCGATCGCCTGCTGGTGCAGCGCGGCGTAGCCAGGCCGCTCGGCGCGGCCGCCCGACGCGCCGGCGACCAACGCACCGGGAAGATGGCGCAGCGCGCCCGACAGGCCGTCGCCGATCGTCGGCATCGCGCGCGCCGGCGCGCGGGCCGGGTTGAGCCGGTAGATGCGGTGCTTCTTGTCGAGCGCGATGAAGGCATCGCCGGCCGCGTCGGCCGACTCGGAACTGCCGAGGAACAGCAGGCCGCCGGGGTTGAGCGCGATCCGGAACATCTCGAGCACATGGCGCTGCGCCGCGCGATCGAGGTAGATCAGCAGATTCCGGCAGCAGACCACATCGAGCCGCGAGAACGGCGGATCGTGCAGCAGGTTGTGCACCGCGAACAGCACAGGCTCGCGCGCCGCACTGGCCATGCGAAACTGGTGTGCGTCGCGGTTGAAGAAGCGGCGCAGCCGCTCGGGCGCCACGTCCTGCGCGACGCCTTCGGGATACAGGCCCCGGCGCGCGATGGCGATCGCTTGCTCGTCGATGTCGGTCGCGAATACCTGCAGCTCGAGCAGCTTGTGCTGTGCGTCGCGCTCGTCGGCCAGCAGCATCGCGAGCGAATAGGCTTCCTCGCCGGTAGCGCAGCCCGCGACCCAGGCGCGCACCTGCTCGCCGGGCTGCTTGCCCTCGAACAACGGCGGCAGCGCATCGCGCTCGAGCGCCTCGAAGCTCTCGCGGTCGCGAAAGAACTGGGTCACGCTGATCAGCATGTCCTGCAGCAGGGGCACTCCCTCTTCGGGATGCGCCCGCAGAAACTCGCGATAGGCCGGCAGATCGGGCAGCCGGTTGACCTGCAGCCGGCGCTCGATCCGGCGCAGCACGGTGGCGCGCTTGTAGTGCCGGAAGTCATGCCGCGTATAGCTGCGCAGCAGACCCATTACGTCGTGCAATGCCTGCTCGTTGGCGCCTGCGTCGTGCGCGGCGAGGGCTGTCGTGGGCGCTTCTTTCGCCTCTTTCCCCTCCTTCGCATCGAGCGCTTGAACGGTTTCGGGGGCTGCGGGCGCGTCTTTCGCTGCGCTTGCCTCACTCTGGCTGTCAACGTCGAGCGACGCCTGCGCGTCGGCAGCGCCGGGCAAGCGAATGTGCTGCGCGTTCTGCCACCAGTCCAGCAGGCACTGGCCCATGTCGGCCACCGGCAGCACGATGTCGACTGCGCCGGTCGCGATCGCGGCGCGTGGCATGCCTTCGTGAGCGGCGTCGTCGGGCGCCTGCGCGAGCGTGATGCCGCCGAGTTCCTTGACCCTGGCGAGGCCCACCGCGCCGTCGCTGCCGGTGCCCGACAGCACGATGCACACCGCGCGCGCCTCGTGGACCACTGCTAGGGTGCGAAAGAAGGTGTCGATCGCGACTTGCGGGCGGTGCGGCTTCTCGCGCCGGTGCGGAATGAGCTGGCTGTCGTCCATCGTCAGATCGACGCGGGGCGGGATCACATAGACATGGTCGATGGCGATCGCGGTCGTCTCGACCACCTGCGTCACCGGCATCGCGGTGGCGCGCTGCAGAATCTCGTCGGCCGTGCTTTCGTGATCGGGCGACAGGTGCAGCACTACCGCGAACGCCATGCCGGGATTCGGCGGCAATTGTTCGAAAAAGCGCAGCAAGGCTTCGAGCCCGCCGGCCGACGCGCCGATGCCGATCACCGGAAAGCGCAAGGTGCTGCGGCGCAACGCGGGCGTCTCGGCCTCGTCGGCGGCCGGATTCTTCGAAACAGGAGCCGGCGCGGGGGCCAGCTCGGCTGTCGGAGGTGGTGCGGATGGGTCGGACATGGAGATTTCCGGATGGGGTGTTGCGCGCTACCGCAACCCGCATCATGGCCCTGTTGGCGGCCGACCAGTGTCGGCGCACCGCGCGATCGGATTGGGCGCGCTGTGCATCTCGGCTGCCGTGCAGCCTTGGTTTTTAAGAAAAAAGTAGCTGAAACGCATACTGGACGTGCGCAGACAGCTATTTTATTCATAGCAAATCCTAGCGTTGCGGTTGCTGCTAAACGCTCTGCGCGGGGCGATTTGCGCCGCATCGCAGCGCGACTCGTCTGGATGCAATGTCGTCCGGAGCCTGGCAGAGCCAGGACGCGCCATGGCTCTGTGCTCCTACGTCCCAATGCGATGAACGCGCTTGTCCGTTTTCGCACGCGGCCTAAAGTTCACTGTCTTTATTTGCATATGAATGCATTGCGTAGCAAGTTTGGCGATAACTCCAGCGTGCTGTGGCAGCGGGGTGGCAAGGCCGCTCTCACCTTTTTTGGTCATTGAACAAAGCGACATGATCGGTATCGTCATTCCGGCACACGACGAAGAGTGCCTGATCGGACCTTGTCTGGCAGCGGCGTTGCGTGCCGCAGCGGCGCCGGAATTGTTGGGCGAGCCGGTGGAAACCATCGTAGTGCTCGATCAATGCACCGATCGAACCGCGATCGAATGCCAAAGGCGCGGCGTGCGGACACTGAGCGTAGAGGCTCGAAACGTCGGCATGGCGCGCGCAGCGGGTGCCGATGCGCTGCTCGCGCGCGGTGCGCGCTGGCTGGCTTTTACCGATGCGGATTCCGAGGTCGGCGCGCAGTGGTTGGTCGAGCAGCTGGGCTTATGTGCCGACGCTGTTTGCGGATCGATCAGCGTGACCGACTGGAAGCCGCATGGGGAACACGCCGATCTTCTTCATCGGCACTTTCTCGAAACGTACCGTGACTGCGACGGGCATCGGCATGTCCACGGCGCGAATCTCGGCGTTTCGGCGCAAGCCTACCGCCGTGCGGGGGGCTTTCAGCCGATGACGTGCAGTGAAGATGAGGCTTTGGTCAATGCGCTGCAGGCAACCGGCGCGCGCATCGCGTGGAGCGCCAAACCGCGCGTGACAACCAGTGCAAGACGTCACGCGCGGGCGCCGGGGGGATTCGCGGACGCGCTCGTCGCCGCCGTCGCTCGACAGCTCGCGGGCGGGCCCGCCGTTGTGGCAACTTGAAATGCAGGCTCTGAATTCGTCGGTCGGGCTCCAATCGCCTGAGCCCGCCATTGCGGCGCGGGCCACATGCCTGGTTGCCGAGCGCTCGGCGTCGCGCCGCACCGTGGTTGAGTCACCCGCGGCAGAAGGTGAACGATTCTCTGCGTCAGGTCGGTTGGCGATATCCCGACCGCGCCGAAGCGGGCACTCATTTGCGGGCACCTTTTGCGGCAGCGTCAACCCGAGTTGGAGGTTGGCTGCACGTCCTACGCGAGCGGCACCGTCCGGGCTACATCAGATCGACGTCGAAAGTTGAAACTTGCGTTCTCAGGGAGATTGATAGAAGGAGACCCAATGGACAGCACCGAGTACGACAGCAACCGACGAACCGATGCCCGCACTGATACGCACGGCGCATCGGACGATGTGCGCGCCGCAGCGCAATCCGTGAAAAGCAGTGCCGCGGACATGCTCGACGACGCCAAACAAGGCGCGCAATCCAAGCTCAATGCGCAAAAAGACGTGGCCGCAGATGGCATCGACAGCGTCGCCGACGCCCTGCGAAACGCAGCCAACGGCTCCGACAAAAGCGGGCAGCGCACGGGCAACGACGCCATTGCCAGTCTGGCGGGGTCCGCAGCGGATGGGCTGGAGCGCTTGTCTGGAACGCTTCGCAACAAGGATGTCGGCGCAATGGTGCGCGATGCGGAGTCGTTCGCACGCAATCAACCAATGGCCTTTTTCGGGTTGGCATTGGTAACGGGCTTCCTGGCCGTGCGTTTTATGAAAGCCGGCGATTCGCCGCCCGATTCGAACTCATCGGCGAATTCTTATCGCGCTGCGAGCGCATCTCGCACGGGCGGCCGCAACACTTTCCAGGAGGACGCATGGACACCACAGTAAACGACCGCAGTGCATCCGGTCTGCCCCCGCGCGACCCGGCCTACGCGTCGAAGGATGCCGCTCGGCTCACGCGCGACCCCGAATCGATCGGTGCCCTGTTCGCGAGTTTGTGGCGTCATACGACGACCCTCGTGCAGGAAGAAACCGAGCTGGCTGTCGCTGAGGTGTCGGAAAAGGCGACACAGGCAATGACCGCTGCCGGTGCGATCGCCGTAGGCGGAGCAGTCCTGTTCGCGGGTTTCATCGTGCTGTTGCTGGCTGCGGTCTACGCATTGATGCCACTGCTGCCGCCCGACATTGCACCCTGGCTCGCGCCAGCCATCGTCGGATTGGTTGTCGTGGTCATTGGCTTCGTCATGGTTTCGGCCGGACTCAAAGCCCTCAAAGCCAAAAGCCTCAAACCCACGCGCACGGTGGAGTCCCTTCGCCGCGACACCCAGATGGTCAAGGAGCATGTATGAGCGACGTTGAAGAAAGAAGCCCCGAGCGCATCCAGGCCGATATTCGGCACACACGCGGGCGACTCGACGACACGCTGACCGCACTCGAGCGGCGGCTCGAGCCTCACCGGCTGCTCGATCAAGGCATGGACTACCTTCGCGACAACGGTGCGCGCGAGTACGTCGCCAATCTGGGTCAGACAGCCAAGGCCCAGCCGCTGCCGCTCGCACTGGTCGGCATCGGCCTGGCATGGCTGATGGCATCCAATGGCCGCGGCGGAACCTCCAGCATGCGGTCCGGGTGGGAGTCTGACCCTTCGGCTGGATCGCGTGCGAATTCCATGGCCGACGGCCTCGCATCCAGCGCGCGTGACACTGCCGCCGGCGCACGCGAGACGCTGGCTGGAGCCCGCGATCAGGTCGCGCAGGCGGGCAGCGACATGGCGCAACGAGCGCGCGATGCCGCTGACAGCACGCGCGCAGCTGCACAGCAAACCACCCAGGCGATATCGGACGCAGCGGGCGCGGCCCGTGAGCGTGCGCGTCAGTTGAGCGATGCCGCGCGTCAAGGTGCCGAGCGGGTGCGAGGCGGCTACGAACAAATCGTCAGTGAACAGCCGCTTGTCATTGGCGCGATCGGGCTTGCGATCGGTGCGGCCCTGGCGGCGTCGGCGCCGCGGACTCGTCAGGAAGACCGGCTGATGGGCGGCGCGAGCGACCGACTCGCCGAAGAGGCCAAAGAAGCCGGCAAGGAACAACTGGAGAAGGCCAAAGGTGTTGCTTCCGCGGCGAAGGATGCGGCTGTAGACGAGATCGATAAGCGCACGGACTTGCAAACCAGCGGCGGGACGGCGTCGGCGGGTCAGGCCAGTTCCAAATCGACCGGATCGCCAGCATCTTCGGCATCGCTGGCAACCCAGTCGGTGGGACTTTCAAGTGCTTCGACTGCACCTTCCACGCTGAGCACGTCACTGTCGACTTCCGCTGCGGCAGCGCCTATTGGTAAGAGCTACTGACCCGCGCAACCTGCTGATTTGTTGCACACATCTTTTGACGTAGAACTTTCATGGCCACCAGCAAAAGGTCCAGCAATGGCGGCAAGGCCGCCGCCAAATCCGCTGCCCGCAAATCCGACAGTGCGCCAGCAAAAATGCCTCGCGGCGGTGAAGGCGACGCATTGGTTCAAAAAGCGATGGCAACGCAGGAACTTGTCGCCGCGATGCCTTTCGGTGAGCACAAACTGAAAGAAAACGGCCGCGAGAGCGCGCTGCAGCCGCCGACTGGAACGACAGCCGAGCCGTCGTCGCCCGATGTCGTCGCGAGTACGCTGTCGGAGAAGAACGAATCCGACAAGGTCGGCACCCAGGCCACGCCCGGAGAAAACGCAACCATCGCCTCGCTAGATAGGGTCCGCGCGGATGGCTCGGGCCAGCCGCTCACCACCAATCAGGGCATGCGGATCGCGGACAACCAGCATTCGCTCAAAGCGGGCTTGCGCGGCCCGGCATTGCTCGAAGACTTCATCCTGCGCGAGAAGATCACCCATTTCGACCATGAGCGCATCCCCGAGCGCATCGTGCATGCGCGTGGTTCGGCCGCGCATGGTTACTTTGAGTGCTATGAGGCACTAACTGATCTGACCGCTGCGGCGCCGTTTTTGAAGAAAGGCAAGGTCACGCCGCTGTTCACCCGCTTTTCGACCGTGGCTGGTGAGCGCGGTTCCAAGGACACAGCACGCGATGTGCGCGGCTTCGCCGTCAAGTTCTACACCGACGAAGGCATCTGGGACTTGGTGGGCAACAACATGCCGGTGTTCTTCATCCAGGATGCGATGAAGTTTCCGGACCTGATCCATGCCGTCAAGCCCGAGCCGCATAACCAGATTCCGCAGGCTGCCAGCGCGCACGACACCTTCTGGGACTTTGTGTCGCTGAGTCCGGAATCGACCCACATGCTCATGTGGGTCATGAGCGACCGCGCGATCCCGCGCAGTTTGCGGATGATGGAAGGCTTCGGCGTTCACACCTGGCGGCTGGTCAACGAAGCGGGCGAGTCGCAGTTGGTGAAATTCCACTGGAAACCGAAGCTCGGCACCCATTCGCTGGTTTGGGACGAGGCGGTCAAGATTTCGGGTGCCGATCCCGATTTCCACCGACGCGATCTCTGGGAGGCCATCGAAGCCGGCGAGTACCCCGAATGGGAGCTGGGTTTGCAGGTGTTCTCGGAAGCCGACGCCGAAAAGTGGAGCTTCGATTACCTCGACTCGACCAAGCTCGTGCCCGAGGAATTGGTGCCCGTGCGGATGGTCGGGCGCATGGTCCTCAACCGCAACCCGGACAACTACTTCGCTGAAACAGAGCAAGTCGCGTTCTGTGTATCCCACGTGGTGCCCGGCATCGACTTCACCAACGACCCGTTGTTGGCGGGGCGCATCCACTCCTATCTTGATACGCAGATCAGCCGGCTGGGCGGGCCGAATTTTCACGAGATCCCGATCAATACGCCGCTGGCGCCGATCGCCAACAACCAGCGCGACGGCATGCATCGTCAATCCATTCCACGCGGCCGGGTGGCCTATGAACCGAATTCGCTGGCGGGCGGATGCCCATTTCAAGCGGGCGCCGCGAACAAGGGCTTCGTGTCGTTTCCGCAGCCAGTCCGAGAAGAGAAATTGCGCGGCAATCCCGAAAAGTTCGCCGACCACTACACCCAGGCCACCCTGTTCTACGAAAGCCAGACGGATTGGGAGCAGCAGCACATTGCCGGCGGCTTCCGCTTCGAACTGTCGAAGCTCACCGTGCCCGCGATCCGCGAGCGGATGGTGGCTGGCCTGTTGAACGTGTCCGCGGAGCTGGCAACGATGGTTGCCGAGGGCTTGGGCATGGACTTGCCGGAAGCGCTACCCAGAGCGCTGGCTGAACCGGTACAGCCCGAGATCGATCGATCGCCGGCACTGTCGCTCACGGCCCGGCCCGGTGACGGATCGATTCGCACCCGCAACATCGCTGTGCTGGTCGCTCCGGGTGTCGACGGCAAGGCTGTGGCTGCGATACAGGAGGCCCTTGTTGCCAAAGGTGCCATTTGCCGCCTGGTTGGGCCGCGTATTGGCGCCATCAAAACTGCGGATGGCGAGGCAGTGCAAGCCGACGCGTCGATGGAGAACGCGCCGGCCTTTCTGTTCGATGCGCTGGTTCTGCCGAGCGGAAAAGCTGCCGTGACTGCGCTCTCGCAGCATCCGTTCACGATGGCGTTTGTCAAGGACCAATACCTCCATGGAAAGCCGCTGCTGGCGCTCGGGCAAGCGCAGGCGCTCATCGATGCTGCAGGCCTCCCTCGAAAAATGCCCGGTGGCGAAACCGACCCGGGCCTCATCGTGAATTCGGATGCGGATGCAGGCGTTAAGCAATTGATCGCAGCGCTTGCGAAGCGGTATCCGGAACGGATTGCACCACCTCAGCTGGCATGAGCGGCGCTGGCTGAGCGAACGCAGCGCAGCCCGGCGGTGACCCATAGGTGCAGATGCCTTCGCAACCGGGCACGAACGAGCGAGGCAGAGCCGGCCGCGGGCAGATACAACATGCCATGGGCCGCTTTGCTGACCCATGCCCAAACAGACCGATGGACAACGTCTTCTTCAATGGCTGGAACGGTGCGCTCCGCACCTTCATGATCGGCGTTCTGGCCTATGTGATGCTGATTTTCTTCCTGCGGCTTTCAGGCAAGCGCACGTTGTCGAAGATGAACGCCTTCGATTTTGTGGTCACGGTCGCGCTTGGCTCGACCCTCGCGACGATCCTGCTTTCACGCGACGTGTCGTTGCTGCAGGGCGGGGTGGCCCTCGCGTTGTTGATAGGACTGCAATTCGCAGTGACATGGTCGAGCGTGCGCATGCCCTGGGTGCGAAAAATGGTGACGGGCGAACCGTCGCTTTTGTTGCTGCATGGCGAGTTGCTGCCAGACAGCATGCGCCGCTGCCGCATCACCGATGACGATGTACGCAGCGCCATCCGCGCCGCTGGCCTCGCCGGCTTCAGCGCGGCGGAGGCGGTTGTTCTTGAAACCGATGCATCGTTCAGCGTCATGGCGCGTTCGGAAGTTGGCGACAGCGGCGACGAACTTGCCAGTCTTTCGAACGTCCGTCGACCTTCTGGACAGACGCAAACGACCCATTAGCGCGACGGGGGTGCCTTTTCCAACGCAGACCTCACTGAGTCAGCGCGTCACGCGGTCGCGTTGCACCTTGCGTTCAGACTGCTGCACACTCTTTTTTAAAAGAAAGGTGGCTGAAACGCATAGTGGACGTGCGCAGACAGCTACATTAGTGATAGCAAAATTGGCTATCAGTTTGGCCATTCGGCGCTGCCGCCGAAAGCGCGGCGCTTGAATCTGCGACGCATGGCTCGCACTTGCGATCTCAACCGCCGGGTTGTGCATGCCATGCACGCCGGCCGAACACCCCATGCCTTTACGTCCGCTCTCGCTCCTGGTTTTGCTGTTGCACGTTTATGTCGCCTTGCGCCTCGTGCCGGCGTTGGGCGCGCTCGACGCCGGGTCGGGCGGCGCGGTCGCGCAAGTGGCTGTCACCTTGCTGCTCGCGCTGTCGGCGATCACGATACCGCTGCCGTTCGCGACGCGGCGCGGGCGCAAACCGCCGCTGGCGGCGCTCTGGAACTGGCTCGGCCTGATCGCGATGGGCTGGTTCTCGTCGCTGTTCTTGCTGACGTTGCTGCGCGACCTCGGCTTGCTCGGGCTTTGGTTCGCGAGCGTGATCGGGGGCTGGGCGGTCGACTGGCCAAGCTGGCGCGCCCAGAGCGCCGCGGCGGTGCTGCTGCTTGCGACGGCGGTGACGGCGCTCGGCTTTTTCAACGCGCGGCGCACCGCGAAAGTGCGGCGCATCGACGTGCCGATCGCCAATCTGCCGGCCGCGCTCGACGGCTTCGCGATTGCCCAGATCAGCGATTTGCATGTTGGGCCGACCATCCGGCGCGGCTACATCGAACGCATCGTCGGCGCGGTGAATGCGCTCGAAGCCGATGCGATCGCGCTGACCGGCGATCTGGTCGACGGCAGCGTCGCCGACCTGCGCGAGCACATCGCGCCATTGGCCGACCTGCGTGCGCGGCACGGCGCGTTCGTCGTGACCGGCAACCACGAGTACTACGCCGGCGCCGGGCCGTGGATCGCCGAGTTGCGGCGGATCGGGCTCACGGTGCTGTTGAACGAGCATGTGCTGCTCGCAGGCGCCGCGCGTTCGGGTGCAATGCATGCGGGCGCAACGGGTGCGGACACCGAGCGCGCGGGTACACGGGGCGCGGATGCAGCGCGCACGGGTGTCGGCGTGAGCGACGCGATCGACCCGGCCGATCTGCTGGTACTGGCCGGCGTGACCGACTTTTCGGCGGCGCATTTCGATGCCGCGCAAACCAGCGATCCTGTGCGTGCTTTGCACGGCGCGCCGCCGTCGGCGACCGCGCGGGTGTTGCTCGCGCACCAGCCGCGCAGTGCGCCGTCCGCGGCTGCGGCGGGCTTCGCGCTTCAACTTTCGGGCCACACCCACGGCGGCCAGTTCTTTCCGTGGAACCTCATGGTGCCGATGCAGCAGCCCTTCACCGCCGGCCTGCACCGGCTCGCCGGCATGTGGATCTACGTGAGTCGCGGCACCGGTTACTGGGGCCCGCCCAAGCGCTTCGGCGCGCCGTCGGAGATCACATTCGTGCGGCTGGTGCGGGCGGCGGATGCGGGTTGAGCGATCGGGCAACGACCGCGACGTTTTGCCTACAAGTGCTCGCAACGCCCGTCCTGCAAGTGCAGACAGCTACGTTTTCAATAGCAAGCCGCGAACTTCTTTCGAGTCGAACTTTCCGCCCGCGCGCAATCGCCGGACGCCAGCCAAAGCGGGGCCGGTCAGCCTGCGCCGGACAAGCGCCGCGCATTCGCGGTGGCGGTCGCGTGAATTGGCTTGAGGCCGCGCTGGGCCATGCGCGCGGCGGCGCCCGACAGCTGGGTCGCCGTGGCGGTGGCGCGCCATGTCGCGTCGACCCAGGATTGCGCGCGGGTCAGCGCCTGTGCCGGCGTGGCGCTGCTCGCGAGGGCCGCCCAGGCTTCGGCGCTCTGGGCGCTGCGGCGAACGGCACGTTGTGCGAGGGCGAATCCGGTGGTGTGGAGCTGGTTGGCCATCGCGGCGGCCGACGCGTTGCCGGCGCTGAGCTTCTCGTTGCCCATGCGTTGCAATTCGCGCAGGTCGGCCGGCGTCGGCGCGAGCCCGTGCGCGGCCATGCGTTGGGTGCGCAACTGGATCACGGCGCTCGACGAGAGCAGCATTTCGGTGGTTTTCAGCAGCACGTCGGCCCAAAGCAGTAAGGGATTGAAAAATCGCGGCGAACTGAGCGCGAGGATGGGCGGTGGTCGGGGCATCGTGCGAAGCTCGCGTACGAGCAGGTTGAAAACAGCATCTTATGCTGCAATGCAGCAAAAAGTCTTCGTCGGATTTTAGTCGCCTCTATGGCTGCGATTTAATTGGAATCTGACCCCCATTTGCTGTGACCCCCATTTCCGTGACCCCCATTTCCGTGACCCCCATTCCCGCCGGCGACTTTCGGGCGACGACAGAATTCGCCGCAGCCTTCACACTACGCACTCTTTTTTCTGACTCCTATTTCTCTCCCAACATGAAATCTTTTTTCACTTCGGCGCGTGCCGGGTTTCTCCGCGCATCGACGGGCTTTTCGGCGGCGGTGCTGCTGGCGGCTTTAGGCGCGCCATTGCCAGCGGCGGCGGCCGACGACGGCGGCCAGAAGCCCTGGTACAGCGGCAAGACCTGGTATGGCGAAGTGGGCTCTTCCCGTTTGAGCGGCGACAGCAAGCATGTGGGCGACACGGCGGTGGTGTCGACCGGCGTGTTGGTGCCTTTCGACCTGCCGTTCAAAAACTACTGGCCGTCGGGCTTCTCGTCGTATGCCGACTTTTTCGTGAGCGACTGGCGGGTGTCGGCTTCTGCCGGCGGGCGGCGCAATTACGTGCATCTGGGTGTGATCGGAACCTTGCGCTGGCGGCCCGACGCCGGCGCATCGCCGTGGTTCGCCGAAGCCGGTGTCGGCGCGACGGTGCTGAACCATGTCTACAAAACCGACGACCGCGCGTTCAGCACCGCGTTCCAGTTCACTCCGCTGCTCGGCGTCGGCCGCAGCTTCGGCTCGCATGGCCAGCACGAGCTGTCGCTGCGCTTTCAACATGTGTCGAACGGCAGCATCAAACAGCCGAATCCGGGGATTAATTTCTTGCGGCTGCGGTATGGGTATCGGTTCGATTGAGTTCGAAAGCGGACTACCGAAAACGGACTACCGGACGCAGAAGACGCAGAGGTTTCGCAGAAGGCGCAGAAAAGAAGACCAAAAATGGATGAGGACGGCGTTCGAAGTGACCTTGGATCGATCCACCCTGTCGGGGCCTGCAGCAGCCTTGAATATTCAAGACAAAAGGGCGTGACGCGCTCGTCGCGTGAGCGCAGCCAGCTACATATTTTGTAGCGCTTGAAGCGTTGGAAAGCGTCGCGTCGCTGATCAGGCGCAGCGCCGCATTCGCATCCCGAATAAAAATTTTGGTATTCCTTCTGCGAAACCTTTGCGTCTTCTGCGTCCTGTAGTCCGCTCCCGATTCCGACTTTACGAACCACCCATCGCGTACTCGGCCGCCAGCGCCAGATCGGCCACCCACGCCGCATACGCCTCGGCATGTTGCGCCGGGTCGCCGCGCAGCAAGGCCGATGGATGCAATGTGACCAGCACCTGATCGCCGCGCGGACTGGTGTGCCACTGGCCGCGCTCGCGGGTGACGGCGACGGGGCGGCCGAGCAAAGCGCGGGCGGCGGTGGCGCCGAGGGCGACGAGGGCGCGCGGTTTGACCTGTGCAATTTCGGCTTCGAGCCAGTGCAGGCAGGCAGCGGCTTCGCGCTGGCCGGGGGTTTTGTGGATGCGGCGTTTGCCGCGCAGTTCGAACTTGAAGTGCTTCACGGCGTTGGTCACGTAGATGCGCTCGCGCGGCCAGCCGAGTTCGGCGATGGCCTTATCGAAGAGCTGACCCGACGGGCCGACGAACGGGCGACCGCGCAGGTCTTCCTGGTCGCCGGGTTGCTCGCCGACCACCATCAGCGCCGCGCCGGCCGGGCCTTCGCCGAACACCGATTGGGTCGCGTGCTCGCCGATCGGACATTCGCGGCAGCGGTCGGTGGCTCGCTTGAGGGCGGCGAGCGCGGCTTGCGGTGATTCCGGCAAATGCGCAGCAGGATCGGCGTTGGTCATGGCGGGTTCCTCGGGCAAAGTGGGAGATGCGATGCGGCGCGCCGGCGTGGTCGCTTCGGCTTCGACCATTCGGCCGCTACGCTCGGTTGCACCGGCTGTGAGTTCGCCGATGAGCGCGGCCTCGGGCAGATTGCGCCAATACTTCACCGGCATCTCTTTTTTCATCATCGCGACCTTGAGCCGCGCGGGATTGAAGATGCTCGCGTAGTAGGTGAGCCAGAGCGATTCGCCGGCATCGGGCGGCGGCGCGTCGGCACGACTCGCGCCGGGGCCGACGGCGAGCTGTTTTCCGTCCCAGCGCAGCGAACATTCGGGCGTGAGGATCGCCCATTCCATTTGCGTGAATCGGCGCACGAAAAACGGCGCGACGGCTTCTGCGATGTGGTGCTCGGGCTCGAACCAGGCGACATGCAAGGGCGCGGCGCTGCCATCGCTGTTGCCATCGCTGTCGCCATTGCCATCGATGCTGCGCTCGATCACCCGAAAGCGCACGAAGGCCTTCATCTTGTGCATGTCGCGGCGCACCGATTGCGCCATCTGCTGCGCCTGCACGCGGTCGGCGTCGATCGCATCGTGGCGCAGAGCCGGCTCGTGCGCGAGCCGCCACAAGAGCCGGTACAAAAGCCCGAACCGGCCCGGATCGCTGTGCAGCACGACGGTTTCGCAGAGCGTGATGAAAGCCGCAGGCACTCCTGTTCTGATAGCTGTCTGCGCACGTGCAGTGGGAGTTTCAGCCTCTTTTTGTTTAAATTCAGGGGTGGATGATTCGGGCTCGGCCGACACGGCGTCCGGAACCGTATCGGCGCCGAACAAGTCTTCGGCTTCGCTGCACGCGGTGTGCCAGACCACCGCGTCGGGCGCCACATCGCGCGCCAGCAACGCACGCGCTTCGCGCCTGAAGCCGGGCCAGTCGGCTTCGCTCGCGAGCGTGATGGTTTCTCGGGACATGCGGCACTCTGGCGTGAAAGCGCGCAATGGCGTGTCAGCCGGAAACCGAAAATTGTCGACCGCTGAAGCTCACGCAGCCGAGGTTCAAATCGCGAAAAGCGACGCCTGCACCGGCGCCGGCTTGAGCCGCGCGGCGAGATCGGCGGCTTCGAGCGCACGCCCCGGCCGGTGGTCTGCGAGCAGCACGAAGGGCATCACCTTGCCGAGCGGCACATGCAGCCGGCCCAGGTCGCTGCTCCGCAAAGCCCGCACCCGCCGCGCGGCGATCAGGCGCGCAACGGTTTTCACGCCGAGCCCCGGCACCCGCAGCAACATTTCACGCGGCGCGCGGTTCAAGTCGACAGGGAAGCGTTCGCGATGCGCGAGCGCCCAGGCGAGCTTGGGATCGAAGTCGAGCGAGAGCATGCCGGACGAACCGGTTGCCGCATTCGGCGCGCCCGCATCGACATTCGCCGGCGGCACGATCTCGTCATGCGCGAAACCGTAGAAGCGCATCAGCCAGTCGGCCTGGTACAGCCGGTGCTCGCGCAGCAAGGGCGGTGCGCCGAGCGGCAAGGCCGACGCCGCGTCGGGGATCGGGCTGAAGGCCGAGTAATAGACGCGCTTGAGCCGGTAGGCGCCATACAAGTTCGCGCTGGTTTGCAGGATGGTGCGGTCGTCCGAGGCATCGGCGCCGACGATCATCTGGGTGCTCTGGCCGGCCGGCGCGAATTTCGGCGGCGTGGCGCGGCGGCGGCTCGATTGCGGCATCGAGACGACCTTGCCGCGCGCCGCGTCGGTCGCGGCGGCTTTGGCTTCGCCTTTGGCATCGCCGATGCGCACCGCGAGCCCGGCCATCGAACGGCGGATGGCCTGGCCGTCTTTCTCGGGCGCGAGGGCATGCAAGCCTTCCACGGTCGGCAGCTCGATGTTGATGCTGAGCCGGTCGGCAAACCGGCCCGCGCGCGCGAGCAACTCGGGCGAGGCGTCCGGAATCGTCTTCAAATGGATGTAGCCGCGAAAGTCGTGCACTTCGCGCAGCACCCGCGCGACCTCGACCACGCGCTCCATCGTGTAGTCGGGGCTCTGGATGATGCCGCTCGACAAAAACAAGCCTTCGATCACGTTGCGGCGGTAGAAATCGAGGGTGAGGGCGACCACTTCTTCGACCGAAAAGCGCGCGCGCGGCACGTTGCTGCTGACGCGGTTGACGCAATAAAGGCAATCGAACTGGCAGAAGTTGGTGAGCAGGATTTTCAAAAGCGAAATGCAGCGGCCATCGGGCGCGTAGCTGTGGCAAATGCCCGAGCCTTCGGTCGAGCCGATGCCGCGCCCGCCGATCGACGAGCGCTTGCTGGTGCCGCTCGACGCGCACGAAGCGTCGTATTTGGCGGCATCGGCCAGGATCGCGAGTTTGTGCAGCGTGTCCACTGGACGAATGTACAGCTTTTCGTCAGCAGATGCTGGATCCGGGACGCTATTGAAAAAGTAGCTGTCTGCGCACGCCCAGTGGGCTTTTCCACTACTTTTCTCTCAAAAATTCCGTCGACGACACACAAGAAGCGGAGCGCTGCGCGCGATCGGGCAGGTTCGGCGTTTGCGCCTCGGCATCGCTGCCTTTGCCGCGCTGGCGAGATTTGAGTTCCGACAGGGCGAACAGCAAGGTCGCGAGCGCCAGCGGCAGCAGGTAATACGCGGCGCGGTAGACGAGCAACGCGGCCAGCAATTCACCGCGCGGCGCGGCGTAGCCCAGGAGCGCAATGAACACCGCCTCGAGCACGCCGAGGTTGCCCGGCACATGCGTGATCACGCCGGCCACGGCAGAAATCAATGCGACCGCGACCACATGCGCATAACCGACCTGGTTCTGCAGCAAAAGCCAGATGATCGCGGCGATGAGACTCCAGTTGACCATCGCCATCACCATCTGCAGCAGCGCCATCCGAAATGTCGGCGTGCGAAATGCGCGTCCGCGCAGCAGCCACACGCGCTGCTTCGACACCGCGCACAGCACGAGGTAGGCGGCCGCGAGCACCAACATCACGATGCCGGCGATGCGCAAGCCGCCGCTGCCCAGTTTCCAGTCGGGCGGTAGATCCATCGGCCAGATTGCAAAGGCCAGACCGCCGAGCGCCAGATAGCCGAACCAGTTGGTCAGCATCGTGAAGCCGATGATCTTGGTGACGGTTTCGCCTTCGAGCCCGAGCCGCAGGTACAGCCGCACCCTGGAAGCCATGCCGCCGACGATCGAGCCCAGGTTCAGGTTGAAGGCGTAGCTGATGAAAGCGACCCGCAGCACCGTTTTCGTGGCAAGACCATGGCCGGTCATGCGGCGCCCGAGCAAGTCGAAGCTGGCATAGAGCGCATGGCTGGCTGCGGCGATCGCCATTGCGCCGAGCAGCACGCCGGGCGGCAACGCCTGCAGCGCGGCGCCAACTTTTTGCCAGTCGACGTTTTGAGCCTGCCGCACGATCAGCCAGGCCACGAGTGCGAGAAAGGCCCAGGTCAGAAAGCGCTTGAGCCATGGCCACCAGGGCTTGCTCGCGAGTCCGGGTTTTTCCTGGCTTGCGGTGGTGCGGCGGCTCATGCGGTGTCGGTGTCGATATGTGTCACGCGATGCCGCTGCAACATGATTTCGGCCGCCAGCGGCGCATGGTCCGACAGATGCGACCAGGGCTTGCGCGGCAGCACCAGGGGCGAATGCGCGCTGGCGTCGCGCACGTAGATCCGGTCCAGCCGCAGCAGTGGCAGCCGGGCCGGAAAGGTTCTGGCGGCGCTGCCGTTGGCCTCAACGAAGATTTCGGCAAGGCCCGCGCCGTCATTGAGGATGCGATGCGCGCGGCCGCGCCAGTCGTTGAAGTCACCGGCCACCACCAGCGGTGCGTCGGCCGGCACTTCGTCGCGCACGATTCGGCACAGCAGCGCGAGCTGGCGTTCGCGATGCGCTTCCGCCAATCCGAGATGGGTGCAAATCACATGCACATCGACAGGGCGGCCCGGCAAGCGCAAGGCGCAATGCAGCAGGCCGCGCTTTTCGGTGCCGTCGATCGACACGTCGTGGTTCGTGAAATTGGCGATCGGGTATTTCGACAGCACCGCATTGCCATGATCCCCGCTCGGATAGACCGCGTTGCGGCCGTAAGCGAATTGCGGCCACATCGTGTCGGCCAGAAATTCGTACTGCGGTGCCTCGGGCCAGTCGGGTTGCCGGCGCGCATGCGCTGCGTGCGTGCCCAGCACTTCCTGCAAAAACACCACGTCGGCACCGACCGAACGGACCGCTTCGCGCAGCTCGGGCAGGATGAAGCGGCGGTTGAGCGCGGTAAAGCCCTTGTGGGTGTTGACGGTGAGGACCTCGATCGACATCGGCGGCATTGCCGGCGATTCGGCCGGCGACTCGGCGGGCGATTCGGTGGATGGGGCGGACGACGGAACGGGCTTCATCGGATGGATTTTCTTTTAATCCAGCCGCTGCAGAACGCGGTAGGAACGCGCTAATTTCAGCGAATCGCGGAAACACCGGCGCCGCGCGCTGCGTCGGCAGCGGCGGCGCCCGGCATCTCGTCGCGCGTTGGCTCAGCTCTTCGTCGGCTGTTCGCCATGATCGCCGCGCTGGCCGTCATGGTGATGCCGATGATGGCCGCCGCGCCCCATGTGCATGGTTTCTGAGTCGAAGGTTTTTTGCTGCTCCGGCGTCAGGCCCGCATAGAAGCTGCGGGTCGCTTCGGCGCGCTGCGCGAAATGCGCCGCGCGCTCGGTTTGGCGCGCCTGCATGCGGTCGAGCCGTTCGGGGGTCGTCAGCTTGGCCATTTCGGAGCGGCGTTCTTTCCAGTCGGCGCGGTTCCTGGCGTTATCGGGCCGTTGCGCGCTGGCGGTGAATGCCGTCCAGCCGCCTTCCTGCGCTGGCGTGAGTTGCAGTTTGGTCCTGAGTTCGGCCATGCGCGCTTCGCGGCGCTGCTGCATCTTCGCCATGCGCTCGGCGCGGTCGCGGTGGCCGTGCTTCGCACCGGCCATGTCGCGCGGTGCTTTCTGCGCATCGGTGGTTTCGGCAGCGGTTGGCGCCGTCATGGGAGCTGTCATGGGCGCTGCGGCGGATGCCTTGGGGGATGTCGCTGTCGGTGCTGTCATTGGCGCAGCGGTGGCTGGCTCGGGCGAAGTTTGTGCCGATGCGGCGAAGGCGACCGAGCCGACGAGGGCGGCAGCGGCGAGGGCAGTCAGGCGTTGACGGAATGCGTTCATGACAGTGCTTCCTTGAAGTGAATGCCGCCTGCGAAATGCAGCGGGTGAATGCAGTGTCCGAGATGGCTGTTTCGCCGCGGTGAGCGATCGGTTCAGCGCGCGTAAAGAATCGCGAAGCAATGGCATCGAAAGCGAATGTCGATCGCGCCTCGGGAGCGGGTGCCCGATGCCTTCAGCGCGATTACTTCAACGCGATGCGACCTGCGCGAGCGCCCGCGTGACCTCGTCGCTGTCCACCGGACGCACGACGCGCGCGACTTCCTTGCCGTCTTTGAGGAACACCAATGTCGGCCAGAGCGAGACCGCGAAGCTGCGGCCCAGCGCGCGGCCTTTGCCGTCTTCGATCTTGATGTGCGAGACATCGTCGTGCCCCACGAGCGCCGCGTCGATCTTGGGCCGGGCGCCCTGGCAGAAGCCGCACCAGTTGGTGCCGAAATCGAGTACCGCGGGGCCGGTCATGCGGTCGACATCGTCGCGGGTCATCGATTCGACGGTGTAGGGGTTGTCGGCTTTCAAATCAGGACTCCTCGCGTGAAATCAGAGTTTGCCGTTCTGAAAATCGTGCACCGCCTGCACGACTTCTTCGCGCGTGTTCATCACGAACGGGCCGTATTGCGCGATCGGTTCGCGCAGCGGCTTGCCGGCGATCAGCAGCGCGCGAGCGGGGCTGTGGTTGGTCGCACTGGCGCGCAAGGTGATGCCGTCGCTGCCCGCGTCGTTGGCAAGAATCGCCATCCGCCGGGTCGGCACTTCGCTGCCGGCGATCCAGAGCGATTCGCGGAACACGTAAATCAGCGCGTTGTGCTCAGGCGGCAGCGGCTGCGCGAATTCGGCGCCCGGCGGCAGGGTGATGTCGAGGTAGAGCGGCTCGGTGTGCGCGCGCTGCTCGGCGCCCGCGATGCCGTGGCTCGAGCCCGCGATCACGCGCACATGCACGCCGGCCTCGGTCGTGTACTCGGGAATCTCGTGGCTTTGAATGTCGCGATACCAGGGCTCGCGCATCTTGTCTTTGGCCGGCAGGTTGAGCCAGAGCTGAAAGCCCTCCATGAGCCCGTGCTCCTGCTCGGGCAGTTCGCTGTGCACGAGGCCGCGGCCGGCGGTCATCCACTGCACGCCACCGTTCGCGAGCAGCCCTTCGTGGCCGGCGCTGTCCTTGTGTCGCATGCGGCCGGCGATCATGTAGGTCACGGTTTCGAAGCCGCGGTGCGGATGGTCTGGAAAGCCGCCGATGTAGTCGCCCGGGTTGTCGCTGCCGAAAGCGTCGAGCATCAGATACGGGTCGAGCCGCTGCTGCAATGGTTGGTGCAGAACGCGCGTGAGCTTGACGCCATCGCCGTCGCTGGTCGACACGCCCGCGACGATATGGTCGATGCCGCGCGGCGTGCGCACCGGCTCGGTGGGGTGGTGCATGTGCTTCATGGCGCTATGTTGGCACTTGCGGGGCGATTGCGCCAGCCGTGCCATCGCCGGTTCGCAGCGGCCGGACGACAATGCAAGTCTCAAGAGAAAAAGGGCCGAAATCCCCGTCATGTGTGCGCAGACAGCTACTAATTAGATAGCAACTGACAGCTTCAGAAGCGCGTCGGATCAACCGGCCGCGGCTTCGCTGCGCAGCTCCCCGCTTGCCTGCCGCACGACCGACCACGCGCTCGACAAAGCCAGCGAAGCGATCACGGCCGCCACCAGCAGATCGGGCCACGCGCTGCCGGTGCCGAACACGCCGAGCGCCGCGAGCATCACCGCGATGTTGGCGAGCGCGTCGTTGCGCGAGCACAGCCAGACCGAGCGCATGTTCGCGTCGCCGGTTCGAAAGCGAAACAGCATCCATGCGACACCGGCGTTGACGAGCAACGCGACGACCGCGACGACACCCATGGTCGCCGCGTCGGGCACGGCGCCGCTGTGCAAACTCCACAGCGCCCTGGCGAGCACGAACACGCCGAAGGCGCCCATGCACGCGGCTTTGAATACCGCGGCCTTCGCGCGCACCGATGCGGCCAGGCCGAGCACCGCGAGCGACAACGCATAGTTGCCCGCGTCGCCGAAAAAATCGATCGCATCGGCCAGCAGCGACACCGAGTCCGCACTGAGCGAGGCGGCCAGTTCGACGCCGAACATCGACGCATTGAGTACGAGCGCGATCCAGAGCACACGGCGGTAGGCCAGATCGACAGCGGGGGTGACGGGCACGGCGCAGCAGGAGTCGGACATGGGTTGGCGATGGCGATGGCGCAAAGCATGCATTTTCGAACGGATCGAATGGCCCTTTCGTACGCCGTCTCAAGTACCTTTTCCAGTGCCCTCTCCAGTGCCTTCCCTCGCGTTCGACTGGGCGGTCCCTGCATGGTTTGACACCCGCTGAAACCGCGCGTAGCGTCCACTGCCGGCCATCTTTCGACAGAAGCCGGAACTGGGCCGCTCGCGCTGCCTTTTTGTGGCCTCGGGGTCGCTCCCGGTGCCATGACAACAAACCAACAAACGCAGGAGACAACCATGGAACATTCGAGCGACAACAAAAGCGCACAGGCCGACGCGCCCGTTCAACCGCAGGCCGATGCGCGACCCGCGAAGCCGGGTCGGCGCGGCTTTCTGGCGGCAGCGGCTGCATCGGCAGCCGCTGTGCCGATCGCCGCGCTCGCTGCCGGCACCGACCAATTCGGTCGAGACCGCGACTGGACCGGCGCCGAAGCGGTGAGCTACCCCGAGCGCGCATTCGAGATCAAGGACAAGGCTTTCGGCGGCAAGCAGGGCAACGCGACCCTGCAACGCTTCTGGCACGGCACCGGCGCCGATGCTGCGGGATGGTGCGAAGGCCCGGTCTGGATGGGCGACTGGGGCTGCCTGCTCTGGAGCGACATTCCGAACCACCGCGTCATGCGCTGGACCGAGGACGACGGGCATGTGAGCACCTATCAGAGCGAGTCGAACTATTCGAACGGCCACTCGCGCGACAACCAGGGGCGGCTGATCGCGCTCGAGCACGACTCGCGCCAGGTGCGCCGGCGCGAGTACGACGGCAAGTGGACTGTGTTGTGCGACGGCTTCGAAGGCAAGAAGCTCAATGCGCCGAACGATGCCGCGGCTACACCCGACGGGTCGATTTACTTCACCGACCCCGGCTACGGCATCATGGGTCCGTACGAGGGGCACAAGGCCGAATTCGAATTGCCGACGCGGGTCTATCGCATCGAACCCCAGGGCAAGGTGACGGTCGCGGCCGAAGGGCCGATGCGGCGCCCGAACGGCATCTGCTTTTCGCCCGACTTCAAGAAGTGCTACGTGGCCGACACCGGCGCCACCGACGGTGCCGAATACGCGGCGAACGTGATCGTTTTCGACGTCACCGACAACAAGCTCTCGAATCCCAAGGTGTTCGCCGACTTCGCACCGGGTTTTGCCGACGGCATCCGCTGCGACACCGATGGCAACGTCTGGTGCAGTTGGGGCTGGGGCGGCCCCGACACCAACGGCGTGCGCGTGCATGCGCCCGACGGCCACGAACTCGCGATGATCCACACGCCCGAAATCGTCGCCAACCTGTGCTTCGGCGGCGCCAAGCGGAACCGGCTCTTCATGACGGGCAGCACGTCGATCTATGCGCTATACGTTAACGCGACGGGACACGCATTGAGTTGAGGCAAAGAGCGCTCGACGACAGGAGCGGTATTTCAAGCAAATAGTGCTTGAAACGCCCGCCCTTCGTACGCAGACAGCTATTGAAAGTGTAGCAAATCAGGCCAGAGCTTCGAGTTCCCACGACACGCTTTGCCACGCGACACCGAAGCCGGCGGGTGACTTTTGCACGTTCTGCGCCTCGTGCGTAGCCGGCGCACGCAGCGCCTTCAACGCCCATTCGGCGCCGGCTTGCACGCTGTCGATGAGCGGCACCGGCACCTCGGCCGCGATATCGGCCGCCATGCCTGCCAGGCCGGCGCCGCCGAGAATCACGGCCTGCGCACCGAAGCGTTCTGCGGCTTCCCGGCAGGCTTCGGCGAGCAGCACGCGCGCACCAGCCGGATCGGCCGCGAGTTGCGCGCCGTTCGGCGCGACGGTGTGGATGCCGGCCAATGTGTGGCCGTGGCCGAGTGAATGGGCCAGGCGCGAAAGGATGGGGCGCCAGCGCTCGCCGCCGGTCACGATCGCGAAGCGGCCATGCCAGGCTGCTGCGGAGAAAGCGGCTTCGGCCAGGCCGCTGACCGGTACGCCTGCGCCGTCTTTCATCGCGAACAGACCCGGATCGCCGAAGCAGCCGATCAGCGCGGCATCGGGTGTTTCTAATTCGCCGCGGGATGGCGGGGTGCAGGCGACGGCCCAGGCGTCGAGCACCGCATGGTTCGCGACCGCATAGCTGGCTTCGCAGGCGATGTACGGTGCGCCGAAGCGCGCGGTGAGCGTGCGCACCGAAACCGCATCGCCGACGACAGCCTGCACATGCCGCTGCAACAGCGCCGAGACCGACGCCGTGGTGTTGGGGTTGATGACGAGCAGGCGAGGCATCGGGGATCGAGCTGCGAAGAGGGGCGAGGCGATGCGGCGCGGGGTTCAGCGCGGCCGCTTCGCGCGCCGCCGCAGCAGCGCGGCCGAGCCCAGCGCAACTCCGATCACCGCGAACGAAATGAAGGTCGTCACCGTGCCGAGCGCATAGATGGCGGGCGTGGTCACGGTCGTCGTGAGCGCCTGCAGCTCGAGCGGCAAGGTGTTGACATAGCCGATCGCTTGCGAGGTGCGCGCGATCTCGTCCCAGCTCAAGGTGAATCCGAACAAGCCGATACCGACCACCGACGGCGCAATCAGCGGCAACACCACATGCCGGAAGCCCTGCCACGGACTCGCGCCCAGGTCGCGCGCGGCTTCTTCATACGCCGGATTGAAGCGGTTGAAGATCGCGAACATGATGAGCAGCCCGAACGGCAAGGTCCAGGTCAGATGCGCGCCGAGCGCGGAGGTGAACAAGCCGAGCGCGGTGCCGTAGTTTTCGAGCAGGCCCTCGGCACCGATCGATGTGAGCGCGCTCTTGAGGCCGGTATCGAGCAGCCGGAATTGCAAGCCGATGCCGAGCGACACGATGATCGACGGCATGATGAGGCTCGCCACGGTGATGAAGAACATCAGGTTGCCGCCCGCGAGCTTTTTGCGGAACGCGAGCCCCGCGAGTACCGACAGCACCACTGTGAGCAACATCACGACCGTGCCGAGCGCGAGCGAGCGCTGAAATGCCGCGCCGATATCGACCGTGCCGAGCCCTTCGGCGAGTTGCCGGAACCAGTGCAGCGACACCCCGCGCATCGGAAAGGTCAAGCCGCCATCGGGCCCCTGAAAACTCAGCACGAAGATCGTGATCATCGGCCCGTAGAGAAACAGCAAAAATGCGCCGAACACAAACGCGAGCGGCCAGAAGCCGGCAGTGCGAGGTTCGCCGAGGCGGCCGCTCACGAATTCGCACTCCGAATCGGACTACCGGACGCAGCGGACGCAGAGGTTTTGCAGAAGGCGCAAAAGGAAGTCCAAAAATTCTTTTGATTTTTCTGCGCACTCTGCGCCACTTTGGTATTTTTTCTGCGTCCGGTAGTCCGCTCCCGCTCCCGATCCCGATCCCGATCCCGATCCCGATCCCGATTCCGATCCCGATCCCGATTCCGCATCACAGCTCCTTCCTGATATCCACGAGCCGGGTCAGGCCCCAGATGATCATCAGCACGATCGCGAGCAGCAGCATCGCGTTGGCGGCGGCGAGCGGAAATTGCAGATACGAGGTCTGGACCTGGATGATCTTGCCGATCGAGGCGATTTGCTGGCCGCCCATCACGCCGATGGTGACGAAGTCGCCCATGACGATGGTGATGACGAAGATCGAGCCAATCAGGATGCCGGTGCGCGACAGCGGCACGACCACGTTCCAGAGCGTCTGCCAGCCCGACGCGCCGGCGTCGCTCGCCGCTTCGAGCAGGCTGCGGTCGATCCGCATCATCGAGTTGAAGATCGGCACGATCATGAAGAGGGTGTAGAGGTGCACGAAAGCCAGCACCACCGAGAAATCGGAGAACAGCAACCACTCGACGGGACTGGCGACGAGCCCCATGCCGGTGAGCATGTCGTTGACCAGGCCGTTGCGCCCGAGCAGTGGCACCCACGAGATCATCCGGATCACGTTCGAGGTCCAGAACGGCACCGTGCACAGCACGAACAGCACCGTCTGCATCGCGGGCGAGCGTACATGGAAGGCGAGAAAGTACGCGACCGAAAACCCGATCAGCAAGGTGATCGCCCAAACCAGCACGCAGAACTTGAAAGTGCTGATGTAGGTCGCGAGTGTGACGCACAGATCGCCGTTGTCGGTGAGATGCGAGCAGCCGTCGAACAAGCTCAAATAGTTGCGCAAGGTGACGGCCGGAATCAACTCGTACTCGTTGAAGTTCCACAAACTGACCATCGCGATCAGCGCGAGCGGAACCAGAAAGAACAGCAAAAACACCAGCGCGAACGGCGCCGCCTGCCACCAAGCCTTAATTGCGTGGGTGGGTAAGGCGGGAGAGTTTCTGGCGGTGGCGGGCGCGCTCATACGGTGATTTCAAGACTTCGCAGCGACATTCCAGAACACCACGGAACCGGCTTTGCCGGGCCGTAGGTGTTGCCCCCTTGAGGGGGTATCGGGGCTACACGCAGTGAGCCCCAAACGGGGGGGAGTCATTCAAGCTGCCACGAACTCGTTCCACTTGCGAACCATGTATTCGTTCTCGTCCATCACCGCGTTCCAGCAGGCGATCGCGCCCATGCGCTTCTCGTAGCTGCCGCCGTCGCGGACCGCGCCGGCCTTGGCGATCACGTCGCCTTGCGGGCTCTTGATGTCTTGCGCAGCGGGCTTGCCCTCCATCCAGTAAGCCCACTCGTAAGGTTCCATCTTCGTCTTCGCGGTTTCGAGCACGGCGCTGTAGTAGCCCTGCCGGTTGAGGTACGCGCCGGCCCAGCCATCGAGGAACCAGTTGATAAATTCGTAGGCACCGTCGAGTTTTTTGCCCGAGAGCGTGGTCGGCAGGCCGAAGCCCGAAGCCCAGGCGCGATAGCCTTCCTTGAGCGGCTGAAACACGCAGTCGATGCCCTTGCTGCGCACGGCCGTGACGGCCGGTGACCACATCGACTGGATCACGACTTCGCCCGAAGCCATCAAGTTGACCGATTCGTTGAAGTCTTTCCAGAGCGCACGGAACTGGCCGGCTTTTTTGGCTTCGATCAAGGTCTTGATCGTGAGGTCGATCTCGGGCTTGGTCATGTTGCCCTTGTCGGCGTACTTGTGGATGCCCTTGGCCTCGACCACCATCGCCGCGTCCATGATGCCGATCGACGGAATGTTCAAAATCGCGGCCTTGCCCTTGAAAGCCGGGTCGAGCAATTCGGACCACGAATCGATCGGCCGCTTGATCAGGTCGGGCCGGATGCCGAGCGTATCGGCGTTGTAGGTGGTCGGAATCAGCGACATGAACTGGGTCGGCGAAGTCGCGAACTTCTTCGACTTTTCGCCTTCGAGGTAAATCACTTTCACGGGAGCGGTGCCCTGCAGGCCGATCGGCTTGCCGTCGACCGTGCCCTTGGTGAAGACCGAGGTGATCTTGTCGGCGTTTTTGATTTTTTTGGTGTCGATGCCTTTGATGTTGCCGGTCGGCACGATCTTTTTCAACGCGAAGTATTCGGTGTCGATCAAATCGAAGCTGTTCGGCGCAGTGACGGCGCGCTTGGTCACGTCGTCGGTCGTGACAGCGACATACTGAATTTCGATGCCCGTGTCGGCCTTGAATTTTTCGGCGATCGCCTTGTCCTGATTGACTGCGGTGCCGAGGTAGCGCAGCACGATTTTTTCCTGCGCATGGACGAAGGGCGCGAGGCCGCTCGCGAGGATGCCGGCCATGCCGCCACCGGCCTGGATCAGGGTGCGGCGATGGATGCCGTTGGAAGACGATTGCTTGAAGTGGGACATTGGATCTCCAGGGTTTGTGTGGACGGAAAAACAAAAATGAGTTGAAAGGACCGCAGCTCAGGCGGGCACGGCTTGCTTCATTGCCGCTGCATCGATCGGCGCCGGTGTCGCGATCGCATCGCCGGTGCCGGGCGCGCGGTGCATGCCCGGTCCGAGCACACGCGCGTCGGTTTCCTGCCAGCCGAGCGTGACGTTTTGACCGGTCTCGTAGGGCCGGGCAAGAAACGCGCTCTCGCCGAGCAGCACCGAGACCGACTTTCGACCGGCGGCGGCCTGTATCAATTCGAGGCCGAGCAGCACGTAGGTGCCCTGGTACTCGACGTCGGTGATGGTCGCCGCCAGCGACGGTGCGGGCGGCGCCAGGTCGCCGGCCGGCGCGATCGTCATCCGGTCGTTGCGCACCGCGATCGTGCCAGCCGCGGTGTCGATCACGTTGTGCCCGCCCATGAAGCGCGCGACGAATTCGCTCGCGGGATGGTTGTAGACCGCGTGCGGCGAGCCGACTTGCTCGATCACGCCCTGGTTCATGACGACCATGCTGTCGGCCAATGCCATCGCTTCTTCCTGCGAATGGGTGACATGGATAAAGGTCAGGCCCAGCGCCTTTTGCCAGCGCCGCAATTCGGCGCGCATCTGGATGCGCAGGAACGGATCGAGCGCCGACAGCGGTTCGTCGAGCAGCAGCACGCGTGGTTCGGTGATGAGCGCGCGCGCCAATGCGACCCGTTGCTGCTGCCCGCCCGACAGTTCGGCGGGCTTGCGCTGCGCAAGTGGACCCATCGCGACCCGCTCCAGCAACTCGGCCGCGCGCTGATGTCGCTCGGCCTTGGCCATGCCTTTCATCTTCAAGCTGAAGGCGACGTTGTCGAGCGCCGACAGATGCGGGAACAGCGCGAAGCTCTGGAACATCATCGCGGTGCCGCGCGCTGCCGCCGGCAGGTTCGTGATGTTGCGGTTGTCGAGCAACACATCGCCGCCTGTCACGGTTTCGTGCCCCGCGATCATGCGCAAGGTGGTGCTTTTGCCGCAGCCCGAGGGGCCGAGCAGGCAGCAGTAGCTGCCGCTGTCGATCCGCAGGTCGATCGCCTGCACGGCGGCCGGCGCGTCGGCGCCGTAGCGCTTGGTCAGCGCCACCAGCTCGATGCCGGCCGGTGGCGGCAGGACGGGAGCGGATGCAGGGGCGTTCATCGAAGGGGACGGTGCAAAACATGTGCCATCGACCTGTGCACTTTTTCGGTGCGCTCGGCGACGACTGCGCTTTCCCCGCATCGGCTTCCTAGAATGAACCGCCCACACCCATCCAATCCGAGGACCGCCCATGCTCGTCGAGCGCATCTGGACAGGCAACGCCTACCGCAATTTCAACTATCTGATCGCCTGCCCCGAATCGGGTGAGGCGCTGGCGATCGACCCGCTCGACCATGCCAAGTGCCTCGCGGCAGCCAAGGCCAAGGGCTGGCAGATCACGCAGATTCTGAATACCCACGAGCACCACGACCACACGGGCGGCAACGCTGCCGTGATCGCCGCGACCGGCGCGAAGTTGATCGCGCATGAGAAAGCCGGCTCGAAAATCGACGGCGTCGATCGCGGCGTCGCGGCCGGTGACGTCATCAAGGTCGGCAAAACCGTCGAGCTCGAATGCCTGGATACGCCCGGCCACACGATGTGCCACATCTGCCTGCGCTCGCATGGCGACAAACCGGCCTTGTTTTCGGGCGACACGCTGTTCAACGCCGGCGCCGGCAACTGCCACAACGGCGGCGATCCGGCGCTCTTGTATGCGACCTTCGCCGATCAGCTCGCGAAGCTGCCGGGCGACACCGCGCTCTATCCGGGGCATGACTACATCGAGAACAATTTGAAGTTCACCCTCGCGCGCGAGCCCGGCAACGCAGCCGCAAAGGCGATGCTGCCGAAAGTCGAAGGGCAGGATCCGGCGACCTCGATCGTGACCACATTGGCCGAAGAGAAAGCCGTCAACACCTTTCTGCGACTGACCAGCCCCGGCGTCATCGAAGAACTGCGCAAACAGTTTCCGGACTTGCCCGAACAGCCCGACGCGAAAACCGTGTTCGTCAAGCTGCGCGAATTGCGCAACAAGTGGTAGCCGAGCGCGGGCCGATTGCAGCAGTGATCCGATGCTTCGCGATGCGGCCTTCAAAGCGCTGATCGCGCAGCGGCTGCGCGCATTCGACCTGCATCCGCTGGCGGTCGATAGCCGGCACACTGCGGCAGTCGCGGCGGTCACGGTGGCGATCGTCGACGAAGGCGCCGGCGCGGCGCTCACCGGCATCCCTGAGCCATCCGACTGGAGCAGCGCCGCCGCATTGATCCTCACCCGGCGCTCCGCCGCCCTGCGCAAACATGCTGGCCAATGGGCCCTGCCCGGCGGCCGCATCGAGCCCGGTGAAAGCGCCGAGCAGGCAGCACTGCGCGAGCTGCACGAAGAAGTCGCGCTGAAACTCGACCCCGATGCGGTACTCGGCCGACTCGACGATTACGCGACCCGCTCGGGCTTCGTCATCACGCCGGTCGTGGTCTGGGCCGGCGCCGCGCGCGACCTGACGCCGAACCCGGCCGAAGTGCAAAGCATCCACCGCATTCCGATCGCCGAGTTCATGCGCGCCGACGCGCCGTTGCTCGCGCACGAGCACGAGAGCGAGCATCCGGTGCTGCGCATGCCGGTCGGCGATGCGTGGATTGCGGCGCCGACCGCTGCGGTGCTCTATCAGTTTCGCGAGGTCTGCGTCGCGGGCCGCGCCACGCGCGTCGCGCATTTCGAGCAGCCGGCGTTCGCGTGGAAATGATCCTGTAGCGATATGGAGCTGTGGGGCGTCCTCGCGGCAATCATGTCCAGCGCACTCGGGGGCGCGGCGGTCGGCGCGACGCGTTTCATCGCCGGCCAGCTCGATCCGCTGGCGATCGGTGCGTTCCGGTTCGGCATCGGCGTGCTGCTGCTGGCGCCGTTGACACTTCGCGCCGGAAACCGGTGGCCGGCACGCGCCGACTGGCTGCGAACGATCGGCCTCGGGCTACTCTTCTTCGCGCTGTTCCCGGTTCTGTTCAACGCCTCGCTGCAGTTCACGACCGCGGCGCGCGGCGCTTTGGCGTTGTCGACCTTGCCGCTTCTGACGATGGCCGTGGCAGCCCTGTTGCGGGTCGAAATGCTGACCCGCCGAAAGACATTCGGCGTGTTGCTCGCGATGGCCGGCGTTGCGTTCGCGTTGCTGGCGGGCCTCGGGACCGCGCCTGCTGGCGCCTGGCGAGGCGACGCACTGATGGTCGCTGCGGCCTTGTGCATGGCGCTCTACAGCGTGTGGTCGCGACCAGTGATCCGCCGCTCGGGGCCGATCTCGTTCACCGTGGCTGCGATGGGCGTCGGCGCTGTGTCGTTGCTGGCGATCTGCCTGGCCACCGGCCGCTTCGAACCCGTCACGAGATTTCACACCCCGCAGTGGCTGGCGCTCGCGTACCTCGCCGTGTTCGGCGGTGCGGTCGGATTCTTCCTCTGGTCGTTCGCACTCGCGCACACCACACCGACCCGGGTCGCGATCGCCGTGACCGTCAATCCGGTAGCAGCCGGGCTGGTCGGCGCGGCGCTGTTGGGTGAGCCGATCGGCTGGAATCTGGTGATCGGGCTGATCGCGGTGTTTGCCGGCATCTGGATTGCGAGCTTCGAGACGAAGCCGAAAATTTACACGAAAAGTGCCTGAAAAGCTTGCTGGACGAGCGCAGACAGCTATCTAAATCATAGCATCCAGTGCATCATGGGGCGCCGAACCGGGCCTGCGCGACTTGCTTCAGTAGCCTGGCTCGGCTGCGTCGACCGAAGCGCGGCACGCCTCGGATGCCCTCGGCCACCCATTGCAAGCGCACTGGATCGATCGTGCCTTGCGCCGACCAATGCCCCAGTTCCACCCCGGGGTTGTGCAGCATCGCCGCGAGCCACACGGCTTGTGCCGGCTGCAAGCGCGCGGCACTGCGATCGAAGTAATGCTGCGCTGCGGCCTGCGCACCGCAAACGCCGTCGCCCCACGGTGCGTTGTCCAGGTAGAGCGACAGAATCCGCGCCTTGCCGAGCGTGCGCTCCATCTCGACGGCGTAGAGCAGTTCGCGGAGCTTGCGCGAGGCGCTACGTTCGCCGCCGGTGAAGACAAGTTTCGCGAGTTGCTGGGTGATCGTGCTGCCGCCGCGCGCGACATGGCCGTCGTCTTGATTGGTCGCGAACGACGCGGCGAGTTCGTCGAGGTCGAAGCCAGGATGCTCGAAGAAGCGCTGATCTTCGGCGGCGATCACGGCGCGTGCGAGCCAGCCGTTGGTCGGCAGTTCGGCCTCGGAGCCACACGTTGAACGTACGTTGAGCAATGCTTGGGTGCCGAGGCCGCTGACTGCGAAGCCGTTCGCGCTAGCCTTGAACCCGATTCGGCCTGATGGGAGCGCCAGCTTGGCAGCGAGTGAAAAGCGGCCGTCGATGCGGGCGCGGCGCATTTCGGATGCGTCGGGTAGCAGCACGCCGTAGGCCGCGGCAATCGGCGATTCGGTCAGCGTGATGTCCAGCGTCAAATCGTGCGGCGTCAGCTGGGCCTGCCAGTTGGCGTGCAACAGCGCGTCGGGCGAGACGGGTGCCGCGTCGGCGTCGACGTGCCCCGCATCATCGATGGCATTTGCTTCCAGCGAGCCTGTCAGCTGTTCGCCGTCGCGCCGCATCTTGAGGCGCAGCGACGGCACGCGCAGCGGCTGTGCGCCGAACGCCGGGACGACGGCGCTGCAGGGCGCGCACTGCACTTCGAGCGTGCGGCTCGTCGCCTGCCAGCCCACGTGAAGCGGTCCCCAGCGGCTCGCGAAATGACGACCTCTCAGCAGCGACGCGAACCACGGCGAGGTCGCGAGCCGCAGCAATGCCGGCACGCTGAGCGCAATCCGCGCCGGGCCGATGCGCAGTTGCGTCGACCATTCGCCGGGTTGCGGCGCGAGCATCAACGTTGCTACTAAAATAATAGCTGTCAGCGCTGACCCAGCAAGCGCCAGAGCGCCGAATGGCACATAAATAATTCTGAACGCTGCGCGGTGATTTAAGCCGCTGCGTGCGGGTTCATCGGTGATGTGGAGGCCGGCCGCGTCTGTGGGCGGCGACCCGGGCGTTGCGAACATCGGTCCATCCGGGCCGCTGCCGCTGCGCCGTGCGGCACGCGGAAAGTTTTCGGGGATCATCACAGCAACCCCGTTCGTGCCAAGACCGGTGCGGGTGAAGCCAGCGGCGTCGCGAGCGTGATCGCCTGCCACGGCCCTTGCGACTGCCCGCTCGCCGCCGCCCAGTACCAGGCCGAGTTGTCGCTGAAAGCGCGGCCTTGTGCATCGACGATGCGTTCGCAAACCCGCAACGCATGGCCGTCTTTCAGCGCGGTGAAGCAGCGCCACAGACGTTGCTCGGCGTCGTGTTCCAGTTGGGCTTGCTCGATGCCCCAGCCGAGCGCGCGGTAGCAGTCGGTGGCTGGATGCAGCATGCGGGTCGGCGCGTTCACATGGCGCAGTACCAGCATCCGATGCCCGTCGGTGAGCCGCGCGATCGTGCCCGGAAAGCCATCGGCAAAGCGCTGCTCGACCGCGCTCAGCGCGAGCGGGCGCAATTTCGCGCCGTCCCACTCGGTCGGCAGTTCGACCGGGTTGCCGGCTGCATTGGAGGCGATTTCGTCGTGCGCCGACCTCAGCGCGAACGATGCGCCGAAGGCCCACGCGATGCAGAACAACATCGCGAGCCCGAACGCCGCCTTGTGCAGCACGCGATGGGTGAAGGTATTCGCAAGGAAGGTGCGTTCAAGCCGTTGCCACATGACCAGCTCCTGAAACAAACGGGATGCTCTTCGCGGAAATCCGGCGTGGCACTTGTCGAGTGGTGGGGCGCGCCATCGTCCAGCCGATGCCGCAGCACACCGCTGCAAGTAGCACGAGCCCGAGGGTTTCGTGCGCCCATTGCGCCAGTGCGTGGCCCGCGCCTTCAAAAGCCACGAGCACGCTGTTACGCACGATGTTGCCGGCCAGCACGAACAAGCCGACCCACGGCAGGCGCGCGAGAAAGGCGCGGTCGCCGAGCGCGCTGGTTGCCAGCTGACCGGAATTCGAACCCGCGTGCGCCCGATGCCAAAACGCCGCGACCACGCACGCGGAGAAGTAACCGAGCCATGCCATCTGCACGCCCGAGCACGGCGCGTCGACGATCACGAGCCGGCCATCGACCAGCAAGCTGCTGCCTTCGCGCGCCACCGTGAAGCCCGGCGCGAGCAGCCATCGGCTGGCTTCGGCCGTGACGACGCGTAGCGGATAGCCGGCGTAGAACTGCAACGACGACAACAGCGGCAACGCGAGCACCGCGAGGCCCGCGATCGGCGCTGCGGCAACGCGCGGAGGGAGGAAGGCGATCACCGCGCTGGCGAGCGCCAGCACGGCGACGAGGCCGGCCGCGAGCGGCGGCAATGCGGGCATCGGGCCGACGCCGCTGCGCAGCACGGTCGCGGCGAGCGTGCCCGCGAGCGACAGCGCCAGCCAGCCAAGTCGCGGCGCGTTCAGCAACTGCTGGCGCTGTTGCAAGACGAGCAGCGCGAGCGCGGCCAATGCGAGCAGGCCGAGCGGATCGTCCGAGCCGTCCTGCATGCGCCGCGCCATCCAGAGCCAGGTCGGTGCGAGTGCGATGCACGGCAAGGCAAGCCAGAGCCAGATCGGCGCGCGGTCGAGCCGGATCGCGGCGGCCAGCAGCCGCGGATCGCGTGTCAGCAAAGAGGAGGCGGTCATCGCGTGCTCCCGCTCAGGAGGTCAGCCGCGCCGTGTTCGTGCGCCGCATCCGACGCCGCAGCATCACGAGCATCGACAGCATCACTGCGACCGCGCCGAGCGTTTCGGGTTCGGGTGTGCTCGGCACCGAAGCACCGAGGGCCAATTCGCTCACACCTTGCGGCAACGGCAGCGGCTGGTTCACGCTCACCGTGTTTTGCGGCGCCGGGTTGCGCACCACCTGGTCGACCGCGATGAAGCTGGTGTACTGCGTGAGCAGGTTGTATTTAAGGCCCAGCGCAGTGATCGGCGCTTTGAACGCATCGCCAGCTTCGAGCGCTTCCTGATCCGACAGTGCCGCGATGCGGTGCCGCGCCCACAGGCTGCGCAGGGCGGAGGCGTTCGGATCGATGCGGCCGTCGACGGCCACCTGATTGCGGTACGGGCCGTTGGCGCTCTGGCCTTCGACGATCACGCGGCCTGCTGCATTTCCATTCGCGTCACCCTTCCACTTGCCGAACACGACCACCGGCCGCTCGCCGAGCACGTCGGGCAGCACCGCGGGTTCGACGTCGTAGACATCGAGGCGTTCGAACTTGGCTTTCACGCTGGTCAGCACCGGCGACTCGACCATGCGCTTGAAGCGCGCGGCTTGTTCGGGCGCCTGGATCGGGTCGGTGATGATGAAGGGCTCGCCCATGCCGGCGCGTGCGAGGCCTTCCATCAAATGCCGATTGACCGAGCTGCCGATGCCGAACGAGAACAGGTTCGCCTTGCCGAGGTTCTTGCGCACCAGCTCGAAGGCTTCGCGCTCGACGGTCACATAGCCGTCGGTCACGACCACGATCGAGCGTGATACGTCGGCGCGTTTGGGTTCGGCGTAGACGCGCTTGAGCGCCGGAATCAGCTCGGTGCTGCCGCTGCCGCTGTAGTTTTTGATGGTCGCGAGTGCCTGGTCGATGTTGGCGCGGGTGGCCGGCACCGATTGCGGATTGAGCATCTTGTTGCTGCCCGAGAACAGCAACACGTTGAAGCTGTCGCTCGGGCGCAAGCCGCCGATCAGCCGTTCGAGCACGGACTTGGCGGTGTCGAGCGGAAAGCCGTGCATCGAGCCCGAAATATCGACCACGAAGATGTAGTCGCGCGGCGAAATCGCGCTGGCGGCCACCGCTTTGGGCGGCTCGATCATCGCGAGGAAGAAGTTCTCTTCGCCGTCCTTGCCGGCGCCGCCCGCGCTCTTGTAGAGCATCAGGCCCGATTCGATCTTGTCGCCGGCGAGCCGGTAATCGAGCACGAAGTCGCGGTTGTTCGCGGGTCGGCCGTCGGGTGTAAGGGTGATGCTCGCGTGGCGGGCGTCGGCGCCTTCTTTCTGCACAGCAATCGTGTGGGTGGCCGAGCGCACTTCCTTGATGCCGATCGGCGTGTCGATCGTCATCTTGAGCTTGAACGTGTCGGCAGGCGCGACTCCCGCATGCAAGGTCGGCTGCGCGACCCACTTGGCCTGCGCCTGCTCGGACTGCGGGCTGTTGTAGCGCGGCCCGACCACGGTCGGGTAGACAAATTCGTAGCTGCCCGATTGCGGCACCAGCAGTTCGCTGTAATGCAGCTCGACCTGCACGTCGTCGCCGGGCAGGATGTTGGCGACGTTCATCTGGAACACGTTCGGCAGATGCTGTTCGAGCAGCGCGGCGGTCTTGCCTTCTTTCTTCGCGGTGTCGTATTCGATCCTGGCTTGCTGCTTTTCGCGGATCTGCGCGGTGATGAGCCGGTCGCCGAGCCGCACGTTGAGGCCGTTGACCGCAGCACGGGTCGAGCCCGGGAACACGTACTTCGCTTCGATCGCACGCTGACCTTCGTTCCGGTAATGCTGCGTCACCGTCACGTCGGCGATCACGCCCGAGACGCGCACATCGACTTCGGTGCCTTTGAGCGGCAATGCGTCGACCGCCGGCTCGTTGCTTTTGACGAAGAAGTACGGGCTTTCGGTCTTTTCGCGCGGCGCGTCGGCGTCCCGATCGCGCTGTTGCGCCTGCAGCGGGTGCAGCGGGATCAGCCCGAGCAGCGTAAAGCAGGCGACGGTGCAGGTGGCGAGCCAGCGCCTGGCCGTTCTGCGGGGTCTGTGCGCACTGGCGGGACTGGAATTCAAGAATGCTTCCATGACGTTTCCTCGGGTTGGATGACGAAGCGTGCGGATGGGCCTTGTCGATGGCCGATCGCGGTGCACGCAGCAACTGTCGAATCCGGCCGAGAAGCCAATAGGAAGTTCGCGGGAAGTGGGCGGGAAGTCTGCGAGAAAATCGCACACGCGCTTTGGCTTTGCGCGGCCTTGCACGGCCCTGTGTGAAGTCTCCGTGAAGTCCGCCGATTGCGGGCTTCACATGCGCTTCGCCGCGCGCTGCGACGATCGGTGCCCGGCGAGCTTCCCGATCCTCGGCGCTATCAAATAAATAGCTGGTTGCGCACGAAGGACGGGCGCGGAAGCCACTTTTCGTTAAAATTCAAGGCAAAGCACCTCATGCCCAATCAACGCCCTCCACCACCCCAAAAGCCATCGGCCTCGTCGCCAGGTCGTAAGCGCAGCCGCGGCAAACGCATTGCGCTGTGGACCGCCGGTGTGCTGGCGGGCGGCTTGTTCGCCGGCACCCTCGCCACCGGCGTCGGGCTCGCGATGATCTGGCGCGAGCTGCCCGATGTGTCGGCGCTCGCGGACTACCAACCGAAGCTGCCGATGGTCGTCTACACCGCGGACGGCGTGCGGATCGGCGAATTCGGCCGCGAGCACCGCGTGTTCGTGCCGATCGATGCGATTCCCGAGGACATGCAGAACGCGGTGATCGCTGTGGAAGATTCGCGCTTTCGCGAACACGACGGCATCGACGTGATCGGCATCGGGCGCGCGGCGCTCGCGAACATGGAGCACGGGCTGCGCCAGGGCGCGTCGACGATCACGATGCAGGTCGCGCGCAACATGTACCTGAGCTCGGAGCGCACCTTGATGCGCAAGGTTTCTGAAGCGTTGCTGGCCGTGAAGCTCGAACGCCAGCTCACGAAGCAGCAGATCCTCGAGATCTATTTGAACCACATCTACCTCGGCCAGGGCGCCTGGGGCTTCGAAGCCGCATCGCAAACCTATTTCGGCCATCCGCTCTCGAAAATCACATTGGCCGAAGCGGCGATGCTCGCGGGCTTGCCCAAAGCGCCGTCGGCGAACAATCCGGTCGTGAACCCGCGTCGTGCGCGGGCCCGGCAGTTGTATGTGCTCGAGCGCATGCAGCAGCTCGGCATGATCGACAGCGACCGCGCGATTGCGGCCACGGCCGAGCCGTTGCAGCTCAGGAAAGATTCTGACGACGCACCTTCGCTGCAGGCCGCCTACGTGGCCGAAGCAGTGCGCCAGCAGATGGTGGCGCGCTATGGCGCCGAGGCCACCACGCGCGGGCTCAAGGTGTACACCACGCTGATCGCATCGGAGCAGCAAGCGGCAGTGGCGTCGCTGCACAAGGGCCTGCTCGACTACGCGTTGCGCCAGCCCTGGCGCGGGCCCGAGGCGACCGCCCCGCTGCCCGACGACCCGAAGGAAGAGACCCTCGCGATCGACGACGCGTTGGCCGACGTTGCCGACGACGACGTGCTGCCGGCCGCGGTGGTATTGAAGGCCAGCGCCAAAGAAGTGGTCGCGCGCAATGCCGATGGCGAGACCTTGACGATCACCGGCAAGGGTTTGCGACGGGTTCAGTCCGCGCTGCTGGCGAAGGCGCCGGACGACCTGCGGATCGTTCGGGGCGCGGTGATTCGCGTCATGCGCTCGCCGCAGGGCGAGTGGGAAATCGCGCAGTGGCCCGACGTGCAGGGCGCGCTGGTCGCGCTCGATCCGCAGGGCGGCGAAGTGCGCGCGCTGGTCGGTGGCTTCGACTTCGGCGCGAGCCCGTTCAACCGCGTGACGCAAGCCTGGCGCCAGCCGGGTTCGAGCTTCAAGCCCTTCATCTATTCGGCGGCGCTGGAGCACGGCTTGATGCCGGGCAGCGTGGTCGAAGACGCGCCGCTGTCGATCGAACGCGCGGGCGGGCCGCCGTGGGAGCCGAAGAATTACGAGCCGGGCTTCTCGGGCCCGATGACATTGCGCAGCGCCCTTGCCCATTCGAAAAACACGGTGATGGTGCGGGTGCTGCAGGCGATCGGCGTCGCCACCGGGCGCGACTGGATCGGCCGATTCGGCTTCGATCGCGACAAGCAGCCGGCGTACTTGCCGCTGGCGCTCGGCACCGGCGCCGTGACGCCCTTGCAAATGGCCGCGGGCTATGCGGTGTTCGCGAACGGCGGCTATCGCGTGAATCCGATCCTCGTCGCACGCGTGACCGATGATTCGGGTCAGGTGCTGTTCCAGGCTTCGCCGACCGCGCCCTCCGAAGCCACCCGCGCGATACCGGCGCGCAATGCCTTCGTCATGAATACCATGCTGCACAGCGTGATGACCGAAGGCACCGGCCAGAAGGCATGGCAAACCCTCGGCCGGCGCGCCGACCTGTACGGCAAAACCGGCACCACCAACGATTCGTTCGACGCCTGGTTCGCGGGCTATCAGCCGAGCCGGGTCGCGGTCGCCTGGGTCGGCTACGACACGCCGCGCCAACTCGGCGAAGGCGGCCGCGGCGAAACCGGCGCCAGCGCGGCGATGCCGATCTGGAGCGGCTACATGCAGGCTGCGCTCAGGGGCGTGCCGGTCGCACCGTTGGCTTCTCCGCCCGAGGGCGTCAGCGACGTGCAGGGTGACTGGGCGTACAACGAGGTGGCGTCGGATGCGATGGCGCTGGCAGCGCTCGGCCACTCGCCGGACGCTACGGTCACGGCATCGGCCGACCCACTGGCCGGCCTCCAAAGCGAATTGCCATCGGACGCGCCGCGCGTCATTCCAGCCGGTGCATCGGGCGGCGAGCGCAACCGGATTCTGGACATGTTTCGTTAGAAGCGCGTGCCATCGGCCAATCGACGGCCCTACCGGAGCGATTCGCTCGCTGCAGTTCACTCGCTTCGATGCTGTAACAACCCCCTGATGGCGCCCACCAGCACGCATCCGCAGGCGCCGATCAGCAAATCCCTGAAGTCCTCGACCCAGTCGGGATTGTCGAAGGGCGTCATGGCGGCGAACGTGCCGGGTTCGACGAAAAAGAGCGCGCAGGCACAAAGTACGGCGGCAAGCGCCAGAGCAGTGAGCTTGAAAGTGCGCATTGGAGGTTTCGGATCGGTGCGCCGATCATGCGCAACAAGTACCGAATACGCGCAGCGGTGGCAACCGGATTCGAGGCGAAGTTCACGAAAACGAAGCGCTTGTTGCGCGGTGTGTGATCTGACGGAATGCTGTCGGGGCGATGCCGCCTGCGTGGCCGCGTCGCCGCACGGCCCATTGGTTTCGACCGGAGTAGCGGCGGCGCGTCGATCTGGTTAACCTTTGGCATGCCAATTCAACTTCGACGCGAAGGGAGGCGATGATGAAACGCACTTCGAGCCGCGTGATATGTCTGTCGATCGGCGTTGCGGCAAGCGCCGCACTGACGCCATTGCCGGCCCGGGCGCAGATGGATTGGCTCACGCCGCACCTCGAAAATCAGCGCTGGTCCAACCTGCGAGAGCACCAGCAACGCATGCGCGAACGGGACCCAACGGAAAAGCCGGCCGCCAGTACGAAGCGCAATCCGCCTGCACCACGACCGTCGAACGCGACCAGGCCAGAGAGCGCGCAAGCCGCGGCCAAACGGCTCGAACCCGAATATCGCCTGCGTGTGCGGCGTGACGGAAAAGCCAGTGCCGACGCCTGGCTCAAAGCCGAAGCCTTTGCCGCGGGCAGGCAGGCCGGGCGCGAGGAGCGGCGGCGGCAGGCGGGACGATGAGTGAAGGACAAGGCTGGCCGATGCGTTCCAGCCTGCCAGCTAGCTAGCCAGCGACTGATTCGATAGCCGACGGCGCGGGCGCCGCGGGCGTTACAGGCCGATTCGGTTCGAATTTCTGACATCCCTCGGCGCTTGCCCGAGCGGCAACGTCAAGGTCGCGATGGCGCCGCCGCCGTCCGCATTCGCCAGCTCGATCCGTCCGTGATGCAGAGTCGCGATTTCGCGCACGAATGCGAGGCCGAGGCCGGTGCTTTTCTTGCCGCTTGCGGGCCTTGCGAGCGAATAGAACTTTTCGAACACCTGGGCTTGCGCGTAGTCCGGAATGCCGGGGCCGTGGTCGCGCACGGTGATCGCGGCGTTGCGCCGGCGCTTGGGCGCAATGCGCAGGCCGAGCACGACTTCGGATTTTTCGGGAGCGAAATCGATCGCGTTGGCGAGCAGGTTGGCCACCGCCTGGCGCAACAGAAACCCATCGCCTTCGCAGTACAGCTCGCCGACGTCGTCGCGCGGGCTGTCGACGCTCAGCTTCACCGCTCGGGTCGCGGCCACGCTCAGCTGGCTCGCGACCACTTCGCGCAGCAAGGCCGTGAGCGCGACCGGCGCGGTGCGCTCGAGCACGCGCCGCGATTCGAGCGCGGTGAGTTCCATCATGCGGTCGACGATCTGCTGGATGCGCGCGGTTTCGCGCGTGATGTTGGCAAGAAAGCGCACCCGCTCGGCCTGCGGCATCTGCGGCTCCTGCAGCAACTCGGCCGCGCCGCGAATCGCCGACAGCGGGCTTTTGATTTCGTGGGTGAAGGTTTGCGCGTAGTCGGCGACCGGGTTGCGGCCGGTCAATGTGTCGCGCATCTCGCGCACGCCGCCGCGCAGGGTGTCGACCGCGCGGCGCGCCATGCGCCGCATGCTCAAGTGGCGCTGGGCGCGTGCCCACTGGATGTAGTCGGACAGCAGACCGAACGGCCGCACGAGCCATACCGCGACGATCAGCGCGAGCAGCAGCAATGCGAGCGCCGCGCCCACGCCGACGGCGACCGTGCGCGAGCGCGCGTCTTCGACGAACTGGCCGAAGCTCTGCACCGGTTTGCCGAGCGTGACGACGCCGACGATGTCGCCGTTCCAGCGCACCGGCGCGGCGACGAACATCACCGACGTGTTCGGGTCCTTGTCGACATCGCGCGAGGTGCGCGCGCCGTACTGGCCGGCCAGTGTGCGCCGCACGTCGTTGTTCTGCGAATAGTCTTCGCCCAGGTGGCGGCCGGTCGAATCGAACAGCACCCGGCCGGCACGGTCGGTGACATAGGCGCGCAATTCGACCCGCCGCTTGTGCAGGTTGTAGATCTGGGCCGAGAACCGGCGCTCGTACAGCGAGCGAAAAAGCGGCACCAGCGGGGCAGGATTGATCGCCCCCGCGATCACGTCCTGCTCGATGAGACTCGCCACCAGCTGCGATGTTTCGACCAACGATTCTTCGGCCGATTCGCGATAGCGCGGATCGATGTCGGCGACCACTCGATACAGCAGAAAGGCGATGCCGATCACATAGATCAGAAGCACGCCGAGGAATATGCGCGAGCGCCGCGTCACAGATCGAGTGCTATTGAAAACATAGCTGGCTGCGCAAGAGTGGTGGGCATTTCGGGGCTATTTGGCATTCAATTCGGACAGCCGAACGCGAAGGGCGCTAAAACTTCGCGAAGGGCGCGAAAGAAGTCAAAAGAAATTTTTGAATCTTCTTTTTCGCGTCCTTCGCGTTCGGCTGCCCGCATCCGCTTTCCAAGCCCTCAAACCCCTGCCGGTAAATCGTCATTCAAAGCGTACCCCGTGCCGCGCAAGGTGCGGATCGGCTCGAGCTCGGGCGCGATGGCTTTGAGTTTGGCGCGCAGGGTTTTGACGTGAGCATCGACAGTGCGGTCGAAGCTGTCGGCGCCGTCGTCCCAGACGATTTGCAGCAACTCGTCGCGCGTGTAGACCCGGCCGGGGCGCTGCACCAAAAGGGCGAGCAGGCCGTATTCGTAGCGCGAGAGAAGAAGTGGCTGGCCGTAGTAGCGGATCCGGCGGCGCTCCGAGTCGACGTGGAACGGCATGGCCGTGGATGCCGCCGAATCCGTGCGCGCTTCCGGCGCGTTGTTCGGTGGCGCCGCCGCGGGGTTGGCAGCGCGCGAATCGTCAGCCGCAACCGGCATCGCGGCACGGGCGCTGCGCCGCAGCACCCCGCGCACACGCGCGACCAGTTCGCGCGGCGAGAACGGTTTGGCGATGTAGTCGTCGGCGCCGAGTTCGAGGCCGACCACGCGGTCGATCTCGTCGCTGCGCGCGGTGAGGAACAGCATCGGCACTTCGGCGTCGCCGCGCGCGCGCGCGATCGCCTGGAGCCGCTTGAAGAGTTCGAAACCGTTCATGTCGGGCAAGCCGACATCGAGAATCGCGAGGGCCGGCGGCGCGGTCTCGAAGCTTTCGATCGCAGCTGCCGCGGTGGCGCACCAGACCGGCTCGAAGCCATCGCTCGCAAGCACGTAGCGCAGCAGATCGGCAATGCCCGACTCGTCTTCGGCGATGAGGATGCGGGGGTTCACGGTGGCCGGATTATCGACCGCGGTCAAATCGGGCAGCATGAGGCTGCCCGCATTCGACGCCCTCAAAAAAGCCGCGGGCGGTATTTTGCGCGGTTCACATCCGGTCGAAACAGCACCCCGCGAAGTACGCCTGGTCGCCGCCGTCGACGAAGGGCACAGTGATCGGCTTGCCTTCGTTGCGCCAGGCGTCGCGGCGCTTGTAGCCGGCGTCGGCGATTTGCTGAACCAGTTCGTCGTAATGGGCGATGCGGTACGGGCAGATCGCGAAGCCGATGCTGTTGAGCGTGTACAGCGTGCGCTCGGGATGGGCAGCCGTGGTGTTGAGCACGATGCGGCGCGGCTTTTCGGGCAACGAGGCGAGCAGCTCGCCGAACGGCATCGGCAAATATTGCAGGCTGCCCGATGCGTAGAGCACGTCGCAACCGCTGGCGGCCGCGTAATCGGTGCCGAAAGCGAGCTGCGCTTGCGCATCGCGCTGCGCGGCCAGTTCGGTGCCGGCCTTGACCACCGCCGGCACGTCGCAGACGGTCCAGCGCAGGTCCGCCGGATAGTTCAGCATGCGCCGGAACGCGTAGTACTTGATGCCGACATGTCCACCCAGGTCGAACACGCTGCGCATGCCGTCGCCCAGCGAGCGGCCGATCCAGAACAGCGCGGGATAGTCGTAGAAATAAACCTGCGGGCTGTAGAGCGCGCTGGCTGCGTCGGCGTTGTCGTAGCCGACCGGTTTTTCGAGCTTCAGCGCAGCGGCCTCGGCGGCCGCCCGGTCGGGAAACGATCCCATGAAGAGGTTGTCGTCGCGGTTCGCGAGAAAGCGCTGGACGTAGTCGGTTTCGGTTTCAATGGCATTTGCAGGCGCCGGCGAGGCGGCGCCTGCGGAGTCGGTGGACGCGTCGCGCCGGACGCCGGACAAAAGTTTTTCGAACATCGATGGGTCTCAAGGCAGGTTCGCAAGCGCCGAAATGGCACGCATGTGCTATTGTGCCATTTGAAACCAAAAGTATTCACCTGTTACCAGATAAATCGTCCAGGATCGGGCATTTCGGCCGGTCGTCACCGTGGCAGGAATGCACCAAATGGCCCAAAGTTCGGTGCATCGCCTGCATGGCGGCGATGCGCTCGTCCAGGTCGTCCAAATGCTTCTGGGCGACCGACTTGACTTTGGCGCTGGCGCGTTGGCCGTCGAGCCACAAGCCGACCAACTCGCCGATCGAATCGATCGAGAAGCCCAGGTCGCGCGACCGTTTGATGAACTGAAGTGTGTGGATGTCGGCCGCGCTGTAGAGCCGGTAGCCCGAGTCGCTGCGCCGCACCGCACCGAGCAAACCCAGCCCTTCATAGTGGCGCACCATCCGTGCCGAGACGCCCGAGCGGCGCGCGGCTTCGCCGATCGCGACCGGTGGCATGGGCGCAGTGGGCGCAGCCGTCGTCGCCGCTGCCATGGTGCGCGCGGCGCTGGCGGTCACTCGGCGCGGTAGCCGGCGTTTTCGATCGCGAGCGCGATGTCCGCGTGCGGCTGCTCGCTGATCACGTCGACATGGCCTGTCGGCAAATCGACCGTGACGGTGGCTTCGGGGTCGAGCTGCCGGATCGCCTCGGTCACGACCTGTTCGCAATGCCCACAGCTCATGCCGGTGACTTGAAATTTCTGGCTCATCGAATGCTCCTCGGGGGTTGAACAAAACGTAGTTTGAAGCTTGTCACCGTGTCAGGGTCAACTTGCGCCGGACTTGACCTTGCCACGGTGTGAGGCTTTAGCCTGCACAGATGAACAGTTCGACAGCCACCATCGCGGCCGGCGTTCCGGCGCCTTCAGCGGCGCCCGGATCGGCGAATGCGGACGATCCGTCGGCCGATGCGCCGCCGGTTTCGCGCGGCGCCGCCATGGCGCTCGACCTCGGCATCGGCGGCATGACCTGCGCCTCGTGCGTGGCGCGAGTCGAGCGCGCGCTGCAGGCGGTGCCGGGCGTCGAGGACGCGAGCGTCAACCTTGCAACCGAAACCGCGCGGGTTCGCTTTACGGGATATACCGGTAACGCGGGCGATGAAGCCATCGATGCACCGATGGAAGCGAAGCTGCGTCGCGCAGTCCGCGCAGCCGGTTACGAGCCGCGTGCGATCGAAGCCGAAAGAGCCACCGCGCCGCCTTCGCGCTGGCACGGCTTCACGCCGGTCGCGGTCGGGCTCGCGCTGTCGGCGCCGCTGCTCGCGCCGATGTTCGCGGCGCCGTTGGGGCTCGACTGGATGCTGCCGGCCTGGCTGCAATTTCTGCTCGCAGCGCCGGTCCAGTTCTGGCTCGGCGCGCGTTTCTATCGCGCCGGCTGGCATGCGGCGAAGGCGTTCACCGGCAATATGGATTTGCTGGTCGCGCTCGGCACCAGCGCGGCGTTCGGGCTGTCGCTGTGGCTTTGGTGGCGTGCGGTGGGAACGGATGCGATGCCGGATCTGTACTTCGAGGCGTCGGCGGTGGTTATCACCCTGGTGATGCTCGGCAAGTGGCTCGAAGCGCGCGCCAAGCGGCAGGCAACCGCCGCGATTCGCGCGCTGCAGCAATTGCGGCCCGAAACCGCGCACTTGCTGCAGCAGAAAGGCAAAGCCGACGTCGAAAGCGACGTGCCGGTGGCCGAGTTGATGGCCGGCGACCGGCTTGCGGTGCGCCCCGGCGAGCGGCTGCCGGCCGACGCGACGGTGATCGAGGGCGAATCCGAAATCGACGAATCGATGCTGACCGGCGAGCCATTGCCGGTGGCGCGCTGTCCCGGCGATACGGTGACGGGCGGATCGGTCAATGGGAGCGGCCGGTTGATCGTCGAGGTGCGCGCGGTCGGCGCCGAGTCGGTGCTGGCGCGGATCATCCGTCTCGTCGAAGACGCGCAAGCGGCCAAGGCGCCGATCCAGCGACTGGTCGACAAGGTCGCCGCGGTGTTCGTGCCGGTGGTGCTTGGGATCGGGCTCCTGACCTTCGCCGGCTGGTGGTGGCTCGCAGGCGCGAACATCGAGCCGGCGCTGATCCACGCGGTCGCGGTGCTGGTCATCGCCTGCCCGTGCGCGCTCGGCCTCGCGACCCCAGTCGCGGTGATGGCCGGCACCGGCGTCGCGGCGAAGGCCGGCATTCTGATCAAGGACGCCAGCGCGCTCGAACGCGCGCACAAGGTCGATACGGTGGCTTTCGACAAGACCGGCACCTTGACCCTGGGCAGGCCGGTGCTCGATGCGTTCTTGCCGGCAGGTGCAGACGTTTCCTCGGCGCGCGACAAGGATGCGCTGCTTGCGATCGCTGGCGGACTCCAATCGGCGAGCGAGCATCCGCTGGCGCGCGCCGTGGTGCAGGCGGCGCAGGCGAAAAATCTGGCGCTGCCGCCGGTCACTGCGGTTCGCTCTGAATCGGGCCGGGGCGTCGCTGGCCGCATCGACGGCGAACGCTGGGCGATCGCGAGCCTGCGGTGGTGCGAGGAACTCGGGGCGACGGTCGACGCGAGCGAAGTCGAACGGCTGCAAGCGAAGGGTGCGACCGTTTCGGCGCTGTTGCGATTCAGCGCGGATGCCGATGCGTCGGCGAGCGATGTTGAAACCGAGGTTTCGCCCGCCACGCCGCCCGAAGTCCACGCCCTGCTCGCGTTCAGCGACCAGGCCAAGCCCGGCGCATCCGACGCTGTCGCGGCATTGCGCGCACGCGGGCTGCGCGTGGTCATGATTTCCGGCGATAACCGACGCGCCGCCGAGGCGATGGCCGCTCGGCTCGGCATCGACGTATCCGACGTGCGCGCCGAGGTGCTGCCCGGCGACAAGGCAAAGGAAGTCCAGGCGCTGCGCGAGAACGGCACACATGTCGTCGCGATGGTCGGCGACGGCGCCAACGACGCACCCGCATTGGCCGCGGCCGATGTCGGCATCGCAATGGCGAACGGCACCGATGTCGCGATGGAAGCGGCCGGCATCACCTTGATGCGTGGCGACCTCGCCTTGGTCGCGGCGGCGCTCGACCTGTCGGACCGCACCGTCGCCAAGATCCGCCAGAACCTGTTCTGGGCCTTCGCCTACAACATCGCCGGCATTCCATTGGCCGCCTTCGGCCTGCTGAGCCCCGTCGTCGCCGGCGCCGCGATGGCCGCGTCGAGCGTGAGCGTGATGGGCAACGCGCTGCTGCTCAAGCGCTGGAAGCCGGCGGGGGCTGTTCGACGTTGAAGGAATCGGACAGCTGGACGCGAAGGACGCGAAGGTTCCGCGAAGGACGCAAAAGGAAAATCCAGAATTTTCTTTTGTCTTTTTTTGCGTCTCTTGCGAAAGCTCTGCGTGTTCTGCGTTCGGGAATCGGCAGGTTGCGGTCATATTCCCACCGTGGCATTCGCCGCCGGCGGGGCATGTCGGCAGCGCTGGTTGGGGTCACAGCGCAGGTTGGGGTCAGATCACCGCCCTGGCGATCGACGCTGGCGTGGCCTTGACGCCAATGCGATCGATGCACGATGCGCCGGTTTCAGCGCGGTGCTCTGACCCCGACCGGCCCCGGCAGTGCACGCCATGCGCGGAAACACCATGCTATGTAAATAGTAGCTGACTGCACAGTTCAGGCGGGCTTTGCAAGCACTTATTTCTTAAGAAGCCGACAACCGGACGCAGAGATCGCAGAAGGAATCGAAATTTACTTTTGTCTTTTTTTTGCGTCTTCTGCGAAACCTCTGCGATCTCTGCGTTCGGCTGTCCGCCTTCCTGTTCGTTCAAACCACGGCCCAATCCCCTCGACTGCATGCGGCATCGCAGCGGCCTAAGCTGACGGCTATTCATTCAAGGAGTTTCCCCATGCGTCACAACGCCCTCGGCCGCACCGGCCTTTTCGTATCCGAGCTGTGTCTCGGCACCATGACTTTCGGCGGCGGCGAGGGGATGTGGAAGCAGATCGGCGATCTGGGGCAAGCCGATGCCGAAAAAATGATCGGGCAGGCGATCGACGGCGGCATCAACTTCATCGACACCGCCGACGTGTATTCGGGCGGGTTGTCGGAGCAGGTGACCGGCCAGGCGCTGAAGAATCTGAAGGTGCCGCGCGAAAACGTGGTGGTCGCGACCAAGGTGTTCGGCGAGATGGGTTCTGGCGCGAACGTACGTGGCTCGACCCGCAGCCACATCGTCGACGGCGTCAAGGCCAGCCTGAAGCGACTTCAGCTCGACCACATCGACTTGTATCAACTGCACGGCTTCGATCCGGCGACGCCGATCGAGGAAACCCTGCGGGCGCTGGACCTGTTGGTGCAGCACGGCCATGTGCGCTACATCGGCGTGTCGAACTGGGCCGCCTGGCAGATCGCGAAGGCGCTCGGCATTTCGGAGCGGCTGGGCCTCGCGCGCTTTGCGTCGCTGCAGGCGTACTACAGCGTGGCCGGGCGCGACCTGGAGCGCGAGCTGATTCCGATGCTGCAAAGCGAAGGTGTCGGTTTGATGGTCTGGAGCCCGCTCGCCGGCGGCTTGCTCAGCGGCAAGTACGGCCGCGACAAAAAAGGCGAAGAAGGCAGCCGCCGCACCAGCTTCGATTTTCCGCCGGTCGACAAGGAACGGGCCTGGGATTGCGTCGACGCGATGCGATCGATCGCCGATGCCAAGGGCGTGTCGGTCGCGCAGATCGCGCTGGCCTGGCTGCTGCACCAGCCGCAAGTGACCAGCGTGATCGTCGGCGCCAAGCGGGCCGAGCAGCTCACCGACAACCTGGCCGCGGCCGACGTGAAGCTGAGCGCCGACGAGTTGGCGACGATCGCCGACGCGGGCGAACTGCCGCCCGAATATCCGGGCTGGATGCTCGAGCGGCAGGGCGAAACGCGGCGCAAGCAGTTGGCGGGGACGGTGGGGCGCTGAGGAGGGTGCTCGCGGACGCAGCCGGGGCGTGGCTTTCGCGGCTTTGGCTATCGGTCGGCGTACAGAACTCGCTGCTTTGGATTTTCAAGCCAAAAGGGCCTGAAACGCCCGCGCTTCGTGCGCAGACAGCTATCTTATCAATAGCAAAAAAAGTGAGTCCGCAAATCTACCGGATCGATGCGACCGGCGTGCCCTGATGAAAGACCATTCGCCACGTGCCATCGGTGCGCCGCCAAAGCGAACTGCGCAGGGACGCGCTGGCAGCTTCTTCCGGCGATGCGACGCGGTGCGCGCGATAGGTGGCGAGCGCCACGTCGGGCGCAATGCGCTGCACCTCGAAGCCTTCGACCGTCGTTGCGCGGAACGAATCGCACGAGAGGGCTTCGATCACCGCTGCGCGGGTCCAGATGCGGCCGGAAACGCCGATCTCGCGGAAATCGTCGGCGAGCAATGCTTCTAGGCGCTCGGCGCTGGAACGAACCTCTTCGCGCAGCAGATCGCATTCACGCTCGAACAGGAGCGCGCTGAGTCCGGCATGCGTGTCGGCGCCCGCAGCGCTCGACATGGCGTTACCGGCTCCTCGCGCGACCGGCGGGATTGAAAACCCGCTGCGTCGATGCCGGATTGGCCGCGAGTTTGCCGGCCGGGCGTATCGGCCGTGGCACGAACGCGCCGCCGCAATTCGGACACACGCCGTCGAGCGGTCCGGCGACGCAATCGGCGCAAAAGGTGCATTCGAACGAACAGATGCGCGCGTCGGTCGAATCGGGCGGCAGCGGCTTGTCGCAGCATTCGCAGGAGCAACTGTGTTGAAAGTCAAGCGTTTTGAACGGTCTGAACATGCTTAGTGCCATCCCATGCGGCCTTGTCCCTGAGCATCGCATTGAGGATCGTGAGCAGCTTGCGCATGCACGCGACGATGGCCACCTTCTTTGGTTTGCCTGCGGCGAGCAGGCGCGCGTAGAAGTCCTTGATCGCCAGGTTATGGCGCAATGCCGCCAATGTCGCCATGTAGATCACCGTGCGCACCTCCGGGCGCCCGCCCCAGATGCGCCGCTTGCCGCTGCGCGAGCCCGAGTCGTTAGCCAACGGCGCCACCCCCACCAGCTTGGCGATCTCGCGCCGGCCCAGCTGGCCCAACTCCGGCAGCGCCGAAGTCAGCGTCAGCATCGTTACCGGCCCCACCCCCTTGCAACTGTCCAGCAGCGTGCGCTGCGCCTTGAAGTGGCGCTCCAGGTGTGCGTCCGCGTCCGCATCAATGGCCCCGATCTGCTTGTCCAGCAGCTTGAGCACGCTTTTGATGCTGCGCGCGGCGCGCGCGCTGGCCTGCTCCAGGCGGTTGAGCTCGGCCACGCGCATCTGCACCAGCTGGCGCCTGCGCGTGGTCAGCGCGGCAAGCTCGGCGCGGTGCGCCTCGACCATCGGGGTGATGTACTTGGCGCGCTCCCGGTGGCGCGCCAGTACATCGGCAAAGTCGCGCAACACGCGGGCATCGACCTTGTCGGTCTTGGCCAGCACACCCATGGACTTGGCGAAGTCGTGCGACTGGCGCGGATTGACCCGCGCCACCGCGATGCCCGCGCCCTGCAGCGCGCACACCACGGCCCGCTCATAGCCGCCGGTGGCCTCGATCACCACCAGATCGACCCCTGCGTCCTTGAGCTTCGCGGTCAGCCCCTCCCACCCCCTGGCGTCGTTGTCCACCCGCAGATCCTCGGCCTCCAGGCAAACATCAAGATGCTGCTTGGAGACGTCGATACCGGCGTTTGGGCGCTGGGCGCCAGCAACTACCCCACCTTGCGGATTCATGTTCATGATTGGCAACTGTTCGGGCTACATGGTTGGATGAAAGGGATCGGCGCGTTGACCGCAAGCTTCTGCACGAGCTGCAAGCTCAAGGGGCAAACAGGTTTGGCGCGCCGACCGAAAAGCACAAAAGGCACAAGGGCCAGGCTGTGGATAAGTGGACAGTTCGAGCTGCGCTCGAAGCGCCTGGCTTGCCGTGGACAACGCTGCGCGTTGCCCACCGCGCCAGGCTCTGCCCACTTGACCACAGCCTTCTATCGCTATCAACTCAAATCTCCTTTGTGGAACATACAAGGGGCGAAGTTGGAGCATGGATGCCTTGTGAAGTCGGACGCTCGCATTGTGGTGCGCGGCGAGCGCTGATTCACCCGGTCCTGCGCCGTCGCGCTGATCCCGGCGCTCACTTGGCTGGATCGGCGCTCCGCCGCCTCAGCGCTTGCCGCGCGGCTTGGCCGATTTGGCGGCCCGGCCGCGCTTGCGAGCCGGCGCTTCGGCTTCGGGCGACGAAGGCGCCGCATCGCGCGACGCGATGTGCGCCGCCGCGCCGCCGTCGATCGCAGAGAGTGGTGCGTTTGGCGCATCGCATGCGATCCCGGTGTTTTCAGCGTATTCAATGTACTGGGCGCTGCCGACGCGCCGCGCTGCGGCTGCGGCGCCGGCGCGCAGCGGATTCAGCGGCGTTTTCGCATCGGCCTGCGCTTCGGCGAGCCGATCGGGCATTCGCGCCGATTCGAGCGATGCGCTGCGGCCGCCATCGGCGTCGGCGCGACTCCTGGCAGCTTCGCTCGCATCGGCGCGGGTGAAGCCCGTATCGCCGAGCCCGCTCATGCGTCGAATGTGATCGATCGGCGCCGTTCCGGCGTCGATCGCGGCGGTTGGATCGATGCCGGTCGTGGCGGAACGAAGCAGGGGCTTGCCGTCGGCGCTAATGGCGTCGGCGGCGTCGGTGTCGATCGTGATGCGCATCGTTGTCTTTCGTTGATTCGGTGGGGCTACAGATTCATGATCGCGTAGCGCCCTTCGATGTTGACCGCATTGCCCGTCAGGTTGCGGATCGTGATCCAGTAGGTGATGTCGGTCGCCGAAGCGCGCTCGACACCGACATCCCACTCGACTTGCGGCGCACCGAGCACGGGCGTTGCCGAAACCACCGTCCAGACCACCTGCCAGGCCTGCAGCCAACCGAACGTGAACCAGCGCGTGGTGCCATGGGCCGGCAGCGAGCCGGTGAATTGGGTTCCGACGACCATGGTATTTCTCCTTGACGGTATGCGGGCCTTCAATCCGCCGCGAGCACGGCGTAGCGCGCTTCGATGTCGCAGTCCGAATCGGTGACGTTCGTGATCGAGATCCAGTAGGTGATCGCGCCCGATGTCGCGCGCTCGACCTGCACCCGCCAGCTGATCTGCGGCGCGCCGTTGCGCACGGTGGTCGGCACCACGGTCCACACCACTTGCCAGCAGGCGGGCCAGTTGAAGGTGAACCAGCGATGCGTCGAATGCGCCGCGACCCGGCCGCGGAACTGCACACCCGTCCACGGGCCGACGCGCATCCGGTGGCCGCAGAAGATCTCCTGGATGCCGGTGCGCGTATCGGTCCAGAACGGCAGAAAGCCGCGCGGCGTGCCTGCGAGGCCGAAATAATCACCGATGAAGGTCACGTTCGGATCGCCGTGCGAGAAGGGCGCGTCGACTTCGGGGTCCCAGGCGCCGCTGGTGACGGTTTCGCGGGTCGCGAAGGTCGCGCCGCCGTCGGTCGATGTCGCCATGATCACGTGGATCAGTCGCGGTCCGCCGGCCCATTTGGGGCCGAATTCGTAGAAGGCACAGGCGATTTCGCCGCCGGGCCGGCTCGCGAGTTGCGGATGAAAGTCCTGTTGATCCGGGCCCGACGCATGGAACCACGGCAGCAGCGCCTGACCCGACGTGCTGCCCAGCCAGGTCACGCCGCCGTCGGTCGAGCGGCGGCAATAGGTCCGCGCGATGCCGTCGCGGTAATCGGCCCAGGCCACGAGCAGCGTGCGGCCCGCGCCGGCGCAAGCGCTCGGCAAGGTCAGGACCCGGAATTTGCCGCCGGGGAAGCGCGGGAACGAGCCGCCGGTGCCGAGCCCCGCCGAAAGCGTCGTCAAGCCGCTCGCGACGGTTTGCGGCGCCGAAAAGCTGCCGCCGCCATCGGTCGAGCGCACGAAATTGATCGCGCTGCCCGAAATCCAGAAGATGTTGACGGCGCCGTCGTCGCCCACCGCGATGCTCGGCGAAAACGATCCCGACGCGAGCGATGCGCCGACCGGCTGCGCGCCGGCACCGGTCCAGCTCGTGCCGCGGTTGGTGGTGCGCGCGAACGCGAGTTGCGAGCCGTTGTCCCACGCGATGTAGACATGGCCGAAAAAGTGGCTGGCCGGATTGCGGTCGCTCGCCACCCATTGCTTGTCGTCGACGCCGGTGGTGTTCGGGTGGATGAAGTTCGGCGCGCTCCAACTGCGGCCGCCGTCGCCCGATTTGTAGACCGCGATGCCGAGCGTCTCGAACGGGCTGCCCGGGCCCGGGAACGGCAGCGCGATCAGGTAGCAGCCGCCCGCGTCGTCCCACGCGACAACCGGATCGGACACCCCGGCCCAGGTCTTGCGCGCGTCGCGGTCGGTGAGCAGCGCGAGCGGCGGCGCCTCGGCCCACGACTCGCCGCCATCGAAGCTCGCATAGGCCGCGAGCGTGAAGTCGTAGGTGGCAGGATTGTTGAAGCGCTTCGATGCGCCGACGATATTCTGCGGATTGCGCGGATCGGATTCGAGCTCGGATTCGCTGCGCGCGTTGGCCGGGCTGGCGCTGAAAGTGACTTGAGTGTTGCACCACATGGCAGCGGTCCTTTCGTGGGTCGGCTGTCGAATTGCTCAGCGCGCGGCCCCGGTCACTTCGATCCGCTGCCGCTCGCGCCGCGCCAGCCAGGCCGCGAGCACTGCCGCCGCGCCGAACAAAGCACCGACGATCCAGCGCTCGGCACTGCCATCGCCAGCGTCGGGCGAGGCGTCGAACAACAGCTCGATCCAGCGCGGCAGGGCGAGTGTCAACGCCAACAGCGCCGCGCTCGCCAGAGAGGCGGCAATTTCGAGGCGATAGAGCCAGGCGCGGAAGGGTTGCAAGGCGCACTCCGGTGGATGCTGTGTGAACAACTTACGCCGGGCACGGTGGTTGGGGAATAGGCCGGAAGGTGTAGGACTGGACTGGGCGATCGGCCGGCGACCCAAGACGCCGGATCGGGGTCGGGGCGGGATGGCGAATGCTATGAAAAAAGTAGCTGTTTGCGCTTATGGAGCGGGCGCTTCGAGCACTTTTGGCTCATTAAAGGCGCAGTCCCAAGTCGCAGAATGTCGCTGTCCGGGCACTGCGAAGTATGGATTTGAGACCGCCTCGGAGGAAGGGCAACTAAGAAGGGCAAGTCCGTGCGCTTCAGCTCACGACCCGGCCGCTGCGGCCGGCATTTGCGGGTGGCGAGTCGGAGGCCCCGCAGGCATCTTGGTAGCCGCGACCTGCATTCCGGATGCGCCGTCGTGATAGCGCAGGTGCTATCATAAAGTCCGTGCCGACAATCGTTCTGGACACCAACGTGCTGGTCGCTGCACTGCTGCGCGGCGGCAGCAGTGCGCGGGCTGTGCTTCGAGCGTGCCTGCGTGCTCGATACCAACCGGTCTTGGGTCCGGCGCTGCTCGCGGAATACGAAGATGTCCTGGGCCGCACGGCCCTGTTCGCCGACTCGGTGCTGTCGGCCAAGGAACGAGGGGAGGTGTTCGATGCCCTGCTCAGTCGCTGTCGTTGGGTCGAGGTGTTCTATGCCTGGCGCGCGAACCTGCCGGACGAGTCCGACAACCACCTGATCGAGTTGGGCGTCGCTGCGCAAGCCGAAGCGATCGTTACGCGCAATCTGCGTGATGTGGCGCGCGGCAAACTGAAGTTTCCCTCGCTCAGAGTACTGACGCCTGAGCAATGCCTGGATGTCTTTCCATGTCTACCTTGACGATTCGTTTGCCTGCAGACAAGCACGAGCGCCTGAAGGCCCTCGCCAAATCGAACGCGATCAGCATCAACAAGCTGATGGACGAATTGGCCACGGTCGCACTCGCCAACTACGACGCCCGCGTGCGCTTCGAGACGCGCGCGGCGCGGGGCAACCCGAAGCGGGCGCTGGCGCTGCTGGACGAGCTGGATCGGGGCGGGTAGAGCGCGGCAAAACGCCCGGCGCGGGCGAGGTGCTGACCGCGCGCTGACCGGTCGGCGAAGTGAACCTTGATATTCGGGTTCCGACCCGTTGCGGTTTTCCGGCGGCGTAGTGGTTCAGTCTCGAAGCCGGATCGCAGCAGGACTCTTCCCGCGTCTGCCCGATGTGCCCGGGGCGGCGCAGGCACTCAATAGAAGCCGACCCGACGGCTATAGCGCTCCGCGCGCTCGTTGTCATAGCTCTCCGCGTCAAATGCCTCCCCCTGTATGGCGCGGTGGACCTGACCGCCGGTAGGCATCGTGTCGGGTTCGACAAACCGATGGGGATCCCACAGCCGCGAGCGCAGAAGCGCCTTCGAGCACTGCGTGTAAGCCTCATCGATCTCCACCAGAATTCCGAGCAGCGGCACCTTGCCGTCCACTGCGCAGGGGGCGAGCAATTCTTCGTCGGTGGTGATCGTCGCGCGGCCATTGACGCGGAACGTGTCAGTCGCACCGGGCACGATGAAGAGCAGGCCGACGTGCGGGTTGGCAAGCATGTTGCGCAGAGAATCTGCAAGTCTGTTGCCTGGGCGCTCCGGAAGGAAGAGCGTGCGCTCGTCAAGGATCCGCACGAAACCGGGGGGATCGCCGCGCGGGCTCAGGTCGCAGTTCCCTGCTGGATCGCTGGTGGCAATGCAAACGAAGGGCGCGCGCTCCACGAAAATGCGTGTCATCGCGTTCAGCCGATTGCTGATCTTGGCGCAGGTCAGCTCCGCCGGCTCACCAACGAGTGCGCGCAGTTGCGCCTCGGTCTTGATGATCCGGGATGCGAGGGTGCGCGCTTCAGTGGCAGCCATGTGTTCGTTTGGCGAGGTGATTCAGGAGCACATTGTGCGGCCGGTTTTTTGGCTTCAAATGTTCCCGGCCCGCACCGTCGTTAACACCCGGTCCAGGTGCTGCGAATTCCTGAAACTCGTGACAGCTTCAAGGCGGAGTCGATACGGTTCCTGTTGTCGCTCGACCAAGAGCGCGTCAAGCTGATTGGAGACTGCCTATGGCGGCAGGGTAGCTCCGGGGGAGCGTCGGGCGATTGCGGCCGCGGCAGGATCACGCCCTGTCGACGAATGTCCGCCGATGGACCCTGAATGCCGGGGTCAGAGCACCGCTGGAAACGACTTTCTCTTCGGAAAGTTCGCGCGCATGGGGAGGTCATTGGAGTCAATCTGGCTGGGGCGGTGATCTGACCCCAACGGACACGCCGACGCGCTCGGCGCGGCAATCAGACCCCAGCAGCCTCCATCATCGGATAGTCGATATACCCCTTCGCCCCGCCGCCGTACATCGTCGCCTTGTCGACCTCGTTGAGCGGCGCGCCTTCGCGCAGGCGGCGCACCAGGTCGGGATTGGCGATGAAGGGCTTGCCGAAAGCGACCAGGTCGTCGCCTTCTTTTACTGCCTGGTCGGCCATCGGTTTGTCGTAGCCGTTGTTGACCATCCAGGCGCCTTTGCCGCCGGCTTCGCGGTAGGCGGCTTTGAGCGCTTCGTAGTCGAAGGGGCGCTCGTCGATTTTTCGCGGGCCGCCGGTGGCGCCTTCGATGACGTGGATGTAGGCGAGATTGAGCGTCGCCAACTGGCGGACGACGTAATCGAACAATGGTTGCGGATCGGCGTCGTAGGCGTCGTTGGCGGGCGTGACGGGAGAAATGCGGATGCCGGTGCGCTGTCCGCCGACTGCGTCGACCACCGCGCGCGTGGCTTCGAGCAGCAGCCGGGCGCGGTTTTCGATCGAGCCGCCGTAGTCGTCGGTGCGCTGGTTGCTGCCCGATTTGAGGAATTGATCGAGCAGGTAGCCGTTGGCGCCATGCAGTTCGACGCCGTCGAAGCCCGCAGTTTCGATGGCGTTGCGCGCGGCGGCGGCGAAGGTGTGGACGATGCCGGGCAACTCCGCGGCGTCGAGCGCGCGTGGCTCGGAGGTTTCGACCATCTCGGGTTTGCCGTCCTTGATCAGCACGGTTTTGCTTTTGGCGCGGATGGCGGACGGCGCCACCGGCGCGCCGCCTTCGGGTTGCAGGCTGGTATGCGAGATGCGCCCGACATGCCAGAGCTGCACCACGATGCGCCCGCCGGCTTCGTGCACCGCATCGGTCACGCGCTTCCATGCATCGAGCTGGTCGGTGCCGTAGAGGCCCGGCACGTCGGCATAGCCCTGCCCCTGATGGCTGATTGCGGTGGCTTCGGTGATCAACAAGCCCGCCGTGGCGCGCTGGCTGTAGTACGTGACAGCCATGTCGGTCGGCACCGCGTTCGGCGAGCGGTTGCGGGTCAGTGGCGCCATGACGATGCGGTTGGGCAGGTGCAGGGCGCCGGCTTGCACCGGGTCGAAAAGAGTGCGCATGGTGAAATTTCTGTGAAAAGTTGGAACAGCGCGCAGCATAGACCGCGGCCAAAAGTCTTGCTGCGATGCAGCAACCTTGAACGGTGTAAGCGATCTTCCGCGCTCGAGGGCCGACCTTTGAGCGCCGGTCAGAATGATCGGAATGCATTCATCCAAGCCAAAGGGTCTGCGACATCTGGTTCTGGTGCTCGGCGACCAGCTCGATGCCCGGAGCGTCGCTTTCGAAGGCTTCGACGCCGCGCAAGACCGCATCCTGATGGTCGAGGCGCGCGAAGAGTCGGAGCATGTGCCGAGCACCAAGATGCGCACTGCGCTGTTTTTCTCAGCGATGCGGCACTTCGCCGAAAGCCTGACCGAGCGCGGCTGGCCGCTCGATTACCTGCGGATCGGAACGCATCGCTTCGAGCGCATCGCCGATGCCTTGGCGGACGCGATTGCGCGGCATCGGCCCGATGCCTTGGTGATGACCGAAGCCGGCGAATGGCGGCTCGAGCAGGCGATTGCCGAAGCCTGCATCAAGGCCGAAGTGCGGCTCGATGTGCGCGACGACCTGCATTTCATGCAATCGCGGCGCGATTTCGCCGAGTTCACGCAAGGCAAAAATCGGCTCGTGATGGAAGGCTTCTACCGCGCGATGCGGCAAAAGCACGCGATCCTGATCGATGCCGACGGCCAGCCCGAAGGCGGCCAGTGGAACTACGACCACGACAATCGCGGCGCCTTCGGTAAAGCCGGACCGCGCGCCTTGCCGAAGCCGCCGTCGTTTGCGCCCGATGCGATCACGCGCGAGGTGCTGGCCGATGTCCAAACGCATTTCGGCGATCACTACGGCAGCGCCGACGGCTTCGACTGGCCGGTGACGCGCGCGCAGGCACTGGCGGCGCTCGGCGATTTCATGGCGCATCGCTTGCCGGATTTCGGCCGCTATCAGGATGCGATGTGGGGCAGCGAGCCGTTTCTCTATCACGCGCTGATCTCGTCGGCGCTGAACCTGAAGTTGCTCGATCCGCGCGAAGTGATCGCGGCGGCGCTTGCTGAGTTGGAAGCGAAGCGCGCGCCGCTCGCGGCGGTCGAAGGCTTCGTGCGCCAGATCCTCGGCTGGCGCGAGTTCCTGCGTGGCGCCTACTGGTGGCGGATGCCGGCGTTGCTTGAAGCCAACGAACTCGATCATCACGAAGCCCTGCCCGAGTGGTACTGGACCGGCCAGGTGCGGATGAACTGCATGAAAAACGCGATCGGCCAGACCTTGCAGCATGGCTACGCGCACCATATTCAACGCCTGATGGTCACCGGCAATTTCGCATTGACCTTCGGCATGGAACCCGCGCAGGTGCATGCCTGGTACTTGTCGGTGTATGTCGATGCGGTCGAGTGGGCCGAAGCGCCGAACACGCTCGGCATGGCGCTTTTCGCCGACGGTCCGCGCTTCGTCACCAAACCCTATGCGGCCGGCGGTGCCTACATCAAGCGCATGAGCAACTATTGCAGCGGCTGCCGCTACAAGCCCGGCGAGCGCACCGGCGATGACGCCTGCCCGATGACCGTGATGTACTGGGATTTCGTGGCGCGCCACGCGAAACGGCTTGAAGGTAATCCGCGCACGGTGATGATGGTGAAGAACCTGGCGCGCTTCGGCAAGGAGAACGTGGCCGAGGTGCGCGCGACAGCGATGCGAATGCGCGCAGCACCCGGGAAGCTTTGATCCGATGCGCGACCACGCAGCTGCGGGTGGCGCATCGGTGCATTGCGCCCGCCGTCAGTTCAACCCCTCGGCCTTCATCGCCGCTTGTACCGCTGGCCGTGCCGCGACCCGCTCGCGGTACTTGACGAGATTCGGGTAGCCCGACAACTCCACGTTCAGCGGCTTGGCCCAGTTGGTGACAGTGAACAAATAGCCGTCGGCGACGCAGAACTGGTCGCCCATGAGGAACTGCTTGCCGGCGAGTTGTTTGTCGACCCATTCGAGCCGCGATTCGAGCCGCGTTTTGGCGATCGGCTTGTATTCCTCGGGCGTGGCCGGATTGAACAGCGGGCTGAAGCCCTTGTGGATTTCGGTGCCGATGAAGGTCAGCCATTCCTGCAACCGGTAGCGCTCCATCGCGCCGGCCGCGGGCGCGAGCTTCTTGTCGGGCACCTGGTCGGCGATGTAACTCACGATCGCCGGGCCTTCGCGCAACTGGCTGCCATCGTCAAGGACCAGAAAAGGCACGTAGCCCAGCGGATTGATCTTGTAGTAGTCGCTGCCGTCTTCCAATTGGTGGGTCTTGGTGCTGACCTTGATCGTTTCGGCTTTCAGGCCCGCTTCGTGCAGCGCGATGTGCGGAGAGAGGGAACAGGCGCCGGGCGCGTAATAGAGTTTCATGATGAATCCTTGTTGAAGTGTTCGGGTCGGAAGGGCATGCTAGCGCACGCATTGCGCATACGTTTTCGCTTCGTTCTTTGCTTCGATTCAGACGCGCCCAAACCTTCATCATCCCGCCATGCACTTCGGTTCATTGCCGCCCCGATGCCTCGTCGATCGAACGCTGGCGATTCGCTTGCACGGCTGCAGCGCGAGCGAGCTTGTAAGGGTTCGGCTGTGCAGTTCGGGCTGGAACGGCGCAGTGCTGATGTCGCATGCGCGCTTTGCGGCAGACGACGCTGGCGTGGTCGACTTGACGGCGCAGGCGCCGATCACTGGCGCCTACGAGGGTGTCGATCCGATGGGCCTCTTCTGGTCGCGTGCGGTCGTGCCGAAAGAAGAGTTGCCAGCGGGTGTGTCGCTCCCGGCCGATTTGACGACCGCAATCCTCATCGCCGAGCGCGAGGGTGCGGCCCCGGTCGTCCACTCGATCGCGCGGGCGTTCAGCGCCGAGTCGGTGCGGGTCGACGATGTGCGCGAGAAGGAGCTCGTCGGACAATGGTTCGAACCGGAGGGCGACGGCCCGCATCCCGCGCTGCTGGTGCTCGGTGGCTCTGACGGAGGGCTTTTCTGGTCGCGGGAGATGGCCGGATTGCTCGCCTCGCACGGCTTCGCGTCGCTGGCGCTGGCGTATTTCGCAGCCGACGGGCTTCCACTGACGCTGGATCGCATTCCGCTGGAATATTTTGAAAAGGCGTTGGCCTGGATCGCGGCCCAGCCGGGCGTTGCGCGGGCCCGGATCGGCGTCGTGGGTTGTTCGCGCGGCGGCGAACTGGCGTTATTGCTCGGCGCGACCTTTCCCTTGATCACAGCCGTGGTCGCTTACGTGCCGAGCGGCATCGTTTGGCCCGCCTATCCGGCGACCGGGCATGGTGCCTGGACCTGGAATGGCGAAGAAGTGCCGTATGCGGAGGGCTTGACCCACGCGCAGTGGGACGAGGCCCTGGCAAAGGGACTGGCGCGCGCCGACAGCTTCGACTGGTACCGGGCCCCCTTGATGGACACTGCGTACGCCCATGCGAAGGGCATCGCGGTCGAGGAGACCAATGGCCCGATCCTCCTGATTTCAGGCGAAGACGACGGGCTCTGGCCCTCCACCGAGTTGGCCGAGTTCGCAGTGCGGCGCGCGAAAGGCGTGCGGTTCGCGCATCGCATCGAACATCTGCACTATCCGGGCGCTGGCCACAGCCTCGGCTGGCCCAACATGCCGACAACGATGACAAAATACAAGCATCCGACCTCGGGCGAAGGACATCGATTCGGGCGGTACGGCCGCGGGCACCGCGCATGCGCGGCAGGATTCGTGGGTGCGGATGCTGGCGTTTCTCCGACAGGCTCTGGTGGGCTGACGTGGCAGAAACGGTTTACCTGCCGGTCGCCCGTGCGGCCGCTAGAACTGTTCTGAACCAAACGACTCACAATCAACAGGCGCGATTCAACGCGCCGAGGAGTTGTCGATGTTGAAATGGGCCATTATTTTTGCCGTCATCGCCTTGATTGCCGGCGCGCTCGGCTTCGGCGGGATCGCGGCTGGGGCGGCCGGCATTGCCAAAATCCTGTTCGGCTTGTTCGTGATTCTGGCGCTGATCTTTGTGGTGCTGGCAATGCTCGGTGTGGGCGCGGCGAAGAAAATGATCGATTGACGGCGATCGGACGTTAATTGAAGGCTTCGGTCGTTATCTTTCACTAATGACGGGTCAACATGCCTGCGCGTTATCAATGCGCTGGCGTTGGCGTCACACCGTCAGCCGACGAGCGCTATGTCTTTGATAGCTGTCTGCGCCGGCCGGGCGGGCGTTTTAGGCCATTTTGATGGTCGAAGCATTACGCCGAATGCAGATCCCGGATCGAGCGCGACGGCGACCCCGGCAGTAAAATCGCGGCTCGTCCCTCTCATGCCGTTTCCCAATGCCGTCTCTGAGTTTTTGACTCGAAACGGCCAATACATTCCATGCTCCATCCCGAAGAATTCGATGTGATCGTCGTCGGCGGCGGCCACGCCGGCACCGAAGCTGCACTGGCCGCGGCTCGGATGGGTGCGCGCACCTTGTTGCTCTCGCACAACATCGAGACGCTGGGCCAGATGAGTTGCAATCCGTCGATCGGCGGGATCGGCAAGGGGCATCTGGTCAAAGAGGTCGATGCGCTGGGCGGCGCGATGGCGCTCGCGACCGACGAGGCGGGCATTCAATTCCGGATACTCAATTCGAGCAAGGGTCCGGCCGTGCGGGCGACGCGCGCGCAGGCTGATCGGGTGCTGTACCGCGCGGCCATTCGGCGCCGACTCGAGAACCAGCCGAATTTGTCGTTGTTCCAGCAGGCGGTCGACGATTTGATGATCGAGGGCGACCGGGTTGTCGGCGCGGTGACGCAGCTCGGCATTCGTTTTCGCGGCCGCACCGTGGTGCTCACGGCCGGCACCTTCCTCGATGGGCGCATTCATGTCGGGCTCGATAACTATCAGGCAGGGCGGGCGGGCGATCCGCCGGCCATCAGCCTGTCGGCGCGGCTGAAGGAATTGAAGCTGCCGCAGGGGCGGCTCAAGACCGGTACACCGCCGAGGCTCGATGGGCGCAGCATCGACTTTTCGAAGTGCATCGAGCAAGCGGGCGATGGCATGCCGGACGCCGATGCCGATGCCGATGGTGATTCGCGTGGCGCTGTGCCGGTTTTCAGCTTTGTCGGCGATGCCGCGATGCATCCGCGCCAGGTGCCATGCTGGATCACGCACACCAACGAGCGAACCCACGACATCATCCGCTCGGGTTTCGATCGCAGCCCGATGTTCACCGGCAAGATCGAAGGCGTTGGGCCGCGCTATTGCCCGAGCGTCGAAGACAAAATCGGCCGCTTTGCCGACAAGCAAAGCCACCAGATTTTTCTCGAGCCCGAGGGGCTCACGACCCAGGAGTTCTATCCGAATGGCATCTCGACCAGTTTGCCCTTCGATATTCAATACCAGTTGGTTCGCTCGATTGCGGGCCTCGAGAACGCGCATATCCTGCGGCCCGGCTATGCGATCGAGTATGACTATTTCGACCCGCGCGCGCTTAAAAGCAGCTTTGAAACCCGCGCGATCGGCGGCTTGTTCTTTGCCGGGCAGATCAACGGCACCACAGGTTACGAAGAAGCGGCAGCGCAAGGCTTGTTCGCTGGCATCAACGCTGCGCTGCAATGCCGTGGCGAAGAAGCATGGCTGCCGAGGCGCGACGAGGCTTATCTGGGTGTGCTGGTCGACGACCTGATCACCAAGGGCGTGACCGAGCCTTACCGTATGTTCACGAGCCGGGCCGAGTTCCGGCTGCAACTGCGCGAAGACAATGCCGACGCACGATTGACGGAAACAGGTCGCCGGATGGGGTTGGTCGACGATACGCGTTGGGAGGCGTTCTCCCGCAAGCGGGACGCTGTTTCACGTGAAACAGAGCGGCTCAAATCGACATGGGTCCATCCTCGCAGCCTGCCTGCTGCCGAATCGGAGCGGGTATTGGGCAAGGCGATCGAGCGTGAGTACAACCTCGCCGATTTGCTCCGTCGGCCCAATGTCGACTACGCCGGTTTGATGTCGCTCGATGCAGGTCGATTTAAAAACGCTGAAGCGCTGACGCCGGTTGAAATAGAGCAAATCGAAATCAGTGCCAAATATTCTGGCTATATTGATCGGCAGCACGACGAAGTGGCGCGCGCAGCACATTTCGAACAGCTTCGTTTGCCGCCCGATCTTGACTACATGCAGATCAGTGCGCTGAGCTATGAAGTGCGCCAAACCTTGGCGCACCAGCGTCCGGAAACGTTGGGCATCGCATCGCGCATGTCGGGCGTGACGCCGGCGGCGATTTCGTTGCTGATGGTTCATCTGCGCAAGCGCGGCCATCGAGGCCTTGCCGGCGTGTCCAGCGCAACGGATCAAGTCGCCGTGCAAGCACATTCGCTGGCGCCGATCGACGAATGACCGAGCCCGCCGCGGCTGGGCGGCTTTTGATCGCTTCGGACGGGGCAAGCATCCTGGAAGCCGGCGCTGCGTCGATGGGCATGTCTCTAACCGCGACGCAAAGTGCGCATCTGCTCGCCTATGCTGCGCTGATCCTCAAGTGGAACAAGGTCTACAACCTGACTGCACTGCGGGACCCGCAGACGGTTTTGACCCATCATTTGCTGGACAGTCTGACTGCTGTAGGGCCGCTCATGCCAATCATCGCGCCTGTGATGCCCGGGACGGCAGAAGTACCCGCATTGCTCGATGTCGGCTCCGGGGCCGGCTTGCCCGGCGTCGTGTTGGCGATCATGCGTAGCGACATTCAGGTCGATTGCGTCGATTCCGTGGCGAAGAAAGCCGCGTTCATCCAGCAGGTTGTGGCCGAGCTTCAGCTACCCAACGTGCGCAGCATGCACGCCAGAGTCGAAGACTCGCGGGGGCAGTACGCGGTGGTTTGCTCGCGCGCCTTCGCGTCGCTCGCTGATTTCACTGGAACGTCGACGCACCTGCTGGCGCCCGGCGGTGTGTGGATGGCAATGAAGGGCAAGTCGCCGACCGATGAGATCGCGGCATTGCCATCCGATATCGACGTGTTTCACGTGGAACAACTGGCGGTGCCAAGCGTGAACGCCCAGCGATGCATCGTCTGGATGCGAAAACACCTGGCTTGAAGACGCCTGCAGCGATTTGCTCGCGTAGACTCAACACACTACTTTTCGCTGGCATCCGATGTTCGGAATCACAGATTTCGGCGCTTTTGTCGCCGCCACAATCATCTTTATGTTGATTCCCGGCCCGGGATTCCTGGCATTGATCAATTCGACAAGCAAGGGCGGTTTACGGGCTGGACTCGCGGCTGTCACCGGATTGCTTCTCGGCGATCAGGTGCTGATCTGGCTTTCGGTTGCTGGCGTGGCCGCCTTGTTATCCGCTTATCCGGCCGCGTTCCGCGCTGTTCAGTGGATGGGCGCTGCTTACCTTTGCTGGCTGGGCGTGCGCATGTTGCTGGCGAAGCCCGGCGCTGTGCCGGCTGTTCAAATCCGGCCGCACCATTATTTGCGGCAAGCCTTCACGATCACGCTTCTGAACCCGAAAGCAATCGTCTTCTACATGGCATTTTTCCCGCTATTCATCAATCCCAACGATCACGCGTTTGGCACTTTTGGTGCGATGGCGGCGACATTGGCAACCTTGGGTTTTTGTTACGGCCTCATCGTCGTGCTGCTCACGCACTTTCTGGCCGCGCGTTTGCGCGCCAGTCCGCGCGCGTCGGCTTTGCTCCAAAAGGCAGCCGGCGTGTTTCTGATCGGCTTCGGCGTCAAGCTCGCCACTTCGCGCTGATCCGCGCCGCACCAACGAGCGCTGCTCCCGCCCGCACCCCACCATGGCCCAGATTTTTTGCATCGCCAACCAGAAGGGCGGCGTTGGCAAGACCACCACCGCAGTCAATCTCGCGGCCGGCCTGGCGAAAGGTGGCCAGCGGGTGCTGATGATCGATCTCGACCCGCAGGGCAATGCGACCATGGGTTCGGGCATCGACAAACGCCAGCTCGAGACTTCGGTCTACGACGTGCTGCTCGAATCGGCGACGGTCGAAGAAGCGCGGCTTCGGGCCGAGGCCTGCGGCTACGACGTGCTCGGCGCCAATCGGGAACTGGCGGGCGCCGAGGTCGAACTGGTCGCGCTCGAACGGCGCGAAAAGCGCTTGAAAACGGCTCTGGTCGCGGTCGGCACCGAGTACGACTACATCCTGATCGATTGCCCACCGAGCCTGAGCCTGCTCACTCTCAATGGCCTTTGCACCGCGCATGGCGTGATCGTGCCGATGCAATGCGAATACTTCGCGCTCGAAGGGCTCACCGATCTGGTCAACACCATCAAGCAGGTACATGCCAATCTCAACAAAAACCTGCAGATCATCGGCTTGCTGCGCGTGATGTTCGATCCGCGGATCACCTTGCAGCAGCAGGTCAGCGAGCAACTCAAGGCGCATTTCGGCGAAAAAGTATTCGACACCGTGATCCCACGGAACGTACGGCTCGCCGAAGCACCGAGCTACGGGCTGCCCGGTGTGATTTTCGATCCGGCCGCGAAAGGCAGCCAGGCTTTCATTTCGTTTGCGAACGAATTGGTGGCGCGGATGGTCGCGCGCAAAGGCGCTTCCGCGGGCGCTTCCGCGGGCGCTTATACGAGCGCTTCAACGGGCGCTTCTACGGGCGCTTTTACGGGCGCTTCCGGTGGCGCTTCTGGGGGCGCAACAGGTGCCAAACCGTCGCCCCCCGAAATGCCCGAGCTCGCGCTTCATTTGCCCAGTGCGCGTCCGTCGCAGGCCGAATCATCGTCGCCTGCGCCGCTGCGCCCCGAAGTCGATGTGCGCACTTCGGCGCCGGTGGCGGACGCTGCGCTGCCTGATGGTCAAAATGACCGCTAGCGCCCGTCCAGCCTCCGAAAACAGCTATTAAATTCATAGCATATGACGCTTTCAAAAGCGCCAAAGGTGCTGCTCTTGCCCGGCTGGCAAAACAGCGGCCCGGCCCATTGGCAAAGCAGCTGGGAGTACTTGCACGGCGACAGGCGCGTCGAACAGCACGACTGGCTTCGGCCCTTGCGTGGCGACTGGATGGCGCGGCTCGAAGACGAAGTACTGACCAGCGATCGCCCGGTCGCGTTGGTTGCGCACAGCCTGGGCTGCCTGCTCGTCGCTGCGTGGGCCGCGCACTCCAAGAACACCGGTCGCGTGCGCGCCGCACTGCTGGTCGCGCCCGGCGATCCGGAGCGCGACGAGCTGCAACCGCTGCTACCAAGCTGGCAGCCAATCGTTCAAAAACGCCTGACGTTTGCATCGGTGCTCGTGGCAGGCCGCAACGACCCGTATTGCAGCCTCGAGCGCGCGCGCGGTTTTGCCGACGACTGGGGCGCGCACTTTATCGATGCGGGCGAATGCGGCCATCTCAATGCAGATTCCGGCCTTGGCGACTGGCCGGAAGGACGCCTGATTCTCGAAAAATTGCTGAACGATTCAAAGAAAGACGAATAACCCACATGGCACTCAAAAAACCCAAGGGCCTCGGCCGCGGACTCGAAGCATTGCTCGGGCCGTCCGCACCCGATCGAAATAGCGACGAAGGCGCGAACGACGGCGCGGCGTCTGCGCGAAACCCGAGCGAACTGCGGCTCGACCAGATCGTCCCCGGCGTCTATCAACCGCGAACCCGCATGGACGAGGGCGCACTCTACGAGCTGGCCGAAAGCATCAAGGCGCAAGGCATCATGCAGCCGATTTTGGTGCGCCGGCTCGATGCCGATCAGGCCGATGCCAAAAACGCCGAATTCGAGATCATCGCCGGCGAGCGCCGCTTTCGGGCGGCCAAACTCGCGGGACTCGACAGCGTGCCGGTGCTGGTTCGCGATGTGCCGAATGAATCCGCGGCGGCGATGTCGCTGATCGAGAACATCCAGCGCGAAGACCTGAACCCGCTCGAAGAAGCTCAGGGCCTGCAGCGTCTGGTCGCTGAGTTTGGGCTCACGCACGAAGGCGCAGCGCAGGCCGTCGGACGATCGCGCAGCGCTGCCAGCAACCTGCTTCGGCTGCTCAATCTGGCCGAGCCGGCCCAAGGCATGCTGATGGCCGGCGACATCGACATGGGCCACGCACGCGCGCTGCTCTCGCTCGACAAGGCGATGCAAATCACCGCCGCCAATCAAATTGCCGCACGCCGGATGTCGGTGCGCGAAGCCGAGGCCTTGGTCAAGAAGCTCGGCGCCGATTTCAATCTGTCGCCATCGCGCACGCCGCGTCACGAGGCCAAGTCGCGCGACCTGCTGCGGGTCGAGGAAGAGCTGGCCGATTTACTCACCGCGCAGGTCGAAGTGCGCATCAAACGCCGCAGCAAGCGCGGTGGTGCGAAGACGGAAAGCGGCGAGGTGGTGATTCAGTTCGGATCGCTCGACGCGCTCAATGGCCTCATCGATCGGCTTCGGGCAACAGTCTGATTGCTATGTAAATAATAGCTGTTTGCGCATAGCCAGCGGGCGTTTCCGGCTGATTTAACTCTAAATCGGGGTCTGTCGCTTGTCTCATCTGACTCCGGCAAGGACGCCCGCGATACCCGCCGTCTCGCGCTGAGAAGAAAGCGACCCGCAGTCGAGCCTGTGCAACTTCGACTCAACCTGTCGAGCCGGCCCGTCTGCGATCGGTCGCGCCCTGAGCGAAATGTCTGCGCCGATTCTGTAGCGCCGCGGAACAGCCGACCAGCCGACCAGCCGACCAACCGAGCTGCATTTGCATTCCAGCTCTCCGGCGCGCAGATGGAAATCAGACCTCCATCCGTGCGCTTCGCGTGACTGGCTCTTTTCCCGTAGCCGGCTACCCTCCCCGGATTCTGCAAGTGGGTACCTTCGCGTGACGACTCCATGTGACGAATTGCACTTGATTCGGCGCAAACCAAAGGTTAGGCTTCGTTACTTTTTTTAACTTCAATGCGATCGGAGGGGGTTTTCATGCGATTCAGGCAACTTTCATGGGTGAGCGCCGTCGCGGGCGTGCTGCTTCTGACCGGCTGCGAAAGCACCAACATGCAAATGGGCGCCCCCGGCGCCAAAACCATGGCCACCGGCAGCGCCGCGGGCAGCACCACGTCCAACGCCAGCAGCCAGCTCGAACACTGCCCCGCGCCGCTGGGCACGGTGTCACTGATCGAAAACCAGAGCGCTGGCTGGTACACGATTCTGCGCAATGAATACCGCCTGCCGCCCACGGCCAATCTGCTGCGCCTTTTGGTGCAGCAATCGAACTGCTTCGTCGTGGTCGAGCGCGGCGCGGCTGGCATGAATGCCATGAACCGCGAGCGAGCGCTGCAGGATTCGGGCGAAATGCGCGGCGGCAGCAACTTCGGCCGCGGCCAGATGGTTGCGTCGGACTACGGCATGTCGCCCGAAATCGTTTTCAGCAACAGCAACGCGGGCGGCGCGGGCGCTGCGATCGGTGGATTGGTCGGCCGTGGCCGCTACGGCGGCGTTCTGGCCGGCCTCGGCGGCAGCTTGAACACCAAGGAAGCCAGCACGATTTTGACGTTGATCGACAACCGCTCGAGCGTGCAAATCGCGTCGTCCGAGGGCAGCGCGTCGAAAACCGATTTCGGCGCGGTCGGCGCGATCTTCGGCGGCTATGGCGGCGGCGGACTCGGCGGCTACACCAACACGGCGCAGGGCAAGGTCATCGCCGCAGCGTTCATGGACGCCTATAACCAGATGGTCGTTTCGCTGCGCGCCTACCGCGCCCAAAGTGTGCAAGGCCAGGGCCTCGGCGGCGGCGGACGGCTGGGTGTCGACGGCGGCTCGGCGCCATCGCAGACCTACACGCCGGAAAACGCACCGCAGCAAAAACGGCGTCGGCGCTGAGCTGGTTCGGCGACACAACGAAAAGGCCGCTCTGAAGGGCGGCCTTTTTTTTGAGCCGAAAGTAGTTGAAACGCTTGCTGGACGTGCGCACACAGCTATATAAAGTATAGCAAATCGAGCACTTCGTCGACATCTTTCAAGCCTGCGTCGAACGCTGCGCAAGTTCCGTTCGCGCGAAATCGCGGCTCAAATCACCGATGCAGCCGGTTCCCGGAGCAAGCGACGCGGGGTCGCGTCGACCCACCCGCCAATCAACCCGCCAATCAACCCGTCGATCAACCCGTCGATCAACCCTTCACGAATGCGAGCAGGTCCTTCGTGAACCGCTCCTTGTCGGTCGCGAACAGCCCGTGCGGCGAGCCCTCGTATTCGATCAATTGCGCCTCCGCGATGCCTTTGGCGGCCGCGCGACCGGCAGCATCGATCGGCACGGTCTTGTCGCCGGTGCCGTGGATCACGAGCGTCGGCACCTTGAAGGCCGCGAGGTCCGGCCGAAAGTCGGTCGTCGCAAACGCCTTGGCGCAAGCCAGGGTCGCCTTCAGACTCGCTTGCATCGACACGCTGCGTGCCCATTGCAGCAGTTCGTCGCTGACCGGATTCGACAGCATGCCAACGCCGAAAAAGTCCTTGAAAAAAGTGCCGAAGAACGCGGCGCGGTCCTCCTTCATGCCCGCGGTCATCTGGTCGAACACCTTTTGATCGGTGCCATCGGGGTTGTCGGCGGTTTTCAGCATGTACGGCACCACCGACGACACCAGCGCCGCCTTGACCACGCCCTTGCCGCCGTGGCGCGACATGTAGCGCGCCACCTCGCCGCCGCCCATCGAAAAGCCGACGATCGTCGCGTCTTTCGCGCCGGTTTGTTCGATCACCGCGGCCAGGTCGTCCGCCAGGGTGTCGTAGTCGTAGCCACTCCACGGCTGCGACGAGCGGCCGAAGCCGCGCCGGTCATAGGCGATCGCGCGGAAGCCCGCATCGGCCAGCGCCATCGACTGCGGATCCCAGCTGTCCGACGACAACGGCCAGCCGTGGATCAGGATGACCGGGCGACCTTCCCCCCAATCCTTCAAATAGAGTTGGGTCTTGTCAGCGGTGGTGATGAAATTCATGCGATGCCCCTTGCAACAAATCAACAGATCAGGCTACGGGCAAACGCGCGAGCGGCAAACCGGAAGCGGCCGCCATGTGATGTGCGTGGCCGCTTACGCCACGTGGCGCGTTTCTGTATTGGATCGATCCGAAGCGGCCGTGCGCATTGTGCGAGCAGCTATTGATTAGATGGCGAGCCAGGCTTTCCCGAGCGCTCACTGCTCCGTCCTGCAAGCGAGATCACTGCGTTTTTTTCAATGGGTGTTTCGACACGTCAAGAGGTCATTGATCAGAAGAAGGTTGGAACAACGCAGCCCCGCCGGTCCCTTTCAACCCCGCACAGCCGCGACGAAATCTACAAAAGCCCGCAGCGGCGCGGGCAGGTAGCGTCGGCTGGGGTAGTAAAGAAACGGCCCGGTGAACGGCCGCCACCAATCTTGCAGCACCGGCTCGAGCGCGCCGCTGTCGATATGCGGCCGCAACCAGTCTTCGAACAGATGGATGACGCCGATGCCCGCGATGGCGGCGTCGATGGCCAGATCGGTGGCCGGGCCAGCACGGACCACGAGCGGGCCGGTCGGGTCCAGCTTGACGACGTCGCCATCGCGTTCGAACTCCCAAGCCGGCATCGCGCCGCTCGCAAAGCGGCTGCGCAGACACGCGTGGTCGAGCAACTGACGCGGATGATCGGGGCGACCTCGACGGGCGAAATACGCGGGCGATGCCGCTGTGGCAAAGCGCTGCTCGCGCGGGCCGATGGGGATGGCGACCATGTCCTGCTCGAGCCGCTCGTCGTAGCGGATGCCGGCATCGCAGCCCGCTGCGAGCATGTCGACGAAACTGTCTTCGGCAACAATGTCCAGCCGAATGTCCGGGTAGGCGGCAAGAAAGGGCGCGACGATCGGCGGCAACACCAGCCGCACGGCGCTGATCGGCACGTTGAGGCGGAGCAGGCCGGCCGGCCGGTCCCGAAAACCATTGACCACATCGAGCGCGGCTTCGACGTCCGACAGGGCCGGGCCGAGCCGGTCGAGCAGGCGCGCGCCGGCTTCGGTCGGCGACACGCTGCGGGTGGTCCGGTTGAGCAAGCGCAAGCCGAGCTTTGCTTCGAGCCGGCGCACCGCTTCGCTGAGGCTTGACGCACTGCCGCCTGTCGCGCGTGCCGCTTCGCGAAAACCACCTGCTCGCGCCACCGCCAGCAGGGCCGTCAGATCGCCCAAATCCGCCGCCATTGTTCGAGATTCCGTACAGCCTGTGCAGAACGAGCCATCTTATCGAACACGCTGGCGCCCTCTACATTCGCAGCCGAACCCAACGAAACAAGGAAATCCGAAATGACCGACACGATCGCTATCACCAACGCAGGCACTTTCACCCTCGGCAACCGCACCGTCAAACGCATGGGCTACGGCGCCATGCAGCTCGCGGGCAAGGGCGTTTTCGGACCACCTGCAGACCGTGCGGGCGCCGTCGCGGTGCTGCGCGCGGCGGTGGATAGCGGCGTCGACCACATCGACACCAGCGACTTTTACGGCCCGCACATCACCAACCAGATCATTCGCGAGGCGTTGCATCCGTACCGCGACGACCTGGTGATCGTTACCAAAATCGGCGCCACGCGTGGCGACGATGGTTCCTGGAAATTGGCGATGTCGCCGCAGGATTTACGCGATGCGGTGCACGACAATTTGCGCAACCTCGGGCGGGACGCGATGGAAGTCGTCAACCTGCGCATCATGTTCGACACGCATGGTCCGGCCGAAGGCTCGATCGAAGCGCCACTCTCGGTGCTGGCCGAACTGCAGCAGGCCGGGCTGGTGCGGCACGTCGGCCTCAGCAACGTGACGCCGACCCAGGTCGCCGAAGGCCGGCGCATCTGCCCGATTGTCTGCGTTCAGAACATGTACAACCTCGCGCACCGGGCCGACGACGCCTTGATCGATGACCTTGCGCGAGACGGCATCGCCTATACGCCGTTCTTCCCGCTCGGCGGCTTCACGCCGTTGCAATCTGACGCGTTGACCGAGATGGCGAAGGAACTCGGCGCGACACCGATGCAGGTCGCGCTGGCCTGGTTGCTGCAACGCGCGCCGAACATCCTGCTGATTCCGGGCACGTCGTCGGTGGAACACCTGCTCCAGAACCTGGCCTCAGTCGAACTGGCGTTGCCAGCCGATGCGGTGGCAACGCTCGACCGGATCGGGACCGGCGCGCTGTAAGCGGGAACAGCGCGGAGGCGCGCTGGCGGTCGGCTGGCGTGGAACAAACGCCATCGCCGTGCGACTCAACTTATCCGGCTACCTGCAACGCTTCATCGAGCATCGCCAGCCCCAGATCCAGTTCCGCTTCGCTGATCGTCAGCGGCGGTGCGATGCGAAAGACACCGCCCATGCCGGGCAGTTGCACGATGTTCATGTGCAGGCCAAGCTCGAAGCAGCGCTGCGTCACGCGCTGGCCGAGTGCGTCGGCGGGCGTTTTGCTCGTGCGGTCGGTGATGAGTTCGATGCCTTGCATCAAGCCGCGGCCGCGCACATCACCGATGCAGGCATGGCGCTCCTGCAAATCCAGAAGTCCCGCGCGCAAGCGTTCTCCCAGCCGCGCCGCGCGCTCGGTCATATGGTCGCGCTGAAGGATCTCGAGGACCTTGCAGCCGACCGCGGCGGGCAGCGGGTCGGACACATGGGTCGTGTAGAACAAAAAGCCGCGTTCGTGGCAGCGCTGCTCGATCTCGGCGGTGGTCACGGTGGCGGCCAGCGGCAGGCCGGCGCCAAGTGTTTTCGACAAGGTCAGGATGTCGGGCACCACGCCGTCGCGCTGGCAGGCGAGCCAATGCCCGGTGCGCCCGAGCCCGGTTTGTGCTTCGTCGAGGATCAGCAGCATGCCGCGCTCGGTGCATTTGGCCTTGAGCGCGGCGAGGTAGCCGGGTGGCAATTCGATCAAGCCGCCCGAACTCAATATCGGCTCGACGATGCAGGCCGCAAGGCTGCCGCAGGATTGGCGGTCGACCAGGTCGAAGGCGTCGTGCAATTCGGTTTGCCAGTCGAGCGTGCCCTCGGGTGTTTTGAAGCGTGGCCGGTAGGCGTTGGGCGCCGGAATTGCCAGATTGCCCGGCGCGGGCGGGCCATAACCGTGTCGGCCGGCGCTGTAGGTGGCTGCGGCCGCGCCGGCCGTCATACCGTGCCACGACTGGCTGAAGCTCACGATTTCGTGCTTGCCGGTATACAGTTTGGCCATCCGGATCGCCGCCTCGTTCGACTCGGCGCCGGTGCTGAGGATCAGGCTTTTGGTCAATGGCGCCGGCAGGCTCGCCGCCAGCGCCTTGGCCAGATCGACCACCGGGCGCGAGAGCATGCCGCTGAACAGATGCGTCAATTCGCCGATGCTGCGCCGCACGACTTCGACGATCTCGGGATGGCTGTGGCCGAGGATCGCGCTCATCTGGCCGGAGGTGAAATCGAGGATCTTCCGCCCGCTCTCGTCGTAGACGAACGCACCCCGTGCGCGGGCGATGATTGCCGGCGTGAAGCTGCCGCCGTAGCGCACCAGATGGGTTTCGACGTCGGTCCAGAAGGGGTCTTGCGGGGTCATCGGCAAATCATAGGGCGGCGCTGGGCGGACAGGCCTGCCGCAGTGTTTGCGCGCTTATAAAAGTCGGGATAGCGGCAGTCGATTTGCTACAAAATAAATAGCTGTCTGCGCACGTCCAGTATGCGTTTCAGGTACTTTTCTCATATAGGTCATTTTTGGCATTGCGCTGAGGACGATCAGAACATGCGTGCCATGGCGTGCCCCGCCGAGACCCAAAAATTCGATACTCGGCGTCAGCGCGCCGGGCTCGTTCGTGCGACCCCGCGCGAGCGCCGCACCGAACCGGCATTCAAAAAGGCAACCAGCACAAGTTCGAAACCCGACCCGCCGCATCCCATCGCCGCGCATCGCCGCGCCGCCTGTCCCGCCGCCTGTCCCGCCGCATTCCGGTGCTTGCCACTCGCTTGCTGGCCGTCGCCCTGTTGCATTGCGGGTCGGCCGCGATGGCGCAGAGCGATCCGCCGATGAAGGAGGAGTCGGCCGCCAGGGCCGGCTCCATGGACGCAGCCGGCGAACTCTGCGGGCTCGTTACTTCGGCCGAGGTGAAAAAGAGCACGGAGCAATTGCGCGCCAGGGCCGCCACGCGGGGCTTGAGTGGTGATCGCTTCGAAAAGGCGTACCAAGGCGGGTTCGATCAGGCCAAAGCGCTCTTCACCGCCGAGCCGATCGCCAAACGGGAGCAGGCTGCGTTCAGATGAAGGCGTTCGTCAATAAAGCGAACGAGCAAGCCAACGAATCGAAGGCGAAGAAGCCTTGACTTCGCGAGCGGCCGACATCTATCCAACCAGCGCGTTGCTGCCCGCAACCGGAACTGCAAGTGAAGGCCCCCGCGGCGCATCGACCCCCGCAAAGCCATCGAAATAGCGCTTGAGCGCCTTCACCGCGACCCGTACCTTGGCCGGCTCGGCGTCGCGCCGCGGCGTGACGGCAGCAACCGGCATCGGCGTGAAATGCCAGCGCGGCAGCACCCGGACCAGCGCGCCGCGCGACATTGCCGCGCGCACGTCGGTGGTGGCGAGCCGCGCCAGACCCAGGCCCTCTTCGCAAATTTGCTGCAGCGCGAGCTGGCTGTTGCTGGCGATCCGCACGCCGACCTGCACCCGCCTGTGCGCGCCGTCGGCGCCGTACAGATCCAGCGCGACGGTGGGCCGACCTTCGCCCTGCTGCTCGCCCTGTTTGTGGGACGCGGAGCCGGCGTCTGCCGCCGCCGGAGGGGTCACGTGGGTCGAGCTACTCGGCGCTTCCGCGGTTTCGCGCGCCAGCGCCAGCCAGTCGTGACCGGCCAAATCTTCCGGCGAATCCGGCGCGCCGTGCCGCTCCACATAAGCGGTCGCCGCGCACGCGATGACGTTCAGCACGCACAGCGGTCGCGCGATCCAGTTCGAGTCGGCCAGGCGGCCGATCCGCACGGCGATGTCGATGCGCGCGTCGATCAGGTCGACCAGCGCGTCGTCGACGAACAGCCGCAGCCGCAACTGCGGCCACTGGGCCAGCACCGGCGCCAGCGCGGGGGCGATGTGCGCCGCAAAAACCGACCGGCGCGGCCACGCGCAGCTCGCCGGTCGGGGCGTCGCGCGCCTGCGCCAGCGCGTCGGCTGCCGCGCGGCCGGCGTCGACCAGGCGCACGCAATGCGGCAGGCAGCGCTCGCCGTCCTCGGTCAAGGTCAGCTTGCGGGTGGATCGGTGCAGCAAGGTCACGCCGGTTTGCTGCTCGAGCGCGCGAATCGTCTGGCTTACGGCCGAAGGGCTCATGCCGAGCCGACGCGCGGCCGCACTCATGGAGCCGGCAGCCACCGTCTGGGCAAACACTGCATAGGGCTTCAGGTCGTCCATCTTTCAGTGTGGCTTCAAGGTGTTGTCGGTTCTGACCGGCTTATCGGCGGATCGTGAAGCCAATATTGTTAAGCCTTCCATTCAACACCGCAAGGACACTTCATGAAAAAGATCGCGCTCATCGGCGCCACCGGCTTCGTCGGCACCGCCGTGCTGGCTGAATTGCTGCGGCGCGGCCACCAGGTCACCGCGCTGGTGCGCAATCCCGCCAAGCTCGCGGCGCGGCCGAAACTCACGACGGTCGTCGCCGATGCCAACGACGCGGATGCCATCGCCGCCGCGGTGCGCGGTCACGACGTGGTCGTCTCCGCCTTCAACCCGGGCTGGGAGCACCCCGACCTGTACGCCCGATTCATGCGCGGCAGCGCCGCCATC
>CBDCKT010000002.1:0-5000 GCA_965218415.1 Variovorax sp.
GGAACCTTGAAGTTGGCGAGTTGCTGTTTCAACGCGGCGATGACGGCGTCCGGGTCCGGGGCAGCGCCCGGTTTGGCGACCACGACCGCGACGCCGACTTCGCCGAAATCGGCGTGGGGCACACCAACGACAGCACTTTCCAGCACACCCGGCAGTTCGTTAATGCACGCTTCGATCTCGGCCGGGTAGACGTTGTAGCCGCCGCTGATGATCAGGTCCTTGCTGCGTCCGACAATGCGCAGGTAGCCGAGGCCATCGATGGTGCCGACGTCGCCGGTTTTGAAGAAGCCGTCTGCCGTGAATTCTTCCTGTGTTTTTTTCGGCATTTGCCAGTAGCCTGCAAAGACGTTCGGACCCGCAACTTCGATTGCGCCAGGTTCGTCCAGAAGGCAATCACGTCCGTCGGTATCGCGAATGCGCAATTGCACGCCGGGGAGCGCGAAACCCACCGTACCGCCGCGCCGCGCGCCCTGAACCGGACTGTAGGGATTGGAGCTCAACATGATGGTTTCGCTCATGCCGTAGCGCTCCAGAATCGTGTGCCCGGTACGCTCCTGCCATTCATTGAATGTCTCGATGAGCATCGGCGCCGATCCCGATATGAAAAGGCGCATGTTGGCGCAGGTCTGCCGGTCAAGCGCCGGTTCGCCGAGCAACCGTACATACAAGGTCGGCACGCCCATGAACACGGTGGCTTCGGGCAGGCGCGCCAATGCGCGTTTAGGGCTGAAACTGTTCAACCAGATCATTCTGGCGCCGCTGGTGAGCGCTCCATGGATCGCCACGAACAGGCCGTGAACGTGGAAGATCGGCAAGGCGTGCAACAGGACGTCGTTGCTGCTCCAGCCCCAATAGCCGTCGAGCACTTCGGCATTGGAGCGAAGGTTGCCGTGGGTCAACATCGCGCCTTTGCTGCGCCCGGTCGTACCGCTGGTGTAGAGAATGGCGGCCAGGGCGTCGTCGCGTTTCGTGGCGACCGGATGCTCGTCGCCGCACCGGGCCGCAACTTCCAGCAATGTGCCGGTACGGTCGTCGTTCAGCGTGAAGACGTGGCGGGTTCCGGCTTTCAGCGCAACCGGCCCGACCCAATCGGCGTTTCTGCCCGCGCAAACAACGATTGCCGGCTCGGCATCTTCCAGAAAGTAGGCCAGTTCGGCACGCTGGTAGGCCGTGTTGAGCGGCAGATAGACGTACCCGGCGCGCAGGGTCGCGAGATAAAGCATCAACGCTTCGACCGACTTGTCTACCTGCACCGCGATCCGGTCGCCTTGTTGCAGATCGAGCGCATCCAGCAGGTTCGCGATTCGGGCGCTCGCGCAGTCCAGATCGCGCCAGGAATAGTGAAGGCCTTCGTCGGTTTCGACTGCAATCCGATCGAGATCGGCCGGGAAACCCGCTCGCAGCGTTGCGAACAGATTCGGATCACTTGATTGGTTTGCAGACATGACAATGCGTTTAGAAGAACTTCGGAGGCCGCTTGGCCAGAAAGGCTGCGATGCCTTCGCGGTGCTCGGGTGCAGCGGCGTAATCGTAAGCGCCGGCCATCTCGTCCGCTACTGAATTGATAGCTGTCAGCGCTTGGGCGGCGGGCGGTTCGACATGATTTTGCATAAATAGTGTGCTCTTGTTCAAACGCGCCGCCATCGGCGATAACTGCATGATGCGTTCGGCGTGTGAGCGCACCGCCGATGCGATGTCGGTATCAGGCGTATGCAACAGTAAAAAGCCGGCATCGTACAAGCGTGCCGCATCGTGCACGCTGGCTGCAAGCAGCATGTCGCGTGCGAGCGCGTCGCCGACGGCGGCGCCGATCAGACGGGCTTCGCGCGGCGCCATCGGAAATCCCAGCCTGGCGATCGGTGCACCGAAACGCGCTGAAGCGCTCGCCAATCGAAGATCGCAACAGCTCGCGATTTCGAGGCCGGCGCCCATGCAGGATCCTTCGATTTGGGCCAGCATCGGAACCGGGCATCGCAGCATCGCTTGCAGCGCGCCCCATACCTCGACTTCGTGAAAGGCTTCGAGACTTCTGCGATCAAAGCGGAAAGTCGGATATTCGGAGATATCGCCACCCGCGCAGAAATTGCCCTCCGAACCGCAAACGACGATGCATCGGATAGCCGTTTCCGACGCGAAGCCTTCGAAAATCGTTCGCAGCTCGTGCCACATCACGCGCGACATCGCGTTGACCCGGGCGGGATTGGCGATCGTGATCGTTGCAAGAAAGCCTTCCTGCGTCGCACTAATTTCGCCGGTCATCAATCAGATCTTCGCGAGCGCCTCGACTTCGCCTGAGATGGCGACGCGCCCTTCGGCAAGCATATCTCGATGCTTATCGAGACGCTTCAGGTCGTAGAAGTAATTCACCATGAGGCCCCATGATTGTCGCAACCCCTTCTCCGAAGCATCAGCGGCCCAGTTCAGGCGTTCGACACGCGCTCCGTTCCCAAGGTGAAAGCGCGCTACCGGATCAGCCGGCTTGCCGCCGGGTAATTCGTATGCCAGATAGTACGCCGCGCATTGAATGGTCAATTGACGGATCGGCGACTTCGCGTCGAGTGACGCCGGATCTTCCAGTGCCGCGAAAAACCGGTCGGCGTCGACTTGATCGACCTTCATCGCGCGCGCCAGCCCGGCGCGTCGCTTCTCGTCGAGCTTGCCAAGCATTGCATCGGCATTTTTTGCAAACCACGCGCGAAAACCAGGCATCGGCGACAAGGTTGCGAATGTCTTCAGCCGAGGGAACTCGCCGCGCAATGTCTCCACAACCCGCTTAATCAAGGAATCGCCAAAGCTCACACCATGCAAGCCCGGCTGGGTCGCGCTGATCGAATAAAAAATGGCGGTGTCGGCTTGCTCGGCATCGATCACTACCGCGGCTTCATCGAGCAAAGGCGCAATGCTTTCGCTGACGGACCGGACCAGAGCCACCTCGACAAAAATAAGAGGTTCATTCGGCAAACGCGCATGAAAAAAACCATAGCAGCGACGATCGCGGTCGAGCCGATTTTTCACATCCGACCAGCTCTGTATGTCGTGTACTGCCTCGTACTTGATTAGTTTTTCGATCAACGAAGCTGGCGAGTCCCAACTGATCCGCCGCAACTCCAGGAATGCCACATCGAACCAGTTCGAAAATGAGTTCTCAAGCTCCGCATCCAGCGCGAGCAAACGCGAGTCTTCACGCAAAAATGCACGCAGCTCGCAACGCATTTCCATCAGAAACCGTATTCCACCCGGATTGACAGCAAATCGCTGCAACAAGCGCGCGCGCGACGAGGTCAGAGCCCGTCGCAAACGGACTTCTGCCTCGCTCTGCCTGTCAGTGCCTGCGCTTGTTTCGTAGATCTTTTGAGCAGCCGCGACCAATCGGACGTCGGGCGCGAAAGCGTCACTCATCAAGAGCCAGACATCACGGCGCTCGCTCGCCGGACGATCCGCATACCAGGCTGCCAGCGCGTCGGCCCGGCGACCAGCCTCAACGTAACTGATTCGGCGGTCGACGACCGATTGCAAATCGTTTAGTACCCGTCGCAAAACACGCGGCGCCAGTCCCTCGCCGGAACGACGCAGCGTGCTCTTCAGACGCTCCTGCAACGGACGTCGCTCAGTGCCGACCGCATTGGCGCCAAGCTCGCCCGCCTCAATCGCCGTCGACTCGGGCTGGGGCACCTCGTCGGATGAAGCGGCACGAAATCGATACAGCCATTCAGGAGCTGGCATGAAGAACGAGTTGAATTCGACAAATTACCGCGGAAAATAAGAGGTAATCTCCATCCGGGCTGGACGATACACACTATCCGCTCTTGTCCTCTCGGTGCAACCTCTAGGAACCGCGCCATCAAAAAGGCCCAGTCACCGGTGGTGACTGGGCTTTGATGTGGTCGCATGGCTCGGAAAACCATGTAAACAAGTGGTAGCCTGATGATGACCTACTTTCGCACGGGAACCCGCACTATCATTGGCGCTGAGGTGTTTCACGGTCCTGTTCGGGATGGGAAGGGGTGGGACCACCTCGCTATGGTCATCAGGCTTAAAAGGGGTTGCTGGTTCGGGAATTTGGGTACTCGAGCCAGCGAATTCACAGAGTCAATCAGCTTAGAATTTTTGACGGCGCCTTTTTGGCATAACTGGCATAACGGTTTGATCGATGGGATGCTTCGTTCGATTCGTTTGATTCGTTTGATTAAGAATCTTTGGGAATCTTTGAAGCGCGATCAAAGTTATAGGGTCAAGCCGCACGAGCAATTAGTACGAGTTAGCTGAACGCATTACTGCGCTTGCACACCTCGCCTATCAACGTCCTGGTCTAGAACGACTCTTCAGGGGGGTCGAGCCCCCGGCAGATCTCATCTTGAAACGAGTTTCCCGCTTAGATGCTTTCAGCGGTTATCTCTTCCGCACTTAGCTACTCGGCAATGCCACTGGCGTGACAACCGATACACCAGAGGTGCGTCCACTCCGGTCCTCTCGTACTAGGAGCAGGCTTTCTCAAATCTGCAGCGCCCACGGAAGATAGGGACCAAACTGTCTCACGACGTTTTAAACCCAGCTCACGTACCTCTTTAAATGGCGAACAGCCATACCCTTGGGACCGGCTACAGCCCCAGGATGAGATGAGCCGACATCGAGGTGCCAAACACCGCCGTCGATATGAACTCTTGGGCGGTATCAGCCTGTTATCCCCAGAGTACCTTTTATCCGTTGAGCGATGGCCCTTCCATACAGAACCACCGGATCACTATGTCCTGCTTTCGCATCTGCTCGACTTGTCAGTCTCGCAGTTAAGCACGCTTATGCCATTGCACTATCGTCACGATGTCCGACCGTAACTAGCGTACCTTCGAACTCCTCCGTTACGCTTTGGGAGGAGACCGCCCCAGTCAAACTGCCTACCATGCACGGTCCCCGATCCAGATAATGGACCTAGGTTAGAACCTCAAACACACCAGGGTGGTATTTCAACGTTGGCTCCACAAGATCTAGCGACCCTGCTTCAA
>CBDCKT010000002.1:10000-1468127 GCA_965218415.1 Variovorax sp.
AGAACTTCATACAGCTGCGAGGGATGCCTTGGTGCGAGGGAGCCACTCTGCGGAAACACCATTCCCCATGGGAGATCGGAGCTACTGAAGCGTCCCCATAACTCGCCGTTGATGAAGTTTCCGATTCGCACTGCAGCAATTCCCGTGGGAACGCATGGTGCAATGAAGTCCAGCACCTGCCAGATCGGCTTGTTCCGGGAGTGCGCATACCAGACCATCGCCAAAATCACGCCGATCAACCCACCATGAAAACTCATTCCGCCTTGCCAGACGAACAGCATCTGGAGGGGGTTTGCAATGTAGAACGCGGGCTTGTAAAACAGGCAGTAGCCCAGCCGCCCACCCAAAATCACTCCCAGTACACCAACGAAAAGCATGTCTTCAACATCTTTTCGAGTCCATGCACCTGGCCCTGTGATCGACCGATAGGGCTCATGATTCAGCCGCTTGTTCGCAAGGAAGAAAAACAGCGCGAACGCGATCAGATAGGTCACCCCATACCAATGGATGGCGACTGGCCCGATCCGAAGCGCAATCGGATCAATGTTCGGATACATGAGCATCGTTGAATTGTGCCCGGCACCGGGAAACCCGGGATCAGGGAAGCAACTCCGTGACCCGCCCGCTTCTGACCTGTGCTTCGAGGAAAGCAATAAAAGACGCTAACGCCGGTCTACCGGGTCCTGTCCGCCAGACCAAGGTTGTTTCGCAAAATGTCAAGGTCAAGGCGCGATGTGTTTTTGGTCCGACCTGCAAAGTGTCAACACGACGGTAGGCGACACCCGCACGCCTGAACTGCGTGACACTTTCGGGGACCCAGGCAACGCCAATTCCTGCAGACACGAGATTCACGATTGTCTGCATCTGAATGGCTTCTTGCGCCACCAGGAGCGTTTGACCGACCGATTGATACAGATCGTGCAAGGCATCATGAAGTGTTGGCGCGATTCGGCGTGGAAACAAGACGACTGGCTCCGCAAAAGTATCGACACTCGCCAGCGACCGCCCGCGCGTCAGCCTGCTGCCGGCCGGCAAAGCAAGCACCAACGGCTCCCGCTGGACACCCATCGAAGCGAAACCGAAAGGTGTTTCGCCACGTGCATGCAGGATCAACCCTGCATCGATCTCATTTCGATTCAGCGCCTCCAGTTGCCAGTCACTCGTGGCTTCGATCAGTTCGATGGAAATCCGCGGATGTGCAACCCGAAACTCGCGTACCCATTCAGGCAAGTGCGCAAAGCCGATGGTCGACACGAAGCCGAGACGGATACGCCCGGTCTCGCCCGCGGCCGCAGCTCTGGCGCGACGGGGGAGGCCCTGGGCGCGGTCAAGCAGATCCCGAACCTCAGGCAACAAGGCCTCACCTGCTGCAGTGAGCGCGACACGACGCCTGCTGCGGTCGAACAATGTGACTCCCAGCGAGCTTTCAAGCTTGGCGATGGCCTGTGTGACGGGAGGCTGAGTCATGTGCAAACGCTCCGCCGCGCGGCCGAAGTGCAGTTCCTCGGCGACTGCCACGAACTGGCGCCAGAGTCTTAAGTCGATGCGGCTTTCTGTCATACGCGAAATGTATCAATGAAGCTCTCAATCGCGATTGGAAGCAATCGATCAAGTATCCGACACTTGTTATCACCAAACTTTCGGAGAAAGACATGACATCCGCAACGACCCCGTCAAATCGCCGCAGCGTCACCATCACCGAAGGCAAATCGCGAGCACCCAACCGCTCGATGTTTTATGCGATGGGTTACGAAGAAAGCGACTTCAGAAAACCGATGGTCGGTGTCGCAAACGGCCACAGCACGATCACGCCGTGCAATTCAGGCCTGCAAAAGCTGACCGATGCCGCCATCGAAAGCATCGAAGAATCCGGTGGCAACGCTCAGGTATTCGGCACGCCGACGATTTCGGACGGCATGGCGATGGGTACCGAAGGCATGAAGTACTCGCTGGTGAGTCGCGAAGTCATCGCAGATTGCATCGAAACCTGCGTTGGCGGCCAGTGGATGGACGGCGTTCTGGTCGTCGGAGGCTGCGACAAAAACATGCCCGGCGGAATGATGGGCATGCTGCGCGCCAACGTGCCAGCCATCTATGTCTACGGTGGCACGATTTTGCCCGGCAGGTTCAAGGGGCAAGATTTGAACATCGTGAGCGTTTTTGAGGCGGTTGGCCAGAATGCCGCGGGGAAGATGAGCGATGAAGATCTGACTGAAATCGAAAAAAGGGCCATTCCCGGCACCGGCTCCTGCGGCGGCATGTACACCGCCAACACGATGAGTTCCGCGTTCGAGGCGCTGGGCCTTTCCTTGCCTTACTCCTCGACGATGGCAAACCCCCATGACGAGAAATTGAACTCGGCAAAAGAGTCAGCCAAGGTGCTGATTGGCGCCATCAAAAGCAATTTGAAGCCGCGCGACATCGTCACGAAGAAAGCGTTGGAGAACGCTGTCGCAGTCGTGATGGCGACTGGTGGCTCGACCAATGCGGTGCTGCACTTCCTGGCGATCGCGCATGCGGCGGATGTCGAATGGACGATCGACGATTTCGAGCGCATGCGCAAGAAAGTGCCTGTGCTGTGCGACCTCAAGCCGTCCGGCAAATACCTCGCCGTCGATTTGCACCGGGCGGGCGGCATTCCGCAAGTGATGAAGGTTCTTCTCAATGCCGGATTGCTGCACGGCGACTGCATCACGATCAGCGGAGAAACCATCGCCGAAGTGCTCCGCGACATTCCGGATGCGCCGCGTGCCGATCAGGACGTGATCCGCCCCATCGATAAACCGATGTACGCCGAAGGCCATCTGGCCATCCTCAAAGGCAACCTGTCACCGGAGGGCGCAGTCGCAAAAATCACGGGGCTGAAAAATCCGGTCATGACCGGTCCGGCACGCGTGTTCGACGACGAACAATCTGCGCTCGCTGCGATCCTGGCCGGAAAAATTAAGGCCGGCGACGTGATGGTGCTGCGCTACCTCGGTCCGAAAGGAGGCCCGGGCATGCCCGAAATGCTTGCGCCGACTGGCGCTTTGATCGGTGCAGGCTTGGGCGAGAGCGTGGGGCTGATCACGGATGGTCGCTTCTCGGGCGGCACCTGGGGCATGGTGGTCGGCCATATCGCGCCCGAAGCAGCGGTCGGCGGAACCATTGCTTTCGTTCATGAAGGAGACGCGATCACCATCGATGCACACCAACTCAAACTCGAGTTGAACGTGCCCGAGGCGGAGATCGAGCAGCGTCGAGGGGACTGGAAGGCGCCTGCACCGCGCTACACCCGTGGCGTGCAAGCAAAATTCGCGTTCAATGCCGCAAGCGCCAGCCAAGGCGCAGTCCTCGACAACTTCTGAAAATCGCGACGATGCTGGCGATCAGCGCCGCTTGCGATTCGAGCGGCTGCTGAGCATGCCCATCTGGCTGCGCTGACGATCGATGCGGTCCTGCTTGCGTTCGTCTTCGCGCTCCATCACCTTGCGTTTGGTGTAGCCCGACCAATCCGCAAAGGCCCACCAGGCAGCCGCCAGCGCAAACGGCGACAGCACGATCCACCAACTCCAGTTGGCAACGGGCCCAACCTCGAGGTACTTCAAAACGATGGCGATCACGCCGGCCAGAAGAAACCACATCGCCTGCTCCTTTGTGATCAGGCCTGGGGCGTGATCGTCAATTGATCCGTCGAGGGCGGCTCATGGTCGGGCACAGTGATCGCGCGACCCGCTGGTTCGCCAACGGCGTTTCGACGGTCGAGTCGGTCCTCCAACTGACCCAGATGCGCCGCGAGCGTATGGTCGGATTGATCAACCCGCGCCAGCATGGCGCTGTGCAACTCCGTCGCACGCGTCTGTCGCCTTTGCTCCTGCCCCTCTAGGAAGGTGCGCAGTTCGGTGAAACGCGAAGCTTCCGCCTTGTCGGCCAATTCTCGCTGCGAGGCCAGTTCGCGACTCTGACGGCGGGATTCCAGCATGGTCGAACTCTGCAAGTACAACAGGTAGACAAGAAAGAAAACGCCCAACGCTGCGGTCAGGCCCAGCATGATCAAGCCCAAAGGCGCCGTCACCTCGGTGAAGCCGAGCGACATCGGAGTCGGGGCGGCCAACGTGCTCCAGTTGAACGCGGCGAGCGCCGCGATCAGCGCAACGACGATGGCCAGGATGACAGTACGCACGCCCATGGGGCCTCCTCAAAACAAAACATCTTCGTGTTGCCTGCGCGACGCCCCGCAAAATTGGCAGGGAATCCGAAGCGGCGCTGCACCGCACCGTACCGCAACAGGCGATTTCGACGCACCCGGCAACAATTCCAGCACGCATCCTACCGCGCATCGCTGCGCTTGATTCCGGCGCTTTCGTCTCGAACCGCTCTGGCGCCGCCCTCTTTCGCGAGGCTCAATGCTTTTCCGACAGCTGATCGAGAATGGCCGGATTCTCGAGCGTCGACGTGTCCTGCGTGATCGCTTCGTCCTTGGCAATCGAGCGCAGCAGTCGCCGCATGATCTTGCCGCTGCGCGTCTTGGGCAGGTTCTCACCGAAGCGGATGTCCTTCGGCTTGGCGATCGGCCCGATCTCCTTGGCGACCCAGGCCCGCAATTCGTCGGCGATTTTTTTCGCCTCTTCTCCGGTCGGGCGGTCCCGCTTCAACACGACGAAAGCGCACACGGCTTCGCCTGAAATATTGTCGGGCCGGCCGACCACCGCCGCTTCCGCTACCAGGTCGGTTTTGGCGACGAGCGCCGACTCGATTTCCATCGTGCCGAGCCGATGCCCCGACACGTTGAGCACGTCGTCGATGCGACCGGTGATCCGGAAATAGCCGCGGTCCGGGCTGCGTACTGCACCGTCGCCCGCAAGGTAGGTCTTGCCACCCATCTCGTCGGGGAAATAGCTTTTCTTGAAGCGCTCGGGATCGTTCCAGATGGTCCGGATCATCGACGGCCAGGGCCGCTTGACGACCAGCAAACCGCCCGCGCCGTTCTCCAGTTCCTTGCCGGTTTCGTCGACCACCGCGGCCATGATGCCCGGCAGCGGCAAGGTGCACGAACCCGGAACCAACGGCGTCGCACCCGGCATCGGCGCGATCAGATGACCGCCGTTTTCGGTCTGCCAGAAGGTATCGACGATCGGGCAGCGCTCGCCGCCGATGTTCCGGTAGTACCACATCCAGGCTTCGGGATTGATCGGCTCACCGACCGAACCGAGTATGCGCAGGCTCGTCAAATCCCAATTTTTCGGATGGACTTTTTCGTTCGATTCCGCTGCCTTGATGAGCGAACGGATCGCGGTCGGTGCGGTATAGAAAATCGTGACCGCGTGCTTCTCGATCATCTGCCAGAACCGTCCCGCATCGGGGTAGGTCGGCACGCCCTCGAACACCACCTGCGTCGCGCCGGCAGCGAGCGGGCCGTAAGCAATGTAGGTGTGGCCCGTGATCCAGCCGATGTCGGCGGTACACCAGAAAATATCGTCGGGCCGGATATCGAAAGTCCACTCCATCGTGAGCTTCGCCCACAGCAAATAGCCGCCGCTCGAATGCTGAACGCCCTTGGGCGTGCCGGTCGAGCCCGAGGTGTAAAGGATGAAAAGCGGATGTTCTGCGCCCACGGCCACCGCCGCGCATTCGCTGCTCTGCCCATCGAGCACCTCGCGAAATGTCTTGTCGCGGCCTTCGACCCGCGGCCATTCCTTCACCGTGCGCTCGAAGACCAGCACGGTCTTGATCGATTCGCATCCACCGAGCGCGATGCCCTCATCGACGATCGATTTGAGCGGCAACTGCTTACCGCCACGCAACTGGTAGTTGGCGGTGATCACAGCGACCGCACCGGCGTCGATGATGCGTTCCTGCAGCGCCTTGGCCGAGAAACCGCCGAACACCACGCTGTGCGTTGCGCCGATCCGCGCGCAAGCCTGCATGGCGACGATGCCTTCGATCGTCATCGGCATATAGACGACGACGCGGTCGCCCTTTTGAATGCCTTGCGCCTTCAACGCATTGGCGAACTGCGATACCCGTGTGAGCAAGTCCTTGTAGCTGATCGTCGTGACGGCGCCATCATCGGCCTCGAAAATGATCGCGGTTTTGCTTTCAACTGGCGTGCCCATGTGTTTGTCCAGACAGTTCGCCGAAACATTCATTTCGCCGTCGTCGAACCATTTGTAGAACGGTGCGTTGCTTTCGTCGAGCGTTCGCGTGAAAGGTTTGGTCCACACGACGTTCTCGCGTGCGAGCCGGCTCCAGAAGCCTTCGAAGTCTTTCGTCGCCTCGCTGCAAAGCGCGTCGTAAGCCTGCATGCCGCTGATGCGCGCGCCCTCGCTCGCGCGCATATCGGGCTCGAACACGCGGCTCTCGACCAGATTGGATTCGATGCTCGTTGTGGTGGCCATGGCTTTCGTCTCCTCGGACTGTGAATGATGGTTGCTTGCCTGGCGCAAATCAGGTTGCTCTGACTTTATATCGGAGCGGCATGGCGGCAATGGCGTTTCGAGGTTCGTGAGGCGCTCTCGCTCGGCTAAGCGAGCCGCTCGGCGCTGTACGAACGCTCTTTCGTGCGGACCCGGCGCCCAAGCCTGCCTGCCTCAAAATTTATAAGAAAAGTGCCTGAAACGCTTACTGGACGTGCGCAGACAGCTACTTTTTCAATAGCATCGGATCAGGAACCCGTCATGTTTTCAGGGACGACCCACTCGTCGAATTGCTCCCCCGTTAGATGCCCCGAGGCCACGGCGGCTTCGCGAAGGCTGGTGCCTTCCTTGTGCGCTTTCTTGGCAATGGCGGCGGCCTTGTCATAGCCGATGTGGGTGTTCAATGCCGTCACCAGCATCAACGATCGTTCGACCAGCTCCGCGATGCGTTCGCGATTCGGCTCGATTCCCACTGCGCAATGGTCATTGAAGCTCGCCATGCCATCGGCGAGCAACCGCACGCTCTGCAAGAAGTTGTAGGCAATCATCGGCCGGAACACATTGAGTTCGAAGTTGCCCGACGCACCGCCGATGTTGATCGCGACATCGTTGCCCATCACTTGCGCGCAGAGCATCGTCAGTGCCTCGCTCTGGGTCGGATTGACCTTGCCGGGCATGATCGAGGAACCCGGTTCGTTTTCGGGAATCGACAGTTCGCCGATGCCGCTGCGCGGACCGCTCGCGAGCCAGCGAACGTCGTTCGCAATCTTCATGAGGCTCGCGGCCAGCGTCTTGAGCGCGCCGTGCGCATGCACCATCGCGTCGCAACTCGCGAGTGCTTCGAACTTGTTCGGCGCGGTGACGAATGGCAAGCCGATCAGCTTTGCGAGCTCCGCGGCTGCCTGCTCCGCATAGCCCTTCGGCGCATTGAGACCGGTGCCGACCGCGGTGCCACCGAGCGCCAATTCACACAGATGCGGCAGCGCCGCGCGCACATGCGCCTCGCCGTGCGCGAGTTGCGCGGCATAGCCCGAAAACTCCTGGCCGAGGGTCAACGGTGTAGCGTCCTGCAAATGGGTACGGCCGATCTTGACGATGTCGGCGAAGTCTTCTGCCTTGCTGTGCAGCGTGGCGTGTAATTTGGCAATCGCGGGCAGCAGCCGATGCGTGATCGCATCGACCGCCGCGACATGCATCGCCGTCGGAAACACATCGTTGCTCGACTGGCTGCGATTCACGTCGTCGTTCGGATGAATCTTGCGCCCTTCGCCGCGGTCACCGCCGAGCCGCTCGCTGGCCCGATTAGCGATGACCTCGTTGACGTTCATGTTGGTTTGCGTTCCCGAGCCGGTTTGCCACACCACGAGCGGGAACTCGCCGATGTGATGGCCGGCGATGACCTCATCCGCCGCATCGACGATCGCTTGCGTCTTCTGCGCATCCTGCAAACCGAGCGCGTGATTCACGACTGCGGAGGCCCGCTTGACCTGCGCCAGCGCCTGGATGATTTCACTCGGCTGATGCTCGCCCGAGATGTCAAAGTTCTGCAGCGAGCGCTGCGTCTGCGCGCCCCAGAGCTTGTCGGCCGGCACCTCGATGGGGCCGAAAGTGTCGCGTTCGATGCGGGTGCTCGTCATGGGGCTAGTCCTTTCGCCGGCAGGTTGAGTCAGCGCGCGGACAGGTGCCCCGCGCATCGCAGCAAATTATGGGCGTGCAGACGCGCCACCATAATGAACCGGCCGTCAGCGCAACACCATTGCGCGACCTGGTCCCTTTCAACCTGAAACGCTCATGGAAGACTTTGCGCCATGCTCATCCTGCACAACTTTCATCTGTCGCTCGCCACTTACCGTGTGCGCATCGCTCTGGCGCTGAAGGGCGTCGAGTTCGAGGAACGCACGCACGATCTGGCCGAAGGCGAGCAGAACACGTCCGACTTTCGAAAATTGAACCCGGCCGGTGCCGTGCCCGCGCTCGAAGGCGCGACACCGGAGCCGCTCACGCAGAGCCTCGCAATCCTCGAATGGCTCGAAGAGACCTACCCCGAACCCGCGCTGCTGCCCGCTGACGCGGCCGGTCGCGCCCGCGTGCGCTCGCTCTTTTTGCTGACAGCCGCCGACACGCACCCCCTGGTGGTGCCGCGGGTGCGCCAGCGACTGGTGCGGCAGTTCGGTGCCGACGAGGCCGCGCATCGCGAATGGTCCGCTCACTGGTTTCGCGAAGGCTGCTCGGCGTATGAAGCCCGGTTAGGCCAAGGCGCGACGCGCTGCCATGACGAGCGCTTGAGCATCGCGGACCTTGCGCTTGCCAGCCATCGGATCGGCGCCGAACGCTTCGATCTCGACCTTACGGCTTTTCCAAAGTTCAGTCAGGTGACGAACTCGCTGATGGCGATACCAGAAGTCGCCGCGGCGCATCCACGGCTGCAGCGCGGCGCGCCAGTGGCTTGACGCCGCCAGCGGATAATTTCCTCGGCCGCCGTTGCCGTTCCTCTTCACCCGGGAAGACCCCAGCTCATGACCACCATCCAACAGACTGACCTGATCGAATCGGTCGCCGCCGCGCTTCAGTTCATCAGTTATTACCACCCGGCCGACTACATCGCGCACTTGGCGAGGGCCTACGAGCGCGAGCAAAGCCCGGCTGCCAAAGACGCGATCGCGCAGATACTGACGAACAGCAAGATGAGCGCGACCGGCCATCGGCCGATCTGTCAGGACACCGGCATCGTCAACGTGTTTCTGAAGGTCGGCATGGACGTGCGCTGGGGCGGCTTTACCGGTTCGCTCGACGACGCGATCAACGAAGGCGTGCGGCGCGGCTACAACCATCCCGACAACACCCTGCGCGCATCGATCGTGGCCGATCCGTTGTTCGATCGAAAAAACACCAGGGACAACACGCCGGCCGTGATCGTGACCGAGATTGTGCGGGGCGACAAACTCGAGGTGACGGTCGCGGCCAAGGGCGGCGGCAGCGAAAACAAGAGCAAGCTCGCGATGCTCAACCCCGGCGACAGCGTGGTCGACTGGGTTTTGAAAACCGTGCCGACAATGGGCGCCGGCTGGTGCCCGCCCGGCATGCTCGGCATCGGCATCGGCGGCACCGCCGAAAAGGCGGCGCTGCTGGCCAAGCAGAGTTTGATGGACGACATCGACATGCATGAGTTGCAAGCCAAAGCCGCGCGCAAGGAAGCGCTCAGCAAGGTCGAAGAACTGCGCATCGAGCTTTACGAAAAGGTCAACGCGCTCGGGATCGGCGCACAGGGCCTGGGTGGCTTGTCGACCGTGCTCGACGTCAAAATCAGGATGTATCCGACCCATGCGGCCGGCAAGCCGATCGCGATGATTCCGAATTGCGCGGCGACGCGGCATGCGCATTTCGTGCTCGACGGCTCCGGGCCGACCTACCTCGAAGCGCCTTCGCTCGACCTGTGGCCGAAGGTCGAGTGGGCGCCCGATGCGAGCAGCAAACGGGTCGATCTGAACGCGCTCACACGAGCCGAGGTCGCGAGCTGGAAACCCGGCGATCGGCTGCTTCTGAACGGGAAGTTGCTCACCGGCCGCGACGCCGCGCATAAGCGCATCGCGGGCATGCTGGCCAAGGGCGAGAAGCTGCCAGTGGATTTCGCAAACCGCGTCATCTACTACGTCGGCCCGGTCGATCCGGTCGGCGACGAAGCGGTCGGTCCGGCTGGCCCGACCACCGCGACGCGAATGGACGGCTTCACCGAGATGATGCTGGCCGACACCGGCCTGATCGCGATGATCGGCAAGGCCGAGCGCGGCCCGGTCGCGATCGAGGCGATCCAAAAGCACAAGAGCGCCTACCTGATGGCCGTCGGCGGCGCGGCCTACCTGGTCAGCAAGGCGATCAAAACCGCGAAGGTGGTCGGCTTCGACGACCTGGGCATGGAAGCGATCTACGAGTTCGACGTGGTCGACATGCCGGTGACCGTGGCGGTGGATTCGGGCGGTACCAGCGTCCACAACACGGGGCCGGCCGATTGGCAAAAGCGGATCGCGAGCGGCGAGTTCAAGGGAATTGCGGTGGAGGCGGCTTGAGCGGTGAAGCGCCGGTGAGTGACGGCCCATCGATCGGCAGCATTCCTGACTCCGATCGCCCTATCGGCAGCATTCCGAACGCCGATCGCCCTATCGGCAGCATTCCGAACGCCGATCGCCCTATCGGCAGCATTCCGAACGCCGATCGACCTATCGGCAGCATTCCGAACGCCGATCGACCTATCGGCGTGTTCGACAGCGGTATCGGCGGCCTGAGCATCCTGAATGCGCTGCGCGGCCAAATGCCGCGCGAGCGTTTCGTCTATTACGCCGACGCGGCTTATGCACCCTACGGCGAACGCGGTGAAGGCTTTGTGGTCGAGCGGTCGCTGGCGATCGCCGGCCAGCTCGTGCAAACCCATGGCGTAAAGGCCTTGGTCGTCGCCTGCAACACCGCCACCGCGGCGGCGATTCGGGCGCTGCGCGACACGTACGAGCAGGTGCCGGTGGTCGGCGTCGAACCGGCGCTCAAGCCCGCGGTCGCGATCAGCCGGACGCATCGCATTGCCGTGTTGGCGACACGCGGCACGCTGGCGAGCGCCAAATATCAGTCGCTACTTGCATCGCTCGGCGAAAAGACAACCTTTTCTCCAGTCGCATGCGATGGCCTCGCAGCCGCGATCGAGCATGCTGACGCTACAGAAATAGTAGCGCTCTGCGCACGCTACATAAGCGCTGCAGGCAATTTCGGCACTGAACCCGGTCAAATCGACACGCTGGTGCTCGGATGCACCCACTACCCCTTCGTCGCCGACGAGCTTCGCCGTTGCACCGGCGCTGCGGTGCGCTTTGTCGACACCTGCATGCCGGTCGCGCAACAAACCCGGCGCGTCATCGAAGCGATTGAGCTTCTCGCAGTGGATGGCGTCGGCGGCGTCGAGTTGCTCGGAACCGGCGATTTGAGCACGTTGCGCGCGGCAGCCGCGCGATGGCTGCAGCCGGTCGCCGGCGCTGAACGCAGGATTTAAACGAAATGTGCCCGAAACGCAGACGGGCTGTGCGCAGACAGCTATTTATTCGATAGCAACCAAGATCAGCCGGGCACGCCCGTATCCCAGGCCGTCTGCCAGCGCTTCAGCGCAATGCCGCCATGGCAGACGGGCATTGCACATCACTTCAATGCAGATGCCGCGGCCGACGCCCGCCGCCGTGGCCGCCAGCACCCGGGCCGCCACTGCCGCTTCCGCCACTGCCGCCACCGCGTGGGTATTTGCCGAGCTCGAGCGAATTGACCAGCGCGTCGAAGCGGCCGCCGAACAATTTGTCGATCTCGGCCACCACGCCGGACAGCTCGGCGCCGTCGAAATGACGTTCCATCAGGTTGACAACATCTTCGACCAGCAGATCGCGCTGAACCTGCATGATCGCCGCCGGATTCGGACCGACGAACAGCATGACGAAATCGTCGCGCGACTCATCGTCGGCGTCGGCGTCTTCCTCGTCGTCATCGAACTCGGTATCGTAGAAAGTCACTTCGATCGCGGCGCCCTGCTCGGCCAGATCGTTGAGCGCCATGCACATTTCGTCGAGCGACTGGCGGAAATCTTCGTCGCCCGGAACGGTCCAGCAGATTTGCAGCGTGTGATCTTTTTGCTCGAAAAGAATGCCGGGCTCCTCTTCGTAGGCGCTGGTCGCGCCGTCGGCAAGAGAACGGGCGCCGGCGTATTGCCACAACGGCTTGAGCGCGTCCTGAATCTGATCGAAGCTCACGTCGGCACGCAACGGTACATCGCCGTGCACATGAATTTCGAAGGGAGCGTTGTAGCGTGGCATGAGGTGCTCCTTGGGTAGTTTTGGGTATGAATGTGCCTGGTGCCCGGAGCCGGAATCGAACCGGCACGCCCCTTATGCAGGAAGCGGCGGATTTTAAGTCCGATGTGTCTACCAGTTTCACCATCCGGGCGTTCGATTCAAGCGATGACGATACCCGAAATGAGCGCGGCCCTCTCGCGCCGTTGTTTCGCGCGCAACCCGCGCGATCGGGCTGCGACAATCAAAGCTTCGTTTTGCATTTTTTCAATCGGCGTTGCGATGACTTCAGTTATGCGAACCGCTCTCGCGACCTTCGTTATTTTGCTCGGCGCGCAAGCCGCCGCGGCACAGCCGCCGGTGACCGTGCTGCTCGGCGATCTGACCTGGACCGAGCTTCGCGCCGAAATCCAGAGCGGTAAAACCACGATCATCATTCCGATCGGCGGCACGGAGCAAAGCGGTCCGGCACTGGCATTGGGAAAGCACAACGCGCGGGTGGCGGTGCTGTCCGAGCGCATCGCGACCGAACTCGGCAATGCGCTGGTTGCACCGGTGATCGCCTACGTGCCCGAGGGCAGTTACGCGCCACCCACGTCGCACATGCGCTTTCCCGGAACCATCACCGTGCCGGACGACGTGTTCGAGAAGACGCTCGAATCGGCCGCCAACAGCTTCAAGGCGCATGGCTTCAGAAACATCGTTTTCCTCGGTGACCATGGTGGCTATCAAAAGGACATCGAGCAGGTCGTGGCCCGACTGAACAAGGCGTGGGTGCAATCGCCGGCGCGCGCTTTCGTGCCGGGCGCCTATTACGCCGCGAGTTCGACAGGCTACGCCGCGCTGTTGCGCCAACGCGGTATTTCCGACGCCGAAATCGGCACCCACGCGGCGCTCGCAGACACCTCTTTGCTTTGGGCTGTGGCGCCGCAATTGGTTCGCGCCGAACGGCTGAAAGACGGCACTAAACTCGGCGCTGCCGAGGGCGTCTACGGTGGCGATCCGCGCCGCGCGAGCGCTGAACTCGGCCGATTGGGCATCGATGCCATCGTGGCGCAGACGGTTCAGGCGATTCGCATGGAAACCACGAACCGTTGAACGGCTGCCGTCGCATGAGCCCGAGCCTGAAGCGCGACTCTTTTTTTCCGACCTCTTCCAGTTTTCAAATGAATTTGTTTCGCTATCGATTCCCTTCCACATCCGCCTGCTCTGGCGCATTGGCCTGCGTGGTCGCACTGTCGGGCAACGTTGCGCTCGCGCAATCGACAGCGACGCTTGCCGTTCAAACGGTACCGGGCATGCCGCCGGTCGTGAATGCCGCCAACCTTTACAGCAACGCGGCCGCCAAAGACATGAGCCCGTCGACCGCGGGCGCTCTGCCGCGGGTTTATGTTCCGAATTTGCGCTCGAACGACGTTTATGTGATCGACCCGGCGACGCGCACGGTAATCGACAAGTTCAAGGTCGGGCGCAGTCCGCAGCACGTCGTGCCTTCGTGGGATCTGCAGACGCTCTGGGTCGCGAATAACGCTGAAGGCCGCACCGATGGCAGCCTGACGCCGATCGACCCGAAAACCGGCAAGCCAGGCACGGAAGTGTCGGTGGATGACCCCTACAACATGTATTTCACGCCCGACGGCAAGCAGGCGATCGTTGTCGCGGAGGCCCGCGCGCGGCTGGATTTTCGGGATGCGCACACGATGGCGCTGCAGTCGAGCCTGCCGGTGCCGCAATGCAAGGGCATCAATCACGCCGACTTTTCGATCGACGGCAAATATGCCATCTTCACCTGCGAATTCACCGGCGCTCTGGCCAAGATCGACATGGTGAACCGAAAGGTGGCGGGCTATCTTCTGCTCGCCAAGGGCGGCATGCCGCAAGACATCCGGATCTCGCCCGATGGCAAGGTTTTCTATGTCGCCGACATGATGGCCGACGGCGTGCACGTGGTGGACGGCGCCAGTTTCACGAAAATCGGATTCGTCGCATCGGGCGTCGGCTCGCACGGGCTCTATCCGAGCCGCGACGGCGCCCGGCTGTACATCAGCAATCGCGGCTCCAACCGTATCCATGGCGCCAAGAAGGGCAAAGGGAGCATTTCGGTGCTCGACTTCGCCAAGCGCGAAGTCGTCGCCAATTGGCCGATTCCCGGCGGCGGCAGCCCGGACATGGGGAACGTCAGCGCCGACGGCAAGACCTTGTGGCTGTCCGGTCGATACGACGACGTGGTTTACGCGATCGACACGACCAGCGGCGCGGTGCAGTCGATTCCGGTTGGCAAGGAGCCGCACGGCCTGACGGTATGGCCGCAACCGGGGCGATATTCGCTCGGCCACACAGGGAACATGCGATGAGTGCGCGCGTCGCTAGCTCGTGCCATTTTCATGCGGTGTTCATGCGGTGTTGGCGCGCGGGATCGAACCGGGTCCCGGAATAGTGGAGGCGCGACCCGGAGTCGAACCGGGCTGGACGGATTTGCAATCCGTTGCATAACCGCTTTGCTATCGCGCCGCAAGCCGATCCCGATGGATCGGCCGAAAAAAAGGGAAGCATCGCGCTTCCCTTTTTATTTGAAACTGGAGCGGGAAAAGAGTCTCGAACTCTCGACCTCAACCTTGGCAAGGTTGCGCTCTACCAACTGAGCTATTCCCGCAAATCAGGCCTCGGATTATAGGCGATTTTTTGCGGCTCGAAGGCAAGCCCGTTAGTGCTTGACCGAGGCGGTCGATGGTTGCGATGCACGCTGGCGCGCACTTTCCGCGATCGCCGCTGCCGATGCCGCAACCTGCTCGTCGGACAAGGCTTCGGGCTGCCTTTCGAGCGCAATTTCAAGCACTTTGTCGATCCATTTGACCGGCACGATTTCGAGCCCGTTTTTCACGTTCTCGGGAATCTCCTGCAAGTCCTTGGCGTTTTCTTCGGGGATCAAAACGGTCTTGATGCCGCCTCTCAGCGCAGCGAGCAACTTTTCCTTCAAGCCGCCGATCGCCGTGACCTCGCCGCGCAAGGTGATCTCGCCGGTCATCGCCACGTCGCTGCGCACCGGAATGCCCGTGAGCGCGGAAACCAATGCGGTCGTCATGGCAGCGCCGGCGCTGGGACCGTCCTTGGGCGTTGCGCCATCAGGGACATGGACATGGACGTCGTGCTTTTCGAACAAGTCGTCGCGGATGCCGAGCCGCCGGGCGCGGCTGCGCACTACCGTGCGTGCCGCCTCGACCGATTCCTTCATCACGTCGCCGAGCGAGCCGGTGCGCGTGATGACGCCTTTGCCGGGCACGATCGCCGCCTCGATCGTAAGCAAATCACCACCGACTTCGGTCCAGGCCAGGCCAACCACCTGACCAACCTGGTTCTGTTTTTCCGCACGGCCGAAGTTGAATTTGCGGACGCCGAGAAAATCGTTCAGGTTCTTGCTGTCGACGACGACCTTCGGTTTCATCTTCTTGAGCTGCAGGCCCTTGACCGCCTTGCGACAGATTTTGGAGATGTCGCGTTCCAGCGAGCGCACGCCGGCTTCCCGCGTGTAGTAGCGAACGATGTCGCGCACCGCTTCTTCGGTGACCAGAAGTTCGTTTTCCTTGACGCCGTTATTTTTCAGTTGCTTCGGCAGAAGGTACTTCAGCGCGATGTTGATCTTCTCGTCTTCGGTGTAACCCGAGAGGCGAATGACCTCCATCCGGTCGAGCAACGCAGGCGGCATGTTCATCGAATTCGAGGTCGCGATGAACATCACATCCGACAAATCGAAATCGACTTCGACATAGTGATCGCCGAACGTGTGGTTCTGCTCGGGGTCGAGCACTTCGAGCAGCGCGCTCGATGGATCGCCGCGAAAATCGGTGCCGAGCTTGTCCACCTCGTCGAGCAAAAACAGAGGGTTACGCGTACCGACCTTGCTGAGGCTCTGCAAAACCTTGCCGGGCATGGCGCCGATGTAGGTGCGCCGATGGCCACGGATCTCGGCTTCGTCACGCATCCCGCCCAAAGCCATCCGCACATACTTGCGACCCGTCGCCTTCGCCACCGACTGGCCAAGCGACGTCTTGCCGACACCTGGAGGGCCGACCAGACACAAAATCGGCGCCTTCACCTTATCGACGCGTTGCTGGACCGCGAGATATTCGAGGATCCGGTCTTTGACCTTCTCGAGCCCGTAGTGGTCTTCGTCGAGCACTCTTTCGGCATACGCCAAGTCGTGCTTGACCCTGGTCTTTTTGCTCCACGGCAAGCCGACAAGCACGTCGATATAGTTGCGAACCACCGTCGCCTCGGCCGACATTGGCGACATCAGCTTCAGCTTCTTCAGCTCGCCGTCGGCCTTCTTGCGCGCTTCCTTCGGCATCCGCGCAGCGCTGATCTTCTTTTCGATCTCTTCGACGTCGGCGCCCTCTTCGCCCTCGCCGAGTTCTTTCTGGATCGCCTTGACCTGTTCGTTCAGATAAAAGTCGCGCTGGTTCTTCTCCATCTGCCGTTTGACACGACCGCGGATCTTCTTGTCGACATTCAAAATTTCGACTTCTCGCTCGAGCTGACCGAAGAGGTTTTCGAGGCGCGCCTTGATGTCATCGAGGTCGAGCACCGCCTGCTTCATCTCGAGCTTGAGCGGCAGATGCGCCGCAATCGTGTCGGCCAGCCGCCCGGGATCGTCGATGCTCGAAATCGAAGTGAGGATCTCGGGGGGGATTTTTTTGTTGAGTTTGACGTACTGGTCGAACTGCTGCATCAGCGCGCGCCGCAGCGCTTCGACCTCGGTGCCTTGCTGATCGTCCGAAGGCGCAGCCACCGGTGTCACAGTTGCCGAGAAATGCGTTTCACTGTCATCGATGCGGTCGACCTTGGCACGTTGCTGGCCCTCGACCAGCACTTTCACCGTGCCATCGGGCAGTTTGAGCATCTGCAAAATGGTCGAGACGCAGCCAACTTCGAACATGTCTTCGACCGATGGCTCGTCCTTGGCGGCGGCCTTCTGCGCAACGAGCATGATGCGGCGCTCCGCCTCCATCGCCAGCTCGAGCGCCTTGATGCTCTTTGGCCGGCCGACGAACAGCGGGATGACCATGTGAGGGAACACGACCACATCGCGCAATGGAAGCAGCGGCAGGTCGATCGCATCGGATGGCAAAGGGGTATGGCCAGACATGGAAAATTCCTTTTTGCTATCCAGAAGATATGGTTCGGGCGCGGCTAATAACAAGTGCGGCAAGTGCGGCAAGTGCGGCAAGTGCGGCAAGTGCGGCAAGTGCGGCAAGTGCGGCAAGTGCGGCAACGCCATTTGCAAGTCTGTCGTCGACCCGCACACTCATGAACGAATCGCCATCCGCCTCGATGGTTCGACGCGTTTCAGCGACGCTGCGCCCGACGGCAATCCCCTTCGCGAAGCATCGCGTCATGCCTTCTTCGCCGCCTCGCGATAGACGAGCAGCGGCGGTTTGCTTTCCTCGATCGAAGACTCGTCCACAACCACCTTGTCGACGTTGGCGGCGTTCGGCAAATCGAACATGGTGTCGATCAGGGACTGCTCCAGAATCGAGCGCAGCCCGCGCGCGCCGGTCTTGCGGGCGAGGGCTTTGCGGGCAATCGCCTTGAGCGCGGCGGGCCTGATCTCGAGATCGACGCCTTCCATCTGCAGGAGCTTGACGAACTGTTTGACCACCGCGTTCTTGGGCTCCGTCAGTATTCGCACCAGCGCGTCTTCGGACAATTCCGCCAGCGAGGCAACCACCGGCATCCGGCCGACGAGTTCGGGAATGAGTCCGAACTTGATCAGGTCTTCGGGTTCGACTTCGCGAAACACATCGGTCAAGCTGCGCTGCTGCTTGCTGCGCACGGCCGCACCGAAGCCGATGCCCGATGCTTCGGTGCGTGCTTCTATGACCTTTTCGAGACCCGCAAACGCGCCGCCGCAAATGAACAGGATGTTGGTCGTGTCGATCTGCAGAAAGTCCTGATTGGGATGCTTGCGCCCCCCCTGTGGAGGGACGCTGGCCATCGTGCCTTCGATCAGTTTCAAGAGGGCCTGCTGGACGCCTTCTCCCGAAACATCGCGGGTGATCGAAGGGTTGTCGGACTTGCGCGAAATCTTGTCGATCTCGTCGATGTAGACGATGCCGCGCTGCGCGCGTTCGACCTCGTAATTGCAACTCTGCAAGAGCTTCTGAATGATGTTCTCGACGTCTTCACCGACATAGCCGGCTTCGGTCAATGTCGTGGCATCGGCCATCACGAATGGAACATCGAGTTGCCGCGCCAGTGTTTGCGCCAGCAAGGTCTTGCCCGAGCCGGTCGGCCCGATGAGCAGGATGTTGCTTTTGGTGAGTTCGACATCCTCGGTCTTCGCCTTTTCCTTGTGACGCAACCGCTTGTAGTGGTTGTAAACCGCCACCGCGAGCACGCGTTTGGCTGGCTCCTGGCCAATAACGTAGTTGTCGAGGTTGGTCTTGATATCGAGCGGCGTCGGCAAGTCGTTGCGCGCCTCGCCCGTGCCGCTATCGGCCGGCAGTTCGTCACGAATGATTTCGTTGCACAGGTCGATGCACTCATCGCAGATGAAGACCGACGGCCCTGCGATCAGCTTTTTGACCTCGTGCTGGCTCTTGCCGCAAAACGAGCAATAGAGCGTTTTTTCGCCCGATGAGCCTTTCTTATCGGCCATGAATCAGCGCCTTTCAACGGTTAAAGCCGATGATAACCAAGTGAAAACGGCGCTGCCCCGCTGGAACACCCAAGGGACAACGCCGTTGCGGCGCTGCAACGCGCCTTGTGTGACTTCAGTCGCGTTTCGACAGCACCTTGTCGACAAGTCCGTAGACCTGTGCCTCGTCGGCAGAAAGATAGCGGTCGCGTTCCATATCTAGCGCAATTTTTTCGACCGACTGCCCGGTGCGCTCTGCGTAGATGCGATTGAGCTGTTCCCGCAGGCGAATGATCTCCCGCGCGTGAATCTCGATATCGGTCGCCTGGCCCTGCGTACCGCCCGAAGGCTGATGAATCATGACCCGAGAATTGGGCAGTGCAAAGCGCTTGCCTTTGGCGCCGGCCATCAACAGAAACGAGCCCATGCTCGCCGCCATGCCCATGCAAAGCGTCGAAACCTCGGGCTTGATGAACTGCATGGTGTCGAAAATCGCCAGGCCAGCGCTGACCGAGCCGCCCGGCGAATTGATATAGAACGAAATGTCCTTGTCGGGATTTTCGCTTTCCAGAAACAGCAGTTGCGCGACCACCAGGTTGGCGGTCTGGTCGTTGACCTCGCCGACCAGAAACACCACGCGCTCCTTCAGGAGGCGCGAGTAGATGTCGTAAGACCGCTCGCCGCGGCCCGATTGCTCGACCACCATCGGCACCAGGCCGAGGGCTTTCGTGTCCATTGCATTCATGAATTTGCTCCGATCGAAACCGGCACCCTGCCGGAATGTTGCTGGCCAATTTAGACCCGGCAACCGGGAGCAATTGGGGCCGTGGTTCTGTGTTGCAAGTGTCGCGGCTCGAGGTAAGTCAGGCCTGCTGCGCCATCAAATCGTCGAAAGAAACTGATTTGTCGACGACTTTGACCTTGCCGAGGACGAATTCGGTCACGTTGTTTTCGATCACCACGGCTTCGACCTCGGCCAGCCGGCGGTTGTCGCTGAAGTACCAACGCACCACATCGGCCGGCTTTTCATAACTGGCGGCGAGTTCGTCCACGTGGGCCTTGATCTGCTCGGGCTTGGCTTGCAGTTCATTAGTACGCACCAACTCGGCCACCACGAGGCCCAGGCGCACCCTGCGCTCGGCTTGCGGACGGAAAACTTCTTCGGGTATCGGTGTCTTGTCGGCATCCTTGATGCCGCGCTGCTTCAAGTCGGCGCGGGCAGCTTCGATCATCCGGTCGACTTCGGCCTGCACACTGGAGTTGGGCAACTCGAGTTCGGCGTTGCCGATAAGCGCGTCCATCACGGCGGTCTTGTTTCGGCCCAGCACGCGGAACTTCACTTCGCGCTCGAGATTGCGCTTGATGTCGGCTCGCAAGCCCTCGACCGTGGCTTCGGCGATGCCAAGCGATTTCGCCAGCTCGTCATTCACTTCAGGCAAGTGGGTCGACTCGATTTTCTTGACCGTGACCATGAAGTCGGCGAGTTTTCCGGCGACTTCCTGGCCGTGATAGTCGGCCGGAAACGCCATCTGAAAAGTGCGGCTGTCGCCGCTTTTCATGCCGCGCACCGCGTCTTCGAACTCCTTGAGCATCTGGCCTTCGCCCAGGATGAACTGAAAGTCCTCTGCCTTGCCGCCCTGGAACGACTCCCCGTCGATCTTGCCTTCGAAGTCGACCGTGACGCGATCGGCCTCGGCTGCCTGCGCGTCGAGCGCACGCTGGGCAAAGGTGCGACGCTGCTTGCGCAGAATGTCGAGCGTCTTGTCGATCGCGTCGTCGCCGACGTCACACGAAATCTTTTCGACTTCGGCGCCCGACAGGTCGTTGATCTTCACTTCGGGAAACACCTCGAACACGGCGTCGAACGCCATCTGGCCTTCCGGTGAATCGTCTTTTTCGGTGATGCGCGGCTGACCAGCGACACGCAATTTCGCTTCGTTGGCAGCTTGCGAGAAAGCCTCGCCGACCTTCGCGTTCATGACCTCGTAGTGCACCGAGTAGCCATAGCGCTGCGCGACCACGGTCATCGGCACCTTGCCGGGCCGGAAACCATCCATCTTGACGGTCCGTGCGAGCTTTTTCAGCCGCGAATCGACTTCGGACTGGATGCTGCCAACGGGCAGCGTCAAAGTGATCTTGCGCTCGAGCTTGTCGAGTGTTTCAACATCTACTGTCATTGTTTCCTCAGGGAGAATTCAAAAGAGATACGGGACGCAGGGGCACATCGATGGAATACTGGTGCGCGGGGTCGGACTCGAACCGACACGTTCTTGCGAACGTCAGGACCTAAACCTGGTGCGTCTACCAATTTCGCCACCCGCGCGGTACCCGTAATTATTCTGACGATGCCGAAGATAAGGAGTTGCCCTGCAGCGGTTTTTACCGCGCGGCGGTTGCAGCCGTCAGTGATCGGATTCACTCACCCGCATTCCCAAACCGAAATCCATCAAACATGGATTTTAAGCGGGATCGATCAATGCCCGGCCTGGACCTGAACCTTGGCCGGTCTCGCACCCCTCGCCTCGGGCGCGCACGAGTTACCCGGCTGAACTGGCGATCCGGCAACCTGATTGCTATTTATTTGATAGCTGGATGCGCTTGCGCAGACTGCTTTGCAGCGACTTTTTCCATAATTCTTGCCGACGATTTGCTCGCGCTGTCGGACTCGCGCTTTTTGACTCGCGCTGCCTTGCTGCAGTGCGCTGCATTGACCGCTGACGAAACATGCATTCGCGCTCTGTATCGGCAAGAGTCGATGGCGGCGTCTAACATCGGGTATCGAAGACGTCGTTATCTTTTTCTCTGCCGCGGACCCGCGCGCGAAGAGTCCAGCTTCTTGAAAGTGTGACAACCCCTATTTATGGCCTCGCGCGTCATCCCGCTGATCGACGAACGCATCGGCGCAGAGCGGCCGCATCGCTTGGGGACGGTGCTCGCGCCGACGGGCGTGCTGACCGACCGACTCGCGCGTCCGCTTACCGACTTGCGCATCAGCGTCACCGACCGCTGCAACTTTCGATGCAGCTACTGCATGCCCAAAGAGGTCTTTGACAAGGACTATCAATACCTGCCGCACAAGGCGCTGCTCAGCTTCGAGGAGATCACGCGTCTCGCAAGCGCGTTCGTGTTGCATGGCGTGCGCAAGATCCGCCTCACCGGCGGCGAGCCCCTGCTGCGCAAGAACATCGAGCTGCTGGTGGAACAACTGGCAGGGTTGCGAACCGTCGATGGCGTGCCCCTCGACCTCACCTTGACCACCAACGCCTCTTTGCTCGCGCGCAAGGCTCGGGCGCTCAAAGCGGCGGGCTTGAATCGCGTCACCGTGAGCCTGGACGGACTCGACGACACCGTATTCCGCGCGATGAACGACGTCGAGTTTCCGGTCGCCGATGTGCTCGCCGGCATCGACGCTGCCGTGGAAGCGGGCCTGGCGCCGGTAAAGGTCAACATGGTCGTCAAGCGCGGCACCAACGAGCAGGAAATCCTGCCGATGGCCCGCTGGTTCCGCACCCATTACGCAGGCCGCGTGGTGCTGCGCTTCATCGAATACATGGACGTCGGCGCGACCAACGGCTGGCGGATGGACGAGGTGATGCCGTCGGCCGACGTGATCGCGCTATTGCAATCCGAGTTTCCCTTGCGCCCGCTCGATGCCGCCACACCCGGCGAAACCGCGCAGCGCTGGGGTTACGCGGATGAGGACGGTGGCGGCGGCGAGATCGGCGTCATCAGCAGCGTGACGCAGGCGTTTTGCGAAGACTGCAGCCGCGCGCGCCTGTCGACCGAAGGTCGGCTCTACCTGTGCCTGTTCGCGAGCCGCGGTCACGATCTGCGCGAGTTGCTGCGCGGCGATGCGGCAAGCGCCCTGCCGGTTGCGAGCGATGCCGAAATCGCGTCGGCCATCGGACACATCTGGCAAGGTCGCAGCGATCGCTACTCACAACTGCGGGCCGGTATGGCACTCGACAATGACAGCACGGACGGCGGCGCGCCGCGTCGGGTCGAGATGAGCTACATCGGCGGCTGACCGTCGCCCTCTGCGCGGCGGCTATGCGTGACGAACCGTATTTCTGAATCAAATCGGCCTTCAAGCCATACTGGACTTGCGCAGACAGCTATTAAAAACACAGCGTTTTGAGAAACGACAAGCGGGAGACACCATGGCCACGCGCATCGAACTGATCCAGCAAATGCCGATCTTCGGCGCCATCAGCGCGGAGACGATCCACTTTCTGCTCGACGACGCACCGCGCATCGAGAAATCGGCGGGCAGCTTCTTCTTTCGCGAAGGCGAGCCGGCGGAATTCATGTATGTCATCGAATCGGGCCGCGTCACGGTCTGCAAGAACTGGCAGGGCCACGAATTGCGATTGCGCCGGCTCGCCGAGGGCGACTGTTTCGGCGAAATGGCGCTGCTCGACTTGTTCCCGCGTAGCGCGTCTGTGCGTGCCGACACCGAATGCCGCGCCGTTCGGCTCGCGCCCGACGACCTGCACCGCTTGTTCGAACGCGATCCCGAGCAGTTCGCGCTGTTTCAGATGAACATTGCGCGCGAGATGAGCCGGCGACTTCGCGAAACAGACAGCCAGCTCTTCCGGGCCCGCATGGGCGAAGCGTTGACCGCGCCCGAGCCGATCGGCTCGCCCGATGCGCCTTGAGCGAGCCGCACCGTTGCAGCCCGGCTTTCGACCTCAGCGCGCAAGAACAGCCGTCACACCGCGATTGGCCAGCATGTCGGCCCGCTCGTTGCCGACATTGCCCGAGTGACCCTTGACCCAGCGCCAGTCGATCTGGTGGCCGCTCTCCTGCACCAGGGCGTCCAGCCGCTGCCACAGCTCGACGTTCTTGACGGGTTGTTTGGTCGAGGTGCGCCAGCCCCTGGCTTTCCAGCCGCGAATCCATTCGGTGATGCCCAGGCGCACGTATTGACTGTCGAGGTAGAGCTTGACCTTGCACGGTTGCTTGAGCGCACCCAGTCCTTCGATCACGGCCATCAGCTCCATCCGGTTGTTGGTCGTGCTCGGCTCGCCGCCGAACAATTCTTTCTCGTCCGCCCCCGAGCGCAACCACGCACCCCAGCCGCCCGGGCCCGGGTTGCCCTTGCATGCGCCATCGGTATAGATCTCGACTTCGTTCATGGTGTGTCGGTTCGCTCTTCGGTCATCTCTCTTCGGTCATGAACTGCCTGGCTCGTTGCTTGTTTCGGGGCGCGTCCAACGGGGCGCCGGCCTGCCGCATCTTGCCCGCGACAGGCACCGGCGCGCTGGCCACCGCCTTCGGGCGCTTTCGCCAGGATGCGGGCAGCAAGGTCATGCCGCGCACCCGCTTAACGGCGGTCACGAAATAAACGGCGCCGAAAATCGGCCACCACCTGTCACCTGCACGATCGAGCCACGCGAAACGATCGAGCCACGCCGGATTGCCGAACGCCGGCCGGTAGAGCCCGAACCGGCTGGCCTCGACTTCAAAGCTCAATAAGCGCATCCAGTCGCGCATCCGCCGATACGAAATCGCATCGCCGGCCTCGGGCAGAAATTGCTGGCCCCAACCCAGTCGCTGAAAAAAGCGTGACCGGCGCTGACGCATGCCCCACAGACTGGCCGGATTGAGTCCGCTGATGATGACCCGGCCCTCCGGCACCAGAACGCGCTCGACCTCGCGCAAAGTACCATGCGGATCGCTGCTCAAGTCGAGCGTGTGCGGCAACAAAAGCAGATCGAGACTGTTGGCTTCGAAAGGCAACGCAGCCGAATCCGCGATCAGAGCAACGCGCTTTGCACTCGCGAGGCCGGGCGGCGGGGCCGGGCTCAGCAACACATCCGGATCGGATGACAGCAACCAGCGATGCGAGATGCGGCTAGCGCGCAGTGCATCGATGTCGGTCAACCCCAGCTGAAGCGCGTGGTATCCGAAAAGATCCGTCACCGCCTCATCGAAAGCGCGCTGCTCCCACTCGAGCAGATAGCGGCCGGGTGCGGTGGCGAACCATTGCTGCAAATCTATAATTTGGCGGCTCATGAATCTCGCTGTGCTGATCACTCTGGTCGATGACGCTTCGTGCCCTTGTACGAGGACTCGTGCGAGGACTTGTGCGACGACCCACGCATCGTTGCAGACCCGATAAACTTTTTGTGCGCGCTTGGGCGATTGTTCATTGCGCGCACTCTTGAAACCGGTTTGATTCTATTCATACCCGGTCTACCGGAAACCCGATACCGATGAAGTTGCTCACCGCTCTATGTCTTGCCGGCGTCCTGATGCTCGCAGGTTGCGCAGGCCTCACCCCTCCCGTCGGTCCAGACCAGTTGCGCACCGGCGATTCGGTTTTTCCAGGCGGCGCGCTTTCACCGATCGAGAAAGGCACGACCCCCGGTTCGGCCGTTGTCGCGCCGCTTTCGCCACCGACCGACATGTGGGATCGCATCCGGCGCGGATTCAAGATGGCCAACCTCGAAGGCGAATTGGTGACCGATCGCGAGCAGTGGTACCGAAGCCGGCCCGACTATCTGGAGCGCATGACCAGCCGCTCCGACAAATACCTTTTCTACATCGTCGAGGAACTCGAGCGGCGCGGCATGCCGACCGAGCTTGCGCTGCTGCCTTTCATTGAAAGTGCCTTTAACCCACAGGCGGTATCGAGTGCGAAGGCCGCCGGCATGTGGCAGTTCATGCCGGCGACGGGCAGCGATTACCAGCTCAAGCAGAACATCTTTCGTGACGATCGCCGCGATGTGGTGGCGTCGACCCGCGCGGCACTCGACTATCTACAAAAGCTGCACGACATGTTCGGCGACTGGCAACTGGCGCTCGCCAGCTACAACTGGGGCGAAGGCAACGTTGCCCGGGCGATTGCCAAAAACCAGAAGGCCGGCTTGCCGACGGGCTACACCGACCTCTCGATGCCCGCGGAAACCCGGCTTTACGTGCCCAAACTGCAGGCGGTGAAAAACCTGGTGGCGCACCCCGAGCAATTCGGCGCGGAATTGCCGTTCATCGCCAATCATCCCTACTTTCAGTCGGTTGCCATCACGCACGATCTCGACGTGGATCTCGCTGCCAGACTTGCCGACATCAAGGTCGAAGCGTTCCGCGCGCTCAATCCGTCGGCGCACAAGCCGGTCATTCTCGCGGCTGGTACGCCGGAAATTCTGCTTCCCTGGGACAACGCAGCGGTGTTCAAACGCAATTTGGCTGCTTACGGTGAGGGCCAGTACGCGAGCTGGACCGCCTGGACCGCGCCGACGACGCTCAGCGTCGCTGCTGCATCGCAGCAAACGGGCATGAGCGAGTCGGACCTGCGCAGCATCAACGGTATTCCGCCGCGCATGCTCATCAAAGCAGGGTCGACCTTGATCGTGCCGCGCTCGGGCCGGGTAAAGGAGGACGTCGCCGCCGCTGTCGCCGATTCCGGGCACTTGAGCTTTCAGCCGGAAATCGTGACCCGACGCACCACCGTGCGCGCGCGGCGCAACGAATCGGTCGCCAGCCTGGCCAGGCGCTATGGCGTCGCTGCCGGCAACGTCGCCGACTGGAACGACGTCAAGACCGGCAGTACGTTCAAGAACGGCTACAAGGTCATCGTTTATCTGCCGGTCAAGGCCGCCAGTGTCTCCCGCGTCGGCAGCGGCTCGAAGCGACGTGGACGCGTGCTTCGTGCCGGCGCGATCGCACCGCGCGCGGCCAGCGTCAAACGCACCAGCGCGGCTGGCGCGCGTGCCGTAACGCCAACGCGCGCCAAGCGCCCGTCTTCCAAAAAGCGCCGTTGAAACTCGCCGTCGCAGCGAGGCCGTTCAGAGCTTTTCGGTTTCGCCGCTGACCGGTCGCCAGGTCATCAATCGCCTTTCGATCGCGCCGACGAGCGTGTCGAGCACCAGGGCGCAAATCGTGAGCACGACGATGCCGGCGAAAACGGTGTTGACGTCGAAGGTGCCCTCGGCTTGCAGAATCAGATAGCCAACACCGCGAGCAGAACCTAGATATTCGCCGACCACGGCACCCACGAAGGCCAAGCCCACCGACGTATGCAGGCTGGAGAAAACCCAACTCGTCGCACTCGGCAGGTAAACCGTGCGCAGCAATTGCCGCTGATTGGCACCCAGCATGCGCGCGTTGGCAAGAATCACCGGGCTGACCTCGCGCACACCCTGGTAGACGTTGAAGAACACGATGAAGAACACCAGCGTCACCGCGAGCGCGACCTTGCTCCAGATGCCCAGACCGAACCAAAGCGCAAAAATCGGCGCCAGGATCACGCGCGGCATCGAGTTGGCTGCCTTGATGTAGGGATCGAGTATCAGGCTCGCCGTCGGCGCCAGCGCCAACCACAACCCGCACAAGAGGCCGAGCACCGTGCCGATGCCGAAGGCCAACAAGGTTTCGAGCAATGTCGTGCCGAGGTGAATGTAGATGTCGGCGTTGCCGCGCAGTCCGTCCGGGAAGAGCGGGTTCGCCGGCAAACCGAACGGCATGAACCAGCGCCAGATGCGTCCCGCGACCCCGATTGGCTCGCCGATGAAGAATGCGATCTGCTTGTCTCGCGAGGCGACATGCCATGCGATCAGGATCAGAACGAGCAAGCCGATTTGCCATCCGCGTGCATTGCGGTCGGTAGGCCTGAACATCATCCTCAGGCCGCCTTCAGTTGCTGCACGTAACCCTTGAGCACTTCTTCACGCAGCACGCTCCATATTTGCGTGTGCAGTTCGACAAAGCGTGGATCGGCGCGCACTTCGGCCACGTCGCGCGGGCGCGGAAGGTCGACCGCGAATTCGCCGATCGGCCGGGTCGCAGGGCCCGCCGACAGCACCACGACGCGGTCGCTCATCGCGATCGCCTCGTCCAGGTCGTGGGTGATGAAGAGCACCGCCTTTTTCTTGTCCGACCAAAGCTGGAGGACTTCGTTCTCCATCAACTGCCGGGTCTGGATGTCGAGCGCACTGAAGGGCTCGTCCATCAAGATGATGTCGGGATCCAGCACCAGGGTCTGCGCCAGCGCACAGCGCTTGCGCATGCCGCCGGAGAGTTGGTGCGGATACCGGTCGCCGAATCCGGCCAGGCCGACCCGCGCGAGCCAGGCTTCGGCTGCGCTTCTCGCATCGACGTCGGCCATGCCGCGGTATTGCAAACCGACCATGACGTTGTCCATCGTGCTGCGCCACGGCATCAGCGCCTCGGTCTGGAACATGTACCCCGCACGCGCGTTGATGCCGACCAACGGGTATCCGAAAACCTTGATGGACCCGGACGACGGCGCCAGCAAACCCGCCGCGACATTGAGCAAAGTCGACTTGCCGCATCCCGTCGGCCCGACCACCGAAACGAATTCGCCCGCCGCGACGCTGAGCGTGGTGTCCGCCACCGCGGTGTAGCGCGACGTCGGGTCATCCTTCGAGATAAAGGTGCAGCGGATGTCGATGAATTCGAGCGCAGGTGCCGTCATGCCGCAATTGTGTCGGATGAATGGACCCACCATGCTCCCAAACCAAGCGAACCAACGACACCGCGGAACTGGCTTTGCCAGGCCGTAGGTGTCGCCCCTGAGGGGTATGTGAGTTACACCCAGTGAGCGAAAAACGGGAGGGAGCCCATGACATCGCGGAACCGGCTTTGCCGGGCCGCAGGTGTCGCCCCATCGAGGGGGTATGTGAGCTACACGCAGTGAGCGAGAAACGGGGGGAGCCAATCCCTAGGCTTTGAACTTTTCTTTCGCCCGTCGCGCAAACTGGTTCGTGTAAGTCTTGGCCAGATCGATCTTGTCGCTCTTGACTTCGGGGTTGAAGCTGGCAAGTGCACCGAGCGCGGTTTTCGGACCTTCCGGGTCGATCAGCCCATCGGACGAAATGGCCTCCCGCACGTTTGCAAATGCGTCCAGATACAGCGCCCGATCGCCGAGCAGGTAGGTTTCAGGAACGGCTTTGATCACATCGCCCGGCCCGGCCGTTTGCAGCCATTTGAGCCCGCGAACGATCGCATTGGCGAGCGCCTGGCAGGTGTTGGGGTTCTTCTCGACGAATTCCAGCGGTGCGTAAAGGCAGGCGGCCGGCATCGGACCGCCGAAGACTTCCTGGGTGCCCTTGAGCGTGCGGGTGTCACGAATGATCTTCACGTCGCCCTTTTGCTCGAGCATCGTCATCACGGGATCGATGTTGCTGATCGCATCGATCTGGCCCGAGCGCACGGCTGTGAGTGCACCGGCCGAGACGCCGACGCCGATGAAGCTCACATCACCGGCCGCAATCCCGTTGCGCGACAGCATGAGATTGGCAACCATGTTGGTCGACGAACCCGGTGCGGAAACGCCGATTTTTTTGCCCTTGAGGTCGGCGACGGATTTGAAAGCTGGCATGGTCTTGGTCGACACGCCGATCGCGATTTGTGGCGCCCGTCCCTGCAATACGAAAGCCTGAAAAAACTGGTTCTTGGCCTGCAGGTTGATCGTGTGTTCGTAGGCGCCAGAAACCACATCGGCGGAGCCCCCGACCACCGCCTGCAATGCCCGGGAGCCGCCGGCGAAATCACTGATCTCGACCTCCAGCCCTTCTGCCTTGAAGTAACCGAGCTGTTCGCTGATGGTGAGCGGCAGATAGTAGAACCCCGCCTTGCCACCGACCGCGATCGAGACCTTGGTCTTCTCCAGCTTGCCCTGACCATGTACCCGTCCAGCGATGATCGAAGCGCCGGCGAGGGTGCAGGACGAGACAAATATGCGGCGGTTCAGCATGAGGATCGGCATGGCGCCGTCGAATGGAAAGGTGTGGCGAGCTTAGGCGTTCGCCAGCGGCCAGGGCATCGGGAACATCCCGAGCGGGTTTTCACGTAAAGCGAATGCGCTCAGTGCAATGACCGCTTCAGCCCCTGAGTTCTGCGCTGCGGATTGCGTGGTGATTGCGCCGATTCAGCGCCGGTTCAGCGCCGATCGATCAGGGCATGCGCGATGGTGCCGAGGTCGACATATTCGAGCTCGCTGCCCGCGGGCACACCGCGCGCGAGCCGGGTTACCGCGAGGCCCCGGGCGCGCAGCGCTTCGCCGATCACATGCGCGGTGGCTTCACCCTCGCCGGTGAAGTTGGTGGCGAGAATGATTTCGCTCACCGCGCCATCGAGCGCGCGCGCGAAAAGCTGTGCGAGCCCGATATCGTTGGGGCCGATGCCATCGAGCGGGCTCAGCTTGCCCATCAAAACGAAATACTGGCCGCGGAAAGCGCCGGTTCGCTCCAGCGCGGCCTGATCCGCGGGCGTCTCGACCACGCAAAGCTTCGTCGCATCGCGCCGCGAATCGAGGCACAGCCGGCACACTTCGGCTTCAGTGAAGGTGTTGCAGCGCGCGCAATGACGCACGCGGGAGGCGGCTTGTTCGAGCGAACGTTCCAGCAAGCGCATACCATCGCGATCGTGCTGAAGCAGATGAAATGCCATGCGCGACGCCGACTTGGCACCCACGCCCGGCAGCCGCCGCAACGCCTCGATCAGGGCGTCGAGTGAACCTGCGTCCGACATGCGTCAGGCGTGGCGCTGTGGCCTGAAGCGGATGCTCAAAACGGCAGCTTCATTCCGGGCGGCAAGCCCGGCATGCCAGCCGAAATCTTGCCCATCTTTTCTTCGCTCGTTTCTTCGGCCTTGCGCACGGCCGCATTGAACGCCGCTGCGACCAGATCCTCGAGCATGTCCTTGTCGTCGGCCAGAAGGCTCGGGTCGATCGTGATGCGCTTCACGTCGTGCTTGCAAGTCATCGTGACCTTCACGAGCCCCGCGCCGGACTCGCCTTCGACTTCGATCGTCGCGAGTTCGTCCTGCGCCTTCTTCAAGTTGTCCTGCATCGCCTGCGCCTGCTTCATGAGGCCGGCCAGTTGTCCTTTGTTGAACATCGTCTTGTTCCTGAAAAGTGGGGTTGAAAAATCGCGCTTGCGCCGCTGCGCGGAATCAGATCGGTCTGAGCGAGCCGGGAACGATTTTGGCGTCGTAGTCCCGCATCATCGCCTGAACCAGCGGATCGTTGCGAACCGTTTCCTCGGCTGCCCGCTGGCGTTCTGCCGCCGCATGCGCCAGACGGCGGGCCGGACTGTCGCTCACCCGTCCGATCTCGACGACCAGCCGCACCGCATGTCCCTGCGCCGCGAGAGCCGCCTGAAGCCGCTCGCGACTGACAGGTGAATTGAGCGATTCGCGATCGATCCGCAACAACCATTGATCGACATCGCGCCCGACGAGTTGCGACTGCAGCGCCAGTTCGCGCGCCAGCGCGCTGACGGCCTCTGCGTTGACCATCGCTGTGACGACCGCGTGCCAGAAATCGCCCTCCTCATTCGAAACGACGGACGCCGATTCGATGGATGAACTTGAAAGCGTTGCGCTGCGATCGGATGCTTCGCGAGGCTTCTCCGGCGCCTGCACACGCACGGGAATTGCTACGATATTTGTAGCTGCCTGCACAAGAAGGGCGGGCGTTTCAGGCTCTTTTTGCTTGAAATGCGCGGACTCTGCCAATTTTGGTACAGGCGCGTTCTGTAGCGGCGCGTTCTGTAGCGGCTCATCCGGCAGCAGCGCCTCGCTCGGCATTTCCGGGGTTTCCGGCGTTTTTTTTCCTTCCCGCATCCGCCGCTGCGCAGCCCCACTGGACACAGCCGGCTTGAACGCCAGCAAGCGCAGTAGCACCATGGTGAGCCCCGCGTATTCGTCAGGCGCGAGCCCGAGTTCGGCCCGGCCATGCAAACAAATGCTGTAGAGCAATTGGGTCTCGTCCGCGGGCATCGATGCGGCCAGCCGCCGCGTGTCGCCCGCGTCGGGGTCGGTGTCTTCGCCGCCGGACGCTGCCGCGTCAGCGCGCGTCGGCACAGCCTGCAGCACCGCCATGGCCTGCAGCACCGAAGTCATTTCCTCGAGCGTCGATGCCGCCGACAATCCGTCGCGCCGCAGCGCCTCAATGGTTTCGACCACGATCGATCCATCGCTCGTCGCCAGCGCCTCTATCAGCGCGAAAACATGAGCCCGGTCGGCACTGCCGAGCATCTGCCGCACTTCGGCTTCGCGCAGTGCGCCGTTGCCGAACGCGATCGCCTGATCGGCGAGCGAAAGCGCATCGCGCATCGACCCGCGTGCCGCGCGCGCGAGCAGCCGCAGAGCCGGCGAGTCGGCCTCGACCTGCTCGGCAGAAAAAACGGTTTGCAGATGTTCGAGCACCGTTTCGGGCGCCATCGGCCGCAGGTTGAACTGAAGGCAGCGCGACAACACCGTGACCGGAACCTTCTGCGGATCGGTCGTGGCGAGCACGAACTTCAAATAGTCAGGCGGCTCCTCCAGGGTTTTCAGCATCGCGTTGAAAGCATGCCCGGTCAGCATGTGAACTTCGTCGATCATGAAGACCTTGAAGCGCCCTTCCACCGGTTTGTAGACCGCTTGCTCGAGCAGCGACTGGACCTCGTCGACGCCGCGATTCGAAGCCGCATCGAGCTCGATGTAATCGTTGAACCGGCCGCCATCGATCGCGGTGCAGATCGGGCACACCCCGCACGGCGTCGGCGTAATGCCGCCCTGCCCGTCTGCGCCGATGCAGTTGAGTGATTTGGCGAGAATGCGCGAAACCGTGGTTTTGCCCACCCCTCGCGTTCCGGTAAACAGGTAGGCATGGTGCAAGCGCCCGGACGCCAGGGCATTGGTCAGCGCCCGCACCACGTGGGACTGGCCCACCATCTGCGAAAAGTCTTTCGGGCGGTATTTGCGCGCCAGCACCAGATAGGACATTGCGCCAATTCTAAAAGCCGCACCCACTGCCGCGCTCTTCATGGGAGAACCGATCCGCGCGCACAGCGCGGGATGGCCGATCCGAATACGCCCTCGCGGTAAACTCGGCTTCGACGGGCCTCCCCGCATGGCGAAGCGGCCAACCGGGTCAGGTGGGGAACCAAGCAGCCCTAACTGTGGAGTCAGTGCCGGGGTAAGGCTCGTCACCCATTCTTTTGATGTCCGGGCAAAACACGCTCGATCGTCATTCCTCTTCCCACTTGCCGGCTTCGACGAGCTTGCCGATCAAGACCTCGGTAAGTAGTGCCGTATCGTGTTCCATGGTTGGAATCGACCACACACCCAGATCCGTGTCCTGAAAACGGATCAGCGCATCCCGAAAATGCGGGCCCAGCGCCAGCGCTGCGTCGTGCAGGCACTCGGCGATCGAGCGCATGCCCTGGCGCATGTAATGCACAGTGCCCGTGTCGGTACTGACGGTGTAGTTGTAGAAATACGCACGGATCTTCTCGATGTCCACCCTGGGTTCCATGTTTTTCCTGGAAGCCTTTTTCTGTTGCTATTGTGCACACGATCGGCATCACTTGCTGCTTTCGTATTACTTTGAAAGTTCTCAGTTGTCGAGGTGCGCCAGTACACCCCGAGCCGCCGTCACGCCGCTCGCCATTGAAGCCGTGAGCAGATAGCCGCCTGTCGGCGCTTCCCAGTCCAGCATTTCGCCCGCGCAGAACATGCCCGGCAACGCGCGCAACATCAGTCCGCCATCCAGCGCCTCGAACGGCACACCGCCAGCCGAACTGATCGCCTCGTCGATCGGCCGCGGCGCATCGAGCCGCAGCGGCAAGGCCTTGATGGCGTCGGTCAGGCGCTGTGGATCGCGCATCCCCTCGCCGCCTAGCACCTCGTGCAGCGCGGCGCTTTTGATGCCGTCGAGCCCGAGCCGACTTTTCAGATGGCTTGCCAACGACCGCGCGCCGCGCGGATGGCGCACGGCCGCTTCGACTTGCGCAGCGCTTCGCGCGGGCAGCAGATCGAGTCGCAAGGTGGCGCTGCCGTGCGCTGCGATCTCGTCGCGGAGCCATGCCGAAGCCGCGTAGATCAGGCTGCCTTCCACACCGTGGGCAGTCGCAACGAATTCACCCTCGCGCGCGAAGCTTCGGCCTTGGCGATCGACGAAATGGATCGCGATCGACTTGAACGGCTTGCCGGCAAAGCGTTCGACGAACCACTGGCTCCATGCCACGTCGAAGCCGCAGTTGGCCGGCTGCAATGACTGCACCGGAACACCTCTCTGCACGAGCATTCGAACCCAGCGGCCGTCCGAGCCGAGCCGCGACCAGCTAGCACCGCCGAGGGCCAGAACGACGGCGTCGAAATGCGCATCCAGCACCCCGGCAGGCGTGTCGAAACGCAGATTCGTGACACGCGCACCGCGTTCGTTTTCGGCTTCTGGCCAACCTTGCCAGCGATGGCGCAAATGAAAGCCGACGCCCGCCGAGCGCAGCCTCGCGAGCCACGCGCGCAGAAGCGGCGACGCTTTCATACCCAGCGGAAAGACCCGCCGAGAGCTGCCGACGAAAGTTTCGATGCCCAAGCCACGCGCCCACGAGCGCACATCGTCGGGGCCAAAGGCGCGCAGCCAGCGCTCGACTTCGGCCCGAGCCACGCCGAAGCGGCCAGCGAACGCATCGAACGGCTCCGTGTGCGTCAAGTTCAGGCCGCCTCTTCCCGCGAGCAGGAATTTACGTCCGACCGAGGGCATGGCATCGAACACATCGACCTGGACGCCGCCCGCTACCAAGTGCTCCGCAGCCATCAGACCGGCCGGACCTGCGCCGATAACGGCGACCCGGCGCTTTTTCGAGCCCGGCGCGCTCATTCGAGCGCGATCAGTTCGCCCTGCCCGGTCAGGAATGCCGCGCACACGCCGGCGCCGGGATACGCCGCCTGCACCGCCTCGCGATAGAGCAGCAGTTGCGCCATCAGCGCCGGATCGCGCTCCGGTCGCGCGGCGGATTTGTAGTCGAGCACCCACCAGACCGCAGTTTCGCGGTGCCGCACGAGCCGGTCGATGCGCAAAACCCGGCCCGCATGGACGAGTGTGACTTCGTTCCCGTGCCAGTCGATGCGCTGCGCGTCCCAGGCCCAGCCGCCGGCGCCTGCGCGAATGCGCTCAGCCATTCGCAATGCATCACGGGCCGCCTCGGCGTCGAGTTTGAATTCACGCCGAATCGCTTTCAACTGCCCCGCATCGATAGCCTTGCCGTGCCCGGTCCACTCGAGGAGCCGGTGCATCGCCTGGCCGAAAGCGGTGGCGGCGGTGTCGGTGTCGGGTGCACGGGACTCCATACGTTGTTCATTTGCTATGTTTTTAATAGCGGTCTGCGCACGTCCAGTATGGTTCAGAGCCCAATTCAATATAAAAAATGGTTCTGATTCCGTTGGGACTGTCAGCGCGGTGGGCGTATCGCTCAAGTCGACCTGAGCGGCATGTTCTGCCAGTCGATCCCACCAGCTCGGCGCATCCGGATCGGACCGCGACGCACGCACGCCCGACAGCACCAGCCTGCTGCGCGCCCGTGTCGTCGCAACGTACAAGGCATTGACTTCTTCGCGCTGGCGTGCGCCTCGCTCGAACGCCAGATCCGCGACGACGCATGCCGAAGGGCTGCGCTCGCTGGCCAGAAAGACGAAACGGGTGGGCACCGGCCGCTCGCCAGGCCAGACCACCAGCGTGCCCATCGTCTGAGCGCGAGGTGGCGCCGCGTCGCAATCGAGCAGCAGTACCAACTCGGCTTCCAGGCCCTTGGCGCCATGCACCGTCAGCAAGCGCACCGCGTCTGTCGGCGCCAGCGCCGGCGCCGGGACACCCCCGGCGCGCAATGTACGGACCAGCGCATATGGCGTCGCAAAGCGTGCGTTGTCGACCGCCAGAGACGCTGCGAGCAACGCGCGCAAATTGGCCAGCACGCTGCTTCGAAGCGCGCCTGGCGCGACTTGCGCAAAGCGCGCCAGCACGTCGCCGTCCTCGTAGATGGCGGCCAGCGCATCGTGTGGCGGCAGCGCATCGACCCATTGCTTCCAGCGCGCCAGCGAGGCGCCGGCTGAGGCGCCGGCTGAGGCAAGCTGTTCGGGCATGTCTGCTTCGACAAGCAGCGAAAACCAGGTGGCGCGAGCGTCGGCGACGCCGCCGGTAATCGCTGCAGTCGGCGCATTGCGCTCTCTCTGCAGCAACGCCAATTCCACCAGCGCGTCGTCGCCGAAGTTGAACAGCGGCGACCGCAATGCGCGCGCCATCGACAGGTCGTGCCCTGGCGAAACCAGCACGTCGAGCAACGCGACCAGATCCTGCACTTCGGGCGCATCGTGCAGGTCGTTTTTTTCGGGCTGCTGCACGGCGATATGGAGCGCGCGCAACTCGTCCTGCATCACACCGAACCGCGCGCGACGCCGCGACAACACCATGATGTCGGCAGGCGCCACACCTTGTGCGATGGCGTTTGCCAGCCACTGCGCGGCCTGACGGCATTCGTGGGTCGATGCGCGTTCTTCGGCCAGAACGCGGGGTGTCGCGAGGCTGTCGCGCCAGAGGGGTGGCCCGGAATCCGGTTCTGGTCCGATCTCGCTGTCGACCCGCTCGATCAGGGGCAGCGCCAGCACATCGCCGGTCGCAAGCGATTCGGTCGTATGCTTGCGAAAGCCCTCGATCTCTCCGGCTTGCTGCGCCGCTGCCATCGCCGAGTTGACCAGTGCGAGCACCGCGTGCGCGTTGCGATGCGTGTGGTCGCCGCTGAGCAGGTCGCCGCCCAGCGCCTCGGCGATGAAGCGTTCGGCGGCGACGAACACCTGTGGCTCGGCGCGCCGAAAGCGGTAAATGCTCTGCTTCGGATCGCCGACGATGAAAACGCCGGGGCCGGCCTGGCCGCCGCCGGACCCAGCGTAGCCCGAAAGCCAACCGCAGAGCGCCTGCCACTGCATCGGATTGGTGTCCTGGAACTCGTCGATCAGCAGATGCCGGATTCGCGCATCGAGCCGCTCGGCCAGCCAGCCGGACAGGATCGGATCGGACAGCATCCGGTGCGCAGCCGCTTCGACATCGTTCATGTCGACCCATCCATGCTGGCGCTTGAGATCGGAGAAGACCGCCACCAGCTTGCGGCTGAGCCGCGTCATCCGCTGCTGATAGAGCCAGGCCGCATGCTGCGCCGAAGCCGCGCAGCAGCGCACGACAATCTCCTGCGCGGTGCGTACCTGCTCAAGCCCCACCACCTTGGCGCTGAACTTGCGCGGCTCGCCCGCTTGGGTCAGCAAGGCGCCTTGCACGCCATTCGCGTCGCCCGCTTCGAGCGCGGCCTCGAGCTCGACGCCCTTCTGCGAAAACGACGGCGCGTTCGCACCGCCCAAAGCGCGTGCCGCGACTGTCAGCAATTCGCGCTGCGCCGGCTCTTCGAGCAACCATCGGGCCGGGGCGGCAAAGCCCGCCATGTCTGGATACTGCCGCCCGAACGGCAAGACGTGATCGCCGACGTCACCGCCTCGATCCGCCAGCGAAAATTCGACTCTTCGCGTCAATGCTTCGTCGAGCGCTTTGCCAGTCTGCGAACGGCCATGGTCGGCGACCAGCGCCCGGTAATCTGCGCCCAACGCGGGATCGGCCAGCAACGCCGCGTAAAAGGGGCGCCAGACCTTGCGCCTCGCGGGGCCGTCGTCTTCGAGCAATTGGTAGGCCGCCGGTAGGCCGAGTTCGCGCAGCAACGCGATCGGCGCATGGCCCAGCAAGCTCGCGAACCAGCCGTGAAAGGTGCGGATCTGGACCGGCCTTCCGGCTTCGAGCGTTTGCCGATAAAGGCCTTTGAGGCGTGGCGCTGCAGCCTCGGCGGCTGTCGCGTCCATCCCGCGCGCACGAAGTTCACGAGCCAGTTCGGGCAGCGACAGCGTCGCGAAACGTTCGAGCCATTGGTCGAGCCGCTCGCGCATTTCGCCGGCGGCTTTCTTGGTGAAAGTGATCGCCAGAATCTCGTGCGGCCTGAACGCATCTGGCTCGAATTCCAGCAACGAGCGCACGATCCGCGAGACCAGCATCCAGGTCTTGCCGGCGCCCGCACACGCCTGGACGGCCACATGGCGACGCGGATCGCAGGCGATCGCATAGAAGCGCTCGCGCGATACCGGGGCGCCGTTATGGCGCAGCGCGGGGCCGTCGGTGCTCGGGGTTGCCATGGTTCAAGGCCAGAAGTCTTTTCGGCACAAGCCGCGTGCGGCGCAGTGATCGCAGACCGCGCCCTCACCCAGCGCTGGTAACGGCGCGCCCGCTTCGATACGCGCGAAATCGCGGACGATGCCTTCGATCAAAGCGTCGCGGGCGTCGACGATCTGGTGCTGTTCCACGAGCCGCGTGCCGCTCGATTTTTCTCCGACGTTGACGTAGGCGGCGCGCAAGGTGTCGTCTTCGAGCAGCGCGGCGTAGAAGGCAAGTTGCGTATCCTCGTCGGGCTGCTTGACGCGGTTGCGGGTTTTGGCAAGCGCCTCTGTTTTGTAGTCGATCACCATCGTGCGGCTATCGGCCTCCTCATCAATGCGACCGATGCGACCGACACGATCGATGCGGTCGATCCGGCCAATCAGCCGCAACTGGCCGAGCGGCTGCTCACGCGCACTTTCGGCTTCGGCGAAGGTCGCCGATTCGCTTTTCTCGTACGCCTCGAGCCAGTCGAGATAGCCGTCGCGCGTCGCCGGCCACGCGGCCGCGAACGGCAAAAACGCCGCGTCCGACAATCCAAGCTCCCGCATGCTGCGCTCCGACGCTATCGAAATAAGAGCGGTCCGCGCACGCCGGTCGGACGTTGGCGACTCTTTTAATGCCGAATGGAAATGGCGTAAGACCAAGTGCAGCCAGGTGCCGAAATCGCGCTTGTCGAGTTCGGTATCGAGCTCGTCGGCGCTGGCCAGACCAAGTTGGCGCAGCGCGAAGAACCGGTACGGACAGCGCCTGAGGTCTTCGTATGCGCTGGCCGACAGCGCGGCGATCGGCAATCGATCGCCCTGCGGCAGTGGATGAAGGGTCGGCACCGGCGTCAACGCGCGCTGCACGCGCGGGTCGGGCGCCAGTGTCGCGCGGCCATCGAGCCGGAGCGACTGCACCAGCGGGCTTGGCCGCATCGTTTCGCCGCCGCCATCGCCGCAATGCCAGAGGACGTCGCAATGCCGGGCACTCGCCGGTGCCTCGATCCACTGCGAAAACGCAGCCCGGTGTGCCGCTGCGAGCGCGTCGCGCGATGGCATTGCTAGCGCAGCGCGTTGTCGGGCGCTCCAGGGACCTGGCGGCTCCGGCGCCGCAGGCAGCCGACGCTCGTCGCAGCCCGGCATGACGACGGCCGCAAAGCTGCGCCCGAGCATGTGGTGCAGCGGCATGACGACCACCTGGACTGCGGCCTCCGGCGGCGAGGTCGGCACGAAAGATTCCGCTTCGAGCACGTCGCGCACCCAGGCGATCAAGTCGGCCAGCGAAACGGGCCGTGAAGCCGTCCGGCCGTCACGCGACGCGGCGGCTGGCCACAGCGCTTCTAATGGATCGGCATCGAGATGCAGCGCGCCGAGCACTTGCGCACCGGCACGGTCGGAGCAAAGCGGCTCCCAGCTTTTTCCGAGCCGAAGCAGCGCGCGCATCGCATCGAGCCAATCGGGCAGAGAACGCTTTTCGCGCGCTGGTGCCAGGAAGGCTTCGATCGTGTCGGTCAAAGTGCGCAGGGCGACATCGTCCGGATGATTGCTCGCAGCCGAAGCCGAAACCCAATCCGACCAATCGCGCAACCCCAGGCGACGCAAGCGCGCTTCGAGCCGCGCTACCGTCGTCGCATCGAAAGCCGGCGCCCATTTAAGCCAATCGAGCACCGCATCGCTGCCGGCGCCGCGCATGGCCGCCTGCAATGCACTCATCAGGGTCGCTCCGGCCCGCGTGGTCGAAAGCTTCCAGCCGGTTTCGTCGTGCAGCACGACACCTCGTCCGGCCAGCAGCGCCGAAATGCGCCGGGTCAGCACCCGGTCGATTGCCGCCAGCGCGACGGGCGCGCGGCCTTCGCTCAGATGACGCAGCACGCAGGCAGCCGCACGTTCGGCTTCGTCTTCCGGATCGGTGGCTTCGTGCAGTTGTACCGGGTCGGATGGCAGTTCAGGCCTCGCGGCGGATGCACCATCCAGCAATGACATCCGGAAAAACCGGTCGCCGAACGCAGGTGCGAGCGCATTGACCAAAGGCTCCGCCTGCAAGCCATCAAGAACGATCAATGCATTGGTTTGAAATGTGCTGGTTCCATCGAGCAAGAGGTCGCTTGCATAGCCGGAGGCGCCCGCCCACGCGACGGCGATCCGCGCCAGCGCTGTTTCAGTCGCGAACCACCCGCTTTCGGAGTTTGCCGAGCCGGCCATGACGATCGCATCGGCACGGCTGCTCCAATCGCGCCGATCGGGCAAGGGGACGGCAGCGGCAAGCGGTGCGAGTTGGTGCGCCATGTCGAGCAGGCGTCCTGGCAGCACCGTTTGAGGCGAACCCAGCCCCGCGGCCTCCAGCAACGATCGCGCCACGACGAGGTCGATCGCCCGATCGAATGCGAGATCCCCCTCGCCTGGCACCGAAGCGCCAATACTTCGCACCCAGCTTCGGGTCGTTTCGAAACGCGGTGCGAATCCCGGCGCTGCGCACTGCGACCAGGCATTGCGCGCGGCTGGCACCAACTGCGCATAGGGCAGCAGCACGACGACCCGTGCCGGATGCAGCGCACGCTTGCCGATCAGCTCGGCGATCCGGTAGATCAATCCATTCGAGGCGAACCAGAGCGGTGATGCAGCCGATTCGATTGCGACTTTTGAAAATGGCGTGATCGCAGATTCAGGCAAAGTCACTGCGCCTTTCCGTACATATGCTCAAACTGATACTTGGTGTCGCGTCGGCCGCTGCACGGGACGCTTTCATACGAGGTTTCTGTCACAATGAATTCGACTTTAGCGCCGCATGGAGCCTTTCCGTGCCGAAGGAATCATCATGGCCAGTGAACGTATCAAACATGTTTCCGATTCGTCGTTCGACGACGAGGTATTGAAATCCGAGCAGCCGGTACTGGTCGACTATTGGGCTGAATGGTGCGGCCCCTGCAAGATGATTGCGCCGATCCTCGACGAAGTGTCGGGCACCTATGAAGGCCGCTTGCAGGTCGCCAAGATGAATGTCGACGAAAACCGCGACATTCCCGCCAAGTTCGGCATTCGCGGTATTCCGACCCTGATGCTGTTCAAAGACGGTAAGCTGGCTGCCACCAAAGTCGGCGCAATGAGCAAGGCCCAACTCACTGCGTTCATCGATCAGCAACTGGCGTGAATCGCGCCGGCCCCCCGCGACGACCGGGGTTTTTGCGAGCGGCGTGCCAGGTGCCGCCCGCGAACATAGTTGGTAGCGACGGCGCTTTCCTGACATAATCATTGTCAAATCGCCAAGGTGCTGGTCAAGCGCCTGGTTCGAATTCCCCGGTTTGTGCGGCTCCTCTCGCCTCACTGCAGACCTCCCCTTTTTGTTTTTCGCGTCCGATCATTCGTCGACCATCCCCTTCGCGGGAATTCTTTGCCCCACACGGGGACTTACTCCATGCATTTAAACGAACTCAAGGCACTGCACGTGTCTGAAGTCCTCAAGCAGGCAGAAGCGCTCGAGATCGAAAACGTCGGCCGAATGCGCAAGCAGGAGCTGATGTTCGCCATCATCAAGAAGCGCGCGAAGGCTGGCGAGCAGGTGTTTGCGGATGGCGTGCTCGAAATCCTGCCCGACGGGTTCGGGTTCCTGCGCAGCCCCGACACCAGTTTCACGGCCAGCACCGACGACATCTACATTTCGCCGAGCCAGGTGCGGCGCTTCAATCTTCACACCGGTGACATGGTCGAGGGCGAAGTGCGGACGCCCAAGGACGGTGAACGCTACTTCGCCTTGACCAAGCTCGACAAGGTCAACGACGCGCTTCCCGAGCAGAACAAGCACAAGGTGATGTTCGAGAACTTGACGCCGCTGTTCCCGAAGGAGCTGATGCGGCTGGAGCGCGACAACTTCAAGGGCGAAGAGAACATCACCGGCCGGATCATCGACATCATCGCGCCGATCGGCAAAGGCCAGCGTGCGCTGCTGGTGGCGCCACCCAAGAGCGGCAAGACGGTGATGATGCAGCACATCGCGCACGCGATTGCCGCCAATTACCCTGAAGTGCACATGATGGTGTTGCTGGTCGACGAGCGGCCGGAAGAAGTCACCGAGATGCAACGCACGGTCAAGGGCGAAGTCATTGCTTCGACCTTCGATGAGCCGGCTGCGCGCCACGTGCACGTGGCAGAGATGGTGATCGAGCGCGCCAAGCGGCTGGTCGAATTGAAGATGGACGTGGTCGTCCTGCTCGATTCGATCACGCGGCTCGCGCGGGCCTACAACAACGTCGTTCCATCATCGGGCAAGGTGTTGACCGGCGGCGTCGATTCGAACGCGCTGCAGCGCCCCAAGCGATTTCTCGGCGCGGCACGAAACGTCGAAGAAGGCGGGTCCCTCACGATCATCGGAACGGCCCTCATCGATACCGGCAGCCGGATGGACGAAGTGATCTTCGAGGAATTCAAGGGTACCGGCAACTCCGAGATCCATCTCGATCGGCGGCTTTACGAGAAGCGCGTGTTTCCGTCGATCCAGCTCAACCGCAGCGGCACCCGCCGCGAAGAACTTCTGCTGCCACCCGAAATTTTGCAGAAGACCCGCATCCTTCGCCAGCTCATGTACAACATGGACGAGGTCGAGGCGATGGAGCTCATGCTCAAGAATATGAAGGCGACCAAGACGAATCTCGAGTTCTTCGACATGATGCGCCGCGGTGGCTGACACGGGATTCCACCGTTCGCGCTATGAGATAATCATGGGTTAACGTGAAAAGTGCAGCGCCTGTTACCCGAACGGATCGTCGAGCAGGCAAATTCGCAACCCTGCCCTGTGGCTCTCACAACGAAGGACTCCCATGAAAGAAGGTATTCATCCAGCGTATCGCGAAGTCTGCTTCGTGGACGTTTCCAACGGCTTCAAGTTCGTCACGCGGTCGTGCGTGAACACCAAGGACACGGTCAAGGCCGACGATGGGCGTGAACTGCCGCAATACAAGCTGGACACTTCGAGCGAATCGCATCCGTTCTATACCGGCACTCAGAAGTCGGTCGACAACATGGGTGGGCGGGTCGAGAAGTTCCGCAATCGCTTCGGCAAGACCGCCGCCAAATAAGCGGCCTGCCTCGAGTCGGTACCGGCCAGGCGCCGGACGTTGCTCCAGCCCGAAGGGCAGCCCGGATTTCCGTGCTGCCCTTTTTTATTGCGTTTTCAGTTGACGCCTCCCCCTTGAATCAGCCGACCCCAGCCATCGTTGCCCAGAGTGCCGTCCGCAGGTTGCCGCGGCTTGCGTTGCTATTGCTCTGTGCGGCTTACCTGCTACCGGGCCTTGTCGGTCGGGGTCCCTGGAAGACGGCCGATGTCGTGGCGTTCGGTTACATGGCGGAATTGGCGCGTTCGGGCCACAGCCTGGCGCAATGGTTCGATCCGCGTCTGCTCTATCTGCCGCCGGAAACGCCGGCGCTGCTGCCCTACTGGATTGGCGCCTGGGCGATCAAGATTTCACCGGCCTGGATCAGTCCCGATCTGGCAGTGCGGTTCGTGTTCGCGCTGCTGCTATGGGGTACTTTCACCACGACCTGGTCGGCCGTGTACTTTCTCGCACGCACGTCGGCCGCGCAACCAGTGGCCTTCGCATTCGGCGGCGAGGCACAGCCGAAAGACTATGCACGCGCGGTTGCGGACGGTGGGCTTCTGGCGCTGATCGGCTGTTTCGGTCTGGCGCAGCTCGGGCACGAGACCACGCCGGCCCTGGCGCAGCTCTTCTTCGCGTCCAGCCTCTTCTATGGTGTCTGTGCGCTTCCCTATCGGAGGGTCGGACCGACCATCGCCGTGTTTCTCGGCAGCACCGGATTGGCGCTCAGCGGCGCACCCGCGCTCGCGCTGCTGCTCGGCTTCGGTAGCCTGGCAATTGCCTGGCGGCAGCGTCGCCGCGCCGTCGGCCGATCGCCCGCGATGGCTTCCGTCGACTTCGACGGCGCACCGGCGCCCGGCGCCTCCTATCCGGCCGGCGCGATACTGACCCTGGTCACCGGCTTCGTGCTGGCGCTCGCGCTCTCGCTCGCGCTCCACTTGCTGCAGTGGCGCTTCAACTTGCCGGGCAGTCGAAACGGGGTCAGCGCGCCGTCCGAACTGAGGAGCTTGTTGAACCTGCTGCTGTGGTTTACCTGGCCGACCTGGCCGCTCGCGATCTGGACGCTCTGGCGCTGGCGCAGGCAGCTCAGGGCGCGCCATGTCGCCTTACCCGTCCTTTTCCTCGCGATTCCGCTGCTCGCAACGTTCACCACGAGTTTCGGAGAGCGCTCGCTGCTGCTCGGTCTGCCTGCGTTGGCGACTCTGGCGGCATTCGCGCTGCCGACTTTCCGGCGCAGCGCAGCCGCGCTGATCGACTGGTTCACTTTGCTTTTTTTCAGCGGATCGGCAATCGTCATCTGGGTCATCTGGATCTCGGTGCAAACCGGCATACCACCCAAGCCCGCAGCCAACGTGGCCCGGCTCGCGCCCGGTTTCGTGCCCGAGTTCTCGGCACCCGCATTCGCTTTTGCATTGATCGCGACCGTTGCATGGTGCTGGCTCGTCAAATGGCGAACCGGTCGCCATCGGTCCGCGCTCTGGAAGACCCTCGTACTGCCGGCCGGGGGCGCGGCGCTATGCTGGCTGCTCGTCAACACGCTTTGGCTGCCGGCGCTCGATTACGCGCGCAGTTATGCGCCGCAGGTCAGTGCGATCGAGGCGAAGGTTGGCAACCCCGAATGCATTTCGGAACTGGGGCTCGCACGTGCACACATTGCCGCCATACGGCATGCGGGTGGATTCCTATTGCGGCCGCTCACGAGTGCGAGCACCTGTGACTGGTTGCTGGTAAATCCGGAGGCGCTGGAGCGATTGCGCTTTCTCGTGACCTTGAGCGAATGGCGCCTGATCGGCACGCTGCGGCGCCCGACCAGTGCGAACGACGATCTATTGCTCTACCAGCGCATTGGCGTCGGCGGCGGTCCATCACCAACGGCACGCAAACCTGCAACGCCAGCGCCGGAGCCGGAGCCGACCCAGGCGACGCTCGTGCCCGATCCGGCTTCTATCGGCCGGTGAGCGAAGCGCGCGTCATCGGCCAGCACGCGGGCACCGTGCTGGTCGGCCAGCTGGCCGTTATGGCGTTCGGCGTGACCGACACCATCGTTGCGGGCCGCTTCGACGCGACGGCGCTTGCCGCGCTGTCGGTTGGCTCTGCGATCTTCATCACCGTTTACGTCGCGCTGATGGGCATGTTGCAGGCGCTGCTGCCGATCTGGGCCGAACTGCGCGGCGCGGGTCGCACCACGGAGGTGGGCCGGTCAGTTCGCCAATCGCTCTACCTCTGCCTTGCTGCTTGCGTGCTCGGCATGACGGTACTGCTCGCGCCGAACGCGTTGCTGCGCTGGACGGAAGTGCCGCCTCCCATGCGGGTCGGCGTGACCCGTTACCTGCAAATACTCGCCTTCGCGCTGCCGCCGATGCTGCTGTTTCGCATCTACAGCACCCTGAACTGTTGGCGCCGATGTAAAACTGACCCACTGCGCCGAAGTAAAAGTGACCCACCTGGGTGAGGATGACGGTTTTTTCAGGGCCGTCGATGTTGACCCAGGAGGAAGCAGTGGAGATACGAGTCATGGCCCGAAGGGGCGAGAGTGTCAGACAGATCGCCAAGCAGCTGGACTGCTCGCGCAACACCGTGCGCAGGTACCTGCGAGACGAGGCAGCGCGGCGCTATGGCCCACGCGAGCCGCGGGCAAGCAAGCTGGACAACTACAAGGAGTACCTGCGCCAACGCGTCGCACAGGCGCGCCCGCGGTGGATACCGGCCACGGTCCTGTTGCGTGAGATCCAGCAGCGCGGCTACGCTGGGGGAATTAGCCAGCTGAAGGCCTGGCTGGTGCCTTTGAAGAAGAACGAGGCCGAGCCGTTGGTGCGCTTTGAGACGCCGCCGGGCAAGCAGATGCAGGCCGATTTCACCTACGTTCGGCGTGGGCGTGATCCGCTGCTGGCACTGGTGGCCACCATGGGCTACAGCCGCGCCAGCTTCGTCAAATTCGTTGCCAGCTCGGGCGAAGACGCCACCACCTTGTGCGCCGGCCTGCGCGAAGCCTTCGATTACTTCGGCGGCGTGCCCGAGCATGTGCTGTTTGACAATACCAAGGCCGTCGTTATCGAGCGTGATGCCTACGGCGAAGGCCGACACCGCTGGAACAACGAGCTGAGCGAGCTGGCTGAGGCCTGCGGTTTCACGCCGCGGCTGTGTCGGCCGTATCGGGCCAGGACCAAAGGCAAGGTCGAGCGCTTCAACGCCTACCTCAAGGGCAGTTTCCTGGTGCCGCTGGCGGCAACGCTGCAAGCCAGCGGCTTGCGTCTGAACGTCCAGTTGGCCAACTTTCATGTGCGTCGCTGGATCGATGAAGTGGCCAATGCCCGCATCCATGCGACCACCAAGGCGATTCCAGCGGTGCGCCTGGCCGAGGAGCGGGCCGTCATGCTGCCAGCGCCGGCACTGAAGGCACCCGCACCGATTGGCCAGCGCGTGGCGCTGCCGGTGGAGAGCTTGCAGCATCCGCTGGCGGTGTACGACGCGTTGCTGGAGGCGGCATGATGAGCTTGCAGCATGAGCGCATCACCGAGCTGTGCGCACAGCTCAAGTTCGCGCGCCTAGCCAGCGACTGGCCGGCGTTGGCGCAGGACGCGGCACGCGAGGAAACCAGCTTCGCCGACTTCCTGGAGAAGCTGCTGGTCAGCGAGCTGGTAGCGCGCGAGGAGCGCAAGCGCACCGTGTTGCTGCGGCTGGCCACGATGCCGGCCGTCAAGATGCTCGAGCAGATCGACTGGGCCCAGGCCGGCGGCGCGCCCAAAGCCCAGATCGTGGAACTGAGCCACCTGGCATTCGTCGAGCGCGCTGAGAACGTGGTGCTGCTCGGACCGAGCGGAGTGGGCAAGACCCACATTGCGCTGGCGCTATGCCACCGCGCGGTGATGGCCGGACACAAGGCGCGTTTCATCACCGCGGCCGACCTGATGATGCAACTGGCAGCGGCCAAGGCGCAAGGGCGGCTCAAGGAATACTTCGCCCGAACGGTACTCGGGCCGAAGCTGTTGGTGATCGATGAGATCGGCTACCTACCCTTCGGGCGCGAAGAAGCGAACCTGTTCTTCAACGTGGTGGCACGGCGCTATGAACGCGGCTCGATGGTGCTCACCAGCAATCTGCCGTTCACGCAGTGGGCTGGGGCTTTCGCCGACGACCAGACGCTGACGGCCGCGATGCTGGACCGGCTGCTGCATCACGCGCACATCGTGCAGATCACCGGCGAGAGCTACCGGCTCAAGGACAAGCGCAAGGCCGGCCAGGCGGCAAGGAGGACAACGCCGGTAACGTGACCGGCGCGCCGCGCGCCGCGCGCTGCTCGGCCGCTTCGGGCTACGCCCTTCGCGTCCGAGCAGCGCGCAAACCAATGTGCCCAGGTGGGTCAGTTTTACTTCGGCGATCAGCCAGGAAAGTGGGTCAGATTTAAGTCGGCGTTGACAGGTGGGTAGTACTCGGTTCGGGAGTCTTTGCAGGCAGCCGGAATCGGGCCTTCCGCATGCTGTCGTACGGCGACGTGAATGTCTGAAATGCAGCGGTTGCTGTCGGTCGTGGCTGCAACGTGAACGGCGGCTGTAGGCGACATTGCGGTCATCCATGCGTCACCGACCACTTCCGTTGAACGGCCGCTTTGTGCGGGACCGCCGACGTTCGGCGCACATCGGCTCGATCGGTGCCCACCAACGTCCGCTTTGCGATGTCGCCACCGCGCGCTCTCGACCCAAAGCGGCCATTCGCCTTTAAGGACAGCAGTCATTCGTGCACTTCAAGGACAAAGCGCAGAGCCGCAGTGACGCGGCGACCCATTCGCACTACAGGTTTACAACGTTGGCGAAGCCATCGGTGGCCGTGTCATCGATCCGAACTCGATGTGCACGTTCCCTGCCTTCGATCGACCAAGCGTCAAGTGCTTGGGATGAAGCCAGGTCGACCGTGCTGCGCGCCCGTGAACCGAATGACGTTTGCGGATTCGGCAATGTCGGGCGGCGGATCCTCGTTCTCGAAGATGATCACCTGATTATTCTTGAAGTCCTCGGCGACGGACTTGTAGAACGAGTCTTTGACCTCGCGCGAAAAACTGCCCTCGCCGGCGTCTGGTTCACGATAGACGACCAGCGGCGAGTCGATCAAAACCAAGCCTGGGTGCGGTCGATCCAGTTTGGCGCAGTAGCTCAGCAGTGCAAGGTTAAATGCCGCATGCGCAATGGCTCGCACACCCTTGCCGTGGCTGGCACGCTGACGCCCAGAGATCACTAGGTCTTGGTCAGCATCGCTGAAGGTGACTCGCCCCAACTTTGGGAACCGCCACCGTTGCAACAGCGCCTCTGCCTCGGCACTGAAGTCCTCCGCTTCATCAGTTCGGACCTTAGCCGATGGCAGCGCCGCACCACCTGAAACAGCCTCGCCTTTGATCTCCGACAGAAGCCCCTGAAACTCGTTGGCGCGACCCAGCAACTCCATGGCGCGACGGTATGTATCGCGCTGCGATTGACTCTCGCGGAACGTCTGCAACGCAAGCTCGACTCGCGGTTTCAGTCGCTTTTGCAGTTCGTCGCCGGCCAACCGCAGGTCGCGCTCCGCTTCGTCAATGCCGACCGTCAGCAGTCGAATCCGCTCTGCATTTTCGATCCGCGTCTCATCAAGGTCTCTGATCAGCGTCGATATCTTGGCGGCCTCCGCGCGGCAGGCCTGTGCTACATCCGCCGGACTGGCTTCAGCCTGGCGATGCTCGTGCTCGTGATGCTCAGATGGGGCGCCACAGACAGGACAACGTTCCTCGCTCATCTGCCCGAGCCGAGCGCCGGCTTCGGCGATGCTTTCAAGTCGTCGCAGGTCTGAAACGTATTGCTCGTGCAGGAGAGCAAACCGCTGCTGAAGTTCTGCTAGTACTGCACTGCGTGACTCCGAGCGGCGCAAGCGAGCCCAGGCGACACGACGGCGCTCTTCGAGTGCGGCTGCTGATTGCTGCTCAGCAGCCAGTACCTTTTCCGCGTCCTCAGCTTGCGTTTCGATTTTTGACAGATGACTTCGCCAAGCCTGCTCATCACCCGGAAGCTGAAGCTCTGCTAACCGGCCCTGAGTGCTTGTCAGCAGCAATTCCAGCATCTCTGCCTTGCCTGCTTGGCGCCCCCTTGCGACCTTAGGATCGTCACTGGCGACTACCGACCCATCGTCAACACCAGTGAGTAGAAGTCGAAAGACCGCACTCTCAACCGTGGCGCTTGTGAATTGACCGGAATGAATCGGAGACCTTTCAGCGATCACGTCCTCTTCATCAACAAGGATCAGCCTAGCCAGATCGCGAAAGCTCAATTCTCTCGTCTTGCCTTGTTGATTGGTGCGCACCTTCTTGCCGGCCAAGCCTGTCAGGGACAAAAAATAGTGCGAGAGACTGCCCTTGTCACTAGCAGTGTGCTTGGCAGCCAGTACGCGGTCAGCTTGCCCTTCGATCAACAACTTGAACTCGCCCCCTCGAAGGGAGCGCTCCAGTTCAACCGTGCGCACATCATCGTTCACTTTGATGCCCAATCGAACCGTGTCGTACCGCTCCGCATCCGGGATCGACTTCGGGAGTTTGCTAGCACCGAACATGTAGTCGATGCATTGAATGATGAAAGTCTTGCCGGTATCCGACGGACCCGAGACGACATTGAGACCTCTACGGAACAGAACCTCGGCATTCGGCACGCCGTGTCCGGTGAGGGTGAGTCGATCGAGCTGAAAACCCGCGAAGGTCATGACAGCTCCAGCCTCAGTACGGATTCCATCTCGAACTCGGCTCCCCACTCGCCGATGTGCTCACGCGCAATGCTAGAAAGTGACGCATCGCTACGCTCGCCAAACTCCGACATGACCCAGGCGGCACGCTCTCTGAGCAATTGCAGATAGGGGGAAATCAGTACATCCAGGAAGGAGGCGGATCGTTCAGTCGCGGCCAACATGACGCCCCCTTTCGTGTACTGCCGTTCGATCAATCCTCTGCTCTGGTACAAGAGCAGGCCTCTCTCCAGAACCGCGCGCCGAACCAGCAGTTCGGCGCCGCGATGGGGGGTCTTGGGGTGTAGCCCCGGCGGGCCACCCGGCACATCGTCGGAGTGAACAACCAAGTAGTCGTAGACGACGAGGCGCTGCAATGAGCACGCTGCCGGGAACGACTCCGTGAGCAAAGCAAGTGCGCGCAGGCCGATCTCGACTGAACCGTTGAACGGTGCTCCCGAGGACGCGATCTCTGCCGCGGTCATCGGGTCCATTTGAGCTTCTCATCGTTCGCAAGCTGGTGGCAGATGCCGGCCCGGTCACGCACAGACAAGCGCTCTGCCAGCGGGTGATTGGTCATGGGCAGCAATCGCGCAGTCCTGGTCACAGCCAAAACACATCGATAGCCACTCGCGTGCTCGCCCCGAAGCTCATCCCGGATGCCACCATGAAACTCGTTCTGCAGTTGTTCAAAGACGTTCGGCGGCAACGTGTCTCGCGAGAACGAACGAAGCGCTTCGGCGCTGTAGAACTCAAGCCTGGAGTCGCCGAAGTGTTCGCCAAGTTCTGGGTGCGCAGCTAGATCGTCGGGGCTCGATAGCGGAGTCTTTATGTGATCCCCGTAGGCATCTAGGAGTGCACTGACATAGTTGATCTCGTGTGCCGCCACCGAGGTAGGCGGGGGAGCAAAGGTCGGGCGCACAGGAAGTCCACCGCCGAATCTGGCCGCATGCCATCGCGTCCGCGCGTGTTGGTCAATCAACTGCAAAGGCGGAACCGCATCGAAGATCGAGAAGTCCAGTCCATCCAGATATGCGGAAAGCGCTACATCCAGTTCAACGAGTTTCGTAGACGTGATGCCAGTCCGACAGTAGGCTGTCCAGTTCGTCGCGAGTTCCGACTTCAGCTTTGCCGGCTTCTTCAAAAGATTCGAGAGCTTGGTGCCCGCACCCTGCGGCGCCACAAACGTGTACCTGCGCGGGTAGCTGTACTCACCAATGCTGGTGTAGTAGACGAGCTTGCCCAACTCGACCCAGATGCTGACGGGCGACAAGGCTTCCTTGTAGTGCTTACACTGAAAGTTGTCCCAGACGCTCTTGTCGGCCTTGTCGAATGCGACCACGTCTCGCCCCATGTCACCTGAGCCGCCGCAACGTTCCACACGGCAATATTGATCTCGCAATGAGTCGGCCCACTCCAGCACAAACTCTTCCCATTGTCGATCGCTGAAGACTCGGAGTCGTTCAATTGCGGGGATGGGCAGGCCGGTCGCAACGACTTCAGCGGTCACGCCTATTGGTGCTAAAGGCTCAGGCAGGAGTTTGGTCGAAATCACTCGTCAGTCTCATCATGCTTGACGCGATGCGATGTCAATGGCTTCTGAGGCACTATGGCCTTGGCCAAAGGGCAACCGCAAGGGCTGCCAGCGACACAGAGCGCTTTTCAACCTGAGGGAACTTGAAGTGCGGATAGTCGCAGAGCGATTGCGTCAATTTGATACCCGACTTCTTATATGCATGTTTCTTCCGCACGAACGGATTGTTGGATGCGCCAATGTTCAGCGCGCCGGCAAAGAGTGTCATGTTTCCAATTCTGGATATGTACCGCTGATGCTTTGCCTCAGACGCCGTGCCTAAGTAGGTGACCCAGTCTCCGAATTCCTCTTTGGCAGCATGGGTCTTGATCTTCTGCGGAATGATGTGCTCGACGTGAACGTCATCTCCGCCCAGGACTGAAAGCTCGGCATGCGCTCCATGTGCCGCCAGTTCAATTTGCTCCAAGCAGTATCTAGCGCGATCGATCAAGTTCGCAGGGAACGAGGTGTTCGCGAAGTCTTCTCTGAACTTCTCATCGGACGGGCACAGGTCCCTGTAGTAGGCATTCGTCTCCGAAACTGGGTTCGCGGGGTCTACGGAGCACATGCCTGCGAACAGCGTCTCGGTTTCGTTCGCGCGCTCCTTGCAGATATGGCGTCTGAGAACAAAGGCCTCGGTAGTCTTCAGCACCGCACGGAGGTTCTTGTCACTGCAGCCGTTAACTCTCAGGTGCATGAGAAAACCATACGTTTGCGCCGCCTTGATCATCCTTAGGTTTGACAGGTGACGATCAATCCGCGCATCGCCTGTGGCTGCTCGAACGATTTCGCCGTAGACGCGAGAGTAGTCAACAAGTGCTGCAACAAACTCCTTGAACGGTACGGCTTTCGTGGAGTCAGCATGCGTGATCAGGATGACCTTTTCCTCACCTTGACCGTCATCGCCGACATCGCTCTCTTCACCACCAGCTTCGTCGGCGGAGTCGTACAAGTGCTGCTCTGGCAGGCTCTTGGCCTCTTTTACGCGCATGTGAAAAAGCAGCTTGAACTGGGTGACTACCTTGCCTGCCGTGATCCTCTTGTTGGTAACCGCCGTCAGGTAGTAGCGAAAGAAGGTGTCCGAATCGGTGCCGTCCAAGTTGACGACAACCTTGGCCCAGTTCGTCCTGGCGTAGGCGAGTTGCGGCTCGCCGAAGCGTGCCGCGTTGCCAAGAAGAAAGTTCTTGATGATGTCTGTGTGGCTGAGACGAAGACCCCGGTTGTTGATCGTCTCGAAGAGTTTGAACGCGTCCTTGGCATTGCTGACATCGAGGCGGATGACGATTGCTTGGTTGGCCAAGCGGTACCAGAAGCGCTTCAGTTCATCGATAGAGGTATCGGCAACCCACTTGCGCACGAATGCGAAGGCACCGGCCAAGCTTTTGCTGTCGACTTCGGCTTCAGCGTCGCCACTGGCAAGCGTGCCGTAGTCTTTGGCGTCGATAGAGTCTAATTTGATCTTGGCAGCCGCCTTGCCGGTCACACTCTTCGCGAAGGACAGCTTCTCTATGTCCGAGATCGTCGACTGCTCTGCGGCACCCTCAGCCTTAAATCGCTCCTTCATGCAGACGAGCAGGATGCTTACTGTGGTCAGCCGTTGCTGCCCATCCACGACTTCCAGTTCATTGAGGTCGGCGACGTGGGCACCGGCCAGGCAGACGATGCTGCCCAGCAGGTGCGTGTCGTTAGATTCGATGAGCAAGATGTCGTCGATCAACTCACCGATTTGCCTTTCGAGCCACGAGTATCGGCGTTGGTACGGGGGCACGATGTATCGCTCATTCGTCTGCCCAAGCAACTGGCTGACCGTCAAAGATGTCGGCGTGATCTTCAATCTCGTGCTCCCTAAGCCCGAAAAACGTTCATCAACTCATCACCAATGTATTGGCGACCTCACCGCGATCCTCGCTGATCTGGATTTGAGGAACCGCCTTGATATGTAGCTAATCAGGGTAGCCCGTTGGCCTACCCCTTCGAACTCGATGCGAAGGCAGTCTACTTGACCGAAGTACCGATTTGAGCCGCTCGAATGGCGGCTTTGGGCCGCAGGCTCCCTGGACCGCGTCTGGCCGGGAGTGTGAGCACGAGGTAGCGCCCGGGACCGGACCTTCGGCAACGCCTTGGCTCCACAACCGACTGGACTGGGGTGCGCGTCGCGATCTCGCGCAGGCGCATTCTTATGGACCCTCAACTTGATGGGAGTCCATCATGGGATCCAACGCCAACGCTGTTCACCGCGAGCCATGGAACAAGGGCAAGATCGTCGGCCAAAAGGCACCATTCAAGCTCAAGGACATCTGGGCGCTTCGAGTTCGCCTGCAGATGGAAAGCCGAGTGCGCGAGCTTGCCCTGTTCAACCTTGGGATCGATAGCAAGCTGCGCGGCTGCGATCTTGTCAGCCTCAAGGTCCGGGACATCTGCCACGGCGACCAGGTCGCATCGCGCGCGGTGGTCATGCAGCACAAGACGCAGCGCCCGGTTCAGTTCGAGCTCACGCCCGCGACCCGCGAGGCCGTCCAGCAGTGGATCAAGCAAGCTGGCCGGAGGTCTGACGACTTTGTGTTTCCGAGTCGGATCCACGACTCACCACATCTGGGAACGCGGCAGTACGCTCGGATCCTTGAAGGCTGGGTCGAGGAACTGGGCCTCGACCCAGCCGACTATGGCACGCACTCGATGCGGCGGACCAAGGCAACGTTGATCTACAAGCGGACGAAGAACCTGCGCGCCGTGCAACTGGTGCTCGGCCACTCCAAGCTGGAGTCAACCGTCCGCTATCTCGGCATCGAGGTCGACGACGCCCTCGAGATCTCCGAACAGACGGAGATCTGATCGCAGGCGTCAGCCGCCCGATCGTCGGCTGCTAGGACGCCGGCGGTCGGGCGGCGGAGGAGACGGCCCAGTGGCCGCTTCCCGGATCGCCCTCGAACGGGCAGTCCCGGCCATAACCGTCGCTCGCCAGTGACGGGTATGCGGTCGGCCATTGAGAATTCAGCTCTGCCGATCTAGATTGAGGTGGCCGCGCAGATCAGTTATCCAACTGGCGGCTGCGATCAGGTGCTCTTGTCCGTAGCTGGCTGCGCTGGTGGTCTAGAAGCGCTCTTTCACGGCCGCTGTGAGGAGCAGCGCTGCACCCATTTGTGATTGAGCAGCGGATGCTGACCCCTTCAAGCGATCGCGACGATCCGGAGCGCCCGCGCGACTGACGCAGAGTGCGCGGCCGGCAGCAGGGGAGGCAACAAGCCGACGGCGCTAGAGTGAGCCGCAAATCCACAGGATATCGGCATGACTACCGCGACGCCAGCCACGAAGACGAAGCCGATGCGTGCGGGTGGGCGCGCGACCGAGGCGGGCATGGCGTTCCAGGCGGCCGTCGCGACGTGGTTCGCCGTCAACATCCTCGTACGGCTCCCGGTCGGTGGACGCTTTGGCCTCAACGGCGCCGCCCAGCCGACGGCGGTCCGTCTCGAGACCGGCACCGCCCTCGACGACATCGAGGTGACGCAGTCGGACGGTGGGGCGCTGCTCATCCAGAGCAAGACGTCCGCCACCCTCGCGACGGGAGAGCAGGCGCCACTCGCCAAAACAGGCGGGCAGCTCGCCAATTGGATGGCGAACGAGAAGGCTGCGGGTGGCGCTCCGGATCTGACTCGAAGCGCGGCGATTCTCGCGGTCAAATCGGACGCCGCCCGCAAACTCGACGACCTCGAGGAGGGATGCCGTGCGTTCGATCTGGGCGGCAGATGGGCGGTCACGAAGAATCAGCGCAACGCCGCGCAACGCTCCGCGCTTGGCGCGCTGGAGACGATCGTGACCGCGGCTTGGACCACACATCGTGGGGTGCCGCCCACCGATGGTGATCTCGCCGACATGGCTCGCAGTTTCCACGTGGCGCGGTTCTCGATGGACGAGGGCGACGCCGACTGGCGGGAGGCGTCAAGGCTGCTCGGCCGACATCTCTACGGTGGCGACGCAGCGGGAGACGCCCCGCTGCGCGACCTTCGCGGCATCATGCGCGACCTCATCGGCAGCGGCGCCCCCGCCGACCGGAATGGCCTTCTCAACGCGCTCCGACGCCGGGGTCACGTCGACACCGGGGCGCCGCGCTTCGAGGACGACGTGGCCCGGCTCCGGGCCACGACGGACGCAGAGCTGAGACGACTGGCCGCGCACGGCAGGCTGCCGGTGAGCGGCGGCGTCACGATCACCCGGGAGAGCGACGCGCCCATGGCGGCGGCCATCGCCTCCGGCTCCCTGCTGGTCCTCGGTGAACCGGGCGCCGGCAAGACCGGCGCGCTTGTCCACGCTGCGACCGCGCTCGCAGCGGGCAGAGCCTTCGTCGTGTTCCTTTCAGTCGACCGGTTCCCCGGCGTCGCGATAGCGGCGGACCTGGCGTCCGAGCTGCGGCTCGGCCACGCGCTCGTCGAGGTCCTGGCGGCCGTGCCGGGCCCGGGACCGAAATACCTCCTCATCGATGCGCTCGACGCAGCCCGCGGCGGGCCGGCGGAAGGCGTGTTCGCCTCCCTGATCGAGCAGGTCAGGAGCGAACTCTCCGACGAATGGGTAGTCGTCGCGTCGATCCGGACCTTCGATTTGCGTAACGGTCGGCGATACCGGCAGTCGTTCGCCGGCGCACCGGCCGACGCCGTGCACGCCGAAGCCACGCTGGGCGCGGTCCGCCACTTCCTCGTTCCCCGGCTGACCGACGTCGACCTCGCCACCGCCGGGACGTCGTCCCCCGAGATCGCGGGTCTGCTCGCCGCGGCCACGCCGCCGCTCGCCGAGCTGCTGCGCAACGTGTTCAACCTGTCGCTCGCCGCGGAGCTGATGGCGGGCGGCGCCGACCCTGTGCAGTTCGCCGGCATCAGGACCCAGTCCGGGCTCATCGACACCTATGAGGACGTTCGCATGCCGACGACCGGCATGACGCAGGCGGCGGCGGACGCGGCGGCCGCTATGGCGAGCAGCCGGCGGCTAGTTGTCCGGAAGGTGGATGTCAGGCACACCGATCTCGATCAGGTCATCCAGTCCGGGGTGCTGACGACTGCCGGCGACCTCGTCAGCTTCGCCCACCACGTCCTGTTCGATCACGTCGCGGGGAGATACCACCTCGCCTGGCATGACCCCGATCGACTGATCGCGCAGTTGGAGGGCGACCCTCCTCCGCCCTCTTGCTCGCACCTGCGCTCCGGTTCGCGATCGAACGCATCTGGCGCGCTGATACCGACGGGAGGTCTCACAGCTGGCGGCTCGTCTGCGGCATCTTCTCCGCAACCAAGGTCGACGCGGTCCTCGGAAACGTCGCGCTCCGCATCGTCAGCGAGAACGTGGGAGGCGTCGAGAATCTCGCCGGCCTTGTAGCCAGGTTTGAGACGAAGCCGGACGACCCGGCGATCGCGAGCCTACTGGGGCGCCTGAGCCGGCTTGTGGCGATGGACATAGAGGCGGCCCGCAGCGTCACGCCCGAGCGCGCAATCGCGTGGGCGAGCCTCGCAGAGCGACTGGCGAGAAGTAGTCGCCTGCCGCTTGTGGATCCGGCGCGCGTGCTGCTCCACGTGCTGTTCGACCATGCAGACCTGACCGACGCGGCGCTGCTGGCGATCTTTGGCCGCGCAGCGCGAGCGATGCTCGAGTTCGCCTGGTCGAAGTCGCCGCCCCTGCAGACGGCGGGCGGCGCGATCAGGTTCGTCGGGAGGTCGTTCGCGTCCGATCCCACCGCCTCCAGGGCACTGCTCGACCGCATCTTGCGCGAGCCCCACTTCTCCCAGAACGCCGACCGCGAGGCCCACTGGCTGACAGAGCAAATCCTGCCTATCGCCTGGGCGGACCCGTCGTTCGCCATAGAGATCTATGCGGGCATCTACGGACAGATGATCACCGACACTGCGACGTCGGCCCTCGGAGGCCATAGGAGCCGGATCTTGCCGCTCTCGTCCAACCGTCGGCAAGACTACGAGCATTCGCACTGGTATCTCGGGAAGTCGGTCGGCGAGTTCCTGGCGATCTCGCCCGAGCACGGCACTCGGGCGGTCATCGACGCAGTCATCGGGAGGGCGAGGACGCAGGGCTACGGCGAACCAGAGGAACGTGACGTCGTCGACCTCGGCTTCGCGACCATCGAGTTTCGCCGGACTGGCGTCGAGTTCAAAGCGTGGGACGAGAAGGACGACGACGCGTCGTCCCGTGATGACGACGTGCTCGCGCACTACGTTGCCTTTCTGCGGTCGTGCGACGTGGCGTCCTTCGGTTCGAGCGTCGCAGCCGCCTCGCGCGACTATGCGACGGCCTCCGTGTGGACGCGGATTCTCGGCGTGGCGAGCGAGCGCGTGGCGCAGGTCGGCGACCTGATCTGGCCGATGATGACCAAGCCCGACCTCCTGACGAACGGCGACACGCTGCGTGACGCGATCCGGTTCGTCGCGGCGGCCTGGCCATCCCAGTCGCATGAGGAGCGACGCGGCTTCGAGGAGATGGTGTTGGACGACACGCGGCATGCCGATGACGACGCCAGGGGAAGATGGCATCGCATCCTCGGAAGGCTGCTCGCGCTAATCCCGGAGGAGGCTCTAGTCCTGCAGCCGACCCGCGACCTCCGACGGAAGATGCAGGCTGACGGCGAGCTGACCGACAACCGACCGATCCGCAGCTTCTCCTCAAGCTGGGGCGGCCAGGAGGAATACGTTCGAGAAAGACTGCGGCGGGAGGGCGTCGACATGGACGGCGGCCCCAACCGGGTCGTCCAGGACGCCTCGGACGCGCTTTACGCCAGCGTGAACGCGACGCCGGGCGCCAGCGACGCGACCAAGCTCGCGACCCTGTGGTCGGAGGCAACAGCACTGCTCGCGCTGATCGACGCCAATCCCGGACTCCATGGACAGGTCGACCATTCGGCTTGGGGCCACGTCTCGAACGCGGTCGAGCGCGTCGCCTCCAGCCCAAACTTCGCGCCGGGCACGGACGGGCTCCCGGACCTGGACACGATGCTCGCCGTGCTCGCTCGGCTGTCCGCGAGCAAGTATCCCGAGCGCCGGGGCGATGGGGCATGAGCATGAGCTGGAGCAACTGGGATGTCAGGGTCTACGCGGCCGAGGCCTGGGTATCGCTCGCGTCAAGGTTCACGGCCGAACACCCCGAGATCGTCGACCGTATCGGCGAGATCCTCACGGACCATCAGCCAGCGGTGCGCCTCCAGGCGGCGCAGAACCTCCAGGTCATCTGCGCGGCCGCCCCGGAGCGGATGTGGAAGATGGGAGAACGGATCGCTGCAACCGAGACCGACGCCCAGGTTCTGACCGCCTACCTCGGCGGCTCGCTTCGCAAATTCAGCCATGCTGAGCCCGAGCGATGCGAGCACATCCTCGCGGTCGCCAAAGGCCGGCTCGACGACTTTGCCGACGACGCGGGCGGACGCGATCACATCCAGGAATGCCTGGGCGGATGGGCTGCGCAACTACAGGCGGGGCAGGGGCGGTCGCTCGCTAGCACCTGGCTCGACGAGTGGGCGGCTGATCCCGAGCGGTTCCATCACGCGCTCAACGCATACACCTCATCGCTGCGGGGCGCGTTCTTCGGCCGCTATGCCGCCGATGCCGAGCAGGGTGACAGGGAGATGAACGACCGTGCGCAGGAAGGTCTCGCGAAGATCCTCGGGCCGGCACTCGACATCTCGGCCAAGACGCATGCGGTGCTGGCCTCCGACGCGCCGGACGAGGAGAAGCGCACCGCCGGCCGGAAGTACAGCGCGGCCGAACGAGTCATCCACCACGCCATGAACCAGCTCTACTTCGGCGCGGGGGCGCGTGCGGAGGAAAAGGAGGATGGGCCGGGTCTCAACAACGCCGAGACGAAGGCGCGCTTCCTTGCCGACTACGCCAGCATCCTCGTGCTTCTGCGGCGATCGCGTGAGCCGGCGACGCTGCACCACCTGATCGAACTCTACGAGCGCTCGATCCCCGGCGATCCCGTTGCCGTCTTCACGGCGATCCACGCGATCCTGACCGGTCCCGGCGCCGAGGAGGGCTACCAGTTCGAGAGCCTCGGCAGCACTGCGGTAGTGAAGGTGGTGAGGCGCTACATCGCCGACCATCGCGGCATCTTCGAGGATCCCGAGAGACGCGCAAAGCTAGTTGAGATCCTCCAGCTGTTCTCGGAGGTTGGATGGACCGATGCGATCAGGCTTCTCTACGAGCTGCCCGACCTGCTGAGGTGAAACGGCAAGGCTTTTGGGGCGTGTTGGGAGCGGCGTGCGTCCTGCGTAAGCTGAACTGCCGACCAGTGGCGTGCACGGTGGGCTCAAAAGGGTAAGCCGCTCGGTCTCAAACCGTGCTCCTCGACTCAACCGCGTTGAGGGCCGCCCATCTACGTGTGCCGCCGCCATGGGACCTCCTTCAGGTCGCTGTGTTCGCGCTCGACCGGCAGCTTTGCGGTGACGAGATCGGGTCGACCTCTGTCGCCTCAGGGTCGGTAGTCCCCCTTCGCCGCCATTGGAAGCCGCCGCTCGCCGGTTGCCCGCGCCATGCGGGGCATCGTTCATCGGCCCAATCGCCTTGACCGGCAGGTTCCGAGGTACGGCGACCGGACGTCTTTAGGGACATCGAATGACAGGTTTAGACGACAGCTGCCGTTCAACCTCCAAACCTGAGCGGCAGCAGTCAGTCTGAAGCGGTCGTCCGGCTTGATGCGCTGAAGGGCCGCTTGTGGCCGATAGCAGTCTCATGATTAAGCAACAGACATAAACCAGTTAGATCACCCCTAACTCTGCCCCTGCGCCTCCCCAATCCAGATTTCCACCCGCCGATTGCGCGCCCGACCCCGCACATCGTCGTTTTCGGCCAGCGGTTCGCGCTCGCCGCGGCCTTCGACCGAGATCGCGCGTTGTGCCAGGCCGTGGGCGGTGAAATGCTGGCGGGTCGCGACGGCGCGCGCCAGCGACAGCCGGTCGTTGTCGGCCGGGTCGCCTTCGCTGTCGGTGTGGCAGACGATCTGCAAGGTCACCGCCGGATCGCCCGAAAGCGCAGTGGCGATCTGATCGAGGATCGGCGCCATCTTGAGCGGCACCGCAGAGCGCCCGACTGCGAACGACAGCGCACCCGGAATCAGCACCTTGAGGCGCTGGTCGGACGTTCGCTCCAGCTTCACGCCGCTGCCGTAGGTCGTTGTCTCGAGTCCGCTCTTCAAGGTGTCGAGACGCGGCGACCAGCCATAGGCGATCTGCGGCTGGATCGGCGCGGGCGGTTGCGAGGCGGCCACCGGGCGGGCGGGCGCGTTAGGCGGCGGCGTAGTCGCGCAGCCCGCCAATGCGAGCAAAAGCGTCAACGCAAATGTCGATCCGAGCCGTGACGTCATTGCAGGCGCCGACTTGGAGGAATTCGACCGGGCGAGCGCGGCGTTTGCTGGATTTGTCTGACGGGGTCCGGGGTTCATCGTGATCGTCGATCTCCAAAAAAAAGCCGCCACTGGAAGCGGCGGCTTTTCGTGAATGCTCAATGGCTTTCACGGAGCAGCAGCCTGGCGCTGCACTGATGTTACCAATTGTTCGTCGGCTCGCAGGCGCGCATGTCAGGCGCGCTCACATGTCATCGTGAAACGGCGCTGTTCAAAGCGCAACCGTCGCGCTGACGATCAGCCCTGCGGCTGGCGTTCACCCACATAAATTTCGACCCGGCGGTTTTGCGCGCGGCCCGCGTCGGTGGCATTGCTCGCGACCGGATCGCTCGAGCCGCGGCCATCGATCCGGATCGCTTGCGCCGGCACGCCGCGGGCGACGAGGAAGTCGCGCGTGCTGGCCGCCCGGTCGACCGACAGCGGGTTGTTGATCGCGTCGCTGCCGGTGGAATCGGTGTAGCCGATGATCCGCACGTCCGCGTTCGGGTTGTTGCGGGTTCCCACGGCGAACTGGTCGAGCACCTGGGCCAGACGAGGCTTGATCGCCGAGCGGCCGGTGTCGAAGCCGACATCGCTCGGAATGCCGAGCTTCAGCTCGTTGTTCGCGGTTTGGGTCACGCCGATGCCGGTGCCCTGGGTGGCTTGCTCCATTTCGCGCTTCTGGTTTTCCATGCGCTGCGACCACAGGTAGCCGCCGAGCGCGCCCGCAGCCGCGCCGATCGCCGCGCCGCCGGCGATCGAGCCGCGGTTGCCGCCGGTGAGCGAGCCGATCGCGCCGCCGGCCAATGCGCCGGCGCCTGCGCCGATGCCGGTGTTGCGCTGGGTGTCTGACATGCCGGCGCAACCGGCCAGGGCCACGGACAACGCCACGGTAGATAGAACAATGCTTTTCATCTTGATCTCCTTGTTCGAAATCGAATCGACCGCCAGCGGCTGCTGAGCGGCATCGACCGGTCATTATCCCGAGCCCACGCGGACTGCCAATCCGCACGTCCGCGTGGGGACGCCATGGTCTTCAAGAAGATAATGTCGCGAACGCAGATTGGACGTGCGCAGACAGCTACTAAAATAATAGCAATGCGCGCATTGGCCGACATGGTTCGGCGAAACCCGACCACAGCCCGCGAAAGCGATCAGCGGGGTGTTTCGTCGCCCGCGCTCGAGTCGGCGCCGTTGCCGGATGTCGGCGACCCGTCGGGCGGCGCGGGCGCATCCGGCGAATCGTGTCCTTCGAGCTCGCCGCGCGTGCGACCCGAAAACATCGTCCACCAGACGATTCCGACCAGCAAGACCAGCGCCAGCAACGCTTCGAGGAAAATCAAACCCATGAACCGCATTTTGCGTTGGCGCTGGATCGCCGCCTCTTCGGCGCCGGCAATGCTGTCGCTGCTTCTCTTGTCGGCCGGTTGCTCGTTCGCACCGACCGAGCCGCCGACCGTCGAAGCGCCCGCCGCGGCGCGACCCTCGCTCGGCCCGCTCACCGCATCGCTCACCCATCCGAAAAGCCGCTGGGTGCCGGCCGCGTGGGCCGATCTGCCGGGCTTCGGCGCCGATCCGCTGCACGAAGGCTGGACTGCGCTGGTCGCCAACTGCACCCGGCCGAATGCAGCTTTCGCGCCGCTGTGCCAGCAGGTGCGCCAACTCGCGATCGCCGATGCCGACACCCAGCGCCAATGGATGACCGAGCGCCTGCAGCCCTACCGCATCGAATCGCTCGCGGGACGCAGCGACGGCCAGCTCACCAGCTATTTCGAGCCGGTGTACGAGGCATCGCGGCTGCCGACGCCTCAGTTCAATGTGCCGCTCTACCGCGCGCCGACCGGACTCGCGCCGGGCCGGCCCTGGTACACCCGCGAGCAGATCGACACCTTGCCCGAGCCGCGCGTGGCATTGCAAGGCCGCGAAATCGCGTGGCTGGCCGACCCGATCGACGCGATGATGCTGCACATCCAGGGCAGCGGCCGCCTCCACATCGCCGAGCCCGACGGCCGCCTGCACACGGTGCGGGTCGCCTTCGCCGCGACCAACGACCAGCCCTACCGCAGCATCCAGCAATGGCTGCGCGCGCAGGGCGTCACGCGAATCAATCCGTGGCCTGATGCGACCAAGGAATGGGCTGCACAAAACCGCGATCGGGTGCCGCAATTGCTGTGGAGCAACCCGCGCTATGTGTTCTTTCGCGAAGAGCCGCTCGACGAGGTCGATGCCGACGAAGGCCCGCGCGGCGCGCAGGGCGTGCCGCTCACGCCGGGCCGCTCGATCGCGGTCGACTCCGCAAGCATCCCCTACGGCACGCCGGTCTGGCTCGCGTCGAACGGGCCATCCGCGCAGCTCGAAAAGCTGGTCGTCGCGCAGGACACCGGCAAGGCGATCACCGGCGCGGTGCGGGCCGATTACTTCGCCGGCACCGGCGCCGAAGCCGGGCGGCTCGCGTCGGGCATGAACCAGCCGCTGCGGATGTGGGCGCTGTGGCCGAAGTAAGGGCGGCTGTTGCTATCGCTCTCACTTGATCGGTAGCGCGCCGACGAACTGCGTGAGCGCGATGCCATGCGCGGCTGCGATCATCTCGGCCGCCTTCTCGCCGATCATGATCGACACGGCATTGGTGTTGCCGCTGACGACGTTGGGCATGACGCTCGCATCGGCCACGCGCAGGTTGGCGACACCCGTCAAACGCAGTTGCGGCATCGACCACGCTGCCGATCCGGCATGTCGAAGTCAGGTGATAGACGGTCCATGAATAGTGCAGGGCCATGTCGTCGAGCAAGGCGTCGGCGGGCATTGCGCCTTCGACATGACCGTGCTTACGCGCGAGATGCGGCGGCACCCGCCAGGCGCCGAGCGGGTGCTTCACTGACTCATGCGCGGGCCAATGCGCCGCAATGTCGAGCAGCCTGCGCATCGTCGCGCGCATGATTTTCATGTCGTGCGGGTCGCTGAAATAGTTCATCCGGATCACCGGGTGCCGTGCCGGATCGGCGCTGGCCAAAACGATCTCGCCTTCGCTGCGCGGCTGCACCGGGTTGGCCAGCAAGACGACCGATTGCGCGTCGTCGGCGAGTTGGCTTGCGGCATCGTCGAAGTACTGCGCGGGGTCGATGCAAAGGTAGCGCTTCCAGAACGGCGCGCTGTAGCCGTTGGGGCAAAAGCCGATCTGCGCATCTTGCGTGTGCGTATCGCCGAGGCCGGTTGAAAACCAGGCGCTCGCGTCGTAGAGAGACGACGACGCGAGCCCGGTGCCGTGCGCGGTCCATTCGCCGAATTGACGCGTGGCTTCGGTTTTAAGCGCCAGCAGATCGGGCGGCAAGTCTGCGTCTTTCGCCGAGTCGGTGGGCAAAGGCCCAGCCGGCGCGCGCAAGGCGTCAGGGCCGAGCGCGATGCCGATGTCGCGCATCGATACGCCCAGGCCTGGCGCCGGAAATACGAAGGCGACTTGCAGATGGTCTTTCAGATGCTTGCCAACATGCGGTGAGTCGACCTTGCATGGCACGCCGGCCGATTCAAGCTCGGCGCTCGGTCCGATGCCCGACAGCAGTAGCAGGTGCGGCGAGCCGATCGCGCCTGCGCAGAGAACTATTTCGCGGGTTGCCAAAGCCGACTGCGCCGACTGCTCCGACTGCTTCGACTGCTTCGACTGCTTCGACTGCGCGTCACCGCTCTCATCGCGCCACGCAACGCCGGCCGCAAGCACGCCGTGCGCAGTCTCTTCGAGCAGCAGTCGCGTGACCATCGCGCCGGTGACGATGGTCAGGTTGGGACGTGCCGCGACTTCGCCTTCGAGAAACGCATGCCAGGTGCTCGCGCGGCGACCATCGCGGGTGGTGGTTTGCAAAAGCGACGCCACGCCGCCGGGTCCGCCTCGCTCCCGCCCGTTGTAGTCGCCGCGCGGAATGCCCGCTGCTTCCGCTGCCTCGACGAAGGCCCGTGAGGCGGCCAGCACCGGCGAACGCACCGACACACCGAGCGGTCCCGCATCGCCATGCGCAGCGGCATCGACGATGACTTCCGATGACGGCTGGAAGCTTTCGCTCTTCATGAAGTACGGCAGCACGTCGGCGTAGCCCCAGCCACGCGCGCCGTTCTCTGCCCACGCATCGAAGTCGCCCGGATGACCGCGCACGTAAGCCATCGAGTTGATGCCCGACGAGCCGCCGAGCATCTTGCCGCGCGGCATCATCATTCGGCCGCCGATCAGGCCGCGGCCGGCTTGGCCGGCGTCGGCGGTGTACATCCAGTCGGTCGCGGGGTTCTGCTGCAAGGCCGCGCACGCGAGGGGTATGTGCTCCTCGACGGGCGGGATGCCGCCCGCTTCGAGCAGCAGAACCCGGCAGAGCGGGTCTTCCGACAGGCGCGCGGCGACGACCGCGCCCGCGGAGCCTGCGCCCACGACGATGAAATCCACGCGATCCGGCAATTCGTTTTTTTTCACGGTGAAGAAGATAAGAAGGCGCCACTTTCGATCGACGCGGATGAGGGCCGATTGGACGCGCGTCCGATTTTCGCGCGACCGGTGCGATGCCGTGGCGGCAGGTGGTCGAGAGTCGACGCATCCGTGTCATCGAAGTTTCATCGCCCTTTCACAAATCTGGCACGGCGCTGTCATGCGCGTTGCCTAAGGTTCGGCCAGGCCGGCACGTATGCATCTCGTGGGTGCCGAATTCCTCGTTTTATTCAGGCCCTGGAACACAACTCATGTCAGATTCAACCGCGTTTCGCGCATCGCGCCGCCAGGCACTCAAGCTCTTTTCCGCGCCTTTGTTGCCATTGGGCGGCGTGGCATTCCTGACGGCTTGCGGAGGCGGCGGCGACAGCGGCTTTTCGATTCCGCCGGTTGCGAGCGCCGCGCCGCCCGCGACCTCACCGACCGCACCCCCGGCCAACGCCAAATTCGCATCCGCGTCGTTCAAGAGCATGCCCGCGCCGACCATGGCCGACGCACCTGCCATGGCGACCACGACTGTCGGCTCTACCTTGACTGTGACGCTCGACGACGGCACTGCGACCGACTACAAGCTGGCCTATCAGCCCTTCTTCATCACCGGCGACCAGGTTGCCGACGGGTCGGGCAGCACCGTGGTCGCAGGCGGGTACTACGACATCAACAACAAACCGATAGTCGACGCTTCGGTCGCCGGCAGCGAGCGCCAGTTCTTCTCCGACAGCCCCGATGGCACATCGCTGTTGACGCTGGACGGCGCGTCCGTTCCCGGCGTCACCGGTAACACGGTTTTTGCGGTGGTGCAGTTCGAGTACACGTCGCGCGACCAGGCGCAAGCGAGCACCTACGGCCAGCTGCCCTCGCCGATCGCGGTGCTCACGCTCGATCAGGACAAGACCACCGGCAAGCTCGCGCTGGTGAAATATTCCAATGTCGACACTTCTTCGGTGAACGGCTTGTGGATCACCTGCGGCGCGAGCTTGTCGCCATGGAACACGCACTTGTCGAGCGAAGAATACGAGCCCGATGCATCGAGCATCGCGAGCGCTTCGGCCACTGCCCAGCTCCAGGCCTTCAGCCAGAACCTGTACGGCGATCCGGCTCGCGCCAATCCCTACAACTACGGCCACATGCCCGAAGTGACGGTGCAGCCCGACGGCACCGGCACGATTCAGAAGCACTACTGCATGGGCCGCATCTCGCACGAACTCGTGCAGGTCATGCCCGACGAGCGCACGGTGCTGATGGGCGACGACTTCACCAACGGCGGCGCATTCATGTTCATCGCCGACAACGCGCGAGACCTGACGAGCGGAACGCTCTACGTCGGGAAATGGAACCAGACTTCGGGCACCGGCCCCGGCAGCGCGACACTGCGCTGGATCAAGCTCGGCTCGGCCACCAGCGCCGAAATTCGCGCGCTGGTCGATGGCGGCATCAAGGCGGCCGACATCATGGATGTAAAGACTGCCGATCCGGCCGACGCGAGCTATACGAAGATCCCCTACGCCGGCAAGTTCAACTGGGTCAAGCTCATGCCCGGCATGGAAAAGGCCGCGGCGTTTCTTGAATCGCATCGCTACGCAGCACTCGTGGGCGGCAGCTTGGGCTTCACCAAATGGGAAGGCACGACGCTCAATGCAAAAGACAAGATCGCCTACATCGCGATGTCGCGCATCGAAGCCAGCATGCTCGACGGCTCGGGCGGTGTGAAGGTCGAGGGGCCGTACTCGGGCGCCGTGTACGCGCAGAACCTCACGGGTGGGCAGGTCGATTCGAGCGGCGCGGCGATCGCGAGCGAATGGGTACCGGTCGATATGGCAGCGGTGCCGGCGCTCGTCAGCGAAGACATCGGCGGCGGCAAGTTCAAGGGCCAGGATGCGCTCGGCAATTTCGCTGTCGCCGACAAGATTGCGACACCCGACAACCTGAAGTTCTCGGAGAAGCTGCGCACCCTCTTCGTCGGCGAAGACTCGAACACCCACGTCAACAACTTTTTGTGGGCCTACAACGTCGATACCAAAACCTTGTCGCGCGTGCTCTCGTGCCCCGCGGGCGCCGAATCGACCGGGCTGCATGCGGTCGATGAGATCAACGGCTTCACCTACATCATGAGCAACTTCCAGCATGCCGGAGACTGGGAATCGCCATTGCACGACATCGTGAAACCGGTGCTCGACCCGCTGGTGCGCGCGAAGTACCGGGACCGATTCGGATCGGCGGTGGGCTATCTCACGGGCGATCCGATGCAGCCGAGGCTGATGCCGGTCAAGGCTTGAGATTGCTATGAATTAAATAGCTCTCTGCGCACGTCGGGCGGGCGTTTCAGCTACTTTTCGTTTAAATACTGCAACTTCACGACAGGCGCGGCTCCGCAGCGTATTCGCCGCGCAGAACCCGCGCCATCCAGTCGCGCAGCGGCGCGCCCATCGCGTTGTGCTCGCTGCCGAACTGCGTGACCATGCTGACATGGTTGTGGTCGGCCAGCTGAACGAAACGTGGCATCGGGCCGCCGCGTTCGTCGGCCGTTTGCGCGAGGCGATGCGCGAGTTCGAACGCATAAAAGTCGAGCAGGGGATTTTCGTATTGCGCCACGCCGACGAAGGTCGGTGGCGCATCCGGGCGCACATGAACGAGCGGCGCGCGGTCGGCATGAAGTCGCTCGTCGTCGCCGTAGTAGGCCCGCACGCCGGCCGCGTTGGGATTCTGCGGCCGCACATCGGCGACCACACGCGGGCTGAGCAGTACGAGCCCCGCCAAAGGCAGGCCGCCAGCCGGCCGCACGCGCTCGTCCCATGCCGCAGTGGCGCAATGCGCGCAGGCAGCCGAGTGGCCGAGCAGGAAAATCCGGCGGGCATCGCCGCTCCATTCGCTCGCATGCCGGGCGACGCAAAGAACGGCGTCGCGCACGTCGCATGCGCCTTGCGGCCAGGCGGCATCCGGTGCCAGCCTGTATTCGACGTTCACGCCGATGAAGCCGTGGCGCGCGAAGTCCGCGGGCACATTGGCATAGAACTGCGGGCTCGGCGACTTCTCCCCGCGCACGAAGGCGCCGCCGTGCACGTAGACGAGCACCGGCAGTCCACTGTTGTCGGAGGGCTTCGCAGCGCCGCGATAGACCGGCGGATAAACGTCGAGCACCTGGCGCGCATCGGGCCCGTACGCGAGGTCAGTGATCGATGGCGACGGCGGCTTGCCTTCTGCATCGACGAGCGGCGCCCAGAGCGTGTGCATGGCTTCGGCGCCCGCTGCAATGTCCTGATGCCAGCGCGGGCCCCAGTGGCGAAGCGCAGCCACGATCTCACGGGTGGTCGACAGCGTGGTCATGCGGGTAAAGTTGTAGGACGAATTTGATGCCACCTGACTTTATGCCACTTGCCCATCTGCCGGCTGTTCCTCTGCAAACCGCCCATCGATTTCATGCGTTGGCGCCGGTCGCGCGTCTTTCCGACCGGGTTGCCGATGCCCTGGCTGCGGAGGTTCGCACCGGCGGCTTGTCGCCGGGCGATCGGTTGCCGACCGAAGCGCGACTGGCCGAACAATTCGGCGTCAGCCGCACCGTGGTGCGCGAGGCGGTCTCGCGGCTCAAGTCACTGGGTCTGGTGCAATCGCGCCAGGGGAGCGGCGTTTACGTCAATGCAGACAGCATTCCGCCGCTGTCTTTCGATGCCAACTACGCCGTCTCGCGCGAAGCGGTCGTGCAAATGGCCGAAGTGCGGCGCGCGCTCGAAGCCGAAGTAGCGGCGTTGGCGGCGCAGCGCCGGACCCGAACCGATTTGCGCCGAATTCGCAGTGCGATCGAGACGCTCGACCAGGCCGTCGAAGCCGGCGGCGACGGCGTGCTGGAAGACGTGGCTTTTCATCGCAGCATTGCCGATGCCGCCCGAAACCCTTTCCTGCTCAGCACCTTGCAATACCTGAGCCGGTTTCTGCAGGGCGCGACCCGCGTCACGCGGGCGAACGAAGCGCGCCGCGCCGATTTCGCCGCCCAGGTGCGCGAGGAGCACGCGTTGATCGTGTCGGCGATCGAAGCAGGAGACGCCATCGGAGCGCGCGACGCCGCCAGCGACCATATGAACAACGCGATCCGGCGCATCGAACGGGCCGGGCCGGCGTTCTGGCGCCAGGGCGGTGCGGCATTGGCCCGCGCGCTCGTCGCCGGCCCGCCGCTCGGGCCAGCCGGATCGCCCGGACCAAAGTCCGCGGGCAAACCCGCATGACAGAGCCGGGCAGATTTGTATGATGACCTGATTAATTCGACGAGGGTTCCGACGTGGAGATCGCGCACATCGATCACTTCACCTTGCGGGTGTCGCCCGCTGAACTGCCCGCGCTGCGGGTGTTCTACGAGCGCGTGCTCGGCTTGCGCGATGGCCCGCGGCCGGCGTTCAGTTTTCCGGGGCACTGGCTTTATGCGGGCGAGCGGGCGATCGTGCATCTGGCCGGCGCAGTGTCGGCGAGCGAAGCACTCCCGGCGATCCCATCGGATGGCCAGCAGCGCCCCGGCGCCTCCGCATCAGCGACTGGCAAGCTCGACCATATTTCGCTGCGCACCTCGGGGCTCGCTCGCACACGCGCGCACCTGGCGAGCGAAGCCATCCAGTGGCAAGAAGCGCCAGTGCCCGGCATGGCGCTGCATCAGGTTTTTTTTCGTGACCCTTCAGGCCTCAAGATCGAATTGACTTTCGATTCGACCGAGCTCGAAGAAGCCGATCCGGGTGGGCAAGGCGCTTCTACCCGATGAGTTATCTGCAGCTTTCGGGCATCGCCAAGCGTTTCGGCGATGTGCAGGTGGTCGAGCAGATGGACCTGGCCGCCGAGGCGGGCGAGTTCATCGTGCTGGTCGGCGCATCCGGCTGCGGCAAGTCGACCACGCTGCGCATGATCGCCGGTCTGGAAACGCCGACCTCGGGGCAGATCGTGATCGACGGACGCGACGTCACGCGCGCCACGCCGGCCGATCGCGACATCGCGATGGTGTTTCAGAACTACGCGCTCTATCCGCACATGGACGTGGCCGAGAACATGAGCTTCGCGCTCGATCTGGCCGGCACTTCCAAAGCCGAAATCAGCCGACGGGTCCACGCCGCGGCAAAGGTTCTGAGCATCGAGCACCTCCTCGATCGCAAACCCAAGGAACTTTCGGGCGGCCAGCGCCAGCGGGTCGCGATGGGGCGCGCCATCGTGCGCGAACCCAAGGTGTTCCTCTTCGACGAACCGCTGTCGAACCTCGACGCCAAGCTGCGCGGCCATATGCGAATCGAGATCGCGCTGCTGCATCGGCGGCTCGGAAAGACCACCGTGTATGTCACGCACGACCAGATCGAAGCGATGACATTGGCCGACCGCATCGTGGTTATGGACCAGGGCCGCATTCAGCAAATGGGCTCGCCCGACGAAGTCTTCAATCGGCCAGTCAACCGTTTCGTCGCGGGTTTTATCGGCAGCCCGACGATGAATTTTCTGGATGCCTCCGTCGAAGTCCGCGAGGGCGTGCCCTGCTTCGTCGGCGACGGCTTCGCTTGCGAGGTTCCACCGCCGATGCAGGCTGCAGCCCGATCGCGCGCGGGCCAGAAGACCGCGATCGGCATTCGGCCGCAGGCTATTCGGCTCGGCGAATCGGCCGGCGCATTGGCGCTGCGCATGCAAATTGCGGTCTGCGAATACCTCGGCACCGAAAGCGTGCTCAGTTGCTCTCTGCATGGCGAAGCCGCGGACGAAATCACGTTCACGGCGCCGGGAAACTTGAGCGATCGGGTCGGTGAAACCATCGTCGCCCATGCGCCACCCGACAGTCTTTTCGCGTTCGAGGACGGTGCGCACGGCCGTTCGCTCGCGCTCGTCTGAATTCAACCCCAAGGAGATAAGCATGATCAATCGCCGCCATTTGATTCAGGGTGCTGCCGCCGCCGGCGCACTCGGACCGTGGGTCCACACGCTGGCCCAGGACAAGTACGCCAAGTACAAGGGCCAGACCATCGTCATCAACTTTCCTGCCCATCCGCACTACGACCAGGCAGAAAAACTGTTCGGTGAATTCACCGCCGAAACCGGCATCAAGGTCGAGCGCGACAAGATGCAGTACCTGCGCATGAAGGACAAGCAGACGCTGGAGATGGGCAAGAGCGGCAACGGCGACTACGACGTCATCGTCTACGTCGTGATGTGGAAGACCGAATATGTTCAGAAGGGCTTTCTCGAGCCGCTCGATCCGTATTTCAAGAACACCGCGCTGGCCGACCCGGACTGGGACCAGAAGGACATCATCCCGAAATACTGGGACACCAACGCCCTTGTCGGCGGGCCGAGGATGTACTTGCCCGGCCCCGGCGCACAGCCGTATGGCATTCCCTTCGGCGCCGAAACCGGCGTACTCGGCTACCGCACCGACATCTTCGAGAAACACAAGCTCACGCCGCCGAAGACCTACGACGAACTGCTCAAGGCCTGCCATGTCATCAAGGACAAGGAAGGCATCGGCGGCCTGACTTCGCGAGGCCAGACGGGCCATCAGGTCACGGCGGCATGGTTGCTTCACCTCTCGCCCAACGGCGGCTCGGTGTTCGACGACAGCTGGCATGCAAGCTTCAACAACGCGCAAGGCGTGAAGGCCGCGGAGATTTTGAAGGAGATCGTCGATACCGGCCCGCCGGGCATCGCGAGCTATGGCTTCGGCGAAATGCAGAACGCATTTCTGCAGGGGCAGGCCGCGATGTACCTCGACTCGATCTCGGTGTTCGGCCCGGCGCAAGACCCGGCCAAGAGCAAGATCGTCGGCAAGGTCGGTTATGTGGTGCATCCCAAGGGCACCCAGCATTCGGCCCAGAGCGGCGGCTTCGCGATGGCCATTCCCAAGAACGCGCGCAACAAGGACGCGGCCTTTCTTTTCATGCAGTGGATGACGAGCAAGAAAGCCGATCTCAAGATCGCACTGGCTGGCGGCAACGTCAATCGGCTCGGCACACTCGAGAACGCCGAGATGCAAAAGAAGTACGTGATCGAAGTACCGGCGCTGCGCGAGTCGCTCAAGATCTGCAACCCCGACTGGCGCCCGTTGATTCCCGAGTGGGACCGCATCAGCCAGCAGATCATCGGCACCGCACTGCCCGATGTTATTACCGGCAGCAAGTCGGCCAAACAGGCGCTCGACGCGATCGTGCCGAACGTCGAAGACGTCGCGCGCAAGGGCGGCTGGCTAAAGACCTGAGCGCCGGGCGTTCGAGCCTTCCACCGTGACCGCAGCGCCGCCGCCCGAAATCCTCAACCCGGTCGAGAGCCGGGTGGAGGCGCCCTCTGGTCGCTTTCCGGGTCGCTCTCCGGGTCGCTTTACCGGGCGCTCCCCGGGCCGCGCGCCCGCTGCTTCGGCACGCCTCGCACGGCTGACGCCCTACATCTACATCCTGCCGGCGGTGCTGGTGATGATCGCGGGCCTCGTGTATCCGATCGTCGACGCGGTTCGCCTGAGCTTCTACGACTGGCCGATGGGCACCGATTTCGCGACCAATGCGAAGTTCGTCGGCTTCACTGCCTTTGCGCAGATGCTTCAGTCGCCGCAGGTCTGGACCTCGATGGGCGTGACCCTGGCATTCGTGCTGATCGCGGTCGCATCGGAGATGGTGCTCGGCGTGGCCTTGGCGCTGTTCCTCGAAAAGCCGGTGCGCGGCATGCGGTTCTTTCGCACCATCTTCGTCTTGCCGATGATGATCGCGCCGATTTGCGTCGGGCTGATCTGGCGCTATCTGTTCGACGCCAGCTTCGGGCCGATCAACCAGGCGCTCGCCTGGGTCGGCATCGACCCGCATGCCTGGCTGGCCGAGCCGGCGACCGCGTTCGGCGCGATGGTGGTTACCGATATCTGGCAATGGACGCCGTTCGTGTTAATCATGGTCTTGGCTGGCTTGCAAGGGCTCGACTCGAGTGTGATCGAGGCAGCCCGCATCGACGGCGCGAACTGGTGGCAGCAGATATGGCGCGTGAAATTGCCGATCATCCAGCCGATTCTGATCGTGACGTTGCTCGCGCGAATGATCGACGGCATGCGCGGGGTCGAAGTGATCTATGTGATGACATTCGGCGGGCCGGGCCTGTCGACCGAGCTTTTCTCGCTGCACATCTTCAAGGCCGCGTTCATCAGCCAGCGGCTGGGTTATTCGGCGGCACTGTCGATTCTGCTGCTCGTGGTGGTGTCGGTGCTGTCGCTCGCAATATTGCTGATCGCGAATCCGCTCAAGGCATCGAGGCGCGCATGACCAACCCCGAAGCACCGCCGCGCGGCTCGCCGCTGCACTATCTGGTGCTGATCATCTTGTCGGTGATTTGCCTGTTGCCGATGGTGATCCTGGCGTATACGTCGGTCAAAACGCAATCCCAGATCTTCTCGACGCAGTGGTCCTGGTTCATCACGCCGACCCTGGACAACTACCGCTCGGTCATCGAGGAGAACAACGTCGACCGCTACATGATGAACAGCCTGAAGATTTCGATCTCGGCCACGCTCATCACATTGATGCTCGGCACCATGTGCGCCTATGCGATGGCGCGCTTTCGCTTCCTCGGGCGGGAACCGCTCAGCTACTCGACCTTGATCCTGCGCACCTTGCCACCCGCGGTGCTTGCGGTGCCGGTGTTCGTGATCTGGCAAGCCTGGGGCATCGGTGATACCTTGTCGGGCGTGGTGCTGGTGTATGTGGCGCTCAACTTGCCGTTCACGATCTGGTTGCTCTACGGCTTCATTGACCAGTTGCCGATCGAGCTCGAGGAGGCCGCGGCGATCGACGGCTGCGGGCCGTTCCGCGTGTTCTACAAGATCGTGCTGCCGCTCATCAAACCGGGGCTCGCAGCAGCGGCCATCTTCACTTTCCGGCTCGCCTGGAACGAGTTTATCCTGAGCTTCATACTGACCAATCGGGTGACCCGAACCCTGCCCGCGTCGATCTCCAACTTCATCACCGACTCGGGCGTCGAATGGGGAAAGATCATGGCCGCGGGCGTTTTGATCGCGCTGCCGCCGCTCATATTTACCTTCGTGGCCGCCAAGCAGATCATCACCGGTCTCACCGCCGGCGCGGTCAAGGGGTGATGCCGCACGCGGCGATTTTCTTGCGAGGAGATTCTTTCAAATGGACCGAAATGCCATCCGTGCATCCTGGAACGACAACATCGCGCCTTCCGCACCGTGCCCGCTCGAACAGATGGCGCAACGCATCGCGCGATGGGGCGACATTCCGGCCAGCCCGCGCGCTTTCGTCGACACTTGGGTCCAAGGGCACGAGCGCACGCTCTTCAGCGTCATCGGTTCGGGCGTAAGCGACGATCCTGCTTTCAAGCCGAAGATTCCGGCAGCCGAAAACTTCCATGTCGACTTCATCGTCGCGCCGACCGGTTGCGGAGCCGCGATGCACTGTCACGACAGCGAGGAAGTCTTCATCGTCCAGGCGGGGCGATGGGAAGTCGACTGGATCGACGGCGCCACCCGCACGGTGCACACGGCGAGCCTCGGTCCGCGCGACACGATCAGCGTGCCGCCCTTCGTGCATCGCGCGTTTCGCAGTCTCGACGGCAACGATCCGCGAACCGGCGGCCTGCTGATTTCCATCCTCGGCGGCAAGACGCCCGGACGGGTCAAATGGGATGCATCGCTGGCCGGCAAAGCCAAAGCGGTCGGAGCCGGCTTCGATGCCGAGGGCATGGCCGTCAAGCTGGAGACCAGCACATGAAGCAGGCAGGATTGATCGGCCTCGGCGCAATGGGCGCTGGCATTGCAGCGACGTTGCGCGAGGGCGGCTACGAAATGCATGTCTGCGACGTGCGGTCGGGTGCCGCAGCCGCATTCGCTGAAAAAGGCGGCGTTGCTTGCGCTTCGCCAGCGGATGTCGCTGCCGCTTGCGACGTGGTGATTTCGGTCGTCGTCAACGCGGCTCAGACCGAAAGCGTGCTGTTCGGTGACGGTGGTGCGGCGGCCGCAATGAATGCCGGCAGCGTGTTCGTCATGTGCTCGACGGTCGATCCGAACTGGTCGATCGCGCTCGAATCGCGCCTGGCTGAAAAAGGCATCTTCTACATCGATGCGCCGATCTCGGGCGGTGCGGCCAAGGCCGCGAGCGGCCAAATGACTGTCATGAGTTCGGCCCGACCCGATGCCTATGCCAAGGCCGGCGCCGTGCTGGACGACATGGCCGGAAAGGTCTATCGACTCGGCAATGCGGCCGGCGCGGGCAGCAAGGTCAAGATCGTCAACCAGCTGCTCGCGGGCGTGCACATCGCGGCCGCGGCCGAAGCGATGGCGCTCGGCCTGCGCGAGGGGGTCGATGCCGAGGCGCTGTACGAGGTGATCACGCACAGCGCGGGCAACAGCTGGATGTTCGAGAACCGCATGGCGCATGTGCTCGCGGCCGATTACACGCCGCTGTCGGCGGTCGATATCTTCGTCAAGGACCTGGGGCTGGTACTCGACATGGCGCGCGCCAGCAAGTTTCCGCTGCCCCTGTCGAGCACCGCGCACCAGATGTTCATGCAGGCATCGACGGCCGGCTTCGCGAAGGAAGACGACAGCGCTGTGATCAAGATTTTTCCGGGCATCGAGTTGCCGAAGAAAGCGCCTGGATGACTGCGATCAAGCTCGGCTGCATCGCCGATGATTTCACCGGCGCGACCGATTTGGCGAACAACCTGGTGCGCGCGGGCATGCGCGTAGTGCAGACGATCGGCGTGCCGACCGAGCCGCTCGCATCGGACGTCGATGCGGTTGTCGTCGCGTTGAAGTCACGCACGATAGCGCCCCGAGAGGCGGTCGCGCAATCGCTCGATGCGTTGCACTGGCTCAAGGAACGGGGCGCAACACAGATCTATTTCAAGTACTGCTCGACCTTCGACAGCACACCCGGAGGCAATATCGGCCCGGTCACCGACGCGCTGATGGATGCGCTCGTCTCGAACTTCACGATCGCGACGCCCGCCTTTCCCGACAACGGCCGCACAGTCTTCAAAGGTTATCTTTTCGTCGGCGATCTGCTGCTGTCCGAAAGCGGCATGAAGGACCATCCGCTCACGCCGATGACCGACGCGAATCTGGTGCGGGTGCTGCAGGCGCAGACCAAGCGCAAGGTCGGGTTGATCGACTATCGCGCAGTCGCAAAGGGCGCCGGCGCCGTGCGCGAGCGCATCGCGCAACTCATGGCCGAGGGTGTCGGTATCGCGGTCGTCGACGCGGTATCGAACGAGGATCTACTGCGCCTCGGCCCGGCGCTCGCCGACATGGCGTTGGTCACTGCCGGGTCCGGTGTCGCGATCGGGCTGCCGCAAAACTTCGGCATCGCGCCATCCGCTGCTGCAAGTGCGCTGCCGGCGGCTGCCGGTTCGCGGGCAGTGCTTTCGGGCAGTTGCTCGCTCGCGACGAATCGGCAAGTTCAAAATTTCATCGATGCGGGCGGGTCGGCATTCGCGCTCGATCACATTCGGATGGCGGGGGGCGCGGATGTTGCGGCCAAAGCACTCGCGTGGGCAGAGTCCCGGTTTGCCGAGGGACCGGTGCTGATCTATTCGACCGCCGAGCCGAACGCGGTGAAGTCGGTGCAGAGCCGATTCGGCGTCGAAGAAGCTGGTGCGATGGTCGAGCGAACGCTCGCGACCATCGCCCGCGGACTGGTCGACCTCGGCGTGCGCCAACTCGTCGTGGCCGGTGGCGAAACATCGGGCGCGTGCGTGCAGGCGCTCGGCATGACGCAACTGCAGATCGGCGCGCAGATCGATCCGGGCGTGCCGTGGTGCTACGGTCTCGCGGAGGCTTCGGAAATTAGTGCGGCCGGTATTCATATCGCGCTCAAGTCGGGCAATTTCGGCAGCGACGACTTTTTCAGCAAGGCCTTTACAGTTCTCGAATGAACGAGAACGAGGCGCGCGACGAAATTTGCCGGATCGGCGCGAGCCTCTTCGCGCGCGGGTATGTGCACGCGACTGCGGGCAACATCAGCGTGCGGCTGGCTGACGGTTTTCTCATCACCCAGACCGACGCCTGCCTCGGCTTTCTCGATCCCGCGCGGCTCGCGCGTCTCGATGACGGGCTGAATCAAGTCGATGGTGATCGCGCCAGCAAAACCATTGCACTGCACGCGCGCATCTACGAGGCTGCGGCTCACTTCCACCCGCAAACCCGATGCGTGATCCATACCCATTCGACGCACTGCGTTGCGCTCACGCTCGATCGACCCGATGTGTGCGCCGATGAATTGCTGCCGCCGCTCACGCCGTATTTCGTGATGAAGGTCGGCCATGTACCGGTCGTTCCGTACCACCGCCCTGGTGCGTTGGAGGCCGCCGATGTCGTCGCGCAAACCATCGCGCACTACGGCAACAAGGGCACTCCGATTCGCGCCGTGATGCTCGATCGGCTCGGCCCGAATGTCTGGCACGACACGCCCGCCGCGGCGATGGCGGTGCTCGAGGAACTGGAAGAAACCGCGAAGTTGCAAATGCTCGCAAGGTCGCCTCTGCAACCGCTCGCTGAAGTCCGAATCGACGAATTGCGCCGGACCTTCGGCGCGCGCTGGTAGCGCATAGATTTAAGGACGAAATACATGCCCCGGTTCGCCGCCAACCTTTCGATGCTCTACAACGAACTCGAGTTTCTAGACCGCTTCGAAGCCGCCGCGAAAGACGGCTTCGAGGCAGTCGAATATCTGTTTCCCTACGCCTTCGACAAAAACGAACTGGCCGCGCGTCTCACAGCGAATGGTCTGAAGCAAGTGCTTTTCAACGCGCCGCCCGGCAACTGGGAATCGGGCGAACGCGGCCTGGCTTGCCTGCCGGGACGCGAAGCCGAGTTCCGCGAGGGCTTTGCGAAGGCAATCGAATATGCCGATGCCCTCGATTGCCCGCGCATCCATGTCATGGCGGGGTTGTTGCCGAGCGGCATGACCCGACCCGATCTGCAAGCTGGCTACATCGCGAACCTCAAATGGGCTGCCGCCGAAGCCGCGAACGCCGGCCGCGACGTCCTGATCGAGCCGATCAACACCCGCGACATTCCCGGTTTCTTTTTGAACCGGCAGGACCATGCACACGACATCGCAGCCGAAGTCGGCGCCGCGAACCTCAAGGTGCAGATGGACCTGTACCACTGCCAGATCGTCGAAGGCGACCTGGCCGCCAAGCTGCGCAAATACCTGCCGACCGGCCGCGTCGGCCACCTCCAGATCGCGGGCGTGCCCGAGCGACACGAGCCCGACGTGGGCGAAGTGAATTACGCCTATCTGTTCGGCGTGATCGACGAACTGATGAACGCCGGGCAGTGGGATGGATGGGTCGGTTGCGAGTACCGGCCGAAGCGCGGGGCAGTGGCGGGCGGAACCTCGGACGGGTTGGGGTGGTTCGGGGAACTGAAGCGGCTCGCGAAGACCGTCACGAACGCTGCATAATTCCTCCAAAGTTTCAGCCGGGATTGACCGCATGGACGATATCGAATCGATCGAAAGAGCAATCGCAGCATTGCTACCTTCGGCATTGGCTGAGTTTCGTCGCTGGTTCGCCGAATTCGACGTGGCTGCGTGGGACGCGCAAATCGAGCGCGATGCAGCATCCGGCAAGCTTGACCAACTCGCTGCCGAGGCGCTGGCGGACTCCCAGTCCGGCGCTTCGCGTGCGCTTTGAAGCACAGCGCGTCCAATCGCTTCTGACAGTGCATGGATGCTTGGCCCGAGTCTGTTCGAGCGCTCGCACATCGGAACTTTGTGCGACTCAAAGCCGACCCTTCGCATCCATCGCTTCAATTCAAGCGCGTTGCTGAAGGTCGCTTCTTCAGCGTGCGAGTCGGGCTTTACTACCGCGCTCTCGGTGTTGCCGTACAGGGCGGCGTGCAGTGGTTCTGGATCGGACCTGCCAAAGGCTCGAAAAGGCGAACGCGCGGCTTGAGATTCAACAGCAGGTCGCGATGCGGCGCGCTGATTTCGGCCCTCAGCGCGCCACCACATACCGCGCCACCACCGGCGCCTCGTCGCCTTGATGAAACGCGACCCGTCTTTCGCGCAGCGCCAGGTCGGCGGCGGTCGCGCGGTTGAAGCGTCGCAGGTGCTCGGTCCACGACGCATCGACGATCTGCTCGACATAGCGCTCGGGCTCGGTCAGGTCGTGCAGTAGCTCCCACGCGATCGCGCCCTGGCTCAATCTGGCGCGGCGGGTTTGCTCCATCACGCGCACGAAGGCGTCGGCGCGTGCGGGCACGATCCGGTATTCGATCGTGACGACGATGCGGCCGGCTTCGTGCACTTCGGCGACCGGCGCGCCGCGCCAGGTCGATTTCGCGGGACGCATGTCGTCGTCTTCATCGCTGGCGTCGCGCACAAAACGGATCGCGGCAAGCATCAGCATGAGGCCGGTCGCGGCCGCGATCCACAGGCTGTGCTGCAGACTCGTCAGAGTCGCGATCTGGCCCCACAGCGCAGCGCCGAATGCGGTCGCCCCCATCATCGCCATCTGAAAGATCGCCAGGCCGCGCGCGCGCACCCAGTCGGGCAATGCGAGCTGGGCCGACACCGACAGCGTATTGGCGACCATGATCCAGGCGACGCCGGCCGCGAGCATCGCGGGCACCGCGGCCCAGGCGTTCGGCGCGAGCGCCATGGCAACCGTCGCAGCCGATTGCAATGCGGCGCCTCGCAGCACGAGCGCATCGCGCCCGTAGCCCTGGCGCAAGCGCGGCAGAAACAGCACCGCGACGATCGCGCCGGTGCCCATCGCCGCGAGCAGCAAGGTGAACATGCCGGCGCCGCCGTCGGTGAGCCTTCGCGCGAGCAACGGCAGCAACGCGAGCAGTGCGGTCGAATGCAGAAAGAAAATCGAAATCCGCGCGAGCACCGCGCGCATGCGCATCGACTGGCGCACGAATTGCACGCCGACCCGCATCGCGCTCACCAGGTGCTCGCGCCCGAGCGGATCGGGCCGCGACTCGCGCCGCCAGCGCAGGATGATGACGCCCGAGGCCACCGACAACACCGCGTTGAGCAGGAACACCCAGAGCGATCCGGCGCTCGCGATCAGCGCACCGGCCGCGAGCGGGCCGACGATGCGCGCCGCGTTCATCGCGATGCCGTTCAGGCCGAGCGCGGCGGGCAGTTGCGGACGAGCGACCACTTCGGAAATGATCGCGGAGAAAACCGGCCAGCGCAGCGCGAGCCCGATGCCATTGGCAAAGGCCAGTATCAACAAAACCGGCGCGTTGACCCAGTCGAACACCACCGCCACGCTGAGCAATGCGGCCACGCCCGCGAGCCAGAACTGGGTCGCGACCAGCCAGCGGCGCCGGTCGAGAATATCGGCCATCGCGCCGCTCGGCAGGCCGAACAAAAATACCGGCAAGGTCGACGCCGATTGCACCAGCGCGACCCAGATCGGCGTGGTCGTGAGCGCGCTCATCATCCAGGCCGCGGCGACGTCGTTCATCCACATGCAGACGTTGGCGATCAGCCAGGTGCCCCAGATCAGCCGGAAAGCGGGTTGGCTCAATGGCGCGAACGCGCCGACGCGGGGCGGCGCGGGTTTGGGCTGAACGGGGGTTTCCTCGAGCGAGATCGGTGGCATGACCCGGATTTTCCCCTGCGCTTCGGGCGGCATGATGGACGCTATCAATATGAGAGCTGTCTGCGCATGCAGGATAAGCGTTTCAGCCACTTTTCTCTTAAATTTCAAGGCATGTCGAGATCGCCGAAATCGAAGCGGCGATGCCGGCCTACGCGCGCTCGCTTGCACAAACGCCGGCGCGGCGTAGCATGCTTTCAGCTCGCCAAAGCTGATGAGTGGCGGGCCAACGCCCAACCAATACTCGGCGCCACGCGGCCCGACCGGAGACAACCCATGATCGAACTCGACATCAACGGCAAGGCGCACAAAGTCGACCTGCCTCCCGACATGCCCATCCTCTGGGTGGTGCGCGACGAACTCGGCATGACCGGCACCAAATACGGTTGCGGCGCCGGTTTGTGCGGCGCCTGCACGGTGCATCTGGACGGACAACCGATCCGCTCGTGCGTCACGCCGATCTCGGCGGCGGTCGGCCACAAGATCGCGACCATCGAAAGCATCGAATCGAACAAGCTCGGCGCCGCCGTGCAAGCTGCCTGGGTCGCGAACGGCGTGCCGCAATGCGGCTACTGCCAGACCGGACAGATCATGTCGGCGGTCGCGTTGCTCGAACGGGTGGCCAAGCCGAACGACGACGACATCGACCAGGCGATGAGCGGCAACATCTGCCGGTGCGGCACCTACACCCGGATTCGCGCGACGATCAAGGAAGTCGCGTCCGCGCGGGGAGACCAATCATGAACGCCGATCAATTCACTCGTCCTGATCTTTCCGAGGCAGTCACCGACGTGCGGACCGCGCCGTCGGCTGCTAGCCCGCTCTCGCGCCGCCGTCTGCTGCAAAGCGCGGGCCTGATGCTGGTCGTGACCCAATCAGGCCGGATCTTCGCCGAGGAAAAAACCGAAGCAGCGCCCGCCAAGCCCGCCGGCAAGAACATCAGCGAAACCGAGGCGCCGAAGGTCCAGCAATACGGTGGCGACGCGATGCCCGGTGGCCTCGTCGACGACCCGCTGGTGTTCGTCTCGATCGCGCCCGACGGCATCGTCTCGGTCACTTGCATCCGCTCTGAAATGGGCCAGGGCGTTCGCACCAGCATCCCGATGGTGGTGGCCGACGAGCTCGATGCCGACTGGTCGAAAGTGCGCGTGGTGCAGGCCACCGGCGACCAGACGCGCTTCGGCAACCAGAATACCGACGGCTCGCGCAGCCTGCGCCAGTCGTTCATGCCGCTGCGCCGGGCCGGTGCGTCGATGCGCGCGATGCTCGATGCGGCAGCTGCCGCGCAGTGGGGCGTGCCCGCGAGCGAAGTCAGCGCGAAAAACCATGAACTGGTGCACGCGCCGAGCGGCCGCAAGATCGGCTATGGCGATGTTGCGCAGGCCGCGGCCAAAGTGCCGGTGCCGCCCGAGGACACGCTCAAGCTCAAAAAGCCGGCCGATTTCCGCTACATCGGCAAGGCCGACCTGAAGCTGCTCGACGGCGACGACATCGTGCATGGCCGAGCCGGCTACGGCATCGACACCCAGGCCGACGGCATGGTCTACGCCGTGGTCGCGCGCCCGCCGGTGCTCGGCGGCAAGCTCAAGCGATACGACGCGGTCAACGCGATGGCAGTGCCCGGCGTGCTCAAGGTGGTCGAGATCAAATCGACGCCATTGCCGGCGATGATGAATCCGCTCGGCGGCGTCGCGGTAGTCGCTACCAACACCTGGGCGGCGATGAAGGGCCGCGACGCGCTCACCATCGAGTGGGACAACGGCGAACACGGCAGCTACGATTCGACCGCGTTCAAGGCCACGCTCGAAGAAGCCGCGCGCAAATCGTGGAATGCGAAGCGCGACGACGGCGACGCCAAGGCCGCGCTCGAAAAGGCGCCGAAAAAGATCGAAGCCGAGTACTACGTTCCGCACCTCGCGCATGCCGCGATGGAGCCCGTGGTCGCCACGGTGCGCATCGATGGCGACAAGTGCGAAGTCTGGGCGCCTGTGCAAGCGCCGCATGCGGCGCGCGAAAACGTCGCAGCCGCGCTCGGCATGAAGCCCGAGCAGGTGACGGTGCATGTCACGATGCTCGGCGGTGGCTTCGGGCGCAAATCGATGACCGACTTCATCTCGGAAGCCGCGCTGGTGTCGAAAGCGATGGACGGCAAGCCGGTCAAGCTGCAATGGAGTCGGCCCGACGACATCCGGCACGGTTACTACCACGCGGTCGCGCTCGAACACATGGAAGCCGCGCTCGACGACCAGGGCAAGCCGACCGCCTGGCTGCATCGCTCGGCGGCGCCGACGATCAATTCGACCTTCGCCAAGGGTGCGATGGGCCTTACGGCGTTCGAGCTCGGCATGGGTGCGGTGAACGTGCCTTTCGACATTCCCAACCTGCGCGTCGAAGCGCCCGAAGTGCCGGCGCACGCGCGCATCGGCTGGTTCCGCTCGGTCTATAACGTGCCGCATGTGTTCGCGGTGCAATCGTTCGCGGCCGAACTCGCGCATGCGGCGGGGCGCGACCAGAAGGACTATCTGCTCGAGCTGATCGGCCCGGCCCGCAAGATCGATCCGGCCAAGATGTCCGACAGCTGGAACTACGGCGAATCGCCCGAGCGCTATCCGCTCGATACGGGGCGCATGCGCCATGTGGTCGAACTCGCGGCCAAAGGCGCCGACTGGGGCCGCGACCTGCCCAAGGGTCGCGGGTTGGGCATCGCGGTCGCATATTCGTTCGTGAGCTACACCGCTTGCGCGATCGAGGTCGAAGTCGGAGCGAAAGGCGAATTGAAAATCGTCGATGTGAACACCGCGATCGATTGCGGCCCGCACATCAATCCCGAGCGGATTCGCGCGCAGATGGAAGGCGCGGTCGTGATGGGCCTCAGTCTCGCGATGCGCAGCCAGATCACCTTCAAGAACGGCCAGGTCGATCAGTCGAACTTCAACGACTACGTGGTGCTGCGCAACAACGAAGCGCCGCGCAAGATCGCCGTGCATCTGGCGGCGTCCGACTTTTCGGTGCCACCCGGCGGCGTCGGCGAGCCGGGCCTGCCACCGGTTGCGCCAGCTCTGTGTAACGCCATCTTCGCGGCCACGGGCAAGCGGATTCGCGAATTGCCGATCGGCGATCAGTTGACGACGGCGTAACGAGCATCACGGCGCATGCTGGATGACGTTGCTATTGAAATGAGAGCTACCTGCGCATGATCCACGGGTGCTGCAGCTCCTTTTTCCTTTGAATGCCGTGATTTCTGCGTGAGTGCGCCGGAAGCCGTGGCCACTCGGCCAGCACGCGTTCGTCACACAGGCTGGGTGCTTTTCTGGATCGGCGCACTCATCGCCATCTCGGCCGCACTGGTGGTCGGCGCCTCTACGAGCTTGCCGCCGCTCGGCCAGCGCGCTCCTTCGAAAGCACTCGCCGATACTCAGGGCACGGCGCTCGGGCGCGCAGCCACGCGCCAGGTGCAGGCCCATCCGGCCCATTCGGCCAATTCGAGTGGGTCGGGCGAGTCGGGCGAGTCGGGCTTCTTTGCGATGCCGGATCCGCGCCACGCGTTCGCCACGCGCATGCTGCTGGCCAAAGCCGCCGAGCGCAGCCTCGACGTGCAGTACTACATCTGGCACCACGACGCGACCGGCATCCTGCTGATGGGGGCGCTGCGCGAAACGGCGCAACGCGGCGTTCGCGTGCGGCTTTTGCTCGACGACAACAACACCGCGGGCCTCGACGAGGCGCTCGCGGCGCTCGATGTCGAACCGAACATCGAAGTGCGCCTTTTCAACCCGAACCGCTTTCGCGCTGCGCGCTGGCTCGGCTATGTGTTCGACTTCTCGCGCGCGAACCGGCGCATGCACAACAAGTCGTTCACTGCCGACAACCAGGCGACGATCGTCGGCGGGCGCAACATCGGCGACGAATATTTCGGCGCCGGCGACGGGGTGCTGTTCACCGATCTCGACGTGCTGGCGATCGGTGCGATCGTGCCGGCCGTCTCGAACGACTTCGACCGCTATTGGGCAAGCGCTTCGAGCTATCCAGTGGCCGGTTTTCTGCAAGCGCCGGATGCTGCCCAGCGCGCCACCCTCGAAGCAGCGGCAACGCAGATTGAAAGCGCGCCGTCGGCCGAGCGCTATACCGAGGCGATCGAACAATCGCCTTTCGTCGCCCGCATGCTCAGCGGCGATCTGGCGCTTCAATGGGCGCCGATTCGCCTCGTCAGCGACGATCCGGCCAAAGGTCTCGGCGAAGCGCATGCCGATGCGATGTTTCCGGTGCGCCTGAAGCAGGCACTCGGTGATCCGATGCAGCAGCTTCTGATCGTCTCGCCGTACTTCGTGCCGACCGAGGCGGGCGCCACCGAACTCGGTGCACTGGCGCAAAAAGGCGTCGATGTGCGCGCCTTGACAAATTCATTGGAAGCGACCGACGTGCGCGTGGTTCATGCGGGCTATGCGAAGTGGCGCAGACAAATGCTCGAGGCGGGTATTGGGCTCTACGAAATGCGCGGCGAAGTGGCCGAATCGCCAGCGCAAAAGTCAGCAGGCATCGTCGGCAGCTCGGCCGCGAGCCTGCATGCCAAGACTTTCGCGGTCGACCATTCGCGCGTCTTCATCGGCTCGTTCAATTTCGATCCGCGCTCGGCCCGCCTCAACACCGAGCTCGGCTTCGTGATCGAGAGCGCCGAACTCGCCGCAACGGCCGAAACCGTCTTCGCCGAAAAGGTTCCGGCGATCGCCTACGAGGTCGAGCTGACCGGCAACGGCGACATGGTCTGGATCGAGCAGCAGGGCGGCGCGCGCATCACGCACACGACCGAGCCCGGCACGGGTTTTATCGAGCGGGCCTGGATCGGATTTCTGTCGCTGTTGCCGATCGAATGGATGCTGTGAGCGGTGCGGCAGCTTTCCAGGCGCTATTGTTTATATAGCTGTCTGCGCACGTCCAGTAAGGGTTTCAGCCACTATTTTCTTGAATTACGCGATTGAAGCTGCGACTCGGCCGTGCGCATGCGTCATCTTCGCGGTCAGCTGTGGCTCGCGCCATCTTGCAACGAAATGAATGCAAAAGCGCCAGCCGCGATCGCCGCGACAGCGCAAACCAGCATCGCGATTCCGGTCAACGACGCGAGCCGGGTTCCTTCGGCGGCGAGCACCAGCGCCAGCAACGCGGTCGCGATCAACCCGCCGCTGCGCGCCACCGCGCTGTTGAAGCCGGACGCCACGCCGGTGTGATCGGCGTCGACCGCGCCGAGCACCGCAGTGGTCAGCGGCGCGACGGCAATCGCCATGCCGATGGCGATCACCAGCAAAGCGGGGAAGGTCGTGCGCCAGTAGCTCGCGTCGCCGTTGATTCCTGTCGCTAGTAGAAAGCCGCCAGCCACCAGCAACGGTCCGACCGTGAGCGGCCAACGCGGCCCGATTTTTTCGGCGATCCGGCCCATCGCGCGCGAGCCGAGCGCAATCAGGACGGGCAATGGCAGCAATGCTGCGCCGGCTTCGACCGCCGAAAAGCCGCGCAAGGTGATGAGCGAGTACGGCACCAGTACGAACAGCGCGCCGAGCGCGCCGTAGAGCAACAAGGTCAGCCCGGTCAAGCCGACGAATGCGCGCGAGCCGAACAGCGCGAGCGGCAACATGGCGGCCGTGCCGCGGCGGCGCTCGACCGCGATGAAGGCCGCCGCGAGCAGCATGCCGGCGACCACGCCGATCGCGCCGGTGAGAAAGCCTTCGCGCGGGCTCGACCAGAGCGTCAGTCCCCAGGTGAGGCTTGCGAGCGCGCATGTCGCGAGGGCTGCGCCCGCCAGGTCGAGCTTCTGCGGCACGGCGGGCGGGCGATCGACCACGTAGCGCGCGCCGAACCACATCGCGGCAGCGGCGATCGGCAGGTTGACCCAGAACATCGCGCGCCATCCCACCGCGTCGATCAGCCAGCCGCCGAGCAACGGCCCGAGTGCGCCGGCGCCGGCGCCGACCGCTGCCCAGGTGCCGATCGCGCGGCCCCGGGCCTCGCCGGTGAAGGTCGTGCCGAGAATCGCGAGGCTGTTGGGCATCAGCAATGCGGCGCCGACACCTTGCACCACGCGCGCGCCGATCAGCCAGCCCAGGCTCGGCGCGAGCGCGCAAGCCAGCGAAGCCAGCCCGAAGATCGCGATGCCGATCAGCAGCAAGCGGCGCCGCCCGAACCGGTCGCCGGCCGCGCCGCCCGTCAGCATCAGCGCCGCGAGCGGCAGCAAATAGCCGTTCAAGAGCCACGACAGGCTTTCGCCGCTCGCGCCCAGTGCGCGACCGATGGCGGGCAAGCCGACGTTGACGATCGAGCCGTCGATGAAAGCGAGGCTCGACGCGAGGATGGTGGCCGCGAGCACGAATCGCGGATGCGTGACGCGCTCGTCCGATGCCCCGGACGCATCGGCCGCATCCGGCCGGACGTCGGCCGACACGCGATCGCAGTCCGGATGCAGCGCAGTACTCATCGGTGCATCGTCGCCGATCGAACCATCCGCATGCGTCGTCAGGATTTGGCTTCGCTCAAGTGATCCAGCGGAAGCGCCCGGCTCGCCTTGACTTCGCCGAGCGAAAAGCTGGTGTGCAGGTCTTTCACGTTCGGCAGGTTCATCAGGTGCTCGCGTGCGAAGCGCGAGAAGCCGTCGAGGTCTTGCGCGACCACCTGCAGCTCGAAAGTGCCGGTGCCGCTGATGTAGTGGCAGGTGACGACTTCGGGCAGTTTTTTGATCGCGTCTTCGAGCCGGCGCGTCGCGTCGCCGGTCGCGCGCTCGGTGTCGACGCGCACGAAGGCCAGCACACCCAGGCCGATTCGATGCCGATCGATTTCAGCGTGATAGCCCTTGATGAAGCCCGCCGACTCCAGCGCGCGCACGCGGCGCCAGCACGGCGCGGCCGACAGGCCGACCCGGCTCGCGAGTTCGGCGTTGGTGAGGCGGCCATCGGCTTGCAGTTCTTGCAGAATAGCGCAAGTCGAACTTGTCGATTCGTTCCATAACATCGCAATTCTATAGAAAGAATCTTTCAATTGCAGGTAAATCGCGGTACGGAACGCAAACACCTGTCGCGCGTGCAGGCATACACTTTGCGTGCAATGATGATGCAATCCAGCGCGCTACTCGTGCGCTCGTTTTGCCCCCGCAACGCCCAGGGTGCCCACGAGGCACTGCTGCATTGGAGACCGACGATGAACGCACCGCTGCCCGAGCACATTCGCAAGGCCTTAGAGACCGTCACGCTCGACGACAAATATTCGCTCGACTACGGCCGCGCGTTCATGAGCGGCGTGCAAGCGCTGGTCAAGTTGCCGATGCTGCAACGCCTGCGCGACCAGCAAGCCGGCAAGAACACCGCCGGTTTCATCAGTGGCTATCGCGGTTCGCCGCTCGGTGGCTACGACCAGGCGTTGTGGAAAGCCAGCAAGTACCTGAAGGCGCAGAACATCGTCTTTCAACCCGGCGTCAACGAAGAGCTCGCGGCGACCGCGCTCTGGGGCACACAACAGTTGGGCTTTTCGCCGGAAGGCACCAACAAGTTCGACGGCGTGTTCGGTATCTGGTACGGCAAGGGGCCGGGTGTCGACCGGTGCTCGGACGTGTTCAAGCACGCCAACATGGCCGGCACCACCGAATACGGCGGCGTGATCGCGATCGCGGGCGACGACCATATTTCGAAGAGCAGCACCGCGGCGCACCAGAGCGACCACATCTTCAAGGCTTGCGGCACGCCGGTGTTCTTTCCGACCAACGTGCAGGAGATTCTCGACCTCGGCATTCATGCCTTCGCGATGAGCCGGTTCGCGGGCATCTGGTCGGGCATGAAGACGATTCAGGAGATCGTCGAATCGAGCGCGACCGCGATGATCGATCCGGACCGGGTCGAGATCGTCGTTCCGCAGGATTTCCAGATGCCGCCCGGCGGCTTGCACATCCGCTGGCCCGACCATGCGCTCGAGCAGGAAGCGCGGCTCATGCACTACAAGTGGTATGCGGCGCTCGCGTACATCCGCGCGAACAAGCTGAATCACAACACGATCGAAGGGCATAACGGGGGAAGAGGGGACCGCTTCGGCATCATGGCCAGCGGCAAGGCCTACAACGACACGCGCCAGGCGTTGATCGACCTGGGCCTCGACGACGAGGCGTGCCGCCAGCTCGGCATTCGGCTGCACAAGGTCGCCGTGGTGTGGCCGCTCGAAGCGCAACTCACGCGCGCATTCGCGACCGGGCTGCAGGAGATCCTGGTGGTCGAAGAAAAACGGCAGGTCATCGAATACCAGCTGAAAGAAGAGCTCTACAACTGGCGCGCAGACGTGCGACCGAACGTGGTCGGCAAGTTCGACGAAGGCGAAGTGAACACGGCCGAGGGTTACTCGGGCGGCGAATGGTCGATGCCGAATCCGACCGCGCGTACCTTGCTGCGCAGCAATGCCGACCTGAACCCGTCGATGATCGCCAAGGCGATCGTTCAACGCTTGAAGAAGACCGGCATTCTCGGCGCCGCGGGCGCCGACATGACAGCCCGCATCGATGCGCAGATGGCGATCCTCGAAGCCAAGGAACGGTCGATGGAAGTGCTGCAGGCCGGCGGCGTCAGCGAAGCGCGCCAGCCGTGGTTCTGCTCGGGCTGCCCGCACAACACCTCGACCAAGGTGCCCGAAGGCTCGCGCGCGATGGCCGGCATCGGCTGCCATTTCATGGCGACCTGGATGGACCGCTCGACCATCGGCTTCACCCAGATGGGCGGCGAAGGCGTGCCGTGGGTCGGCCAGCAGCCGTTCACGACCGACCAGCACATCTTCGCGAACCTCGGCGACGGCACCTACTTTCACAGCGGCCTGCTCGCAATCCGCCAATCGATCGCGGCCGGCGTCAACATCACCTACAAGATTCTCTATAACGATGCCGTCGCGATGACCGGCGGCCAGCCCGTCGGCGAGCAACCCGAAGGCCATTCGGTGCTGCAGATCGCCGAGAGCTTGCATGCCGAGGGCGCAGTCAAGGTCGTGGTCGTGACCGACGAGCCCGAAAAATACGAAGGCGCGTCGATTCCGGGTGACAAGGTGGCGGTGCGGCATCGCGACGACCTCGACGAAATCCAGCGTGAGTTCCGCGAATTGAAGGGCACCACCGCGATCATCTACGACCAGACTTGTGCGACTGAAAAGCGGCGCCGCCGCAAGCGCGGCACGGCTGTCGATCCTGCGGTGCGCGTCGTCATCAACGAGCTGGTGTGCGAAGGCTGCGGCGACTGCAGCGTGCAGAGCAATTGCCTCTCGGTCGAGCCGCTCGAAACCGAATTCGGCCGCAAGCGCACGATCAACCAGAGCACCTGCAACAAAGACTACAGCTGCCTCAAAGGTTTTTGTCCGAGCTTCATCACGGTCGAAGGCAGCACGTTGAAGGGCAAGAGCAAAGACAAGTCGAAGAGCGCACTGCCCTCTCCGTTCGAAGGTGCCGAATTGCCGGATGCAGCGGTGCCCGCATTGAGCGCCGACCAGGTCTGGGGCATCGTCGTTGCCGGCGTCGGCGGCACCGGCGTGATCACGATCGGCCAGTTGCTCGGCATGGCTGCGCACATCGAAGGCAAGGGCATCGTCACGCAGGATGCGGCCGGACTCGCGCAAAAAGGCGGCGCGACCTGGAGCCATGTGCTGATCGGCAATGCGCAGGAGTCGATTCGCACCACGCGGGTCGGCACCGCCGCGGCCGACTTGATTCTCGCGGCCGATCCGCTGGTGGCCGTGAGCGCCGAGACCCTGGCGCGCATGCGCGAGGGCCGCACCCATGTCGCGCTCAACAGCCACAGCACGCCGACTGCGGCCTTCGTGCACAACGCCGACTGGAAAAATCCGCAAGACAACTGCGCCGACGAGATCGCGCGCGCAGTCGGCGTCGAGGGCCTCGGCAGCTTCGATGCCGATGCGGCTGCGACGCAATTGATGGGCGACAGCCTTTACGCGAACCCGATGCTGCTCGGCTATGCCTGGCAAAAAGGTTATGTACCGCTCGAACTCGAATCGCTGATGCGCGCGATCGAACTCAACAATGTCGCGATCGATAACAACAAGGCGGCGTTCACCTGGGGCCGGCGCGCGGCGCATGATTTGCCGGCGTTGCAGAAGCAGTTGGCACCCGCCGGCCAGGTCATTGAATTCAAAAAGCGCGAAACGCTCGAGAGTCTTGTCGATCGCCGCGTCGAATTCCTTACCGGCTATCAGAGCGGTCGCTATGCGAAGCGCTACCGGGCCTTCGTCGAAAAAGTGCGCGACGCCGAAAGCAAGGCTGTCGGCAAGACCGCGCTCGCCGAGGCGGTCGCGCGTTATTTGTTCAAAGTGATGGCCTACAAGGACGAGTACGAGGTCGGGCGCTTGCATGCCGACCCGGCGTTCCTGGCGCGGATCGATGGCATGTTCGAAGGCGAGCGCGGCAAGGACTTTCAGCTCAACTACCACCTCGCGCCGCCGATCATCGCGAAGAAGAACGCCAAGGGCGAGCTGTTGAAGCAGAAGTTCGGCCCATCGATGCTCACCGGCTATCGGATTCTCGCCAAGTTGAAGGGCTTGCGCGGCACGCCGCTCGACGTGTTCGGCAGAACCGAAGAGCGCCAGGCAGAGCGCGCGCTGATCGATGACTACCGCGCGAGCATCGACGAGGTGCTCGGCGGCTTGAACGCGGGCAACCACGCGTTGGCACTCGACATCGCGGCGCTGCCTGAGCAGATTCGCGGCTACGGGCATGTGAAGTTGCGGAACCTCGCGGCGGCGCGTGGGCGCTGGGATGGGTTGATGGCGCAGTGGCGCGATCCCAACGCGGTGCCAGAGCGCGCAGCGGCCTAAATGAAACAGTGAAATCGACAGCGTTTTTGGTTGTCTCTGGTCAAGCTATAAATTTAAGCGAAAAGTGCCTGGAAAGCCCACCCATCGTGCGCAAGTAGCTACAAAATAGATAGCAATGGCCAGACCTGTCACGCTTTTTACCGGCCAATGGGCTGATCTGCCGCTCGCCGAACTCGCGCCGCTTGCGAAGCGCATGGGTTACGACGGGCTCGAGTTGGCTTGTTGGGGCGACCACTTCGATGTGCAACAGGCGCTGGCATCGGATCGCTATGTCAAAGACAAGTGGGCGTTGCTCGAATCGCATGGCTTGCAGTGCTTCGCGATCGGCAACCATCTGGTCGGCCAGGCGGTGTGCGATTTGATCGACGATCGGCATCGCGCGATCCTGCCCGCGCATGTGTGGGGCGATGGCGAGCCCGAAGGTGTGCGCCAGCGTTCGGCCAACGAGCTTGCCGACACCGCGCGCGCCGCTGCGAAGTTCGGCGTGAAGACCGTCACGGGTTTCACCGGCTCGTCGATCTGGCATGCGACCTATGCGTTCCCGCCGACGACACAGGCGTATTGGGACGCGGGCTTTGCCGATTTCGGCAATCGCTTCGGGCCGATCCTGGGCGTCTTCGAAGCGAGCGACATCAACTTCGCGCTCGAAGTGCACCCGACCGAAATCGCTTTCGACATCGCCTCGGCCGCGCGCGCGATCGCTGCCGTCGATGGTCACCAACGCTTCGGCTTCAACTTCGACCCGAGCCATCTCGGCTATCAAGGTGTCGATTACATCCGCTTCATCCGCACCTTTGCCGACCGCATCTACAACGCCCACATGAAAGACGTCTGGTGGGGCAAGGGCGACGGCACGGTCGGCGTGTTCGGCGGCCACACCAGCTTCGGCGACGCGCGCCGCAACTGGGACTTTCGCAGCGTCGGCCGCGGCATGATCGACTTCGAATCGATCATCGTCGCGCTCAACGACATCGGCTACGCCGGCCCCTTGAGCGTCGAATGGGAAGACAGCCGGATGGACCGCGTGCATGGCGCAACCGAAAGCGCGGCTTTCTGCAAGCGGCTCGACTTCGAGCCGGCTGCGGGAGCTTTCGATGCGGCCTTCGCGAAGGACGCCGGGTGAGGGCGGGAGCGGGCAGCCGAACGCGAAGGACGCGAAGGTTTCGCGAAGGGCGCGAAAATAAAAACCAAATCTTTGATGGGTCGTGTGCGAGGCATCGTTCGACTTGCTTGAGTCGCGGGGGTTTTGGAGAACAGGGTCAAGAACGCTATGAAAAAGGTTGCTGCTTGCGCTTGCCCTGCGGGCGTTTTGGCCGCTTTTCATTGAATTTTTTCGCGTCCTTCGCGGAATCTTCGCGTCCTTCGCGTTCGGTCAGCCCGAATTTGCTTCGGTGACCGACGCACCCAACAGAAAGCTGCGCTACGCCATGGTCGGCGGCGGGCGCGATGCGTTCATCGGTGCGGTGCACCGGATGGCAATCGCACTCGACGGGCAGGCGGAACTGGTGGCGGGCGCGCTGTCGTCGACACAAGAAAAGGCGCTGGCGTCGGGGCGCGATTTGTTTTTGCACGACACGCGCAACCATCCCGACTGGCAGAGCCTGCTGGCCGATGAATTGAAGCGGCCGAACGAGGAACGAATCGATTTCGTCGCGATCGTCACACCGAATCATTTGCATTTTCCAGTTGCGCAGGCCTTTGTCGACGCCGGCTTTCATGTGGTCTGCGACAAACCTTTGACGCACACGCGCGAGCAAGCCGATGCGCTGGTTGCGGCGGTAAAAAAGCAGGGAACCGTGTTCGGCGTGACCTACAACTACACCGGCTATCCGATGGTGCGGCAAGCCCGTGCGATGGTCGCGGAGGGCGAGTTCGGCGCCATCCGTAAAGTGGTCGTCGAATACAACCAGGGCTGGCTCGCGACATTGCTCGAAGGCACTGGGCAGAAGCAGGCGAGTTGGCGCACCGATCCGGCCCGCAGCGGGGCCGGTGGCGCGATCGGCGACATCGGCTCGCATGCGGAGAACCTGATCGCGACGGTCACGGGGCTCGAAATTGAAAGCCTGTGCGCCGATCTTTCCGCGCTGCCAGGGCGCGCGCTCGACGACGATGCGAGCGTGTTGCTGCGCTTCGAAGGCGGCGCGCGCGGTGTGCTCGTTGCATCGCAGATCAACGCGGGGCTCGAGAACGATCTGCGCATCCGTGTCTCGGGCGCGCTGGGCTCGCTCGAATGGCGGCAAGAAGATCCAAGCCGCCTCGTGCACTGGCCGCTCGATGCGCCGATGCGGGTGTTGAAGCGCGGCGCGCCCGGCTTGCACGACGCGGCACGGCGACTCGATCGGCTGCCGGCGGGCCATCCCGAAGGTTTCATCGAAGCATTCGCGAATGTCTACGCCGGCGTGTTCGCGGATATTCGCGCGCGGCTCGAAGGTGGCGTTGCCGACCCGGCGATCGCCGATTACCCGCGTGTCGACGACGGCGCGCGCGGCGTGCGGTTCATCGAACGCATAGTGGCGTCGGCGGCGAGCGATGCGAAGTGGACGGCTTGGTAGCGCCAGCCAGGCTTTAAGAGAAATCGGGCTGCAACGTTTGCTGTGTGTGCGCAGTCAGCTATTGAATACGTAGCTAGCGCCGCTCCGACGAGCGCATTCTCTGGATGCGCTGTTCGCCCGCGTAGGCCTCGACCGACGCCCGAGCTATACCCCGCCGCACCCATCGTCGAGCGAGCGCGCCCTACGATGCCGGCATGTCGATCCATCCGATGATTTCGTGACTGGGGCGCCCGCTATGCCGCAGGCCAATGGCGCGGGCGACCTCGTCGTCGCGCGCCCCGAAGGCCTCTATTGCCCGCCCGGCGATTTCTATATCGACCCGTGGAAACCGGTCGCTCGCGCTGTCATCACGCATGCGCACTCCGACCACGCGCGCCCCGGCCATGCGCATTACCTTGCGCAGACCGACAGCGAAGGGACGTTGCGCGCGCGGCTCGGCGCCGACATCACCTTGCAGACGCTGGCATATGGCGAAGCGATCACGCACCACGGCGTGAAGCTGTCGTTGCATCCGGCTGGTCACGTGCTCGGTTCGGCGCAGGTGCGACTCGAACACGGCGGCCGGAAGGGTGGGATATGGGTCGCGTCGGGCGACTACAAGACCGAAGCCGACGGCACCTGTACGCCGTTCGAGCCGGTGCGCTGCGACACTTTCATTACAGAATCGACCTTCGGCCTGCCGATCTACCGTTGGCCCGCGCAGCGCGAACTGATCGCGCAGATCGAAGATTGGTGGCGCGCCAATGCCGAAGCGGGCCGCGCCTCGGTGCTCCTCTGCTACGCCTTCGGCAAGGCGCAGCGCATCCTCGCGAACGTCGATTCGAGCATCGGCCCGATCGTCGTGCATGGCGCAGTAGAGCCGCTCAACGCGGTCTATCGCGCGGCCGGCGTCGCGTTGCCGCCGACCTCGCGCGTGACCGACGCGGGTGTCGATGCCGCGATGCTCAAGCGCGCATTGGTGCTCGCGCCGCCGTCGGCGCACGGCACGCCGTGGATGCGCCGCTTCGGCAACTACTCCGACGCTTTCGCAAGCGGCTGGATGCAACTGCGCGGCCGCAGGCGCATGCGCGGCGTCGACCGCGGCTTCGTCATGAGCGACCACGCCGACTGGCCCGGGTTGCAGCAGGCGATCAAAGGCACCGGCGCCGAGCGTGTCTTCGTCACCCATGGCAGCGTCGCGATCATGGTGCGCTGGTTGACCGAGAACGGACTCGATGCGCGGGGATTCAAAACGGAGTACGGCGACGAGGATGCAGAAGGCGGACTTCCAGAAGGCGGGCTTCCGGACGCAGAAGACGCAGAAGTAACGCAGAACGCGCAGAAGAACAGCCATGAATAAGTTTTTCATTCAACTGTCTTTTTTGCGTCTTCTGCGTTGTTTTTGCGCTTTCTGCGTCCGGCTGTCCGATTCCGCTCGCGCTCCCGCATGAAAGCCTTCGCCGCGCTCTATCGCGCGCTCGACGCGACGACTTCGAGTCTTGCCAAGCAGGCCGCACTGCAGCGCTACCTGCGCGAAGCGCCGCCCGAAGATGCGGCGTGGGCGGTCTACTTTCTGGCGGGCGGCAAACCGCGGCAACTGGTTCCTGCCAAGGTGTTGCGCCAGCTCGCGCGCGAGGCGTCGGGACTTCCTGAATGGTTGTTCGACGAAAGCTATGAAGCCGTCGGCGATCTGGCCGAAACGATCTCGCTGCTCTTGCCGCCACCTGACGAGAGGCACGAGCGCGGCTTGGCCGAGTGGATGGAACAGCATTTGCTGCCGCTGCGCGCGCTCGGACAAAAGGCGCCCGCGGAATTGGTAGATGTGTTGCGTGCGCAATGGCAAACGCTGGCGCCCGACGAGCGCCTCGTTTACTTCAAGCTCATCACCGGCGCCTTCCGCATCGGCGTCTCGAAGTTGCAGGTCACGCAGGCGCTCGCGGCGATTGGAGGCGACAGCGAGAGCGGTATCGATCCGAAGCGAGTCGCGCAACGGCTCATGGGCTACACGCATATCGGCGCCACGCCGGCGGCTGCCGACTATGCCGCGCTGATCGCGCCCGAGAGTGAAGGCGAGCAGAACCAGCAAACCAGCGGTCAACCGTATCCGTTTTTTCTAGCGCATCCGTTCAATGTCGGGGTCGAGCGATTCGATGCGCTGCTCGGGCCGCCGTCGGACTGGCTGGTCGAATGGAAGTGGGACGGCATCCGGGCGCAACTCGTCAAGCGCGCCGGCGACGTCTGGCTCTGGTCGCGCGGCGAAGAGCTGATCACCGAGCGCTTTCCCGAACTCAGCGAGATGGGCGCGGCGTTGCCCGACGGCACGGTGCTCGATGGCGAGATCGTCGTCTGGCGTGCGGATACGGCCGAAGCCGATGCGGCCGATGCGCTGGCTGCGACCGCATCGGGGGCCGAAGCCGGTGCTACGGGCGTCGTGCCGCACGATGCGTCCGCGACATCTCGCGTCGAAGCGCGCGTGCGCCCGTTCGCCGAGCTGCAGCGTCGCATCGGCCGCAAGACACTCGGCCCCAAGATCCTGCGCGAAATCCCGGTCGTACTGTTGGCCTACGACCTCCTCGAATGGCAGGGCCGCGACCTGCGCGTCTTGCCGCAGTTCAAGCGCCGCGAGTTGCTCGACCATCTGCTCGCCGACCTCGCGCATCCGCAATTGCTGCCGAGTCCGGTGCTAGCAGGCGCGCGCTGGATCGAACTCGCCAAACAACGCGAAGCCGCCCGTTCGCTCGGCGTCGAAGGCATGATGCTCAAGCGCCGCGACGCGCACTACGGCGTCGGCCGCACCAAGGATGTCGGCGTTTGGTGGAAGTGGAAGATCGACCCCTTGATCATCGACGCGGTGCTGATCTACGCCCAGCGCGGCCATGGCCGCCGCGCCAGCGTCTACAGCGACTACACCTTCGCCGTCTGGGACGGCCCGCAGGATAAGGCCGATCGCAAACTCGTCCCTTTCGCCAAGGCCTATTCGGGCCTCACCGACAAGGAGATGGCGAGGGTCGACGCAGTGATCCGCAAGACCACGATCGAGAGCTTCGGCCCCGTGCGCAGCGTCAAACCCACCCTCGTATTCGAACTCGGCTTCGAAGGCATCGCGCGCAGCACGCGACACAAAAGCGGCATCGCGGTGCGCTTCCCGCGCATGCTGCGCTGGCGCGAGGACAAGCCGGTGGCGGAGGCCGATACGCTCGCGACCTTGGGGGCGTTATTGCCACGGTGACGCGAAGTGCGCTTCAGTGCGTCGCATTTCAAAACGCGCGCAGATCACCCGGTCTCAGTGCGAAGCCGGGCCAAAACGCTTCGCACTGCAACGTCGAGGACGCGCCGCTTTCGATTTCTGCGTCCCTGCGCGCAACCTCGCTGTTCCATGCCGCGTTCAGCGTCATATCGGCGTCCAGGCTGGCGACAACGCGATCCAGCAAGTGCGCGCGTTCCGCCGGCGGGAGCTGCAGCACTTCGGTTTCGATGGTTTCAAGCGGACGAGACATTCGCAAAGCACCCCGCCTACTTGAAAAACCCCATGAACCCCGTGATCGTCACCGCATTGAAAAAATCGATGAACAGCGAGCCGACCAGCGGGATCACGAAGAAGGCCTTGAACGACGGGCCATTGGCGCTGGCGAAGGACTGCATGTTGGCCATGGCATTCGGGGTGGCGCCCATGCCGAAGCCGCAGTGGCCGGCGGCCATCACGGCGGCGTCGTAGTCCTTGCCCATCACGCGGAAGGTCACGAAGTAGGCGAAGGCGAACATGATCACGGTCTGGATGATGAGGATCACGATCATCGGTCCCGCCACCGCGGCCAGCTCCCAGAGCTTCATCGACATCAGCGCCATCGTGAGGAAAAACGCGAGCGAAACGTTGCCGACTACTTCGAACTGCCGGGTCGGCAAAACCCAGTTGCGCCAGTCGATGATGTTGCGAAAGATCGCCGCGACCAGCATCGGGCCGAGGTAGGCAGGCAAGGTCACGCCGACCGCCTTGAGCCAATTGACCAGCAACGTGCCGACGCCGATCGCGACCATCAGCAAAATAGTCGCACGCAGGATGGTTTCATCTGTGGTTTCGGTGGTTTCCTTCGCCGTTTCGATGGCGCTGGCCTCGGCGTCGAAGATCGCACCGTCGTGCGCCGGGCCGACCAGCTTGTGGCGGCGCATCAGCAGTTTGCCGACCGGTCCGCCGATCACGCAGCCCGCGACCAGGCCGTAAGTGGAGGCCGCGATGGCAGCGGGCAGCGCGCCGATCGCGCCGGCTTTTTCGAGCAGCGGCCCGAACGCCGCCGAGGTGCCGTGGCCGCCCGTGAGCGAGATCGATCCGGCCGCCAGGCCGATCAGCGGATTGGCGCCGAGCGCCTGAGCCAGGGTCACGCCGACGCCGTTCTGAATGACGACCAGAATCACCGCGCACAGCAGAAACAGCGCCACGCCGATGCCGCCCTTTTTGAGCAGCTCGAAGCTGGCCGAAAAGCCGATGGTGGTGAAGAACACCAGGAGCAGAAAGTCGCGAATGTTCTGTGCGAATTCGAAGCCGAAAGTGCCTGTTTGCTGGCCCGCCAACGCGAACAGCGAAAAGATGAGCCCGCCGATGATCGGCGACGGTATGAAGTAGCGCGACAACACCGGCACCCGGTTCTTGACCCATTCACCGAGCGCGAGCAAAACGGCCGCGATGGCCATCGTCTGTGCGATATCCAGTTTGAAGACTTGCATTTGATGTGTCTCTCTCTCTTGGGTTTGAAATCGTTGTGCGACGTCGCACGCCGACAACGGCCTTTTCGCTTCTCGCGTGGGCGCTCACGGTGACCAAGCAAGTTTTGAACCTTAGCGCATATGGCTCGCACGGTGCGTGTTCTCGCGATGGCGACACCTGGCGAAGCAAACGGGAGAGCGAGCGGCAGAGCGAACGGCTAACCTCATCGCCGATGAATCGCATTCTGACCGGCTGGTTTGATTCCAGGCAATGGAAGCCATTCGCGTTCCAGCGCGAGGTATGGCGCGCGATCGCCGATGGCCGTTCGGGCTTGCTGCATGCGACCACGGGCGCGGGCAAGACTTACGCGGTGTGGCTCGGCGCATTGCAGGTGTTCGCGATGAACGAGCGAGATAATTTTAAGAAGAAAGTGGCTGAAACGACCAGTGGACGTGCGCAAACAGCTATCAAAATAGTAGCAAATAGCGTTGCGGCAAAACGTGCGCAAGCACCGCCATTGACCGTTCTGTGGATCACCCCGATGCGCGCGCTCGCGGCCGACACGCTGCGCGCGATCGAAGCGCCGCTCGAAACGCTCGCGCCCGACTGGACCGCCGGCGCGCGCAGCGGCGACACGTCTTCGGGTGAACGCGCTGCGCAGAACCGGCGCTTGCCGACCGCGCTCGTCACCACGCCGGAAAGTCTGTCGGTGCTGCTCTCGCGCGCCGACGCGGCAGATGTGCTCTGCACGGTGCGGATGGTGGTGGTCGACGAATGGCACGAGTTGCTCGGCAACAAGCGCGGCGTGCAGGTGCAGCTCGCGCTCGCAAGGCTCAAGCGTTGGAATCCGCAGTTGATCGTCTGGGGCATGTCGGCGACGCTCGGCAATCTGGGCGATGCGATGCGCACCTTGATCGGCAACGACACCGGAACATTGGTGCAAGGCAAGACACCGAAAAAACTCATCGTCGATTCGCTGCTGCCGGGCCGCGCCGAGCGCTTTCCGTGGGGTGGACACCTCGGGCTCACGATGCTGCCGCAGGTGATCGACGAGATCGCATCGAGCGGCACCACATTGGTCTTCACCAACGTGCGCTCGCAGTCCGAGATCTGGTACCAGGCGATTCTCGAAGCCAAACCCGAGTGGGCCGGGCTCATCGCGCTGCACCACGGCTCGCTCGATCGCGCGGTGCGCGAATGGGTCGAAGCGGGGCTCAAAAGCGGCGAGCTCCGCGCGGTCGTGTGTACGTCGAGCCTCGATCTCGGCGTCGATTTTTTGCCCGTCGAGCGGGTGTTGCAGATCGGCTCGCCGAAGGGTGTCGCGCGATTGCTGCAACGCGCAGGCCGCTCGGGCCACGCGCCAGGCCGGCCATCGCGAATCACCTTGGTGCCGACGCACAGCATCGAAATGGTCGAGGGCGCCGCCGCGCGCGATGCGATCGCCGCGGGTCACATCGAGGAGCGCAGCTCGCCCGAGCAGCCACTCGATGTGCTGGTGCAGCACCTGGTCACGGTCGCGCTCGGCGGCGGTTTCTTGCCTGACGCTCTGTACGAAGAAGTGCGCAGTACCGCCGCTTACGCAACGCTTTCGCGCGAAAACTGGGACTGGTGTTTGTCGTTCGTGCGCCAGGGCGGCGCGTCGCTCGCGGCGTACCCCGATTACCAGCGCGCGGTGCCTGATGCCGACGGTGTCTGGCGCGTGCCCGATGCGCGGCTCGCACGGCGCCATCGCATGAACATCGGCACCATCGTCTCCGACGCGAGCATGGCGGTGCAGTACGTGAACGGCGCGAAGATCGGCACGGTCGAAGAAAGTTTCGCGGCGCGCATGAAGCCCGGCGACTGCTTTTTGTTCGGTGGGCGCCTGCTCGAACTGGTGCGGATTCGCGAGATGACCGCGTGGGTGCGGCGGACCTCGGGCAAGCGCCCGGCAGTGCCGCGCTGGAACGGCGGGCGGATGCCGCTCTCGACCACACTCGCCGACGCGGTGGTGCAACAGCTCGCGCGCGCCGGCGAAGGCAAGTTCGATTCACCCGAGCTGCAATGCGTGCGGCCGCTACTCGAAATCCAGCAGCGCTGGTCGGCGCTGCCGACGCCGCAAACATTGCTCGCCGAAGTGCTGAAAACGCGCGAAGGCTGGCACCTGTTCCTCTACCCGTTCGCCGGCCGGCATGTTCATCTCGGCCTCGCAAGCCTGATCGCGTGGCGCGTCGCGCAGCATCAGCCGCGCACTTTTTCGATTGCGGTGAACGACTACGGTTTTGAGCTATTAAGTGCGACCGAAGTCGATTGGCCGACGTTGCTGCCGCAGGTATTGAAGCTCGGCGGCGATGCGATGCCACCGAAGGCCGAAGCAGACAAGGCCAATGGCATTGCGCATGACGAAGACGCCGACCGCGCCGCGTTGCTGCACGAAGTACTCGCCAGCCTCAACGCGAGCGAACTCGCGCAGCGCCGCTTCCGCGAAATCGCGCGTGTGTCCGGACTGATCTTTCAGGGCTATCCGGGCGAAAAGCGCAGCAGCAAGCAGTTGCAGGCTTCGTCGTCGCTGTTCTGGGAAGTGTTCCGCAAATACGACCCCGGCAACATGCTGCTCGCACAAGCCGAAGCCGAACTGCTCGCGCAGGAACTCGAGGTGAAACGCCTTTCGGCGAGCCTCGCGCGCATCGCGAACCAGCAGCTCGTGTTGAAGCTGCTCGCGCGGCCGACGCCGTTCTCGTTTCCGTTGATGGTCGAGCGCTTCCGCGAGCAATTGAGCAACGAAAGCGTTGCCGACCGCATCGCCCGGATGGTCGGCGAACTTGAAAAGGCGGCGGGCGGCGCGGTTGAAACTAGCTCGGTCGGCAACACCGGCGCTGCGGAGCGGGTGCGCGAGACGCTCGCGTTCGGCCAGGACGGTGTCGCGCAAGGCGGTCGCAACAATGCCAGCGGCGACCGGCCGCGCCGGGTGCGCAAGCCGTCGCGGCCATTGCCTCGGCTGTAGTAAAAAGTGGTCCAAACTCATATTGGACGCGCGCAAACAGCTATCAATAAAATAGCAAAACAGCTTGCTTCTCGGTTCTGCGGTCTTACCGCAACAAAAGTTGAATAGACGTACGCGATCACGTACCATTAGCAAGCGTGCCGCTTACATCAACGATCACCGTTGCCACCATGATCTCCCTCACCGTCACCGAAGCCCGCGCCAATCTTTACAGCCTCATCGACGACGCGAACGCATCGCACGAGCCGATCACGATTTCGCACAGGCGCGGCGATGCGGTGTTGATTTCGGCCGAAGACTGGTCGGCGATCCAGGAAACGCTGTTTTTGCTCTCGGTGCCCGGAATGCGCGAATCGATCAAAGACGGCATGGCCGAGACCCTCGATGCGTGCTCGGAGAATCCAGGCTGGTGAGCTGGCGCTGCGTCTACACAAAAGAAGCGCAGAAGGACGCACGCAGGCTCGCCGCGGCAGGGCTCAAGGCAAAGGCGCAAGGGCTGCTCGGCGTGCTGGCGGCGAACCCCTTCCAAAACCCGCCGCCCGACGAAAAACTGGTCGGCGACTTGGCCTGCGCCTATTCGAGGCGTATCACTTTTCAGCACCGGGTGGTGTACCAAGTGCTCGAAGCCGAGCACACGGTCAAGATTCTGCGGCTCTGGACGCACTACGATTGACCGGTTTTTGCTTTCCCCGATCCCGCGTGTTCCCCAATCCAACCTTCGCGCCGCCCTCCGATTGCTCCGTCTACAGCACCGTCGATTGGGCAGGCGAAACCCTGCATCTGCTGCCCGAGCGCGCGCTCTGGTGGCCGGCACAGCACACGCTGTTCATCGCCGATCTGCACCTCGGCAAAGCTGCGACCTACCGCGCGCTCGGCCAGCCGGTGCCCGGCGGCACCACGCTCGAAAACCTCGCCCGGCTCGACGCGCTCATCGACTGTTGGGCGCCGCAGCGAATCGTGTTCCTCGGCGACTTTCTGCACGCAGCCCGCGCGCGCACGGTGCTGCCGACCGTCGCTGAATGGCGCGCGAAGCATGCTGACGTCGCGATGACATTGGTGCGCGGCAACCACGACAGCCGCGCTGGCGATCCGCCGGCCGAACTCGGCATCGACGTGGTTGACGAACCGTGGCTGCTCGGCCCGTTCGCCTGCTGCCACCATCCGCAATTGCATCCGACCCACTTCGTGCTCGCGGGGCATCTGCATCCGGCCTGCCGGATCAGCGGGCGGGGCCGCGACAGCTTGCGCCTGCCGTGTTTCGTCGCCGATGCGCGGCAAGCCATCCTGCCGGCTTTCGGCGAATTCACCGGCGGCTATCTGATGGAGCTGGCGCCGGGACGGCGTTTTCATGGCGTCGGCGGGGCGGCGGTCTGGGCGCTGCCTGCGCAGGACTATTGAGCGGGCGCGGCGCCGGCCGGTGATCGTGGAGATTGTCACGAGACGAAGCGCGAATTCGTGCTATTTGCCGCCGATGCTGGCATCGACGCGCAATCTGCGATAACGTTTTCGTCGTACTTCTTGTCACCATGCCCCAGACCGACTTGACTGAACCGATCGTCCTCGGCGATGTGCCGCACGACCTGCGCGGCCGCGCTGCGCAAATGCTCGTGGCCGCCGCGCCATCGTCCACCCTCACCCTCTCCGACGCGAGGATCGTGGTCGAGGTGATGCGCCCGGTGTTCGCCGCGGTCGGCACGGTGGTCATGCAGGAAGGCGAGCGCGCCGACACCGAGTACATGGCCCTCGTGCTCGAAGGCGAGGTGCGCGCCGAAAGCGGCATCGACGTTGCGGCCGAAGAAGTGGTGATTTCGGTGATCGGCGCAGGCGGCCTCATCGGCGAAATGGGCGTGCTCGACGGCGGCCCGCGCTCGGCCACCTGCACCGCGATGACCGACCTGAAGCTCGCGGTGTTGCCGCGCGCAGCCCTGTTCGGATTGATCGACAACCATCCGGCGGTTGCGACCCGGTTTCTGCTGACCATTTCGGCCGTGCTCGCCGAGCGGCTGCGCGAAACCAACCGGCGCCTGCGCACCGTGTCGCAAGTCGGCCGCGAATTGCAGCGCGAATTCGATTCGCAGCATCGCGCGCTCGACGCTGCGCATTCGGTCAATCGCAAATTGCTCGGCGATCAAAGGCGCTGAGCGCGCGAGCGCCAGGCCCGTCGTCTCGCCTTCTGCCGCGGGCTCGTCGCTGCACTTCCTACAGCGCCCGCCGCGCTGCGCCGACGCCTTTGCCGTCCGGGCGCGGCCACACTCGGGCGATGGACAAAGATCAAAAAGATACCTTGGACGAGTTCCGGCGCGTGGTCAACATGGCGCCCAAAGCGCTCGAAACCTGGCTGGACACGGACGAATCGAAAAGCGTCGGCATCACGCACGGCGACAGCAACGAATCGGTGGGCCACCGGTCCGGCCGCCGCATCGTCGAACTGCTCAAGACAAAGCAAGACGATGTGAGCGATTCCGACATCGCGCACATGAACAAGGTGGTCGGCTACGTACACCGCCATTCGAAACAACGGCCCGACGGCGATATCGAGCACACGCCGTGGCGCTATTCGCTGATGAATTGGGGGCACGATCCGATGGCGTGAGGGTACTTGCCGATATTGATAAGTTTCTGAAACGGCTCCATAATGGTTCTATTCATCCAAAACGGAGCCAAGGCGATGCCAAACCTTTCCATCAAAGACGTGCCGAGCGCGTGGGCCGAAACGTTGCGTCAACGTGCTGCGCGCCATCACCGCTCGCTTCAGGGTGAATTGATGGCCATCCTCGAACAAGCGACAGCGCCGGAGTCCAGTGCGCCAAACATGGCAGCGACGAATAGTTCCTCCGCGCCACTCACGCTCAGCCCGGCCGAGTTCGCACAGATCTATCCGAACTTGAGTGCCCACGCGAGCACGAGCCGGGGCTCGAAAACCGTCGAGCGATTGCACGCCGAACACCTCGCGCGCTTTCCCGCGCCGATCGCGGTCGCAGCGGGCGCGCGCTCGGCCGACATGGTGCGCGAAGACCGCGACGCGAGGTGAGCACGTTCGGCTCGGCTCCGGCGCTGTATGTCGCCGAACCGCCGGCCATGTACCTGGCGCGGCCGCCGATCGTTGTCGATGCCAGTGCCATCTGCGCTGTCTTGTTCGACGAACCCGAGCGCGCCGAGGCGGTGGCGAGTCTTTGCGGCAAGACGCCCTACGCGCCGTGCCTGCTCGACCACGAAATCGCCAGCGTCGCGCTCAAAAAAAGGCGCCGCGGCTGGCCGACCGAATCGCTGGACCTGGCCCTGGCCGACTACAGCGAGTGGAAGATCGAACTGCGGCCATGCGACTTCATGGGCCAATATGAACTCGCCGTCCGCTACGGCCTGACGAGCTACGACGCGGCTTATCTCTGGCTGGCCGCGGAATTGCGCGCGCCGCTCGCGACCTTCGATGCGCAACTCGCCAAGGCGGCGAGAGAGCATCTGGCGAGCTTGTCGTAGCCTGAAGCTGAAGCGTCAAAGCGAGCGACGCCCATCCTTGATGCTACAGATAAGATAGCTGTCTGCGCATGTCGGACGGGCGTTTCGGCTACTTTTTATCTAAAAGTCGATTGACGCCAATTGCGGCACCCCAACGCGCCGCGTGAAGAGGGGCGTGATCTTGCCTTTCTGCTTGAAGGGCGCGGCGGCTGTCAGATCGGTCAACGCCTCGTAGCACTCGAAGTACCCGTGCGCCGCCGTACCGCGCGCATGCACGATGCGCTCGGGAATGCGCTCGTGGTCGAAATGCGTGATCTTCTCGCGCAGGATGAAGTCTTCGAGCAACGCCGGGCCGCGCAGGCCGGCTTTGAGCGAATGCTGGTTGTGGGCCACATGCACGCCCTGATTGGTCGTGAGCGCCTGCCCGCCATCGTCGGCACGCACGCGATCGAGCGAGCCGTTGGTGGCGTTGTGACCGAGTTGCGCGGCGGTACCGACCTTGGCCGACTCTTTTTTTTCCGCCAGGCTGCTGGCGGTGTCCGACGGATCGCCTGGCGCAACGTGCGTTCCCTCGGGCGGATGCACCGCGTTTTCGTGCCCGCATTCCTGCAGCTTGTGTTCCGCCTGGGGCATTGCTGCCACCATTGCCTGCACGGCACGCGCTTGATTGACGGCCGGATCGCCATTTCCGCCGGCCGGCATTTTGGCCGGTGCGCTATCGGATTTTTTTGCGGTGGATTTGGCGGCTGCCGGAGCGCCGGCTTTCGACTTGCTGGCCATGACCATTCCTGGGTGAGATGGAGGTAGGTCAACGTCCGTTGAATCAAGACAACCAGCGTAGTCCGCCGTGCGTCGCGGCGCGTCGGACAAGCGGCTCACTGCGGGTAGCTAATGGTGCGCAGTATTTATCCAGTTGCTATTGCATTCATAGCATTCTGCGCAGACCAGATAAGGGTTCGAGCTGCTTTCAATCAAGGTGTCGGGTTCGCAGCAACGTGCGGTAGCGCACCGCCGAAGTCCGCGGTCGCCGGCTCTGAACCCGGCTCCTACAGCAGCACCACCGCGTCGGGCAGTTCGTTCGGCGATGGTGACTCGCCCGGCGGATGCGGAAATTGCGCGACCAGCAAGGCCGACACTTCTTCGAGCGCTTGCGTCAGGCCGTCCTCGAAGCGGCTTTCGCGAAACGCCGCGCTCATGCGCCCTGCCATCGCGCGCCATTCAGCGTCCGGCACATGGCGATCGATGCCGCGGTCGGCGACGATCTCGATCGCATGCTCGGCCAGCAGCAGGTAGATGAGCACGCCGCTGTTGTGCTCGGTGTCCCACACGCGCAGCTTGCCGAACAGCATCACCGCGCGTTCGCGCGCCGGGGCGTCCCGGTTGAGGTAAGACGAAGGCAAACCGGCTTCGACGCAGATCCGGATCTGACCGGTGTGGCGCTGCTCGCTCGCAGCCACACGCCGCGCGAGCCGGTCGAGCGCATCGGGCGGCAGATGGCGCTGCGCCGCCTTGTCGTCGGTCCAGCGATGGCGCCAGAGGCGGGCGAGGCGGGTGAGCCAAGACTGGCGTTCCGGCGTGGTTTGATTCATGAGGATGTCACCAACTGCCTGACGCGCCGCCGCCGCCGAAATTACCGCCGCCGCCCGAACTGAAACCGCCACCGCCGCCACTGAATCCGCCGCCGCCCGAGCTGAAGCCGCCGCCTCCGAAACCGCCGCCGAATCCACCGCCAGAGCCGCCACCGAACCCGCCGCCCCGGCCGCCCCCACCGCCCATGCCACCGAACAATGTCACGACCAGGCCGACCACCGCGGCAATGAACGCCATCAGCACGCTCGCGGTGATCACCAGCGCCAGGAGCCCGGCGCCCGCGCCCATCACGAACGGCGAGACCTTGTTGCCGAACACGCCGCGCGCGAACCGGCTCAGCACGACAACGCCGAAGAACAGAAAGATCCCGAGCTGGCTCCAGTCGAAGCCGCCACCGCCGCGGCGCCTGCCGTCGCGCTGGCTCCGCTGCGCCGCCGGCAACGGCTCGCCGCTGACTCGTGCGATCAACTGGTCGGCCGCCGCATCGAGCCCGCCTGCGAAATCGCTTTGTTTGAAGCGCGGCTTCATCTGCTCATCGATGATCCGCGCCGCGGCCAGGTCGGGCACGGCGCCTTCGAGCGTCTTGGCGACCTCGATTCGCATTTGCCGGTCGTTTTTGGCGACGATCACCAGGATGCCATCGCCGACTTCCTTGCGGCCGATCTTCCAGGCGTTGCCGACCCGGTTCGCGTAGCTCGAAATGTCTTCGGGTGCCGTGGTCGGCACCATCAGCATCACGATCTGCGAGCCCTTCTTTTGCTCGAACGCGGCGAGCTTGGCGTCGAGCATCCGCTTCGCGGCGGCGTCGAGCGTGCCGGTCTGGTCGATCACCCGCGCAGACAACGCGGGCACCGGCTTCAGATCCTGCGCCCACGCGAAGCAGCAGGTCAGTGCCAACCAGACCGCTATCAATAAAATAGCTGTCTGCGCACGCCAGACGGGCGTTTTAACCACTATTTTCTTAAAAATTTACTTCTTCGGCGCGTCGAAATTCACCGTCGGCGGCTTGGAGATTTCCGCCTCGTTCTGCACCGTGAAAGTGGGTTTCGGGTCGTAGCTGAACACCTTCGCAGTGATGTTCGTCGGGAAGCTGCGTGCGAGCACGTTGTATTGCTGCACGGTCTGGATGTATCGGTTGCGCGCCACGGTGATCCGGTTTTCGGTGCCTTCGAGCGTAACCCGCAAATCGCGAAAAGCGCCGTTGGCCTGCAGCTCGGGATAGCGCTCCGACACCGCCATCAACCGCGACAGCGCACCCGTCAATTCGCCCTGCGCGGCCTGGAACTTGTTGAACGCCTCGGGGTTGTTCAGCGTTTCGGGCGTGACCTGAATCGAGGTCGCCTTGGCGCGCGCCTCGACCACCTTCGTCAGCGTGTCCTGCTCGAAATTGGCCTGGCCCTTGACCGTCGCGACGATGTTCGGCACCAGATCGGCGCGCCGCTGGTACTGGTTCAGCACCTCGCTCCAGGCCGACTTGCTCGATTCGTCGAGCTTTTGAAAGTCGTTGTAGCCGCAGCCCGAGAGGCCGAACAGCATCGCGGCGGATGCGAAAACAATGAGAAAAATACGCTTCATGGGGGCGCCCCTCCGGCGGCTGAGAACAAGGGAAGCAGTGTACGCAGTGGCGGCCTGCGGTTTTGCGCATTGCGTTCAGTACGATCGACGCCGATGACTCTCGACCCCGGTGTGGCCCTTGCATCGTCGCTGCGCGACCCTTCGACCGCGCGCAATGCGGCAGCAAGCCACGGCACGCTGATCTTCGCGGGTGCGACCGGCCCGCTCGGGCAGGAACTGGTGCGGCGCCTCGCGGGATCGCATCGCTTCGCGCATTGCGTGCTGCTTGCGCGCGAGCCGATTCGCGATGGCTTGCGTGGCGTCGAAAGCTGGCAGGTGCCCGATCCGGCGGTGGTACCGATCGAAAAATGGCCGTTGCCGCGCTTTCGGTCGCTTCCGCCTCTGGCTGCAACCGCCGCAACCGCCGCAACCGCCGCAACAGCCGCAACCGCCGCGAGCGCTGTCGGCGCAGCCCAGCCGCCGCTGACCGCACTGGTCTCCTTCGATCCGCCTCGTCTCTTCTACGACCGCGAGCGCGCGCTGTGGACGCCCGAGCCAACGCAACTCGCGCCGCTTGCGCGCTGGCTGCACGCGAGCGGCGTGCGCACCCTCGCAGTCGTCCAGCCGCATGCGCAGGGCCGGCTGCCCGAAGCACTCAAGCGCGGGCTCGCGAGCCTCGACGAGCAAGCCGTCGCCGCGCTCGGCTTCGAGCGCTTGATCCTGGTGCGCAGCGCGCAAAAACCCGCGTCGCAGCGCGGCCTGCGCGCGGGCGATCGGCTCGCAGGATGGATGCTCTCGTCGCTGCGCTTCATGGTCCCGTCCAGCGAGCAACCGGTGCGCGCCGTGAAAGTCGCCGAGCTGGTCGATCTCGCATTGCGTCTTGCGCTACCCGGTGTTCACATCGCGGCGCCGGAAATGGTCTGGCTGGCGGCGCAGGGGAAGATGCAGGAAGTGGTGGGGGAATGGCTGGGCGCTGGGGCGTGAAGGGGCTGTGGTTTCCGCTTGATGTTGCGACGGCGGACTATGGGATTCGCATTGGCATGCCGAGCTTTCACATCTGAAATTGCAACCTGAACGTCGAATCGTTGCGACTGGTTTTTGTCCGCCATTTGACGATGTGAGTCCTGTTGGTCAACAAGCGGTCCTTCAGAGGGTTAAACCGCGCTATCCGCTTCAGACTGATTGCTGCCGTTAGATGAAGACGCGCCGAGGGCAGTTAGACGCCCCATTTGCTGTCCGAATTTTGGGTGCCGGCCTTTGTGCAAAGAAACTCACAACGCGCGCCTTCATCCGCATCTTGAAAATGCGCCAGCGATCGACATTCAAGACGAGAACTGCGCTGTCTTTCCCGGAACTATCCTTCACGAATAGGGCGCTCGCAGTTCTTGGTCGTCAGTTAGGAGCAGGTCTATTTGGGCCTTGAGCTGAGCCTTGTCTACTTCACGAAACTCATGCGGAATGAGCAGCCATGCTCGTCTACTACCGGAAAGCCTCACTGGGATACGGTCGTGGCCAGATTCTTCACTTGCCCGGTCATCCTTGCGGGGCTGAGCTTGATAGTTACCGACAGGAGCTGACTGGATCGCTGGCGAGGCAACCTCAATTTCTTCCTCCTCGACCACGATTGGCTGAGGGCTCGGCTCCTCAGTGGGTTGCTGGCCAAAAGCTTGCGCGAACTCAGTCGACCGGCGAAAAACGCCGACCAGGCTCTCTGCGGTGCTCGGAAGAAAGCCCCGCTGGATGAGCTCATACCTAAGGTTGCCATCGGACGGCAATCCAGACGAATAGCGTTCGAGAAGCTCCGCTAGCAGGGGCGGAGCGGTTAAGAACCGCCGAAGGTATGCGTGGCTCGTTTCCTCATTTGGGGCAAACTTGTAGTTCTCTACGTCCTTAGTGACGCTAAGAAGGCCGTTGCTGTGGCGCTCTACCAGACCATAGTATCTAAGCGATGCCAAAGCCCCCAACGCTCGTCCATTGTTGGCATCCTTGTAGCCCATATGCTGAGCTATCACATTCGTAGGCGCAGGATGCAGTCGTTCCTTTTCGTAGACCCTCAGGGCTTTCTCTATAGCCTCGTCCAGTGGAATTGAAGGCGCACGGGGGCTCTTCTTGCGGGGAATCTGCTCTGTAATCGCCATACTCGATCCTAACTCATGAGTGATGAGCATAACATATTTTTACCTTGGTGAATGCTTTCACATTTCTACGCACAAAGAATAGTTTCACGGTAGCGCGAGAAGGTTAGTGAACGAGCGTCTATGACTTTCTCAATCAGAATGCTTATTCGAGTTTCGCGAAATCCGAATAATTGCACTGAAGTTAAGCATACGAGTTCATTCTGTTTTCGCGAAAAGAGAAATTTTCAGTCAAGCGTTTACCTGCTAACCTTCGACCGATGTCACCCGATAAGCAAGCTTCCCTTAAGCCATTCGACTTTGTTCTTGCGGTGAAAATCGCCGTCAACAAGGAGCAGGATTACCTTATCTCGCAACTCTCGGGAGAGTTCGGGGTATCCGTATCCACAGTTCATGCGGGGCTCCAACGCGCCGTGATTGCCAGACTGCTCAGCCGCTCGTCAGGCTCGGTGAGAGCGGTCCGTCCAGCATTGCAGGAGTTCGCCGTGCATGGCGTGAAGTACGCGTTCCCGGGTGCGCTTGGTCGCTCGACGAGAGGCGTTCCGACCGCTATCGGGGCGCCAATTCTGGCTTCGCACTTCGAAAGCACCAGTGCCTTGGTGCCCGTCTGGCCGCATCCGGAAGGGAAGATCTACGGCTTTGAGTTGATCCCGCTACATCCAGCTGTGCCCAAAGTTGCTCTTCAGGATCCATCGCTGTACGAGGTGCTGGCACTTGTAGACGCTATCCGAGTAGGGGCAGCCCGAGAAAGAGAGATTGCAATAGAAGAACTTAAATGGAAGCTCTGATGAACAAAGACCCCAATCTTCCCGTCCTGAGTCTTGTCGCTCATGCCCTGGGCGACCTTCGGGACGAGTTCATGTTGGTCGGCGGCTGTGCTGTGGGCCTCCTAATTACCGATACTGCGCGCCCACCAGTTCGTCACACAGTAGACGTCGACATGGTGACCGAGGTGACATCATTTGTGGACTACTACAAAGCGCTGGAGCCCCTGAAGAGAACTGGTTTTTCCGAGGACCACACCGCTGATCACATGTGTCGTTGGCGGAAGGGCGACCTGATTCTGGATGTAATGCCGAGCCAAGAGGTGCTTGGGCACTCAGTGAATCGTTGGTACGCGGAGGCGGTCAAAGCGCCACAGAAAGTCGTGCTTCCAAGTGGGGAAGCCATCTACGTCATCACGGCCCCTTTATTCGTAGCAACTAAGCTGGAGTCCTTCAATAGTCGGGGTAAGGGGGACTACCTGCACCACGATATGGAGGACATTCTGAATATCGTCGATGGCCGGGACGAATTGCTGTCGGAGCTTGCCGCCGCACCCGAGGCTGTGCGAGAGTTCATTCAAGAGGAAATCGACGGGTATCTGGCGGACGAGACTTTCGTCGATCGGCTGGCGTGGATATTCCCTGATGGTCGCGCCGAGTTAGTCATCGCGCGCTTGAGAGGTATCGCCGGTATATAGGTGTATTGCGTCACTGCTGCAGGCTAAAGGCGCCGCCGTGGCGATTTCCAGCACACGCTTTGCCGCCGCGTGGCCCTTGCCGTCTGCCAGATCGGGCCGGGATCCGGGCCGAACAGATCAAGGCTTTGTCACGAATGAATGCCAACTTTCGAGCACTCCCGGCGAATGCTTGGCGCGCTGAGCCATTCTCCAACTTACACGTTTAGGCGCGTAATCGCCGAATCTGGCAAAAGTCGCAGCTGCCCAGCAGACCACCCCATCACCGCTGCGGCATATCCCGCGCCGAGTACCCCAGACTCACCGACGCGTCGTCCGGAATCGGCGGCATCGTCTGGTCCCAGGCCAGCCAGGCGCCCCGCATGGCTTCCAGGCGCTCGGGTTGGCGGCGGGCGAGGTTGGCGCGTTCGCGGGCGTCGGCGTCGATGTCGAACAGGTATTCGTGGCCGTCGACCATCAGGTATTTCCAGCGGCCGTCGCGGCGCGCGCGCTGGCCGCGGTGCTTCATGCGCCAGTGCATCGGCCGCTCGAATGCAGCCTCGGGCGTGCTCAGCACGGCCGCGAGGGAAACGCCGTCGGGCGGATGGTCGGCGGGCGGCTGACCACCGCCGAGTTCGACCAGGGTCGTCGACCAGTCCATCGTCAGGCAGTGCTGCGCGGTCGTGCGGCCGGCCGGAATGGCGCCCGGCCAGTGCGCGATGTACGGCACGCGGATGCCGCCTTCGGTCAGGTCCATCTTGCCGCCGACCAGCGGCCAGTTGTCGGAGAAGCGCTCGCCGCCGTTGTCGCTGGTGAAAACGATCAGGGTGTTTTCCAGCAGGCGTTCACGCCGCAGTGTGTCGACGAGCGCACCGATGCCTTCGTCCATGTGATGAATCATGCGGCGATAGCTGTCGACGTTGCCGCCGTCGAGGTGGAACAGGTTGGCAGCAACTTCAGGCGCGATGTGCGCGTCGGCGCGGGTTTCCCACGGCCAGTGCGGCGCGGTGTAGTGCAGGCTCAAAAAGAAGGGTCGGCCGCCGCGCGCGGCTTCGGCTTGGCGCTCGACGTGTTCGACCGCGCGCCCGGAAAAAACATCGGTCAGGTAGCCGACCGTTCGGTGTTCGTCTTCGCCGATGTACAGATCGTGATCGCCACTCGACGAGCAATGCGTGAAGTAGTCGACACCGCCGGCCATGATGCCGAAGAAGCTGTCGTAGCCCGAGCGCAGCGGCCCGAAAGTGGGCGGATAGCCGAGGTGCCATTTGCCGACGAGCGCGGTGTCGTAGCCGGCATCTCGCAATAGCGACGGCAAGGTCGGCAAAGCGGGCGGCAGGCCGAGCAGCGGGTTGCCCTTGCTGCGGCTGTTGATCGGCTCCTCGAGCGCGCCGCGCAGCCGGTATTGGTAGCGCAAGGTCATGAGCGCGAAGCGGGTCGGCGAGCACACGGGCGCGTTCGCGTAGCCGTCGGTAAAGCGCAGGCCACCGGCGGCGAGCGAATCGAGATGCGGCGAGACGGTGCCGAACGACGCGTCGCGGCCGCCGTAGCAGCCGAGGTCGGCATAGCCCAGGTCGTCCGCGACGATGAAGATGATGTTGGGGCGCATGGCGGGTGGGTCATTCATTTTCGGTTCAGCGGGCTGTGTCGGTGCCCGGCGCCGCAGCTTTCGCAGGCGCGTTGCCGACGATTTCACTATACGTTCCGGTGCCTGCCGAGGTCGACATGCAGCGCCGCATTCACGCCCAAGCGCTCGCTTATTTTTTAAGAAAAAAGTGGCTGAAACGCATACCGGACGTGCGCAGAAAGCTACTATTTCGATAGCGCTACGCGCAAAAATTCATCACGCTTCGGCGACATTTATCAGCTGCCGGTCTGCGGCGCAAGACAGCGCTTTATCGACGGGCGAGGCAAAATCGATGGCTGTTCCTCCGCTCTCGCCGCTCCCGACGCTCGCTCGCCCGCCCCGTTTTCTGCATGCCCAAATCGCCCAAGACATCCGCTGCCGCGGTCGCCACCGACCACACCGCCGACGACATCGAGGCCGCGTTCTACGAGGCGCTGCAGCATGGCGACCTCGAAGCGCTGATGCGCTGCTGGGCCGACGAGGACGAGGTGATGTGCGTGCATCCGGGCGGGCCGCGGCTGGTCGGACCGGGCGAGATTCGTGCGGCCTTCGAGCAGATGTTCAGCAACGGAACGATCCGCGCGACCTTCGACCGGGTCCGCAAGATCGATTCGCTCGCGAGCAGCGTGCACAGCGTGATCGAACGGATTGAGGTGATGACCGGCGAAGGTCCGCGCCATGCCTGGGTCATCGCGACCAACGTGTACCTGAAGACGCCCGAAGGCTGGCGCATGGTCGCGCATCATGCGAGCCCGGCCACCCTGGGTGAGCCGCCGGACGGCAGCGACGCGCCGCAGACGCTGCATTGAAAGGCGGGCCGCGTTGATTTCCAAAGCGGCGCCGACCCCGGCCACGCGCGCGGCTGCGCGAACCCCTGCCGCCGGCCCGGCGTCGATGAACGATTACCGCGCGCCGCCGTGGCTGCCGGGCGGCAACTTGCAGACGATCTGGGCCGCGCTCTACGCACGGCGCGGGCCGGGTGGGCCACCGGTCTACCGGCGCGAACGATGGACCACGCCCGACGGCGATTTCATCGATGTCGATTTCGCGCAGCCGGCTGAATCGGCCGGCTCGTCGATCGAATCGCCTGCAGTGCCGAGACCGCTGCTGGTGCTTTTTCACGGACTCGAAGGGTCGTCCCGCAGCCATTACGCCGAAACCTTTGCGTCATTCGCGGCAGCGCGCGGCTGGGACTTCGCGGTGCCGCATTTTCGCGGCTGCTCGGGAGAACTCAATCTGGCGCCGCGGGCCTATCACTCGGGCGATTTCGAGGAGATCGGCTGGATCCTCGCGCGGATGCGCGAGCGACTCGACGCCGATTCAGGCGCCGATGCCGCGAATTCAGCGCGTGCGCCCGCGCCGATGCTCGCGGTCGGTATTTCGCTCGGCGGCAATGCGCTGATGCGCTGGGCCGGCGAAGCGGGCAGCGATGCCGCGCGCCTCGTCGCCGCGATAGCGTCGGTTTCGGCGCCACTCGATATGGCGTCCGGCGGCGTCGCGATCGGGCGCGGCTTCAACCGCATCGCCTACACCCGCATGTTTCTCGCGACCATGAAGCCCAAGGCGCTGGCCAAACTCGATCAGCATCCGGGCCTGTTCGACCGCGAGGCGATGCTGCGGGTGCGGGACCTCTACACCTTCGACAGCCTTTTCACCGGCCCGCTGCACGGCTTTCGCGATGCCGACGACTATTGGGCGCAAGGCTCGGCCAAACCGCACCTGCACCGAATCCGCATTCCGGCGCTCGCGCTCAATGCGTTGAACGACCCGTTCGTGCCGGCCGTCGATCTGCCGCGCGAGGGCGCGGTCGGCAATCACGTCACGCTCTGGCAACCCGCGCACGGCGGCCATGTCGGCTTCCCGGCCGGCGCGCCTCCGGGGCATGTGCGGGCAATGCCGACGGCGGTGGGAGGGTGGCTGGAGCAAGCGCTGTGAATACGGGCAGCCGGAACGCGAAGGGCGCGAAGGTTTCGCGAAGGACGCGAAAGAATTCAAATGAAAAGTAGCTGAAAGCCTTGTCAGACGTGCGCAGACAGCTATTAAATAAAGAGCACTCGAGGTTGCAAGGAGTGACCATCGTTCTGCGCGCAGCCGCAACGGCGTTCAGAATCCATTCAACAAATTTGGTATTCCTTTCGCGTCCTTCGCGAAACCTTCGCGCCCTTCGCGTTCGGCAGTCCGCTTTCAACCCACCTTCGAGACACCCATGGACGACATCGTCAAACAAGCGCTTGCGAAATGGCCCAACGTGCCGCATTGCTTCGGCTGGCTCGGGCTCGATGCGCGCGGGCAGTGGTTCCTTCGCGACGACGCGACCCAGCGCGCGGGGCCGTTTTCGGCTGCGAAGGGCACCCGGCTCGAGCACGAGAAACTGCTCGAATTCATCGGCCGCAACTACGACCACGACGACGCGGGCCAGTGGTTTTTTCAGAACGGGCCGCAGCGCGTGTATGTCGAGCTCGAAGCCACGCCGTGGATCTGGCGCGTGGATGCCGACTTTTCGGTCGTCGGCCAGACCGGTATGCAAGCCGAGCCGTCCAAGTGTCTGGTCGACGAGGTGGGGCGGGTGTATCTCGCGGCGCCGGCCGGCCTGGGGCTGATTCACACGTTGGACGTGGGCATCGCGGCCGACGCGATCGAAGCGGGACGATGGAAAGAGGAGACCGTTCGCGCGACCGACTTGCCAGCGCGTTTCGGCTATGTCATGCGCCCGTCGGAAGGTCAGTCCCAAGGCACCCAAGCGCTATCGAAAAAATAGCTGTCTGCGCACGCGGGACGGGCGTTTCAGCCCTGAATGATCCTGAATATCTAGTGCGGGTGCGGGTGCGGGTGCGGGTGCGGGTGAGGCTGGGGCTGGGGAAAGGCGCCTGAGAGCGATCCCGGCCTACTTGCTCGTCGGGGCGTCTGCCGGCGCTGCCTCGGGCGCGGCGGGCGGTTGTGCCGGCGCTTGCGCCGCAGTCGGCGCGGTCGTGGGTCCGGCGCCCATCGGATCGGCGGCGACCGGCGCTGTGGGCGTCACAGGCGGCGCGGGCATCGGCCCGGCAACCGGTTTGGCGGCACCGGGAGCGTTCTCGGCTGCGGTGGCGGCGACGGCCTCGGGTGTGCCTTTCGCATCGGCGGCGACACCGGCGGTACCGGCGGTACCTGTCAACGCATCGGCCGCGGGCTTTTCGTCTGCACCGGCAGCGGCAGCGGCGTCGCCGGCAGCCGGCCGCTCGGGAATCGGGAACTTGGCGCCACCTTCGTTGGCCATATAAACCACGGCGCGGCCTATTTCGAGGTCTTCGTAGTCGCCCCCGCCCTGCGGCGGCATGATGCCCTTGCCCTTGAGCGCATGCGTCAGCAGCGTCGCGTAACCCTGGCCGATCCGCGGCGCCCAGGCGGCCGCATCACCGAAGTGCGGCGCGGCAGGAATGCCGGGTTTGCCGTGGCAGGCCACGCATTGGGCCTTGAACACGACTTCGCCCGCTGCGAGCGGCCGGTTCGCATCGCGAATTTCGACTTCGCCGACTTTGGCCAGGCGCATCTGAATGTCCTGCGCGCGCGACTTCTGGCTCACGCCGTACAGCGCCATGTCGTCGCCCTGCGCCGAGCCCGACGGTTTGGTGCCCGACACCACGAAAGACACGAGTCCGACGATGATGAAAATCGGCAGGATGAACGCAAAGAACACCGTTGCAAGCAACTGCTTGGGGTTCTTGATCGGGCCGGAATGGGCGTCTTCAGACGGCGTGTAGGTGGGCTTGTCGCTCATGGCGTCCTCAAGGATCGGGGCTTCGGCAAGCGGCGCGATGCGTCATGCCGGTGCCGAATCGGCCCCGGATTATAGAGGCGCACCCTCGCATGGCTTAGCGTCGGCGCCCGCACCCGGCGCCCGTCTGCCGAATACGACTTCAACCTCCGGCTGCTCGCGTCGCAGGTGGTGTGGCGGGCGCGCCGGCTGCTGCAGCCGATCCGGCGTTCGCCTCGTCGGTCCAGCCGCCGCCGAGAACTTTGTAGAGCACGATCTGGTTCTGCAGTTGCAGCAGCCGGGTCTGGAGCGCGGCCTGCTGGGCGGTGAAAAGCGAGCGCTGCGCGTCGAGCAAATCGAGCGCGCTGGCCACACCGTTGCGGTAGCGCAGATCGACCAGCTTGAAGCGTTCGGCCTCCGAAGCCGCCTGTGCACGCAATGCGCGCAACTGCTCGCCGAGCGTCGCCCGGCCGGCCAATGCGTCGGCGACTTCGCGAAACGCGGTCTGAATCGTCTTTTCGTACTGGGCGACAGCGATCGCGCGCTGCGCCTTGGCGGCGTCGAGACTGCCCTGGAGCCGGCCCGCATCGAAGATCGGCTGCGTCACCAGCGGCGCAAAGCTCCACGATTTGGTGCCGCTCGAAAATAGATCCGACAGCTCGCGGCTGGTCGAACCGAAGGTCGCGGTGAGCGAGATCCGCGGAAAGAACGCAGCCCGCGCCGCGCCGATGTTGGCGTTGGCGGCGATCAGCTGTTGCTCGGCCTGGCGGATGTCGGGCCGCACCAGCAGCAGGTCGCTCGGCAGTCCGGCCGGCAAGGCCGGCATCGGCGTTCGCGCGATCAGTCCGCCCGGCGACTCGAGCTGTGGCACCGGCGTGGCAGTCGGGTTACCAGCCGGAGTGCCGGGTTTGGACCGTGGCGTTTTCATGCCGGCTTTCTTGCCAGTTTTACCGCCAACCTTCCCGCCAGATTTCCCGCGCGCTGTAGCGCCGGCGATGGCATTGGCGGAACCGGTCGCCGGCGTCGCATCGGCTTTCGCGCGGGGCACCACCGGCAGCATGTCGGGCGCAATCGCCTCGCCCACCAGCGCCGCGAGCGCGTTCTCGTCCTGCAGTCGCTGTCTTTGCAGCTGGGCATAGGTCGCGCGCGCCGCTTCGGCCAGGCCCGTCGACAGTTGCAGGTCGAGGCCCGAAGCGACGCCGTTGTCGAAGCGCAAACGGGTCAGGCGCACCGACTCCTCGCGGGTGTTCAGGGTTTCGCGTGTGAGCTCGAGCAGCTCGTCGTCGGCCGCGATCGCATACCAGCCGCTGGCCACGGCACCGATCAGGCTGATCTGGACCGCTTTGCGCCCTTCTTCGGTCGCGAGAAACTGAGCCAGCGCTGCCTCGTCCAGACTGCGCAGCCGGCCGAACAAATCGATTTCCCAGGCGCTGAAGCCGAGATTGGCGTTCACGATCTGCGATACGCCGCCTCCGGTCAGGGAAGGGCGTTGCCGGCTGCTGGACAACTGCGCATTGAGCGCCGGAAAGAGCTGCGAACGCTGGACATCGAAATTGGCGCGCGCCTGTTCGATCGACAGCGCCGCAACCCGCAGGTCGCGGTTCTGCCTCAAGGCGGTGCCGATCAGCTGTTTCAGGCGCGGCGCTGGGAAATAGTCCTGCCATGACATCAGCGCCGCGGCACGCAGACCTTCGGCCGACGTGTCGGCGCCCGGGAACGCGTTCGGCACCGGTGCTTCGGGCCGCACGTACTGCGGGATCAGCGAGCAGCCCGCGAGGCCGAGGGAGAGCAGCAACACACTCATTGCGCTCATCACGCTCATCACGCTCATCAAGCTCATCAAGCTCATCGCGGCCTTCGCGATCCGGGTCGGGCGGCGCAAATCGGGGCGCACGGGCCTGCGGCCGCAATCAGTTGGCTTCATGGTCTTGCACCTTCATTCCCGCAGCCTCGGCATGGTGCCGGTTCATTTCCCTCTGGCGCGCGCTGCCCTTGAACAGGCGGCGAACCACAACGAAGAAGATCGGCACGAAGAACACCGCGAGCAAGGTGCCGGTGACCATGCCGCCGAGCACGCCGGTGCCGATCGCGCGCTGGCTGGCCGAGCCGGCGCCCGAAGCCAGGAAAAGTGGCAGCACGCCGAGGCCGAAGGCCAGCGAGGTCATGATGATCGGCCGGAACCGCAAATGCGCTGCCTCGAGCGCCGATTCGATCACGCCCTTGCCCGCGCCCTGGAGATCGCGCGCGTATTCGATGATCAGAATCGCGTTCTTGGCCGACAGGCCGATGATCGTGATCAGTCCGACCTGGAAATAAACGTCGTTCGAATATTCGCGCAGCAAGGTCGCAAGCAGCACGCCGATCACCCCGAGCGGCACCACCAGCAGTACCGCCAGCGGGATGGTCCAGCTCTCGTACAGCGCCGACAGCGCGAGAAACGCCGCGAGGATCGCGAAGCCGTAAAGGATCAGCGATTGCGAGCCGGCCTGTTTTTCTTCGCGCGAAAGTCCGGTCCACTGGTAGCCGAAGCCCTTGGGCAGCTTGGCGGCGAGTTGCTCCATTTCCTTGATGGCAGCGCCCGAGCTGTAGCCGGGCGCCGCGCTGCCCTGAATGCGCATCGACGGATATCCGTTGTAGCGCACGGTCTGCATCGGGCCGACGACCCAGTCGGTGCTCGCGAACGACGAGAACGGCACCGCTTGCCCCTGGGCATTGCTCGCACGCAACTGCAGCAGATCGCCGGGCTGCATCCGGGCGATGGCCTCGGCCTGAACGACGACGCGCTGCTGGCGGCCATTGCTCTGGAACTGGTTGACGAAGCTGGAACCGAGCGCGGTCGACAAGGTGGTGTTGATCGCATCGAACGACACACCGAGCGCCGCCGCCTTCTCGCGGTCGATGTCGAGCCGCAACTGCGGCGCGTCTTCGAGTCCGTTCGGCCGCACTTGCGCCAGCACCTTGCTCTGGCGCGTCATGCCGAGCAACTGGTTGCGCGCGTTGACCAGCGCTTCGTGGCCGAGCCCGGAACGGTCCTGCAGGCGGAAGTCGAAACCCGTCGCGTTGCCGAGCTCGGGAATCGCCGGCGGGCTCAGCGGAAAGATGAACGCATCGCGAATTTTCGACAAGGCGCCGAACGCGCGACCCGCGAGCGACGCAGCCGAATGCGCAGGCCCATCGCGCTCGCCCCACGGCTTGAGCGTGACGAAGGCCAGGCCCGCGTTCTGCCCCTGGCCCGAAAAGCTGAAGCCGAGCACCGAAACCATGTTCTCGACCTCGCTTTGATTGAGCATGAAATCCTCGACCCCTTTCATCGCCTCCAGGGTGCGCTCGCGCGTGGCGCTGGGCGGGAGCTGCACGTTGGTGATGATGTAACCCTGGTCTTCTTCCGGCAGGAACGACGAGGGCAGGCGGGCATAGATGAGCGCCACCACCGCGGCGATCACGGCGTAGAGGATCAGCCACCAGGCCGCGCGCTTGAGCAGGCGCGCAACGACGCTTTCATAGCCTTTGGCGGTGCGCTTGAAGCCCCGGTTGAACAGGCCGAAGAAGCCGCGCTTTTCGACGTTGTGGCCGGCTTCGACCTGCTTCAGCAAAGTCGCGCACAGGGCCGGCGTGAGCGACAGCGCCATGAAGGCCGAAAATCCGATCGACGCGACCATCACGGTCGAAAATTGGCGGTAGATGTTGCCGGTGGAGCCGGAGAAGAACGCGAGCGGCACGAACACCGAGATCAGCACCACCGTGACGCCGATGATCGCGCCCGAGATCTGACTCATCGCCTTGCGGGTCGCCTCCAGCGGCTTCAAACCTTCTTCGCTCATGATGCGTTCGACGTTTTCGACTACCACGATCGCATCGTCGACCACGATCCCGATCACCAGCACCATGCCGAACATCGTCAGCACGTTGATCGAAAAACCGAGCGCTGCCAGAACGCCGAAGGTGCCGAGCAATGCGATCGGCACCACGATGGTCGGAATCAGGGTGTAGCGCCAGTTCTGCAGGAACAGGAACATCACGAGGAACACCAGCAGCACCGCCTCGCCCAGGGTTTCGGCCACCTGACGAATCGAAATTTCGACGAAGCGCGAACTGTCGTAGGGAATGGCCCAGCTCACGCCTTCGGGAAAGAAGGGTTCCAGTTCCTTCATCTTGGTGCGGATCGCCTTGGCCGCGCCGAGCGCATTGCCCGATGGGGACAACTGCACGCCCATACCGACCGCGGGCTTGCCGTTAAGTCGTGCCGAGGTCGCATAGGCCTGACCGCCGAGTTCGACCCGGGCCACGTCCTTGATCCGCACTGTCGAGCCGTCGGTGTTGGCGCGAAGCAGAATCTCCCTGAACTGGTCCACCGTGCTCAACTGGCCGTTGACCACCACCGTCGCTTCGATCGCCTGGCCATCGATGTTCGGCAGCGCGCCGATCGAGCCGGCAGACACCTGCGCGTTCTGGGCCCGGATCGCCGCGTTGACATCCGACATCGAGAGGTTGAAGCCTTCGAGCTTGGCCGGATCGACCCAGATCCGCATCGCGTATTCAGTGCCGAACAGTTGCACCTGGCCGATGCCCGGAACCCGCTGCAGCTCGGGCACCACATTGCGCGCTGCGTAGTCGCCGAGCGCGATCGGGTCGAACGCCGGGTTGGTCGACGACAGCATCGTGAACAGCAGGAAGTTCGAACGCGCCTTCTCGACGATCACGCCTTGCTGGGTGACGCTGGTCGGCAAACGCGGTGTCGCGCGCGAAAGCCGGTTCTGCACGTCGACCTGGGCCAGAGCGGGGTCGGTGCCAGTTTCGAATGTGATCGTCAATTGGCCGGTGCCATTGGACTGGGCCACGGCTTCGGTGTAGATCAATCCCGGCGAGCCGTTCATCTCGCGCTCGACCACGGCCAGCACGCTGTCCTCGAGCGTCTGGGCCGACGCGCCGGGATAGGCCACGTTGATCACGATCGAGGGCGGCGCGACAGGCGGGTACTGTGCGATCGGCAATTGCGTGATCGCCACGCTGCCCGCGACGATGATGAAAAGCGCGATCACCCACGCGAAAATCGGGCGATCGATAAAGAAACGGGACACGCGCGGCGCTCCTCAGGACTTAGCTGGCGCGGCGGGCGCAGGTTTGCCCGGCTCCGAAGCGCCAGGCGCCGGTTTGCCTGGCTCCGAAGCGCCGGGTGAAGATGGGGCGCCGTCCTTGCCCGGCGCCATCGGTGCGGCTGGCCCCGAACCCGAACCGGCTTGCGCCGCATCGCCGGATTTCGCCGGGTCACCGGGCTTCGCCTGATCGCCGGCCTTCGCCTTCTCGGCCGGCGACTGCCACGGCACCGGCTTCACCGGCGTGCCGGGCGGCATCATCTGCAGCTTCTGAAAGCCGTCGACCATGACCTTGTCGCCGGCTTTCAGGCCGTCCCGCACGACCCAGCGGTTGTTCGAAGCGGCGTCGATTTTTACGGAGCGCTTGCTGGTCTTGCCGTCGTCGCCGACCACTGTCACGCTGTCGCCTTGCTCGGTGCGCGTCACGGCCTGCTGCGGCACGGTGATCGCGTTGTCGGCCTGCGATTGTTCGATCTTCACCCGCACGTACATGCCTGGCAGCAGTTCGCGCTTCGGATTGGGCACTTCGGCGCGCAGCGTGACCTGGCCGGTCGAAGGCTCGACAGTCACTTCGGAGAACAGCAGCTTGCCCGGCAGCGCATAGTCACTGCCGTCTTCGAGCACGATTCGCACCTCGGCCGCGTCCTTGCCATTGACCTTGGTCATCTTGCTGCCGGCCATCGCGCGCTGGAGGCGCAGCAGCTCGGTTGCCGACTGGGTGAAATTCACGAACAGCGGATCGAGCTGCTGGATCGTCGCGAGCGGCGTCGCCTGGCCTTGGCCGACCAGAGCGCCCTCGGTCACCAGCGCGCGACCGATCCGGCCCGAAATCGGCGCTGTCACCGTCGCATAGCCGAGGCTGATTTGCGCATTCTCGACCGCGGCGCGCGCCACGCCGACCTGGGCTTGCGCGCTCTTTTGCGCCGCCACCGCGTTCGCATATTCCTGTTTGCTGATCGCATTGGCTTCGACCAGCGGCTTGTAGCGCCGCGCGAGTGCCGCCGCTTGCCCGAGGTTGGCCTCGGCGCTCGCCTGCTGCGCCTTGACGCTGTTCAGCGTGGCCTCGTAAGGGCTCGAATCGATTCGGAACAGCACCTGCCCGGCCTTCACGTCGCTGCCTTCGCGGAACACCCGCTTCAGCACGATGCCGGCCGCGCGCGCGCTGACTTGCGCGATCCGCGATGCCTCGAGCCGGCCCGGCAGTTCGGTCACGAGCGACACGTTGCCCGGCGTGGCAACGACCACGCCCACCTCGGGCGGCGGCGGTGCGCCGCCCGGTTTGCCGCCTGCGCCCGGAGGACCGCCGCCTTGCGCACCGGGGGCATCCCCCTTGCCGCAGCCGCCCAGCACCAACAGGGCAGCCAGCGCCACGGCGGCAGCGAGCGCGCGCGGCGCATGAATGGACGACAAACCATGCATTCCAGGCATGTGTTTCCTTTGAACGGAGAAAGCGGAAGAACGAGGAAGTGGCCGGACAACGGCACCATGCAGCAAGGCATGTGCCATTCGGGCAAACCCGGAATTTACACAACTACCGTGAAGCTCGTGGAGCGCGCCGTCGAAAGGTCGCGGACGGCGACTTCAGCGATCTGCGGCCATCGGGCCTTGACATGCCCCCCGAACTTACGCCGCAGTGCGCGGCAGAGTTGTCACGCCGCGGTATCCGATCGGCGATAATCGCGGGTTGCGACGCTGCTAGCAAGCGCCTTTCTCGCTGTATTTCAACGGATAGAATTCGGCCCTCCGAAGGCTGAGATCCAGGTTCGATTCCTGGCGGCGGGACCAGACATATCTATGGCAAAAGCCCGCGATGTTCCAGCGAACATCGCGGGCTTTTTGCTTTCCAATAATCGTTTTCATACGATTCGACCCAATCGAACGATTCGGTTAAAATATGCGATTCATCCGCTCTGACTGCTTGCCGCAGATCGCCCATGCAAACCTTCACCGCCAACGAAGCCAAGACCCGGTTCGGGGAGTTTCTCGACACGGCGCAGCGCGAGCCCGTGGCCGTGCGCAAGCACGACAGGGTGGTCGGGGTGATGGTGAGCGCGCAGGACTACGAGGCGATGCGGGCGTTCTATGCCGATCGCTTGCGCCATCGCCTCAAGGAATCGGCCGCGACGGCCGAGCGAGCGGGCATGACGCCTGAAATTCTGGACCAGTTGCTGGCGGACGAAAGTTGATGGAGGCGATTCACCGCCCGCAGCGCCGGGTGGTGATCGATACCAACGTCTGGCTCAGCGCCGCGATCTCGCCCAATGGAGCGCCGGCGCAAGTGGTCGATCGGTTGCTGGCGCTCTGCTTGCCGGTGTTTTCCGTGGCGACGTTCGCCGAGCTGGAAGCCCGCATCTGGAAGCCCAAGTTCGACCGGTATATCAGCAGGGCGATGCGGACAGACATCCTGCACGATGCGCGCACTCAGGCGAGATGGGTCGCCGTGCCGGCATCCATTGGCGAGCGCCGATGTTGCAGGGACCCGGATGACGACAAGTTCATTCATCTCGCAATCGCGGCACAACCCGCATGGCTGGTCACAGGCGATCAGGATCTTCTGGTTCTGGCGCAAGAGATGGCCGTGGACGGCGTCACGATTGTTTCGCCGGCAAACGCGTTGACGGCGCCGGAGCTCACAGGCGACGATTGATCGGAGCGCGGTGGTGATGAGCCGAATCGTGCTTTGGCGCAGTCAGGGCAAGCGCTGGCAGCTATAAATTACATAGCATCGCATGCAAAATTGCGATGGATCGCAACCGATCGCAACCGATCGCTACCAATCGCGGCGCGGGCTTGCGCTAGCGCCACGCTCCGCTAGCATCCACCGGCGCATTCTTCGCGCGGTTCGGAGATACGACATGAACACCATCGAATGCGACTACCTCGTCATCGGCGCCGGCGCTGCTGGCCTGGCCTTTGCCGACGCGCTCGTCGCCGAGCACGCAGAAGCCACCGTGACCATCGTCGACCGTCACGGCAAGCCGGGCGGGCATTGGAACGATGCGTATCCGTTCGTCACCTTGCACCAGCCGTCGGCGTTCTACGGCGTCAACTCGCTCGAGCTATGCAGCGGACGCATGGACACGATGGGCGTCAACAAAGGCTTGTCGGAGCTGGCCTCGGGCCCGGAAGTGAGCGGCTATTTCGAACGGGTGATGAGCGCGCGGCTGCTGCCGAGTGGCAGGGTGCGCTATCTGCCGCTGAGCAACTACTTCGGCGAGGGTCACAGCGATGGCCAGGTCGAGTCGTTGCTCTCGGGCGCGCGCACGCAGGTCACGGTGCGCAAGAAGGTGGTCGATGCGACCTATTACAGCCCAACGGTGCCATCCACCCACAAGCCGCGCTTCGAGGTCGCGGACGGCGTGCGGCTGGTGCCGCCGAACGCCTTGCCGGGTTTGTGGCATATCACCCAGCAGGAGGGCGCCCTCAAGCGCTTCGTGGTGGTCGGCGCGGGCAAGACAGCGATGGATGTGTGCGTCTGGCTCATCCAGTCGGGTGCCGATCCCGACGCGATCGACTGGATCATGCCGCGCGACTCGTGGGTCATCAACCGCGTAACGACCCAGAACGGCGCCGAGTTCTTCGACCAGGCGATCGGCGGCCAGGCCGACCAGATGGAAGCGTTCGCCAACGCGACCTCGGCCGACGACCTGTTCCTGCGGCTCGAAGCCTGCGGCGCGGTGTTCCGGATCGATCGGTCGGTCACGCCGCAGATGTTCCACCTCGCGACCCTGGCGCCCGGCGAAGTCGAGGTGCTGCGCAAGATCAAGAACGTGATCCGGCTCGGTCGCGTGAAGGCGTTGGAAGCCGACAGCATCGTGCTCGACCAGGGCAGCGTACCGGTCCAGCCCGGCACCTTGTTCGTCGATTGCACCGCGTCGGCGGTCGAGTTCCGCAAACCGCAGCCGATTTTTCAGGGCGACAAGATCGTGCTCCAACTGGTGCGGGTGCCGCAGCCAGCCTTCAGCGCCGCGATGATCGCTTACGTCGAGGCGCACTACGCGGACGATGCGCACAAGAACAAGCTCTGCGGCTCGGTGCCGTTTCCGCAAACGCCGGCCGACTATCCGCGCTCGATCATCGGCAACATGAAAAACCAGTTCGAGTGGGGCCAGGACAAGGTGCTGCGCCAGTGGATTCACGGCAGCCGACTCGACGGATTCGGCAAACTCATGGCCAGCGCGGCGCGCGACGACGAGGCGAAACAGGGCGTCATCACGCGGCTCAAGGAGCAGTCGGGTGCGGCGATGGCGAATATTCCCAAGCTGCTCGCGCGGGCTGCGGCTTGATCGGAGATCTATATAAAAAAGGCCTGAAACGCTTACTGGACTTGCGCAGACAGCTCTATTTTTTATAGCAAATGAAAGCGGGTGGATTCGAGAACAAGTCGCTCCGGCTTCAACTGCGCAATCCGTTGAGGTTTCCGATGACGCGCATTCCTTGTCTCTCGAAGCTCGCACTGCGCGTCCTGTGCGCCGCTGCATCGATCGCGCCGCTGGCGGCGACCGCGGCCGAACTCCGGATCGCGGTGGCCGACGGCCCCGAAAAGCCCGCGCAACTGTATGTCGCGCTGTTCGACAGCGCAGACGGTTTCGATGCGGACACGTCGATCGCGGCGCAAATCGTGCCACTGAAAGGCGGTGTCGCGCAGCTTGTGTTCCGGGGTTTGGCGAATGGCCGCTACGCCGTGAAGCTGTTCGCGGACGAGAACGGCGACGGCAAGCTCGACACGAACCTGCTGGGTTTGCCGAAGGAGCGCTACGGCTTTTCCAACGACGCCAGGGGCAGGATGGGGCCGCCCGCATTCGACGCCGCAGCGATCGACCTGCATGGCGACGTCGCCGTCACCGTGCATTTGCACTGACCCGAAATTTATAAGAAAAAGGCCTGAAACGACCAGTGGACGTGCGCAAGTAGCTATATTTTCAATAGCGTTCGGTTACCTTGCCGAGGGCACGGATGAGGCGCTCGGCGTGTCTCGCGCCTGCCCTGGCTGCGCGTTTAGCGTTTGCCCACCGGCTGAAAACTGTCGACGAAGACTTTCATCGATTGGCGCATTTGCGCTATGCGCGCCGTGCAATCTTCGCCTTCGTTACCGCCGCAGGCGCTGCCAGCCGATCCGCCGTCGTCGCGCAGCAGAACCGACAGCCACGAGAGTGTGAGTTCGTAAACCTGCTGCGAGCCCGGCGCCGCGCAAACCGCCGTGACGATGACCATGTCCGGGCCGATGCGCGTGGGCGCCGACCAGTCGGTGGTCGCGCAATCCGGGTTGCTGCTGCCGGGCGCCAGGGCATCCTCGGGGTGGCGCGTGCGCAGAATCGTTCGGGGCGCGGGCAACGGTGCGGTCTGGTCGGATGCCGAGGTCAAGGGCGTGACCGTCAAGGCATAGCTGTCGCCGCGCGACGTACTCATCACCATCGTGGTGGTGTCGGTGGTCGGGTCGAAGTAGCGCTTCCAGCGGTCCTTCAGGTAAGTCGAATGCGGCGCGATCACCTGGAAGGCATAGCGCGCCGTTTCGATCGTCGCGGCCGATGGCGTTTCGGCGACGAAGCGGAAGTCTTGCTGGCCGGCGCCGGCCGCACCGGCCACCAGGCACGAGACCCAGAAAACAGTGGTCCTGAAATTCACGGCAGACACATGCGCCACACTTCAACTCCAGCCTGCATCGACGATGAAGTTCTGCGCGCTGCACATGCGCGAATCGTCAGCCGCGAGAAACAGCACCATCGCCGCGATGTCGCTGCCCATCACGCGGCCCGGCAGGCATTGCGCGGTGTCGATCTCGGCGGCCGATTCGGGCTTGACCCAGAGCTTGAGTTGGCGCTCGGTCATGACCCAGCCCGGCACCACGGTGTTGACGCGGATGTTCTGCTTGCCCAGGTCGCGCGCGAGCGCCCGCGTGAGGCCCTGCACGCCGGCCTTGCAGGTTTCGTACACCGACAGGCGCGGGTTCTTGTTCATCCAGCTCACCGAACCCAGGTTGACGATACTGCCGCCGCCCGCGCTGGCCATGCCGGGTGCCACGGCTTGGGCCGCGAAATACTGGTGCTTCAAGTTCACCGCGACGATCTGGTCGAACGACTGCGGCGTCACATCGGCCACCTCGTGCCGGGTGTCGTTGGCGGCGTTGTTGACGAGGGCGCCGATCGCGCCGAACTTCACGACTGCGGCATCGATCGCCGAGCGCAGCGCGTCGATGTCGGTCACGTCGCAGCGCTGAAAGAACACCTGATGCGCTTTCAGCTTCTCCGCGAGCGCCCGGCCTGACGCCTCGTCGACGTCGACGAACGCAACCTTCGCGCCTTGCGCCGCAAAGGCTTCGACAATGTCGGCGCCGATGCCCGATGCACCACCCGAGACGAAGACCGGGCGGTTTTTGAGAGACGGGTAGTTGGCGGTGTTCATAGTGATGGGTTTGAAAGAGGAGGTGGGTGGAGCACCGGGTGACAGCAGGATGCGACGCATCAATTCCGATGCCGCACCAGCCGGCTTTGCAGCACCACGACGAAAAGCAGAAACAGCCCGCGCACGACGGTCTGCCAATACGAGCCCAAGGTCAGGTGCGGCCCGCCGGTGTGGCCGTTCTCGAAATTGATGAAATTCAGAATCACGCCGAGCAGCAACACGCCGGTCAGTGTGTTCACGATCGAACCCTGGCCACCTGTCAGCAATGTGCCGCCGACCACGACCGAGGCGATCGCGATCAGCTCCCAGCCGACGCCTTCGGTCGGCGAGCCCGAGGTTTGCGCGGCCAGGATCACGCCCGCGAGCCCTGCCATCGCGCCCGAGAGCGCATAGACCGAGAACACCACGCGCTCGACCGGCAAGCCCATGAGCCGCGCGGCTTCTTCGTTGCCGCCGACGGCCAGCACGTTGCGGCCGAAGCGGGTCCAGCGCAGCAGCACCGCACCCGCGATAAAGGCCGCACCCGCGACCCAGACCGAAATCGGCAGCCCCGCAAAATCGTCTTGCCCGATCGCGACGAAGCCGCTCTTGTACGACACGCCGACCGTCTCGCGCACCGACACGACCAGCGCGAGTCCCCGCGCCGCGATGTAGGTACACAGCGTGACGACGAAGGGCATCAGCTTGAAGCGCGCGATCAGAAGCCCGTTGACCGCGCCCGCGCAAAGCCCGGTCGCGACGCCGCCCGCCAGCGCAATGAAAAGACCGTGTTCGCTCAAGATCGCCGCGACCACGCTCGAGAGCACCGCGACCGTGCCGACCGACAAATCGATGCCGCCGGTCATGATGACGAAGGCCATGCCGATCGCGATCAGGCCGAACTTGGCGTTGGTGCCGAGCACGTTCGAAATGTTCGGCCAATCCAGAAAATGGTCGTAGCGCCAGCCGCCGAACGCGAGCAGCAGCAGCAGTGCGAACAGCGCGCCTTGTGAGCGAAGAACGATCCGCCAGCCGCTTTGCGCGGGCACGCTTGCTGGCGGACGAGGCTCGGAAACACCGACCTGTGCCGGCATGCCCGATTTCGACGAAGCGGTCGCTGCCTTCATGCGGTCTTCTTGCGCTGCAGATACACCGCGACCAGGATGATGCCGGCCTTCACGATCTGGGCTTGCTCGTCGGGCACGTTGTGGGCGAGCAATGTGTAGGTCAGCAGCTGAATCACGAGCGCGCCGACGAGGGTGCCGGCGATGCGCGCTGTTCCGCCGGCCAAGGTCGTGCCGCCGACAGCCACCGCGGCGATCGCGTCGAGCTCGATGCCCAGGCCGATCTGCGCCGGGTCGGCAGCCGAATTCATCGCCACGTTGATAAGGCCGGCGAAGCCTGCGAGCACCGAGCAGATCACATAGGCGGCGAGCTTGACCCGCGCCACGCCGATGCCCGCGAGGCGCGCGGCCTTCTCGTTGCCACCGACGACCAGCAAATGCCGCCCGAACAAGGTCTTGCGCACCAGCCAGGCGCCGCCAGCCACGACCAGCAACATCACCAACCCCTGCAGCGGAATGCCCGCGACATTGGCGCGAAGCAGGGTGAAGCCGTCGTTCGAGAAGGTGCGCAGGTTGCTTTCGGTCAGCATCTGCGCAAAGCCGCGCCCCGCGATGAACAAGATCAATGTCGCGACGATCGGCTGGATGCGCGCCTTCGACACCAGCAAGCCGTTGATGCAGCCCGCCAGTGCGGCAGCCACAAGCGGCAGGGTCAGCGAAGCGGCGAGCGCGATGGCGGGCGTGGCGAAAAGGCCGGTGCTTTGCGTCAGAAGAACCGCGGCCAGGGTGCCGGCAAATGAAGCAACCGCGCCGACCGACAGATCGATGCCGCCGGTCGCAATGACGAGCGCCATGCCGACCGCGACGATCACGATCGGCGCGACCTGCGTCAGATTGACGTTGAAGGTTTGCAGCGACAGAAAGCCGCGCGTGGCAAAAGCGTTGAAGACCAGCAAGGCGATGAGTGCGATGGCGGCACCCGCTTCGCCGATGTTCCAACGCCTTCCGGGCGGGCGCTCGCGCACCGGCGTGGCACCCGCGGCACCCGTGACCGCGCTCGAAGCCGCCTGCGATTCAGTCAACGGTCACTCGCGCCGGAGACCGCGCGCCTGTTTCGATCGCCCCGGCACCGCCTTCGGCCATCGCTGTCATCAACGCGTCTTCGTTGATCTGGTCGGCGCCGAGTTCGGCGACAGTGCAGCCATCGCGCAGCACCACGATCCGGCTGGCCGCGGCGATGAGTTCATCGAGCTCCGACGCGATCATGAGAATCGACTTGCCCTGGCCTGCGAGCGCGCGCACCAGGGTCAGGATCTCGGCCTTGGCGCCGACGTCGATGCCGCGCGTCGGTTCGTCGAGCAGCAGCAGGTCGATCGAGGTGCAAAGCCAGCGCGCGAGCAGCACCTTTTGCTGGTTGCCACCGGACAGTTCGCGAATCTTCTGCCCGGGCCCTGCGCAGCGGATGTCGAGCTTGACGATGAAATCCAGCGCGACCGAGCGGATTGCCGCCTGGTCCACGACGCCCCAGCGGGTCAGCGTCGGCATCAGCACCAGCGCGAGATTTTCCGTCACTGAAAGCTCGGGCACGATGCCTTCGGTTTTTCGGTCTTCGCTGAGGTAGGCGAGGCCCGCGCCGATCGCGTCTGCCGGTTGGGTCGGCGCGAAAGGGCGGCCGCGCATCGCCATACTGCCGCCATCGACCGCGTCGGCGCCGAACATGCAGCGGGCGAGTTCGGTGCGGCCGGAGCCGAGCAAGCCGGCGAGGCCGACGATTTCGCCCTCGCGAATTTGCACAGAAGCATCCTTGACGCGAACGTCGCTGCGCAACCCGCTCGCTTCGAACAACACGGCGGCATCGGCGGCGACCGCGGTGACGGGCGCTGACTCGGCGCTTTCGAGTTCGCGCCCGAGCATCGCGTGCACCAGATCGAATTTGCTCAGTGCCTGCATCGGCTCTTCGGCGATCGTGCGGCCGTCGCGCATGATCGTGATGCGGTCGCACACCGCGTACAACTCGTCGAGCCGATGGGTCACAAAAATTACCGACACGCCATCGGCTTTGAGTTGCCGAATCACACGAAACAGGGTTTGCACTTCGCCTTCGTCGAGCGATGAGGTCGGCTCGTCCATGATCACGAGCTTGGCGCGTGTCGATACCGCGCGCGCCACAGCGGTCATTTGTTGGGTCGCGGTGTTGCAACTGAAGAGCGGCCTGCGCACATCGACGTCGATACCGAAGCGGGCGAGGATGTCGGTCGCTTCGCGGTGTACGCGCGGCCAGTCGATCAGGCCGAAACGGGTTGGCTCGCGGCCGGCAAACACGTTTTCGGCGACCGAGCGCAGCGGCACCAGGTTGAGCTCCTGGTAAATCGTGCTGATGCCGCCTTCCTGCGCGGCGAGTGGCGAGGTGAAGGCGATCGGCTGGCCGTCGAAAACGATCTCGCCCCCGTCGCGCCGCAATGCGCCGGTCAATATCTTGATGAGGGTCGATTTGCCGGCGCCATTCTGGCCGATCAGCGCATGAACTTCTGCCCGGCCGACGCGCAGCCGCGCGTCCGTGAGCGCTGCAACGCCGGAAAAAGACTTTCCGATGCCGCGCACGTCGAGCAGCGCGTCATCGGGTTCGGTCATCGTCAACGGATTGGAATGCGCGAACCGGCGACGGCGGTCGCCGGTAGACGCTCTGCGATCAATAGCCGTCGGCCTTGCTCGCGGCCGCGTTCGACTTGTCGTAGAACTTGTCCTCGACCTTGACCCAGGCGGGAATCTTCGTGCCAGCCGCGTAGTCTTGCGCCGTCTTGCAGGTCACCGGGCCGAAGAATGGGCTCGACTGAATCGTCGCGCCCATCTTGCCCTCGGCAATCGCCGAAAGCGCATCGGCCGTTCCGTCGATCGAGACCACCATCACGTCCTTGCCCGGCTTCTTGCCAGCGGCTTCGAGCGCCGAAATGGCACCGACTGCCATTTCGTCATTGTGTGCGTAGACAGCCGTCACGTCGGGATGGGCCTGCAACAGCGTCTGCATGACTTGGCGGCCCTTGTCGCGCGCGAAGTCGCCGCTTTGCGAAGCGACGATCTTCATGCCCGGGTTCTTGGCGATCACGTCGTCGAAACCCTTCTTGCGGTCGTTGGCGGGCGACGAGCCGGTCGTGCCTTCGAGCTCGATGATGGTGCCCTTGCCGCCCGTAGCTTTAACCAGCCATTCGCCCGCGCGTCGGCCCTGGTCGATGAAGTCGGAGCCGATGAAAGTCACATAGTCCTCGCCAGCCTTGGCGTTTTTCTGGTCGACGTTGCGGTCGACGAGGATCACCGGGATGCCGGCTTTCTTGGCCTTGAACACGGCCGGCAACAGCGGCTTCTCTTCGCGCGGCGCGAGCACGATCAGATCGACCTTTTGCGCAATCATGCTTTCCACGTCCGCGACCTGCTTGGCGGCTGAGCCGGCGGCGTCGGTGTAGACCAGATCCCAATTGCACTTCTTGGCCACGTCCTGCATCGATTTGGTTTCTGCGATCCGCCAGGGATTGTTGCTTTCGGTCTGGGCGAAGCCGACTTTGTATTGGTCCTTTTTCGGCAGTTTGGGCAGCGCGTCAGCGGCCATCGCGGCGACGCTGAAAACGGCTGCAAAGGCCACAACGGTCAGTTGAATTCGGCGCATCGTCTTGTCTCCAGTCGGTTTGAATGCCTCCCATCCGCACGGTGCGGGGCAAGGCGGGGTATTTTCAGGGCTCGAAAAGTGATTTAGCACTGCCCCGCCGGCCGGGTCAATAACTAATTATTAGTGATGATTAGGGGCTTACCCTAGTTCGCGGGCGGGGTGGCTCGTGGCGGTTGTTTCGCGTACGCGCCTTCGCCTTCGCCTTGCCGCGACCGGCAAGCACTGCGGGTTCGGCCGCAGATTCGCGCTCGATCAACGGACATTCGACTTTGAGCAGGCGCCGGCGTCCAACGCTTTGCAGCTTCTTGCCGCGCGCGAGCTCGACCAGGGTCTCGACGGCCGTGTGGCCGAGCTCGAAATTCGGCAGCAGCACGGTCGACAGCGGTGGATGGGTATGGCGAGCGATTTCCTGGTCGTCATAGCCGAGCACCGACACGTCGGCCGGAACCTGCAGACCGAGTTGCTTGAGCGCTTCGATCGCGCCGATCGCCATCAGGTCGTTGGCGCAAAAAATCGCGCTCGGCGGCGCTGTTTCGGCCATCAGCGAGAGCGCATGGCTGTAGCCGGTGCCGACCATCCAGTCGCCGTCGCGCACCAGGCGGGCATCGAACGGCAGGTCGGCCGTGGCGAGCGCCTGGCGGTATCCCTTGAGGCGGTCTTGCGACGCGTCCATCCAGGGTTCGCCGTTGATGAAGCCGATTCGCCGATGACCGAGCCGCAACAAATAGTCGGTGCCGGTGTGGCCACCCGCCACTTCGCCGGGCACCACGCTCGCGAACCGGCGCTGAGCGTCATAGCAGTTGAGCAGCACGCTCGTAGTCTTGCCGAGCGCGGCCGGCGGTTCGACCGCGCGGGTCGAAATCGTGGCATAGACCACGCCGAGCAGGCTGCTTTGCGCCAGCACCCAGGCGAGCGTCGCCGCTTCGAGCGCGCGGTCGCCGCGAGTCGCATAGACGGCGAGCATGCAACCGTGATCCCAGGCGGCTTCCCGCGCGCCGTCGATGTTGAACACTGGATGCTGCGAGGTCGAGAGTTCGTCGGTGAGATAGACGATCAAATTCCGTTCGCCGACCTGCGCGGGCGCCTCTTTGCGCCGGCTCAGCCGATAGCCGAGCCGTGCCACCGCATCGTGTACCCGCTGGCGCGTCTCGCCCGACAGCTTGGCGCCGCTGTTCGGGTTGAGCACCAGCGATACCGTGGTTTGCGACACGCCAGCCGCTTTCGCGACGTCGGTCATCGTGGTGCGCGGTGCCGCGACCACGCCACGGCCGGTCGGCTGGGCGGTTGATAAAGAACGCGGCCGCATTAGTAATAAAAAGAATTTTTGCGCATACTAGCGCATGCGTTTCGATTCAGCGACTCACAACGCCCTGGCCGACACTTTCAACCGCGACGGCATGGTGTTGCTGCGCGGTCATTTTTCGCGCGACACCTTGCTGGCCTGGCGGGCAGCTTTCGAGCCGCTGCTCGAGGCGCATCTCGCACGCGAAAAAGACACGCCGAATCGCGGCGCCCAGCGGCACTATGTGACGCTTCCCTTCAACGGCGTGTTCGCCGACCCCGCGATCTACGAAGACGACGACGTGCTCGCGGTGGTCGAGCGCGTCGCGGGCCAGCACCCGGTGCTGTGCCAGCTCGCGACCGATACGCCGATGCGCGGCTCGCAATACCAGGATCTGCATCGCGACACGCCGGCGCTGTTCGAGGAATGGGGGCAGGAAACGCCGTCATTCCAGCTCGCCGTGAATTTTCCGCTGTGCGATGTGACCCAGGAGAACGGGCCCCTCGAAACCACGCGCGGCACCCATCGCATGCAGCGCGCAGACGCGCTGGCGGCGGTCGAACGCGGCGAGATCGCGCTGGAGCGCATACCAATGCAGCTCGGCGATGTGATGATTCGCGACGTACGGCTGATTCACCGGGGTACGCCGAACGATACCGACCTGCCGCGGCCGATGGTGGTGCTCGGTTACAGCCGGCGCTGGCTCCATCGGCCCGAAGTGCGGATCAGGGTGCCCAAGAGCGCGCATTCCGGCTTGAGTCCGCGCGGGCGTGAACTGCTGCGCTTCAATCCGGTAGTGCCCGATGCGCAATTGGGCGAAGCAGACGAAAACTACCGCGAGTTCGCGTACTGAGCTCGTTCACCACGCGCGTTCACCACCCGAATTCACCACGCTTGCCCCGATTCGTCGCGCCGTCCGACGGATTCGGGTCGACGACAGTGCCAGGATGCGAAACGTTCATCGCGCTGAATCACGGCCATTCCGGGGCAAAGCAACGGACCTCTCCGGCCGCTTCCTTCTGCATCGAAAGGCATTCGACCATGTACCAATTGCACTATTGGCCCACGATTCAGGGCCGCGGCGAATTCGTGCGGCTCGCGCTCGAGGCGGCAGGTGCCGAGTATGTCGATGTCGCGCGTAACGATGACGATGCGGGCGGCGGTGGCGAAGCGCTGATGGACAGCTTGCGCGCGCCGGGCCATCCGCATCCCTCGTTCGCGCCGCCGTTTCTGGTCGATGGCGACCGGCTGATCGGGCAAACGGCGGCGATCCTGCTGTATCTGGGGCCGCGGCTCGGTCTGGTGCCGGAAGATGAAGGCGACCGCCTGTGGGCACACCAGATTCAGCTCACGATCGCCGATGTCGTTGCGGAAGCGCACGACACCCATCACCCGGTCGCAAGCGGCCTGTACTACGCCGACACCCATCACCCGGTCGCAAGCGGCCTGTACTACGCCGACCAGAAGCCCGAGGCAAAACGCCGCGCCGAATCTTTTCGCAACGAGCGGATCCCGAAGTATCTGGAATGGTTCGAGCAGGTTCTCGAACGCAATCCTGCTGGCGACGCGCAGTTGGTCGGCGTGGCGACAAGCTATGCCGACTTGTCGCTGTTCCAGCTGGTCGAGGGCCTGCGCTACGCCTTTCCCAAGGCGATGGCGCGCTCGCTCGTGGGCACACCGCGCGTTGCCGCGCTGCATGCGCGCGTGCCGCAACTCGATCGGGTGGGGGCTTATCTGGCGAGCTCGCGACGGATCGCATTCAACGAAGACGGCATCTTCAGGAAATATCCTGAGCTTGATGCTTAAATGTGCCTTCACTGCCCACCAGTATTGCGCAGACAGCTATCAATTAAATAGCAACTGAGAGGTGCAGGGCGATCCGGTTGATCCAGCGCACGGTGTCAGGGAGCCGCCGGAGGAAAGCGCTGCGCGACTTCTTTGGAAAGCTCCTGGGCCGCCGACCAGCGCAGGTGGATCGCGTCGGTGAACGACGCATCTGGCCGTTGCCATTCACGGTCGGCGTTCCAGTAAGTGGCGTTCGGCGATTCGAGCGCGTCGGCCAAACGCCGGTCGAAGTCGCCCAGGAACACGCCCTGCGGATCTTCCTTTGCCTTCCAGGCCGGATTGAGCGGTGTTGCGACCACGAGCAGCTGCCGGCCAGTGTTTTCCAGCCGGGTTGCGAGTTGCTTGAGCGCCGAGAAACACGCTGGATCGAGCGCATCGGGCTGGTCGTACACCAGCGTTTCGGAGGTCATTTTGGTGTCGAGCGGCCCGTCGCCATACCGGTTGAAGGTGAGCGTGTTGAGACCATGGACATCGGCGCGCAATCCCTTGACGGCCAATGCCGAGCGGCCGAGCGACTTGGGCGAAAAATAGCGCAGGTAGAACCACCAGCTTCCAACGCCGTCGTAGACATACCTGTCCGCGTCGCGCCGATCGAAAACCGCATCGGGCTGCGCACGGCAGCCGGCGAAATCCTGCGGCGAGACCACCATCAACACCTGTTTCACGCCTGGATAGTGGCCGAGCAGCCAGTCGGCGACGTAGGCAGACTGGTCCGCGCGAAGCCCGCAGAACGCGCCGTTGAGCGGCCGCGTTCCGGGCGAACCTTTCGCGATGATGCTGCTGTCGATATGACGCCATGCCACCGACGAACCGATCACGAGCAGGTTCGGAGTCGCCGGTGGGTGCTCCCGAAGGAAGCTCAACTTTTCGTCGACGCAAAGGTTGTTGGCGAGCGCCGGCGGCGGGAGATTGCCGGTGCCGCTGAGGGCAAGCAACACCAGGTAATAAGCCGCAAAGCAGGCCAGCAGGCTGGCGACCAGTGTGGCGAGGTAACGCGCTGGCATGGGTGAATTTCCCGAGGCTTCGATCGTGGCCGCAGGCTTTTGCGCGCCTGTGTGCACGGCGACGCCGGGTTTTTTGACGAAGCTGTTCATCGCGTCATCCCGCTCCCTGTTTGTCGGTGATCAAACGGGCGAATTCGCCCACGTTGTGAAGTGATTCGAGTTCGGCCGTGCGGAAGCGCACCGAAAAGCGGACTTCGGCAGCCACGACCAGATTGACGTGGGCCTGGCTGTCCCAGCCCTCGACATCGGCGGCGGTGGTCTCGGGTGTGAGGACGATGTCGTCGTCGTCGAACACATCGCGAAAAACCTGGGTCAGGGCCGTGATGACTTCGTTCTCGTTCATATGCTGGCAACCTCGATGAAGTGGGGCGGCAGGGCGCCGGAACGAAGATCGTAGTGCCAGAAACTGGCCTCCGAAGGTTCGCCGGATGGCGCCGAACGTGGCGAGAACCCCAGCTTCGGGTAGTGCTGCGCGACCATCGCGTTGCGCGCGCTGGTCCGGTATTCACCGACCAGCGCCACCGCACCGCGCTGGCCGGCTTCGCGCGCCAGAACCTCGAGCACCGCCTGCTCCACCTGGCGCCCGAGAACGCGACAACTCATGAGCCAGGTGTCGACCAGCAGTTCGTCTTCGGCCAGCCGTGCGTCAGGTCGCGCGAGCACGACGCTGATCAGCCCGTTGTCGCCGAACCTGTCGGAAAGGCGCACCGCCAGCGTGACGGCGGCGCTGTCGGCGGCCAGGCGCTCGACTTCGGCCTCGGTGTAACGCCGCGTCGTCAGATTGAACTGATTGGTTTTGTTGACGAGTTGCGTCGCGCGCGCCAGCTCGGCCGGCCCGATCGGCGTCGCGGTGAGCTTCATCTGAAGGCTTTTCAGATAGCCGTCCATGTCGGTGGCTTGTTCGAGCGCCGCGTTGCGCTCGGCGTTGAGGCCGTAGTTGCGCCCGCGCGTCAAGTCGTCGGACGTGAACGATACGGCTTCGAAATAGCCGCCAGCGGCCAGCCGGGCCGGGTACCCGGCCACGTCTTCGGGCAACTCGGGCACCGCGACTTCGGGCAACTCACGCCGCACGATGTCGCGCTCGGCCGGGTTGTCGTCGACGAACACCAGGCTGTCGAGCCCGATGTTGAGCATGGCCGCGATCCGGCGCAGGTTGCCGGCCTTGTCGTCCCAGTTGGCGACAAATGCCGCGATATCGGACCGTTTGAGCGCCATTTCGGGGTGCTCGAAAGCCGCCGCTGCCACCGTCTCATCGTTCTTGCTGCAGACGGCCAGCACGATGCCGCGCTGCGCGAGCAAGGCGACGTAGCGCTGGAAAGCAAGAAAGGCTTCGCCGGTAGGGTTGCCCTGGCCGAGGCGAATGCCGTGAATGCCGTCGTCGCCGATCACGCCGCCCCAGAGTGTGTTGTCCAGATCGAGCACCAGGCATTTGCGCGACAGGCCGACGCTGGCCGCGGCAACGCGCGCGAGCAGATCGCCGTAGAGCGGCGCCAGGGTCGGGCTGATCAGCTGTTTGGCTTGATGCCAACGCACCGGGTCGGCCACGCCTTGACCTTCGCCGCCGCCGAGCGCGGTCAACCAGGCCAGATCGAGCAGCAATACACCGTCGTCCCGCGCCGCATCGCGAATGCCGGCGTTGAGCCGGTCGACGATCGAGCGAGGCGCTGCCGGCACCAGTTGCTCGAAGCCGCCAAACAAAGGCGGTTGGGCTGCGACGAAGGTTTGCTGCACCACCTGTGCCGAATAGCGATCGCGCGCGAAGCGCCACAGCTGGCGCAGTCCGCCGACGTGCGCCTGAACCGCTTCGGCGACCTGGGCCTCGGATGCATCGAGCGGCAACTGAATTGGCGCTTCGTGCGCATCGAGCGCCAGCACGATCAGTTGCGGCGCGAACGCGGCCAGTTCGGCATCGTCGCCGAACAGGGATTGCCGGACCATCCCGTACGGCGCCACGTGCACCTGCGCCGTGATACGCCGCTGCAATGCCGCGACCCGGATCGCGGGAACGAGGTGGTCGACCGTGTGCGAGGCGAGCAAGGCGATTCGCAGGGACGTTGACCCCGGCGCCGGCGCCGGCGCCGCACGATCACGAGCAAGTTCGGCCAGCGTGTTCGTCGCGATGCGGTCGAGCCGCCCGGTGAGGGTGAAGTCACGTCGAAACCCGGCCAGCGCTGCGACTCGCGCAAGTCGCAACGCAGCGTCGGGCGTGCGCCGCGCTTCGCCGATCGCGGCACCGAGATCGGGATAGGCGGGAAGCCAGGCAAGCGGGTCCAACGCAAATCGCTCCTTGAAAGTCAGAACTGGAAGTAGAGGAACTCGGTCGGCGCGGCCGACATGGCGAGCGCCAGCGCAAAGAAGCCGACGACGCCCACCGCTACACCCATCGCGGGCACCGGGCGCCAACTGATCGACGGAAAGCGCCGCTCGAGCCAACTCTGGCGTGGACGCCAGTTGAGCGCGGTACGGTAGTGCTGCATCCACTCCTGGGTGTTCGGCAAAGTCCAGACGAACACCATGAGTCCGCCGATCAGCAAGGCGAGATTGGTACTGAAAACTTCGAGCGGCTTGATCGCGATGCCCAGACGCGCGACGACCGCACCGACGCCGGCGAACTGCGCCGTCAATGGATCCACGACCACGCCGTTGAAGCCCGCCATGCCGGCCAGGATCCGCAGTGCGGTCGGCACGTCGGCCGCACGGAAAAAAACCATCGCCACGACCACGCACAAAAAGGTCAGCAGCACCGCAGCCGCGCGGTGAAGAAAGCGCTCGCTGTCCAGTACCCAGCCCTTGCGCACCTTGAACGCGCGCCATCCGTGCGCTACCACAAGATAGAAGCCATGCAGCAGTCCGAAGACAACGAATGTCCAGCCCGCGCCGTGCCAGACGCCCGAGACGAACATCGTGAACACCGTCGGCCAGGCCACCAGTGCCACGAAAGTACCCAGAGTCATCTTGCCGCGCCGCGGCTGCGGCTTACCCGCGGCCATACGCTTGCGGGTGATGCGCAGCACCAGCGGGTTGTAGATGTAGGCCGTCAGGAAACGGGTCAAGGTCATGTGCCAGCGCGACCAGAAATCGATCAGGTTGCGGGCTTTGAAAGGACTGTCGAAGTTGGCGGGCAGGCTGATGCCGAACAGCAGGCCGAGGCCGATCGCCATGTCGGAGTATCCCGAAAAGTCGAAATATATCTGCAAGGTGTAGCTGAGGGCTGCGGTCCAGGCGTCGAGCAGGGTCGGATCCAATCCCTGTGCGACAGCGCCGAAGACCGGCGACGCCTTGCCACCCAGAAAGTCGGCAATCAGAACTTTCTTGGACAAGCCCAGCAAAAACAGCGTGGTGCCAACCGACATGTTGGATAGCCGAGGCCGAAATGTGCCCGGATCGCGGAATTGCTCGAGCATTTCCCGATGATGGGTAATCGGTCCCGCTATCAAATGCGGAAAAAACGTGATGAACAAACAGTAATTGAGAAAATCGTGTTCGACCACGACACCATCGTAAGCATCGCTTAAATAGGCGATTTGCTGAAAGGTAAAAAAGGAGATTGCCAGTGGCAGAATAATTTCACCGACCGTCCATTGCATGTTCAATGCCTGATCGATCGTACTGACCAGAAATCCGGTGTATTTGTAATAGCCGAGCAACGCGATGTTGGCGATAATTGCCAAAATCAAGACGCTGCGTGAGCGATGCCGCATCAAATAGCCACCCGCCAGATAATTGAACAGCATGCTGCCGACCAATAGCGGAACGTATTGCGGATTCCACCAGCCGTAAAAAACCAGTGAAGACAGGGTCAGCCAGGCGGCCGCCATGCGCTGCTGACCCGTGCCGGTCAACAGCAAAAAGCCGATCAACACGACAGGTAAAAAGCCAGTCAGGAAGATCGCTGAATTGAACAACACGGTAAATTCTCCGTATGTAACAACACCGATGCCAAGGCTGCTGCCGATTTGCGGAACAATTTCGTCGGCAGCGCGAAACTTAAAAGCGAAGCGGAAGGGCGCTGGACGCCTTGCGCGAAGTCACCGAGATCTGTCTTGGGCCGGGCTCTTGCCGACTTCTCGCCGGGCTCGAACCGATCGCCTGAACCGACCTTTGCCATGAACGACCGTTGGCCTGAGAGATCGCCGCGTTGAATTCAGCTTTGTCTGAGCAGATGCGCGAGCAACCCCCGATCGCGGCCTGCAGCGCTGCCGAGTCGGCGCATGCTGCGGGCCCTTCGACGCCAGTGAGCCTTATGGCGGTGTTACAGAAAAGAAGTATCCGCGAGGCAACCCGCATCCGCGAAAAAGCGGCCGGCGTCGGGATGATCTGTGGAAGAAGTTGAGCACGAAAGTAGTATACCGAACACTTGTTAGCGTTTGTACTTTTTTTGTAAAATTTGTCAGTCGCATGAGGTAGATCGCGCGCCGCGCAGAGTGGCTTGCGGCAACTTTCGAGGCGAGGCGCGAACGACGAGTCCATCCGCTGCCGCACTGTGCTCGACCGCGTTCAGAACTCCAACCCCTCGAACCACGCCCGGCCCAGCGCGCTAGAACCAACCATGCAACGACAGCCGAAAATGCGGGGACTCAGAAAAACGGCGATGTATCGGCGGTCAGAAGAGGCCAGGCTGCGTCCTTGTCCGAAATGCCCGTGACAGTCAGCGGCCAACGTATTCCAAGCGCGGGATCGGAGTACCGTAAACCCCATTCGGCGGCTGGCGTGTAGGGCGCCGAAACCAGATAACTGACCTCGACGTTATCTGTCCTTGTCTGAAACGAGTGCGCAAACCCCGGCGGAACATACAACTGCCGATGATTGTCGTCGCTCAATTCGAAGGCTTCGTGCCGCATATAAGTCGGCGATTCATGCCGCAAATCGACGATGATGTCGACGATCGCGCCGCGCGTGCAGCGAATCAATTTGGCTTCCGAAGCATCTCCGCGCTGAAAATGCAGGCCCCGCAAGGTGCCCTTGTCGGCCGAGCGCGAAGTGTTTTGCTGCACGTAATCGGTCTGCAACCCGTGCTCGGCGAATTCCGATTGACACATGGTGCGCGCAAAAAAACCGCGCGCATCGCCCCGCTTTTCGAGATCGATCGTCCAGGCATCGCGCAAAGTGGTCGGGGCAAAAATCATTCGGCCATCTCCGCAGCTGCGGGCACGGCCTGGTCGGCCCGGAAAAAAACACGTTCCTGCTCTGCGTATAACGCGTCGATCGAGCGGCCTGCCGGAATATCGACATCGCCAAAGCAAAGCGGCGTGTCCTTGGCCAGGGCACGCTTTGCCGTACAACCCACGGCCAATCCGATCGGCAACAGATTTTCGGCGCGAATCGCGTCGATGTTTTCAGCAACGCCGTAAACCGTGTAGCCGCCGAGTTCATCGATCGGCTCGCCGGCTGCGAGGTCTTTCTTGGCAACCGCGATCACGCCGACCCGCGGTCCCGCCAGCGGCGTGAGCGCGGCGTCGTCGAACAGAACCGCGCGCGCAACCGAAGTCGGTACCTCGAAATGGCAGAGGTGGTAAGGCGTGTAAAAGCAGTAATACGGCCCGGTGCCGAGCTTGTACAGGTTGAGATAGTGCGCCTGGCGCGGATCGTCATGGGTCGCGAGCACGAAGACGCCCGGCCCAGGTCGTGCGCCGACCACGTAGTCGACGATTCCCGGACCGCCGGCCTGAAAATGTTCCGCGAACGCCGAAACGGTTTCTTCGAGCGGCACCAGCGGCGCACCCGGATCGCCGCCCGAAAAGTCGGGCCCGAGCATGCCGCGCCGCGCGACCTGCATGCCGCAACCGTTGGCGACGATCGCCTGCTCGAACGAAATCTTGGTGCCGTCGGCGAACGACGCGACCATCGCCGCCTTCTGGCCCCACTTTTCGGCGAACGACTTTTGCGTCGTCGGATTGCGATAGGGATCGTGCAGCCCCTTGATGTTGCCGCACAGCACAGGTTTGGCGCCAATGCCTTGCACGAAACGCAACAGGTTCATCTGTACGCCCGGCTGGTCGCCGTCGGCAAAGCTGTACACCACACCTTTGGCATCGGCTTTCTTTTTGAGAATCGGTCCGACCGTGCCGTCGAGCTCGGCGTTCATCTGGATCACATGCTTGCCGGCCTCGATTGCGGCGAGCACCACGCCGGCCGCGTATTCGAGCGAGCCGGTGACTTCGATGATCGCGTCGAGCCCGTCGGCCTGCGCCAGCGCGATCGCGTCTTCGGTGACGGCGGGCGTTCCCGCGGCGATCGCCTGCTCGAGCGACTGCCGGCTGTTGCATTCGACCGGTGTCACACCCGCTTCTGTAAACGCCGCGATCGCGGGCGCGAGTCGCCGGTTGGCGATCGCGCACAAGCGCATGCCCGGCGTCGACGCGATGATTTGCAAGGCAATGCCGCGGCCCTGAAAGCCTGCGCCGACCAATCCGACCTTGATCGGTTTTCCGGCTGCTTCACGCTTCTTGAGCGCGGTGTCCACGATGATCATCGACGTATCTTTCTCAATTCGGGGTTGGTTTCGCGCCGGGAGTGTGCGGAGCGATCAATCACGCCAGACTTTCCAGGGCGCCGATCGGCCATCCGTCCCCCACAGGCCTTCGAGGACCTGCTTGTCGCGCAGCGAGTCCATGCTTTGCCAGAAGCCATCGTGCTGGTAGCTCGCGAGCTTGCCTTTGTCGACCAGGCGCGCCATCGGCTCGGCCTCCCACATCTGGTGGTCGCCGTCGATCACGTCGAAAACCTCGGGCTCGCAAACGAAGAATCCGCCGTTTATCAGGCCGCCGTCCTTGCCGCCTTTTTCGCGGAAGCCCTGCACTTGCGTGCCGTCGTCCGACAAGTTCAATGCCCCGTAACGTCCCGGTTGCGTGACCGCGGTCAGCGTGCAGAGGCTGCCGGCTTGCTCGTGAAATGCCATCAGGCGGTGCATGTCGATATCGGCCACGCCATCGCCGTAGGTGAGGCAAAAGCGCTCATCGCCGATCACCTCTTTCGCACGCTTGATCCGCCCCGCGGTCATGGTCTCAAGACCGGTGTCGATGACGGTCACGCGCCACTTCTCCGAGCGCGCTTCGAGCCAATCGACCTGGCCGGTGCCCAGATCGATCGTGAAATCGGTTCCGCGCGCCTGATAGCGCAGAAAGTATTCGCGAATCAACTCGACCTTGTAGCCACCCAGCACCACGAATTCATCGAAGCCGAAATGCGCATAGCTCTTCATGATGTGCCACATGATCGGCTTGCCACCGATCGTGACCAGCGGCTTGGGCTGTATCGCCGTTTCTTCGCTGAGCCGCGTTCCGTAACCGCCTGCCAGCAACACCACTTTGACCATCGTTCAAAACTCCCTGGATCGGCGCCGAGGCCGTCGTTTACTGTGACCCGGAACCGGCAAGCGTGCTCAGGCGGCGGTTGTTTGCCACTCGAACGAGGGGTTGAGCCGGCCGGCATCCAGATGGCCTTGCAGCACATGAAGCCGGATCATTTGCGAAGAGCGGAACTCGGCGTCTTTGAAATGCATGCGACCGAGCCCGGCGATCAGATTGCGGATCGAACCGTTCAAGTCGACCTGCGGTTGGTGCTTCGGCGCGAGTGAGCGGTAGAGCCCGAAATCGACCTGATACGACCGGCTGTCGGCCGGCGCCGCCAGGTTGATAGAAACCTGGGTGCCGGGCACTGCCGCCGCCACCGCCTGCGCCAGGTCGCGCACCTGGTAATTGCGATCCTGGGAGCCGACGTTCACCGCCAGATAACGGCCGCCATCGGAGGCTTGCCGCACTGCGGCCCAGTCGATCGCCCGGGCCATGTCTTCGACGTCTATCAGTGGGCGCCAGGGCGAACCATCGGACAGAACGGTAATTTCGCCCTGGCTCAATGCGCAGGCGACGAAATCGTTGAGCACCAGGTCGAGCCGCAGCCGGTCGGACATGCCGCAGGCGGTCGCGAAACGCAGGCACGAAATCGTCATGTCGCCATCGATTTCGGCCAGCGCGCGCTCTGCGCCGATTTTGGACTTGGCATAGGCCGTGACCGGGTTCAGCGAATCGGTCTCCTTGCGCGCACCGCCCAAGGCGACGCCATACACGCTGCAGCTCGACGCGAAAACATAATTTTCGACACCCGCACTTGCGGCGGCCCGGGCCAACGACACACTGGCGTCCTGATTGATCGCCATGGTCGGCGCGACGAATCGGTCGCCCATCGGATCGTTCGAAATCGCGGCGAGCTGAACAACCGCGGTGTATCCGCGCAGGAACGCAGGGTCCATCGTGCGGACATCGCCGAAAAACTGCGCGTCGAGGCTGCGCTCGGGCGCGACGAGGGTGCCCGTCAGGCCATGCGCGAAATAGGCGTTGTCGAAGCCGTGCAAGGTTGCTGCGGGGTGCGCCGTGCGCAAGTACTTACTCAGAGCCGAGCCCACGTAGCCCATGTTGCCGGTGATCAGAATCTTCATGCCGCTTCGACCTTGTTACGTTGAATCTCGATTTGTAATCAGAATGTACCAAAAAGTAATACAGCCCGCAAGCGCGTCGCCACGGGATTCTCCTCATTCCGGCGTACGCCGGGGCTTGACAAGCCTGCGCGCGCAAGTAAGACTGAATGCTTACTGGCGTAAAAAGTGTTTCAAAATCCTCGAATTCGAAGGGGTGTCAGAATGTCGGCCACTGCCATGAAGATTTCCGTCGTCATCCCGACCTATAACCGGCCCGAGCAACTGGCCGAGGCGATCGCAAGTGTGGCGGTTCAGGATTTGTCGTTGATCGACGAGGTCATCATCGGCGACAACAGCAGCGACGAAATGCGGGCGGCCAATGCCGACGTCATTGCCGCGAGCCCCATCGCGAGCCTGATCCGGCATCAGCTCAACAATCCGCCGACCGACAATTTCGGTAATCAGTATGCGCTGGCCCGCAGTGCGCGTTGCGACCACATGCTGATTCTTCACGACGACGACCATCTCATTCCCGGTGGTCTCAGGCATCTGGCCGACGCCTGCGTTGGCGAGTCCGATCCGCTGGTGAAAGTCTGGTTCGGCCGCAACTACACGATGAGCGCCAACGGTCATATCGACTTGAAGCGGACCGTGGCCGACACGCGCATGTACGGCAAAGACGGGCCGGCTGCCGTGCGACCCTTGTGGCAGTGGTGCGTGACCGAGTCGCTGCCGCCCAACAGCGCGCTGATGGATCGCCAGGCCTATCTGGCCCACATGGAAGGGCCGCGCGACGGCAATGTCGGCGACTGGGGACTTTGGGTGCGCATGGCCAACAGTGGTCTGCGCGGGCATTTCATCCCCGATTTCGTGTGGTCCTACCGCGTGCAGGAGGCCTCGCAAACCAGCTCGGGCCGAGGCATGGACACGCACCGGTACTACGAGCTTGCGCTGCAGCTCGAGGTGGGGCCCGAAGCGCAGGCGCGAATGAACCAACGAATCAGCGAGATGGCGCCGGTCGCAACCCTGCGTTATTTGCGCGATGGCGAACGTGCGCGGGCGTTTCGCTGCCTTGTGTCGGGGCATTGGCACTGGCGCCAGCGTTTTTCGCCGCGCGGCCTGATCACGGCGGCAATGCTCTTGATGCCGGGTTCGATGATCACGTGGGCGCTGCATCAGCTCTGCGCCCAGCGCAAGCGCCAGCATGACCAGGCCATCAGAGCCAGGTTTCAGGAAGCGCCCACTATCGACAACATCACGAGCTGGTAGCGCACCGGCTCGACTTCGGCGAATGGTGGCGTCCGAATCGAAGGCGCCGCCAGCCGACCATCATGTCGGACCGGTATTTGAACCAAAAGTGCCTTGAATGCCCGCCATTCGTGCGCAGACAGCTATTAAAAAGATAGCTAATCCCGCTCTTTCCGCAGCTGCAGCGCCAATGCATAGAGCGAGTTGCGCGGCGCACCGCTCAGTTCGGCCGCGAGCTTTACGGCAGTTTTGACCGGCAGTTCGGCCAGCAGCAGACGCAGTACGCGCTCGCCTTCGCCCCGTTGCGCGCTTTCTGCGTCGGCCGGCGCAGGATGCAATGCGAGCACGAATTCGCCGCGCGTTCGTTGCGGCGCGGCGGCCAGCCAGCCGGCCAGCGCGTCGGCGCCCAGCGTCTCGAGTTCCTCGAACTGCTTGGTCAGCTCGCGGCCGACCGTGACCTGGCGCGCGCCCAGCGGCGCCAGCGCGCGGGCCAGCGCCTCGATCCGGTGCGGCGCCTCGAGCAACACCACCGCGCGCGGTTCGATGGCGAACGCTTGCACGGCGCGGTCCCGTTCGGCGGCCCGGGTCGGCAAAAAGCCGACGAAGACGAACGAGCCGCTATCGCTTCTGTTCGCACCCCCGTTCGCGCCTCCGCCCGCACCGCTGCTCGCCCCCAGCCCGGCGGCGCTCAGCAAGCTCGTCACGCTGCTCGCGCCCGGCAGCGGCAGCACGCGTCGGCCGGCGGCGCGCACCGCGGCCGCGAGCCGCGCACCGGGGTCGGACACGCCGGGTGTGCCGGCATCGCTCACATAGGCAATGCGCTCGCCGCGCGCCAGCCGAGCGACCACGGCTTGCGCGGCTTCGGCCTCGTTGTGCAGATGCAGCGCGATCAGCTGCGCGCCGGGCCGCTCGATGCCGTAGGCGCGCAACAAGTGCCGGGTGTGGCGGGTGTCTTCGCAGGCCACCGCATCGACCAGCGCCAGCACATGCAGGGCGCGCAAGGTGATGTCGGCCAGATTGCCGATCGGCGTCGCAACCATGTAGAGCGCGCCCTGCGGATAATCCTGCGAACCCGCGGCTTCGCGCGCGGCCGCCAATGCGGCGCTATACGAAACGGAAGCAGCGGCAATCGAAGTCAATGGGCTTTCTCCAGAACAAAACGAAGTCGGCCGGGGCGCTGGCGCCGGTTCCGGCCGACACCACCACCAAGGCGCGCGGCGACGCAGCCGAACGCCTGGCGCTCGCCCATCTGCAGGAAGCCGGGCTGGCTATGGTCGCGCGCAATTATCGAACGCCGGGCCGCGGCGGCGGCGAGATCGACCTCGTGATGCGCACCGCGGACGCGACCCTGGTCTTCGTCGAAGTGCGCCAGCGCGCTCGCGCAACGCACGGCGGCGCCGGTGCCAGCGTCACCGCGGCCAAACAGCGCCGGATCGTGTTCGCCGCGCGCCACTATTTGATGAAATTGCCGACGCCGCCACCCTGCCGCTTCGACGTGGTGCTGGTCGATGCCCGGCCGCATCGAATGGCTCAAGGGTGCTTTCGATGCGGGGTGATGATCCGAAGGCGGACAGCCGAACGCAGAGGGCGCAAAGGTCTCGCAGAGGGCGCAAAAAAAAGAGAAAAGTGGCCAAAACGCCCGCAGATATTGCGCAAACAGCTATAGAATAAATAGCAAATCAATTGTCTTGTTTGTCATCCCGACGCGCCGCCCGGCCCGCACGCATTCTTCGCCAAATCGCGAAATCCAAAATTTGGTATTCCTTCTGCGCCCTCTGCGAAACCTCTGCGCCCTCCGCGTTCGGCTGTCCGATCCCGCTTCCGCCTCCAACCCCCGCCGCTATCATCCCCACCCATGCTCGAGCAGCGGATATTGAAGCACTTCATCGACAGCGCGGATCTCAACTACCAGGTCGGGCCTGCGCTCGGCAAGCCGCTGTCCGAGGCCGTGCAGGCGCTCCTGGTATGCGTGACCAGCGGCGGCAAAATTCTGGCGTGCGGCACCGGTGTTTCCAACGCGCTGGCGCGGGTCTTCGCCCAGCACTGCATCGGCCGATTCGAGCGGCAGCGGCCCGAACTGGCTGCGCTCGCACTGTCGGACGACAGCATCGATCCCGATACCGACGCAGGCCGTCCGCACGCCTTCGCGCGCCAGGTCCGCGCTTATGGTCAGGCCGGCGACGTGCTGCTGGTGCTGTCCAGCAGTGCCGATTCGGCGCCGCTGCGCGCGGCCATCGATGCGGCGCACGAACGCGACATGACGGTCGTGGCGCTCACCGGCGCTGCGCATGCGGCGGCGGGCGCGAGCGAATCAGGCGATGCGGCCGGCCCGCATGGTTTTGGAACCGCCGGACCTTCCGGAATCAGCGGCGCCACAGGCGCGCCCGCGGGATCGGACGCCATTCGCCGCCAGTTGCGCGAAACAGATGTCCACGTCCACGTGCCGAGCGGCCGTGCGGCCCGAGTCCACGAAGTCCATCTGCTCGCACTGCATTGCCTGTGCGACGGCGTGGATGCTCAATTGTTAGGTGAACAGGAAGCACTCTCATGATTCAAGTCCATTCGTTTCGACGCGCTGCCATTGCGCTCGCGGCCAGCGCCGTGCTGCTCGGCAACCTTGCCGGTTGCGTGCCGCTCGTGGTCGGCGCGGCAGCGGCGGGCGGCGTGGCCACGGTCGCATCGGACCGCCGCAGCTCGGGCGCCCAGCTCGACGACGAAGGCATCGAGTTGCGCGCATCGGTGCGGATGCGCGATGTCTACGGCGAAAACGCGCATGTCAACATCACCAGCTGGAACCGCCAGGTGCTCATCACCGGAGAAGTCGCGACCGCCCAGGCGCGCCAGCGGGTCGAAGACGTGGTGGCGCGCACCGACAACGTCCGCTCGGTGGTCAACGACCTGGCCGTCGCGCCGCCGAGTTCGCTCGCGCAGCGCTCCAACGACACCTTCATCACCGGCAAGGTCAAGGCCTCGCTGCTCGATGCCAAAGACATTTTTGCGAATGCCTACAAGGTCGTCACCGAGCGCGGCGTGGTCTACCTGATGGGCCGCATCACGCGCCGCGAAGCCGACCGCGCCGCCGACATCGCGCGCGGCGTGTCGGGCGTGGTGAAGGTGGTGCGGGTGATGGAAATCGTGAGCGAAGCCGAACTCGCCGGCCAGGTGCCCGCGACCGAAGCGCCTCCGCCGCCCGCCGGCTCGGCAGCGCCGATCACGACCGTGCCGCAATGCGCCGATGTCCTCGCCTCAATCCTCGCCGGTTGTGCCTGCAAGCCCGGCCCCCGCTGTCGTCACGCCCGCGCCCGCGCCGGCACCGGCGAGCAGCAGCCGGGTGCCGCTGCCGCCGATGGCGCCGCTGCCAGCTGCGCGATAGTTTTAAGAGAAAAGTGCCTGAAATGCCCACTGGACGTGCGCAGACAGCTATTTTTTCGATAGCAATCAAGCGCGAATCGGCAGTCGCCCATCACGCGCCTGCGCGCAGTCTCAACCCGCGCTTTTGTCCGGCGCGGGCGATGCGTGCAATTGCAGGCCCAGCGCGGCGACGACCTTGAGGATGGTGCCGAGCGCAGGATTGCCTGTCGGCGACAGCGCTTTGTAAAGGCTTTCGCGGCCGAGCCCGGCCTCCCGCGCCACCTGCGTCATGCCTTTTGCCCGGGCAATGTCGCCGAGCGCCGCCGCGATCAGGTTCGCATCGCCTTCTTCGAGCGCGGCTTCAAGGTACGCGGCCATGTCATCCTCCGACGCGAGGTGTTCGGCGGGGTCCCACGGGGTCGTCATGGTTTTGGTCATCGGGTGCTCCTAGAGGTCGCGGGCCAATGCCTTGGCCTTGCGGATGTCCTTGTCCTGCGACGATTTGTCGCCGCCCGCGAGAAGAACGATGGTCTCGACGCCTCGCTGCACAAAGTAAATGCGATAGCCCGGTCCGACATTCACTCGAAGCTAAGAGACCCCCTCACCGACCGGCCTGGCATCGCCCGGGTTTCCCAGAGAGAGGCGACGAATCCGGATATCGATGCGAACCTTTGCTGCCCGGTCGCGCAGTCTGCCGAACCACCTCGAATACGCGTCCGTTTGGCGAACTTCGAGCATCGGCGAATCGTATCACATAGGATACGAAAGCAGAGCGCGGCGTCTCGTGCGGGACTTATGGCGTGGTGAAACCGCCCGACTCGCTCAGGCGCGTCTCGATGCCCTTTTCGCGGCAAACGTCGAGGAACACCTCGAGCGACTTCTTGAGCTCCGCGCGAAGTTCCTTCGGCTTCTTTCCGTAGAAATCCGCGCCGCCATCGAGCCCGAGGATCTCGCCGCGAAATTGGTCGATCTCCGCGTCGTATTCGATCTTCGCGCTGTATCCGCCCTGCGTCATCATGTTCATGGTTTGACTGCGTGCTGTTCAAGCCAATTGTGTTGCCCGTGTTCTTTGCATGAAAGGTAGCCAAAACGCACGCCAGTCGTACGCAGGCAGCTACAAATTAAATAGCAAAAGCGTGTCGATCTGAACTTGCTCCGCACCAGCGAAAAGCGCTCCGAGCGCTTGCGCTCACGCGAGCCTTTTGATCAAACTCGACGTATCCCAGCGCCGCCCGCCCATTTCCTGCACGTCGGCGTAGAACTGGTCGATGAGGGCCGTCGCCGGCAACTTCGCGCCGTTGCGGCGCGCTTCGTCGAGCACCAGGCCCAGGTCCTTGCGCATCCAGTCCACGGCAAAGCCGTAGTCGAACTTGCCATCGATCATCGTGGCGCCGCGGTTGTCCATCTGCCAGCTTTGCGCCGCGCCCTTGCCGATGACGCCGAGCACGGATTTCATGTCGAGCCCTGCGCGCTGGCCGAAGGCGATCGCTTCGGCCAGGCCCTGCACCACACCCGCGACCGCGATCTGGTTGACCATCTTGGCGAGCTGGCCCGCGCCGCTGTCGCCGAGCAACGTGACTGCGCGCGCAAACGCAGCGATCACCGGCGCCGCTGCGTCGAACGCCTTCGCATCGCCGCCGCACATCACCGTGAGCGCGCCGTTCTGCGCGCCGGCCTCGCCGCCCGACACCGGCGCGTCGACGAAATGCAGGCCCAGGCCGCTCGCCGCCTTCGACAGCTCGCGCGCCACGTCGGCCGACGCAGTGGTGTGGTCGACGAACACCGCGCCGGGCTTCATGCCGGCAAAAGCGCCATCGTCGCCACGCGCGCCGCCATCGAACGCTTTGCCGAGCGTGACCGAACGCAGGTCGTCGTCGTTGCCGACGCAGCAGAACACGATGTCGGCGGCGGCTGCGGCTTCGCGCGGGGAGGCGGCGGTTTGCAATGCCTTCGCTTGCGGAGGATTGGCTTGCTTCAGTTGGTCTAGCCAGGCTTGTGACTTTGCGGCGTTGCGGTTGTAGACGGTGACCGTGTGGCCGGCGAGCGCGAGGTGGCCGGCCATGGGATAGCCCATGACGCCGAGACCGAGGAAGGCGACGGCTTTTGGTGGGACTTGGTCGTAGGGTTTGGGGTGGAGGGGGGTGGTGGATTGGGTCATGAGGCGGGAGCTTAGCGGCTGGCTTTTTGGGCACGTCGGTTTGATCGAACTTTGCGCTTGCTGCGTGGGCCTGAGGCCGGGATGTGCGCCCGGCTGCGCAGTCACCTTCTTTCGCGTCGCCGAAAGAAAGTAACCAAAGAAAGGGCGGCCCCGCTGTCTGCGTCCCGCAGCGTTGCTTCGGGCAACCTGCGCTGCTCGCTTGACGGGAGCGACTCGCAAACTCGCCTTCGGCTCAAACATGCTCGCCGCTCATCCCCGTTCGGCTGCGCTGCTCGGCGCATACAGAGGGGCTTTTGGAGCGGGCTCCGGGTCGACGCCTCGCTACGCTCGGCGTCCTTTTTTGCGCATGGTGAATGCAACCAAAGAGGCGAACCACGAATCGTTCAGCCGGCGCAGCGGGCGACCTAATCCAACGATGGATCGGTCGTTACGTCGCTTTCCGCTGCACGAGCCTGACTTGCAACTCGCAGCCCACCGCTGACGCATACCGCTTCAAGGTCGAAAGCGACGGCGTGTTCTTGCCGGCCGCTTCGAGCCGCGAAATGGCGCTTTTGGTCGTGCCTATGCGTTCGGCGACCGCGTCTTGCGTCAGGCCCGCTCGGGAGCGCGCCTTGAGCAACTGGCCTGCAACCTGATATTCGAGCTGCAGGGCCGCATACGCCTCGGCGAAGCCATCGCGCAATGCGGCCTTGGCGAGAAACGCCGCATGGTCGTGAACGACGGGTTCGTCTTCCAGCTCAGCCATCCTGCAACTCCTTACGGCGCTTACGCGCCAGCTTCAATGCATGATCCAGCGTCTGCTGGGTCTTCTTGATGAATGCGTGCAGCACCACGACCCGCTTGTTGACCCTAAAGCAATAAAACGCTCTGCCGATTCCCGACCGGCCACAGGGGCGCAGTTTTTTTGGTTAGCTAGGGCCTGTGTCGAAATGTGACGAATCGGCTCGGCGCCTACGTCGCGACCTCGACGTACTCGACCTGGCTCGCGCCGTCGGGAACGGGCAAACCGTCTTCACGCAGACCTTCGACATGAAATGCGATGGCTTCCCGAATCTCGGATTCGGCCTCGGCGACAGTTGCTCCCGTCGCAACGCAGCCCGGAAGATCCGGGACATACGCCGAATAGTTGCCTTCGGCCTGCTCAATAACGATGGCGTAGCGCATATGACCTCACGACTTCAGACCTGCTTGCTTCCTGATGCTGTTGACGGTACCTGGCGCTTAAGGATGCTCTGCACAACTCCCGCGGCAAGGTCGGCGCGCGGACGCGGATGGGATGCAAGGCGCTTTTTGCAGCCAATAGCCCAGCTATTGGCAAGGAAAGCAACGCCGCAGCCCGCCGCAGTCCGCGTGATCGGCCGGCGCGGCGAGTTGTGCAGAGCATCCTTAACCATCGCTTGGTTTGCCGGGGTATCGTCACGCGACCGGGCTTGGTCGCGTGCTTGAATTGGCGGTGACTTCCGCGGGTGGCGACCAGATACCAGCCGTCAGTTTGCAGCATTCTCAGGATTTCACTGACCTTCATCTGGGGAGCGTAGCAGGGCAGCATCCGCTCGCACCGCAGAGCCAGTATTCGTATTGATTTACAAGGAGCAAACCGCCATGTCCGTCCATCACTGTCGAATCGCCACATCGGGCGATGGGTTCGCCGCCCGCCTGGCTCCGCTATCGGTCGAGGCCGCCGGCACGCGGGTGCTGGTTGTCGCCGAGCCGGGTCACATCGTCATCGAGACCGACGCAGAGCCAACGCTCGATGCAATGCTCGATGCCTTCGACCCCGAACGTCATTCCGGCGAAGTGATGGCTTTTGCGCCGGTCGGCGTCGAAGTCGTTTAGTGGCTGGGCCTGCAGCCACATTCCCCTGAATTTTTGCTACGAAAGAAATAGCTGCTTGCGCAATTGGGGCGCGCGATGCGACCTGATTTGGCGCGGAACTTCCCGCCTTCGTGCCTGACAACCGTTGGCGATCGCGTTGAGCCTGCACTGCCGGCGGTTGGTCGCAACGAAGGGGTCGCGCGTCACTTCACAGGCGCCACGCGAGCGAGCTTCTCGGCCATGCGTGTTTGCCATCCCGGGCCGGTGGCGCGTCACTTTTGAATCACGTCTTCCGGCAGACGAATCGAGATCAGCTTCCTTGGATTGTCCGCGCGAGGCCGACCGCCATTGTTGACCGTGCCGCGCGTCAGCATGTCGTCGGTCAATTCCGGCAGCTCGTCGTATTCATCGGGCTGAATGACGTGCGCGGCCGCCTTGGCAAGATCAGAGCCCAAGGCGCGGCGCGGTAAGGGCCTGTTCGCGGTCATTGGCTTTCCTCATACTTAAAACATCGCGATCCGCGCCACGCGGGGTGTAGCTGACGACGACCATTCGATCGCGAAGCATGCCAAAGCACAGAAGGCGCGTCTCGCCATAGTCTTTGCGTACGTCCTCCGTCTCGAAATGAGTGCCATCAAATACTTCAACGGCATCTTTGAAGTCCAGCGCACGAGCGGCCAAAGTGGCTTCGCGCTTCTTCGGGTCGTAAGAGATCGCAACGTGGTTATTGTAGCTACGTCAACTAGTTTGGGTGTGTCGAGATGCTCTTGACCATCGGTGCTGGAGTTGATCGCGCTCCGCCCGTTATTTCGGATGCGCTCTAGCGCTCAGACATCTCTCCGATCCTGATTTATCTGTCGGCGGAAGTCACGGCCAGCCAGTTCCAACGCGCTCGATAGCTGGCGACCTTTCTGCTGAACAGCTCCGGGTGGGGCATGCGAGGGTTGGCGGTCAGCGTGCCAGCGTAGGTGCCGACTAGGCCGTAGGGGGCGCGGCAGTCATCCGGGCGGACGCCGACGCATGTCTCGAGCACGAGGAAGCGCTCGATTCCGTCCTCAGCTGACTCGAGTTGCGAATACGGGTGGCCGAAGTGCTCGGGATACCAGACGTGCACGCGCGCCTGGTTCGCGACCTCAATGTCGATTCCTAGGTCGCCGAGCACAGAGTCCGCGTGCGCTTGAGCCTTTTTCTCACCCTCCGCGCTCAAGTCGGACGGGTCAAAGTAGAAGAGGTCGTAATCCTTGATCCCGGATGCGGGACTGCGCCCCGCCTTGAGGTTCCACACGGTCTGGAACAGGCAACCGGCGACGAGCCAGGCGTTGGGCAGGTCGAGTTGCGACCAGCGGGAGAGGATGGCGCTGTTGTTTGGATTGGTTCTTACATCGCGCAGGAAGTCGGAAGTCATTACGCTTGCCGGACAAATTCACATGAGGGGCGATGGAACTAATTGCACTCTGACCCCATTTCTATAAATTAAGCGGCGGCGAAGCCGTCCGCTTGAATGCCGGGTTAGGCGCGATGCCGAATGGGCGCGCCGCGAAAGAGCCAGCCCGGATGCGGCGCTGTGCACCGAGCGCAACTTGAGCGCTACGAAAACCATAGCTGCCTGCGCACGCCAGACAACGGTTTTGACCACTATTCGCTTGAAACTCTGCATGGCGCCTAGCTCGGTACGGCTAACGACCAAATTCAGCCGTCGGCGTAGCCGGTCGGCTGGAATGCCGAGTTAGGCGCAGGATGGAGCAGATGCATAAAACTGGATGTAATCTGCACAATGTGCCGTAAGCCACTGCCTAGTCCGCTCTATAAGAACTCGCAGAACGCAGAGACCATTGCACAGTGCCAAGTTCGAAAATTTTGCCACTCCGACCATGTCAAGCTGCATGGGGCTGACAGGCACCACTTACCCATGAAGCCAGGCGTTGCGCATAGGGCCGCACGGACACCATTTGCCTCCATGACGGCAATCTCCTGCAACTGAGCCAAACCGTGATCTCGGTCTGTTGACTTGAGGCCGCGCGCTTTTAGGACCGATCGGATGTCTCGGGATAGGGCATGCTTGAAGATTAGCTCAAGCGGTGCCTTTTCCACCTCAGCGCACAATCCGACCTTGGCCAAACGCCTCGCATCCGTCACCGTAAGCTGGTTCTCTGATGGCTTGAAGATTTGGTGCCGCTCCCATGACTTCGCCATGAACAGATTCACCAAGTCAGCTGGTGTCGCTTGCCCCCATCGGAATACCTTTGTCACTGTTTCTGCAGGGACTAGGCCCCCTAGAGCTTTGGTGCGCACCCAGTTTGGCCACTCGAATTCGCACGACAGCCATGCCTGGACCGTGCCCCAATAAGACGCTTCGACCAAGCCGCAAACCCGCCGGGCGGCAATGGCATCTTTGACATTGATGCCGGCAGATCCCGAGTGAGGGCTCCTTACGATCCAGAACTCGACGTCCCGCTTTGAGCCAGGCGGTCCAGGAATCCGAGTGCCATCGCCCGTCAATTGTGCCCTGACACCATAAGGCGCCTTTGAGACGTCTGGGATGTGATGTGGCTTCGCCAACTCGTCACACCACTCGGCCTTCTTCCTGCGGCGGCTTTGAATCTCCTTCCAGTACGCCTCGCCATCCGGACTGGTTAGCGTCTCGCCCGAGCGCAGCGTAATGTTCTGGATGTGGCGAATGGCGAGCCATTTGCCGATGTCATCGCCAACCCGCTTAACTTGGAACTTTTGCGCGGCGACATTGATCGCGATGACGGGGACGTCGATCAGCCTAGTCGGTCCCTCCTCAAAGGGGCTTAAAACGGTTATCACTTCGCCTGACTCACGGCATGTTTCGAGTGCCCGCATCAGCGTTGCGATGGCTGTGTTTCTGTCTGCAGTGGTCATTTCAATGATCGTCAACTATGGTCAATGACGCTCAAAACTTAAGCAAGTGGCAGACCGCAGGCCAGTCCGCTTGGATACCGACGCAGGCATCATTTCGGGAGATAGTTCTTCAGGACTTCAACGCCGAGCCCTGAAACCAGACCGAACAAAAGCGTTGAAACAACTCCAAAGAGCCAGACCATGATCACCCTAACGCGATACACCCATGTCTCTTTGGAAATAGCGACATTTAGCTCATCCAGAAACAGTCTTCCTTTCGTGTTTATCTGGAATCCAAGCATGTGTGTGACTCGACCGTAGTCGTCTCTGCCTCGAGAAACCTGGTATTTCCCTTCGGCATAGCCCGCTTCTATCAGTTCTCGCGCGAGCCCGAAGTCCCTTTCGTTGGACGGGCCGCATTCAAGTATGCGTGCGTACTCTCTCTTAAACTTTGAGCGTGTAGTGCGCATTGATTAGATGGAACTGTCGGAGCCGAGCGGAAGGTGCACACACCATGACGACTAACGTTGAAGTTCAGTGGGAGGCGAAGCCGCTCCACTGGAACGCCGGGTTAGGCCGCACTTTTTGTCACTGCAGGCACGCTTTGCGGAGATTGCCATTGGAAGCCGAATCTGTGTCTACTTTTCAACTATCGACTTCTAAGCTCGTACGTGTTCTCTGGCGTTGTGTTTTGCCTGTAAGCGTTGTCTCTCCATCCGATTAGCTTGTCGTCCACAAATCCAAGCAAATAGATCACTTGATCATTTCTTGTTGTTCCACCAAGGAAGGCATTGCCAGTTAGCCAAATGATCTTGTCTTGCTGGTACATCCAAGTCTGTTGATTCCTGCCACCAACGACCTCATTTGCAACCACCCGGTGTGGGTTACCGAGCTTGCTAATAACTTCCTGCTTGCTCATGCCTGTGGACAGGGAATGTATTGGAATTTCCTTGTTGTAGTTGTTTGTTGCACATCCGGCAAGAAGAAGAATGAAGGCAATTACGCCGAAAACTAATCTCATTTCGAATCCTTAATGCCAGTGGCTTTGCTGCCTTCTGCAATTCTGCCTTTGCATTCCACCTCATCTATGCAAAGGGAGCCAACGGCATCTGGGTTCTCTTTCAGTTGTGCGACATGCTGCACTTTGCCGCATTTGCTGCATTTCGAATGAGTCACGGTAATCATGTTTAAGCTCTCTCTTTATGGTGAAGTTGAAACTCTGGTTGAAAATAATTCGTCTGGTACTTCTCGCGGCGTGAGTAACACCGCCAAACATATGGGGATCAAGGAAGGTTGCGAGCAACTGTTGTCTTGATTGCACAGCCTAACGCTGGAATTGAGCGGCGGCGAAGCCGTCCGCCTCGAATGAATTGTTAGACCACACTCTAGTCACCTTCCGGCCCTTCTACTGTTATTGCTAATGCCGCTGAAATAGGCCCGCTTCGGCGGTAGAAGAGTGACTGGATTTGATCTTCATTGACGCTAGTGAATGCCATGCCCTGTTTGCACTTGAGCACGAGATCAGCGACGAAGTGCTCCAACCGCCATCCTGCGGAATGGGCAGAGGCTAATCCGCAAAGGCCCGACACGTCCTGAAATGACGGCTTGTATCCATGGGGCTTCATTGATAGCGCTTGGCGAAGCGAAGAGCTTGAGACGACCCGCGCCCCGCCGTTGCCTTTTGCGCCCAGCGCAAGAGACCCGTAACTAGGCACTTGGTACGTCTCAGGAACTCTCCATGGGTTGTAGAGCAGGTAGTGGACCGGAGTTCTCCTTGAAGCCTCGTACTGTTCAATTGCCGTGTACTGATCGTCACCTGTCAGCAGAGCTCCATACTTGGATTGTGGAGTGAAATTGAACTGGTGCGGCGAGCTAATCAAGGAAGTCGATGGTCCTCCCGGCATAAGGTTGGCAAAACCAACTTGGTAGTCAAACATCGACTCCTCAATCACGCTGTGATTGCGAGGGTAAAGACGCTTTGACTGCAGTAGCGCTACCTTTTGTGCAACTACGGATGTGCCACGCTTGGCGAAGATGAGCAGGCCAATGTCTGCGATTTCCCAGTTTCGAAAGTGACGAAGCCCACCCAAAAAATGGACGTCTAACTTCACAGTCCACCCCGGGGCGACAACGCGCGGGGCTGCAAATTGAGTGAGGTGCTCAATGAGCGTCAGATCAAGCGATGGCTCGGAGCAGTTGGGTACGCGTGCGATCTTTTCTGAAACGCGTCGGTTCGCCTGAGCGAAAACTCGCCGGACATAGGCGATGACTTGAGGTGGAAACTGCGGCAGAGTCATAGAGTGGTCTAACGCCTAAATTAAGCGGCGGCGAAGCCGTCCGCTTGAATGCCGGGTTAGGCGCGATGCCAATTGGGCGCGCCGCAAAAGAGCCAGCCCGGATGCAGCGCTACGCACCGGGAGCAACCCAAACGCTACTAAAACCATAGCTGCCTGCGCAAGACAGACAAGGGTTACAACCACTATTTGCTTGAAACTTTGCATGGCGCCTGGATCGCTACGGCTAACGTGTGACTTAAGTGGCATGCCGTAGGCATGTCCGCTTGAAGGAAGGATTGGGCCTCATTCCACGTACGCGCACATCCGGCTCGGCCAGTGTGCTATTCATTCGCGGCAGAGTTGTTGCGAGCTGGCAATGTAAGGCCGTAGAGCAGCATGTCCTCATACCTGCCTCGGTGATTGACGTGTTTGACTAGACGTCCTTCAGGCAGAAAACCCGCCCTTTCCATGACTCGTGCTGAACCAATGTTTCTAGCTAGACAGCGGCAGTCGTAGCGTGTCAAACCGAGTTCATTGCTCGCATACTTAATCAGTGCCTTGGCAGCTTCGGAGCAGATGCCCTGTGACCAATACGGAAACCCGATCCAGTAGCCAAGCTCCGCTCGATTGTGAAGGGCGGAAATTTGAGACAGGGCAACTGCTCCAGCGATACTTCCGCTACCTGCGAGTGAAATTGCGTAGACGATGGTGGTGCGTGAATCAAAGGCGTTTGGATGTGAGCTAATCCATTCTTCGGCAGCCCCATCCGCGTACGGGTGCGGGACATTGGCAGTGGGCTCCGCAACGCGGTAGTCACCGGCTAGCCGTTGAACTTCTTTGGCGTCCGATCGCTGGAATGGACGCAATACGAGGCGGTCTGTTGTTATGGTAGGTTGCATATTGGTTGAGGCCTAACTAGAAATAGACGACACTGGTTTCTCGGTCAACTGTCGTCTAATCCAACACTTCGTCTTGAATAAAGGCCGAAAGCACCGAATAGGCACACCTAAAAATTGGCGGATAGCTCTCGACTGAAACTTACTCGGGGGCAGCGTTCGGTGCGGGTGACTCCGATCCCTGGTATTCGTCGAGGAGCGCCTCCCACCATCGCCAGCTGCCAGCGCTAATACGAAGCAAAATCCGCCCGCAGCGCCCGTCCTTACTATGCCGCCAGCTATCATTTTAGAAGCACTCAGACTCGTCATCCGCACCCCTTCAAACAATCGCAAACCCCTCCGTCCCCGCCGCCAAATCCTTCGACCGCGCCCGGCGGCTATTGAGCTTGATCTGCAACCGCAAATCATTTGCCGAGTCCGCATTCCGCAAAGCGTCTTCCATCGAAATCGCGTTGTTCTCGAACAGGTCGTAAAGCGCCTGGTCGAAGGTCTGCATGCCGAGGTTGCGGCTCTTTTTCATGATCTCCTTGATTTCGCCGACTTCGCCTTTGAAGATCATGTCGGAGATGAGCGGGGTGTTGAGCAGCACTTCGACGGCGGCGATGCGGCCGTTGCCGTCTTCGGTGGGGATCAGGCGTTGCGAGATGAGGGAACGCAGGTTGAGCGACAGGTCCATCAGCAACTGGGCGCGGCGCTCTTCGGGGAAGAAGTTGATGATGCGGTCGAGCGCCTGATTGGCGCTGTTGGCGTGCAGGGTGGCCATGCACAGGTGGCCGGTTTCGGCGAAGGCGATGGCGTTGTCCATGGTTTCGCGGTCGCGGATTTCGCCCATCAAGATCACGTCGGGGGCTTGTCGCAAGGTGTTTTTGAGCGCGGCTTCCCAGCTGTCGGTGTCGATGCCGACTTCGCGCTGGGTCACGACGCAGTTCTTGTGCGGATGCACGAATTCGATCGGGTCTTCAACCGTCACGATGTGGCCTTGCGAATGCTCGTTGCGCCAGTCGACCATCGCGGCGAGCGAGGTCGATTTGCCCGAGCCGGTCGCGCCGACCAATATGACGAGGCCGCGCTTGGCCATCGTGATGTCCTTGAGCACCTGCGGCATGCCCAGGCCGTCGATGGTCGGCAGCTTTTGCGGAATGGTCCGCATGACCATGCCGACCTTGCCCTGCTGCACGAAGGCGTTGACCCGAAAGCGGCCGATGCCGGTCGGCGAAATCGCGAAGTTGCATTCCTTGGTGCGCTCGAACTCGGCGGTTTGCCGGTCGTTCATCACCGCGCGCGTGAGCGCCAATGTGTGCTGGCCGCCCAGCGCCTGCGCCGACACCTTGGTGACCAGCCCGTCGACCTTCACCGCCGGCGGAAAGTCCGCCGTGATGAACAAATCGCTCCCGCCCCGGCTCACCATGAGCTTGAGCAGGTCGTTGATGAACTGGCTGGCTTGATCGCGTTCCATGGGCGGTTCTCGGCTTCGAATGTTGAGGGGGCGTCGCGGGCGAGTGCGGGGCTAGCCGGGAAAGTTTTCGGGAATCTTGGCTTTTCCGCGAGCCTCGCCGACCGCAATTGCGCCGCGCCGGACCAGCTCGGTCAGATTCTGGTCGAGCGTTTGCATGCCCATGCCCTGGCCGGTCTGGATGGCCGAGTACATCTGCGCGACCTTGCCTTCGCGGATCAAATTGCGGATCGCGGGCGTGCCGAGCATGACTTCGTGCGCGGCGACGCGGCCCTGGCCGTCTTTGGTCTTGCACAGGGTTTGCGAGATCACGGCCTGCAGCGATTCGGACAGCATCGCGCGGATCATTTCCTTTTCTTCACCAGGAAACACGTCGATCACGCGGTCGATGGTCTTGGCCGCGCTCGAGGTGTGCAGCGTGCCGAACACCAGGTGGCCGGTTTCGGCAGCGGTCATCGCGAGCCGGATGGTTTCGAGGTCGCGCATTTCGCCGACCAGAATCGCATCGGGGTCTTCGCGCAGGGCAGAGCGCAACGCGTTCGCGAAGCTCAATGTCATCGGCCCGACTTCGCGCTGGTTGATGAGGCACTTCTTGGATTCGTGCACGAACTCGATCGGGTCTTCCACGGTCAGGATGTGGCCGTATTCGTTTTCGTTGAGGTAGTTGACCATCGCAGCCAGCGTGGTCGACTTGCCCGAGCCGGTCGGTCCGGTGACGAGCACCAGGCCTCGCGGCTTCATCGCCAGCTCGCCGAAAATCTTGGGCGCATTGAGTTGCTCGAGCGTCAGAATCTTCGACGGAATGGTCCGGAACACCGCTGCCGCGCCCCGCGACTGGTTAAAGGCGTTGACGCGAAACCGCGCCAGCCCTTCGATTTCGAACGAAAAGTCGACTTCCAGAAACTCTTCGTAGTGCTTGCGGTGGGTGTCGCTCATGATGTCGTACACCATGCCGTGGACCGCCTTGTGGTCGAGCGGGTCGACGTTGATGCGCCGCACGTCGCCATGCACCCGAATCATCGGCGGCAAGCCGGCCGACAAATGCAGGTCGGAGGCCTTGTTCTTGACGCTGAAGGCCAGCAATTGGGTGATGTCCACGGAGTTCCTCGACCAGTGATTCTTGGGTTTCAGTGACGTTTTGATACGCTTTAATGATTATGACGACGATCGCCGCTAACCTCCAGCATGTTCAGGCCCGAATCGTGACGGCTTGCACGCAGGCCGGGCGCAATGGCGCAAGCGTGCGCTTGCTGGCAGTAAGCAAAACGTTCGCGGCCGATGCGTTGCGCGAAGCCCACGCAGCCGGCCAAACCGCTTTCGGCGAGAACTATGTGCAGGAAGCCATCGCCAAGATCGAGGCGCTGGCCGATCTGCGCAGCCAACTCGAATGGCACTGCATCGGCCCGCTGCAAAGCAACAAGACCCGCGTCGTCGCCGAGCATTTCGACTGGGTGCACAGCGTCGACCGGCTGAAGATCGCCGAGCGCCTGTCCGATCAGCGGCCTGCGAATCTGGCGCCGTTGCAAATCTGTTTGCAGGTGAATGTCGACGGTGGTGCCAACAAGTCGGGCGTGCCCGCAGACGAGGCGCTGGCGTTGGCCCGCGCGGTCGCCGGTCTGCCGCGGATTGCGTTGCGCGGGATCATGGCGATTCCCGAACCCGCTCCTGATTTTGAAGCACAGCGCGCACTGTTCATGAGCGCTGCGGCCGTTTTCGAGCAAATCCGCGCGGACGGCATCGACCTCGACACTTTGTCACTCGGCATGAGCGCCGATCTCGAAGCCGCGATCGCCGCCGGCAGCACGATGGTGCGGGTCGGCACGGCGATTTTCGGCGGGCGGCGATGATCGAGGCGACTCGCAAGACCGGCGGTGATGTCGGGCCTCTCGCACCTGGCTGCGTGCTGTGCGAGATGGCGTCGGTTGGCGCAGCGCGTCGCCGCATCCGCAGAGTGCGACTTATTTCGCGCAAACCGATCGCCGCATCGGCGCGCTGCACGCCGATCCGCGTCGGCGTCCCTAAACTCGATGCTCGCCCGGTCGATCCCTCGATGCATCTCGCTGGCTGCCGCTGAATGCGAACATTCAGCCAGCCGTTTCGAATGAGATCCCGGCACACGCGCTGGAGGAATTTCCCATGAGGTCCAACGACACTTTCGAACACGAGCTGATGACGATGTGGATCGATTCGATCGACATCGGTTTTTGTGTGCTCGATGCGAACGGCGTGGCCATCGTCCTCAACCAGCCGGCCTGTACCAAGCTGGGCGTCGACGCGCGCGCTGTCATCAATCAGCCGGCGAGCCTGCTGTTTCGCGGCGCCGAAGACCCTGCGGCGGTCGAGCGCTGGCTGAATTCGGAAGATGTCGGCGCGGAGCACTGCATGACGCGCGCCGATGCGTCGGGCGCGCTCAAGTTGCTCCTGAAAAAGCAGCCTTTGCAACATGGCAGCGGCGAAAATTTTCAGGTCATCTCGATATCGGACGTCACGTCGTTGCTCGCCGCGCAACATGCGCTCGAACTTCGCACCCGCGTCGAGCTGGAACATCGCCAGTGGCAGGCTGTGAATGCCGGTGTCGTCATCTCCGACGCGCTGCAACCCGACATGCCGATCGTCTATGTCAACCCCGAGTTCGAGCGCATGTCGGGCTACAGGGCCGAAGAAATTCTGGGTAAGAACTGTCGCTTCCTGCAGGGCGGGCAGCGCGATCAACCCGCGCTGCAGCCGATTCGCGATGCAATTCGCGCGGGCACCAGCGGTTACGCCGTGCTGCGCAATTTCCGCAAGGACGGCTCGCCCTTCGACAACGAATTGTTCATCTCGCCGGTGCGCAATGCCGAAGGCAAGGTGATTCAGTTCGTCGGCATCCAGCATCTGCGAGCGGACGACGGCACGCGGCGGAGCGCCATGTAATGTCCCTCGCGCAGGTTCACGCGCCGCGCAGCCGGTTATGCTTCAGCGTCGACGGACTGTCGTTGCGCGACGAGTTGATGCTCAAGTCGCTGGTTCGGCTGCTCGACTATTTGACGCAGCAGCAATGGATCTACCGGGCCGAGGCGCCCGATCTGGCGATCCGGGGCAACGGCGCGCCGGGCAGCGCGCCAGCGCCATTGCAGGAATCGGCTGCCGTGCTTTTTGTCGGCGAGGCACCGCCCGAAGCGGCGTTCTCGATCGGCATGCCACTTCATCCGATTGATCTGGAACGCGAGCTCAACCGCGTCGGCACCTGGATCGACCAACGGCGCGTCGAGCTCGCAGCTTCGATCAAGGTTCGGGGCGAGGCAGCCAACGCCTGATCGCCCGGCCGGCTTCGTGCGGCCCGGTCAGCCGGCTACCGCGCCGTGCCGCTGCGACTCATTGCTGCTCATTGCGAGTCATTGCGAGTCATTGCGTCGCGCAACTGAAATTCGCCGCCACGTTGATGTCCCCGCTGCCGCTGTAGCGCGGAAAGGCCGGGTAGTCGCACAGCGGTCGGGTCCGGCCGGGAACGCCGGCGGTGTCGGCGACGGTCTGCTTCTGTGGCGCTTTGCCTTGCTCGACCCAGTTCTCCAGCGTGGTGAGCGAATCCCAAGCGGCGTTGAACACGGTGCTCACCGCATGGCCGTAGCCGGGGATTTCGTAGTAGCGCATGAAGCCGTCGACCTTCGCCGCGCCCATCGTCGCCTTGACGCGGCCGTAATAGTCCTCGGTCGCGCGGGTCGACACCAGCGCGTCGCCCATGCCATGCGCCATGAGTACCTTGCCGCCCTTCGCTTCGAAGGCCGACAGATCGGTCTTGTTCACGTCCTGCTGGCCGGTGAGCGCGCTGATTCGCGCCTGAAACTGGCCCGGGTTTTGCGGATCGAGGGTGAGCGAGTCGAAGGCCGGGTCGCGCGTCACGAAAAAGCGCACCCACTGGTCCCAGAAGATGCTGCCGTAGGGCGCGCCGGTCGGCATCGGGCTTGCGGGCTGGGCACTCGACAGCGCGAGAAAGCTCACCGTCGGCTGCAACGGACTCGGGTTGGGAATGCCGAAGTCGGTGCCCCAGGTGTTGAAGCCCGGATAGCCGGTTTCACCGCTCGCGACCGGGTAGCCGAACACGATCGGCGTGTTGATCACGTTGAACGACGCGATCTGCGCGTCCGACAGGCAGCTGTCGCCGCCTTCGGTGCCGCCAGGGCAGCGCAGCGGCGTTCCATTCAACGTTGTCGTGGCCGGGTCGAACGCCGCGTTGCAGGCGGCCTGATGGCTCACGAGGCCATCGGTTGCGCCGTCGAGCGCGTCACAGGTTTCGAGCGATGCGTCGAGCAGCAGCTTGCGTTTGGCCGCGTTCGGGTAGGCGCCGGGTTCGGCGAGCGCGCGTGTGATGCGGCCGAACTGCAAATCGAGGCTGGCCGCGGCGCCAGCCGGGTACAGCACGATCGCACCGTCGAAATCCTGCGGCCAGGTTTGCACCACCTTGAGCGCCTCGCGCCCGCCGGTCGAGCCGCCTGCGAAATAGGTCTTCGTCGGGCCGCCGCCCGCGTAGCGCGCCTTGATCAGGAACACCGCCACATCGCGGGCTTTCTTCAACGCGTCGCCGGAGAAGTTTTGTACCGCTTCGTCGTTGACGCCGAACGAGCCGTCCTGGCTGCCGAGCGTGTTGGCCTGGTGGCCCGAATCGCTCGCGAAAGTCGCGTAGCCACGGCCGAGCGGCGTCGGCTTGTCGATCGGTCCCGCCGGCACGTTGCCCGCCGCGTTCGGAACCGTGCCGTCATAACCGCCACCGCCGAACATCAATGCCTTTTTGTTCCAGTCCTTTGGCAGATCGACCTGCAACTTGATCTTCGGCGCACTCGCATCGACCGGCGCAATTTCGGCCAGCACCTTGCAGTACTCGGGGATCGCCGTTGCGCCCGAACCGCTGGCCGCGACGGTTGGCGCAGCGCATTCTGATCTCCGGTCGTTGTCGGGTGATAAATACTGGCGCTGCACCCGCGCAGAGTCAAGCAGCGCGGTGTATCGAGAGCGCCGCCGCGCTTTGCGAAGGCGCGGTGCACGCCCGCAGAGGGGTCTGCGCCAACGCTGTACTGCCGCTCGCAACCGGTTTCGATTTGCGTCGAGTCTCATCCACGCGAGGGATGCCGGTTTCGGGGCAAACCGTCACGATGGCTCGCTTAGGGAAGCGAACGAGGTTCGCTTCTTCGAACCGCCGACGATTGCCTTTCCAACCGGGAGACTTCGATGCCCGCATTCCGCAAAATCCGCTCGATCTGCTGCATTGCACTGGTTCTGGTTGCGGCCGGTGCCGGCGCGCAAGTGCCACCGCATGCGCCGGGCACCATATGCCAGACGCCCCGGTTCTGGTGTTGGCTGTCGGGCGCCAGTACGCCTGGTGGCGCGTGCAGTTGCCCTTCCCCCTACGGGCAGGTCGCGGGCAAAGTGACGTGACCGCATCCGGATCGGCAGGATCGTCGGCGTCCGGAGCCCCCGGCGACAAAGACCTGATCGAGGATCTGAGATACGCCGCGGGGTATGCGGCGCGAGCGGGCATCGTCCTCGACGCATCGGTGCTGGAGGCGCTCAATCAACCCCGGGACACCGCGACCGTGCGGTGTGCGCTGGCAACCGCTGTCAGGGTCATCGCGCCAATGACGCTCGTCGACCTGCGTGGCGGTCGCGACCCGTTTCTGGATCGCAACCAATGCAGGGCCAGATGGTTGCAGGCAGGGCTTTCGGTGGTCGCGTTGCCGCTTTTGATCTACGTTCTTTTGCAGACGCAAGCACTCCGCGCCGAGCAGGAATTACAGCAGCGGTGGCACGCCATCGAAGCGATGAACCCCCAGCAGAGGTTCGACGATATTCGCCGGTTGGTCCATGCGAAGAAGACTTTCGGCGAGCAACCCGAGCAGTACCGGGAGAAGATCTTCGAGGTTCGCAACGTGAGCAGCCAGCTGGCATTGATGAGCGCCGATCTATCTGCTCTCGAAACAGTCGGGCTGTACTTGCCGGATATATGGAAACAGCGCGAGCGGGCCGGCGCGCCGGCCAGCTTCGCTCAGGATGCCTCTTCCCTGGGCACCGAGGGTGCATCGGGCGACACGTCCGACCCCGTGTGTGCGGAGGATGACCACGGCGATCTGCGTCTTCCCGAACCCATTGCCAGGCGTCCGAGGCTCAGCCGCGACGCCAACATGGACCGGTTGAGCGAGCAGTGCTTTTTTTGGGATGTCGTGTCACAGAACGGCGGGAGCTATTGGATGCCGGACGAGCCCCTGGCCAAAATTTCGTTGTCGATGCGGCAAATGAGCGGGAGTGTCGAGGACCGCATGCGTTGGGTGATTCCATTTTGCTTCGGCGCGCTGGGAGCGATCGTTTTCCTCATCCGGAACCTGGGCAATGTTCGGACCCCTTTGACGGGTGCGATGCAGACTTTGACCCGGCTTCTGCTGGGCGGCGTGGCGGGCATCGCCGCGGGATGGATGACGTTGCCCAACAGCACTGCTCAAATCGCGAGCGGCGGGATTTACCTACAGTTTCTGTTCGCTTTTCTGGTCGGCTACGGCATCGATATTTTCTTCACGATGCTGGACCGGGGGCGGCGAATGCTGCTGACGGAGTCGAAACCCGATACCGCCAGGCAACCCGCATGACGCGATCCCGAAGCTTTCCGGGCTGATCGTCAGATCACGCCAAGCTCTACAGCCACCGCCGCACCGTTGCCTTGTAGGCCGTGTAATCCTCCCCGAACTTCGCCTCCAGCACCCGCTCCTCGGGGCCGATCTGAAGGCGATCGATGTACAGCACGAACACCGGCAGCAGCACGAATGCGAGCGCGTTGGCGAGCCATACGGCCGAGGCGGCGAGCAAAAGCAGCAATCCGAGATACATCGGATTGCGCGTGAAGTGGTAGATGCCGCGGGTCACGATGGCGGAACTGGCATCCGGCTTGTGCGGATTGATGGTGGTCTTCGCGCGCGCGAAGGCTGCGATGCCGGCCAGCGCGACTGCGACGGCGCAGGCCGCAAGTGCGATCGCGATGCCGGCGCGCCACGGCAGATCGAAATCGAACGCTGGCCCGACGCGCGACGCGAGCCACATCGCTGCCGCGATCGCGAGCATCACGAGGGGTGGGGGGATTTTGAGTTCGAGCTTGTTCATGCGTCGCGAGCCTTCTACTCTGTTGTTGGACATCATCTGCTGCCGCAGGTTCCGCCGGGCTGGCGATAAGCTCTACGGTGGCGGTGCAGGTGGCGGTGGTTTTCTGCTACCGATCCATCGCAGCCGCCCGAAACGAAAGCCCGCATGCGCCTCCCCACGCCCTATCGCCCCGAAGCCGATGTCGTTGCCCACCGGCTGCGCCGGCTCACCCATGCGCTCGATTGGCCGAACGCGGTTCGCATCGCCACGCCGTGGGCGCGCGGCGCGCGTGAGAATCCGCCGCCGTTCTGGGCCATGGAAAGCCTGCTGCGCGAATATCCGATTTCGAGCGCCGAAGGCCTCGCGTTGATGCGGCTGGCCGAAGCCTTGCTACGCGTGCCCGATGCCGAAACCGCGATCGCATTGACTGCAGACCAGCTCGGCCGGGCCGATTTTTCGGCGCATGGTATCGACGACAAGGGCAACCGCAGCGGCAAGGCAGGCGAATCGGCGCTGGGACGGTTGTCGTCGGCTGCGATTGGTTTGTCGAAGAAGTTTTTGCCGCCATCGGATGGCTCGGCCAAAGCGGCCAAAACCGGCAAGTCCGGCGAGCGTAGCGAAGCCGGTCTGTTCGCCAAGCTCGGTGCCCACACCGTGGTCGCGGCCACCTTGCGCGCGGTGCAGTTGCTCGGCCGCCAGTTCGTGCTCGGCCAGACCATCGACGAGGCGATGGACGAAGCACAAGACCAGCGCAAGAAAAACCGCCAACTGCGCTTCAGCTACGACATGCTCGGCGAGGGCGCGCGCACCGCGCACGATGCAAAGCGCTATTTGCAAAGTTATATCGATGCTATTGAATCAATAGCTGCTCGCGCAGATAGGGCGGGCTCCCCAACCGAAAACGATGGTATTTCGATCAAACTCAGCGCACTCCATCCGCGCTACGAAGACGCGCAGCACGATCGGGTCATGACCGAACTGGTGCCGGCCGTTTGGCAACTTTGCGAACGCGCGGCCAAAGCCAACCTGAACCTCACGATCGACGCCGAGGAAGTCGATCGGCTCGAACTCTCGCTCGACGTGTTCGACGCGCTCGCGGCAAAAGTCGCAGCCGAATTTCCGAAATGGACCGGCTTCGGCCTCGCATTGCAGGCCTACCAGACACGCGCGGTCGAGCTCGTCGAATGCGTGATCGCGATCGCCCGGCGCCACCGACTCAAGCTCATGTGCCGACTGGTCAAGGGCGCTTATTGGGATGCCGAAATCAAGCGTGCGCAGGAACTCGGTCTGCCGCATTACCCCGTGTTCACGCATAAGCACCACAGCGACATCAGCTACCTCGCTTGTGCACAGGCGATGATCGCCGCGCCCGATGCGATCTATCCGCAGTTCGCGACGCATAACGCAGGCACTCTGGGCGCGATTCTCGAGATGGCTGCGGGCGCGGGATCGGGCGGTTCGCAAGAAGGCCGCGTTCCGTTCGAGTTGCAGCGCCTGCATGGCATGGGCGAGGGCATCTACCGCGAGCTGACGAAGATGCGCGACGCGCCGCCGGTGCGCGTCTACGCGCCGGTCGGCAATCACAAGGATTTGCTCGCTTATCTGGTGCGACGGCTGCTCGAAAACGGCGCCAATTCCTCGTTCGTGAATCAGCTCGGCGACGAAGACGTGCCGCTCGGCGAGCTGCTCGCTTCGCCGCTCTATTTCGACGCGAAGCAGACATTGCCTTTGCCGCCGCTGCTCTATGGCCCCGCGCCCGCACGGCGCAACAGCGATGGTGTCGATCTGACCGTCGAGCCGATGCGCGCGCCGCTTTTCGCCGCGCTCAAAAGTTGCACGGTGCCGAAGGTGCCCGAGTCCGATCCCGATGCCGCCGCGCGCGCCGTCGTTGCGAGCGCCGCGGCCTGGCGCCGATGGCATCGCACGCCGGTGGCAGAGCGCGCCGCGATGCTGCGCCGCGCCGCCGACGCGATGCAGGAGGCGCTGCCGCGCCTCTGCGCGCTGCTCGTCAAAGAGGCGTTCAAGACCTGGGGCGACGCGGTCGGCGAAGTGCGGGAGGCCATCGACTTCCTGCGCTACTACGCCGACGAAGCCGAGCGGATCATGCAGCCGATGGTGCTGCCCGGACCGACCGGCGAGTCGAACGAACTGCGCCTCGCTGCGCGCGGTCCGTGGGTCTGCATCAGCCCATGGAACTTTCCGCTCGCGATCTTCGCCGGCCAGGTCGCCGCGGCGCTCGCGACCGGCAACACGGTGCTCGCCAAACCGGCCGAGCAAACCCCGGCGATCGCACTCGAAGCTGTCAAGCTGTTGCACGCGGCCGGTGTGCCCAAAGACGTGCTGCAGCTGCTGCACGGTCCGGGTGAAACCGTCGGCGCGGCGCTGGTCGGCGCAGCCGGCGTCGCGGGCGTCGTATTCACCGGCTCGACGCCGGTGGCGAAACTCATCAATCGCAACCTGGCCGCCAAGGACGGCGCGATCGTGCCGCTGATCGCCGAGACCGGCGGCATCAACGCGATGATCGTCGACTCGAGCGCGTTGCCCGAGCAGGTGATCGATGCGGTGGTGCAAAGCGCATTCCGCTCGGCCGGCCAGCGCTGCTCGGCGCTGCGTCTCTTGTGCGTGCATGAGGGCATCGCCGACGACGTGATCGAGATGGTTCGCGGCGCGATCGCCGAGCTCGAAGTCGGCGACCCGGCGCGGCTCGAGACCGATGTCGGTCCGGTCATCGACGAAGAGGCCTACGCGAATATCGGCGCTGCGGTCGAACGTCTGGCTTCTGAACAAAACATCGTGGTAGCGCCCGTCCTGCATGCGCAAGCAGCTATGAATTTCGTAGCGCCTTGCGCTTTCGAAGTACCGAGCATCGAGAGCGTGAAGTCCGAAATCTTCGGCCCGGTGCTGCAGATCGTGCGCTGGAAGGGCGATGCCGCCGACGTGATCGATGCGGTCAACGCGCTCGGCTTCGGCCTCACCTGCGGCGTGCAGACCCGCATCGACTCGCGCGCATTGGCACTCGCCGAGCGCGCGCAGATCGGCAACGTCTACGTCAACCGCAACATCATCGGCGCGGTGGTCGGCGTGCAGCCTTTCGGCGGAGAAGGCCTGTCGGGTACCGGCCCCAAAGCCGGCGGGCCGCATTACCTCTATCGTTTCTGCACCGAGCAAACACTGACGATCAACACGACGGCGGCGGGGGGGAATGCGACGTTGTTGGCGGGAATGGGTTGAGGTAAAAAATTCGGACTTCCGGACGCAGAAGGAAGACCAAAGTTACGCAGAAGACGCAGAAAAACAGCCAATTTCAATTTTTAAGTTTCTTCTGCGCTTTCTGCGAAACCTTTGCGAGTTCTGCGTCCGGAAGCCCGATTTCCGAGCTTTACCCCCTGATATACCTTGCGCTATGCCACCGGCAACCAACCCCCAACCGATCCTGACCTCGCTCGCCGAAGCCCTCACGCGCATCGAAACGCTTCTTGCCGTTGGTCAACGCAAGTTGCTCGGGCTGACCGGTGCGCCGGGCGCAGGCAAGTCGACCTTGGCGGAGGCGTTGGTGGCCGCGCTCGGCGAGCGTGCGCAAGTCGTGCCGATGGACGGCTTTCATCTGGCGCAGGTCGAACTGGCGCGGCTCGGGCGCGCGGCGCGCAAGGGCGCGAGCGACACTTTCGACAGCGCGGGTTATGTCGCCTTGCTGGCGCGGCTGCGCGCGCAAGATGACGCGACCATCGTTTATGCACCGGCTTTTCGGCGCGAAATCGAAGAGCCGATCGCCGGTGCGATCGCGGTCTTGCCGGCGACGCAACTGGTCATCACCGAAGGCAACTACCTGCTGCTCGAAGACGAAGGATGGGCCGGCGCCCGGCCCTTGCTCGACGAAGTCTGGTATGTAGAAACCGCCGACGACGCATTGCGCCGCGAGCGCCTGCTGCGTCGGCACGCGCAGTTCGGCCGCAGCGCCGACGCCGCGCGCGACTGGGTCGCAGCCACCGACGATCCGAATGCGACGCGCATCGCCGCGACCCGGCCTCGCGCCGACGGCATATTCATCGTGGGCTGAATCGACCTTGATGAGTACCTTCGGCTGACTGTCAGGCCGCCATTCGGCGCGGTTAGCATTGAAAGGCCCGGATTTTGCACAGCGACCCTGCTGCCGGCGTCGATCCGCCTCTGGCGACAGTAGAAGACGACTGTTGCTCGCGAGTGTCGCCATTCGCCATCCTTTGTCATGCGCCCGTTTTTCTCACGCTCATCCATCCTGCCCGCGTTCGCGCTGCCTGTGCTCACCGCACTCGTCCTCGCCGGCTGCGGCGGCTTGCCCGGCACACCGTCCAGCTCGACCTACAAGCAGCAGGAGTCCTTCAATTCGACGACCACCTACTCGCGCTCCTACGGCACCGACACCGCCCGGACTTGCGAAGGCGCGCGCCGTGCGTTGCTGAGTCAGGGATACGTGATTTCGTCGGCCGCTGCCGATTCGGTCAACGGGCGGAAGAACTTTCAGCCGCAACTCGACATGCATGTGCAGGTCGACCTGCGCGTGGTTTGCACCTCCGACGGGCCGCATGCGAGCCTGGTGTTCGTGAACGCGGTGCAGGACCGCTACACGATCAAGAAAAGCGCTTCGGCCGCGAGCGTCGGTGTGCCCGCGTTCGGTTCGCTGTCGTTGCCCTTTGCGTCGAGCGACGATTCGCTGGTCCGGGTCGGCAGCGAAACGGTGCAGGACGCGGGCTTCTACGACCGCTTCTTCACCTTGCTCGAGCGCTATTTGCCGGCGCCTTGGAAGGAGCCTTCGCCGGGCGCAATGCCCGCATCGCCGTCCGCTGCGGTTTCGGGCGTTTTGGGCCTTTCGGGCGATAGGCCGTCCACCCAGGCCGCACAGGCGCCATCGGCGTCGGCACTGCCGCGCAACACGCCTGTGCAGGACGCCGCTCGCTGAACGCGCTGTCGGTGCAGGTCGGCGCGTTGTCACCTCGAACGGCACGCTATTGAATTAATAGCTGCTTGCGCACGCCTGTATTGCGTTGCGGGCCTTTTTTGCTTATGAATCGTCTGATGGCCAAGGGCTGCGTCAAGCCGATTCGACCGGCGGCTGCGCGGGCTTCCAGCGCTTGTATTCCGCGGCGATGTGATCGATCGCGGCTTGCCGGCGCAGCTGAAACTGCCGGCCATACGCGGGTGCATCGGCGAACAGGGCGTTGCCGCCCGAGCCGAGGTTCGGGCTGTCCACCGCAAGCCGGTCGTGGTCGGGCAGGCAGCGGCGCGCAGGCACGTCGGCGCGCAGGTCGCTCGGATATGTCGTGTACCAACGCCACCACTGGCCCGAGATGAGCTTGCCGCGCCAGCGCTCGGCGAACTGCGCTGCGTCGTCGCCTCCTTCGGGCCGCTTCTCGTTTTGCAAGAAGCCATAGTCGAGTTCGCCGGGTGGCAGCGGCTGATCGGGGTCGTAGATCGGCAGCTTGCCCTGGACCAGCTTGTCGCGCGCGAACCAGCCGTACAGGCTGTGCGCATAGAAATCGGCGATCGCATGCGTCGCGAGGCCGAAGTCGCGTAGCTCGCCGGTCGCGAGCCGCGCGCGCACCCGCTGCCAGCCTTCGGCGATGTAGGCGAAGTCGAAATGGTCGCGCGGGTCATAGCCCAGCACGTTGGCATCGACGCCCAGGCTTGCGGACTTGACGATTTGCAGCTCGGCCCAGGTCATGCCGGTGAGCGCATGGTCGAAGATGTCGTTGTGCACGCCGGCCGCAAAGCTCGGATCGAAGCCGCGCCAGTAATCGTCGGCGCGCTCACTCAAGTAGTCGGCGAACGGCTCGGCGGCTTCGAGCGAAGGGCTGCGCACCCGCCACAGATGGTTTTGATTGAAAACGAAGTGCGGCCGGTATTCGACGTCTTGCAGCGCGACCGAACCCGCGCCCGCGCTGCGTGAACCGGCTGCTCCACCTCTGCCGTGCGCACCACGCGCACCACGCGCACCACGCGCACTAGCCGGCCGATGGATCTTCGCAAGCGGTTCCAGAATTTGCCAGGCGCTGTTCTCGCGCTGATACATCACCCAGGCATGGCTCCAGCTGCGCGGATTCTCGGGATCGCTGTGGTCGATGATCTTGCCGAGCGCGAGCCGGATGCATTCGGGGCTGATGCCCGACGCGCCGAGCAGCGCCGCGAGCAGAAATGCAAGGTCTTCGCAATCGCCGCCGCCGAGCGACAGCGTCTCGTCGGGAAACAGCCACTGGTCGAAGTTACGCCGCGAGCGGATGTAGCGCAGTTTGGCCATCGAACGCACCACCATGTCGGCGCGAAAGTCGAAGCTGCCCTCCGAGCGGTGCAAAAAGCGCAGTTGTTCGGACGCCGGCAAGGTGTTTAGAAAGGCGTGCAGGCAGGTGCTGACCACAGTATTGCTCTGGATCGAGAGGTACTCGCGAATGTCGATGTCGTAGCCGCGCTGGCGCGAGCCCGCGGGCCGGCGCGCAGCCGGAATGACCGGGCTGTGAACGATCTCGTCGCCCGACCAGCGCCATTGCTGGTAGGGGCGCACGGCACTCGATTGCAGGCACATGAAACGGCTCCTAGCGGTGCGGTGGCACCGCAGCCGATCGTAGGTCGAACTGACGCGCGCATCGATGCTTCGCCTCCCTTCGATGAGGGACGCGCCGGCTGACACGCTGCTGTCACGCCTCGTCACTACCTTCCGCTTTGACATCAACCCCGAAAGGCAGGCACCCGTGATGCGCATCCAACGCAAGTGTTTCAAATGGGCGGCTTGCGCGCTGCTCGCTACAGGCCTGTCGGCCGTGGCCTTGGCAGACCCCGGCGACACCGACCGGGGCGGGCGCGACGCGCGCCACCAGCGCTACGAGATCGGACTCTGGGGCGATCTGCCTTATTCCGACCTGCAAGCCCAGGTCGGCGTGCCGAACCTGATCGCCGACATGAATGCGCAGGACCTCGCCTTCACCATCTACGACGGCGATCTGAAGTCCGGTAACGGCATTCCCGGCTCGGTCACGCCCACCACCTGCAGCAATGCGATGTACGCACAGGCCTTCGCCGCGTCGATGACGCTCGCAGCGCCCGCGATCCTCACGCCCGGTGACAACGACTGGACCGATTGCGATCGGCCCTCGAACGGCGGCTTCAACTCGCTCGAACGGCTCGACTACGAACGTAAGCTGTTTTTCTCGACGCCGTATTCGCTCGGCCAGCGCAAGCTGTCGATGGAGGTGCAGAGCACGCCGCTGTGCCTCGGCGTCGCCGGACCGACGCCCTGCGTCGAGAACCGGCGCTGGGAGAAAGGCGGCGTGGTCTACATGACGCTAAACGTCCAGGGCTCGTGCAACAACCTCTGCGACACCGCGCCCGACGCCAACGAGTACACCGCGCGCAACCGCGCCAACATCGCCTGGCTACGCGAATCGTTCCGATTCGCAGCAGCGCGCCAGGCAGCCGCGGTCATGATCGTCTCGCAGGCCAGCCCCGGCTGGGACTTGAGCGACCCGACGCGCGCGCCGCTGCGCGACTCCAAAACCTTGGCCCAGACCGACGGCGAGCCCGACGGCTTTCAGGAGTACCTGGTCGCGCTGCGCGACGAAGTGATTGCCTTCAAAAGGCCGGTCGCCTATGTGCATGGTGACTCGCACTACCACCGCATCGACAAGCCCTTGCTCGATGCGCAAGGCCGTCGGCTCGAAAACTTCACCCGCGTCGAAACCTTCGGCGACAACGCGGCCAATGGCAACAACGACGTGAACTGGCTCAAGGTGAAAGTCGATCCGCAAAGCCGCGAAGTGTTCTCCTACCAGGCGCAGATCGTGCCGGCGAACCGGACGGCGGTGCCGGTGCCCCCTTGAGGGAGCGCCACAGCGGCTCCATTCGATGAACGAAGCGCAGCCCGAAACGGCTGGCGCGGCCATTGCTTGGCACCGGCGGCGCGCGCATCATGGCGTGTCCATCCGGGCCCAAACCATTTCATCGAACGGAGAGCGATCTTGGAATCCAACTCACACGAGCTTGTCGTGCTCATGACCCGCGGCGCCGACCACGAACTTTCGTCGGTCGCCTTCACGATCGCCTGCGGCGGCATCACCGCCGGACTCAAGGTGTATGCCTTTTTGACCAGCGCGTCGGTCGACCTGGTGCGCCGGCGCGCGCTGGCTCTGACCCATGTTCCGCCGCTCGACCCGCTCAAGGCCCTGGTCGACGACTTCATGGCGCGCGGGGGCACCGTCTGGGCCTGCCCGCCGTGTGTGAAGGCGCGCGGCTACACGCAGGACGACTTGATCGACGGCGTCGTCATCACCGGCGCCAGTGCGATGCACGAACGGATCATGGCGGGTGCCGCGACCTTGAGCTTTTGAAGCTGGCAGCGCGCGAAGTTTGCGCAACGGCGTCGGCTTGCGGCAGGCGAGTCCGCCACCGCGATCGGCCGGCTTTTCGTGATGAGGAAGGGATACGATGCGCGTGCCTGTCGGCATCGCGCGGTCTGCAATCGTCGCTGGCTTTCATAGGAGCGAAGGTCGGTGCGGCGATTTCTACGGCGCGTTTCATCACTCAGGGGACCTCATCATGACAATCAATCGCCCATGGATTCGCGCCGTGGCCATCGTCGTTTTCGGCTTAGCCAATTTCTTTGCGTCGGGCATCGCTTCGGCCATCATCTACGGTGACAACGGCCAACCGCTCGACCGGTATGCGCGCTACGAGTTCGGGCTTTGGGGCGATCTTCCGTACTCCGACCAGCAGGCGCAGGTGGGTGTGTCTAACCTGATCGCCGACATGAACAAGAACAATCTCGAATTCAGCGTTTACAACGGCAACTTCAAGGCCCCGAACGGCATTGCCGGCTCGGTCACCGCAACAACTTGCAGCAATGCGCTCTACGCGCAGGTACGCGAAGCGTCCAGAACTCTGGCGAGCGATGCAGTGCTGACCTTTGGCGAAAACGACTGGACCAATTGCGACCGACCGTCCAACGGAGCTTTCAATTCACTCGAGCGGCTCGACTATGCGCGACGGCTCTTCTTCGCTACGCCGCCGGCCCTCGGGGACGGACTGCGCAATCTGGCTGTGCAGGACGGAAAGCTCTGTCTCGGCGCCAGCGGCTACACCGAGTGCGTTGAAAATCGTCGCTGGGCGATCGGCGGCGTCGTCTACGTCACGCTCAACATTCCGGGCGCGTGCAACAACCTTTGCGACGTTGCACCCAACGCCAACGAGTACGCCGCGCGGAACCGGGCCAACATCGAATGGATGCGCTCGGCCTTTGCGTACAACAAGGCCAGGAGCTGGGCCGCCATGGTGATTATTTCCCATGCCAATCCCGGCTGGGATCAGAGCGATGGAACGCGCGCACCGTTGCGCGATCCGAAATCGCTGGCCCAAACCGACGGCCAGCCTGACGGCTATCAAGAATTCTTGCTCGCGCTGCGGGACGAAGTAGCCGCTTTCGAGAGGCCGGTGCTCTACGTGCATGGCGGCTCGCATTACCCGCGAATCGACAAGCCGCTGCTCGATGCGCGAGGCCGCCGGCTGGAGAATTTCACGCGGGCCGAAACCTTCGGCGGTAACCCGGAAACTGGAAACAACGACGCGCAGTGGCTCAAGGTCATTGTCGAGCACAACACCCGCGAAGTGTTTTCATTCCAGCCGCAGATCGTGCCGGGCAATAGAACGGCAGTCTCCGTGCCTCCGACGCCGGGCCCGTACGACTTCATCGACTGAGTCGGACGGTGCTCAGCGCACCAATGTCGATTTGCCGAGCAAGCTCTCGATCAACTCCACAGCCACTTCGGCGGTGCGGTTGCGCACGTCTAGCGCGGGGTTGAGTTCCATCACGTCGAGCGAGCCGAGGCGGCCGGTGTCGGCGATCATTTCCATGCACAGCTGCATCTCGCGATAAGTCGGGCCGCCGCGCACGCCGGTACCGACGCCGGGCGCATAGTCGGGGTCGAGGCAATCGATGTCGAAGCTCACATGCAGATGGGTGTCGTCGTCGACATCGTGCAGTGCCTCGGTCATGACATGGCGCATGCCGTGCTCGTCGAGGTGGCGCATGTCGAACACCTGCAGGCCGAGTGTGCGAATCGCCCGCTTTTCCTCTGAGTCGACGCTGCGGATGCCGATAAAGCGCAGCGCCTCGGGTGTGATCGCGTGCGTCCCGTGCGTCCCGTGCGATCCGCCGCTCCAGCCCGTGAGCTCCGGCGGCCCGTCGCCGAGCAGACACGCGACCGGCATGCCGTGGATGTTGCCGGTGGCGCTGGTCTCGCCGGTGTTCACGTCCGAATGCGCATCGAGCCAGATCACGCAGAGCTTTTTGCCGTGCGCGCGAACCTGTTTCGCGACGGCGCTGATCGAGCCGATCGCCAGACAATGGTCGCCACCGAGCAGCATCGGCAAGCGGCCGGCCGCCATCGACGCACCGACCGCGCCAAACACCACGCGGTTCCAGGCGACGACCTCGGGTAGATGTCGCAAGCCGGCGACCGGCGGCTGCCACGGCGTCGGCGGGCCGGCGAGATTGCCGCTGTCGGTGACTACGTGGCCCAGCTTGCGCAAGGTGTCCGCGACGCCCGCGACCCGCAGCGCGTCGGGTCCCATGCCCGCGCCGCGCACGCTCGCGCCGACGTCGGTCGGCGCGCCGATCAGTTCGATGATGATCTCCGTAGCAGTCATGGATTTATAAGAAAAGTGCTCGAAACGCTTACTGGACGAGCGCAGACAGCTATTAATTAGCTAGCGTCATGACGATCGTTCCAATGATGCAGGCATTTCACATCAAGCGTACGCGGGCGCAATCCCGCGCCGCAGCCACGCACTCGCGCCGTCGACGGCAAAAACCAGCACGAACATCGCGCCGATCACGGTGGCGGCTTGCGCCTGATGAAACAGTGACAGGTGAAAGTACAGCATCTGGCCGAGCCCGCCCGCGCCGACGAAGCCGAGCACGGCGGCCATGCGGATATTGACTTCCCAGCGGTACAGCAGGTAGGCGAGCCATTGCGAGGCGACCAGCGGCAGCGCGCCGTAGGCAAACGCGGCCATCGCGCCGGCGCCAGCGTCTTTCAAAGCCCGCTCGGGCGCGTCGGGAACGGTCTCGAGCGTTTCGCCATAAAGCCGCCCGAGCACGCCGGTGGTGTGAAACGCGAGTGCCAGCACGCCGGCGAACGGACCGAGCCCCGCGAGCAGCACCATCAGAGCAGCCCAGACCAGCTCGGGCACGCTGCGCAGAAAATTGAGTACGAAGCGCGCCGCCTGTTGCAGCGGCCAACCGACGCGGCCCGACGCCGGCAGCGACAGCACGATGCCCGCGAAGAGCGCGAGCAAAGTGCCGAGCGCGGACACCGCCAGCGTTTGCAGCGCGCCCCAGGCGGTCTTCGCGAGGAATGCAGCAGACAGGTCCGGCGGGAAGAACTCGGCGATGAAGCGCCCCATCGAAGCGAGCGACCGCGCCGAGAACAGCGCGCGATAGTCGATCGCGAGGTAGGCGAAGCTCGCGGCGACGGCGATCAGAACGGCGCCCGCAATGGCGATGCAAGCGAAGCAGGGTCGCGCCGCATGCAGGCGTTCGGCCGTTGAGATGTCGGGCGTTGTCATTCGCGCGCAGCTCCGATCACACGCGTCATGCCAGCGCCTTGCGCAGCGCCGCGCTGATGCCGTCGGCCATCACCACCAGCAGCAAAAACACGACGAGGATGCTGCAGGTCTCGCCGCCGTTGAGCATCTTCATCGACTGCTCCATCAACTGCCCGAGTCCGCCCGCACCGACGAAACCCATGATGACCGAGGCGCGCACCGCGCACTCCCAGCGGTACACGGTGTACGACGCCAGCTCCTGCGCCGCGCCCGGCAACAGGCCGTAGCCCAACGCCGCGAGCCGGCCGCTGCCGGCTTCGAGCAATGCCCGCGCTGGCCGGGTGTCGCCCGATTCCAGCACCTCCGAATACACCTTGCCGAGCATGCCGCCGTAAGTGATCGCGAGCGCCAGCACGCCCGCTGCCGGACCGAGCCCGAGCGCGCGCACGAACACGAGCGCCCAGACCACTTCGGGAATCGCGCGCAGCACGACCAGCACGCCGCGCGCGAGGCTGCGAACGGCCTGACCTCGCCATCGGCCCGGCGCGGGGCCGATGCGCGCGATCGACAGCGAGCGCGTGACCACGAGCGCCAGCGGCACCGCCAGCACGAAAGCGAGTGCGATACCGGCGGTCGCCATCGCGAGCGTTTCGAGCGTCGCGGTGAGTAGCAGACCAAGAAAATCGTGCGAAAGCGCGGGCGGCACGAAGCCCGCGAGAAAGCCGCCCATGACGCGCAGGCTGGTCGGGTCAAACAGCGCGCCCGGATCGAACTGGGCAATGACGAGCATCGGCCACAGCACGATGAGTGCGAGCAGCAGCGCGCCGAGGCGACGCTTGGCCAACGGATCGCGCAAAGGCTCTAAAGACGCGCTGGCGGAAGCGCTCGCCGAATTGCGCGGCGGGGTCGTGCTCAGCGGCATACCGTCGACGGCGCAAGGTCTCGACGGCCCGCGCCACGCGCTGCATCGTCGTCTCGCGAGGGCGAGTCGATGCTGACTTCGCCGGCGGGCGCAGCGCCTTCGTTCGCATAGAGCGCCTGCAGCATCGCCGGGTCCACCTCCGACGCGGGTCGGTCGAAAACCAGCGCGCCGTCCCGCAAGCCGACGATCCGGTCGAACCATTTGAGCGCCAGATCGACCGCATGCAGCGAAGCGAACAGTGCCGCGCCGGTGGCCTGGCTCTGCGCGATCAACGCGCCGATCGCCGCGTCGGCCAGCGTGGGATCGAGGGCAGATACCGGCTCGTCTGCCAGCAGCAATTCAGGCTGCTGGTAGATCACCCGCGCAATGCCGACCCGTTGCAACTGGCCGCCCGAGAGCCGGTCGCAGCGGTCGAACAGCCGGTCGGCGAGATCGACGCGCGCCAGCGCTTCGCGTGCACCGGCGATGTCATTCGGAAGCAGCAAAGAAGCAAGCGAACGCCAGGCCGACCAGGCGCCGAGCCGTCCAGCGAGCACTGCGGTGACGACACGCAGCCGCGGCGGAATCGGCGGTGCTTGGTGGACCAGGCCGACCTGCGCGCGCAGTGCCTTGCGCTCTTTGGCCGACAGTTGCCAGGGTGCGCGGCCCAGCACCTCGATGCCGCCTTCGCCCGCGCGCAATGCCATCGCCGCCACGCGCAGCAACGTCGTCTTGCCCGCACCCGACGGGCCGATGACCGCGACGCGCTCGCCGCGCGATATCGAAAGCGTCAACCCATCGAGCGCGCGATGGCCGTTGGGGTGGACCAGTCCGAGGTCGTGGAGTTCGATCGCAGGTGGCGACACGGCGCCAGCCGCTTCGTCGCGCACTGGCATGGATCCATCGGATTGCAGCACGCGCGACTTGGCCGTTACTTGATCAATCCCGCCGACTTTCCCGCCGCCTCGATCCCGTCGTAGTTCGACGCCTTGGTCGGTACGAATCTGCTTGCGCGCTGCAGGTCGAGGATGGACTTGTCTTCGGGTTTGGCCGGGTCGAGCGCGAGAAAGGCATCGGTGATCTTCGCGGTCAGCGCCGGATCGAGCCCGGGCCGCACCGTCCAGTTGTAGTCGAAGTAGGGCGGCGTGGTCGCGAGCACGCGCACGCGGGCCGCATTCGGGTTCTTCGCCTCGATCAGCTTCTGCCAGACCGAGGCATTGAGCACGCCGGCCTCGGCGCGGCCCGAGGCTACGAACGCTACCGTCGCGTCGTGCGCACCCGAGAACGCGACGGTCTTGAAGTCCTTGTCGGGATCGATGCCGTCTTTCATCAGAAAGAAGCGTGGCATCAAGTGGCCCGAAGTCGACGAGGGCGAACCGAATGCGAAGGTCGCGCCTTTCAAATCGGCCAGCGTTTTCGCGCGGCTGTCTTCGGGCACGATGAACTTGCTCGTGAAGGCTTCGTCTTCGGCGCGCTGCACGATCGGCACGGCCTTGCCGTCGGTTCGCAATTTGGCCTGCACGAAGGTGAAGCCGCCGAGCCAGGCCAGGTCGATCTGGTCATTGGCCAGGCCTTCGACCACCGCCGCATAGTCGGTGACCGGCGTGAACTTGACGGGCATGCCGACCGCTTTTTCGAGGTAGTCGCCGAGCGGTTTGAACTTGCGCTGCAACTCGGTCGGCGCCTCGTCGGGGATCGCGGAAACACGCAGCACCTTTTGCTGCGCGTGGGCGTTGAAAGTTGTTGCGAGGGCCAGCGTGGTGAACACTGCGGCAAGTAGAGGTCGGCGAGAGATCATGCGGTTGGCCTTGTGATTTGAAATCGGTCGGGGGCGGTTCGGGAAGACGCCGTGCGAAAGCCAGCGAACACGTCGCAACGGTCTGGCAGAAAGAAATTGCGGTAGCGCGGATCATGCAGGCGCGCACGCGTCGCGAAGCTGCCGCCACGCAACTCCCGATGGTCGCAGAACCACGGGGCAGAGTAATCGCGATAGGGGCCCGGCGCGAAACCGGGATAGGGGGAGAACGCGCTGGCGGTCCATTCCCAGACCGTGCGACCCCAACGAAAACCGGAATGCGGTCGTTGGCCGTGCGAGACGGCCGCCACTTCCCATTCGGCCGCGCTCGGCAAGCGCCGCCCGGCCCAGCGGGCGTAGGCCTCGGCCTCGAAAGCCGAGACATGGATCACCGGCAGTTCCGGGTCCAGCGGCAGCCAGCGTTCGAACCAGCGATGCGCCCATGGTGCCTTATTCGACGTCGCGCCGACACGATCTTCGCGATCGACGCGCCGCCATCGCGCGGGATGCGAACAGGCCTGCGCCGCGCGCCAGACGCCCGCGTCGCCGGGCCAAAACGACGGATCGTCGTAGCCGCCCGCCTCGACGAAGCGCAGGAACTGGCCAGCGCTGACGGGGGATGCGTCGATCTCGAATGCCGCAAGCGCCGTCGTGTGGCCCGTGCGTTCGTTGTCGAAGGCGAAACCGCGCCGCTCGTGCGGCCATCCGATTCGGTATTCGCCGGCCGGAATGGCGATCGCCGAGGCTCCGGCGGGCGAGTCGTCCGGCAGCAAGCCCATGACGTTCGGTGAGCCCAGTCCTTCCGGCGCCGGATACCCGAGCGCTGCACGCATCCAGGCGAAGGCCTCGCTGTGCATGTCTTCGTGGAACAGTGCGAGCCGATGGAAGTACAGCGCCGCGTCGTCGTGTGGATCGATCGTGTCGAGTGCAGCAATGCACGCGTCGAGCTGCGCATCGAGCCGCGCAGCCAGTGCCGGGCGGGAGGGCAGTTGCAAGGACCATCGGCCGATGTGCGCGAGCCGCGACGAATCGAACCATTCGTCGGGCCCGGCGAGCCGCGCCGGCAACGCGGCTTGGATGCTGCCGTCGGTGTCCACGCGGTGCGGCCCGCGCAGCACCCAGAATTCCGCGAACCAGGCCAGATGCGCCAGTTCCCAGCCGATCGGATTCACGCCGGCGCGGCGCGGCATTCGCCATTGCGCGTCGTCGAGATCGAAGGTCCAGCCGACCGTGCGCGCGCGACTGTTGCGCATCGCGTTCGCCAACGCCGGGCCGGCCAGCGTGCGCTCTTCCGGCGAGCCGCTGTCGCCTGCAACCTGCGTGGTTTCGGCTGCCTGTGCTTCAGGCATCGAGATGCCCATCGATCACGGCTGACAGAATGAAGCGATGGTCAAGCCGCGCGTTCTTATCGTTACTCCGGCGCTGGCCGACGCGAACAACGGCAATTGGCACACCGCGTCGCGCTGGCAGCGGTTCCTGTCGCGCGTGGCCGAGGTCGTCGTTGCGAAGGATTGGGATGGCATGCCGATCGACGCGATGATCGCGCTGCATGCGCGGCGTTCGGCCGGGGCGATCGCGAAACGGCACACGGCGCGTCCGATTTGCCCGATCGCGCTGGTGCTGACCGGCACCGATGTGTATCGCGATATAGCGGAAAGCAGTGAGGCCAGGCATTCGCTGCAGTGTGCCAGCCTGATCGTTGTGTTGCAGGACGATGCTTTGACGCGGCTCGACTCGTTGCAGCAGGCTCGCACGCGCGTGATCCTGCAATCGTCCGGTCGGCTCGTGCATCGGCAGCGAGCGAACGCGCGTGATCGATGCATCGATCTGATCGCGGTCGGCCATTTGCGCAGCGAGAAAGATCCGGCAACGCTCATGGCCGCCGCGCGTCTGCTGCAGAGCGACAGGGCACTTTCTCCGATGATCCGCATCACCCACATCGGCGCCGCGCTCGACCCCGCGCTCGGCGACGCAGCGCGGCGCACGATGGCCGACGGCCCGAATTACCGCTGGCTCGGCGCGCTGTCGCGCGATGCCGCCCGGCGCCGACTCGCGCGCAGTGACGCGCTGGTCCACATGAGCGTGATGGAAGGCGGCGCGCAGGTCGTGATCGAAGCGTTGCGCTCGGCAACACCCGTGCTCGCGAGCCGGATCGGCGGCAACATCGGGCTGCTCGGCGCCGACTACGACGGTTATTTCGGGGTCGGCGATGCAGAAGCGCTTGCCGCGTTGATCCGCCGTTTTGCGGCCGAGCCGGCGTTCGCCGAGCGGCTCGCGGCGCAATGCGCGCTGCGCGAGCCGCTCTTTACCCCGCAACGCGAGCGGGCCGACGTGCGGCGGCTGCTGCACGATTTGCTTGCAGGGTCACAATGAATCCACTCTCTCTCCAATTCGAAAGCCCGAAATGAACGATCGTCTCGCCTCTACCCAATCGGCTGCGCCAACTATCCGGCTCACGAGTTTTTCGCATGGCGGCGGTTGCGGTTGCAAGATCGCGCCAGGCGTGCTGTCGCAGATTTTGCGCAGCAGCGCGGGCGGCATGATTCCGCCCGAACTGCTGGTTGGCATCGAAACCGCCGACGACGCCGCGGTCTACAAGCTGAACGACACCCAGGCGCTGATCGCGACCACCGATTTCTTCATGCCGATCGTCGACGACCCGTTCGAGTTCGGCCGCATCGCGGCGACCAATGCGATCAGCGATGTCTATGCGATGGGCGGTACACCGATCATGGCGCTCGCGCTCGTGGCGATGCCGGTCAATCAGCTGCCGGTCGAGGTAATCGGCGAAGTCGTGCGCGGCGGCCAGACGGTCTGTGCCGAAGCCGGCATTCCAATCGCGGGCGGTCACACCATCGATTCGGTCGAACCGATCTACGGATTGGTCGTGATGGGGCTCGTGCATCCCGACCGCGTGCGGCGCAACGACGGCGCGAAAGCCGGCGATGTGCTCATCCTCGGCAAGCCGCTCGGCGTCGGCGTGTTGTCGGCCGCGCTGAAAAAGGAAAAGCTCGGCGCCGACGGCTATGCGCAATTGATCGCCAACACCACGCGCCTGAACAAGCCCGGCATCGCGCTCGCCGCGCTGGATGGTGTGCATGCGTTGACCGATGTGACGGGCTTCGGGCTCGCCGGTCACCTGCTCGAGATGGCGCGCGGCGCCAAATTGCGCGCTGTCGTCGAATGGTCGCGCGTGCCATTGCTGCCAGGTGTCGCGGCGATGGCGGCCGATGGTTTTGTCACCGGCGCGTCCGGCCGCAACTGGGCTGGTTATGGCGCCGAGGTCGAGTTGGCGAAGGGACTGCCCGCTACCGCGCAAGACCTCCTGAGCGATCCGCAGACTTCGGGCGGTTTGCTCGTGAGTTGCGCGCCGGAAGTTGCCGACGAAGTGCTCGCGCTGTTTCATCGAGAAGGCTTTGCGGAAGCGAGTGTGGTTGGGCGGATGGAGGCCGGCGCGGCGGGGCTGCGAGTCGACGCTTAAGCGATCGGCCCGCGCGACGATCGATGTTCAAGAAGGTCCTGGTCGCGAACCGCGGCGAAATCGCGGTGCGGCTGGTGCGCGCGTTGCAGGATGCGGGCATCGCCTGTGTCGCCGTTTTCGCGAAGGACGATGCCGATGCTCTGCATGTTCAGCTCGCCGATTTGGCCGTCGCGCTCGACGCGACCGGCCCGGCGGCCTACCTCGACATCGCGGCGTTGATAGCGACCGCACGCGCACACGGTTGCGATGCGGTGCATCCGGGCTACGGCTTTCTCAGCGAGCGCGCGGATTTCGAACAGGCCTGCGCCGATGCGGGGCTCGTTTTCATCGGGCCGACGCATGAACAGCTCGCGCTCTTCGGCGACAAGGCGCGCGCGAAGGCATTGGCCATACGATGCCGCGTTCCGGTCATGCCGGGTAGCGAAGGGAGCGTGACGCTGGAAGAGGCGCAGGCCTTTTTCCTGCGGCAGCAATCGGAGGGAGTGAACGCCGGCGTCATGCTCAAGGCGATCGGCGGCGGCGGCGGCCGCGGCATGCGCGCCGTGATGCAGGCCGACGATCTGCCCGTGGCTTATGAGCGCTGTGTTTCCGAAGCGAAGGGCTTCGGCGTCCCCGGTGTGTATGTCGAGCGGCTGATGCCTGGCGCGCGGCACATCGAAGTGCAAGTGCTTGGCGACGGGGCGTCGGTCGTGAGCCTCGGGGAACGTGAATGCACATTGCAGCGGCGCTTTCAGAAATTGATCGAGATCGCGCCGAGCCCGTCGTTGCCCGAAGCGTTACGGCTTCAACTTAGCGATGCGGCGCTTCGCATGGCGCGCGAAGTCGGGTACCGCAGTCTCGGCACCTTCGAGTTTCTGGTCGATCTGTCGTCGCAAAAGCTGCCCTATGTCTTTATCGAAACCAATGCGCGGCTGCAGGTCGAGCACACGGTGACCGAAGCAGTGACCGGGCTCGATCTGGTCGCGTTGCAGATCGGTGTCGCGGCCGGCCGCACGCTGGCTGAACTCGGCATCTCGCTCGATTCGACTGTCGTGCCGCGCGGCTTCGCGGTGCAGTGGCGCATCAACTCCGAAGCGCTGAATGCCGATGGCACCACGCGACCGTCAAGCGGGGCGCTGACCCGATTCGACTTGCCGACGGGCCCCGGTGTGCGCGTCGATACGCACGGCTTCAGTGGCTACACGCCGTCGCCGCACTACGACACGCTGCTCGCCAAACTGATCGTGCATTCGCCCTCGGCGCAATTTGCGGATGTGCATCGGCGTTCGCGGCGTGCGCTCGGCGTGTGCCGCATCGAAGGTATCGCGACCAACTTGCCGCTGCTGCAAGCGATCGCCGAGCGAGCCGAGTTCGCCGATCAGAACGTGCATACGCGCTGGGTTGAAATGCACCTGGATGCGTTGCTCGCGGAAGCTTCCAGAATTCAAAATGCTATCGAAAGCGTAGCTGTCTGCGCACATCAGAAGGGCGTTTCAGGCACTTTTTCTTCAAATATGGCAACAGAGGTCGACGGGTACGAAGGGGACGACAGCGCGTTCACGGTGCGTGCGCCGATGGCCTCGAAGCTGGTGCAGTTCGAGGTCGACGTCGGCGACCTGCTTCCCGCAGGCGCGCAACTCGCGGTGCTCGAAGCGATGAAGATGGAGCACTTGCTCGACGCATCGCGCGCGGGTCGGGTGCAAAGACTGCTTGCCGCGCCTGGCGACTATCTGACGCCGGGCCAGCCTCTGCTCCGGCTCGAGGCCGTCGACAGCGACAGCGTGCAGGCCGCGGATGTAGCCCATCACGATCCGGAAGCGATCCGGCCCGATCTGCAAAAGGTGATCGATCGCCATGCACCGACCCTCGATGCGAACCGACCTGCTGCGATGGCCAAGCGCCATGGCCAGGGCGGTCGCAGCGCGCGCGAGAACATCGCCGATCTCTGCGAACTCGCTTCCGACCCCGGCAACTTCATCGAATACGGCGCACTCGCGATCGCGGCGCAAACCCGGCGCCGCGCGCTCGATGACCTGATCGCGAACACACCCGCCGACGGCATGGTCACCGGCATCGGCAGCATCAACGCACGTTCGTTCGGGCCTGAGAAATCGCGCTGCGTGGTGATGGCCTACGACTACACGGTGCTGGCCGGCACCCAGGGCATGCGCAATCACCACAAGACCGATCGCATGCTCGGCATCGCGCACCAACTCGGCTTGCCGGTGGTGCTGTTCGCAGAGGGCGGCGGCGGGCGGCCCGGCGATACCGACTTGGCCGTAGTCGCGGGCCTCAATAACCACACCTTCAGCCAGTTCGCGGCGCTCTCGGGCAAGGTGCCGGTGGTCGGCATCGCGCATGGGCGCTGCTTCGCGGGCAATGCGGCTTTGCTCGGTTGTGCCGACGTGATCATCGCGACCGAGGCCAGCAACATCGGCATGAGCGGGCCTGCGATGATCGAAGGCGGCGGACTCGGCACATTCGCGCCCGAGCAGATCGGGCCGAGTGCTGTGCAGTCGGGCAACGGCGTGATCGACCTTCTGGTGAAGGACGAAGCCGAAGCGGTTGCTGTGGCGAAGCAATACCTCAGCTATTTCCAGGGGAAGACGCACGACTGGCAATGCGCCGATCCGCGCTTGCTGCGCCACGCGGTGCCCGAGAACCGACTGCGTGCCTACGACGTGCGCGCGGTGATGCGCGGCGTCGCCGACACCGACTCGCTGCTCGAATTGCGCGCGGGTTTCGGCGCCGGCATATTGACAGCGCTCGCGCGCATCGAAGGCAGGCCGGTCGGTTTACTCGCGAACAATCCGCGCCATCTGGGCGGCGCGATCGACGTCGACGCCGCCGACAAGGCCACGCGCTTCATGCAGTTGTGCAATGCGCATGGGTTGCCACTGGTCTCGCTGGTCGATACGCCGGGCTTCATGGTGGGGCCCGACATCGAAGCGCAGGCACAGGTGCGGCATGTGTGTCGCATGTTCACGGTCGGTGCTCATTTGCGGGTGCCGTTTTTCTCCGTGGTGTTGCGCAAGGGCTACGGCCTCGGCGCGCAGGCGATGACCGCGGGCGGCTTCGACGCGCCGGTGTTCAACGTCTCGTGGCCGACCGGCGAATTCGGTGCGATGGGGCTCGAAGGCGCGGTGCGGTTAGGCTTTCGCAGGGAGTTGGCAGAGGCGCGCGAAGGCGAAGAACGCGATGCGTTGTTCGCGAAGCTGGTGGTCGAGCAATATGCGAACGGCGCTGCGATCAACATGGCGCAAACGCTCGAGATCGACGCGGTGATCGACCCGGCAGACACGCGTGCCTGGCTCGTGCGCGGGCTGGAATCGGCTGCAGGCGCGCTGGCGCCGGTGCGGGGTTTTGTCGACACGTGGTAGTCGAGCGCGCAAGGTCACGCCACCTCGGAAGACATTCGGTTGCTACGAAATAAGTAGCTGTTTGCGCAAGACCAGTAGGCGTTTCAGCCACTTTTACTTTAAAAAACCGCAGGTGCATCGAACAACGCAGATACGTTACTCGATGTCGCTTCGTACACTGACTCGCCTCGCCTGCAAACACCTGAAACGCCCGATACACCCGGCGTACCCGTCGAGCCGCCGCGTGTTCGCATGCCAGCCCTTATGAATTCAGTCCACGATCCGCTTTCGCCCGATTCCCACGCACGTCGCGCATTGATCCTTGGCGGCGCGGGCCTATTAGCCGCGCGCTTGGCTCGGGCAGACGCAGAGCCGACATGGACCGCCGCCTGGGCCGCGGCGCCGCGCGGCATCGCGAACGGGCCGCCCGCGCCGGGGCATGCGAACGCGGCTCTCGGGGAATTGACGTTGCGCCAGGAGCAGGCTTTGTCGCTCGGCGGAGAGCTGCTTCGCGTGCGCTTTTCGAATTTGCTCGGCAAGAAAGATTTGCATATCGGCGCAGCGACTTTGGCGCACGCGATCGGCCAAGGAGACGTCGCGCCGCAAAGCTTGCGGCCGATTTTGTTTGCGGGCCAGGCCGCCATCACGATTGCGCCCGGCGCCGAGATCTGGAGCGACCCGGTGGCGCTGTCGGTGCGCGCGGGCGAATCTGTCGCGGTCAGCTTGTTCCTCGATCGCCAATCTGAGAGCGTCACGGTTCACAGCCTGTTTCGCGGTATGACCCGCGTCGCCTTCGGCAATGCGGTGGCCAGGCCCAACTGGCCGTCCGGTTCGGCGCTGACGCCCTGGAGCTATCTGGTCACTGGCGTCGATGTGGCGCCCCGGGCGAGCCGGAGCGAGAAGGCCGCAAAGACACCGGTGATCGTGGCTTTCGGCGATTCGATCACCGAAGGTTCGAAGCCGGCCGGCCAGGAGGCGCAAGGTTATCCCGAGCAGCTCGATCGGCGCTGGGCCGGTCGCCGTGTGAGCGTGCTCAACATGGGCATCTCGGGCAATCGGCTGCTCGCCGATCGGGTCGGGCCGAGCGGCATCGATCGTTTTGCACGCGATGTGCTCGGCCAGAGCGGCGTCACGCAGACCGTGATTTTGATCGGCATCAACGACATCTCGTTCCAGGCCGAGCCGGGTGTCATTGCGCCGCCAGCGCCATCGGCCGAAGCGCTCGCGGCAGGGTTGCAAAAGCTCATCGACCAGGCCCGTGCGCAACGCGTCGCGGTCTGGCTCGGCACGCTCACGCCGTTCGGCAACGCGTCCACCTACAACCCGGTCACCGAAGGCAAACGGAGCCGCCTCAACGAATGGATTAGGGCCCAGCAGGGCGTGCGCGGTGTGCGTGTGATCGACTTCGACAAAGCCTTGCGCGACCCCGCCAAGCCGGTCGTTTTGCTGCGCAAGTACAACAGCGGCGACGAGCTGCATCCGAGCCCTGAAGGCTACGCCGAGATGGCGCGGGTGGTGGCCGACGCGATGGACGGGCTGATAATTCGCTAGCGTGAACCAGGACCGGAGCTCTGGGCGGGATCGGAACTTTACAAAGGCGCATATTGCGCCCTTACATGGCGTTCACATCGCGTCGGCAACATGAAATCGTTCACAACACAGAAGGAGCTTTGCATGAAAAAGTTGATCGTGATCGCTGGCGCCGCCGTCGGCCTCTCCCTCGGCGCGCTGGCACTGCCGGCTGCTGCGCAGACACGTTTGGCGATCGACGTGCTTCCGTCGGCGCCATCGGCACATTACGAACTGCTGCAGATCGCACACCGCGACCGGGTCTGGGTACCTGACGGTTATCAGTGGCGCCACGGACGCCGGCATTTCGTCAGGGGCCACTGGATCGCTGCCCCGGCGCGTTACGACCATCGGCGCGCTGACGTGCGCGGCCCGCATGGCGACCGCGATCGCGACGGCGTGCCGAACCGCTTCGATCGCGACCGCGACGGCGACGGGGTGCGCAATCGGTTCGACAACCGGCCGAACAACCCGCAGCGCTACTGAAAATACTCGGAAAACGCCGGGCCGGCATGACCCGGCTGGCGCGGCATTTGACGGTCGCCGGTGCCAGAATGGACGCTTCTCACACGGTCTGACAGGAGCGTCATTCATGGCCTACAACGACTTCAACATGGACAACCACTGGTTGCCCTACACCCCGAACCGTCAGTTCAAGAAAACGCCGCGTGTTTTCGTCGCTGCCGACGGCATGGAGTTCACCACCCACGACGGCAAGAAAGTCATCGACGGCATCTCGTCGCTGTGGTGCGTGGCCGCGGGGCACAACCGCAAGCCAATCAACGAGGCGATCAAAAAGCAGCTCGACACGCTCGACTACGGGACCGCATTCCACGTCAGCAACGACAAGGCGTTCAAGGCCGCCGAGATGATCGCCGCGATGGCGCCAGGCGACTTGAACAAGGTCATCTTCTGCAACTCGGGTTCCGAGGCGGCCGACACCTCGCTGAAGGTCGCGCTGGCCTACCACCGCGCGCGCGGCGAAGGGCATCGCACCGTCTTCATCGGCCGCGAGAAGGGCTATCACGGGGTCGGCTTCGGCGGCATGTCGGTCGGCGGCATCGCGGCCAATCGCAAGGTGTTCAGCGGGGCGCTGCTGCCGCGGGTCGATCACATGCGCTTCATCCACGATCCGGTGAACCATGCCTATGTCCACGGCGAGGAGCCCGATTGGGCCGAAGACCCGCTGCTGGAGCTCGAGCAACGCATTCTTCCGCTGCACGATGCGTCGAACGTCGCGGCGGTGATCGTCGAGCCGGTCGCGGGCTCGGCCGGCTGGTATGTGCCGCCGAAGGGCTACCTGAAGCGCTTGCGCGAAATCTGCGACAAGCACGGCATCTTGCTCATATTCGACGAGGTCATCACAGGTTTCGGACGGCTCGGGTCGAACTTCGCCGCCGACTATTTCGGCGTGGTGCCCGACATGCTCAACTTCGCGAAGTGCGTGACCAACGGCGTGATCCCGCTCGGCGGCGTGATCTGCCGCGACAAGCTCTACGACGCGATGATGACGACCGATGCACCAGCGCATGTGGTCGAGTTCTTTCACGGCTATACCTATTCGGGCCATCCCACGGCATGCGCCGGAGCCATCGCAACGCTCGAACTGCTGCAAGGCGAAGGTCTTGTTCAGCGTGCCGGCGAGATGGGCAAAGTGCTCGGCGATGCGTTCCACAGCGCTTTGAAAGGTTTGCCGAACGTGGTGGGCATTCGCAGCCTTGGACTCGCCGCGGCGGTCGAGCTCGCGCCGATCGACGGCAGCCCCGGCAAGCGGGCCTACGATGTGTTCACCGACTGCTTCGACCGCGGCACGCTGGTGCGACCCGCTGGCGAGGTGGTGGTCATCGCTCCGCCTTTCATCGTCGAGAAATCGCATATCGACACGATGGTGAACACGCTGGCCGACGTGATACGAAGACATGCCTGAAGCGCAGGGAGCGCCTGAAGCGCCTGAAGCGCGTGAAGCCCGCGCGAGCGCATCGCCAGCCGACGCCGCGCTGACGGGACGCTCGGGCGTCCCGGTTCTGTACCGGGAGGTCAAGCGCCAGCTGGTCGCCGACATTCAATCGGGCCGCACGCCTCCGGGCGGCGCACTGCCGAACGAAAGCGAGCTGGCCGCGCGTTTCGACGTGTCGATCGGGACGGTCAGGCGCGCGGTCGACGAACTCGTCGCCGACCACATCCTGGTGCGCCAGCAGGGCCGCGGCACTTTTGTCGGCCGGCTCGACAGCGAACGCTTCATGTTCCAGTTCTTCAAGATCGAGGGACGCGACGGTACGCGTGAGTTTCCGCAGGTGCGGCTGCATGCGTTCGCCAAAGCGCGCGCAAGCGCCGAAGAAGCCGATGCGCTCGGACTGGATGGCGCGGCATCGGTCTGGCGCGTCGACAACGTGCTTTCGCTCCAGGGCAGGCCGGTGATTCATGACCGGATCGCGATCGACACATCGGTCTTCGCCGGCCTCACGCGCGCCGCATTCGCCGATCGAATCGGCACGATCTACGAGCTGTATCAAAGCGCGTTCGGCATCACCGTGGTCGGCGCCGACGAGCGCATGCGCGCCGATATCGCCGACGCGACCAGCAGCGCATTGCTTGCAATCGCGCCGGGAACGCCGGTGCTGCGGATCGCGCGCGTGGCGCTCACCTTCGACCGCAAGCCGGCCGAATACCGGGTTTCGGTGGTCGACACGCGGGATTTCGACTATGTTTCGAGAATGCGACCGCCGGCTTGAACATCGCTTGCCGCCGCGCGCGGATCACGTGCAATGCCAACGCGAACCAACGCGAACCAACACGAAACAACGCACATCGGCCCAGCGCCGGGATCGGCCCCATGAAATTTCATCGTCGCGCTATCGGATATTGCAAGACCCTGGCGTGGTGTGCGCTCGCGTCGATCGCCACCTCGGCGTTCTCAGCAGAAGCCGCTTCATCGGCTGCCGACCTGCGCGCGCGCTACGAGACGATGCGCGCCACGTTGCAGGCCAGCCCGCTCGGCAGGCCGATGGAACTGATCTCTCGCGAAACATCCAACGGGCTCGAAGGCGAAGTCTGGGCAGTCGTCGACCATCCGATCGATGCAGTGGTCTCGGCTTTTCGTGATCCCGCGCATTGGTGCGAAGCGTTCCTCCTACACATCAACAACCGCGCTTGCGAAGTCAAGCGCGATGGCGGCCGTAGCACGATCGTGCTCGATGTGGTGCGCAAGGCCGATCAGCCGGTCGCGGATGCATTTCATCTTCCGTTCAGCTTCGACGTGGTCACGGCGTCGCCTGACCAGTTGGCGGTGAAGATGAGTTCTACCGATGGTCCGCTCGGAACCAGCAACTACCGCGTCGCGCTCGAAGCCATCGGAGTTGATGCGACTCACAGCTTTCTGCATTTTTCGTATGCCTTCGACGAGGGCTTTCTGGCGCGGACCGCGCTGAGCGCCTACCTCGCGACCTTCGGCAGCAGCAAGGTCGGTTTCACCGTCATCGGCAAGGGAGCCAACGGGAAGAATGAGTTCATCGGCGGCACGCGCGGCCTGGTCGAGCGCAACGCGATGCGTTACTTTCTTGCGGTGGACTCATATCTTGCGGTGGACGAAGGCAAAGGCAATTCGCGCGAGCAGGCTCTGCAACGAGAACAGGCCTGGTTTGCGGCAAGCGAGCGATACGCGCGGCAACTGCATGAGATCGATCGCGCAGAGTACCTTTCGCTGAAGCGCAGCGATGCCGAAAGGCGAGCCGGGCGGTCTTGATGCGCGACCTTCGAGCGTGGCGTACATTTAAAGAAAAAGTGGCTGCAGCGCTTATTCCACCTGCGCAGTTAGCTACGAAAAAAATAGTATCAAGGCGCTGGCCCGGTCGACTGCCGGACGACCAGCGAGACTTCGATCTCGGTGCGGCGCGGAACTTCCTCGCCACGCAACGAACCGATCAAACGGTCGGCGGCAGTCGACCACATCGACTCCGTCGGCACCCGGACGGTGGTCAACGCCGGCTGCAGGTGGCGCGACATTTCGAGGTCGTCGAAGCCGACGATCGACAGGTCGCGAGGCACTTTCAAACCTGTGGTCGCGGCCTCGAGCAAGGCGCCGAACGCCAGCACATCGTTGCCGCAGACAAGCGCTGTGGGGGCTGAATTACCGGTCATCAATTGCCTGAATCCACTGCGCGCCTCGCCGATCGCATACGGTCGTTCGGCCAGCCATTTCGGCGGCAGGCGCAAACCCGCCGCCATGAGTTCGTCGCGAACGCCTTCGACGCGCTGCTCGGCCCGATCGTTGACCTTCATCGAACCGGCCAGCATGCCGATCCGGCGATGCCCGAGGTCCAGCAGGTAGCGCGTCGCTTCGCGCGTGGCCCGCGCGTTGTCGAAGCCCACGCAGAGCGCGTCGCCCACCGGTGCCAATGTCATCACATGCACACATGGCACGCCGCGCAGATGCAAGAAGCGCAGTAGGTCCGGATGCTGGCGCATGCCGCACAGCGCCAATGCATCGGCGCCGCGTGTGACCAGATTGATGGCCTGGCGCATCTCGCTGGCCGGGTCGTAGCCGCTGGTGGCGAGCAGCAGATGCATGTCCGCGCTCGCCAGGCGCTGCTGCAATGCTTCGATCGCTTTGGCGAAGATCGCGTTGTCGACGGTCGGAAACACCGCGCCGACCGTGCCCGAGCGGCGCAGCATCAACGCGCGCGCGCCTGCATGCGGCACATAACCCAGGCGCGCCACCGCAGCGCCGACCTTCTTGCGCAGCTGCTCGCTGACCGATGCGGGTCGATTCAGCACGCGAGACACCGTCGCAGTGGAAACGCCTGCGCGCCGTGCGACATCGTCGATTGTCGGCAAATCGGATCGCGACATCTTCATGAGCGCGGAATGTACGCGCTTCCAGAATCCGGGGCGTCGCAGTGAAATCCTTCGAAGCGCTCATCGGGCATCTTGACCGGTTCGAATTCGGGTAATTCCCAACTATTCGGCAACGACCTGACGTTGACCGGCATGCATCCAGGCATCACAATAAAACTGTGAAAGCGCTTACAAGATCGACCCTTTTTCTACTGTCGACATCGATGAAACCGAGCGACGGACGGATTCTCGGCGGGCAACCGGTGCACTCGATCGCCGGACCGCGCAGACCCGCATGACCGTCGCGTCCACCTCTTCTGCCGCCGAAGAGCCGAAACCGCCCGCAGCGCTTTCTGCGCCGACGGTTCAGAACAAGCAGACTGGCAAGCCCGGGTGGGGAGGGGCAATGCTCCGCGTGGCGCTGACACTGGTCATCGTGCTGCTGATTTGGTGGGCATTGACCGAAGGCACCGGGTTCATTGCGCCGATCCGCTTCCCGGGTCCGATCGAGACTTGGGGCGCCTGGCAGCAAATTCTCTGGGACGGCTATGCCAATGCATTGTGGTACGAGCATGTGCTGCGCAGCGTTCTGCTCGTGACGACGGGTTTCATCGTGGCGTCCGCGGTCGGGGTCGCGGTCGGTCTGGCGATGGGAGCCAGCCGCACGGTCGAGGCACTTGTCAATCCGGCGTTCCTGTTCCTGCGGCCGATTCCGCCGCTGGCGTGGATTCCGCTCGCGATCGTCTGGCTGGGTCTGGGCAACGCGGCCAAAGTGATGGTGATCTTCGTCGCCGCATTCGTGCCTTCGGTCATCAACAGTTTCAGCGGCGTGCGCCAGATCGAGCGGCCCTTGCTCGAAGCCAGTGCGATGCTCGATATTCGCGGCTGGCGCTATTGGACCCAGGTGCTGATTCCGGGCGCGTTGCCGAGCATCTTCACCGGCTTGCGGCTCTCGCTGCAGGCATCGTGGACGACGCTGGTCGCCGCGGAACTGGTCGGCGCGATCGCGGGGCTCGGGCAAATCCTGAATCAGGGCGCGCAGGATATCTACCCTCCGATGATCCTGGTCGGCATGATCAGCGTGGCGCTGAGTGGTTGGCTCATGACGCTCGGATTGGGCTGGATCGAGGCACGCGTCATGCCATGGCGGGCGCACTGATGCTGCAGCCCAAACTCGCCCCTGCGCGGTTCTGGACCTTGAGCGCGGTCGGCGCTGTCGGCTTTGTCGTGCTGTGGACGCTGATCGCCCAGTCCGGCATCGTCAAACCGATTTTCCTACCGACGCCGTGGCAGGTCGTGCAGCGACTGCTGCAGCTGACGCACGAGTCTTTCGCGGGCTTCACCTTGCAGCGGCATCTGCTGTCGAGCTTGCAGCGCTTCGCGATGGGATTCGGTCTGGCAGTTGTCGTCGGCATTCCGCTCGGCTTGCTGATGGCCTGGTTTCGGGTCATCGACCGCGTGGTGACGCCGGTATTCGAGGCGGTGCGCTTCGTCGCGCCGATCGCCTGGGTACCGTTCGCCGCACTCTGGTTCGGCACCGGCATCGGCGGGCCGGTGCTGATCATCTTCACAGGTGCGTTCCCACCGGTTTTGATCAACACCTATCGCGGCGCGAAATATGTCGACACCAAATACATCGAGGCCTCCAACATGCTCGGCGCGGGCGCGTGGCGCGGCATCACCGAAGTCTTGCTGCCCGCTGCGGTGCCGTCGATCGTCTCGGGTCTGCGCGTGTCGGCCGGGCTCGGCTGGCAATCGCTGGTCGGCGCCGAGCTCATCGTCGCCTCGAGCGGCGTCGGCTACCTGATGGTCAAGGGGCAGGCCGAACTGTCGACCGCGACCGTGATGAGCGGAATGATCGCAATCGGCATCGTCGGCCTCGTCATCGACGTGCTTCTGCGCCGGCTTCAACAGGCGATCGAAACGCGGCGCGGGCTTTGACCCAAGCCGGAAAACAAAGAGCCATGGCCAACATCGAATTCGCGAATGTCGAGCGAACATTTCATCAGGGCGGCAACGCCTTTGTCGCATTGCAAGGCATCAGCCTCGAAGTCGCCGATCAGGAATTCGTCGCGATCGTCGGCCCGTCGGGCTGCGGCAAGACCACGTGCATGCGGATGGCCGCGGGGCTCGAGCATCCGACCGGCGGCAAGGTCGCGGTCGACGGCATCGAAGTGACGCGCCCCGGCCCCGACCGGGCAGTGGTGTTCCAGCAATTCGCGCTCTTTCCGTGGAAGACGGTGTGGGACAACATCGAGTTCGGCCTGCATTCACTGTCGGTGCCTGCCGATGAGCGGCGAAAGCGGATCGAGCAGTACATCGAATTGATGGGTCTGGCCGGTTACGAAAAGGCTTTCCCTCATCAGCTGTCGGGCGGCATGCAGCAGCGCGTCGCGATCGCCCGGGCTTATGTGCTCGACCCCAAGGTGCTGCTAATGGACGAGCCGTTCGGTGCGCTCGATGCGCAGACCCGCGTGGTGATGCAGGAAGAACTGGTGCGCCTCGCGCGCAAGAACCCGCGCACGGTCTTGTTCATCACCCATGCGGTCGAAGAAGCCGTGTATTTGGCCGATCGGGTGGTCGTGATGTCCGCCCGGCCCGGAACGATCCGCGAGATCATCGATGTCAAGACCGTACGCAACGCAGAAGACTGGGACGCGCTGCCGAGCATTGAAGACGTGATGGATCAGCCGTCATTCGTTCATATGCGCACCCACATCTGGAAGTTGCTACGTGAGCAGCATGCGGGCGATCCGCATTGACCCCTTTTTTCATCCCTGTTTGCAACTCAAAGGAAAAACCATGAGCACCACTCGCCAACACAATCTGCGACGCGCGATCCTCGCCACCCTGCTCACCGGCGCAGCGCTCGGAACCCAGGTCCACGCGCAGGCACCGCTGACCGATATCAAGGTCAGCTACCAGCCGTCGCTCTATTGGGCGTTGCCCTTCTATGTTGCGACAGAGAAGAACTGGTGGGCTGAACTCGGGCTCAAGCCGGAGTTCAGCGTGTTCCCGGCCGGCGTTCCGCAAATGGCCGCGGCGGCTGCCAAGTCGTGGGATGTGGGCGGCACGGGCTCCGTGCCGGCGGTGCTCGGCTTCGTGCGTTTCGGTGTCATGACCATCGGCGTCACCAACGACGAGTCCGATGCCAACGTGCTGATGGTCAGCAAAAGCGCGGCTGCGAAATACGAGAAGGACCCGGCCTCGATGAAGGGCCAGACCATCCTGCTCACCGGCAATTCGACCGGCGACTATGCGGTGCAGTCGTGCCTCAAGAAGTACGGCCTGCAAAAGTCCGACGTCACCATCAAGAACATGGGTCAGGCCGAAATCATCTCGGCTCTCTCGTCGGGCAGCGCGGACCTGGCGGGGCTTTGGGCGCCCAACGATTACTCGGTGACGGAGAAGGTCGGCGCGGTGCAGTTGTGCTCGGGCAAGGACGGCGGCGCGATCGTGCCGGGCGCCTTGATCGCACGTGGCGACTATGCCAAGGAAAATCCGGAGAACGTTGCCAAGTTCCTCGCGGTGTACTTGCGCGGCTGGTCGTGGATGAACGCGAACAAGCCTGAAGCATTGAAGATGATGCGAGCCTTCTACAAGCAAGGCGGCGTGAACATCAGCGACGCCTCGCAGGAGAAGGAATTTTCCAAGCGACCGACGTTCGACCTCAAGCAGCAACTGGCCAATATGGATACCAGCAAGGGTACGTCCAAGGTCGACAAATGGTTTACCGACATCGCGACCTTCATGAAGGGCACTGGCGCGATCCAGAAGGTGCCTGAATCGAAGGACTACGTGACCGATGTCTACATGAAGCGTGTCATGGCGGATCCCAAATTGCGTGAATTCGCCAACAAGACCAATTGATCCAACCCATTTCCACCATCATGACCATCACCTACCTCAAGAAAGCCGAGAAAACCCCTGAAACGAATACAGCGACGGCGCAGAAGGTCGTCACCGACATGCTCGCCGAGATAGACAAGAACGGCGAAGCGGCGGTACGCAAATACGCGAAAGACCTCGACAAGTGGGACGGCGACATCGTGATGAGCCGCGAGGAAATCGACCGTCGCGGTGCCGAAGTACCAACCGAGGTGCGGCGCGACATCGACTTCGCGATCGCGCAGGTGAGCGAATTCGCGCATGCCCAGCGCGAGTCGATGCGGGAGTTTTCGACCGAGCTGCACAAAGGGGTGACCGCGGGCCAGCGCGTACTGCCGGTCAACGTCGCGGGCTGCTATGCACCGGCGGGCCGTTATGCCCACATCGCCTCGGCCTACATGGGCGTCACCACGGCTAAGGCCGCGGGTGTAAAGACCATCATGGCCTGCTCGGGACCGTTTCGCGGCGGGCCGATGCATCCCTATGTGCTGTACGCCTTCAACCGCGCCGGCGCCGACATCGTTATGACCTTGGGGGGAGTGCAGGCCATCGCCACCATGGCCAGTGGCCTCTTCACCGGCAAGAAGGCCGACGTGATCGTCGGGCCGGGCAACAAATTCGTGGCCGAGGCCAAACGCACGCTGTTCGGTCAGGTCGGCATCGACGTGTTTGCCGGGCCGTCGGAAGTCGCGGTCATCGCCGATAAGACCGCCGACCCCGAAGTCGTGGCGATCGACCTCGTCGGCCAGGCCGAGCATGGCCACGAGTCGCCGGCCTGGTTGTTCACCACATCGAAGAAGCTGGCCGAAGAGGTGATGGCGCGCATCCCCGCATTGGTCGAGTCGTTGCCGCCGCTGGCACGCGACGCAGCAGGCAGCGCCTGGCGCGACTATGGCGAAGTGATCGTTTGCGACACGAAGGAAGAGGTCGCCGAAGTTTCTGACCGCTACGCGCCCGAGCACCTCGAAGTTCACTGCAAAGACCTCGACTGGTGGCTCGCCACGCTGACCTCCTACGGCTCGCTTTTTCTCGGCGAGGAAACCACCGTGGCCTTCGGCGACAAGGCCAGCGGCCCGAACCATGTGCTGCCGACCAAGGGCGCCGCGCGCTACTCGGGCGGTCTGTCTGTGCACAAGTTCATGAAGACCCTGACCTGGCAGCGCCTCACACGCGACGCAGCGCGCGACATCGGCGAAGTGACCTCGCGCATCTCGCGGCTCGAAGGCATGGAAGGGCACGCGCTGACGGCCGACAAGCGCCTTTCGAAGTACTTTCCCGATCAGACCTTCGACCTCGGCGAGACCGTCACCGAATGACCGACGCGCGCGATTCGCTGCGCAACCTTTTCGAACTGGGCGGCCGCCGCGCGGTCGTGACCGGCGGCAACTCGGGCATCGGCGAGGCGATGGCGCGCGCGCTCGGCCTGGCCGGGGCGCGGGTTTTGCTGGTGGCACGCAGGGCGGCCGAGCTCGAAGCGGCAGCCGGCCGGCTGGCGGGCGATGGAATCGACGCGAGTTTTGTCGCCGCCGATCTGGCTGCGCCCGCATCGCTGCGCGAAGTGGCGAAGCGGGCCGAGGCCGAACTGGGCGCCGTCGACATCCTCGTGAACGCGGCTGGCGTCAACCTGCGCGAGCCGTTCGCGGACGTCACGCCCGCAAGCTGGCAAACCCAGATCGATCTGCATCTTTCGGCACCGTTTTTCATGACGCAGGCGCTGGCGCCCGGCATGCGGGAGCGTGGCTGGGGCCGCGTCATCAACATCGCGTCATTGCAAAGCAGCCGCGCGTTCGCCAACAGTGCGCCGTATGGGACAGGAAAAGGTGGCGTGGTGCAACTGACACGTGCAATCGCGCAGGAATGGTCCCGCTTCGGCATCACCTGCAATGCGATTGGCCCCGGATTTTTTCCGACAGCATTGACTGCGGCGGTGTTCGACAACCCCGAACTCGCGGCGCGCAATGCTGCGCAGACCTGCATCGGCCGCAACGGCGAACTCAGCGACCTGCATGGCGTGACCGTGTTCCTCGCGAGCGACGCCAGCGCCTACGTCACAGGCCAGACTTTGATGGTCGATGGCGGCTTTACCGCGCGTTGACGCTTAAGGGCCATGTCGATCCGAAATTGAAGGCATTCCATCAAGGCATTCCATGAAAGCACTGGTCTACACCCAACCCAAAGAACTGCAACTGCAGGAGCGGCCACCGCCCGAATTGACGCAAGGCGAAGTCGTTCTCAAGATCGACGCAGTCGGCATCTGCGGCTCCGACATGCACGCCTGGCACGGCCATGATCCGCGCCGAAAGCCGGGCCTGGTGCTCGGCCACGAATTCGTCGGCACCATCGCCGAATCGGCAGCGAAGGGCTTCGACAAGGGCGCCCGCTATACGGGCAACCCGCTCATCACTTGCGGCGTGTGCGACTACTGCGTGCAGGGTCGCAACAATCTGTGCTCGAACCGCACCATGGTCGGCATGACGCGACCCGGCGCTTACGCCGAGTACATGAGCATTCCGGCGGCGTCCCTCATCGCGATGCCGCAAGACATGAGCGACATCGCCGCGTCGCTGACCGAACCCGCGGCGACCGCCTGGCATGCGATCAATTTGTCGCTCAAGGTGTTGGCGCGGCCGGTTCATGAATGCGCGGTGCTCATGATCGGCGGCGGTGCGATCGGCATGCTCGCGGCGTTGCTGCTCAGGCACCTGGGCGTGACACGGCTCAGTCTCAGCGAACCCAACAAGCTGCGTCGCGATGCGGTCGCAACGCATGCGGGCTGTACCACGCTCGATCCAATGGCCGCGCCGCCCGCCGAGAACGCCTTCGACTACGTTTTCGACGCGGTCGGCGCCAAGGTCACGCGCCAGCAGGCGCTTGCATCGGTCAAGCCCGGCGGCGTGGTGATGCATGTCGGCTTGCAGGACTGGGCCAGCGAAATCGACATGCGCAAGCTCACGCTGGCCGAAATCACATTGCTCGGAACCTATACCTACACGACAGCGGACTTACGCGCGACCGTCGCCGCCCTGCATGCAGGTGCGTTCGGCGATCTGTCGTGGGTCGAGCAGCGCGCGCTATCCGATGGCCCGCGCGCTTTCGAGGATCTGGATGCCGGCCGATCGGCTGCGGCCAAGATCATCCTTGTCCCATGAACGCATGTCTTGCCGCTCAAGTCATATAGATGATATAGTTGAATTTACCAATTTCTCTTGCCACCGTCCATTGAAGGAGATTTCATGATCCATTGCGTATTGCACGACCCGGGCGACAGCGTCGCCGTTGTCGTCACCGAAGGTATCGAGGCCGGCCAGAAGCTCACCGCGCTGATCCTCGACGAAGACCGCACGATCGAGATTCCATGCAAAGCCGACATTCCGCTCGGCCACAAAGTTGCCATGAAGGACATGGCCGTGGGTGACACCGTCATCAAATACGGCGTCGACATCGGCAAAGTGGTGAAGGCCATCGCGACCGGCGAGCATGCCCACGTCCACAACATCAAAACCAAGCGCTGGTGAAATTGGCTCGCCCCCCAGACTCCGCGCACTTCGTGTCGCTTCTCGCACCCCCTACCGGGGCAACACCGACGGCCTGGCGAAGTCAGTTCCGTGGTGTTCGCTGGAATGGGTGCAGTTCTATTCCATGGGTGCGGCCTCTCCGTCTGGGCGCTAACTGAATCGATCTTCAAGGATAAAAAATGAGCAAAACTATCGTCGGCAAAGACACGACCTTCTGGGGTTTCAAGCGCGAGAACGGCCGGGTCGGCGTGCGCAACCACGTCATCATTCTTCCGCTCGACGACTTGTCGAACGCGTCGTCGGAAGCGGTGGCCCACAACGTCAAGGGCACGATGGCGATCCCGCATCCCTATGGCCGATTGCAATTCGGCGCCGACCTCGATTTGCACTTCGCGACGCTGATCGGCGCGGGCTCGAACCCCAACGTCGCCGCTGTCGTCGTGATCGGCATCGAGGAAAGCTGGACCAAAAAAGTCGTCGAAGGCATCGCCAAAACCGGCAAGCCTGTGACCGGCTTCGGCATCGAAGGCCATGGCGATCACGAAACGATCATGAAAGCCTCGAAGGTCGCCAAGGAGTACGTGCAACTCGCGACCGAGCAGCACCGCGTCGAATGCCCAATCGGCGATTTGTGGGTGTCGACCAAATGCGGCGAATCGGATACCACCTCGGGTTGCGGCTCGAACCCGACCGTCGGCAATGCGTTCGACAAGCTGCATCCGCTCGGTACAACGCTGGTGTTCGGCGAAACATCGGAAATCACCGGCGGCGAAAAAATCGTTGCAGCGCGCTGCGCCAACGACCAGGTGCGCGCGGACTTCATGAAGATGTTCGATCGCTACCAGGCGATGATCGAGCGCAACAAGACCACCGATCTCTCCGACTCGCAGCCGACCAAGGGCAACATCGCCGGCGGCTTGACGACGATCGAAGAAAAGGCGCTCGGCAACATCCAGAAGATCGGCAAGAAATGCACGGTCGATGGCGTGATCGACAAGGCCGAAGTGCCTTCGCATCCGGGCCTGTGGTTCATGGACTCCTCCTCGGCAGCGGCCGAGATGGTCACGCTGTGCGCGGCTTCGGGCTTCGTGGTGCACTTCTTCCCGACCGGCCAGGGCAACGTGATCGGCAATGCGATCGTTCCGGTCATCAAGATCTGCGCCAATCCTCGCACCGTGCGCACGATGAGCGAGCATGTCGATGTCGATTGCTCGGGCCTTCTGCAGCGCGAGCGCACGATGGACGAAACCGGCGATCAGTTGCTCGAAATGATGATGCGCACGATCAACGGTCGGCATACCGCGGCCGAGGCGCTGGGGCATCGCGAGTTCGTGCTGACGCGTTTGTTCGAAAGTGCTTAAAGGACGATAACGAGGCTGCGCCTCGTCCTTTTGTATGAACCGTCAAAAAATCGTCATCACCGAGGTGATGGATGCACCTGCGGTCGAATCGCTCTCGCAGCGCTTCGACGTGGTGTACGACGCGCAACTGTTCGGCGATGCCGCGCGACTGATGAGCGTTGCGGCGGACGCCGACGCGGTCATCGTGCGCAATCGAACCCAGGTGCGAGGCGAGGTGCTCGATGCCTGGAAAAAAGTGCGTGTCGTCGGCCGGCTCGGCGTCGGGCTCGACAACATCGACGTGCCGGCTTGCGAGTCGCGCAGCATTCGGGTGATTCCGGCCACCGGTGCGAATGCGCTGGCGGTCGCGGAGTACGTGGTTGGCACGGCGATGGTTTTGCTGCGGGGGGCCTACCGCTCGAACGCCGAGGTTCTGAGCGGCGCCTGGCCGCGCATGGCGCTGTCCAACGGCCGCGAAATCTTCGGCAAGACGCTCGGCTTGATCGGCTTCGGCAGCATCGGCCAGCGCACCGCGAAGCTCGCAACGGCGCTCGGCATGAAAGTCGTCGCGACGGACGCCGTGATGCCGGCCGACGCGCCCGCGTGGAAAGCGCTCGGGGTCGAACGGCTCGAACTCGACGCACTGCTCGCCGAGGCCGACGTCGTGAGTCTGCACGTACCGTTGACGCCGCAAACGAAAGGGCTTCTGTCGGCCGAGCGTATCGCAAGGATGAAGCCCGGCGCCGTCTTCATCAACACTGCGCGCGGCGGTATCGCAGACGAAGCGGCACTGGTCGCAGCGCTGCGCGATGGCCGGCTTGCTGGCGCGGCGATCGATGTGTTCGAGCCCGAGCCGCTCACCGCCGGCAGCGTCTGGGTCGATTGCCCGAACATGATCCTCACGCCGCATATCGCGGGCGTCACAGCCGAGGCCAATACGCGTGTCTCGACCTTGATCGCGGCCGAAGTCGCGCAAGCGCTGGGCTGACCTGCCCGCGGCGTGAGCGGGCTCCGCGGCCACGACATTGCCGTAACGCGAACTTTTTAAAGCCGATCCATGCACACGCTTCAACACCTCGAACAACTGACCCAACGCGCATTGCAGGCAGCAGGCGCGTCGCCCGAACAGGCCGCACCCACGGCCCGGGCGCTCGTCGCGGCAGAGTCGCAGGGTCTCGCCTCGCACGGCCTCTCGCGTGTGCCGATGTACGCCGCGCACCTTCGCGCAGGGCGTGTCGTCGGCGATGCGGTACCTAAAGTGATCGCCGAAAAGTCTGCCGCGGTGCTGGTCGATGCGGGCGACGGCTTTGCGTTTCCGGCTTGTGCGCTCGCGGTGCGCGAAGCGATTGCACGCGCGCGCGAATGCGGCATCGCGATCGGCGCGGTCACCCACAGCCATCACTTCGGCGCAGCGGCGTATCACCTGCAGCCGGTCGCCGAGGCCGGCATGGTCGGATTGGCTTTTGGCAACTCGCCGGCCGCAATGCCGGCGGCGGGTGGCAAGCGCGCGATCTTCGGCACCAATCCGATCGCGGCGGCCTTTCCGCGCGGCGCTGGATGCGGCCAGCCGATCATGGTCGACCTGTCCCTTTCGGCCGCGGCGCGCGGCAAGATCATGGTCGCGGCGAAAAAGGGCGAGGCGATTCCGCTCGGCTGGGCGCTCGACGCCGATGGCCAGCCGACCACCGACCCCAAAGCCGCGCTCGCTGGCTCGATGCTGCCGGTCGGCGGCACCAAGGGCGCGATGCTGGCGCTGGTGGTCGAACTGCTGGTCAGCGCGTTGACCGGCGCGCGCTTCGGGCTCGAGGCCGATTCGTTGCTCGAAGCGCAGGGCAATCAGCCGCGCCTCGGTCAGACATTCATCGTGATCGATCCGGGCGCGCTCTCGGGCGCGGAGGTCTACGGCGAGCGCGTCGAGGCTTTGCTCGGCGCGATCCTGGCCGACGAGGGAGTGCGCATTCCGGGTTACCGGCGCAACGATCTGGCTGGCAAGGCCGCGGCCGACGGCATCGATATCAGTGAAGCAACGTTGGCGCCGGTCAAGGCGCTTGCGGACACGTTCAAGGGATAGTTGCGCGGGCTCCACGGGAGGCATTCCGCGTCGTATCAAGCGCCGATCCCAGCGCCAGTTTCAGTCTCGCTCTAACCGACGCCCTGCGCTTACTTGCGCCGCAGCTCGGCGCAGTAGTCCTTCGCCGGCAAGGCCGGCGTATGCCAGATCGCATCGAAGTCGTTGTCGGGGCGGGCATCGGGCTCGCCGGCTGCCATCCGCACGGTTTTCACTTTGAGTTCGGTCGCCAGATGCTGCGGCACGCCGATCGCGCGCTCGGCATGGCCCGCGCCCGAGACCAGCAGCACGGTTTTGCCGGGCTGGCGCGCTTCGGCGACGATCAGCGCCATCTCGCGGTCGCGCGCGACCTGAACCCGCGTCATCGGCCCGATCTGCGTCTCGGGCAGAAAATTGCAGTGACCCGCGCGAACCGCCTCCTGCTGCGTCTTGAGGGCTGCCGGCAACAGTTGCGCATCGAGCGAGACATCGGCCATCGCGACCTTCATGCGATCGCGCGGCAGATTGGCGCCGAACACCGGCACACCGGCACGCACCGCGGCCATCACGACCGGGCCGTAAGCGGCCCAGGGCCAGGCTTGGTCGTCCCAGCTCAAGGCTGTTTTGACCTGCTCTTCGGTTGCGTCGGTTTTGAGATAGGCGGTGCGGTTGCCTGCATCGGCCATCTCGATCGCGAGCGCTGCGAGCTTCGCCCGAGCAGCGAGCACTTCGACGGTTTGCCGTTCGAGTTGCTGGTGCCCGGCCGCATCGTGGCGCTCGCCCAGCAGCAATACGTCGGCCGGCAGCAAGGCCTCGATGCGCCGGGCGACCGGCGCATTCGCGGCATCGGCGCTCGACCTGCCTGAGAGCGCGCTGCAGCCGGACGTCATGGCGAGCGCGGTCATCGCCAGCCAAAAACAAGCGGCAGTGGCGGGAGCAAGTCGATTGCGCATGCGCGGATAGTATTCAACTTGGCGCCCGGAGCGCGCGGTCGGACTGTTTTCTGGATGGTGACCGAGCGTGCGCCGATGCCGCCGGGGCAAAAAAAGGCGCCGCGTGAGCCCCGTTTGCCTCGTCCGCCTCGAAGGTTCCGTCGGTTTCGGCCGCCTCGACCGGCAAGTTATTTCTCCGCTCCGACGCCGCCGCCAGTCCATGCCTTCCAGCTTCATCGTTCGCGTCGCCGCCACCTTGTTGCTGGCTCTCGCGGCGGCCGGCGCGTGCTTGCTGCTGCACACGCCGCTGCCCTGGATGATCGGCCCGCTGCTCGCGACGTCGGCCGCGTCGATCGCGGGAGCGCCTACGGTCAGCGTGACGGTGCTGCGCAATGCCGGCCAGGCCACGATCGGACTGGCACTCGGACTGTACTTCACGCCGGCTGTCACAGCGCTGGTCGCGAGTGTCTGGTGGGCGATCGTGCTCGCGATCGGCTGGGCGCTGCTTTTGGGCTGGGGCTTCGGGCAGTGGCTTTATCGGGTCCACGCGCCGCGCATGCAAGGGGTGCCGGTGCGCACGCTGCGCGCGACCACCTGGTTCGCGAGCGCGATCGGCGGCGCCTCCGAGATGACCTTGCTGGCCGAGCGCGCCGGCGCCCGCACCGACCTGGTCGCGGCCGCGCACAGCCTGCGGCTGTTGATCGTCACGGTGACGATTCCGTTCGCGATGCAGGCGAGCGGCCTGCACGGGCTCGACTTGCTGCCGCCCGCGAACAAGGTCGTGCATTGGGGCGGATTGGCATTGCTCGCGCTAACGGGCGTGGCCGGCGGTTTCGCGGTGCGCGCGACCGGGCGTGCGAATCCCTGGTTCATGGGCCCGATGCTGGTCGCGATCGGCTTCACCGTGGCCGGCATCGACCTGTCGGCCATGCCCAGGGAGTTGACCAGCGCCGCGCAACTCGTGATCGCGGCGAGCCTGGGCGTGCGATTCAAGCGCGCGTTTTTGCATACCGCGCCGCGCTGGCTCGGCTCGGTCGCACTGGCCACCGTGGTGGCCCTGATGCTCTGCGCCGCGTTCGGCGCCGCCATCGCGCTCGCCACCGGCCAACATGTGGCGACCATGGTTTTGGGTACCGCACCGGGCGGCATCGCTGAAATGTCGATCACCGCCAAGGTGCTCGAACTCGGCGTGCCGGTCGTCACCGCGTTTCAGGTCTGTCGCCTGGTCGCCGTGCTGATGATCGTGGGGCCGCTGTATCGGTGGCTGTATGGGGATTAGATTGGGACAGCCAGATTCGGATTTCCGGACGCAGAAGACGCAGAGATTTCGCAGAAGGCGCGAAAGGAATACCAAAGTTCTTTCAGTTCGGGTGTAGAGGGCGGCTGCGACGAAATCGAACGCGCGCAGTTGAACTCTGTATCCGATAGCGGAAAATGCTACTAAATTTGTAGCTGTGTGCGCTTGTCCAGCGGACGTTTCAGATACTTTCGATGTTTTTTTGCGTCTTCTGCGTTTCTTCTGCGCCTTCTGCGTCCGATAGTCCGCATTTGGAAACTTCGATTCAGGGTAAACCCTTCATACTGGCGCCATGCCCAGTCGCCGCTCCGCCACCTCGATCCTCACCCGCGCCTATCAGCGCAATCTGAAAACCTTCACCCGGGCTGCGCTCGGCAGTTCGAACCGGCTGGCGCGCAAGGTCACCGCGCAAGTCGGCCGCGCCGTCGTCGCGCAACGCAAGCCGCCGCCCGGCGCGGGCGACTGGCTCACAGGCATGGCCGGTGGGCCGGCCGGCGCGCGCGGCTACCACCTGTACCGGCCGGCTGGCCTGAATGTGCTGGCAGGCGAGAAATTGCCACTCATGGTGATGCTGCACGGTTGCGGCCAGACGGGGCGCGAGTTCGCCTTGAGCACACGCATGAACCGGCTGGCCGATCGCGAGCGGTTTTATGTGCTCTATCCCGAGCAGGACCGGCTGCATCATCCGCAAGGCTGCTGGCACTGGTACGACACCCGTTCGGGCAAGGCCGAGCGCGAGGCTGCGACGTTGATGCTCGCGATCGATCAGGTCTGCGCGTTGTATGCGGTCGATACGCGGCGGGTCGCAGTGGCCGGCATGTCGGCCGGCGCCGGCATGGCCGCCCTGCTGGCGACCGGTTGGCCGCACCGGTTCAAGGCGGTCGCGATGCATTCGGGTGTGGCGCCCGGAGCGGCTAAATCGTCGGCCACTGCCTTCGGCGCGATGCGCGGTGTTCGCGCGCCGGCGATGCCGGCCACCGCGGTCGGCAAGGCGATGGGCGCTGCGGCGCTCGGAACGACCTTGCCGCCGCTGCTGATCGTTCACGGCGATGCCGATCGCATCGTTTCCGCGCGCAACGCGACCAATGCTGCAGCGGTTTGGGCCACCGCGACCGGCGCTCTGCCGAAGCCAGCGCGAGCGCTGCAACGTGGCAAGCGCCATCCGATGCGGGTCGTCGATTTTCTGAGCGCTGGCCGAATGCGGGTCAAGCTGTGCGAGGTCGCCGGCCTCGGCCACTCCTGGAGCGGCGGCGCAGCCAGCGCGGCATTCAGCGATCCACTGGGACCCGATGCGTCGAAGATGGTGTGGGCGTTCGCGGCGCGGGCGTTCGGAAGCGATTCGAAGAAAGGCGGACAGCCGAACGCAAAGGGCGCAGAGGTTTCGCAGAAGGCGCGAAAAAATACATGAAAAGTAGCTGAAACGCCCGCTGCACAAGCGCAAGCAGCTATAAATTCGGGAGCAATCTCTACAGCAAATGCTGTGTTCGGCTTCGTGCGCTCGACACCGCAGCAGTCGCCGCTATCACCCGAATAAAAGGAAATTTTTGGTATTCCTTCTGCGCCCTCTGCTAAATCTTTGCGCCCTCTGCGTTCGGCTGCCCGATCCCGCTCCCGATCTCAGTGCATCAACACCGGGTTCTGCGCCAGCTCCGCATAGCCTTCGAGCGTGTCTTCGACCTCTTCCTGGGTCGGCGTGTTGAGCTGCCAGGCGGCGATTTTTTGCTGGAACAATTCGGCCCACGAGCCGTCGAGGTAAACCTCCTTGCCCGAGCGTTTGTCGACGATCTCGAAGCCATGCCGCGCGAGTTGCGGCCGATTCGGCACCAGCGGCGCGTCGGTCTCCGGCGGCTGGACATGAACCACCACGAAAGACTCGGAGTCGTAGAGCATGTTCATTTCGGACAGGTTTCCATAATCGGTTGCAGGCATACGATGTTAGATAGCAATCACCGCGCCAGTTTCAAGCACGCAGGCAAAAGCGGCGTAAATATCGTGTAAATCCCGCTGAAAATTACGCTTTTGCGCTGAAAAACTCCGATCGGTAGAAATTTGCGCTGAGCGAGACCGCTTTATTTCGATCCGCCCAGGTCCGTCACGCTGCGCAGCGAAAAGTCGAACACCTTGTCTTCCTTCTGCGTGAGCCGAATCCGCACCGGCAGCCAGTCGAGCTCGGGCGCGTACCAGAGCTCGATTTTGTCGTCGCCCGGATAGCGGGGCTTGCGGCTCAGGTGGCGAGCACGAAAGTCGCCCACGCCCACATGCAACGGCTCATCGCCATCGACCTTGAAGATCCAGATTTCGGCGTCGCCGGTGCCCGCGGTCTGCACCGCGATCAACTTGCCCGGCGCATAGCGACCCGCTTCGCCGCCGAGCAGCGCGCCGAGTTGCATCACGATCGACAGCCGGTCTTGCGCACCCGCGACGAGCGGCGCGGCGGGCTTGCCATTGCTGAAGATCACCTGCCTGGTTTCGTGCGAGAAGGTCGCCGACTGGGTGTTGCGCCGGCTGTCGGAGAAGCGGTCGGGCACGAGGCCGTTCGGCCCGACCTGGCCGCTGCTGCGCTGCGTCAGCCAGGTCCATAGCAGGAGTTTGAGCGTGAGTTGGGCGTCGTACCGGTTGCCGCTGGTGCGCCATTGGAGCTCGCCAACGCCGCCCTTGAGCGGCTGCACGCCCAGTTGCCCGGTCACGTCGAAGGTGAGCCGGACCGAACCGGAAATTTGGGCTGCGCGGTTGCCGATTCCCAGATCCTCGGCCGCGCCACCGCCGGCCGCAGCGAGCGCTGCCGCGACAGCTGCTTTGGCTTTGTCTGCGGCGTCGGCTGACGCGGCATTGACCGATGCCGCATCGGCCGATGCGGCGGCGGGTTCCGGTGCGGGTGGTGGCGTCGGCGCCGGTGGCGCCGATGCCGCCGGAGCGATCGCAGCGGGCGCAGGTTCGGCGGGGCGAAGTTCTGCAGGCTTTTTCGGTGTCGGCTTGCGGCTTTCGGCGGGTGCCTTCTTTGCTGCGTTTTTTGTAGCTATCTGCGCTTGCAAGGCGGGCGTTTCGGGCACTTTTGGTTCTGATTTTTCAACGGGCTCCGGCATTGTCTGCTCGGGCGTCGGAGCAGGCGCTGGCGGCGTCACCGCGATCGTGCGCGTGCTGAATGTCGCCACCTTCGGCCGCTTGTCGGTTTGTACGCCGACCGCGTGGAAGCCGAGCACCAGCACATGCAGCGCGATCACGAGCAGTGCGATCGCGCCCAGCACCACCGGCGGCGAGCGCCAGAACGGCGGCGCGCGGCGGACGGGGCGCGTACTACCGGCGGTGGTTTGGAGCAGGGTTGGCATCGACGGCGATGAAAAGCAGCGTGGTGTCGGTCGCGAGCGAGCGCGGCAGGCGCGGCGGATGTCGCAGGACGGCAGGGCGGCAGGTGCGGTGGGTAAACTGCCGCGCCCGACAGTCTCGGCGCGTACAAATCAGTCTAGCCTGCCGGCGATTCCCGGCCATCGCTGGAACCCGGCGCCGAACATCCGATCCCGCACCCGGCGTTTTCGCCCGACCACCATGAAACTCGCTACCTTGAAAGACGGCTCGCGCGACGGCCAACTGGTCGTCGTCTCGCGCGACCTCAACGAGGCGCACTACGCCAGCGGCATCGCGAGCCGGCTGCAGCAGGTGCTCGACGACTGGGGCTTCATGAGCCCGCAACTCGAAGACCTGTACGACCAGCTCAACGCCGGCCGCACCCGCCATGCCTTTCCGTTCGACCCGGCGCAGTGCATGGCGCCTTTGCCGCGTGCCTACCTCTGGGCCAGCGGCGCGGCGTATTCGAGTCAGGTCGAATTGCTGGCCCGCCAGCACGGCGCCCAATCGACCGGAACACTGCCCGACATTCAGCAACGCGCGACGACCGAAGCTTTCATGACGCGCGGCGCGAGCGATGCGCTGTTCGGCGCCTGCGACGCGATCCTCGGCTTGCACGAAGCCGACGGCATCGATTTCGAAGCCCAACTCGCGGTCGTCACCGGCGACGTGCCGATCGCCGCGACACCAGAGCAGGCGCTCGACGCCGTCCGGCTCGTGATGCTCGCGAGCGACGTGGTGCTGCGCGAACGGCGGCGCGACGCGAGCGCCGGCAGCAGCGGCTTCAGATCCGCGCAAGATGCATCGGTGCAAGCCCGGCCCGCGACCGCGTTCAGCCCCGTCGCGGTCACCCCCGGCGAACTCGGCCTATCAGACGAAGGCTGGCACGGCGGTCGCGTGCATCTGACATTGCAGACCCGCCTGAACGGCCGCAAATTCGGCCTCGTCGATACGGGGCCCGAAATGCACTTCGACTTCGGCCAGCTCATTGCCCACCTCGCCGCAACCCGCCCGCTCGCAGCCGGCAGCATCGTCGGCAGCGGCCCCGTGAGCAATCGCGGCATCGAGAAGAACGGCCGCACCGAATGGCCCCACGGCCACGCCTCGATCGCCGAAAAGCGCGCCGTCGAAGCACTTCAAGACGGCGTACCGAAAACCGCGTTCATGCAATTCGGCGACATCGTGCGCATCGACATGAACGGCCGCGACGGCAAGTCGCTGTTCGGCGCGATCGAGCAGCAGGTCGTGGCGCCGGCCGAGCTATCACAGAAAGGGCGCGCATCGAAGGAGCGCGCCGCGATCGCAAGTCCGCCTGCTGGAATCGACGCACCAGATGCAGCCGGCGCTGACGAATGACCCAAAATTTATAAGAAAAATAGCTGAAACGCCCACTGGACGTGCGCAGACAGCTATGCTACCTATAGCAAATGTCCATTCAAAGGAGACCTGGAATGCAACGCAGAACCACCCTTCAAGCCCTGGCCGCATTGGCCGCGAGCGCTTCCACCGCTGGCGCCCCTTGGGCGTTCGCCCAGTCCGCCTATCCCGACAAGCCGCTGCGCTGGATCGTCCCGTACCCGGCCGGCGGCGGCACCGACGTGCTGGCGCGCGCGGTCGGCGATGCGATGCGCGCGAGCTTCGGCCAGCCAGTGGTGATCGAGAACAAGCCCGGCGCGTCGACCAACATCGGCGCGCAGTTCGTGGCCAAGGCCGATGCCGACGGCTACACGGTCATGTCGGCCGACAACGCGGTGCTGGCGTTCAACCAGTTTTTGTTTCGGAAGCTGCCGTTCGATCCGCAGAAGGACTTCACCTTCATCGGCGGGTTGGCGCGTTTTCCACTCGCGCTGGCGCTCAATCCTTCGGTGCCTGCGAAAACCGTCAAGGAGTTCATCGCGCTCGCCAAGGCCAGCCCCGGCAAGCTCAACTACGCCTCACCCGGCAACGGCTCGCCGCACCATCTGGCGATGGAATTGTTCAAGGCCCGCACCGGCACCTCGATCACCCACATCCCGTACAAAGGCGCCGCGCCGGCGATGAACGACTTGATGGGCGGCGTGGTCGATTGCATGTTTCTCGACCTGGCCGCGGGCCTGGGGACGCTCACATCGGGCAAGGTGCGCGCGATCGGTTTGGGCGCTGCGCAACGGTTTCCGGCTTTGCCCGACGTGCCGACCCTGGCCGAAGCCGGCGTTCCCGATACCGAAGTCTTCGCTTTTCAAGGCGTGCTCGGCCCGGCCGGCCTGCCCGCGCCGATCGTCGCGCGGCTCAACACCGACCTGAACAAGGCATTGACCAGCCCCGCGGTGGTCGAGCGCATGAAAGGCTTCGGCATGGAATCGCTCGCCGGCACGCCCGATCAGTTTCACGCGCTTGCGCTGGCCGAGGCGAAGCGCTGGGGGCCCGTGATCAAGCAGCAGGGGATTCGGCTGGATTAGGGCTTGGTGTTCGTTTTGCTCTGCGCGGCGCGGGCGTGGGGGCGATGGACCTGTTGAATGCTATTGATCTAATAGCTGTCCGCGCTTGTCTGGTAAGGGGTTTGGGGTTAAAAGGCTTTGAACTTTGCTGAGGCTGCTGGCCGGGATGTGCGCCCGGCGGCGCAGTCACTTTCTTTCGCGTCGCCGAAAGAAAGTAACCAAAGAAAGGGCGACCCCGCTGTCTGCGTCCCTGCGTTTCGCTTCGCTGCACTTCGGGCAACCTGCGCTGCTCGCCGGACGGGGCGACTCGCAAACTCGGCTTCGCCTCAAACATGCTCGCCGCTGATCCCCGTCCGGCTGCGCTGCTCGGCGCATACAGAGGGGCTTTGGGGATCAACGTCTCGCTGCGCTCGTCGTTCTTCGGTTGAAAACCGAAATCAAACAGCAACAAGGACACGCCACGGCGCGTTCTTGTGGGCCCCGCCTCCATAGCCCTTCTGTATGCGCCGAGGAGCACAGCTTTTCGCGGATCAGGGCTCGCGTTGTTTGAACGCAGCGAAGCGAAGTGAGTTCAGCGAGACCCCGCGAAAAGCGCGCACCGCAGGTTGCCCGGAGCGAAGCGAAGGGACGCAGACAGCAGGGTCGCCTTTTCTTTGCCTACTTTCTTTTGGCGAAGCAAAAGAGAAGTAGGTCCGCCGCCGGGCGGATATCCCGGCCAGGGGCGCTTGCAGAGTGCACACCCCATCCAACTCGCGCAAACCACAGCAAACACCTCTCAGCGCGGCACCTTGCCCGAGACCGTCACTGAGCGTAAAAAATCGAAATCAACCCCGCGATCCGCCTGCAAGACGGTTTGCAAGAAGAGCTTGAGATAGCCGCGCTCAGCGCTCGGCGGAGCGATCGGTGAAGCGGCCGCACGGCGCGTCAACTCTTCATCCGACACCATCAGCGTCAACTCGCGCCGGCTCACGCTGAGCCGGATCCTGTCCCCGCTTTGCACCCACGCGAGCGGCCCGCCGACCGCCGATTCGGGTGTCACATGCAACACGATCGTGCCGAATGCGGTGCCGCTCATGCGGCCGTCCGAAATACGCAGCATGTCTTTTACGCCGGCGCGCGCGAGCTTGCGCGGAATCGGCAAATAGCCGGCTTCGGGCATGCCGGGGGCGCCTTTGGGACCGATGTTCTTGAGCACCAGCACGTCGTCGGCGGCGACGTCGAGGTCGTCGCTGTCGATCCGCGCGGCCAGGTCTTCCATGTTCTCGAACACAACGGCGCGCCCTTCGTGTTCCATGAGCTTCGCATCGGCTGCCGAGGCCTTGATCAGCGCGCCATCGGGTGCGAGGTTGCCGCGCAGCACGGCGAGGCCGCCGCCGGTATAGATCGGGTTGCCGACAGGGCGCACCACGTTCTGCGCGAAGCCGGGGCCGGCGGCGTCGATCTCTTCGCCGAGGGTGCGGCCGGTGACGGTGAGCGCTTCGAGATGCAGCAGGGGCTTCAATTCGCGCAGCAGGGTCGGCATGCCGCCCGCATGGTGAAAGTCTTCCATGTAGTGCGCGCCGCTCGGTTTCAGGTCGAGCAGCACCGGTGTTTGGCGCGCCATCGCATCGAACGCGTCGAGGTCGATATCGATGCCCATGCGGCCGGCGATGGCGGTGAGGTGGATCAGGCCGTTGGTCGAGCCGCCGATCGCGAGCAGCACGCGCAGCGCGTTTTCGAAGGCGTCGGGCGTGATGATCTTGTCGATCGTGCACTGCGCGCGCGCCATGCGCACCGCCTGCGCACCGGTTTGCTCGGCGATGCGGATGCGGTCGGCTGTCACCGCGGGTGGCGAGGCGCCGCCCGGCAAGGTCATGCCCAGCGCTTCGGCGATGCAGGCCATGGTGCTCGCGGTGCCCATCACCGAGCAGGTGCCGACGCTCGCGACCAGCTGGTCGTTGACTTCGGCGGTTTCATCGGCGTCGATCTCGCCGGCCCGAAAGCGCGCCCAATAGCGTCGGCAGTCGGTGCAGGCGCCGACTCGTTCGCCGCGGTGGCTGCCCGTCAGCATCGATCCGGTGATGAGCTGGATCGCCGGAATACCGGCCGACGCCGCGCCCATCAATTGCGCGGGCACGGTCTTGTCGCAGCCACCGATGAGCACCACCGCGTCCATCGGCTGGGCGCGAATCATTTCCTCGGTGTCGATCGCCATCAGGTTGCGCAGGAACATGCTGGTCGGCGCCGCGAAGCTCTCGTGGATCGAGATGGTCGGAAATTCCATCGGCAAGCCGCCCGCGAGCATCACGCCGCGCTTCACCGCATCGAGCAATTGCGGCATATTGCCGTGGCACGGGTTGTAGCTGCTCGCGGTATTGGCGATGCCGATCACCGGGCGATCGAGCGCGGCGTCAGTCAAGCCCGCGCCCTTGATGAAAGCCTTGCGCAGAAAAAGAGAGAAATCGCGGTCGCCGTAGTTGACCAGGCCCTTGCGCATACCGGCGGGCGCGCTGCGGCTGTCGGTTTGATCCAGTGGCTTTTCGTCGGACATCGAATGGACTCGGTGAGGCGAGTGGGGGTATGGCATTGCGCGCGGGCTGCAATTTTGCGCCGCGCGCTCATAGCCGTTGCGGGTCACGCGCAAAGGTGTCAACTGGCAGAATCGTGACGGCCATGCGTGCAACATCGATGATGCAGGCCAGCTGTCCACCAACTCCAGGGAGCCCGAATGAAACCCTTGCCCAGCTTTGCCGAATTCGAATCTGCCGCACTCGGCGATGGTTATGACGCGGTGCTGGAACGCCGCTGGGCGCCCAACCTGGTGCTCGACGAGCACATCCATCCGTTCGAAGCGAATGCGCTGGTGGTCGAGGGCGAGATGTGGCTCACGGTCGGCGACAAGACCCGCCATCTGCATCCGGGCGATAAATTCCAGCTCGACGTGAACGTGCCGCATTCGGAGCGTTACGGCAGCGGCGGCGCGACCTATTGGGTTGCGCGACGACAGGAATCCGGCACGGCGCATTGAACGACAGACCCCAGTCGCGGCCAGACCTCGCCCAGAATCCCGCCCAGTGGCCGAATCGAAGATCGCCGTCTACGGCGCCATCACCGCCAACGTCGCGATCGCGATCACCAAGTTCATTGTCGCCGGCATCACCGGCAGTTCGGCGATGCTGTCCGAGGCGGTGCATTCGACGGTCGATACCGGCAACGGATTGCTGCTGCTGGTGGGCCTGCATCGCAGCAAACGCCCGGCCTCGCGCGACCACCCGTTCGGCCACGGCAAGGAGCTGTATTTCTGGAGCCTCATCGTCGCGGTGCTGATCTTCGGTTTGGGCGGCGGCATCTCGATCTTCGAGGGCGTGCAGCACATGCTGCATCCCGAAAAGCTGACCGACCCGTTCTGGAATTACGTGGTGCTCGGCGCGGCGGCGGTGTTCGAGGGCGCGAGCTTTCTGGTCGCGTTGCGCCAATTCAGGAGCGACACCGGAACGCAACCGTTCTGGCGCTCGCTGCACGCGAGCAAAGACCCGAGCACCTACACGGTGATCGCCGAAGACGGCGCTGCGTTGCTCGGCCTCGCGATCGCCGCGGCGGGTGTGTATGCGAGTCATGCGCTCGACATGCCGGTGCTCGATGGCGCGGCTTCGGTCGCGATCGGCGTGCTGCTGGCCGGCGTCGCGGCATTGCTCATGCGCGAGTCGCATGGCTTGCTGGTCGGCGAGGGCATCCGGCGCGAAACCGCCGAGGCGATCATCACGCTGGCCGAGTCGCATGAGTGGATCGAGCGCGCGCGGCCGCCACTGTCGATGTACATGGGCCGCGACGAGGTGCTGCTCGCGATGGATGTCGAATTCGAGGTCGATGCATCGGCCGAGCAATCGGCGGCTGCGGTCGAAGCCATCGAGCAGGAAATCAGGCAGCGCTATCCGAAGATCAACCGGATCTACATCGAGGGCCGGCGTGAACGCGAATCGGGTGGATAAAGTCGTGCGGCCCGCGCATCGACGGGCGGCAATCCTCTCGCAATTTCGTTTTCAATCCGTTCGATGGCTATCAATCTCTTGACGATGAAATGCGCCGAATGCGGTGGCGGCGCACTGCAGCGAACGGGCCATAACCAGTACACCTGCCAGCATTGCGGCTCGGTCTCGCTGGTGGAAGACGATGTATCGGACCGGCTCGATCGGGTGCTGCATCAGGTCAAGAATGCAGCGGCCGGCTTGCTTGCTGCCGAGCAGGCCGAACGCGAGCGGCAGGTACGCCGGGTCACGCTCGGCGTGCTGCTGAGTTTCATCGCGCTGGGCATCGTGGCGCTGTCGATCGGCTTGTACCGCAGCCGACAGTCGGCGGTCGATACCTCGTTCGCGGCACGCGCATCCGTTCCGGCGATCTCCGCCGATGGGCTCAAGCTCGAAGCGATCCGGCAGGTGCTGGTGAGCGGCGCCAGCTTCAACGCCGCCAAGCTGCTGGTCGAGATGCGCAACGAAACCGGCGCGCCGCTCTGGCACCCGCGGTTCAAGGCGACCTTCTTCGATGGCGAGCAGCAGGTCGGCCAGAACACGCCGCTGGAAGGCCCGAACCTGCTGGCACCGGGTGAATCGGCTCCGGTGCTGGTCGATTTGCCGAGCACGCAAAAGGCCACGCGGCAGACCTTGACTCCCGATCGCCTGAGCCGCCCGCACGACATGGTCGATGGGCCGGCGCTCGGCCTCGCGCCCGCGCGGCTGGTGCAACAGGGCGACAAGTTGCGGCTGGTCGGTCGCATCGTCAACGCGCGCAAGGACGCATCGCTGGAATCTTGCGCGGTGCTGGTGCGCGTATTCGACAGCCGCGGCGAGCTGGCCGGCCTGGGCTACGGCTCTGCCGAAGCGAACAGCATCGTGCCCGGCGGCCGCAGTTCGGTGGATGTGCGCGTCCGGCGCTTCGCGCCGCTCGCGCCGATTGCGGCCTGGGATTACCGGATCGACTACGGAATCAAGACGGCCGCGGCCCCGAGAACAGCGCTGGTGCTGTCCGACAACCGCATCGTTCGCGCCACCAGCGCGCCGGAGGCTTTCGATGCCCGCTTCGACCTGGCTACGCAGGAGTTGTTGACCGACGAAGCGACGCAGTTCGATTCGGCGCAGCTCGAGCTGCTGCCACTGGTGCCCGGCCGCAGCAACATCCAGCGCCCTGTGTACCTGAGCGAACTCGTCAACCGCAGCAAAGACCGGATCGCATTGGCGCCGGGCGCGGTGATCACGCAGTTCGACGGCAGCAAGCAGACCGGAGAGCACAAGGTGTCGGGCCTGACGACCCTGTACCCCGGTGAGCGCTTTCCGCTGCTGCTGGAATCGCAAGGTAACGACCGGATCAGCCAGACGCGCATCGCCTACAAACCGATGCGCGCCGCCGCGCTGCCCGGGCCGCGGGTGCCGCTCGACATCAAGATCGAGGGCACGAAAGCCGAAATCGGCAGCGTGCTGCTCAACTTCAGCCAGCGCTTCAGCTACAAGTTGGTTCAGGTCAGTGGCAGCGTGACCAACCCCGGCAGCACCATCGTGACCAAACTCCGGTTGTGGGTGAGCTTGCGCGACAAGGACGGCAAGCTCAGCGGATTCAAAAAGGTCGATAACCTGCCGGCCATCGGGCCCAATCAAAGCGTGCCGTTTCAGGTCGACGTGGATCAGAACGGGCGCGATTTCGCAGGCGTCGACACGTTCTATCAAACCGACTAGCGGCGATTCGGGACTTCAGCGGGCTCATAGGGAATGGGGCGGACGTTGGGGCGTTGCCCCGTGTGGGACCAGCCCGCAAACCTTTTTTTGCACACCCTGCATCCAATGGGCGACCTGGCGGGTAGAGCAGACAGCAGCACCGTCGCTGCGGTCTTTCACATCTGAGGAATCCTCCATGTCCTATTCCACCTCCCTTCGCCTGACCGCTGTGGTGGCCACGGTTTCGGCCGCGGCCGTGCTGGCCGCCTGCGGCTCGCCGGGCGGCATGCAAGCCAAGCCCATGATGCATTCGCAGGCCGATGTGCCCGCGTCGGTCCAGGTGCCGCCAGGCAACAAGGTCGCGATGCACACGGTCGGCGTCGGCAAGGTCATCTACGAATGCCGCGACAAGGCCGATGCGGCCGGCCAGACGGCGTGGACCTTCGCCGGCCCGGACGCCGCACTCAACGACATGTCGGGCAAGCAGATCGGCAGATACTACGGCCCGCCCGCCACCTGGGAGGCGATGGACGGCTCCAAGATCACCGGCACCCAGGTCGCCGTGGCCCCTTCGAACTCGGCCAGCCTGCCCTACCAGCTGGTCAAGGCCAACCCGGCGACGGGTGCGGGCGCGATGTCCGGGGTCACCTATGTGCAGCGCACCAACCTGAGCGGCGGCATCGCCCCCAGCTCCGCTTGCACACCTGCCAATAAGGGCGCGAAGCAGGACGTGAAGTACCAGGCCGACTACTTATTCTGGAAAGCGGCCTGAGGAGTGGGCGGATAAATCTACTGCGCGTCTCGATCTTGGGCCTGCGGTTCTCGCCGCACGGGAGTGCGGCTGCGGTCCTCGGCCCAACCTCAAGCCGCTCGCTACGATTTCTTTCACCCCCTCCGGTACCTGGCGAGATCGGCGGGATGCGATTGGGCTCGACTACCATCGGGCCGAACTGCAATTTGGCGCTTTTGTCCACCGACCCTGCTTTCGACCACGACGCCGCCTTGCTCGCTTGCGCCCGCGGGGACGCCATGGCGCTGCAAAGCCTTTATGAAACCGAAGGCCGCTACCTGCTGGGTGTGGCGCTGCGCATCGTGCGCCAGCGCGAGCAGGCCGAAGACGTGCTGCACGACGCCTTCGTCAGCATCTGGCAAAAAGCGGCGAGCTTTGATCCGTCGCGTGGCGCCGGGCGCGGCTGGATCTACGGCGTGGTGCGCCATGCCGCGCTCAATGCAGTGCGCAACGGTGCGCGCCAGGTCAGCGTCGACGATGACGCCATGCAGGCCCACGAAGATGCCGCCGCGCTGGCGCATTACGCCGGCGCCGCGGATCCGTTCGAACTGAACGCCGACCTCGGCCACCTGAAGGATTGCCTGGACCAACTGGAACCCGCACGCCGCGAGTGCATCCTGTATGCCTATGTCGAAGGCTGCAGCCATGGCGAAATCGCCGCGCGCACGCGCACGCCGTTGGGCACGGTCAAGGCCTGGATTCAGCGCGGCATGCGCGCGCTGCGCGCCTGCATGGACTGAATGCGATGAGCCCCGATAACGCCCCGACGACAGACGACCTGCACGCGCTTGCCGGCGAGTATGTGCTGGGCACGCTGTCGGCCGAGGCCAGCGCCGACGTCGCGCGACGCATGGAGCGCCAGCCCGCACTTCGCGAGGCCGTGCGGGCTTGGGAGGCGCGACTCCTGCCGCTGACGACCCTTGCCCCGCCGGTCGACCCGTCGCCGGCGCTGTGGTCGCGCATCGTGCAGAGCACGGCGCCGGACGCCGCGCGCACATCGCAGTCGCAGTCGCGGCCGGACCCGACGCCGCCAACCGCTGAAGCGGCACCCGCGGTTCGACTCGCCAGCGCAACGCCATCCCACACCGACCACACCGACCACACCGACCAGACCGACCAGACCGACCGCACCGACCGCACCGACCGCACCGGCTGGCGCCGCTGGTGGTCCAGCCTCGGGCTGTGGCGCGCTCTGGCCGGCGGCGGCTTCGCGACAGCGGGGCTGCTGGCCGCGCTGCTGGCGGTGCGCATGAATGCGCCGCAGGCACCGCAGTTCATGGTGGTGCTGGTCGCGCCCGGCGACAAGGCGCCTGGCTGGGTGGTGCAGGCGCGCGCCAACCAGCAGCAGCTGAGTTTGGTGCCGCTGGGCAACGCGCCGATTCCGCGCGAAAAGGCGTTGCAGTTCTGGACCAAGGCCGACGGCTGGAGCGGGCCGGTCTCGCTCGGCTTGGTCGAACCCGGCCGGCCCGTGACAGTGCCGCTGGACCGCCTGCCGCCGCTGCAGCCCAATCAGCTGTTCGAACTGACGCTCGAGCCCGCCGCCGGCTCGCCGATTGGCCGGCCGACCGGGCCGATCCAGTTCATCGGTCGGGCGGTCAAGGTGCTTTAGCCGGGATGCGCGGCCCGCTGCCGCGGTGGGCCAATGCCCCGAACGCTTGCGGCGGCGCCAAATGCCCCAAACTGCGAGTCATGACGGCCTTTTCCATTCTCGACCTTTCCCCGATCTGCGAGGGCAGCGACGCTGCGCAGTCTTTCAAGAACTCGCTCGCATTGGCCCGGCACGGCGAACGGCATGGCTACACGCGCTACTGGCTCGCCGAACACCACGGCATGCCGGGTATCGCGAGCGCGGCGACCGCGGTACTGCTGTCGCACATCGGCGCGGGCACCAAGACGATTCGTATCGGCGCCGGCGGCGTGATGCTGCCGAACCATTCGCCGCTCGTGATCGCCGAGCAGTTCGGCACGCTCGAATCGCTGTATCCGGGCCGCATCGATTTGGGGCTCGGCCGCGCGCCGGGCTCGGACCAGCGCACGGCGCGCGCCTTGCGCCGCAACCTCGATTCCGATGCCGACCAATTCCCGCAGGACGTACTCGAACTCATGGACTACATGAGCCAGGCGCCGCGCCAGCCGGTGCGCGCCGTGCCGGGCATGGGACTCGAAGTGCCGATCTGGATTCTGGGCAGCAGCACTTACGGCGCGCAGGTCGCGGCGCATTTCGGGTTGCCTTATGCCTTTGCTTCGCACTTCGCGCCGCAGCAGATGATGGATGCAATCGCGATTTATCGGCAGAGCTTCAAGCCGTCGAAGCAGCTTTCGAAACCGCATGTGATGCTCGGCTTCAATCTGTTCGCAGCCGACACCGACGAAGAAGCGCGCTTTCACGCCACCTCGTGGCAGCAGGCGTTCGTCAACCTGCGTAGCGGCCGGCCCGGCAAGCTGCCGCGGCCGGTCGAAGGCTATGCCGAATCGGTCGGCCCGGGCGAACGCCAGCTGCTCGAATCGGTGCTGTCGTGCGCCGCGATCGGTTCGCCTGGCACCGTGCGCGACCAGATCCATGCTTTTGTCGAACGCACTGGTGCCGACGAACTGATGCTGACCGGCGGCATCTTCGACCAGACCGCGCGGTTGCATTCGTATGAGATCGCAGCGTCGCTTCAGCCCGAAGAAATGCTATCTAATTAATAGCTGACTGCGCTTGAGGGGCGGGCGTTTCAGCCACTATTCTCTTGAACCGGACTACCGGACGCAAAAGACGCAAAGGCTTCGCAGAAGCAACTGTGTTGAAAGTCAAGCGTTTTGAACGGTCTGAACATGCTTAGTGCCATCCCATGCGGCCTTGTCCCTGAGCATCGCATTGAGGATCGTGAGCAGCTTGCGCATGCACGCGACGATGGCCACCTTCTTTGGTTTGCCTGCGGCGAGCAGGCGCGCGTAGAAGTCCTTGATCGCCAGGTTATGGCGCAATGCCGCCAATGTCGCCATGTAGATCACCGTGCGCACCTCCGGGCGCCCGCCCCAGATGCGCCGCTTGCCGCTGCGCGAGCCCGAGTCGTTAGCCAACGGCGCCACCCCCACCAGCTTGGCGATCTCGCGCCGGCCCAGCTGGCCCAACTCCGGCAGCGCCGAAGTCAGCGTCAGCATCGTTACCGGCCCCACCCCCTTGCAACTGTCCAGCAGCGTGCGCTGCGCCTTGAAGTGGCGCTCCAGGTGTGCGTCCGCGTCCGCATCAATGGCCCCGATCTGCTTGTCCAGCAGCTTGAGCACGCTTTTGATGCTGCGCGCGGCGCGCGCGCTGGCCTGCTCCAGGCGGTTGAGCTCGGCCACGCGCATCTGCACCAGCTGGCGCCTGCGCGTGGTCAGCGCGGCAAGCTCGGCGCGGTGCGCCTCGACCATCGGGGTGATGTACTTGGCGCGCTCCCGGTGGCGCGCCAGTACATCGGCAAAGTCGCGCAACACGCGGGCATCGACCTTGTCGGTCTTGGCCAGCACACCCATGGACTTGGCGAAGTCGTGCGACTGGCGCGGATTGACCCGCGCCACCGCGATGCCCGCGCCCTGCAGCGCGCACACCACGGCCCGCTCATAGCCGCCGGTGGCCTCGATCACCACCAGATCGACCCCTGCGTCCTTGAGCTTCGCGGTCAGCCCCTCCCACCCCCTGGCGTCGTTGTCCACCCGCAGATCCTCGGCCTCCAGGCAAACATCAAGATGCTGCTTGGAGACGTCGATACCGGCGTTTGGGCGCTGGGCGCCAGCAACTACCCCACCTTGCGGATTCATGTTCATGATTGGCAACTGTTCGGGCTACATGGTTGGATGAAAGGGATCGGCGCGTTGACCGCAAGCTTCTGCACGAGCTGCAAGCTCAAGGGGCAAACAGGTTTGGCGCGCCGACCGAAAAGCACAAAAGGCACAAGGGCCAGGCTGTGGATAAGTGGACAGTTCGAGCTGCGCTCGAAGCGCCTGGCTTGCCGTGGACAACGCTGCGCGTTGCCCACCGCGCCAGGCTCTGCCCACTTGACCACAGCCTTCTATCGCTATCAACTCAAATCTCCTTTGTGGAACATACAAGGCGCAAAAGGCGCAGAAGGAAATTCAAATTTGTGTTGGCTGTTCTTCTGCGCCTTCTGCGTACCTTCGGTTTTACTTCTGCGTCCGGGAGTCCGAATTGAAGGAGTTCACCCTGTGAACTCGGTCAGCAGCACCCCCGCCAACGGCACTTCGTCGACCAGACCCTTTGCATCGGCGACCTGCTTGCCGTTGACCCAGACGCCGTGGACGCCGATCGCATCGGTGGTCAGGCGCGCAGCGCCGCCGGGCAGGTCGTGTACGCGGCGCCTGGGGCCACGGTCGACGGCTTTCGGGTCGAACAACAGCAGGTCGGCCGCATAACCCTCGCGCAGTAATCCACGGCCTTGCATCCCAAACACGCTCGCGGGATGCGATGTGAGGCGGCGCACGGCTTCGCGCATGTCCATCGCGCCCAGGTCGCGCGCCCAGTGGCCGAGCAGGTGCAGGCCGAAGCCGGCGTCGTTGAAAAAGGTGAGATGGGCGCCGGCGTCGCTCAGGCTCACAATGCTGTGCGGATGATTCAGCATCCGGCCGACAGCGCTCTCGTCGCTGTTGAGCAATTGCGCAGTGAAGACTGTTTGCAGGTCTTCGGCGAGCGCGAGGTCGAGCATCACGTCCAAAGGGTCGCGGCGTTCGAGCAGGGCGATTTCTGCGATCGTCTTTTGCTCGAAGCGCGCGTTCTCTTGCCGCGTTGTCTCCACCACTTGAACCTTGTCCCATTCGCCATTGAACAGCCGGAAGCTGCTCGCTGCGGCGATCTCGCTGCGCACGGCGGCGCGAAAATCCGGATCGGCGAGCTTGCGTTTCAGTGCGTCGCCGCTGAGCGGCAACGCGGGCTTCCAGCTTTGCAGCCCCTCGACCGGGTAGGGCGATGCGAGCGTGAAATCCATCGTCAGCGGGCAGCACGAGACCTGGCCCAGCATCCGGTGGCCGCGCGTGTTGGCAGCGGCGATCGCATCGAGGTCGTTCCTGACCGCTTGTGGATTGGTACCGTTGTGCAGCAGCGCGGCGACCATCACCGGACGTTGGCTCGATTGCGCGAGCGATTCGAGAAAGGGCACAGTCGTCTGGCCGCCCTTGGTCAGCATGTAGACACCGCGACCGGCTTCGCCCATCGCGTCGACCAGCGCGCGCATTTCGCGTTCGTCGGCCAGCCGCGAAGGCATCGGCCGACCGGCTTCGCCGTTGTGCGCGGGGCTGGTGCTGCTGGCGAAGCCGACCGCGCCGGCTGCCATCGCTTCGCGCACGATCTGTGCCATTTGCGCGATCTCGGCGTCACTGGCTTCGCGCTGCGATGCGGCGTCGCCCATCACATAGGTGCGCACCGACGAATGGCCGATGTAGGCCGCGACGTTGACGGCGCTTCCGCGCTCGCGCAGTTGCGTCAGGTACTCCGGAAAGGACTCGAAGCCCCATTCGATGCCCAGGCGCAGCACGTCGAGCGACATGCCTTCGACCTGCGTCAGGTTGCGCATCGTGATCTCGCGGTCTTGAGGTCGGCACGGCGCGATCGTGAAACCGCAGTTGCCGATCACCGCCGTCGTGACGCCGAGCGCGGGCGAGGGCCGCACGGTCGGGTCCCAGGTGAGCTGGGCGTCGAAGTGGGTGTGGCTGTCGATAATGCCCGGCATCAATGCGAGGCCCTCGGCGTCGACGGTTTGCGCGGCCGATTCACTCAGCTTCGCGCCTATCGCGGCGATGCGGCCGTCTTTCACCGCGACGTCTTGTCGCGCGGGTTCCCCGCCGCTGCCGTCGAAGACCAGCGCGTTGCGAATCAGTAGATCGTGCATGGTGTCGTGCTCAGGCAAATTTTTGCAACCGTTGCTCGACTTTCCCGGCGAACGACTGCTCCATCTCGCGCCGCAGCCGGTAAGCGTCGGTCGACATGTCGATCGCGACATCGGACCAACTCAGGCTCTGCCCTTTGGCCACCGGGCGCAGCACCTTCACATCGTGCGCGAGGCCGAGCGGCAGCCCGCCCATGTCGAACGAGGTTTCGGCCGGCAGTAGCTTGCCCCGGACCGTGTAGCCGCCTTCGCCGTCGAGCATCTCGCCGGGCTTCAAATCGCGTTTGGCGGTCGCGACCACATCGGCGTTCCAGCAGGTCGCGACACCGGTCGCTTCGCCGCGCAGCGCGACGCTCGCGACCGATATGCCGACTTCGAGCCCGATCAAGTGCCAGCGCTTGTAGAGCGTGAAGTAGCGGCCGCTGTCGTCGGTGTGGGCGTTGTATTCCTCGAAGCAGTTTTTGATGTAGTCGGTTTCGGCTTCGACCGTGACCCAGACGCCCATCCGGATGTCGTAATCGATCGGCGTGCCGTCGGGCTCCAGCGAGGAAATCACTTCGACCATGCCCTTCTGCTCGAGCACGCCGCCTTCGCTCTTTGGTCGAGTGACGCTCGGAATGTCGGCGATGCTCGCGGGCGGATACAAAAGGCCGTTGCCCGGCACCGTGAGCCCGGTCGCATTCGCCACGGCGGTCGACTCGATCGACGGTTTGGAGCCGTCGAGAAAGCTGTTGAACATCTTCGGGTTAAGTCCGCCGCGCTCGGCTTGCGCAGGCGTCAGACCGTAATGGCCCCAGACCGTCTCGGGCGTCGATTCCGAAAAATGCGGCAGCCACTTGTGGCCACGCCCGGCCGCGACGACCGGAAAGCCGCAGGTGCGGGCCCAGTCGACCAGGTCGCAAATCAGCGCTGGCTGGTCGCCGAACGCCAGCGAATACACCACGCCGGCCTCGGCCGCACGCTGCGCGAGCAATGGGCCGCAAAAGGCATCGGCTTCGACGGTGACGTTGACCACATGCTTGCGGTGCGCGAACGCCTGCAGGCAGTGCGCGACCGCTGAAATCGGATGGCCGGTGCACTCGACCACGATGTCGATTTGCGGATGCGCGACCAGCGCCTGCCAATCGTCGCCGATATGGGTCGCGCCGGTTTTCACCGCGTCGCCCAAGCTCGCGGCGCGCGAGCGCTCGTCGCGCCAGCCGACCCGCGCGAGGTTCGCGCGCGCTCCATCGGGCGAGAGATCGGCGATGCCGACGAGGTGCACGCCCGGCGTGCGCGGAATCTGTGCGAGGTACATCGATCCGAATTTGCCCGCACCGATCAGGCCGATGCGGATCGGGCGCTTTTCGGCCGCGCGCTGCTGGAGCTTCGTGTAGAGGCTCATGCGGCGACCTCGATCGGTTCGCTCGAGGTTTCGAGCGCGGAATCGGGCAGGCCGTCTTTCCAGGGCAGATCGACCGGATAGTCGCGCAGCAGACAATCGTCGGGCAGGCAGTCGATCGGCGTGAAGTCGCGGTGCGCGATGTACTCAGGCCGATGGAAGCGCCGAATATGGTTGCTGACCGTGCACAAGCTCAGGTAGACGCTGACGCGATCGAACGGCGACAGGTTCGAGCCCGACGCATGCACCAGGCAGCTGTGAAACAGGATCATCGAGCCGGCCGGGCCCTTGGGCGAAATCAAGCCGCCGTCGGTATAGCGGCCATCCGCGCCGAAGCGGCCCGCGCCGCCGCCGCGCTCGACCAGTTCGGCGACCCTTGCGTTGTCGAGTGTCCAGAGCGGGTAACTCGTCGTCGTGAGGTCGTGTTGCGCGTCCTGCACGCCGAGCCGGTGGCTGCCACGAATGAACATCAACGCACCGTTGTATTCGGTCACATCGTCGAGAAAAATCGCGACGTTCATCGCGCGTTCGGTCGGCATGTGGTCGTCGTTCAGCCAGGTGCCGTAGTCCTGGTGCCATTGCCAGACGTCGCCGTCGAACGCGGCCTTGCCGTTGATCTTGAACTGGTGCATGTAGACCGATTCGCCGAACAGCGCTTCGACCGGTTTGATCATCCGCGGATGGCGCGCGAGCCTGGCGAAGGGCTCGCTCACCAGATGCGCCGCGAAATTGGTGCGCACCGCATCGCGGCCCTTTTCGCGCACGTTCCAGGCGGCGCGCTCCGCGTAGAGCGCGGGCACCGCGGCTTGCAGAGCCTGCGTTTCTTCAGCGCTGAAATGGCCGGGGAAAAACAGATAGCCGTCGCGCTCGAACTGCGCGCGTTGTGCTGTGTCGAGAATCATCGGATCTCCTTGGAGAGAGTGTCGATAACGTCCGAGAGCCGTGCCTGCAAGTTGATGCTCGCCTGACGTCCGTGGTCTTCGATCAATTGGGCTGCGCGGTCGGCGTCGCGGTCGGCGAGCGCAGCCGCGATCGCTGCGTGTTCGTCCCACAACGCCTCGCGCTGGCGCGACGACTGCAGCACGGCACCCATCACGCGCTTCAAATGCACCCAGTGCAACTGCGCGTTGCGCTCGATCAGCGGATTGCCCGAGGCGCGGTAGATCGCGTTGTGAAAGTCGATGTCGGTTTCGATCATCGCGGCGATGTCCTGCCCGCGCGCCGCGCGCCGGCCGCGCTCGATCAGGGTCCGGTCGATGATGGCGCCGCGTTCGGCTGCGAGCCGCACGGCCAGGGCATCGAGTGCGCCCCGAATCTCGTAGAGCTGCGCGATCAGCGCTGCATCGAGCGGCGCGACCAACAAGCCGCGGCCCGGCGCGTCGGCGACCAGCCCGTCTTTCCGGAGCAGCCGCAACGCCTGCAGCACCGGTTGGCGCGAGATCTGAAAGCGCTCGGCCAACTGGTCCTGCGTGATCCGCTCGCCGGGTGCGAGCTGGCCGCTGCAAATCGCGTCGAGCAACGCGTGGTAGACCTGATCGACCAAATCGGGCGCGACCTGGAGTTTGAGCAGTTGGGCAGTCATCGGGCTTGGTTCGTACTCTGTATACGGTACACAAAGCCGGATCGTTTGTCGATCGTCTTTTGGCGTTGCGGCGCTCTCCGGTGACTTACGGAGGTGCGGATCGGCGGGCTTCGAGCATTGCGGATCCCGGCCTGGCCTGAACCGATAGATTTAAGAGAAAAGTAGCTGAAACGCCCGGTGGACGTGTGCAAGTAGCTATCAATAAAATAGCAAATTCAAACCACTTCCGACGCTCGCGCACGGTCTTTTTGCGCCAACTGAGCCATGTCGGCAGCGCCCGCGACGTCGCAGATCACGCCCCCGCCCAAACAAACTTCACCGTCGTACAAAACAGCTGACTGGCCCGGCGTCACCGCCCATTGCGCCGCGCCGAACTCGAGCCGGAACGTCGCTACGCCAGCGCCATCGCTATCTACCGGAGCGAACCCGCATGCCGCGTCGTTCTGCCGGTAGCGGGTCTTGGCTGCGTAGTCGCTGCCGCGCGCAGGCGGCGCGCCGGCCACCCAACTCGCGTCCTCGGCGACGAGCGCGCGCGATTGAAGCCAGGGATGGTCGTGCCCTTGCACTGCCCACAACGTATTGGCGGCCATGTCCTTGCGCGCGACGAACCAGGGCGCGTGCTCGCCCGCACCGCGCGCCAGGCCACGCGGCCGGATGCCGCCGATGCCCAGCCCTTGGCGCTGGCCGAGTGTGTAGAAACTCAAACCCTGGTGCTCGCCGATGGTGCGGCCGCGCTCGTCCATGATCGGGCCCGGCGCGCTCTGGATGTAGCGGTTCAAAAATTCGCGAAACGGCCGCTCGCCGATGAAGCAGATGCCGGTCGAATCTTTCTTCGCGGCGTTCGGCAGGCCGATCTCGGTGGCGATGCGCCGCACTTCGGATTTTTGCAATTCACCGATCGGAAACAGGGTTTTGGCGAGCTGCGTTTGCGTCAGTCGGTGCAGGAAGTAACTCTGGTCTTTGCTCGCATCGAGGCCCTTGCACAGTTGGTGGCGCTGGTTCGCGGCATCGAAGCGAACGCGCGCATAGTGTCCGGTCGCGATGCGCTCGGCGCCGAGCCGCATCGCGTGGTCGAGAAAGGCCTTGAACTTGATCTCGGCATTGCACAACACATCGGGATTCGGCGTGCGGCCGGAGCGGTATTCAGCGAGGAATTCGGCGAACACCCGGTCTTTGTATTCGGCCGCGAAATTCACATGCTCGATCTCGATGCCGAGCACGTCGGCCACGCTCGCGGCATCGACGAAATCGACGTTCGACGAACAGAATTCGTCGTCGTCGTCGCCTTCCCAATTTTTCATGAAGATGCCGACCACTTCATGTCCCTGCTGCTTGAGCAGGTGCGCGGTGACGGCCGAATCGACGCCGCCGCTCAGGCCGACCACGATGCGTTGTTTTTGCATGGGGCGATTGTCCCAGCGTTGGGGAGCGGACGCGGGAATACGGGTTCGGGAGCGGACTACCGGACGCAGAAGCAACTGTGTTGAAAGTCAAGCGTTTTGAACGGTCTGAACATGCTTAGTGCCATCCCATGCGGCCTTGTCCCTGAGCATCGCATTGAGGATCGTGAGCAGCTTGCGCATGCACGCGACGATGGCCACCTTCTTTGGTTTGCCTGCGGCGAGCAGGCGCGCGTAGAAGTCCTTGATCGCCGGGTTATGGCGCAATGCCGCCAATGTCGCCATGTAGATCACCGTGCGCACCTCCGGGCGCCCGCCCCAGATGCGCCGCTTGCCGCTGCGCGAGCCCGAGTCGTTAGCCAACGGCGCCACCCCCACCAGCTTGGCGATCTCGCGCCGGCCCAGCTGGCCCAACTCCGGCAGCGCCGAAGTCAGCGTCAGCATCGTTACCGGCCCCACCCCCTTGCAACTGTCCAGCAGCGTGCGCTGCGCCTTGAAGTGGCGCTCCAGGTGTGCGTCCGCGTCCGCATCAATGGCCCCGATCTGCTTGTCCAGCAGCTTGAGCACGCTTTTGATGCTGCGCGCGGCGCGCGCGCTGGCCTGCTCCAGGCGGTTGAGCTCGGCCACGCGCATCTGCACCAGCTGGCGCCTGCGCGTGGTCAGCGCGGCAAGCTCGGCGCGGTGCGCCTCGACCATCGGGGTGATGTACTTGGCGCGCTCCCGGTGGCGCGCCAGTACATCGGCAAAGTCGCGCAACACGCGGGCATCGACCTTGTCGGTCTTGGCCAGCACACCCATGGACTTGGCGAAGTCGTGCGACTGGCGCGGATTGACCCGCGCCACCGCGATGCCCGCGCCCTGCAGCGCGCACACCACGGCCCGCTCATAGCCGCCGGTGGCCTCGATCACCACCAGATCGACCCCTGCGTCCTTGAGCTTCGCGGTCAGCCCCTCCCACCCCCTGGCGTCGTTGTCCACCCGCAGATCCTCGGCCTCCAGGCAAACATCAAGATGCTGCTTGGAGACGTCGATACCGGCGTTTGGGCGCTGGGCGCCAGCAACTACCCCACCTTGCGGATTCATGTTCATGATTGGCAACTGTTCGGGCTACATGGTTGGATGAAAGGGATCGGCGCGTTGACCGCAAGCTTCTGCACGAGCTGCAAGCTCAAGGGGCAAACAGGTTTGGCGCGCCGACCGAAAAGCACAAAAGGCACAAGGGCCAGGCTGTGGATAAGTGGACAGTTCGAGCTGCGCTCGAAGCGCCTGGCTTGCCGTGGACAACGCTGCGCGTTGCCCACCGCGCCAGGCTCTGCCCACTTGACCACAGCCTTCTATCGCTATCAACTCAAATCTCCTTTGTGGAACATACAAGGCGCAGAAGCAAGGCAGAAGTCGCAGAAGAACAGCCATAAAAAAGATTTGGTATTCGTTCTGCGACTTCTGCGTAGCTTTTGCGGGCTCTGTTTCGGCTTTGCGATTCTTAAGCAAAAAGTCGCCGGAACGCCCGTCCTTCGTGCGCAGACAGCTATTATTTCAATAGCAAATGATCAGTGTGGATCAGCGACAGCGGATGGCGCTGGCCGGCTGCGTGGTCTTGCACGCAGGCGAGCAGCAGGGGGCTGCGATGGCGGGCGCGGCTGGCGTGCAGTTCGTCGATCGTCATCCACAGCGTTCGCACGATGCCGGTGTCGAGTGAGCGGGTCGCATCGAATGCGCCGAGCGTGCCGGTGAAGGCGAAGCGCAGCCAGGTCACGTCTTCGTTTCCATCCGGCGGCTCGCCGGGCCGGCCGCGGGCCATGTAAATGCCGACCAGCGCCGAGGGCGTGAACGCATGCGCGGTTTCCTCCAGCGTCTCGCGCACGCAAGCCGCGAGCGGCGACTCGCCGGCTTCGAGGTGGCCGGCCGGGTTGTTCAGGCGCAGGCCGCCCCCGGTTTCTTCTTCGACCAGCAAATAGCGGCCGTTCGCCTCGATCACCGCGGCGACGGTGACGTTGGGTTTCCAGCGGTCCGCGTTCATCGTTCGCGCGCGTTGTCGGCATCGGTCGATTCGAGCGGCATGGGCGTGCTGTCGAACAAGCCGGCGGCGCTGGCCGGCGCCTGGGGCAGCACCAGCGAAAAGGTGCAGCCGGCGCCTGCATCGCTCTGGAGTTCGACACTTCCGCCATGGCGTTCCATGGCGGTGCGCACCAGCAACAGGCCTAGCCCGACACCGTGGATTTCGGGATGGCTCTCGCGGTGCAATCGTTGAAAAGGCTGAAAGAGTTGCGCTTGCAACGCGACAGCGATGCCCGGTCCGTCGTCACTGATCGCGATGATCCAACGGTCGACGGGCGCCGCGTCAGCGCTGCTTGCGCTGATTGGGCTGCCTGCGCGCTCGAAAATATGGCATCGCACCTCTGCCCCGGCGGGTGAATACTTGATCGCATTGCCCAGCACGTTCTGAAAGGTGCGCATGATCAGGCTGCGATCGACGACACACGGCGCTTCGTCGGGCGCCGAAACCAGCCGGACCGCGATATCGCGCTCGCGCGCCGGTGCCCAGAGGTGGTCGATCGCCTGTTCGAGCAAATCGACCAGATCGAGCGTTTCGGCATGAAAAGGCTGGCTCTCGGCGCGCGCCAGGTTGATGAAGCCGTCGGCCAGTTCGAGTCCGGTGCGGGCCTGGCGCTCGATCCGTCCGAGCAGCGCGTGGCTCGGCAGCGCATCTGGGCGGTTGCGCGCGAGTTCGAGCGCCGTCAGGATCGACGCCGGAGGCTCGCGCATGTCGTGCGCGATGAAGCGCAAGGCTTCGTTGTGCTGGTTCTGCATCCGGCGGATGCGGGTCAGATCCACCAGCGATACCAGCCAGCCGCCGTGGCTGTTGTCGGCGCGGAAGAACGGCGTGCAGCGCAGCAGCATGATCCGGCCACCAGCGTCTTCGCACTCGCCTTCGATCGGTGTCAGACCGCGCTCGGCGAAGGTATGGGCCGGCACCAGCGGCGTGCCGTCGTCATGCCGCGTGAAGCCGCCAAGCAGCAGATGCGCGTCGCGCCCGATCAGAGCGTCGCGCGGCACTTGCCAATACCGGGCCGCGGCCAGACTGGCGATCGAGACGATGCCGGCGCGGTCGAGCACCATCGACGGATCGGGCATGTAGTCCATGCCGTCGCTGACCAGCCGATGCATGTCGCGCAACTGCCCGGCCACGGCGGAACTCGCGGCCATCTGGCGATCGAGGAAATCTCCAGCGCCTCCCCCACCACCGCCGCCGCCGCCCCCACCGCCGGCCCCCGCTGCCACCTGTTGCGGTTCGGGCATCGACAGCTTGAGCTGCTCGGTGCCCCAGCGCAGGTAGTGAAAAGCGGCGCTCAGGCGCATCAAACTCCACAGCGGGTACACCAACAACAGGCCGAACAAACCAGCGGCCGGCGCAAATTGCAGCCCGGTCAGTGGCCGGATCGTGTGCAGCCCGAGCCGCATCGCCATCAAGAGCGCGATCAGGGCAATCGCGCCGAGCGGGCGCAGCCACAAGAGGCCGAGCAGCGCGACCGCGAGCGGAACCAGGTTGAAAGCCAGGTTCTGCCAGGGCGAGGCCTGCTCGACCCGAACGCCATCCAGCAGGTTCTGCAATACGGTCGCCATGACTTCGACACCGGGCTTGATCGCGGTCGCCGACACCGGCGTGACGTAGTTGTCGGCCAGATCGGCGGCGGTCTGGCCGATCAGCACATAGCGATCACGAAACAGCGCCGGATCGAAGCGCCCGCGCAGCACATCGACATAGGAAACGGTCGCAAAAGGATGCGGCCCCTGCGCATAGACGACCAATTGGCGGTCCATCCGTAGCCGTGGCGCGTCCTCGCCCGAGCCATCGAGAAGCGGATCGGGTAACGGATCGCGCAACGGAACGGGTAACCGAGCGGATAAGGGATCGGGCGCTTGCCTCGAAGGCGACGGTGCAGATGCCTCCGCCGTGGATCGTGGTCCGGCCTGAACGATGCGACGGGTGGCGGCCGAATCATTCGCCTCCTTCGCCTCCGGTTGGCCGGCATGCCTGGCCGCGCGCCGCGCTGCGGCTTCGCCGAGGTCAAAGAGCGCCAGCGAAAAATGCGGCCGCAACTGGCCCGCGAAGCCTTCGCGCAGGCAAACCATCCGCGCCACGCCGCCTTCGTCGACCGGAATCTGGGTATGGCCGATCGCGCCGGCAGCCCGCGCGAGCGTCGGCACCGGCAGCAGTTCGGCCCGCGACCGCGTGACACCCGGGCGGAAGGCCATCGCCAAAACGGTGCAGGAACTGTCGAGCAGCGCTGCTTCGAGCGCGGTGTCGTCCTCGGGATGTTCCCGGTCGGGCTGGTTCAGCATCAGGTCGACGCCGATGCAGCGCGGCTTGGCCGCCTCGATCCGGCGCAACACTTCGGCATGCAGCAACCGGCGCCACGGCCAGCGCCCGATCGCATCGATGCTGGCGTCGTCGATGGCCACGATCACGGTCTGACCGGTCGCGGGTTGGTGCATCTCGGCCATCCCGTTGTCCAGCAGCATCCGGTCGGCGCCGACCAGCGAGCGCGAAAGCGTCAACGCCGTCACGAGCGCGATCAGCCCGAGCGACAGCGCGACCCACGGCAGGGCGCCTCTGAGGCGGCGCTCACGGCTGACGAGCCAGGCCCAGCGGCCCTCGCGCGGCAGGCGCGAATCGAGGTCAGTTTGCAGCACGCGCGAATCTGAGCCTTCTTGCGGCACGGGCAAATCGGAATCGCGGGGAATAAGCGGCATGACGGCGCCCGATCAGTGCCCCGCCGGGCCGATGGCGCCGGCGCGGGCCTTCAACCCGAACCGGACGGCGGATCTTTCGGCGCCGGTTGCGTGGCCCGGCGACCGGTCAACGCCGGATCCTCGATCGTTTCGAGCCGGTAGCCCAAGCCGTAGATCGCCGACAGCAGGAAGCCGTTCGACGGGCGCAGATCGAGCTTGGTGCGCAAGCGCGAAATATGGGTGTCGAGCGAGCGCGACGGCGTGTCGGGCCCGGCCCCCCAGATGGCTTCCCGCAGATGCTCGCGCGACAGCATCCGGCCCAGGTTTTGAAACAGAAACAAAGCCAATTCGTACTCGCGGTGCTTCAGCTCGATCGGCCGATCGTCGACTTCGAGCGCGCGCGATTGCGGCAGAAAACGATAGGCGCCGAAGACCAGCTCGGCGGCATGCTGGTTCGGATACGCCCGGCGCAACAAGGCATGAACCCGCGCTTCGAGTTCGGCAACCCGGATCGGCTTGACCATGAAATCGTCGGCGCCGGCAGCCAGCGCTTCGACCATGTCGGCTTCCTCGCGCCGATTGGTGACGAACAGAATCGGTAACCGGTTTGCCAGTTCCTTGCGGATGGCTTCGACCACTTTCGGCCCGTTCATGTCGGGCAAGCTCCAGTCGAGCACCAACAGGTCGTAGGTTTGCCGGCGCAGATCGCGCAACAGGCTTTTGCCGTCGGCGAAGCCATGGCATTCGTGGCCGATGCCGGCCATCGTGCTGCGGATCAGTTCGCGCTGCTCCAGTTCGTCGTCGAGTGCGGCGATCCTCATTTTTTGTGGTCCTCACCTTTTGATTCACGACCGATCGGCGCTCGTGCGAAGCTCGGGCGACCTTCGGGAAATCGCCCGGCGCCTTGATCGGAATGTTAACCATCGTATTCACTTTGAAACGCTCCCCCGGTCATCGAAAACCCGCCGCCACCGTGAAATATGCAACGTCTGAGCCCAGGCGCAGTTTGACGGCAGCGCTCGCCGGCAGGTGCGCCCGATTGCAACCGCCGGGGCGAAAGGGTTCGACTGCACGTCGCCTGCCCGCTCGCGCACGCGGCTCGGGTCGCCCCTTTTCAATGCTTGTCGTCTTCCTTGTCGACTTGGCTGAAGCTATATATTTAATAGCAGCCTGCGCTGGATGCGCAAGGGCTGCAGCGCAATTACACATGGATCGATGAGACGTTCGGGAGTCTGCGCGTCTTGGGTTAAGCTCGTCTGGCGACGAAAAAAAGTTCTGAACAGAGGAGACATCGATGCTGATTGGCGTGCCCCTTGAGACGGCACTCGGAGAAACCCGAGTCGCCGTCACACCCGAGACGGCCAAGAAACTGGTGGCGCAGGGACATACATTGCGGGTTCAGTCGGGCGCTGGCGTCGCTGCCAGTGCCACCGATGCCGCCTACCAGGCGGCAGGCGCCGAAATCACCGATGGCCCCGGCGCGCTCGGCGCCGATCTGGTGCTCAAAGTGCGAACGCCTTTCGACAACGAAGTGACTTCCATGAAGCCCGGAAGCACGGTCGTCGGCATGCTCAACCCGTTCGACGCCGATGGCCTGCAGCGCCTTGCGGGCGCGAAACTGACCGGGTTCGCGCTCGAAGCCGCGCCGCGCACCACGCGCGCGCAGAGCATGGACGTGCTCAGCTCGCAGGCCAACATCGCGGGCTACAAGGCGGTGATGATCGCGGCCGACAAGTACCAGCGCTTTTTCCCGATGCTGATGACCGCGGCCGGCACCGTGAAAGCGGCTCGGGTCGTGATTCTGGGTGTCGGTGTCGCCGGGTTACAGGCGATCGCGACCGCCAAGCGCCTCGGCGCGGTCATCGAGGCGTCCGACGTTCGCCCGAGCGTCAAGGAGCAGATCGAATCGCTCGGCGGCAAATTCATCGAAGTCTCCTACGACACGCCAGAAGAAAAAGAGGCTGCGCAGGGCTCGGGCGGGTACGCCAAGCCGATGCCGCAGAGCTGGCTCGACCGGCAGAAGGTCGAAGTGGCGAAGCGGGTCGCGCTGGCCGACATCGTGATCGCCACCGCGCTGATCCCAGGCCGTCCGGCGCCGACGCTCGTGACCGAAGAAATGGTCAAGGCGATGAAGCCGGGTTCGGTGATCGTCGACATCGCAGCCGGGCGTGGCCCCGACGCGAACGGTGGCATGACCGGTGGCAACTGTCCATTGACCGAGGCCGACAAGACCGTGGTGAAGCACGGCGTCGTGATCGTCGGCGAAACCAATCTGGCGGCACTCGTCGCGGCCGATGCGTCGGCGCTGTATGCGCGCAACGTGCTCGACTTTCTCAAGCTGATCCTGCCCAAGGACGAGGGGCTGAAGATCGACATGGAAGACGACATCGTCGCCGCCTGTCTGGTCACGCGGGACGGCGAAGTCACCAAAAAATAACGGCGATGGCCGGCGCCAGGCGAACCGGCGCGCCTTCCAACACCGAGGAGAAGAACCATGGAAATCGTTTCCCACACCGTCACCAACCTGATCATCTTCGTGCTGGCGATTTACGTCGGCTACCACGTGGTCTGGACCGTGACCCCCGCGCTGCACACGCCGCTGATGGCGGTGACGAACGCGATTTCGGCGATCGTGATCGTCGGCGCGATGCTCGCGGCGGCGCTCACGGACACCTTTGTCGGCAAGACCTTCGGCATCCTCGCGGTGGCCCTGGCGGCGGTCAACGTGTTCGGTGGCTTTCTGGTCACGCGGCGAATGCTCGAGATGTTCAAGAAGAAGGAACGCAAACTGCCGCCGCCCGCGGCTGAAAAAGACGCCGACAAGAGTGCCGATAAGGGAGCGTCGGCATGAGCATGGACACCGTCACGCTGCTGTATCTGGTGGCGAGCGTCTGCTTCATCCAGGCCCTGAAGGGACTGTCGCATCCGACCACCTCGATTCGCGGCAACATTTTCGGCATGAGCGGCATGGCGATCGCCATGGTGACGACGGCGGCGCTGATCTACAAGCTGGCCGGCAACAGCGCGACGGGGCTCATCTGGGTGCTGCTCGCGCTGCTGGTCGGCGGCGGCATCGGCGCGTACATGGCCAACAAGGTCGAGATGACCAAGATGCCCGAGCTGGTCGCGTTCATGCACAGCATGATCGGCATGGCGGCGGTGTTCATCGCGATTGCGGCGGTGGCCGAGCCCTGGGCGTTCGCGATCACGGCCAAACCGGTCAACGGCGTCGGCGGGTTGATTCCGGGCGGCAACCGGATCGAACTGGCGCTCGGCGCATTCATCGGCGCGGTAACTTTTACCGGCTCGGTGATCGCCTTCGGCAAGCTGAGCGGCAAATACAAGTTCCGTCTATTTCAAGGTGCGCCGGTGCAATTCACCGGCCAGCACATCCTGAACGCGGTGCTCGGGTTGGCGGCGATCTTTTTCATCTACGGCTTCTGGGATTCGCAAAGCTGGATCGACATCGTTCTGGTCATCCTGCTCGGCTTCGCGCTCGGCGTGCTGCTTGATCATTCCGATCGGCGGCGCCGACATGCCGGTGGTGGTGTCGATGCTCAACAGCTACTCGGGCTGGGCGGCGGCGGGCATCGGCTTCTCGCTCAACAACGCGATGCTGATCGTCGCGGGCTCGCTGGTTGGAAGCTCGGGCGCGATCCTGAGCTACATCATGTGCAAGGCGATGAACCGGTCGTTCTTCAACGTGATCCTGGGCGGCTTCGGCGGCGAGGGGGCGGCGGCAGCGGGCGGCAGCACGGAGCAGCGCCCGGTCAAGAGCGGCAGCGCCGACGATGCGGCTTTCGTGCTCGGCAATGCCGAAACCGTGGTGATCGTGCCCGGCTACGGCCTGGCGGTGGCGCGCGCGCAGCATGCGGTGAAAGAACTGGCGCAAAAGCTCACCGACAAGGGTGTAACGGTCAAGTACGCGATTCATCCGGTCGCGGGGCGTATGCCGGGCCACATGAACGTGCTTTTGGCCGAAGCCGAAGTGCCGTACGACCAGGTCTTCGAAATGGAAGACATCAACGGCGAACTGAACCAGGCCGATGTCGCGATCATCCTCGGCGCGAACGACGTGGTGAATCCGGCCGCGCACACCAAGGGCAGTGTGATCTACGGCATGCCGATCATCGAGGCCTACAAGGCCAAGACCGTGATCGTCAACAAACGCTCGATGGCCGCTGGCTATGCGGGCCTGGACAACGAGTTGTTCTACATGGACAAGACCATGATGGTGTTCGGCGACGCGAAGAAGGTGGTCGAGGACATGGCCAAGGCGATCGAATAGCCTCGATTGCTATCAACGTAATAGCTGTCTGCGCACGTCGGGCGGGCGTTTCAGGCACTTTTCTTATAAATCTGACGAAGTGCGCCTGGTCGTGCTGAACGTTACTGCGGCGGGAAGGCTGAGTCGTCCGGAGAGATGAAGAACGCGACGCTGCGCCAGCTCAAGGTGTTCGAAGCGGTGGCGCGGCTGCTGAGCTTTTCGCGCGCCGCCGAAGAGCTGCATCTCACTCAGCCAGCGGTGTCGATCCAGGTCAGGAAGCTCGAAGAGCACGCCGGCAATCAGCTGTTCGAGCAGTTCGGCAAAAAGGTCTATCTGACGCCGGCCGGCGCCGAAATGCTCAGATTGAGCCGCGCGATCATCGCGCAATTCGAAGCGGCCGAAAACGCGATGGCGCAGTTCAAGGGCGTCTCGGGTGGCAAGCTGAACGTGGGCGCGATCAGCGCCGGGGACTATTTTTTTCCGCGACTGCTGGTCGAGTTTGCCGGTCGGCACCAGGGCGTCGTTCTTAATTTCACGGTGCACAACCGCGAGGGACTGCTCGCGCACATCGCCGACAACCTCACCGATCTCGCGATCATGGTGCGGCCGCCGACCGATCTCGACACGGTCAATCAACCGTTCGCGCCGCATCCGTATGTGATCGTCGCGCGACCGGATCATCCGCTGGCTGCCAGGCGCCATATTTCCCGCGCGCGTTTGCTGCAAGAGTATTTCGTGCTGCGCGAGAAGGGTTCGGATACCCGGCGCTCGATGGAGGAAGCTCTGGACAACGGCATGGAATCCATGCGTGTGGCGATGGAAATTCGCAGCACCGAAACCATCAAGCAGGCCGTAATGGCCGGTATGGGCGTGAGCTTTCTATCGGCGCACACCATCAGCCACGAACTGAAGGCGGGCAGTCTTTGCGTGCTCGATGTCGAAGGCTTTCCGCTCGCGCTGAACTGGTATGTCGTTCATCTGCGCGCGAAGCGATTGCCGCCGGTGGCGCAAGCGTTCAAGGACTTTCTGGTTGCCGATAGCGCAGCGCTGATCGATCAGATCGCGCCGTATCCGCCACCCGGCAGCAGCCAGCGTTGAACGGGCGGCGGGCCGACTACCTCGCCTGAGGGGCCAGTCGGCCAATGTGAAGCCCGCGCGTCGGCGCGGACGGATTGGCAAGGGCCTTGAGCAAGATCGCGATGGGCATCGCGGCCAGAAATTCGCTTAGAGCGCCCCGGCCTGCTGACTGTGAAAACTCGAAATGAGAAGTGGGTTTGTTCATGGGTGGCTCCCGGACAGTGTCAATGCTCCAAATTGTAGGGTAAACCCTATGTCCTTGCAGCGCATGGTCATCGCGTGGTCATTGCGCAGTCGAATGGGCCTGCCTGTTGCTGCCCTCACCGCACTGTGCCTGTTTCGCAATGACCCGCCCAGCGAAACCGGGTATGCGGGTTATCCCGAGGTGTGGCCCCGCAATCGTTGAAAATTGACTCAGGTCAAGAGGCTTTTTCAGCGCCGGCGTGACATTAGCCGGCACGGCGACTGCGCGATCGAATGTTTGCTTCAGGCGACTCCGATCGTGCGTTTTCCGACAGGCAGAAAGAAAGACAGACAGACAGACAGCTAAGACTGCATTCGACCTGCGCTTCGCGCTTGTCGCATGCGCCTTCGGCTTTGCTTTTCTCGAACATTTAGGAGACACCGCACCATGGCTCAATCCGGATCTTCCGCAACCCTGCCCGGAGGCCACGACGTGGCTCATGGGCCGGGCTTTCGATGGGGTCAACTCGTCATGGGCATCATCGCGATGGCGATGATCGCCAACCTGCAATACGGCTGGACTTTGTTCGTCGATCCGATCGCCGCCAAACAAGGCTGGACCCGGGCCGAAATCCAGGTCGCGTTCACGATCTTCATCCTGACCGAAACCTGGCTCGTACCCGTCGAGGGCTATCTGGTCGACAAATACGGCCCGCGACCGGTTGTGCTGGTGGGCGGCATTTTGTGCGGACTCGGCTGGGTCATGAATTCCTACGCGAATTCGTTGGCCATGCTCTACACCGCTGCCGCGATCGGCGGCGTCGGCGCCGGAGCGGTCTACGGGACCTGCGTCGGCAACGCGCTGAAATGGTTTCCCGACCGTCGCGGTCTTGCGGCAGGCCTGACGGCGGCCGGATTCGGCGCAGGATCGGCACTGACAATCATTCCGATCGCGTCGTTCATCAAGTCGAACGGGTACCAGGAGGCGTTTCTGTACTTCGGGCTGGGTCAGGGCATCGTCGTGTTCGTGATCGCGCTGTTTTTGAGCCGCGCGCCCGCGCATGCGAAAACGATGAAAACCTCGCATCTGCAGCAAACCAAGCGCGACTACACGCCGGCCGAAATGCTGCGCAGGCCGGTTTTCTGGGTTATGTACCTGATGTTCGTTCTGGTTGCCGCTGGCGGCTTGATGGCAACCGCGCAACTCGGTCCGATCGCGAAGGACTTCAAGGTCGCGGGCGTTCCTTTCAACGTGATGGGAATGGTTTTGCCGGCGCTGACATTCGCATTGGCGATCGACCGGGTGCTCAATGGATTGACGCGACCCTTCTTCGGCTGGGTGTCGGACAAGATCGGGCGGGAGCCGACGATGTTCATTGCCTTCGCGCTGGAGGCTGTCGGCATCATCGCGCTGTACTACTACGGCCGCGAGCCGGTCGCGTTCGTCATCCTGACTGGCGTTGTGTTCTTTGCCTGGGGCGAGATCTACAGCCTGTTTCCTTCGACCTGCGCCGATACCTTCGGCTCGAAGTACGCCGCATCCAACGCCGGATTGCTCTACACGGCAAAGGGCACGGCGTCACTGGTGGTGCCGCTCGCCAGCGTTTTGACGGTTTCGACCGGCAGTTGGGAAGCGGTGTTTATTCTGGCGAGCGTGATGAATGCCGCCGCTGCGCTGTTGGCCTGGTTTGTTCTGCGCCCCATGCGGCGCAAGGAAATGGACCAGGCGGTCGGCAACATTCCGTCAGGCGCCGCCATGCAGCCGGGCAGGTTGGTCGAAGGACGTTCCTGAGGGTGCCGCCAGCTTCGGTCGAAACGCTTCGGCGTTTCGACGGAAGGCGAAACCGCAGCGGCAACGCTTCGGTTTCTGAGCTCGTGGTTTTCGACTTCGGTCGAGGCAGGCCAAGTTCGGCGCGTTAAGCCCCGAAAGCGGCGTCAGATTTTCCCGCTATGGCGCAATCGACTCAGTGTCTCGGCCGACAAATTCAGGTAGGAAGCCAGTTCCTTTTGCGGAATGCGGTCGACCAGTTCAGGATGCTTTCGTAAAAATCGTTGAACCCGCCCGGGTGCATCGAGCAAATGCAAGGTGATCGAATGACCCATGATCTCGCTCATGACCTGCATCACGTTCAATTCGAAATATTGCTTGGCCTCGGTCCGATGTTCGAGAAACGCGGCCCATTGCGGCAAAGCCATGCAGGCGACCCGGGCCTTGGTCACGCAAACGATGCCGTACGGGGTCGGCGTTTCGAGCCGCCAGGCCGCATAGCTGGTTTCCATTTCCCGCTCGTCGGCAAAGCGCAGGATCATTTCCTTGCCGGCCGCATTGCTGACCACGCGCTTGAGGATTCCGTCCAGGATGAAGTACTGCGCCATCTCACGAACCCCCTGGCTCAGTAAAAAGTCGCCCTTTTGACCATCGACGATGACCAGATGCGACTCGAGTTCGTCGCGGTCGGATTCGGAGAGTCCTTTGAGCAAGCGGTTTTGCCGTAGCTGGGCCCGAATAACGTTCTTTTCAGGGTGTGCGTCGAGTGTTGTCATGACGGCATGGCGATGTTTCAGCAGGCCATTTCCTGTCCGCGCGCAAAACCGTCACCCGGCCCGCACGCCTGCGATCGGGTCGCATCGAACTGAAGCGAATGCGCCTTGAACTGCAACACCGAGCCGAAAAGGCAGGTGGGGTCGGCGCTGGCAGAAAACTTTCGCCGGATGGGAGCCTTGATGAATCAGGCGCTCAAACCTCAAAAATTGATCGCGGTCAAGAGATGAAATTTGAATCGATAGCTATGATAACTCTGCAGTACCCATGCCGTCCCGTGTGCCGATCGGATACGGGCATACGCGGCAATTGTTCGCCAGGGCTCGCCACGCATTGTCCCTGTGGCACCGGACCAAAAAGCGGAGACATTCCATCATGACAAACGACATGCATTCGCAGGATCAGACCGACGGCTTCCACCTTGTCATCGACGCGCTGAAGCTGAACGATATCGATACGATTTACTGCGTTCCCGGCATTCCGATCACCGATCTGTCGCGCATGTCGCAAGCCGAGGGGATGCGAGTTATCTCTTTCCGGCACGAGCAGCATGCCGGTAATGCGGCGGCGGCCGCGGGCTTCCTGACCAAAAAGCCGGGTATTTGCCTGACGGTTTCGGCGCCGGGTTTTCTCAACGGGCTCACCGCTCTGGCGAACGCGACCACAAACTGCTTCCCGATGATTCTCATCAGCGGCTCCAGCGAGCGAGAGATCGTCGACTTGCAGCAGGGTGACTACGAGGAGATGGATCAGCTCGCGATCGCCAAGCCGCTTTGCAAGGCGGCCTATCGGGTCCTGCATGCCGAAGACATCGGGGTCGGCATCGCGCGGGCGATCCGCTCGGCTGTGTCGGGCCGGCCTGGTGGCGTGTATCTCGATCTGCCAGCCAAGCTGTTCGCGCAGACGATGAGCGCCGAAGCCGGGAAGAAGTCACTGATCAAGGTCGTCGATCCGGCGCCGCGCCAGATCCCGGCGCCGGAGTCGGTGCAGCGCGCATTGACGTTGCTGAAGGGCGCCAAGCGGCCGCTGATCCTTCTGGGCAAGGGCGCGGCCTACGCGCAAGCCGACGCTGATATTCGGGCGCTGGTCGAAAAAACCGGCATTCCTTACCTGCCGATGTCGATGGCCAAGGGGCTCTTGCCCGACACGCACCCACAGTCCGCTTCCGCCGCGCGGTCCTACGTGCTGGCCGAAGCCGATGTCGTCTTGTTGGTCGGGGCGCGCTTGAACTGGCTGCTGTCCCACGGCAAGGGCAAGACCTGGGGCGGCGAGAACGCAAACGCCAGGCAATTCATCCAGATCGACATTGCGCCGACGGAGATCGACAGCAATGTCCCGATCGCCGCGCCGCTGATCGGCGATGTCGGCTCGTGCGTGACGGCGCTCGTGGCTGAAATCGACGGAAAGTGGGCCAGGCCGCCGACCGATTGGACCGGCGCGATCAACGAGCGCAAAGACAAGAACCTTTCCAAGATGGTCGCCACGCTCGAGCAGAACGCATCGCCGATGAATTTTCATGGCGCGTTGAACGTGATTCGCAAGGCGGTCAAAGCGCGGCCCGACATGATGGTCGTGAACGAGGGCGCCAACACGCTCGACTTTGCGCGCAGCATTGTCGATATGTACGAGCCGCGAAAGCGCCTCGACGTCGGTACCTGGGGAATCATGGGCATCGGCATGGGATTTTCAGTTGCTGCCGCCGTCGTGACGGGCAAGCCCGTGATCGCCGTTGAAGGCGACAGCGCCTTCGGCTTCAGCGGCATGGAAGTCGAAACAATCTGCCGATACAACTTGCCGGTTTGCGTGGTCGTGTTCAATAACAACGGCATTTATCGGGGCATCGATGCGAATCCCACAGGCGGCCCGGACGTTGCGCCTACCGTCTTTGTCAAAGGCGCGCGTTACGACAAGATGATGGAAGCATTCGGTGGCGTCGGCGCGAACGCCACGACGCCGGACGAACTCGCAAAGGCCCTCGACCAGGCGATTGCCTCCGGAAAGCCCACACTCATCAATGTCGTGATCGATGAGACTGCCGGCACCGAGAGCGGCCGTATCACCAGTTTGAATCCGCAAAGCGCGGCGAAGAAAAAATCGTCTTAAGCCAACCCAGGAGAATACGTAATGAGCAACAAACCACTCGAAGGTATCAAGATCATCGACTTCACGCACGTGCAGGCTGGCCCGGCGTGTACCCAGATGCTGGCCTGGTTCGGCGCCGATGTCATCAAGGTCGAGCGTCCCGGAGCGGGCGACGTCACGCGCTCACAGTTGCGCGACATTCCGGACGTCGATGCGCTGTACTTCACGATGCTCAACAGCAACAAGCGTTCGCTGACCCTCGACACGAAAAAGCCCGAGGGCAAGGAAGTGCTCGAGAAACTGATCAGGGAATCGGACGTCCTGGTCGAGAATTTCGGCCCTGGCGCGCTCGACCGCATGGGCTTCACCTGGGCGCGCATCCAGGAGCTGAATCCGAAGATGATCGTTGCCTCGGTCAAGGGCTTTTCGGACGGCCACCACTACGATGACCTGAAGGTCTACGAAAACGTCGCTCAGTGCGCTGGCGGCGCTGCTTCGACCACGGGTTGGTGGAAGGGCGAGCATTCCGAGCCGACCATTTCCGCCGCAGCTCTGGGCGACAGCAATACCGGCATGCACCTGGCGATCGGCATTCTGACGGCCATCATCGGTCGCGAGAAGACCGGCAAGGGCCAGCGTGTTGCCTGCGCGATGCAGGATGCGGTTCTGAACTTGTGCCGGGTCAAGATGCGCGATCAGCAGCGCCTGGATCGCCTCGGCTATCTGGAAGAATATCCGCAGTACCCGCATGAAGAGTTCGGCGATGTGGTGCCGCGCGGCGGTAACGCGGGCGGCGGTGGCCAGCCGGGCTGGATTCTGAAATGCAAGGGTTGGCAAACCGACCCCAATGCGTACATTTATTTCACGGTGCAGGGCCATGCCTGGGAGCCGATCTGTGACGCGATCGGCAAGCCCGAGTGGAAAACCGATCCTGACTACACGACTGCCAAGGCACGCCAGCCGCACATCATGGACATTTTTGCGACCATCGAAGACTGGCTCAAGGACAAGACCAAATTCGAGGCGGTCGATGTTTTGCGCAAGTTCGATATCCCCTGCTCGCCCGTGCTGTCGATGAAGGAGTTACTGCATGACGAATCGCTGCGCAAGAGCGGCTCCATCGTCGAAGTGCCGCACAAGGAGCGCGGCAGCTACTGGACGATCGGCAGTCCAATCAAGTTCTCGGATCTGAAGCCCGAGATCACCAGCTCCCCGCTGCTTGGCGAGCACACGGATGATGTGCTGGGTGACCTCGGTTACAGCAAGGAAGAAATTGCGAAGCTGCATGAGGCCAAGGCAGTCTAAGCACGCGTTCGCGCCGGGAGTCCGTCATGTCTGCACTTGATTTCGAGGCGTTGGTCAGCACGATGGGCGACGCCGTAGTGGTGAGCGACGCGTCGGGGGCGATCACGGTCTGGAACCGGGGAGCCGAGCGCATTTTTGGTTACACGCAAGCCGAAGCTTTGGGGAAATCGCTCGACATCATGATTCCCGAGCGGCTGCAAAAGCGGCATTGGGATGGCTACAACCAGACGATGTCGACGGGCGAAACTAAATACGGCAACGACCTATTGAAGGTGCCTGCTGCGCACAAAGACGGGCGGGCGTTGTCTATCGCGTTCACGGTCACCATGCTTTTTTCTCCCGATGGCAAGCCGGAAGCGATTGCGGCCGTTATCCGAGACGAAACCGAGCGATTCAGCGAGGAGCGTGCATTGCGCAAGCGCCTGGCGGATGTCGAAGCGCAGCTGGCGGCAAAGAACCCCTGAACCGACAATCGACGCGCGGCACCCACTCGTCGCGGACCATTTGGAGGTAAGCGATGAGCAAAGCACTGGACGGCGTGCGCATTCTGGACTTCACCCATGTGCAATCCGGGCCCACCTGCACGCAATTGCTCGCGTGGCTCGGTGCGGATGTGATCAAAGTCGAACGGGCCGGTGAGGGCGATGCGACGCGCGGTCAGCTGCGCGATATTCCGGGTGTGGATGGCCTCTATTTCACGATGCTTAACCACAACAAGCGCTCGATCACCGTCAATACCAAAAAGCCAAAAGGCAAGCAGGTTCTTGACGCGTTGATCAAGAAATGCGATGTGCTGGTCGAGAACTTTGCTCCGGGTGCGCTGGACCGCATGGGGATCACCTGGGCTCATATTCAAGAGATCAATCCGCGGATGATTTTGGCATCCGTCAAAGGGTTCGGTCCGGGCAAGTACGAAGACTGCAAGGTTTACGAAAACGTTGCGCAATGCGCCGGCGGGTCCGCATCGACGACCGGGTTCGATGACGGTCCGCCAATGGTCACCGGCGCGCAGATTGGTGATAGTGGCACCGGACTGCATCTGGCGCTTGGCATCGTCGCTGCGCTTTATCAGCGCAATACCACCGGCCGCGGACAGAAGGTGTTGGCCCCGATGCAGGATGCGGTGCTCAATTTATGTCGGGTGAAAATGCGCGATCAGCAGCGGCTCGAGCGCACCGGAACCTTGCATGAATATCCGCAGTATCCCGACGGCAAATTCGGCGCAGCTGTCCCGCGCGCCGGCAACGCGTCCGGCGGCGGCCAGCCGGGCTCGATTCTGAAATGCAAGGGATGGGAAACCGATCCCAACGCCTACATTTACTTCATCACGCAGGCGGCAGTGTGGCCGGCAGTATGCAAAGTGATTGGGGAAGAACGATGGATCGATGACGACGCATACGCAACACCCGCGGCGCGACTCTTGCACTTGAAGCCGATCTTCGCGCGAATCGAGCAATGGACGATGACCAAAGACAAATTCGAGGTGATGGACATCCTGAACCAGTACGACATTCCTTGCGGCCCCATTCTTTCTATGAAAGAAATCGCCGAGGACGAATCGCTTCGTCGATCTGGCACTATCGTCGAGGTCGAACACCCGACGCGCGGTAAGTATTTGTCGGTCGGCAATCCGATCAAGATGTCGGACAGTCCGACCGAGGTCACACGCTCACCGCTGCTCGGTGAACATACCGAAGAGGTGCTCGGGCAACTGGGCTACAGCGCAGACGACATGGCCATGCTGCGCGCCGAGGGCGTGATCTGACTTGAGCGCACACGAGCATTTTCTGGAAACAAGGGTTGGCGATGAACCGAGATGTGATACCGATTGCCGTGCTGGATAGCGCGACTTCCAGAGAACGCAAACGGCAGACTCCCAAGGGACGGCGCGTGGACACCGGCGCGCTCGAGGACGTGCAGCGTCTGCTCGGGCACGAGTCGCGATCGCGTGATCATTTGATCGAACATCTGCACAAGTTGCAGGATAGTTTTGGCCATTTGTCTTCCGCGCATCTGGCAGCTTTGGCGGCAGAAATGCGGTTGGCGCAGACCGAGGTGTTCGAAGTCGCGAGCTTCTACCATCACTTCGACATCGTGAAGGAAGGTGGCGCGGTACCTCCGGCAGTCACGGTTCGGGTTTGCGACGGTCTGTCCTGCGAAATGGCGGGCGCAAAGGATCTGTTGACTCGCTTGCCTGCCCTGTTGGGTAGCGACTTTCGCGTACTTGCCGCGCCCTGCATCGGCCGCTGCGAACAGGCGCCCGCCGTCGTCGTCGGTCAGAATCCGATCCCCCGAGCGACCTGTGAAGCCGTCGTGGACGCCGTTGGCGCGAATGCCGTCCGGCACCACCCAGAGCCGTATATCGAATATGACGCGTATGTTGCCGACGCCGGGTATGCGCTGCTCAAGGAATGCGCGTCCGGCCAGCGCGATGTCGAATCTGTGATTGCCAATCTTGAGCAGTCCGGCTTGCGCGGACTTGGAGGCGCGGGCTTCCCGGCGGGACGCAAGTGGCGCATCGTGCGTGCCGAGCCAGGGCCGCGGCTCATGGCGATCAACATCGACGAGGGCGAGCCCGGCACGTTCAAAGACCGCACTTTGCTGGAGCGCGACCCGCACCGGTTCATCGAAGGCATGTTGATTGCCGCATGGGCCGTCGGCATCGAGCAAATCTACGTTTACTTGCGCGACGAATACCACGGTTGCCGCGCGCTGCTCGAAACAGAAATTGAAAAGCTGAAAGCGAATCCGCCGATCGAGACGATGCCCGAGATCATCCTGCGGCGGGGCGCCGGTGCCTACATCTGCGGTGAAGAGTCCGCCATGATCGAATCGATCGAAGGCAAACGCGGCATGCCGCGGCTACGGCCGCCCTATGTGGCGCAAATCGGCCTGTTCGGTCGACCGACACTCGAGCACAACTTCGAGACCCTGTATTGGGTGCGCGAGCTGATTGAAAAAGGCGGCGAATGGTTTGCCGCGCAGGGTGCCAATGGCCGCAAGGGTTTGCGTTCGTTCTCGGTTTCGGGCCGAGTCAACAATCCGGGTGTGAAGCTCGCGTCGGCCGGCATCACGATTCAGGCATTGATCGACGAGCATTGCGGCGGTATGCAGGAAGGCCATGTGTTCTACGGCTACCTGCCCGGTGGTGCTTCCGGCGGAATTTTGCCGGCTTCCATGAACGATATTCCGCTCGACTTCGACACGCTTCAGCCCCATGGGTGTTTCATCGGATCGGCCGCGGTCATCGTTCTGTCGGACAAGGACAAGGCAGTCGACGCGGCGCGGAACATGACGCGGTTCTTCAAAGACGAATCCTGCGGACAGTGCACGCCTTGTCGCAACGGCACGGCGAAAGCACTTGCGCTGATCGAGAAGCCGAACTGGGATCTGGAGTTGCTCGCCGATCTGTCGATCGTGATGAGGGACGCGTCGATTTGCGGTCTTGGTCAGGCAGCGCCGAATCCGATCGACTGTGTCATCAAATATTTTCCACAAGAACTGACTTGAAACCGGGAAGCCACCATGAATGCAGTAACGCGGCTGGAAGCGGCCCAGCTGGAAGCACCCGCCGTCAGCTTTGAACTCGACGGGCGTGCGGTTTCCGGGCGTGCCACCGAAACGTTGATCGAGATCGCGGCCCGTGAGGGCATCGAAATTCCACGCCTGTGCTATCGGGAGGGCATGGAAAGCGTTGGCAACTGCCGCTCGTGCATGGTCGAAATCGAAGGCGAGCGCGTTCTGGCGCCGTCGTGCTGCCGTGCTCCGGTCGCCGGCATGAAGGTCGCTACGAACACGGACCGTGTTCGCAAGTCGCAGCGCATGGTGCTCGAACTGTTGCTCTCCGATATGCCCGAAAAGGTCTATACGCGCGATAACGAGCTCGACCAATGGGCTCGGAAGCTGGAGGTCGGGAAGCCTCGCTTCGCTGCGCGTGAAAAGGTTGCGCAGGATCTTTCGCATCCCGCGATCGCTGTCAATCTCGACGCGTGCATTCAATGCACCCGTTGCCTTCGTGCCTGCCGGGATGAGCAGGTTAACGATGTCATCGGCCTCGCGTTTCGCGGCGAGCATGCCAAGATCGTTTTCGATATCGACGATCCACTCGGAATTTCCACCTGCGTTGCCTGCGGCGAATGCGTTCAGGCCTGCCCGACGGGTGCTTTGATGCCGGCACGCGATGCGGCGCTTGCGGTACCCGACAAACAGGTTGCTTCGGTGTGCCCTTATTGCGGCGTGGGTTGCCAACTCACCTACAACGTGAAAGACAACAAGATTCTTTTCGTTGAGGGACGTGACGGCCCGGCCAACCACGAGCGACTGTGCGTCAAAGGACGCTATGGCTTCGACTATGCGCACCATCCGCAGCGACTGACCAAGCCGTTGATCCGTCGGGCCGACGCTCCCAAGCGCGGCGATTTCACGATGGATCCCGACCGCGTCATGGATGTATTTCGGGAAGCGAGCTGGGAAGAGGCGCTCGAATTCGCCGGGGGCCGGCTTGTCGAGATAAGGGACACGCATGGCAAGAAATCCCTGGCTGGTTTCGGTTCTGCCAAAGGGAGCAACGAAGAGGCATATCTTTTTCAAAAGCTCGTCCGCACGGGATTCGGCAGTAACAACGTCGACCATTGCACGCGCTTGTGTCATGCTTCTTCGGTCGTCGCTTTGCTCGAAGGGATCGGTTCCGGCGCTGTTTCGAATCCCGTCATGGACGTAGTTCACGCGGAGGTGGTCATCATCATCGGTGCAAATCCGACTGTGAATCACCCGGTGGCTGCAACGTGGATCAAAAATGCTACGAAGAACGGCACGAAGCTCGTCATCTTCGATCCGCGGCGCTCTGACCTGGTGCGGCATGCGCACCTCCACGTCCAGTTCAAACCCGACACCGATGTCGCGTTGCTCAATGCAATGATGAACGTGATCGTCACCGAGGGTCTGGTCGACGAGGAATTTATCGCGAGTCGCACGATCGGCTATGAGGAGCTTCGTCGAAACGTCGAAGGCTACGGTCCCGAGGCGATGGCGCCGATCTGCGGGATCGATGCCGAAACCATCCGATATGTTGCCCGCCTCTATGCCAAGTCGAAGGCGTCGATGATCTTGTGGGGCATGGGTGTTTCGCAGCACGTCCATGGCACCGACAACGCGCGATGCCTGATCGCCCTGTCGCTCATGACAGGCCAGATCGGTCGGCCGGGTACAGGGCTGCATCCCCTGCGCGGTCAGAACAACGTTCAGGGCGCTTCAGACGCCGGACTGATTCCGATGATGTACCCGGACTACCAGCACGTTTCGAACGATGCCGCGCGCGCTGCTTTCGAAGCCGCGTGGAAGCTGCCGGCAGGCACCCTTGACGACAAGCCCGGACTCACGGTGGTCGAGGTCATGCATGCGATCAAGACGGGCGGTATTCGCGGCATGTATGTCATGGGCGAAAACCCGGCCATGTCGGATCCGGATGCCAACCATGCCCGTGAAGCACTGGCGGCGCTCGACCATCTTGTCGTTCAGGACATTTTCCTGACCGAGACGGCCTATTTGGCCGATGTGGTGTTTCCGGCGAGCGCATTTCCAGAAAAGACCGGCAGCTTTACCAATACCGACCGCATCGTGCAGATGGGACGTCAGGCCATCGATCCGCCCGGCGACGCCCGCCAGGATCTCTGGATCATCCAGCAGCTTGCCGCCCGGCTCGGGCTCGACTGGCCATACACGCATGTGTCGGAAGTATTCGACGAGATGCGCCACACGATGCCGAGCATCGGTGGCATCACCTGGGATCGGCTCGAGCGCGAACATGCGGTCATCTACCCGTGCCAGAACGAAGGCGATCCTGGTGAGCCGGTTGTATTTATCGACGATTTCCCGCGCAAAGATGGGGTCGCGCGCTTTGTTCCCGCCGACATTATTCCTGCTGACGAACGCCCGGACAGCGATTACCCGCTGGTGTTGATCACAGGGCGTCAACTCGAGCATTGGCACACCGGTAGCATGACGCGGCGGGCGAGCGTGCTCGATGCATTGGAGCCAGATCCTGTGGCCCTCATTCATCCGCTCGATCTGGATGCGATGGATGTTCGGCCCGGCGAAATAGTGACTATCGAATCTCGCCGCGGCACTGTGTCGTTGTACGCGCGAGCGGATGAAGGATCGCCACGCGGCGCGGTTTTTGTACCGTTCTGCTACTACGAAGCGGCGATCAACCGGCTGACGAACGCCGCGCTCGATCCGTTCGCCAAGATCCCCGAGTTCAAATACTGTGCGATACGCGTCATGAAAGGTGGCGACGCCCCGGAACAGAGCAGTTTCGGCGGCGGACAAGCACTTCAGAGCGTTCTTCAGGCGAGCGCTCCCTGAAGCCTCCACTGAAAATTACTATTCAGCGCCCTGAAATCGTATCATAAGTCATTATATATATAATGAATAAAATGATTTAATTATTATTTATTGGTCGATAAACCTACATTCTGTATTGCCGGAACAAATCCGATCACGGTGAGACGGCATCATTTCAGGAGAAGGACATGGTCATCGATTTACCAACCAGATTTAAAAACAACGATGCAGAGCGGAGCGCTTACAACGCGGTATTTTGCGAGTTGGAATTCAGTTGGTTTTGGGACCCCGACACATACCTCCAATTAGTCAACCATAGTGCGAATGCGGTCGAAAGAATTCGCCATTACCTGGAAACAAGCCAGCCGCATTTGTTAAGGGCATACGACGCGGGGTTTCTAGCCCTTTTGATCGAGAATAAAAAGCTCGACTTCGAGCGATCCAGGGCCTATGCCGATCGGATGGCTTACGAATATCTTGGTGATCACAGATTTTCCGCCGTGCCATGTGCACCCGAGCCGTGCGCTAGCTTGAAATCGGAAATTCACGTGACGAGTCAGGCGTGCGCGAAGTGAATCATCAATGGCTTCGTTTTGAAATCGACGGCAAGGTCGGGTTTGGCACGTTGGGTGATGGACGGGTTTGTGAGCGCCGAGGCGACATGTTCGGCAGTTCAACGGCGACCGGCAGGCTGTTTTCACTCGGCGATATTCGGCTTTTGACACCAACGCTGCCGAGCAAAGTCATCGCGCTCTGGAACAACTTCGGCGCGCTGCGCGAGAAGCTCAACCTCGCATTGCCGCCGGAGCCTCTCTACCTGCTGAAGTCACCAAACTCTTACCTTGCACCGGGTGCTGACATTCGAATGCCACTGTCCGGCGGCAAGGTGGTGTTTGAGGGAGAACTCGGAATTGTCATCGGCAAAACCTGCACTGCGGTTGCCGAGGAAATGGCGCTCGACCATGTGTTCGGCTACACCTGCGCCAACGACGTGACGGTGGCGGACATACTAAACAGAGACGCTTCATTTACGCAGTGGGTTCGTGCAAAGGGCTTCGATACCTTTTGCCCGATGGGTCCGGTCGTGTCCACGGGCCTGGACCCGGCGAGCTTGACCGTCAAGACTCTCCTCAATGGCGAGATGCGTCAAAACTATCCGATCAGCGACATGCGCTTTTCAGTGCAACAGTTAGTGAGCCTGATCTCGATGGATATGACGCTGTATCCCGGCGACGTGATTTTGTGCGGTACCTCGGTCGGCGTCGGTTCGATGAAACCGGGCAGTTTGGTCGAAGTAGAAATCGACGGCATTGGCAACCTTAGCAATCGTTACGGTTGAGGCCGAGCGAAACAAAAACCCCGAACGAGGAGACAGACATGAAGATTGCAATCGTTGGAGCAGGTGCGATCGGTGGCTTGGTGGGCGCGAAGCTCGCGCTGGCCGGCGAGGAGGTAACCTTCATGGTGCGGGGCCAAAACCTCGACGCCATCCGTCGCAATGGCATCAAGCTCATCACCGCCGAAAGCGAAGAGCATGTGGCACGTGACGTGAGCGCCACCAACGACTACGACCAACCCGGCCCGCAAGACATCGTCGTGCTCGCGATGAAGGCCCATCAGGTCGAGGCGGTCGCCAGAGACGTACCCCAACTGTTTGGCCCCGAGACGGTCGTGGTGACCATGCAGAACGGCATTCCTTACTGGTATTTTTACCGGCACGGCGGGACGCTGGCAGGTACCACGGTACGCAGCGTCGACCCCACCGGGTCGGTGCAGGCCACGATTCCGCCTGAACGCGTGATCGGCTGTGTGGTTTACCCGGCTTCGGAGCTGATCGAGCCCGGCGTCATCCGGCATATCGAGGGCGATCGCTTTCCGGTCGGCGAGCTCGATGGATCCAGCAGCGAGCGGGTCGAGCGGGTGTCAGCAAGCTTCACCCATGCGGGCTTCAAAGCGCCCGTGCTGGACAACATTCGTGCTGAAATCTGGCTGAAGCTTTGGGGCAATCTCACTTTCAACCCGATCAGCTGTCTTTCGCACTCCACGCTGGTCGATATTTGCCAGTTCCCACCGTCGCGGGAGCTTGCCGCGTCGATGATGCAAGAGGCGCAGGCCGTTGCGCACAAACTCGGAATCGAGTTCCGCGTTTCGCTCGACAAACGCATTGCAGGTGCCGAAAAAGTCGGCAAACACAAAACCTCGATGCTGCAGGACATCGAAGCTGGCCGCGCGCCCGAAATCGATGCACTGGTCGGCGCCGTGGTCGAACTGGCCCGCCTGACTGAAACACCGACGCCGCACATCGACGCGGTCTATGCGCTGGTCAAGCTGCTGGCGCGGACGATGGAAGAGCAGCACGGTCAGGTGCGCATGCAGCCAATGGCTTGATCCCGGTCGGGCTCGGCCACCGCCGATCGCCTTTTACTTCCGCTCGTCCGGTTACCCCGTCGTTCCAGAGCGCGCCCCTAGAATGGAACGCATTCCGGCCGCCTGGCGGGAGCACAAATCAAGACGTGGAGGCAAGCATGAGCGATCGTCCCTGGCTGAGCAGCTACCCGGCCGGCGTGCCGAGCGATATCGACCCGACGCAGTACCCATCGCTCGTCGGTTTGATGGAAGAGAGCTTCGGCCGCTTTTCAGATCGAGTCGCCTACAGCTTCATGGGCAAGGACCTGAGCTATGCGCAGACCGACAGCCAAAGTCTCGCGTTCGGAGCCTATTTGCAAACCCTCGGGCTGTCTAAGGGCGACAGAGTCGCGCTGATGATGCCCAACGCGCTCCAATATCCAATCGCGGTGGCGGGCGTGCTGCGCGCGGGTTACGTCATCGTCAACGTCAACCCGCTGTACACACCGCGCGAGTTGGAGCATCAGCTCAAGGATTCGGGCGCAAAAGCGATCGTGATCATGGAAAACTTCGGCGCGACGTTGCAGCAATGCATCGCCGCGACGCCGGTCAAGCATGTGGTGCTCGGTGCGGTCGGTGACAGGCTGGGTTGGCTCAAAGGTCTGGTCGTCAATTACGTTGTCCGCAGTGTCAGAAAGGCCGTTCCGGCGTATGACCTTCCGGGCGCGGTGCGATTCAACGAGGCGCTCGAGCGGGGTGCCAAAGCGAAGCTAGAAAAACCGTCGATCGGACCCGATGACGTTGCCCTGCTGCAATACACCGGTGGCACGACCGGCGTGTCCAAAGGTGCCGTGCTGCTTCATCGCAACGTGATCGCCAACGTGCTGCAATCCGAGGCCTGGAACGCGCCCGTCATGCAGCAGATTCCCGAAGGCGAGCAGTCGACCAGCGTCTGCGCTCTGCCGCTTTATCACATCTTCGCTTTCACGGTGAACATGATGCTGGGCCTGCGAACCGGCGGAAAAGTGATCCTGATTCCGAATCCACGCGATATCGCGGCGACGCTCAAGGAGCTCTCCAAGCACACCTTCCACAGCTTTCCGGCCGTGAACACCCTGTTCAACGGAATGGCCCATCACGCGGATTTCGGCACGGTGAACTGGCGCAATCTCAAAGTTTCGCTGGGCGGCGGCATGGCCGTGCAAAGCGCGGTGGCCAAACTGTGGCTGGAGAAAACCGGCTGCCCGATCTGCGAGGGATACGGGCTTTCTGAAACTTCGCCTTCGGCCACTTGCAATCCGGTCACGAGTCGCGAGTTCACCGGCACGATCGGCGTGCCGATTCCCGGCACCCGGCTCAAGTTGCTCGACGACGAAGGCAACGAATCGCCTCCTGGCGAACCCGGAGAAATCGCGATCAGCGGGCCGCAAGTCATGGCCGGCTACTGGCAGCGTCCTGAAGAAACCGCCAAGGTGATGACAGCCGATGGCTACTTCAAGACCGGCGACATCGGCACCGTCGACGAGCGCGGCTATTACAAAATTGTCGATCGCAAGAAAGACATGATCCTGGTCAGCGGCTTCAACGTTTATCCCAACGAGATCGAAGACGTGGTCGCGCAAATGCCCGGTGTGATGGAGTGCGCGGCCGTCGGTGTGGTCGATGCCAAGACCGGGGAGGCGGTCAAGCTCGTGATCGTCCGCAAGGATGCTGCGCTGACCGAAGCACAGGTCAAGGCCCATTGCCGCACCAACTTGACGGGCTATAAACAGCCCAGGTTGGTCGAATTCAGAAACGAGCTCCCCAAGACGCCGGTCGGCAAAATTCTGCGCAGGGAACTTCGGGACGCCGCCCCGCCGGAAACATCGGCTACGCCGGCTGCAGCAACTTCAACAGCCTGATGTCCTGCCTGCGACGCTGACCGGGGTCGGAACCAGGCAACGCAGGCATCAAGTTTGCATCGACCTTTGCGATGCTCCGTTTCATCCTGACCCGCGCCAGCCTGATACTGCCGACCTTCTTCGGCATGACCTTGTTGGCGTTCTTTTTAATCCGGCTTGTTCCGGGCGACCCGATCGAGACACTGGCGGGTGAGCGCGGCATCGATCCGGCGCGGCATGCACAGTTGCTCAAGGAATACGGGTTCGACAAACCACTCTTCGTCCAGTACGGCATTTACATCGGGCATGTTTTGCACGGCGACCTCGGCAAGTCGTTGATCACGCAGGCGCCAGTATTGCGCGAGTTTCTGGCGCTCTTTCCGGCCACGGTCGAACTCGCGCTGTGCGCCATCGCATTTGCGCTGCTGCTTGGAATACCGGCCGGCATCATTGCCGCGGTCAAGCGCAATTCCGTCTTCGATCACGGCGTGATGGCAACTTCGCTTACCGGCTACTCGATGCCGATTTTCTGGTGGGGTCTTCTGCTGATCCTGTTTTTCTCGGTGCAGTTGGGGTTGACGCCCGTATCGGGTCGTATCTCGGTTCAGTACTACATCGAACCGGTGACCGGTTTCCTTTTGATCGACTCGCTGCGTTCGGGTGAGGCGGGCGCATTCGGCTCGGCGGTTTCGCATCTGATCCTGCCGACCATCGTGCTCGGCACCAATCCGCTCGCAGTCATTGCGCGCATGACGCGTTCTGCGATGCTCGAAGTGCTCGGTGAGGACTACATTCGAACTGCCCGCGCCAAGGGGTTGTCGCGGTTCCGCGTGGTCGCGCTGCACGCGCTTCGCAATGCGCTGATTCCGGTCGTGACGGTGATCGGACTGCAGGTCGGCGTTCTCTTCACTGGCGCGATCCTCACCGAAACCATCTTTTCCTGGCCCGGAGTCGGCAAGTGGCTGATCGAATCGATCGGCCGGCGCGACTATCCCGTTCTGCAGGGCGGTATGTTGCTGCTCGGCAGCATCGTGATGATCGTCAACCTGCTGGTCGACGTGGCCTATGGCGTGATCAACCCCCGTATCAGTCAAGCGAAATGAGCAGGCCGGAACCCATCGACGCGGCAGTGTTGCCTCAGCAGGTCGAGCCAGCGTCAGCCGGCGCGCCGCCGGGGCCGCTGCGCGAGTTCTGGGGCGCTTTCTCGGCCAACCATGGTGCTGTGGCCGGATTGATCGTCATCGTGCTGCTGTTGTTCATTGCCGTGCTGGCGCCATGGATCGCGCCGCATTCACCGTACCTCACGGACAACTCGGCTTTCCTCAAACCGCCGGCATGGCAGGCCGGAGGAAGCCGAGAATTCCTGCTGGGCGCCGACGCGATCGGCCGCGACATCCTTTCGCGGCTAATGTATGGCGCGCGGCTCTCGCTGTCGATCGGTATCGCGGTGGTGGCGCTGTCGATCGTGGTCGGCATTGCACTGGGCCTGGTGGCAGGATTTCTGCGCGGTGTGGTCGAAATCGCGATCATGCGGCTGATGGACATCGTGCTGACACTGCCGAGCCTGTTGCTCGCGATCGTCATCGTTGCGATTCTCGGACCGGGACTCATCAACGCGATGTTGGCAGTCGCGATCGTGGTGCTGCCGCATTACGTGCGGATCACGCGTGCCGCGGTGATCGCAGAAGTCGCGCGCGACTATGTGACGGCAGCGCGCGTGAGCGGCGCGGGCATGGCACGGCTCATGTTTCGCGAAGTGCTGCCCAACTGCGCAGCGCCGCTGATCGTGCAGGCGTCGCTTGGCGTCTCGTCCGCGATTCTCGATGCAGCAGCGCTCGGCTTTCTCGGCCTGGGCGCGCAACCGCCGTCGCCCGAATGGGGAACGATGCTCGCCGATGCGCGTGAGTTCGTCCTGCGTGCCTGGTGGGTCGTGACTTTTCCGGGGCTCGCAATCCTGCTCGCGGTCCTCGCGTTCAACCTGCTCGGTGACGGCTTGCGCGATGCGCTCGATCCCAAACTGAAACGCTGAGTCTTTCGACGCCCGCTCATGCCTTTGCTCGACATCGCCGATCTGCACGTGGACTTTCCGACCCAGGGCGGTGTGCTGCGTGCGGTCGATGGGGCTAGCCTCTCGCTCTCCGAAGGCGAGGTGCTCGGCATCGTCGGTGAATCGGGCTCCGGCAAGAGCGTCACGATGATGGCGCTGATGGGCTTGATCGCCTACCCCGGCGAGGTGCGCGCCGATCGCCTGCGCTTTGCCGACGTGGCGCTGCCGGGACTGCCGCAGCGGCAGCGCCGCGCGCTGGTCGGCAAAGACATGGCGATGATTTTTCAAGAGCCGACCACCAGCCTCAACCCGTGTTTCAACGTCGGTTTTCAGATCATGGAGGCGCTGCGCGCGCATCTGAAGCTGGGCCGCGCCGAGGCAAAAAAGCGGGCAATCGAACTACTGGAACAAGTCGGCATTCCGGCACCTGCAACGCGACTTTCGGCCTACCCGCACCAGCTGTCGGGTGGCATGAACCAGCGCGTGATGATCGCGATGGCCATCGCCTGCAATCCGCGGCTGCTGATCGCCGACGAGCCGACAACCGCGCTCGACGTTACGATCCAGGCCCAGATCCTCGAACTGCTGCGCGGGCTGCAAAAGGCGCGCGGCATGGCGCTGGTGCTCATCACCCACAACATGGGCGTGGTCGCCAAGATGGCCGAACAGGTGGCTGTGATGTATGCGGGCCAAGTCATGGAGGAGCAGGCCACCGATCGATTGTTCGCGGCGCCGCAGCATCCCTACACCGCTGCATTGCTCGCCGCATTGCCCGAGCGTGCCGCACCCGAAGGCCGGCTGGCGACCATCGCCGGCGTCGTTCCCGGCGTCCACGATCGGCCGACCGGCTGCTTGTTCGGGCCGCGCTGCGCCTCGGCAACTGCGCGTTGCCGCGCCGAGCGGCCGCTGCTCGATTTACTTCCCGACAGCTCGACTGGCAAGGTGCGATGCCATTACCCGCTCGGTCTCGCCATACGTGAATCGTTGATTGAGGCGGACGGCGGCATTGAGCTGGCGCCGGAAGTCGCATGACCGTCGAATCAGAGGCCCGGATGGCGCCGCCACGCACCGCAGCCGCCCCAGAGGTCGTGGTCGATGCGGTGGGCCTCAAGCGCACCTACCTGGTGCGACGCGGAATGTTTCGCGCGCCGGCACAGCTCCAGGCGGTGGGCGGCGTTTCGTTTCACATCGAACGCGGCCGAACACTCGCGGTCGTCGGCGAATCGGGTTGCGGCAAATCGACGCTCGCGCGCATGGTTACCTTGATCGAAAAACCCAGTGAGGGAAGTCTCTCGCTGATCGGCGTCGATGCGGTCGTTCCGCCGGCCGCGCGTCGCGCAGAACTGCGCCGCGCGGTGCAACTCGTGTTCCAGAACCCATACGCCTCGCTCAATCCGCGCAAGAAAATTCTGTCGGCGCTCGAAGATCCGCTCACGATCAATACCGATCTGGCGCGCGGCGAGCGTCAGGATAGGGCGCGGCAGATGCTCGCGCGCGTCGGCTTGCGGCCTGAACAGGCCAATCGCTACCCGCACATGTTCTCCGGCGGCCAGCGCCAGCGCATCGCGATCGCGCGGGCCTTGATGCTCGAGCCGCGCCTGCTCGTTGCCGACGAACCCGTGTCGGCGCTCGATGTATCAATCCAGGCGCAGGTGCTCAATCTGCTGGCCGACCTGCAGGCCGAACTCGGGTTGGCCTATCTTTTCATCTCGCACGACCTCGGCGTGGTGCGCCATATCGCGCACGAGGTGCTGGTGATGTACCTTGGCCATGCCGTCGAGCAGGGCGACAAGACGCGCATCTTCTCGCGCCCCCTGCATCCGTACACGCAGGCGCTGCTGGCATCGACGCCGGGATTGGCCCGCGAGCCGATCGTGCTCGAAGGCGAATTGCCGTCGCCACTCGCGCCACCACCCGGATGCGTTTTCAACACCCGTTGCAGTCATTCGACCGAGCGCTGCGTGGCCGAGCGACCTTTGTTGCGAATGCTCGATGCGCGCAAGGTGGCTTGCCATCACACGGAGAAATTTCTTCCGGACGCGAGGGATGGGCTTGTAAATAATGCGGCTTCAACCCTCGCGCCGGCCTGATCAACCAAGGACGATTGCATCGTTCCCTTTCAACCCTGAAGGAGTCATCACTGTGAAAACACCGTCGAAATCATTGCGTATCGCCCGTGTGGCGGCACTCGCCATTCCCTTCGCGTTCGGCGCCGGCGCCGTAGCGGCAAAGACATTGGTTTACTGCTCCGAAGGCAGTCCGGAAAATTTCTATCCGGGAATCAACACCACGGGCACTTCGTTCGACGTGAGCGACCAAGTCTACGACGGCATTGTCAAGTTCGAGCGCGGCGGAACGCAAGTGGTGCCGGGGCTCGCCGAGAGCTGGACCATTTCGGACGATGGTCTGGTCTACACGTTCAAGTTGCGCAAGGGCGTCAAGTTCCATGGCAACAAGGCGTTCACGCCGACCCGCGACTTCAATGCCGACGACGTGCTGTTCATGGTCAATCGGCAGTGGAAGGAAGACAACCCGTACTTCAAAGTCACCAGCACCAACCACTCGTATTTCAACGACATGGGCATGCCCAAATTGCTGGTGTCGCTCGACAAGGTTGACGATTACACCGTCAAGTTCACGCTCAACAAACCCGAAGCGCCGTTCCTCGCCAACCTCGCGATGCCGTTCGCGGGTGTGCAGTCGAAAGAGTATGCCGACGCGATGCTCAAAGCCGGCACACCAGAGAAGATCGATCAGTATCCGGTCGGCACCGGCCCGTTCTACCTGGTCAACTACCAAAAAGACGCGATCATCCGTTTCAAGGCCAGCCCCGATTACTGGCAGGGAAAGGCCAAAATCGACGACCTGATTTTCGCGATCACGCCCGATGCGTCGGTGCGTTGGGCCAAAGTGCAGAACGGCGAATGCCATGTCATGCCGTATCCGACTCCGGCCGACCTCGATGCGATGCGCAAGAACCCGAACGTTAAAGTGCTCGAGCAGCCGGGCCTGAACGTCGGCTACCTCGCCTACAACACGCAGAAAAAACCTTTCGACGATGTGCGCGTGCGCAAGGCCATCAACATGGCGATCGACAAGAAGGCGATCATCGACGCGGTGTATCTGTCGACCGGTATCGCAGCCAAAAACCCGATTCCGCCGACGATGTGGTCGTACAACGATGCGGTCAAGGACGATCCGTTCGACCCGGAAGCCGCGAAGAAATTGCTTGCCGAAGCCGGTGTGAGCAACCTCGAAACCGACCTGTGGGCGATGCCGGTGCAGCGACCCTACAACCCGAACGCGCGCCGCATCGCCGAGCTGATGCAGGCGGATCTCGCCAAGATCGGTGTCAAGGCCGAGATCAAGAGCTACGAATGGGGCGAGTACAGAAAGCGCATGCAGGCCGGTGAGCACCAGATGGGCATGCTGGGCTGGACCGGCGACAACGGCGATCCCGATAACTTTCTCTACACGTTGCTCGGCTGCGCATCGGCGAAATCCAACGGTTCGAACGTCGCGAAATTCTGCTACCAGCCCTACGAGGATCTGGTGGTCAAGGCCAAGACGGTGTCGAACCAGGCCGAGCGCGCAGAGCTTTACAAGAAAGCGCAAGCCATCTTCAAGGAGCAAGCGCCGTGGTTCACGATCGCACATGCGGTGCAGCTCGCGCCGGTGCGCAACGAAGTGATCGATTTCAAGCTCAGTCCGTTTTCCCGTCACGTCTTCTACGGCGTCGACATCAAGAACTGAGCACGGTGATCGCCACGCTTCGGGTTGCAGCGTGACGACCGCTGTTCTGAGCGCGCTGCCCGAAGAGCAGCAGGGCCTTGCGGCGCTGCTCGAAGCGCCGCGAACGCAGTGCCATGCGGGCCGCAAATTCGTCACCGGAAGGCTGCACAGCGCATCGGTCGTGCTGGCGCTGTCGGGGATCGGAAAGGTCGCGGCTGCGACCACGGCGACCTTGCTGGCCGAGCGCTTCGGTGTCGGCCGGATCGTGTTCACCGGCGTGGCGGGTGGCCTCGCTGCGCGCGTGCGCGTCGGCGACATCGTGATCGCCGACGAGTTTCTGCAGCACGATATCGACGCGTCGCCGCTGTTCCCGCGCCACGAGGTGCCGCTTTACGGGCGGTCGCGCTTTCCTGCCGATGCGGCGCTGTCGAAGTTGCTGCGCGAGGCGGCAGCGCATTGGTGCGGGTCGGTACAGCAGGTGCTCGACGCCGACGTCATCGAGAAGTTCGCGCTCGACGACACCCGAACCCACGGTGGCTTGCTGATCGCTGGCGACCGCTTCGTGTCGACGGCAGGAGAGTCGAGTGCTTTGCGCGTCGCACTCCCCGATGCGCTTGCGGTCGACATGGAAAGCGCAGCGGTCGCGCAGGTCTGCTTCGACTACGACTTGCCGTTCGCAGCGATGCGCACGATTTCAGACCGCGCCGACGACCTCGCGCATGTGGACTTTCCGGCTTTTCTGGCGCAAGTTGCGAGCCGCTATGCCTGTAGCGTCATCGACGAATTATGCAAGTTGCTATCAAAAAAATAGCTGGTTGCGCACGAAGGGCGGGCGTTTCCGCCACTTTTCTTATAAATTGCGGAAACAGGGATGTTTTGCATATCTCCCGCGCAGTCCGCGGGGTCGGCCAGCGCAGGGTGGTGTAGAGCGCCCCTACGACAACCAGCCCTTGCGTCGGAAATAAAGCATCGGCCCGACAGCGCTCGCGACCATCAGCGCGATCACATACGGATAGCCCCAAGCCCAATCGAGCTCCGGCATGAATTTGAAATTCATGCCGTAAACACTCGCGATCAAGGTCGGCGGCAGCAGGGCGACGCTTGCAACCGAGAAGATCTTGATCGTCTTGTTCTGGTTGATGTTGATGAAACCGACCGTCGCATCCATCAAAAAGTTGATCTTGTCGAACAAAAACGCGGTGTGGTTGTCCAGCGACTCGATGTCGCGCAGGATCTGGCGCGACTCCTCGAACTGCTCGGCGTTGAGCATCTTGCTGCGCATCAAAAAACTCACCGCACGCCGGGTGTCCATCACATTGCGGCGAATGCGCCCGTTCAAATCTTCCTGCCGTGCGATCGCGCCGAGCACTTCGCCGGCCAGCTCGTCGGTCACGTTTTCGGCGAGCACCTTGTGGCTCGCGGCTTCGAGCTCGTCGTAGATGTTCTCGAGCGTGTCGGCCGAATATTCGGCGTCGGCGTCGAACAGTTTCAGCAGCACTTCCTTCGCGTCTTCGATCAAGCCCGGCGCGCGGCGCGCGCGCATGCGCACGAGGCGAAACACCGGCACGTCTTCGTCGTGAATCGAAAACAGCACGCCCTGGCTACGCAGCTCGGCGTTGTGCAGGTTGAGGATGAAGGCCACCCGAACCGAGCGCGGGTCGTCGGCGTCGGCGAACAAAAAGTCGCTGCGAATATGCAGCTCGCCGTTGTCTTCGGCATAGAAACGCGCTGATTCTTCGATGTCCTCGTCCATCGCGTCTTCGGGAATCGACAAGCCGTAGTACTGCTTGATCCAGCGCTTCTCCTCGACGCTCGGCGATTCGAGGTCGACCCAGATCGGGCGAAAGCGCGACAACTCCTCGAGCGATTCGATTTCCTCCTGAACCAGCCGGCCATGCGCGAGCGAGAAAATGTTGAGCATGGCGCGGATTATCCCGTGCCCGAATGCAGCTGCGGCGCCCTCGCATCCGGCCCGAGCAATTGCATCAGCGAGCGCGCGTTGCGCTGGCCCTGGTCTTCCATGTTGTTGTTGAAAATCACATGCGTCGCCGCGCCGAGCCGCGAAAGCTGGCGCAGCGGTTCAACCAAAGACGCCAGTTGCGCCTCGGTGTAGTCGTGGTTGAAGCGTTCGGCCGAACTCGCGAGGCCGCGCTTGTTCCAGGTTTCGCTGTTGCGCCCGTGCAGCCGCAGGATCGCAAGTCGCGGATGCGCCGTTTCCCAGACCTGCGGCACGCTGTTGTGAAAGCCCTGCGGACCGTCGACGACGGTGTGCACCACGCCGAGTTCCCGCTCGAACGCGATCGTCGCGTTGCGCTGGGCGTCGTCGAACCAGCTCGCATGCCTGAATTCGACCGACACCATGAAGCCGGCCATGCGCTCCACGCAATGCATGACCAACGCCCGCCCTTCGGCGTCGCAGCGCACCCACGGCGGAAACTGAAAATGCACGGCCGCGAGCTTGCCAACGGCGGCGAGCGGCTGCAACGCCTCGATAAAGCGCTGCCACAACGCGTCGCGCAATTCACTGGGCACGTCGCGGTAGAAGAGCATCGGTGCGTCGGTACCCGAAGGTGCCCCCAGCGCGGCTTTGATGTCTTTCGGCAGCACCACCGGCGGCGTTTGATGCCCCGTGAAAAGCCGGAACGCCTTCACGTTGAACACGAAGTCCCGTGGCGTGCGCAGCGCCCAGTGCTGCGCGGTGGCGGCGGTCGGTATCGCGTAATAGCTTGAATCGACCTCGACCATCGGAAACTGGGTCGCGTAGAAGCGCAATCGCGCCTCGGCCGTGCGCGCCTCGGGCGGATAGAAGCGTTTGGAATCGAGCAAGCTTTTGTCGGTCCACGAAGCGGTGCCGACGAGGATGCGCGGAGCTTCTTGCATATGGATGAAATGTACAGTCTGTGCTGACTATCATGATCCCGTCCGACTGCCCGCCCAACTCAGCATCCGATGCGCGCCTGCAAGCGGTGCTGGCGACCCTCAACGAAGGCCAACGCGAGGCGGTTCTGCATGGCGCAAGCGACAACACATCTGCCCCTGACACCCGGCCGCTGCTCGTCGTCGCCGGCGCTGGTTCCGGCAAGACCAGCATGCTCGCGCATCGCGTCGCGCACTTGATCGCGCACGGCGTCGATCCGCAGCGCCTGCTGCTGCTCACTTTCTCGCGCCGCGCCGCCGAAGAGATGGCGCGTCGCGCCAGCCGGGTGCTCGCGCAAGTGCTCGGCCTGTCGGGCGATCTGCCCGGCCTGCCGTGGGCCGGCACCTTTCATGCGATCGGCGCGCGCTTGTTGCGCGAGCACGCGGCGCAAATCGGGCTGGCCGAGAACTTCACGATTCATGACCGTGGCGATGCCGAAGACTTGATGGGCCTGGTGCGCAGCGACATCGGCCTTGGCGAGACCGCGCGCCGGTTTCCGAAAAAGGGCACTTGCCTCGCGATCTACTCGCGGGTCGTCAACACCCGGCTGCCGCTGGCCGAAGTGCTGGCCCACGCGTTTCCGTGGTGCGCCGAATGGGAGCGCGAGTTGAAGCGCCTGTTCGGCGCCTATGTCGAAGCCAAGCAGCAGCAGAACCTGCTCGACTACGACGACCTGCTCGCGTACTGGGCCGACATGGTCGCCGAACCCGCGCTGGCCGCGCAGGTCGGCGCGCGTTTCGACCATGTGCTGGTCGACGAATACCAGGACACGAACACGCTGCAGGCGGCGATCCTCGTCGCGCTCAAGCCCGATGGCCGCGGCGTGACCGTGGTTGGCGACGACGCGCAAGCCATCTACTCGTTTCGCGGTGCGACGGTGCGCAACATCCTCGACTTTCCGACGCAGTTCAGCCAGCCTGCGCGAATCGTCACGCTCGATCGCAACTACCGCTCGACCCAACCGATTCTCGATGTGTCGAATGCGGTGATTTCGGGCGCCGCCGAACGTCACGCGAAGCAGCTCTGGACCGACAAGGCGTCAGCCGGCCGCCCGCAACTGGTGCTGGTGCCCGACGAGGCGCAGCAAGCGACTTGGGTCGCGAATCAAGTACTCGCGCAGCGCGAAGGCGGCCTCGCGCTCAAGTCGCAGGCGGTGCTGTTCAGGACCGGCAGCCACAGCGCGGCGCTCGAACTCGAACTCGCGCGCCGTAACATTCCGTTCGTCAAGTTCGGCGGGCTCAAGTTCCTCGAGGCGGCGCACGTGAAAGACCTGCTCGCGATCCTGCGTTTTGCGCAGAATCCGCGCGGGCGGCTCGCCGGTTTTCGGGTGGTTCAGTTGATTCCGGGAATCGGCGGCGCGAGCGCGACCCGGCTGCTCGATGCGATGGATGCGGCGGCCGATCCGGTGCGCGCCTTGCGCGACTTCGTGCCACCGGCATCGACGCAAAACGAATGGGCGCCGTTCGCGCAACTGTTCGGCGAATTGAGCGCGGTCGGTGCCACTTGGCCCGCCGACATCGAACTCGCGATGCGGTGGTATCTGCCGCATCTCGAGCGGCTACACGACGATGCGGCGCTGCGCCGCGCCGACATCGAGCAGCTTGTGCAGTTGGCTACCGGCTACAGCACGCGCGAGCGTTTTTTGACCGAACTGACGCTCGATCCGCCCGAAGCGACCAGCGACCGCGCCGGCCCGCCGTTGCGCGACGACGACTATCTGATCCTCTCTACCATCCATTCGGCCAAGGGCCAGGAATGGACAGCGGTGCATGTGCTCAACGTGGTCGATGGCTGCATGCCGTCCGATATGGCGACCGGCAGCGCGGCCGAGATCGACGAAGAGCGGCGGCTGCTCTATGTCGCGATGACGCGCGCGCGTGACCACCTGCACCTGATCGTGCCGCAGCGCTTTTATGTCACCCAACAAGCCGCGCGAGGCGACCGGCATTTGTATGCGGGCCGCAGCCGTTTCATCGGCGCGGCCGACGTAGCGCGCTTCGAGCAATTGACCTGGCCGCCAGCTCAATCGGCACCGCACTCGCCGACGATCGCGGGGCCGAAGATCGATCTGCGTGATCGTCAGCGAGCCGTCTGGCGCTGACTACGGCTTCGCTCGATCGATGCATGTAAGTGCCTGAAGTTCGCCGGCATCACACCTTGAGAACTTAAGCATCAAATCGACCCTCAAGCCATACTGTGCATGCGCAGACAGCTATGAATAAAATAGCAAAACGCCACAGGCAATGACCGATCGCCGGGCGGTTATTGCTTTTCCCCGCACCGTTGGGCATAGTGGATTCGGACTGCTTCCGACCCACCCGCCGCTGCGCTTCCTGCAACGCGCCATCAACCCGAAAGGTCATCGCTTCTCCGCCTGCAATGTTCTCGTCGGTCCCACAACGGTTCGCCGTGCCGGCCTTTTTCTCAATGCCATAGCTAAAGGTTCTTCATGAATTTGACGATCAGTGGTCATCACCTGGATGTGACACCCGCACTGCGCAACTATGTCGTCGGCAAGCTCGACAGGATCACGCGACACTTCGATCAGGTGGTCGACGTGAAAGTGATCCTCACCGTCGAAAAGCAAAAGGAGAAAGAGCGTCGGCAGCGCGCCGAGTGCAACATTCACGTCAAGGGCAACGACATGTTCGCCGAATGCAGTCATGAAGACCTGTATGCCGCGGTCGACGAGCTGGTCGACAAGCTCGACCGGCAAGTGGTTCGCCACAAAGATCGCCTGCAGGACCACCATCACGCGGCAACCAAGCGGTTGATGTGATCGGATCGCCGCAGGCGAGACGGGCCGCGAAGCCGACCGAAGCGGTGTAAAGCGCGCCGATGCCGCAAAAGATGCGGTGTTTGATGTTTGCGGACAATCGAGCGCGCGGATGGCGGCGCCGGTTCATGGGGTGCATAATCGCGCCGTTTCGCCCATGAACCGCCTCGCGTCCATCCTGCCGCCCGCTCAAGTTGTCGTGAACATCGACGCTACAAGCAAGAAGCGCGCGTTCGAAGAAGCGGGCTTGCTGTTCGAGAACCTTCACGGCTTGGCGCGCGCACTCATCACCGACAGCCTCTTCGCCCGCGAGCGGCTCGGCTCGACCGGCTTGGGCCACGGCGTCGCCATACCGCATGGCCGCATCAAGGGCCTGAAAGCGCCGATGGCAGCGGTTTTCCAGCTCGCCAATCCGATCGGCTTCGACGCACCCGACGAGCAGGCCGTGGTGCTGCTGATTTTTTTGCTGGTGCCCGAAGCCGCGACCCAGAAGCACCTCGAAATTCTGTCGGAAATCGCCGAGCTGCTCAGCGATGCCAATCTGCGCGAGCAAATGAAGTCGACCCGCGATGCAGCCGCGTTGCATGCTTTGATCGCCGGCTGGCAATCCGCGCAAATCGCTTGATCGCGGGACGTCGAGCACCGTCGGCGCAGCCGGCAATTCAATGAAACCCACCGTCGTCAGCGCGGATGCGATCTTCGAGGAATTTCGCACCTCGCTGCGCTGGCAATGGATGGCGGGCCTGGGCGCTTCGGATCGCCATTTCGATCCCGACGCGATCAGCAATGCGCAATCGGTGGCCGATTTAGTCGGCTACCTCAACTACATCCATCCCTATCGCGTGCAGGTGCTCGGCGCGCGCGAGGTTGCCTATCTGGTTCGCGGCAGCGAGGCCGACTGCATTCGGCGTATCGGCCGGATCGTGACGCTCGAGCCGCCGATGTTGGTATTGGCCGATGGCCAGACGGCGCCCGATCAGTTGCTCTCGATGTGCGAGCGCGCGCAACTGCCGCTTTTCACCACGCGCGAATCGTCGGCCTATGTGATCGATGTGCTGCGCGGATTTTTGTCCAAGCACTTTGCCGACCGCACTTCGATGCATGGCGTGTTCATGGACATTCTGGGTACCGGCGTGATGATCACCGGCGAGTCCGGGCTCGGCAAGAGCGAACTCGGGCTCGAACTGATCACGCGCGGCAATGGCCTGATCGCCGACGACGCGGTCGATTTTTTCCGCCTGAACCAGTCGACCATCGAAGGCCGCTGCCCCGAGTTGCTGCAGAACCTGCTCGAAGTTCGCGGCATCGGCCTGCTCGACATTCGCGCGATCTTCGGCGAGACGGCGGTTCGGCGCCGAATGCGGCTCAAACTCATCGTGCATCTGGTGCGGCGCGACAGCTTCGAGCGCGATTACGAGCGCATGCCGGCCGAGCCGATCAAGCAGGCGGTGCTCGGCGTGCCGGTGCGCAAGGTGATCATTCAGGTCGTTGCCGGACGCAACATCGCGGTGCTGGTCGAAGCCGCGGTCCGCAGCACCATCCTGCAATTGCGCGGCATCGACACCTATGCCGAATTCGTCGCGCGGCATCAGAAGGCGATGGAGAGCGGATCGCAGGAATGATGACGCGCGCGGCGCGCCTGCCGCAAGTTCAGCTACCGAGCCACCGAAATTTAAAGAAAAAGTGGCTGAAACGCCCGCTGCACGTGCGCAGGCAGCTATAAAAAAAGTAGCAAGTTCAGACCGTCGAAAGCTCAAGTGACGGCTCGGCCTTCAACCCTTCAGCGCTTGTCCACGCACTCCTTGCACAGCCCGTACAACGACATCGCATGATCCTGCAGGATCCAGCCCCTGTCGGCGGCGATCATCTGCTGGCGGCGCTCGATTTCAGCGTCGTAGAACTCCTCGACCCGTCCGCAGCCGGTGCAGATCAAGTGGTCGTGATGCTTGCCTTCGTCGAGCTCGTAGACCGCCTTGCCGCTCTCGAAATGGCTGCGCTCGAGGATGCCCGCCTGTTCGAACTGCGTCAGCACCCGATACACCGTTGCCAGCCCGATATCCGAATGCTCGTTCAGCAAAATGCGAAACACGTCTTCGGCGCTCATGTGACGCTGGTTGCCGTTCTGAAAAATCTCCAGAATTTTCAGTCGCGGCAAGGTCGCCTTGAGGCCGGTGCTCTTGAGGTCTTCGATGTTGGTCATGTGGAGCCGAGCCTGCCGCAAGCACCTGCCGAGGCGCACGTCGCGACTCCCCGTTACAGGCGCTGCAGGGGCGCTCGTTACAATGAATCGATCATATCGCCACACCTTTTTTCGTTCATGTTCGCAACTTCCGCCATCCGCCCGCGCATGCTCGTCTCGGCACTCCTGTTCGCGGGGATCGGCCTGACGGCAGGTGGCTGCAGCAGCGTCAGTGACAGCACGCGCGGCTTTTTGCGCTCGGTCACGCCCTACAAGGTCGAGGTGGTGCAGGGCAATTTCGTGTCCAAGGAACAGGTCGCGGCATTGCAAACGGGCATGTCGCGCCAGCAGGTGCGCGAAATCCTCGGCACTTCTCTGCTGGCCGACGTGTTCCACAAGGACCGCTGGGACTACGTCTTCACCATCCAGCGCCAGGGCGTGCCGCCGCAGCAACGGCACCTCGCGCTGTTCTTCGATGGCGAAGCGCTCGCGCGGATCGAGGGCGACGAGATGCCGAGCGAGCAGGAGTTCGTCTCGCAGTTGGCTGTCAAGAAAAGCAGCGGCAATGTGCCGCAGCTCGAATTGACCGATGAAGAGGTACAGAAGCTCGATGCGGCCCGGGAAACGCGCAAAGACAAACCGGTCGAGGGCGCCGAAGCGTCCGACGCCAGCGCACCGCGCCCGCCGCTGCCTTCGAGTTACCCACCGCTCGAAGGCGCGCGATAACGTCGCATTTGGAGTTTTTGCAGCTTTCGCGGTTTTTTGGCCTTCGAACTTTCCGGGGCTGCGACCATAAGCTGCAGATCCGCGCTGCGGTAAGCGCCAGGCTTTTTTTCTCCCGCTACTTAAAAGATTGACGCGCATGACGGCTCGCTTTGATCCCGCTGCTTTGGCCGAAGCCAATCGACCCGGCGCGATCCGCAAAGTCGCGCTCGCCGGCGCATCGGGCCGAATGGGCCGGACGCTGATCGAAGCCTTGCAAACCTCGGGCGATTGCCGCCTCGCGGGCGCACTCGATGTCGCGGGCAGTCCAGCGATCGGCACCGACGCAGGCGCCTTTCTCGGCTTTCAGAGCGGCGTTTCGATCGAGGGCGATTTGCGCCGCGGTCTGCAAAACGCGCAGGTGCTGATCGATTTCACCCGGCCCGAAGGCACGATGGCGCATCTGGTGGTCTGCCGTGAACTCGGCGTGCAGGCCGTCATCGGCACCACGGGGTTCAGCGAGGCGCAGAAAGCCGAGATCGCGGTCATCGCCAATGACATCGCGATCGTGATGGCGCCCAATATGAGCGTCGGCGTCAACGTGACCTTCAAGTTGCTCGAGATGGCCGCGAAGGCACTGGCCACCGGCTACGACATCGAAGTCGTCGAAGCCCATCATCGGCACAAGGTCGACGCGCCTTCGGGCACCGCGCTCAAGATGGGCGAGGTGATCGCGAATGCGCTGGGCCGCGACCTGAAAGACTGCGCCGTCTATGCGCGCGAAGGCGTGACCGGCGAGCGCGACCCGTCGTCGATCGGCTTTGCCACGATCCGCGGCGGCGACATCGTCGGCGACCATACGGTGCTCTTCGCCGGCACCGGCGAGCGGATCGAGATCACGCATCGTTCGGCCAGCCGCGCGACCTACGCCCAGGGCAGCCTGCGCGCGGTGCGCTTTCTGCAGACGCAAAAGGCCGGGTTGTTCGACATGTTCGACGTGCTCGGCTTGCGTTGACGGCGCGCCGATGCTTCGATGACCGTCCTGCAACTGCTCACACAAGGCGACTTCGTCAGTCGCAGTGTCGCGATGCTGCTGCTCGCGATGTCGATAGCAAGCTGGCTCGTGATTCTGTGGAAGGTCCTGTTGCTGCGCACCGGCACCCGCGACGTGATCCGCAGCATCGCGGCGTTCTGGCAATCGGCGTCGGTCGGCGATGCGCAGAATTTGCTGTTCGCCTACGACCGGGCGCGGTTGGTTCTGCCGACAGTCGACGCGCTGGCCGACTTCACGGTGTCCACCGACATGCCGACCCCAACCTCAACCTTGGCGCCGACACTCGCCGGCCGCGGCGAACCCGCAGCACAGCTCACCCGCGCACTGCGCGATGCGCTGCATGGAACGCTGCGGCGCTTACAGGCCGGACAAATCTTGTTGGCGACCATCGGCGCCACCGCGCCGTTCATCGGCCTGCTCGGCACCGTCTGGGGCATCTTCAATGCACTCACCGCCATCGCGCAACAAGGCGCGTTCACGATCGACAAGGTCGCCGGCCCGGTCGGCGAAGCGCTGGTCATGACAGCTGCCGGCTTGGCAGTGGCGATTCCCGCCGTGCTCGCCTACAACGTGCTCGGCCGCGCGATTGGCCGGATCGAAGGCGAGCTCGAAGGCTTCGCGCACGACTTGCTGGCGCAGTTCGCGCCGCCGCCTGCGCCCGCTTCATCGTCTGCGAGCGACGCGCCCGCGGCATCTTCCGACCTGAAGCCGGTGCGCGCTCGGCCAGTCTCGGTCTGAAGACGGCTGTCCGACTTCAGAACGCACGATGGCTTTCGGACGCACTTCCCTCGGCGGCTCGGTCAGCGGCAGCCGCGCCACCGGCGGTGCAGGGCAGCGCCCGATGAGCGACATCAATGTCACGCCACTGGTCGACGTGATGCTGGTGCTGCTGGTAATTTTCATCATCACCGCGCCGCTCTTGACCAGCGCGATCCGGCTCGACTTGCCCAAAGCCGGCAGCGAAGCTGCGCCCGCCGCGCCGCCCGCATTCGTTATGCTCTCGCTCGACCGCGAAGGCCGCATCTTCCTCGACGACAAACCGGTCACGCCCGAAGCGCTCCCCGCCGAACTTGCTCGCACCGCTCAACAGAATCCCGACACCGAAGTGCAGTTGCGCGCCGACGAAGCCGTGCCCTACGGCCGCGTCGCGCAGATCATGGCGATCACGAATGCAGCTGGCCTGAACAAACTCGGCTTCATCACCGAACGCGTCCCGGGACGCTGACGCATCGCTTTGCGCGAGCGCCAGGGCAGCCCTCCCGCACAGGGCGGATATTTATAAGAATAATGCCTGAAACGCTTGCTGCATGTGCGTAAGCAGCTATTAATTATATAGCATAAAATATGGATAGCCGGACGTATGACGAAGCCAGAAGCAACGCAGAAGGCGCAGAAAAATCAATAAGATTTTTTGGTTTCCTTTTGCGTCTTTTGCGAAATTTCTGCGAAACCTCTGCGAGCTCTGCGTCCGGTAGTCCGCTTTCGGCTGTTCGCCTTCAAGCCCGCTTCAACGCCTCCCCAGGCGGCATCAGCACCACCGGCCGGGTATGCCAGATCTTTTGCGCGTACTCGCCAATCGTCCGGTCCGACGAGAACGCACCCATGCCCGCGACATTGAGGATGGCCTTGCGCGTCCAGGCTTCGGAGTCGCGCCACAGCGCATCGACGTCTTCCTGCGCTGCGACATAGCTCGCGAAGTCGGCCAGCAGCAGGTACTGGTCGCCCCAGTTCACGAGCTTGTCGAACAGCGGGTGATAGCGCGCGGGCTCCTCGCCTGAAAACGCACCGTCGCGGATCGCGTCGAGCACCCGCCGCAGTTCGGGCTCGGCGTCGTAGAACCTGCGCGGCTGATAGCCTTCGGCGCGAATCGCCGCGACCTCGGGCGTAGTCTTGCCGAAGATGAAGATGTTGTCCTCGCCGACCGCTTCGCGCATCTCGACATTCGCGCCGTCGAGGGTGCCGATGGTCAGCGCGCCGTTGAGTGCGAACTTCATGTTGCCGGTGCCGGATGCTTCGGTGCCGGCAGTCGAAATCTGCTCCGACAAGTCGGCCGCAGGCATGATGATCTCGGCCAGGCTCACCGAATAATTCGGAAGGAAAACGACCTTCAGCAGCTTGCCGGCCCGCGGGTCGTTGTTGATCACAGCGCCCACATCGTTGATGAGCCGGATGATGAGCTTGGCCGTGTGATAAGCAGACGCCGCCTTGCCGGCGAACACCACGACCCTCGGCACCATGTCGGTGAGCGGCTGCCCCGCCTCGTGCGCATCGACAATGCGGTGGTAGCGCGCGATGACATGCATCACGTTCAGCAGTTGCCGCTTGTATTCGTGCATGCGCTTGACCTGCACGTCGAACAACGCATCGGTATCGAGCTCGACTTTCAGATGCTCGGCGACCCACTCGGCAAGACACTGCTTGTTCTCGCGTTTGGCGGCACGAAAGGCCTCGCCGAATGCCTTGTTCTGCGCCAGCGGACGCAAGGCTTCGAGCCGGTTCAAGTCGCGCCGCCAGTCGCGCCCGATGTGGGCGTCGATGAGGTTGGCGAGCGGCCGATTGGCTTGCGCGAGCCAGCGCCGGGGCGTGACGCCGTTGGTCTTGTTGTTGAAGCGCTCGGGAAAGAGCTTCGCGAAGTCGGCGAAGATCGACTGCTGCATCAGGTCGGAATGCAGTTGCGACACGCCGTTGATCGAGTGGCTCGCGAGCACGGCGATGTAGGCCATGCGCACCCGGCGCTCGCCCGACTCGTCGACCAGCGACACCCGCCTGAGCAACTCCTGGTCGTGGCCGAACTTTTGCGCGACCATCGCGAGGAAGCGCGCGTTCAGGTCGAACACGATTTGCAAATGCCGCGGCAGCACCCGGCCGAACATCTCGACCGGCCAGGTCTCGAGCGCCTCGTGCATCAAGGTGTGGTTGGTGTAGCTGAACACCTTCTGGATCTGGGCCCAGGCTTCGTCCCACTTGAGGTTGTGCTCGTCGAGCAGCAGCCGCATCAGCTCCGGCACCGCGAGCACCGGATGGGTGTCGTTCAGGTGAATGCTGATCTTTTCCGAAAGATGGGTGAAATCGTCGTGGGTGCGCAGGAAGCGACGCAGCAGATCCTGCACGCTCGCGCTGACGAAAAAGTATTCCTGATGCAGTCGCAGCTCGCGACCGGACGGCGTCGAGTCGTCCGGATACAAGACGCGCGACACGTTCTCGGAATGGTTCTTGCGCTCGACCGCTTCGAAATAATTGCCCCGGTTGAAGGCCGACAAGTCGATCTCTTGCGTCGCCTTGGCCGACCAGAGCCGCAAGGTATTGGTCGCTTCGGTGCCATAGCCCGGAATGATGGTGTCGTAGGCCATCGCGAGCACGTCGTGCGAATCGAGCCAGCGGGCTGCGCCATAGGCTTCGCTCGATGTGGGGTCGATCTTTTCGACATAGCCGCCGAAGCGCACGCGGTAGGTCACTTCGGGCCGCTGGAATTCCCACGGGTTGCCGCGCGTGAGCCAGTAGTCGGGCGTCTCGATCTGCTGGCCATCGACAATTTCCTGGCGGAACATGCCGTATTCGTAGCGAATGCCATAGCCGAAACCCGGAACGCCGAGCGTCGCCATCGAGTCGAGAAAGCAGGCGGCCAGCCGGCCGAGGCCGCCGTTACCGAGGGCTGCATCGGGCTCGCGCTCGGCCATTTTGGCGATGTCGACGCCGAAATCGGCGAGCGCTTGTTTGACCGTGTCGTGCAGTTCGAGCGCGAGCAGCGCATTCGTGAAGGTCCGGCCGATCAAAAATTCCATCGACAGGTAATAGACCCTTTTCACATCCTGCTCGTACTGCGCGCGCGTGGTGCGCATCCAGCGCTCGACCAACTGGTCGCGCACCGCCAGCGATGTGGCATGCAGCCAGTCGTCGGGGCTGGCGGCGTCGGGATTCTTGCCGACCGCATAGATCAGCTTGTTGGCGACCGCGCGTTTGAAGGCGGCGACGTCGCTGTCGGGATGGTCGTAGGCAAAGTCTTCGATCGTCATGTGGGCTTCCCGGTTCGGGTCTATTTGTCAGGCGAAAGATGAAGTTTTCGATGGGCGCGTCGAGCCGGTCGTCTCACTGATCCGCCATGCGAAATGGCCGGCGCTCTCAAGTACCGAGCGCGTCGCGGTACACCTGCACATACCGTGCCGCCGCGCGATGCCAGTCGGCGGGCTGCGCCATGGCAGTGGCCTGAACCGCGCGCCAATCGGCCGGCCGGGCATACAACGCAAAGGCTCGGCGTAGCGCGCGGCCGTAATCATCGCTATTGAACGCGTCGAAGCTGAATCCGGTGGACTCGCCGCTCGCCATGGCTTCGAGCGATGCGTCGACCACTGTATCGGCCAGCCCGCCAACATGGTGCACGAGAGGCAGACTACCGTATTTGAGACCGTACATCTGTGTCAAGCCGCAAGGCTCGAACTGCGAGGGCACGAGTGTCACATCCCCCGCGCCGAACAGCCGATGCGCAAGCGCCTCGTCGTAACCGAGATTCACGCTCACGGCTCGTGGCGCGGCCGCGCCGCGCTCGCGAAACGCAGTTTCGAGCCAGCCTTCGCCGCTGCCGAGCAGTGCGAGCTGTCCGCCCTGGGCGAACAATGCATCGAGTCCCGTGAGCACCAGATGCAAGCCTTTTTGCTCGGTCAGACGGCTGACGACGGTGAACAGTGGTGTTTTGGGCGCCACGGCCAGACCGAGTTCCTGCTGCAGCGCGGCCTTGCAGCGCGCCTTTCCCGTCAGGTCGTGCCGATCGAATCGCTGCGGCAGCAGGGCGTCAGTCGCCGGGTTCCAGACCGCATCGTCGACCGCGTTGAGTATGCCGCTCAAAACCGATGCCCGGTCGCGCAGCAATCCGTCGAGGCCACAGCCCTGCTCTTGTGTCTGAATTTCGCGTGCGTAAGTCGGGCTCACCGTCGTCAGCCGGTCTGCGTAGTAGAGCCCGGCCTTCATGAACGAGAGCTGGCCGTGAAATTCGACCCCGTTCACCTGAAACGCCGACTCGGGCAAGCCGAGCCCGCTGAAATCCCAGCGCGGGAACACGCCTTGGTAGGCGAGGTTGTGAACGGTGTAGACGCTCGCGACCCGCGGCCCGCCGCCACCGCGCTCGAACGCCAGATAGGCAGGCGCAAACGCGGCATGCCAGTCGTGCGCATGCACCACTTGCGGCTGCCAGTCGCGGTCGAGCCCGCGCGCGAGCCGCGCAGCCGTCCAGCCGAGCAGGGCGAAGCGCCGCGCGTTGTCGGCATAGGGCTGGCGCCGCGCGTCTTCATAAGGATTGCCCGGCCGGTCGTAGAGCGCGGGCGCGTCGATCACATAGGCGTCGATCGCTGCGCCTTCACCGGAGCCGCTCGCGACCGGAATGCCGCCCCGAACGAGCCGGAACGGTTCGCCCCACGGTGCGCTGTACTCGGCCACTGGCGAAGCGCGCTTCAGACCGGCCCGGATCGCGGGAAAGCCCGGCAGCAGTACGCGCACCTCTTCGCCTGCGTTTGCCAGCGCGAGCGGCAGCGCGCCCGCGATGTCGGCGAGGCCGCCGGTTTTGAGCAGCGGATACAACTCGGCGCTGACTTGCAGAACGCGCATCGCCGCGGCCCTAGTCCTTCGGGATCAAGTTTGGCGCTTTGGAAGAGCAGCAGGTCAGTCCGATTGCGCCTGCGCGAGCATGTCGCGCGTGACCAGCACCACGCCGGTATCGGTGCGCTCGAAGCGCTTGGCATCGAGCGCCGCGTCTTCGCCGATCACCATGCCCTCGGGCAGCACGCAGCCGCGGTCGATCACGACCTTGCGAAGCCGGCAGCGCCTTCCGACCTGCACGTCGGGCAGCAACACGGCTTCATGAACATCGCAGAACGAATGAATCCGCACGCCCGAGAAAAGTACCGAATCGCGCACCTTCGAGCCCGAGACGATGCAGCCGCCCGAGATGATCGTGTTGACCACCGTGCCCTGCTTGCCGTCGATGTCGAGCACGAACTTGGCCGGCGGCAACTGGCGCTGGTAGGTCCAGATCGGCCAGTCTTCGTCGTAGATGTCGAGCTCGGGCGTGATCGAGGCCAGGTCGAGGTTGGCCGACCAGAATGCGTCGATCGTGCCGGCATCGCGCCAGTAATGCTTGCCGTCGTTGACTCGAGTGACGCACGAGAGGGCGAACGGATGCGCGAAGGCCTTGCCCTCGGCAACCGCGAGCGGCACCACGTCCTTGCCGAAATCGTGATCCGACTTCGGGTTGGCCGCATCGCGCTCGAGCAGGTCGTACAGGTACTTTGAATCGAACACATAAATGCCCATGCTCGCGAGCGCGACCGCGGGTTTGCCCGGCATCGCGGGCGGGTCGGCCGGCTTCTCGAGAAAGTCGGTGACTTTGCGCTTTTCGTCGATGTGCATCACGCCGAAGGCCACGGCTTCCATGCGCGGCACTTCGATGCAGCCGACCGTGCACGGGTAGCCGCTGGCCACATGGTCGGCCACCATGATCGAGTAGTCCATCTTGTAGATGTGGTCGCCGGCCAGCACCACCACGTAGTCGTGCGGGGTGCGGGTCGACTGGATGATGTCGAGGTTCTGATACACCGCATCGGCCGTGCCGCGATACCAGCTTTCGTCGCCCATGCGTTGCTGCGCGGGCAGCACGTCGACCATTTCGTTGAGTTCGGCACGCAGAAAGCTCCAGCCGCGCTGCAAATGGCGCATCAGCGAATGCGACTTGTACTGGGTCACGACCGCCATCCGCCGGATCCCCGAATTCAGGCAGTTGGACAGCGCGAAGTCGATGATGCGGAACTTGCCGCCGAAGTACACGGCCGGCTTGGCACGCCGGTCGGTCAGTTGCTTGAGCCGCGAGCCGCGGCCGCCAGCCAGAACGAGTGCGATCGTGCGGCGCACCAATTGATGCGCGGGTTGGGGGGTTTCGGTATTCACGCGGGTCTCCTTGTTTTATGACGACTCTGATGTGTCTCGTCGTCGGATGAGCGTAGCACCGCGCGTGCGCGAGACTGATGCTCTGTTGCATGCCTGCGAGCGAGCGCTGCCGCAGAATGTCGGGTGAGCCCGTTCATGCTATGAAAATAGTAGCTGTTTGCGCATGCAGGACGGGCATTTCAGGCACCTTTTGTCTAAAAATCACGAGGTATGAACATCCTCGGCAACAACGCCATGAAAACGACCGCGATCGGATCCGATGACTGGTTTCGCGCCCGCCTTGCGCTGCCGCGATCGTCCGCAGCGCGGCGCGCGCCACTGCGCGTCGTCATCGACACCGACACCGCCAACGAGATCGACGATCAATTCGCATTGACGTGGGCTTTGCTCTCGCCGGATCGGCTGCAAATCGAAGCGCTTTACGCCGCGCCGTATTCGTTCGCGCACCGACGCGACGAAATGCTGCGCGCCGACGCTGCCCGACAAATGCCGGATCTCGCTTCAGCGCTCGATCTCGAATTGCTGGCCGAGCATGGCGCGGCGCTCGATCATTTCGCCCGCCGCGGCTGGGACTTAGCGACCGTCCGGCTGCCGGTGTTCGATTCGCCCGCACTCGGCATGGAGCGCAGTCACGCGGAAATTCTCCAGGTCTTCGGCATGCTCGGGATCGACCCGGCCGGCAAGGTCTTTCGCGGCAGCGCGGCCTACCTGCCGGCCGCCGACGCACCGGTCGACAGCGAGGCCGCGCGACATCTGATCGCGCTGGCGCGCGCGACCGCCGACGACGCGCCCCCGCTTTATGTCGTCGCGATCGGCTGCGTCACCAACATCGCGAGCGCTTTGCTCATGGCGCCCGATATCGCCCGCAAGATCATCGTGGTCTGGACCGCCGGCTATCCGAGCCACGCGCCGCATGCCAACCATGCGTTCAACCTCGAGCAGGACATGCACGCGTCGCGACATCTGTTCGACAGCGGCGTGCCGCTCGTCTATTTGCCGGGTTATCACGTCGGCGCGCAGTTGCGGTTGTCGCTGCCCGAGATCGAACGCCATGTGCAAGGCCGGGGCGCGATCGGCGACTATCTGCGTCACTTGTTCGTGAACAACCCGCTCGCCGACTTTCTCGGCATCGAGCCTTCGGACGCGCGCAGCTGGGTGATTTGGGACTTGATCTGCTTTGCGTGGCTGATCGACCCGTCGTGGGTGCCGAGCGAAATCGTCACGACACCTTGCCTCGGCGCAGACAAGCGCTGGCAACACCCGGCCGGACGCCATCCGATGCGCGAAGGCTATGCGGTGGCGCGCGATGCGATCTTCGGGGACTTTTTCGAGCGGCTGGGACGGGCGAAGGCTTAAAAGAAACGGACGACCGGACGCAGAAGTCGCAAAGGTTTCGCAGAAGCAACTGTGTTGAAAGTCAAGCGTTTTGAACGGTCTGAACATGCTTAGTGCCATCCCATGCGGCCTTGTCCCTGAGCATCGCATTGAGGATCGTGAGCAGCTTGCGCATGCACGCGACGATGGCCACCTTCTTTGGTTTGCCTGCGGCGAGCAGGCGCGCGTAGAAGTCCTTGATCGCCGGGTTATGGCGCAATGCCGCCAATGTCGCCATGTAGATCACCGTGCGCACCTCCGGGCGCCCGCCCCAGATGCGCCGCTTGCCGCTGCGCGAGCCCGAGTCGTTAGCCAACGGCGCCACCCCCACCAGCTTGGCGATCTCGCGCCGGCCCAGCTGGCCCAACTCCGGCAGCGCCGAAGTCAGCGTCAGCATCGTTACCGGCCCCACCCCCTTGCAACTGTCCAGCAGCGTGCGCTGCGCCTTGAAGTGGCGCTCCAGGTGTGCGTCCGCGTCCGCATCAATGGCCCCGATCTGCTTGTCCAGCAGCTTGAGCACGCTTTTGATGCTGCGCGCGGCGCGCGCGCTGGCCTGCTCCAGGCGGTTGAGCTCGGCCACGCGCATCTGCACCAGCTGGCGCCTGCGCGTGGTCAGCGCGGCAAGCTCGGCGCGGTGCGCCTCGACCATCGGGGTGATGTACTTGGCGCGCTCCCGGTGGCGCGCCAGTACATCGGCAAAGTCGCGCAACACGCGGGCATCGATCTTGTCGGTCTTGGCCAGCACACCCATGGACTTGGCGAAGTCGTGCGACTGGCGCGGATTGACCCGCGCCACCGCGATGCCCGCGCCCTGCAGCGCGCACACCACGGCCCGCTCATAGCCGCCGGTGGCCTCGATCACCACCAGATCGACCCCTGCGTCCTTGAGCTTCGCGGTCAGCCCCTCCCACCCCCTGGCGTCGTTGTCCACCCGCAGATCCTCGGCCTCCAGGCAAACATCAAGATGCTGCTTGGAGACGTCGATACCGGCGTTTGGGCGCTGGGCGCCAGCAACTACCCCACCTTGCGGATTCATGTTCATGATTGGCAACTGTTCGGGCTACATGGTTGGATGAAAGGGATCGGCGCGTTGACCGCAAGCTTCTGCACGAGCTGCAAGCTCAAGGGGCAAACAGGTTTGGCGCGCCGACCGAAAAGCACAAAAGGCACAAGGGCCAGGCTGTGGATAAGTGGACAGTTCGAGCTGCGCTCGAAGCGCCTGGCTTGCCGTGGACAACGCTGCGCGTTGCCCACCGCGCCAGGCTCTGCCCACTTGACCACAGCCTTCTATCGCTATCAACTCAAATCTCCTTTGTGGAACATACAAGGCGCAAAAGAATTCAAGTAAGTATTCCGGGACGCGCCGAACAGGCTCTGCGCGTCCTCTGATGTAGCGGCGCGGCGGGTTGTGCGGAGCATCCTCGGGTGCTGCGTCCCGCGATTCGTGTCGAGCCCGTTGTCACCGATCGGTAAACGCAAAGTCCAGCGGCGGGCGCATGCCGCTCACGATCCATGCGATCGAGCGGCCCGCGGCCCAGGCTTCGGAGTCGCGCATGCCGCGCGCGCCGATGTTGAGGAACAGATTCGCGCAGGCGGTGCGGCCGATCAACGGCAGGTCATTCGGCGTGGTGGTGACCGGCTGGCGTTCGAGAAGCGCGCCGCCGATGTCCGCAGCGCCGGGAAGCAGCGTCTCGACCTGCTGCAGCAAGTCGCCGAAAGCATGTTCTGCAGCCGCTTCGCCCTTCACGGCGCTGCCGGAATGCGCTGCCGGTCGTGCCGCGCTGGCGCTCAGCCAATCGAGGCCTTCCCGATCGCGCCGAGTCACGAAGTCGATGCCTTGCGCCACATCGCGCAGTGCGATCGCGTTCGACCATCCGGGTGCGCGCACTCGCAGCGTCGCTGCGTATTCGATGGCCGGCAGCAGCGGCAACGCGACGCCAGAAGGCAGGCCGCCAACGTCGCGGCCCGGGATCGGGGCAATCAGGCAAGCCTGCGCATGCAGCGCCTGCGCGCGACCGCCGGCCCCGGTAAGTTCGACCGTATCGACGCGCGCGGACTTTCTGTCGATCCCGGCGCACGACCAGTGCAGTCGGGCCGTGTCGGCGCGCAAAAACTTCACGCCGCCTTCACGGCACAGCTGCTGCAATCGCTCGATCTGCACAGACCGGTCTTCAGTGCGCGGTTCGATTTCGAGTACGGCGCCTGCCAACCGCGGCCGGATCGATGCCAACGCCGGTTCCAGCCGCACCGCTTCGTCGGGCGAAAGCATCACGCGATCGCAGCGCGGCGAGCGGTAGGCCCGATGGCGTTGCTGGGCCTGCGCGAAAGCCTGCGGATGGGTGTAGAAGTCGATCCGCTTCGAGGTGCGCTCTTCCGTGGCTTGGTCATCCAGACCGAGCAAGTCGTCCATCGCCAGCATGGTTTCGGCGCCGAACGCATCGAGGCGATCGCGCTGCATCGACGCTTCGTGTCGCTGCCGCTCGGCGCGCGATGAGTGCAGGCGCGCCCATTTTGCGTTCAGCCAACGCCTGGCGTGCCCGTGGTGATGCGTGGGCGGTTGCTGCCCGGAGGCAAGGGCTAAAGGATCGGCCGCAGCGGCGTGGGTTACATCGATCAAGGTGACTTCGTGGCCCAGGTGCTGCAGATACCAGGAAGAAGTCAGGCCCGGCAAGCCGGAACCCAAAACAATAACGCGCATTTTCAGAGCCCTTTCGGTGCTCGCAGCGCTGATGAGACCTGCGGGAGACGCTGTGAAAATCATAGCTATCTGCGCGCCCTTCAGCGTTATCTGCTGCCGCTCCCCCTGTCCTTGTGACCTGAGAGATTTGCCCGGGTGACCACCACCCGGGCTTGCTCCTTCGGTGCGCCACTTCTCAAGCGGCGGCTCTCCAGTCGGCGATTCAACATCCAGCAGTTTCAGACCGCGTTGCGGGCACCTGAGCGTTCATGGGAGATTGCGCCTTCGGTGGGAATTCGCTTGAAGCGTCTTCCGCTCTCCTGCTGACACCATTCTCCCAAATAGCACGACCGTTCGTTTATCTGTATCTGGATGTACGAGCGGAAATGAGAAGAAGTTCCGCATTTGGGCAGGATCGGGTCCTTTCGCGCCGAAAGGAGCGACTGGCTGTCTCGCTTACGCGCGCCGAAGCCGCGTGAATTGCTCGAATTCCCAATTGCGCATGCCCAAAAGCAGGGTGTAGCCCTCGACGTCGGCCGCCTGCAGCTTTTGATCCATCTGGTGCTGCTGCGCAAAGTCTTGCGCGACTCTTTGCAGCCGCTCGAAAAACGACGGCGCGAGCGCGCGGCTCACGGTGCCATGTACCAGCAACAGGCCTTCGCCGGGACTGTCGAAACCGCCGCGGTAATAGTCGAGCACCACTTCCTCCCGAAAAAACTCCATCACCGGGCCGCGCGGCTGCCAGCGAAAGGTTTTGGCGAGCTTGAGCCGGTAGCGATTCAGCGGCCGCAGTTCGATGATGCCGATGCGGTCGAGCTGCACCAGATAGCCGATGCATTCGGGCTCGGTCAGGCGATAGGCAGCGACGATCTGCTCGAGCGTCCAGCCGCTCAGCACGCAAATCGCCATCAGCATCAGCTTTTTGTCGGCGACCACGGCGCGCTCTTGCTCGAGCGACAGCGATTTGAGGAGCGGCTGCGAATCGGCGACCCGGCGCGCGAGCTCGGCGAAATCGATCTTGAGCGCACGGCAGATCGCATCGATGCGCGACAGCGGCATGTCGCCCTTGGCGAGCATCCGCTTGACGCTCGACTCGGCCATGTCGAGGGCTTCGGCCAGATCGGCGTAGGTCAGGCGCGCGCTTTTGAGTTCGGCTTTGACGGCGGTGACCAGATCGGCGGTGGTGCTCATGGCTACTTGTTGCAGGATGTAGACCCAGCCAGTATAGAGATTCGATACTGCAGGTTCTCTCAAGCGCCTTCGTATCGACAAGGGATGCCCTCCGACACGACTGTCGAATAGATTCGCCCCTCTCGCATTGTTTAAGCAACAACGTGAAACATGTCATCGTCGCGCTCTCTGCGTCGCCCGCACCCTTGGTCGCGCGCGGCCCGGTTCAAGGGTGCTCCGGCACAATCAAGGGAAAACCACCATGAACCCTCCCGCCACCGTCGCCACTGATTCGCCGCCAATTGCAGCAGGCATTGCTGCGCACGGCAGCGGACCGGACGTCGACCCGCATGCCCACCCCAACCAGTTCGCGCTGCTCAAACAGCGCCGCTTCGCGCCGTTTTTCTGGACCCAGTTTTCGGGCGCGGCCAACGACAACCTGTTCAAGTTCGCATTCACCGTGATGGTGACCTACCAGCTCAGCGTCTCGTGGCTGCCGCCCGCGATGGCGGGGCTGGTGATCGGCGCGCTCTTCATCCTGCCGTTCCTGTTGTTCTCGGCGACCAGCGGGCAGCTCACCGACAAGCACGACAAGACGAAGATGATCCGCTTCGTCAAAACGCTGGAGATCGGCATCATGGCGATCGCGGCCTGGGGTTTCCTCACGGCCAACGTCATCGTGCTGCTGGGCTGCACATTTTTGATGGGCCTGCATTCGACCCTTTTCGGCCCGGTCAAATTCGCCTATTTGCCGCAAATGCTCGGCGAGCGCGAGCTCACGGGTGGCAACGGCATGGTCGAGATGGGCACTTTCGTCGCGATTCTGGCCGGCAACATCGTCGGCGGGCTGCTTGATCGCAATTCCCGAGGTCGGGCCGGGCTGGGTCGCCGCGAGCTGCGTCGGCCTCGCGCTGGTCGGCCGTGCGGTCGCGCAGGCGATTCCGCCCGCGCCTGCGACCGATCCGGGCCTTGTCATCAACTGGAACCCGGTCAGCGAAACCTGGCGCAACCTGAAGCTCGCGCACGGCAACATCGTGGTGTTCCGCTCGCTGCTGGGTATCAGCTGGATGTGGTTTTTCGGCGCGGTGTTTTTGTCGCAGTTCCCGAGCTTTGCCAAGGAAGTGCTGCATGGCAACGAGCAGGTCGCGTCGCTGCTGCTGGTGGTGTTCTCGATCGGCATCGGCACCGGCTCGCTGCTGTGCGAAGTGCTGTCGCGCCGGCATGTCGAAATCGGCCTGGTGCCGCTCGGCGCGATCGGCATGAGCGTGTTCGCGCTCGATTTGTATTTTGCGTCGCGCGGGTTGCAGGCGGTGGGCGCGGGCCGGGAGTTCACGCTCGGCCAGTTCGTTTCCGTCGGCGCGCATTGGCGCGTGATGATGGATCTGGCGCTTTTGTCGCTGTTCGCGGGGCTCTACAGCGTGCCGATGTACGCGCTCATTCAGCTGCGCAGCCAGCCGACCCATCGGGCGCGGATCATCGCGGCCAACAATATTTTGAACGCGCTTTTCATGATCGCGAGTTCGATCATCGCGGGTGTGCTGCTCAAGCTCGATTTCAGCATTCCGCAGATGTTCGGGCTGGTCGCTGTCGCGAATGCGATCGTCGCCAGCTATATCTTTTTGCTGGTGCCCGAGTACCTGCTGCGCTTCATCGCCTGGGTGCTGAGCCGGCTGGTGTACCGCTTCAAGGTCAGGGACGACCAGCACATTCCGCTCGCGGGCCCCGCGGTGCTGGTCTGCAACCATGTGAGCTTCATCGACGCGGTGCTGCTCATGGCGGCGAGCCCGCGGCCGATCCGCTTCATCATGGATCACCGGATCTTCGCCGTGCCCGTGCTCGGGCGACTGTTCAAGCTCGCCAAGGCGATACCGATCGCGCCGAAGGCCGAAGACCCCGCCGCCTACGAACAGGCGTTTGCCAAGGGCGTCGGCGTGCTCAAGGAGGGTGATTTGCTCGCGATTTTCCCCGAAGGCGCGCTCACCCGCGACGGCACGCTGCAACCGTTCAAGGGCGGCATCATGAAGCTGCTCGAGATGGCGCGCGCCGAAGGCGTCGCACCCCCGGTGATTCCGATGGCGCTGACTAATTTGTGGGGCTCCTTTTTCAGCCGTGTCGAACTGCGCCGCGGACAGCCGAAGGCGATGGTCAAGCCGTTTCGTCGTGGCGCGTTCAGCAGCGTCGGGCTCAACGTCGGCACGCCGGTTGCCGCAGCCGATGCGCAGCCCGCCCTATTGCAGGCGCGGGTCGCACAGCTGTTCGGTGAATCCGCCGCATGAGCTTGCGCGATCTCGCCTGGCACGCCCTGGACAGCGTGCCGAACTGGTTTTGGCACTACTTCACCTGGCTCGGTGACAGCGCGCTGATGCTGCCCGCTGCCGGGCTGATCGCGCTCTGGCTGATCGCGTCTGAAAAAACCCGGCCGACCGGCATTCTCTGGATGCTGTGTTTCGGCCTCGGCAGTGCGATGGTGCTTGGATCGAAGCTCGCGTTCCTCGGCTGGGGCATCGGCAGCGTGCGGCTCAATTTCACCGGTTTCAGCGGGCACACGGCGCTCGCGGCAAGCATCTGGCCGGTGGCATTGTGGTTGGTGACATCGCGCGCGCCGCATCGCTGGCGGGTGGTCGCGGTGTGGCTGGGCTGGGCGCTCGCGGGCGCGATCGGCGTTTCGCGGCTCGCGCTGTATGCGCATTCGGTGTCGGAAGTGATCGGCGGTTTCGTGATCGGCGTTGCGGTGAGCGCGAGCTTTCTGGCAGCGCAGCATCGCCGGCCGCATCCGAGGCTCAGCTGGGCGCTGGTTGCCTTGAGCCTGGCCACGCCGCTCGCGATCAGGGCGCCGGGTAATCCTGCGCCGACCCAGGGGTTGCTCGAGGTGATCGCGGTGCGGCTCGCGGGTATTGCGCGGCCTTACACGCGGCAGGATTTGCTGCGCGGCGAAGGGGTTGACGTTGGCAACGGCGTTGCACGGGCGTCGGCGGTCGACAACCTGTCGCCGGCCGATGTCTGCGGTCGCGCAGCCGTCGCCATGGCCGTCGGCGACCAGCCGCGATAAGAGGCGCGGATCGGCGCTCCGCGCCCGGAAAGGCACGAGGCCGAACGCAGTCAAAAGTAGCAATCGCGCTGAACATCGCGTTGAGCCGATCGAGGCCGGTATCGCCAAAAGATACCCGCAGCGCCCGATTTCAGAACTGCCGCATCCCGATGCGGACGCCGTGCGAAGCCGCGCCGACTATCGGGGCTCCAACACCCAAGCCGCGAGGCAGTTCATGCAAGCTTCTTCACACTCAGCCCTTCATGCGGACGCCGGCCAGCAAACGGTCGACACCTCTGCGCAAGACGCGTCCCGGTCGGTCCGCGCCGCCCGGGTCGCGCATGGCCATGCGTCCGAAGTCGCGATCCCGCGCCGCGACACCCGCGCCTGGTCGACCCAGGTCTGGCTCTCGTTCGGCATTGCGGTGTTTCTGTGCGCGACCGGGCTGGCCTGGCTGCCGGGCGCGGCGCTCGACCGGGCCTTCATGGTGATGGGCTACCTGTTCTGCCTGTCGGCGGTGTTCGTGCTCGCCAAGTTCGTGCGCGACAACGAAGGCAGTCGGCCTGACATTGCCAACGGAAAAAGGCTCGGCTCCGCCGACACCCCGCTCTGGAAGCTGGTCGTGTGGGGCGGTTTTCTCGCTTCGATGGCGCTCACCGCCTGGGGTTTGTTGCGGATGCAAATCGACGATACCTATAAGGCCTTCCTCGGCGTGAGCTGGCTGTTCCTCGTGAGTTCGGCCTTCACCCTGGCCAAGACACTGCGCGACCGGCACGAGGTCGATGTCGCGCAAGCCCGCGCCGCGGCCTGAAGCCCTGCTCGCTTTTTCTAATAACAAACCGGAGTCGTCACATGATCGCCAACAAGTCAATTGCTACTTTTTTAATAGCTGTCTGCGCACTATGGACGGGTGCTACGGGCATTTCTCATGCCCAAAGCCAAACATCGGCCGAGCTCTCCGCGCTGCCGGTCGCATCGGTGGTCGGCGCGGCCTCGGTGGCGGGAAGCGCGGCGGGCGCGGTGGTCGCGTTACCAGCGGCGCTGTCGGTCGGCGGCGCGGTGTTGACGGTGAAGGCGGTCGAGTTGTCGGCTACCGGCACCGTGGTGCTGCTCGAGCGCGCATCCGACGGCGCCCAGGCCAGCGTGCGCCTTGTCGGCCGCGCGGGCGGCCAGGCGTCGCTGACGGTGGGCACGGCGGTCACGGTGAGCGCGATCGGCAGCGGCGTGATCCTGTCGGCGGCCGGCGAAGTGCTGGCCTTCGTTCCTAACGCACTGGGTCGCGCGCTGCTCCACAACGAAAGGCTGGGCTGATCGATGACGCCGCATCCGAATCCTGCCTGGCGCACAACCCGCATGCGTACCGAACACCGCCCGATCATCTGGCAGCGGCTGCTCAAGTCGCTGTTACGGATCGCCGCTTTGACAGCCGTGGTCGTGCTGCTCGGAATTTTCGTGTTCCCGAACGCCGCCCACGCCGGCCAGACCTGCGAGGCACAAGCTCAAACGCCGGCTTCGATCACGCGCGGCATGGCGCTCGCCGAGCGCACCTCGCAGGCGCTCGATGCGAGCGGTGCGCAGGTCGTGGTGCTGGCGCGCGCGGGGCAGGACTTGTCGAAGTACGGGCTGCACTGGTCGCACCTGGGCTTCGCCTACAAAACGCCCGAGGGGCCGTGGCGCGTGGTCCACAAGTTGAACCAGTGCGCCACTGCGAGCGCATCGATCTGGCGCCAGGGGCTCGGCGAATTTTTTCTCGACCAACCCTGGCGCTACGAAACCGCGTGGGTCGTGCCACCGGGACCCGTTCAGACGCAAATGCTCGCATTGCTGGGCTCGCGCGAACGGATCATGCGGCTGAACACCACGCCCTATAGCGTGGTCAGCTATGCATGGGGCCAGAAGTACCAGCAGTCCAACCAGTGGGCGATCGAGACCCTCGCATCGGCGATCGAGCCCGGCATCGACAATCGCGAACGCGCCCAGGCCTGGCTCAAGTTCCGCGGCTACGCGCCGACGACCTTGCGTCTGGGCCCATTCGAGCGGCTCGGCGGGCGCGTGGGTTCTGCGAACATCGCGTTCGACGACCATCCGAACGAGAAGCGTTTCTCGGACCGGATCGAGACGGTGACGGTGGATTCGGTTTTTGCATGGCTCGCCAGAAGCGAATTGGGCGCCGCGCCGCAGACCCTGCAGCTTGCCAATGATTTATAAGAAAAGTGGCTGAAACGCATACTGGACGTGCGCAAACAGCTATGAAATAAATAGCAAAAAGAACGAGGAAATCCCCATGAGCAAATCCCTGCGCCTGTCCGAAAAATGGTTCCGCCGCGGCCTGTGGATCGTCGCGCTGGTGTTCGCGAGCTTTCTGATCGGGCTCGGCGGCACGATCGTCGACGATTTGCCGCAAGTCGAGCGGGTTCACTCCATCGACGACTTCATCGACCAGAGTGCGGCGACGCCCCTGCGTGCGACGCAAAAAGCCGCTGCCGCGGCCGAAGACCAGGCCAATCGCGATCTCGATCAGGCCGAACTCAAGCTCGGCGCCGCCAGCCAGGCGAATGCGAATGCGCGCGAAACCTTCGCGAACTGGATCGCAACCCGCCAGGCCACACAGCGCCCCGAGCAAGACCCCGAGCTGATCGCGCGGACCAAGGCGCTCGACGGCATGAAGGCCGCTGAGCAAACCGCGCAGCGTCAGGTCGAAGCCCAGCGCCAGATTTCGCTCGATGCGCGGCAGGCCGACGACAAGGCCCGGCGCGCGCTCGGCGTGCTCGAAATCGACGCCCGGCAAAAGCTTTTCGCCGAAGAGCGGCGCGCCGAGTTGCGGGTGTTTCTGTACCGGCTCGCGCTGACCTTGCCGTTGCTCGTGATCGCCGGCTGGCTGTTCGCGCGGAAGCGCAAAAGCACCTGGTGGCCGTTCGTCTGGGGTTTTATCTTTTTCGCGCTGTTCGCGTTCTTCGTCGAACTGGTGCCGTATCTGCCGAGCTACGGCGGCTATGTGCGCTATGCGGTCGGCATCATCGTCACGGTGCTCATCGGGCGCTATGCGATCGTCGCGCTCAACCGCTATCTGGCGCGCCAGAAGCTGGCCGAAGCGCAGCCCGATCGGGTGCGGCGCGAGGAATTGAGCTACGACGTGGCGCTGGCGCGGCTCGGCAAGAGCGTTTGCCCGGGATGCGAACGCCAGCTCGATTTGAAAAGCCCGACGCTCGACTTCTGTCCGCATTGCGGCATCGGCCTTTTCGACCACTGCCGCGTGTGCGAAACCCGCAAAAGCACCTTCGCACGCTTTTGCCATGGCTGCGGCAGCAGCGCGGCTGGCGCCGGTGCAGCGGACGAAGCCGGCGCTGCGCGCCCGCAGCGTCGGCTGACGCCCATCGCTCCAGCCGCCATGCCGCCCTTGCCGGCCACGTAACTGCGTCGTGACATTCGCGTGATAGAACCAGGGGCTGCACTTCACTCGCAATACTTTGCGAGTGCGTGCAGTCCCTCTTTTTCCTTCACTTAAGGAGTCATTCATGAGTATTTTCGGCAGCATCATGTCCAAGATTTTTCCGTCGGCCCACGCGGCCGACGCGCCCGCATCAGCACCTGCGGCGCCCGCTGCCGCCCCGGGCGCGCTGCAACTGCGTCGGCAGCGCCAGCCGCAGCAGCACCTCCGCCCGCCGTGCAGGTGGTCGATGTCGAGAAGCAGCTCGATTCGATGCCCGGAGCAGACAAGCTCAACTGGCGCACATCGATCGTCGACTTGATGAAGCTGCTCGGCCTCGACTCCAGCCTCGATTCGCGCAAACAGCTCGCGCAGGAACTGAGCTACGGCGCCGACACCAGCGACAGCGCCAAGATGAACATCTGGCTGCATCGCCAGGTCATGACCAAGCTCGCGGCCAACGGCGGCAAGGTGCCCGCTGAGTTGCGCGACTGAAACACGGCGCTTTCGAATCAGCCCGCCGGCATAGATGCCGGCGGGCTTTTTTTCGCTCGATGCGACATCGATGCGAGCGGGGCTGCTGTCCGACAGCGCAGGCGGGCAGGGTCGCGTAGCCTCGATGCTTTTCCTTCAGCACAAGATCGAACAACAAGGAGACGCTCGATGGCCTACACGATCACCCAGGTGAAAAGCCTGCTCACCACCGCCGAACTCGAGCTCTTCGACCAGAGCCGGGCCCAGAACGTCAAGGCATACAGCGCCAAACAGGTCGGCGCCAAGGCCGGGCGCGCGCGCAAGCTGCGCGAAAAGTACCGCGACCTGTACCAACGCCAGAGCGTCGCATCGCAAAAACGCGGCTTGGGCGCCGATGCCAACGAGCGCACGCAACGCAAGGCCGATGTGTTCGAGGAGGTGTTGGGGCGCTTCGAGGACCGCGGCGATGCGCTGGCGGCGCAGGATGCGAAGGCCGACAAGGTGGGCAAGGCGGACAAGTCCAAAACCGTCACCGCCGGCAAAAAGGCCGCGCCGCGCAAGTCGCCCGCGTCGAAAAAAGCCGGTCAGCCGACGACGGTGCGTGCTGCGGTCAAAAAGGCGCTCGCGGCGAAGCGGCAGGATGCAGGCGCCGGCGGCGGGCGTTCCGACAAGGCACCGTCGTCGCACGCACCCGCAGCCTCGGCCAATGCACCGCAGAACACGGCGCCGCTCGACATGGTGCCCAAGGCGCAGCACCAGAACCCGGTGAAAACGCGCGGCGCGAACACGCGCATCGACGGCCACACCAAAGTTCAGGTGCGTCAGGCGCAGGCCAGGCGGGACAGCCGGTAAGCGGTCAAGCCGGTAGCTCGCCGCGGATCAAATGCCGCGCGCCCGGTCAGCCGCGAAGCGTTGCCGGAATTGGCCGAAGGATCCGCCGTCGAGTGCATTGCGCATTTCGCGCATCAGGTTCAGGTAGAAGTGCAAGTTGTGGATCGACGCCAGCATCGGCGCGAGCATCTCGCCGCAGCGTTCGAGATGGTGGAGGTAGGCGCGACTGAATCCGGCGCGGCCGCCGTCGTTCCATGAGGTGCCCGCCGTGCCCGCGCAGGCATGGCAGATGCATGTTGGGTCGATCGGCTGCGGATCGCTCTTGTGCCGCGCGTTGCGGATCTTCAAATCACCGAAGCGTGTGAACAACGTTCCGTTGCGCGCGTTGCGAGTCGGCATCACGCAATCGAACATGTCGACACCTTGCACCACGCCTTCGACCAGATCTTCGGGCGTGCCGACGCCCATCAGATAGCGCGGTTTGTGCGGCGGAAGGCGATGCGGCGTGTGGGCCATGATCCGCAGCATTTCTTCCTTGGGCTCGCCGACGCTGACGCCGCCGACCGCGTAACCGGGGAAGTCCATCTTGACCAGCGCATCGAGCGATTCTTCGCGTAGCTTTTCGAACATGCCGCCCTGCACGATGCCGAAGAGCGCGTTCGGATTTTCCAGCCGGGCAAACTCGGATTTGCAGCGCGCGGCCCAGCGCAAGCTCAGTTCCATCGAGCTTCGCGCTTCGTCTTCGGTCGTGACATGGCCTGCCGTGTCGTAGGGCGTGCATTCGTCGAACTGCATCGCGATGTCGCTGTTCAGAGCGGTCTGAATCTGCATCGAGACTTCGGGCGTCAAAAACAGCTTGTCGCCGTTGACCGGCGATGCGAAATGCACGCCTTCCTCGCCGATTTTTCGCATCGCACCGAGCGACCAGACCTGAAACCCGCCCGAGTCGGTGAGGATCGGCTTGTGCCAATTCTCGAAAGCGTGCAATCCCTTGAATGCGGCGAGCACGTCGAGCCCCGGCCGCATCCAGAGGTGGAAGGTGTTGCCGAGGATGATCTGCGCGCCCATGTCGTCGAGCGTGCGCGGCAGCACGCCCTTGACGGTGCCGTAGGTGCCCACAGGCATGAAGATCGGCGTCTGCACCGCGCCGTGGTTGAGCGTGAGCGTGCCGCGCCGGGCGTGGCTGGCGGGGTCGGTGGCGAGCAGCTGAAATTCGAGCATCGGAACAAAGTCGGCGCGGCGAGTGTCAACCGGCGATCAGGATTTGGGAAAGTACTTGACGCCGGCGAGTCCGTCGAAATGCGCGTCTTGCGTCCAGAGCGTCGCTCCGCGCGCCTGGGCAGTGGCGTAGATCAGGCTATCGGCGAGAGGAAGGCCGTTGAGCGATGCAGCCAGGCACAGGGCGAGATCGATCTCGGCCAGTTCGCTGCGACGCATCATCGCCACCGCCCAGGCTGCCACCTCCTGCCCCAACTCCCGGGCGAGCTTTTTGTGAACCTCGTAAATCGTAATGATCGGCACGACCAGCCGCTCTGGCGTTCGCAGCACCGGCGCGAAATGGTCGGCGCGGCCGGTGTCGGTGAGAAATTCGAGCCAACAGGAAGAATCCAGCACCAGCGGAGCCGCGTCGGCACTCTTCCTGGAGGTAGCCATCAAAAGCGCTCCGGATCGTCCTCGATGTCGGTGTTGCTCAAGCCCTTCGCAATTCCGCGGTAGGCATCCGCCGGCAAGACCGGCAGCAATCTCAACTGGCCATTGATTTCCATCATGAACATCTTGTTGCCGGGTCGAATGTTCATTCTTTCGCGCAGCGCCTGTGGAATGACCACCTGATACTTCGACGAGACAGTGACAGTGTCAGCATCCATATCGATCATTCTACCGTTCAACGAGAAGAGCGTCGATCCGCTGGCGTTGCTGTGGACGTTTCGGGCAACAGCATCAACACCGTCCGGTTGAAATCCTCGACCACCAGCAGCCGGCCCGCGAGGTCGACCGTGAAGCCGGTCGGCCGGCCCATCGGCCGAATGCCCGGTTTGGCATCCCAGCCCGACAGCCAGTCGATCGGCTTGCCGGCCGGCAGCCCCTTGTCGTCGAGCTTGAAGCCGACCACCCGATGGCCCGAGGGTTGCGGGCCGTGCCAGGCGACCAGCAACTGGCTCGCGAAGCGGCTGCCCGCGGGGCCGACCCCCATCTGCAGCGGCGCGGTATGCGCGGGCCAGCGCATCAGCGGTGCCTCGGTCTTCTTGCAATCGACGCGCTTTTCGTAGTGATGTGCCACCTGCCGGTCGGCGACGCAATAAGGCCAGCCGTAGTCGCGACCGGATTCGAGCCGATTCAATTCTTCGGGCGGCTGGTTGGCGTCGTCGTAGTCGATCGAGTTTTCGCCTTGGAGCACGGTGCCCGCGGCCGGACCGTCCGCGAGCACCGTCAATGCCAGCGAATTGCGCAGGCCGGTCGCGAAGGGCTTGAAGCTCTGCAGAGCAAGGCCGGGGCCGGCCAGCACGGCTTCGTAGACTGCGGCGCGCGGCTTGTCGCCGGTGCGGTCGGGGCAAGGCAGCGGATAGTGCCCGCCATCGCCGCGGCAGGCGTCGGAATCGGAGCCGACGTTGATATACAGGCTGACCTTCGAAGTCGCGCGGTCTAAAGGCGCGAAGGCGAATTCCTTGACCGGGTGCCGGCCGTCTGCGGGCAAGCCGTCGATCACCGCTTCGCGCTGCAGCGGCGCGCCTGCGGCCGGAACAGACGTGCGCCAGATGCTGCCGGCTTCGCCGACATAGGCCTTGCCATCGGGCCCGATCGCGAGGCCCAAGGGGCGGTCGAGCGTGTCGGCGAGCACGGTCAGATGCGCCCGGCGCGGCGCAGGCCCCTCGGTCGGCAACGTCATTTCGAGCAGCTTGCCCTGGCGCGGCTCCCACGATCCCATGTCGACGATCCAGAAACGCCCTGGCGCCACTTCGAGCACCCGGCGCGGCGCGCGCAGGCCTTGCGCCTCGTCGGCCACGAGCGCAACGCAGGTGCCGGCAGGGCTCGCGATATCGAGCCGCGCATAGTCGCCGCAGCGGCCCTGCGGCGTGTAGCCGCGCGCGCAGGAAGCAAAAGGGAGCAGCAGCGTGCCCAGCAGAAGGGCTGGCAGACAGCGAGACGTGCGAGAGGCGTTCATGGCGGGTTCGAGGTGGAAGTCAAGGCGTGGATCGCGGCGTGCGCGCGAGCAGCATCGCATCGCCATAGCTGAAAAACCGATAGCGCTCGCGGATCGCATGCGCGTACAGCGCCATCACCCGCGCGTGGCCCGAAAAGGCACTGACCAGCATCATCAACGTGCTTTTAGGCAGGTGAAAGTTGGTCAGGAGCAGGTCGACATGCCGGAATTCGAAGCCCGGCGTGATGAAGATGCGGGTGTCGCCCTCGGCCTCGCCGGTCACGGCCCACGATTCGAGGGTGCGAACCGTCGTCGTACCGACCGCGACGATGCGCCCACGCCGGGCGTGGCATTCGGCGATGGCGCGCTGCGTCGCTTGGGGCACCGCATAGCGTTCGGCGTGCATCCGATGTTCGGCGATGTTCTCGGTCTTGACTGGCTGGAACGTGCCAGCGCCCACATGCAGGGTGACATTGGCGCGCTGCACGCCACGCGCTTCGAGCGCGTCGAGCAATGGCGCATCGAAATGCAGCGCCGCGGTCGGCGCCGCCACCGCGCCCGGAACACGCGCGAACACGGTTTGGTAGCGCGCTTCATCTTCCGGCGAATCGGCGTGCGCGATGTAAGGAGGCAGCGGCACATGGCCGCAGCGCGCCATCAGCGCGTAGGGATCTTCGCCGGCCTCGCTTTCGAACGCGAAGCGAAACAGCGGACCGTCGGCATCGGGCCAGCGGCCGAGCAGGGTGGCGCGGAAACCCTGATTCGGCGCGGCCACCGGGCCGGTCATCCGCAGCACAGTGCCGACCGGCGGCTTTTTGCTGACTTTCATGTGGGCCACGACTTCGGCGCTCTCGAGCACGCGCTCGACCAGCAGTTCGAGTTGGCCGCCGCTCGGTTTTTCGCCGAAGAGTCGCGCCTTCACCACTTTCGTATCGTTGAACACGAGCAAATCGCCGTCCCGCAGCAGCGCGGGCAAATCGCGAAAGCATCGATCGATGGGACGGTCGACCAGCCGGTCGGCGCGGCCGTCGAGCAGGCGCGAGGCACTGCGCTCGGATGCCGGATGCTGCGCGATCAGCTCGGGTGGCAGGTCGAAATCGAAGTCGGAGAGGCGGTGGGCGGGCATTCGCAGCCGGTCGAGCAATTGGAAAGAGACCGAAGGGCAGAATTGTTCCATGCCGCGCGCGCTTCGTTCCGACACCGCTACTGCAATCCCGAAGACACCGGCGCCTGCTGGCTCGGCCACAGCATCGAGCTCGGCGCCCGCGGTGCCAGCAGCGCCCGCGCCACCGGGCCAGGGCCTGAGTCCGACGCAACGCGCGCTGCGCAAGCTCGGCCTGGTCCGCGACATCGACTTCGCGCTCTACCTGCCGCTGCGTTACGAAGACGAAACCCGGATCGTGCGGCTCGCCGACACGCGTGATGGCGACCTGGTGCAGTTCGAAGGCATGGTCACCGAGTGCGAGGTGGTGTATCGACCACGGCGCCAGTTGATCGTGATGCTCGACGACGATAGCGATCGCTGCCAGTTGCGGTTTTTCAACTTCTATCCCTCGCAGCAGAAGCAGCTGGCCGTCGGCCAGCGCGTGCGGGTGCGCGGCGAAGTTCGCGGTGGTTTTATTGGCCGGACGATGCTGCACCCGGTCGTCAAGGCCGCCGGTACCGCATTGCCCGAAGCGCTGACGCCGGTGTATTCGACCATCGCGGGATTGCCTCAGCCGGTGCTCAGGCGCGAGGTGCGGGCTGGCTTGGCGCGCGCGGCACTCGACGAGACGATTCCTGACGAAATGTGGCCTGAGCCCTTATGGGACGTGCGCAAGGCGCTATCATTTTTGCACTATCCCGAACCTGACGTAGCGCTCGCGGCGCTCGAGGATCGCAGTCATCCGGCCTGGCAGCGGCTCAAGGCCGAAGAGTTGCTGGCGCAGCAGCTCTCGCAGTTGACGGCGCGGCGCAGCCGGGCCGCGCAGCGCGCGCCGGTTTTGCGTTCGACGGGCGCGGCGGCCAAATCGCTCGCGGCACGCCTCGCCGCGTTGCTGCCGTTCGCGCTGACCAACGCACAGCAGCGCGTCGTGGCCGAAATCGTCTCGGATCTGGCGCGTGAAGCGCCGATGCACCGGCTCCTGCAAGGCGACGTCGGATCGGGCAAGACCGTGGTCGCGGCGTTGGCAGCGGCGCGTTGCATCGACGCAGGCTATCAATGCGCGCTGATGGCACCGACAGAAATCCTCGCCGCACAACATTTCGGCAAGCTGGTCGCATGGCTCGATCCGCTGCTCGCCGAGCGCGGCCTGCGCGTGGCGTGGCTGACCGGCAGCCAGAAAAAGAAGGAGCGCGACCGGATGAGTGCGTTGGTCGAAAGCGGCCAAGCGGCGCTGGTGGTCGGCACGCATGCCGTGATCGCGGAGAAGCAACGCTTTCGAAATCTGGCGCTCGCGATTGTCGACGAGCAACATCGCTTCGGCGTCGCGCAGAGGCTGGCCTTGCGGGGCAAAGCCGCGGCGTCGCGCGCAGGCGACAAGCCCGCCGAAGTCTCCGATACCGAGCCGCATCTTCTGATGATGAGCGCCACGCCCATTCCGCGCACCCTCGCGATGAGTTACTACGCCGACCTCGATGTGTCCACGCTCGACGAGCTGCCGCCGGGTCGCACCCCGATCGTCACCAAGCTGGTGGCCGAGCATCGGCGCGATGAAGTCGTGGCACGCATTCAGGCGCAGCTCGGCGAAGGCCGTCAGGTGTATTGGGTCTGTCCGCTCATCGAAGAAAGCGAAGCGGTCGATCTGCGCAACGCGACCGAAACGCGGGACGAGCTGGCAGCGGCGCTCGGCCCGACCGTGCGCGTGGGCCTTCTGCACTCGCGCATGCCCGCCGCCGAAAAGCAGGCCGTGATGGCCGAATTCACCGGCAACGCGCTTCAGGTGCTGGTCAGCACCACGGTGATCGAGGTAGGCGTCGACGTGCCGAACGCTTCGTTGATGGTGATCGAGCATGCAGAGCGCTTCGGCCTTTCACAACTGCATCAGTTGCGCGGCCGGGTGGGACGCGGCGCGGCGGCGTCGGCCTGCGTGCTGCTCTACGCGGCCGGCGATTCGGGGCGGGTCGGCGAGGCGGCGCGCGCGCGCCTGAAGGCGATGGTCGAAACCGGCGACGGCTTCGAGATTGCGCGGCGCGACCTCGACATCCGCGGGCCGGGTGAATTCCTCGGCGCGCGTCAGTCGGGCGCGCCGTTGTTGCGCTTCGCCGATCTGACGACCGACGCGCGCCTGCTCGCGTGGGCGCGTGCGCTTGCACCGCAGATGCTCGACGCACACCCCGAACTCGCCGAGAGCCACATCGAGCGCTGGCTCGGCGGCAAGGCGTCCTATCTGCGGGCCTGAGCCCTCGCGTTCGATCGCTGTTCGATCGCTGTGACGGCGCTACGATGCGATCATGCCAACGACGCTCGATCCCCTTTCCGCTCTACCAGGCGCTGCGCACCAATCGGCAGTGAGCTTCGAAATCAACTTGGGCCGCGCCATTTTTGAAGTGGCGCGGGAAGGGCTTTCATCTTCAAGCGAACCCGCGCGCACCCGGAATCGGTTCCCGGTCTTTTGCAAGAGCGAAGGCGCGCGATCGATCACGCTCGAAGACGTCCAGCAGAATCTGGACGACGAGACGTGACCGCAGACGCCGTCTGGCCCTTCGGCGACGCTCGATGACTCTGACCGAACTCAAGTACATCGTCGCCGTGGCGCGCGAGCGCCATTTCGGCAGGGCCGCCGAGGCCTGCTTCGTGTCGCAACCAACCTTGTCGGTGTCGATCAAAAAGCTCGAGGAAGAACTCGAGCTGAAGCTGTTCGAACGCAGCGCGACCGAAGTGACGGTGACGCCGCTGGGCGAACAAGTGGTCGCGCAAGCGCAGACCGTGCTCGACCAGGCGGCGCGCATCAAGGAAATTGCGAGACAAGGGCAGGATCCTCTGGCCGGGCCATTGAATCTGGGCGTGATCTACACCATCGGCCCCTACCTGCTGCCCGACCTGGTGCGCCAGACCATCGCGCGTACGCCTCAGATGCCGCTGGTGCTGCAGGAAAACTTCACCTCGCGGCTGCTCGAAATGCTGCGTGCGGGCGAAATCGACTGCGCGATCATGGCCGAGCCGTTTCCGGATACGGGCCTGGCGATCGCGCCGCTGTACGACGAACCGTTCGTCGCAGCGTTGCCACCGCACCATCCGCTCGCGCAAGGCAAGTCGATCACGTCCGAGCAATTGCGCAGCGAAACCATGCTGCTTCTGGGCACAGGGCACTGCTTTCGCGACCATGTGCTCGAGGTGTGTCCCGAGTTCGCGCGGTTTTCGAGCCATGCCGAAGGCATCCGCAAAAGCTTCGAAGGCTCTTCGCTCGAAACCATCAAGCACATGGTGGCTTCGGGCATGGGGGTGACGCTGGTGCCGCGGCTGTCGGTGCCGGCCGACGCGATGGCGCTAGCCAGAAAAAACGGCGCCGATGCGCCCGCGCCGATGCTTCGCTATCTGCCGGTGGAAGACGGCAAGGGCAAGGAGCCGCCGATGCGCCGCGTGGTGCTGGCCTGGCGCCGCAGCTTTACCCGCTACGAGGCGATCGCGGCGCTGCGCAATGCTGTTTATGCTTGTGAGTTGCCGGGTGTCAGGCGCTTGTCCTGAACCCGTACTGGCGGCCGTTGTCGCCGTTGTCGGTGCGATAGAGTGACGTTATCGCCTGCGCGCGGACCGGGCTTCGACAGTTCCGCCATCGGCCTGAATCAGGCCGAATCAGCCCGAATCGACCGCTTCATCAAAGGAATCCGGAAATGGCAAAGAACCCAGGCAAGTCATCGTCCAAGAAGGCCCGCTCGTCGGAGGTGCCGCGCAAGGGCGGTGAAACAGTGGCGCTCGAATCGGGCAGCCGCGACGCGCCGATCATCAACATCGGCATCGACCGGCAGGACCGCGCGGCCATATCCGAAGGCCTGTCGCGGGTGCTGGCGGACACCTACACGCTGTACCTCACAACCCACAATTTCCACTGGAATGTGACCGGGCCGCATTTCAATTCGCTGCATGCGATGTTCATGCAGCAATACACCGAGCTCTGGAATTCGACCGACGTGCTGGCCGAGCGCATCCGCGCGCTGGGCCACTATGCGCCGGGCTCCTACGCCGAGTTCAGCAAAATCGCAACCGTGCCCGATGTGCCGCAGGAGCCGCCCAAAGCGATGGAAATGGTGCGCATTCTGGTCAAGGGGCACGAAACCGTCTCGCGCATTGCGCGCGAGTTCATTCCGGTGGCCGAACAGGCGGGTGACGATCCGACCGCCGACATGCTGACCGCGCGTTGCACGGTGCACGACCAGACGGCTTGGATGCTGCGGTCGCTTTTAGAAGAGTGAGGGCGCCAGGGTCCGACAGTGCCTGAACGCAGCCGGCTTGGGCTCTACCTCGACTTGATTCGCTGGAACCGGCCTGCCGGCTGGTTGCTGCTGCTGTGGCCGACCCTAGGAGCGCTGTGGCTGGCGGCGGGTGGCTGGCCGGGCTGGCACCTCCTCGCGGTGTTCGTTTTCGGCACAATTCTGATGCGCAGTGCCGGTTGCTGCGTCAACGATGTCGCCGACCGTGACTTCGACCGACACGTGAAGCGCACAGCAGCCCGGCCGGTCACTAGCGGCGCGATTTCCACCCGTGAGGCGCTGGCGCTCGGCGCGGTGCTGGCGCTGGCTGCGTTCGGTCTTGCGCTCACGACCAACGCGGCGGTGATCGTCTGGGCCTTCGTTGGGCTGGGCGTGACGGTTGCCTACCCCTTTGCCAAACGCTTCGTTTCGGTGCCGCAAGCGGTGCTCGGCGTGGCATTTTCGCTCGGCATTCCGATGGCTTTTTGCGCTGCCGCCGGGCCCGAGGTTGCGGCGGGAGAATGGCTCGCGCGCGTGACGCCGCTCGGGTGGGCGCTGCTGGCTGGCAACCTGGCCTGGGTGATTGCCTACGACACCGAATATGCGATGGTCGACCGCGACGACGACCTGAAGCTGGGGATGAAAACCTCGGCCATCACCTTCGGCCGATTCGACGTGGCGGCGGTTTTGGTCGGCTATCTGGTTTATGTATCTATTTGGGCTTCAGCTGGCGCTGTGTATGCGCAAACAGCTATTATTATAATAGCAACTATCGCGGCTTTGATTCAGGTCTTCTGGCATTGGCGGCTGATCCGCGACCGCTCCCGCGAGGGTTGCTTCAAGGCCTTCCGAGTCAATCACTGGCTCGGCTTCACGCTGTTTGCCGGGATTGCGCTCGGGCTGGCCTGGCCTTGAAAAAAGGCCCTGGAAGCCAATGCGATTCAGATCTTTCCGAACTCGCGCGCCAGCTCCCCCGCGCGGCGATGCGCGGCGCGAACAGCCGCTTCGATGTGGCCTTGTACGCCGGCTTCGTCGAGCGCGGTGATGGCGGCGTGCGTCGTGCCGCCTTTTGACGAAACCCGCGCGCGCAACGTGGCGGGCTGTTCGTCCGATCGGCATGCCAGCTCGGAGGCGCCGCTAAAGGTGCCGACGGCGAGTCGATGCGCTTGCTCCGGGGAAAGGCCCAGATCGATCCCCGCCTTCGTCATGGCCTCGATGAAATAGTAGACATAGGCCGGACCCGAGCCCGAAAGCGCCGTGACAGTGTCGAGCAACGGTTCTTCGTCGACCCACAGCAACTCTCCGGTCGGCGCCAGCACCTGTTCGACGAGCGCCCGATCCTGCGGCGCGGCTGCTTCGGCGCGGGCGTAAAGGCCGGTCATGCCCCGTCCGATCAGCGCCGGCGTATTGGGCATCGCGCGAACAATTCGCTGGTTGCCGAGCCAGCTCGCGATGCTGGCCGATGGAATGCCGGCCGCGACACTCAATTGCAGTGCGTTTCGAACGAAAGGCGCAGCGGCGCCGGCGGCTTCGGCAAACATCTGCGGCTTGACAGCCCAGACGACCAGCGCGCAACGCGCGAGCACCGGGCCGGGCGCGGATTGCGGCGACAAGCCGAATTTCTGCGACAAACTCCGGCGGGCGGTTTCGTCGGGCTCGACCACCTCGAAAGCGGTTGCTGCCACGCCGCGCTCTCGCAATCCGCCGAGGATGGCGCTCGCCATGTTGCCCCCACCGATGAAAGCGATCACTGGCGAATCAGGCGCTGGAGAAGACATCACGTGCGTGCTCATCGATCAACCTTGTGCAACGTTGCGCGGGTGGGGGTGCTGCCACCAAAGCGGCCGGGGGAGTTTGGTGCACCGAATTGTCGCAAATCATCGCTTCCGCGCAGCGCTCGCTGCGGTTTTGTAGAGGCATCCTTGCGTCGTCGCTGGCCCCCTCATTGTCGGCCGTGTAATTTCGTGCCATAATCGCGGGCTTCGCCGGAAACGGCGGAATCAGGTGATTAATCCGCCCAAGGCGTGCGCCGAGCTGATCGGTTCTCGACTGACGGGCCCAAGACTGACCGAGCGGTTTTCGGATTCGAGTTGGAGCCTTGTGCTGCGACCCGACGCGCCAATCGGTATAAGTTGGGAACTACGAACAATGATCCAGACTGAATCCCGGCTAGATGTGGCCGACAACACAGGCGCGAAATCCGTTTTGTGCATCAAAGTGCTCGGCGGGTCCAAACGGCGCTACGCCAGCGTCGGCGACGTGATCAAGGTCAGCATCAAAGAGGCCGCGCCACGGGGCCGGGTCAAAAAAGGCGAAATTTACAGCGCCGTCGTGGTTCGCACCGCGAAAGGCATTCGTCGCACCGATGGTTCGCTGATCAAGTTCGACGGCAATGCGGCGGTTTTGCTCAACGCCAAGCTCGAGCCTATCGGCACGCGCATTTTCGGGCCGGTCACGCGCGAGTTGCGCACCGAGAAGTTCATGAAGATCGTCTCGCTGGCGCCCGAAGTTCTCTGACAGGGACCGTACTTAAATGAACAAGATTCGCAAAGGCGACCAGGTCATCGTTCTGGCCGGACGCGACAAAGGCAAGCGCGGCACGGTGGCGTTGCGCAAGGATGACTCTCACCTGATCGTGGAGGGCGTCAATATCGTCAAGAAGCACGCCAAGCCGAACCCCATGAAGGGCGAGACCGGCGGAATCATCGAAAAGACGATGCCGATTCATCAATCCAACGTGGCGATCTTCAATGCGGCGACCGGCAAAGCCGATCGCGTTGGCATCAAGGTGACGGACGGCAAACGCTCGCGCGTATTCCGGTCCAGTGGCGACGAAATCAAGACGGCTTGAGGCTTATTCATGGCTCGACTCCAACAACACTATCGCGAAAAAGTGGCGCCCCAGCTGACTGAAAAGTTCGGCTACAAATCGCCGATGCAGGTGCCTCGCCTGACCAAGATCACCCTCAACATGGGTGTCAGCGAGGCGGTCGCCGACAAGAAGGTCATGGACAACGCGGTGGCTGACCTCACAAAGATCGCCGGCCAGAAGCCGGTTGTCACGAAATCCAAGAAAGCCATCGCGGGATTCAAGATTCGCGAGAACCAGGCGATTGGTTGCATGGTGACATTGCGCGGCACCCGCATGTACGAGTTCCTCGATCGTTTCGTGACCGTGGCACTGCCGCGAGTTCGCGACTTTCGGGGCATTTCGGGTCGAGCGTTCGATGGCCGCGGCAATTACAACATCGGGGTCAAGGAACAGATTATTTTCCCCGAAATCGAATACGACAAAGTCGACGCGGTGCGCGGTTTGAACATCAGCATCACGACCACGGCAAAAACCGACGAAGAAGCCAAAGCGCTGCTCGCGGGCTTTCGGTTTCCGTTCAAGAATTAAGGACACTTCGTGGCAAAAGCATCTTTGATCCAGCGCGAACTCAAGCGTGAAAAACTGGTCGCCAAGTACGCCGGCAAGCATTCTGAACTGAAGATGATTGCAGATGACGCCAAACGCAGCGACGAAGAGCGCGCGGCCGCGCGACTCGGCCTGCAGCAGATTCCGCGCAATGCGAATCCGACGCGGTTGCGCAATCGCTGTGAGATCACCGGTCGCCCTCGTGGCACGTTCAGGCAGTTCGGCCTTGGCCGGGCAAAGATCCGCGAGTTGGCATTCGCCGGCGACATTCCAGGCGTCATCAAGGCCAGCTGGTAACTCGGCGAGGAGAGAACAACATGAGCATGAGTGATCCCATTGCCGATTTGCTGACGCGTATCCGCAATGCCCAGATGGTGGCCAAACCCACGGTATCGGTGCCTTCCTCCAAAGTGAAGGTCGCAATTGCCCAAGTCCTGAAGGACGAGGGTTATATCGATGGGTTTCAGGTCAAGACCGATGCCGGAAAATCCGAACTCGAAATCGAGTTGAAGTATTACGCGGGCCGTCCGGTGATCGAGCGTATCGAGCGCGTGAGCCGGCCGGGGCTTCGCATCTACAAGGGCAGCGCCGCAATTCCCCAAGTCCAGAACGGGCTCGGCGTGGCGATCGTGACAACGCCCAAAGGCGTCATGACCGATCGCAAGGCGCGAGCGACCGGCGTCGGTGGCGAAGTGCTGTGCTTCGTGGCTTGAGTCGCATATCCAGGAGCAACTGAAATGTCCCGCGTCGGAAAAATGCCGGTCGTCGTCCCCGAAGGTGTGGATGTATCGATCAAGGAAGACCAGATTAATGTCAAGGGAACGGGCGGTAGCCTCTTCCTCGCGCGGCATGCGCTGGTCAATGTCGTCTTCAAGGATGGCCGGATCGCGTTCGAGCCGGCTGATGCGTCTCGCGAGGCCAATGCCATGAGCGGCACGGTGCGCCAACTGGTCGACAACATGGTCGTCGGCGTGACCAAGGGCTTCGAAAAAAAGCTCAATCTGGTGGGTGTCGGCTTTCGCGCTCAAGCCCAGGGCGACAAGCTCAACCTTTCTGTCGGCTATTCGCATCCTGTCAATAAGGCAATGCCCCAGGGCATTACGGTGGCGACACCGACGCCGACAGAGGTGGTGATCAAAGGCGCCGATCGGCAAAGGGTCGGTCAGGTGGCTGCTGAAATCAGGGCGATTCGTCCTCCTGAGCCCTACAAGGGCAAGGGAATCCGGTACTCGGACGAAAAGATCGTCATCAAAGAAACCAAGAAGAAGTAGGGCCGCGAAAATGTTGAGCAAAAAGCAGCAACGACTTCGTCGTTCACGCCAGACGCGAATTCGCATCGCAACCAAAGGCGTCGCGCGGTTGACGGTCAACCGCACCAATTCGCATATTTACGCGAGCGTCATCTCAGGCGACGGTGCCAAGGTGATTGCGACGGCTTCGACCGCGGAAGCTGAGGTGCGTGGCGCTCTGGGTGCTATTGGAAAAGGCGCGAATGTCAGTGCCGCCGAAACGATTGGAAAGCGCATTGCGCAGAAGGCCAAAGCCGCCGGCATCGACAAGGTTGCTTTCGACCGTTCAGGCTATGCCTACCATGGCCGCGTCAAGGCGCTGGCTGACGCGGCGCGCGAAGCCGGTTTGCAGTTTTAAGCTGCGCTCCCCGAATCAGGAACAGATATGGCACGAATTCAGGCAAGAACGCAAAACGAAGGTCCCGAAGACGGTTTGCGCGAAAAGATGATTGCGATTAACCGGGTGACCAAAGTCGTCAAAGGTGGTCGGATTCTCGGTTTTGCGGCGTTGACTGTCGTCGGTGACGGCGACGGTCGAATCGGCATGGGCAAGGGCAAGTCGAAAGAAGTTCCTTCGGCCGTGCAAAAGGCGATGGACGAAGCGCGTCGTAATCTGGCCAAGGTGTCGATCAAGAACGGCACGCTGCATCATCGCGTGATGGGGCATCACGGAGCTGCCTCGGTTGTGATGATTCCCGCGCCGAAGGGCACCGGCATCATTGCAGGCGGCCCGATGCGCGCGGTGTTCGAAGTAGTCGGAATCACCGATGTGGTGGCGAAGAGCCACGGTTCCTCCAATCCTTACAACATGGTTCGCGCCACCCTTGACGGGTTGAAAAAATCAACCACTGCGTCAGAAATTGCCGCGAAGCGTGGATTGACCGTCGAAGAAATCTTCGCCTGAATCGAAGGAGCAGTTGGATGACGTCGCCCTCAACACTCAAGGTTCGTTTGGTCAAGAGTCCGATCGGTACAAAGGTTTCTCACCGCGCCACGGTGCGCGGGCTAGGCCTGCGCAAACTGAACTCGGTTTCCGAACTGGAAGACACGCCTGCCGTGCGCGGAATGATCAACAAGATCAGCTATCTGGTAAAGATCGTCTGACTGGAATCTCTTTCCGAAACAGGTTCAACCAAGCGCATGTCAACGGATTAGCAAATATGGAACTCAATAGCATCAAACCGGCGGCTGGAGCGAAGCATGCGAAGCGACGTGTCGGTCGAGGAATCGGCTCGGGGCTCGGTAAGACAGCGGGCCGAGGTCACAAAGGGCAGAAGTCGCGCGCCGGTGGTTACCACAAGGTCGGCTTCGAAGGCGGTCAGATGCCAATGCAGCGTCGTCTGCCGAAGCGCGGCTTCAAGTCACGACACGTGAAGCGCAACGCCGAGGTTAGCCTGGGTGCACTCGATGCGCTCGGTTTGGCCGAGGTCGACTTGCTGGCCCTCAAGCAGGCTGGTTTGGTCAGCCAACTGGCGAAAGTCGTCAAGGTCATCAAATCGGGCGAATTGACGAAGGCGGTTGAGCTCAAGGGCATCGCCGCAACCGCAGGTGCAAAAGCAGCCATCGAGGCTGCGGGCGGCAGCATTGGCTGAAGTGATTCACGGGAACTGACGGAACATCGATTGTGGCAACCAATTCCACCACTCTCGCAAAGACAGGCAAGTTCGGCGACCTGAGGCGCAGGCTCGTCTTTTTGTTGCTGGCGCTTGTGGTTTACCGCGTCGGTGCGCACATTCCGGTGCCGGGAATCAACCCTGATCAATTGGCAAAATTGTTCGGGCAGCAGCAGGGCGGCATATTGAATCTTTTCAATATGTTTTCAGGTGGTGCCTTGTCGCGCTTTACGGTATTTGCGCTCGGCATCATGCCCTACATTTCTGCCTCGATCATCATGCAGTTGATGACCTATGTGCTTCCGACCTTCGAGCAATTGAAAAAGGAAGGCGAGTCGGGAAGGCGGAAAATCACCCAATATACCCGCTACGGAACGCTCGGGCTCGCACTTTTCCAGTCCTTCAGCATTGCCGTGGCGCTCGAATCTCAAGCCGGCCTGGTCATCAGCCCTGGTTTCGGATTCAGGATCACCGCGATGGTCAGCCTGACCGCCGGCTCGATTTTTCTGATGTGGCTTGGCGAACAAATCACCGAGCGTGGCTTGGGCAATGGCATTTCGATCATTATTTTCGCTGGAATCGCGTCCGGCCTACCGGGTGCCCTGGCGGGATTGTTCTCTCTGGTTAATACGGGCGCAATGCATCCGATCGTGGCGATGCTGATTGTGGCAATTGTTGCGCTGGTGACGTACTTTGTCGTGTTCGTCGAGCGCGGGCAGCGGAAAATTCTGGTGAATTACGCGCGACGTCAGGTCGGGAACAAAGTCTACGGCGGCCAGTCGTCACACTTGCCGCTTAAATTGAATATGGCGGGAGTTATTCCGCCGATTTTCGCATCTTCCATCATTTTGCTGCCAGCAACAGCTGTGAATTGGTTCAGCACCGGCAATGGAACTGTGGCGAGGTTCTTGAAGGACATCGCTGGCGCACTGACGCCGGGGCAGCCTATCTACGTTCTACTTTACGCAACGGCGATCATCTTCTTCTGTTTTTTCTACACAGCGCTCGTTTTCAACAGTCGTGAAACGGCAGACAACCTGAAGAAGAGTGGCGCGTTCATTCCGGGTATCCGTCCGGGCGATCAAACAGCCCGGTACATCGACAAGATTCTGGTTCGTCTGACGCTGGCCGGTGCGATATACATCACTTTTGTTTGCCTGCTTCCTGAGTTTCTAATTCTTAAATACAACGTTCCCTTTTATTTTGGTGGAACGTCGTTGTTGATTATCGTTGTCGTCACGATGGATTTCATGGCGCAAGTTCAAAACTACATGATGTCGCAGCAATATGAGTCGCTGCTCAAGAAGGCTAATTTCAAGACATCTTGATAATGATTGCACGATTGAGTCTGCAGGTCGCGGAAGTTTCCGCATTCGTCGTATCGGGGAAAGTTTCATGAGAGTTTCGGCTTCAGTCAAAACCATTTGCCGTAATTGCAAGGTCATTCGCCGTAAAGGCGTGGTTCGCGTGATTTGCATTGATCCACGCCACAAACAGCGCCAGGGCTAAGTCGCGTACGGAAGAGAGAGAACAAATATGGCACGTATCGCAGGCATCAATATTCCACCGCATCAGCATGCGGAAATCGGCTTGACAGCGATCTTCGGCATTGGCCGTACGCGCGCGCGCAAAATTTGCGACGCGACCGGTATCGCCTATGCGAAGAAGGTCAAGGATTTGAACGACGGTGATCTCGAGAAGATTCGCGATGAAATCGCCAAGTTCACAATCGAAGGTGATCTTCGGCGTGAAACGACGATGAACATCAAACGCCTGATGGACATCGGTTGCTATCGCGGGTTCCGCCACCGGCGCGGCCTGCCGATGCGTGGCCAGCGGACACGCACCAACGCGCGTACCCGAAAAGGCCCGCGCAAAGCCGCTCAAGCCTTGAAGAAATAAGGAATCGACTACCTATGGCAAAAGCTCCGACAAATACTGCAGCGCAACGCGTTCGCAAGAAGGTCCGCAAGAACGTCGCCGATGGGATCGCGCACGTGCACGCGTCCTTCAACAACACCATCATCACCATCACGGATCGGCAAGGTAACGCGCTGTCCTGGGCGTCGTCGGGTGGTCAAGGCTTCAAAGGGTCGCGCAAGTCGACGCCTTTCGCCGCTCAGGTCGCATCGGAAGTCGCCGGTCGCGCGGCGGTCGAGCAGGGCATCAAGAATCTGGATGTCGAAATCAAGGGTCCCGGTCCGGGGCGTGAGTCGTCGGTCCGTGCGCTCGGAGCGCTGGGAATTCGGATCAATTCGATTGCCGATGTAACGCCGGTGCCTCACAACGGCTGCAGGCCGCAGAAACGCCGTCGGATTTGAAGGTTGCCGGAGCGCATTGCGTCCGGCTTCCGGTTCGTCGCCGGCCATGCCGGCGGCAGCCACTTTTTTAGTAACAAGCCCACCGCCAACGGCACGCCGCCTTTGGCTCCCGCAGAAAACTGCGGCAGATGACACGAAGGAAGATCAAGTGGCACGCTACCTCGGCCCCAAGGCCAAACTTTCCCGCCGCGAAGGCACCGATCTGTTTTTAAAGAGCGCCAGGCGCTCGATTCAGGACAAGGCCAAGTTCGATTCGAAGCCCGGCCAGCACGGCCGTACCTCGGGGCAGCGAACGTCGGACTTCGGTCTGCAGTTGCGTGAGAAGCAGAAGGTCAAGCGAATGTACGGCGTGCTCGAGAAGCAGTTCCGCCGTTATTTCGAAGAGGCCGACCGTCGCCGTGGCAACACTGGCGCCAATCTGCTCGGGCTACTGGAGACAAGGCTGGACAACGTTGTGTACCGGATGGGTTTTGGTTCGACTCGCGCCGAAGCCCGTCAGCTCGTTTCGCACAAGGCCATCACGGTCAACGGCAAACCGGTGAATATTGCGTCCTACCTTGTCAAGACAGGCGATGTGATTGCAGTGCGGGAAAAGTCCAAAAAGCAGACCCGTATCGCTGAGGCCTTGCAGCTTGCACAACAGGTGGGCTTGCCTGCCTGGGTGGAAGTGAATGCTGACAAGGCGGAGGGAACGTTCAAGAAGGTTCCCGACCGCGACGAGTTTGGCGCCGACATCAACGAATCGCTCATCGTCGAGTTGTATTCGAGATAAGCGGTGACAAGGCGCCGCTCCGCGGGCCTGAGTTTGAATTTCTGTTCCTGGTCGTGGGGCACCGCGGCCTGGCACTTCACCAGCCTTACCGGTGTAACGAGCCGGGGGTATTGAGAGGAAGTCTGCATGCAAACCACATTGCTTAAACCCAAAACGATTCAAGTCGAACAACTCGCGCTGAACAAGGCGCGTGTCACGCTCGAGCCCTTCGAACGCGGTTACGGTCATACGCTCGGCAACGCGCTGCGGCGCGTGTTGTTGTCATCGATGGTGGGTTACTCTGCAACCGAGGTGACGATCGCCGGCGTGTTGCACGAATACTCGTCGATCGATGGCGTCCAGGAAGACGTCGTCAATATCCTGCTCAACCTCAAGGGCGTGGTGTTCAAACTGCACAACCGCGACGAAGTCACTTTGAGCCTGCGCAAGGACGGCGAAGGCGCCGTGACGGCTTCGGACATCCAGACGCCGCACGACGTCGAGATCGTCAACCCGGACCATGTCATCGCGCATTTGTCGCACGGCGGCAAACTCGACATGCAAGTCAAGGTCGAAAAGGGCCGTGGCTATGTGCCCGGCACCATGCGCCGGTACGCTGACGAGCCGACCAAATCCATCGGCCGAATCGTTTTGGATGCGTCGTTTTCGCCGGTCAAACGCGTGAGCTACGTGGTCGAAAGTGCGCGGGTCGAGCAACGCACCGATCTGGACAAGTTGCTGGTCGAAATTGAAACCAATGGCGCGATTTCTGCCGAAGATGCAGTGCGCGCATCGGCCAAGATTCTGGTCGAGCAGATCGCTGTTTTCGCGCAGCTCGAAGGTGGCGAGCTTGCCGCGTTCGACGCACCGGCGCCGCGCAGTGCGCAGCAGTTCGATCCGATCCTGCTGCGTCCGGTCGACGAGCTCGAACTCACGGTCCGCTCGGCGAACTGTCTGAAAGCCGAGAACATTTACTACATTGGCGATCTGATCCAGCGCACCGAGAACGAACTACTGAAAACCCCGAACCTGGGCCGTAAATCGCTTAACGAAATCAAGGAAGTTCTTGCGTCGCGCGGCCTCACCCTGGGGATGAAGCTGGAGAGCTGGCCACCGGCCGGATTGGACAAGCGATAGGGACGACGACAAGGCTGTTCGGGAAAGACCGACCGGCCTTTGCGGCTCCCTTCGCAAACCACCTTTGGTACCTGAAACGGCCAAGGGGCAAATAAGTAAATAAAGGAACCCACCATGCGTCACGGACACGGACTTCGCAAACTCAACCGAACCAGCTCGCACCGGCTTGCGATGCTGCGCAACATGATGAACTCTCTGATCGCCCACGAAGCGATCAAGACCACGCTGCCCAAGGCCAAGGAATTGCGCCGGGTCGTCGAGCCGATGATCACTTTGGCCAAAAACCCGACACTTGCCAACAAGCGTTTGGCATTCGATCGATTGCGCGATCGCGACAGTGTGGTCAAGCTTTTCGGTGAGTTGGGCCCGCGCTATCAGGCCCGCCCGGGTGGCTACACGCGCATCCTCAAAATGGGTTTTCGGGTCGGCGACAACGCGCCGATGGCATTGGTGGAATTGGTCGATCGCCCCGAGGTCGGCGACGAAGTTGACAACGAGCAAGCCAGCGCCGAATAGCTTATAATTTTCTCTTATCGCGCGATGGAGCAGCCCGGTAGCTCGTTGGGCTCATAACCCAAAGGTCGCAAGTTCAAATCTTGCTCGCGCAACCAATTCAAAGGCCCTCGCATCGAGGGCCTTTTTTATTGCGTGCTGATTCAGGGCCTCGGGTTCGCATGACCTCAATCCGGTATCACCGCGGTGACCTCGATTTCGACTTTTGCGCGTGGTTCGACCAGCGCTGCTACCTGCACACATGTCATGGCGGGAAAATTGCGGCCCATCGCTTCGCGATAGACCACGCCCAGTTCGCCGAGCCGACGACTGTACTCATCGCGGTCGACGATGTACCAGGTCATTCGGGCCATGTGCTCGGGCCCGGCGCCGGCCTCGTGCAACACCTGCACGACATTGCGAAGGGCTTGGCCGCATTGCGCGATCAGATCGTCCGATTCGAATTCCTGCGCGGCATTCCAGCCGATCTGCCCACCCACGAAGACGCTCGTGCCCCGTGCGGCGACACCGTTCGCATAGCCCTTGGGCGCTTTCCAGCCGGGCGGCTGCAGAAGTCGGTTCATGTGGCCTGTCTCAGTTTGAATCGTTGCAACTTGCCGGTTTCAGTGCGCGGCAAAGCCGGCAGAAAGCTGATTTCACGCGGGTATTTGTAGGGCGCCAGGATGTTTTTGACATGCGCTTGCAGGGCGTCGACCAGCGCATCGTCGCCAACCTCACCGGGCCTCAAAACGCAAAAAGCGCTGATGATCATTCCGCGCTCGGCATCGGCTTTGCCAACCACGCCGCATTCCGCGACGGCCGGGTGCTTCAAAAGCGCGTCTTCGACCTCGGGCCCGCCCACGTTGTAGCCCGACGTGATGATCATGTCGTCCGCGCGTGACTGATAGAAAAAGTAGCCGTCCTCGTCTTGCGTAAATGAATCACCGGGGTAATTCCAACCGCTGCGCACGTAGTCGCTTTGGCGCGAATCGCCCAAATATCGGCAACCCACTGGCCCGACCAGCGCCAGGCGGCCGATCTGGCCGCGCGGCAATTCGGCGCCCTCGTCATCGACGACCTTCGCTGTGAAGCCTGGAACGACCTTGCCGATGGCACCCGGGCGAACGTCGCCGGGTGCCGACGAAATGTAGATGTGGAAGACCTCCGTGCCACCGATGCCATCGATCAATTCGACGCCGGTGGCGTCTTTCCACTGTTGCCGGGTCGCGTCGGGCAAAGCTTCGCCCGCGCTCACGCCAATACGAAGGCTCGGCAAGCCGGCCGCCTGCGCGAGCGGGGCCATCTGCCGATAGAAGGTGGGTGCGGTGTAGCAGATGGTCGCGCCGACCTCCCGAATCGTCTCGACCATTGTTCTGGGCGTATACGGCGCCGCGGGAAAATACACCGATGCCCCGGCCCACATCGGAAAGATCAGAAGCCCGCCAAGGCCGAATGTAAAAGCCAGGGGCGGCGAGCCGACCACGATGTCGTCGCTTCGCGCGCGCAGTACGTGGCGCGGCCAGGTTTCGCAACTGGCCATCACGTCCCGGTGCGTCGTGACGACGGCTTTGGGTTTGCCGGTCGTACCCGACGTGAATGCGAGCAGCGCGATGTCGTCCGCGGCGGTCGGGCAAGCCTCGAACCGACCACTCTTGGGCGCTGAACGTCTTTCGAGTGAATCGGCCGCTTCCGGCGCATCGAAGACAACGATCGCCTTTAGAAAGCCGTGCGCGGCGTGCGCAGTCTGCAACTCTGCGAGCAAAGAAAATTCACACAATGCAACGGCCGGCTGCGATTTTTCGATGATGTCGCCCAGTTCCTTGGCTCGGAGCAGCGGCATCGTCGCTACGGCGATCAATCCTGCTTTCACGACGGCCAGCCAACCTAGCGCCATCGAAATCGAATTGCCACCGCGCAGCAACACGCGATTGCCGGGCACCAACCTCAGGTCTTCGGTCAATACCTGCGCGATGCGATTGATCTCCATCGCTGCCTCTGCATAGCTAAGCGTCCGGCCCGAAGAGCGCAGCAGCGGACGCTCGGCGAAACCTTGTGCCGGTGCCTTGTCGAGCAGCTCCTCGACCAGATTCAACTGGTCGGGCAGCCGCAGTTCAGGCAGGTCGTAGCGGAACATCGGCAACTGGTCGGACGCAGGCAATCTGTCGTGCACGAAGCGGTCGACTTGCGCGCTCACTTCCAATCTCCCTTGAGTGCCGCTTTGCCGATGATGAGCTGTTGCACTTCGGTCGCGCCCTCGTAGATGCGCAGCGAACGAACGTCGCGATAGAGGTGCTCGATCGTCGTTCCTACCTTCACGCCGAGTCCGCCGTGCATCTGCAGTGCCATGTCGATCACGCGGCTCGCGTTTTCGGTCGCACACATCTTGGCCATTGCGGCTGCGGCTGAAAGATCCGCGGTCAAGGAAGAGCCGCGTTGCAACGCGTCGTCACGCAGCCAGGCGGCGCGATAGGTCAGCAGAGCGGCGCTGTCGATCAGCGCCGCCATCTCGCCGAGCCTGGCTTGCGTTAGCTGGAAGTCGGCAAGGGTCTGGCCGAACATCCGCCGCGTTTTCGCGTGCCGCAGCGCTTCGGCGAAGGCGCGCCGGGCCATACCGAGCGCGGCGCCCGCCACCGACGCGCGAAAGATATCGAGCGTGCGCATCGCGAGCTTGAAGCCGCCGTTCAGATCGCCGAGTTGCGCGGCTGCGGCAACCGTGCACCCCTCGAACCGCAAAACGGCCAGCGGATGCGGTGCCATCACCGCGATGTGCTCGGACGCATCGAACCCGGGCGTATCCGCATCGACGATGAACGCCGTGAGCCCGCGCGCGCCGGCATCTTGGTCGGTGCGCGCAAACACGCAATAAAAATCGGCGATGCCGCCATTGCTGATCCAGGTCTTTTCGCCGTCGAGGCGCCAGCCTTCCGCGGTTCGGCTGGCCCGCAACGCGATTGCGCCGACGTCGGAGCCGGCGTCGGGCTCGCTCAATGCAAATGCTGCGATCTTGTCGCCCTGCGCGACCGCCGGCAGATAGCGCGACTGTTGCGTCCGGCTGCCGGCCAGGGTGATCGCTCCGCTGCCGAGGCCCTGCATCGCGAACGCGAAATCGGCCAACGGCGAATAGAACGCCAGGGTTTCGCGCAGCAAAACGAGGGCGCGCGAATCGAGTTGCGCAAGCGCGCCGCCATGGGCTTTCGGCACGCAATAGCGCAGCCATCCGCCTTCGCCCAATCGCCGGACCCAATCGCGACAGGCGGCGCGGTCATCGCTTTCATCGATCGACAGCGCAGCCATCCAGGGCACGAGTTCGTCTACCAAGCGGCGATGCACGTCATCGAAAAACGGCAATGCGAGATGGGTCGTCGAAGGCGCCATCGGAAGCATCGTGGCATCGCGCGCGGTGGCGGTCATGTTCAGTCTCCCTCGAACACCGGCTTGCGTTTGGCCGCGAAGGCTTCGTAGGCGCGTTTGAAGTCTTCGGTCTGCATGCAGATCGCCTGCGCTTGTGCTTCGGCTTCGATCGCCTGGTCGATGGTCATCGACCATTCCTGCGACAGCATGGTCTTGGTCATGCCGTGTGCGAAGGTCGGACCTTCGGCAAGCGACTGTGCCAAGGTCGCCGCCGCGCCAGGGAGGGCATCGGGTGAATGCAGCGCGTTGAAGAAACCCCAAGCGAGCCCTTCTTCGGCGGTCATCGCGCGGCCCGTGAAAAGCAGTTCGGACGCTCGCCCTTGACCGATCACGCGCGGCAGCAAAGCGCACGCCCCCATATCGGCACCGGCCAGGCCGACCCGCGTGAAAAGAAACGCGGTTCGGGCCGCTGATGTTCCGAGCCGCAGATCGCAAGCCAATGCGATCATCGCGCCGGCGCCTGCGCAAATGCCGTCGATCGCGCCGACGATCGGTTGCGGGCAATGCCGCATCGCCTTGACCAGGTCGCCGGTCATGCGCGTGAATTCGAGCAGCTCGGGCATCCGCATTTTCGTAAGCGGGCCGATGATTTCGTGCACATCGCCGCCCGAGCAGAAGTTGCCGCCCGCGCCGGTGACGACGATCGCCTTGACGTCGGTTGAAAAAGCGAGCGCCCTGAACAGGTCGCGCAGTTCGGCGTAGGAATCGAAGGTCAGCGGGTTTTTGCGCTCGGGTCGATCGAGCGTGACCGTGCCGACGCCCTTGTCGAACATCCATGCGAAATGCCTGGCTTCGAATCCCGCCCTGGGCTCGAACTGCGCGTGCATCGGATTTCCTGCGCCGATGAAGTGTTTCATGCCGATGTCTCCGCCAGAGTGTCGTGGGCGTGTTGCTTGACCTTGCCGAGCAAACGATGCAGCTGCGCGATTTCCTTCGCGCCGAGACCGCCAAAGGCGTCGACGATCCAGTCTTCGTGCTGCCTGGCCATCGCGTCGAACAGCGCGCGCCCGTCGGCCGTGAGCCGCACCCGCCAGGCGCGCCGATCGCCTGCGACATCCACGCGTTCGACCAGTCCCTCGGCCACCAACTGGTCGGTGATGCCGGTCACGTTGCCGCCGGTCACCATCATCCGGCGCGAAAGCTCGCTCATCTTCAATCCGTCGGGTGATCGTTCGAGCTGCGCCATCAAGTCGAAGCGCGGCAAGGTAGTCGCGAATTGTTCGCGCAACCTGTCGCGCACCTGCTTCTCGATCAGCTGGGTGCAGGTCAGAAGGCGCAACCAGAGTCGCAGCGCTTCGGGATGCTCACTGTGGGCGCGGGCTTCGAGGTCCATTCAGAGCAACTCCTGCGAGTCATTTGCTATTGAATTAATAGCTGTCTGCGCACGTCCATTAGGCGTTTCAGCCACTTTTTGCTTGGAAATCTCGCGATAGAGCTGATCGCGTCCCGGCAGGTACGAAAGCGGCCAGTCGATCGCACGGCTGTCGAGTTGCGCGGCCTGGTGCAGGGTCCACGCGGGATCGGCCAGGTGCGGCCGCGCCACCGCACACAGGTCGGCGCGACCGGCCGCGATGATGCTGTTGGCCTGGTCGCCGTCGGTGATCGCACCGACGGCGATCGCGCCGATACCGACTTCGTTGCGAATCCGGTCGGCGAAGGGCGTCTGGTACATGCGGCCGTAAATCGGCTTCGCGTCGCGCGTGGTCTGGCCAGATGACACATCGATGAAATCGCAGCCCGCAGCCTTGAGCGCACGCGCAATCGCGACCGCTTCGTCGTCCGTATTGCCACCCGACGCCCAGTCGTGCGCAGAGATGCGAACGCTCATCGGTCGCTCCGCCGGCCAGACCGCGCGCATCGCTGCGAACACTTCGAGCGGATAGCGGCAGCGCGCTTCGATATCGCCGCCATAGCCGTCGCTGCGCCGATTGGTCAGAGGGCTCAAAAACGAAGCGAGCAGATAGCCGTGTGCGCAGTGCAGTTCGAGCCAGTCGAAGCCTGCCGCGGCTGCGCGCCGGGTCGACTGGACGAACTGATCGCGCAACCGCGTCATGTCTTCACGCGTCATCGCCTGCGGCGTCTGATTCTGTGTGCCATACGGCAACGCGCTCGCGGCCAGCAAAGGCCAGTTGCCATCGGACAGCGGCTCGTCGGTTCCTTCCCAGCCGAGCCGGGTCGATCCTTTGGGGCCGCTGTGGCCGAGCTGCAGGCCGATCCGGGCGGTCGATTGCGTGTGGACGAAGCGAACGATTCGCTCGAACGCCTGCTGCTGCGCATCGTCGTACAAGCCGGTGCAGCCGGGCGTGATGCGGCCCTCTCGTGTCGGGCTGGTCATTTCGACGAACACCAGCGCGGCGCCGCCGAGCGCACGTGCGCCCAGATGCACGAGGTGCAAATCCTGCGGCACGCCATCGATCGCGCTGTACATCGCCATCGGCGAGACGACGATGCGGTTTTTCAAGGTGAGACCACGCACGGTCAGCGGCAGCAACATCGGAAGCACCGGTTCGGCCGCATCGTTCGTGACACCGTTCGTGGCATCGGCGCTGCGCGCTAGCCAACGCTCGTAGCCATCGAGCCACATCGGGTCGCGCAGCCGCAGATTTTCGTGGCTGATGCGCTGGCTGCGCGTGAGCAGTGAATAGGCGAACTGCTCGATCTCCATGCCGCTGTAGCGCTCGACGTTTTCGAACCATTCGGTCGAATTGCGCGCGGCGTTCTGGATCTTCAGTACTTCGACGCTGCGCCGCGCTTCGTAGTTGTCGAGAACCGCGTCGACCGAAAGGCCGCTTGCGAATTCATCGGCCAGATCGATCGCATCCTCGAGCGCAAGCTTGGTACCCGAGCCGATCGAAAAATGCGCGCTGTGTGCCGCGTCGCCCATCAAGACGATTGGAACGCTGCGTCCGTCGACCGCGACCCGATGCGTCCAATGGCGGCACACCACGCGCGGAAACTGGATCCAGATCGCCGAGCCGCGCAGGTGCGTGGCGTTGCTCACCAGCCGCTCGCCAGCCAGGTATTTCGCGAACAGGCGCTCGCAAAACGCGATCGCGTCGGCTTGCGCCATCGTGTCCAGGCCATGCGCGCGCCAGACCTCGTCGGGTGTCTCGACGATGAAGGTCGATGTCTCGGCATCGAACTGATACGCATGGGCCTGAAACCAGCCGTGCTCGGTGCGTTCGAACGCGAATGTGAAAGCGTCGAACAACTTGCGCGTTCCGAGCCAGACAAAGCGGCAGCGCCGCTGCTCGATATCGGGCTCGAAGGCTTCGGCATAGCGCCCTCGAACGCGGCTGTTGAGCCCGTCGCTCGCGATGATCAGGTCGGCGTTGTACTGCGCGGCGAGCGCCTGCTCGTCCTGCGCGTCGCATTCGAAGACCAGCTTCACATTCAACGCCAGGCAACGCTCCTGCAGGATATTGAGGAGCCGTTTGCGCCCGACGCCGCAAAATCCATGGCCGCCCGAGCGGACGCGCCGGCCCTTGAAAAAAACTTCGATGTCGTCCCAGTGGTTGAACGCATCGCCGATCAGCTGCGCGGTGGGCGGGTCGGCTGCTTGCAGATTCGCCAGGGTTTGATCGCTGAGCACCACGCCCCACCCGAAGGTGTCGAATGGCCGGTTGCGCTCGATCACGGTGATGTCGAGCGCCGGGTCGCGCGCCTGCATGAGGAGCGCGAAATACAACCCGGCCGGGCCGCCGCCGATGCAAAGCACACGCCGGAGTCGATCGGACAGGTTGTTCATTATTCAATAGTTTATGTCTGAAGTTATTTGCGTCAAGCGATGTCTCTCAAGACCGATCGCTCCAGCCAGACCGCAGGATGCGGCGCACGCCTACACAAATCACAGGGAACTAATACGATTGTTCAACCATGCAAACCCTTATTCCGAAGCTCGAATCGCGATTGGCGACGCTTCCGGTGCCGATCGCGCTCGAATTACCGGACGGCCGGCGGGTCGCGAAGCCGGGCTCACGGCTGACCTTGGCTTTTTCCGACTGGTCGGCGCTCGCCAAGCTGGCTGGTAGCCAGATCGGTGCGGTGGGCGAGGCGTATGTCGAAGGCATGGTCCGGATCGAAGGCAGCATGCGCGATCTGATCGCGACCGCGGTCGCCCTGTTGCCGCGCAATCCGGTCGAAATCGATTCGGGATGGCTCGGCAAATGGATCCATCGCTTCAAGTCGCGCGGCCTCCATACGCTCGATCGCGACGCGGCGCAGATCGAGTTTCACTACGACGTTTCGGATGATTTCTACGCGCTCTGGCTCGATCCGCGTCGGGTCTATTCGTGCGGCTACTTCCGCTCACAGGATTTGAGTCTGGCCGAGGCGCAGGAGGCCAAGCTCGACCATATTTGCCGCAAGCTGATGCTCCAGCCCGGTGAGCGTTTTCTCGATATCGGCTCGGGCTGGGGCGGCCTTTTGCTGTGGGCGGCGGAGCATTACGGCGTCGACGCCACCGGCATCACGCTGTCGAAGAACCAGCATGCGCATGTCGAGCGCCTCATCGCCGAGCGCGGCCTCGCGGGCCGGTTGCGGGTCGAACTGTGCGACTACAGAAGGCTGCCGGCCGATCGGCCGTTCGACAAGATCGCGTCGGTCGGCATGTTCGAGCATGTGGGCCGGGCCCACATGGCCGAGTATTTCCGCAAGGTCTGCGATCTGCTCGTGCCGGGCGGCATGGTGCTGAACCACGGCATCACCTCGGCGCGACTCGACGAAAGCCAACTCGGCGCCGGCATGGGCGATTTCATCGAAAAGTATATTTTTCCGGGCGGCGAATTGCTGCATGTGACCCATGCGCTGCGCGAGATGGCCGGCGCGGGGCTCGAAATGGTCGACACCGAAAACCTGCGCCCGCACTACGCGCGAACCTTGTGGGCCTGGTCGGATGCGCTCGAGGCGCGGCTGCCGGAAGCGCTCGACGTGCTGCAGCGCGACACGGGCGGGAAGTTTCGCGAATCCGAAAACGCCGACGAAAAGGCCGACGTAAAGGCCGACGTAAAGGCCGACGAGCGGGCCGAGCGCATCCTGCGCGCTTACCGGCTCTATCTGGCCGGTTCCGCCATGGGCTTCGAGCAGGGCTGGATGGCGCTGCATCAAATCCTCGCGGTGCGGCCCGATCACAAGCTGCCCTCCGGCACCATGCGCGGCGCCCAATCGGTGTACCCTTTTGTCCGCAACTACATCTACTGCGAACCGACATGCTCTTCAAATTCAAATCACAAGCCACCGCCGACGTCCTGATGCTCGAAACCAATGCGCGGCATTTGCTCGGCATCATGGGCAAGGACGCCAGCGCCAAGGGCATCATCACGGTCGCGCAAATGCCAGCGGCCATCGAAGCCCTCAAGATCGCAGTGCGCGCCGAGGGTGACAACCCGCACAACCATGACGGATTCGCCGTCGAAGACCATGCCGAAGATGCCGAACGGGTGCATGTCGGGTTGCATCAGCGCGCAGCGCCGTTGATCGACATGCTCGAGCGCTCGTTGGCCGAAAAGGAAGACGTAGTCTGGGGCGTTTGAGGCGGTACGCAGCGCAACTTGAACCGGTAAATGAGCGGGCAGACAAGCGGGCAGGCAAGCAGGCAGACGCTACAAGAATCATAGCTGTATGCGCACGCCCACTGGGCATTTCAGCCACTTTTTATTTAAATTCCGATCCAGTTGACACAGTCGCTGTTGCGGCATTCGCCAACCGCCGCGCGGCTTGCTCGATGGCGGCCGAAGTGATGCGGGACTGCGCTTCAAGCACCGGCGAATAGCCCACCGGAATCCTCGGTGCACCGAGCCGCGCGATGCGGCAGCCGGTCGCTTCGGCCGCGCTGGCGGCGATTTCGGCGCCGAAGCCCGCCGCTTGCACCGCCTCGTGTACAACCAGCAATCGGCCGGTGCGCGCCGCCGATTCGAGCACTGTCTGCCGGTCCCACGGCCAGAGCGTGCGCAGATCGATCAGGTCGACCGCGATGCCATCAGCGGCGAGCGCATTGCATGCTTCGGCGCAGATGTGCAACTGGCGGCTCCAACTCACCATCGTCAACGCATCGCCCCGGCGCAGCATGGCGGCGCGCGCCAGCGGCACTACGCAGCCTTCGTCGACCGGCCCGCGCGCGTTCCACAGCGTTTTGTGCTCGATGTAGACCACTGGATCGCCCGACGCCAGCGCCGCGCGCAGCAGGCTGTAGTTGTCTTGCGGCGTCGCCGGGCAAACCACGACCACGCCCGGCAGATGCGCGAACCAGGCTTCGAGCGACTGCGAATGCTGCGCGGCCGACGCATCCCAAATGCCGCCCGGCAAGCGCGCGACCAACGGCACCCGGCCCTGGCCGCCGAACATGAAGCGGTTCTTCGCAGCCTGATTGACGAGTTCGTCCATCCCGCAGAGCGCGAAGTCGACCACCCGCATCTCGACCACCGGCCGCAAGCCCGCGAGCGCCATTCCGACACCCGCGCCCATGATCGCCGCCTCGCTGATCGGCGTGTCGATCACGCGATCGCTGCCGAAGCGCGCTTGCAAGCCCTTGTACTGGCCGAAGATGCCGCCGCGGCCGACGTCTTCGCCGACGACGACCACGCGCTCGTCGGCTTCCATTTCGCGCTGCACCGCGAGTGCGGCGGCTTCGGCGTAGCTCATGTCGAGGACCACCGATGCGCCTGCGGCGCCCGAAGTTGCAGCGCCCGCTTCACCGGGAGGATGCGCCTCGTCGGCTTCCACATGCGAGGCCGGCGCGCCCAGATCGTTCTTTAATGCCATTGACCGGCTCCCGTCGTCTGAACGTCTGTGAATGCGGCCGCCGGCTCGGGCCAAGGTGCGGCATCGGCGGCCTGCAACGCGGCCTCGACCTCGTTGGATGCGGCGTTTTCGATGGACGCCAACGCCTCGCTGGCAACCCCTCGCGCGAGCAATTGCGCACGGGCCCCTGCGATCGGATCGGTTTCGAGTGCCGCCGCCAGTTCGGCCGGGTCGCGGTAGGCCGCCGGGTCGACCGACACATGGCCTTTCACGCGGTAGGTGAGCGCATGCAAGAAGCGCGGACCAGCGCCGCTGCGCACTTCTGCCGCGAGCGCTTTCGCCATCTCATCGACCGCGAACACATCGTTGCCGTCGACTTGCACCGCAGCGATGCCGAGCGCTTCGGCGCGTGCCGAAGCGCCGTCGCCGGCTGTCATCGGGCCGCTCGCGGTGGTCGCGCTCCAGCGGTTGTCTTCGCAGACGAACAGCACCGGCAGTTGAAATACACGCGCCCAGTTCAGCGATTCGAGAAACGGCCCACGGTTGATCGCGCCGTCGCCGAAAAAGCAGACTGTGATCGCGTCCTTCTGCTGCAACTTCTGCGCGTGCGCCGCTCCGACCGCTATCGGCAAGCCGGCCGCGACCACGCCGTTGGCGCCGAGCATGCCGACCGAAAAGTCGGCGATGTGCATCGAGCCGCCCTTGCCGCCGTTGCAGCCCGGCGCCTTGCCGAACAACTCGCACATCATTCGCGTCAAATCCGCGCCCTTGGCCAGGGTATGACCGTGGCCGCGATGGGTCGACGTGAGGTAGTCGGCCTTCGTCAGATGCGCGCAAACGCCGGCCGGCACCGCTTCCTGCCCGGTCGACAAATGCAAGGGGCCGCGCACACGCACGGCCGCGGCGGCTTGCTGGCCGTACGCGCTGACACCGCCCTGGCTCGCGACTTCGGCTGCATTCTCGAAAGCGCGGATGCGCACCATGGTGCGGTAGAGCGCGAGCGATGCCGTCTCGATCGTCGATTCGTTCGTTGGAATGTTCAATGCAAGTCTCCGACGCGCCGACAGATGCGACAGGCACGTGCCAGCGATCGTATCGGCTGCGCGCGATGTCATCTGCCGGCGCGCGCCAACACCCGGCGCCGGACGACACAGCTGCGGGAAAGGGGTCGCTACGCTGGTGCTACTTTCATCCTCTGTCTGGAGAATTCAGTTTTGGCATCGACTAAAAAATCATCCGCAAAGACCGCGTCGACCCGCGCGCTCGTAGCGAAGCAACGCGCCATTCAGGACGCGCAGCAGCAAAAAGACGCTTCGGCTTCAACGTCTAAAGGCAAGGGCAAAGGCAAGGCGCCCAAAGCCCAGCAACTCGGCCTGCGCAAACAACCGGTCGATCTTCCGCGCGAACTGCTCGAAAAGCCCGGGCGCGAAGCTGACATGACATTGCGCCCGAACTACGAAGCACCGGGTTACAAGGGCAGCGGCAAGCTCGAAGGCATGAGCGCGATCGTGACCGGCGGCGATTCGGGCATCGGCCGCTCGGTCGCCGTATTGTTCGCACGCGAAGGCGCCGATGTGGCGATCGTTTATTTGAGCGAAACCGTCGATGCAGCGGAAACCAAAGCGGCGGTCGAGAAAGAGGGCCGGCGCTGCATCCTGATCGCGGGCGATGTGCGCAGCAGCGCGTTCTGCAAAAAGGCGGTGGCGCGAACCGTCAAGGCCTTCGGCAAGCTCGACATTCTGGTCAACAACGCTGCCTTCCAGATGCACGCCGATCGCATCGAAGACCTGAGCGACGACCGCATCGACCTGACCCTGCAGACCAATATCGGCGGCTATCTGCGCATGGCGCGTTCCGCGGTGCCGCATTTGAAAAGTGGCAGTTCGATTGTCAACACCGGTTCGGTCACGGGCCTCGCAGGCACGAAGAATCTGGTCGACTACTCAGCGACCAAAGGCGCGATTCATGCCCTGACCAAGTCGCTCGCAAGCCAGCTGATCGAGCGCGGCATCCGGGTCAACGCGGTTGCACCGGGTCCGGTGTGGACGCCGCTGAACCCCGCCGACAAAGGCCCCGATCTCGAAAACTTCGGTCACGGCACGGTGTTCAAGCGTGTCGCGCAGCCCGAAGAGCTGTCGCCGGCCTATGTTTTTCTCGCGTCGCCGGCCACTGCCAGCTACATCACCGGCATCGTGCTGCCGATCACCGGCGTCGTCGGCGCAATCTGAGGACGCCTTGTTTCGCGGTGCTGGGACTGGCATCGGGACATTGCGGATGCTATCAAATAAATAGCTGTCTGCGCACGTCCAGTCAGCGTTCCAGCGACTTTTTTCTTAAATGATGGCGAGTAGCCAACCCTGAGGCATGGGTGGCATTCAGCGGCGCTCCGATCGAAGCGCTTGTCGCATTTTTGCGCCGATCGACTCCGGGAAAACGCTCATATCCGTGGTTGCCGGGCCGTTGAACAATAAATTCGACGCTCGAACTAATCCCGCGAGGTTCGCCATTCATTGCGAAGGAGACTATTCATGCCGTTCATTCCGTTCATGCCATTCAAGCCCGCCTTCACTGCTGTTGTGCTCGGCCTGGCCTCGCTTTGCGCGAGCGCTCAGGTGGTTGGCGTCAGCTGGTCAAATTTTCAGGAAGAGCGCTGGAAAACAGACGAAACCGCGATCAAGGCCCAGCTCGCCAAGCTCGGCGCGACCTACATCAGCGCCGACGCCGGCGGTTCGCCCGAAAAACAGCTCGGCGATATCGAAGGCCTGATGACCAAAGGCGCGCAGGTTCTGATCGTGCTGGCGATGGACAAGGATGCGATCCTGCCGGCGGTCGGCAAGGCGGCGCAGCGCAAGATTCCGGTGGTCGCTTACGACCGGCTGATCGAGGCGCCCGGCGTTTTCTACATCACCTTCGACAACGTCGAGGTGGGCCGCATGGAAGCGCGGCCGATCTTCGAGCGGGTGCCCAAGGGCAATTACGTCTTTATCAAGGGTTCGCCGAGCGATCCGAATGCCGATTTCCTGCGCGCGGGGGCGCAGGAGGTGGTGGCCGATGCGGTCAAGAAGGGCGACATCAAGATCGTCGGCGACGAGTACACCGAGGGCTGGAAGCCCGAAGTGGCGCAAAAGAACATGGAGCAAATCCTGACCCGGAACGGCAACAAGGTCGATGCCGTGGTCGCGGCCAACGACGGCACCGCGGGCGGCGCTATCGCGGCGCTCACCGCCAAGGGCCTGCGCGGGATTCCGGTGTCGGGTCAGGACGCCGATCATGCGGCGCTGAACCGGATCGCGCTGGGCAGCCAGACGGTGTCGATCTGGAAAGACGCGCGCGAGCTGGGCAAGGAAGCGGCCACCGCCGCCGTCGCGCTCGCGAAGGGCAAACCGGTCGAGAACGCCAAAGACTGGAGCGGCGGCGCCAAGAAAATGACGATGTCCTCGCGCTTTTTGACCCCGGTGCCGATCACCAAAGACAACCTGAACCTGGTTGTCGATGCCGGCTGGATCAAGAAAGACGAACTGTGCAAGGGCGTCGAAAAAGACAAGGCGCCGGCGGCCTGCAAATAATTGCCGGGGCGGGACGCAGGCGTCGCGCCGCTGCCGATTTGCGTCCCGCTTCTGCGCATCCCGCTTCTCCCTGGTCCGCCCGCGCTGGACTCGAACCATGAGCACGACCGCCTCCGCCTCGACGCCGGCGACCTCGACCGCGCCGCTGCCGCTGTGGCGCCGCAGCGGCGTCGACCTGCGGCTTTTGTTGATGTGCCTGCTGCTGGTGGCGCTCGGCGCGGTGTTCAACATGCTGTCGGGCGGCGTGTTTCTGTCGCCCGAGAATCTCTACAACGTCGCCCAGCAAAGCGCGGTGGTCGGCATTGTCGCGACCGTGATGGTGCTGGTCATCGTCGCGCGGCATATCGATTTGTCGGTCGGATCGGTGATGGGTTTCGTCGGCGTGCTGATCGCTTACTTGCAGTACAGCGCCGGCTGGTCGTGGCCCGCTGCGAGTCTGGCCGGGCTGGCTGCTGCGCTGCTCGTATCGGTCTATCAAGGCGGTTTGACCGCGGTGCTCGGCGTGCCCTCGTTCGTCGTCACGCTGGGCGGCCTCATGACCTTTCGCGGCGCGGCTTTTCTGGTCGCCGACGGCAAGACCCAGCCGGTGACCGACGCATTTTTTCAACGTCTGGGCGGCGGCTACGACGGCGGCATCGGCGCGGGTGCGAGTTGGGCCGTGGTGGCGGTCGTCATCGCGATACTGGTGGTGCGCACGGTGCTCAAGCGGCGCGCCCGGGCCCGCTACGAGATGGTCAACCAGCCGGTCTGGCTCGATGCCTCGCTTGCCGCCGTGCCCGCGCTGGTGCTCGTGCTGTTCGTGTGGACCATGAACCGCTACCAGATACCGAACAAGCCGGCGCCGCAGGGCATTCCGATTCCGGTGCTGATCTGGGCAGTGGTCGCAGTCTCGCTTTCGTTTCTGGTCCATCGCACCCGCTTCGGCCGCTACGTGTTCGCGATGGGCGGCAACCCGGACGCCGCGGCGTTGGTCGGCATACCGGTCAAGCGCGTGACCTTGCTGCTCTTCGCGCTGCTCGGTGTGCTGGTCACCATCGCAGCGATCGTTTCGGTCGCACGCCTGAACGCCGGCACCAATTCGCTCGGCACCGGCATGGAGCTGTATGTGATCGCGGCGGCTGTTATCGGCGGCACTGCACTGGCCGGCGGCACCGGCTCGATCTTCGGCTCGGTGCTCGGCGCGCTGATCATGCAATCGCTCGACAGCGGCATGCTGCTGCTGGACGTCGACATCGGCAAACGGATGGTGATCATCGGCCAGGTGCTCATCGTCGCGGTGGTGTTCGACGTGCTTTATCGCAAGCGCTTCGGAGACAGCTGATGGCATCCACCGTCGATCGAACCCGCCCGCTGGTCGAACTGCGCAATATCCGCAAGGCATTCGGCGGCGTGCACGCGGTCGAAGACGTGAGCGTCAACCTCTATCCCGGCGAGGTGGTGGCGCTGCTCGGCCACAACGGTGCCGGCAAATCGACCCTGATGAAGATGCTCGCGGGCGCCTACGCGGTCGACAGCGGCGACACCTTGATCGCGGGCCAGAAGGTGCAGATTCGTACCCCGACAGAAGCCCAGGCGCAGGGAATCGAATCGATCTACCAGACGCTCGCGCTGGCCGACAACCTCGATTCGGTCGCCAACTTGTTTCTCGGCCGCGAAAAATTAACGCCGTGGCGCACCCTCGACGACCATTTCATGGAAGGCGCCGCGCGCAAGGTCTTCGAACGGCTGAACAAAAACTTCACCAACATCCGGGTGCCGGTGCGGCGACTGTCGGGCGGCCAGCGACAGGTGGTCGCCATTTCGCGGGCACTCTATTTCAACGCCCGTATTTTGATCATGGACGAGCCGTGCGCCGCGCTCGGGCCGGAGGAAACCGCGATGGTCGGCGGGCTGGTCAGGCAGCTCAAGGCCGATGGCGTCGCGATCTTTCTCATCACCCACGACATGCCCGATGTGTTCGCCTTGAGTGACCGGTTCGCGGTGATGAAAAACGGCCGCCTCGTCGGCACTTACCGCACCGCCGACGTAACCGAAGACGAAGTGCTCGCCATGATCATCGCCGGCAAGCAGCCGGTCGGCAAAGCGCAGGCCGATCACGCGGCCGACGCCACCGACTCGGCCGACGCAGCCGCCGTCGCGTCGGCCTGAGTGGACGCCGGCGCTGTGACGCCGACCGGCGACCAGGCACTGCTCAAGCGGCTCAATCGCAGTGCGTTGCTGCGCTTGTTGCGCGCCCAGCCGGGTTTGTCGCGTGCCCGGCTGGCGCAGGCCAGCGGTCTCACCAAATCCACCGTCAGCGCGCTGGTGCGTGAACTGATCGACGACCGCTGGTTGCAGGAAGCACCCGCCGCGATGGCCGAAGGCCGCGGCCGCCCGTCGACGCCGTTGACCATCGACGAACGGGCGCGCGCGCTGATCGGCCTGGAGATCGGCGTCGACACAGCACGCGTGGCCTGCGTCTCGCTCGGTGGCGCTTTGCTGGATTCACGCGCGATGCCGTTGAACGAGGGCACGCCCGGCGCCGTGTGCCAGATTGCCGCGACGCTGGCAGCGCATGCCTGGCGGCACATGCAGGCGCAGAGCCTGATGCTGTCGGGCATCGGAGTGGGCGTGCCCGGCGCGGTCGACGACGACACCGGCATCGTGCTGTTCGCGCCCAACCTCGGCTGGCGCAACGTCGATTTGCTGCCGGAGTTGATCGGCGCACTGGCGCTCGCGGGCCTGCCACCAGTGCCGGTGCAGCTGCAGAACGAATCCGACGTCGCTGCGCTCGGTGAATACGAGTTCGCCACTGGCCGAAGCGACGACCCGCTGGTTTTCGTGACCTGCGATGTGGGAGTGGGCGCAGGCATCGTGCTCAACGATCGCCTGTTTACCGGTGGCCGCGGCATGGCCGGCGAAATCGGCCACACCATTCTTGAACCTGACGGGCCGGCGTGCTCGTGCGGGCGACGCGGCTGCGCCGAGGCCTTTTTCGGCGCCCGGCAACTCGGTCGTGGCGCGGCGGCCGGCCATGATCTGGCCGGCCCCGGCCGCATGCTCGGCGTGCTGCTGCAAAACCTCTGGACCACCTTCGATCCGCGCGCGATCGTGGTGGGCGGCGCGAGTTGCGTGCGGTATCCGGGCCTGCTCGAAGCGGCGATCGGCACGGTGGAGCAGTACGCCCAAGCCGCCGGAATCGCGCCGCCCATGATTCGGCCGGCCCGGCATGGTCTGTTGGCGGCTGCAGTGGGCGCGGCGGCGCTGTCCCAACACGACGATTTGCGGCCGATGCAGCCCAACACCGTCGCGCGGCGCGAGCGCGCTGTATCGCTGGCGACGGCGCAATAGCCGCTGCAGCGAATTCAGGGAACGGAATCGAGAAAAGAAATCAGCAGCCGGCTCACCGCCTCGGGCTGCTCCTGCTGCACCCAATGGCCTGCGCCGTCGACCAGATGACAGCCACGCAGATCTGACATTGCGCCGCCTTGCATCGCCTCGAAGCTGCCGGGCCGCTGGTAGATGCCCCAATCCTTTGCTCCCGCGATAAAGCAGCTCGGCACCTCGATGCGTTGGCCCGCGAACAGATTCAACCGCGCCAGATGTCGCGGATCGCCGGCGCTGCGATACCACTGCAAGCCACCCTGGAAGTGGGTGCGCGAGAACTCGCTCGCATAGACGGCCAACTCGTCATCGGGCAGCCAGCGGCAAGCGGCGATCGCGTTTTCGGTCGGCATCCACGGGGCGACCGTTTCGGCCATGCCCGCGTCGCGGTCCATCACGTAGTAGGTCGGCAGTTCGGCCAATGCTTCGCCCGTCATCGCAGTCAGCGGATGCGGATGGTTGTGCAGCCAGTCGGCGCTTTTGACGTGGTAGTAGGCCCGCAGGAAGTCGTGCAGGCCTTGCGGGCACTGCCGCATCTCGGCATCGGCTTCGCGGGTGCCGTAATAGTGCTGGTAGTGCTTGCGCGCGCGGGCCAGCGCGGCGAGCTGGGCATCGATGTCGGGTGGCGCCATCGGTGTCGCGTCGCAGTTTGCGGGTGCGGGTGCCGCGCAGGGCCAGGCGGGCGCACCACCGAACGGTGCGCTCATCAACGCCACCGCACCGAACACATCGGGGCGGATCAGCGCGCACCAGGCAGCGACCGGAGAACCGAAGTCGTGCCCGACCACCGCATGCACGCGGCAGATGCCGAGGGCAGCGACGAGCGCGAGCGCATCGCGCACCAGATTCAACAGGTGAAAGCTGTTCAGGTCGCCGTCGTAGTCACCGTCCCAGCCGGTGGTGCGGCCGTAGCCGCGCTGGTCGGGTGCGACGACGTGGTAGCCGGCGGCAGCCAGCGCCGGCATCACCTTTCGCCAGCTGTAGGCCAGCTCCGGAAAGCCGTGCAGCAGCAAGACGACCGGTCGGCCAGGATCGCCGGCTTCGAGGATGTGCATGTCCAGGCCGTTCACACCAACGACGCGGCGCGAACGGATGTCGTCCGGCAGCGGCAGGGCAGGGAGTGAGTTCATGGCGGGTGCCTCATGTTGAAACCGCGTTCTGACGAGTACGAAGGCTACTCGCAGTGCTGCTGGCTGAATCGAATTCAGTGCGGCCGCATTGCAAGCGTTCGCCATCCGCGCGACACTGCGGCTCATGACCCTCGCTACCACCCGTCTCGGCCGCACCGGCCTTAAAGTTTCCCGCCTCGCGCTCGGCACGATGACCTTCGGTCTGCAAACCGACGAGCCGACCTCGCACCGCATCCTCGATCGCGCGGCCGAAGGCGGCATTAATTTCATCGACACGGCAGACGCCTATCCGCTCGGCGGCAAGGTGGAGGATTGCGGCCGCACCGAAGAAATCATCGGCCGCTGGCTGAGAGTGAACGGAGCCAGCCGGCGCAACAACTTCGTCATCGCAACCAAGGCCTACAACCGCATGGGCCCGAATGCGTGGGACGTGGGCTCGTCGCGCAAGCACCTGCTCGACGCGATCGATGCCTCGCTCTCGCGATTGCAAGTCGACCATGTCGATCTTTATCAATTGCACATGGACGACCGCGAAACTCCGCTCGACGAAACCCTCGAAGCGCTCGACGTCATCGTGCGCTCGGGCCGTGCGCGCTATGTCGGTGTATCGAACTTTCTCTCGTACCGGCTTGCCCGCGCGATCGGCCGCGCCGAGGCCTTGCGGCTGGCCAAACCGGTGTCGGTGCAGCCGCGCTACAGCCTTCTGTTCCGCGAAATCGAGCGCGAGTTGCTGCCGCTGGCCGACGAAGAAGGCCTCGGCGTGATCCCCTACAACCCGCTCGCCGGCGGCCTGCTCACCGGCAAGTACAAGCCCAGCGACAAGCCGCAAGACAACACCCGCTTCACCCTCGGCACCGCAGGCGGCATGTACCAGGACCGCTACTGGAACGAGCGCAATTTCGCCACCGTCGGGCAACTGCACAAACTTGCCGATGAAGCCGGCGTTCCATTGCCCACGCTTGCGGTCGCCTGGGTCATGGCGAACCCGAACATCACGGCGCCCCTGCTCGGCGCGAGCAAACCTGAGCAGCTCGACGCGACGATTGCGGCGGCGGAGTACCAACTCGATCCGGCGCTCAAAACGCGGCTCGATGAATTGACGGCCGAATACCGCAAAGGGGATGCGCCGCGTTGATGGGTGATCGGGCAACGCCGAATCGCGCGGTCGCTGCGTCGCAAGAACAGGCAGGCGCTCGCCTCACGCGCCGAGCTTCCGCGCTATCAAATCTTTCATGATCTCGGTCGTGCCGCCGTAGATGCGCTGGATGCGCGCATCGGCATAAAGGCGGGCGATCGGGTACTCGGCCATGTATCCGTAGCCACCGAACAATTGCAGGCATTCGTCGGTGACCTTGCCGAGCTGCTCGGTGCACCACCACTTGGCCATGTAGGCGGCTTCGTCGTCGAGCGTGCCGTCGAGCAGACGTTGAATGCAGTCGTTGACGAAGCTGCGCACCACATGCGCGAGGGTCGCGCATTCGGCGAGCTTGAAGCGGGTGTTCTGAAAATCGAACACGCTCTGGCCGAAGGCTTTGCGCTGCCGGGTGTAGTCGACGGTCAGTTCGACAGCGAGTTCGATCGTCGCGGCGGCGGGTACGCAAATGAGCAGGCGTTCGAAAGGCAACTGGCTCATGAGCTGCCTGAAGCCTTCGCCTTCCTTTTCGCCGATCAAGTGGTCGGCGGGAATGCGCACGCTGTCGAAAAATAACTCGGCCGTGTCCGACGCATGCTGGCCGATTTTCTCTAACCGCCGGCCGACGCGAAATCCTTCAAGGCCCTCGGTTTCGAGTACCACCAGCGACACGCCGCGGCTGCCCGCATCTCCGGTGCGTACTGCAACCACGATCAGGTTCGCGGTGAAGCCGTTGGTGATGAAGGTCTTGGCGCCGTCGATCACGTAGTGGTCGCCGTCGCACATGGCCTTGGTTCGCAGTGCTTTCAGATCCGAGCCGCAGCCGGGTTCGGTCATCGCGATCGCGGCCAGCAGCTCGCCGCTCGCGAGGCGTGGCAGCCAGCGCTGTTTTTGCGCTTCGGTGCCATAGTCGAGTATGTAATGCGCGGCAATCGCGTGCACCGAGGTGTTGGTCGGTACTTCGAGTTTCGTCAGTTCGTCCTGCACCGCGAGTTGATAGGCGAGTGTCGCGCCCCCGCCGCCGTACGCTTCGCCGACTTCAGGCAGCATGAAACCCATCGCACCGAAAGGCCGCCAGACTTCGCGCGGCACGAAACCCTGGCGCCGCCAGGTGGCCAGATGCGGCACCAGTTCCTTCACCGCATAGCGACGCACCTGTTCGCGGAAGGCTTCCATTTCGTCGTCCATCCAGTGATGGCGAAGCAGGCGGGGCAGGGCGTTCATTAAAGGGTTCCGCCGAAATGGTTCGTTGGCGGGCGAACCGGTTCGGCGTCAGGCCCGCTCATACAAGGTCACGACGCACGCCCCGCCGAGTCCCAGGTTGTGCTGCAGCGCAAGCCGCGCGTCCTTGACCTGACGTGCGTCTGCGGTGCCGCGCAACTGGTGCGTGAGCTCGAAGCACTGCGCGAGGCCGGTCGCGCCGAGCGGATGGCCTTTGGAGAGCAAACCGCCCGACGGGTTGGTCACGACTTTTCCGCCATAGGTGTTGTCGCCGTCCTCGATGAACTTTTCGGCGCCGCCGACCGGGCACAGGCCGAGCGCTTCGTAGCTGAGCAGCTCGTTCTGGGCGAAACAGTCGTGCAGTTCGACCACGTCGATGTCTTCGGGGCCGACGCCGGCCGACTCATAAACCTGCTTCGCCGCGGATTGCGCCATGCTGAAGCCGACCACTTCGCGCATGTCGCGCGCTTCGAAAGTGACCGGTGTGTCGGTGGTCATCGCCTGCGCCCTGATCCGAACGTTGCGGTGGAGGCCGTGCTTGTTGGCGAAGGCTTCCGAACACAGAACCGCCGCAGCCGAACCGCAAGTCGGCGGGCAGGCCATCAGCCGCGTCAGCACGCCGGGCCAGAGCGCTTTCGATGCCATGACTTCGTCTTCTGTCAACACACTGCGAAAGAGCGCCAATGGATTGTTCGCCGCATGCCGACTCGCTTTGGCGCGGACCTTTGCAAAAGTTTCGAGCCGGGTGCCGAACTCGTCCATGTGGGCCTTGCCGGCGCCGGCGAAGTAGCGCAGCGCGAGCGGCAACTGTTCGTGCACCAGTTCGTTAGTCACCTCGTCGAAGCGCTCGAAAGGGCTCGCCCGATCGTCGAAAATCGCGCCGAGCGCGCCGGGAATCATCTGCTCGAAGCCGAGCGCCAATACGCATTCGGCGGCGCCGCTCGCGACGGCCTGACGTGCGAGGAAGAGCGCCGTGGAGCCGGTCGAACAATTGTTGTTGACGTTGATAACCGGAATGCCGGTCATGCCGACGTCGTAGATCGCGCGCTGACCCGCGGTCGAGTCGGCATAGACATAGCCGACATAGGCTTGCTGCACCTGTGCGTAGTCGACACAAGCGTCGGACAATGCCCCTTGTGCGGCTTGCGCGGCCATGACCGGATACGGCTCACTGGCGCCGGGCTTGGTGAACGGGACCATGCCGACGCCGGCAACGAAAACATCACGGCTCATGAAAGCTCCTGAAAAATGAAACGGCGACCGGCCATCATGCGACCTTGCGCGAATGGTCTGCCCAGAACGGTTCGCGCAGTTTGGTCTTGAGTATCTTGCCGGCGCCGGACAGCGGCAACGCCTCGACGAATGCGACGCTGCGCGGACACTTGTAGCCCGCGATCAACGCCTTGCAGTGGGCGATCAATTCGGGCGCAGCGACTGCCTGCCCGCTCTTGCAAACCACCACGGCATGCACCTGCTCTCCCCAATCCGCACTCGGAATGCCGATGACCGCGCAGGTCGCAACCGACGGGTGCTGCGCGAGCGCGCCTTCGACCTCGACCGAATAGACGTTCTCGCCGCCGGTGATGATCATGTCTTTCAGCCGGTCGGCGATGAAGATGAAGCCGTCTTCGTCCATCCACGCGCCGTCGCCGGTGTGCATCCAGCCGTCGCGCACGGCCGCTGCTGTCAGTTCGGGCTGGTTCCAGTAGCCCATCATCACGTTGTCGCCGCGCGCGATCACTTCGCCGACCGTGCCGCGCGGCACCTCGTTGCCTTCGGCATCGACGATCTTCACTTCGTTCACGAAGCTGGCGCGGCCGGCCGATCGCAGCTTGCCATGGTCGCGATGCGCAGGCTCGTGGCACCAGGGCGGGCTGATGGTGGCGACGGGCGACAGCTCGGTCATGCCGTAAGCCTGCGCAAAGCCCACGCCAGGCAATGCCGCCATCGCACGTGCGAGCACCGCCTCGGCAATGGGCGACGCGCCGTAGACGATCAGTCGCAATGCGCTCAAGTCGCGCTTCTTCTGCATCGACGGATGGTCGACCAGCATCTGGATCATGGTCGGCACCAGCAGCACGTGCGTGACCCGATCGCGCTCCAGCGTGTCGAGCACCACCTCGGGGGTGAACGCGGACACGATCGAATGGGTGTTGCCCTGCATCCAGTTTGGAAACGTGAAACCGATGTCGGCCAGATGGAACATCGGCGCCGCATGTAGGCAGATACTGGCCGGCGCCGAAAGGGCTTCGGCGCAAACGCCGATCGCGTTCCAGCACATGTTGTCGTGGCTCAGCATCACGCCCTTCGGAAAGCCGGTCGTCCCGCCGGTGTAGAAAATGCCAGCCAGGTCTGCGCCGCTGCGCCTGGCATCTGGCAGCGGCGCCGATTCGGCCAGCAGTGCTTCGTAGCCGCGCATGCGCTGCGGTGCATCGGCCGCTTCGCCGCAATAGATCAGCTCGCGCAAGGGGGTTGCCTCGTCGCGGAATTGTTCGGCCATCGTTCGAAACGTGTCGTCGACCAGCAGAAAGGTCGAGCCCGAGTCGTTGAGGGAGTAGACAATTTCGGCTGCCGACCAGCGCGTGTTGCATGGGTTCAGCACACCGCCAGCCCACAGCACCGCCATCTGGTATTCGAGGTAGCGGTCGGAATTGAGCGCGAGCATCGCGACCCGATCGCCGGGCTCCATGCCGAGTGCCTTCAGCCCGCCGGCTAGTCGCGCCACCCGATCGATGAACTCGCGGTAGGTACGACTGCGGTCCATGAAGCGCACGGCGATGCGCTCGGGATGCTGTTGAAGTGCGCGATGCAGAGGCTGCGTGAGGTACATGGTGCCGGGTCTCCACGGGCGGGCGTTTGCGGGGCGTTTACGAGAGTTTGCGGGCAGAGCTTCGGCGCCATTTGCGTCGTCGGCACATCGTAGAAATTCCGGCTGGCGCGTGCAATGGCGCGATCCCGAAAACGACCGGAACGGCGTTTCACAAGCCCCGATTTGCTATAATTTATGTAGCTGTCTGCGCTCGCACAGTAAGCGTTTCAGCCACTTTTCTTATAAATTTCTCAAGTGAGTTTGCGCGCATCCTCGATCACCTTGCCGTCGTTCGGCAAGCCGCCCGGCGCAACGAATTCGACCGTGCCACGCAGCTTGGTGATTTCGCGAATCGCATCCATCACGCGCGCGCGCAAGCCCTCGGGCGGCGCGGCGCATTCGAGCTTCAACGTCATCCTGTCGTCGGCCATCTCGCCTTCGACCACGAGCCGCGCGCGTTGCACTTCGGGAAAGCGGCGCGCGATCTCGGCGACCTGTGCAGGGTGCACGAACATGCCACGCACCTTGGTCGTCTGGTCCGCGCGACCGAGCCAGCCCTTGATGCGGCGATTGGTGCGGCCGGTGGGGCAGGTGCCCGGCAATACGGCCGACAAGTCGCCGGTGCCGAAACGGATCAGTGGATAGTCGGCATTGAAAGTGGTCACGATCACTTCGCCGACCTCGCCCTCGGCGACGGGTTCGCCGGTGCCGGGGCGGACGATTTCGAGCAGCACGCCTTCGTCCTGCACCAGACCTTCGCGCGCGCTGGTCTCGAATGCGATCAGGCCCAGGTCGGCGGTGCCGTAGCACTGCAGCGCCGCCACGCCACGCTCGGCCAGCCAGTCGCGCAGGCTCGGCGGAAAGGCTTCGCCCGACACCAGCGCTTTGGCCAGGCTGGGCAGCGGCAGCCTGGCCTCGGCGGCCTTCTCGATCAGGATGCGCAGGAAGCTCGGCGTGCCGGCGTAACCGGCTGGCTTCAGGTCGGCGATTGCTTCGAGCTGCTGCCCGGTTTGTCCGGTACCCGCCGGGAACACGGTGCAGCCGACGGCGAGCGCGCCGGACTCCATCATCGCGCCGGCCGGTGTCATGTGGTAGCTGAAGGCGTTGTGCACCAGGTCGCCGCTGCGAAAGCCCGCAGCGAACAGCGCGCGGCCCATGCGCCAGTAATCGCGCGCCGCGCCTTCGGGCTCGTAGATCGGCCCGGGGCTCGCGAACAGCCGCGGCATCGCCGGCCCCCGCACGATGGCGCTGCAGCCGCCGAACGGATCGGTCGCACGCTGCGTTTTCTGGCGTGCCAGCAAATCGGATTTGCGCGTGACCGGCAAACGCGAGAGTGCATCGCGGCTCGTCACTGCTGAACAGTCGACGCCCTGAAGGATTTCGGCGAAGGCGGACGTGCGCTGTTGGGCGTGCGCGAGCTGCGCCGGCAATGCCAGCAGCAGATCGGCTTCGCGTTGCGCGGGGTCGCGTATTTCGAGCGCGTCGTAGGAATCGGTCATGGTCGGCGGCGTCTTCGGTTAGGCGTTCAGGCGAGCCAGCGCTTTCTGCGCTTGTAGCTTTTCACGTCGCGAAAGCTCTTGCGATCGCTACCGTCGGTGTTTCGGCCCATGCCGAGGTAGAACTCCTTGACGTCTTCGTTCTCGCGCAGGCTCGACGCTTCGCCGTCCATCACGATGCGGCCGTTCTCCAGGATGTAGCCGTAGTCGGCATAGCGCAGCGCCATGTTGGTGTTTTGTTCGGCCAGCAAAAAGGTCACTTTCTCGCGCTGGTTCAGGTCTTTGACGATGCCGAACACCTCGTCGACGATTTGCGGCGCCAGGCCCATCGACGGTTCGTCGAGCAGCACCATCGTCGGCGCGGCCATCAGCGCGCGGCCGATCGCGCACATCTGCTGCTCGCCGCCCGAGGTGTAGGCGGCTTGCGAACGGTGTCGCTCCTTCAGGCGCGGGAAGTAGCCGTAAACCTTTTCCAGCGTCTGCGCGACCGCGGCCTTGCCATCGGTGCGCGTGTAGGCGCCGGTCATGAGGTTCTCCTCGATCGTCAGGTGCGCGAAGCAGTGCCGGCCTTCCATCACCTGGATCAAGCCGCGCTGCACCAATGCCGACGGCGTGAGCGCCTCGATGCGTTCGCCGCGCAGTTCGATCGAGCCCTTGGTCACGGCGCCGCGTTCGCCCGCGAGCAAATTGCTCACCGCGCGCAGGGTGGTCGTCTTGCCCGCCCCGTTGCCGCCGAGCAGCGCGACGATCCCGCCTTCGGGCACCGCGAGCGACACGCCCTTGAGCACCAGGATCACATGGTTGTAGATGACCTCGATGCCGTTGACGGCCAGGAGGGAGTTCGTCATTTTCATAAACAGAATTCGGACTTCCGGACGCAGAGGACGCTAAGGTTTCGCAAAGGACGCGAAAGGCGCAAAAGAATGGAATGACGTCTCATCTTTCGTCTCGCTCGCGCCCTTCGCGTCGTCCGTTCGAACAACCTCAGGTGCCGGTGCCGCACGCAGCCGCGTCACGCCGCGTGATTTTCTTTTCAGCGGCGTACTTGTCGGCCGCGGCTTTGACCATCGGCTTGATGATCTGCTCGTCGGCCTGGTACCAATCGTTGCCGATGTTCCACTTGGCGCCGTCCCAGGTCTCGATCCGGGCCCAGGTCGAGCCCATGTGGTCGGCGCACGAAGTGGAAATGGGACGCATCACGCCGGCGAAGCCGAGCGCGTCGAGCTTCTTCTGATCGAGGTCGAGGTTCTCGAAGCCCCAGCGCACCTGCTCGCCGGTCATGACCTTGCCTTTGCCGAACCGCTCCTGCGCGCGCTTCACGGCTTCGATGCTGAGCATCTGGATGATCACGCCGCGCGTGTACAGCACCGAGCCGACTTCGTCTTTGGGCCCGGTGCCTTCGCCCTTGGCATGCACCTTGGCGAGGATGTCCTGAATGACTTTCGGCTGGGTGCCCGCGCTGTTCAGCGCGAGCGCGTTGTAGCCCTTGGCATTGGCGCCGACGTCCTTCACGTCGGGCTCGGCGCCGGCCCACCACACGCCGTACATTTTTTCGCGCGGATAGCCGGTGGCCACAGCCTCCTTGAGCGCGGTCGAATTCATCACGCCCCAGCCCCACAACAACACGTAATCGGGCCGCTGCTGGCGCACCTGCAGCCATGCCGACTTTTGTTCGACACCCGGTGCCGTGACGGGGATCAGCGACAGCGTGAAGCCATTGAGCTTCGCGCGTTGTTCGAGCAGCGGAATCGGTTCCTTGCCGAACGGCGAGTCGTGATAGACCAGCGCGATCTTCTTGCCCTTGAGCTTGTCCATTCCACCTTCCTTCTTGCCGAGGTGCTGGATCAGGATGTCGGCCGCGGTCCAGTACGAGCCCATCAACGGAAAGTTCCACTGGAACACGTTGCCGTCCTGCGCGGCCGACAGGCCGTAGCCCAGCGTGAGCAGCGGAATCTTGTCGTTCGGTGCCTTGTCGGTCAGCGCGAAGGTGATACCGGTCGATTGCGGATCGATCATCGTGGCGCCGCGGCCTTTGAGCCTTTCGTAGCATTCCACGCCTTTGTCTGTCGCGTAGCCGGTTTCGCATTCTTCGTAGCTGATCTTCACGCCGTTGATGCCGCCGGTGGCGTTGACGAGCTTGATGTAGTCCTGCTTGCCGTTGGCCCACGGCGTGCCATTGGGTGCATACGGCCCGGTGCGGTAGACCAGCAGCGGAAAGAACTGCTCTTTGGCTTGCGCCTGGGCCGGCGAAGTGCCGACCAGCGCGGATGCGCCGAGCGTGAAGGCCGCCGCGGCGAGTGCGAATGATTTCAGCTTCATCGTTGTCTCCTGGAGATAAGCACTCGAAGGTGCGGGTTGAAAGTACTTGAGAAAAATCAATGCGCGAATTCAGTGGGGGAAGGGCCACAGCCGCAGCTTCTGTTTGGCGGTCGACCACAGTCGCGCGAGGCCGTGCGGCTCGACGATCAGAAAGAAAACGATCAGCGCGCCGAAGATCATGAATTCGAGGTGCGAAGACAGCGCGGTCGAGATCTCGATGCCGAGCCAGTCCGGCAGCCGGTTCAACAACAGTGGCAGCAGCACGATGAAAGCCGCACCGAAGAAGCTGCCCACGATCGAGCCGAGCCCGCCGATGATCACCATGAACAGCAGCTGAAACGAGCGATCGATATTGAACGCCGCCGGCTCCCATGCGCCGAGGTGAATGAAGCCCCACAACGCACCCGCCACGCCGACGATGAAACTGCTGACTGCGAACGCCGTGAGTTTGGCGTAAACCGGCCGGATGCCGATCACCGCGGCTGCCACATCCATGTCGCGGATCGCCATCCACTCACGCCCGATCGCGCCACGCACCAGGTTCTTCGCGAGAAGCGCGAACACCGCGAGAAAGCAGAGGCAAAGAAGGTATTTGCGCACCGGTCCCTCGATCGCCAACCCGAGCACGCTGAGGCCCGCGACACTGACCGAACCCGAGGAGGAGTCATTGGTGAACCAGTTGATGCGCAGGAATGCCCAGTCGATGAAGAACTGCGCCGCCAATGTGGCAACCGCCAGATACAGCCCCTTGATCCGCAGCGACGGAATGCCGAACAGCACACCGACAACGGTCGCGCACACGCCGCCGAGCAACAACGATGCAATGAGCGGCATGCCCGCGATGCGCACGTGGAAGTTGTAGGCCGCGTAAGCACCCACGGCCATGAAGCCGCCGGTGCCGAGCGAAATCTGGCCGCAATAGCCGACCAGGATGTTGAGACCGAGGGCGGCCAGTGACAGGATCAGGAACGGCGTGAGGATCGCGCGCAGCCAGTAATCCGAAACGAAGAGCGGCACGGCTACGAAGGCGAGCAGCAACAGCGCGCCGACAGCGACCCGGTCCTGCAGGATCGGAAAAATCTGCTGGTCGGCGCGATAGCTCGACTTGAACTGGCCGTTTTCGCGGTAGAGCATGGTCAGTTTTGGATTCGGGCAGCCGAACGCGAAGGACGCGAAGATTTCGCGAAGGACGCAAAAAAAACCATCAAAAAATTCTTTGGCAGTCCTTTCGCGTCCTTTGCGTATTTTTCGCGTCCGCAGCATGAGGCTGCCCGTATTGGTTCAGACCCGGTCAATGATCTTCTCCCCGAACAAGCCCTGCGGGCGCACCAGCAAAAACACCAGCGCCAGTACATACGCAAACCAGATCTCGATGCCGCCACCGAGGTACGGGCCGATGTAGATCTCTGACAGTTTTTCGCCGACACCGATCAGAAGCCCGCCGATGATCGCGCCGGGAATCGACGTCAAGCCACCCAGAATCACGACCGGCAATGCCTTCAGCGCGACCAGCGACAGCGAGAATTGCACGCCGAGCTTCGATCCCCAGATGATTCCGGCCACCAGCGCCGAGAAGCCCGCGACCGACCAGACGATCACCCAGATCCGCGACAGCGCAATGCCGATAGCTTGCGCTGCCTGATGGTCGTCGGCAACGGCGCGCAGCGCGCGGCCGGTCGCGGTCTTCTGAAAGAAAACGGCGAGCAACGCAACCAGCACCGCCGCCACCAGCGCCGCGATCAGATCTTCCTGGCTCAGCAGCAACCCGCCCTGGAAAGTGTCTTGCAGCACCATCAACGGTAGCTTGGGCATGCCGATATCGATCGGGTAGATGTCGTTGCCGAACAGCGTTTGTCCGAGCCCTTCGAGAAAATAGGCGATACCTAGCGTGGCCATCAGCAAGGTGATGCCGTCCTGATTGACCAGCTTGCGCAGCGCGAGTCGCTCGATCAGCCAGGCCAGAACGATCATGACCGCCATGGCGGCAACGAAGGCCAGGATATTGGCCAGAACAAGACTGTCGAAGCCGAGCCAACGTGGAAACCACTCGGCAAACCGCGCCATCGCGAGCGCCGCAAAAAGCACCATCGCGCCCTGCGCAAAATTAAACACGCCCGAGGCTTTGTAGATCAGCACGAAGCCGATCGCGATCAGCGAATAGAGCATGCCGACCATCAGGCCGCCGAACAGTGTTTCGAGGAAAAAGCCCAAAGTCAGGACTCCTGAGCTTCCGAACGCGAAGGACGCGAAGGTTTCGCGAAGGGCGCGAAAGAAGTCATCAAAAGTATCTCGGAAGTCCTTTCGCGTCCTTCGCGTCGTTTTCGCGTCCTTCGCGTTCGGCAGTCCGCATTCAGCAGCGTATCCATCGTCACTGTTCCGTTCCGAGGTACGCCCGGATCACGTCTTCATTGCCCCGCACCGCATCGGGCGAGCCATCGCCGATCTTCTGGCCGTAGTCGAGCACCACGACGCGGTCGGAGATGTCCATCACCACGCCCATGTCGTGCTCGATCAGCACGATCGTCGCACCGAACTCGTCGTTCACGTCGAGGATGAAGCGGCTCATGTCCTGCTTCTCTTCGACGTTCATGCCGGCCATCGGCTCGTCGAGCAGCAGCACCTGCGGCTCCATCGCGAGTGCGCGGCCGAGATCGACCCGCTTTTGCAGGCCATAGGGCAACTGGCCGACGGGGGTCTTGCGATAGGCCTGAATTTCGAGGAAATCGATGATGCCTTCGACGAACGCGCGGTGCGCGAGCTCCTCGCGCTCGGCCGGGCCCCAACCGAAAGGGTTGCGAAAGGCCTGCGCGAGGACGCCGCTCTTCATCTTCAAGTTGCGCCCGGTCATGATGTTGTCGAGCACGCTCATGCCTTTGAACAACGCCAGATTCTGGAAGGTGCGCGCCACGCCCATCTCGGCCACCTGGCGCGAATCCATGTGCTTGAAGGTCCGGCCGCGAAAAGTGATCGAACCCTGCTGCGGTTGATAAACGCCATTGATGCAGTTGAGCATCGAACTCTTGCCCGCACCGTTCGGCCCGATGATCGCCCGCACCTCGCGCTCACGCACGTCGAAGCTGATGTCGGTGAGCGCCTTGACGCCGCCGAACGACAGCGAAATGTTCTGTACGTCGAGGATGACCTCGCCTGTGATCCTAGCCATGGGCGAGCTCGGAATGCGGGCAGCCGAACGCGAAGGACGCGAAGGTTTCGCAAAGGACGCGAAAGGAAAACCAGAATTTCGTGTTCCGTCTTTTTTGCGTTCTTCGCGTAGTTTTCGCGTCCTTCGCTTTCGGCTGCCCGTATTGAAGTTGCATCTCAAGCCGCCTTCGCCACCGCCGGATAGCGCTTCGCTTCGACCACCTTGAGCGTTGCGCTGACAACGCCGGTGCGGCCGTCCTCGAATCGGACCTGAGTTTCGATGAACTGTTCGGCCTTGCCGGTGTACAGCGCATCGACCAGCGCGGCATATTTATCGGCGACGAAGCCGCGCCGCACCTTGCGGGTGCGGGTCAGCTCGTCGTCGTCGGGATCGAGCTCTTTGTGCAGCACCATGAAGCGCGCGATTTGCGTTGCGGCCATGCCTTCTTCGGCGGCCAGGTCGGCGTTGACCTGGCCGACGCAGTCAGCGATCAATTCGAGCACCTCGGATTTGGCCGCCAGATCGACATAGCCGCCGTATCCGAGGCCGCGCCGCTCGGCCCAGTTGCCGACGGCTTCGTAGTCGATGTTGACGAAGGCGCAGACTTCGCCCCGTGCATGGCCGAAGCAGACCGCCTCCTTGATCTGGGCGAAGAACTTGAGCTTGTTCTCGATGTAGTTGGGCGCGAACATCGCGCCGTCGGCGAGCTGGCCGACGTCCTTCGCGCGGTCGATGATGCGCAGGTGCCCCTCGGCATCGATCACGCCGGCGTCGCCGGTGTGGAAGTAGCCTTCGGCATCGAGCACCTCGGCAGTGGCGTCGGGCCGCTTGTAGTATTCCTTGAGCACCGACACGCCGCGCACCAGCACCTCGCCGTTGGGCGCGATGTGCAGTTCCATGCCGGGCGCCGCGGTGCCGACCGAATTGAGTTTGACGTCGCCGTCCTTCTGGATACAGACATAGGCGCAGGTTTCGGTCTGGCCGTAGAGCTGCTTAAGATTGACGCCGATCGAGCGATAGAAGCGGAACAACTCAGGGCCGATGGCCGCGCCCGCGGTGTAGGCGACGCGGATGCGGCTCATGCCGAGCACGTTGCGCAGCGGCCCATAGATGAGGCCGTCGTACATCGCGTAGAGGGCGCGATCCCATGCGCCGACCGGTCGGCCGTCGAGTACGTCGGCACCGATTTTTTGCGCGTGCGCCATCGCCTTTGCATAGAGCCAGCGCTTCGGCCCCGCCGCGTCTTCCATGCGGATCGACACGGCTGTGAGCAAGCCCTCGAAGGTACGCGGTGGGCCGAAGTAATAGCTCGGGCCGATCTCGCGCATGTCGGCCATCACCGTTTCGGCCGATTCGGGGCAGTTGAGCGTGAAGCCGCCGACCAGCCACTGCGCGATCGAGAACAGATGGTCGCCGACCCAGGCCATCGGCAGATAACTCATGATGTTGTCGCCGGGGCCGAGTTGGTCGGTTTCGACGCCGCCGCTGCCGGCCGCGATGAAGCTCGCATGGGTCTGGCACACGCCCTTGGGTTTGCCGGTGGTGCCGGAGGTGTAGAGGATCACGCCGACGTCGCCGGGCTCGCCGGCCGCCACGCTTCGATCGAAAAACTGCGGATGCGCCGCATCCCAGGCCCGCCCGAGTTCGCGCAGCTGGTCGATGCCGATCACGCCTGGCTGGTCGTAATGCCGCAGCCCGCGCGGATCGTCGTAGACGATGTGGCGCAGCGCGGTGCCGGCCGAATGGTCATGCTGCAGTTCGCGGCATTCGAGCAGCTTGTCGACCTGCTCCTGGTCTTCGGCGATCGCGAATTCGATGCTCGCGTCCTCCAGCATGAACACCATTTCGCCCGCGACCGCGTCCTGATACAGCGGCACCGCCACGCCGCGCAGGCTCTGTGCAGCCAGCACCGCGAAGTAGAGCCGTGGCCGATTCGCGCCGACGATTGCGAGGTTGTGCAACGGCTCGAAACCCAGGCTCGCGAGCCCGCATGCGATTTCGCGCACCTCGCGCGCCGCGTCTTGCCAGCACCATGTTTGCCAGATGCCGAGATCTTTCTCGCGCACGGCCGGCGCGTCGGGCTGCCGCGCGGCGTGCGCGAGCAGCAGCCGCGGAAAGGTATCGGCGGTGATTTCGGGGTGGCGCATGGCAGGTTTCACCATGGCGCAATGTAGGGCGCGCTTTGACGCCGGGGTGTCGTTCCGACGACAATTTAAGGGACACCACTCCCCGGACTTTCCCGATGACGAAGGCGGCCAGTGCGACTGCAAATCCACCCCATTCGATCCGCGATCGTGCGCGCCCGGCCGAGCCGCACGAGCTCGCCACGATCCCGTGGCTCGATGCGTTGACACTTGCCGAACGGCGCCGCGCCGAAGCCGCGATCGTTGTAGGCGAGGCCGAGCCCGGCGACCTCGTCTGCCGCATCGGCCGCGCGCCGACCTTCTGGTTCGGCGTGATCGGCGGCCTGCTCAAGATGAGCAAAGACGACGAAGAGGGCGGGTCGCTGACCTACACCGGCGTACCGCCCGGCGGCTGGTTCGGCGAAGGCACGCTGCTCAAGCGCGAGCCGTATCGATACAACATCACCGCGCTGCGCCCGAGCCTTGTCGCGGGGTTGCCGGTCGAAGCCTTTCACGGCTTGCTCGACCATTCGATCGGCTTCAACCGATTTGTCATGAACCAGCTCAACGAGCGCCTCGGCCAGTTCATCGCCGCGCTCGAGATCGACCGCCTGACGAGCCCCGACGCGCGCGTCGCGCGCAGTCTGGCCGCGCTGTTCAATCCGGTGCTCTATCCCGGCGTCGGCGAGCTGTTGCGCATCACGCAACAAGAACTGGCCTATCTCGTGGGCTTGTCTCGCCAGCGCGTGAACGAGGCGCTGGCCACACTGCAGGCCGAAGGGCTGGTGCGCACCGAGTATGGTGGCCTGCGCGTGCTCGACCTGCCGCGCTTGCGGGTGATCGGGTTTTCAAGCAAAAAAGGTCTGTAGCGCCCGCCCTGCTTGCGCAAGCAGCTATCAAAAATGCAGCAAAAGAGCCTGACCCGCGGCTCCATTTGAAGAATCGGAACAGTCATGGCCAGCGCCCAATCGATCTCCACTGCCGACTACAAGCTCTTCCCGTCGCCACGCAACCGGCAGCGGGTGGTCTTCGCGCACCAGCTGTTCGTGCCGCACCCCTACACGCTGATCGACCTCGACAGTTTCCACTTGCAAGGCGGCTACAGCCTGTTCGCCGCCTGCCGTTCGGCAGACGGCAAGATGGGGCAGCTCGTCACCTTCGAGCTTGAAGCCGACCAGGCGAAGTTCAGTGCCAGGTTCGTGCCCGACTGAGTGAAGGGTAAAGGCCGGCGCAGCCCGCAGACTCTGGCTATGCGATGAGGTCAAGAATCGCAGAAGACTTGATGAAGTACGAAATCCCGGAATGCCCATCGGAGCCACGCAAGTGACCCGCGCTTACGCCAACGACTTTGCCCTCTCGGTATCCGCACCCGACCAGCCCCGGATTTAACTTCACCCCTTTTTCGGGCGAAATGATTGGGCTGCCTGAAGAGCCTCCGAACGAAAAGGCCTCATACGCAACGCGACGCCGTTCAGATTCGGTCGTTGAGCATTGATTTAATAGAAGCAACACAACAACTTGGATCGCGGACAGCGAGACAGTGCTGCTTCAGCGGGACGCCCAGTTAGGCGTCATGAGAACCTTCTCCCCCGTCGCCTGCGCTGCATACACCCCGATCGCGTCCAGCGTCAGCGCTTCGGCAAGTGAAACCTCCCGCGTGTAGTGACTTGCGAACGTTGTCTTAAGCTCGCCGATCACGCGTTCCTTGAGCTGCTGCGCACGCTCTGGACCGACCTGTTCGATGAAGTTGAACAGCAGCCAGCCGCCCATCGACCAGGTCATACCCATCGCGCGGCTGATTTCGATCGGCCCGCGGTCGAGGCCGCCATAGACATAGACCTGCTTCTTTCTGCTGCTGCCATAGCGCGAGTAGGCCTCGCCTTCAGGCGCCTTGCGCTGAATCGCGGCTTCCATCGCATTGAGGATCTGGCCGGCCAGCGGACCGCCGCCGATCGCATCGAAGCCGATCGTGGCGCCGGCCGGCGGCAATGGCGTCGGTCAGCTCGGCCATGAAGTCTTTGGACGTGCTGTTGACGACATGCGTCGCGCCCAGACCGCGCAGCAATTCGACCTGCTCGGGCTTGCGCACGATGTTGACCAGGCCAATGCCGTCGGCAATGCAGATCTTGTTCAGCATCTGGCCGAGGTTCGACGCAGCGGCTGTGTGGACCAGCGCGCTGTGGCCTTCGCGCTTCATCGTTTCGGTCATGCCGAGCGAAGTCATCGGGTTGACGAACCAGGACGCACCTTCTGCGGCGGTGGTGCCGTCGGGGAGCGGCATGCATTGCGCGGCCGGCAGGCAGCGCTGCTCTGCATACATGCCGCCGCCGATCATCGACACGGTTCGGCCCAACAGCGCCTGCGCCTCGGGCGATGCGCCTGCCGCGATCACGACACCCGCGCCTTCGTTGCCGACCGGCATCGCGTTGCCCGCGCGCGATTGCATCGCAGGTCGCATGCGCTCGGGCACGTCGGCTGTGACGACCGGGCGTTCTTTCGTGCCGCTGGCGCGCGCTTTGTGCATGTCGGCGGCGCCGAACAGGAGGCCGATGTCGGACGGGTTGAGCGGTGTCGCTTCGACGCGGACCCGCACTTCGTCGGCCTTCGGCGTCGGCACCGGCAGTTCGGCCAGGGAGACTTCGAGCGTGCTGGCGTCGGCGCTGATTTTCGAATGCAGTTGCAGGTAGGTGGCGGGCATGAGGGGACTTTCGTTGGACTCGCGGTGGGCGCGGTCGGAGGGGTTCGAAGGGGTTCGACGCGGTTCAAAGGTGATCGGAGGGGTTTCGAGAGGGCGCGCAGGCGCTCGCACGAACTCAGTATAGAAATCGAGCCCGGGTTTTGTCGAATCACGAAAATTTGACGAAAAAGACCTGAAAGCCATGCCACGCGTGCGCAAGCAGCTATAGAAAACCTAGCGTTTCAGGCCGGTGGGCATTGGCGTAATCTCGCCGGGCAGTGCCGGCGGAGACTTGGTCGCCGCTCTGCGCCGCTCAGCGCCGCAATCCGGGGCCCCTTTTTTCGCTCGATCCGAATGCTCACCGATACCACCACGTCCGTGATCGCACACGCGATTCAGCTTGCCGTCTCGCCTGCTTTCCCGCTGCTCGGCATCGTCTCGATGATCGCGCTGCTCGCGCTGATCGGTGGCCTGCGCTGCTTTCTGCGCGAGGCCTGGCGTGCCACGCAAACCGTGCCGAGTCACGACCGCACAGTTTCAGAAACAAGCATGAAAAGACGCTCGGTACTTGCCCATCCAACGCCATCGAATTCAAGCAAAAAATGGCTGCAGCGCCCGTCCTTCGTGCGCATACAGCTATTTATCTGATAGCAAATGCGCATCGCGAAATTCATTCCGAGTCAACGCGCCCTCGCGGCCGTATTGCTCGCCGTGCTGGCCTCGGCGCTGATCTGGTCCGTGCATGCGATCGCCGAGCGGCTGGCGATCGGGTCCCTGCTCGACGCCACGGGCCATCGCCTGAGCATTTATGTCGCGAGCCTCGAAAGCGAAATGCGACGCTACGAATATTTGCCGCAAGTGGTCGGCCACGACGCGCGGGTGCTGGCGTTGCTGGAGAGGCCAGACGATGCGCCGCTGCAGCGCAGCGTCAACGAATACCTCGAATCGATCGACGCACTGGCGGGCGCATCGGCCATTTATGTGATCGACGAAAAGGGGTTGACCCTGGCGGCCAGCAACTGGCGGCTGCCGACCAGTTTCGTCGGCGCGGTGTACGACTACCGGCCGTACTTTCAGGATGCGCGCAAGGGGTTGGCGGGCCGCTTCTATGGTGTCGGCACGGTGAGCAACGAGCCCGGCTACTACTTCGCCAACGCCATCCTGAGCGCGCAGGCCGTGGTCGGCGTGGCGGCGGTCAAGGTCAATCTGGACCAGCTCGACGATTCGTGGGGCGGTTCGGGCGAGAAGATCGCGGTGGCCGACGGCAACGGCGTGGTGTTTTTGTCGTCGGAGCCGCAATGGAAGTTCAAGACGCTCTACGCCCTTTCGAGCGAAACCCGGCGCCGTCTCGCGGCCACGCGCCAGTACTGGCAGGAGGGCTCGCTCAAGCCGCTCGGGTTGATCGAAAAGCGCGCGCTCGGCAGTCGTTCGGCGATCGTCGAGGTCGCCGATGCCCGCGGCAGCGCGTTGCCGCTTCCCGCGACGCAGTACCTGGTCGACAGCAGGGGCATCAGCGGCACCGACTGGCAACTGCTGGTTCTGGCCGACATGGCGCCGGTGCGGTCGGTCGCGCGCAGCAGCGTGGCCGTGGCGGCGCTCACGCTGATATTGGCGGCAGTGGTGCTGCTCTACCTCCGCCAACGCCATCGCAGCATCGCGCAGGTGGTTGCGGCACGCGCTGCACTGCAACGCGCGAACGACGAACTCGAGCACAAGGTCGCCGCCCGCACCGATGCGCTGAGTCAGTCCAACCGGCTGCTCAACAGCGAAGTCGCCGATCGAAAGCGCGCCGAAGAAGCGCTCAAGGCCACGCTCGAGGATCTGGTTCATACCGCTCGCATGGCGGCGCTCGGCAAGATGTCGGCCAGCATCACCCACGAGCTGAACCAGCCGCTCGCAGCGATCCAGACGCTGTCGCAAAACGCCCAGGTGCTGCTCGAGCGAGGCCGCGGCGACGATGCCAAAAGCAATCTGCAGATGATTGTGAAAACGATCGCGCGAATGGGTGCGATCACCGGCCAGCTGCGCAAATTCGCGCGCCGCGCCGAAACCGATCTCGCGCCCACGCGGGTCGAAGCGGTGCTGAACGATGCGCTCTTTCTGCTGCGGCAAAACCTGCGCGAACGCAACGTCCGGCTGGAAATGCAGGCGAGCGCACATGGCGTGCGCGCCATCTGCAACCCCGATCAGCTCGCGCAGGTTCTGGTCAACCTGATCTCCAATGCGGCAGACGCGGCGGAGCACCGGCCCGACGCGGCGATCGAGGTCACCTTTCAACAGGCCGATGGCATGGTACGGATCGGCGTTCACGACAATGGACCGGGTATTTCCGGCGAGGTCGAGGCGCACCTCTTCGAGCCCTTCTTTTCGACCAAGGCGCAAGGCATCGGACTCGGCCTCGGGCTCGCGATTTCGAACGACATCGTGCGGTCCTTCGGCGGCAGCTTGCGCGCCGGACGAAGCGCGCTCCTGGGCGGCGCGCTCTTCACCATCGAGCTGAAAGCCGCGGCTGTGGAGGCGATCGATGCCTGAAGCACTGACCGTGCTCTACGTGGAAGACGACCCGACGGTGCGTTTCGGCAGCACCCAGGCGCTGCAGCTGGCGGGGCATGCGGTTCGCGCTTTCGGCTCGGCCGAGGAGGCGCTGACGCAGCTCGAACCCGGCTTCCCCGGTATTTTGCTGACCGATGTTCGCTTGCCCGGAATCGATGGCCTGGCGTTGCTCGAACGCGCCCGGCGTATCGATGCCGATCTGCCGGTGATCCTCGTCACCGGGCATGGCGACATTTCGATGGCGGTGAACGCGATGCGCCTGGGCGCCTACGACTTCGTCGAAAAACCGTTCTCGACCGAGCGGCTGGGCGAAGTCGTCAGTCGCGCGCTCGAAAGGCGCCGCCTCGCGCTCGAAGTGCAGTCGCTGCGCAGCCGCCTTTCCGGCCTGCAGGGCCAGCAGGGCATTCAGGCCCGGCTGATCGGCGGTTCGCCGGCGATGGTGAACCTGCGCCGCGTGCTGACGGACATTGCATCGACCGATGCCGACGTGCTGATCACCGGTGAAACCGGCACCGGCAAGGAGCTGGTCGCCCGGTGCCTGCACGACTTCGGACCGCGAAAGGCCTCCAACTTCGCGGCCCTCAATTGCGCCGGCGTGCCCGAAGCGCTTTTCGAGAGCGAAGTGTTCGGCCACGAAGCTGGCGCCTTCGCCGATGCGGTCACGCCGCGCATCGGCAAGATCGAGCATGCGCAGGGCGGCACGCTTTTTCTCGACGAGATCGACACGATGCCGGTGCGACTGCAAGTCAAATTGCTGCGGGCGTTGCAGGAGCGGCGCTTCGAAAGGCTGGGTTCCAACGAATTGCGGCCGATGAATTGCCGCGTGATCACCGCAAGCAAATCGGACCTCCTGAACCCCGAGGACGGATCACCGTTCCGCAGCGATCTCTACTACCGGCTCAGTGTCGTCGTGCTGAACATGTCGCCTCTGCGCGATCGGCGCGAGGACATTCCGGCATTACTGCGCCACTTCCTGCTTCAGGCATCGTTGCGCTACGAGCGTCCGGCGCCGGAGTTGACGCCAGCGCAATCGCGGCGGGTCATGGCCCATTCATGGCCAGGAAACGTTCGCGAGCTACGCAACGCGGCCGACCGGTTGGTGCTCGGGCTGCCGCTCGACGAGGCTGACGCCGGGGCCGCAGGCGCGCCGACGCCGGGAACACTGGAACAGCAAATGGCGATGTTCGAGCGCCATTTGATCGAGGAAGCGCTCGGCCGAAGCGGCGGCAGCGCGGCCATTGCGAGCGAGCGCCTCGGATTGCCGCGAAAAACGCTCTACGACAAGATGAAGCGGCTTCACATTTCGACAGAGCGCGCCAGAGAAACGGGTTCCGACCAAGGCGGGCCGGTCGGCATTTCGTAGTGCCCGCGGTTTTGTGGGGGCGTGAGAAGGATCGGCCGCTTCTGCATCGGACACCTCGCGGAGGTTTACCGCGACTGTGCGGGTTTTCGCACTGGAGCGGGCGCGGTGTGGCGGGTTTCCAGCCACCGACCCTATGACTTTCCCTAAACGCGCCAATCGCTTGTTGGCGATCGACCCGGCGGCCGGTACGCTCCCGAAGTTGACGGATCCGGGTTCCGTTTCGATGTCTGAGTTTATTTACTGGAGACCTCCATGCTCAATTCCCTTCGAAGACTCATTCTGGCGAGCGCGGCGACAGCGATCGCGCTGCCGCTCATGAGCATGCCCTTGCAGGCTCAGCCGCTCGTCATCAAATACAGCCACGTCGTCGCCGAACAGACGCCCAAGGGCCAGGCTGCGATCAAGTTCAAGGAACTGGCCGAAAAAGCATTGCCCGGGAAGGTCGAGGTACAGGTGTTCCCGAACAGCCAGCTGTTCGGTGACGGCAAGGAACTCGAAGCGCTGCTGCTCGGCGACGTGCAGATCATCGCGCCGTCGCTGGCCAAGTTCGGCCGTTACACGCCCAAATTGCAGGTGTTCGACTTGCCGTTTTTGTTCGACGACATCGAAGCGGTCGACCGCTTCCAGGACGGTCCCAAAGGCCAGGAATTGCTCGACTCGATGACCAAGAAGGGCATCAAGGGCCTGGGCTACCTGCACAACGGCATGAAGCAGCTGTCGGCCAACAAGCCGCTGTATCTGCCTTCGGATGCGAAGGGGCTCAAGTTCCGGATCCAGGCTTCCGATGTGCTCGAGGCGCAGTTCAAGGCGGTCGGCGGCAACCCGCAAAAGCTGGCGTTCGCCGAGGTCTATCAGGCATTGCAGTCCGGCGTGGTCGACGGCACGGAGAACCCCTGGTCGAACATCTACACCCAAAAGTTCTACGAGGTGCAAAAAGACATCATGGAGTCCAACCATGGCGTGCTCGACTACATGGTGATCACCAACGCCGGCTGGTGGGGCAAGCTGCCCGAGGACGTGCGCAAAGCGCTCAACACGGCCATGGTCGCGTCGATCAAGTACGGCAACAAGGTAGCGAGCGACGAAGCCGCGAACTATCGCCAAAAGGTCATCGACGCCAAAAAGGCCGAGGTGCTGCCGATGACCAAAGAGCAACTTGCCAAATGGCGCGAGGCCGAAAAGCCGGTATGGAAAAAATTCGAGAGCGACATCGGCAAGGACGTGATCGACGCCGCGCAGAAATCCAACAAGTCCTGAACACGAGGCAGCGCAATTCAGACGAGCGAAAGGCCCTTTCCAGGGCCTTTTCCACATCCCGAACAACCCACCGAATCGGAGGCCGACATGAAATGGCTCGACCGTCTCGAAGAATGGATCGTCACCGTCATGCTGGTCGCGATGACCGTGCTGACCTTCACGCAGGTGGTGTTGCGCTATGTTTTCAACTCAGGTTTCACCTGGGCGCTGGAGCTGACCACGCTGTTCTTCGCGGTGATGATCTTCGTCGGCATCGCCTACGGCATTCGGGTTGGCGCCCACATCGGCATCGACGCGCTGGTGAACAAGCTGCCGCCCGGCGCGCGCCGGGTGACCGGTATCGTCGTCGTGTTGCTGTGCCTTCTGTATGCGGGCATCGTGCTCTACGGTGCGCTTGTCTACGTGAGCAAGATGCGCACGGTTGGCATCGAGATGCAGGACTTGCCGATTCCGGTGTGGATGGCGCGCTCGATCCTGCCGATCGGCTACGCGCTGCTGACCTTTCGCTTGCTGCAAGTGCTGTGGCGCATCGTCAGCGGCCAACAGCAGGGGTTCACGCTGGGCGACGAAGCGGCCGATGCGCTCAAATTGCGCGCGATGGAGGACACACCATGAACACGCTGATCCTCTTCGTCACGCTGTTCGGCTTCATGGCGATCGGCGTGCCGGTTGCGATTTCGCTGGGCCTCGCCAGTCTGCTCACCATCCTGTTCTTCGGCCAGGATTCTCTGGCCAGCCTGTCGATCAAGCTCTACGAAACCAGCGAGCACTACACCTTGCTGTCGATTCCGTTTTTCATTCTGGCCGGCGCCATGATGTCCACGGGCGGCGTCGCCAAGCGCATGGTGCATTTCGCGGTCGCCGCCGTGGGCCACATGCGCGGCGGCCTCGCGATCGCGAGCGTGATCGCCTGCACCTTGTTCGCGGCAGTGTCGGGTTCGAGCCCCGCGACGGTGGTCGCGATCGGCTCGATCGTCATCGCCGGCATGGTGAAGAACGGCTATCCGAAGGAGTTCGCCGCCGGCGTGATCTGCAACGCCGGCACGCTCGGCATTCTGATTCCGCCTTCGATCGTGATGGTGGTGTACGCGTCGATCACCGAGGTGTCGGTCGGCCGCATGTTCATGGCCGGCGTCGTTCCCGGCTTGCTGCTGGCCTTCATGCTCTCGTTTGCCGTTTGGTGGCGCGCTGGCAAGCTCACCCTGTCGAAAACCGAGAAGGCATCGCTGCGCGAAGTGCTGGTGGCCTTCAAGGATTCGGTCTGGGGGCTGGCGCTGCTCGCGATCATCATGGGCGGCATTTACGGCGGGGTGTTCACACCGACCGAGGCGGCTGCAGTCGCGGCGGTGTATGCCACCTTCGTGGCGGTGGTCATCTACCGCGACATCGGCTTCAAGCAACTGCCCGCAGTGTTTCTGGAGGCCGGCAAGACCACGGTGATGCTGATGTTCATCATCGCCAACGCGCTCCTGTTCGCGCATGTGCTCACGACCGAGCGCATTCCGCAGACCATTGCCGAGCACATCCTCGCGGCCGGCATGGCGCCGTGGATGTTCCTGATCGTCGTCAACATCATTTTGCTGATCGCCGGCAACTTCATGGAGCCGACCGGCATCATCCTGATCCTGGCGCCGATCTTCTTTCCGATCGCCACCAACCTGGGCATCGATCCGATCCACCTCGGCATCATCATGGTCGTGAACATGGAAATCGGCATGATCACGCCGCCCGTCGGCCTGAACCTGTTCGTGACCAGCGGCATCACCGGCATGAGCATCGTGCAAGTGACAAAGGCCGCGCTGCCCTGGCTGTCGATCCTGGTGCTGTTCCTGTTGATCATCACCTACATCCCGCAGATCAGCCTGCTGCTGCCGCACTTGATGTTCGACTGATCGTCGCTTGGTTATCGCCAGGCGCGACGTCAAACTGCGCCCCCTTCAAGCGAACATCGCGGAACCGGCTTTGCCGGGCCGCTGGTGTTGCCCCCGGAGGGGGTATGGACGCTACACGCAGTGAGCGGCAAACGGGGGAGAGCCAATACTCATCGCGGAACCGGCTTTGCCGGGCCGCTGGTGTTGCCCCCGTAGGGGGTATGGACGCTACACGCAGTGAGCGGCAAACGGGTGGGAGCCATTCACACGGGTAAGGATTGCGCAAGCTCGTGCAGCCACCGGTCCGACTGACCCGCACCGGCCGCGACGAAAACCAGCAAGCTGCGGCCCTGCGCGGGGTACGGGTCATCGCCCTCGTGCGCATGCGAGGCCTGCGAATCGAGCGACGTGTCGACCAGGCGAATCCAGTTCACGCCCTCGGCACGCGGCGGCATCGTGAACTCGATCGCCTCGTGCCACGCATTGACCACCAGCAGCACCGATGCATCGGTGCCGGGCTTCGGAATCGACGAAACCTGCGCCTTGCCTTCGAGCAATGCGCCGAAGCAGCGGGTTCGCGAATCAGCCCAGTTCTCCTCGGACATTTCACTGCCGTCGGGCGCGAGCCATTCCACGTCCCGGACGTCGAGATCTTCGTCGTAGGCGCCGGTCAGGAAGCGATTGCGCCGCAGCACCGGCAGTTCCTTGCGCATCGTCGTGAGCCGCTTGACGAACTGGATCAGCGCGCGTCCGCGATCGTCGATCGCCTCCCAGTCGACCCACGAGATCTCGTCGTCCTGGCAATAGGCGTTGTTGTTGCCTTGCTGGGTTCGGCCGAATTCGTCGCCGGCCAGCAGCATCGGCGTTCCCTGCGACAGCAGCAGTGTCGCGAGGAAGTTGCGTTGTTGGCGAGCGCGCACGGCCACGACTTCCGGGTCGTCCGTCGGGCCTTCGGCACCACTGTTCCAGGAGCGATTGTCGGAATGACCGTCGCGGTTGTCTTCGCCATTGGCTTCGTTGTGCTTGTCGTTGTAGCTGACCGTGTCGGCCAATGTGAAGCCGTCGTGCGCCGCGATGAAGTTGACGCTGGCCCAGGGCCGCCGCCCGCGGTGGTTGAACATGTCAGCGCTCGCTGTAAGGCATTGCGCAAAGCCCGAGGCGGTCGCTTCGTCGCCTTTCCAGAACGCCCGCACGGTGTCGCGAAAGACGTCGTTCCATTCGGCCCAACCCGGCGGGAAGCGGCTGACCTGGTAGCCGCCCGGGCCGCAATCCCAGGGCTCGGCAATCAGCTTGACGCTGGCGAGTACCGGGTCTTGCCGACAACTGTCGAGAAAGCCGCCACCTTCGTCGAAGCCGTAGTCTTCGCGCGCAAGGATCGTCGCGAGGTCGAAGCGGAAACCGTCGACATGCATCTCGGTCACCCAGTAGCGCAGGCTGTCGGTCACCATCTGCAGCACCCGCGGATGGGACAGGTTCACGGTATTGCCGGTGCCGGTGTCGTTGATGTAGTAGCGCGGCCCCGGGCCGTCTTCGCCGGCCGGCATCAGACGGTAATAACTCGCGTTGTCGATGCCCTTGAAGGACAAGGTCGGGCCGAGCTCGTTACCTTCGGGCGTGTGGTTGTAAACCACGTCGAGGATCACTTCGAGCCCGTTCTGGTGATAGCGATCGACCATCTCCTTGAACTCGTTGATGCTCGGCACGTTCAGATAGGGCGGATGCAGCGCGAAGAAACCGAGCGTGTCGTAGCCCCAGAAATTCGACAGCCCCTTTTCAGCCAGATAAGGCGGCTTGTCGACGAACATCTGGATCGGCAGCAATTCGACGCTGGTCACGCCCAGGTCCTTGATGTGGCGCACCACCGCGTCGTCGCCGAAGCCGGCAAAGGTTCCGCGCGCCCAGTCGGGCAGGTCGGGATGCCGCATCGTGAAGCCGCGCAGGTGGGTCTCGTAAATGACGGTCTGGTCCCACGGCACGCGCACGCCTTGCGGTTGCTTCCATTCGAAGTTCGAATCGACGACCACGCACTTGGGCATGAAAGGCGCGCTGTCGCGCTCGTCGAAGCTCAGGTCGCCGTCTTCGTGGCCGACCGTGTAGCCGAACAGCTCCGGTCCCCACTTGAGCTCGCCCATGTAGGCCTTGGCATAGGGGTCGAGCACCATCTTGTTGGGATTGAAGCGATGGCCGTTCTCGGGCTCGTAAGGGCCGTGCACGCGGTAACCGTAGCGCGTGCCGGGCGCGAGGCCGGGCACGAAGCCGTGCCAGACCTCGTCGGTGTATTCGGGCAGGTCGAAGCGGCCGATTTCGTTCTGGCCGCTGTCGTCGTAGACGCAGACCTCGACCCGGGTCGCGTTGGCGGTGAACAGCGCGAAGTTGACGCCGCGGCCGTTGTAGCTGGCGCCACGCGGGTTGGGGCTGCCTTCTTCGAGGGATTCGGGTTCGAACATGAAAATTCAACTTTCGGTTTCGGGGCGTCGGCGGGAATCCGCCGACAGCTCGCTGGAATGGTTTGCGCCGTACGCCGGTGCGCCGGCGCGCCGGATTGGCCGCACAGCATGCCAGACTCGGCTCGCCGCGCCGCGCCCGCAGGCTTTCAGAGCGCCGCGCGCGAGATCACCAGTTGCCTGACGCCGGCTTCAGCGCGCTCGCGCACCGCGTCGAGCGTGGTCTGGCGAACGATGCGGCCGTTTTCGAACACGGTTTTGAGCAGCTCGGATTCGCCCTGCGCCAATTGGTCCTCGCGAGCGGTGCGGATGGCATCCTGCGCGCCATTCGCATCCTGCACCAGGGCGAGCCGCCCCCTTTTGGACACTTTGCCCAGGTCGCTTACCGGTTCTTTCCAGACATCACGCCATTCGCCGCCGACCTGCATCGCCGAGCACTTCATCGCCCACTGCATCGTGTCGCGATCGACTGCCTGCAGCAATCCGCCGCCCATGCCGAAACCGATGTTCTCGGCCGAATAGCCGTTGTGATAAAGGTTCGACAGGCACAGCCGGATCACATCGAGATCGACGCCGTCGCCCTGAATCACCCGCACATGGTTCAGCACCAGAAAGCCTTTGCCATTGGTCGTCGTGCCGAAGCGCGCCGCCAGAATCTGGACGACCTTGAGCACGGTTTCGGCCGGCTCGCCCGAGTCGGGCCGCACCACCAGCACTGCACCCGAGCGCACCACCTCGTCGTGCAGTTCCTCGCCCCAGATCCGGCGGCAGGCATCGAAGATGTCGTAGCTGTCGCTGACCACCGCGAACAGCGCGCCGGGCTTCCCGAACCGCGCCACCATGTTGCGGTAGGCGTCGGCTTCATGCGCGCGGCCCCAGCCGGTGATGGTGCTGTGCTCGGCCGCGGGAATTGAAAAGCCGGCGAGCTCGCAGTCGTAGTAACGCCGGCCGGCCAGCAGCGCCACCAGGTTGTCGGTGCCGGTGAAATTGACCAGGTGCGCCAGCCCGCCGAGCGCAGCCGACTCGAGGCTCGACACACCGCGCGCGCCGAAGTCGTGCAGCTTGAACGTGATCTCGCCAGTCGGGTCGTCGCAGGTCGCTTCCAGATAGCGCAGCAAAGTCGCCTTGGCCGCGCCCGACAGCGTGGCAACCGTGGTCGGATACCAGATCGCGCGCAGCAATTCGGTTTCGAGGTAGCTCGTGAGCCAGAAAAATTCCGGATCGGTGTTTTCGATCGTCGCGAGCACGTTGCGCACCGGAATCACGCTGCCTTCGGCCACCGCGCGAATGCGCACCGGCATCCTTCCGCCGTGTCGTTCGACGAGGCGCAGCCAGCCTTCTCGGTTAAACGGCTCGCCATGCACCGTCATCAGCGCCGCGGCTTCGTCGATGTCGGCCCGTGTGACCGGCGTCGACAGGTATTCGCGCAACCAGGCCTGCAGTCCGAAAAACATCGCATGACTGAACATGCCGCCGCGCGATTCGACATAGCTGAACACCGTCTCGGTGTCCGGCGGGTACTGCATCCAGTGCGAGACCTTGTAGGAGTCGGTGCGCAGCAGCAGGTTGTTGCCGAGCGCGGGGCGCAGGTGCGGGTTCATGCCGGCCCGGCCGAATCGACGTGCACAAGCTGCGGCATGGCGTGCAAATTTATAATAAAAGCGGTTGAAACGACCGCTGGACGTGCGCAGACAGCTATCAAAAAAAGAGCGTTGTTCAAGTTCTGGAACCGCTTTGGTCTGAACGCCGGTTGCCAGCTTAGCGTCACTTTTGAGCCATTGCCGGACCAGGCCAGCTGCGGCTCGGCCTGAAGATCGCGCAAGAACTACGATGCGCTGACGAGCCCCATCCTCATTCGAGTGGCCCTCCTCCACCCTGCCCGATGCCCAAAACACTTTCTGAACTGCGCAGCCGGCGCTGGTTCGCCGCCAACGACATGCGCGCGTTTTCGCATCGCCAGCGAATTCAGCAAATGGGCCTGCGGCGGGACGACGTGCTCGAACGCCCGATCGTCGCGATCATCAACACCTGGAGCGAGCTGTCGCCGTGTCATGCCCACTTGCGCGAGCGCGCCGAAAGCGTCAAGCGCGGCGTGCTGATGGCCGGCGGCATGCCGTTCGAACTGCCGGCGATGAGCCTCGGCGAAGTCATGGTCAAGCCGACCACGATGCTCTATCGCAACTTTCTCGCGATGGAGGTCGAGGAGCTGCTGCGCTCCCTACCGATCGACGGCGTGGTGCTGCTCGCGGGCTGCGACAAGACCACGCCGGGAACGGTGATGGGCGCCGTGAGCATGGGCCTGCCGACGATCTTCTGTTCCGCAGGGCCGCTGCTGAGCGACCGCTATCTGAGCCGCGGCCAGCCGCAACGCGCGATCGGCGCCGGCACCCACACGCGGATGTTCTGGGACGAATACCAGGCCGGCCGGGTCAGCGAGCCCGAGTGGGTGCGGCTCGAAGCGAACATGACGCGTTCGCCCGGCACCTGCAACACGATGGGCACGGCCAGCACCATGACCTCGATCGTCGAGGCGCTCGGGCTGGCATTGCCGGGCTCGACGGCGATTCCCGCGATGGATTCGGGCCACACGCGAATGGTGACCACGGCCGGCGAGCGGATCGTCGGCATGATCTTCGAAGACCTGACGCCCGCGCGCATCCTCACGCGCGGCGCGTTCATCAACGCGGCGACGGTGCAAATGGCGCTCGGCGGTTCGACCAACGCGGCGGTGCATCTGATCGCGATGGCGCGCCGGTCAGGCGTAGCGCTCACCCTTGATGATCTCGACCGGCTCGGCCGCGAGACGCCGGTCATCACGAACCTGTTCCCGAGCGGCGACCGCTTGATGGAAGACTTTCACTACGCCGGCGGCCTGCCTGCGCTGATGAACCGGCTGCGCGACCGGCTCTCACTCGGCGAGATGACCGTCACCGGCAAAAGCCTCGGCGAGAACATCGACGGCCGTGAAAGCCTCGACGACGAAACCATCCGGCCGATCGACCGACCCGTCGGCTCCGGCGCCGCGCTCGCGGTGTTGCGCGGCAATCTGGCCCCAGAAGGCGCGGTGATGAAAGCCGCGGCGGCCAGCCCGCAATTCAAGCACCATACCGGCCGCGCGCTGGTTTTCGATTCGCCCGGGGAGATGTTCGCCGCCTGCGCACGACCCGACCTCGATTGCGACGAGAACACCGTGCTGGTGCTGCGCAATGCGGGCCCGGTCGGCGCACCCGGCATGCCCGAATGGGGCGCGCTGCCGATTCCGAAGAAGCTGCTCGACCGCGGCGTGCGCGACATGGTGCGTATCTCGGACGCGCGCATGAGCGGCACCCACTACGGCAGTTGCATCCTGCATGTGAGTCCCGAAGCGGCCATCGGCGGCCCGCTGGCGCTGGTGCGCACAGGCGACGAGATTTCGCTCGACGTCGAAGCGCGTTCGCTCGAATTGCAGGTCGATGCCGACGAACTCGCGCGCCGCCGCGCCGCATGGAAGCCGCCGCCGCGACCGTTCACGCGCGGCTTCACGCGGCTTTATCAGGACCATGTCACGCAAGCCCACGAAGGCTGCGATTTCGATTTTCTCGAAGGTACGGCGCCGAGCCCGGAACCGCCGATATTCTGATGCGGCAAAAGCCCGAGTTTGCCAGTAGCCGCCAATGGCTTTTAAGCAAAAAGTCGCTGAAACGCATGCTGGACGTGCGCAGACAGCTATTTATTTCATAGCATGTCAGAGAATATGAATTCAACCGAAGCCGTCCGCCTGAACAAGCGCATGGCCGAACTCGGTTTGTGTTCGCGTCGTGAAGCCGATGACTGGATCGCGCGCGGCTGGGTCCGGGTCAACGGCCAGCCGGCGCTGATCGGCGTCAAGGTCGCGCCGACCGACCGGATCGAGGTCGATCGCCAGGCCGAGCAGCAGCAGCGGCAACAAGCCACGATCCTGTTGCACAAGCCGGTCGGCTATGTCAGCGCGCAGGCCGAAGACGGGCATCAACCCGCGGTGGTGCTCGTGCAGGCCGCGACGCGCTGGCGCGAAGACCGGGCGGCGCAGCGCTTCGTGCCGACGCATCTGCGCGGCCTCGCGCCGGCCGGCCGGCTCGACATCGATTCGACCGGCCTTTTGGTGCTCACGCAGGATGGCCGTATCGCGCGCCAGCTCATCGGCGAAGACTCGGGGATGGAAAAGGAATATCTGGTGCGGGTCGTCTGGCAAGCGGCGGATGGCAGTGAAGTCGCCACCGACGTTCAACGCGTGTTTCCGGCGCCGCAACTGGCGCGGCTGCGCCACGGCCTGGCGCTCGACGGGCAGCCTCTCAAGCCGGCGAAAGTCGATTGGCAGAACCCGGAACAGCTTCGTTTCGTGTTGATCGAAGGCAAAAAGCGCCAGATCCGGCGCATGTGTGAGCAGGTCGGGCTCAAGGTGGTCGGGCTGAAACGGGTGCGGATCGGGCGGATCACACTCGGGCGTTTGCCGATGGGGCAATGGCGGTTTCTGGGGCCGGACGAGCGGTTTTAGGGTTCGAGCCGACCACTCTGCCGCTCCCGCGATTGACAAAAGTATGCATTTGCATAAATATGCTTTGATGCGCAGCACCCTCGATTTTCCCGACCCATTGTTTCGTCATCTCAAGGCGCGCGCTGCTTTGGAGGGAACGACCCTGCGCGAACTCATCTTGCGCTTGCTAGAGCGCGGCATGGCCGCTTCGTCTGTTCCGGCGAACGACGGCACTGCATCCGCCGATGCTGCGCTCGCCGTGCCGCAGCCGCCGAGCATTCGCCTCGGCGCGCCGCTGGCATTGCCGGCCGCTGCGTTCTCCAACGCCGGGCTGATCGACTATCTCGATGAATGACGACGGTGCCGTCGGTAACGCGCCGGCGCCGGCCGTCGAACGCACTTCCGGCGGCTGGCAGCCGGTTCCGCAAAAGGCCACGCCGTTTGGCGGCGAACGCCCGAATCTGCTCTGGCCAATGCCGGCGCAGGGCGACTTGCTCGACATCAACGTCTGGCTCGCACTGGCTGTCGAAGAGCATCCGCACCATGCGCCGGCGCGTGCATGGTGGGCCGAAGCGGCGAGCACCGCGCAATCGAGCCCGTGGACTTCCGCAGCGCCGGCTATCTGGTTTTGCCGCGTCACCATGCTCGGCCTGGTGCGGCTGTTGTGCCAGCCCAAAGTCGTCGGCGAAGGCGCGTTGACATTGGCAGCAGCGCTCGGGCTCTACGGTCGTTTTCGAGCGCTGCCAATCGTCGGCCTCTTGCCAGATGCAGCGGATTGCGAGGCGCGCCTCGCTCAACTGGTGAACACGGCGCCTGTATCGTCGCCGCTGCCGCCGCGGTTGTGGACCGACGCCTACCTTGCCGCCACGGCCCAGTCGGCCGGGCTGCGGCTGGTCACCTTCGATACCGATTTCAGGCGCTTCGGCGCCGACCGGTGCCTGGTGCTGGCGCGCACTTGACGCGGCTGGCGTCGCTCCTTCAATTTATAAGAAAAGTGGTTGAAACGCACGCTGCACGTGCGCAGACAGCTATCAATTTAATAGCTTTTCTGGCGAAGTCATAGCGTGGATGAGCGATCGATGGCCGCTCACCGGTTCATTAGCCCGCCAGCCTCAGGAGCAAGCCTTGTTGCGCGCCGCATGCATGCCCTTGGCTTTGGCGTCGGCTTCGCTCATGTACTCGCCCGACTTGGTCTTGCCGTAGTAACGATCGCTCATGCAGTGGTAGACCTTGCTGTCGGCGTTGACCCAGACCTTGCCGGCACCGCCGCCGGGCGCTGCTGTCATGGTCGCCGGATCGGGCCGTTTTTTGTCGTTCGCGACCGCCGCGGCCGTCGCGGGCGTGGTCGGCACGCCGCTGTTCTTGCGCATCTTTTCCATCGGCGTGGCAGGCACGCTCGAGGGTTCGGGCCTGGCGGCGGCCGCCGCCGTGGCTGTTGTAGCGGCTGCACCGGTTGCAGCCGTTGCGGCCATGGACTTGTTCGCGGCGCGCTCTTCGCTCATCTTCTCGATCGGCGTCGCCGCCTTCGCCGCTGCCGGGCTGGTGGCCGGCGTCGGCGCCACCTTGCTGGTGGAAACGCCGGTCTGGCTGGTCACCGCCGTGGCGCCGGTCGGTGCTTTCGCAGCGACGGGTTTTTCGGCTTCGGGCGTGCCGTACCAGGTTTCGATGCCTTTGTGCCCGCGGCAGGCGCCGGCCTTGACCTTGGTCGACCCGTAGCTTCCGTCCTTGCAGAGCACGGTGCTGCCGGCAGGTGCGCCTGCGGGCAAGGTTTGGGCGTGAACCGCGAATGTGCCCGCGAGCGCGACGGCTGCGGCGGCCAGCTTGAACAAAGAACTCATGGCGAACTCCCCAAAACAATGAATGGAGCGCGACGATAGTCGAGCCGCGTTGCCGCCACAAGCGGGTTCTTTCTCATCTTGCCGGCGGCGGACTTCTGCCGCCACTGTCCGGTGAATCCGGTTGACCTCAGCGCTCGCGCTGCACCGGAAAATCGGCCACCGCCGTATCGCGCACGTAGATGTCGATTGTGCGCGCCGCGTCGCCGCTCGGGCTGCTGTAGGGCAGCGGCAGGTTGTCCTGGATCAGCTCGACCGTGTGCGCACCGGCGGCGATGGCCGGAAAGCTGTAGAAGCCTTGCGCGTCGGTGCGGGCCACATAGCGGCCGTCGAGCACCACTACGACGCCGGCCGCACCGCCCTCGCTGGCTTCACGCCGGCCGCTTCGGTCATCATCCAGAAACACATGGCCTTCGAGCCGGCCCGCGCCCGCGCCGCGCGCACCGCCGATCGGCGGGCTGGCCGAGCCGGCCCGGGTTTCGTAGCGCAACGCAAGCAGCAAACTGCGGTTCGACGGCGCATACAGCACGGGTTGCAGGGTCGCGGCGGTCAGCGCCGACACCACGGCCGGATTGAGCGATTCGCGGCCGCGCGCCGCCGTGTACTGGGCAATGAACGACCAGCCGTCGCTGATCGGCCAGCTCACCCGCGCGTTGGCGTTCAGAAAGCGCGAGTTCGCGCCGCCGATGCCGTTGCTGCCGCCGATGCCGTTGCTTCCGCGCAGGGACAGATCGAGCCGGCCACCGCCGACGAACGGCGTGGTGCCGAGCACGCCCCAGTGAACGGTGCGCGAGGTGATGAAGCTCTGTTTCGAGTTTTCGAACGACAGCGAGGTCGACAGCGTCCGGTTCTCGCCCACGTCCCAGGCGTGGTCGATGCCGGTGCGCACCACGTTCAGATCGCTGCCACGAGCGAGGTCGGTGCGCCACTGGGTGTAGCCCCAGTCCGATTTGTGCTCCCAGGTCACTTGGGCCGACTGGGCCGCGAAGTCGCCGCTGCGCGCCGAAAGGTTGCCTGAAACCGCATCGCGAGAGTCGAAGCGCCAGCGACCGAAGACGCTCGCGTAGAGCGACTTGCCGCGCAAACCGCTCACGCTGTCGCTGAGCTCGGTATTGAAGCCGAGTTGCCATTGGCGCGACGACATGTCGCCCTGCCACGAGAGGCCTTTCAGATCACTCGGCAGGTTGTCGGCGCCCCAGCGCAGCCGCGGCTGAAAGTAAAAAACCGAGGCTGTCTGCTTGAGCAACTGGGTGCGCCAACTCGCATCGACCCACGCACCACTGGCCGAATCACGCGGCGCCAGTGAATAGCTGTCCGACGGCTTGCCCTCGCTGCGCACGACATTGGCTTGCACCCGCAACCCGCCGATCCGTTCGCCAACGCCGCCGAAGCCCGGCGCAACCGAATCGGCCCACGGCGCAATGCCTTGCCATGCGCCGGCCGCCCAGACCGAGCGGGTGTCCAGCGCAAAACCCGGCACGCCGTTGGGCGAGAAATTGCGCGACTCGATGAACTGCGCTGCGACATCGGTGCGGCCCAGCGCATTGGGGCCGTCCGCACCGCTCAGCTGGGTTTGCGCGCCGACGCTCGCTGCCGAACCGCGACTGGCCGAAAAGCCCTGAAAGCCGATGCCGTTGAAATAGCCGAGCCGGCCGGCCGACGCATTGATGCTGGTGCGTCCCGGTTGCTCGAAGGTGGTCGAGAAGCCCTCGATCGGCAGCCGCGGCAAATAAAGCCGGCCGATCCCGCGCGCGAGCGGCGTCGAAGCCATGTTGATATTGCCGATTGCGTTGTCGGCGAACCAGCCGCCGTCGAAAGGCATGCGCCGCTGGTCGACGCGCCAGGTGTTGCCGGTCTGGTAGCTGTAAGGCGCAATGGTGTAGGGCGAGCCGGTCGTGCCCAGCACACCGATGCCGGTGACCGTATTGCGATAGCGGTTCAGGTTGACGTTGGCTGAGAACGCGCCGTAATCGGGTGTGTCGAGGTAACCCGAGAACTGCAGCGACTGGTTGCTGCTCCGACCCGCGCCGTCTTGCGTTGTCGATTGCAGTTCGGCCGAAAAGCCGCGCGGCCAGCCGGCGTTTTTGTCGGCGTCGGCTGCAGCGTCCGCCTTCGTGCTCTGCGGGCCAGTTTCGAGCACGCGATCGACGTAGCCGTTGGTTTCGGCGTTGTCAGCGGGCGCCTTGTCGGTCGAAGCGGATGAAGCGGATGCTGCAGGTGGAGCGATTTGTGCCGACGCGGCCAGCGGCCACTGCGCGGCGGTGAGTCCGCACAGCGCAACGAGTGTGCGGACGCGCGCCGCACGTCTCATGGCGCGAAGCGCTGATCTACCTCGAACGCACCCTTGCTGCCCCATTCGAGCTTGCCCGACACCTTGAGCGGAAATTTCGGCGAGACCGCTTGTTCGACGTCGCCGGGCCGGGTGGCGCTGAGCGCGACATCGCGGGTTTCGCCGGGCATGATCGGCGTGGTCGCGGGTTGCAGTTCGAACTTGCCGCCAGCCGCATCGGTGCCTGACAAGAAGCCGGCCAGCCGGCCATGCGCGGTGCCGGTGTTGCGCACTTCGAGCACAGGCAAAGCCTTGCCGTCGATCGTCTTTACCCTGGTGCCGACCAGCTCGAGCGCCGGTGCCACGTCGCCGATCGCGACATAGACGATCACTGCGATGCGCGCACTGATCGCCACCGGCAGCTTCGGCCCCGAAACAGCATCCTTGCCTTCGAACATCAGCGCGAAGCGGCATTCGGTCGGCGCCGTGCCAGCCGGCGCCGTGACCTCGAAGCGAAACCGATAGGGCCGACCCGAGGACACAGCCACCTCGCGCCGCTCGATCGAGACCCACGGCCGGCAGCTGTCGGGCTGCAGATCGTCGGAAAAGTCGACGCCGCCGTCGGGCTGCAGGCTCCAGTCGGTGGTCTTGACCTTGTAAGTGGATCCGTCGGTGCTCATCTGCGTCAGCTCGACGACCTGGCTTTGCCGCTCGCCAGGCTTGGCCGTCAGTTCGAAGCGCGGCGGCGAAACCGCGAGCGCAAACTGCGCTGCGGCGGGCACGCCGACCGCCGCCAACGCCGTGGCACAAAAAAGGCGCGCGGCGATTCGCAGGCCGACGGTCGGATAAAAACGATGCGTCACGCGCCGACCTCGATCTCGAAGAAGAATTGAAGCTGCTGCGGTCGCTCGAGCAGCACGCCGTTGGCGGTCAATTCGAGCAACAGCGTTTCGGTCAAAAAAGGATCGCGCACCACGCCTTCGAACACCACCGCCCGATCGCCGCCGCGCAACTGGCCCGGCAGCAACCGGCCTTGCGTACGCCAGCTCGCGACCAGCTGCTGGCCGTCGGTCGGTGCCAGGGCCATGTAGATGCGCGCGCGCTGGCCGACCCAGCTCGCGAGATTCAATCGCACTGTCACCGGCAGCTGGCCCTCGACGGTGTTGTCGCCCGCGCGCCCCGGCACCAATTGACGCCAGCGCATCGGTGTGACGGGTTGGCCGACCACGGTGCCGGTGTCGTCGATGCGATAGGTCGCAGCGTTGGCCGGTAGCCAACAGCTTGCCGCGGCGCAAGCCAGAGCGCTGGCTGCCATGAAGCGGATCGGTGCAGCGCGAATCATGGCGCCGTCAGCGTGTAGGTCGCACGACCGGTGAAGGTGCCTGCAGGAACAAGCTGTGTGTTGAGGTAGCGAAACGCGAGACAGCTTTCGAAAAAATTGTTCCGGGTGATCGAACGCAGGGTTTGTGCTCCGCCCGAGGCCAGAAAGTTGCCGCTCGGAATGGTCTGCGTGGTGTCGCCATTGCCGGTAGACGTCCAGGCGATGGTGCCGAACGACAGCGTGTCGCCATTGGCGTTGACGAGGTTCGCCGGCGTGCTCACGGTGAGCGTCGCCGCGCCGCCGGTTCCCGGTGTTCGATAAAACCCGCCGACATACACCTCACCTGTCGTGGCGGGCGAATCGCAGAAAGCGAAGTTGTCGTAAGCACTGTTGGTCACCGGACTGTCGGTTGTGAGCGTGATCGGCGTACCCGAACCAAGGCTCGCAACGGGCACCGTGCCCGAGACACTGTTGATCGTGGTGTTGTTGCCGGGCGTTCCGCCGTTGATGTAGGGCGCGCTGATGTTGCCAACACCTACCTGCAAGTACAGAGCTTTGGTACCCGTGCCGATTCCGACCAGATAAGCTTGCGCCTGCGTCATACCCACGATCCCCAATCCGTACAGCACCATCCGGCAAGCAAGAGCGCTCGCCGAAATCAGAGGTGTTGCAAAGGAGCCGTGGTTCACGCGATGGAAGGGCGATGCGCGCAACGCAAGGAATTGCGTCGCGCTGGTTTGAGGATAGCGCCCCCGGCGCCGCTCTGGAAGTCGCGTCGGGACGGGTCGAAGCTCAGGGCGCCGAAGCGGTGTACGTCACGCGGCCATTGTTGGCAACGGTGTCGCCGTAAGTGCCGCCCGGCAGGGTCGCCGTGTTGGCGTAAGCAAAGGTCCAGCTGCCTTCGCGGCGAACCAGGCCGCCGGTGGCAGCAAGCACCGTGGGCGTTGCAGAGGTGCCGCCTGCGGCAGCCGTGTTGAACGGCGGATGCGTAATGGCCGAATTGCCGAAACCGGTCGTGGCGGCCGCGAGCGCGCCGGTCGCGACTGTGATGTCGGACCATGGCACGGTCGGGTTGCCGGCAACGCCGCTGCTCAAAGGACCGGTCGTCGCGTTGGTCAGCGAAACCTGGCCCGAGTTGGCGAGCACGCGCACCGTTACGGCGCCAGCCGTCAGGTCGCCGCCAGTGCCGGCAACTGCCGTGCCGTTGCCGACGTTGGCCGAGGGCACCGTAAAGGTGATCTTGTCGATCGCGGCGTTGTTGACGAAGTTGGTGCCGGTACCGACCTGCAGGTACAGGATCTTGGGGATCACGATCGCGAAGTCGAGCCGCGCGGTGGCCGTGAGCGCGCCGGTGCCCGTCACGAAGTTGGACTCGGCCTGCGCGGCGATGGGCGCGATGGCGGCGGCAAGCAGCGAAACGAGAAGAAGCTTTTTCATGGGGCTACCAAAGTTAGGAGTTGTGAAAATCTTTCGACGGTGTGTTGTCGAAGTGGCTGAACTATAAAAAGCGATTGGTACTTTCGTAACCCCATGCAAGACCGCCAACTGCCTCGATCGTGAAAAAGGAACGATCGTTCGACCGATCTGTTCCGGTCGTGCAACACCGTCCTGCCAACAAAGTCACGCTCGTCGCGAGCGGCCTAAAAATGGGAGGTTGCCAAACCATCTTTCAGGAAGCTTGAAAATGGCGCCGCACCACCTCAACTAGCCGGTCCGGGCACCGTGCAAACCAACTTCCAATTTTTCAGACATGACCACTGCATCCCAGAAACTCCCGTTCCAGGCCGAAGTCGCGCAACTGCTGCACCTCGTGACGCATTCGCTGTACTCGAACAAGGAAATCTTTCTTCGTGAGCTGATCTCGAATGCCTCGGACGCCTGCGACAAGCTGCGCTTCGAAGCGATCGACCAACCCGCGCTGTACGAAGACGCGCCGAACCTCGAAGTGCGCGTGTCCTTCGACAAGGCTGCAAAGACCTTGACGATCGCTGACAACGGCATCGGCATGTCGGAGCAGGAAGCGATCGACAACCTCGGCACGATCGCCAAAAGCGGCACCAAGGATTTCGTCAGCAAACTGACGGGCGACCAGAAGGCCGATGCGCAACTGATCGGCCAGTTCGGCGTCGGCTTCTATTCGGGTTTCATCGTCGCCGACAAGATCACGGTCGAGTCGCGCCGTGCTGGCGTGGCTCCGGCGGAGGGCGTGCGCTGGACCAGCGGCGGCGCGGGCGAATTCGAGGTCGCAACCATCGACCGTCCGCAACGCGGCACCAGCGTCACCTTGCATTTGCGCGACGACGCCGAAGAGTATCTGGGCGCGTGGAAGCTCAAGTCGGTCATTGCCAAATACTCCGACCACATTTCGCTACCGATCCTTATGGAAAAGGAAGAGTGGAAAGAAGGCGAAAAAATCGAGGGCGACGAATCCGGCGCGACCAAGGGCGGCGAGATGGTCAAGACCGGCGAGTGGGAGGCCATCAACAAGGCCAGCGCGCTCTGGACCCGGCCCAAGAAAGACATCAAGGCCGAGCAGTACGAAGAGTTCTACAAGAACCTGAGCCACGACTTCGCGCCGCCTCTGGCCTGGAGCCACAACCGGGTCGAAGGCTCGACCGAGTACACGCAATTGCTCTATATCCCCGCAAAAGCGCCGATGGACCTGTACAACCGCGACAAGCGCGCGGGCATCAAGCTGTACGTCAAGCGCGTCTTCATCATGGACGACGCAGAGGCGCTGATGCCGAGCTACCTGCGCTTCGTGACCGGTGTGGTCGATTCGAACGACCTGCCGCTCAACGTGAGCCGCGAGCTGCTGCAGGAGAGTCGCGACGTGAAAGCGATTCGCGAAGGCTCGACCAAGCGCGTGCTCACGATGCTCGAAGATCTGGCGAAGAAAGACAAGGTCGCGCCTGAAGCAGCATCTGCGCAGAGCGACGACGCGGCGAGCAACGCCGGCAAGATCGACATCGGCTCGGGCGATTCGGTGCCCGCGCCCGAGCCGACCGAAAGCAGCACCGGTACCGGCGCTGATACCGGCAATGTCACCGACGTGGTCGACAAGAAGGATGAAGCAGTACCCGCTGCCGAAGCCGCTGCCGAGTTCGCACAGAACCAGGACGCAGGCAAGTACGCCGCCTTCTATGCCGAGTTCGGCGCAGTGCTCAAGGAAGGCCTCGGCGAAGACTTCGGCAACCAGGCGCGGCTTGCCAGATTGCTGCGCTTCGCTTCGAGCACGACCGACACCGTGAGCGTGAGCCTCGAGGATTACAAGGCCCGCATGAAGGAAGGCCAGGAGGCGATCTACTACATCACCGCCGACAGCTTCGCCGCTGCCAAAAACAGCCCGCAACTCGAAGTGTTCAAAAAGAAGGGCATCGAGGTCCTGCTCATGACCGACCGGGTCGACGAGTGGGCGCTCGGCTACTTGAACGAGTTCGAAGGCACGCCGATGCAGAGCGTGGCCAAGGGCGCGGTCGACCTCGGCAGCCTGCAGGACGAGTCCGAGAAAAAGGCCGCCGAAGAAGCTGCCGAAAGCTTCAAGCCGATGCTCGAAAAGCTCAAGGCAGCGCTCAAGGGCAAGGCCGACGATGTTCGCGTCACGACCCGCCTGGTCGATTCGCCCGCCTGCCTGGTGGTGAAGGACGGCGGCATGAGCACGCAACTCGCGCGGATGCTCAAGCAGGCCGGCCAGCCCGCGCCCGAGTTGAAGCCGGTGCTCGAAGTCAATGCTGAGCATCCGCTCGTCAAGAAGCTCGAAGCATCGGACGCGCATTTCGACGATCTGGCGAACATCCTGTTCGATCAGGCATTGCTCGCCGAAGGCGGCATGCCGAGCGATCCGGCGGCCTATGTGCGGCGCGTCAACGCGCTGCTGCTGTAATAGTGCTCGCGGGGCGTTGCATGTCGCACGAGCGTTCAAGCCGCCCCGGCCGCACCGAACGCGATGTCCGCGTCGACCTCGCCGCCGCCTACCGGATGGCTGCTGCCAACGATTGGGACGACACGGTCTACACCCATCTGTCGGCCAGTGTGCCCGGCGAGCCGGGCCACTACCTCATCAATCCCTTCGGCGCGCTGTTCGAGGAGATCACCGCGTCGAGCCTGGTCAAGGTCGATGTGCACGGCCGCGTCGCCGATGGCAGCGGCGCTCGCGTCAATCCAAGCGGCTTCGCAATTCATGGCGCGGTGCATGCGGCGCGGCCCGACGTCGAATGCGTCATCCATCTGCACACGCCCTGGGGTGTCGCGCTGTCGATGCTGCCGGGTGGCCTGCAGCCGACCTCGCAATGGGCGATGCGGCTGCATGGGCGGCTCGGCCGACATGCGTATGAAGGGCTCGCGCTCGGCGCTGAAGAACAACAGCGCATGGTCGCGCGGCTCGGATCGCTCGACGGGCTGCTGCTCGACAACCATGGGCCGCTGGTGGTGGGCCGCTCGGTCGCCGAGGCCTGGATGCTGATGCATATTCTCGAGCGCGCGGCGCAGGCGCAACTGCGCGCGATGGCTGCCATGAACGCCACCTCCGGCAAGTTCGCGGGTGTCAGCGCCGAACTGGCCGAAGCGACGTATCGCGCGTGGGTTGGCGACGGCAGCGAGCGCGACGGCGATATCGAATGGCCGGCGCTGCTGCGTCGGCTCGACCGGACGTCACCCGGATTCCGCGACTGAACTTTCACTTTTTTTGCCTGGAGAAACCATGCCCACGATTCGCGTCGAAATGTTCGAAGGCCGCACGGTCGAGCAGAAACGGGCGCTGGCCGCCGCGCTGACGAAAGCCACCGTCGAGACTTTGGGCGGTTCGCCCGAGGCGGTCGACATCCTTTTCTTCGACCTGCCGAGGCACGACTGGGCCACGGGCGGCAAGTTGTGGAGCGAACAGGGGGCGCCCTCGGCATCCTCGGAGCCCTCGGGCCAGCAAGCGGCGCAAGCATTGCAGCCGTCCAAATCACCATGATGAATTCGCGCTGCTGCCCGATACATCGCCACCGGCGGCGATCGTGAAGGTCGCGGTCATGGGCGCCGGCGCGGTCGGTTGCTACTACGGCGGCATGCTGGCGCGCGCCGGTCACGACGTGGTGCTGATCGGCCGACCGGCGCATGTCGAGGTCGTGAACGCTCGCGGGCTGCGGCTCGAAACCCGGGCCTTCGATGCGCAGGTGCCATTGCGCGCGAGCGTCGATGTGGCCGCGGTCGCCGGTGCCGAGCTCGTGCTCTTCAGTGTCAAGTCAACCGACACCGAGCACGCCGGTAACGAAATTGCATCGCACCTCGCGCCGGATACGCTCGTGGTCACTTTGCAGAACGGCGTCGACAACGCCGACCGCCTGCGCGGCGTGCTGCGAAACGAAGTGTCGGCCGCAGTGGTTTACGTCGCGGTCGAAATGGCCGGGCCGGGCCATGTGCGGCATCACGGCCGCGGCGAGCTCGTGATCGAACCTTCGCAACACAGCGCCGATGTCGCGTGGCAGCTGATCGCGGCCGGCGTGCCGACCGAAATTTCCGACAACGCGGTCGGCGCGCTCTGGGCCAAGTTGATCATCAACTGCGCCTACAACGCGCTGTCGGCGATCGCGCAAATGCCATATGGACGGGTCGTCGCAGGCGATGGCATTCCGGCGGTCATGCAGACGGTAGTCGATGAATGTCTCGCGGTGGCGCGGGCCGAAGGTGTCGTCGTGCCAGGCGATGCACAGGCTTCGGTGCGCGGCCTCGCGGCGACCATGCCGAACCAGTTCTCCTCGACCGCGCAAGACCTGGCGCGCGCCAAGCCGAGCGAGATCGACCATCTGAACGGCTTCATCGTTCGGCGGGGCGAAGCGCTGGGCATTGCGACGCCGGTCAATCGAACCCTGCATGCGCTGGTCAAGCTGATCGAAACACGTGCGGCGTAGCATGCTCGGCATGAACACATCATCGCGCCGCGCTGCCGCCTCGGCCCAACGTCTGGCCGCGAATGCCGCGGTGCTTTGCGGCGTGTTGGCGCTGGCCGGTTGCTCGGCCTACGGCATCGGCATTCCGCTACTGCCGGGCTTGTCGCTCAACCTCGGCGCCACATCGGCAGGCGGCTATTCGGTCGGCCTCGGCACCGGCTTCGGGCCGCTCGGCGCGGGCTTCGCCGTCAATCAGGACGGTCTCGTTGCCGGCAACGCGGGTGCTGGCATCGGTGCGGGCCCGCTTGGCGTGGGCGTGGGCACCAGCAAGGTGGTCTACGACCCGAAGGCAGCGCCGGTCGTGCCGCCGACCGGTGTGGCGATCGGCACCCGTGAAGTGGGAATCGGCGAACTCGGCTCGCCCGGCAATCCGATCGCACCCTGAGCCCTTCACCGTCGCTCGGCGCGAGGATGAGAAGGCGGCTCTGGTCGCCGATCAGGCAACCCATCAAGCGGCAAATCAGGCGTACAGCGGCTCGTCGGCCATCGCCTCGCACTGGTGGTCGAGCATCTGGACCTGGCCTTTCCAGTAGTCGCTCGAGCCGAACCACGGAAAGTTGATCGGGAAAATCGGATCTTCCCAGCGCCGCGCGAGCCAGGCGCTGTAGTGGATCAATCGCAATGTGCGCAATGGTTCGATGAGCGCGAGTTCGCGGCGATCGAAATCGCGGAACTGCTCGTAACCTTCGAGCAGGCCCGACAGTTGCGCCGTGCGCTGCGCACGTTCGCCCGAGAGCAGCATCCACAAGTCCTGCACTGCGAAGCCGGTGCGCGCATCGTCGAGGTCAACGAAATGCGGGCCGCCATCGGACCGGTCGGTCGGCGTCCAGAGGATGTTGCCGGGATGGCAGTCGCCATGCAGTCGCAAACTTCGCATTTCTGAATCGAATCGGCCGTCAGCACTCGTGGATAGTGCGCAACCAGCTATTATTTCAATAGCGGCATTGCAGGACTTTTCCCACGCGCCCTGCACGTCGAGCGGGATCATCTCGTGCGACACAAGCCAGTCGCGCGAGGCGATGCCGAAGCTTTGCAGATCGAGCGCGGGCCGCGTCTCGAACGGCCGCGCGGCACCGACCGTATGAATGCGCGCAAGAAAGCGGCCGATCCATTCGAGCACTTCGAAGTCGTCGAGCTCGGGCGCGCGACCACCGCGGTAGGGGCTGATGCTGAAATCGAATCCGGCGTGGCGGTGCAAGGTCGCGCCATCGAAAGCAAGCGGTGCGACAGCCGGAATTTCGGCGGCGGCGAGTTCGAGCGAGAACGCATGCTCTTCGCCGATTTGCGCCGCGCTCCAGCGGCCGGGCCGATAGAACTTCGCGACCACGGTTTCGTCGGACTCGAGATGGATGCGGTAGACGCGGTTTTCGTAGGAGCTCAACGCTTCCATCCGGCCGTCGCCATGCAGACCGAGTGTCGCAAGTGCGTCCAGCGCGACGTCGGGGGTGAGTGCTTCGTAGGGGTGCGCAGCGGATGGCGGAAGCGGGGCGTCGGTGGGGTCGGACATGCGCGATTGTGGCTGCATGGGCGGAATTCAATTCGGGAACGGGCAGCCGGACGCGAAGGACGCGAAGGTTTCGCGAAGGACGCGAAAGAAACCGCCGAAGTATTTTTTCGAGCGGCTACCGCAAACCGTTACTCCGCGTTCGGTTGTTGATACTTTGTTGCTATAAATTAAGTAGCTGTCTGCGCACGCCCAGTAAGCGTTTCAAGCCTTTTTCTCTTGAATTTTCGCCATCGACAGGATGTGCCCGACGCGGGGATGGCTGCGTCCGGCCAGCACCTCGACGTAGGCGGCTTGGGCGGCTTCGGCGCCGTGGTGGTGGTCGGCGACGAGCCAGGGCGCGGCGGGGTCGGTGACCTGGGTGATGAAGGCGCGCCAGCCCGCGAGCAGGCGCTCGCCGAGCACGGCGGCGCCCCATTCGTCGCTGCGCTTTTTGCTCTGCGCGGGCGCGAAGAACAAGGTTGCGCGCGGGCCGGGCAGGTTCTTCGCGCCGCCGAGTTGCTCGATGTGGGTGCCGCCTACCGAGCAGCTGTAGCGCAGTTCGCCGAAGCGCGAATGCACCGCGAGGCGGAAGGCGGCGTCGCCTGCGAAGTCGATATAGACGCAGCGCGTATCGGATGCGATCTGGTCGAGTTCGTCGTAGCCGAGCACGCGGTCGTAGCAGCCGAGGCTTTCGCAAAACACCTTGTTGCCCGGCGATGTGAGGCCGACGACGTTGATGCCATCGCGCTGTGAAAGCTGGAATGCGGTGCCGTACGCGGTCTTGCTCGATGCGCTCGACAAAAGCAGTGTGTCGGCGCCGAAGAATGCGTTGTCGGCCATGAAATCGTCGATCAGCCACGACGTGGTGAAGAGCGGCCGCAGCAGTGCCTGGATGTCTTCGTTGTCTGCCACGTAAAACGGGTCGGCGGCGCAACGCAGGTAGCGGTTGTAGACCGGATGCAATTCGCTGCGATGCGCGGCGCCGTCGCTGAAACCATCAGGGCGAATTCGGTCGGGCTGCAACACCACGTTGTCGGCCATCGGCCAGTAGCCGTACAAGCGTTCGCTGACCGCGACCTCGGCGTGGCGCGATTCGATGACTTCGCCGAAACCCCAGACCGGAATCGTGCCCCAACCCGCTTCGCCGGTCGGAAAAAACTGCCAGTAGTTCATCGCATCGCCGAACGCGGCATAGGTGATGTTGTTGGCGGTGAGCGCGAAGCGGTCGATGCGGACGCGCACTTGTGCATCTGCGAGCGGCGCATTGTCACGATGCCGGAGTCGGCTGGTGGCGAGATGGTCGGAGCGAACGATGAAGTCGGTGGTCATGGCGAGACCTTAGCCGACGCCGGATTGCGCGGCAATCGGCGGCGCAAAAAAGCCCATGAAAAAGCCCGCGCGGAGCGGGCTCGTCGGATGTTCGATTGGCCGATCAGACGATGTTCAGATCGACATCGATATTTCCGCGGGTCGCGTTCGAATACGGGCACACATGGTGCGCGGCATCGACCAGCTCTTTTTTCTTGGCCGCGTCCATGCCGGGCAAGGTGATGTCCATCTTCACCGAGATGCCGAAGGCGTTGTTCTCGATCGGGCCGATCGACACATGCGAATCGATCGACGTGTCGTCGGGCACCTTGATGCCGACCTTGCTGCTGACGGCTTTCATCGCGCCCATGAAGCAGGCGGCGTAGCCGGCCGCGAACATCTGCTCGGGGTTGGTGCCGGTGCCGCCACCGCCGCCCATCGCCTTGGGCGTGGAGAGCTTCACGTCGAGCGCGCCGTCGTCGGATTTGGATGCGCCTTCGCGGCCGCCCGTGGTGTGGGCGTTGGCGGTGTAGACGACTTTTTCGAGTTTTTTGACCATGGTTTTTCCTTCAGGTGGGTAGAGAGAGAAAGTTGCTTCGACGAGCGAAGCGGCGGATGAAGCGGCGAACCGGCTGAGCCAGTCGCACGCTTTCAGTTGCGCGGTGGTATTTCGAGGCCGGCCATCACCGCTGGCCGCGCGACGAAGCGTTCGAGCACTTGCTTCACGTTGCCGAACTGTTCGAAATCGACCAGATCGCCGGCTTCGTAAAAGCCGATCAGGTTGCGCACCCAGGGAAAGGTCGCGATGTCGGCGATCGTGTAGTCGCGACCCATGATCCAGTCGCGACCCTTCAAATGTTTGTCGAGCACGCCGAGCAGGCGCTTTGACTCGGCCACATAGCGGTCGCGCGGTCGCTTGTCTTCGTATTCCTTGCCCGCAAATTTATGAAAGAAGCCGAGCTGCCCGAACATCGGGCCGATCCCACCCATCTGGAACATCAACCATTGCAGTGTTTCGTAGCGGCCCGCGTCGTCGTTGGGCATCAGTTGGCCCGTCTTGCCCGCCAGGTAGACGAGGATCGCGCCGGATTCGAACAATCCGAACGGTTTGCCGCCCGGCCCGTTCGGGTCGAGGATCGCCGGAATCTTGTTGTTCGGCGAGAGCGACAAAAATTCGGGCGTAGTCTGGTCGTTCGTCGCGAAATCGACCTTGTGCACCTCGTAGGGCAACTTGCATTCCTCCAGCATGATCGAGGCCTTGACGCCATTCGGTGTCGGCAGCGAATAAAGCTGCAGCCGCTCGGGATGCTTCGCAGGCCACTTGCGGGTGATCGGGAAGGCGGACAAGTCGTTCATTGTTTTTTCCTCGTCATCTATTTGCTGTAGTCAGCGGCCGCTGAATCGCGCCGGCCGCTTTTCGACGAAGGAGAGTACCCCTTCGGCCGCATCTTCGCTGTTCGCGAGCTTTGTCTGGGTTGCGAGAAATTCGCTCATCGCCGCCATCGGCCCTTCTTCCACCGCCTTGCGCGAATTGAGCCGGGTCGCGACCACAGCGAGCGGCGCTTGCGCCGCGATACGCTCGGCGATCGCGATGGCTGCGCCGAGTTCCTCGCCGGCCGGCACCACCTTTTGCACGAAGTTGAGCCGAAACGCTTCGCTGCTTCCGAACTCGTCGGCCGTCAGCAAATGCAGCATCGCATTGCCCAATCCTGCGCGCTCGGCCATGCGCAAGGTCGCGCCGCCGGTCGCCATGATGCCGCGCTGCACTTCCATTTGCGAAAAGCGGCAGTTGTCGGCCGCGACCACGATGTCAGCGCCGAGCATCAACTCGATGCCGACCGTGAAGCAGATGCCCTTCACCGCCACCACCATCGGCTTGGTGCGGCGCCGATAGCCCGGCAGGCCGAGATCCTGCGGCTCGACCAGCCCTTCAGGGAACGCTTTCTTGCCCTGCTTCATGTATTCGGAGATCGCCGGCAAATCGAGCCCCGCCGTGAAGTGATCGCCGAACGCATGCAGCACGCCGACTCGCAGCGCAGATTTGTCGTCGAGCCGCGTGTACGCCTCGGCCAGCTCGCGAAACATCCGCGGCGTCCAGCCGTTGCGCTTGGCGGGGCGGTTGATGCCGATCAGCAGCAAATGGCCGCGCACCTCGGTGTCGATGCAGCCTTCGGGGGGTGGGGTGGTGGGGGTCAATTCGAGGGCTCAGAAGAGGAATTCAGGAATTCAGGACTACCGGACGCAGAGGACGCAGAGGACGCAGAGGACGCAGAGGACGCAGAGGTTTCGCCGAAGGCGCAGAAGGAATACCAAATTTTGAATTCGCGCCTTTGCAAAGTCTGTTTGCAAGTTGAGTTCAGATTTCGATCGAACGGCGTTGAAAGCGCTATCAAATAAAGAGCAGTTTGCGCAATATCCACGGCCATTCCAGCCACTTTTGTATTCCTTTTGCGTCCTCTGCGTCCGGTAGTCCGCCTTTTTCAGCGCTTTGGCCGAATGCGATAAATCGCATTGTTCTTGTCGGCCGAAAAGTAGACGCTGCCGTCGGACGCCACCGCGACGCCGGTCGGCACATACGGCGGCGGCATGCCCGGCCCGCCGGCCAGGCCGATCGGCAGATCAGTGGCGATCGTGCGTCGGCTGCCGTCTTTCGGATCGATTTCGACCAGCCGCCGCGCAGCCGATTCGGCGACGATGAAGCTGCCCCATGGCGTTTGCGCAACGCCCTCGGGCAACGCAAGACCTTCGGCGATGGTGCGTGGTGGCGTGCTGCCGTCGAGTGCGATGCGGGTCAGCTTGCCAGCGGCTTCGGTCACATAGAGCGCGCCGTCGCGGCCGAGGATCATCTGCACCGGGCCGCCGAGGCCGGTTGCGAGCACTTTCCGTGTCGCGAAGTCCGGGCCGCTCGCGAGCGTGATGCTGCCCGTGCCGATTTCGGCGATCGCGACGCTGCCGTCGGCGAGCGGCACGGCGTCGTAGGGTGCCTTCAGCTTGTGAATCGTGTGCAGCGTCTTGCCTGTCTTGCGATCGACCAATTGCACCGTTCCGGTAAACCACGACGACAGCGCGAAGCGGTCTTTGGACAAGCCGACCGAAAACGGATAGTCGAGATCCGGATCGCGCTGCATCACGAGCAGATCGCGTACCGCGCCCGAATTCAAATCGACTTCGCGAAAGCCGAACACGTCGGCGACCCAGAGCGTGTTGCCCTCGATCTTCAAGCCGGCCGGCATCGCGACCTTGCCGCTGGTGAGCACTTTCACGCTGCCTGTTGACGGGTCGAACGCCTGGACGCTGTTGTAGGCCATGTTCGAGACATAGATCGTGCCGTCGTCCGGCGCGATCGCGAGGTTGTCGAGCGCGGGTTTGAGCTGCGCTGCGACGGTCTTGCGGCCGGTCGTCAGCTCGACTTTGACCAATTCGCCACTGCGGGTGTCGACCACCCACAAGTTGCCCTTGCCATCGAGATTGGCGGCCGCCGGAATCTTGAAGCCGTCGGCGAGCACCTGCATCGCGCCGTTGTTCGGGTTGATTCTGACCACCTGGCCCTTGAACCAGAGCGGACCGTAAAGCATGCCGTCGGGTCCCACTTCGAAGCCGTTGAAGCCGCCCATGTCTTTCTTGATGAGGCGCGGCGGCTTGGCGCCGGCGCGGTCGATTTCCCACAGCGCATCGCCGAGAAACACCTGCGAGGCATAGAGCTTGCCGTTTTTGCGGTCGAAGTCGAGCGAGTTGAGCCCCGGCAAATCCTTTGCGAGCACCTGCAGTGGCGCACCTTCGCGTTCCTGGTAGCGCAGCATGCCCATCAAATAGTTGGTCCAGGCCAGCTCGCCGCGCGGGCCGACGGCGATGTCGTCGGCCTGGCCTTCGGGGCCGTCGACGAGCTTCTTCGTCGCGCCGGTCGTGCGGTCGACTTCCCACAAGCTGTTGCCGACCACCGAGCCCGCGAGCAGCCGGCCCTTTTTGTCGATCGCCAGACCATGCACGCCGGCAAACGACGACGGCGCAACAAGCGCTATGGGCGCGCCCCAAGCCGCAGGTCGCTTGGTCGCCGACATGCCGGCGCAGCCGGCGAGAACGAGCAAAGCGGTTGCGGCGGCGCCGACCAGTGCTTGTCGCAGGATGCGAATCATGGTTTGTCTCCTTTGATTTGTGGCTTTAGTCTAGAAGCGCGCGGCCCTCGCGCATAGTGCGGATGAGCGCGCAGCGTCGCGTGCGAGACCACGCAGAGGCCATAAAGTTTCAAGCAAATAATAGCCAAAACGCCCACTGGACTTGCGCAGACAGCTATGAAAAATGTAGCAATCAATCACGCCTCGGGCATCTGCCGATGGCGTCTCGATCGCAGAGCGCCGACACTCCTGGGGATGCTCTGCAAAACCCGCCACGCCGGCCGATCACGCGGACTGCGGCGGTCTGCGGCGTTGCTTTCTTTGCCAATAGCACGCTATTGGCTGCAAAAAAGCGTCTTGCATCCCATCCGCATCCGCGCGCCGTCCTTGCCGCGGGAGTTTTGCAGAGCACCCCTAGCCGATCCGCGAACCCAGAGCCGATAGGAGTCTTTCATGCTGCATCCCCAAGCCCGCGCGCTGCTCGATCTGATGGTCCAGCGCAACGTGCCGCCGACCCACACCTTGCCGTTCGCCGACGCGCGCGCTTTCTACCGCGAGCGGCGCGCCATCACCCAGCCCGCGCCGCCCGAGGTCGCCGAAACCCGCGACCTGCGCGCCCAGGGGCCGCAGGGCGATATCGCATTGCGTCTGTATCGGCCGCTCGGCAGCGACCCGGCGCAGAGGCTGCCTGCGCTCGTGTACTTTCACGGCGGCGGCTGGGTCATCGGCGATCTGGACACGCACGATGCGCTGTGCCGCGAACTCGCCAATCGCTCGGGCGGCGCGGTAGTGGCCGTGGATTACCGGCTCGCGCCCGAGCATCGCTTTCCGGCCGCGGTCGACGATGCGCTCGCGGCCACGCGATGGATTCATGCCGAAGCTGCATCACTCGCGCTCGACGCGAACCGGCTCGCCGTCGGTGGCGACAGCGCGGGCGGCAATCTGGCGGCGGTGGTCGCGATCGCGCTGCGCGACGCGAATGCAGCCGCGAGCCCTGCCGAGCGCTCGCTCGCGGTGCCGCTCATGTTCCAGCTGCTGATCTATCCGGCCACCGACCAGCGCCGCGGCCACGCCTCGCACCAAAGCAACGGCGAGGGCTACCTGCTGACGCGCGACACCATCACGTATTTTCACGATCACTACATCGCCGACGCGGGGCTCGACCACGACTGGCGCGCGTCGCCATTGCTGCATCCCGACTTGTCGAATCTGCCGCCCGCGCTGGTCATCACCGCCGGCTACGACCCGTTGCGGGACGAGGGGCTGGCGTATTCGGCGGCGTTGTCGGATGCCGGCAACACGGTGAGCCACGTCTGCTTCGAGCGCCAGATTCACGGCTTCATCACGATGGGCCGGGTGCTCGACGAGGCGAACACGGCGGTCGCACTCTGCGCGGCCGAACTGCGGCGCATATGGGAGCGCGGGGAGGGCGGAGCATCCGAATCGGCAGCGACTTCGCTCGACACGGCGCACAGCTGAAGGCCAACACGTTCCCCGAAAAATTATGCCAAAAACACTGGTGGCGTCCGCCCTGCAAGCGCAGTGCGCTCGCATTTTAATAGCGTCCGGCAGTCGTTCAGAAGAGGCCGATGCGGTCGCCGCGAACCTGGTTTTCGCGAATCTGAGCGGCCACGATTCGCATGGCGTCGGCATGCTGCCGCGCTATGTCGATGCGGTGGCCGAGGGCGGGCTCGTGCCGAATGCGCGGGTCGTGGTCACGCTCGATGCCGGCTCGCTGCTCACGCTCGACGGCCGGCTCGGCTATGGGCAGGTCGTCGGCGCAGAGGCGATGGCGCTCGGCATGGCGCGGGCCAAAGCCAACGGCAGTTGCATCGTCGCGCTCGGCCGCGCGCATCATCTCGGGCGGATCGGCCATTTCGCCGAGATGGCGACCCGCGAGGGGCTGGTGTCGCTGCATTTCGTCAACGTGCTCGCGCGGCCGGTCGTCGCGCCCTGGGGCGGCGGCGATGGGCGCTTCGGCACCAATCCCTGCTGCATCGGCATTCCGCTCGAAGGCGCAGAACCTTTCATCCTCGACTTTGCGACCAGCCGCGTCGCGCAGGGAAAGATGCGGGTGGCCTACAACAAGGGCGAGCGGGTGCCGCCCGGTTATCTGATCGATCCGCAAGGCCGGCCGACCGACGATCCGGGTGTCGTGGTGGTGCCGCAGCGCGCGCCGGATGGCGACAAAAATCCATCAGGCGCCGGCCTGTTCGGCGCCCTGATGACTTTCGGCGAGCACAAAGGCTACGGCCTGGCGATCGCTTGCGAGCTGCTCGGTGGCGCGCTCACCGGCGGCGGTACCTGGCATCGCCCGGGCGACGAAGCACGCGCGGTGCACAACGGCATGCTCACGGTGCTGATCGATCCGGCCAGGCTCGGCACCCAAGCCGCGTTCGACGCCGAGGCGCTCGCCTTTATCGACTGGCTGCGCCAAAGCCCGCCGGGTGCGGGCTTCGATGCGGTCCAGCTCGCGGGCGAGCCAGAGCGCGCCGCGCGGGCTGCAAGGCAGCGCGACGGAATCGTGCTCGACGATGCGACCTGGGCTGAAATCGTCGCTGCGGGGGCGAAAGTCGGCGTCACGGTTGCGTCCTGATTCTTCAAGAGAAAAGTGGCTGAAACGCCCGATGGGCGTGCGCAAACAGCTATTAATTCAGGGGCATCTGGGAGCCTGCAGCAATTGCATCGCCACCGTATCAATCTGAGTTGTACAATATGACGTACCACAACTTACGTTGAGAGTTTGCGATGGACGCCCTCACCTACAGCGCCGCGCGCGCCAATCTCGCCTCGACCATGGATCGCGTGACGAATGACCACGAGCCGTTGATCATCACCCGCAGCGGCGCGCAATCGGTCGTCATGCTCGCGTTGGACGACTACCAATCGCTCGAAGAGACGGCGTACCTCCTGCGCAGCCCGTCCAATGCGACGCGATTGCTCGCGTCGATCGCCCAATTGGCAGACGATCGCGGCACGGAGCACGAACTCGCCGAATGAAGCTGGTTTTTGCTGAGGGCGCGTGGGAGGACTACCTGTATTGGCAGCGGCAGGACAAGCGGATGACCAAGCGAATCAACGAACTGATCCGCGAAACCGTTCGCGATCCGTTCAACGGAATTGGCAAGCCCGAGCCACTCAAACACGCGCTCGCGGGCTTCTGGTCGCGGCGCATCACCGAAGAGCATCGCATGGTATATCGGTCGGAAGCCACTTCGCTGTTGATCGCGCAACTGCGCTATCACTACTGAGTTCTGGTCGCGCCATAGCCGCAATGTGCCTTCCGCATTGCACGACCGAAGATCACTATCGCGCAACGGCATACCGCCGGAACGCGCCTACAGCCAGCCCGGCTGTTCGCGCCGATCATGTTTCTTTTGGAGGAATAACCGAGATGAAAACCGTTTTCATTGGCCAGGAGCGTCACGCCAGATTCGCACCGCATGCTGTTTGGGGCATCGCGCTCGTGGCCGCCGTGGCGCTCAGTGCCTGCGGCCCGAAATCCGAGAACAAAACCGCAGGCCAAAAGCTCGACGCGGCCATCGAGCGAACCAAGGAAACCGCATCCGCAACCGGGCAAAAGGCCAGCGAAATCGGCCAGGCGGCGCGCGACAAGACCAACGAGTTGCTCGACTCGCCAAAGGTTCAGCAAGACATCGCGGCGGCAAAAGAGACGGCCAAAGATGCCGGCAGCGCCATCAAGGCCGGCACCGCCGACGCCGCGATCACCGCCACGGTCAAAGCCGGCCTGGCGCGCGATTCGCAATTGAGCGCGCTCAAAATCAACGTCGACACCAACGCCGGTGCCGTGCGCCTCCACGGCCCCGCCCCGAGCCTGGAAGCCAAAACCCGCGCGACCGATATAGCGAAAGCGGTTTCCGGAGTCAGCTCGGTCGATAACCAGCTCATGGTCGGCGCGCCGGCGAACTGAGGCGCCGGTAGGGCTGCAAGCCCGGACTCCGCCGTGAAACAGGGTCGGCCCCGTCCACGTGGAATTTAGAGAGAAAGAGGCCAAAACGTCCGCTGGGCGTGTGCAGATAGCTATTTAATCAATAGCAAAAAATTTGGTATTTCTTTTGCGCCTTCTGCGAAACCTCTGCGTCCTCTGCGTCCGGAAGTCCGCTTTCCAACCCTCAAACCAGCAAAGCAAGCGTCGCCTCGAGGTGCTCCGAAGGCATCCGCCGAAAGCCCGAGCGCGCATAGCGCTGGAGCCGGCCAATCGCGAAATCCGTGAGCGCCGAAGCGCGCACCTGAGCGTCGACGGTCGGCGTGGCCGAACCTTCACCCACGGCTGCTTCCCGCAGCGACTGGCGCAGCGTGGCTTCGAGCTTGTCGAAGAACTGGTTCATGCGTTGCTGCAGGCGCTCGTTTTCGAGCACCAGCGCGTCGCCAACCATCACGCGCGACATTCCCGGGTTTTTCTCGGCAAACTGCAAAAGCATGGTGACGATGCGGGTCGCTTGCGGCGTCGCGGCGGCGTCGCCCGTGTCGGCTGTCGCTTCGGGCCCTGTGATCTGGTTGATCAACGAGAAAACGCTTTGCTCGACGAAGTCGATCAGCCCCTCGAACATTTGCGCCTTGCTCGCGAAATGGCGATACAGCGCTGCTTCGCTGACGTCGAGTTGCGCCGCCAGCGCAGCCGTGGTCACCCGTTCGCTGCCCGGCCTTTCAAGCATGGCGGCCAGGGCCTGAAGGATCTGCACGCGGCGCTGCCCGGGGCGGGGGCGCTTGCGCGCTGGCGTCGCCTCTGCACTCGGCAAAGTCGGCAATGTGGGCACCGCAAGGGCTTCGCCGGGCGCAACAAGCGCGGCAAGCGTGTCTGGCTCGGCGGGCTCCGGGGTGGCGTTACTCGGGTCGTGCATTGCGAATCAAAATTGTAATCAAATGATTCTCGCACGTCGGTGTGAGCGGGCGCCCACCTTTTTGGGGGTGTGGCGTACATCACACAGGTGACGCGTGAACTATGTCGCAGTGGCTCGCAACCGGCATCGGCAAGCGCAGTGGCGGCGGGTCGTGCGCGGTGGGCGCGGTGGGCCCGGTGGCCGCCTCAGCGGGCTCGGATCATGGTTCCGTAAGCCTGATCGGTCAGGATTTCGAGCAGCATCGCGTGCGGCACCCGGCCGTCGATGATGTGCACCGCGTTTACGCCGGCCTTGGCCGCATCGAGCGCGCCTTCGATCTTGGGCAGCATGCCGCCCGAAATCGTGCCGTCGGCGAACAGCGCGTCGATTTCGCGCGCGGTCAGGTCGACCAGCAGGTTGCCGGCCTTGTCGAGCACGCCGGGTGTGTTGGTGAGCAACACGAGCTTTTCGGCCTTCAGCACGGTCGCGAGCTTGCCTGCGACCACGTCGGCGTTGATGTTGTAGCTTTCGTTTTCTTCACCGAAGCCGAGCGGGCTGATGACCGGGATGAAGGCATCGTCCTGCAACGCCTTGACCACCCCGGGGTCGATCGAGACGATCTCGCCGACCTGGCCGACGTCGTGCTGCAGCATCGGGTCGTTGCGGTCCGCGAGGCGCAGTTTGCGGGCGCGAATCAGTCCGCCGTCGCGCCCGGTCAGGCCCACTGCCTTGCCGCCGGCCTGGTTGATGAGGCCGACGATGTCTTGTTGCACTTCGCCGGCCAGCACCCACTCGACGACTTCCATCGTTTCGGCATCGGTCACGCGCATGCCCTGGATGAAGCTGCCGGTTTTGCCCAGGCGCTTCAAGGCATTCTCGATCTGCGGCCCGCCGCCATGCACCACCACCGGGTTCATGCCGACCAGCTTGAGCAGCACCACGTCTTCGGCAAAGTCGGCTTGCAAGGCCGGGTCGGTCATCGCGTTGCCGCCGTACTTGATGACCATGGTCTTGCCATGGAACTTGCGGATATACGGTAGCGCCTGGGCGAGGATTTCGGCCTTGTCGCGTGGCGGAATGTGGGCAACGGAGTCGGTCATGGTCATTGATTGGGGTCTACTCAAGGTCTGAGCCAGCGGGGAACTTTGAAGCGCACGATCATGAGGTACGCGCCGACATAGCTCACCACGAACAGCAGGCAAAAGCACATCAGCACGGTGGAGTTGTTCCAGAACAGCACCGCCGGCACCACCGACATCGCAGCGAACATCCACAAATAGGGCGACGTGCGGTTGTTGCGTGCGAGCAGGCGCCGGGCTTCGTCGTCGGCGATCGCCACCCGCACGATGCGGCGAAAGATCAGCTGGTGAAAATGCAGCGCATCGGCCGTACCCGGCGACTGCCCGCGCGCGACCTTGCGGTAGATTGAAAAAAGCGTTTCCCAGACCGGGTAGATCAGCAGCAGCATCGGAAACCACGGCGACACGGTCCAATGGCGCTGCACCAGTGTCACGCAAGCCACGGCGAGCACCATGCCCCAGACGTAGGCGCCGCCGTCCCCGGCAAAAATCTTGCCGCGCGGATAGTTCCAGAGCAAAAAGCCGAAGGTCGCGCCGACCAGGCAGATCGTCATCGCCGCGAGTTGCCGGTCGCCCACTTGCAGCGCCACATGCGCGATCGCCAGGCCAACCAAAACCGCGACGGTTCCCGCGAGGCCGTTGTAGCCGTCGATGATGTTGAAAGCATGCGGCAGACCGCCGATCGCGATCGCCGCGAACAGAAAGGCCGCATAGGGCACGGCGCGCAAGCCCTGGTCGACCACCCGAACGTCGGTGCGGAACAATGTGAGGTCGAGCACCCAGCACAGCAGCACAGCCGAGCCGATCGTGAGCGCGAGCCGCACGCGCACCGGCACGCGTTGCGTCACGTCTTCGACGATGCCGCCAACCACGGCCGGCAGCATGCACAAAAGAATCAGTCCCGAGGTTTTGGCCGGCCAGTCGACATTGAAGGGGTCGTTGCCGATGAATCCAGCGGCCAACCAAGCTGCGCCCATGCCCAGAAAGATACCGGCGCCACCGAGCCGAGGCACGTCGCCTTTGTGAAAGCGTTGCGGCAAATTTTCGCCATAGCGCCGCGCGTGTCGGCTCGCACGCCGGAAAACCAGCACCGAAATGGCGGAGACGAGAAAGGCGATGACGATCAGCGCAAGCATGGGTTCCTAGAATCTCGCTGAAATTAGACCATGTCGACTCTTGCTTCCATCTCGAAGGCGTCAGCCGAATCAGCCGGTGCAGTCGCTCGAGCCGATAACTCCGGTGCGGGCGCGGTGACGGTGTCGATCGTGAGCCACGGTCAACTCGCACTGGTGCGCCCCTTGCTCGATCAGCTCGATCGGTGCAGCGCAGCGTGCGTCGCGAAGGTGGTGCTTACGGTCAACATTCCAGAGCCCGACGCACTGGCGGGCGGGCGCTGGCGTTTTCCGGTAGAGCGGATCGAAAACGAATCGCGCAAAGGCTTTGGTGCCAATCACAACCAGGCGTTCGCGCGTTGCGAGTCCGATTGGTTTCTGGTGCTGAATCCCGACATGCGCTTCGACGCCGATGTTCTTGCGCCGCTCGTGATGCATGCATTGCCGAAAACCGGCCTGCTTGCGCCCCGCATCCTCGAGCCTGGCAAAGGGGCGCCGGAACAGCATCGCGCGATCATCACGCCGCGCGAAATCCTGACGCGCAAGCGCGCTGGCTATGCGATTCCCGAAGTGCCGGCCTGGATTCCGGGTCTGTTCATGCTGTTTAGCAGCAGCGCCTATGCGCAGATCGGCGGCTTCGACGAACGCTTCTTCATGTATGGCGAAGACTTCGACATCTGCGCCAGGCTGCGGCTGGCCGGCTGGCACTTGCGCATTGCCGAACATCTGAGTGCGCGGCATGAGGCACAGCGAGCAAGCCATTCGAGCGCGAAGCATCTGCAATGGCATCTGACGAGTCTGCTCAAGGTCTGGTCGTCAGCCGTGTTCTGGCGCTATCGCAAGCTTTCGCCGGATTGAATCAACCCAGCATCTGGCGCAGCGAGCGCACGCCGGGCAGTCGGGTCAGCGAGCCGATCGCCCGAATCAAAGCGGGCGGACTGTGCTCGGCCATGAAGACCGTGAATCGCAACTGGCGTTTTTTCGCTGCACTCACGCCCGAATTCGCATAGACGATCTGCGCGTAGTCTTCTAGCACCTGACTCATCTCGGCGCGATTCGGGTCGTCGGCCTTCACCGCCTCGATCACATGGTCCATGAAGTAGCGGCCAAAGCGCGGCATCAAATAGTCGCGCAGGTAGTAGCGATTGCGCCGCGGCTCGTCGGGGAACATCGCCACCAGCTTCTTGAAATAGCGAAACCGGCTGCGGGTCATTCGCATGTCGAACGAGGTGCTGCCGGTGTGGATGCACCAGACGGTCACCACCTTGTCGACGAAGTGGTGCGTAAAGCCCTTGCGAAAGATGCGCAGAAACAAATCGTCGTCTTCGAAGCCCATGAACTGGGCGTCGAAACCGCCGATTGCATCGAAAGCCGTGCGGCTGATGAGGGCTGCCGAGGGCAGCATGAAAATGTCGTGCCGCAGCATCTCGAAGACGGTGTTCTTCGGATGCTTCGCATGGTCCTTGACCGTCGAAGCGCGAATCAGATTCCCATCCCGATCGGCTTCGGCCAGGTCGGCATAGACCAACCCGAAGCGCGGCTCGTTCGGCGGAATCGCCTTGACCAGCGTCTCGATGTGATTCAACAGATAAAAGTCGTCCTGATCGAGAAAGCAGATGAACTGGGCGCTGCTCGCGGCGACACCCGCGTTGCGCGCCGATCCCTGGCCGCCGTTCTGCTGGTCGATGATTTTGAATTCGAAGCGCGCGGCCAGCGCATCGAGGCTGGCACGCTGCTCGGGCTTCGATCCGTCGTTGACCACGATCACCTCGGCGGGCGGCATCGACTGCGCGAACACGCTGGAAAGCGAGCGCTCGATGAAGTCTGCGCCGTTGTAGAACGGAATGACCACCACCACGGTGGGTGGCTGCACGGTCGGACTTGAGAGATGTTCGGACATGGGAAACGCGATGAGCTTCAAACCGATTCGAACAGATCGCGAACCACGCCCCGAACGCCGCGGCCGAATTGGCCATAGCGACCCGTTGATGCCTCGCGCAGCACTGGCGCGAGGCGCGCGATACGCGAGGCCGGCAATTTCGCTCTGAAACGCTGATGTTCGAGTTTGCCGCGAACCTTTTCGACCGTTGCAGGATCGACGCGATCGCCCAGCTGAACCAATCGCGCCAGCAGCAGTTCGGCCTTGTAGGCGCGCTGCGAATGCGTATCGCCGCGCGAGGCCAGCGCCTTGCGCACCTTGGCCATGAACGAATCGCGCTGCGCGCCGATCTGGTTGCTTTCGTGCTGTCGGTAGTCGATCAGTGGCGCTTCGATCACATCGACCCGGCCGATGGCAGCCGCGATGATCGCGAGCCACTCGTCATGCACCCATTCGCCTGGAAAAGGCGCGGCGGCGGCGAGCAAGGTGCGCCGGAATACGGTCGTCGCACCTGTCACCAGATTGCGTCGCAAGAACACGTCGAAGGCCTGGCCGCCGTGAATCCATGCTCGCTCGAAGGGGCGAACCTCCAATGCATGAAAAAGGGTGTTGCCCAGTGGTTTGCCCAAACCATCGACAAGGCGCGCATCCGAATGCAGCAGCAGCAGATCGGGCTCGGACTCGAACTTGGCGGCCATCTGGGCCAGTCGGTCGGGCTGCCAGAGGTCATCCTGATCGGAGAGTGCAATGAGGTCGCCGGCGCACGCCCGCGCAGCTTGCTCGAAGTTTTTGGTGACGCGCAGTGGCGGGTCGTTGCGCAAAACCCGCAGAGTGATGTCGAGTCCGGGCTGCTCGCGCATGCATTGCGCCACCGTGGCCTCGGCCAGCGCGATCGTGTCGTCGCGCGACGCGTCGTCCGATAGAACAAGTTCTTGCGGCGGGCGCGTTTGGAGGCAAATGCTGCGAACTTGTTCGCCGATGAAGCGTGCGCCATTGTGCGTGCACAAGGCGACCGAAATCGTGAGGCCGTCGGTTGTGGCGCCGAGTGAAGGAGGAACAGTCATGCCGGTACGTTGGAGCAGGGCGTGGCGGCCATGCCTGGCCCACCTCTTCGCCTGCCAAGATCAAGGTCGGGTTGTGAGCCGGATCCTGGAACGGCGCAAAGCGGTCACGCGGGGACGGCCTTGAGCGGGTCTGCGGTCGCCGCATGAGACGCGGTGCGCGGCGGCCAGGCGAGCCCGAAGTCCTCGGCATGCAAAGTCAGGTTGGGGCTGTAGGCCGGGTCGTTCTGAAGGAGGGCGCCCCAACGCTGCTTCATGTAGGTGCGCTCGCGCTCGTCGCGTTCGCGCTGTGGCGGACTCATGTCGTGCTGGCGAGTCGCCGATTCGTGGTGGTACAGCTCGGCGTAGGGCGTCCATACGTTGCGATAGCCGGCCTCGCGCAGCCGCAAGCAAAAATCGACGTCGTTGTAGGAGACGGTAAGGTGCTCCTCATCGAGTCCACCGACTTCCAGATACGCACTCTTTCGCACAACGAGGCATGCGGCCGTTACGGCCGAAAACGATTGCGTCACGAAGGCCCGGCCGAAGTATCCACCTTCGTACCGCGAAATGTGCTTGTGCGCATGCCCTGCCACCTGGCCAATGCCCAAGACCACGCCGCCATGCTGCACGGTGTCGTCGGGATAGAGCAGCTTCGCGCCTACCGCACCGACGCCTGGTTGCAGCGCGATAGAGACCATTTCGCTGAGCCACTCCGGCGAGATCGCCGTGACGTCGTTGTTGATGAGACCGATGAGTTCGCCACGGGCAGTCTTGACCGCGGCATTGTTGAGCGCCGAATAGTTGAAAGGCCCATCGTCCCGAACGACGCTGAATCCTCTCTGCGCCCGCAATGCCTCGAAGTAATCGAGCGCGTCTTTTTCGGTGGAACCGTTGTCGATCAACACGATCTCGTAATTCGGATAGCGCGTTTCGCGCACGATGCTTTCGATGCATTCGCGCACGAGGCCGAGCGCGTCGCGCGTCGGAATGATCAAGGAGACCAATGGCGGTTCGGACGGTAGCGCGTAATGAGTGCGATAGCCATACGGGGCCCTTTCGGAACGCGCGATGACGCCTGTGCGCTCGAAGTGCTCGTCCAGCGCGCGCTCGGCAGCAACTTCGGCATAAGGCTTTGTGGTCATTTCCTGCGCGGTGCTGTTGGCATGCGCGCGCCAGTGGTACAGCACTCTGGGTATGTGCCGAATTTGCTTGACCGCAACGCGCTCCACACAACGCAGCGTCAGGTCGTAGTCCTGTGCGCCTTCGAAGCCCTTGCGAAAGCCACTGACGGAACGCGCCAGCGCAGTCTCGTACGCGCTCAGGTGGCAGTAAAAATTCTGAGAATGAAACAAGTCAATGTTCCAGTCTGGTTTGAAGTAGGGCGCAAATCGCTGGCCAACAGCATCGATTTTGTCTTCGTCTGAGTAAATGAGGCGAAGTTGCGGGTCGGCGGTGATCTCTTTGGCGACGCGATACAACGCGTCCGGCGTAAGCAGGTCGTCGTGATCGAGAAGCACTATCCAGTCGCCTGACGCGATCGCAAGCGCGCTGTTCGACGCTTCAGCGATATGCCCATTGCGGGGCCTGAGCACATGTTTGATTCGCTGATCGGTGGCAGAAACCTGTGCAAGACGTGCCGCAATCGCGGGGTCGGTGGATGCGTCGTCCGCAATGCACAACTCCCAATTCGGATATGCCTGCGCGCGAACCGATGCGATCGCCTCGTCGAGCCAGGGCAGATGCGCGTTGTAAGTGGGCATCAGCACGGAGATGAGCGGTTGAGAGGGCCATCCTTCAACCTCTGTCAACGCCGCGCGGTGCTGCGCATCGTCCCACGACCCATAAAGCCGAAGCCACTCGGAGTAGTCATCTGCCGCCATGGTGAACGTACCTGCCGCGTCAGGGTAGGTGCCGCGCAGCCGCTGCACCGCGCGGCTGGCCCAACGTACCGGCGCCGAGACGCGCCAGCTGGTCGATCGCTGCATTGCCAGAACTTGCTGCTCGAGCGCATAAACGCGCAATTGCAGTTGAGCCTTGGTCGCCTGAGTCGGTTGCAATTTGTGCAATCCGAGGTCATTTGACCCGCAGGACGCGTCTGGTTCCGGTAGCAATGGCCTCATGAGATTCGTTAAGTCGTGCAGCGAAAAGTAAATGAAAGGTTGCCCATAGGCCCGAAAGCTTGCCGCCGGAATTAAAGAACGACCGCAACAAATGGACGGGAAACAGCCCCGGCAGGCGTGGACAACTAAAATTATCGCTCTTCAAGTTTCAAGGACGGCGATGCGCGTGCTTTCAGTGGTTCTTTCGGGCGGGGATGGATCGAGGCTCTGGCCCGTGTCCAGGCACGCGTTCCCGAAGCCGTTCATGCGGCTCGGACCGTCGACCTTGTTGCAGCAGGCGATCGAGCGTGGCCAGGCCTGCGGCACCGGCGACTTGATGGTCGTCACGCATCAGGACCACTTGTTCCTGACCAAAGACGTGATTGGGGAAATTGGCAACCCACCGGAAACCACCTTTTTGCTCGAACCGCAGGGTCGCAACACCGCGCCGGCCATTGCGCTCGCGGCTTTGCAGTGCGAGCGCCAGTTCGGTGGCGATACGGTCATGCTGATTTTGTCGGCCGATCACCTGGTGCCCGACAGGCAGGCATTCGTTGCGAGCGCGCATGACGCATTTCGTCTGGCGCAAGAAGGCGCGCTGGTGGTCTTTGGCATCAGCCCGACCAGCCCCGATATCGGCTTCGGCTATGTGGAAGTCGCAAATGTTTCGAGGGATCCGCAGCGCGCCAAAAGTTTTGTCGAAAAGCCCGATATTGCGACGGCTGCCAACTATCTGGCGACGGGGCGCTACTACTGGAACAGCGGCATGTTCTGTTTTACCGCGAGCGCCATGCTCAGCGCGATGGCGCAGCATGCGCCCGAGGTGCTCGAAGCGGCCAGGCATGCATTTGCTTCCGCGAAGATTGCCGGCAACACGGTGACCTTCGAGCCGCCTGCCTTCGCTTTGCAACCCGACATCAGCATCGACTACGCCGTGATGGAACGCGCTGACAACGTGAGTCTGGTGCCGGCAAAATTCGGCTGGAGCGATGTCGGCTCGTGGCCTTCGGTTTCAGATGCGTACGCAGCCGATGCAAGCGGCAATACATTTCCTGAGGACGTGGTGGCGCTCGACACCACCGGAACGCACATTCAGGTCGAAAGCCATGGCCCCAAGATGGTCGCTGCAATCGGTGTGCGCGACCTGTTGATCGTCGACACGCCCGACGCGTTGTTGGTGGCGCACAAAGACAGCGCGCAGCAGGTCAAAAAGGTGGTCGAGGTATTGCGATCGCGCAATCACGAGGCGGTGCATTTGCCGCCCGTGGTTCGAAGGCCATGGGGTACCTACGCATCGCTGAAGGAAGAGGACGGCTACAAGGTCAAGCGCATCACCGTCAAGCCAGGCCAATCTTTGTCGCTGCAATACCACCATCAACGCGCCGAGCATTGGGTGGTGGTTAAAGGCACCGCAATCGTGCAGGTCGGCGATGTCGAGCACAAAACGTTGCCCGGCGAATACCGCTACATCCCGTTGAAAGAACGGCATCGCCTTACCAACGTCGGCCAGGACGAACTGGTGCTGATCGAGGTGCAATGCGGCGGCTACCTCGGCGAAGACGACATCGTGCGGCTTGCCGATACCTACGGACGCGCATGAGCAGTCTTCCATTTCAAAACGGGCAGGTTCCCGCAGACAGTTCCGCGACTTCCAATCTGCGCCGCACGGCGTGGGCAGACTGGTGGGAAGGCACGCGCCGCATCGATGTTTGGTGGACCCTGGCCTGGTTCGACATCGTGCTGCGCTATCGGCGCTCCATGCTCGGGCCTTTGTGGCTGACCTTGAGCATGGGCGCAATGATCGGCGGCATGGGTCCGCTTTACTCATCGCTTTTCGGGACCGAACTCTCGAAGTTCTTCCCTCATCTTGCGCTCGGCATCATTTTCTGGAGTTTTTTCTCCGTCATGGTGATCGACTCATGCAATGCATTCGTGAGCGCTTCGAACTATTTGAAGCAGGGATACTTTCCGATCAGCCTGTTTGTCTGGCGCAGCATGGCACGCACCTTGATCGTTTTCGCGCATCAAATCGTGTTGTACATACCGGTTGCCTTGTGGGCCGATATTTCGCTGTCCTGGTCTGCGCTGCTGGTCGTTCCGGCATTCCTGCTCATGTTGATCAACTCGCAGGCCCTGGGTCTGGTGTTGGGGCTGATTTGCACCCGGTTTCGCGATGTGACCCAGATTGTGATGAGCGTGATGCAGATGCTGATGTTCCTGACGCCGGTTTTCTGGTTGCCGGAGAGCTTGCCCGAGCGCGGCAAATACATTTTGTGGAATCCGTTCGCGCAGATGCTCGATCTGCTGCGGACGCCTCTAATGGGCGGCGTCGCGGAGGCGCACAACTGGTGGGGCATTCTTTTCTGGACCGCGGGCGGTCTGGTTGTCTCGGCTTTGCTCTTTGCAAAGTATCGCCGCCGCGTGGTTTACTGGCTCTGACTGATGGCTTCCATTTCTCTCAAAAACGTCTCCGTCAACTTTCCGATCTACGGCGCGGGTTCCGCATCTCTCAAAAAGACCCTTGCGGCGTCCGTCACGGGAGGCCGGTTCGGGAAAGACACCGGTGTAGCAGTCGTTCAGGCCCTCAGCGGCATCGATCTCGAGCTTAAAAGCGGCGATCGGCTTGGCTTGGTCGGTCACAACGGCGCCGGGAAGTCGACGTTGCTGCGCACGCTCGCGGGCGTATACGAGCCCACCGCAGGCGCATTCGTTCGGCATGGAACGGTGGCCAGCCTGATCGACCCGGCATTGGGCATCGAAGTCGATGCGACCGGCATCGAAAACATCATGCTGCGGGGCCTGGTCATGGGCATGACGAAGCGGCAAATCGACGATCTGGCGCCGGCCATATGCGAATTCAGTGGGCTGGGGCAATACGTGAATATGCCGGTCCGCACCTATTCGACCGGCATGCTCATGCGGCTTGCGTTCTCAATTTCGACCAGCATCGAAGCCGACATCCTGTTGATGGATGAATGGCTTTCGGTGGGTGATGCGGAATTCACCGAAAAGGCCGAGAAGCGCATGAAGGATGTCGTCGCCAAATCCGGCATTCTGGTTCTGGCATCGCATTCGCCCGACCTGATTGCGAAAGAATGCAATCGAATTGTTCATATGGAGCACGGTCGAATCGTCGCTGCGCCGATTGACTCCACATTTACTCTCGAACCCAAAGAGGACTTGAGCCGCAAACTTCCTGAAAAGCCGCGTACCGATGGTCGGCGCAAGAGCAACCCGAATACTCCAGTAAGCGCAGGTGGCGCATCGGTTTGATTAACGCGAAAGCTAATTTAATTGCACTGAGAGACCGTCAAGCAAGATTCAGCATGAAATGTGGCTGAAAGCCCCGGCCTGCGAGCGCAGGTGCTATATTAATAGCACTCTACAGAATTGGTAGACTCAGGCGGCGGGTTGTCCAGCGTGTTCGCGGGAGTGTTCGCCCACCGTCGTCAAACGTTCGGCGCAGAAGTCATGGATTCGTGGCTCACCTCTGCAACGACAGTATTCAGATGCCCGCAGCCCAATTCGGTATCGGAGGAGCTGGCCGCGTTTGACAGGTCAACGGTCACGGGTTGCCGCCGAATCGCCGAGATTTCCGCCAAGCGCGCCGCAATGGCCTGGCCTGCCGCCTTCAATGAAAGATGGGCTTCTGCGTTTTCTCTGGCCCGCCGTCCAAGATCGCGCGCCCAATCCTGATCGGAAAATACGCGCCTCATCAAATCTGCCGCTTCAATTGTCGAAGGCTCCGCCCAAACAGCTTCTGCGTCGTATGGAGGTATTGGTCGTCCGAGCTTCACTAGCTCGAAAGGGACCGGCAAGCTGTTGGCCTCGTTCATAAAATCGACATTGCCGGAATAGTTCGTTGCGATGACCGGCTTCCCCATCAGCATGGCTTCTGCAATTGTCAAGCCCAGTCCCTCGCTGCGATGCAGTGACACATAGGCATCGCAGGCGTCCATGAGCGAAAGAACCTCGTCAGGCGAATAGACCGCGTCGATGATCGTGATGTTGTGACCTGCCGCCGCCGCCCGAAGCTCGTCGATTTGAGCTGGATGCCGATCGCCAAAAGACGTCTTGAGTACGAGCCGAACGTCCTGATCGGGCTCGAAAGCCGATCTGAACGCCCGAATCAATCCAAGCGGATTCTTGCGCTCCATGATGCTCATCATATGAAAAGTGAAAAGGAACGTGAATTCCGTGTTCCTGAGCCCGAACCAGGTTTTGTCGCGTCGCTTGAATTCAGCCAGCCGAACGCCTGGAAATAGCGTGCGTACCGGAATTGGCAAAAGATCGCGAAGTCCTCGCGCCACAAATTCGGTAGCTGCCCAAACTTCGTCTACGTTCGAGGCCTGGATTGCCCATGATTCGGGCACTGAATCGAACTCCCAATACCAATACGCAATGCGATAAGGCCTCGGCAAACTCGGTGCCAAGTCGGCCCGATCAAATACCTGATCGAAAAAAGGCTGAGGCTGCGTATGAATCAAGGTGGTTTCGAATTGCTCTAGACCTTTGTAATTCACATGACGCGGGTCGTCACTTCGATCTGTCCGGATATCTCTCAGGGCAGTCTTGACGCCAACCTGGTGCAGACCCTCTACCAAAGCTTCGGCCGAAACCCGCAACCCGGAGGGATAGCAAAAATGCCCGATCACATTCAATCCCGGCGTCGCCAGCTCTTCAGCAACCTGTTTTAAATCGAGCGCTGCCAACCACGCCCGAACGTCTATATCCTGACGACCAGCGTCAGTTTGCAGCCAGGAAATCAACTCTCGCGCTTGCGCTACGTTATGCAGCGCGTCGGGAACATGCGATTGCCATGGTTTGCGCGCCTTGAATGCAACCCGGATCTGCTCGGTCGGCGTCGAATCAATAGGCCATGCCTCCGGCTGCGCCCACGGTTCTTCGACCCGATAGGTAGCGCGAAACCACTTGGAAAACTCGCGGCGACCAAACATCGTCATTGCGTCGGGATACAACGTTTGCCAATAGGGCGTGAATGACCAGGTCAATACGACTTCTCGTTCCGGGTTTTCGCAAGCGTCCAGATACAACCACCATATGTTTTCGAGTCGCAGCTTTTCTTCGGGTCCCCGGTTGCACAGAAACCAACGCAATGTTTCGTCTGCGCCGAGTGGCGTCAGACCGAGTGGAATGGCCTTTCGCACGTCGTCCCTGAACAAAATGACCTGGCGAGCGGCTGCGCCAAGATCGAGCGCGAACATCTGATCGACCCTGCCAGAAATTTCCTGCGTCGATCCGGGCCACGCCGCACCACCATCGACGATCCAGCGTGCAAATGCACCTTGGCGACCTTCTGAAATTGCCTTCGGGAATCGGACGCGGATTTCCGGGTCGGTGCGCAGCAGATCCATGCACCAGCGTGCCGCACTCAATCCATCGCGGATTTTGTGTTTGCCCTGCGGTTGCCAAAGTACTTCGCTCCTCGGCAAACCTGTCAGATCGAGAAAACCACCATCAGACAAGAATTTGCCGTTGCCCCCGGCAGGGCTGATGGAACCTGCCTCTAAAAGTCTGAGCTCCAGTTCTTCCCTCACGGACGGCACGCCCTGTACGCGCAACGCAGGAATGGGCTGATGGCCGTTCAATTCGGGGTGCAGATACGGATCTTCGTCGAGACCGAGTATTCGAATGTCGTCCGCCAGTCTGCGAATGTCTTCCGACGGGTTGCTGTGCCCGCGCGTTGCACCTTCGTGATGCACCAGGCAGGCACGTGGCGCGTAAGCAGTCCTGAAACCTGCATGCCAAACCCTCAGGCAAAGGGCTACGTCACTCATCGCCATCAGGTATGACTCGTCGAATCCGTCAACCTGATCGAATACGTCGCGCCGTACCAGTTGACACGCGCCCATGACGGCGAGCCAGTTGCGATCATGATCGGGCGAACCGAAAAGGCTCCATGGTTGTCCGCCCGCGCTGCGATACATCAGCGCAGCCAAGTGGATGCCGATCGCAACGCCACCGTGCTGCAATTCGGTGCTGGGAAAAATGAGTTTGGTTCCTACGACACCCACGCCCGGGCGCACCGCGAACCCGACCATTTCTCGCAACCAATTGCTGTCAATGATCTCGATGTCGTTGTTGAGGAACAGCAGCAACTCGCCGTCGGCATGGCGCGCGCCGAAGTTGCAAGCAGCGGAGTAGTTGAAGATCTTGGTGTAGTGAACCACCCTCGCGTCGTTCAGCTCTTCGATCTGCTCGTAATAGGCGAGCGTCTCGGGGTCGTCGGAGCCGGTATCGACAATGACGATTTCCATATTTGGATAAGTCGTTGTGTGCAGCAGCCCGTCCACACACACGCGCAGCAACTCGAGCTTGTTTTTCGTTGGAATGATGATCGAAACCCTTGGCGTATCGGCCAATGCATGCGCCATATGCTGCGTGCCGTGGGCGTCCGTTTCGGTTTTGCCCGGCAGCCCCCTTGCAAGCCAATAGGCCTCGATCGTTCGGCGGTGATCGGCTGCCTCCGTCGACTCTGCCGGCGGGCGGTCGCGGTGCCCGCTCCAGGTGCGATGGCACAGCACTTTGGGAATGCGCACGATGGACTGAGCCTGGTCCGACGCCTTCAAATTCAGTTCCCACTCGATCGCGGCTCCGGCGGCCGGATCAAAACTGCCGACGGCATCCACAACCAGCCGCCTGAGAAAGGTCAGTCGGCCGAAGTAGTTGAATCCATACAGCAGGTCGGGCGACCAGCCCGGTTTGAAATAGGGGCTCGTTCGATACCCTTCGGTACTCAACTCGTCCTCATCGCCGTAGAAGATTTCTGCATGCGGCGCGCGATCGAGCGCGAATGCGAGTTCGTCCAGAGCGGACTCAGACAACAGGTCGCCGGAGTCCAAGACACAGATGAACTCCCCCTTCGCCTCTCCTGCCGCTAGACACAGTGCTGCCGCGCGATCTGTGCTCGGAGTCAAAAGCTTGACACGCGAATTCGTGTGCACCAGACGATGGATGTCCGCCAGAACGGCGCCAGAATTTTCTGTTGGCGCCAGGATGATTTCCCACGCGTCTTTCTTCTGGTGAGTGATCGAGCTCAAGGTTCGCGACAGTTCGTCGAGAGTGGTGGTGCTGAGAACCAGAAAACTCACTGCTGGACAGTCGAACTTGGGAAACGCCGTGATTGGAGAGCGCCGTTCGCTATCCCGAATCCATTCGGCATATTGGCCAGATGAGTTGTCTTCCGATGTCGGGGCATTGACAGGAACTCGCGGCAATAGCCCGCGTCCCTCGGATTCTTTCAATCGAACATCTCTGCGGGCATTGAGCAAACGCATGCGCTCCGGAACACGCCACGGCGTCAACGCCCACCAACTCGCCTTGATAACGCGCCTGGCCTGGGCTCGCCATTTGGGGGGCAGTTGTCCTGCCAGGCGACGAACCGGGCTTGTGACTCGCCATGCGGTCGAATTGATAACGGCATGGTATTGGGCTGTGGCGGTGGCAGCCTGTTCCTGTGCGAGCGACAAAGCTTCGGACAGTGGTCGCGGTGCCGAACCGGTTTGTGGAGCCCCTACGCCTTCTCCGGCTCGGCGAGCAGAGCGCTGCATTGGGCCGGGCTGTCGACTTAGCCGCTGCTGAACTTCGGTCACATAGCGTTCCGCAGCTTCGACTCGCTGGCGTAGCTGAGCCACGATCCGGTCATGAGCGTTGACTTGAGCGTCGAACCGAAGATCCAATGCGATCCGTTCCTTCTGCAGGCGAAGCTCGGCTTGCAAAGCGCGCGATTGCGCGTCGTCGAGGCTCAAATCGTCTTTTTCTCGAATCGCGTTCACTTTTTCGCCGACCTCAGGTTCAAAGGTTTCGTTTCGTGCTTGGGTGGCAAAGGGCATTTTCTGGCTATCAATGGGATCAGTCCGGCCCGCATTCGGGGGTTTAATTGGCCTTGTGCACTGCAGCAATTGTGCCCTCCCCATTTTGCTGGATACCGCGCAGCCTTCGCGCCCGGAATCCGGGAAATCGCTCGCCAGCCGCGATCTCGCCGGAGGCGATATCGTTTCCGGCAAAATCCAAGTTCAGCACCTCGTTGGCACGAGGGCGAGCGCGGGTTTACGCGTCGGTCCAATGAAATAACAGGGCTTAAGAATGAAGAAGCGTGCAGTGGTGACGGGTATCACCGGGCAGGACGGGGCCTATCTGGCAGAGCTGCTGCTCTCCAAGGGCTATGTGGTCTACGGCACCTACCGCCGCACCAGCTCGGTCAACTTCTGGCGCATCGAAGAACTCGGCATTCAGAATCATCCGGACTTGAACCTGATCGAGTACGACCTGACTGACCTCGGTAGCTCGATGACGCTCATGAAAGAAGCCGCGCCAGACGAGGTCTACAACCTTGCCGCGCAAAGCTTCGTCGGCGTGAGCTTCAATCAGCCCGACGCAACTGCCCAGATCACGGCCATGGGCGCGCTGCACCTGCTCGAAGCCATTCGATTGACCAACCCGAAGATCAAGTTCTATCAGGCATCGACTTCCGAGATGTTTGGCAAGGTTCAGGCCATTCCTCAGGTGGAAGAGACGCCGTTCTATCCGCGCAGCCCCTACGGCGTTGCCAAGTTGTTCGCGCACTGGATGACGATCAACTATCGCGAGAGTTACGGCATCTTCGGCTGCAGCGGCATCCTCTTCAACCACGAAAGTCCGCTGCGCGGGCGCGAGTTCGTCACGCGCAAGATCACCGATTCAGTCGCAAAGATCAAGCTGGGCAAGCTCGACGTATTGGAACTTGGGAACCTGGGCGCCAAGCGGGATTGGGGCTTTGCCAAGGAATACGTTGAGGGCATGTGGCTGATGTTGCAGGCCGAAGAAGCCGACAGCTATGTGCTGGCAACCAACCGAACTGAAACCGTACGCTCTTTTGTCGAGATGGCCTTCAAGGCAGCCGGCTACGAGCTACGGTTCGAAGGCGACGAACAGCATGAGGTTGGCATCGACATCAAAACAGGCAAAACCTTGGTCCGCGTTAATCCAAAGTTCCACCGACCTGCAGAAGTAGACCTGCTCATCGGCAACCCGGCTCGCGCCAAGGAAAAACTTGGATGGGAACCCAAAACAACGCTCGAACAACTCTGCGCCATGATGGTCGAGGCGGACCTTCGGTACAACACGGCGGGACAGTCGTTTTAACGGAGCCCGTCGCTTCTTATCCGATGCCAGACTGATCCCAACGCCCGATAGGGCGCCGTCAGTTTCCAGGAACGAGAGGCTCTCAGCTGCCGAGCCTCTGACCTCGCGCAACCTAGCTCGTTTTGTGCGCGTAAAAGTTCGAGCGACACCGCCTCGGAATTCCGTCGGTCTTTTTCCAAAGCCTCCTGGGCTGCAGCAACTTCATCACTCAACTGTTGGATCTTGCTCTCGAGATCATGTCGCGATCCAGGAGCATCGGGTCGCACGGCCGCGCCCATGCGATGCCAACTCGACGCAATGTCGTCAATCTCGCTGGAGCGGCGCATCGATACGAAAAATTCGATCGAGTTCGGCTCAGTGTCGAAAAATTCGTCGCAAGCAAACGTTATAAGTCCCAACTTCCCTAACTGTTCAAAAAGACAGGCAAACGAATGCGGCGTAAATACCCAGCAATGAGCATCGTGATAAGTTCCGTTCGCATATGCATCCACGGCTTTACTCATGACCACCGAAAAGTTGTCAGGCCTCTTCAAAGATTGTTCGTTAACAAGCCCTTTCCAAGCGGCACCGCAGTCGACCTCGGTGGCGTTTAAGTAGTAGTCCAGCAGTGCGATTGGCTGCGGCACTCTCGCACCGACTACTTGGGCAGCGAGCACGTCACTCAGCGACGTTTCGCGCCGCAAGAAGTCAAAGGTGAAGCGCCGGTCAGGTATTGCCAGACGAACCTGTCCCTCAGCCATCAGCGACGCATCGATCTCATTGAGCCATGTGATCAGATCAGGCACATGCTCCACAACATGCGATGCAAGAACGTAATCCACTTTTCGGCCCAGCGCCTTCAAAAGCGTCTGGTTTCCCCACACCGCGTCTGTCTCAACTATTTTCTGTGGATCGATCCAAGGATTCCCCGCGTAGTGCGCACGAAGGTGAGCGGCGTCGGCATAGTCTACGTATGTGACGTTGGCTTGCGCCTTTGTCAGCAAAGGGTTGCAAAGTGCACCAATCTCGGCAATCTGCGACGTTGAGAAGTCAATTTTGTTGGTTAGTTTACTTTGTCGGTCCATCAAAAAGCCTACCTTTTGAACATCGCAAACACATCCAATTTTTATGGCGAAGCGCGCATCGGCGTTCCGGCGTAAGTACCACACCGGCACGGTGCTTGCCAAAAACCACTGTCGTCAGTGAACCGAGTGAAACGGAATCGTTGCAGCCCAAACTTTCGCTCCAACGCCAACTCACGCGGCAATCCGTTCCGGAGAGAATAGTGGCTTGCTGACAATCGGCCCGATGCTAGCCGATTCGCCACCGCTTACCCATTTTGATACTTGGCATTCCATAACGACAATGACCTCAACCGCAAGTCGACTCCACGAATCAGAGCTTGTAGCTTTGCAGCAGTCCGCGATGCAAAGTGCGAGTGCCCTCTCGGACGAAGACCTCCTTCGTAGCTCTCCCCTTTTTGACAGTTTCGAATACTTGCGCAGCTATCCGGATGTCGCGGAGGTTGGGTTCGATCCAGTGATTCACTACCTTCAGGCCGGCGCGGCCGAAGGCCGCGACCCAAGCCGAAGCTTTTCGACAACGGCATACCTTCGATCAAATCCCGACGTCGCCGCCGAGGGCGCTAATCCACTAGTGCACTACCTCCGGAGTGGAATTATTGAAGGCCGAGACGTTCATTCACAGGACGATGCCTCCACACTCATTTCATCACCCAATTTGGATACGAGGGTTTCGGCATCTTTTGATGAGTCGCATCGCGCACTTCTCGCATCAACTCCTCTTTTTGACACTGCTTACTACCTGGCATCCAACGCTGACGTTGCCGCAGCGGGCCTCGACTCAATTGAACACTACCTAACATTCGGCGCGGGGGAGGGGCGCGATCCAAGCGAGTCTTTTTCGACGCTTGGGTACTTGAGGCGCCATGCTGATGTTGCCGCCGCTGGGCTGAACCCGCTTGTTCACTATCTTGAGTATGGAAAAGCTGAAGGGCGCGTTACGGTCGGGGCGAAGCCACTTGTGCCCTCTTTCGCGCAGTTCTACGAGGCACGTTGGCCGCACTTGAAGCCACTGCATGTGTTCCATATTCCGTCCGGTGGCCCGAGATTAACGATAGTTACTGACAGCATTGGCCCTGCCTCTTTGTTCGGCGGAGTTGGCACCGCTCTCATTCTGGGCGCACTGGTTGCAAACCGTCTAAGAGCGATTTTGCGCATTGCGACAAGGCACGACAAACCGGATGGCCGTGCTCTGGCTTCGGTTCTTGGAAACAACGGCATAGTGCTGGAAAACGCACTGGAGCTTTCCCATGCGCCAATAGACGGCAGCTCCCCGCTATCTCTCAGCGACACTGATCTGTTCCTCACAACTTCGTGGTGGACCACGCGCCCGGTGCTCGGGACGGTTCCCCGAAACCGCGTCGCCTACCTTCTGCAGGAGGACGAGCGTATGTTTTATCCGTTTGGGGACGAACGCCTGTTGTGCTCTGAAACGCTTGACGAACCCAACTTAGCGTTGGCCGTAAATACGCGCTATCTGAGCGAACACTTGCGAACGGGGCCGAGTCCTTTGCAGAGTCTCGAGCGAGATTCTGTCGTGTTCGAACCGGCCTTCCCCGGCAAGCCTGCAGATGCCCGGTCTCCAGAATCGACAGACAAACGCAAATTTTTCTTCTACTCCCGCCCTAACAACGCAAGAAACCTTTTCTGGCGCGGCGCCAGCGCCATAGCGAGTGCTATCGAAGACGGTATCCTCAATCCTGCTAAATGGGAGTTTTTCTTTGTTGGTAAGAGCACTTCTCAATTCACTTTGCCACGGGCCGCAAAACTAAATGTTATCGAAGGTCTGAGCTGGTCGGACTATCAAGTCTTCGTTGGAAAGATGGATGCTGCCCTCGTGCTCATGGACACGCCACACCCCTCGTATCCGCCACTGGACTTGGCGAGTGCAGGTGTTGCTGTGCTGACCAATACACATCCGGGGAAATCCGATCTTTCGAGTTACTCCAAAAACATACTTATGTCAGAGCCGACGCTCCCCGGCCTCAGGGATGGACTTATTCGTGTTGCGATGTTGGGAGAGGATGACGCATCCCGCGAAAAGAACCGGAGAACTGACGGAATATGTCGTGATTGGAAGGTCGCGCTTCAAAGTACGGTGGACTGGTTAGCTCAACGATATCGGGCAGCATCTGAGGAACTTCATGTTCCTTGATCTTCCAAAAGCACCGGTATTCGATGCTTCGCGGTGGCAAGCTTCGCTGAAGCAGCGGCTGGAGGCGTTGTTGGCCCGCCCGCGACGCATCGCATGGCTCTATGAAAATATAGATACCAGCACGTTTCGCTACCGAGCGATCAACATGATCAATGCTTTGGAAGCAGATTCTGAAAGGGAAGTAAGCGCAAGCTGGTTCGGTCCAGAAGACTTACCCTACGTCCAAGCCATCCTCGGGAAAATTGACACTCTGGTAATTGCCCGCTTTCGGTACACGCCCGAACTGCACTGCCTTGTAGAAAGGGCGCGACAATTGGGCGTGAAGGTTCTATTCGACAGTGATGATCTTGTTTTCGACGTTGACTACGCCGCCTTAGTAGCTGATACCTCAGCGCAGGACATTACTGCTTCCTCTACTTGGGACTATTGGTTTGCATATATGGGTCGCTTGAACGCGACCGCACGCCTGTGCGATGGGGGTATTACGACGAACCCTTATCTTGCAGTGCGAATGAAAAAGACCATGAATGGTAAACCTGTTTGCGTCATTCCAAATTTTCTTCACCGTCAGCAACAGACCTATTCTTCGCTTCTCCTCGAAAGGAAACGAGAAAATGGCTGGCTACGTAGCGGACCGATCACGATAGGATATTTCAGCGGCTCGCCGAGCCATCGTCGTGATTTTGCGGTTGCAGGGCCTGCGCTTGAGCGTCTTCTTGATTCCAATTCAACCGTCAATGTTCGCATAGTCGGCTATCTCGATGAAACTGGACCACTCCAGAGATTCAAAGATAGAATAGAAGTATTCCCATTTATGGATTTTATTGGTTTGCAGCGAGTTATTTCTGAAGTAGAAATAAATATAGCGCCTTTACAAGAGAACGAGTTCACCAACTGTAAGTCGGAACTAAAGTTTTTTGAGGCTGCAGCTGTTGGCACTTGGACCATCGCATCACCTACTTCAACTTTTCGCGCGGCGATAAAAGATGGTGAGACCGGTCGATTAGCGCGCGCCCACGAATGGGATGACGCTCTAAATGAAGCGGTCGATTTGGCGTCTTGCAGCGACAAGTACAGCGAGCACTGCGAAGCAGCGTCCGAAAGTGCGTACGGTAATTATGGATGGAATAAATTGACTCAAAAAATCGTAGACGCCACACTTCCTGAGCTCAACCCCTAAATTCGTGATGACAACGCCCACATCGCTAAATCAAGAAATTGGCGGAATTGCTATATCTGCTGCCTCTTATTGGGCTCCTCATCACTTGCTTTACTCTGCTTGGCTAGAGCATGGACCGTTTGCATTCTGGCTTGTTGATGCTGCAAAACCGCGTTCGCTCGTTGAGCTCGGTACGCACAATGGCTATTCATTTTTCGCTTTTTGCCAGGCTGTGCAGTCCCTGAAACTTCAATGCAGTTGCTATGCGATCGACACTTGGGAAGGTGATGAACATGCTGGCTTTTACGGCGATGAGGTTTATCAAGGTGTAGCGTCTATTCAGCAATTAAACTATGCAGATATTTCGACTTTGATTAGGGCAACCTTTGACGCCGCCCTGCCTTATTTTTCAGACGGCAGTATCGATTTGCTTCACATAGATGGTCGACATACATACGAAGATGCGTTAACCGACTACACCACGTGGACACCCAAGCTGTCAGAGCGTGCAATCGTCGTGTTTCACGATACAAACGTTAGAAGGTCAGATTTTGGTGTTTGGAGACTATGGTCGGAATTAAAGATCAAGTTTCCTTCGTTCGAGTTTATTCATGGAAATGGTTTGGGCGTACTAGCGGTAGGTAATGAAGTTCCTGCGCGCCTTCGGTCCTTGTTCGATGCTGCAAATACCCCGGAAGAACTCAGTATTGTGCGGGCCGCGTACAGCCGACTCGGCCAAGCATGCAGTCGAGATTACTTTGCCGGCGCTCAGTTCACGGCTGCGGTGGCCGTATCCAAGAAATTAGATGAGGCGCAACGGGTGGTTGAAAGCCAGTCTGGACAAATGGCTGCTCTCGAATTGGCGAAGTCTGAGTCCGACTCAGCGTTGGCTATTTGCCAAGAGCGGTTAGCGGCAATCGAAGCTAAATTCACAGAATCAATGGAATCCAACGCTGCTAAAAGCAATCGCATTGTCTTTGAACAAGCAGCTCAGCTGCAGGCGCATGAGGAAGTCCTTATTGTTCAAAGAGCAGCCGAGCGTGGAGTGAGCGCGGAACTGTCAGCTTGTAAAGATAAGTTAATTATTTGCGAAACGATGTTGGCGAGAGTGACTGAATCGAATTTCGAAATCCAAAGCCAGCTGGTGGCTCAGCGCATTGCAACCGAGTTGCATGCGAGGGGAAAATTTTTGTTGGCGAAGCAACAAGAATCTACCCTACTTGATCGCAGGTTAGAGCACCCGATGGCGCGCGGTGTCAGCGCATGGGCAAAAGCCCATCCTCGCCGCGCAAGATGGGTATGGTCGGGGTTGATAGGCGCGAGACTTCTTGTGACGCTTCAGCTTGGTCGTTTAATGCGTGCTATGGCAACGCGCATACGTTCCGGCTAACTTCTCAGGGTGAAATCGCACGGCGCGCCGCCATGCTCTCGGTCGGTTCTTCGGCCGTGTGATATCGGCGGGGCTTGCGGCGAGGTGCAGCAGTCGGAGCCGTGCCGCCCGCAAAGGCATGTACTCATGGGGGCGTGGCGACCCGAAGAACACCGACCAGTCCCCGACGTATCAAAAGGCATACCCAAGTCGCGGGTTTGACTAGGCAAACACTGCTGCGTTTGCCAACGTTGCGCCGTCTGCATCCTTCCCTGACAACTTGGGCGAAATTCCAACATCCGGCCACTTGATAGCTAGCGTGGTGTCATTCCATGCAATGCATCGCTCATGTTCTGGCGCGTAAAACTCTGTTGTCTTATATAAAAAATCAGCTGTTTCGCTCAGTACCAAAAATGCATGTGCAAAACCAGCAGGCACCCAAAACTGCTTATGGTTGTCTTCGGTGAGTTCGATGCCGACCCATTGGCCGAACGTTTGCGATGACTTTCGAATATCCACTGCCACGTCGAAAACGGCCCCTCGTACGACCCGAACCAGCTTCCCTTGGGGCCGCTCTATCTGGTAATGCAGCCCGCGCAGCACGCCCTTGGTCGAACGCGAGTGGTTGTCCTGGACAAAGTCGACATGTGTGCCGATCGTTTCGTCGAATGCCTTCTGATTGAAGCTCTCTAAGAAAAAACCTCGCGCATCGCCGAAAACCTTTGGCTCGATCACGATGACGTCGGGTATGGCGGTGGGTGTGGCGATCACGTCTGCAATTCCTCTTCAAGCACGCGGTGCAGATATTTGCCGTATCCACTCTTCCGCAAAGGATCGGCCAGCCTGGCAAGTTGCTCGCGGTCGATGAATCCGGCCCGCCAGGCAATTTCCTCCGGACAAGCAATCTTCAAGCCCTGCCGATGCTCCAAGGTCGCGATGAACTGCCCCGCTTCGAGCAGGCTTTCGTGCGTACCCGTGTCGAGCCAGGCATAACCGCGCTGCATGATCTGCACGTTGAGCTGGCCGCGCTCCAGATAGGTCTGGTTGACCGCGGTGATTTCGAGTTCGCCGCGCGCGCTGGGTTTGACGGCCTTGGCGATGTCGACGACCTGGTTGTCGTAGTAGTACAGGCCGGTGACCGCATAGTTGCTTTTCGGCTGCGCAGGCTTTTCTTCGATGCTTTTGGCTTTGCCTTCGGCGTCGAACTCGACCACGCCATAGCGATCTGGGTCTTGTACGTGGTAAGCGAACACGGTGGCGCCGGCTTCTTTGGTGTCGGCGCCGCCGAGCAGGTTGGCAAAGTCGTGGCCGTAAAAAATATTGTCGCCGAGCACCAGCGCGCTTGGCGCATCGCCCAAAAATTTCTCGCCGATGATGAAAGCTTGCGCCAATCCGTCGGGGTTCGGTTGCACGGCGTATTGCAGGTTCATGCCCCATTGGCTGCCATCGCCGAGCAGTTGCTGAAAGCGCGGCGTGTCTTGCGGTGTGCTGATGACGAGGATGTCGCGCATGCCGCCGAGCATCAAGGTGCTCAGCGGGTAATAGATCATCGGTTTGTCGTACACCGGCAGCAGTTGCTTGCTCATCGCGAGCGTTGCCGGATGCAGCCGCGTGCCGGAGCCACCCGCGAGGATGATGCCTTTGCGTTGGGTCATGTGTGACGCTCTTTTTCTAGTGAATTTGCGGAGGGATGACGCACAGGTGCCGGATTTGCGCATCCGGCACAACGTTCAGCGGGATCCCTTGGTCGAAGGTTACAAGGCGGGCGTCGTGGCGTACCGCCAGGAGCAACAGATACACATCGGTCAGGTGGCGGCTACTCAAAAGGCCGTCCCAACGAATCGCATTGGGCGACAGAAGGCTCACGTCATCGGGCCAAAACTCGTGCGCCGGATCAGCGGCTGCATCGCAGAGCCGCAAAGCGACGTCGTTGGCCGTCGCCATCGCGCGATCCGGGTAAGCAGGCTGCGAGAGAATGCGAATACATCCGTTTTGCGTCAACGGGCACGATGCCCAACCATGCGCGAGGTTATCTCGAAGCCACCGGGTTGCGGCGGCGTTGTGCATGTGGTCGAAATCGAGCAGGGCAATGAGAACGTTGACGTCGAACAACGCGCGCATCAAATACCTTCGGCATCGCGAATCGCATTGACGTGGTCGTTCGTCACGACATTGCCGCGCCTTGGCAACGGTCTGAAACCGGCGACGGTGACCTCGCCCTCTGGGCCAGTGGTCGCGGTCAGAGCCTGGCGCGCGAGGCGGGATAAAACCTCGCCTGCGGTCCGGTTTTCGAATCGCGCAAGTTCCTTGGCGGCGGCCAATACGTCGTCGGCTATGTCGATCGTGGTTCGCATGATCGTCCTTCCCAAACTAAAGTGATGCACAGATTCTAGTGAATCAGTGAATCTCATGCAGCATCCGCGCCACGCCTGTCTGCCAAGGCGGTAGAACGAGCCCGAAGGCCGCAATGAGCTTGCCGGTGTTCAAACGCGAGTTACGTGGGCGCGTGGCCGGAGTCGGGAACGCGCTCGTCGGCACTGCGTCGACCGCATCGGGCGTAGCTTCGAGCGCCACACCTGCCGCCTGCGCCTCTGCGAGCACGAAGCGCGCGTAGCCATGCCAGCTTGTCTCACCGCCCGCGACCAGGTGATAGAGCCCGGCTTTGGCCGGCTCGTGCCGCGTCGCCAGAATTGCGTGCGCCGTCACATCAGCCAGCAGTTCCGCCCCAGTCGGCGCGCCGAACTGGTCGTCGATCACCGTAAGGCGTTCGCGCTCCTTGGCGAGCCGCAGCATGGTTTTGGCGAAGTTGCCGCCGCGCGCCGCATAGACCCAGCTGGTGCGAAAGATCAGATGGCGCTCGCAACGCTGCGCGACCAACTGCTCGCCTTCGAGTTTGGTTCGGCCGTAAACGCTCAAGGGGCCGGTCGCATCGCCTTCGACCCAGGGCTTGCTGCCGCTGCCGTCGAACACGTAGTCGGTCGAGTATTGGACCATCAGCGCGCCGATTTTTTGCGCCGCTGCCGCGACCACGCCGGGCGCCGTCGCATTGAGCGTGCGGGCGAGTTCGGGTTCGCTCTCGGCCTTGTCGACCGCGGTGTGCGCAGCCGCATTGACGATCACGTCGGGCCGCACTTTGGCCACGGTGTCGGCCAGCGCCTCCGGCCGGCTGAAATCGGCATCGAAATCGGTGCTGTCGAAATCGAGCGCAACTAGCTCGCCGAGCGGCGCCAGGCTGCGCTGCAATTCCCAGCCGACCTGGCCGCCCTTGCCGAACAGCAACAGCTTCATGCGGACACCTTCGCTGACTGCTCTGCAGGCGCTTCGTACTGCTTCTGCACCCACTCGCGGTACGCGCCGCTTTGCACGTTGCGCACCCATTCGCCATTGGCCAGGTACCACTCGACGGTCTTGCGGATGCCGGTTTCAAAGGTTTCGACTGGCTTCCAGCCGAGCTCGCGTTCGAGCTTGCGCGCGTCGATCGCGTAGCGCCGGTCATGGCCGGGTCGGTCGGTGACGTAGCTGATTTGCTCTGCGTAGGGCTGGCCATCGGCGCGCGGGCGCAGTTCGTCGAGCAGCTTGCAGATGGTCTTGACGATCTCGATGTTTGGCTTCTCGTTCCAGCCGCCGACGTTGTAAGTTTCGCCGAGCCGGCCGGCGTCGAGCACGCGGCGGATCGCGCTGCAATGGTCCTTGACGTAGAGCCAGTCGCGCACCTGCATGCCGTCGCCATATACCGGCAATGGCTTGCCCGCGAGCGCGTTGACGATCACGAGCGGAATCAGCTTTTCAGGAAAGTGAAAAGGCCCGTAGTTGTTCGAGCAATTGGTTGTCACCACCGGCAAGCCGTAGGTGTGATGCCAGGCGCGCACCAGGTGGTCGCTTGCGGCCTTGCTGGCCGAGTAGGGGCTGTTGGGCTCGAGCTTGTTTTGCTCGGTGAAGGCCGGGTCGGTCGCGGCGAGCGAACCGTAGACCTCGTCGGTCGAGACATGCAGAAAGCGGAACGCCGCTTTGTCCGCGGCCGGCAGTGCATGCCAGTAACCCCGCGCCGATTCGAGCAGCCTGAAGGTGCCGAGCACATTGGTCTGGATGAAGTCTTCGGGCCCGTGAATCGAGCGGTCCACGTGCGACTCGGCCGCGAAGTTGACCACCGCGCGGGGCTGGTGCTCGGCCAGCAAGCGGTCGAGCAGCGCGCTGTCGCCGATGTCGCCTTGCACGAACACATGCCGTGCATCGTCATCGAGCGTCGCCAGGGTTTCAAGGTTGCCGGCGTAGGTGAGCTTGTCGAGGTTGAGCACCGGCTCATCGCTTTGCGAAAGCCAGTCCAGCACGAAGTTGGCGCCGATAAAGCCGGCGCCGCCGGTCACAAGAATCATTGGAGTCCCCTGCCCATGAGCTGAAAGATGCCGCGTTCGGTCATCCCGATGCGCATTATCGCTTTGGCGTTGTTAGAGCCACCGGCCTAATCAATGAAGCATGCGCGCACTACAGTCGACGTTGTTTCTCCTCCAAACGGCACACCATGAACCCCAACGACAAATCTGATGATTCCCGGACTGGCGCAGCCGGTAAACAGGGCGACAACATCCGCGACTCGGCTCAGCAAATCTGGCTCGCCGGCCTCGGCGCTTTCGCCAAGGCGCAGCAGGAGGGCGCGAAGGCGTTCGAATCGCTGGTGAAGGAAGGCGTCGGCATGCAAAAGAGGACCCAGACCGCGGCCGAGGAGGGGCTCGCGCAGGCGCAAGCGAAGATGAGCGGGTTCGCGAACCAGTTCGGCTCCATCGGCTCGCGTGCGAACGGCCAGTGGGGCAAGCTCGAAGGTATTTTCGAAGAGCGGGTGGCGCGCGCGCTCGAAAAGCTCGGTGTGCCGTCGGCGACCTCGGTCGCGGCGCTGAACGCGCGGGTCGAAGCATTGAGCGCCGAAGTCGAGGCGCTCCGGGCAATAGTCGGTACAAAAGCCGGCAGTTCGGCCGGAACGCCAAGGGCGCGGCGCTCGAGCACGACGCGCGCGACTGGCGCAGGAAGGGGCTCGGCCAAAGACACGTCGAGCGAAGCGGCCGGAACCGCCAGAAAGCGCTCGCAAAAAACTTGAGGTCGCTCGTGGAACGCTTGAAATCGCTCGCGCAACGGTCGAAGTCGCTCACGTAATGGCTGAAGCCGATGCGCCGCGCCATGTCGCGAGGGGCGTCGATCACCGCTTTCAAGCGCCCGTAGTGCATCGGATCATGCCGGCACGATAATTACGGCATTTGAACAAAAAAGGCCTGAAAAGCCCGTGGATAATGCGCAAGCAGCTACAAATTAGATAGCATTCGACGCGGTATCGCGCAGCAAATACGGCCGAATGCCTCTGTCGGCCTACACTCGGGCCGAAACATCCGCACCCGCATCGCTTACCGAAGTTACCCAGGTTACGAGACAAACTCAGGGCTGTTCTCCATGGCCAAAAAAGCGCCACGCCGCACTGCAGAACGCATTCTCGAAGCGGCGCTCGTGCTGTTCAACCGCTTCGGCGAGCCGAATGTGTCGACCACCCTGGTCGCAGCCGAACTCGGCATCAGCCCCGGCAACCTCTACTACCACTATCCGGCCAAGGACGAGCTGATCAACCGGCTCTACGCCGCGTACCAGGCCGAACTCGACCCATTGCTCCATGCGAGCGACGAGCTGGCCGATGTCGAAGACGCCTGGTTCTTCATCCACAGCTTGTTCGAGCTGATCTGGCGCTATCGGTTTTTGTACCGCGACCTGAACGATCTGCTGTCGAAGAATCGGCATCTCGAAACCGAATTCCAGCGCGTGTTGCAGCGCAAGGGCCGCGCGATTCGAAGCCTGCTCGCCGGTCTCGGCCGCGCGGGGCATTGCGAGATCGACCCGCGCGAGGTCGAGGCGCTGTCGCAAAGCATGGTGGTGGTGCTGACCTACTGGCTCAGCTACGAGTACGTGCGCAATCCGCGCGAAGCGCTCGAAGCCGAGCACGCCCAGCATGCCTTGCTGCGCGGCGCGCATCGCACCTTGCATCTGCTCGCGCCGTACCTCGCGCCGCCGCAGCGGCTGCATCTGCTGGCGCTGGGCGACGCTTATGCGAACGACGAGAGCGCCCCGGGTGCGGGCGTTGCGAGCCCGCAGGCAGCCCTCGCGGCCTGAAGGAACAGTCGTATGCCACGCGACCGGCCGCCCGCCTTTCTCGACACCGATGCGCTCGCCGTCGGCGAGTTGTGGACCGCCATGCCCTACGCCGATGCGCCGCGCTTCACCGGCGCCAGCCTGCAGCCGAGCTGGGCGCGTCTGCACATCGGGCAGGGCGTCGCGCTGGCGCCGCCGGGTGTCGATCTGTGGGAAGGCTGGGCGCTGTATCACAGTGGCGAATTCGCGCAGGCCGTCGGCCACGGCCGGCGCCACGGCGCCGACGGCATTGCCCTGGTCAATCAGGCGACTGCTGTTTACGCCGACTACCTCGAGCCGCGCGAAGCCGTTCGGCTGCAGCTCTTCAACGAAGTGGCGCAGCGCGCCGCGGCGCGCCTGCAGACCCATCCTGACGATTGCCATGCACTTTACTGGCAGGCCTATGCGCTGGGCCGCTACGCGCAGGGCGTGAGCGTGGCGCGCGCGCTCGCGCAGGGACTCGGGCAGAAGGTCAAGCATGCGCTCGAGCAGGTGATCGCGCTGCACAGCGACCATGCCGACGCGATGATCGCGCTGGCCTCGTTCCATGCCGAGGTGATCGACAAGGTCGGCCCGCTGGTCGGCCGCATGACGCATGGCGCGCGGGTCGACTCGGCGCTGGAACTTTTCGAGCGCGGACTCAAACTGCTGCCCGAATCGCCCGGCGCGCTGATGGAATATGCGCGCTGCCTGCTCATGCTCGAAGGCGACGGTGCGATAACGCAGGCCACCCGGCTGTATGAAAAAGCAGCCGCGCTGCAACCACTCGATGCGCGCCAGCGGCTCGACATCGAGTTGGCGAAGGCGGGCCTGGCGGATTGACCCCGCTCCGTGCCCGCGACAATGAGCCGTTTGAACAAGAACGAACCCATGTCCGACCTAGACACCCAATTCGAAGCCGCGCAGGCCAACGCCAAACAACTGCCCGAGCGGCCCGACAACCCGACCTTGCTCAAGATTTACGGCCTGTACAAGCAGGCCACGGCCGGCGACAACACCGAGAAGAAACCCGCCTTCAGCGACTTCGTCGCGCGAGCCAAGTGGGATGCGTGGTCGCTCAACAAAGGTGCATCAGCCGACGACGCCAAGCAGAAATACATCGACTTGATCGAGTCTCTGCGCAGCTGAAAATTCAAAGAAAAAGGGCTCTCTTCCATTTCGGGTGGCGCGCCACACCGCATCAAATTGAGTTGACACTGTCGCTCATAGGAGAGTTGTCATGCAAGAAGCACTCTTTCGTCAGGCCCTGGGTCTCGCGTCCCCCTGGGATGTGGAACGCGTGGCCCTCGATGTCGCGCACAGCCGCATTGATCTGTACGTCGTCTGGCGCGCAGACAGTGCAGCTTGCCCGGCATGTGGCGCGTTGGAGCAAAAAATACATGATCACCGCCAGCGCAGCTGGCGTCATCTGGACTTCTTCCAGTTCGAGGCCCATGTCCATTGCGACCTGCCCCGCATTGCCTGCAGCGCCTGCCACGCCACCACCCAACTGAGCGTGCCCTGGGCGCGCGAAGGCAGCCGCTTCACCCTCCTGTTCGAGGCCCTGGGCCTGACTCTGGCGCGCGAGATGCCAGTCTCGGCCTGTGCGCGCATCCTGCGCTGCTCGGACTACACCTTGTGGCGACAAATGGATGCCCACGTCGATCTGGCCCGAGCCAAAGAGAGCTATGCCGATGTCAAGGTCATCGGCATCGATGAGACCTCCTGCGCCAGGGGGCACAGCTACATCACGCTGGTGCATGACCTGCCGGGCACAAAACTGATCTACGCCACCCCCGGCAAGGATGCCAGTACGGTCGAGCGCTTTACCCAGGACTTCGCAGCCCACCAGGGCAAGCCCGAGGCGATAGAGGTGGTCTGCATGGACATGTCCAGGGCATTCATTACGGGCGCTGCCATGCATCTGCCTGCGGCAGCGGTGGCCTTCGATGGCTTCCATGTGGTGCAGTTAGCCAACAAGGCGGTGGATGCCGTGCGGCGCGAGGAGGCGCGAGATGACGTGTGGAACAGGGGCTGGCTCAAAAAGACGCGCTGGTGCTGGCTCAAGGACAAAGCCAGGTGGACGACTGCGGAGCGCGAGAAGATGGATTGGCTGCCGCGCAGCCGCCTGAAGACGGCCCGGGCGTGGCGCATCAAGGAGGCGCTGCGGGACATCTATGCGAGCCGCGGTGCGGGCGCCAGCGATGCAGCCCAGAGTGCCCGGATGCTAAAGCGGTGGCTGCACTGGGCGCAGCGCTCGCGGCTGCACCCGATCAAAGAGCTGGCCAAGACGATCAAGCAGCACTGGGCGGGCATCCTCAGAGCGTTCGATGCCTCCCACTTGCACACGGGCTATGTGGAGGCGGTCAATTCATTGCTGCAAGCAGCCAAAGCCCGGGCGCGTGGCTACGGCACGACCGGCCACTTCATCGCGATGGCCTTCCTGATTGCGGGCAAGCTGTCCCACTTGCCAGCTAGTCCGCTTCTCAAAGCAAGGGCCATCTGATGAAGCCAATGCGGTGTGGTGTGCCACCCGAAATGGAAGAGAGCCAGAAAAAGTGGCTGAAACGACCACTGCACGTGCGCAGGCAGCTATAGTTTAAATAGCATCGACCTCAGGCGAAGACGCCTCAACACGCTAGTTTCTGCAAGGCCCGAACGATTCAATCGCTTCCATCAAGGCCTCCGGATTTTCCAGCGGCAGCACATGGCCACCGGCGATGACTTTTAATTCGCCCTGCCCCAGATGCGGCATCGTGAGCCGGCGCTGGATGTCGGCGCCCAGGGATGGATCGTCGGCACCTGCAACGACCAGCACGGGCAAGGACAAAACGCCCACGCGGTCGGACCAGTCTTCCTGGCTCGTCGTCGATATCCATGTCTTCCAGGCGACCAGCGAAGCCCGCATCGCGTCGGCAATCGCGGGCTCCCGCCATTCGTCAGGCAACTGCTCGGCGGTGATGCCGTCGACATAGGCAGCGGCTGCATCGCGGCTTCCGTCGAAAGCCATCAATCGTTGGCGAACCTCGTCGGTGAAAGGCTCCGGCGGCGGTGGCGATGGCGTCACCAGAATGAGCCCGCGCAGATAGTCGGGCGCGCGGGAGGCGAGTGCGCCGCTGATTTTGCCGGTCATCGAGTGGCCGACGATCACGCAGTCGTCGATGCCCGCGTCCTGAATCTGGCGATCGACATAGTCCGCCATGGCCGCGACGTCGAGTGCGCCCATCGAAGCGGCGTCGCCGAAACCGGGCATGTCGAACATCAGAATGCGATGCCGGTCCGACAGCTGCGGTGCGACCCTTCGCCATTCATGATGCGAATTGCCGAAGAAGTGCAGCAGGACAAGGGCGGGGCGCGAGACGTTCGAGGTTTTTGTCATCGGTTCAGTATGGCCGCCGATGTGTCCGGCGCGGTGTAGGCGAGCACTGCGCGTTGCGTGTCGGTCGAACCGCTGTGCGTTACAACGGACTGGCGATCAGTCCGCCTCGCCCCGATCCGATTCGGCCAGCAAAGCATCGATGTTCGTCGCCACCTTGTTCTCGATCTGCGGCCCGAAGGCTTCGAGCAGAAAGCCGAGGGTCAGGCGCAGGCTGAACGAATCGCCGGTGACATGCACGCTGCCGTCGACGCCGGGCCGGCCGAAAGTCGCGTTGTCGGCGTCGGTGCCTTGCTGGTAATCGCATTCCAGGCCGTAGTCGGATTGGGCTTCCTCGAGCCATTGCTGCGCGATTTCGCGCGCGCGCTCGATGCCGAGTCGGTGGTTGCGTGCGATGTGAATGTCAGACACCGGAGCTTTCTTTTCTGGGCGCCACGGCGGGCGCAGGTGGGTCGATACGTGCGGTCGGCGCTTGTGGAATATTCTCCGTGACTGGTGCTGCCGGCGCCGCCGGAATCGCGAGCAAGGCCTGCTTGCGCTCACCATCTGGCAGCGCCGCGATTCTCTTGACAGCAGCGTAGAAGCGCGGCCACGGATCGCCGGGCTTCAACGCTTCTTCTGCGAACAGGTTTTCGAATGCGGGCACCAGTGCATCGTAAGCCGCTTGCGCGCCGAACAGGGCGTTGTTGGCCTGCGCGACCCAGGCGTCGTAGCCGTGCTGATACTTCGCGGGCCAGGTCGATCGCAGCGTGTCATAGCGCGCTCTGAAGTCACTCATTGCTGCGTTTTTCATAGCTGTCAGCGCTGGCTGGTCGTGCGCTGCAGCCTCTTTCGACGTGTAAACCTGTTCCAGCCGCTGTCGCGTTTCCAGGCTCAATTGGCGAAACTCCCGGCGCCGTTCGTCGAAGGCTTTGTAGTCGGCGCGCATTGCCGGCGTGCCTTCGGCGGCGAGCCATTTGGCTGCGCCGATGCGTTCGACCGCGGTCGCGTACGACTCGTTGAAGAGCGTATCGCCCGGCACATACAGCACTTGATGCGCGAGCTCGTGAAAGATCAGCCGCGCGAGTTCGCCATCGGGATAGCCGATGAATGTCGAGAGCAATGGATCGCCGCCGAGCCAGTTGGTCCAGCCGAGGGTCGAATAAGCCGGCACGGGGTAGACGGCCGCTTCGAGCCCTTCGGCGCGTTGCCGTTCTGCCTCTGCCAGCGCATCAGCTTCGCTGTAATAGCCGCGGTAGCCGACGCAGCCCGCGACCGGGAAGCACCAGGTCTTGAGCGTGAGCGAAAAAGGCGGCGCCGCGACCACGTTCCAGACTGCCGCCTTGCGGTGCAGATCGGCGAAGGCGGTGTAGCTCGCGTTGTCGGGCAGGCCCAGTTCCTTGCTGGCGTAGCGGCGAATTTTTTTCGTTTCGGCGAGCTTGGTTTTGAGCGCTGCGGAAGTGGACGGATCGGCCAGCCAATCGTCGACCGGTTTGGCCGCGCGCATCAACGCCAGATGGCCGCTCGCCGATTGCCAGTAGTAGCCGAGGTTGGCGCAGCCCGCGACGCTGAGCGCACCGGCTGCGAGCAGAACGAGCGCGGCGGCGGTGAGCCAGCCGACACGGCGTCGGGTCATGCGACAGCGCCGGCCGCTGCCACGTCGGCGGCATCGAGGTCGGCGTCGGCGGCCCGCGCCATCTGCGCCGCCTCCACCTGCACCAGACAGTCGTAGAACGTCGGCCCGCGGCCGATGTCGGTCAGGCGCTGGCTCGTGAGTTGATTGACGTTGGTGCCGTCCATGCCGAGCTTGCGCCACCACACGCCCAGGCCATGCACCACGCCCGGCCGGGCGCGGCGCGAGACATCGGCGCGGCAGCGGTATTCGCCGCGCGCATTGAACACCCGCACGATCTGGCCGCTGTCGATACCGCGCGCTGCCGCATCGTCGGCGTTGATTTCGAGCAGGGGCTCGCCCTCGATCGCACGCAGGCTTCTGACGTTGACGAAGGTCGAATTGAGGAAGTTGCGCGCGGGCGGTGAAATCATCGCGAGCGGATATTGCGTCGAACTGCCGAAGGGTTCGTGGTTCGGCAAGTGGTCGGGCAGGCCGTCGCCCGGTCGGCCGCCCGCCAAACAGTCCGCACTTGCGAGCGCCGCGAGGCGCGCGCTGTCGAATTCACACCGGCCCGATGGCGTCGGAAAGCTACCTTCGGCGAACGGCGCTTCGGCCACCCGAAGCGAGGTGAAGCCGCGCTCCCACAGTTGCGCATGGTCAATGGCATCGGGTTGGAACGCGAGCCGGCAAATCGCCTCGTCGTCGTCGGCGAAGCAGGGCTCGTCGAAACCCATGCGCCGCGCGAGTTCGCGAAATACCCACGCGTTGCTGCGCGCCTCGCCGCGCGGTGCCACGGCCGGGCGGTTCAGCAGCACGTCGGTATGGCCGTAACTCGCGTGAATGTCCCAGTGCTCGAGCTGGGTGGTCGCGGGCAGCAGGTAATCGGCGTAGTCGGCGGTGTCGGTCTGGAACTGCTCCATCACGACCGTGAACAAATCTTCGCGCGCGAAGCCGGCCACCACCTTGCCCGATTCGGGCGCGACCGCGACCGGGTTGCTGTTGTAGACGATGAGCGCCTCGATCGGAAGCCCGCCGGCGCCGAGCGCATTGGCATCGCCCGTGAGCGCATCGCCGATTTGCACCATGTTGATGGTGCGCGGCGAGCGGCCCGCGAGCAGATCGGGCCGTTGCAGCGCTGCCTTGTCGACCGGATAGAACGCCGACGTGCTGAGCAGCACGCCGCCCGCGCGATGCCGCCAGGCGCCGACCAGCGCCGGCAGGCAGGCGATCGCGCGCGCTGCGTTGCCACCGCCGGCCACCCGCTGCATACCGTAGTTCATGCGAATCGCGGCCGGTGTGGTGGTGCCGTAGGCGCGCGCGAGTTCGATGATCTGCGCTTCGGGCACGCCGCAAACGGCGGCTGCGCGCGACGGCGGCCATTCGAGCGCGCGCTCGCGCAAGCCGGCCCAGCCGAGCGTGTAGCGATCGATGTAGTCGTGGGCCAGCCAGTCGTGCACGATGAGCTCGTGCATGAGCGCGAGCGCGAGCGCCGCGTCGGTGCCCGGAAGCAACGCGATGTGCTCGTCGCATTTGTCGGCGGTTTCGGTGCGCCGCGGGTCGATGCAAACCAGTTTTGCGCCGGCCCTTTTGGCCGTTTGCGCATGGCGCCAGAAGTGCAAATTGCTGCCGATCGAATTGCTGCCCCAGATCAGGATCAGCTTGGCTTCGGCGAAAAATTCCACCCGCATGCCGACCTTTCCGCCTAAAGTAAAACCTAAGGCTTCACCAGCGGCAGTGGAGCAGATGGTGCGATCCAACAGTGATGCGCCGAGTTTGTGAAAAAAGCGACGATCCATCGATTCGCCTTGCACCAAACCCATCGTGCCGGCATAGCTGTACGGCAAAATTGTTTCTGAATGTTTTCGAGTGAGTGTTTGTAGACGCTGCGCGATGTCGCTCAACGCCGCGTCCCAGGTCACCGGCTCGAACAAGCCGGCGCCTTTCGGGCCGCAACGCTTCATCGGTTGCACGAGGCGTTCGGCATGTGAATTGCGTTCGATATAGCGCGAGACCTTGGTACACAGCACGCCGTCGGTGTGCGAATGCGCGGGATTGCCTTGCAGCTTGACGGCGACGCCGTCCTGCACGGTGGTCAAAAGAGCGCAGGTGTCGGGGCAGTCGTGCGGGCACGCGCCCGTCACGGCCGAGGTTGGCGAAGACGGCGTGGCATTCATTCGCGAAGTTTAGGTTGAAGGCGCCGCCAATGCGGCAGAAGGAATTCGAGATGATCGATCGCAGAAAGTTTTTGCGCGGCACCGGCGCCATCGCCGCCGCTTCCACCCTCGGCGGTTTTGCAGGTGTCGTTCGCGCGCAAGCCGAACGCCCGCTGGTGCTCGGCCAGTCGGCCGCATTCAGCGGCGCCGCGGCGCAACTGGGCCAGCAGTTCTACGCGGGCGCCAAGCTCTATTTCGACCAGCAAAACGCGCAACCCGGCGCGCGCAAGGTCGAGATCAAGTTCCTGGACGACGGCTACGAGCCCGACCGCTGCGTCGCCAACACCAGGCAACTGATCGCCGACGACGTGTTCGCGCTCTTCGGCTACATCGGCACCCCGACCAGCGTGGCCGCCCTGCCGCTGGTGGTGAAAGAGAAGATTCCGTTCTTCGCGCCCTTCACCGGCGCTTCGGCGCTGCGCGAACCGATGCACCGCAACGTGTTCCACCTGCGCGCTTCGTACAACGACGAAACCGCCTTGATCGTCGATCAGCTCACGAATCTGGGCATTCACGACATCGCGGTTTTCTATCAGAACGACGGCTATGGCAAAGCCGGCCTCGAAGGCGTGACCCTGGCGCTGGCCAAGCAGAACAGAAAGCCGATCGTCGCCGCCACGGTCGAGCGCAACTCGGTCGACGTGGCCCAGGCTGTGAAGACCATCGTGCCGGCCAAGCCGCAGGCGATCGTCCAGATCAGCGCCTACACCTCGTGCGCCGCGTTCATCCGCGAAGCGCGCAAAGCCGGCTATGGCGCCAACTTTTTCAACGTGTCGTTCGTCGGCACCCAGGCGCTGGCCGATGCGCTCGGCAAGGACGCCGCCGGCACCGTGGTGTCGCAGGTCGTCCCGTCACCGTACGACTCGGCGCAGGAGTCCACGCGCGAGTTCAACGACGCCGCGCGCAAGTCCGGTGGCAAGGTGCAGGGCAACTTCTCGAGCATGGAAGGCTTTCTGGCCGCCAAGGTGTTCTACGAAGGCCTGCGCCGTGCGGGCGCCAAGCCGACCCGCGACAGCCTGATCGCAGGGCTCGAAAGCATCGAGCGCCAATCGTTCGCGGGCTTCAGCGCGGGCTTCTCGCCGAAGAGCCATGTCGCATCGAGCTTCGTCGAGCTGTCGATGATTCGCGGCGATGGGCGGATCTTGACCTGATCGCCCTTTTCTTAAGCAATTCCTTAAGCGATTCGTAGCCAGAACGCGCGCTGAGCGTGCGCAGACAGCTATCTAAATCATAGCATTCGTCAAGCGCGCAACCAGACCGTGAGGGCATGGATCGTGAGCCCGACCAGCCCACCGACCAGAGTGCCGTTGATCCGGATGAACTGCAGATCGCGGCCGATGTGGCGTTCGAGTTCGCGCGTCATCTCGCCCGCATCCCAGCCGGCCACCGTGGTCGAGATGTAGCGCCGGATGTCGTGCCGCCAGCGCGCGATGGCGCGCGGCGCCGCAGCGGTGATTTGCTCGTTGATCCAGCGCCGGATTTCGGCGTCGCCGGCCAGCCGCTCGCCGAGCCCGGCCGCCAGCGCGGCGATCCGCACGCGGATGGCGGAATCGGGCTGTGCCAGATCGGCATCGAGCCAGCGCCTCAGTTCGTCCCACAACCCCTGCAAGTAGTCGACCAGCGCCGGATGCGCGATCAACTCAGCGCGGATTTGCGCGCCGCGCGCAATGAACTCCGGATCGTTCTGGAGCCGATCGATGAAGTCGTGCATGAAATGGTCGAAGCGCTGGCGCAGCGGATGCGGGGTGGCGTCGGCACCGGTCGCTTCCGGATGGTCCGCGACTTCGTTGATGGTGCGCGCCACCGCCGCGACCAGTTTGCGGGTGGCGAGCCGGGCCGCCTTCTGGTCGAGGCCGACCCAGCGCAATGCGCGAATCTCTTTGGCGATGACATCGGCGACCTGCTCCTGCAGCGCATCGCTCTCGATCCAGCCCGCGACTTCGACCAATAGATCGTCGAGCAGCGCCTGATGCCGTCCGCCGGCCGTCATCGCATCGAGCGTGCGGCCCAGCAGCACCGACAGATCGACCCGCGCGAGTCCCGTGGCGACCGCATTGCCCAAAAAGGCGCGGACCCGCGCATCGTCGAATGCGGCGAGGCCATAGCGCATCGCGGCCACGCCCCATTCGCCGATCCGCGCCGCGTTCGCGGGCCGGGCCAGCGCACTGGCGAGCCGAGCGGCCGGGTCGAACTGGGCCAGCTTCGCCAGCACCTGGGGCGTGGCGAGGAAGTTGTCGCAGATGAAGTCGGCGAGCCGATCGCCGATCCGGTTCTTGTTGGCCGGAATGATCGCGGTGTGCGGAATCGGCAAGCCGAGCGGATGGCGAAACAGCGCAACCACGGCGAACCAGTCGGCCACCGCGCCGACCATCGCGGCTTCGGCGAAGGCGGCGAGGTAGCCGAGTGCGGTCCAGTCGGGATGCCGGGTTTCGACGAAGGTCGCGAGCGCGTAGATCAGCGCAGCCGCCGCCAACAGCGCGAGCGCGATGCGCTTCATGCGCGCGAGGTCGGCGCCTTGAATGCCCTCAGCGCCGGTGTCGGCCGCCCGATTTTTCTCAGCCAAGCGTGCGGGTCAGAGCCAGGCCTTGCAAAAACGCTTCGCAGCGCGCGAGCTGGTCGAGCGTCACGTACTCGTCGGCCTGGTGCGCTTGCGCGATGCTGCCGGGCCCGCAAACCACGGTCGGAATGCCGGCGCTCTTGAAAAGGCCTGCCTCGGTGCCGAAGCCGACCAATGTGGTGCCGCGCTCGCCCGAAAGCCGCTGCGCGAGCTTGGTCACCGGCTCGCTCGCGAGGCTCAAAAAGGCCGGCACTTCGCAGATCGTCTCGAACTTGAAGCCGGTTTCGGGCGCTACGTTTTTCATAGCTGCCTCCGCTTGCCTGGCGTGCGTTTCAAGTGTTTTTTGCATCACATGCGCATTGGCGGTCGGCAGATTCCGGAATTCATAGCGGAATTCGGCGTCGCGCGGCACCACGTTGTCGGCGATGCCGCCCTTGAACTGGCCGACGCTCGCGGTGCTGTAGGGCACTTCGAAGCCTTCGTAGCGCGGCTCGTTGCGCTCGAAGCCATCGGCCATCTGGCGCAGGCGGGCGATGAGCAGTGCGCCGGCTTCCACGGCGTTGACCGAGAAGGGCGTGCGAGACGAATGTCCTTCCTTGCCGCGAACACAGCATTTGTAGCGGTAGACGCCCTTGTGCGCGATGGCCGGCACCATATTGGTCGGCTCGCCGATGATGCAGGCGAGCGGCTTGATGTCGGCGTCTTTCATGTCGGCGAGCAGCTCGCGCACGCCGAAGCAGCCGACTTCCTCGTCGTAGCTGAATGCGAAGTGCAGTGCGAAAGGCGCTTCGCTTTCCATGAACAACTCGGCATTCGCGAGGGCGATCGCGATGAAGCTTTTCATGTCGGCCGAACCGCGGCCGTAGAGGCGCGGCTCTGCGCTCACCGTGTCGCCGTTTTCGTCTTCCTCTGGCCAGTCCTGTACGGCAGCCGAGAGCGGATCGACGCTCCATTCCTGGCCTTCCCACGGCACCGTGTCGGTATGGCCCGAAACGACGATGCCGGCCGGCTTGCCCGCGCCCAATGTCGCGAACAGATTGGCTTTGGTGCGCGACGCGTTGTAGGTGAGCCGGCTGCGCACGCCGAGCCCGGCCAGGTGATCGCGCGCCAGGTCGATCAGCTCGAGATTGCTGCGGTCGCTCACGGTGTTGATGCGCACCAGCGTTTGCGCCATTTCGAGCGCGCGGGGCGAGAGGATGTGTGACATGGGAGGATTGTCGGGGATTGGCAAGAAAGGATGGGCGCGGCCGCGCGGGTGCGCTGAACGTTCTGACTGGCGGGTTTGACAGGCCGGTTTAAAGGGCGCTCTGTTTCATCGGCAACGGCTCTTGAAGCAGACCTTCGATCACCGCGAATTCTGGATCCTTGTGGATAAGCGTCGCATCGCATTCGATCGCCGTGGCGGCGATCCAGGCGTCGGCCAGCGACAGCGGATACAGCGCTTTCACCCTCGCCGCGCGCTCCAGAAGTGCGGGGCTTTGATCGATCCACAGCAGCGGCAGCGCCTGGCATTGCGAATACGCCGCGCGACCGGCGCGTTCGCCCTCGCTTTTCCAGACACGGTAGAAGACCTCCATCAACGACATGAAGCAGCCATAAGCTTCGCTTTTGCCGTCGGCCGCGGCTTCGAGCAAACCCGCTACGCGGTCGCTGCCCGGCTCGTCGTTGTGCAGTGTCAGAAGCGCGGAGGTATCGAGCACGAAGCGGGTCAGATCTTCGCGACGCCGATCACCCGGATCGCCTGGTCTGGCAATGGAGGCCGAGCTCACGTCCGGCGCTTGGCATCCGCGCGGCGGTCGGCCAGCAATTGTTCGACCGTGCCGCTTTTTCCCGCACCGCGAAACGCGGCGATCGCGCTGCGCGCTGCGAGCACCGCTGCCGAAGGCGCGGCGCTGCTTTGGCCAAGCTGGCCGCGCGAATCGAATTCATGCGCTGCGATCAGCATCGCCACCGGCCGTCCGCGCCGCGTGATGGTGATCGGTTCGCGCTGCGCCGCATCGAGCAACTGGCCGAAACGGTTTTGCGCTTCGACGGAAGTCAACGTCGTCATGGGCAATCTTCCTTTAGATGTACAGTTTGGCTAGTATAGCCAATCGGTACAGATGCTGCCAAGTGCTCGCCCTATTTCGCTGGGCACAAACTGGCCGCCGCCGCCGTAGACTGCAGCCATGAAACTCATCGATTCCATCGTCACCCAGGCCGCCGGCATCGCTCAGGTCCGGCGCGACATTCACGCCCATCCGGAGCTTTGTTACGAAGAAGTGCGCACCGCCGACGTGGTCGCCGGCAAGCTCGCCGAATGGGGCATCGAAACGCATCGCGGCCTCGGCACTACGGGCGTGGTCGGCATCGTCCAAAACGGCAGCAGCCAGCGCGCGATCGGCCTGCGCGCCGACATGGACGCATTGCCCGTGACCGAACTCAACACCTTCGCCCATGCGAGCCAGCACAGCGGAAAGATGCACGCCTGCGGCCACGACGGCCATACCGCGATGCTGCTCGGCGCGGCGCAGCACCTCGCCAAAAACCGCAATTTCGATGGCACCGTCTACCTGATCTTTCAGCCGGCCGAAGAAGGCGGCGGCGGCGCGCGCGAGATGATCAAAGAGGGGTTGTTCGACAAATTCCCGATGGACGCCGTGTTCGGCATGCACAACTGGCCCGGCATGAAAGCCGGCCAGTTCGCCGTGAGCCCCGGTGCGGTGATGGCGTCGGGCAACAAGTTCCACATCACGGTGCGCGGCAAGGGCGGGCATGCGGCGCTGCCGCACACCGGCGTCGATCCGGTGCCGATCGCCTGCGAAATCGTGCAGGCCTTCCAGACCGTCATCACCCGCAAGTTGAAGCCGACCGATGCGGCGGTGATCTCGGTGACGATGATTCACGCGGGAGACACCAACAACGTGATTCCCGACCAGTGCGAACTCACCGGCACGGTGCGCACCTTCTCGGTCGAGGTGCTCGATGTGATCGAGGCGAAGATGCGCCGGCTCGCCGAACACATCGCCGCGGCCCACGACGCCGAGTGCGATTTCGAATTCGAGCGCTACTACCCGCCGACCATCAACACTGCTGCCGAAGCCGATTTCGCGCGCCGCGTAATGGCCGGCATCGTCGGCGAGGAGAACGTGCTGCTGCAGGAACCGGCGATGACGTCCGAAGACTTTGCCTTCATGCTGCAGGCCAAACCCGGCGCCTATGCCTTCATCGGCAACGGCGACGGCGCGCACCGCGACGCGCACCACGGCGCGGGCCCGTGCATGCTGCACAACGCGAGCTACGACTTCAACGACGATCTGATTCCGCTCGGCGCGACCTGCTGGGTCGAGCTGGCCGAGCAGTTTCTGGCGAAGCCGTCGCCATCGGCCCCATAGAAATCATGATCGGCGTTGAGAAATGATCGGCGTTGCCGAGGCTTTTTCGCCGAGCTACGCCGAAGCGCGGGCGAAGTTCTTGCATGGCTGCGTCGCGGCCGGGCTCAAGGTCGACAGCCGTCCCCATCCCGACAAAGGCGCGGCCGGCGAAGACCTGGCGATGGATGTCGCGCATGACGGTGCCGAGGGCATCGAACGCCTCCTCATCGTCAGCAGCGCTTGCCATGGCGTCGAGGGCCATTGCGGCAGCGGCGTGCAGGTGTTCGCCCTGCACGACGCCGAGTGGCGCGACAAGGCGCGCGCAGCCGGCGTCGGCGTGCTGTATGTGCATGCGCTCAATCCGCATGGTTTTTCCTGCGGCCGACGGGTCACGCAGGAAAACGTCGACCTGAACCGCAACTTCTGCGACTTCGACGCGAAGCTGCCCGAGAACCCTGAATACGCGAAGCTGCATCCGCTTCTGCTGCCCAGGCAGTGGCCACCGACGGCAGACAACGAAGCCGCGCTCGGCGCCTGGATCGAGAAGCACGGTGCGCTCGCGATGCAGGCAGCCGTGACGCGCGGCCAATATGAATACGCCAAAGGCCTCTTCTACGGCGGCAAGGCGCCGACCTGGAGCAACCGCGTTTTTCGCGAAGTGCTGCACAAGCACGCGAGCGGCGCAAAACGAATCGCCTGGATCGACCTGCACACCGGCCTCGGACCCAACGGCATCGGCGAGCGTATCTTTTCGTGCCGCGACGACGCCGACGTCTACGCGCGCGCCAACGCCTGGTGGGGAAGTGCGAAGTCGCCGGTCACCTCGATATACGACGGCTCATCGACCTCGGCCTACTTGACCGGCATGGCGTTCAACGCGGTCTACGACGAATGCCCCGACGCCGAGTTCACCAGCATCGCGATCGAATACGGCACCGTGCCGATCACCGAAGTCATGGCCGCGCTGCGCGCCGACCATTGGCTGCACAAGTATCCCGACGCCGCGCCCGAACTCGCCGAAGCGATCCGCGCGCGCATGGTTTCGGCCTTCTACGACGACAGCGACGCCTGGAAAGGTCAGGTCATCAGCCAGGCGCGTCAGGCGATGTTTCAGGCCGTGGATGGGCTCAGCGGAGCGTAGTGCCGCTGTTCTGCTCCGAGTTCCGGGTCGAAAGAGCCGTTGACCGCGGCCAGTTTTCGGATCCAGTTGCTATTAATGTTATAGCTGTTTGCGCACGAGTGGCGGGCGTTTCGGGCTCTTTTTGCTTAAAGTATGCGCTCGACCATGTCCGCGCTCAATTTTCGAGTCGCCCCGGCGCCCCGCCTCGCAACGCAGCCATTTCCACCACCGCTTCCCACTTTGCTTCGAGCCGGGTCAACCGCCGATCGTGCTCGCGCAGTTCGATCGAAACTTCCTTCATCGTTGCGCCGATGCGCTTGACGTCTTCGGTGAGTTTGAGCGCCTCGCGCAGCGCGGCGACCGCGTCGCCGAGAACGCTCATGGCGCGTTGCCAGCGGTAGCCGCCAACAGCGCGGTCGCATCGGCGCGCCTCGCGCGCAGTTCGGCCAGAACCTGTTGCGTTTCCTTCAAGCCCGCCGTGACCGACGCACGTGCTTCCGCCACCGCCAGATTCAGCTCTACCGTCAGCGCGGCGAGCGCAGCCTCTTCCTGCGTCGGGCGCCGCTCGCAGCGGCTGCGCACCAGTTGCGCGACGCTGACGCCTTCGCGTTGCGCCTCGGCGCTGAGGAATGTCTTGAATTCGGGCGATGTCAAAAGCGTGACGCGTTCGGTTTGCATGGGAATTCGCCGAGTGGTGTAAATATGTGCATGCTAATGCACATACGACAATGCTTCAACCCCCTTGGCGCCCGCACGCGACGCGGCCATACACCTAAATCGACGCTGCCAACGCCCGTTGTTCCGCCATCGCAAGCAGGCCTTCCATGATCAGGCTGTCGACCAGCTCGAATTCGCAGGCCATGGCGGGCGCCATTTTCCAGGCCGCGCCGCCGGTCATGAAGCGAGCGGGCTCGGCGCCGCAGTGGGCGCGCACGTGCTGGACCATGCGCTCGATCGCGCCGGCGATCGCGTAGGTCCCGCCTGAGGTAAGGGCGTCGCTGGTATTGGTCGGGAATTCGCGCACTTCGCCGGTGGGCACGTGCAGGCCGGCGGTGCCCGATTCGAGCGCCTTGAGCATGATGCCGTGGCCCGGCAGGATCAATCCGCCCAGAAACCTGCCGCTCGCGTCGACCGCTTCGACGGTGACCGCGGTGCCGATCATCACCACGACCATCGGCCGCGCCGGACCGCGCGCGAGCACCCGATGCCGGGCGCCGATGATCGCGACCCAGCGGTCGGCGCCGAGCCGGGTCGGATGGTCGTAGCCGTTGCGGATGCCGGCCTCCGCAGCACTCGCCACCACCCAGCGCGGCGCGCAGTCGAAGCATTCGCCGATCTGGGCTTCGGCGCGGCGCCGCACCGTGTCGTCGGCCACCGCGCAGCCCAGCATGCTCTGCGGTGCTTCGACATCGGCCCACGGCCCTTCCGCGAGCCGCTCGATATGTTCCAGAAACTCGACCCCCTGCGACAGCAACGCAGCGCCGGGTCGCGGTGCGTCGTAGAAGGCCCATTTGATGCGGGTGTTGCCGATGTCGACCGCGAGGAAGCTCATGAAACGGATTATTACGGCATTGGGAAGTGGGCCGGGAGAGAGAAATCGGGCAGCCGGACGCGAAGGGCGCGAAGGATCTGCAAAAGACGCGAAAAAAAGATAAAGAGTGACTGGAACGCCTGCTGGACGCTCGCAAACAGCTACATATTTAATAGCAATTTGTCACGCTGCCCGACCCGGAAGGCGTCAAGTTCGTCGCATCGCCAATTCAGGGAATGGCCATCCATCCCCAGATTTCTCCATTCCTTTTGCGCCCTTCGCGAAACCTTCGCGGCCTTCGCGTCCGGAAGTCAACATTTCTGCCTCATCCCGCGCGCTTCAGTTCTGCTTCCACGGCAACCCGTGCAGCTTCCAGCCGCCGAGCCGGCCGCGATGGCCGTCGGCGTCGGGATCGCCTTCGAAGCCTTCGAGGATGTTGTAGGCCTCGATGCCGAGTTCGCTGGCGCGTTTGGCTGCGGCGATCGAGCGCACGCCGCTGCGGCACAGCATGAGTGCCTTGCCGCTCTTGGGCACCGCGTTTTGCAGGGCGGCGTCGAACTGCGCGTTCATCGCCATTCCGGGCCACTGCTTCCACGCCAGCGGCACCCCGCCGGGCACGAAGCCGACCCATTCGCGCTCGGCGTCGGAGCGCACGTCGATCAACACTGCTTCGCCGCGTTCGAACCACTGGGCCGCGAGCTGCGGTGTGATGTCGCCTGCATAACCGTCGGCAGCCGTCGGCATTTCGGGCTTCGCCACGGCGGGCGCGTCGGGCGCGGTGGGACTGTCGGTAGGAGAAGAGTTCGGGTTCATCCACAAATTCTGCCACCGCACCGGGACGCGCGGTGGGATCGAACCATCGCTGCGGCAAGGCGCTTAAAGCTATCAAATTAATAGCTGCCTGCGCACGTCTGCCGGGCGTTTCAGGCGCTTTTTGCTTGAGTCACACGTTACAGGCGGTTGCGATGCTCCGCGCCAGCTTTACCCGGCGCACGCAGGTGCCTGACAGCCGCCGCCGATGCTCGCGCGTTATTGCGTTATCGGATGGAAGCTTTGACCGTCCCGAACTTCTCAATCCGTCTTATCGAGCACCTTATGTACCCGCTGCAACACAAGATATCGGTTGGCTCGCACCCTGCCTCGAAAGCCTGGCGCTGGACGCTCGGCTTGTTACTCGCCAGCGTCGCGCTCTCCGCGAGTGCCCAGCAAGATCCGCCGTCGCGCGTGGCCCGCATTGCGGTCGAACAGGGCACGGTGAGCTTTTCGCCGGCCGGCGACGACAGCTGGTACGACGCAGTGCCCAACCGCCCCCTGACCACCGGCGACCGGCTCTGGACCGACCGCGACAGCCGCGCCGAAGTGCAAGTCGGATCGGCGGCATTGCGGCTCGACGAGCGAACCCTGCTCGAAATTTCCGAATTGGGCGACAACCAGTTGCGGCTCACCGTCCAGCAGGGCAGCGCGCAGTTGCGGGTGCAGGCCGATGGGATCGGCGACAAGATCGAGCTCGACACCGGCAACCTCGCGCTGGTGGTGCAGAGCGCCGGCGAGTACCGCATCGATGCCAATCCGGCGAACGACGTCACGCAGGTCGCGGTCGATGCCGGCAATGCGACGGTTTTCGGCGAGAACAACCAGCAGCGGTCCCTCGCGAGCCGCCAGCAATTCGCCGCGACCGGTCGCGATCTGGCTGCTGCCGCTGCCGGGCCGAGCGGCAGCAACGCGTTCGAGCGCTTCGTCGCCGAACGCAACCGGATCGAGGACCAGTCCGTTGCAGCCCGCTATGTTTCGCGCGAGATGGTCGGCTATCAGCAGCTCGACCGTTATGGCGACTGGCAGAACGACGCGACCTACGGTGCCGTGTGGTACCCGCGCGATGTCGCCGCCGACTGGGCGCCCTACAGCGAAGGCCGCTGGATCGAGCAGAAGCCCTGGGGCTGGACCTGGGTCGACAGCGCGCCGTGGGCCTTCGCGCCGATGCACTACGGCCGCTGGGCCCGGTTCGGCCCGCGCTGGGGCTGGGTGCCGGGGCCGCGCCATGCGCAACCGGTCTACGCGCCGGCGCTGGTCGCATTCGCGGGTGGCGAAAGCGCGCAGGCGCGCTTGTCGATCGGCGGTGGGCGACAAGGCGTCGGCTGGTTCCCGCTCGCACCGGGTGAAAGATGGCAGCCGGGCTATCGCGCGAGCCAGCGCTATATCGACCAGGTCAACCGGAATGCCGATCTTCGTCGGCGCGAACAGCAGCGCGGTGCTGCGGAGCGTGAGGCCTATGCCTACCGACGCTCGCCCGATGCGCTGACCGTGGTGCCCGTCGACGTTTTCGGCCATGGCGCGATCGGCCCGCGCCAGACGGTCCGGCTGCCTGCCGCCGCATTCGGCGCGCCCGGCATCGGGCCGGCGCCTGGTGTCTTCTGGTCGCCGCAAGCCGGGTCGGCACCGATCGGCGCGCCCTGGCAACGCGCTGCGGCGCTGCCGCCCGCGGACGCCCGGGGCCGGGGCGAATGGCGTGGCGGTCGTGACCGATTCGATGGAAGAGAAGGGCGAGAAGGGCGAGAAGGGCGCCGCGGGCGCGAAGATCGTGGTCAGCCGCCCATCGGCCAGACCTTGCCCCTGCCGCTCGGCAGCGCTGCGGGTCGGCAGCAGCAGCAAATCCTGCTTCAGCAACAGGCTGCCGCACAACAAGCACTCCGGCAACAGGCGTTGCAACAACAGCAGGCCGCGCAACAGCAGCAAATCCGCCAGCAGCAAGACCAGCAGCGCCGACAGAGCGCGCAGCAGCAACAGCGCGACGTGGACGAGCAGCAAGCCTTGCAGCAGCGATTGCAACTGCGCGCGGCGCAAAATCAAATGCAACAGACGGCTCGCCTTCAGGAGTTGCAGCAGCAACAGCAACAGCAACAGCAAATTCAGGCGCAACAGCAAGCGTTGCAGGCACAACAGCGCCAGCAGGCGGCGCAGCAACAAGCCGCGCACCAACAGGCTGCGCAAACGCAGCAGGCCGCGCGTCGGCAACAGGAAGCCGCGCTGCTTCAGCAACGCCAGCAGGCGCAGACGATGCAACAACAACAACTGGCCGCGCAGCAACTCCAACAAGCGCAACAGCAGCGCGCCGCCGCAGCGCAGCAGATGCAGCAACGCGGCGGGCAATCACAAGGAGCCCCGGCGCCAGCGACGCGAAGACCGCAACGCGACAGTTTGGGACGGCTGACCTTCGAGCCCGACAAGCCTTGAATCGGCGTCGGCCGGCCAGCTGTACCGGCGCTGTGGTTAGCAGACGGTTTCGCGCTGCGCGATCCGGTCGGCCTTGATCCCTGTTGCCGCCATGAGCCCGCGCTGGCGGTCACTGCCGCGATCGCCGAAGTCGACCCGATCCGCGTGCGCATACACGACCAGATCGTCCCCCCGGACCAGGCCGACGAGGCTGATGCCGGCGGCGCGCGCCGTGTCGATCGCAAGCCGGGTCGGCGCCGACACCGCGGCGAGCAGCGGGGCGCCGGCGACCGCGGCCTTTTGAACCATCTCGATGCTCGCGCGGCTCGTGACGGCGATGAAGCCTTCGCTGGTCTGACCGTCCACATCGCCCGCATGCGCCATCGCGCCGATGAGCTTGTCGAGCGCGTTGTGCCGGCCGACGTCTTCGCGCAGCAGGCGCACGCTGCCGTCTGCGTTGCACCAGGCTGCCGCATGCATCGAGCCGGTGATCTGGTTGAGCGTCTGGCACTCGCGCATGGCGCGCATGGCCCGGGCGATGGCGTCCGGGCGCACGCTGGTTTTCAACGTGATGGCGGGAACCGGACGAAACACCTGCGCGAGACTTTCGACGCCGCACACGCCGCAGCCGGTGCGGCCTGCGAGCGAGCGTCGCCGTGTCTTCAACGCGGCAAAGCAGCGTGCCGACACCTGCATGCTCACAGTGACGCCCCGGTCTGAACGATGGACTTCGCATTCATACAGATCGGCGGCGCTTTCCACGATGCCTTCGCAGAGCGCGAAGCCGAGTGCGAAGTCTTCCATATCGCTCGGTGTCGCGAGCATCACCGCATGCGAAATGCCGTTGAATTCGAGCGCGATCGGCACCTCGTCGGACACCCAGTCCTCGACTTCTGCCGTGCCACCGTCGCGCCGACGAACCACGGGTACGAGACAGGCTCCCATGACGATGCTCCCGGTGCGAATGGCTCAGGCGACCGGCGCCGCTGCATCGGCGTCGGACTCGGAATCGGCCGAAATTCTCACCGGCACCGACTTCGACGCCGGCGTCTTCGACATCTCGTCGTGATGCCCGATCGGCACCAGCACGTTGCACTCGGGGTAGTAGCTCGCGACCGTTCCGCGCGGAATTTTGTAGGCCGTCAGTTTGAGTCCGCCGAGTTGGCGCGTCTGGCCGTCGTCGACATCGGTCGTGAGGCGCACCTGTTGGCCGTTGACCAATCCGGCTTCGGCGATGTCGTCGGTGTTCATCATCAGCACATCGCGGGTGCCTTCGATGCCGCGAAAGCGGTCGGAGTAGCCGTAGATCGTGGTGTTGAACTGGTCGTTCGATCGCAAGGTGATGAGTCGAAAGCGGCCGGGTGCGTTCTTGAATCCGAGCGAATTGAGTTGCCCCGGCGTCGTGAACACGGCCTTGCCCGAATCGGTTTTCCAGATCCGCTCGTGTGCGCCGTTGCCGCGATAGAAAGCCGCCGGGCTCGAACATGCGCTTGTTGAATGTCGCGGAAGTCTTCGGGGTAGGTGGCTTCGATCAGGTCGCGCACGCGGCCATAGTCCTCTGTCCACGCGTCCCATTCGAGTTTGTCACCGGCCTGGGTCGCCGCCTTTGCAATGCCGGCGACGATCGCGAGTTCGCTTTTCACCATGTCCGAGACGGGCGGCTGGTGGCCGATCGAGCCGTTGATCATCGAAAAACTGTCTTCGGTGGTGACGGCCTGAACGCCGCCCGCTTGTTCGTCGACTTCCATCCGGCCGAGGCAGGGCAGGACGTAAGCGGTCTTGCCCGGAAAGAGATGGCTGCGGTTGAGCTTGGTCGACACCATTACCGTCAACTCCTGCGCGGCCCAGGCTTTTTCCATGCGCCCCTGGTCGGGCACCGCACGCACCAGGTTTCCGCCGAGCGAGACGAAGGCATGCACCTTGCCCGCGAACAAGCCTTCGACCGCCTCGACGATGTTCATGCCGTCTTCGGTCGGTGGATCGAAGTCGAACAACTTCTTGAGCTTGTCCATCGGCACCAGATGCGCCTTCTCGGCGATGCCGACCGTGCGCTGGCCCTGCACGTTGCTGTGGCCGCGAACCGGGCAGCAACCGGCGCCGGGTCGACCGATGTTGCCGCGCAGCAGCAGCAAGTTGACGAGCATCGCGATGTTGAGCGCGCCATGCGTGTGCTGGGTGAGCCCCATGCCGTAGACGCCGATCACTTTTTCGGCTGCGATATAGACACGCGCCGCATCGCGCAGCGAGGTTTCGGTGAGGCCGCTTTCGTCTTCGATCTCCTTCCAGCGCGCGTTGCGGCATTCGTCGATGAACGAATCGAAGCCCGTCGTGTGCTGCGCGACGAACGCATGGTCGATGACTTCGGCTTTGCCGGCCGCTTTCGCCGCATCGTCGGCCTCGACCACGCATTTGCACAGCCCGAGAATGGCCGCGACGTCACCGCCCGCCTTGAGCTGGTGGTACTGGTCGGAAATCTTGGTCGATTGGCCGGTGACCATCGCCGTCAAATTGGTCGGGTCGACGAACGAGACCAGCCCCTGCTCGATGATCGGATTGAAAGTGATGACCTTCGCGCCACGGTCTTTCGCAGCCTTCAGCGGATGCAAAAAGCGCGGGCTGTTGGTACCGGGGTTCTGGCCGAAAAAGAAGAAGGCATCGGCTTCGGCCAGATCGTCCCAGACGATCGTGCCGACCGGCGAGCCGATGACCTTGGTGAGCCCGACCGAAGTCGTCTCGTGGCACATGTTCGAGCTTTGCGGCAGGTTGTTGTTGCCGAACCGGCGCGCGAGCAAGGCGAACAGATAGGAAGCCTCGAGCCCCGCATGGCCCGATGCGTAGAAGACCACGCCCTTCGGGTCGAGCAGCTCGAGCGTCTGGCCGATTTCCTCGAACGCCGTGTCCCACGACACCGGAAAGTAGCGGTCGCTCGCCGCGTCGTAGCGCAACGGATGCGTCAGGCGGCCCGCCATTTCAAGGTCGTGGTCGCGCCATTCGCGCAACTGGCTCACGGTGTGGTCCGGCGCGTCCCAGAACGCAGGCGTGCAGCGCGCGCTGGTCAGTTCCCACAAGGTAGCCTTCGCGCCGTTCTCGCAGAACTCGAAGGCCGAATAGTTGGCCGGCTTCGGCCAGGCGCACGAAACGCACATCACACCCTTGGGTTTGTTGAGCTTTCCGAGGGCGGCGACCGCACCCGGGCTCGACCAGGTTTCGCCGAAAACCCGCGTGACGCCTTTCATCGAACCCCAGCCGCCGGCCGGTCCCGAGGAGTGCGGCAATGAATCTTCTGCGGCCATTTCAATTCAACCTTCCAGTTTTTGCGCCTGCCGATCGAATGCGATTGGGCAAAGCGGGGAAAGGCAGTCTGCTACCGGTGAAATGCGTTTCGCGGGCTTTCATCCGTTCGCCTACAACCGGATGCTGAAAATCGCTGCGCAAAATTCAGCGCGATGCCGGCAATGGATTGGGTCGGTCGGCTCTTGCGGCGCCGATACTGCGCCTGTCGTCAACCGTCGAGCCGGCGAACCTTCACTTTCCGGCCCTTGATCCGGCCCGCATTGAGTCGTTCGACGGCTTGGTCGCCGATCTCGCGCGCCACTGCCACATAGCTCGACATTTCGCCGATCTGGATCTTGCCGACTTGCTCTTTCGCGAAGCCGGCTTCGCCCGTCAACGCGCCCAGCACGTCGCCGGCGCGAACCTTGTCCTTGCGGCCGCCGACGAGTTGCAAAGTGACCATCGGCGGTTGCAATGGCTCGCCGCCGCCATCGGTCAGCGTGGCGAGCGCCTGCCATGCGGAAGCGCGGCCGCTTTGCTGCTCGATACGGCCGACGCGGCCCATTTCGTCCATGCTCGCCAGGCTCAACACGAGCCCCGATTCGCCTGCGCGACCCGTGCGGCCGATGCGATGGACGTAAACGTCGGGATCGGCCGGCATATCGACGTTGACGACGGCAGCGAGCTGCGCGATGTCGAGCCCGCGCGCGGCGACATCGGTCGCGACCAGCACCGAGCAACTGCGGTTCGTGAACTGCACCAGCACCTGGTCGCGCTCGCGTTGTTCAAGCTCGCCATGCAGTGCGAGCGCGCTGACGCCTTGCGCGCGCACCACCTCGACCAGATCGCGGCACTGGTGTCGGGTGTTGCAGAAAGCGAGCGTGCTTTCGGGGCGGAAATGGAGAACCAGCCGCGCGACCGAGTGCAATCGCGCGTCGTCGCTCACTTCGAAAAAAATCTCACGGACCTGCGTCGCATCGGGCTGCAGATCGACCGTGATGCGCTCGGGCGCGCGCATGAAGCGCTCGGCCAGCTTCGCGATGCCATCGGGATAGGTCGCGGAAAAAAGAAGCGTCTGGCGCGCCTTCGGGCAGCGCGCCGCGACCTGCGCGATGTCTTCGGCGAAGCCCATGTCGAGCATCCGGTCGGCCTCGTCGAGCACCAGGGTGTTGAGCGCGTCGAGCGCCAGCGTCTCCCGGCCGAGGTGGTCGAGCACCCGGCCCGGTGTGCCGACCACCACATGCGCGCCGTGTTCCAGGCTCGCTCGCTGGCCGCGCAACGCCACCCCGCCGACCAGGGTGATGATCTTGACGTTGTCGGTGGCCGCTGCCAGGCGCCGAATTTCAGCCGCGACCTGATCGGCCAGCTCGCGGGTCGGGCACAGCACCAGCGCCTGCACAGCGAAGCGTCGCGGATTCAGATTCGCGAGCAGCACGAGCGCGAACGCGGCCGTCTTGCCGCTGCCGGTTCTGGCCTGCGCGATCAAGTCCTTGCCGAGCAGCGCACCCGGCAGCGCCGCGGCCTGAATCGGCGTCATCTCCAGGTAGCCGAGGCGCTGCAGGTTTTGTTGCGTCTCGGGCGGGAGCGGAAGGCTGTTGAATGAGGTCATGAATGGCGAGATTTGAACGCGGACAGCCGAACGCGAAGGACGCGAAGGTTCCGCGAAGGACGCGAAATGAAACCAAAAAAATTAGTTGAAAAATAGCTTAAACGACCGCTGCGCATGCGCAGACAGCTATGCATTTAGTAGCAATTTTGATTCTGCCTTGCCAGGCAACCTGCGTGCAGTGACGTACTTGATTGTTGGCGAACGCCACCACACCCCAGAATCCATAAAAATTTGGTATCCCTTTCGCGTCCTTCGCGACACCTTCGCGTCCTTCGCGTTCGGCTGCCCGCTTTCCGGCCGCCCGCATTGCTCTAACCCCCCATGAACCATCGCATCCAGCAACCCTTCGGCCTCGTCACCGACCTGATCCGCGATCACGCAGCCCATGCGCCGCATCGACGCGCGCTGGTCTGCGGCGCGAAGTCCCTCGACTACGCGGCGCTCGATGCGTTGATGGACCGCATTGCTGCAAGCTTGCAGCGTGATGGCTTCGGTCCCGGCGACGCGGTCGCGATCTGCGCGGGCACGTCCATTGAATATGCAGCGGTGTTTCTCGGCGCACTGCGCGCGGGTGTGGCGGTCGCGCCGCTCGCGCCGAGTTCGACACCTGCAAGCTTGCGGCGGATGGCGGCGGATGCCGGGGCGTGCTTGTTCTTTCTCGATGAGGAAGTGGCTGCGGCGCTGGCCGAGCCCTTCGGCACGCAAGCCGCGGCTGGCAACACTTCAGACGCGCTGCCGCATATCGCACTCGACGGCAGTCCCGCTGCCGGTCGTGCGCTCGGCGACTGGCTCGCGCCGCTGGATGCGAAGCCCGCGGCTGCCGATGTCGGCCCGGACACACCATTCAACATCATCTATTCGTCGGGCACGACCGGCGAGCCCAAGGGCATCGTCCAGCCGCACCGCATGCGCTGGAGCCATGTGCAGCGCGGGGCTGCGTTCGACTATGGCGCGGGCACCGTCACCGTGCTCGCGACGCCGCTCTATTCGAACACCACGCTGGTGGTTTTCTTTCCGACCCTGGGGTTCGGCGGCACCATCGTCCTGATGCCGAAGTTCGATGCGCTCGGCTATTTGCAACTCGCGCAGGCCGAAGGCGCGACCCACACGATGTTGGTGCCCGTGCAGTACCAGCGGATCATGGCGCGGCCCGAGTTCGATTCGTTCGACCTGAAGCGCTACACCCACAAGTTCTCGACCAGCGCGCCGTTCTCGGCCGCGCTCAAAGCCGACGTGCTCGCGCGCTGGCCCGGCGGCCTCATCGAGTACTACGGCATGACCGAAGGCGGCGGCACCTGCATCCTCGAAGCGCATGCGCATCCGGCCAAGCTGCACACCGTCGGCCGGCCGGCGGAAACGAGCGACATCCGGTTGATCAACGAAGCCGGCAACGAAGTCGCTGCTGGCGAAGCCGGCGAAGTGGTCGGCCATTCGCCCGGCATGATGAGCGGCTACCACGGCCGGCCCGAGAAGACGCGCGAGGCCGAGTGGTTCGACCCGTCGGGCAAGCGCTTCATCCGCACCGGCGACGTCGGCCGCTTCGATGCCGACGGCTTCCTCATCTTGTTCGACCGCAAGAAGGACATGATCATCTCGGGCGGCTTCAACATCTACCCGAGCGATCTCGAAGCCGAATTGCGCACGCACGAAGACGTGGCGGAGGTCGCGGTGGTCGGCGTGCCTTCGGAAACCTGGGGCGAAACGCCGGTCGCGTTCGTCGTGCCACGGCCCGAAAGCCTTGCCACGGCGGACGAATTGCGCGAGTGGTTCAATCAAAGGATCGGCAAGACCCAGCGTCTGGCCGAGCTGCACTTCATCGACGAACTGCCGCGCAGTGCGATCGGCAAGGTGCTCAAACGCGAATTGCGTGCATTGATCAGCAAGCCCACATCATCCATTCAAGAAAAGTAGTTCAGCCATGTCCGATTCTTACGACTTCGATCTGTTCGTCATCGGTGGCGGCAGCGGCGGCGTGCGCGCCGCGCGCATGGCTGCGTCGCGCGGCGCCAAGGTGGCGCTCGCCGAATGCGCCGAGCTTGGCGGCACTTGCGTCAACGTCGGCTGCATACCGAAAAAGCTCTACAGCTACGCCGCGGGCTATGCCGAAGCGTTCGCCGAAGCGCCGGGTTTCGGCTGGAACGTCGGCAAACCGACTTTCGATTGGGCGCACCTGAAAAAAGCGCGTGCGAAGGAAATCAGCCGCCTCAACAGCGTCTATCAAAACCTGCTCGACAGCACCGAGGTGAAGACGATTCGCGGCTATGCGCAGGTCGTCGATGCGCACACCGTCACGGTCAATCACCACCCATACAGCGCGCGCTATCTGATGGTCGCGACCGGCGGAATGCCGTTCGTGCCCGAGTTTCCGGGTCGCGAGCACGGCGTGATTTCGGACGAGATGTTCGACCTCGATCCGTTCCCGAAGCGCCTGCTGGTGGTCGGCGGCGGTTACATCGCCTGCGAGTTCGCCTCCATCATGAACGGCCTCGGCGCCAAAGTGACGATGCTGCAGCGCAAAGCCCACATCCTGAACGGCTTCGACGACGATCTGCGGCAATTCCTGGCCGCGGAAATGGGCAAGGCCGGCATCGACATCCGCCTCAATGTGGAACTGGCGTCGATCGAACGCGAAAAAGACGGACTGGCCGTGATGCTGAGCCGCGGCAACACAGTCAAAGCCGACACCGTTTTGTTCGCCACCGGCCGGGTGCCGAACACCGAAGGCCTGGGCCTCGAGGCAGCCGGCGTCGCGATGACGAAAGACGGTCAGGTCGAGGTCGACGACCACTACCGCAGCTCGGTGCCGTCGATCTATGCGGTCGGCGACGTGTCGAGCCGCATGCAGCTCACGCCGGTTGCGCTGGCCGAAGCGATGGTGGTCGTCAACGCGCTGTTCCCGGAAAAAGGCGCGCCGATGAAGCGCCGCAAGCTCGACTACGAATTCATTCCGACGGCGGTGTTCACCCATCCGAACGTCGGCACCTGCGGCTACACCGAACCGCAGGCGCGGTCGAAGTTCGGCGAAGTCACGGTTTACGCGACCGAGTTCAAGGCACTGCGCCACACCCTGTCGGGTCAGCACGAACGCACCTTCATGAAGCTCATCGTCGAAAAGAAAACCGACCGCGTCGTCGGCCTGCACATGGTCGGCGCCGACGCGGGTGAAATCACGCAGGGCTTTGCCGTCGCGATGCGCGCGGGTGCGACCAAAGCCGACTTCGACGCGACCGTGGGGATTCATCCGACCTCGGCGGAGGAGTTCGTCACGATGCGGGTGGCGGTATCGGATTGAGCGCCAGCGAACGCGGGCAGCCTCATGCTGCGGACGCGAAGGGTTCGCGAAGGGCGCGAAAGGGACATCCAAATGTTTTTGGATCGGAGTGAGGTGGCGCTTCTGAAAAATGAAACCTTCTCGTTGGCGGATAAGCCGCACGGCCGGCGTTGTAGTGCTATTAATTACATAGCTGCTTGCGCATGGCCAACAGGCGTTTCAGCCATTTTTTATATATTTTTTGGTTCTTTTTCGCGTCCTTCGCGAAAGTTTCGCGTCCGCAGCATGAGGCTGCCCGCCTTCGTTCCGGCCTGTCATTGCACAATTGTTCAATGCCCCACCAACCCCCGTTCTCACCGCCCACCGCCTTCACCGACCCGCAACTCGCCTGGGAATGCGTTCGCGATATTTACGACGCTTCGATCGCCCACTTGCGCGGCGCGATGGGGCGTTTCGTTGCGGGCGAAGCGCTCTCCGAGCGGGTGCGCGCCTGCTATCCGTTCGTGCGGATTCAGACCCGCACGGTGTCGCGGCAGAAGGTGCCGGGCAATGCGGGTTTGAGCTATGGCTTTGTCGCCGGGCCGGGGCGGTTCGAGACGACGGTGACGCGGCCCGATTTGTTTCGGCGCTATTTGCTGGCCCAGTTTCGGCTGCTGCGCGAGAACCACGACGTGGCGATCGAGGTCGGCACCAGCACCCAGCCGATTCCGATCCATTTCAGCTTCGCCGACAACGAGCACATCGAAGGCACGATGAGCAACCAGCGCCGCGCGCTGATGCGCGACCTGTTCGATCTGCCCGATCTGGCGTCGATGGACGATGGCATCGCCAACGGCACCTTCGAAGCCGCGGGCGGCGAGCCGATGCCGCTCGCGCTCTTTACTGCGGCGCGCATCGACTATTCGCTGCAGCGGCTGCGCCACTACACCGGCACCGGTCCCGAGTGGTTCCAGAATTTCGTGTTGTTCACCAACTACCAGTTCTATATCGACGACTTCGTGCGGCTCGGGCACGCGGCGATGGCCAATGAGCAGAGCGAGTACATCGCGTTTGTCGAGCCGGGCAATGTGGTGACGCGCCGAAAAGGCCTCGCGACGGATGGCGATGCCTTCGACGCCGCCGACTACGCGCAGTTGATCGAGGATGCGCGAGGTGTCGCGCCACCGCGCCTGCCGCAGATGCCCGCCTACCATCTGGCGCGCGCCGACCGCAGCGGCATCACGATGGTCAACATCGGCGTTGGGCCGGCCAACGCGAAGACCATCACCGACCACATTGCTGTGCTGCGCCCGCATGCGTGGATGATGCTCGGTCACTGCGCGGGCCTGCGCCCGAGCCAGAAGCTCGGCGACTACGTGCTCGCGCATGCCTATGTGCGCGAGGACCATGTGCTCGACGAAGACCTGCCGCTGTGGGTGCCGATTCCGGCGTTGTCCGAGATTCAGCTCGCGCTCGAAAAGGCCGTGGCCGACGTGACGCAGATCGACGGCAAACTCCTGAAGAAAGTCATGCGCACTGGCACCGTCGCGAGTACCGACAACCGCAACTGGGAGCTGCTGCCTGGCAACCAGCCGCAACGTCGATTCAGCCAGAGCCGCGCAGTCGCGCTCGACATGGAAAGCGCAACCATCGCGGCCAACGGCTTTCGCTTTCGGGTGCCGTATGGCACGCTGCTGTGCGTGTCCGACAAGCCGCTGCACGGTGAGATCAAGCTGCCCGGCATGGCAGACCAGTTCTACCGCCAGCGGGTCGAGCAGCATCTGCGAATCGGCATTCAGGCGATCGATATCCTGCGCGCCGAAGGGCCGGGAAGGCTGCACAGCCGCAAGCTGCGCAGCTTCGCGGAGGTGGCGTTTCAGTGAGGGATCGGGATCGAGGTCGGGAGCGGACTACCGGACGCAGAAGGCGTGGAAGTTGCGCAGAAGACGCAGAAGGAATACCGAAAACTCTTTTTGATTGTTTTGCGCTTTCTGCGAAATTTCTGCGGTCTTTGCATTCGGTCATCGTGTGAAGTTGCTATTAAGAATATAGCTGTTAGCGCAAGATCCACGGGTGTTTCAGCCATTTTTCTATAAATTGTGAAGACTGACCGGATCGCTGCATCGCACACCGGAGCAATGTGGTGACGCGCTTTGGCGCGGAACCTTCGAGCCGGCCGGTTTATTCGACCGAGCGCGGGCGGCTGTGTCCGGATTGCGGACAGGCGGTCGGCGATTGCCGATGCAATGCGTTGCGGCGCGATGTGCCGGCCGGCGATGGGATCGTTCGCGTTGCACTCGAAACGAAGGGGCGAAAAGGCCGGGGCGTGACGGTCGTTCGCGGGGTTGCGCTCGATGCGATCGCGCTTGCTGAATTTGGAAAGCAACTCAAGGCGTCTTGCGGTTCCGGCGGCACCGTGAAGGACGGCGTGATCGAAGTGCAGGGCGACCATCGCGATGCGGTCTGTGCAGCGCTCGCGGCCCGGGGTTTGAAAGTCAAGCGGGTCGGTGGCTGAGGTGGCGCCGCAGGATCTCGAAAAGTTGATCGCGATGCCGATGCCTTTCGGCAAGTACAAAGGCACGCGGATCGCCGAGCTGCCCGGAAATTACTTGACCTGGTTCGCGCGCGAAGGCTTTCCGAAGGGCGAGATCGGCCGGCTCCTTCAGTTGATGCACGAGATCGATCACAACGGGTTGAGGGGACTTTTGAAACCACTGTCCAACGGGCAGGGGTTGGCGAAGCCGACTACGAGCGGCGATTCGTCGAACTAGCGGGTTTCCCAAGCCTTGCGGCGGTGCCATTGCGTGTGCAACATGGCGACAGAGCCGCGCAGCCCGCACGGCGCCGAAGGAGACCTGATCGATGAAGCTGCCCTTATTTCTCGCCCGCGCGCTGCTGTGCGTGGCCTTCCTGCCGCTGGGCTTTCCTGCATTCGCCGACACCGAAATCAAACCGGTCGAAGCCGACTGGATCGCGAAGGATTTCAAGTTCCACACCGGCGAAGTCATGCCCGAGATGCGGGTGCATTACACGACGATCGGTGCGCCGACGGGTGAGCCGGTGCTGGTATTGCATGGCACGACCGGGTCGGGCACCGGTCTTCTGGGGCCCGGCTTCGGTGGCGAATTGTTCGGCCCAGGCCAGGCGCTCGATGCAGCGAAGTACTACGTGATCCTGCCCGATTCGATCGGCCACGGAAAGTCTTCCAAGCCGTCCGACGGGTCGCGCGCGAAGTTTCCGCGCTACGACTACGAAGACATGGTGTCGGCGCAGTACAAGCTGCTCACCGAACACCTCGGTGTCAAGCACTTGCGCATGGTGCTCGGCAATTCGATGGGCGGCATGGAAACCTGGATCTGGGGCGTGCGCCATCCCGAATTCATGGACATCCTGGTGCCGATGGCGTCGCAGCCGGTCGCCATGTCGGCGCGCAACTGGATGATGCGGCGCATGCTGATCGACGCCGTAAAGAACGATCCCGACTACAACGGCGGCGACTACACCACGCAGCCCAAGTCGCTGCAAACCGCCAATGCGTTTTTCGGCATCGCGACCAGCGGCGGATCGCAGGCGTACTACAAGGCCGCGCCGACCCGCGCCGCAGCCGACGAACTGCTCGACAAGCGGCTCGCGACGCCGTTCAAAGCCGACGCCAACGACACGATGTACCAATGGGATTCGTCGCGCGACTTCGATCCGTCGGGCGAGCTGGGCAAGATCAAGGCCAAAGTGTTCGCGATCAATTCGGCCGACGACGAACGCAACCCGCCCGAGCTTGGCGTGATGGAGCGCGAGTTGAAACGCATTCCGAACGCTGAGCTTTTGCTGATTCCGGCGAGTGAGGAAACCCGTGGCCACGGCACAACGGGCATGGCGAAGTTCTGGAGCAAAGATGTCAAGGCGTTGCTCGAGAGCGCGCCGAAGTCGGCGAACTGAACGATCGTCAACCCACGCCGTCCGAATACCGCGCCACCGTCAACCCCTTCAACGCGATCTCGCTCTTGCGGCCTGAAATCACGTCGGCCAGCACGCGGCCGGTGCCGGCGGCCATGGTCCAGCCGAGGGTGCCGTGGCCGGTCGCGAGGTAGAAGTTCGGCAGATGGGTCGGGCCGATGATCGGCGTGCCGTCGGGTGTCATCGGGCGCAGGCCGCACCAGAATTCGGCTTGCGACAAGTCGCCGCCGCGCGGATACAGGTCGGTGAGCACATGTTCGAGCGTGCCGCGCCGCGCTTCGTGCAATGTCAGGTCGTAGCCGGCGAGTTCGGCGGTGCCGCCGACGCGGATGCGCCGGCCGAGGCGCGTGATCGCGACCTTGTGGGTTTCATCCATCACCGTCGACTCGGGCGCGCCGGCCGCATCGGCGATCGGTACGGTGATCGAGTAGCCCTTGACCGGATAGACCGGGACCCGGATGCCGAGCGGCGCCAACAGCAAAGGCGAATAACTGCCGAGCGCCAGCAGATAGGCATCGGCGCGCAGCACGCCCGCGTCGGTGTCGATGCCGCTGATCTCGCCACCCGACTCGACCAGCTTGCGCACCGTGACGCCGAAGCGGAACTGCACGCCCTGATGCATCGCGATCGCCGCCAGGCGTTGGGTGAACTTGAAGCAGTCGCCGGTTTCGTCGCCGGGCAGGCACAACCCGCCCTTGAATTTGGCCTTGACCGCGGCGAGCGCGGGCTCGTGGCGGATGCAGCCTGCGGCGTCGAGCAGTTCATAGCCGACGCCATAGCGTTTGAGCACAGCGATGTCGGCCTGGGCATGGTCGAGCTGGGCCTGGGTGCGAAAGAGTTGCAAGGTGCCCTGCATGCGCTCGTCGTACTCGATGCCGGTTTCCGCCCGCAGTTCGCGCAGGCAATCGCGGCTGTATTCGGCGAGCCGCACCATACGGCCCTTGTTGCGCTCGTAGCGGGCCTGGGTGCAGTTGCGCAGCATCGCAAAGCACCAGCGCAGCATCGACAGGTCGAGGTGCGGGCGCAGCACCAGCGGGCGATGGTGCATCAAGAGCCACTTGATCGCCTTCAACGGCACTCCGGGCCCGGCCCAGGGGGCCGAGTAACCCGGTGAGACTTCGCCCGCGTTCGCGAAGCTGGTTTCCAATCCCGTGCCGCGCTGGCGATCGACCACGATTACCTCATGGCCCGCGCGTGCGAGGTGATACGCCGAGGTGACGCCGATCACGCCGCTGCCGAGGACCAGAACCTTCATCGCATGAACTCCGGGCGACAGGGCGGCCCGACAAAGGCAGCCACTGCGCGACGAAGCAGTGTACGGGGACTGTGGCGCGATCCGCGCCCAGCCCGGACGCTATAGATTAGATAGCTGTCTGCGCACGAAGGACGGGCGTTTCAGCCACTATTTCTTTGAAAATACGCGAGGCGAAGCGGGTTCCGGGTGCGGGCGTTTCGAAGCGGATCGCGATGAAGCCGTCGATGCATTTGCCCGCTACGGAGCGGCAGTCGGCTGCGTCTGTGCGGTTGTGATCGGTGAAACCGGCGCCAGCATTTCACCTTCGAGGCGCCAACGGCCGACCAGGGCCTCGAGGACGCAAGCCTCACCGTCGCTCAGATGCCCATCGGCTTCGACGGCGGCAACAGCCAGCCGCAGCACCTTGCGCTGCAGGGCCGGATCGTCGACTTCGCCGAGGAGCGCCGACAGTGTCGAAGGATCGATTTCGCCGGCGCCCGACCAGCCGTGCTGCGCCGATGCCATCAGGTCTTCGCAGAATTCCTGGATGACTTGATGCAGTCCGAGCGGATCGAGGCCGAGTTCCGTCGCGGCATCGAGCCGCTCGAGCGCCTGCAATTCGCGGGCGCACAAATGGGCGTCGGCCAACATCGCTAAAACCACGATCCGGGTGGCGGCTTTCGGGCTGTTGCGGGGATAGCTTCGCATGGCAAATGCTCCTGAAAATGAATAAGCGGTGAAAACGAACGCTCGTCGGTGTGCGCGTTACTCGTCGCCGCCGACTCCGAACAATGTCAGCAGGCTCGAGAACAGGTTGAAAACCGACAGATACAACCCGACCGTCGCGAGCACGTAATTGGTTTCGCCGCCATTCACGATGCGGCTGGTTTCGTAAAGCATCAATGCGGCAGACAGCAGTGCGACCATCGCTGCGACAGCCAGCGCCAGAGCAGGTATCTGAAACAGCACAGCGGCAAGGCCCAGCACGATCGCGACGACCATGCCGATCAGCAAAAAGCCGCCCTTGATGCCGAAATCGCGCCGGGTCACGAGCACCAGCGCCGAGAGCGCCAGAAAAGTCGCGCCCGTCGCACCGAGCGCCAATGCGATCGTCGCGCCGCCGCCCGAGCGCGCCAGCACGCTCGCGAGCAGCGGCCCGAGCGTGTAGCCCATGAAGCCGGTGAAAGCGAACACCGCCGGCAGCGCCCAGCCGCTGTGGCTCAACTTGTGCACCGCGAACAGCAAGCCGAACATGCCGACCAAGGTGAGCATGAGCCCCGGACTCGGCAGCGCGAGCGTGGTCGCCAGCGTTGCGACGAAAGCGCTGAAAAGCAATGTCATTGCGAGCAGCGCGTAGGTGTTGCGCAGGACGCGCTGGGTTTGCGCGGGCAGCGGCGCGAATCGGCCGCTGCCGCGCGAGTCTGGCGGCTGTGCGGGTCGGCGGGTGTCGGTCGAATCGATCGGATCGATCGGAATAGGGCGAAGCGGGTTCATGATGATTCTCGGGTTGGGTGAGTGACTGGATCGAGAAGCCGGTGTTCGGCAGTTCAAGCCAGCGCTTCAGGTTGCCGCGCGAGCGACGGGGCGCGGCGTCGCGCGGTCGTTCGCGCAAGTTGCCGTCGCACGGCCTGCGCTGCCCGGCGCGCGGCCTGGTCGATCGCGGCGGGCCAGTGGTTTGCCATCGCGGTCGCGACCACGGGCTGCGCGCCTTCGGTCGCGAGGCGCACGCTGCAGCGCTTGTCGATGCCGCCGCGCGGTCCGTTGATGTCGCTCAAAGCGATCTGGACGCGCGGTACCTTCCAACCGAGACGCTTTAAAACGAAGCGCAGCCGGCCTTCGGCCAAATCGCGTAAAGCGGCGCCCTGGGAGGCGCGGGATTCGAACAGCACTTGCATAGCAAACTCCTTGGCAATTGACGATGAAAGCCACGATAGGCCGATGGAGACTTCTCAAAAAGCAGAGAATTACTGAATAAATATCCTGTAAAAACTGAACATGAGTCAGAGCTTCAACTATCGCCATCTCTACTATTTCTGGGTCGTCGCCCAGGAAGGCGGCGTCGCGCGGGCGGCCGAGCGACTTGGCATGGCGGTGCAAACCGTCAGCGCGCAAGTGCGCGAGCTGGAACGCGCATTGGGCTGTTCGCTGCTGAAGCCTGCCGGGCGCGGCCTCGCGCTGACCGAGGCCGGTGAGGCGGCCGCGCGCCTGGCAGACCCGATCTTCGCGCTCGGTGAGCAATTACCGGATCGGGTGCGCGAGGCGATCGGCAGGCCCTCGGTCCGGCTTGCCGTGGGCGTGTCGGACGCGCTCAGCAAACTCGTGGTCTGGAGCCTGATGGCGCCGGTGCGCGACGAGCCTGCGCTGCGTCTGCTATGCCAGGTTGACGAGTTCGACGATTTGCTGGCCGACCTGGCATTGCATCGCTTCGACCTGGTGCTTGCAGACCGGCCTGCGCCTTCGAGCAAAAACTTGCGGCTCTACAGCCATTCGCTCGGCGCCTCGCCGCTCGCCTGGTACGGCCCACCCGCGATGGCCGAAGCCGCCCGCGCGGGCTTTCCGGAATCGCTCTCGCAACTGCCGGTGCTGCTGCCGAGCACGCATGCGGCGGTTCGAATTCCGCTCGAGCGCTGGCTCGAGGAAAAGCACCTTCATCCGCGCGTCGCAGGCGAGTTCGAAGACAGCGCCTTGCTCAAAACCTTCGGCGCGGGCGGCATGGGTCTTTTCCCGGCTGCTGAGCGCGTCGAGCGCCAACTCGCCGCGCAATACGGCGTGCGGAAAGCAGGCCGATGCGATGGTGTGGCCGAGCACTACTTCGCGATCGGCACCGAGCGCAAGGTGGTACATCCACTCGTCACGCGACTTCTGGCGCAGCCGCAATCCTGACACCGGAGCCGCAACAAAAGGCACCCGAATACGAAGCTGATGCTATTGAATATATAGCTGTCTGCGCACGAAGGACGGGCGTTTCAGCCATTTTTCATCTAAAAACGGCGTATGGGATGCGACCGGCTCACATCACCGCGCCGACCTGCCAGGGCACGAATTCGTTCTGCCCGTAGCCGTGCTGCTCGCTCTTGCTGCGCGCGCCCGACGCGGTCGCCAGCACCTGCTCGAAGATGCGCTGACCCATCTCGTCGATCGAGGCGCTGCCGTCGACGATTTCGCCGCAGTTGATGTCCATGTCTTCTTCCTGCCGCTTGTAGAGCGCGCTGTTGGTCGCGAGCTTGAGCGACGGCGCGGGCGCGCAACCGTACGCGGAGCCGCGGCCGGTCGTGAAACAAATCAGGTTCGCGCCACCTGCGACCTGGCCGGTGGCGCTCACCGGGTCGTAGCCCGGTGTGTCCATGTAGACGAAGCCGTGCGCGGTGACCGGCTCGGCGTATTCGTAAACGGCTTCGAGGTTGCTGGTGCCGCCTTTGGCGACTGCGCCGAGCGATTTTTCGAGAATGGTCGTCAAGCCGCCGGCCTTGTTGCCGGGCGAGGGGTTGTTGTTCATTTCGCCTTCGTTGATTGCGGTGTAGTGCTCCCACCACTGGATGCGCGAGACGAGCTTTTCGCCAATGTCGCGCCGCACCGCGCGTCGCGTGAGCAGATGCTCGGCCCCGTAGATTTCGGGCGTTTCGGAAAGAATCGCGGTGCCGCCGTGCGCCACCAGCAAATCGACTGCGCGGCCGAGAGCCGGATTCGCACTGATACCCGAATAGCCGTCCGAACCGCCGCATTGCAGGCCAATCGTGATGTGCGACGCGCTGCACGGCACGCGCTCGATGGCGTTGGCGCGCGGCAGCATGTCGTCGATGAGCGCGACGCCTTTGTCGACGGTCTTGCGTGTGCCGCCCGTGTCCTGGATGTTGAAGACCTGAAAGTTCTCGCCTTCGGTCAGATCGCCGGTCGCGAGCCAGGCGTTGATCTGGTTCGCTTCGCAGCCCAGGCCGACCACCAGAACGGCCGCGAAGTTGGCATGGGTCGCGTAGCCGGTCAGCGTGCGCGACAGCAGCTGCATGCCCATGCCTTCGGTGTCCATGCCGCAGCCCGTGCCATGCGTGAGCGCGACCACGCCATCGACATTCGGATAGTCGGCCAGCGCGGCTGGATTGGTGAGCCGCGAGAAGTGATCGGCGATCGCGCGGGCCGCCGTAGCCGAACAATTGACGCTGGTCAGGATGCCGATGTAGTTGCGGGTCGCGACCCGGCCATCGGGACGCACGATGCCCATGAAGCTGGCTTCGTGACGCGTCGGCGCGGGCTTCACGTCGGCGCCGAAGGCATAGTCGCGCGCGAATTTTTCGCTGACCGCCCCCTTGTCCGGCCCCATGTCGAGGTTGTGGGTGTGCACGTGCTCGCCTTGCGCGATCGGCTTGCTGGCGAACCCGATGATCTGGTTGTAGCGGCGCACCGGCGCGCCCGCTTCGATCGCATGCGCAGCAACCTTGTGGCCGGCCGGGATCAGGCCGCGCACTGTGAAATCCTCGATCTGCGCGCCGCCGACCAACTGGCTGCGCGCGATGACCACGTCGTCGTCAGGATGCAGGCGGATAAACGGAGTCATCGAGGGATTCATGGCTGTTGCCGTCCGATTCTTCAATGCATCAGCAGCTTCGGCAGCCACAGAACCAGCGCGGGCACATAAGTGATCACGACGAGCGCGAGCAACAGCGGTACCAGCCAGGGCAGGATTGCCATCGTCGTGCGCTCGAAGCTCAAATTCGCGATGCGCGCGAGCACGAACAGCACCATGCCCATGGGTGGATGCAGCAATCCGATCATGAGGTTCAGCACCATCACGAGTCCGAAATGCACCGGGTCGATGCCCAGGTGCGTGGCGATCGGCAGCAGGATCGGCACCAGAATCGTGATTGCGGCCGTGGGTTCGAGAAAGCAGCCGACGAACAGCATCAGCAGGTTCGCGAGCAGCAGAAACACCCATGCCTTGTCGGTGAAGCCCAGCACCCAGTTCGCGATGTCGGTGGTCACGCCGGTGGCCGTGAGCATCCAGCCGAAGATCGACGCTGCCGCGACGATGAAGAGCACCGTGCTCGTGGTTTCGACCGTGTCGAGGCAGACCTTGACGAACATCTTCCAGGTCAAGGTGCGGTACCAGACCAGGCCCAGAAACATGGCCCAGACGCAGGCTGCGATCGCGCCTTCGGTCGGCGTGAAAAGACCGGTGGTCATGCCGCCGATCAAAAGCACCGGCGTCATGATCGGCAGCAGCGCCTGAAAGCGAAAGATGCGGTCGAGCAAAAAGAGCGCGGCGAAACCGCCGAACACCGTGATGCGCGCCGGTGCGCCGAGTTTGACAACCAGCAGCCAGAGCCCGAGTGGCCAGGCGATGACCACCGCGAGCTCGCCCATCGCCTTGAAGAATTTGGTGCTCGAAAACTTGACGTCGCCGCCCCAACCGTTCTTGTAGGCGTACCAGGTCACCGTGACCATCATCAAAAGCGTCAGCAGCACACCCGGAAGAATGCCCGCGAGAAACAGCGCGCCGACCGACGCATTGGCCATCATTCCGTAAATGACGAAGGGCAAGCTCGGCGGAATGATCGGCCCGAGCGTGGCCGATGCCGCTGTCACGCCGACCGCGAATTCGACTGGATAGCCGTGCTCCTTCATCGCCTTGATCTCGATCGTGCCGAGGCCCGCGGCGTCGGCGATCGCCGTGCCGCTCATGCCGGCGAAGATCACCGACGCCAGCACGTTCACATGGCCGAGCCCGCCGCGCAGCCAGCCGACCAGCGCCATCGCGAAACTGAAAATGCGCGTCGTGATGCCCGCGTTGTTCATGAGGTTGCCGGCCAGAATGAAAAACGGCACCGCGAGCAGCGGAAAACTGTCGATGCCGCCCACCATGCGATGGATGACGACGAACGGCGGCAGGCTGCCCGAGAACAGGATGTAGGCGAGCGATGCGCCGGCCATCGCGATCGCGACCGGCACGCCGCCGGCCATGAAGACGAGAAAAAATATCTTGAGCATGGCGTCGATAGCGGCAATGGCGGCGAAAAGTTCAGTCGATCGCGAGCGTGGTTTCCGGCCGTTCCAGCACGCTGTAGCCGCGTCGCCAGTGCCGGATCAAAACCTGGATCGAGCGCCAGGTCATCGCGACGAAGCCGATCAGGCACATGCCGTAGACGATATTCATCGGCGCGTCGACGATCGTCATGCGCGTGTTGCCGCCGATCTTCAGCATCATCTGCACCGTCATGACGACGGCGGCGACGAAGAACGCGGTGCGCAGCACGTCGACCGCGCGCGACAACCACTTTCCCATCGCCGCGGGCATGTGGCGGTAGAAGAAGTCGACCTGAATCTGGTTGTTCTTCGCCACCCCGACCGAGACGCCGATGAACACCACGCCGATCAGCATGTAGCGCGCGACTTCCTCGGTCCATGCGGCCGAATCGTTGAGCACGTAGCGCGTGATGAACTGGTAGAACACCGTGAGGCCGAGCAGCCAGAAGATCGCGAGCGAAATCCAGCCCTCGGCGATCACGTCCGACAGATCGACCTCTTCGTCCTCCATGTGAAGATTGCCTTCGTCGTCCAGCGTTTGGCGCTCGGCGACGGGCGCACCGGAAGATGTTGAAATTTCGGGCATGGGTTTCTGCGAGCGGAGCGGACGAAGCGGACGAAGCGGGCGAAGCGGACGTGTCGTCCCGTCTATTTCAGATTGACGATGCGGTCATAGTCCTTCTGCCGATAGCCCTGGGCTTCTGGTGTGGTGTTCTTGAGCACCGCGTCGGCGAAAGCCTTTTTGTCGACCACGATCACGTTGTTGCCCTTCTTCTTGAATTCGTCGACCAGGCGCGCTTCCGAAGCGATGATTTCGCGGCCGGTCTTTTCGGCGGCTTCCTGCGTGACTTCCTCGAAGATCTTCTTGTCCTCGGCCGAGAGCTTGCTCCAGACCGTCGGCGAGACGATCGTCAGCAAAGAGTCCACGATGTGCCCGGTGAGCGAAATGTTCTTCTGCACTTCGTAGAACTTCTTGGCTTCGATCGTCGGCAGCGGATTCTCCTGCGCGTCGACCGTGCCGTTCTGCAATGCGAGGTAAACCTCCGCGAAAGCGATCGGCGTCGGATTTGCGCCGAGCGCTTTCGGAAAAGCGAGGTAGGCCGGTGCGTCGGGCACCCGAATTTTCAGGTCCTTCATGTCGGCCGGCGTGCGCACCGGTTTTTTCTCGGTCGATGTGACGTCACGCGCGCCGTAGTAGGTCAAGGCCGTGATGTGGTTGCCGGTTTTGTCGTTGTAGCCCTTGGACAATTCCTGGAACACATCGCTCTTTGCGTACTTGAGCAGATGTTCGGAATCGCGAAAGATGAACGGAAAGTAGGTCACCGACAGAGGCGGGTAACTGCGGCCCGCGAAGCTCGCGCCGGTGTAGATGATGTCGACCGTGCCGAGCGTCAAGCCCTGGTTGATGTCCGATTCCTTGCCGAGGCTCGAGGCCGGGAACACCTGGATCTCGTAACGATCTTTGGTGCGTTTTTTGATCTCCTCGGCGGCCCATACCGCGTTCTTGTGGAATGGCTCCGAGGTTTCGTACACATGCGCCCATTTCAGCTTGGTTTGCGCATTCGCTATACCAAAAGTGGTCATGGCGCCCGCTGCTATTGCGCAAGCAGCTATGATTTTAATAGCGTTTCGTTTGTTGGCTGGCATGGTGTTTGTCTCCTCGGTTGTGAAAAAAAATGGGGGTGACGGTTCAGCTAACCCTGGCGCGGCGCCAACTCGCGCTGAAGCGGCGGTGCGACTTGTCCATGTGCGCGTGCATCGCGGCGCGCGCTTCGGCCTGATTGCGCAACACGATCGCATCGCGCACCGTCTCGTGCTCGGCGATGGCCGCGCGCCACGATTGCGGCGTTTCGAAATAACCGCCGAGCCGCATGAAAAGCGCGCCGTTGCGCGCCTCCCAAAAGCGCTCGATCGTGTCGACGAGAACGGCGTTGCCGCTCGCGCGGACGATCGCGACATGGAAGGCGCGGTCCCCTTCGAGCGGTGCCAGACCACGCCCGGCCAAAGCCCGCATGGTGTCGATCGCGCGGGCCATCGCATCGTGGTCCTTGCGCCTTGCTTGCGTAGCGGCGAGCGCAGCGGTTTCGCCTTCGACGACCCGGCGCGCGCGAATCAACTCGAGCGGACCCCATTCGCTGGCACTCACGGCGTCCGGCAGATCGGCATGCTCCTGCCGCTCGATCACATAGACACCGGAGCCGGTCCGCACTTCGACCCAACCTTCGACTTCGAGCGCGATCAAGGCTTCGCGCACCGACGGGCGGCTCACGCCGAGCTGTTGCGCGAGATCGCGTTCTGCAGGCAAACGTTGCCCGACCGAGAAGTCGCCTAATTCGATCGACTCGCGCAGCCGATCGGCAATCTGTCGATAGAGGCGTTGCGCCGCGGCGGTCGGCAAAAACGCGGCATGGCGAGAGGGGGTGGTGGCAAGCTGAAGCACGATGCAAAACGCGTTGAAAAAAATCCCCGGATGCCCGAGAAGACCCCGACAGATGATCCCGACAAAGATTCAGATTACTTAGGGCATGTCCTGAATTGGCCAAGTGGCCTGACCAATTCAGAATACGGAACCCGTCCGGCAACGGCCATCGGGCATACCCTGAACGTCGGACAGCACCCGACTGCGATGGCCGCTGCGGATTCGTAAGCGCCGGGAGACAACATTGAGACTCGAAGGAAAAACAGCACTGGTCACAGCGGCCGGCCAGGGCATCGGCCGAGCCGCCGTGCTCGCCATGGCCGCGGAGGGCGCGCGTGTGTGGGCAACCGATGTCGATGCGCGCCTGCTCAATGACTACGCCGGCACACCCGGCATCGAAACCGCGCCGCTCGACGTGCTCGACAAACAGGCGATTCATACACAGGTGCAGGCGATGCCACCGATCGACGTGCTTTTCAATTGCGCGGGCGTGGTTCACGGCGGCACCATCCTGGAAGCGACCGACGAGCAACTCGAGTTTGCGTTTCATCTGAATTTGCGCGCCCAGCTGTGGGCGATTCAGGCGGTGTTGCCGGGCATGCTGAAGGCCGGCGGCGGCAGCATCATCAACATGGCCAGCGTGTGTTCGAGCATCAAGGGCCTGCCCAACCGCTGCGTTTATGGGGCGACCAAAGCCGCGGTGCTCGGGCTCACCAAGAGCGTTGCCGCCGACTATGTGACCCAGGGCATCCGCTGCAACGCGGTGTGTCCCGGCACGGTCGATACACCGTCGCTGGCCGAGCGCATCAATGCCAATGCCGATCCGGTCGAAGCGCGCAAGGCTTTCATCGCGCGCCAGCCGATGGGCCGGCTCGCGCAGGCGCACGAAATTGCGCCAGTCATTGTTTTTCTGGCGAGCGACGAATCGCAGTTCGCGACCGGCCAGGCCTGGTCGGTCGATGGAGGCATGACGATATGAACAAGCTCGATTTTCATGGCCGGCATGCGGTCATTACAGGCGGTGCAACAGGGCTCGGCTTTGCGATCGCGGAGCGGCTTCTGGCTTCGGGCGGCGATGTCACGCTTTGGGATCGCGATGCGGATGCCGTGCAAGCTGCAGCCCGCCAACTGGGGGAAAACGCGCACGCAGTCGCGGTGGATGTGGGCGACGCTGCGGCGGTCGCAGAGGCGGTCCAAACCACGTTGACCCAGCGCGGGCGCGAAACGAAGGTCGATGCGTTGGTCAACAGTGCCGGCATCACCGGCGTCAATGCGAAAGTCGCGGATTACCCGGTCGATGCATGGCGTCAGGTGATCGAGGTGAATTTGAACGGCGTGTTCTTTTGTTGCCGCGAATGGACGCCGCATCTTGCGGCGCGTCCATGGGCCCGAATCGTGAACATCGCATCGGTCGCCGGCAAGGAAGGCAACCCGAACGCGAGTGCCTACAGCGCGAGCAAGGCGGGCGTGATCGCGCTGACCAAGTCGCTCGGCAAGGAACTCGCTGCCACCGGCGTGCGCGTCAACTGCGTCACGCCCGCAGCGGTGCGCACCGCGATCTTCGAGCAGATGTCCGAGGAACATATCGCCTTCATGCTGTCGAAAATTCCGATGGGCCGCTTCGGCACACCAGCCGAAATCGCGTCGATGGTGGCCTGGCTTTGCACCGAGGACTGCGCGTTCTCCACCGGCGCGACCTTCGATCTTTCGGGCGGCCGGGCGACGTATTGAGCGCATCGCGGCGCCGCGCGAAGCGTCGTGTTGACCCACTCTCCGGTGTCTAATGCGCGCACATTCACAACCTGCAAGGAAAGACCGATGAAACTCGTTCGCTATGGCAACCAGGGCAAGGAGAAGCCAGGGCTCATCGATGCACAAGGGCAGCTGCGCGACCTGAGCGCGACCATTGAAGAGCTCGGTCCGGAGCAACTCGGCGACGCCGCCCTGGCCAAGCTTCGCAAATTGAAAACCGACAAACTGCCAGTGGTCAGGGGCAAACCGCGCCTGGGCTGTCCGGTCGCGAATGTCGGCAAGTTCATCGCGATCGGCCTCAACTATGTCGATCATGCGAACGAAGCCGGCATGCCGATTCCGGCCGAGCCGATCGTGTTTACCAAGGCTACCAGCTGCATTCAGGGCCCGAACGACGATGTGATGCTGCCAAAAGGATCGGTCAAGGGCGATTGGGAAGTCGAGCTCGGCATCGTGATCGGCACGCGCGCGCGCTATGTGTCGCAAAAGCAGGCGCTCGATTTCGTCGCCGGCTATTGCACGATCAACGACGTAAGCGAGCGCGAGTACCAACTCGAGCGCGGCGGTTCGTGGGACAAGGGCAAGGGCTGCGACACCTTCGGCCCGATCGGTCCGTGGCTGGTCACGCGCGACGAGGTGCCGAACCCGCAAAAGCTCGCGATGTGGCTCGACTTGAACGGCGAGCGCGCGCAAACCGGCAACACCAAGACCATGATCTTCGGCGTCGCGAAAATCGTGAGCTATGTGAGCCAGTTCATGACGCTCATGCCCGGTGACTTGATCGCCACCGGCACGCCGCCGGGTGTCGGCATGGGCATGAAGCCGCCGAAGTTTCTGAAGAAGGGCGATGTGATGTCGCTCGGCATCGAAGGGCTGGGCGATCAGCGGCAGCAAGTGGTGGGCTTCAAGCTCTAAGGGCTCGATCGGGTCACTGTTGGATTGGGCTGGGTTGGGCGTGGCGTCGCGCGCGTCCCCAGCCGCATCGCAAGCCGCGCCGCAACCGTTTCGCCCGGCCCGGCAACCCTCGGGGCCGCGCTGAAGACTTGTCGCGCCAAAGACCCGCCAGGTCGGCAGGTCTTTGCATTACAGCGCGGTTATGGCGATGCAAAATAGCACGAACGTTCGTTTTATCGCATGTCTGCCGTCCCCGCGCCAAAAATCCTCCGCTCGCCTGCCAAGGGCCAGCAAACCAAGGCCGCCATCATCGATGCGGCGCTGAGCCTCGCAGCGCAGATCGGGCTCGAAGGGCTGTCGATCGGCGCACTGGCCGAGGTCACGCAGATGAGCAAGTCCGGCGTCTTCGCCCACTTCGGCTCACGCGAAGAGCTTCAGATTTCGGTCGTGCGCGAATACCACGCGCGCTTCGAGCAGGAAGTGTTTTTTCCGGCATTGAAAGAAGCGCGCGGACTGGCCCGCCTGCGCGCGATGTTCGCCAACTGGATGCGACGCAGTTCGGCCGAGATCGATTCGGGCTGCATCTACATCAGCGGCGCTGTCGAGTTCGACGATCGGCCCGGTCCGGTGCGCGATGCGCTTGCGGAATCGGTCGGCATCTGGCTCGCTGCCATTCACCGCGCGGTCGTTCAGGCGACGGAATGCGGCCAGTTGCGGGCCGATGCCGACGCGTCGCAAATCGCGTTCGAGATTCACGCGCTGATTCTGGCGCTGCATTACGAAGCGCGATTCTTGCGCCTGCCCGGCGCGCTGGGTCGCGCGCAGACCGGTTTCGAACACATCCTGACGCGCAATGCAGACCTCGACGCATCGATGGATGCGCGACGCGGCGAAGCAACGGCAGGGGTCGAAGCGCCGGATGAAGCGCTTCGCTCGCATCCTCGCCGAGCTGCCCCGCCGCGCTAGCCGTTCGCACGATCCGACTCATTGCCAGGTTCATCACCCGATCTTTTCAATCTATTTCCGGAGTTCTTAAGCCATGCCTTCTTACAACCCACCGCTGCGCGACATGCAATTCGTGTTGCACGAACTGCTCAAGGTCGGCGACGAATTCAAGGCCATGCCGGCGCATGCCGAATTCGATGCAGACACTTTGAATGCGGTGCTCGAAGAAGGCGGCAAATTCGCATCGGAAGTGGTGTTCCCGCTGAACCAGAAAGGCGATGCCCAAGGCTGCACGCTCGACAAGACCACCCATGAAGTGACGACACCCGACGGCTTCAAGAACGCCTACGCGCAGTACGTCGAAGGCGGTTGGGCGGCGCTGTCGTGCGCGCCCGAATTCGGCGGCCAGGGCCTGCCTTATGTCGCCAACCAGTGCATATACGAAATGCTCAACAGCGCGAACCAGGCCTGGACGATGTATCCGGGCCTCTCGCATGGCGCATACGAGGCCCTGGTCGCGCATGGCACCGATGAGCAGAAAAAGCTCTACCTGCACAAGCTCACGAGCGGCGAATGGACCGGCACCATGTGCCTGACCGAAGCGCATTGCGGCACCGACCTTGGCATGCTGCGCACCAAGGCCGAGCCGCAAGCCGACGGCAGCTACAAGCTCACCGGCAACAAGATATTCATTTCGGCCGGCGAGCACGACATGGCCGAAAACATCATCCATCTGGTGCTCGGGCGTTTGCCCGACGCACCGCAAGGTAGCAAAGGCATCAGTCTTTTCGCGGTGCCCAAATACCATGTGAAAGATGACGGCAGCCTCGGCGAGCGCAACTCGATTTTCTGCGGCGGGCTCGAAGAGAAGATGGGCATCCACGGCAACGCCACCGCGCAAATCGTGCTCGACGGCGCGGTCGGCTCGCTCGTGGGTCAACCGAACAAGGGCTTGGCGGCGATGTTCGTCATGATGAATGCGGCGCGGCTCGGTGTAGGCAACCAGTCACTGGGCCTCACCGAAGTGGCCTACCAGAACGCTTTGGCCTATGCCAAAGACCGGATTCAGATGCGCTCGCTCTCGGGCGTAAAAGCCAAGGACCAGCCGGCCGATCCGATCATCGTGCACCCCGACGTGCGCAAGATGTTGCTCACGGCCAAAGCCTACGCCGAAGGCGGGCGCGCATTGCAGATGTTCTGCACCTTGCTGCTCGACAAGGAGCATCACCACCCCGACGAAAAAGTGCGGAAAGACTCGGGCGAGCTGGTCGCCTTGCTGACGCCGATCGTCAAGGCCTTCATCACCGACAACGGCCACATCGCGACCAATGCCTGCCTGCAGGTTTTCGGCGGCCACGGCTACATCCGCGAGTGGGGCATGGAGCAGTTCGCGCGCGACAACCGCATCAACATGATCTACGAGGGCACGAACACGATCCAGTCGCTCGATCTGCTCGGCCGCAAGGTGCTCGGCAACAACGGCGCCTCGCTCAAGAAGTTCGGCCGGCTCGTGGCGCAATTGGTCGAGGAAGAAGGCGTCGACGAGAAGATGAGCGAGTTCATCACGCCGGTCGCGCAACTCGGCGAGCAACTGACCAAATTCACGACCGAGATCGGATTCAAGGGTTTCCAGAATCCCGATGAAGTCGGCTCTGCGGCGGTCGACTACCTGCGGGTGGCCGGGCACTTCGTCTTCGGCTACCTCTTTGCACGAATGGCGGCCGTGGCTTTGCGCGAAATCGCGAACGGCAACAACGATCCGTTCTACCAGGGCAAACTGCAGACGGCGCGCTTTTATTTCGCCAAACTGTTCCCCGAAACGGCGACCTTGATGCGCACGGCGCGGTCTGGCAGTCGTGCATTGATGGACACAGACGCGGCGCTGGCCTGATCAAAGAGTTTCAAGCAAAAACAATCGGAGACACCCATGCGACGTGCGCTGACAGCTATATTTTTTATAGTGACTGCTACTTCTGCGCTGGCGCAGATGACGCCCGTCGGAACCTGGCAATCGGTCGATGAAAAAACGTCAGAGCCGAAATCGCTGATTCGCATCGCTGAAAACGCCGGTGCGCTGAGCGGCCGGGTCGAGAAGGTTCTCCGAAAGGGCGCCCCGGCGGGAAAAGTCTGCGACGAGTGCCTGGGTGACCGCAAAGACAAACCGATCGTCGGCATGGAGATCATCCGCGGCGGCGCGAAAGCCGAAGGCAAGGAAGTGTGGGAGGGCGGCAAGATTCTCGACCCCGAGAACGGCAAGGAATACCGCGCGAGCTACACCCCGATCGACGGCGGCAAGAAGCTCGAAGTGCGCGGCTACCTGGGGCCTTTCTGGCGCACGCAGACCTGGAGTCGCGTGCAATGACAGAGCAACCGGCCGCTGTGCGCCGACACTGAAGAAGCGAAACCCATGTCCCGATTTCAAGTGAAGAAGGTCGCCGTGCTCGGCGCCGGCGTGATGGGCGCGCAGATTGCCGCGCATCTGGTCAATGTCCGCGTGCCGGTCGTGCTGTTCGATCTCGCCGCGAAGGAAGGGCCGAAAAATGCGATCGTCGCGAAGGCCATCGACGGCCTCAAGAAGTTGAAACCCGCGCCGCTCGGCGACTCGGGCGATGCCGCATTGATCGACGAGGCCAATTACGAGGACGACCTCGCGCTACTCGGCGAGTGCGATCTCGTGATCGAAGCGATTGCCGAGCGCATGGACTGGAAGCACGATCTGTACAAAAAGATCGCGCCGCATATGGCGCCGCGCGCGATCCTCGCGACCAATACCTCGGGTCTGTCGATCACTGAACTCGGCGCACCATTGCCCGATGCGCTGAAACCCCGGTTTTGCGGCATCCATTTTTTCAACCCGCCGCGCTATATGCAGCTGGTCGAGCTGATCGCAACACCCGCGACCGACGCGCAGGCGCAGGACGACCTCGAAACTTTCGTCACGCGCATGCTCGGCAAGAGCGTCGTGCGCGCCAAAGACACGCCCAACTTCATCGCGAACCGGATCGGCATCGCGGGCTTGCTCGCGACGATGAAAGAAGCCGACAAGTTCGGCCTCACACAAGACGTGGTCGACGACTTGACCGGCAAGAAGCTCGGCCGCGCGAGTTCGGGCACCTTCCGCACTGCCGACGTGGTCGGGCTCGACACGATGGCGCATGTCATCACCACCTTGCAAGACAAGCTCGATGCCGAGTCCGATCCGTTCTATGCGAGCTTCGCGACGCCGCCCGTGCTCGCAGCGCTGCTCGAACAGAAGTACCTGGGTCAGAAGTCCGGCGCCGGGTTTTACAAGAAGGTCGGGCGCGAGATCCTGCGGTTCGATCTGGAGACGGGCAATTACGTTCCGGCTGGTGCGAAAGCCGACGAGGTCTATGCGCGCATGCTCAAGAAGCCAGCGGCCCAGCGCTTGAAGTTGCTGCGCGACAGCGAAGGCGCGGCGGGCAAGTTTCTGTGGGCGATTTTGCGCGACGGCTTTCATTACGCCGCCGTGCATCTGGCCGACATTGCCGACACCGCGCGCGATATCGACTTCGCGATGCGCTGGGGCTTCGGCATGCAGCAGGGCCCGTTCGAGTTGTGGCAAGAAGCGGGCTGGACACAAGTCGCGCAATGGATTGCCGAAGACATCGAATCCGGCGAAGCGCTGAGCGATGCGCCGCTGCCGCAGTGGGTTCTGGAAGGCCCGGTGCCCGCAGCCGGTGGCGTGCATACGGCCGAGGGCTCGTGGAGTCCATCGCAAGGCCGATTCGTTCCGCCGCGACGCTTGCCGGTGCATGCGCGCCAGTTGTTTCCTGAAAGCGTGCAGGGCAGTCAAGCCCAGCGCGCGCAAGACGCAGGCACCTCGATCAGCGACGAGGGCGATGTACGCGTCTGGACGCTCGATGGCCAAACCCTGATCGCGAGCATCCACTCGAAGATGAACGCGATCAGCCCCGACGTGGCCGAAGCACTCGGTGCCGCGGTCGACCTGGCAGAGGCCGAATACGACGGCCTCGTGATCTGGTCGCCCGATGACAAGTTCTCGGTCGGCGCCGACCTGCAGGCGATGCTGCCGGCTTTCGTGGTTGCGGGCATCGGCGCGATCGACGGCGCCGAGCAAGAGCTGCAAAAGGTGATGCTCAGAATTCGCTATGCGAGCGTACCGGTCGTGTCCGCCGTGCGCGGCCTCGCGCTCGGCGGTGGTTGCGAGCTCGCGGTGTATTCGGCGCGCCGGGTCGCGGCGATGGAAAGCTACTTCGGGTTGGTCGAAGTCGGCATCGGTTTGGTGCCGGGGGCAGGCGGCTTGACCTACATCGCGCGCCGCGCGGCCGAGAACGCGAGCTGCTCGACCGGCACCGACCTCTTGCCCTTTCTCACCGAAGGCTTCACCGCGGCTGCGATGGCCAAAGTCGGCACTGGCGCGCTCGACTCGAAAAAGCTCGGCTATCTGATCGACGGCGACGTGATCGTCGCGCACAAGGACGAATTGCTGCATGTCGCGATCGAGCAGGTGCAGGCGATGCGCGATGCCAACTGGCGACCGCCGATGCGCCGCCCCTTCCGCGTCGCGGGCCGCGGCGGCGCGGCGACGATCAAAGGCCAGCTCGTCAACATCCGCGATGGCGGCTTCATCAGCGCGCACGACTTTTATATCGCGAGCCGGATTGCCGACATCGTGACCGGCGGCGACATCGACGCCGGCGCGCTCGTGACCGAGGAATACCTGATGGCGCTCGAGCGCAAGGCCTTCTGCGAACTGGTGGTTCACCCCAAAACGCAGGAACGCATCATGGGCATGCTCTCGACCGGCAAGCCACTGCGGAACTAGGAAGCACACCATGAAGCAACTTCAAGACGCCTACATCGTCGCCGCGACCCGCACGCCTATCGGCCGCTCGCATCGCGGATTCTTCCGCCATTACCGGCCCGACGACCTGCTCGCAACGATTCTGAGAGCAGCGCTCGCGCAAGTGCCGCGGCTCGATCCGCAAGCCATCGAAGACATCGTCTGCGGCTGCGCGATTCCCGAGGCGCAGCAAGGGCTCAACGTGGCGCGCATCGGCGCGGTGCTCGCGGGCTTGCCGACCAGTGTCGGCGGCGTGACTGTGAACCGCTTTTGCGCGTCGGGCCTGTCGGCGGTCCAGATGGCGGCCGACAGGATTCGTGTCGGCGAAGCAGACGTCATGATCGCGGCCGGCGTCGAGAGCATGAGCATGGTGCCGATGATGGGCAATTCACCATCGCTGTCGGCATCGATCTTCGAGCGCGATGGCGATGTCGGCATCGTCTACGGCATGGGGCTCACGGCCGAGAAAGTCGCGCGCCAGTACAAGGTCAGCCGCGAGGCGCAGGATGCGTTTGCGCTGCAGTCGCATCAGCGCGCGCTCGCGGCGCAAAAGGCCGGCCTGTTCGCCGATGAAATCACGCCGATCGAAGTCGTCGAGCGCTCGCCCGACCTGGAACACAACCGATCGATCGAAGACTCGAACGGCGAATCGATTGCGACCACGCGAACCGTCGCGCTCGACGAGGGCCCGCGCCCCGACACCTCGCTCGAAGGCCTGGCCAAACTGCGCACGGTGTTCGCTGCGCGCGGCAGCGTCACGGCAGGCAACAGCTCGCAAACCTCGGATGGCGCAGGCGCATTGATCCTCGCGAGCGAAGCCGCCTGCCAGCGTTTCGACCTGACACCGCTGGCGCGCTTCGTGAGCTTCGCGAGCAAAGGCGTGCCGCCCGAGATCATGGGCATCGGCCCGATCGAAGCAATTCCCGCTGCGCTACGGTCGGCGGGCCTCAAGCTCGACAACATGGACTGGATCGAACTCAACGAAGCCTTCGCCGCGCAATCGCTCGCCGTGATCGACACGCTCGGCCTCGACCCGGCCAAGGTCAACCCGATGGGCGGCGCGATCGCGCTCGGCCATCCGCCCGGCGCGACCGGCGCGATCCGCGCTGCGACGGTGGTGCATGCGCTGCGGCGCGACAAGCTCAAATACGGCATGGTGACGATGTGTGTCGGCATGGGGCAAGGCGCCGCGGGGATTTTCGAGCGCGTCTAGGAATGAGTTCCTTGGCTGCGCATATGTGCGAGGTGGATCATCATTGCTATTGTTTAGATAGCTGTCTGCGCACGCGGGGTTTGCGCTCCAGGGCTTTTCTATTCAAAAAAACAGATACCGTGCACGACCTGAATCGCCGGGTTGGCTGGCCCTTTCGTCACCTTCATGACGCGCCGATCACCGGCGCACGATGCAAACTCGCGCTATGACAGCTCACCCTTTCGACGCCGCGATCGCGCTGCAATTTCTGGACGGCCAACCCGGCAAATCGATCGGCCGAACGACGCCGGCTTACCGGAACATGGTCGGACCTTTCGGCGGCGTCACCGCTGCGGTGATGCTGCAGGCCGTGCTTCAGCACCCCGCATTGCTCGGCGTGCCGGTCGCGATGACGGTCAACTTCGCCGCGGCGGTCGCTGAGGGCGCTTTTGATGTGCAGGCGACGCCGGTGCGCACCAATCGATCGACCCAGCACTGGACGGTCGACATATCGCAACCCGGCGCTGACGGCGCGCATGGGGTCACAACCACGGCGACGGTGGTGACGGCAACCCGACGCGAAACCTGGGGCGAAAGCGATTTGCCGATGCCCGACGTGCCCAAGCCCGACCAGTTGGACAGCGTCGATACGCGGCGGGTTCCTTTGGCATGGCTCGAGCGGTACGAGATGCGCTCGATCAGCGGCGAAATGCCTTCCGTCTGGGACGGCCGCGTGTCGCCCAGTGAGTCGATGCTCTGGATGCGCGATGGCGACGGGCGACCACTCGACTTTGTTTCGCTTGCGGCGCTGACGGATCTTTTCTTTCCACGCGTGATGTTGCGCCGGGCGAAGCAAGTACCGATCGGTACCGTTTCGATGACGACATATTTCCATGCCGATGCCGAGCGGTTGGCCGAGGCAGGCAGCGGGTTCTTGCTCGGACGCGCGGTCGGGCAGCAGTTCTTCAACGGTTATTGCGACCAGGCCGCACAGTTGTGGAGCGAGGCAGGCGTGTTGCTGGCGACCAGCAATCAGCTCCTTTATTTCAGGGAGTAGGGAATAGCCATGGCCGAAAAAGTCGCGTTGATCGTCGGCGCCGGCGACGCCACCGGCGGCGCGATCGCTCGTCGCTTCGCGCGGGAAGGTTATGTGGCCTGCGTCACCCGGCGAAGCCTGGACAAGCTGCAATCGTTGGTCGCGCAGATCGAATCAGACGGCGGCGTGGCGCGACCCTTCGCTTGCGATGCGCGCAAGGAAGAAGAAGTGATCGCGCTGGTCGAAATGATCGAGTCGGAAATTGGCGCAATCGACGTGCTGGTCTTCAACATCGGCGCCAACGCGCCCGAAAGTATCTTGGGCGAGACGGCGCGCAAGTATTTCAAGATCTGGGAGATGGCTTGCTTCGCGGGTTTTTTGAACGGCCGCGAGGTCGCGAAGCGCATGGTCGCGCGCGACATGCCCGAGAGCGGCCACCGCGGCACGATCATCTTCACGGGCGCCACCGCATCGCTGCGCGGCAGTGCCAACTTCGCGGCGTTTTCGGGCGCGAAAATGGCATTGCGCGCGCTGGCACAAGCGATGGCGCGCGAGCTGGGGCCGAAGGGAATTCATGTCGCGCATCCGATCATCGATGCGGCGATCGACACCGAATTCATCCGCAGCAATTTTCCCGAGCGCTATGCGACCAAGGCCGACGACGGCATCGTGAGTCCCGAGCACATCGCTGACACGTACTGGATGCTGCACACCCAGCCCCGCGACGCATGGACGCACGAGCTCGATCTGCGGCCGTGGTCAGAGAAGTTCTGACGCATTAACGAGGAAAAGACCATGTCGAAGTCCGTCGAGTTCTATTTCGATTTCGGCAGTCCTGCCGCCTATCTCGCGGCAACGCAATTGCCGAAGATCGCGTCCGACGCGGGTGCCCAATTGGTCTACAAGCCGATGCTGCTCGGCGGCGTGTTTCAGGCGACGGGCAACCACTCGCCGGCCCAGATCAAGCCCAAGGGTCCGTACATGTTCGCGGACTTAAAGCGCTTTGCCGCGCGCTACGGCGTGGCGTTCGCGCTCAACCCGCATTTCCCGATCAACACGCTGCTTTTGATGCGTGGCGCGACGGGCCTGCAGACGACGCACGCCGACCGCTTCGATGCTTTCTGCCGCGCCATGTTCGATGCGATCTGGGTCGACGGCCAGAACATGAACGATCCCGCGACGATCGGCCAGGTTCTGCAAAGCGCGGGCTTCGACGCCGAAGCGGCGCTGACGCTCGCCAACGCGCAGGACACCAAGGACCGGCTCAAAGCCGTCACGCAGGAAGCGGTTGCGCGCGGCGTGTTCGGCGCGCCGACGATGTTCGTCGGCAGCGAGATGTTCTGGGGCCAGGACCGGCTCGATTTCGTGCGTGAAGCATTGACCGCTTAACCGCCTGCTCGCTCATTTCCAATTCATTCCATCGAAGGCAACTCCGCTCATGACCGACATCCTCACCCACACCGAGGCCGGCGTCCTCACCCTCACCTTGAACCGCGTCGCGCGCAAGAATTCGCTGAACGCCGCGATGTACGACACGCTCACCGCCGCGTTCGAAGCCGCAGCGCTCGACGATGCGGTGCACGCGGTGCTGATCCAGGGCGATCCGACGGTGTTCAGCGCCGGTAACGACATCGGCGATTTCATCGCGGCGTCCAGCGCACCCGAGGAAAAGTCAGGCGGGCAGGCGACGCGGGTTTCTCCGGCGTTGCGGATGATCGGCGTCATGGCCCGGTTCGAAAAGCCGATCCTCGCCGCGGTCTGCGGCCCGGCCGTGGGCATCGGCACCACGATGCTGTTCCATTGCGACCTGGTCTATGCGGGGGACAACGCCGCGTTCTCGATGCCGTTCGTGAATCTCGGTTTGGTGCCCGAAGCCGCGTCGAGCCTGCTCGCGCCGAGGCTCTTCGGCTACCACCGCGCCGCCGAAGCGCTGCTGCTCGGCGAGCCCTTCATGGCCGAAGCAGCGCTCGAGGTCGGCCTCGTCAATCGCATCGTGCCGCCGACCGAGGCCAACGCCTACGCGCAAGCGCAAGCCCGCAAGCTCGCCGCCAAACCGCTGTCGGCGCTGGTCGAATCGAAGCGCCTTCTCAAACTCGGCCAGCACGACGCGATCGACGAACGGATCGAAGTCGAAGCAAAAAGCTTCGGCCGCATGATGCGCGCGCCCGCCGCCAAAGAGGCGTTCAGCGCGTTCATGGAAAAGCGAAAGCCAGACTTTTCGAAGGTCTGAGGAATACGGGAGCGGACCTCCGAACGCGAAGGACGCGAAGGACGCGAAGGTTTCACAAAGGGCGCGAAAGAATTCATTTTATTTTTTGAATTCCTTTCGCGTCCTTCGCGAGTTTTCGCGACCTTCGCGTTCGGCTGCCCGAATTCAATCCGCCTCGATCGCCCTCGGCCTGCCGTTGTCGTCGATCGCGACATAGGTCAGCGTCGCTTCCGTCACTTTGACCCATTCGCCCTGCGCGCGGATGCGTTCGGAGAACACTTCGACCTTCACCGTGACCGACGTGCGCCCCACCCGCGTCAATGACGAATAGAACGACAGGATGTCGCCGAGCCGCACCGGCTGCTTGAAGACGAATTCGTTGACGGCCACCGTCGCCATCCGCCCTTTGGTGTGACGCGCGGGAATCACCGAGCCGGCCAGGTCGACCTGCGCCATGACCCAGCCGCCGAAGATGTCGCCGTTGGCGTTGGTGTCGGCCGGCATCGGAATCACCTTGAGTACCAGCTCCATATCGGCGGGCAGGCTCTTCAATGTGGCAATGGCCGTAGCGGGGCTGGATTTGGAGGACATCGGCACAATCTGGAAGCGTCAACTTTTCTGATTGTCCCCGATGCGCCGCAGCGGCGAAGCTCTTCCTCCTCCCTCATCTCTCGCAACCAGCGCCAGCGGCGCGAATGCGCCGGAGCGTGGCAATCGCTCCGACTGGGCAACTTTGCGCCGCCTCTTTCCCTACCTGTGGCAATACAAGTGGCGGGTCGGCGCGGCGTTGCTGTTCATGATCGGCGCCAAGGTCGCCAACGTCGGCGTGCCGGTGCTGCTCAAGCACCTGGTCGATGCGATGACGCCGAAGGCCGGTCCGCCCGATATCACGCAAGCACTGCTCGTCGTGCCGATCGCGTTGCTCGTCGCCTATGGATTGCTGCGCTTTTCGACCTCGCTCTTCGGCGAATTGCGCGAGCTGGTGTTCGCCAAGGCGACTGAAGGCGCGGCACGCACGATTTCGCTCGAAGTGTTCCGGCATCTGCATGCGCTGTCGCTGCGCTTTCACCTCGAGCGCCAGACCGGCGGCATGACGCGCGATATCGAGCGCGGCACGCGCGGCGTGCATTCGCTCATTTCGATGTCGCTCTACTCGATCGTGCCGACGATCATCGAGCTGGTGCTGGTGCTGAGCATTCTGGGCGTGAAGTTCGACGCATTGTTCGTCTGGATCACCGGCGCGGCGCTTGTCGTCTACATCACCTTCACCGTGAGCGTCACCGAATGGCGCACCCAGTTCCGCAGGCAGATGAACGAGCTCGATTCGGTGGCTCAAAGCCGCGCGGTCGATTCGCTTTTGAACTACGAAACCGTCAAGTATTTCAACAACGAGAACTTCGAAGCCGAGCGTTACGACGCGAGCCTCGATCGCTACCGCAAGGCCGCGATCAAAAGCCAGCGCACCTTGAGCTTGCTCAACACCGGCCAGCAGTTGTTGATCGCATGCTCGCTGGTGCTGATGCTGTGGCGCGCCACCGCGGGCGTGGTCGAAGGGCGCATGACCCTCGGCGACCTGGTCATGGTGAATGCTTTCATGATCCAGCTCTACATTCCGCTCAATTTTCTCGGCGTGATCTACCGCGAGATCAAGCAGAGCTTGACCGACCTCGACAAGATGTTCGTGCTGATGGAGAAAGACCGCGAGATCCGCGATGCGCCCGGTGCAACTCCGCTCGATGTCAGTGACCCGAGCGTTCGCTTCGAGGATGTGAGCTTCGCCTACGAGCCCTCGCGGCCGATCTTGAAGCATGTGAGTTTCGAGATTCCGGCCGGCAAGACCGTGGCGGTGGTCGGCCCTTCGGGTTCGGGCAAGTCGACCCTCGCCCGGTTGATGTACCGCTTCTACGACGTGCAACAGGGCCGCATCACGATTGGCGGGCAGGACATTCGCGATGTCACTCAGGCCAGCCTGCGCCAGGCGATCGGCACGGTGCCGCAAGACACGGTGCTGTTCAACGACAGCATCGAATACAACATCGGCTACGGCCGGCCTGGCGCTTCGCGCGACGACATCGAAACGGCTGCGAAGGCTGCGCGGATTCACGACTTCATCGCCGCCACGCCGAAGGGTTACGACACGCCGGTCGGCGAGCGCGGCTTGAAGCTCTCGGGCGGCGAGAAGCAGCGGGTCGCGATCGCGCGCACCTTGCTCAAGAACCCGCCGATCCTCGTCTTCGACGAAGCCACGTCGGCGCTCGATTCGACCAACGAGCGCGCGATTCAGCGCGAGCTGCAAAGCGCAGCGCGCAACCGCACCACGCTCGTGATCGCGCATCGGCTGTCCACCGTGGTCGACGCGCACGAGATCCTGGTGCTCGAAGCCGGCGAGATCGTCGAGCGCGGCACGCATGCGCAATTGCGCGCGCAAGGCGAGCGTTACGCGCAGATGTGGGCGATGCAGAAGGTCGAAGCCCAGCCTGTGCTCTGATCGACAAATACCGATGCGCAAGCCGCGCAGACGGTGACTTGGCGCTTTCAATCGGCGCTTGCTCGGCATTCTCGATGCTATCTTTAATATAGCTGTCTGCGCATGATGCGATTAGCTTTCAGGCACTTTTTGCTTGAAACTGAGCGGCGCAGCGAGGCAAAAGCCGACGGGCGCAATCGGCGACTTGCCGTTTCCGGCACGAAGCGTGCTACCTCAGGAATACTCTATAGGCACGCTGGCCGATTTGCACCAAACTCGTGCTACGCGTTCTCGCGCGGCGGTCTCCATCGCGGGGCTCGTTTGCGACTCCGCTGGCTTCTCCGGTGGCCTCTCCAGTGGCATCTCCACGCGGGCACAATCCTTTTCACTTTTCATTGTTACGAGGAATTTTCAGATGAAAAAACAAATCGTCGTTCTGGCCACATTGGCTTTCGTCACCGGCGGCGCTTTCGCGCAGGCGGGCGACACACTGGCAAAGCTCAAGTCGTCGGGCAAAGCCACCATGGGTGTGCGCGAATCGTCAGCACCTTTGTCTTACACGCTCGGCGGCGGCAAATACGTCGGCTATCACGTCGAGCTGTGCGAGCAAATCCTGAAGGCGGTTGCGCCCGCTGCCACGATCGAATACACGCCGGTCACGTCCGCCAACCGGATTCCGCTGGTGCAAAACGGCACAGTCGATATCGAATGCGGTTCGACCACCAACAACAAGACACGTCAAAAGGACGTGAGCTTTGCCGACACCACCTTCGTGACCGAAGTCCAGATGGCCGTCAAGGCCGATTCCAAGATCACTTCGGTCGCGCAACTCGACGGCAAGAACGTTGCGACCACCACCGGCACCACGTCGGTTGCGCTGCTGCGCCGCAACGAGCGCTCCAAGGACGTCAAGTTCAACGAGGTCTACGGCAAGGACCATGCCGACAGCTTCCTGCTGCTCGAATCGGGCCGCGCCGATGCGTTCGTCATGGACAACAACATCCTGGCCGGACTGATCGCCGGCTCCCGGGATCCGAAGAACTACAAAATCGTCGGCGAGCCGCTCAGCGTCGAGCCGATCTCGATCATGATCCGCAAGGACGACCCGGCCTTCAAGAAAGCCGTGGACGACAAGATCAAGGCCATGATGGCCGACGGATCGCTCGTCAAGCTCTACGACAAATGGTTCATGGAGCCGATACCGCCGAAGAACGTCAGCGTGAACCTGCCGATGGGCGCCACGTTGAAGGATCTGTTCAAGAACCCCAACGACAAGCCGGCTGAAGACTACAAGAGCTAAGAGCCCGCCACAACGCCTCCCGTCGATTTCGGGAGGCGTTCTTGCGTGAGCTTGCCAACTTTCATCCGGAGCAAACAACCCCATGGCCCTCGAACCGGAAATCTTCTGCCTCGACACGATCGACCGCGAGCCGGTGCCGGGTTGCTTCGGCGGCGCCGATACCCAGACCTATCTCGACTGGCTGCTGCATGCCTGGGGCGAGACGACCAAGGTGGCGTTGCTCTCGCTTCTGGTGGCGCTCATCGTCGGCTCGCTGATCGGCACGATGCGAACCTTGCCGAACAGTCCGTGGCTGGTGCGAATAGGCAATGCGTGGGTCGAGCTCTTTCGCAACATTCCGCTGCTGGTTCAGATTTTTCTCTGGTATCACGTGATGCCGGTTCTGATTCCGTTGTTCGCCCACACGCCGAAACTCGTGCTGGTAGTTTTCGCGCTCGGATTTTTCACCTCGGCGCGAATCGCCGAACAGGTGCGTGCCGGCATTCAGGCATTGCCGCGCGGCCAGCGCTATGCGGCTTCCGCGGTCGGGTTCACCACCGCGCAAAGCTATCGTTATCTGCTGCTGCCGATGGCGTTTCGAATCATCATGCCGCCGCTCACGAGCGAGAGCATGAACATCTTCAAGAACTCGTCGGTCGCGTTCGCGGTATCGATTCCCGAATTGACCTTTTTCGCGCAGCAGGCCGGCGAAGAAACATCGCGCGGCATCGAGATCTACCTCGCTGTCACCGTGCTCTATGTCATCTCGGCTTTCGCGGTGAACCGGATCATGGCGTTCATCGAAAAGCGGGTGCGGGTGCCCGGCTTCGTGGCCTCCACGGGCGGGGGTCATTGAATGGCTTCGCTCGATTTTTCGATCTTTACCTGGGGTGTTTTCCAGAACTACATCCTCGGCGGTTTGTGGTTCAGCATCACATTGACAGCGGTGTCCACCATCGGCGGCATCGTGTTTGGAACCGTTCTCGCGCTGATGCGGCTTTCGGGCATCAAGTTGCTCGAAGTGCCTGCCACCATCTATGTCAACGGCATGCGTTCGATTCCGCTGTTGATGGTGTTGTTGTGGTTCTTTCTGCTGGTGCCCCGGCTGATCGGCCGTCCGATCGGCGCGGAGTTGTCGGCCGTCATCACCTTCGTCGCGTTCGAAGCGGCCTATTTCAGCGAGATCATGCGCGCGGGCATCCAGTCGATCTCGCGCGGTCAGGTGTATGCCGGTCAGGCGGTCGGCATGACCTACGGCCAGAACATGAAGCTCGTGATCCTGCCGCAAGCGTTCAGGAACATGCTGCCGATTCTGCTCACGCAAACCATCATCCTGTTTCAGGATACGTCGCTGGTCTACATCATCACGGCGCACGATCTGCTGCACGGCTTTACGACTGCGGGCGCTAACTTGAGTGCGCCGCGCGAGGCTTACATCCTCGCAGCGGTGCTTTATTTCGTGATTTGCTATTCGCTCTCGTGGCTGGTCAAGCAGTTGCAGAAGAAAATCGCGATCATCCGCTAGAAACTTTGCCTCCAACCGATTCGTCTCGAGAAGGAAATCCATGGCCGAAAACATGATCGAAATGAAAGCCGTCTCCAAATGGTATGGCCCGGTGCAGGTGCTCGACCAATGCTCGGTGAGCATCGCGAAGGGCGACGTGGTGGTGGTGTGCGGGCCGTCGGGTTCGGGCAAATCGACCCTGATCAAGACCGTCAATGCGCTCGAGCCGTTTCAAAAGGGCGAGATCATGGTCAACGGCATCGCGCTGCACGACCCGAAGACCAACCTGCCCAAGTTGCGCTCCAAAGTCGGCATGGTGTTTCAGCATTTCGAGCTGTTTCCGCATTTGTCGGTGACCGAAAACCTCACGATCGCGCAAATCAAGGTGCTTGGCCGGAGCACCGACGAGGCCAAAACGCGCGGCCTGAAAATGCTCGACCGCGTGGGCCTCATGGCGCACAAGGACAAGTTCCCCGGCCAGCTTTCGGGCGGCCAGCAGCAGCGTGTCGCGATCGCCCGGGCCTTGAGCATGGACCCGATCGTGATGCTGTTCGACGAGCCCACGTCGGCGCTCGACCCCGAGATGGTCGGCGAAGTGCTCGACGTGATGGTGCTACTCGCGAAGGAAGGCATGACGATGATGGTCGTCACCCACGAGATGGGCTTTGCGCGCAAGGTCGCGAGCCGCGTGATTTTCATCGACGTCGGCGGCAAGATCCTCGAAGACTGCTCGAAAGACGAGTTCTTCGCGCACCCCGAGAACAGGCAACCGCGCACACAGGATTTTCTGAACAAGATCCTGCAGCACTGAGGGCTCGGCCCGCAGCTTCGGAGAAAAGCCCTGCATCGCGGGGCTTTTTTTTCGGCCGGGTGCGCGATCGGGATCGGTTCGCGCAGCTCTCTCGGCCGATCTTTACCGACGGTTCGCATGCCTGCTGCGGCGGCTCGTTAGCATCGCGCCCATGCAAAAAGTCGGCGGGCGAAATGGGCCAAAGCTTCTGCGTATTCGTTCGTTCCTGCGCCGTGTCGGCCCGGGCGTGGTGACGGGCGCAGCCGACGACGATCCATCGGGCATTTCCACCTACACGCAGGCGGGCGCGCAGTTCGGCACCGGCGTGCTGTGGACCGTGTTCCTCACGCTTCCGTTCATGATCGCGATCCAGCTCGTGAGCGCGCGGATCGGGCGCCAGTCGGGGCGTGGCATCACGGCCAAATTGCGCCTGCATACGCCGAAAGCTGTCGTGTTGACGATCGCCCCGCTGCTGCTCGTGGCCAACACGATCACCATCGCGGCCGACATTGCGACGATGGGTGACGCGAGGTGCCGGTGCTTGCGTCATCGGCGGCCTAAGCGGTGGCCGAAGCCTTCGCCTGGCCCGAAGGGCTCGAACGGCATAGGCGCGAGGCGAAAGGCTTCTACGCGATCATCGGCATTGCGACCATTGTCGGCACCGCGCTCGATTTCACGCCGATCGATCCGATGAAAGCGCTCTACTGGAGTGCGGTCATCAACGGCGTGGTCGCTGTGCCGATCATGGTCGCGATGATGATGCTGTCGGGCAAAGCCGACGTCATGGGCCCGCTGCCGGTGCGCCGCAAGACCCGCTTTTTCGGCTGGGGCGCGGTGCTGGTGATGACGATCGCGGTGGCGATGATGCTGCGCGACATGCTCCGATGAGCGCCGATTTGCTATCAAAAAAATAGCTGACTGCGCACGTACAGCGGGCGTTTCAGCCCTTTTTTGCTTGAAAACGCGGGTGCTGCGCGGAGCGCGCTCACCACCGGATAAAGATCGGCATCGCGATCGGCGGGCGCTTATCGCGGCCCGCCGAAGCACCTTAATTTTTTCGCGCGGCGATCGCCTTCTCGGCTTGCGTCACGAGGTCGTTGCCGACTTGCGACTTCCATTTGGCATAGACCGGCCGCGTCGCCTTCACGAAAGCTTCGCGCTCGGGCTGGGTCGGTTGCGTGACGGTCACGCCCAGCGCGGCGATCTGCTTGAGTAGCGGCTGGCCGGGCTCGGCCAGGCCCTTGCGAGCGATCACTATCTCCTGCTTACCCGCGTCGAGCGCGGCTTGGCGCACGATCTTCTGGTCTTCGGGTGTCCACGACGCCCAGACATCCTTGTTGACGACGAACACAAGCGGGTCGGCCACATAGCCCCACATCGTCACGTACTTCTGGCCGACGTTCTGCAACTTGGCGGCGGTGAAAATCGACATCGGATTTTCCTGGCCGTCCACGGCGCCGCTCGCGAATGCGGGTTGCGCGTCGGCCCAGCTCATCTGCGTCGGGTTGGCGCCGAGCGCGGTGAAGGTGTCCAGGAACAGCGGCGAGCCGACGACGCGAATCTTCAGGCCCTTCATAGTCGGCGGGCGTGCGCACTTCACGTTTGGAATTGGTCAATTCGCGGTAGCCGTTTTCGCCCCAGGCGAGCGGCACCACTCCGGCCTTGTCGAGCGTCGCGAAGATTTCCTTGCCGACCGGGCCTTGCGTCAAGGCGTCGATCGCGGCGTAGTCAGGCATCAGGAACGGCAGCGAAAACAAATTGAGCTGCTTGACCTGCGGCGACCAGTTGATCGTCGAGCCCACGGCCATGTCGATCACGCCCTGGCGCAGCGCGCTGAACTCGCGCGTCTGGTCGCCTTGAATCAGCGACACGCCGGGGTAGAGCTTGATGTTGATGCGACCGCTCGTGCGTTCCTTGACCAGGTTGGCCCAGATTTCGCCCCCCTTGCCCCAGGGGAACGCGGTGCCGACCACGAGCGACATCTTGTATTCGGGTTTGTAGTTGGCGGGCACCTGCGCTGCTGCGGACAGCGTGAAGAGGGTGCTGGCGGCGACGCAGGCGAGACCTGCAAGCAGGGATCGGCGATAGGTCATGAAACGTCTCCTCGAACTTGGAAGAAAGAAAACGATGGTAGTTGACGCCAGGGCGCAAACCGGCCCTTCAATACCCGAGCTTTCCCGGTAGCCACAAGGCCAGTTGCGGCCATCCGGCCACCGCGACGATGACCAGAAACATCGCCGCGACCAGCCAGCGCACCCAGACCACCGTCTGGTCCATGCCGACCTTCGCGATCCGGCACGACACCATCAGGTTCACCGCCAGCGGCGGCGTGAACTGGCCGAGCGCCACCAGCAAGGTGAGCAGCACGCCGAACCAGACCGTGTTCCATTGGTAGTGCTGCATGATCGGCCACAAGAGCGGCACGAAGATCAGGAAAATCGAGACTCCGTCGAGAAACATGCCGACCACGATCAACAGCAGCACCAGCAGCATCAGCACGCCGTACTCGCCTAGGCCCGAGCCGACGATCGCGCGTGTGACCGGGTCGATCACGCCCAGGGTCGAGAGCGAGTAGGCGAAGATGCCCGCGAGCGCGACGACGATCAGAATCACCGCCGACAGTTCGCCCGATTCGCGCAGGATCACGAACAGGTCGCGAACCTTGATCGTGCGGTGGATCGCCATCCCGACGAACAGGCCATAGAACACCGCGACCACCGCGGCTTCGGTCGGTGTGAACCAGCCGAGCCGCATGCCGCCGAGGATTAGTACCGGCGCGACCAGCCCCCAAACCGCTTCGCGCAAGCTCTTCCAGAACGGCGGTCGCGCCATGCCTGTTTCGAGCGCGCCCATACCGTGCCGGCGTGCGAGCCAGACCGACGGCACCATCAATGCCAACCCGACCAGAACGCCCGGAATCATTCCGGCCGCGAACAGCGCCGGCACCGAAGCGCTCGGCACCAGCACCGAAAAAACGATGAACGCGATCGATGGCGGAATCAGAATGTCGGTCGCCGCCGCCGCGCCGATCACGCTGGCCGAAAACGCCGCCGGATAGCCCGCGCGCGACATCGCCGCGATCATCACGCCGCCCACCGCTGCGGCGGTCGCCGGGCCCGAGCCCGAAATGCCGCCCATGAACATCGCGACGCCGATCGCCACCACCGGCAACATGCCGGGCCCGCGACCGACGATCGCGACCGCGAAGTTCACGAGTCGGGCCGCGACACCCGAGCGATCGAAGATCGAGCCGACCAGCACGAACATCGGAATCGCGAGCAAAGGATATTTTCCGAGCCCCGCGTAGAAATTTTGCGGCACCGCGAGCAACCCGAACCACTGCGCGCCGCTGTTGGCGAGCGCGATGCAGGCGGCGCCCGCGAGTCCCATCGCAGCGCCGATCGGCACGCCGGCCAGCATCATCGCGAGAAAGCCCGCGAACAGGAGCGTTGCGATCAAGACGTTACCCGGTCGCGTGCGCGCCGCCGCATGAAACCGATCGCGCGCAAGGTGATCGCGAGCGAAATGATCGGCAGCCAGATCGAATACCACCACTGCGGCACGCCGATGCCCGGCGAGGTTTCGTTGAAGCGAAAGTCGTCCCACACCAGCCGCACGCTGAGCACCGTCATCAGCGCGAACAAGAGCGCGACCATGGCGGCGCCGAAGAGCGCGAGCGCGCGTTGCCGTGCGGCGGAACCACTCGCCGAAAAGAACTCGATCCGGATGTGCCGATCCCGCGCGACCGCCGCCGAGCCCGCGACCATCGCGAGCACGATCATCAAAAACACCGAAAACTCCTCGGTCCAGGCGAACGAGCTGTCGGTGAAATAACGCACCAGCACGTTCGCGAAGGTGATGCAGGCGAGCAGCGCCATGATGATGACGGTGGCCCAGTCTTCGATGGCGATCGGCACGCGCGGCGGTGCGATGTCTTCCGGAGCGGCGGAGAGCTCGGCGCGCAGCGCGGGATCGTCGCTAGTGCTCGCGACGGGCGTGAGCTGAGAGGCGAAAGAATCGGAAGAATCGGAAGAAGGCATCGGAAACAAATCTCTGCTGACTGCTCGGCACATGCGCCGAGCTTGCCGCGCAGCATGGTAGCGGTTAGGTCGCCAGCGTCCATCGGGACTGCACCCAGTCGCGGCGCATCCCATGCGCTTGTACGTTCTCGGATGCTATCGAAAAAATAGCTGTCTGCGCACGTCCAGCAAGCGTTTCAGCCTCTTTTCTCTTAAAAACTGCATTTGCAACGGATTCGATTCAGGCCACGATCCGCTCGGCCATCGCGACCAGCGATCGATCGGACCCGGCTGGTGCCAGCAGCGAAATCCCGAGCGGCGCACCGCCCCGCTCCGCCAGTGGCAGCGACAGTTGTGGAAAGCCGCTGAGCCCCGCAATGCACAACATCCGGATAGCGCGGTTTCGATAGTCTTCGAGGCTGCTTTCGGGCGCGGAGCGCAAGGGCGCGATGTCAGGCATCGTCGGCATCAGCAGCACGCCGTCGTCGCCGAGCAGGGCCGCGAGCCGATGCCTGAACTGCGCGGCGAAATCGCGCGCCTCCTGATACTGCGACTCGGTGACGTTGCGCGACCAGGCAAAGCGTTCGGCCACGCCGGGGCCGAGCGGCGGCGCATGGCGTTCGATGATCGGGCCGTCGGCAAGCCAGGCCTCGAAGCCCTGCAGTCTGCGAAAACGCCAGTACATCGCATCGAAGTCGCCCTCTGCGATTTGCGACGTGCGGATCGCTTTGCCGAAAATGGATTCGATCCTTTGCACCGCGGGCTGTAACGCCGCGATGACCGGTTCGTCGAGCAACTGCCAGACGTCTTCGGGCCACAAGAGCCGCGGCCGATCCGCCGGCAGCGGCGTGGCATCGGTACCGAGCAGCACGTCGGCCACTCGCGCGAAGGTGCCCATGTCGCGCGCGAACCAGCCGCAGGTATCGAGGCTGGGCGCGAGGTCGAGCACGCCGTCCAGGCTGATTCGGCCATGCGTCGGTCGCAACCCGAACAGCCCGCAATGACTGGCCGGCGCGCGCACCGAGCCGCCGGTGTCTGAGCCGAGCGCGAAATCGCAATCGCCAGTCGACACGGCCGAGGCCGAGCCCGACGAGCTGCCGCCCGCAATGCGATCCTTCGCTGCGCCGTTGACCGGCGCGCCGAAATGCGCGTTGTTGCCGTTCATCGAGAACGCGAATTCGTCGGTCACCGTCTTGCCGACGAAGCGCGCGCCCGCGTCGAGCAATGCCTGCACGACCGGCGCGCTGCGCTGTTTGATGCCCGACATCGCGAGCACGATCGGGCTGCCGCCGCCCGTCGGGTAGCCGGCGACGTCGAACAAGTCTTTCACCGCGAATGCGAGTCCCGCGAGCGGACCGGTCGCCGCATGCGAAACTTCAGCGTCGGGATAGGGGACGAAGGCGTGTCCGTCGTGTTTGGCAGCTAAGGTCATATCGGTTTTGCATCGGCCGCAGCTGCGCCAGTGAAACGAGGACCCGTCAATTCGGCAGCCGTCACGCCGCGATTCACGTCGAGCGCGGTGATATGCCAGTCGTGCGCGGGCACTGCGATCGGATGCAGCACGCGCTCGAACGAACGCATCGGCCACAGCATGCCGAAGCGGCGCGTGTGATCGGAGCTGTCGACCTCGGCCACCGCGCCCTGCGTGTTGACGAAGCCTTCGAGCGTGAACCGGATGCGGCGGGTGATGCCGTCGTTGCGGCCGATGCACAGCGCGATGCGATCGGATGTCGACAAGCCGAGCCCCGGCGACAGCCAGAGGTCGAGCACGTCGCACAACTGCCCATCGACCTGTTCCGTGCCGCCGACGCGCATCGGCACTTCGGAATCTGCGAGACGGGTCTCGACCCAAAGCGGGCCGAGCAGGAACAGGCCATAGCCCTCGGCGACCAACGCGGACGCGGTTCGCGCCAGCGGGTCGGTCGACATTTCGCCATTGCGCCAGACCGCAACCGTGCTGTCGACATTCGCAGCATCACGTCGCTGCCAGAGCACATGCTTGCGCCCTTTCGGACCCAGATACTCCTGCGCTACGATGCCTTCGGCCGGCAGCAACCGCTCCTGCGAGCTGCCGCGAAAGCCGGCATCGACCACCTCGGGCTGAATCTTGTCGATGAGCGGCCGCCATTGGCCGTCGTAGCTCACATTGACATCGGTGATGGCGCGATAAGCCTCGAGTCCATGCGCTTCCGCACTGCGACGCAGCAGCTTGCGCGCGGCAGTGTCGCTTTGCGCGGGCGGCGGTATCAAGGGCAAGGGTGTGCTGCAACCGCCGAGGAGGGGCAGCAACACGGGCAGCGACGCCGCGCCGAGCAGCGTACGGCGGTTCAACAATCGAGGTGGCATAGAGATCCGGTCGGGCGTTGCGTGCAATCCTAAAAGGTCTGCGGATCGCGCGCTCGATGCCAGCGCGCCAACGAAGGCCGATGGGACAATTCGCGCATGACGCTACCCACCGACGTGTTGACCCTTACGCGCCCCGACGACTTCCATCTGCATGTGCGCGACGGCGTTGCGCTCGCGGCCGTGGTGCCGCATTCGGCACGCCAGTTCGCTCGTGCGCTCATCATGCCGAACCTGCGCCCGCCGATCACGACCGCGCAGCAGGCGATCGACTATCGCCAGCGCATTCTTGCGGCGGTGCCCGAAGGCCTCGCGTTCGAGCCGCTGATGTCGCTCTATCTGACCGATCGCCTCGCGCCCGACGAAATCGCGCGCGCCGCCGACACCGGCATTCGCGCCGTCAAGCTCTATCCCGCGGGCGCCACCACCAATAGCGATGCCGGCGTGACCGACGTGCGCAAGGTCTATCCCCCGCTCGAAGCGATGCAAAAGCACGGCTTGCTGCTGCTGGTGCATGGCGAAGTGACCGATCCCGAAGTCGACCTGTTCGATCGGGAAGCGGTCTTCATCGACCGTGTGCTGATGCCGCTTCGGCGCGACTTTCCCGAACTCAAGATCGTCTTCGAGCACCTCACGACGAAAGAGGGCGCGCAGTATGTGCAGAGCGCCGACCGCTTCACCGCCGCGACGATCACCGCGCACCACCTGCTCTACAACCGCAACGCGATCTTCACGGACGGCATCCGTCCGCACTACTACTGCCTGCCGGTGCTCAAGCGCGAAACCCATCGGCTGGCACTGGTCGAAGCGGCGACCAGCGGCAGCGACCGCTTCTTTCTCGGCACCGACAGCGCACCGCACGCCGCGCATTTGAAGGAGCACGCGAGCGGCTGTGCCGGCTGCTACACCGCGCTGACCGCGCTCGAGTTGTATGCGCAGGCTTTTGATGCCGCCGGCGCGCTCGACAAGCTCGAAGCCTTTGCGAGTTTCCATGGCGCGGATTTCTACGGATTGCCGCGCAACACCGGCACGGTTCATCTGCGCCGAGAACCGCTGGCCGTGCCTGAAACCGTGCCCTATGGCGACGCGGTGCTCAAGCCTCTGGCAGGTGGAGAAACGCTCGGCTGGAGCCTGAGGTGAGGCCGCCAGCGGCGAAGCGGTCGTTTTTCAATGTCGGGGCCCGTACGCCCAGCGGGCGAACCCTTGTTCGGTACATGGTTGCGGCGTTCTGCGGCCTGCTGCTATCGCAGGCTATCGACGCGCAGCAAGCAACGCAGTTCATTGCCCTGATGCAAAAGGCCGGATCGCTGGCGCGGGAAGCGAAATGGCACGGCGCCATTGCGGCAGCACAAGCGGCTTTCGAAGAGCCGGTCGGGGATTTCGAGCGGATCGATGCGGCGCTGCTCAAGACCCGACTGCAGCGCGCCGACCATGATTTGCCCGGCGCGCGGCAGACGCTCGATGTCGCGATGGGCCTGGTGCAAAAGTCGGGCGACCGCGACCTGATCCAGGACGTTCAAGCCTATGCGGCGCGCCTGGCACTGCAGGCGAAGGATCGCCGAGCAGCGTTGGCGCATCTGCATGAAGCGCTCGCAGCCGCCCATGTCGATCCGCAGGACTGGGTGGAGCAGGACGAAGGCGCGCGGCTGCTTTTCGCCCCCGCTGGCCTGGTCGTCCCGACGCTGGACGGCGGCTTCGTGCGCACCAAGCTGCAGCCCGCCAGCCGACGCCTGGGTTCAGGCACGTCGTGGTTGATTTATCAATCCGTTGCCGATGCCCCTGCCATTGAAGCTTCGGTGTTTCTGAGCTATCGCGACCAGCCGGTGGAGCCGCTGGCGACGCAACTAAAGGACGCCTCGATCTCTTTGCTGCCCGAAGGCGCCACCGACCTGGAGGGCGCGCCTTTGCCGACGCAGGTGGCCGCGCCACAGCTTCATCGCATGGCGCGCTTTTTGGACCCGGGCGGAACGCAGCGCATCGGCGGCGTGTGGTTGGCGAGTCAAGGTCCGTGGGAGTTGCGGCTCACCGCCAGTTGGAGTGCCGAGCAGGACGCGCAAGCCCGGCCGGCCGTCGGCGCATGGCTGGCGGCTATCGAGTGGCCCAAGCTCGCGACCGACTTTCAACCGGCCGGAAGCTGGTTCGCTCGCCAGCAGGAGGTCGACGACGCGCTGTCGCGACAAAACTGGGCGGCCGTCGATCGGTTGACCGCCCAGGCCCTGCCGCTGGCGCTGTTTCCCGGAGAGCGGGCGCAGATGCTCAGCGCCGGCGGCATCGCGGCATACGAACGCGGCGCCGACAAGCAGGCCGACTCGTTGCTGTCGCGCGCCATGGCGGGCTGGAGCTATACCGCGCGCGGCCGCTACGACGATCAGTTGTTCGAGCAGGCGGCCTTGCGCGCCGCCGACCTGGCCATGCGCGCGGGCGACAGCGCGCGCGGGATCGGCCTGCTGAACCAGATTTCCGGACGTGAACTGTCCGGTGGCTCGCTCGACGCGCAGTCCGGCGCACTCCGCTTTGCCGATGTCGGCGTGACCTTGCCCGCCCGCATCGGCGAATTCCTGCGTCAAAGCGACGGCAACCTGGCGTATTACGTCAGGTTGCGACCGAGGCCGCGCGAGCGGATCGGCGTCACGCTGTTTGCCCGCAGCAAGACCGCCGACATCGACGGCACTGTTGCAGAGCTGGGCAAATGGCTCGATCGCCAGCAGCGCGCCGATGTGCTCGACGTGCAGCGCCAGCCGTACGCGCCGGCCCAACATGGCGGCGCGCAAGCCGAGTCGGCGTTGTTCAAGATCGATCGGCGAGGGCAGCCGGCCGGCGTGCTCGACGTGACACCCGAATCCGACCGCGCTGTCGAAGGCGAACGCATGATGGGTTTCTGGATCGCGCGCGCGGGCCAGCGCGAAGTCGTGGTGCGCGCCGAATGGGCGCCCGGCGATACCGCGGCGCAGTCTGCGGCAGCCACTTTTGCCGCCGCTTTTCCGTGGCCTTCGGCCGAGCCGGCGGCGGTCAAATAGCGTGCCTCGCGCACGTTCGCCGAAAAGTGCAAAGCGACTCTCTCGCACAACTGGCCAATCAATTGGCCGCGCTCGATGCAGTGCGACCCTGGCTCGCGCCGTACGCCGGTGCGCTTCGCATTTGCAGCCGTGCCGTCTCAGAGGGCGCCAGTGTGGCGCAGGCACTCACGATCGCAGCGCGGCAATCGGGATCGACGGCTTCGGTCGCGCTCTCGGCCGGTCCGTTGCGCTTCGTGCCCGCAGCCGAGGCGCCGGCGGGCGAAGCTTACGAGGCCTTTATCGCCCGAACCGCCTCGGTCCCGACGCGCGACAACTTGCACGACCTGTTCAACGGCCTGGTCTGGCTTGCGTTTCCGCAAACCAAGCGCCGGCTCAATGCGTTGCAGGCGGCTGAAATCGCGCGCCTGGGCGTCGGTGCCACGCGCGGGCCGCTGCGCGATGCGTTGACCCTGTTCGACGAGAACGGCGCCGTGCTCGACGCGCCGCCCGCCTTGCGGGAGGCGATGGTCGCGCGCGATTGGCAAAAGCTGTTCGTCGCCGAGCGCGCGCTCTGGGCCGAGGCCCGACTGCTCGTCGTCGGCCATGCCTTGCTCGAAAAGCTGCTTTCACAACGAAAAGAGGCGACAGCGCATGTCCTGCTTGCGCAGCCAGCTATACATTTAATAGCAAACGGGAATTCTGAAGTCGAGCCGTGGCTGGCCCGCGCGCTCGATCCCGGCTGGCTCTCGCAAAAACCCTTCGCGCCGCTGCCGGTATTCGGCATTCCCGGCTGGTGCGCCCAGAATGCCGATCCCGCCTTTTATGATGACCGAAGGGTTTTTCGGCCAGCTGCCGGTGCGATCGCATCGCGCCGTCCGCGCGGCGCTTGAATAGCGGCGGATTCGCACCATTTTCCGGCTGTTCCCCACAGCTTCCAATCATGGAGAAATCAACTTGAAACGCATCCTTCTGTTCGTGCTCACCAATGTCGCGGTGGTCGCGGTGCTCGGCGTGGTCGCGAGCCTGCTCGGTGTCAATCGGTACCTCACGGCCAATGGTCTGAACCTCGGTGCGCTGCTCGGCTTCGCGCTCGTGATCGGTTTCGGCGGCGCGATCATCTCGCTGCTCATCAGCAAGCCGATGGCCAAATGGACCGCCGGGCTGCGGATGATCGAGCAGCCGCAATCGCCCGATGAAGCCTGGATCGTCGACACCGTGCGCAAGCTCGCCGACAAGGCCGGCGTCGGCATGCCCGAGGTCGGCATCTTCGAAGGCGCGCCGAACGCGTTCGCGACAGGCGCATTCAAGAACTCTTCGCTGATCGCGGTGTCGACCGGCTTGCTGCAAGGCATGACGCGCGACGAAGTCGAAGCCGTTCTCGGCCACGAAATGGCGCATATCGCGAATGGCGACATGGTCACGATGACCTTGATCCAGGGCGTGATGAACACCTTCGTCGTGTTCCTGTCGCGCGTGATCGGCTATGCGGTCGATTCGTTCCTGCGCCGCGGCAGCGACACCAACTCGGGGCCGGGCATCGGGTACTACGTCAGCACCATCGTGCTGGACATCGTGCTCGGCTTCGCCGCGGCGATCGTTGTCGCCTGGTTCTCCCGCCATCGCGAATTCCGGGCCGACGCCGGGGCGGCGCAACTCATGGGCCGCAAGCAACCGATGATGGCCGCCCTCGCGCGCCTGGGCGGCCTGCCTGCCGGCGAACTGCCCAAAGCCGTCGAAGCGATGGGCATCACCGGCAGCATCGGCAAGCTGTTCGCAACCCATCCGCCGATCGAAGAGCGCATTGCGGCGCTGCAGAACGCGCAGGGGTGAAAAATGCGGGGCCGGGCAGCCGAACGCGAAGGACGCGAAAAATTCAGATGAAAGATAGCTGGAGAGCCCGCCAGTATTGCGCAGGTGGCTATCATGTTTGTAGCAACGTCGGGTCTTTGGACGAATACGCAATAGCCATCGTGCACGCGCCCAACCGGGCTCGGTGTTCGCATACTCCTTCTGGTATTGCTTTCTCGCTCTTCGCGTAACCTTCGCGTCCTTCGCGTTCGGTAACCCGATCCCGATCCGGATCCCCGCCCCCTACCGCGGTCTGAACATCTTGAAGTGCTGCTCCTGCGAGATGCCGAAGTAGTCGGCCGGTCCGCCGCCGCGCAAGATCGGCTCGGCCGCGGCAGTGTCGTAGATGCCGTCTTTCAGCAGATGGCGCGCGATGTAGATGCCGACCACTTCGCCGAGCACGAGCCAGGTTTCGACCGGCACGCCATCGATGCCTTGCAACTGCACGATCTGCGTCAGCTTGCATTCGAAGGACACCGGGCTTTCTGCCACGCGCGGCACCGCGATCCGGCGCGACGGCGCGGGCGTGAGGCCGGTCAGCTCGAACTCGCTGACTTCGCGCGGCACCGCGGCGCACGACAGGTTGACCTGCTCGGCCAGCGGCCGGGTCGCGAGGTTCCAGCCGAACTCCTTCGTCTCGCGGATGTTGTTGAAGCTGTCTTTCGCGCCGATGCTCGCGAAGCCGATGATCGGCGGCGTGTAGTTGAACGCGTTGAAGAAGCTGTACGGCGCAAGGTTCAGCGCGCCTGCGGCGCTGCGCGACGAGATCCAGCCGATCGGCCGCGGCCCGACGATCGCGTTGAAAGGATCGTGCGGCAGGCCGTGTCCGTTGGCGGGTTCGTAATAGTGAATGTCTTCGTTCATGGAGGGATCTGCCTTGCCTGGTTCGGGTCGGTCGGCTCGCGCGCTCGCGCTTCGGTCGCTGGCGCGCTTGAATACGTTCGGGCGCCTTCCTCATCCTGCACGATGCAGCGCGCCACCGATTCGGCGACCTTGATGCCGTCGACGCCGGCCGACAGGATGCCGCCGGCGTAGCTCGCGCCTTCGCCGGCCGGGTACAGGCCGCGCACGTTGACGCTTTGAAAATCTTCGCCGCGCGCGATGCGAATCGGCGACGAGGTGCGGGTTTCGACGCCGGTCAGCACCGCGTCGTGCAGATCGAAGCCCTTGATCTTTCTGCCGAACACCGGCAGGGCTTCGCGGATTGCGGCAACGGCATAGGCGGGCAGCGCGGCATGCAGGTCGGTCGGCGTCACGCCCGGCGTGTATGAAGGCACAACGCTGCCGAGCCCGGTCGATGCGCGGCCCGCGACGAAATCGCCGACCAATTGCACCGGCGCACGGTAGTCGCCGCCGCCGAGCGCGAAAGCGCCTGCTTCGAGCGTGCGCTGCAGCGCCATCCCTGCGAGCGGCGAGCCGATGCGTCCGTTCTCCCAACCAGGAAAATCGGCCGGCGTGATGCCGACCACGATGCCCGCATTCGCATTGCGCTCGTTGCGCGAATATTGGCTCATGCCGTTGGTCGCGACCCGGCCAGCCTCGCTCGTGGCGGCGACCACGTTGCCGCCGGGGCACATGCAAAAGCTGTAGACCGAGCGGCCGCTGCCTTCACCCTGCGTGGCGTGGTGCACCAGGCGGTACTCGGCCGCGCCGAGCGCCGGGTTGCCCGCGTGCCGGCCCCAGCGCGCGCGGTCGATCAGGCCTTGCGGATGCTCGATGCGAAAGCCGATCGAGAACGGCTTGGCCTCGATCTGCACGCCGCGCGCATGCAGCATCTCGAAGCAGTCGCGCGCGCTGTGGCCCGGCGCGAGCACCGCGTGGTCGCAGCGCAGCTCGCTTTGCGCGCCGCTGGCCTGATCGCGCACCACGAGTCCGCGCAAGCTGCCGTTTTCGGTTTGCAGATCGACCACGCGCTGCCCGAAGCGCACTTCGCCGCCGAGCGCGACGATCTGGGCGCGCATCGTCTCGACCACCTTCACGAGCTTGAACGTGCCGATATGCGGATGCGCTTCGTAAAGAATTTCGGGTGGCGCGCCGGCGTCGACGAACGCCTGCATCACCTTGCGTCCGAGAAAGCGCGGATCGCGAATCTGGCTCCAGAGCTTGCCGTCCGAAAAGGTGCCGGCGCCGCCTTCACCGAACTGCACGTTCGATTCGGGATCGAGCACGCCCTTGCGCCACAGCTTCCACGTGTCCTGGGTGCGTTCGCGCACCGCCTTGCCGCGCTCGAGCACGATCGGTTTGAAACCCATTTGCGCAAGCAACAGCGCGCAGAAAATTCCGCAGGGGCCGAAGCCGATCACGACCGGGCGCAACGGTGACGCAGCGGCCGGTGCACGCACCGGCAGGTGGTAGCGCATGTCGGGCGACGGTGCGATGCGCGCCGCGCGCTCGCTGCCGGCGAACTTCGCGAGTACCGCCGCCTCCTGCGCCGGGTCCGTCAAGCGCACGTCGACGATGTAGACCTGCAGCAACTCTGCCTTGCGCGCATCGAAGCTGCGTTTGTGAACATGCACCTGCGCAATCGCGTCGGCATCGATGCCAAGCAAGCCCTGCACCGCGCGAAGCAGCGCATCGGCGGGCGGATCGGTCGACACGTCGAGCGGGAGTTTGATTTCGGAAAGGCGAAGCACGGCGTGCGCTTGCGGGGAGCAAGCAAAAGCGCTGATGTTACGGGCGCTGCGGGTGGACTTATTATCCAAGCCCATGCCGGCTGACACCCATCTCGACCTGATCTCGAAGTCGCGGCTCGAAGCCTTGAGCGATGGCATCTACGCGATCGCGATGACCCTGCTGGTGCTCGAGCTTCGGCTTCCACCGCTGCCGCACGGCGCCGCCGAGCCGGCGATGCGCGCCGCGCTGATCGAGTTGCTGCCCAAGGGGCTGACCTGGCTGTTGAGCTTCGCGGTCATGGCGAGTTTCTGGGTCTCGCAGCAGCGCATCTTCACGCTCGCGACTCGGCTCGACCGGACCATGCTGCGGCTGGAACTGGTGCAACTGGCGCTGATCGCTTTACTTCCGTTCACCACCGCGTTGATGGGCGATCACGGCTCCTACGTCATCGTTTCCGCCCTGTACGCGGGGCATCTTCTGGCGATGGGTCTGCTGTCGTGGTTGCGGGCGGCGCATGGAACATGTTGCTTCGCAGCCCGCAGTTGCATGCGCCGAATTCATAGCGCTTTCGGCCGCGGTGGCCGGCGCACTGCGGCGCACCGGCTGGGTGCCGGCAACCTGCGCCGCGCTCGCGGTCGCGTTGGCCTTCTTCTGGCCACCCTGGAACATGTTGGCGATGCTGCCGATGATTCTGATCGGCCCATTGGCGCGCCGCGGCGCTTGAGCGTCCGCACCGCGCTCGTTCGATTCGCATTTTGCTCCTGAATTCTAGCTGTTCGCGCACCGAGTGGGCGTTTCAGCCCTCTTTCTTGAGATTTCGAGCGCCGAAGCTCGCCTGATGTGGCGCGACGGCCCGCAACCGCGGCGGCTCGCAGCTGCGGACTCGGCGGCTGCGGCGTCATACAGTAGGCGGATGAACGCGCATTCCCCTTCCCACCTGACCGCGCTGGCCGATCCGGCTTCGGATGCGGCGGCCGTCACCGACCCCGACCCGCAGGAAACCGCCGAATGGCGCGATGCCTTCGCGGCATTGGTCGCAACGCTTGGCGCTTCGCGTGCCCGGCAGATCCTCGACGAGCTGGCCCGCGTCGCGCGCCAGCAGCGCATTGGCTGGCAGCCCGAGCTTTCGACGCCGTATGTCAACACGATTCCCGTCGATGCGCAGCCGGTATTCCCCGGCGATCTCGCGATCGAGGAGCACCTGGCTTCGCTGATGCGCTGGAACGCGCTCGCGATGGTGGTGCGCGCGAACCATTCCTACGGCGAACTCGGCGGCCACATCGCGAGTTATGCGAGCGCGGCTGATCTGTTCGAGACCGGCTTCAACCACTTCTTTCATGCGAAGAGCGATCGGCATGGCGGCGATCTGGTGTTCTTTCAGCCGCACAGCGCGCCGGGCGTTTACGCGCGGGCTTTTCTCGAAGGCAGGCTCGGCGCAGAAGACCTTGCGCACTACCGGCAGGAGCTCACGGCGCCGGCATTCACCGAAGGCAAAGGCGCACGCGGCTTGTGCAGCTACCCGCATCCCTATCTGATGCCGGACTTCTGGCAGTTTCCGACCGGCTCGATGGGCATCGGGCCGATCAGCTCGATCTACCACGCGCGCTTTATGCGCTATCTCACGCATCGCGGGCTCCTCGACTGCTCTGCGCGACGGGTTTGGGGCGTCTTCGGCGACGGCGAAATGGACGAGCCCGAGTCGATGAGCGCCTTGACCCTGGCCGCGCGCGAGAAGCTCGACAACCTGGTCTGGGTCGTCAACTGCAACCTGCAGCGGCTCGACGGGCCGGTGCGCGGCAACGGCCGGATCATCGACGAGCTCGAAAAGCTGTTCGCCGGCGCGGGCTGGAACGTGATCAAGCTCATTTGGGGCAGCGACTGGGACGGGCTGTTCGCGCGCGATGCGAGCGGCGCGCTGGCGCGCGCCTTCGCGCACACGGTCGACGGCCAGATGCAGACCTTCGCAGCCAAGGACGGGCGCTTCAACCGCGACTCCTTCTTCGGCCAGAACGCGGAACTCGCGCGGCTCGCGCAAGGCATGACCGACGAGCAGATCGATCGCTTGAAGCGCGGCGGCCACGACCTGGTGAAAATTCATGCGGCCTACGCCGCTGCCGCCGCGCATGTCGGCCAGCCGAGCGTGATCCTGGCCCACACCAAGAAGGGCTACGGCATGGGCAGCGCTGGGCAGGGCAGGATGACCACGCACTCGCACAAGAAGTTCGAAGACGCCGATTTGATCGGCTTTCGCAATCGCTTCAACCTGCCGCTGTCGGACGAGCAAGCGACCTCGCTCGCCTTCTACAAACCGCCGGACGACAGCGTCGAAATGCGCTACCTGAAGGCACACCGCGAAGTGCTCGGTGGCGCGATGCCGCGGCGCGAATCGACATGCGAGCCAGTGCCCGCACCGGCACTGACGAGCTACGCGCAGTTCGCGCTCGCGGCCGAAGGCAAGTCGATGAGCACCACGATGGCTTTCGTCCGCATGCTCGGTGCGCTCATGAAAGACAAGGCGCTGGGCCCGCGCGTGGTGCCGATCGTGGCCGACGAGGCGCGCACCTTCGGCATGGCCAATCTGTTCAAGCGGGTCGGTATTTATTCGAGCGTCGGCCAGCGCTATGCGCCCGAGGACATCGATTCGATCTTGAGTTACCGCGAAGCGACCGACGGCCAGATTCTCGAAGAAGGCATCAGCGAAGCGGGCGCCATCGCGAGCTGGACCGCCGCAGCCACCAGCTATAGCGTGCATGGCTTCGCGATGCTGCCGTTCTATATCTACTACTCGATGTTCGGTTTTCAAAGGGTCGGCGACCAGATTTGGGCCGCAGCCGACCAGCGAGCGCGCGGCTTTCTGCTCGGCGCGACCGCGGGCCGCACCACCTTGAGCGGCGAGGGCTTGCAGCACCAGGACGGAACCAGCCATCTGGTGGCCGCGACGATTCCCAACTGCAAGGCGTACGACCCGGCCTTTGCGGGCGAGATGGCGGTGATCGTCGACGCCGGCATTCGCGAAATGATGTTCGAGCAGAAGGATGTTTTCTATTACGTCACCTTGATGAACGAGAACTACGCGCAGCCCAGTCTGCCGGCTGCGGCGCATGCCGATGTGCTGCTCGGATGCTATAGATTAAATAGCTGGTTGCGCAATAGCAGCGGGCCTTCCGGCGATGTTTCTTCTAAAAAGGTGACGTTGCTCGGCTCCGGCGCGATCCTGACCGAAGTCGTCAAGGCCGCAGAGCAACTCGCCGAAGAAGGCATCGACGTCGAAGTGTTCAGCGTCACGAGTTGGAGCGAACTCGCGCGCGATGGGGCGGCGTGCGAGCAGGCGGCACGCGGCGCCGAAGGGACGATGCCGACCGACGCTCACGTTCCGTTCATCGCGCGGCAACTCAAAGGTGGCACCGGCCCGATCCTCGCCGCGACCGACTACGTGCGCGCAGTTCCCGAGAGCGTGCGCGCGTACCTGCCGCAGGGGCGGCGGTACATCACACTCGGCACCGACGGGTTCGGGCGCAGCGACACACGCGCTGCGCTACGCGCTTTCTTCGGCGTCGACGCGGCGAGCATCGCGCATGCGGCCAGGGCGGCGATCGCCGACCCGGCGTGCTAACTTCTGATCGACGAAAGAAGGAGACCTCATGAACGAACACCCCTGGATCGCTTCGTACCCCGCCGGCGTGCGCTGGGACGCGCCGCTGCCCGTGTCGCCGGTTCAGTCCTTGATCGACGATGCTGTCGCGCGCTGGCCCGACCGGCCGTTTCTCGACTTCATGGGCCGGCGCCTCGGCTACCGCGAATTCGGCGATCTGGTCGACCATGCCGCGAGCGGTTTTCAGAAACTCGGGGTGAAGCCTGGCGTGCACGTCGGGCTCTTTCTGCCGAACTCGCCGCACTATCCGATCGCGTTTTTCGGCGTCTTGAAGGCCGGCGGCACGGTCGTCAACTATTCGCCGCTCGATGCGTCACGGGTGCTCGAACACAAGATCGAAGACAGCGAAACCGACTTTCTTGTCACGCTCGACTTGGCGGTGCTCTATCCGCAGATGGCGAGCCTGCTCGGCCACTCGCGGCTCAAGAAATTGATCGTCGGCACGCTCGGTGAATATTCGGCCGCGCCCGGACCGACACGCGCGCATCTCGAAGCCGCGAAGATGCTCTCGAAGGTCGCGGAAGACGCGCATCACATGAGCTTCGCAGCGCTGCTCGACAACGACGGCAGGTTCACGTCGCACGACATCGGCGACCCGGCCGAGGCGGTCGCGGTGCTGCAATACACCGGCGGTACCACCGGATTGCCCAAGGGCGCGATGCTCACGCACGGCAACCTGACGGCCGCTTGCAACCAGTACGTCGAAAGCCTGTCGGGCGCCGACCCGGTCGTCGGTTTCGGCCAGGAGCGCGTGCTCGCGGTGCTGCCGCTCTTTCACATCTATTCGCTCACCGTGAACATGCTGATGGGCATCAAGCTCGGCGCCGAAATCGTGCTGCACACGCGCTTCGAACTCGAACCGGTGATGACGGAATTCGAGGCCAAGAAGATCACGATGTTCGCCGGCGTGCCGACCATGTACACCGCGATCGCGAACCATCCGGCTGCCAAAGACATCGACATGCGCTCGCTCAAATCGTGCGGCTCGGGCGGCGCGCCGCTGCCGGTCGAGGTGGCGCAGAAATTTTTCGCGATGACCGGCTGCAACCTGAACGAAGGCTGGGGCATGACCGAAACCTCGCCGACCGGCAGCTTCACGCCCGCGCGCGGCGGCAAGCGCAAGGCCGGCTCGTGCGGCATGCCGCTGCCGGGCATCACGCTCTCGATCCGCAGTCTCGACAATCCTGACCAGGAAATGCCGAACGGCGAGCGCGGCGAACTGTGCATTTCAGGCCCGAACGTGATGAAGGGCTACTGGCACAACGAGAAAGCCACTGCCGAAAGCATGACAAGCGACGGCTATTTTCGCAGCGGCGACGTTGCGATCATGGACGACGACGGCTTCGTCTTCATCGTCGACCGCACCAAGGACATGCTGCTGTGCGGCGGCTTCAACGTCTACCCGCGCACCATCGAAGAAGCGATCTACGAGCATCCGGCGGTCGAAGAGGTATCTGTGATCGGCATTCCCGACGAATACCGAGGCCAGTCGCCCAAGGCCTTCATCAAGCTCAAAGCCGGCGCCGAACCCTTCGACCTCGACGCGCTCAAGGCCTTTCTCAAGGACCGGCTCGGCAAGCACGAAATGATCGGCGCAATGGAGATCCGCGCCGAGCTGCCGAAGACGGCGGTCGGGAAGTTGTCAAAAAAGGAACTGGTCGAGGAAGAGAGCGCGAAGCGGGCGACCGCGGCGGCGTCGGGTTAATGCGCGGCCAGTCCCGGTCGTCGCGCTGCGTCGCCGGATTTTACAACGCACCCGATGTAATACAATGGCGTATTACACTAGCGATCCGACCATGACACTTTCGATCCGCTTGCCTGCCGAAGATGAAACCTTGCTCGAACGCGCTGCCACAGCGCTGCAAATCAGCAAGTCGGAGTTCATCCGGCGCAGCATCGCCGCCTACGCCAGCCGCGTGATGCCACCCGAGCGTCAGGCGGCAGAGATCGACGCGGCGTTTATCGGCCGCGGTGGCGGCCTTCGCCGGCCTTCCAGCGTCGCCGATCCCGCCAAACGAGCCGTGCTCGAGCGCCTGCGTGAAAAGCACGGATACGCTGGTTGATACCGGGTTTCTCGTCGCGCTGTTCAACGACGACGACGCTCACCATGCCGGCGCGGTCGCGATGCTGCAGCAACTCGCCGGCAAGCGCATGTACACCGTGTGGGAGGTGCTGACCGAAGCCGGCCACTTGCTCGACCGAGTTGGCGGCATCAACCTGTTGCGCTGGGCGGCGGCCGGGCGGTTGACTGTGATGTCAAGCGATGCGACGGACCTTTCTGCCATTGCCGACTTCAGCGAACGCTATGCGGACGGCGGCGCGGACCTGGCCGACGTCGCATTGGTTTTTGCGGCCGACCGCATCGGCATCCACAACGTGCTGACGATCGATAGCAAGGACTTAGATCGCTATCGAACGCCGCACGGGAAGCGTTTGAAGCGGTTGTGGGTTGCGGACTGACGCGTGTCGTCTGGCTATCGAGTGAATAGTTGCCGGCGCACTGCGTGCGAAGGCTGCGGTCCTTTTCGGTGCTGGATTGGGTACGGCGAATCCTGGTGCGTCTCTTCACGCTGCAGGAGCGCTGGACGACCTTATGGCACGAGGAATCACACTCAATCGACACTTCGGACCGAAGGGTCAATGCGAGAGGCAGGTGGGAAGTGCTCGCTCTGGGAGCCTGTGCTGGCGGCCGGAATCGAGTCTTCCGCGTGCTTTGGTACGGCGGCGTCAATGTCTGAAATGCAGCGTGAGGAGTCGGTCGGCTACGGCGGACGCACTCCCGGTATGCGCCAACAAGCCGACTTTCGGTCTGGCGGCCATCGCTGGCCCGAGCGTCAGCCATACTAGGCGCAGCTGAACCCGGGATTGGAGTTCGCCGCCTCGCCGCTTGAATGGCTCTGCCGCGATCAACGTCTACTCCCCTTTGGTTCGCGTCTGCGCGCGCTCTACACACAGCCCGACAAGCTCGAATGCTGCAACGTCGCCTAGCCAGGAAGCTCTGAGGGCCACTCACTTCATCTCGCCACGGAGACCTGCGCGCCACCGGTATCCACTGGACGCTCATTGCCGAGCCGATACCAAGCAGAGGCTGGAACCGGCATTCGAAAGTGTCGGCATGCAAGGAAGTCAAGGGCCCAGAGCCCGACCTTGCGCGTCGGCGACGATTCGACCCAATCGAACTCCGGTCGCTCGAGGAACTGCGTCATCCGCAGCCTCATGTCTGCGGTGGACGGAAGGAGTGCGTAGGGAGCCTCGGCTTCACCCTGGTCCAGCGATCCGCCGAAGTACCACGAGTCGGGCCACTCTTTGGTCGGATGCCAGAGTTGGGCACAGACCTTGGCATATGGTCCCGTGGCGCCTCGTGCAAGGGCCGCGTAGTGGTCATTCAGCTCGAAAATGACACACCACGTGGCGATCGTGGCCAAGGACCAAGATGTGCCCATCAGCTTCTCGATCAGCTTGGAGTCCTTCGGATTGACTTCAAGCTCCACGAGATCCTCGAGCGAATCAGTCGACACAGGAAACTTCGACTCGGTCTTGAAGCAGTAGTCCAGCCTCTTCGCCATTTCGGCGACCCAGCCCTTGGCCACGTCGTGTCTTCCAGCAAGCACCAGGAACATCAGTGCCAGGGTGACGTCAACGATGTGTCCGTCGAGACGTGGCGATGCACTCGCTTCATGGTTTTGAATCAGCGCGCACAGACCATCTGCAACCGCCGCGACATTGCTTTCGATGGTCGCCCTAGCCTCTGTGCCATTGGCCGGCTCCATCCGGCAGGCGAGGCCGATCGCAGCGATCAAGCCGATGTGCTCGAAGAGCACGACGGCGAACGCTGCGCCTTCGCTGCCGTAACCCGCCATACCGTCCCGTACCTCTAGATGCGGTCGAATCACATCGAAGTACCTCGCAGCTGCCTCCGTGTACGAATGCCACATTCCAGCGATGGTCGCGTGAAGCTTGGGCTGCTCCCCCGGATCCATCAGCTGTAGCCTGTGCCAGGCCCAAAGCAAAGTGCGCTCGCTGATCCAAAGCGCTTGTCGGGAATTGCCCTCGGCTTGGGCCCACCTCGTACAGATTTGCGCGGCAAGGTGAACTCGTCGGAACGCCTTTCGCAGGGCCTTCGTGTCCAGGCTCGGCATCTGTAGCTTTCCGTCTGCTGTCAGGCCCAATTGCCTCATCAGCATGCGATTCAGATCGCGGAAGTCGTACTCTGAGTCGCTGGCCAGTGCGAGAGATCTTCGAAGATCCGCTCGGTCGCTTGGAGCAAAGAGGTTCTCGTCCAGCATGAACCGCTCGACCAGGTCAGACACGCGATCCGCGCCCCAAAAATCAAAAGTCGCCCGTGCAGAGTTCTGCTCCTTGAATCCCGTCCAATTCGTTTCAACGTCTTGCTTGAGGTCCCCCGTCGTGGCCAGAACGATCGTCTTCCGTAACCCTGCATGCTCAGGCGCTACGAGTTTCGTCAGGTAGACGTCCAGAACTTCGTTAAGGCTGGGTCGGACCGAGGTCGGCTCGCCGTTATCCCAGTCACGGCGTCCAAGATCTCCCTGTTTGATGACTAGCAGGAGCACTTCTTCTACGCCGTCCGCAGCCGATTTCCCGACAGCAGCCAGGTCGACGCCGAACTGCCTCACACCGGTCTGTGGCTTCGCCAGCGGCACATAGCCCATAGCCAGCAGCAGGTCGGGAAGCAGACGGTCGAACTCATCACGCTCGCGCAGCGTTCGCAGAAACTGCGAAATGATCAGCCTCATGAGTCGTCCCGCTTCGCAAGCCTGAATCCAAGATGGCGGATTGAGTTTCCGATCGGATCAAAGGCTTCGCGCCGCGGAAGCTCGATCGAATGAGACGTTGATGAGAGCTTCATCGAGGGACCATAGTTTGCATCGCGGTAGCTGAATGTGCCTCGCCCAGCCTTGATGGTGATCTGTGTCGCGACCTGCCGCCAAATGGAGTCCTGGCTGGCCTCTTCAAATGATTCGTTCATCTGCTTCGCTCGGGCTCGAGCGAAAAGCCTGCGCAGCCTGGTGGGCGGTCGAAGCTCGTTGAGCATCGACAGGGAACTCTGTGCATTGACGACCTGGTCGATCGTCTCTGCAACCATCAGCAAGAAGTCCTTCTGGCTACCCGTGGATGCAGTCTCCGCAGCCTTGCGGCATGCAGCCGCTGTGCTTCCGGGGTAGTCATACCCAATCTCGTCCACAAGCAACGCGCGAAGCACTGGGTAGATGCGCTTCTCCGGCTCGTTCGACAGAAGCATCGACAGGGCCAGCGAGGTCAGTTGCGCCCTGTCGTGCACGTAGCCGAGCATTCGTCTCGCGAGAAACAGGAGATCCTCCGTTGCATGCCCATCCAGGCGTCCCTTGTCCAGACTCAGCTCGGTGCGCGAATGGTGACTGAGTTGGGTGAGGAATCCAGCCAACGCCGCGGGATGCTTCTGCTCGCTACTCAGCAGCCAGTCCGTTACCAGTGACGCCCAACTAGCCTCGAGCGAGAACAGCTTGCGTACGGTGTCGTCAAAGAGATTCGCCGTCTCAGAATCAATGGCCACCCTGTGGCCATGTTTGGCGACCCACTTCTCTAGTGTCGACGCGACCATGGGCGCGTTGGCTGGGTCCGAGAGCAGTCTGGCCATAGCATGATCTAGGTCGCGGATGGCGCCCTTGAACTCGGGCTTCAGCGACGTCATCAGTTCGAGCCAATGCTGCGTGATGCCGCGGTCGCCCAGATCCTTTGCCTTGAGGAAGAGTGCCGTTGCCACTGCGCAAAGCACATCCTGATCGCCGCCTTGGGCTAGACGTTCCAGGATGGAATCAAATGCGGCCATGATGTGCATGGCGCCCACGGCCGCGCGAATCGCCTGCAATCGCATTTCGCCCTGTTCGCGCTCGATGAGCGCGAGGACTTCCTGTATGGCCAAGTCGATCGAAGGTGATGGCGCACGCTCGTCGAGGAGCAGGCGACCAAGCGCCCAAACGCCGACTCGCGCCCTCAAAGGAGTTTCTGACCGCACATCCCCTCTTGCGACCTCAATGGCTGCTGCATAGTCTGTCTTGGCGAGAGCGACCACCGCATTCCCTAGCAAGCTCGCGGTAACTTCGGACAGGTTCTCCTGCACCTTTGCATGAAGTTCTAGAGCGTTACCTGCGTGCGTCTCCAGCCAGGATTCAAGGGCGCCATGAATCGCTCCACCCGCCATGTCATTCTTGGTGGATTCGTACTTGGCAACGAACAGATCGATGATCGATGACGCCTCGATTTCTTGCAGGTGGGGCAAAGCGGCTTCGACAAGGTGGAGAACATCGAAAACGTCTGAGCCGTTACGTATGCGTTGGGCTGCAACGGCGAGAACGTCCGTGCTGAGCGAAGCCAGTGCGAGGAGGCGCCCAGAAGCTTGGTCTTTGTGACCGATCTCGTCGCGCCACAGTCCGTAGGCACGCTCAAACAGCACATTCGCGTCGATGCCGGAGGGGGATTGAAGGCCCTCAAACGTTGCCCTGGCAACGATGACGTTGCGCGCCTCGAGCGAGTCGAACTGGACTGCCGCGCCTTCTAACAACTGACAACCGTCCGGCATTTCAGCTGCGGTCAGGACCGTGCCGGCGGGCACGTCGATACGCAGGCCGGTGCCATCCTCCCGGTGGAGACGAAGCGCAAGCTCGGCCACCATTGGCCCACCGGGCCCTCCTACAGAGACACCTTCGCTCACTGGATCCTCCCTGCCAGACCCGGCAGCCCTTTGCGAGACCGAAGTAGCAGCCGCTCAAAATCCTGATGCTGGAGGTGCATCTGACGCAACATGCTGATGTCGACGAGCAAGTAAAAGAAGTCCATTGCGCGGGTGTCCGGCTGCCCCGCGCTCGAATTGACACGGACGATTCCGTCGATGATAGAGGCGTGGCTTCCGAGGAGGATGCCTGCTCATGTGCGCCCCCGCTGCGGTGTACCCGACCGGAGCCAGTGCGCAGTTCGACCGACCGCTTCGGGGCGGTCAATTGAGGCCGCTTACGGCTCCGCCGGGTCGGGATGAGCTGGTCACACTCGGCGGAAGCAGCCGTTCACTGGGCATCACACCAGCGTCGCGACGCGAACGACCGGTGACAAGGGTGTGGCGGCCTGCCCCCTTGTCAGCCCTCGTGTGACTGCTTTCTACGTCGGCGGTCATTCGACTGCCGAAGCTGACCGGCGGCAACCAGTCTCAAGCCGCCTGCCAAACAATTCCAAAAGACTGGCACGGCCGTTTTCGGCCGGGCGCTACTTCGCTAGTTCAACGCACCTTGCTGTGATACCGCCCGCTATCGCAGTCAGTGCAGTCGCCCGCTGAAGACGACACCGGTCGCGCAAAGCCCATCGAGGCCGACAAAAGCTATCAAATTAACAGCTGTCTGCGCAATATCCATCGGCCTTTTGGCCTCTTTTTGCTTGAAGAAACCATCAAGCCGGCAAGAATCCCTCCACCGACAAATACCGCTCTCCCGTGTCGTAGTTGAACCCCAGCACCACCGCGTTCTCGGGCAGGTCGGGCAGCTTCTGCGCGATGGCGGCGAGCGTCGCGCCGGACGAGATGCCGACCAGGATGCCTTCTTCGGCGGCGCTGCGGCGGGCCATTTCGCGCGCGGGTTCGGCGTCGACCTGGATCGTGCCGTCGAGCAGTTTCACGTCGAGGTTCTTCGGGATGAAGCCGGCGCCGATGCCCTGGATCGGATGCGGCGCGGGGTTGCCGCCTGAAATCACGGGCGAGGCGACCGGCTCGACGGCGAACACCTTGAGTTGCGGCCATTTCTTTTTCAGCACCTGCGCGCAACCCGTGATGTGGCCGCCGGTGCCGACGCCGGTGATGAGCGCGTCAACGCCATCGGGGAAGTCGGCCGCGATCTCTTCGGCCGTGGTGCGCACATGCACCTCGATGTTGGCCGGATTCTCGAACTGCTGCGGGATCCAGCTATCGGGCGTCTGGGCGGCGAGCTCCTCGGCCCGCGCGATCGCGCCTTTCATGCCTTTTTCCTTCGGCGTCAGATCGAATTTGGCGCCGTAGGCCAGCATCAGGCGACGGCGTTCGATCGACATCGAATCGGGCATCACGAGAACCAGCTGGTAGCCCTTCACGGCCGCGACCATCGCGAGCCCGACGCCGGTGTTGCCCGAGGTCGGCTCGATGATCGTGCCGCCGGGCTTGAGCGCGCCCGATTTTTCGGCCGCTTCGACCATCGAGAGCGCGATCCGGTCCTTGATCGAGCCGCCCGGATTGGCGCGCTCGGACTTGATCCAGACCTGCTGGTCGGGCTTGGCCACGCCCTCGAACAGGCGGTGGATGCGGATCGTCGGCGTGTGGCCGATGGTTTGGAGGATGGTTTCTGCTTTCATGGGTTTTCCTTTTGAATATAGCGCCGGAAAAGTCGATTGTATATACTGTGCGCACAAATGACCGAGGGCATCGCATGAACAACGCCACCACCCGAATTTTCAAGAGCGGCAATTCGCTCGCCGTGCGCATCCCGAAGGACATGGTGCCACCAGATGTGCCCGAAGAGGCGCAAATCGACTGGAACGGCGTGGTCTGGACGATTCGGCCGCTGCATCGGCGCTCGCTGGCGGGGTTGATGGAGCGCTTCAAGGCGTTTTCGCCTGATTTCATGTCCGAGGGTCGCGAGTTTCACGAAGAGGTCGAACGTGACTGGTCGGGTCTCGGCGCTGCGCCTCCCGCATCGGCGCCTGGCATTGAACGAAAGCCGGTTGCGACATCACGCAATAGAGCCAAGCAGAAGGGTTGAACGCGCATGCGCTACATGCTCGACACCAATATCTGCATTTACCTGTTGCGCAACCATCCACCGGAAGTCATGGCGCGTTTCGCGCAACTCGGATTCGGCGACGTGGTGATGTCGAGCATCGTGCTGGCGGAACTGCGCTTCGGCGCGCTCGTATCAAAGCAGCGCGCGCGCGAAGATTCTGCAATTGCCGGTCTGCTCGAAGATGTTCCTGCGCTGCCTTTCGACACAGATGCAGCCGCAGCGTATGCAACCGTTCGCGCGACACATCCAGGTCGCCGCCGTGATGCCCTCGACCGCCTGATCGCTGCCCACGCGATCGCATCCGGCTGCACTTTGGTCACCAACAACGAAGCCGATTTCGAAGGCCTGCCCGGGCTCAAAGTCGAAAACTGGATCGCTGCCGGATAATCTCGCCTGTGAAGCACGCCAGACCGCCGCTGGTGCAACACCCGAAAGGGCGCACTGGAGGAAGGTCCGGACTGCACAGGGCAGCGCAGGAGCTAACGGCTCTCCACCGTGAGGTGAGGATCAGAGCAACAGAGACGAGCCGATTTAAGTTCGGGTGAAACGGGCAATCTCTGCGCGCAGCAACACCAAATAGGCACACATTGACGCGGCCCGCCGAGTGTGCGGGTAGGTGGCACCGAGCCGTTCGGCGACGAACGGCCCAGATTAATGGCGGTCACGTGGGCGCTGCGCAAGCGGCGCCCACGCACAGAATCCGGCCTATCGGCGCGCTTCACACTTTTTTCGGCCGGTTGTGAGTTCCATCTGATGTTGTGACAGCGGCCTACGGGCCTTCAGTATTCGTTCTAGCGCGCCGAACCTGCACGCTGAAATTGCAACTTGAATCGTCGAATCGTTGTGAATGGCTCATGTCGGCCACTCAACGATGCGACTGCTTTCGGCAATCACCTGCCAGTTGCCACTGCGACCGCATCGGCACCCGCGGGTATCCGCATCGGAGCGGCCGGATCTGTCATGGCACGCCACACGACGCCCGCCACGTCGCTTGCCTGGGTGAGCGGTGCGTCGCTTGCCCGCATGGCTGCGATCGTGCGCTGCTGAAAATCCGCATACGCCTCGGGAACGCTGTCCTCCATGAGTCTGCGGGCATTGGCGCCAAAGCTCGTGCCAGGGGCGCTACCGGGCAACACGAGGCGAACCCGAACGCCGAATGGCGCCAGCTCCAGTGCCAGCGATTCGGTGAACGCATTCACCGCCGCCTTGCTCGCGGTGTAGACCGACAGCAAGGGCAGTGGCTTCAACGTCGTGCTCGACGTCACGTTCACGACAACGCCTGCCCGTCTTTCGCGAAACTGTGGCAGCACCGCCTGCGTCATCGCAATGGTGCCGAGCGTGTTGGCCTCGAAGACCTCGCGCGCAGCGGTCGATGCGGTCCCTTCCAATGGCGCCATCAGGCCGATGCCGGCGTTGTTGACCAGCGCGTCGATCGGCCCAGCGTCCTGGATGCAGCGCTTGATGCTCTCGGCGTCGGTCACGTCGAGTGGCAGCACGCGAAGTCGGTCCGAGCGAGGGAACAGATCCTCGCGTGGCGTACGCATGGTCGCAATCACGCGCCAGCCCTTGTCGAGGAAGAAACGCGCCGTCTCGAGGCCGAAACCGGACGAGCAGCCAGTGATTAAAACCGTGGAGGTGGTGGTCATTAAAGAACTCCTTTTGAATTGACGACGCCCAACGATATGACAGCCGCGCCGTACTTGCTACACTTAATAGTCCATTGTTTTGTCGAAAGCGTCCGGTGATCGATCCTTTGTCCGAAGTTGTGACGTTGTTGCATCCAACCGCGCCGTTTTCCAAGCTTGTCATTGCATCGGCACCCTGGACTGTGCGTCGAACCGATCTCGAGCAGCCGTTCTATTTGCTCGTGCTGGAAGGCAGCTGCCATCTAACGATCGACGGCCCGAACGACGGCCCGAACGACGACGACACGATCACGCTGGATCAAGGCGATTTCGCACTGATCCCCGCGGCGCGCGGTTTCGCGACCTCCAGTCTCGAGCCGCCGCCGCCTCGCGAAGGAGAGATGGTCACGACGCCGATCGCGCCGATGCCGGGCGGCGCGCGGGTTGGTGATCCTGACGGGGCCGTGGATGTGCGCATGCTCGTCGGCAGCTGCGTTTTCGGGTCGCCGGACGCAGCGCTGCTGGTGTCACTGTTGCCGCGGTGGGTGCATGTGCGTGGCGAGCAACGCTTGTCGACGCTGGTCCAAATGGTCGGCGAGGAGTTCCGAGCCGATCGTCCCGCGCGGGAAATCATGATGGCCCGACTGCTGGAGGTATTGTTCATCGAGGCACTGCGGTCATCGGCCAGCACGGCGTCGTCGGCGGGTCTGGTGCGCGCGCTGGCGGATACGAAGCTGGCGATGGCTTTGAGAAGCATGCACGAACATCCCGCAGACTCGTGGACGGTCGCGCAACTCGCGCGAGAAGCCACGTTGTCGCGTTCGGCCTTCTTCGAGCGATTCAGCAGGGCCGTGGGGGTTGCGCCGATGGAATACCTGCTGACATGGCGCATGGCGCTCGCCAAGCAGATGCTGCGGCAGCACGAAAGCCCGATGGCAGAGATCGCCGAGCGTGTCGGCTACAGCTCGGTCAGCACTTTCGGTGTGGCGTTCACCCGGCACGTCGGCATTCCGCCTGGGCGCTACTCGAAAGTTCAGCTTGCTGACACGCTGCGCTAGCAGGGCGGCAAACGAAGCGAGCGGGTGAACAGCGCCGTGCGTCTGCTGGACACTCAAATGCGGTCATAGGCGTGGCATCGACGACGGACAGCAAGGGGCCCTGAGCGGTCTTCCGAGTCGCTCGATTGAGTGCGCAGTCGTCGAACGAGATGAAAGTCGCAACGATCCCTTGGTTCTGGCGATGGCGCTCCTCAGATCCAGCTAACTTTTCCGTTGCATGCTGGCAGCCTTCTCAGCTTTCAAGATCCGGATGATGCAGCACCTGCCCACCCGCTCCCAACGCTACGGCGCCGTCTGGCAGACCCTTCACTGGCTCACTGCGATCCTCGTGCTCGTCGCGTTCATATACGGGCCCGGCGGCTCGGAGCAGCGCGTGTATTCGGCCGCGAATGATTTCGACCGGCGGCTGCACGAAACGCTCGGACTCTCTGTTTTCGCGCTCGCCGCGCTGCGGCTGGCATGGCGGGCGTTCCATCGCAAACCCCAACCGCAGCTCGGGCCTCCCGGCCCGCGCTGGGTGGATCTCGCCGCGAAGGCCGCGCACCTCGCGCTCTATTCACTTCTGTTCGCGCTGCCGCTCACCGCGATCACCGGCGCCTGGCTCACCGGGCATCCGCTGACCTTGCTCGGCGGCGTCGACATCGCGCCGTGGTTCGGCCCGGCGCGCAATCCCGGCGAAACCATCGCGGAAATTCACACCTGGCTCGGCGATGCGATTCTCTGGCTGGCGGGGCTGCATGCGCTGGCAGCACTTTTCCACCATTTCGTGTTGAAAGACGGGGTGCTGCTGTCGATGCTGCCGACACAGAAGCAGCGGTCTTAGATCATTCATCCTTGCGCCGCTGATTTTCAAGTAAAAAGTGCCTGAAACGTCCACCAGTCGAGCGCAATAAGCTATGATTTAAATAGCATCCCGCGTATGATCGGGCCTCGATAGCGGTGCCGCATCGAGGTCTGGATTGCCCGCTGTCGCCTCAATCGGCGTCCTTCCGCGATTGAAAGCGCCCCGCTGCGATCAATAACAACGCGACGGCCGAATAGCCGATCAAAATGCCCAGCGCATTGCGCGCCACGGTCGCGCCACCGAGTGCGCCGACATCGATGAACGGATAGGGATAGACCTGCGCGATGGCGCCGCGGACCAGCGCGTAGACCAGGTAGGCGAGTGGATAAGTCCACCACCACGGCAGCGCGCGCCAGTTCAGACCCCGCTTGGGCACCGCGACCCACCAGTACAGCAGGTAAAGCGAGGGCATCACGTAATGCAGCAGCACGTCCGCGAGCAGCAAAAGACCCTTCGGCTCCCAGATGAAACGCAGCACCAGCAGGTAGACCAGGCCGACGATCGTGATCGATGCCGCGAGCGCCGTCGCAGTGCCGGGTCGACGCCAGAAGTCCCCGAACGCGCCGCGCCAAGCGCCCGCCGCAGCCGTAAGCGCGACCGCAACGAGCAGGTTGGTCAACACGGTGAAATAGCCGAGATACATGAAGACGCCCCAGCTCGCCGACCGGCCGTTTTGAAGCGAAAGCTGAATCGACAGCGCCAGTTGCAGCAGCAGGGCGCACCAGCCGATGGCTGCTGCAACGGTGGCCAACAGGCGATGAAAGCGGGCGGAAGGGGATGGCACCGTCATGTCGTGATACCCGTCAGAACCTTTCGTGAGGCGCAAGAAATCGCCATTCGCCGACCTTCAATCCCGCGAGCGGCACGCGCCCGATGCGGATCCGCTTCATCGAGACGATGCGCAGATTCGCCGCATCGCACAGCTGTGCCGCCTGACCGGGCCAGACGCCCTTGATCGCGAAGCGCAACCCGGTTTGTTCGGGGCTCTGGCGGCCAATGCTCACTTTCGCCGGCAACATCGCGCGGCCGTCGATCACGGCCGATTCGTTGAGCCGTCGCAGCTGCCCGGCACTGACCGCGCCAGCCACCTCGACCATGAGTTCGTTCTCTGTCAGTCGCGCGTCTTCGAGCAGTTTGCGCGCGATACCAGCTTCCTGAGTGAATACGACGAGCCCGCTCGCGCCGGGCTCGAGTGGCGTGATGCAGCGCTGATCCTTGAAGTGGCGGTTCGACGTCGGTCGTCCCGCGTCGGCGTCGGTGCTGCGCCGGGCGCGCGAAATCAGACGATCGATAGGCGCGTCCCATGCAATGCCTGCCGGCTTGTGCACAAGCAGCGTCACGTCGGCAGGCAATTGAGCAGCGCCGGATCGCGACGCCGGATCGATCTCGACCCGCTGCGCCGGCCCGACGCGCTCCTGCGGCGTTTCGACCACGACGCCGTCGACCCGCACGGCACCGTTCTCGATCAACAGTTCGGCTTCGCGGCGCGAGCAGTTCGCTTGCGCGGCGACGCGTTTGGCGAGGCGGACAGAATCTGTCATTACCGAAGTGTTGCAGAACGGGACGCGTTGTAACCGCTCGGCAAACCGCAACATCGGTGCGCCAATTCGCTAAACTGCCTCACCATGAGTTCGGCGCAAATCGAAGACGAAGTTTTGGCATTGCCATCGGCCCAGCGGGCCAGCCTTGCGCGGCGCCTGCTCGCCAGCCTCGACGAGGTCGATGGCGAGGAATTCGATCGTCTGTGGGGCGATGAAAGCGCGCGTCGCGCCTTCGAGATCGATGCTGGCTCGGCAGAACTCATTCCCGGTGATGTGGTGGCTACCAACGCAAGAGCCTGCCTGAAGTGACGTGAAGCACGGCTTCTCACCGGCCGCTCGAACGGAGTATCTCGAAGCGGTTCGACGCCGAGTGCCGAATTTCAATCGCGAAGGCGACTTTCCTGCACGTCCGTCATCCGCCCAATTCTCCGTATCCGCGCCACATGCGCCGCCAGCGAACGCGCGGCGACCGGCCACATGCGTTCGGGCACGTCGTCGTAGGCGAGCGGCACCCAATCGGCGATCTGGCCTTCGGGGCGGGCGGCCATGGCGGCGGCGACTTTTTCTTCACGCTTCAATCGGTGTGCCTTGAGCCGTGCGATCGCGTCGCGGGCGTGGCCGAGCACATAGCCGTGCGCGGGCAGGATGTACTCGATGCCGTGCTCGGCGCATGCCGCATCGAGGCTGTCGAGCGAGTCGAGGTACTGGTCCATGTCGCCGTCGGGCGGATCGACGACGGTGGTGCTGCCGTTCAGGATGTGGTCGCCGCTGAAGAGCAAGCCGTCTTCGACGAGCACCAGGCACAGATGGTTCGCAGCGTGGCCGGGGGTGTGGATGACCTTCAGCGTGTGGCTGCTACGCGCGTCGGATTTTTGAGACGAATCGGCATCGAAGGCCCGTCCTTCGAGCGCAAGCAGCTCCTGATTTTGTAGCGTCCGGTCGGGCGCGAACCAGGCAGACGGGCGCGCGGTCGATGCCGATGGCAGGCCCAGAATCGGTGGTCGCATCGACACGGAGTTCACGCCGCACATCGCCTGCAATGGCGCCGCGCCCGGCGAATGGTCGGGATGCGAATGGGTGCAAACGATCATCCGGATGTCGCCGCCGGCCGCGGCGTAGAGGCGCTGCAAATGCGCCGGCTCGTTCGGCCCGGGGTCGATCGCGATGAATCCGCTCGCCGCGTCACCGACCAGATAGCTGTTGGTGCCCGGTCCGGTCATCGCGCCGGCGTTCGGCGCGGTGAGGCGTTGCACGTTTTTGAGCAACGCAACCGGCCGCTCGGTTTGCCAGTCGAGCGAATGGACGATCTGGCCGTCGGGGCAGGTGAGGGCGAGTTCGCCATACGGCGATTCATGCTCCATGAAGCGCGCCGTCTCGCCGCGCAGGATGCCGGCGCGCGGGCAGCTGTTCCAGAGCGGCACTTCGCCAGCGCAGGCGGCGAGCAGCGCATCGACGCTGCCCCATTCGGCCAGCCGCTGCAAGGTGCGCACGGTGGGGAACAGCATCGGAAAACCGCCCTTGGCATGCCGCGCAAGTGCGTCGGCGGGTTTGACCCAGGTCGGCTCGAACTGCTCGCCTTCGTCGGCTTCGGGCGTCTGGCCTTCGGGCATCCGCGCGACCAGAAACGGCACGTCGAAGCGGATCGGCAGATCGCGATCGGTCGCCCAGTGCGCGAGCACGAACACCGTGTCGGCGGCGAGCGTGAGGCCGAGCGCGGCGCATTGCGGCGCGAACGGCGCTTTGCGATCCATCGCGGCGATATCGGCCTGCGTGATGGCGCTGCCGCTCCGATGCCGCGCGAGCAACACGCCGAGTTCCTCGAAACTCTCGCGGATCGCGGCGATCGCTTGCGTCAGATGGGTATCGCTCTGCGTCGCGCGGCGCGCCGCAAGGCCGTGCGCTTCTGCATCTGCCGCTTCGATACCGCCGCCGGGAAAGACGAAAGCGCCCGGCGCGAAGCTCGCGTTCGACCGGCGCCGGGTCAGGAGCACTTCGATGCCGCTGGCGTCCGGCAAATCGCGCGCCAGAAGCACGGTGGCCGCGGAACGCAACGTCGCCGGTTCGCGCGGCGGATGAATCAGTTGGGTTGCACGGACCATCTGCGCATTATGAAAGCGGACCGCGCGCAACTGAGAAAGCGCCGCGCACGACCAAGGTCAGACAATTTAAGAGAAAAGTGCCTGAAACGCCCGATCCACGTGCGCAAACAGCTATCAATTAAATAGCATGGCGCGAATTCCGACCGGTCAATCCCAAGCCGGATGCAGCGCCTCCGGATTCGCGAGCCGCTCGCCGCGATCGAGCTCGGCGATCTTCTTCATGTCGGCGTCGCTGAGCTTCAATTGCTGTGCCTTCATATTGCCTTCGAGGTGCTCGCGGCTGGTCGACGAAGGAATCACCGCGATGCCTTGCTGCATCGCCCAGGCGAGCGTGACCTGCGCGGGTGTCGCGTCGTGCGCCTTGGCGATCGCCTCGATCACCGGATCTTTCAGAACCTTGCCGACCGCCAGAGTCATGTACGAAGTGATCTGGATGCCTTGCTCCTTCGCGAAATCGATCACCTTACGGTTTTGCAGATAAGGATGGACTTCGATCTGGTTGGTCGCGATCTGGTCGGCGCCGACGATGCCGATCGCGGCTTTGAGCAAGGCCACGGTGAAGTTCGAAACGCCGAAATGCTTCGTCATGCCGTCGGCCTTGGCCTTCGCGAAGCCGCCGAGGTAGTCGCCCATCGGCACTTCGTTCTTCGGCGACGGCCAGTGCGCGAGCACCAGATCGACATGGTCGGTTTTCAGCTTGGTCAGACTTTCTTTGATGCTGGGCAACAGCTTGTCTTCCGCAAAATTCGGCGGCCAGACCTTGGTGGTGATGAAGAGCTCATCGCGCGAAACGCCGCTGGCTTCGATCGTGTGGCCGATCTGGCCTTCGTTCTCGTAGAACTGGGCGGTGTCGATTGCGCGATAGCCGAGTTCGAGTGCGTTCTTGACGGAGTCGATGACGACCTGGTCTTTGAGGCGAAAGGTGCCGAGGCCGAAGAGGGGAACGGGATGATTTGAATTTGTCATCACCCCAGTGTGCGCCGATCGGCTCGCCAGAGCTGTCGGAGAAGGCTGGCTTTTCAGGTCGGGCGGCGGCGGCGCGGGCGCGCCAAGTCCTACTGAATGCCGGCCCCGATAATCCCGGTATGGCTTCGAGGACATTGCCCTTCACCAAGATGCAAGGCGCCGGCAACGATTTCGTGATGCTGGACGAAACCGCTGGCCGCTTCGAGCTGAGCGCGGCGCAATACCGGTTTTTGGCCGATCGGCATTTCGGCGTCGGCGCGGACCAGATTCTTACCGTGCGGCCCGCGCCGGCCGGCGCCGCCGACATCGATTTCGCCTACGTCATTCACAACGCCGACGGCGGCGAGGTCGAGCAGTGCGGCAACGGCGCGCGCTGTTTCATGCAATTCGTGCGCGAGCGCGGGTTGACCGACAAGCGGGCGCTGCGGGTTCAGACCTTGAGTGGCGTGATCGCGCCGCGACTGGCCGACGACGGCCGGGTCGTGGTCGACATGGGCGCCCCGGTGTTCGATTTGGCGCGGGTGCCCTTCGATGCCGAAGGCCTGGTGGCCGAACCTGCGGGTTCATGGCAAAAATGGCCTCTGAGCCTTGCTGGACGCGCGCAGACAGCTAGTATTTCAATAGCAATTCTGTCGATGGGCAATCCGCATGCGGTGCAGCTTGTCAATGATGTGAACGCTGCGCCGGTCGCCGAAGACGGTCCGCTGATCGAGAACCATCCGCGCTTCACCGAGCGGGTCAACGCCGGGTTCATGCAGGTGGTCGATCGCTCGCATATTTGGCTGCGCGTCCACGAGCGCGGCGCGGGCGAGACATTGGCTTGCGGCACCGGCGCTTGCGCGGCGGTGGTCGCAGGCATCCGGCTCGGACTGCTCGATGCAAGAGTCGATGTCGAAACCCTTGGCGGCGTACTGACGATCGAATGGGCCGGGATGACAGGTGACGACAACGGTGCGGCGCCTGTTTTCATGACCGGCCCGGCGACCACGGTCTTTCGAGGCGAAATCGAGCTTCCCGTTTCGACAATCTAATTCGCCAATCCAACTTTCCGCTTCCGAGCCAAGGCAATCCATGACCCAGCAACCCATCAGCCCGATCACCGAAGACGACATCGCCAACTATCTGGTCAACACGCCCGATTTTTTCGAGCGCCATGCCCAGTTGCTCGGCGGCGTGCAACTGACCAGCCCACACGGCAATCGCGCGGTGAGCCTGCAGGAGCGGCAGGCCGAAATGCTGCGCGACAAGATCAAGGCGCTCGAACACCGTCTCATGGACATGGTTCGCCACGGCACCGACAACCTGGTCACGGCGGACCGGATTCAGCGCTGGTCGACCGGGCTTTTGAGTTGGCGCGATCCACGCGGGTTGCCGCAGCAACTGCTCGGCGACCTGCGCGAGCAGTTTCTGGTGCCGCAAGCGGCGCTCCGAATCTGGGATTGCGACAACACCTATTCGGGCGAGCCGTATGCGCAGTGGGTCAGTGAAGACGTGAAAACCCTCGCGACCTCGCTCGAAGCACCGTATTGCGGCCTCAATTCGGGCTTCGAAGCCGCGCAGTGGTTCGCCGATGTGGAAGCCGCAGTGTCGATTGCGCTGATGCCGCTGCGCCCGCTCGGCCAGCCGCAAGCGCCGGCTTTCGGCCTGCTGGTGCTCGCGTCGCCCGATCCGCAGCGCTTTTCGGCCGACATGGGCACCGATTTTCTGGACCGGATCGGCGCGGTGGCTGCGGCGGCGGTCTCGCGGCTCAGAAACTGAGCAACGGTCGATCTGGCGTGCGGTCGCGGGCGGGCAGCGCCGTCAGCGCCGAAGCACTGCCTCGATCAGGGGCTGCAAGCTTTGCTCCAGCCCGATCGCTTGCGGCGTCGAGAACCGCTCGCCGCGCCTTGCGATCAGCGCGAAATAGCCGTTTTTCAGGTCGATCCAGGGCGTCCAGCCGAACGAGCCGGGGCTGGAATAAATCCGTGCGGCGGCGCAACTCGGCTCGAAGGCGGCTTCGTCGCATTCCAGCCACGCACCGAGCGCGTAATGCCAGTCGCCGGCTTGCTCAACGCCGTTCGGCCGAAAAAGGAATGGAATGCCGGCAGTACGGTCTTGCAGAAACGTGTCGCGCTCGGCGACCCCTGTTCCGTTCAGCAGCGCCTGCAGGAACAAGGCGTAATCGCGGGCGGTCGAAGCGGCGCCGCCGCTGACCAGGGGATTGGCGCTGCTGGGCAACACATAGCGGCTCGCAACCGTCATTCCGAGCGGGTCGGCCAGCCGGGTGCGGAAGATGGCGTTGAAGCTTTGTCCGGTCGCCTGCTCCGCCATCGCGGCTGCGATGTGCATGTGTTGCGGGCCGTACGAGAATGCCGCACCCGGCGCGCTCGCGACGTTGCCCTCGTAAATGGTGCGGGCGCAGGCTTGCAAGGTCGTGGCGGGGTCGTCGGTGCAGCCGCCCGACACCGGATCGCCGTTGAAGCCCGAGGTGAACGACAACAGCTGGGCCAGCGTGATCCGTGATCGTGGGTCGGATGCGCTGCGGGTCCAGTACGGCAGAAAGTCCTGCGGATGGTCCGACAGTTTGAGCGTGCCCTGGTCGACCAGCTGCATGATCGTGGCCGAGGTGTACCACTTGGACGAGGATCCGATCGCCCGCTGGCCGGTCACCGGAAAGCTGCCTTTCACGTATTCGAACAGGATGCCCGCACCGTTGCCGATCAACACGGCGAAATCGCTGCTGTCATCGCTTTCGATCGCCTGGACCACGGGCGCGAAGTCGGGGGCCGAAGAAGCGGGCGAGGCTGAGGCGACCGGTCCCGATGCCGCCGACGCCGCCGGCGCGGCGCTGGCTTGGGGAAACAGCACGGGCGACGACCCGCTGCCACCGCCTCCGCCGCAGCCGGCCAGCATCGCCAAAAAGATCGCGGCGACCCATCGCGGTCGTGTGCAGCGCAGACATTCGTTCATTGGAAAACTCCGCTTTATGAAAGGTCTTGCCAAAGCCGCTGCTGCAGAAATCGCGGCGCGATCGTTGTTGCCGCGGTGCGAATTCGGGATGCTGCAGTCGCCTGGCGCGGCATACTCGGATGCTATGGAGCCGAATCGTGCCGTCGGTGGTCTTTACGTAAAGCGCAGGTATCTGATTGCCGCGCAGATTCATCCATTGGTAACGCGCTTGCCGGAAGTTCACCGCGCGGCGGCGTTCGCGGCTGCGCAATTGACGTGACCGCGTTCATGAGCCCTCGTGCGCGCCGGGTCGCGGGCATCGGCGGCGCGCTCGGTTTGCTGGCGCTCGCGGCATTGGCGGTGCTCGACGCGCGGATCGAGGCGCATGGCCGCGCGCTGCTGGCCCATCCGCCCGAACAGCCCGCCGACGCCGCGCTGGTGCTCGGCAACCGGGTCTGGCTCGACGGCGCGCCCAATCCCTGCCTCGTCACGCGGGTCGATGCGGCGGTCGCGCTCGCGGCCGAGGGCAAAGTCGGCCGACTCGCGATGAGCGGCGGCATCGATCACGAAGACGGCCGTATCGAGGCCGATGCGATGGAAGCGCTGGCGCGCGGGGCTGGCTTTCGCGGCGAGGTGCTGCGCGAACGCGCGTCGCAATCGACCCATGAGAACTTGCAGCTCTCGTTGCCGGTGCTGAAGGCGGCGGGCATCCGCAGCGTGATCGTCGTCTCCGACGCGCGCCATCTTTGGCGGGTCGCGCGCCTCGCGCGGGCGAGCGGCTTCGACCGGGCATTTCAGGTGCAGTACGCCGCAGTCCCGGTCGAATGCGACCGGCGCTGGGACCGGGCGGTGAAAGCGCACGTACGCGAAGTGCTGGCGGTCGTCAACAATGCGGCGCGTGGCTTCTTCTTCTGATCTTTCCGCCGATGTTGCCGAATTCGATTCGGCCGGGCTGATCGAGCGCTATCTCGCCTATGTGCGGGTCGAGCGCCGGCTCGCGGCGCGAACCGTCGATTTGTATGCGATTCATTTGAAAACGCTGGCTGAAAAAGCCTTGGCGGCCCAAGTCGAATTGGCGCAAGTCGATACCGCCCTGGTACGGCGCTGGATGGCGCAGTTGCATTCGGCAGGCCACGCGCCCGGCGGCATCGCGCTGGTGTTGTCTTGCTGGCGCAGCTTCTACCGCTGGCTCGGGCACGAAGGTCTCGTCAGCGGCAATCCGGTGCAAGACGTCAAGGCGCCCAAGGCCGGCAAGCCGTTGCCCAAGGCACTCGCGGTGGACGACGCGGTGCAACTCGCCGAAATGCACGACGCTGCCGCCGACCCGTGGATCGAGGCGCGCGATCGCGCGATCGTCGAATTGCTCTACGGCTGCGGCCTGCGCGTCGGCGAGCTGGTCGGGCTCGACCTGCGCGCGAGCCGCGAGGCCCGCGGCTGGATCGATCTTGAAGGCGCCGAAGCGCAAGTTCTAGGCAAAGGCAGCAAGCGGCGCGGTGTGCCGGTCGGCCGCAAGGCGATCGAGGCGCTCGGCGTATGGCTTGCGGTGCGCGGCGATGGCGTGGCGTTGGCGACAGCCGAGGCGCGCGATCCGCAAAGCGCCGCCGCCCTTTTCATCGGCCCGCGCGGCCATCGAATTTCCGCGCACGTCGTCTGGAAGCTCTTGCGTGAGCGCAGCTTAAAGGCCGGCCTCGCCGCGCCGGTGCATCCGCACATGCTGCGCCACTCATTTGCGAGCCACTTGCTGCAATCGAGCAGCGACCTGCGCGCGGTGCAGGAGTTGCTGGGTCACGCCAACATCACGACTACGCAGGTCTACACCCGGCTCGACTTTCAGCATCTGGCCAAGGCTTATGACGCGGCGCATCCACGGGCGAAGCTAAAGCGGGGCTGAAAGCGAAAGTGGAAGCGGACTGACCGAACGCGAAGGGCGCGAAGGTTTCGCGAAGGACGCGAAAGGAATACAAAAATTTTGGATGGACTGAGGTGGTGCTGATGGCGAATCGGACGTGGTGGGACGTCGAAGCGCTCTAAAAAAAGAATGACGGAACGGCTATCAAATAAATAGCTGTTTGCGCACGTCCAGCAAGCGTTTCGACCGCTTTTTATATAAGTTTCAGGTTTTCTTTCGCGCCCTTCGCGAAACCTTCGCGTCCTTCGCGTTCGGCTGCCCGCGTTCGGATGTCAGTATTCAATGCGCATCCAACCCCCCATCGCTACACTTTTGGCCTTTGCGCGCTGGCGCATCACCTGGAGCGCTTCATGGCACTGATTCCCGCCACCATCCTCACCGGCTTTCTGGGTTCGGGCAAGACGACCTTGCTCAAGCGCGTGCTCTCGGAAGCGCACGGCCAGAAGATCGCGGTGATCGAGAACGAGTTCGGCGAGGAAAACATCGACAGCGACATCCTCGTGACCGAATCCAAGGAGCAGATCGTGCAGATGAGCAACGGCTGCATCTGCTGCACGATTCGCGAAGACTTGCGGGAGGCCTTGCAGACATTGGCCGCGAAAAAGCGCTCGGGCGAACTCGATTTCGACCGCGTGGTGATCGAAACCACGGGCCTGGCCGACCCCGGCCCCGTGGCGCAGACTTTTTTCATGGACGACGAGATCGCCGAAAGTTACCTGCTCGACTCGATCCTCACATTGGTCGATGCCAAGCACGCCGACAAGCAGCTCGACGACCGCCAGGAAGCGCGGCGCCAGGTCGGGTTCGCCGATCAGATCTTCATCAGCAAAAGCGACCTGGTCGCAGCCGAGGAAACCGATGCGCTGATCCATCGCTTGAAGCACATGAACCCGCGCGCGCCGCAGCAGAAGGTGCATTTCGGCGAGGTGCCCTTGAAGGACGTGTTCGATCTGCGCGGTTTCAACCTCAATGCCAAGCTCGACATCGATCCGGATTTTCTCGCCGACGATGCGCACGACCATGCGGGGCACGATCACGATCACGGTGAAAATTGCGATCACCCGTCACACGCGCACGACCACGCGCACGATCCTGCCAAACATGGCCACCACCATCGCCACGACGACGACGTCAAGAGCTTCGTCTACAAGGCCGATCGGGCGTTCGATCCGGCCCGGCTCGAGGATTTTCTCGGCGCGATCGTCAACATCTATGGCCCCCGGATGCTGCGCTACAAGGGCGTGCTGCATATGAACGGCACCGAACGCAAGGTGATCTTCCAGGGCGTGCATCAGCTCATGGGCAGCGATTTGGGCCCCGCCTGGGCCGAAGGCGAGGCGCGGCAGAGCCGGATGGTGTTCATCGGCATCGAACTGCCGCGCGATATTCTGGTGCAGGGGCTCGATCAGTGCCTGGTTTAGCCTCAGTTGCGTCGCCCGATCTGTCTATACAATCGCGCCCCTGCCGCGCATCGCGCCTCGCATACCGCCTGCAATCGTGACTTAAGACACTGCCGGGCGCGCCGATCCCGATGCAATCGGGGGTATAACCCCGAAGCTTTCCGTTTTGCCGGCAACTTCCATGTTGCGATTGGACCGGTCGACGGATCGAGATGGATCTCAGCAGTCGCCGGATCGCCCACCCCGCGCCGGTTCTTTCAGTCAGGCTTATTCGAGGAGCAAGCCACCGTGAAAACGCCCGCTGTCAAGGCAAAGCCCGCAGCCAAGCCCGCAGCCAAACCGGCCGCCCGGAAGTCGCCGGCGGCAAAACGGGCTGCGCCCGCGGTCGGCGCTCATGCAGTTGCCAAGAAGCCGGTCGCCAAGCCGGCGGCCGCACCCAGTGCCAAAACGAGTGCCAAAACGAATGCGAACGCGACTGCGAAAAAGAGCGCGCCGGCCGCCTCCCGAAACACCGACAACACCGCGGTTTCAACCGCCTCCAGAACTGCCATGAATTCAACCGTTGCCAAACCCCCCGCCGCACCGCCGCGCGCACCACGCGTCTCGCGCCTCTCGCAGCTGACGGTTCCGTCGATGGCGCAATCGGTCGCTTCGACCGCCGCCAAGTCCAGCTTCTCGCAGCCGGCCGCGCCCGTGTTCGCGCCGGCGCCGCATGTGGCCGTCAAGAAAGATGCGAAGCTCGCCAACAACTGGAAAACCAAAAAGGCCGAGCAACTGAGCGACGCCGAAGTGGTGGCGATGCCCGACTCGGAATACATGAACGAAAAGCAGATGGCGTTCTTTCGCCTCAAATTGGTGGAATTGAAGCGCGGCATCATCGAAAACGCCGGCGAAACCACCGAGCATCTGCGGGAGGACACAGTGGTGGTGCCCGATCCGGCCGATCGCGCGACGATCGAGGAAGAGCACGCGCTCGAGCTGCGCACCCGCGACCGCGAGCGCAAGCTGCTCAAGAAGATCGAGCAATCGATCCAGCGCATCGACAGCGGCGATTACGGCTATTGCGACGAAACCGGCGAGCCGATCGGCGTTGGCCGCCTGCTCGCGCGTCCGACAGCGACCTTGTCGCTCGAAGCGCAGCAGCGCCGCGAGCTCAAGCAGAAGATGTTCGGCGACTGAACCGCGGACATCGACCAGGCCTTTTTCAGCAAAAACCACTCGACGAACCTCATGGCCAAGGACGAAGCACCACGCCTCTTGTCCAAGGTGGCGAAGTTCGTTCGCAACCCGCTCAAGGACTGGTCGGAGCTCGACGCCCAGGATTCGGCCTCGCCCGACGGTGGCGGCGCCTACAGCCGCGAGGTGCTCAAGGAAATGATCGAGCGGCGCCAGCGCAACGATTTCGTGCGCCGGCGCGAGTTCGACATGCTGCGCAAGCTCCGCCAACGTGAGGCCGCGGGCGGTGTCGACAGCGTGGCGCCGGTCTCTTCGTTCAATTCGAGCAACTCGGGCAAGTCCGATGGCCGCGCGCTCACGCTCAAGAAGATCGACGAGATCGAGCAACAGATGTCGCAGCAGTGGTGGAAAGGGCGTCCCGCCGCGGCGGATGCGGCTTCCGGCGCGGCGACGCCGGACGCCGTGCCTGGCGCTGCGGATGCTTATTCCGCTGCCTCGGCCGCCGGTTCAGCCGCCGGTTCGGCACCGACCCCCGTCGGCCCCCAGCCGCTGGCAGCCGAGCACGCGCGCGCCTATGCCGAAACCGCGCAGGCCTCGGCCATGATGGTGGCGGCTGCGGCGCCACCTGCCAGTTTGGCCAGCGGATTTCCGGCTTCGCGACTGGTGGCAGACACCGGCATCGAGGAAGCAGCGGTGCGCTTTGCGCAACGCGACGACGCGGGCTGCGAAACCATTCTTTTGCAGACGATTGCGCCGGGCAGCCCGACGGCCGACCACGACGACAGCTGGCGCGCGCTCTTCGACATGTACCGCGCGACCGGCGACGTCGAAAAGTTCGAGCATGCACGCACCCGCTACATCCAGCGCTTCGGCCGGCTCGGGCCGGAATGGATTTCGCTGCGGGCCATGGCGCGCGAAATGCAAGGCGTGGCCGGCAAGGCGAGTGCGCAGGCAGCCGCATCGGCGCCAGCCGGCAACGGCTCCGACTGGACTTGCCCGCCACGGCTCAAGCGCGACGGTATCGCCGAATTGATGCGTGCGCTCGGTGCCGCCGGCCCGGCCTGGGAACTCGACTGGCGCGCGCTGACCGGCATCGACCCCGAAGCCGCGACGCCGCTTTCGACACTGCTCGCGCACTGGGCCAACACCCCCGTGCAGCTCAGGTTTCGCGGTGCCCAGCGCTTGCTGCAGGTGCTCGGCAACGCGACGCCGAATGGCGACCGGTCGGTCGACACGCTCTGGTGGGAGCTGCGCCTGCATGTTCTGCGGGCGATGCACCGGCCGGACGATTTCGAGCTGGCCGCGCTCAACTACTGCCTGACCTACGAGGTGTCGCCGCCGCCCTGGGAAGATGCTAAAGGCACTTATGCGTCGGCCGACGTGCGCGCGCCGGGGGCGGAATCGGCTTCTTCGTCCGCGTTGTCGATCGAAAACGACGGCGCCATCCAGGTGCCTGTCGCCGTGCCGGACGCCGAGCCCGAAGCAGGGCATGCGATGTTGGCGGGCGACCTGGAGGGCGAGTCGCACTCGGTCTGGGCCCGGCTCGATGCGGAAATGAGCGGCGCCGAAGCAGCGATCATTTCCTGCACCGCGTTGCTGCGGGTCGACTTCACGGCCGCCGGCACGCTGCTCAATTGGGTGACCGAGCGCGATGCGCGCGGCGAACGGGTCGAATTCGTCGATGCGCATCGCCTGGTCGCCGCTTTTTTCAACGTGATCGGGATTGCGGATCACGCCATCGTCGCTGTTCGGGCCGACTGAGTTCATACCGACACGGTCGATCGATTCGCCTGCGCGAGACTTGCATCGCGCCGAGGCATCCTTATATGAGCCAGATGGAACAGTTTCACGGGACGACGATCGTCAGCGTTCGTCGCAAGAGTGCGCAAGGTGACCAGGTCGCGATTGGCGGCGATGGACAAGTTACTCTTGGCAACATCGTTTTCAAAGGCACCGCGCGCAAGATCCGGCGCCTCTATCAAGGCAAGGTGCTGGCCGGTTTTGCCGGCGCTACCGCCGATGCTTTCACGCTTTTCGAGCGCTTCGAAGCCAAGCTCGAAAAGCACAACGGCCAGTTGGCCCGCGCCGCGATCGAGCTCACCAAAGACTGGCGCACCGACCGCGTGCTGCGCCGGCTCGAGGCGATGCTGGCGGTTGCCGACGCCACCACCTCGCTCATCATCACCGGCAACGGCGATGTGCTCGAACCCGAAGGCGGCATCATCGCGATCGGATCCGGCGGCCCTTATGCGCAAGCGGCCGCCAAGGCGCTGCTCGATCACACCGAGTTGCCCGCAGAAGAAGTGGTCCGCAAAGCCCTCGCTATCGCCGGTGAGCTGTGCATCTACACCAACATGAATCACACCGTCGAGTCGCTTTGAGCGCGCTTGCCAAAATTTAAGAAAATAGTGGCTGAAACGCCCACCGGGCGTGCGCAAACAGCTATGAATTTAATAGCGTTTCAATTCGGACTCCCGGTAGTCTGCGTTCTTGAGCGCTCACCACAGAACCAACCCCATGTCCATGACCCCCCAGGAGATCGTCTCCGAACTCGACAACCACATCGTCGGCCAGCCCGATGCCAAGCGCGCGGTCGCGATCGCGCTGCGCAACCGCTGGCGGCGCCAGCAGGTCGATGAAACCTTGCGCGCCGAGATCACACCCAAGAACATCCTAATGATCGGGCCCACGGGCGTCGGCAAGACCGAAATCGCGCGCCGGCTGGCCCGGCTGGCCGATGCGCCCTTCATCAAGATCGAGGCGACCAAGTTCACCGAGGTCGGCTATGTCGGCAAGGATGTCGATTCGATCATTCGCGACCTGGCCGAAATCTCGGTCAAGCAAACCCGCGAAGCCGAAGCCGCCAAGGTCCGGATGCGGGCTGAAGACGCCGCCGAAGACCGGATTCTCGATGTGCTGTTGCCGCCTGCGCGCACCGCCGAAGGCACCCCGGCCGACTCGGGTAACTCCACCCGCCAGGCTTTTCGCAAGAAGCTGCGCGAGCACCTGCTCGACGACAAGGAAGTCGAACTCGAGCTGGCCGAACACCGTCAGCCGCTCGAGATCATGGGTCCTTCGGGCATGGAGGAAATGACCGAGCAACTGCGCGGCATGTTCTCGCAAATGGGGCAGGGCAAGCGCAAGCTGCGCAAGCTCAAGATCGTCGAGGCGATGCGGCTGCTGGTCGACGAAGAGGCGGCCAAGCTGCTGAACGAAGACGATGTACGGGCCCAGGCGATCGCCAATGCCGAGCAGAACGGCATCGTGTTCCTCGATGAAATCGACAAGGTCGCGACGCGTTCCGAGGCCCAGGGCGTCGATGTGTCGCGCCAGGGCGTGCAGCGCGACCTGCTGCCGCTGGTGGAGGGCACCAACGTCTCGACCAAGTACGGCGTGGTCAAAACCGATCACATCCTGTTCATTGCGAGTGGTGCGTTTCATCTGTCCAAGCCGAGCGACCTCATTCCCGAATTGCAGGGCCGCTTTCCGATCCGGGTCGAGCTGCAATCGCTGTCGGTGGCGGACTTCGAAAGCATCCTCACCCAGACCCGCGCCTCGCTGGTCAAGCAGTACGAGGCGCTGCTTCAGACCGAGGGCGTGGCCCTCGAATTCACGCCCGACGGCATCACCCGGCTTGCCACGATCGCCTACGACGTCAACGAGCGCACCGAGAACATCGGCGCTCGCCGGCTCTCGACGGTGATGGAGCGGCTACTTGACGAAGTGAGCTTCGACGCAGCGAAGCTTTCCGGCCAGACGGTGCACATCGACGCGGCCTATGTCGATGCCCGATTGGCGGCATTAAGTCACGACGAAGACCTTTCGCGCTTCATTCTTTGAGCGCTTGCGGCCGGCGCGCCACTGGCCTGCGCCTCGCGCGGCGCATTCACTGCAACGCCTAAGTGCTTTTCCTGTAAAGGAAAAGCGCTTTTCGCTGGCGCTTGCACATCGCTAAGCCATTGATTTCATTACAAAAAATACACGCGCCGCGGGATTGCGCTCGCGGCCAATCCTGCTACAGTGCAAAAAAGTGCAGATTAGTGGGAAAAAGTGTCTGGCAGGCTGGTCGGAAGCCGGTTTCGACTGTCAGCAGACATCCCCACCTTCGAGGGTCCCATTTTCGTGTTTCAAGGCGCTTCATCGCTGAGTCTGGATGCCAAGGGCAGGCTGTCGGTGCCGACCCGGCATCGCGACGTGCTTTTGGCGACGGCGTCCGGCCAGCTCACCGTGACTCGTCATCCGCACGGCTGCCTGATGGTCTTTCCGCGCCCGGCCTGGGAGAGCTTTCGCGAACGTATCGCCGCGATGCCGCTCAAGGACCAATGGCTCAAGCGCCTGTTTCTCGGCAACGCGATGGACGTGGAGCTGGACGGCACGGGCCGAATCCTGATCTCGCCTGAACTGCGCGCAGCCACCGGCATCACGCGTGATGCATTACTGCTCGGCATGGGCAGCCATTTCGAACTCTGGGACAAGGCCACCCACGATGCGAAAGAGGCCGAGGCGATGCAAGCCGGGTTGTCGCAAGCCTTCGAGGACCTCGCATTTTGAAAGTTGCCCTTGGCCGCCGAATGGACCCACACACCGGTACTGCTGCGGGAGGCCGTCGACGCGCTGCTCGAAGCCGCGCCGCAGTTGCCATCTGGATCGTGGGTGGATGCGACTTTTGGGCGGGGCGGTCATTCCCGCGCCATGCTCGCGCGCCTCGGTCCCGCTGCGCGGCTGATTGCGTTCGACAAGGACGCCGAAGCGGTGGCCGACGCAGCGCGCATCCAGGATGCGCGTTTTTCCATCCGGCATCAGGGTTTTGCGGCGCTGGCCGAGCTGCCGGCCGCCAGCGTGGCAGGCTTACTGATGGATCTGGGCATCAGTTCGCCGCAGGTGGACAACCCCCGGCGGGGTTTCAGTTTTCGCTTCGAGGGGCCGCTCGACATGCGCATGGACACGTCGCGCGGACAGAGCGTGGCCGAATGGCTGGCCGAGGCCGAAGCGCAGCAGATTGCGGAGGTGATTCGTGACTATGGCGAAGAACGGTTTGCTGTTCCGATTGCAAAGGCGATTGTTGCTCGCCGACAAGAACGGAGCCCAATTTCAACCACCACCGAACTGGCCGAGCTCGTGGCTGGCGCGGTCAAAACCCGCGAGCCGGGCCAGAACCCTGCAACGCGCACATTTCAGGCTCTTCGGATTTTCATCAACGCCGAGCTTGAAGAGCTGCAACAGGCGCTAGAAGCGAGCATCGACGTGTTGCAGCCCGACGCCCGCCTTGCCGTCATCAGCTTTCATTCGCTGGAAGACCGCATCGTCAAGCAATTCATCGCGAAGCATTCGCGCGAGGTCGTCGACCGGCGCGTGCCGTTCGCCGAGCCGAAGGTGATGAAGCTGCGCGCTGTGGCGCGCATTCGGCCGGGCCAGGCCGAATGCGCGGCCAATCCCCGGGCCCGCAGCGCGATCCTGCGCGTCGCCGAGCGCACCAACGCCTGACCGGGAGCGACAGACGTCATGGCCCGGCTGAACTTGTTCCTGCTCCTTGCGGTGCTGGGTTGTGCGTTCCTCATCGTGCACACCGAATACCGCTCGCGTCAGCTTTTCACCGAGCTGTACCGGGCCAATGCCGAAGGCAACCGGCTCGAGGTCGATCGGGACCGACTCGAGATCGAAAAGCGCGCGCAGGCAACTCCGACCCGGGTCGAAAAAATGGCCCGGGAGCAGTTGAAGATGCGAACCCCGACGCCGGCGATTACCCAGTATGTGGGTTCCGACGGCGCGATTGCGCCCGGTTCGGCGCTGCCCGCCGTGATCGAGGAAATGCCCGAGCCGAAGCCGGCAGAGCGCAAGCCCGGGGCGCGCCGCGGCGCTGCTGCAACCGGTTCGCCTGCCGGCGAGGCGCCGACATCATCCTCTGCGAAGGTGCGGCGATGAGCAAAAACCGGGAACTGCGCTTCACCTCGAGTCCATTGCTCGCGAGCAAGACGCCGGTCTGGCGCAGCCGGTTCATTCTTGCCGCGATCGCGCTCGGCTCGGTGGTGCTGGCGGGCCGGGCGGTCTTCGTCCAGGTGATCGGAAACGACTTCTACAGGCGTCAGGGCGAGGTGCGCTTCGCGCGCACGATCGAGCTGCCCGCGAATCGCGGCCGCATTCTCGACCGCAACGGCCTGATGCTGGCCTCCAGCGTGCCGGTGCCCAGCATCTGGGCGATTCCGGAGGACATCGAACGGGACGATCCGGCTGTGCGGGCCAAGTTGAAGCAGGTAGCGAAGCTGCTCGGCATGCCGCAAAAAGACTTCGACAAAAAGCTCGAGAACGAAGACAAGAGCTTCGTTTGGGTCGCGCGCCAGGTCGACGTCGACATCGGCAAGAAGATCGCCGACCTTGATATCAAGGGCATCTACCAACGCCGGGAGTACCGCCGCGAATATCCCGAAGGCGAAGCCTCGGCGCATGTGGTCGGCTTCACCAACGTCGAAGACCACGGCCAGGAAGGCATCGAACTCGCGTTCGACAAGGGTCTGGCCGGCAAGTCCGGCTCGCGGCGCGTGATCAAGGACAGGCTGGGCCGCATCGTCGAGGACGTGGGCCAGGAAGTGCCGCCGGTCGACGGCAAGGATGTGCAGCTCAGCATCGACAGCAAGGTCCAGTTTTTTGCCTACCAAAAGTTGCGCGAGGCCGTGACCCTTCACAAAGCCAAGGCCGGCAGCGTGGTGGTGCTGGACGCCATCACCGGCGAGACACTGGCACTGGCCAACTATCCGAGCTACCAGCCCGACAAGCGCCAGCATCTGGAAGGCGAACAATTGCGCAACCGCGCGCTCACCGACACCTTCGAGCCAGGCTCGACGATGAAGCCGATCACGATCGCGATGGCACTGGAAGCCGGCCGGGTCAAGCCCACGACATTGATCAACACCGCGCCCGGCAGCTACAAGATCGGTGGCTTCACGATTCACGACACCCACAACTACGGCACGCTCACGGTGCAAGGCGTGATCGAAAAATCGAGCAACGTCGGCGCTTTGAAGATCGCGCAGAAGATGAGTCCGAAAGAGATGTGGGACACCTACACCGCGCTCGGCTACGGCCAGAAGCCGCAACTCAGGTTTCCGGGCGCTGTCACTGGCCGTGTGCGGCCGTGGAAGACCTGGAAACCGGTCGAGCAGGCCACCATGGCTTATGGCTACGGCATGTCGGCATCGCTGTTCCAGATGGCGCATTCCTACACCGCGTTCGCGCACGACGGCGAAGTCATCCCGCCCACGATTGTGAAAACGGGCGAAGCAGCCATCGGCGTGCGCATATTCAGCGCCGATGTCGCACGCGAAGTTCGCAAGATGATGCAGATGGCGGCAGGGCCGGGCGGCACCGGCCAGTTGGCGCAAACCGTGGGTTATTCGGTCGGCGGCAAAACCGGGACCGCGCACAAGCAGGTGGGCCGGGGTTACTCGAGCAACAAATACCGGGCCTGGTTCACCGGACTCGCGCCGATCGACCAGCCGCGTGTCATCGTGGCGGTGATGATCGACGAACCGAGCGCCGGGTCCTACTTCGGCGGCCTGGTCGCCGCGCCGGTATTCAGCGAAGTGGTGCAGCAATCTTTGCGCATGATGGGCGTGGCGCCCGACCTGTCGGTCAAACCCCAGATCCTTGCGACCAGCGTGGACGAGAGTTTCTGATGGCGCTCTTGCAATCACCGATCCAGTCGCCGCTGCCATCGCCGCTGCAGTCACCGGCCGAGGCCGTGCGCTGGTTCAAGGCGCGTGGCGCCCGCGCGCTGCAGGCCGACAGCCGCGCAGTGAATCAGGGCGACGCCTTCATCGCATGGCCCGGCGCCGCGACCGATGGCCGCAGCCATGTCGCGGCTGCATTGGCGCAGGGCGCGGCGGGCTGCCTGGTCGAACACGACGGAGTGGAGCAATTCGGGTTTGCCGTGGATGCGTCGATTGCAAGTTATGCCGGCCTCAAGGCCGCGACCGGACCGATCGCCGCCGCGTACTACGAGAACCCATCCGAACGGCTGGATGTGCTGGCCATCACCGGCACCAACGGCAAGACTTCCTGCGCCTGGTGGCTGTCCGAGGCGCTATCGAATTCAGAGCTGTCTGCGCACGCACCATGTGGCTTGGTGGGCACTTTGGGCATTGGTGTGGCACCTGACTTGCGCAGTACGGGCCTGACCACGCCAGACCCTGTGACATGGCAGCGTGAACTTCGCAATTTCGCCGATCTCGGCTTTCGCGCATGCGCAGTCGAGGCGTCGTCGATCGGCATTGCCGAGCGCAGGCTCGACGGCACCCGGATCGCGGTTGCGCTGTTCACCAACTTTACCCAGGACCATCTGGACTACCACGGCAGCATGGACGCCTACTGGCAAGCCAAGGCCGAACTGTTTCGCTGGCCCGGATTGCGCGCCGCTGTCGTTGGCATCGACGACCTCGCCGGGCGGGGCCTGGCGGCGGAACTCGGCGGCCATGACGGACATGACGGCGATTCGACGCCACCCGATCTCTGGACTTATGCGATCGATGATCGGAGCGCCCGACTTTCGGCCGGCGCGATCGTGCAGGGCACCGATGGCCTCGGCTTCGAAGTGGTCGAGCAGGGCGCGCCGAGCCACCGGCTGGAAACCCGATTGATCGGCCGCTACAACGTCGCCAATCTGCTGGGCGTCATCGGCTGCCTGCGTGCCCTCGATGTGCCACTCGCCGACGCGGTCGCAGCCTGCACCCGCCTGTCGAGCGTGCCCGGCCGGATGGAGCGGATCGCGGTGGCGGGGCAGCCGCTCGCCGTGATCGATTACGCGCACACGCCCGATGCGCTCGACAAGGCGCTGGCGGCGCTCAGGCCGCTGGCAAACGAGCGCGGCGGTCGGCTCTGGTGCGTGTTCGGCTGTGGTGGCGACCGGGATCCGGTCAAGCGGCCGATGATGGCCGCGGTCGCTGAAAAGCAGGCGGACCAGGTCGTCGTCACCAGCGACAACCCGCGCAGCGAAAAACCGGATGCGATCATCGGTCAGATCCTGCTCGGGCTGGCGAGTCCGGAGGCCGCGCAGGTCGCGGTCGATCGGGCCGAGGCGATTGCAGCCACCCTGGCGCAGGCCGCGCCCGAAGACACGGTGCTGATCGCCGGCCGCGGGCATGAAGCTTGGCAGGACATCGGTGGTGAGCGCATCGCGTTTTCCGACAGCACCCATGCGGCGGCAGCGCTCGCGCAGCGGACCATGTCATGAGCGCGGCCGACGCAGCGGTCATGGCGAACCTGGCGCAGCTGGGCGAATGGCTGCCCGACGCAAGGTCGGTCGGCGATCTTCTGACCGGCTTTGCACGGGTTCATTCCGACACGCGCAGTCTTGCCGCGGGCGATCTCTTCGTCGCGCTCAAGGGAGATCACTTCGACGCTAACGAAATGCTGGCCGAAGCGCGCGCGCACGGTGCGGTGGCGGCCATCGCGCATCACGGTCTGGCCGAAGCCGGCTTGCCGGGCTTCGAAGTGACCGACACCCTCGCGGCATTAGGTCAGCTGGCCGCCGGCTGGCGCACCCGGTTCGATCTGCCGTTGATCGCAGTCACCGGAAGCAACGGCAAAACCACCGTGACACAGATGATCGCCAGCATTCTCAAGGCGAGCGCCGGAGAGCGCGCGCTGGCCACAGCGGGCAACTTCAACAACGAGATCGGTTTGCCGTTGACCTTGCTGCGCTTGCGACCTGCGGATCGGCTTGCGGTGGTCGAACTCGGCATGAACCATCCCGGTGAAATAGCGCGCCTGGCGGCCATAGCCCAGCCCACCGTCGCGCTGGTGAACAACGCGCAGCGTGAGCACCAGGAGTTCATGGCCAGTGTCGAAGCGGTAGCGCTCGAGAATGCGGCTGTCTTCGCGTCGCTGCCGCCCGATGGCACGGCGGTTTTTCCGGCCGGTGATGTGTTCAGTGCGCTGTGGCGCCGGCTCGGTTGCGGTGAAGGTGCGCCGCGTCGCTGCCTGAGCTTCGGCGAAGGTGCGGATACCGATGCGGACATTGCATTGGTCGCGGCCGAGGCGCGTGACAGCGGATGGCGTCTGGAGGTCGGCACGCCGCTGGGCGCCATCGATTTCGAACTGCGGATGCCGGGTCGCCACAACGTGGCCAATGCACTGGCAGCGATCGCCTGCACGCTCGCAGCCGGCGTGTCCCTGAAATCGATCGCGCAGGGACTCGAACGCTTCGAAGCTGTCAAGGGTCGCTCCAGCGCGCGGATCCTGCGGCTGCCGTCAGATCGCATGTTGACTCTGGTCGACGACAGTTACAACGCCAACCCGGACTCGGTGCGCGCCGCGATCGATCTGCTGGCCACATTGCCGGCCCCTCGCCTTTTGGTGCTCGGTGACATGGGCGAGGTCGGCAGCGAAGGCGTCAGATTCCACGCCGAGGTCGGTGCGTACGCGCGTGAGCGTGGCATCGACCGGCTGTTCGCGATCGGCCCCGACAGCGCCAACAGCGTGTCGGCATTTGCCGGTTCACATGAGCATCACTTCGCGGACATCGATGCGCTGAACGCGTCCGTCTGTTCGCAACTGGAAGGATTGGGGAGCGTGCTCGTCAAGGGCTCGCGTTTCATGAAGATGGAGCGCGTCGTACAGGTCATCGAAGCCAACGCATTCGATCGGCTCGATCAGGAGGCCGGTTATGCAGCGTGAGTCGCGCCTGGCCCACTCATGCTGATGGCGCTCGCTCAATGGTTGCAGGGCATCTCACCCGATCTCGGGTTTCTGCGGGTGTTCCAGTACCTGACCTTTCGTGCCTTGATGGCGGCAGTGACGGCGCTGGTTTTCGGCCTGGCGGCCGGACCGTTCGTGATCCGGCGCCTGGCAGCGCTCAAAATCGGCCAGCCGGTGCGTGGCTATGGCATGGATACACATTTGTCCAAGAGCGGCACACCGACGATGGGCGGCGTGCTTGTGTTGTTTTCGATCGGCCTCGCGACATTGCTATGGTTCGATCTGAGCAATCGCTTCGTCTGGATCGTGCTGCTGGTCACCCTCGGATTCGGTGCCATCGGCTGGGTCGACGACTGGCGCAAGGTGGTGAGAAAAGACCCCGAAGGCATGCGCTCGCGAGAGAAATATTTCTGGCAGTCGGTGGTCGGTCTGATCGCGGGTTTCTATCTGCTGTTCAGCATTTCGGGCAACACGAACTGGCGCGTGCTTCAATTGTTCTACAGCTGGGTCGCATCGGGTTTCGATTTGACCTTTCCGCCGAAGATCGATTTGCTGGTGCCGTTTTTCAAGGAAGTGAGCTATCCGCTCGGCGGCATCGGCTTCGTGATCCTCACCTATCTGGTGATCGTCGGTGCGAGCAACGCGGTCAATCTGACCGATGGGCTGGATGGGCTCGCGATCATGCCGGTCGTGATGATCGGTTCGGCGCTCGGCGTGTTTGCATACGTGACCGGCAGCGCGGTGTTCTCCAAATATCTCTTGTTTCCGCATATTCCGGGCTCCGGCGAATTGCTGGTCTTTTGCTCTGCCATGGCCGGCTCCGGGCTGGCCTTTCTGTGGTTCAACACCCATCCGGCGCAGGTCTTCATGGGCGACGTGGGCGCGCTCGCGCTCGGTGGCGCGCTTGGCACGATCGCGGTGATCGTGCGGCAGGAAATCGTTTTTTTCGTGATGGGCGGCATTTTCGTTGTCGAGGCCATTTCGGTGATGGTGCAGGTGATGTACTTCAAGTACACCAAGCGGCGCTTCGGCGAGGGCAGGCGGATTCTCAAGATGGCGCCTTTGCATCACCACTTCGAAAAAAGCGGTTGGCGCGAAACCCAGGTGGTGGTCCGCTTCTGGATTATCACGATGTTGTTGTGCCTGGTCGGCCTTTCGACCCTGAAGTTGCGATAGCGCCATGAAGCACCTCCAGGATTTGTCCGTGCTCGTGCTCGGCCTCGGCGCGTCTGGGCTGGCGATGGCGCGCTGGTGCATTCGCAGCGGCGCGAAGGTCACGGTGGCCGACACCCGCGAGGCGCCCGAGCTGCTCGAAGCAGCCAGGCGCGAATTGCCGACGTTTCGTTTTGTGAGCGGCCCGTTTTCGGCATCGCTCATCGATGGGACCGATTGCCGCGCGGTCTATCGTTCGCCGGGCCTTGCGCCCGCAACGATCGCACCGGTCGTCGATGCAGCGCGCGCGATCGGGTTGCCGGTCGGCGGAGAGCTCGATCTGTTCGCGCAGGCGTTGGCCGACCTGGGTGCTGAATCTGCTTCGGTCTACGCGCCGATCGTGCTGGCCGTCACGGGTACCAACGGCAAAACGACGGTCACCTCGCTGTGCGGCCAGCTCGTGGCGCGCGCCGGCAAGCGCGTCGCCGTTGCCGGCAATATCGGCCCGACCTTGCTCGACACGCTTTCGGCGCATCTGGATGCGGATAGCTTGCCCGAGGCGTGGGTGCTCGAGCTGTCGAGCTTCCAGCTCGACAGCGTTCGCAATTTCGAGCCCACCGCCGCGACCGTGCTCAATCTGACGCAGGACCACCTCGACTGGCATGGCGATTTCGCCGCCTACACGGCAGCGAAAGCGCGCGTTTTCGGCCAGGCCGGCGTCATGGTCCTCAATCGCGACGATCCGGCGGTCATGCAGATGCTTCCGCCGCCCGGCAAGGCAAAGCGTGCCGCGCCGGAGCGCACGATCCTCACCTTCGGTTCCGACCTTCCGAAGCGTCCAGGCGACTACGGGCTCGAATCCGACGGCGGCATGCGCTGGTTGGTGCGGGCACACATGGCCGATGAAACCGCGAGGCGCAGACGCGACAACGATTCGCGAACCGGGGAAATACATCTGCAGCGGCTGATGCCGGCCGATGCGTTGCAGATTCGCGGTTTGCACAACGCGCTAAACGCGCTCGCTGCGCTGGCATTGGCCGGGTCGGCCGGTTGCACATTGGCGCCGATGTTGCGCGCGCTGGCCGACTATCGCGGCGAGCCGCATCGGGTCGAATCGGTCGCGGTGATCGACGAGGTCGAATATTTCGACGACAGCAAGGGTACGAACGTCGGCGCGACCGTGGCTGCGCTCGGCGGCCTGGGTGCCGAACGAAGGCTCGTGGCCATTCTCGGCGGGGACGGCAAAGGCCAGGATTTTTCGCCGCTCGCGGCCCCGGTTGCGCGGTTTGCGCGCGCGGTGGTGCTGATCGGCCGCGACGCGCCGGTGATCGAGAAGGCGCTCCGTGGCACTGGCGTCGAATGCATAGCGGCCGCATCGCTCGAAGCCGCGGTGTCGGTCGCCGCGCGCCATGCGCACGCCGGCGATGCGGTCTTGCTGTCGCCGGCATGCGCGAGCTTCGACATGTTTCACGATTACACGCATCGGGCCCGGGTTTTTTGCGACGCCGTGCGGGCACTGGCGCGCCAGAGTGCGCTGGTCGATGGAGACGTGGCATGAGCAACAGCACCACCGTTCGCCGAGGCCGACGCGTCAGGGCAGCCGACGATGCAGTCGCGCCGGGCGCAGCCGAAGCGGGTCGCCGCAGCTGGTTCCGCCGGGCGGAAAGGAACGCCGGCGACACCTTGCCGGTGCATCTGCCGGTGCGGCTCGGCGGCGCGGGCTACGTGCAGACGCGCGCCGCGCCGATGCATGTGCTCGGTTTCGACCAGGCATTGATCTGGGTCACGACAGCGTTGCTGGCCTGGGGCCTCGTGATGGTCTATTCGGCCTCGATCGCGCTCGGCGACAACCCGCGCTTCGTGAGCGCCCAGTTCGGCCAGTACCACTTCGTGCTGCGGCATGCGAGCTTCATGGCGATCGCGCTGGTCGGCGCTGTGCTCGCTTTTCAGGTGCCGATGCGCACCTGGGATCGCGTCGCGCCCTGGTTGTTCGTGGTGTCCCTGTTGCTGCTGGCGGCGGTGTTGGTCCCGCACCTGGGCCGGGTCGTGAACGGCGCGCGCCGCTGGTTGCCGCTCGGCATCATGAACTTCCAGCCGTCAGAGCTCGCGAAGATCGCGATGGTTCTGTATGCCGCCAGCTACATGGTGCGCAAGATGGAGATCAAGGAACGCTTTTTCCGCGCGGTGGCGCCGATGGGTTTTGCGGTGGTCGTGGTCGGCATGCTGCTGCTGGCCGAACCCGACATGGGCGCCTTCATGGTGATCGCGATCATCGCGATGGGCATACTTTTTCTCGGCGGCGTCAACGCGCGCATGTTCTTTCTCATCGCGGCGCTGGTCGTGGTGGCGTTCGGCGTGATGGTCATGACCAGCGAGTGGCGCCGCGCGCGCCTGTTCGCTTACCTCGATCCGTTCAGCGAAGAACATGCACTCGGCAAGGGCTACCAACTCTCCCATGCTTTGATCGCGATCGGCCGCGGCGAGGTATTCGGAGTCGGTCTCGGCGGCAGTGTTGAAAAACTGCACTGGCTGCCCGAGGCCCACACCGATTTTCTGCTGGCCGTGCTCGGCGAAGAGTTCGGACTGGTCGGCGTGCTGCTCGTCATCGTTCTGTTTCTCTGGCTGGTGCGTCGCATCATGCACATCGGCCGTCAGGCGATCGCGCTCGACCGGGTTTTTTCCGGACTCGTGGCCCAGGGCGTCGGCATGTGGATCGGTTTTCAGGCGTTTATCAATATGGGCGTCAATCTCGGCGCGTTGCCGACGAAGGGGCTCGGCCTGCCATTGATGAGCTTCGGCGGTTCGGCGATGGTGATGGACCTGATCGCGCTGGCCATCGTGCTGCGGGTGGACTATGAGAACCGCGTCCTCATGCGCGGAGGCAGGGTATGAGCTCGACCGCGCTCGTCATGGCCGGCGGTACCGGAGGGCATATCTTTCCCGGCCTGGCGATCGCCGAAGCTTTGCGCGCCCGAGGTTGGCGGGTGCACTGGCTCGGCGCGCCCGGCAGCATGGAGCAGCAACTGGTGCCGCCGCGCGGATTCGCGTTCGAGCCGGTGCAACTCAAAGGCGTGCGCGGCAAGGGGATCGTCACCTTGGCGCTGCTGCCGATCACCCTGCTTCGCGCGTTCTGGCAAAGCATCGGCGTGGTGCGACGGGTTCGCCCCGACGTGGTCGTGGGCCTCGGTGGCTACATCACTTTTCCGGGCGGCATGATGAGCGTGCTGCTCGGTAAACCGCTGGTCGTGCACGAACAAAATTCCGTTGCGGGGCTGGTCAACAAGTTGCTGGCAGGCGTTGCCGACCGGGTATTCACGGCGTTTCCAGGGGTGCTCAAAAACGCGCGCTGGGTCGGCAATCCGCTGCGCGCGGCATTCCTTTTGCAACCCGATCCGGCGGTTCGCTTCGAGGGCCGCAGCGGCCCGCTCAGGCTGCTCGTCGTCGGCGGAAGTCTCGGTGCGAAGGCGCTTAACAGCGTGGTGCCGCAGGCGTTGGCATTGATTGCGCCCGAGCGTCGGCCGATCGTTCTGCATCAAAGCGGCGCCAAACAAATCGACGAACTGCGGGCGAACTATGCCGCCGCCGGCGTCACAGCCGAACTCACGCCATTCATCGATGAAACAGCCGAGGCGTTCGCGCTGGCCGATCTGGTCGTCGCGCGTGCTGGCGCGAGCACGGTGACCGAACTGGCCGCGGTTGGCGCGGCTGCGGTGCTGGTGCCGTTTCCGTCGGCGGTCGATGACCATCAGACCGCCAATGCGCGGTTTCTGGCCGATGCAGGCGCTGCGTGGCTGGTTCAACAAGCGGACTTCACGCCTCGCTTTCTGGCCGATTTGCTACAAAAAACAGAGCGCTCTGCGCTGATGGAACGGGCGTTACGGGCCAAAAAGGTTCAAAAAACCGAAGCGGTCGATGCGCTGGTTCAAGCCTGCGAGGAGTTGGCGAAGTGACTCGCGCGATTCGTCACTGCCGCGCACTTTTGCACTGCAGGCGCCATGGCTTCTGCCTGCGTGCTTCCGGGGTGCGCGCATGAAGCATGCGATTCATCACATCCATTTCGTCGGCGTCGGCGGTGCGGGCATGAGCGGAATCGCCGAGATCCTGCTCAACCTCGGCTACACCATTTCGGGATCGGACCTTGCCGACAGCGCGACCTTGAAGCGGCTCGCGGCGCTGGGCGTGAAGACCTGCATCGGTCATGCCGCATCGCATATCGATGGCGCCGATGCGGTCGTCACTTCGACAGCGGTGCAGGCCGACAACCCGGAAGTCGTCGCGGCGCGCGAGAAGAAAATTCCGGTCGTGCCGCGCGCCCTGATGCTGGCCGAACTGATGCGGCTCAAGCAGGGCATCGCGATTGCGGGCACGCACGGCAAAACCACGACCACGAGCCTGGTTGCCAGCGTGCTCGCCGCCGCCGGGCTCGATCCGACCTTCGTTATTGGTGGGCGCCTGAACAGCGCCGGCGCCAACGCGCGGCTCGGCAGTGGCGACTACATCGTGGTCGAAGCAGACGAATCGGATGCATCGTTTCTCAATCTGCTGCCGGTCATGGCGGTCGTCACGAACATCGACGCCGACCACATGGAAACCTATGGGCACGATTTTGCAAAACTGAAACAGGCTTTCGTCGACTTCCTGCACCGCATGCCTTTCTACGGCGTCGCGATTTTGTGCACTGACGACCCTGCGCTGCGCGAGATCGTGACCGAGATTTCGTGCCCCGTGACCAGCTACGGATTCGGCGAAGACGCGCAGGTTCGCGCGATCGATGTGCGGGCTGTGGGGTCGCAGATGCATTTCACCGCCCTGCGGCGCAACGGTGTCACATTGCCGTCGCTCGACATCGTTTTGAACCTGCCTGGCCGACACAACGTGCTCAATGCGCTGTCGGCGATTTCAGTGGCGACCGAACTCAATTTGCCCGATGAGGCGGTTCAGCGCGGCCTGGCGGAATTTAAAGGAGTGGGCCGACGCTTTCAGCACTATGGCGACCTTCCAGTGCCTGAGCGGGCGACGGCTTCGGCCGTGCGGCCGCTCCGGCCCGGCGCATTCGCATTGGTCGACGACTATGGCCATCATCCGGTCGAGATGGCCGCAACGCTGGCCGCTGCGCGCGGCGCGTTTCCGGGCCGGCGACTGGTACTGGCTTTTCAACCGCACCGCTATACCCGTACCCGCGATTGCTTCGAGGATTTCGTCAAGGTGATCGGCGATGCCGACGCCGTGCTGCTGGCCGATGTGTACGCAGCGGGCGAAGCGCCCATCGTGGCGGCCGATGGCCGGTCGCTGGCGCGGGCCTTGCGCATCGCGGGTCGCATCGAACCGGTGTTCGTGGGCGACATCGATGCGATGCCACAAGCGATTCTCGACATTGCGCAAGGCGGTGACGTGGTGCTGTGCATGGGCGCAGGGTCGATCGGCACCGTGCCAGCGAGAGTGATCGAACTGGGTGCGCTTGTGCCTCGAAACTCGGAGCGCCTCACGCGCGAAGGGCGGGCACTGTGAGCACATCGCGCAATCGTCTTGATTCCGTCTCGCTCGGCAAGGTCGCCGTGTTGATGGGCGGCACTTCGGCTGAACGCGAGATTTCGCTGATGTCGGGCGCCGGTGTGCTCGAGGCCCTGCGTGCGCGCAGCGTCGACGCACATGGCTTCGATCCGGCCGAGCGCAATCTGTTCGACCTGAAGACCGAAGGTTTCGCGCGCTGCTTCGTCGCCTTGCACGGGCGCCACGGCGAAGACGGCACCGTTCAGGGTGCGCTCGAACTGCTAGCCATTCCTTACACGGGCTCGGGTGTCATGACATCCAGCGTGGCCATCGACAAGGTCATGACCAAGCGCATCTGGCAGGCCGATGGCTTGCCGACACCGCGCTATGTGCGGCTGGCGTCGGACCGTCAGGCGCACGAACAGATCCGCGCCGTGCCCGATCTGCTCGGCTTGCCGCTGATCGTGAAGCCGCCGCGCGAAGGCTCGTCGATCGGCGTCACCAAGGTCGAAGGCTATTCGCAGATGCGCGGAGCGGTTGCGCTCGCGGCGCGCTACGACTCGGACGTTTTGTGCGAGGAGTTCATCGAAGGCGAAGAGGTCACTTGCGCCGTTCTCGGCGAAGGCGAGCAGGCGATTGCGCTGCCGGTCATACGCATTGCCGCACCCGGTGGCGCCTACGATTACCAGAACAAATATTTCACCGACCAGGTCGCCTACCACTGCCCGAGCGGCTTGCCCGATGCAGAGGAGCAGGAAATCCGGCGCCTGTCGCTCGCTGCCTACCGCACCCTGGGATGCCGCGGCTGGGGCCGGGTCGATTTGATGGTGCGCGCGAGCGACCGCCAGGCCTTTTTGCTCGAGCTCAACACCTCGCCCGGCATGACCACGCATTCGCTGGTACCGATTGCCGCGCGCGCTTCTGGCATCGACTATCCCGAACTCTGCCTTCAGGTGCTGGCATCGGCTGCGCTCGATGCGCGCGGGGGAGCACAGTAGCGATGGCCGACGCGATCACCGTGCCCTTCGACGTTCGCCTGATGAACTCGCTCGCGACCATCGGCTACACGCTCTGCGTGCTGCTCGTGCTGGCCGCAGGCGGCTGGTGGCTGATGCGGCAGCCGCTTTTTCAATTGCGTGAAATCGAGGTCGGCGGCGAGGTGACGCACATCAGCGCTGCAACCTTGCGTGCCAACCTGGCGCCGCGATTGATCGGCAATTTTTTCCTGGTCGATCTGGCGCGCGCGCGCGCCGCATTCGAGGCCGCGCCGTGGGTAAGAAAGGCCGTTGTGCGGCGCGAGTTTCCCGACAAGCTGCGTGTCACGCTGACCGAACACGAGCCCGCCGCCTATTGGGGAGAAGAGACCGACTCCAGGCTCATCGATACCTACGGCCAGGTCTTCGACGCGAATCTGGCCGAGGCGCCCGACGACCTGCCGCGCCTGGCGGGACCGATCGATCAGGCCGGCCACGTGTTCGGCATGTACCGGGTTCTCGCGCCGATGTTCGCGACCTTCGACCAGCAGCTCGATCAGCTCACCTTGACCAACCGTGGCAGTTGGCAAGCGCTGCTGGACACCGGCGCCGAGGTGGAGCTGGGCCGAGGCAACGCCGACGAAGTGGCCGTGCGTACCGAACGGTTTCTGCGCACTCTGACCCGCGTCGTCGACAAGTACGGCCGCACTGTCGATGCAGTCCAAAGCGCCGATTTGCGCCATCGCAATGGGTATGCACTGCGTATGCGCGGCATCAGCACGATTCCGGCCGATGCGAAAACACCGCCGAAGAAGAAATAAGAGAACACCGAGGAAACCTGCGATGCCAAAAGACTACAAAGACCTGGCGGTCGGACTCGACATCGGCACAGCCAAAGTGATGGTGATGGTGGCCGAAGTGCTGGCTGGCGGCGAGCTCAAGCTCGCGGGCCTGGGCATCGCGCCGAGCAACGGGTTGAAGCGTGGCGTGGTGGTCAACATCGATGCGACGGTGCAGAGCATTCAGCAAGCGCTCAAGGAAGCCGAGCTGATGGCCGACTGCAAGATTACGCGGGTCTACACCGGCATCACCGGCAGCCATATTCGCGGCATCAATTCGAGCGGCATGGTCGCGATCAAGGACAAGGAAGTCACCGCGGCAGACGTGGCGCGGGTGGTCGAGACGGCCCGAGCGATCAACATTTCGACCGATCAGCGACTGCTATTGGTCGAGCCACAGGAGTTCGTGATCGACGGCCAGGACGTGAAAGAGCCTATCGGCATGAGCGGCATGCGGCTCGAGGCCAAGGTCCACATCGTGACCGGCGCCCAGAGCGCGGCCGAAAACATCATCAAGTGCGTGCGTCGCTGCGGGCTCGAAGTCGATCAACTGATGCTCAATGCGTTGGCGTCGAGCCAGGCGGTGTTGACCGAGGACGAGCGCGAACTCGGCGTTTGTCTGGTCGACATCGGCGCCGGCACGACCGACGTCGCGATCTTCACCAACGGCGCGATCCGGCATACCGCAGTCATTCCGATCGCAGGCGATCTGATCACCAGCGACATCGCGATGGCGCTGCGCACGCCGACCAAGGACGCCGAAGACATCAAGGTCGAGAACGGTTTCGCCAAGCAGTTGCTGGCCGACCCGGACAGCCAGGTCGAAGTGCCTGGCCTCGGCGACCGCGGGCCGCGCCTTTTGAGCCGGCAGGCATTGTCTGGTGTGATCGAGCCGCGGATCGAGGAAATTTTTTCTCTGGTGCAGCAGGTGGTGCGCGAGTCGGGTTTCGAGGAAGTGCTTTCCTCGGGCATCGTGCTGACCGGCGGCAGCGCGGTGATGCCCGGAATGGTCGAGCTCGGCGAAGACATTTTCTTGAAGCCCGTGCGGCGCGGCATTCCGAAGTATTCGAGCGCGCTGTCCGACATGGTGGCGCAAACCCGCGCGGCGACTGTCATGGGGTTGCTCGAAGAAGCGCGGTTCGCGCGCTTGCGCGGTTTCAAGGTGGCGCAGAAGCGCGGCTCGGTTAAGACCGCGTTCGGCCGGATGAAAGATTTCATCGTGGGGAATTTCTGATGACCCACCAACCGTTTCATAACGAGCGCCTGCGCCCGATGCGCCATTTCAACGAGCGATGGCGGCGCACCGGACCGCCTTCGTAGCGCACATCCACATTTCAGATTTCTCTCGTCGAATTAAAAAATTTAGTTTCAACCACGGCAACTGCTTTTTCCAGGAGATCGATATGGCCATCGAAATGATCGAAGTCGAAGAATTCAACCAGGGCACCCAGATCAAGGTGATCGGTGTTGGCGGCGGCGGCGGCAACGCTGTCTCGCACATGATGGAGCGGGGTGTGCAAGGCGTGCAGTTCGTCTGCGCCAACACCGACGCCCAGGCGCTGACCCGCAGCAGCGCGCACAAGACGATTCAGCTCGGCATCAGCGGACTCGGCGCGGGCAGCAAACCCGAGCGCGGTCGCGACGCGGCCGAAGATGCGGTCGACGAAATTCGCGCCTCGATCGCCGGCGCGCACATGCTGTTCATCACCGCCGGCATGGGCGGCGGCACCGGCACGGGCGCCGCGCCGGTGATCGCGCGGGTCGCAAAGGAGATGGGCATCCTGACCGTCGGTGTCGTGACCAAGCCCTTCGACTGGGAAGGCGGCCGGCGCATGACCAACGCCGACGCGGGGCTGGCCGAACTCGAAGCCAATGTCGATTCGCTGATCGTCGTGTTGAACGAAAAACTGCTCGACGTTTTGGGTGAAGACGTGACGCAGGAAGAGGCTTTCGCGCATGCCAACGACGTGCTCAAGAACGCAGTGGGCGGTATCTCGGAAATCATCAACGAGTACGGCGGCGTCAACGTCGACTTCGAAGACGTTCGCACCGTGATGGGCGAGCCCGGCAAGGCGATGATGGGCACGGCAGCCGCGAGCGGCCCCGATCGCGCCCGTATCGCGGCCGAGCAGGCTGTCGCTTGCCCCTTGCTCGACGGTATCGATCTCTCGGGTGCCAAGGGTGTGCTGGTGCTGGTCACGGCGTCCAAGGCGTCGCTCAAGCTCAGCGAATCGAAGCTCGCGATGAACACCATCCGTGCCTATGCGTCGCCCGACGCGCATGTGATCTACGGCGCGGCCTACGACGAAAACCTCGGCGACGAAATGCGCGTCACGGTGGTCGCGACCGGGCTTTCGCGCCACGGCTCGCACCGCCAGGCGCCGCAGCTCGAGGTGATCCGCACCGGCACCGACAACGTGCCGTTCCAGGTGCCGACGCTCGGCAGCATGGGCCAACACGGCGGGCACGGTCAGCCCAACTACGACGGCATGGCCGTGCCGAGCGTCTGGCGCACGAATCGCACCATGGCCGCGGCCAAGGTCGATGCGTTGTCGTCGGGCGGCATGGACGATTTCGAGATTCCAGCCTTCCTCAGAAGGCAAGCGGACTGACGCGATCGCGATGTCGGCTATAGGCGCGATAGCGCGGCATGCACGGCGGGCGGGTCATCCGCTGGCCGCGCCGCCTAAAATGCGCACAGTGCTGGCGCAACGAACCATCAAGTCGATCACCCACGCCACCGGCGTGGGGCTGCACAGCGGGCAACGAGTCGAGCTGACCTTGCGGCCCGCGGCGCCGGACACCGGCATCGTGTTCAGGCGCGTCGACTTGCCGGAGCCGGTCGACATCCGGATGACAGCCGACGCGGTGACCGATACGCGGCTCGCGTCGACCGTGTCGCGCGGCGGCGCCAAGGTGCAAACCGTCGAACATTTGATGTCGGCTTGCGCCGGGCTCGGCATCGACAATCTCGTGATCGACATTACCGCCGACGAGGTGCCGATTCTCGATGGCTCGGCGTCGTCGTTCGTATTTCTGCTGCAAAGCGCCGGGATTGCGTTGCAGCAGGCGCAGCGGCACTTCATCCGGGTCGTGCGGCCGGTCGAGGTGCGCGATGGCGACGGCGAAAACCAGAAGTGGGCGCGGCTCGATCCGTACCACGGCTTCAAGCTCAGCTTCGAAATTGATTTCGACCATCGGGTGGTCGACTCGACCGGCCAGCGGGTCGAATTCGATCTGGGCAGTGGTTCCTATAGCAAAGACATCGCGCGTGCGCGCACCTTCGGCTTTACCAAAGAGGTCGAGTACATGCGCTCGCGTGGACTCGCGCTCGGCGGCGGGCTCGACAACGCGATCGTGATGGACGACACCAAGGTGCTCAATGCGGGCGGCTTGCGCTACAACGACGAGTTCGTGAAGCACAAGATCCTCGACGCGATGGGCGACCTGTACCTGGTCGGCAAGCCCTTGCTCGCGGCCTACAGCGCATTCCGCTCGGGCCATGCGCTGAACAACCGCCTGCTGCGGGAGTTGATGGCGACCCCCGATGCCTACGAGATCGTCGGCTTCGACGACGAGGCGAAAGCGCCGCGCGGCTTCGCCGAAGTCGCGCGCGCCTGGTAGCGGCCGCGCCTGCGCGCATTCGGCCGCCCCGACTCGGATTGACTCGCACTCAGCCATGCTGCTTTTTCGCTGGGCCATCCTGCTGCTGCTGCTGATGGCCGGTGCGTCGTTCGTTTTCTATGTCGGCACCGGACAGCTCAAGTACCGGCGTTTCGGATGGACTGTCCTCAAGTGGACCTTGCTCGCTGCGGGTGGCTTCTTTGCAGTGCTGATCGCGGAGCGCGTGGCGTAGGCGGCGGCAGCGCCCGCCTTTTTGACGGCGCCGTTGCCGTCAGCGCGTCCGTCCCTGCCGATACATGCCGCTGGTCGTGCGCGCAAGGTGGGCCGCTTCGCCCAGGCGCGCCATCGAGCGTCCGACATGCGCATGCGTGATGGCCAAGCCGAGCGCGTCGGCTGCATCCCGGCCGGGGACGCCGGGCAAATCGAGCAGGCGCCGCACCATTTCCTGCACCTGCGCCTTGGCTGCGCCGCCGTGGCCGGCGACCGCCTGCTTCATCTGCAGCGCGGTGTATTCGGCAACGCCGAGTTCGCGCGTGACCAATGCGGTGATGCAGGCGCCTCGCGCTTGCCCGAGCAGCAAGGTCGATTGCGGATTGACGTTGACGAAGACGATTTCGACCGCAGCCGCATCGGGCTCGTAGCGCGCCGCAATCTCGTTGATGCCGTCGAACAGCACCTTGAGCCGCGCCGGAAGGTTGCCTTGCTCGGATTGGCGCGTGGTGATGGTGCCGCTCGCGACATAGCGCAGCGCGTGGCCATCGACATCGATCACGCCGAAGCCGGTGGTTTGCAGGCCGGGATCGATGCCGAGAATTCGCATGCTATAAATAGTATAGCTGTTTGCGCACGTGCAGCGGGCGTTTCAGCCCTTTTTCTTCTAAAAACAAAGAAGAGCCGGGTGCTGCCCCGCGTTGCCCGGCCCGAATAAGCGATTCAGTGCGCGATCGCCTGATCGCCCCACAACTGCTTGAGTCGCGCGTCGCGACCGCAGCTGTAACGGTAATAGTTGTAGCGCACCGGATTCTTCTGGTAGTAGTCCTGGTGATAGTCCTCGGCGGGATAGAAGGGGCCGCCCTTGACCACTTCGGTCACGACCGGTGCGCTGAAGGGTTTGGACTTTTCGAGCGCTGCCTTCGATGCTTCGGCGATCTTCAACTGCTCGGCGTCCTGCGCAAAAATCGCGGTGCGATAGGGCGTACCGGCATCGCAAAATTGGCGGTCCTTGGTGGTCGGATCGATCGTGCGCCAGAAATGCTCGACCAGTTGCTTGTAGCTTACTTTGGACGGATCGAACTTGATCTCGACCGATTCGGCATGGCCGGTATTGCCGCCGCCGACCTGCTCGTAGGTCGGATTCTGGGTGGTGCCGCCGGTGTAGCCCGAGGTCGTCGAAACAACGCCCGGCACCTTGTCGAAATCCGACTCGACGCACCAGAAGCAGCCACCCGCGAATACAGCGGTGGCGGTTGCATCCGGCTTGGCTGCCTTGGCCGCTTCAGCCGGTTTGGCTGCTGCCGCTGGCGCGCTTTCCGCTGCCTGCGCACCGATAGCAAGGGAGGATGTCAGAAGCAGCGCCGCCGCAGCGCGCGTCATGCGCGCAAGTTCGCGCGGCGCGTTCGATAAAAGTGGAAAGACCGAGTTCATGAAGCCTCCGGAGCTGAATGGTTGAGAACGAATTATCCGTATGACCCTTAGTTCGCGCTTTCGGGCCGATTGGTTTCACTTCGCATTGGAAGTGTTATCGCGCAAGGTGCTTTCGATCCGCCGGTCGGGCACCAGCCACATCATCGCGACGCCCGCATAGAAAGCCATCGACAGCCAGGGCGACAGAGCCGCGCTCGCAATGCCGGCGATATAGAGCGCGGGCGACAGTTTTCCCTTCCAGTCGCTGCCGACCGCCTTGCCGAGAAGCGACGCTGACCCCTGCAGGCGGATCAGCAGCGTTTGCAGAATGTAGAACGCCACGGCCGCAAGCAGCAGCACCCCGCCGTACATCGCGGTCGGCAGCGCGGCGAAATGGTTCTCGCCCATCCACCCGGTCACGAACGGAAGGAGCGACAGCCAGAAAAGCAGATGCAGATTCGCCCACAGAATGGCGCCGTTCACCCTGGCCGAAGCATGCAGCAGGTGATGGTGGTTATTCCAGTAAATGCCCACATAGACGAAGCTCAGCACATAACTGAGCAGCACGGGCGCGATCGGCAGGAGGTCGTCGAGCGAAGTGCCGTGCGGCACCTTCATTTCGAGCACCATGATCGTGATGATGATGGCGATGACGCCGTCGGTGAAAGCCTCCATCCGGCTCTTGTTCATCGTTTCTCCTCGTTGTTGTAGACCGCAAATTCTTCGGCAATCATGGTGCTTCCGCCGCCGCCATGCGCGCCGCGATCGTCGCCGACCGGCTCGTCAGATAAAGCGAGTCAGGCTTGCGCTCATAGAGCTTCGGATTCGGCAGCATCACTGCGAGCCGCGCGGCTTCGGCGTTCGACAGCCTCGCAGCACTCTTGCCGAAATAGCGTTCGGACGCGGCCTCGGCGCCGAACACACCTTCGCCCCATTCGACATTGTTCAGATAGATCTCGAGGATCCTGCGCTTGTCGAGCGTCAATTCGAGCACGACGGCGAGCAACAGCTCCTGGCCTTTGCGCAACAAGGTGCGCTCGCCCGACAAGAGCAGGTTCTTGACGAGTTGCTGAGTGATGGTCGAGCCGCCGCGCAAGCGCGGCGTGCGAACGGACTTACCGGCTTTTTCGGCGCGCTCGGCGCGTTCTTCGGACCTGGCGTTGCGCAAACGCGCGTTCTCGATCGCATCCCATTCGACACCGTGATGCGCCATGAAGTCGGCGTCCTCGCTCGCGATTACCGCGCGCTTGAGCGAATCGGCGATCTGGTCGTAGGCGACCCATTGCTGGCGCCAGCCGGCGTCTTTCGATGCGCGCTCGCGGGTCGTTGCGATACGCCATGCCTCCGACCGCTGGAAGGTGGTCGATTCGGGTGCCCACACCGCCATGACTGCGATGCGCCCGATGAAAAACAATTCGAGCGACAGGCCTGCGAGCAATACGCAGGCGATCCAGCGAACGACGATGCGCATGCGAGCGGGACTTCAGATTCGGCCGGTTCTCAGCCGATGTCTGCGCGCAAAGCTTCGAGCACCTGCGCCGAAGGTGGCCGCACGCCGCGCCAGATGGCGAATGCTTCGGCCGCCTGCTCGACCAGCATGCCCAGACCGTCGCGCGCCCGCAGGCCGTGCGCGCGCGCCCATCGCCCGAAGGCAGCCGCGGATGGCCCGTACATCAGGTCGATCGCGAGTGCATCGGGGCGCATCACTTCGGGCGCGACCGGTACTTGCGCGCCTTGAAGACTGGTCGCTGTCGCGTTGATCAGCAGGTCGAATGCGGCGGTGCCCACCTGCTCCGTGAGGGCGCCGAGCGCTTGCGCTTCAAGCGTTGTTCGGTGCGAGAGCGCAAGCGCCGCGTGACGCTGCACCAGCGCGACTGCTTTCTCAAGCGTCCGATTCGCGACGACGAGCCGGCGCGGGCCGCATTCGAGCAATGGCCCGAGCACGCCGGCTGCCGCGCCGCCCGCGCCGAGCAAGAGCACATCGCGTCCGGCCAGTTGAAACATAGCGTTCCGCTCGAGGTCGCGCACCAGACCGACGCCGTCGCTGTTGTCGCCGCGGATGCCGCCGCCGTCGATGTCGTTGTCGTCGAACGTGAGGACGTTGACCGCGCCGGCCAAAGCGGCACGCGGCGTCAGTCGGCCGGCCAGCGCCGCGGCTTCGTGCTTGAAAGGCACCGTCACGTTGCAGCCGCAGGCGCGTTCGCCGGCCGCGTCGGCTTCGGCGCGCCATTGCGCGATCGCCTGTGCGAAATCGCCCGGCCCCGAACCCGCGACAAGCCGACGCCCGTAATCAAGCGACTGGTTGGTCAGTTCGGCAAAGCGCGCATGAATCCAGGGCGAACGGCTGTGCGCCACCGGATTGCCGATCACGCAATAACTATCCATGGAATGCGGTTGCTCCGAAGCGCTCAGGAAGACGGCGCCGAAGGCCGCGCCTCGAGCGTTTCTTCGCGCGTGAACTTGAAGCGCGAGGGCAGCAGGATCTGGTCGGTCTGCTTGCGCATCGCGTCGGTGAACGGACCGAAGTTGCCGATGCTGCGCACGATCGCCTGGGCCTGGCGGTCGAGCACGTTGTCGCCCGACGACTGCACGATCGTCGTCGTCACCAGGTTGCCGTCCTGGTTCACCGTCAGCAGCATGGTCAGTTCGCCGTACAGCTTCTTGCCGCTGCGCTCGGGAAAGTTTTGTGTGCCCTGGCTTTCGATGCGCCGGCGCAGCGCATCGACATAGAGCGCATACGCCGCTTCGCGCGTCGCGGGGCTCACATAGCGCTTGCGCGGCCGGGCACTGTCTTCGTTCACGCGGCGCTCTATTTCGGCGAGCAGGTTAAGGAGTTGCTTGCGCTTTTCTTCCTGCGCGACGGCTTCGGATGTGTTGCTGCTGCGGCGCGGGTCGGGCTCGGGCAATGCCGCGATCTGTTGCCTCACCTGCGTGAGCAGCATTTCCTGCTCGGTTTGCAAGGCTTCGACGCGCCGCTGCGCGTCTTCGGCCGAATCGCCGACCGCGGTGAAGCTCGACGGCGGCAGCGGACTCGTCGCGCGGCCCTTGTCGACGTCGCCGCCGCCGGCCATCGAGCGCTGGGCGATCGCGGTCGCCTTATCGGGCTTTTCCTTGGTATCGGCGTTGACCAGAATGACTTCGAGCGGGGTTTCCTTGAACACCTTGTTGAAGCTTTCCGGCGCGACGAATCGCACCGTGAGCAGCACCGCATGCGCAAGCACCGACACGCCGAGCGCGATCTGCAAGGTGCTCAGATCACGCAGTTTCACGCCGGCAACTCCGCGGCTGGCTTTGCGGGCGATGCGGGCGATTCGTCCCCCTCGGCCGCATCGCCCAGATCGACCGCAATCGCGAGCGCGCCGGAGGAAGTTTCGTCTTCCGACATGTCGTCTTCCGCGTCATCGCCGGCCGGCGTATCGAGCCGCTCGACCACGGTCCCATGCAGGTCGAGCGCAATCTCGTCGATCGCGCCGAGCCGGACCCGCGCGCGCGCGCCGCGCGGCAATGCGCCCGTGACCGGAAAGACCAACGGCAAGGTGTCGGCGCGCACCAGCACCGCGTTGGGCAGCTCCTTGATCGCCGTGACTTCGAGCTCGTCGATGCCGCGCTGTTGCAGGTATTTGAGGGTCCAGAACCGCTCCATGCCCGACTGGTGCGCGTTGTAGGCCGCATACGCGGCATCGAAAGCCGACACCACCGAGAACAGCTCGGCATCTTTCGGCTTGAACGGCGCGGCCAGCGCGGCGGTCGCGCCGTGGCGTGCCGCGGCGATCAGTTGCCACTGGTTGACCAGATCGGTGTAGCGGCGCAATGGCGAGGTGCTCCAGGCGTAGCTTTTGACGCCGATGCCGGCATGCGGCGCGGGCTTGGTGCCCATCTTCACTTTCACACCCGGCGCGAGGCTGGCCTGGCTGCGGTAGATGCCCGGCACGCCGAGCTCGCCGAGCCAACTGCCCCAGGTGCTGTTGGCCAGAATCATCGCTTCGGAGACGATCAGGTCGAGCGGCGCGCCGCGGCGGCGGGTGGTGATTTCGACTTGCTCGCTGCCGTCGGGTTCGCCATTGGCACTTTGCGCGCCGACGAGCCGGAAGTTGTAGTCGGGCCGGTTGAAATTTTCGGGCTTGCCGCGCACGTGCTCGCGCTGCGCCTTCAGGTGGCGCGCCAGGCGATATAAAAATGATAGCTGTCTGCGCACGCCGGATAACAATTCCAGCCCTTTTTCTTCTAAATCCTCCGAGCCCGTGAGCCAGCTGTTGGTGACGCTTGCATCGAGCTGGTCATGCCGCAAATTGGCCGCGATCGGCACCCGCTCGATGCGTGTTTCGCTGCCCTCGATCGCCAACGTCTCGGCGTCGAAGCGCACATAGAGCGACAGGGCAGGGCAGTCGCGCCCGGCTTCGAGGGTGAACGCGTCGACCACCGCGTCGGGCAGCATCGTGACCTTGTGGCCGGGCATGTAGACCGTCGACAGGCGCTGCCGCGCGACCGCATCGATCGGGTCGCCGGGGCCGAACGCGAGGCCCGGCGCGGCGATGTGGATGCCGACGGTGACGGTGGTGCTGCCATCGTCCAGTCCCGACACCGAAAGCGCATCGTCGATTTCGGTGGTTTGCGAATCGTCGATCGAGAATGCCTGCACATCGGCCAGCGGCAAGTCCGCGCCGACCGCCGCAGGCGCGGCCAGCGCCGGAAAGCCGGTGCCCCTGGCAAAGTTCTCGAACAGAAAACGCTGCCAGTGGAATTCGTAGCTCGACGCGATCGCGCCGGCGCTCGCGAGCAGTTCGAGCGGATTGCGCTGGCTCGCGCGCGCGGCTTCGACCACTGCCTTGTACTCGGCGGCGTTCCGGTCGGGCTTGAAGAGGATTTTGTAGAGCTGCGCGCGCACCGGCTCGGGGCAGGTGCCCGCGACCAGCGCGGCAGCCCATTCGTCGATCTGCGCCTGGAGCAGCTTTTTCTTCTCGATCGCGGCGAGCGCGAGTTGCACGGTTTCAAGCGGGGCTTTTCTGAATTTGCCTTTGCCCGCGCGGCGAAAGTAATGCGGCGCCTCGAACAGCGCGAAAAGCGCGGCAGCCTGCTGCGCGACTGTCGGCTTTCCGCCGAAATAGTCGCTGGCCAGCGCGGTGAATCCGAACTCCTCTTCAGATGCAAATTCCCAGGCCAGATCGAGGTCGATTTCCGCCGCCAGCGCTCGCGCTTCGGCGATCAACGCGGCGGGCTCAGGCGCCTCGAAAGCGAGCACGATATTCGCGGCCTTCACTTTGAGCCGCTTGCCACTGGTTAACTCGACTTGCGACGACGCGTCGGCTTGCGACAGCACCCGCCCGCCCTGGTATTTACCGGCTTCTTCGAACAACACAAACATGGGCTCAATTCTCCCATGCGCGCCAGACCGCGAACCGATCAGGCGGGGTCGATGAATGCGATGACCGCATCGAGATGGCGCTCGGCGAAATCCGATAACGCGTGATCGCTGCCTTCGCGCAAGTCGATCCGCGCGCCCGGGTAGCGCGCCACCATTTCGCGCCAGTCGAGCACTTCATCGCCCTTGGCGATGATCGCCAGGCAGCGTTCCGGCCCGAGCGCGCAGTTCTCGAGCGGCCCGCTTTCGAGTTCGCGCAACTCATCGACGAACGCCGCCGAAAAGTAAAAGTGTTCGCCGGGGTCGTGCCAGTGGACCTGGTCGCCGATGTACTTGGCCAAGTCGCGCGCCGGATGCACCGCCGGATTGAGCAGCACCGCGCGGCAGCCAGTCGCCGCCGCCACGCAAGTCGCATAAAACCCGCCCAGTGACGAGCCGATCACCGCCATCGAATCGCGCGGCCAGTCGGCCGTGCCGGCATCGAGCATTGCCATTGCCTCGCGCGGCGAGGGCGGCAACTGCGGGCACCACCAGTGCACGGCAGGATGCGCCTCGGCAATGCGCTGCGCGACCACCCGCGCCTTGGTCGATTGCGGCGAAGAGCGAAAGCCGTGCAGGTAGAGCAGGTGGGTCGTCGGCGAGAGGTTCATGCTATGAAATAAGTAGCTGTCTGCGCAAATAGGACGGTCGTTTCAGACCTTTTTGAGTCAAAAATCTGGTTCGGACTACCGGACGCAGAAGTCGCGAAAATAGCGCAGAAGTCGCAGAAAAATCGAGATAAAACTTGTCATTTTTTTTTGCGCCTTCTGCGAAACCTCCGCGTCCTCTGCGTCCTGTAGTCCGAATTCTGAACGCTCGATAATCGCCCCCTCATGTCCGCCGTTCTGAATCGCCCCTCGCTCGCGCGCCGGCTGTTGCCGATTTTCGATGGCTTCGACGGCTTTCTCGCGTTCGCGGTATTCCTGCTCGCCTGCGCCGGCATGGTCACGATGTATTCGTCGGGCTACGACCACGGCACCCGCTTCATGGACCACGGTCGCAACATGGTGCTCGCGGGCCTCATCATGTTCGTGGTCGCGCAGATTCCGCCGCAACGACTCATGCTGCTGGCGGTGCCGATGTACACGATCGGCGTCGCGCTGCTGATTGCGGTCGTGATGGTCGGCGTGACCAAGAAGGGCGCGCGACGCTGGCTCGATGTCGGCATCGTGATTCAGCCGAGCGAGATTCTGAAAATCGCGATGCCATTGATGCTGGCCTGGTGGTTTCAGCGCCGCGAAGGACAGCTGCGGCCGCTCGACTTCGTCGTTGCCACCTTGCTGCTCGCGCTGCCGATCGGCCTCATCATGAAGCAGCCCGATCTCGGCACCGCGATGCTGGTGCTCGCGGCGGGGCTGTCGGTGATTTTCTTTGCCGGACTGCCGTGGAAATTGATCGTGCCGCCGGTCGTCCTCGGCCTGATCGCGATCGGGCTGATCGTCTGGTTCGAACCCCAACTGTGCGCTGACGGCTTCGACTGGCGGGTGCTGCACGACTACCAGAAGCAGCGCATCTGCACCCTGCTCGACCCGACCACCGACCCGCTCGGCAAGGGCTTTCACATCATCCAGGGAATGATCGCGATCGGCTCGGGCGGCATGGGCGGCAAAGGGTTCATGCAGGGAACGCAGACCCATCTCGAATTCATTCCCGAGCGCACCACCGACTTCATCTTCGCCGCGTTTTCCGAGGAATTCGGACTGGTCGGTAACCTGCTGTTGATCGCGGCTTTTCTGCTGCTCGTGTTTCGCGGCTTCTGGATCGCGCTCAACGCGCAAACACCGTTCTCGCGCCTTCTGGCCGGCGCGGTGACGATGATTTTCTTCACCTACGCCTTCGTCAACATGGGGATGGTGAGCGGCATCCTGCCGGTGGTCGGCGTGCCGCTGCCGTTCATCAGCTACGGCGGCACCGCGATGGTCACGCTCGGGCTCGGGCTCGGAATTTTGATGTCGATCGCGCGCGCAGGGCGGCTGAATCCGGGCGGGCTGGGCGCCGCCGGATCGCGGGTGTCACCGGCGTAGGACGTTGCCGACAGGCCGCTTTGGCGCTACCGTGTGCGCGGGCCCGATCCGAGGCCCGTTCAAACCACGACGAGGAGCGTTCATGGCAGCGAAATTCGAACTCAAGAAATCGAAGAACGACAAGTTCTTTTTCAAGCTGCTGGCCACCAACGGCCAGACCGTCTTGATGAGCGAAATGTACGAGTCCAAGGCCAGTGCGCTGGCCGGCATCGCATCGGTGCGCAAGAACGCACTGCAGGACGCGCGCTACACAAGGCTCGACGCGAAGGACGGCTCGCCCTACTTCACCCTTAAAGCCGGCAATCACCAGGTGATCGGCCAGAGCGAGATGTATTCGAGTGCCTCGTCCCGCGACGGCGGCATCGCCTCGGTCAAGAACAATGGCGCCGGGGCAGTGCTCGACGATCAGAGCGCCTGAACCCGCCTGCTCACCGCTATCAAACTGACCGCTGTGAGTTTGCACGGCGTCGTTCGGCGGACGTCGCGCAAGAGCGATGGATTGCGCTGCGCCCGATGGCCGCTGGCAATCGTGGCAGGGTGGGTTGCTCTCGTCGATCGACGTGGCCCGAGCCGCGGATTTTTTCGATGCCCTGGCCGGTGCGCCGTACACCGGCGTTGTCGAGGCGCGGTTCGAATCAGCCCAAGGGGCGCGCCGGGATGTCGGTACCGGCAGCGCCCAATGGACCCGGCTGGGCCCGGCCGAACTGCGATTTTCATTGAATGGCAGCGTCAGTCGGCCGAATGACGCGGGCTTTTCGGCGGTTGGCCGCACCACGCCCGCAGGATGGCGCAGCAACGAGGGCGGCGTGACGCTGGAGGTTCATCCGGACGGCACGATCAGCGGCTCAGGGGCCGATTCTGCGAACCGCTACACATTTCAGGGGCAGATCGGCGCCGACAAACTCGCGCTGCGCAACACGGTCGAACTGTTGCGAGTGGGCAAGGGGGGATTGCCGGCGGGAACCGTTTCGTCTTTGAATATCGGTTGCATCGGCAGGCCGCCGATGCCGCCGATGCCGCCGATGCCGCCGATGGCGCCGATGGCGCCGGCGGGGGCCGATCCGGTGGGCAATCGGGCGCTTCATCGGGCGCTTCATCGGGCGATTCGTCGGGCGATTCATCGGGCGATTCATCGGGCGATTCATCGGGCGCGCGGAGCGAAGCGCCGAACACCGCATCCGGCGACTGCAAGCGGGTCGAATACCACCTCAAACTTTTGCCGAACCTGAGCGGTGGTCCGATGGGCATGGTGCGGGTGCCGCGCTGCATCCGGTAAGGCGCGGTGAGGTCGTCGTATCTGGGCCCGTCCTGGGCTTTTTGCTGGCGCGTTCTCCGCTTGTAGCGCGCGCCGCGGGGGCGATCATCCGAGCTCGATCAAAAACGCTGCCGCGGTGTTTTCGCAGGACGGATGTGAATCTCCGCCTCCGCGCAAGGCCGTTCGAATCTAAATGATATTAATTCGCATTATCATTTGAGTGCCGGTACTTTTCGTGCTCGCCTCGTTCACATCCGAGCCTCGATGTATTTCCGAGTTGCATCCGCAACGTTTACCGATGTCCATCGATCGCTCCCTTTTTCGGCGCCATTTGGTTTTACTTGCCGTTCTGGCGCCGTTCGCTGCTGCCAACGGCTTTACCCAGACCGCACCCGCGGCGCCCGGCGCCATCGTCGTCTACAACGCCCAGCACGCGAGCCTCACGCAAGCCTGGGTCGACGGTTTCACCAGCGACACGGGGATCAAAGTCACGTTGCGCAAGGGCGGCGACACGGAACTGGGCAACCAGATCGTGCAGGAAGGAAGTGCCTCTCCAGCCGACGTATTCCTGACCGAAAACTCGCCGGCGATGGCGCTGGTCGACAATGCCGGCCTGTTTACGCCCATCGATACCGCCACGCTGGCTCAGGTGCCAGCGCAGTTTCAGCCGGGCAACGGCCATTGGGTCGGCATTGCCGCGCGCAGCACGGTTTTCGTCTACGACAAACGCAAGCTGAAGGTCGACCAGTTGCCCAAAACGATGATGGACCTGGCCGACCCGGCGTGGAAAGGCCGCTGGGCCGCGTCGCCCTCGGGCGCGGACTTTCAGGCGATCGTCGGTGCCTTGCTTCAGCTCAAAGGCGAGCCCGCCACCTTGGCCTGGCTCGAGGGCATGAAGGCCAACGTGGTGCCCTACAAAGGCAACAGCACGGCGATGAAGGCGGTCAACGCGGGGCAGGTCGAGGCTGCGCTGATCTATCACTACTACCTGTTGGGCGACCAGGCCAAAACCGGCGAGAACAGCGGGAATCTGGAATCGCATTATTTCGGCCATCAGGACCCCGGCGCATTCGTCAGCGTTTCGGGCGCCGGCGTACTGGCTTCGAGCAAGAACAGGTCGCAAGCCCAGGCGTTCGTGAAATGGGTCAGCGGCAGGAAAGGCCAGGCCATTTTGCGCACGGGTAACTCTTTCGAATACGCCGTTGGCAAAGGTGAAGCCTCCCATCCCAAGCTCGTTCCGCTGGCGAAGCTGGATGCACCGAAGGTCGAGGCATCGCAACTCAGCAGCAAGAAGGTCGGCGACTTGATGACGGAAGCCGGCTTGCTCTGATCGCTGCGATCGGCGTCGCCTGCGCCCGGCTGGACGGTTGCGGATGCGTCTGGAAAAAGCCGTCAATTGCTATTATAAATATAGCTGTTTGCGCAAGCTACGTAAGGCTTTGAGCCACTTTCGATCAATAAATAGTCGAATCGCCATCCGATACTTCTTCGCCCGCCCCGCGCCATGACGGCCACCCTCAGCCCCACCCGAATCGCCACGTCCCGCTCCATGCTGGCGGCAGGACATCGCTCACGTTCGCTGCGCTGGGTCGGCTCGTGGATCGGCATTGCCGCGCTTTTCGTGACCTTGCTGGCAGCGCTGCCTCTGGGCTTCGTCGTCTGGGTGGCGATCGATTCGGGCTGGGATACCGTGATGCGGCTCGTCGTGCGGCCGCGCGTCGGGGAACTGTTGGTCAACACGGCGCTTCTGATGTTGGTCACCGTGCCGCTGTGTACCGTGCTCGCGTTGGCGCTGGCCTGGCTGACCGAGCGCAGTGACATGCCCGGCGCGCGCACCTGGTCGTGGCTGGCGGCCGCTCCGCTCGCGATACCCGCCTATGTTCACAGCTACGCCTGGATAACCGTCTGGCCCGGCCTCCACGGGCTGGGCGCTGGCGTGCTGATCTCGGTGCTGGCCTACTTTCCGTTCATGTACCTGCCGATCGCGGCGTCGCTGCGCCGGCTCGACCCCGGCATCGAAGACGCGGCTGCATCGCTCGGCCAAAGCCCGTTGCGGGTTTTCGTGCGCGTGGTGCTGCCGCAATTGCGGCTCGCGATCTGGGGCGGCGCGCTGCTGGTCGGGTTGCATCTGCTGGCCGAATACGGGCTGTTCGTGATGATCCGCTTCGATACCTTCACCACGGCAATCGTCGATCAGTTCCAGTCGTCTTTCAACGGTCCCGCCGCGAACATGCTGGCCGGCGTGCTGGCGCTGTGTTGCCTGGCGCTGCTGGGCCTGGAGGCGGGCACGCGCGGCGCCGAGCGCTATGCCCGCGTCGGTTCCGGCGCGGCGCGCCGGCTCGCGCCGCGACGCTTGCAAGGCTGGACGGCCGCTGCGCTCGCACTCGCGACGTCGACGGCCGCTCTGTCGCTCGGTGTGCCGCTCGCGACGCTCGGGCGCTGGCTCATCGCCGGCGGCGAGCAAGCCTGGCAAGCGGACCGGCTTCTGCCGGCGCTCATGCAAACCTTCGCCCTCGCGGCAGGCGGGGCACTGCTGACCACGTTGGCTGCGCTGCCGATGGCCTGGCTGTCGATTCGCGCTCCGAGCCGCATCCAGCGCGTGCTCGAAGGGGCGAACTATCTGGTCGGTTCGTTGCCGGGCATCGTGGTCGCTTTGGCGCTGGTGACGATCACCGTGCGCGTGGCGCTGCCGCTGTACCAGACCCTCTTCACCGTCATGCTGGCCTACATGCTGATGTTTCTGCCGCGCGCGCTGATATGCCTGCGTGCCGGCGTGGCGCAAGCGCCGGTCGAACTGGAGCAGGTCGCGCGCAGTCTCGGTCGCACGCCCGCGCAGGCGCTGTGGCGAGTCACCCTGCGTCTGGCTGCGCCGGGGGCAGCGTCGGCCATCGCGCTGGTCTTTCTGGCTGCGACCAACGAGCTGACCGCCACCTTGCTGCTCGCACCCAGCGGCACCCAGACGCTGGCGACGGCGTTCTGGTCGCGCATCGGCGAAATCGACTATGCCGGCGCCGCGCCGTTCGCCTTGGCGATGGTGCTGCTGTCGGCGCCGCTGACCTGGTTGTTGTATCGGCAGTCGAGGCGCCTGGCGGGACGATGACCCCGCGCAGCCTCCTCAGCCTGCGCGGCCTGACCAAGCGCTACGGCGCGCTGCCGGCGCTCGAAGCCGTCGATCTCGACGTCGTTGCCGGCAGCCGATGCGCGATCGTCGGCCCTTCAGGCTCCGGCAAGACGACCCTGCTGCGGATCGTGGCCGGCTTCGAAGAACCCGACGCCGGAAGCGTGCGGCTGGGCGACCGGATGCTGGCCAACGGGCCGGTGATCGTCGCGGCACACCTGCGCGGCATCGGCTACGTGCCGCAGGACGGCGCGCTCTTTCCACATCTGAGCGTCGCCGACAACATCGGCTTCGGCCTGCCGTCACGCGCGCCGGGGCGCGACATGCGAATCGACGAACTGATGGACATGGTTTCGCTGGACAGTGCCATGCGCGATCGCCGTCCGCACGAACTGTCCGGGGGCCAGCAGCAGCGCGTGGCGCTGGCGCGAGCGCTCGCCCAACGACCCGGGCTCATGCTGCTGGACGAACCTTTTTCCGCCCTCGACACCGGTCTGCGCGCCGCCACCCGCAAGGCGGTCGCGCAGGTGCTCGGCCGGGCGGGCGTCACCACCATATTGGTCACGCACGACCAGGCCGAGGCACTGTCTTTCGCCGATCAGGTGGCGGTGATGCGCGCCGGGCGGCTGGTTCAGGTCGGTTCGCCGCAGGATGTCTACCAGCGGCCGGCGGATCCGGCGGCGGCACTGTTCATGGGCGATGCGCTGGTGATGAGCGGCATCTGCGCCGATGGCCGGATCGACTGCATGATCGGCAGTGTTCGCTGCGACGCCAGCGTGCGGTCGGGTGCGGTGCAACTGATGCTGCGGCCGGAGCAGATCGACATCGCGCCTCTGGAAGAGCAGGCATCGATCGATAGCAGCGGCTTTTCGGATGGCGCAGACGGCCAACTCGCGGTGCTGCTAGAAAACGATTTCGGCGGATCCGAGTGCGAGTTGCTGCTGCAGTTGCTGGGCGGTCCGGCAAAAGGCGAGCGCTTGCGCCTTCGCATGCATTCCGACCGGATACCGCCGGTCGGCAGCCGGGTCGTGCTGCGCGCGACTGGCATGGCGCATGTCTTCGATTCGGCGCAAGCCGGCACCGATCCGGATCGAGATATGAGCTGACGGCGATCAATCGCCATGTTCGGCGCTTCCAGCCAACCACCTCCCTAGAATGCATTCATGATCTCCCGCGAACCCACCATCGAGCGCCTGGCCACGGCGCAACAGCTTCTTCTCACGCCATTCGGGCTCGACGAGTCGCATCTCGTTCGCGCGCTCGGCGAGATCAAGGCGCACAAAGTCGACGACGCCGACCTGTATTTTCAGTACACGCGCAGCGAGGGCTGGAGTCTCGAAGAAGGCATCGTCAAGACCGGCAGCTTCTCGATCGATCAGGGGGTCGGCGTGCGTGCCGTGAGCGGCGAGAAAACTGCGTTCGCGTATTCGGACGACATCTCGTGGGATTCGCTCCTCGACGCAGCTCGCACTGTGCGGTCAATTTCGGCTGCAGGGCAGACTGGACGTGCGCAGACAGCTACTAAAAAAATAGCATCAAGCCGATCGCTCTACGGCCCGACGGATCCGATCACGACGCTCGACAGCGCCGCCAAAGTCGCCTTGCTCGGCCGGGTCGAAATGCTGGCCCGTGCGCGCGATCCGCGCGTTGCGCAGGTCATGGCCGGGCTCGCGAGCGAGTACGACGTGGTGCTGGTGGCGCGCGCCGACGGCACGATGGCGGCCGACGTGCGGCCGCTGGTGCGTCTGTCGGTCACGGTGATCGCCGAGCAAAACGGACGCCGCGAAATGGGCTCGGGCGGCGGCGGCGGGCGTTTCGGGCTCGCTTATTTCACCGAAGCGCAGATGACCGAATATGTCGAGCAGGCCGTGAGTTCGGCGCTGACCAATCTCGAATCGCGCCCCGCGCCGGCTGGTGAGATGACCGTGGTCCTCGGCCCGGGCTGGCCCGGCATCCTGCTGCACGAGGCGATCGGCCACGGGCTCGAAGGCGACTTCAACCGCAAGGGATCGAGCGCGTTCTCGGGCCGGATCGGCGAAAGAGTCGCGGCCAAGGGTGTCACGGTGCTCGACGACGGCACCATCGCCGACCGCCGCGGCTCGCTCAATGTCGACGACGAGGGCAATGCGACCCAGCGCAACGTGCTGATCGAGGACGGCATTTTGAAGGGCTACATCCAGGATTCGCTCAACGCGCGGCTCATGAAGGTCGCGCCCACCGGCAATGGCCGGCGCGAAAGCTATGCGCATGTGCCGATGCCGCGCATGACCAATACCTACATGCTCGGCGGCAAAGACGATCCGAAAGAGATCGTCGCGAGCATCAAGAAGGGCCTGTACGCGACCAACTTCGGCGGCGGCCAGGTCGACATCACGAGCGGCAAGTTCGTGTTCTCGGCGAGCGAAGCCTATTGGGTCGAGAACGGCAAGATCCAGTATCCCGTCAAGGGCGCGACCATCGTCGGCAACGGCCCCGACGCGCTGACCCGCGTCAGCATGATCGGCAACGACATGGCGCTCGATTCCGGCGTCGGCACCTGCGGCAAGGAAGGCCAGAGCGTCCCGGTCGGCGTCGGCCAGCCGACCTTGCGGATCGATGCGTTGACGGTGGGCGGCACCGCCTGACGGGTTTCGCCTCCGGCGCGGCATCGCAAACGCTGCGACCGTAGCCCGCCTTCGCTTCGCTTCACATCGCACCGCAACGCAGCGCTTCGTTGCGAAAGTAAGTACTGGCGGCAAGCCAGCGCCCGTCCGATTGACGGGGTTAAGTCCAGCGTTCAGGATGAAACGGCCCGGCGGCACATCGCTGCCCGGCTCGATCGAAAACCACGCAAGGAGACAACATGACCATCCACCCAAGACCCCGTTTCGCCCGTCGCCGGCTCATCGCCGGCGCAATCGCCCTCGCGGCCACTGCCGCGGGCAGCGCTTTCGCACAGGACGACTGGTGCAAATCGAAATGGGGGCCGAACGATGAAATCGGCGCCGCCAATATCCTGACGCCGCAAATGGCGCAGGATGCGGCCAAGCTCGTGACCACCGGCAAGAGCTATCCGCTCGGCTTCGAAACCAATTCCAAAACCGCCGCCTACGCGCCGCGGAGCTGGAACGTCGTCATCCTGCAGCCGGGTGGCCAGGCCGCCGGCGGCACGCTCGGCCCGACCAAGAGCACCTACAACGACGACATCATCAACGGCTGGGTCGGCATCGGCTCGCAGATCGACGGGCTCGGGCACCTGGGGATCGACAACGTCTACTACAACTGCAACAAGTCCAAGGATTTCGCCAAGGCCGACGGGCTGACCAAGCTCGGGATCGAGAATGTGCCACCCTTCGTCACGCGCGGCGTGGTGCTCGACATGGTCGGCTACTTCGGTGGCGACATGGTCAAGGAGGGAACGGCCTTCAACAAGAAGGAAATCGACGAGCAGGCCGCCAAGCAGGGCATCGAGATCAAAAAAGGCGACGTGGTGCTGTTCCACACCGGCTGGCAGGCGCTCGAAGGCAAGGACAACAAGCGCTTTCTCGCGGGCGAACCGGGCCTCGGCAAGGAAGGCGCGCAATACCTCGCCGACAAAGGGGTGGTCGCCATCGGCGCCGACCAGTGGGCGGTCGAAGTGATTCCGTTCGAAAAAGACTCCGGCGTGTTCGAGATCCACCAGATCCTGCTCGCGAAGAACGGCGTCTACATTCTCGAAAACATGAACACCGGGCCGCTGGTCGCCGACAAGGCCTGGGAATTCATGTTCGTGCTCGGCGCGGCGCGCACCACGGGTGCGGTGCAGGCGATCATCAATCCGGTCGCGATCCGCTGACGGCCCCTCCGGCGGCTTGGCGAAGCCGGCTTTGCAGACACTTTGCCGGCGCTCGCCCGGTCGTGCTACATTCCGCGCTCATGCAAGTCCACGCTGCTTACTTTTTTGGCTATTTCTGGTTCCCGGATTCCGGTGGTCCAGAGGCGAACGCGTAAGCAGCGAACTTCCTCCAGAACCGCCGGCACCTTCGGGTCCCGGCGGTTTTTTTATGTCTTGCCGATCTTCTCGTCCATTTCTTTCCCGATCCCCCGCTCCAGGAGCTATGCGATGACTTCCTCTCAGCCACAAACCGGTCAAGGCTGGTATGCGCGCGTCGAAAAAACCAGCGAAACCGACGACGAACGCATCAAGGACATCAACGTGTTGCCGCCTCCCGAACATCTGATCCGCTTTTTTCCGATTCGCGGCACGGCGATGGAATCATTGATCACCGGCACCCGGCGCGCAGGGTCCACAACATCATGGCGGGCAGCGACGACCGTCTGCTGGTGGTGATGGGGCCGTGCTCGATCCACGATCCGGCGGCTGCGCTCGACTATGCGCGGCGCCTCAAAGCCGAGCGCGACAAGCACGCCGACACGCTCGAAATCGTGATGCGGGTCTACTTCGAGAAGCCGCGCACCACGGTCGGCTGGAAGGGCCTCATCAACGACCCGTATCTGGACCAGAGCTTTCGAATCGACGAAGGCCTGCGGATCGCGCGCCAGTTGTTGATCGACATCAGCCGGCTCGGCTTGCCCGCGGGCAGCGAGTTCCTCGACGTGATTTCGCCGCAGTACATCGGCGATTTGATCGCCTGGGGCGCGATCGGCGCGCGCACGACCGAAAGCCAGGTGCACCGCGAACTCGCGTCGGGTTTGTCGGCGCCGATCGGCTTCAAGAACGGCACCGACGGCAACATCCGGATCGCGACCGATGCGATTCAGGCCGCGGCGCGCGGCCATCACTTTTTATCAGTGCACAAGAACGGCCAGGTCGCGATCGTCCAGACCAACGGCAATAAGGATTGCCATGTGATCCTGCGCGGCGGCAAGACGCCGAACTACGACGCCGCCAGCGTCGAAGCCGCTTGCAAAGACCTCGAAGCAGCCGGCCTGCCGCCCCGGCTTATGGTCGATTGCAGCCATGCCAACAGTTCCAAACAGCACCAGAAGCAGATCGAAGTCGCGCGCGACATCGCCGGCCAGATCGCCGGCGGTTCGCGCAACGTGTTCGGCTTGATGGTCGAAAGCCACCTGAACGCCGGCGCGCAGAAGTTCGCACCGGGCCCCAACGGCGGCTCGGCGCTCGAATACGGCATGAGCATCACCGACGCCTGCATCGGTTGGGACGACTCGCGGCAGGTGCTCGCGGATTTGGCCGCTGCGGTGAAGCGGCGGCGCGGCTGAGTGGCGTTGGTGCTGGCGGCGGCGTCGGTTGTCTGGAAGAGGTCCGACGGCAGACCGAGAAGTCATCGGCCTGAAATTTAGATAGAAAGTAGCTGAAACGCCCGCTGGACGTGCGCAAGCAGCTATTTATTCTGTAGCAAATCTCTCTTTTTACAGGTGCCGGCGAGCCGGTCCTGATGCGCCTCTGCTTCTGTCACCGCTGCGCCGCCGCGCTGGCAACGCCCGCCGGCCGCGCCGTCCCGGCCAACGCATCGAGCAATTTCTGGTGAATTCCGCCGAAGCCGCCGTTGCTCATGCAGACGATGTGGTCGCCGGGTCGCGCTGCCGCGCTGACTTGCGAAACCAGTGATTCGATCGTGCCTGCGACTCTTGCGCGCGGGCCCATCGGCGCGAGTGCTGCGAGGGCGTCCCATTCGAGGCCGCCCGTGTGGCAAAAAGCGAGGTCGGCTGCGTCCAGGCTGTCGGGCAACTGGGCGGCCATCGCGCCGAGTTTCATGGTGTTACTGCGCGGCTCGAACACCGCGAGGATGCGATCGGCTTCGCGCCCCTGGCCGTCGAGCCGGCGCCGCAGGCCTTCGAGCGTGGTGTGAAAGGCCGTCGGGTGATGCGCGAAATCGTCGTAAACCTCGATCGTGCCGGTCGCGCGCGGGATCGCGCCGCGCAGTTCCATCCGGCGCCGCACGTTGCGAAAACGGCCGAGCGCTGCCGCCGCATCGGCCGGCGCGATGCCGATGTGATCGGCGGCTGCGATCGCGGCGATCGCGTTCATCTGGTTGTGTTCGCCGAAAAGCGGCCATTCGACCCGGCCCACCGGCACGCCGCGCAACAGCACGTCGAAGGCACCAGGGTCGCCGTCGGCCTGCCAATCGGCCAGGCGCCGGCCGCTGACGGCGCCGAAGCGCGCGACCTCGCTCCACGCACCCATCGCGAGCACGCGCGAAAGGCTGTCCTGCTGCGCGTTCACGACCAGCCGACCCTTCGCCGGCACGGTGCGCACCAGATGATGAAACTGGCGCTCGATCGCGGCCAGATTCTCGAAGATGTCGGCGTGATCGAACTCGAGGTTGTTGAGCACTGCGGTGCGCGGCCGGTAATGAACGAACTTGCTGCGCTTGTCGAAGAACGCCGTGTCGTATTCGTCGGCTTCGATCACGAACGGGGCTTTTGCCGCAGACCCTGGCTTGCCACCCAACCGCGCCGAAACCCCGAAATCGAGCGGCACGCCGCCGACCAGAAAACCCGGCGCACGGCCGTTGCATTCCAGAATCCAGGCCAGCATGCCGGTGGTCGTGGTCTTGCCGTGGGTTCCGGCGACGGCGAGCACATGCCGGCCTTGAAGCACGTTTTCCGCCAACCACTGCGGCCCGCTGGTGTAGGCCGCGCCTGCGTCGAGGATCGCCTCCATCAACGGAAACTTGGGTTTGCCGCCGGCTTCGCGGGCCCGCGAAACCACGTTGCCGACCACGAACAGATCGGGCGCGAGCGCGAGCTGGTCGGCGCCCCAGCCTTCGATCAAGGCGATGCCCTGGGCGCGCAGCTGATCGCTCATCGGCGGATAGACCGCGGCGTCGCAGCCGGTCACGCGATGGCCGGCTTCGCGCGCCAACGCGGCGACGCCGCCCATGAACGTGCCGCAAATGCCGAGAATATGAATGTGCATGCAGGGATTCTAGGAGGCGTGCCCAAGTCGGCAGCGGAGCTGGCGTTCCCAAGGATTTAAGCGATTCATAGCCAGAACCGTTGCTGGACGTGCGCAGACAGCTATGATAATCGTAGCAATTCTTCGATGGCACCCGACCCCGAAATTCCGTGCAAATGTCGCGCCGGGGCACAATCCGGCGCATGGACACGCACAAGTGCGAGATCGCGATCGGCGCCGCCCGCCTGGTCGTCGAAGAAGGGCTCGAATACGGCCCGGCCAAGCGTCGGGCGGTGCGCGATCTCGGCTTGCCGTCGCGCACCAAACTACCGTCGAACGACGAGGTCGAGGCGCAAGTGCGCGACTACATTGCGCTTTTTTGCGCCGACACCCAACCGCGCGAACTCGCGGCGCTGCGTCAATTGGCTTTGGAGTGGATGGAGCGGATGAGCGCGTTCCGGCCTTACCTGGGCGGTGCCGTCTGGCACGGCACGGCGACCCGCTTGTCGGACATTTACATCCAGCTTTTTTGCGACGATTGCAAATCAGCCGAAATTGCGCTCATCGACCATCAGGTCGACTACGAGCCGCGCACGGTCACTGGTTTTCATGGTGAACAGGTCGAAGCGCTCAGCGTGCACGCGCCGAGCCGGGCGCTCGGCGAAGAAGTCGGGGTTCACTTGCTGGTGTACGACCTGGACGATGTACGCGGCGCGCTCAAACCCGACGCGCAAGGCCGCAGCCCGCGCGGCGATATACAGGCGCTCCGACGCCGAATCGAGGAAGCAAATTCATGAGTGACGATTCAGATTCCGCGCCAGACGCGCGGCGCAGGACGGTGCTGATCGGCGCCGGCGTGGCTGTCGCGGCTGCGGCCGGCGCGGGCGGCTTTTGGTGGCGTGCGCAACGCGAGCGTCCGCGCGGCGAAATGCTCGATGACGCCTTTTGGCAGCAAGCTTTCGATCAGCCTGGTGGCAAAAAATTGCAATTGGCATCGCTGCGCGGCAAACCCCTGCTGGTGAATTTCTGGGCGACCTGGTGCGCGCCCTGCGTGGCCGAAATGCCGTTGATCGACCGCTTTTTCAAAGATCAGGCAGCCAACGGCTGGCAAGTGGTCGGATTGGCCGTCGATCAACTCGCCCCTGTAGAAAAATTCCTGGCCCGCACGCCGGTTTCGTATCCGATCGGTTTGGCCGGTTTCGCGGGGACCGAACTGGTGCGCAAGCTCGGCAACGATTCGGGCGGTTTGCCGTTCACAATCGCAATCAACGGTGACGGGACCATCTTGGCGCGCAAGATGGGCCAGATCGAGCCAGCCGACTTTCAGCGCTGGCAAAGCGCCGCCACAGCAAGTTAAGATGCGATCCGTCAACGCATTTTGCGCAAATTAAAAGAAATAGCGCGAAATAAGCCCAATTAAAGAGAAATTAGAACTTTCGGCGCATCGTTCGCCGGATTGGAACGGCATGGATTTGCGCAAATTGAAGACCCTGGTGGACCTGGTGTCGGAATCGAACATCTCGGAACTCGAAATCACCGAAGCCGAGGGCAAGGTGCGGATCGTCAAGGGCGGCGGCGCGTCGGGCCTGCAGATGGCTCAGCCCATCCAGTACGTGCCGATGCCCCAGGCACCAGGTTCGGCATCCGCATCCGGAGCTGCTGCCGAGCAGGGCGAAATTGCAGGTTCTGCGTCGCCTGGTGCGCAAGCCGCGCCCAGCGGCCATACCGTCAAGTCGCCGATGGTCGGAACCTTCTACCGCTCTGCCAGCCCGGGCGCGCCCGCTTTTGTCGAAGTCGGGGCGCAGGTCAAGGAGGGCGACCCGCTCTGCATCATCGAGGCCATGAAGATCCTGAACGAGATCGAAGCCGATCACAGCGGCACCATCGTCCAGATCCTCGGCGAGAACGGGCAGGCGGTCGAATACGGCCAGCCGCTGTTCGTCATCGAATGACGATGCGGACGGGCGATCTCGCCGCGAGGGCGTAAATGTTCAAGAAGATTCTGGTTGCCAATCGCGGCGAGATCGCGCTTCGAATTCAGCGCGCCTGCAGCGAGCTCGGCGTGAAGACCGTGATGGTTTATTCCGAAGCCGACCGCGATGCCAAGTACATCCGTCTGGCCGACGAATCCGTCTGTATCGGGCCAGCCCCATCGTCGCAGAGCTATCTGAACATGCCGGCGATTATTTCGGCGGCGGAAGTGACCGATGCCGAGGCCATTCATCCGGGTTATGGCTTTTTGAGCGAAAACGCGAATTTTGCTGAACGGGTCGAGCGCAGCGGATTCCAGTTCATCGGGCCGTCACCCGAATCGATTCGCATCATGGGCGACAAGGTATCGGCCAAGCAGGCGATGATCAAGGCCGGTGTGCCCTGCGTTCCGGGCTCGGACGGCGAACTCTCCGACGATGCGAATGCCAACAAGCGCATTGCGCGCGCGATCGGTTACCCGGTCATCATCAAGGCCGCGGGCGGCGGCGGTGGCCGTGGCATGCGTGTGGTGCACACCGAGGCGGCCTTGATCGGTGCGATCCAGATGACCAAGGCCGAGGCGGCGGCAGCGTTCAACAACGCTGCGGTTTACATGGAAAAGTTTCTCCAGAACCCGCGCCATATCGAGATTCAGGTGATGGCCGACAAGTTCAAGAACGCGGTCTATCTGGGCGAGCGCGACTGCTCGATGCAGAGGCGCCATCAAAAGGTGATCGAAGAATCGCCTGCGCCGCACATTCCGCGCAAGCTGATCGACAAGATCGGCGCGCGCTGCACCGCCGCTTGCCGAAAGATCGGTTATCGCGGCGCCGGCACGTTCGAATTTCTCTACGAAGACGGCGAGTTCTATTTCATCGAAATGAACACCCGGGTACAGGTCGAGCACCCGGTCACCGAATTCGTGACCGGCATCGATATCGTCAAAACCCAGATTCAGGTCGCGGCCGGCGAAAAATTGCCCTTCGCGCAGCGCGACATCCAGTTGCGCGGCCATTCGATCGAATGCCGCATCAATGCCGAAGACCCGTTCAAGTTCACACCGTCACCCGGTCGCATCACCACCTGGCATGCGCCGGGCGGGCCGGGCGTGCGGGTCGATTCGCACATCTATGCCAATTACTTCGTGCCGCCCAACTACGACTCGATGGTCGGCAAGTTGATTGTGCATGGCGACACTCGTGAGCAGGCGCTGGCGCGGATGCGCACGGCGCTCAACGAAACCGTGCTCGAAGGCATCCAGAGCAACGTGCCGTTGCACCGCGAGCTCATGATCGACGCCAAGTTCGTGCAAGGCGGCACCAACATTCATTACCTCGAGGAGTGGCTCGCCGCGCGCAAGCGGTGAGCGACACCGCGCCGGTGTTTGAACTTCGGCTGCGGGTACCCGAAGCCCGTATCGAAGAGGTCAGCGATGCACTCGAGGTGCTGACTGCTTCGAGCGTGTCGGTTGAAGATGCCGATGCGCAGACCGATGCCGAGCGTCCATTGTTCGGCGAACCGGGCATGTCGCCGCCGAACGCCGGCTGGCAGCAATCGAAGGTCACGGCGTTGTTCACCGATGAAGCAGCGGCGCGCGAAGCAGCGACTTTGCTGGGCGCGCAGGATTTTTTTGCCGACTGTGCGTTGCTCGGCATCCACCCGGTGCCGGAGCAGGATTGGGTGCGGTTGACCCAGTCGCAATTCGCGCCGGTTGCGATCACACCCGAATTCTGGATCGTGCCGAGCTGGCATGCGCCGCCGGCCGAAGCTCGGGTGTCGATCCGGCTCGATCCGGGATTGGCGTTCGGTACCGGCACCCATCCGACCACGCGAATGTGTCTGCGCTGGATAGCGAGCCATGCCATGCTGGGCCAGCGGGTGCTCGACTACGGATGCGGATCGGGCATTCTGGCGATCGCAGCGGCCAAGTTCGGCGCGGCGAAAGTCGATGCGGTCGACATCGATCCCGCAGCGGTCGCGGCGTCGCAGGCCAATGCCATGGCGAACGATGTAGTGCTTTTGGCCGCCTTGCCCGACGCTGCCACAGGCCTGTACAACGTGGTGCTGGCGAACATCCTCGCGAGCCCGCTCAAGCTGCTCGCGCCATTGTTGTCGGGCCATGTCGAGTCGGGTGGATCGCTGGTGCTCGCGGGCATTCTCACGCGCCAAACCGATGAATTGAAGGTGGCCTACCGGCCCTTCTGCGAACTCGCGGTGGGTGACGAGGAAGACGGCTGGGTTCTGATGACGGCAGCCATTTGAGGCGTTGGTGCAACAGGTGCTCGCAGGTTGGCGCATCGATGCTCTTGGCAGGCGAGGCCCCTTCTAAAATTTCAATCGCATGAGTCTTTTCACCCGATGCCCGGCGTGTCGCACCGCATTCAAGGTGGTGCGCGATCAACTGCGCATCTCCGACGGCTGGGTGCGCTGCGGTCGCTGCGGCGAAGTATTCGATGCGGCGGCTGACCTGCAGGAGCAAGCCGATAGCGGTGGCGACGCCGGTTCCGCGTCTTCGCCGACCATGCCGAACCCGACGGACGCTCGGCCAGACGCCGAGGCGCAAGGTGCCGCGACCGGCAGTACCGCGCGTACCGGCGCAGAAGGCCTAACTGGTTCACCCGCGCTCGCAAGCCGATCGGTCGAGCCGGCGCGTGTCCTGCCGCCTGTTCGTCCCGGCGCTTTCGTGGTGGATCCGCTTGCGCCATCTCGCGGGACGCGAAGCGCGAAGGATGCGACCCTCGATCAGCGCAGCGATCCGCACTTCGATGCCGGGTGGTGGTCGCGCCAACCCTCGCTCGAGCTCGATGATTCGCGGGTTCGCTTCGAAGATGGGAGCTTCGATCCTGTCCCGATTCCGACCATGCCCACGCTGGCGGGTCCGCTCGAGCCATCGGTTCCGTCATCGGACGCGAAGGACAGCAGCTCGCCGATCGAAAAGGCGGTCGATGCCCAATTGAACAAGGCGCTGCGACGCGCGCGCGCGAAGGCCGCCAAGATCGCGAAGTCGCGTGAGAAGGCAGCGGCCGCGCAGATGGGCGCGGCCGCAGCGCCTCATGCGCAGCGCGCGCTGGCCGCGGAGGCAAAAACGGACGGTGGCCAGCGCAAGCGCGATCCGACGCTCACCGCTTCGCAAGACGTGCCCGTTCTGACCCGCGCGTCGCCGGAGTCGAAAGAGAGCGCAGACAAGGCGTCGACCTCGGCATGGCCCGAGTTCATGCTGTCGCCCCGCCGCGCGGTCAAGCCTATCGGCGCCCGCACGCGGCGCTGGCTTTTCGTTGCGATCGGTGCATTGCTTTTGTTGTTGTTGCTGCAGGTATTGCAACGCGAGCGCAATGCGGTCGCGGCTTACGCGCCGGGGCTGGACCCGTTGCTCGCGCTCATGTGCAAGGCAACGGGTTGTTCGGTGTCGCCGCTGCGGCGAATCGACGAAATTCTGATCGATGGTGCATCGTTTTCACGCGAGTCCGGTGGCGATGGCCTGCGGCTGGCGTTCACCTTGCGGAACAGCGCAAATGTCGCGCTCGCCATGCCGTCGATCGAGCTGACTTTGCTCGACGGGCGACAGGAGCCCGTCGTGCGACGCGTTTTGACACCGGCAGAATTCGACGCGCCGACCCGATTGGCAGCGCGCGCGGAACACGAGGTTTCGCTGCCGCTCTCGCTCGATGCGGCCGCCGACTTGCCGCCAGTGGGCGGCTATCGACTCGTGGCGTTCTATCCTTGAGCGAGCTGTGGCCGCCTTTAACCGCGGCGTTGATTCGCCGCTGTCGCGTCGGCGGCAGAACCCGGCGCACATGACGCGCCGCTTCTTTCAATCCAAAGCAAAGGCATTTCGACATGGCAGCGCTCATTTGTGGCTCGCTTGCGTTCGACACGATCATGACGTTCGAGGGCCGCTTCGCGGACCAAATCCTGCCGGACCAGTTGCACATCCTGAACGTGTCGTTTCTGGTGCCGCAACTTCGGCGCGATTTCGGCGGCTGCGCTGGCAACATTGCCTACAGCCTCAAAGCGCTCGGCGGCCAACCGCTTCCGATGGCGACGGTGGGCAGCGATGGCGCAGAGTATGTTGCGCGACTCGGTGAACTGGGCATCGCCTGCGACTTCGTGCGCGAAGTGGCAGACAGCTATACGGCGCAAGCCATGATCATGACCGACCGCGACAACAATCAGATTACGGCCTTTCATCCGGGCGCGATGCAGCAGGCCCACACGACGCGCATCGCGGCGCGACAAGACATTCGGCTCGGCATCATCGCGCCCGACGGACGCGACGCGATGTTGCAGCATGCCGAGCAGTTCAAGAGCGCCGGCATTCCGTTCGTATTCGACCCGGGGCAGGGCTTGCCGATGTTCGACGGTCCGGCGTTGGCTCGCTTCGTCGAACTCGCGGACTGGGTCACGGTGAACGATTACGAAGCGCGGATGCTGAGCGAGCGCACCGGTTGGGTCAACGCCGATATTTCGCGTCGGGTTCAGGGTCTGGTCGTGACGCTCGGAGCAGAAGGTTGCGAGGTCTGGATCGACGGCCAGAAAACCCATGTGCCGGCCGTCGTGCCCGAAGCCATCGTCGACCCGACCGGCTGCGGCGATGCGTGGCGCGGCGCATTGTTGTTCGGGCTCGAACAGGGTTGGCCGCTCGCGCGCTGTGCCGCTCTCGGTAACCACATCGGTGCGCTGAAGATTGCCCGCCGCGGCCCTCAGAACTACGAGGTCGATTTAAAAGAAATAGGGCTGTAACGCTTGCAGGGCGAGCGCAGGCAGCTATTAATTTCATAGCAACAGAAAAAAAGCCCGGTACGTTGCGGTACCGGGCTTTTGTGCGCTGTGCGCTCTACGCAAAACTCAAGGCTTGCTGGAAATCGGAAACGGCCAGGCAGCTTGAGGATTCAGCGTGGTTTGCGCTGCAGGCGCAGGGGCAGAGGCTGTCTTCGCGGGCGCTTTCGCGCTCTTTTTGGCAGCGGGCTTTTTCGCGGCTTTCTTGGCCGCCGCCTTCTTGGCTGGCGCTTTTTTAGCCGCTGCCTTTTTTGCCGGAGCCTTCTTCGCTGCCGCCTTCTTGGCCGGCATCTTCTTCATCGCGGCCTTTTTGGCTGGCGCTTTTTTAGCCGCTGCCTTTTTTGCCGGAGCCTTCTTCGCTGCCGCCTTCTTGGCTGGCATCTTCTTCATCGCGGCCTTTTTAGCCGGCGCCTTCTTCGCTGCCGCCTTCTTGGCCGGCATTTTCTTCATCGCGGCTTTTTTAGCCGGCGCCTTCTTTGCGGCCGCCTTCTTGGCCGGCGCTTTCTTTGCAGTTGCCATTTCTAAACTCCTTGATCAAGTTGAAAAATCAACCTTTGGCTGCGCTCTGCACTCGCTTGTGAGTGCAAAGCGATTCATGGCGTTGGATCAAGCCCAGCGCCATGAACACGGGCGCTTCCACTGCAGGCGAGGCTCTGGGGCATCGTCGGGCGTGGAAGTCATTCTTGAATTCACTTTTATTGTCGGAAAGATCAGTCCCAGGAGAGCGCACCGCCAGACTGGTACTCGATCACGCGGGTTTCGAAAAAATTACGCTCTTTTTTGAGGTCGATCATCTCGCTCATCCACGGGAATGGGTTGTCTTCCTGCGGAAACAGCGCATCCAGACCGATCTGCTGGGCCCGCCGATTGGCGATGTAGCGCAAGTAGCCCTTGAACATCGACGCATTCATGCCGAGCACGCCACGCGGCATCGTGTCTTCGGCATAGCGGTATTCGAGCTCGACAGCCTTTTGAAAAATGGTCTTGATCTCGGCCCGGAATTCCGGCGTCCACAAATGCGGGTTCTCGAGCTTGAGCTGGTTGATCAGGTCGATGCCGAAGTTGCAGTGCATCGACTCGTCGCGCAGGATGTACTGGTATTGCTCGGCTGCGCCGGTCATCTTGTTCTGGCGGCCCAACGCAAGAATCTGGGTGAAGCCGACGTAGAAGAACAAGCCTTCCATCAGGCAGGCGAACACGATCAGCGACTTGAGCAAGGTCTGGTCGGTCTCGGGTGTGCCGGTGTGAAAATTCGGATCCATGATCGCCTCGATGTAGGGGATCAGGAACTGGTCCTTGTCGCGGATCGACGGCACCTCGTTGTAGGCGTTGAAGATTTCGCTTTCGTCCAGGCCCAGCGACTCGACGATGTATTGATAGGCGTGGGTGTGAATCGCCTCTTCGAAAGCCTGGCGCAAAAGGAACTGCCGGCACTCGGGCGCCGTGATGTGGCGATAGGTGCCCAGCACGATGTTGTTGGCCGCCAGCGAATCGGCCGTCACGAAAAAGCCGAGGTTGCGCTTGACGATGCGCCGTTCGTCCTCGGTCAGGCCGTTCGGGTCTTTCCACAACGCGATGTCGCGCGTCATGTTGACTTCCTGCGGCATCCAGTGATTGGCGCAAGACGACAAATACTTTTCCCAAGCCCACTTGTACTTGAACGGCACCAGCTGGTTGACGTCGGTCTTGGCGTTGATGATCCGCTTGTCGGCTGCGTTGACGCGGCGCGCTGCGCCGGGCTGATGCGGCGCCGACGGCGAATGCTTTGAGGTCGAGCTAGAAGTCGTATTCGACGCAATCGATGCCGACAAGCGCGGGCCGTCGTTCAAAGTGTGTGATGCGCTATCGCGAGAAGCATCCAGCGAATCCGCAGATGCGAACGGCATTGACGCAACAGCTGCGCGATCGCGATGCGATGCGCTTCTGGAGTTGTTCGGCAATGAGGGCTTGACTTCTTCGTCCCAGGTCAACATACGTTTTCCAATGTCTGAATTATGAAAGCAGCGCTTGAAAATTGAAAGCGGTGCTTTGTGCACAACGTTGTTCGTTGCGTTCTGTTGTGGCTTCGCTGCGTCGCTTCGCGCCGATCGAGTGCGTCATGCATGCGAACCTCGGCGTGCGGCAGCCGAATCGAATCGTCTTTGCGTGCGCCGCAAGTTATTGGCAAGCTTCGCAACCCGGATCGTCGACACCGCAAAAAGCGATATCGGTCGCAGGCGTTGCACTCATCTGCTCGCGCGCGGCGGCTGCGGCAGCGTCGAGCGCGCTCATCGCACCACCTGACTCTCCCGACGACACGGAATTGAGTTGCCGCTTGTTCACGGTGCTCATCTCTACATGCGTCGCACTTTGGGTGCGCAGGTAATAGGTTGTCTTGAGTCCGCGCAGCCAGGCCAGCTTGTAGGTTTCGTCGAGCTTGCGGCCCGATGCGCCGGCCATGTAGATGTTGAGCGACTGGGCCTGATCGATCCATTTTTGACGCCGCGCCGCAGCCTCGACCAGCCAGGTCGAGTCGACTTCGAACGCCGTTCCGTACAGCGACTTGACGTCCTGCGGCACCCGATCGATCGGGCCGAGCGAGCCCTTGAAGTGCTTCAAGTCCATCACCATCACGTCGTCCCAAAGCCCGAGGCGTTTCAAGTCGCGCACCAGATACGCGTTGATGACCGTGAACTCACCCGACAGGTTGGACTTGACCGACAGATTGCCGAACGACGGCTCGATCGACGCATCGACGCCGATGATGTTGGAGATGGTGGCTGTCGGCGCAATCGCGACGCAGTTCGAATTGCGCATGCCGTCGGTCTTGATCTTCTCGCGCAGCCGGGTCCAGTCGAGCGTGGTCGAGCGGTCGACTTCGACATAGCCACCGCGCGCTTTTTCGAGCAGATCGAGGGTATCAATGGGCAGCACGCCCTTGTCCCACAGCGAACCGCGGTAACTCGAATAACGGCCGCGCTCGCGCGCGAGTTCGGTCGACGCCCAGTACGCGTGATAGCAGATCGCCTCCATCGAGCGGTCGGCGAACGCGACGGCCTCGTCGCTGGCATAGGGGATGCGCAACTCGTACAGCGCGTCCTGAAAGCCCATCAGGCCCAAACCGACCGGACGATGGCGCAAGTTGGAGTCGCGCGCTTTCTTGACCGCGTAGTAGTTGATGTCGATCACGTTGTCGAGCATCCGCATCGCGGTGGTGATGGTGCGCTGCAGCTTGTCCTGGTCGATGACCTTCGAGCCAACGGCAACGCCGTCTTTCAGGTGGTTGAGCAGGTTGACCGAACCGAGGTTGCAGACCGCGGTTTCGGTGTCGCTCGTGTTCAGCGTGATCTCGGTGCAAAGGTTCGACGAATGCACTACGCCGGCATGCTGCTGCGGCGAGCGCACATTGCAGGCGTCCTTGAACGTGATCCATGGATGCCCGGTCTCGAACAGCATCGTCAGCATCTTGCGCCACAGGTCGGCCGCCGGCAGGGTGCGGCTGGGCCTGATTTCGCCGCGTGCCGCCTTCTCTTCGTAGGCGACATAGGCGGTTTCGAAGTCGGCGCCGAACTTGTCGTGCAGATCGGGCACGTTCGACGGCGAGAAAAGCGTCCAGTTGCCTTTTTCCATGACGCGACGCATGAACAGATCCGGAATCCAGTTGGCGGTGTTCATGTCGTGGGTGCGGCGCCGGTCATCGCCGGTGTTCTTGCGCAGCTCGAGGAACTCCTCGATGTCGAGGTGCCAGCTTTCGAGGTACGTGCAGACGGCGCCCTTACGCTTGCCGCCCTGGTTCACCGCCACCGCGGTGTCGTTGACGACCTTGAGGAACGGCACTACGCCCTGCGACTCTCCATTGGTTCCCTTGATGTGGCTGCCGAGCGCACGCACCCGGGTCCAGTCGTTGCCCAACCCACCTGCGAACTTGGACAGCAGCGCGTTTTCCTTGATCGATTCGTAAATGCCGTCGAGGTCGTCGGGCACCGTGGTCAAGTAGCAGCTCGAGAGTTGCGAGCGCAGTGTTCCGCTGTTGAACAAAGTGGGTGTCGAGGACATGAAATCGAACGACGAGAGAACCTCGTAGAACTCGATGGCGCGCGCTTCGCGGTCGATTTCGTTCAGCGCCAGCCCCATTGCCACCCGCATGAAGAATGCCTGAGGCATTTCGATGCGCGTCTTGCGCACATGCAGAAAGTAGCGGTCGTACAGGGTCTGCAGGCCAAGGTAGTCGAACTTCAAGTCACGCTCGGCTCGCAGCGCGCCGGCCAGGCGCGGCAGGTCGTACTGCATGAGTCTTTCATCGAGCAGTTCGTTATCGACTCCTTTTTTGATGAAAGCGGGAAAGTAAGCGATGTAGCTTTCCGCCATTTCGGCCGGTGCCACGTCACGTCCGAGAATCTCTTTCGCGATCGTGTGCAGCAGCAACCGCGCGGTGGCGTAGGTGTAGTCGGGGTCTTTCTCGATCAACGTCCGCGCCGCGAGGATCGACGCCTTGTAGACCTCGTCGAGCGGCACGCCGTCGTAGAGGTTTCGCATCGTCTCGCGCAGGATCGGTTCAGCCGAGACATCGCCACCGAGATCGGCGCAGGCGGTTTCGATCAGGCCGCGCAGTTGCGCCATGTCGAGCGGCATCCGCTCGCCGCCGTCGAGCACATGGAGCGCTTGCGCATCGGCAACCTCGGGCGCGCGCTCCTTACTGCGCTCCTGCGAGCGTCGCTCCCTGTAAAGCACGTAGGCGCGCGCGACTTCGTGGTGGCTGCCGCGCATCAAGCCGAGCTCGACCTGATCCTGCACATCCTCGATATGGAAAGTTCCGCCACCCGGGCGCGAACGAACCATCGCGCGCACCACGGCGTCGGTGAGACCCTCGACGGTTTCCCGGACGCTGGCGGATGCGGCGCCCTGCGTGCCGTGGACGGCCAGAAAGGCTTTCATCATCGCGATCGCGATCTTGTTGGGCTCGAACGGCACCACAGCGCCGTTCCGGCGAATGATCTGGTAGCTGGCAAGCGCGCTGGCCGCTTGCGGCGCCGCCACATCGCGGCCGCTGCTGTGACCCGTGCCGGTGCGGGAGTGACGGGCAGCGGGCGCGGCCGCAGGTTGGGTCAGAGTGGAAGATTGCATGGAAATTCTCGGTGAAGCTCGATGTCTGTCGAGGGTTGACGCCTCGCGCGCACGGGCGTGGCAAAGCGGAAACTGGACGTGGGCGGCATGGCGGCGAGGGTTGCGGGCCGGCGCCCAGAGCACACTATATCTAGCGTTGCGATGGCGTACAAGCCACTACCTGTAGTGTTTTTGTGAATTTTGTATTTTCGCAGATCAGGGTTTTCTCGGGGGCTGCAGGGTGATTTGCCTGACCCGTCACGGGTACGTCCTGGCAGACGTTCAGCCACCCCCTTATTGATCGTCAGTCGTACTCGCGTGCTCGTATGGGCCAGCCGGCAAGCGTGTCCGAAGCCATCCGCGACCTGCGAAATAACGGCAAAAGAGGACGGCAGAAAAGTGCGACAGGAAAGCGCGCGCCGTCAGCCCGGGTGGGAGCGTTCGTCGATCCCCGCAAGCATCTGCGCATCCCACCCCGTCTGACGCTGCAGCAGGTTCCAGTCGAATCCTGCACCCGGGTCGAACTTTCGCTGCGGCGCGATGTGTTCGTGGCCCGCAACCCAGCGGATCGGATACTGCGCGGCGACTGCGCGGCACAGCCCGGCCAAGGTGTCGTATTGCGGCAGCTCGAAAATGTCGCCTTCGAGTCCTTCGAGTTCGATCCCGATCGAATCGTCGTTGCAGCGTTCGCGGCCGCGCCACGACGACGCACCCGCATGCCACGCCCGGTCGTCGCAACTCACGAATTGCCAGAGTTCCCCGCTGCGCCGGATGTAGAAATGCGCCGAAACTTCGAGCCCCCGCAAAGTCTGGAAATACGGGTGGGCGTCCCAATCGAGCCGGTTCGCAAACAATTGCTGAACCGCATCGCCTTCGCCGTTGTCTTCGTAGTCGCCCGGCGGCAGGCTGATCGAATGCACCACGATCAGATCGATTGGCGCTCCCTCCGGCCGCGCATTGAAGTTGGGTGAAGGGAAAGCGCGGGCACCGTCCAGCCAGCCGGCGCGCCAGCGCGGTGGCTGCGCCTCAACCATCGAAACCATCGCGCACGACATTGCCAGCCGCTTCGTCGCCATGCGGCATCGAAATGCCCAGACGCGCGATCCGGTAGCGGATCTGTCGAAGACTCAACCCGAGGCGCGCAGCCGCGGCCGTGCGGTTGAAGCCCGCGTCCTGCAAGGCCCGAATCAGGATGTCGCGCTCCTGCAGATCCAGATAGCTTTGCAGGTCGGCTGGCATGGCCTGCGCATTGACTGCCGATGTATTCGGCGGCAGCTCTCCCGAGGCGCTTTGCGGATCTGCCGTTAGCGAAACAGGGTTCGACGCTGCATCCTGAAGAATCAATGGCGTATCGAACTGGCCGGGCGCCGCATCCGCATCGAAGTCGATCTGCAATTCGTCGCCGTCGTTGAGCGCCACCGCGCGATGCAGCAGATTCTCGAGTTCCCGGACGTTGCCATCGAGCGGATGGGCCGCCAACTGCCGCAGCAAGGCGTCGGAAAGTTCCGGCGCCGGCATTCCGCCATCGAGCGCGATGCGCGCGAGCAGCGCGGCGCAGAGCACGGGAAGGTCGTCGCGGCGCTCGCGCAGCGCCGGCACGGCGATTTCGATCACGTTGAGGCGGTAGAACAGATCTTGTCGAAAGCGGCCGGCCAGAACATCGGCTTGCAAGTCCTTGTGGGTCGCGCTGACGATCCGCACGTCGACCGCGTCTTCCTGGGTCGAGCCGAGCGGACGCACGCTGCGCTCCTGAATCGCGCGCAGCAATTTCGACTGCATCGCAAGCGGCAAATCGCCGATCTCGTCGAGAAACAGGGTGCCGCCGCGCGCGGCCTGGAAGTAGCCGTCGCGATCGGCCGCCGATCCGGTGTAGGAGCCCTTGCGTGCGCCGAAGAATTCGGCCTCGAGCAAATTCTCCGGAATCGCACCGCAGTTCACGGCGACGAAGGGCCCCTCGCTGCGCTGGCTGCAACCATGAACCGCGCGCGCGACCAATTCCTTGCCGGTGCCCGACTCGCCGCGCACCAGCACCGGCGCCATGCCGCGCGCGACCTTGGCAATGCGTGACTTGACGCGCCGCATCGGTTCCGATTGGCCGACCAGCCGCGCCAACGCGGCCTCGCCCGCATCGGCAGACAAAGGGGCTTGAACACCGCGTCCCGCGCCGGCGCGCGCAGCCTTGGCCGGCGTCGCATGCTCATGCAGCGCCTGGGCGACGACCGAGCGGAATTGCTTCAGATCGACGGGCTTGGTCAGGTAATCGAAGGCGCCGGCTTTCAGCGCCTCGACCGCGTTTTCGGCCGATCCGTACGCCGTGATCACGATGCACCGCTCGCTGCGTCTGGCTTGTTGCAAGCGCTGCAATAGCTCCATGCCCAGACCGTCGGGCAAACGCATGTCGGTGATGACCGCGTCGAAGCGCTCGGCTTCGAGCTTGGCCCAGGCTTCGCTGACGTTGCCTGCGGCCTCGACCCGATACCCTTCGCGCAGCAATGTCAGCTCGTACAGCGTGCGCAGGTCGGGCTCATCGTCGACGACCAGAATGCGCGCCGAGCGCGAAGCAGATGAAGCGGTGGAACTCACGGGCCTTATTGTGAAGGTGCAGGCGTGTTTGCCACCCGCGCAGCGAAATCGACGACGAAAGCATTGCCTTCCGGGCTTTCCGGGCTCTCGGGCCCTTCAGCCGAGAGCGCGCGGCGCTGGTAGCCGATCGAGGCGCCATGGCGCTCGCAGAGTTCGCGGCAAATGAAAAGGCCGAGCCCGCTGGAGCGACTCTCGGAGGAAAAAAACGGTTCGAACAGATGGGCCTGGACCGCTGTTTCGAGCGGAAAGCCGTCGCTCCAGACCTGCAACCAGGCCTGGCCGCGCGCGCCGATGCCTGTCGACACTTCGATCGAGCCAGCGCGCTCGCCTGCATAGCGCGCCGCGTTGTCCAGAAGGTTGACGAGGATGCGACGCAAGTGGTCGGATTCGAAGCGCACCTCGGATTCGGAGGCGTTAAGTTTCAGCTGGACGCCCTCGCGTCCGGTTTGCCGCACCCATTCTTCAACGAGGATGCGCGCGGTCGAGTCGAGCCCGATCAGCTGCGATGGGTCACTCGAGCGTTGCTGGCGCGCGCGCGCGACGTCGAGCACGTCGTCGACCGTGCTCGCGAGCCGGCGTGCGTTCTGCAACACCATCGAGGCGAGCTGGCGCTGGGCGTCATCCGTCAGGTCTTCTTCGAGCAGCGCAGCCGCTTGCGAGATGGCGGCGAGCGGGTTGCGAATTTCGTGCGCCACGGCAGCCGACATGCGGCCCATCGCAGCCAGCTTTTCGGTCCTGATCCGGGCTTCGAGTTCGCGCAAGTCCTGAACGAACATCACGCAAACGCTTTCGTTGCGCGGACCGCCGGTCGTGGTCAGCCGCGTCAGGCGGGTGATGACGCGAATCTCTCGCGCACCACCGCTTTGCTGCGCGATCGGAATTTCGGCCGATTGCGGCGCGCGCTGTTCGAAGGCCTGGCGCGCCAGCGAGGCCAGGCCTTGCCAGGCCGGGCTCGTATCGAGCGCGACCGGCAAAGGCATCGATGCCAACCCGTGTCCCAGTATGTCGGCGATCGCCGGGTTGGCCGCGTGCACCAGGCCATGCCGGTCGACCACCAGCACACCTTCGCTCAATGTTTCGATCACCAGCTCGTTGACACGCGCATGCATCTGCGCCGCATGGCGGTTGCGCTGCGCGAGGATTTCCTGGCGCGACAGACGCAGCGACAGCTCGTGCACCAGCAGCGCCACCACGAACAGCCCGGCGCTGGTCAGGGCGGCCTGGATGAACCACGCCGAAGGATCGCCTGCTTCCCGGGTCCAGCGCCACAGCGCATCGAACAAAAGGAGCAGCGTGATGGTCGCCGTGGTTCCGAGCCCGACCCGAAGCGTACCGAGCACGGCGCCCATCAATACCGGCAGCGCGAACAAAGGCGTGTAATTAATCGCGCCCGACTGGGTTGCCTGCAACAGCGCAAAAGCGACGATATCGACGCCGATCGTCGTGATCCAGGCGGTGCCCAAACTGCGCAGGAATGTGGCGTCCCGAATCAGCCGAGCGGCGAGCACGGCCAGCGCGAAATAGCCCACCGTCAACGCGACGGTGACCGGATGCACCGCCTGCCCAAGCAGATAGCCGACCAATGGCAGCAAGAGCAACAAGCCACCGACGAAGATGCGCGCCAGCAGAAAACCGCGCCACAACCGCGGCAAAGCCGGTGCTTCTGCGGCCGAGGGCGCATCGGAAGCCGCCAGCAAAGCCGGCATCGTGCGCGACCACTGCGTCGGCATGACTAGCGTTCAGCCAGCTTGCGATGCGTGTCGCTGCAATAGTGCAACGACCGCCGGCCCGCGACGGCTTCGGCCAGTGGCAGATGCAGGCCGCACTGCGCGCAGCGCGTCATCTCTTCGGGCGGCAACTTGCCGCCATCCTTGCGGCCGTGCGGCGGTGGGGATTGCCGCGAGCGCCGCTCGGAACGCCGGCCTTCACGCCAAATCCAGAAAGCGACGCAAACCACGGCGATCACGAGCAGATATTTCATGCAACGCTTCGCCCGAGTACCACTTCGAGCACGAAGCGCGAACCGACGTAAGCCAGCAGCAGCAGCGAAGCGCCGGCATACAGAACCCGCCTTGCCTTGCGGCCGCGCCAGCCGAAGCGCGATCGGCCGACCAGCAGCCACGCGAAGCTCAGCCAGGCCAGCACCGAGAACACTGTTTTGTGGTCCCAACGCCAGGGCCGGCCCGCGCCATACAAGGTTTCGCCGAACAACCAGCCGGCCAGCAAGGTCGCGCTGAGCAGCACGAAGCCGGCCGTGACGAACCTGAAAGTCAGTCGCTCGAGCGTCAGAAGCGGCACGCCGTGGGCGTCGGTGGCCGACCGGATCTGGCGTTCAGCACGCGTCATGAGCCAGGCATGGACGACTGCGGCTGCGAAAAGGCCGTACGACGCGATGCCCAAAGTCAGATGCAGCGGCAACCAGGGCGATGCAGCGACATGCAGGGCCGCGCCGGGAAACAGAGCGCCGAGCAAGACGGCGGCCGCGCCCAGCCCGGCCAATACGCGCCGGACCCGCAGCTGCGGATACAGCTGACTTTCGATCGCATAAACGGTGAGCACCAGCCACGCCGTGGCAGAAAGTGCCGGGCCGAAACCAAACGAGGCCATGCCGAAGAAAAGGCCATGGGCCAACGCCGCAGCGTGCAGCAACCAGGCCACGCCGAGCAACCCGCGGGTCGTGCCGCGCCCGAACCGCGAGGCGCCCGCCGCAACCGCCGCGTAGGCTGCGGCGGCGGCAAAGCCGAGTGCCACGCCGAGGGAGGACGGGCTCGCTAAAATCATCGATCAGAGTTTAGCGGCTAGTCTCTGCTTCGGCCGTCTGCTTTGGTACGGGTCTGGTACTCGTTTGGTACTCGTTTGGTACTCGTTTGGTACTTTGTCCAGCGCCGATTTCACGGCGCGAGCCGACCTTCTTTCGCATTCAGACCCGGCGTGCCGCGGCACGCTGCAACCGGCCCGCCTGCGCGGGCAGAACCATGGCCACCGCCCTCACCGAAAAATTCTCGCGCGTCGTCAAGCAGATGAGCGGGCAAGCGCGCATCACCGAAACCAATGTGCAGGACATGATGCGCGAGGTGCGCATGGCACTGCTCGAGGCCGACGTCGCCTTGCCGGTGGTGCGCGATTTCATCGCCCGGGTCAAGGACAAGGCGCTGGGTCAGGAAGTGATGGGCTCGCTCAAGCCCGGACAGGCGCTGGTCGGCATCGTCAGCCGAGAGTTGGCCGCCACCATGGGCGAGGGCGTTTCCGATATCAACCTGGCGGCGCAACCGCCTGCGGTGATCCTGATGGCGGGCTTGCAGGGGGCGGGCAAAACCACCACCACCGCCAAGCTCGCGCGCCACTTGATCAACAAGCGCAAGAAAAAAGTGCTCACGGTGTCGGGCGACGTCTACCGGCCGGCCGCGATCGAGCAGCTCAAGACCGTGACGGCGCAGGCCGGTGCAGAGTGGTTTCCGAGCACGCCCGAGCAAAAGCCGCTCGATATCGCGCGCGCCGCGCTCGACCACGCGCGGCGCCACTTTTTCGACGTGCTGCTGGTCGATACGGCTGGACGGTTGGCGATCGACCAGGTGCTGATGGACGAGATCAAGCAGCTCCATGCGGCGTTGAAGCCGGTCGAAACCCTGTTCGTGGTCGATGCGATGCAAGGCCAGGACGCGATCAACACCGCCAAGGCGTTCAAGGACGCATTGCCGCTGACCGGCATCATCCTCACCAAGACCGACGGCGATTCGCGCGGCGGCGCGGCGCTGTCGGTGCGCCAGATCACCGGCGTGCCGATCAAGTTCGCCGGCACCAGCGAGAAGATCGAGGGCCTCGAGGTGTTCGACGCCGAACGCCACGCCGGCCGCATCCTCGGCATGGGCGACATCGTCGCGCTGGTCGAACAGGTCACGGCAGGCGTCGATGTCGATGCGGCGCAAAAGCTCGCTGCCAAGGTCAAGGGCGGCCATTTCGACCTCGAAGATTTCCGCAGCCAGTTGCAGCAGATGAAGCAGATGGGCGGCCTGGCCGGCCTGATGGACAAATTGCCGAGCCAGATGGCGGCGAAAGCCACCGATGCCGACCTGACCCGTGCCGAGCGCGACATCCGGCGCAAGGAAGGCATCATCAACAGCATGACGCGCGAGGAGCGCCGCAAACCCGCGCTGCTCAAGGCCACGCGCAAGCGCCGCGTTGCGGTCGGCGCCGGCGTTCAGGTGCAGGAAGTGAACCGCTTGCTCAACGAATTCGAGCAGATGCAGGGCATGATGAAAAAGATGAAGGGCGGCGGCTTGATGAAGATGATGAAGCGCATGGGCGGCATGAAAGGCATGCCGGGCATGGGCGGCGGCAACATGCCGAAATTTTAAAAGAAAAGTAGCTGAAACGCCCGCCAATCGTGCGCAGACAGCTACATAATTAATAGCAAACCCGAGCAATTAACCAGAGCATCGAATGGTCAGTCTGGCAGCGCTTCGAGCATTCCTGGCGGCCGAATTTCCGCAAAGCAAGTGCCTCGTCACCGAGGTCGGCAACGCCTCGGCGACGGTCGTGCATCCGGTCGGTATCGCCGAACTTCGCCCCGGCGGCACCGTCTCGGGGCCGGTGTTGATGACGGTGGCCGATGTCGCGTTGTATGCCGCGATCCTCGGCGAGATCGGCATCGTGCCGCTCGCTGTCACGACCAGTCTCAACGTCAATTTCCTGCGCAAACCCTCGGCCGATGTGGCTGTCGTCGGCGTCTGCAAGCTGATCAAGCTCGGCCGCCTGCTGGCAGTGGGCGAGGTCGCGCTGTATTCCGAAGGCGACGAACGGATGGTCGCGCATGCGGTCGGCACCTATGCGATCCCGCCGAAACGCGGCTGAGGTCGTCTCGCCCCCGGGCGACCTGTGGGTGAGCCGGCGCGCTCTGCTCGGCGCTCTTCCCGCATCGGCGCTGGGACTCGGCTTTTGTGCCGTTGCCTCGGCCGCAGCGCAGATCCCCGACATCGAAACCGTACCGGTGCCGGCCGGTCCGTTCATCGCCGGATCGGATCGCGCCGAGCGCGAAGCGGCGTATCGGCTCGACGAAGCAGCCTATGGCCATTCGGCCACCCGGGATCAGCGCTGGTACGAAAGCGAACCGCCGCGGCATGAAGAAACGCTGCCGGCCTTCGAGATCATGCAAAACCCGGTCACGAACCGGCTCTATGCCATGTTCGTGCGACAGACCGGGCACCGCGCGCCCGATGTGATGCGCGCTACCTGGGAAAGCTACGGTCTGATTCATCCCTTCGAGCGCACGCGACCGTTCGCCTGGGTTGATGGTCAGCCGCCGCAAGGGCGCGACATGCATCCGGTCGTACTCGTATCGCGCGCGGATGCCGAGGTTTTCGCCGATTGGCTCGGCAGTGTGACAGGCCGGCGCTGGTCGCTGCCCACCGAAGCGCAATGGGAAAAAGCCGCGCGCGGCATTGACGGCCGATACTTTCCATGGGGCAACCGGTTCGACGCCGACCGGTTGAACAGCCATGACAAGGGGCCGTTCAGCACCGTTCCGGTCGGCCGCTATCCGGCGGGCGCGAGCCCTTTCGGCGTGCGCGATGCGGCTGGCCAGGTTTTCGAATGGACAGCCACGTCGGCGCTATCGGGCCGCGGCATCGTCAAAGGCGGCTCGTGGGACGACAAAGGCTGCGGCATCTGCCGGCCCGCGGGGCGCGATGCGCGGCCGATCGAGATCAAGCACATCCTCATCGGATTCCGGCTTGTCACCGCAATGAAAAATGGCTGAAACGCCCGTCCTGCATGCGCAGACAGCCGATCCACAACTGAAATTTAAATTGGCTGAAACGCCCGTCCTGCATGCGCAGACAGCTATAATTTCAGTAGCATTTCGGAGCCCGAGCCGGTCGAAAAAAAGCCCGCCGAAGCGGGCTTTGATGTGTCGGACCGATCGATTCCGCGAATCAGGCCGCTTTCAGTGCCAGCCGGCTCGCATGCATCCAGGCCCGGCTCAGGACGACCGGCGAGCGCCATTCTTCGGGAATCATCAGATAGCGGCGGTCGCGCAGCCGGGTGCCGAAGCCGATCTTGCTGGTCAGCACCGTGAGCGGAATCGCGAGCAGCAGCGGCAGGCCGACCGGCATCAGCCAGACCAGCGCGCTCGAGTCGATCAGCGCCACACCGATCGCGAGCGCCGCGATTACGCCGCTCATCGGCAGCAGCTTGGCGATCGCTTCGCGCCACGGCACGGCAGCGGCTTCACGCGGGGGCGATTTCCAGTCGAGCTTGAGGCCGGTCAGCGCCACCACCACGAACAGCGAGTGCGCCAGCATCCGGACGGGCGCCTGGGTGATCGCCATCAGGCTTTCGACCGCGCCGCTCTTGAACAAGCTGAACGTGCCGCCGAACTGGCTTTGCTCGCGCCGGATCAGCACCGAAGCGATGCCCAGCATGCGCGGCAAGAACAACAGGCACAAAGTCCAGAGCCAGAGACCGGCGAGTTCCATCGGCATCGCGAGCCAGTGTTCGACCAGGCTCGCGCCGGACAGCCACAGCGCGGTGCCGAGAGTCAGGAATGCCAGCCACAGCGGCGCCGAGACATAAGCCATCGTGCCCGTGGCGAACATCGCGCGGTGGACCGGATTGATGCCCGGTTCGGCGATCAGGCGCGCGTTCTGCAGGTTGCCCTGGCACCAGCGGCGGTCGCGCTGCAATTCGGCCAGCAGATCGGGCGGTTGCTGCTCGTAGCTGCCGACCAGATCGGCGACCAGCCAGACGTGATAGCCCGCGCGGCGCATCAGCGCGGCTTCGACGAAGTCGTGCGACATGATGCCGCCGGCCATGCCGCCGTTGCCCTTGATCGGCGCCAGCGCGCAATGCGCCATGAAGGGTTCGACCCGGATGATCGCGTTGTGGCCCCAGTAATGTGATTCGCCGAGCTGCCAGAACTGCATGCCGAGCGTGAACAGGCGGCCGGTCACGCGCGAAGCGAACTGCTGCGCACGGGCGTGGAGGGTCACATGGCCGATCGCCTGGGTCGCGGTCTGGATCACGCCCGCAGTGGGGTTGGCTTCCATCAGCTTGACCATCGAGGCGAGGCAGTCGCCGCTCATCACGCTGTCGGCGTCCAGCACCACCATATAGCGGTAGTCCTTGCCCCAGCGGCGGCAAAAATCGGCGACGTTGCCGGCCTTGCGGTGGGTGCGGCGCTTGCGCAGCCGGTAATACACCTCGACCTGAGTTTCGTCGCCGCTCGTGGCGAGCGCCGTGCGCAGGTCTTCCCACGCGGCACGTTCGGCCGCGACGGTTTCGGGCGAATAGCTGTCAGACAGCACGAACACGTCGAATTGGCCTGCATGGCCGGTTGCCGCGATCGACTCGCAGGTCGCGCGCAGTCCTGCGAAAACGGTGGTCACGTCCTCGTTGCAGATCGGCATGATGACGGCGGTGCGGGCATCGGGATTCATCGGGTGATCGACCACCTGCGCCGCCGACAGCGAATGCTTGTCGCCGCGCAAGGTGACCCAGAAACCCATCAAGGCGGTGACGAAGCCGGTCACGACCCAACCCGACAGCAAGCCATAGAGCCCGATCTGGCCGTATTCGAGCCAGAGGTTGTCATAGTCCGGCTGGGCCGATGCGAACAGCGCCGACGCCAGGACCGTGCTCAGCAAGGCCAGCGCCATGAAAGCCATCCGGCGCCTGGCGGCGGCTCGCTCCCAGGCTTGTTTCGGTTGCGTCGGTGCCGTAGCGGCGGGCGCATGGGCTGCGCGCGCGCCGCCGGCACCCAGCTTGACCAGCACCGCGGTGCCCAGGCTGTTCCAGAAACCACGCCAGGGGCGCGGCGTCATCGAACCGCGATGAATCGGCGGCGCGGTGACTGAATTCGGATGACGCTCCTCGCGCGTCATACGCTGGCGCGCCGCGGGGCGCTGATCGTCGGTAACGGCCTCGAGAGCGGCCTCGAGAGCGTTCATCTGGGAAACGTTGAACTGGGAGAAGTCGTTGGGCTTCATCGCATCAACCTTCTTGTTTCGGTTGCCGGGGCGTGTCGCCGATTGCCGGAAAGCGCTTGAAAACACAATCGGCAGCGGCACCGGCGGCGCCTTCGTGCGCGGCCTGTGCATCGCTCGCGGAACGCGAACGGCCCCAGAAAAGCGATGAATCGCGGCGGCCGAAGCGCTGGCGCGACGGGCTGGAAGTGCGGTGGGAAGTGGCTTGCATGGCCCCATAAGGGCAAAGCGCGTGCCAAGACAGAAAAATCGCTGTGCAGCAATGACTTGCGGCGCTTTTGGAGCAATTCCCGCAACTCTTTGCAGGCCGGTCTTCGGGTTTTCCCTTGATTTTGTCGCCGGCCAGCGACAGATTGAGCGCGTTGAACCGAAAAGTTCTCTTAATTCAGGGATTCAGGGCTGTCGCCCGGTAGCGACAAGGTCGCTGTCGCCAATGCCGTTCCCGGTGGTCTCGGCCTTGAAGTGGCCCGGCGTCAGCTCGTGCTTTTGCAACAGGCGATAGAACTCGGTGCGATTGCGATCGGCCAGGCGCGCTGCGTCGGCGACGTTGCCGTCGGTCAGTTTGAGCAAGCCGACCAGATAGTCGCGCTCGAAGCGCTGCTTGGCGTCGGCATAGGTCTGAACCTCGATCGAAGGCACGCGCAATGCGCGCTGCACCAAGGAGAGCGGAATCAACGGCGAGCTGGACAGCGCGCAGACTTGCTCGACCACGTTGAACAACTGACGCACGTTGCCGGGCCAGGGCGCCATGGTCAGCGCCTTGAGTGCCTCGGGCGCGAAACCCGACAGCCGCTTGCTGTATTTGCTGGCCAGTCGCTGCAGAAAATGATTGGCCAGAAGCGGAATGTCCTCGCGACGCGCATCGAGCGGCGGCAGGATCAAGGTGACGACGTTGAGCCGGTAATAAAGGTCTTCTCGGAACTGGCCGGCTGCCATCGCGGCGTCGAGGTCGCGATGGGTGGCCGAAACGATGCGCACATCGACCGAAATCGACTGGCTGGCACCGAGCGGGCGCACCGCGCGTTCCTGCAGCACGCGCAGCAACTTGACTTGCAGCGCAGGCGGCATGTCGCCGATCTCGTCGAGCAGCAAGGTGCCGCCATCGGCTTGCTGGAACAGGCCCTTGTGGTTGGCGACCGCGTCGGTGAATGCGCCCTTCATGTGGCCGAACAATTCGGATTCGAGCAGCGCCTCGGGAATCGCGCCGCAGTTCACCGCCACGAAGGGCCGGGCGGCGCGGTCGCTTGCCCGGTGGATCGCGCGGGCGAGCAACTCCTTTCCTGCCCCCGAGTCGCCGCGCAGCAGCACGCTCGCGTCGGACCTCGCGACCATGCGCGCTTCCGCCAGCAGTTCGGACATGCGGTTGGAGCGGCTCACGATCTCGGCCCGCCAGCTCTCGTCGGCGCCGCCGCCCTTGCGCGGCGCGCCGGCAGGCGCCGCAATCGCGAGGGCCTGCGCGATTTTTTCGAGCAGCTCCTTCGCGTCGTAGGGCTTTGTGAGGTAGGTGAAAACACCGCGCGCGGTGGCTTCGACCGCGTCCGGAATCGTGCCGTGCGCCGTCAGCAAAATGACCGGCAAGGTCGGATGGCGCTTGCGGATTTCGTCGAACAGAGCCAAGCCGTCGCGGCCGGGCAGTCGCACATCGCTCAGCACCAGCTGGGGATGCTCGATTTCGAGTTGGGTCAGCGCGGTTTCGGCCGAGGTCACAGCGGTGACCTGGTAGCCCGCACCGCGCAGACGGAGCGACACAAGCCGCAGCATGTCGGCGTCGTCGTCGACCACCAGCAGGCGGGCGCCGGTCGGTTTTTCGGCAACTTCCGGATTGTTTTCGCGCAGCACCATGGCGCTCAGGGTTTGGGTTTCGCGCTGGCCGGCGCGGAGGGTGGAAATGTCAAAGATGGCTCGGCTTCTGCGCCTGCCGATCCGCCCGGCTTGGCGATGCTGCGTTCGATCGCGCGCAACGCTTCCAGGCGCTCTGTGAGTTGCTCGTTGCGGCGCTGGACGTCGCGCAATTGCTGGGCTTGTTGCTGGACCTGCTTGTCGCGGTCGTCCTCGATCTTGCGTTGCTCCATGAATCGGGCAGCCAGCAGGCGGGCCAGCGGTTGCAACGAAGGCGCATCCTTGTCCTTGCTCGCGGTCACCTTTTGAAGCAAACCCAGTGCGCGCGCCGTGTCCGCCGGATTACGGGTCTGGACCAGCACGATCGCCAATTGCATCTGGGTGGTCGGATCGAAGGGTTCGCCGATCCGGCTGATTTCGCCGGCCACCTCGGGCGGCTGGAGCCCGCGCACCTTGTCTGCATAGGTCAGCATCTTTTCGACCGGCCCGGGCGTCTCGGCTGGCAGCGCTTTGACTGCTTGCGCGCCGGAAGAGGTCGGTAGCGTAGGCCGCGGCAACGGTGCCGACACGGTCGGCGAATTCGCGGGCACTCCCTCCCTCAGGGCACAACCTGCAAGCAAGGCAGGCAACGCAAGCAACGCCGTCAGGGCGAAAGCGGCCGGCGCGGCAGGCCATGCGCCGGTCGAAAGCTGAGCGCCGACGCTGCGCGGGTCGATCGTTGTCGGCATGAATCGAAGCATTGATGTGGAACCAGCTTCGGACTGTACCGGGCGCTACGGGGCGCGGAAGAAGGACAAGGCCGGCTCACGAACTCTGTTACGACAGATGCGTTCAGGAACCCCGGGGCAATTCGATCCGGAAGTGGGCGCCCTGGCCGTCGGACAAGAGCGTGACGCTGCCGCCGTGCGCCGCAATGTATTCCTGCACGATCGCCAGCCCGATGCCGGTGCCGCGCACCGCATGCTGCGGTTGCTGCTCGCCGCGGAAGAATGGCTCGAAAATGCGCTCGCGCTCGTCCTCGGCAATGCCGGGGCCGTCGTCGGTGACGTCGATGCGCGCCATGTCCGGCAGGCCCGATACCCGAAACCGGATAATGCCGCCGCGCGGCGAAAAGCGGATCGCATTCGACAGCAGATTGCCGATCGCCACGCCGAATTTCACCGGATCGACCTCGGCTGTAAGGTCTTTTCCATCGACATCGACCATCAATCCCTGCGACTGCCATTGCAGCCGCTGGGCCTCGACTTGTTGCTGCAGCAACGTCAGCAGTTCGGTCGGCTGGCGATCGAGCTGGCGGGCTTCGAAGGCGGCGCTGTTGAAACGCAGCAAGGCCTCGATCTGGCTTTGCAGGGTGCGCGTGTTCTGCTGCAGGATCTGCGTCACCTCGCGCTGGCCCGGCGTGAGCGGGCCCATGACGCCGTCTTCGAGCAGCGCGGCGCCTTCGTGCAATGCGGCCAGCGGCGTCTTGAGCTCATGCGAGACATGCCGCAGGAACCGCGCCTTGTCTTCGTCGAGTTCCGACAGCCGCAGGCGAAGCCAGTCGAGTTGCTGCGACACGCGCCGCACGTCGGCCGGGCCGCGAATATCGATCGGCTCGTCGAGCCGGTTTTCGCCGAGCCCGATGATCGCGCGCTCGAGCCGCTTGAACGGCCGCGCAAGCCAGATGCCGAAAGCGAGCGCGAGCACCACAGCCAGCGCGCTGGCGCCGAGGACCTGCCGCGTCAAACGCAAGCGGGTGTCCTCGATCCGGTCGGCCAGCCGCGTGTTCTGGCCTTCGATGGTGAACTGCACCTGCTGCGCGATCATGGCGTTCAGCCCGTCGAGTTCGCGGAACCGGGTCGCAAGGTTTTTTTCGCGGTCCAGCGCGCTGTCCGGCGAGCCGGTGAGTAAACCCTGAATCGTGCCCAGTTGGCGCCGCCAGTCACCCGCCGGCGCTGCGACCAGTCCGTTCTGCGCCAGTCGGTCGAGCAATTCGCTCGCATCGCGCGCCGCATCGGAAAAGCGGCCGCGCAGCACGGCGTCGTTCAGAACCACCGACTGGCGTGCCGCGCGCTCCATCGCCGCGCTGCGCTCGGAAAGCGAACGCGCGCCGTTCGACAGAGCCAACGCGCTCGAGGCCTGGTCGCGGCTCTGGGTGATCAACGTGTCGAACTGGAACACCGCGCGCAACGAAACGCCGACCAGCAAACCGACGACCAGCAGAAAAGCGAACAGCAGAAGCTGCTGAAACGAACCGCGTGCTGCCGAGCGGGCCATCAGCGGGCCGCGCAGGCAGCGACGAAACTGTTGTCACGGTGCACCGAATGCTGCAAATTCGATAGCGCGCTGCGCTTGCAGGACGGGCGCTGCAGCACTAAAAGGCTTGAAAAGTACATCGTCGGAATGTAGCCGACACGACAGCTGCTGCAGGCCGATAAGAAAAGTTGACCGCGCTCTACGACACCGTCGGAACGTCGGCAAGCCTCGGCCCAACAGCAGGGCCGGCGGCAAGGGCGAGTCCGGCGCTGGCGTTCTGCACAACTTCGCCGCGCAGCGTATGCGAGAGCACGCGCGTAATGCCCAATTCGATCATCTGACCGATCAGCCGCGCATCTCCCGCGAAGTTGACAACGCGGTTGCATTCGGTGCGGCCCATGAGTTCGCCCGCGTCCTTGCGCGATGGCCCTTCGACCAGCACGCTCTGGCGGCTGCCGACCAGCGCCTGGCTGGCCTGGTCGACCTGCGCATCGATGGTTTTCTGCAGCTGATGCAGGCGCGCGAGCTTGGTCGCGTGGGGTGTTTCGTCGACGAGCGCCGCCGCCGGCGTGCCGGGCCGCGGGCTGTAGAGAAAGCTGAAGCTCGCGTCGAAGCCGACGTCTTCGATGAGCCGCATCAGCTGGTCGAAATCCGCATCGGTCTCGCCCGGAAAGCCGACGATGAAGTCGCTGCCGATCGCGATTTGCGGCCGGATCGACCGCAACTTTCGCACGGTGCCTTTGAATTCCATCGCCGTGTAGCCGCGCTTCATCGCCGCGAGGATGCGGTCGGACCCATGCTGCACCGGCAAGTGGACATGCGACGCGAGCTGCGCAATCCGCGCGTAGGCGTCGATGAGCCTGGGCGTGAACTCCCGAGGATGACTCGTGGTGTAGCGGATTCGTTCGATGCCCGGAATTTCGGCCACGTATTCGAGCAGCAAGGCGAAGTCGGCGACATCGTTCAGTCCTTCGCCGGCGATGCCGTGGCCCATTCGGCCGCGCCAGGCGTTGACGTTCTGGCCCAGCAAGGTGACTTCGCGCACGCCCTGGTCGGCGAGCCCTGCCACTTCGACCAGCACGTCGTCGAGCGGGCGGTGGACTTCCTCGCCGCGCGTGTAGGGCACGACGCAATAGCTGCAGTATTTGGAGCAGCCCTCCATGATCGAGACGAAGGCCGTGGCACCCTCGGCACGTGCCGGCGGCAGATGGTCGAACTTTTCGATTTCCGGAAAGCGGATATCGACTTGCGGCCGATTTTCGCGTTCGCGTTGGGCCAGCAGCTGCGGCAGGCGGTGCAGCGTCTGCGGACCGAACACCACATCGACGAACGGCGCGCGCTCGATGATCGCCGCGCCCTCCTGGCTCGCGACACAGCCGCCGACGCCGATCCTGACCCCGCGTTCTGCCAGATGCCGAACGCGCCCGAGGTCGCTGAACACCTTCTCTTGCGCCTTTTCGCGCACTGAGCAGGTGTTGAAGAGAATGAGATCGGCTTCTTCGACTTCGCGCGTGGCTTCGTAGCCTTCGGCTGCATGCAACACGTCGGCCATTTTTGCCGAGTCGTATGCATTCATCTGGCAGCCGAAGGTCTTGATGAAGACTTTTTTAGGCATGGTGTTTGGGGGTGAAGCAACAGGAGTGCGGATTACCGGACGCAGAAAGCGCGGAGGTTTCGCAGAACACGCAGAAGGAAAACTAAATTTTTTCTCGGTCGGTTCGGCACGTCCGTTGCGCAGCTTTTAGATCCCTCCTGCGGCTGGTTGCAGGATCGAGGACTCTTCTTACTGCCCGTATTTCGGCAGTTGGTCGTAGGGTGTCTTGCCGTCGTCACGCGGGCCGCGGTTGGCGACGAAGGGCCAGAAATTGAAGAAGGGGCGATCGGCCGAATCGCGGTCGGCGCGGGCTTCGTCCTCGCTGAGAACCCACACTTCCCGCACCAGCCCGGCGGCGTCCCGGCGATAGTTGACGAGCAGCTTTTGTCCGGTGATCGAGGCCGGCGCCACCAGCATGCGCTGCGCGCTCTGGATTCGTCCACCGGGTGCCATGCGTTCGCCCTGGCCGTCGATTTCGATTTCCGGCCAGGCGATGACCTTGAATTTGCCGCGCAGCGTACCGGCAGGGAAGTTGCGCCCGCCGAGCAGGGCCTCGTTCTGGAGCGAGGTGCCCGCCAGGTCTTGCGCGCGCACTTCCATCGCGGCCGAACCGGCGACAGCGGCCAATAGCAGCATGGCCGGCAGGGCGATTTGGGAAAGTCGCGCCATTCGCGTCGTTCGCGCCATTCGCGTCGTACTGATCGAATCGGAGAACCGACAGCGTTTCATGAGAGTAATCAGAGGCTGAGTAACCGCCGATTTTAGCGGAGCGCTGGATTTTCAAGCCAAAAGTCGGGATTGCTAAATAGGTATTGATATCGTTGCACCCCGAACTGCTCATCGTCCATAGTTTTGCTACTGGTTGGCTGGTTGGAGCGGGCAGGACAGTTTGGGCTGGAAGATAAACAGCAGGGAATCTCTCGTGTTCTGCGCGCTCTTGCTTGGTGTAGCGGTGCGTCTTTCGCCGCGCGTGGGCCAGATAGCAGCGCAGCTGGTTGTTCATGCTCTCGATGTGGTGTGTGTGCGCTTTGCTGCGGATGTGCTGGGCTGCGGGGAAGATCGAGCCGTAGCACTGCCAATGGTCGATGGAGCCCGCAGTCTAAACTCAGGCAAGATACACATCAATACCTAATTAGCGATCTTGAAAAGCGACCGAAACGCCCGGAGGATATTCGCAAGCAGCTGTGTATTCAATAGCATGTCGAGCGATGTCGAGACGTTCTACGATCTCCTTCGACAAGCTCAATTGCGCTTCTGGAAAGGTCGGTCATGCAATCAATCGCGTTTTCGGGCGGCGGCAGCATGCCGCAACTCGGCCTCGGCACCTGGCGCATGGGCGAATCGGCAGCGCGGCGAGCGACCGACGTCGGCGCAGTCCGCAGCGCCATCGACATGGGCTATCGGCTCATCGACACGGCCGAAATGTACGGCGAGGGCGGCGCGGAAGAAGTGGTCGGCCAAGCGCTGGCAGAAGCCTTGCGCAGCGGTGTCGTGCGACGCGACGAGTTGTTCATCGTCAGCAAGGTCTATCCGCACAACGCGAGCCGGCGCGGCACGCCCGAGGCATGCGAGCGCAGCCTGCGGCGACTCGGCCTCGACCGGATCGATCTGTATTTGTTGCACTGGCACGGTCAGCATCCGCTCGCGGAAACGTGCGACGCATTGCAAGCGCTGGTCGATCAGGGGCGCATCGGGCGCTGGGGCGTCAGCAATTTCGATGTGGCCGATATGGAGGAACTCATGGCGCTGCCACCGGGGCCCGGTTGCGCAACCAACCAGGTCTATTTTTCACTCGGCGAGCGCGGCGCGCAGTTCGCGCTGCTGCCGTGGCTGCGCGCGCGGGGCATTCCGACGATGGCGTACAGCCCGATCGATCAGGGCGCGCTGGCAGATGCCGACGCCCTCGAGGCGATCGCCGCACGCCACGGCGCGACAGCGGCGCAAATCGCGCTGGCCTGGGTGCTCGCGCAAGAAGGCGTGGTCGCGATTCCGAAGGCGGTGCAGGAGGCGCACTTACGCGAGAACCTGGCCGCAGCCGAACTGCAATTGACAGCCGACGACCTCGTTGGCCTGGACCGCCAGTACCCGCCGCCACAGCGAAAAGCCCCGCTTGCCATGATCTGAGAATTTAAAGAAAAAGTAGCTGAAACGACCACTGGACGAGCGCAGGCTGCTACTAAAACTATAGCATTTGTGGTTTGAGCCCGACCATGAAAAAGCCCCGCGTCGCAGGGCTTTTGCTGTTGGCGATGAACGCCGCGCGCTCAGTGCGCCTCGGCCTGCTTCGCCGCCGCGATGATCGCCGCTTCGTCGTGCTTCGCGCCGTTCAGAAACACATTGAGCAGTACCGCGGCGAGCGACGACAGGAGGATGCCCGATTCGATGAGCGAGTGGATTGCGTGCGGCATCCATTGCTTGAAGTTGGGCGCGATCAGCGGAATCATGCCGACGCCGATCGACACCGCGACGATCATCGCGTTGTGGCGGTTGATCTTGAAATCGACACCCGACAGGATGCGGATGCCGGTGGCCGCGACCATGCCGAACATCACGAGGCCGGCGCCGCCGAGCACCACGGTCGGCAGCGATTCGACCAGCGCCGCCATCTTGGGCAACAGGCCGAGCAGGATCAGGATCAGGCCGCCGGCGACGCAAACGAAGCGGCTGCGCACGCCCGTCACGGCGACCAACCCGACGTTCTGCGAAAAGCTGGTGTACGGAAAGGTGTTGAAGATGCCGCCGATGAGCGTGCCGAGACCGTCGGTGCGCAGGCCGCGCGCGAGGTCTTTCTGGCCGATCTTGCGGCCGGTCATTTCGCTGAGCGCGAGGAACATGCCGGTCGATTCGATCATCACCACGATCATGACCAGGCTCATCGTGAGGATCAGGATCGGATCGAAAATCGGCATGCCGAAATGGAACGGCAACACGATGTCGAACCATGGCGCCTTGCCGACCTTCTCGAAAGTCATGATGCCGAGCAGGGTGGCGACCACGCCGCCGATCAGGATGCCGAGCAATACCGATATGTTGGCGATGAAGCCTTTGGCGAATTTGACGATCAGCAGAATCGACACCAGCACCAGCGCCGAAACACCGAGGCCCGTGAGGTCGGCGTAGCGCGGGTTGGGCACCGTCGGCACGATCGCGAGGCCCTTGGGCATCGGCGGTACCGCGCTTCCGGGCGACGTGACGTCCGCAATCCACTTCGCATAGACCGGATCGACGACGGAAGGCGCTGTCGGGCCGAACGGATTGCCGAAAATCCAGTTGATGCCGACCCGCATCAAGCTGATGCCGATCACCACGATGATCGTGCCGGTCACGACCGGTGGAAAAAATCGCAGCATTCGACTCACCAGCGGCGCGATCAATATCGAAATGATGCCGGCACCGATGATCGCGCCGAAAAGCAATTGCGCGCCATTCGAGCCGGGATTGGCATTGGCGATCGCGACCATCGGCGCGACCGACGCGAAGGTCACGCCCATCATCACCGGAAGCTTGATGCCGAACCATTGCGTCATGCCGAGCGACTGGATCAAGGTTGCGATGCCGCAGCAGAACAGGTCGGCCGAAATCAGCAGCGCGACTTCCTGCGGGCTGAGCTTGAGCGCGCGCCCGACGATGAGCGGCACGGCGACGGCGCCGGCATACATCACGAGCACATGCTGGGTGCCGAGCGCGGCGAGCTTGCCGGCCGGCAAGACTTCGTCGACAGGATCGACCGTCGGCAATGGGCCATCGGCGGTGAAGGCGGGGGAACTCATCGAACGTCTCCTCGAAGCAGGCAGGTTTTGGGGAAAAGGCCAGCGCGGTCGATCATGCGGCGGCTTTATTTTGTACGCGAAACTGTATACAATTTATCGAACGTACCAAATAGTGGTTAACCCTAAGGCGACGAAGACGCCTGAAAAGCCGTCCCATGGCGGCCTTTCAGTCGCGCTCGAAGCGCATCGTCGGTCCCGGTCGGCTCGATGTTTCGGCCCCGGCCTGCCTTCAATAACCCAATGTCTTGCCATCCGGATTGCGCGGGTCCGAGTAGCCGTAGAGCTGACCGTCGCGCAGCTCGATGGTCTGGGTGCGGCCCATCGACGCCTTCACGACCGGGTTGTGCCCACGTGCCTTGAGCAGTGCGATCGTGTCGGGGCTCAAGCCTTTCTCGATCCGCAATTCGTCGGGCGTCCATTGATGGTGAACTCGCGGCGTGCTCGCGGCTTCGGCAGGGTTCATGCCGAAATCGACCACGTTCATCACGGTTTGCAAAACGGTTGTGATGATGCGTGCGCCGCCGGGGCTGCCCGTGACGAGAAAGGGCTTGCCGTCTTTCAGCACCAGAGTGGGCGTCATCGACGACAGGGGCCGCTTGCCGGCAGCGATCGCGTTGGCTTCGCCGCCGATCAAGCCATAGGCATTCGCGACGCCGGGCTTGGCCGAAAAGTCGTCCATCTCGTTGTTGAGCATGATGCCGGTGCCACTGGCGACGATGCCACTGCCGAAATTGGTGTTGAGCGTATAGGTCACCGCGACCGCGTTGCCGGCTTTGTCGACGACCGAAAAGTGCGTCGTCTGGTCGCTTTCATAGGGTTGGAGATTGCCGGGTTTGATGCCTTTGCCCGAGCGCGCCAGTTGCGGATCGATCGATTTGAGCAGCGACGCGGCATAGGCTTTGGACGTCAACGCCTTGAGCGGCACCTTCACGAAGTCGGAATCACCGAGATACTCTGAGCGGTCGGCATAAGCGAGCTTCATGCTCTCGGCCATGTAATGAATAGTCTGGGCGCTGTTGGAACCCCAGCTAGCGATCGGCAATGGCTCGAGCATGTTCAGAATTTGCACCAGATGCGCGCCGCCGGACGAGGGCGGCGGCATGGTCACGACCTGAAAGCCGCGATAGGTGCCGCGAACCGGCTCGCGCTCGACCACCTTGTAGCTGCGCAAATCGTCCATCGTGATCGCGCCATCGTGCGGTGCCATTTCGGCTGCGATCCTGCGGGCGATCGCGCCTTCGTAGAAAACCTTCGGGCCTTGCTGGCCGATCGACCGGATCGAGCGAGCCAGTTCCTTTTGCACCAATCGGTCGCCGGCCTTGAGCGGCGCGCCGTTCTTCCAGAAAATCGCGCGCGTCGCGGGCCACTGGCCCATCGTTTTCTTTTCCTGCTCGAGAATCTTGCCGAGCGTCTGGCTGACCGGAAAGCCCTTGTCGGCCAGCGCCGCGGCGGGCGCAATCACTTTGGCCAGCGGCATGGTGCCCCAGTTCTTGAGCGCATGCGTTAGGCCCGCCACGGTGCCGGGCACGCCGACCGCATAGTGGGTGTAGAGCGACTTGCCGTCGATGACCTTGCCGCTCGCATCGAGGTACATGTCGCGCGATGCCTTCTTTGGCGCCATTTCCCGGAAATCGAGTGCCACGTCCTTGCCTGTTCGTGCGTCGTGCACCATCATGAATCCGCCGCCGCCCAGGTTGCCCGCATTGGGCAATGCGACCGCGAGCGCGAAGCCGATGCCGACCGCCGCGTCGACCGCATTGCCGCCGCGCTTCAGAATGTCGAGCCCGATCTGCGAAGCCAGTTCCTGTTCGGTCGCGATCATGCCGTTTTGCGCGACGACCGGATGGAAGATGTCCAGGTCGAAGTCGTAGGCCGCGCCGGCGGCTCGAGCCGCGGTGGTTTGTTGCGGTGCGCCGGCGGGCGTTGTCGCAGGAGTGGTTGTGGTCGCGATCGCCGCGTCGGCCATCGCAGCCTTGTCAGGCGATTTTTGCGGGCTGCTGCAGGCTGCAAGGCCGGCCAGCGCGACGATCAGGCTGCCTGTCGGCAGCCAATGGCGGTTGTGCATTTCGGGCTCCAGGTCTTTCCGGGATCGCCGGGATGAACGACCCCGAATCAGTGTAGGGCGACACGCACGGCCGCTCAACCGGTCCCCCGCAACGAGGGTCAGCCCAACAGATCGCTCAAACTGCGCGCGATGACCTTCGTCGCGCGGCGCAGATCTTCGAGCACGAGTCGCTCGTCGCTGCGCTTGGCATGCGATTCGAGCACCGTGCGCGGGCCGGCGCCGTAGATCACACCGGGCACGCCGGCTTCGGCATAGAGGCGGACGTCGGTGTAGAGCGGTGTGCCTCTGGCTGGAATGGCCTCGCCGAGAACGGCTTGCCCGTGCGTCTGAATCGCGTCGACCAGCGGCTTGTTGCCCGCGAGCGGCTGCATCGAGTTGGCGAGCAGGAGGCGCCTGATTTCGACCGTGATGCCTTCGCGCTCGGCCGCCGAATCGGTGATCAATTGGCGAATGGCGGCCTCGACCTCGGCGGGGTTCTCTTCGGGAATCATGCGCCGGTCGAGTTTGAAGACGACCCTGCCCGGCACGACATTGGTGTTGGTGCCGCCCTCGATCCGGCCGATGTTGAGGTAGGGGTGCGTGATGCCCTCGACCTTCGAAGTGATCTTTTGGTAGGCCGCGTTCTGCGCATAGAGCGCATTGAGGATATGCACCGCGCCTTGCAGCGCGTCGACGCCGGTCGCCGGAATCGCGGCATGCGCCATCTTGCCGTGGACAGTCACCTCCATCTGAAGGCAGCCGTTGTGCGCGGTGACGACTTCGTAGCTGAACCCGGCCGCGATCATGAGGTCGGGCTTCGTGAGTCCCTGCGACAGCAGCCAGCCGGGCCCGAGCAGACCGCCGAATTCTTCGTCGTAGGTGAAGTGCAATTCGATCGCGCCCTGGGTCGGCTTCGCGACGGCTTCGAGCGCGCGCAGCGCAAACGTGAAGCTCGCGAAATCGCTCTTGCTGACCGCAGCAGCGCGGCCGAACAACTGGCCGTCTTCGATCTGCGCGCCGTAGGGGTCGTGCGTCCAGCCGTCGCCGGGCGGCACCACGTCGCCGTGGGCATTGAGTGCGATCGTGGTGCCCGCTTCGCCGTCACCGTACTTGCGCCGCACGATCAGATTGGTGATCGACTGCATGCCGTAGTCGCGCACTTCCTGCTCGGGCACCGCATATTTCTCGGGTGCAAATCCAAAAGTCTCCAACAGCTCGGCCGTGCGTTCTGCGTGCGGCGCGTTGTTGCCGGGCGGCGTGTCGGTCGGCACCCGGATCAGTTCCTGCAGGAAGGCCACTTCTTCGTCGAAGTGCGCGTCGATCCAGGTATCGATCGCCTTGCATTGTTGTTCTCTGCTCATGCTTGTTCTTCCGCCAGGTTGTCCAGAAGCGTCCGGAAGGCGTGTACGCACAACTCCGAATCGTCGTTGGTGATGGCTTCGAGCGGGTTGTGGCTGATGCCGGCATTGAGGCCGCGCATGAACAGCATCGCCTGCGGCATGGCTTCGTGCATCTTCATCGCGTCGTGGCCGGCGCCGCTGGGCATCCGGAACAGGGGAATGCCGAGCGATTCGACCGCACGCTCCCAGCGCGTTTGCCATTCGGGCGCGCTGGGCGCAGCGGCTGCGCGCATGGTCTCTTCGAGCGTGTAGTGAACGCCGCGACGCTCGCAAATGCGTGCCAACTCGGCCCGGATGTCATCGGCGCAAGCGTCGCGCACTTCGTTGGTGGTCGCGCGGATGTCGAGGCTGAATTTGCAGCGTCCGGGCACCACGTTCATCGAGCCGCTCGGCACTTCGAGCATGCCGACCGTCGCGACCAGGTCGGGTACCGCGCCACCGCGCTTTTCGGCGTAGAGCAGCAGCTCGGACGCCGCGGTCGCTGCGTCGCGCCGGGTGTCCATCGGCGTGGTGCCTGCGTGGCTGGCCATGCCGACGATTTCGCCGACATAGCGCACGCTGCCATTGATCGATGTGACGATGCCGAGCGGCAGGTCGAGCGCATTGAGCACCGGCCCCTGCTCGATGTGGGTTTCGATGAAGCCGAGGTACTTCGACGGATCCCGCTTGAGTTTGGCGATGTCGTCGGGGCACAGGCCCGCGTGTTCCATCGCCTCGCGCATGGTCACGCCATCCGCGTCTTTCTGATGGAGCCAGCTGTTGTCGAAATGCCCGGTCAGCGCGCCGGAGCCGAGGAACACCGCCTTGTAACGCTGGCCTTCTTCTTCGGCGAAGCCGACGACTTCGAAACCGAACGGCAATCGCCGGCCGGCCTGGTGCAATTCGCGCACTACGGCCATCGGCACCAGGATGCCGAGGCGCCCGTCGTATTTGCCGCCGTTGCGCACCGTGTCGTAGTGGCTGCCGGTGAGCAAGCGCTTCGAATCCGGATCGCTGCCGTGATAGATGCCGACCACGTTGCCGACTGCGTCGATCTCTGCCGAATCGAAGCCGCAGTCTTCGCGCATCCAGTGCGCGAGGCGCTGCGCGCAGGCACGGTGCGCGTCGGTCAGGTAGGTGACGGTGAGTTCGCCGCGCTCGGCATAGCCCGGGTCGCTGTTGGCCGACAGCCGTTCTGCCCAATCCCAGACAAGGTTGCCAAGTTCGGGCGTGTGGCTGAACTTGTCGTTGAGCCGCAGTTCGGCGATGCGGTGGATGTTGCGCAAGGCCTCGGCACGTTCGAAGTCATGATGGTTGGCCAGGCGCCGCTCGAAAGTCGAAATGATTTCCGCCTTGCTCAAGCCTTCGCTGCGCGGACCGCGCACTGCGAGGATGAACGGAAAGCCGAATTTGGCGTTGTAGTCGCTATTGAGCTTCTGGATCTTCTCGAACTCTTGCGGTGTGCAATCAGTGAGGCCCGCCTTGCCTTGCTCGTGCGTCGATTCGGCCGTCAGCGTTTGGCTGACCATCGCCTTGCCTGCGAGTTCGGGGTGGGCGCGGATCAGCTCCAGTTGCTGCTCCGGCGTGGCATCGCGCACCGCTTGCGCCAGTGCCAGCTTGAGTTGCGCGAGCGATTTGAAGGGTCGCGCGTCGAGCGCTGTGCGCGCGATCCACGGCGAATGTTCGTAGATGCCATCGAGCACGAACGCGGCTTCTTTGTCGCTCATCTGGTTGAGCTGTTCGATCGTCTGTGCCATCTCAGTTGTCTCCCCGGGTTGTCGCGTTGAAGGCGTGCGTTGTCTTCCAGTGCCGCGCAATATCAATCCGCCGGCAGATCCAGACCCGCTCGTGGCCCTGCACATAGTCCAGAAAGCGACGTAGCGATCCGATGCGACCGGGCTTTCCGAGCAGGCGGCAATGCATGCCGATGCTCATCATCTTCGGGCGGTCGATGCCGCCCGGATCGCCTTCGGCATAAAGCGCGTCGAAGCTGTCTTTCAAATAATTGAAGAAATGATCGCCGGTGTTGAAGCCTTGTGCCTGCACGAAGCGCATGTCGTTGCAGTCGAGCGAGTAGGGCACGATCAGATGCGGCACGACCTCGCCATTGGACTTGGCGACCTGCATCCAGAACGGCAAATCGTCGCCGTAGTAGTCGCTGTCGTATTCATAGCCGCCCGCATCGGCCAGAAGGCGCCGGGTGTTGGGGCTGTCGCGGCCGGTGTACCAGCCGAGCGGCCACTCGCCACCGGTCATGTCCTTGATCACATGCGTGGCCAGGCCCATGTGGCGGCGCTCGTTGGCTTCGGGCAGGTTCTGATAGTGAATCCAGCGCAAGCCGTGGTTCGCGATCTCGTAGCCGTTCTTCATGAACACGTCGAGCAGATCGGGATAGCGCTGCAGCGCCATGCCGACGGCGAAGACCGTCATCGGCAACCCGCGCGATTCGAACTCGCGCAGCAACCGCCAGACACCCGCCCGTGAGCCGTATTCATACATCGACTCCATCGTCATGTGCCGGTTTTCGTAGGCTTGCGCAGTGACCAGTTCCGACAAAAATGTTTCCGAAGTCGGATCGCCGTGCAGCGGATTGTTTTCGCCACCCTCTTCGTAGTTGAGGACGAATTGCAGCGCGATTTGCGCGCTGTTCGGCCAGCGGGCGTGTGGCACGTCGCGGCCGTAGCCGATCATGTCGCGCGGGTAGGGGGTTGGCTTTGTCTCGTCGTTCATCTTTTGCCTTGCCTGTTATTTGGGTCGTCGGCGCTGGTCAGGCCAGCGCCAGCGAGATATCGTGCGTCGGCACCTTGCGATCGAATGTGAGGTTCGCTTCGACGTGCAACAGGTGCTCGGTCATCAGCCGCACCGCGAGCACCTCGTTTTTTGCCGCGAGCGCTTTCACGATGTCGGCATGCTCGTCGTTCGAATGCGCGGCGGCGCTTGCGCTCTGGTACATCAACGTGATCAGCGCGCAGCGCGAGATCAGTTCACCGAGCATCTGCGCAAGCACCTTGTTGCCGATCAGTTCGGCCATTCGCACATGAAAGTCGCCGAGCAGTTCGGTACGGTCGGAAACGTTCTCTCCCGACAACGCCGATTTCTCGAGCGCGATATGGTCACGCAGCGACTTCAGTTTGGCGGGCGTCACGGTGCGAACGAATTCGCGCGCCATTTCGGCTTCGAGCATGCGGCGCACCGCGAAAACCTGTTTGGCTTCGTCGACCGCCGGCGCCGCGACGAAAGCGCCGCGCGCGGGCTCGAGCCGGATCAGCCGGTTCTGCGACAGCTGAAAAAGCGCCTGCCGCACGAGGGTGCGCGAAACGCCGAAGTGATCCGCCAGCTTCTGCTCGGCCAGCTTGCTGCCAGGCTGAAGGCGATGCTCGACGATCGCCTTGGTCAGCGCATCGACGATCGCTCGCGTGGTGGTGGAATCCATGCTTTTGATGATAGACCGAAAGCCGATAAGTGTATACACTTTTGTCGACTGATTGGCGGACAGCCTCCCGACAACCTGCTGATAGCCGCCCGACAGCCGCGATCCACCGGCCTTGAAATAATCCCTTAAGGAGCACACCATGGGCTTGAGTACCCACGTTCTGGACACGATGCATGGCGGGCCAGCCGCAAGCATGGCGGTCGCCCTGTACACGACCGACGGCGACGCGGCCACGCTCGTCAAACGCTTCACGCTCAACCACGACGGCCGCAGCGACGCGCCGCTCTACGACAACACAACGATCAAGGTCGGCACCTACCGGTTGGTGTTCGATGTGGCCGGCTATTTCAAAAGCCGCGGTGTGGTGTTGCCCGAGCCGAATTTCCTGAATCGGGTGGCACTCGATTTCGGTGTCGCGCACACCGATCAGCACTATCACGTGCCTCTGCTCGTCAGCCCCTGGAGCTACGCGACTTACCGCGGATCTTGATGGTCAAAAGTGCTTCCAGCGCTTGCTGTGCGTGCGCAGACAGCTATCGAAAGGATAGTAACTGGATGATGCGATCAGTCCTGACCTTCGCTCAGCGTGTCGAGCTGGAAGCGGCCTTTTTTGTCCCACAGCCAAGTGTCGGTCCAGGTGACCGGGCCGAGCCGTGTCGCCACCGGATAGGGCGCGGCTTCGAGCACGATGCGCTCGGTTTGCGCAATCGCATCCGGCGCATGCGTCGGAGCCCGCAGCCAGTGCAGCGCCTTCACTTCTCCGGCGGCACCGATATCGACCTGCAGGGTGCCCACCGCATACAGCAGCGGTGGCAGCCGGCCCGGCAGCACATGCGCGGCTTCGATCGCGTAGAGATGCCGGGCGGCGTCCTGCCGGTAGGCGCGGGCGCTGGCGGCGTTCGACGGACTGGGGGGTGGTCGCTGCGCGGTGCGCGATGGCGCCTCCGCATTCGACAATTGGCCCGGCAATTTGCCGCCGGTGCCGCAACCAATGAGCCAGGCGGCCATCGACAGGCCCGTGGCGAACGCGAAACGATGAAGGCGAGTGCGCAGGAAACTCATCGACCGGGTTATACCGCCGCGCGCGCTCGCCTCGATTGGCATCGGGATTGGCTTTGGTTGTGGCGGTGAACGATGCGCTCGGCCAACTGCGCGCCAGGCTTGCGCAATCGCAGGCCGTTCTGGTGCGCGTGCATGCCACCCAAGGCTCGGTACCGCGCGAGGCGGGCACCTGGATGGCGGTTTTTGCCGATGCGCTGGTCGGCACGATCGGCGGCGGTCAGCTCGAATTCGACGCGATCGGTGCGGCGCGCGCGCTGCTGCTGGCTGAAGCGGGAGGAGAAGCGGTGTCTCCGGCGATATTGCGGCGCTATCCGCTCGGGCCGAGTCTGGGCCAATGCTGCGGTGGTGTCGTCGAACTCGCGTTTTGCCGGATCGCTTCGATCGACGCCGATGCGTTCGCCAGCGAATTGGCACCCGCGCTCGCCCCGGTTGCCCTGTTCGGTGGCGGCCACGTCGGCGCGGCCCTGGCGCGATTGCTCGCGACATTGCCGTTCGCGCTGCGCTGGATCGACAGCCGCGAAGGCGTCTTTCCGGCCGAAATGCCGCCGCAAGTCGAATGCGAACACTCAGAGCCGGTGCAAGCCGCGGTCGCGCAACTCGCGCCAGGCTCGCGTGTGCTCGTGATGAGTTTCAGCCATGCCGAAGACCTCGACATCGTGATCGCCTGCCTGAAACGCCTTCGGGCCCAAGACGATTTGCCATTCATCGGCCTGATCGGCAGCAAGACCAAATGGGCGACCTTCCGGCATCGGCTCGAGGCGCGCGGCTACGGCGCCGACGAACTCGCGCGAATCACCTGTCCGATCGGCGTGGCCGGCATCGTCGGCAAGGAGCCCGAGGTGATCGCGGTCGCGGTGGCGGCACAGTTACTGCAAAACTTGGCGGCCGAATCGCACGGCGATGCCGAGACCAAGGGTTTTCACTAAGATTTGCGGCGCAACCTGCCCGACGCAATCCGTTAAAAGTGTATACACTCCAGTCCACAATCAGCCGCAGCGGAGCGAGGCACCCGATGCCTGCGTTCGCGGCCCTTTCCCTGTTCACAGCGCCCGCAGTGGTGAGCAGACTGCTACAAGGCGCCGCACCGCGCCGACAAGGTTGAACGCACATGGAAAGTTATTACCTCGACTGGGCTAATTTGCTGCTGCGCTGGGTTCACGTCATCACCGCGATCGCCTGGATCGGCGCCTCGTTCTACTTCGTGATGCTGGACAACAGCCTCGAAAAGCCCGCCGACAAGGAGTCGCAAGACAAGGGCGTCGGCGGCGAGCAATGGGCGGTGCACGGTGGCGGCTTCTACAACATGCAGAAGTACAGCGTCGCGCCGAAGCTGATTCCCGATCACCTGCACTGGTCGATGTGGGAGAGCTACAGCACCTGGCTGACCGGCTTCGCGCTGTTCACGCTCTCGTATTTATGGAACGCGAGCACCTACCTGATCGACAAGTCCAAGATGGATTGGCAACCCGGCGCGGCAATCGCCGTCGCGCTGGCGTTTCTGGTGGTGTTCTGGATGGTCTACGACGGCATCTGCCAGATCTTCGGCAAGCGCAAGAACGGCGACACCATCGTCGGCGTGCTGATTGCGCTCTTTATCGCTTGCGCGGCCTGGTTGGCCTGCCACTGGTTCGCGGGCCGCGCGGCTTTTCTGCTGGTCGGCGCGATGATGGCGACGACGATGAGCGCGAACGTCTTTTTCTGGATTATTCCCGGCCAGCGCAAAAGCGTCGCGGCGCTACGCGAAGGCAAACCGGTCGACCCGATTCACGGCCAGCGCGGCAAGCAACGCAGCGTGCACAACACCTATTTCACATTGCCGGTGCTGTTCGCGATGCTGTCGAACCACTACAGCTTCACCTACACCCATCAATACAACTGGGTGGTGCTGCTTTTGATCATGCTCGGCGGCGCCGCGATTCGGCAGTTCTTCGTGGTGCGGCATCGCTTCAAGCTCGGCAATGCGCGCAATCCGCTCGGTTACGCGCTGACCGGCATCGTCGTGCTCGGCCTCACGCTCGCCTGGCTCAAACCCGCGCCGGAGGCGGCGCAGATCGCCGGCGCTGCGCCGGTCAAGGTGTCGTTCGGCGAGGTGCAGAAAGTGCTCGAACAGCGCTGCTACATGTGCCACGGCAATGCGGTGCAGATGAAAAACGTGCGGGTCGATTCGCCCGAGCAGGTCGCAGCGCATGCGCAAGGCATCTACCAACAGGTGGTGGTGACAAAAATCATGCCGATGAACAATGCGACCGGCATCACCGACGGCGAGCGCGCGCTGATCGCGAAGTGGTTCGACGCGGGCGCGAAAACAAACTGACGCCGATTGACGCCGGCCGACGCGAATCAAATCGAACCGACAACCACGTGAATCGCACGACCTGATGGACTTGCTGGTCAACATCGATGTCGATGACCTGGAGCATGCACTGCGCTTCTATTGCAGGGCCTTCAACCTGACTGTGGGACGGCGGCTTGGCGAAGGTGCAATCGAATTGCTCGGCGGCACGGCGCCGATCTATCTGCTGCAAAAGCAGGCGGGAACGCGCGCCGCGCCAAGCATCGAATCCACCCGTTCCTACACCCGGCACTGGTCGCCGGTGCATCTCGATTTCGTCGTCTCAGATATCGAAGCGGCAGTCGCCCGCGCGACCGCCGAAGGTGCAGTCCTCGAACAACCGGTGAGCGCCAGCGCCTGGGGCAAGCTCGCACTGATGGCCGACCCCTTCGGCCACGGTTTCTGCTTCGTGCCGTTCTTCGGAAATGGCTACGACGCGCTCGCGAGTTGAAGCGCGAGCCGATTGTGGTTTTCAACCAGCGGCCCGAGATCAACCGTCGTCAAATGTCCTTCGCGCACCACGATCCGGGCGTTGACTACCGTGTAAGCGGCCGGTGCGCTCGCGCACAGCAGCAGGCTCGCGACCGGGTCGTGCGCCGCGCCGCCCGCGAAGCCGAGCGTGCGCAGGTCGAACAGCGCGAGATCGGCACACATGCCGGGCGCGAGCCGGCCGATGTCGTGGGCGCGTCCGAGCACTTCGGCGCCGCCGCGGGTCGCGACCGCAAGCATGTCGCGCGCGGTCATCTCGCCGGGGCCGTGGTCGCAGCCGAACGGCGCGAGCGAGCGCCCGACCCGCGCCAGCAGCAGCGCTTGCCGCGCCTCGGCCACCATCTGCGCGCCGTCGTTGCTCGCGCTGCCATCGACACCCAATCCGACCGGCACGCCGGCATCGAGCATGCGCCGCACCGGCGCAATGCCCGAAGCGAGCCGCATGTTGCTGCACGGGCAATGCGCGACGCCGGTGCGGCTGGCCGCGAACAGGCCGATGCCCGCGGCGTCCAACTTCACACAGTGCGCATGCCAGACGTCGTCGCGGAGCCAGCCGAGTTCTTGCGCGTACTCGACCGGTGTACAGCCGAACTTTTCGCGGCTGTAGGCGATGTCGTGGTCGTTCTCGGCCAGATGTGTGTGCAGCCGCACGTTCCGGCCCTTGAACGAACGCGCGAGCGCCGCCGATTCGCGCATCAAGTCGCGGCTCACGCTGAACGGCGAGCAGGGCGCAACGGCGATGTTGAGCATCGCGCCGTGCGCGCTGTCGTGGTATTGCTCGATGAGCCGCTGCGTGTCGTCGAGGATCGCGTCTTCGCTCTCGACAACGCTGTCGGGCGGCAAGCCACCCTGCGAGCGGCCGACGCTCATGCTGCCGCGTGTGGCGACGAAGCGCATGCCGATCTGCTGCGCGGCTTCGATGCTGTCGTCTAGCCGAACGCCGTTCGGATAGATGTACAGATGGTCGCTCGTGGTGGTGCAGCCCGACAGCAGTAGTTCGGCCATCGCGAGCTGGGTCGACACCCGCACCATTTCGGGCGTCAATCCGGCCCAGACCGGGTACAGCGCGCCGAGCCACGAAAACAATTCGGCGTTCTGCGCCGCGGGGATCGCGCGCGTGAGCGACTGGAACATGTGATGGTGCGTGTTCACCAGGCCCGGCAGCACCAGATGGCCGCGCGCATCGATCACTTCTTCGGCGGTTCGGGGCAGTTCATCGGCGGGGCCGATCGCCTCGATGCGGTTGCGCATCAGCACCGAGGCATCGCGCAACTCGGTGCGCGCATCGTCGAAAGTGGCGATGCAGGCGGCGTCGCGGATCAGCAGAGTGCGCATCGTGGGCGGTGACAATCAAGCCGGATTGGAGAGAACATAAATGATCGCATCGAACACCCTATCGCCCGCGGTACCTGACTGGAAAACTGCACCGCGCGCATTCGTCGAACACCTCTATCGCGTCGCGGTCGATCGCGCTTTGCCGCTTTCGACCATGGGCGCGCATCTGCCGCCGCCGCCCAAAGGCCGCACCCTGGTGCTCGGCGCAGGCAAGGCCGGCGGCTCGATGGCGCAAGCGCTCGAAGCGCTGTGGCCGGCCGATGCGCCGTTGTCGGGGCTGGTCGTGACGCGCTACGGCCATATTCCGCCGCGGCCCGATGGGCTGGCCAGGCGCATCGAGCTGGTCGAGGCCTCGCATCCCGTGCCCGACGCGGCCGGAGAAGAGGCAGCTGTGCGCATCCTTGCGCTGACCGAAGGGCTCACCGCCGACGACCTGGTGCTGTGTCTGATCTCGGGCGGTGGCTCGTCGTTGCTCGTGTTGCCGGCCGAAGGGCTGACGCTGGCCGACAAGCAGCGCATCAACCAGCAACTGCTCGCCAGCGGCGCCGGCATAGGCGAAATGAATTGCGTGCGCAAACATCTGTCGCGCATCAAAGGCGGCCGATTGGCAGCGGCTTGCGCGCCGGCGAAAGTGGTGACGCTCACGATCAGTGACGTGCCCGGCGACGATCCCGCGATCATCGCGAGCGGGCCGACGGTGCCGGACAAGACGACCTGCGCCGATGCACTAGCGATCCTTGATCGCTACCGTATCGAAGTCCCAGGTTCGGTTCGCGCAGCGCTGGAAAGCGGTGCGCTCGAAACGCCCGATCCGCAAGATGGCGCATTCGAAGGCCACGAAGTCCATCTGATCGCGACACCGCAGCAATCGCTCGCAGCCGCAGCCGACGCCGCGCGTGCAGTCGGCCTCGCGGCGCATATTTTGAGCGACGAGATCGAAGGCGAATCGCGCGAAGTCGGCAAGGTGCATGCGGCGATCGCGCGCGCTGTAGCGGGCCATGGCGAGCCGTTCGCGCGGCCTTGCGTCGTACTGTCGGGTGGCGAAACCACGGTCACGATTCGGCCGCGCCAGCCGGGACAGGCCAAGGGCCGCGGCGGTCGCGCGGGCGAGTTCTGCATGGGCCTGGCTGGCGCGTTGATGGGCCAGCAGGATGTGTGGGCGCTGGCCGCCGATACCGACGGCATCGACGGCGTCGAAGACAACGCCGGCGCTTTCGTCACACCCGATACGCTCGCGCGCGCCATGGCCGCTGGATGCAAGCTCACCGCGTTCATGGACCGCAACGACGCCTACGGTTACTTCGGCGCGATCGGCGATCTGCTCGTGACCGGGCCGACCCACACCAACGTCAACGACTTTCGCGCGCTATTAATTTTGTAGCTGCCTGCGCAAGAAGGACGGGCCTTCAGGCCCCATTTTCAACTGTTTACGCTTTCTTGGCCCAGGCTGAACACCAGCCCTGCGCCGCCACATGCTTGCCCGCGAAGAGCGGGCAGTTGCCGGCCTTCTCGTCGACCTTCACATACAGCGCGCAATTGGCACATTGCTGCTCGGCCGTGTGCTTTGGAAATTTGGCGGCGTCGACCTTCGTGGTGTCGGCCTCGTAACCGAGCGCCTTGGCAGTAGGGTTCGATGGATCGACCATCTCTTCGGCGTGGGCGGTAAATGCCAGGGCGCTGCCGGCGGCAGCCACGGTCATCAAAAATGTTCGTCTCGGATTGTTCATATCAAACCTTCGATGGTGGGTTGCGGATTGCTTGCAAAGCGAGCGTCAGCCTAATCGATAGTCGATGTGGCCGCGTTCGGGGCTCGTGGTGACCGATGGCCATTTGCTATCAAAAAAATAGCTGGCTGCGCTGGACTGGCGGGCGTTTCGAGCACGTTTCTTGTAAATCCAGGCGCATTGCCAGCGTGATCGGTGAAAACCCGGATGCGGCTTCGAGGTGCATACGTCGTCCGCGATAGCCACTATGACGTGCTCCGTATGCAACATCGCCCGCCACGCACTACCGTTGCAGTCGAGGCATCCGGCGCGTATCTTGCGAAGCACCGCATTTTATAAAGCACGTCACGTCCCATCATCGCGACCCGGCAACCAGCCAGTGAAAAAATGAACAGCATCAACGGCCATTCACCGATTCGGTTTTTTCACCGCGGCCGCGTGGTCGAGATTGCCGACGCCGAGCCGACCCGCACCGTTCTCGAATGGCTGCGCGAAGACGCACGTTGCACCGGCACCAAGGAAGGCTGCAACGAGGGCGACTGCGGCGCATGCACGGTGGTGGTCGGCGAGCTGGCCGAAGCGAATGCGACCGATGCCGGTGGCCTCGCGCTGCGAGCTGTCAACTCATGCATCCAGTTCCTGCCGACGCTCGATGGCAAAGCGCTTTTCACCGTCGAAGATCTCAAAACGCAATGCGCCTCGGCGCAGAACTCGGATGCATTGCACCCGGTGCAGCAGGCGATGGTCGAGTGCCACGGGTCGCAATGCGGCTTCTGCACGCCGGGCTTCGTGATGTCGCTCTGGTCGACCTACGAACACCATCAGGCGGGCGGCAGCCGGCCGACGCGCCAGCAACTGGCCGACGAACTGTCGGGCAACCTGTGCCGTTGCACCGGCTACCGGCCGATCCTCGATGCGGGCCAACGGATGTTCGACTTGCCGGCGGTGCGCCTCGATCCGGCGCCGGCTGTGGAAGCGCTCAACAGCCTGCGGCGCGGCACTACTTTCAGCTTTGCAAATGCGTCAGATGCCAATGCCGACGTGTTCCATGCGCCGATCTCACTCGACGATTTGGCCGCACTGCGCGTGCAAAAGCCGAAGGCGACCTTGCTTGCGGGTTCGACCGATGTCGGCCTCTGGGTCAACAAACAGTTCCGCGAACTCGGCGACATCATCTATGTCGGCGACGTCGATGAAATGAAACGCGTCGAACAGCGGGGCGACGCTTTGTGGATCGGCGCCGGCGCTTCGCTCGAAACCGCCTATGCCGCCTTGGCAGCGCGATTGCCGAGCCTGACCGACGTCTGGCTGCGCTTCGCTTCGCCGCCGATTCGCAGCGCCGGCACCATGGGCGGCAACATTGCCAACGGTTCGCCGATCGGCGATTCGCCGCCAGTGTTGATGGCGCTCGATGCCGATATCGAATTGCGCCGTGGCGGTCGCGTGCGCCGCATGCCGCTCACCGATTTTTACATCGACTACATGAAGAACCAGCTCGAAGAAGGCGAGTTCGTTCAGGGCCTTTCGGTGCCGTTGGATGCCTTCGAGCGCGAAGTGCGCGTCTACAAGATCAGCAAGCGCTTCGACAGCGACATTTCCGCACTGTGCGGCGCTTTTGCGCTGGCGCTCGACGGCGACACCGTCGAATCGATCCGGCTCGCATTCGGCGGCATGGCAGCCACCGTGAAGCGTGCCGCCAGCGCAGAAGCCGTGTTGCAAGGCCAAGTCTGGACCGAAGAGCGCATCGTCGCAGCCCAGACTGCGTTGGCCGAAGACTTCAAACCTTTGAGCGATATGCGCGCTTCGGCCGGCTACAGGTTGCAGGTTGCGCAAAACTTGTTGCGGCGTTTTTGGCTCGAAACGCGCGCGGGCGATCCGCTGACAGTAGAGAAAACTAGCGTTTGGAGCGTGATGCCGCATGCGGTCGCCGGAGGCCGGGCGTGAAACCCGGACAGCCGAATGCAGAGGGCGCAAAGGTTTCGCGGAGGTCGCAGAAGGAATACCAAAATTTCATTTGTCTCTTCTGCGCACTCTGCGAAACCTTTGTATTTTTTCTGCGTTCGGCCGCCCGATCCCGCATTGGACATATTGGAGTTTTTGAATGAACAAGCCGATCGATCCCCAATTGCTTCGCCCGACCGAAGCCTTTCCGGACTATTTGAAGAACGCCGCGGCGCGTTTCGACGAGCGTAGTGAGGCGAAGCAGCAGACCCAAGGTGCGCGCGTCGGCATCAGCCGGCCGCACGAATCGGCCGCGCTGCATGTGGCCGGCGAGGCGACCTACATCGACGACATTCCCGAGCTCGCCGGGACCTTGCATTGCGCGCTGGGCTTGTCGCCGGTGGCGGCCGGCCGGCTCGATGCGATCGATCTCGACGCTTTGCGCGCGCTGCCGGGCGTCGTCGATGTTTTCGCGGCGAGCGACATTCCGGGCAGCAACGACTGCGGCTCGATCGTGCACGACGACCCGATTCTTTGCGATGGCGAAATCCGCTATCTGGGCCAACCGTTGTTCGCGGTGATCGCACAAAGCCGCAACGCGGCAAGGCGCGCGGCAGCGCGTGCGAAGGCCCTCGTCACGGTGCAGCCGCAGCCCTTCATCCTCACGCCGCAGCAGGCGCACGAAGCCAAGAGCTATGTGCTGCCGCCGATGCATCTGATCCGCGAATCGAGCGAGGGCGGCGCACGCGCCGCGATCGACAAGGCGCCGCATCGCTTGAAGGATACGCTCGAGGTTGGCGGGCAAGAGCAGTTCTATCTCGAAGGTCAGATCAGCTACGCGATTCCGAAAGAGGGCGGCGGCATGCATGTGCATTGCTCGACCCAGCATCCGAGCGAAATGCAGCACCTGGTCGCGCACGCGCTGCATCTGCATGCGAATCAGGTGCATGTGGAGTGCCGGCGCATGGGGGGAGGATTCGGCGGCAAGGAATCGCAGTCGGGCCTGTTCGCCTGCGTCGCCGCGGTGGCGGCGCACCGGCTGAAACGGCCGGTGAAATTGCGGGTCGACCGCGACGACGACTTCCTCGTGACCGGCCGTCGCCATTGCTTCTGGTACGAATACGAAGTCGGTTACGACGACGAGGGCCGCATTCTCGGCGCGGAAGTCACGATGGTCTCGCGCGCGGGCCATTCGGCTGATTTGTCGGGGCCGGTCATGACGCGTGCGCTGTGCCACTTCGACAACGCCTACTGGCTGCCCGAGGTCGCGATGCATGGTTATTCGGGCCGCACCAATACCCAGAGCAACACCGCGTTCCGCGGCTTCGGCGGACCACAGGGCGCGATCGCGATCGAGAACATTCTCGATTCGGTGGCGCGAAAACTGGGGCGCGATCCGCTCGAAGTGCGACGTGTCAATTTCTACGGCCCGAGTCCCGGCCGGGACGCGGCTCTGCCGGATGGCGAGCGCAACGTCACGCCCTACGACCAGGTCGTTGCCGACAACATCATTCACGAACTGGTGGCGCAGCTCGAAGCCAGCAGCGACTACATCGCGCGACGCACGGCAGTCGCCGAATTCAACGCAGCGAGCCCGCTGCTCAAGCGCGGCATCGCGATCGCGCCGCTCAAATTCGGCATTTCGTTCAACGTCAAGCATTTCAACCAGGCCGGCGCGCTGGTGCATGTCTACAGCGACGGCTCGATCCTCGTGAACCACGGTGGCACCGAGATGGGGCAGGGGCTCAACACCAAGGTGGCGCAGGTGGTGGCGCACGAACTCGGCGTCGGGTTCGAGAGCGTGAGAGTCACCGCGACCGACACCACGAAGGTCGCGAACACCTCGGCGACCGCTGCATCGACCGGCGCCGACCTCAATGGCAAGGCCGCGCAGGATGCAGGGCGCCAGATCCGCGAACGGCTCGCGGTTTGTGCCGCAGCGCGACACGGCGGCAAGCCCGAGGACGTGCGCTTCGCCAACGACAAGGTCGAAGTGAATGGCCGCACGTTGAGCTTCGCGACCGTGGTCGGCGAGGGCTATCTGGACCGGGTGCAACTCTGGTCCGACGGCTTTTACGCGACACCGGGTTTGAGCTGGGACCGCGACAAGCTCAAGGGCAGGCCGTTCTATTACTTCGCCTACGGCGCGGCGGTGAGCGAGGTCGTCATCGACACACTCACCGGCGAATGGAAATTGCTGCGCGCCGACATCCTGCACGACGCGGGCAAGTCGCTCAATCCCGCGATCGACATCGGCCAGATCGAAGGCGCATTCATCCAGGGCATGGGCTGGCTCACGACCGAAGAGCTGGTCTGGCATCCGCAAACCGGCATGCTCACCACGCATGCGCCGAGCACCTACAAGATTCCGACGGCCAACGACTGCCCGCCGATCTTCAACGTCAAGCTTTTCGAAGGACAAAACGCGGAGGATTCGATTCACCGCAGCAAGGCGGTCGGCGAGCCACCGCTGCTGTTGCCCTTCTCGGTGTTCTTCGCGATTCGGGATGCGGTTTCCAGCGTCGGCGAGCATCGCATCGATCCACCGCTGCGCGCGCCGGCCACGAGCGAGTCGATCCTGAATGCGATCACTGCCGTGCGGGCGAAAATCCAGTGACGGCTCGGGCTTGCGATCGTCGGTTCGACTCCGGATCGGGTCGGCGCTGATCCGGCCCGGTCCGTGCGCGCCCAACCGTTCGCAGCATCCGTTCCAGACGCCCCATGCGCGATCAGGCCCTGTTCGACAAGATCGACCTGCACCTCATCCGGGTGTTGCACACGGTGTTGACCGAGCGCAGTGTGTCGCGCGCGGCGGTTCGCCTGGGCATGTACCAGCCGGCGGTGTCTTCTTCGCTCAAGCGGCTGCGTGACCTGTCGGGCGATCCGCTGCTGGTGCGATCGGGTGCCGGCATGGTGCCGACCGATGCGGGGCTCGCGATGATCGAACCCGCCGCGAGCATCCTGCACGCGGCCGAAGTGCTGTTCACCGATGCGCGCGGCTTCGATCCGCAATCCGCAACCAGCACCTTCCGCATTGCCGCAAGCGATTACATGGACCCGCGGTTCCTGCCGCTGGTGGTGGCGCGGATCAAGCGCGAAGCACCGCTGTGCGGCATCGAGGTGCATCCGCTGTCGGCCGATTCAGATTACCAGGCTCATCTCGCGCTCGGCGAGATCGATCTGGTGGTCGGCAACTGGTTGAAGCCTGCGGAAGACCTGCGCATGGCGCAGCTCTTTTCAGACGAAGTGGTGTCGATGGTCGGCCACGCCCATCCCGCAGTGCGACGTGGCTGGGACGAGGCCGCCTGGCTCGCGGCCGAGCACATCGCGCCGACGCCGACCCATCCCGGCGCCCGCGGCACCATCGAGCAGATGCTGGATGCGCTGGGCATGGTGCGCAACATCACCGCGCGATGCGCGCACTTCAGCCTGATTCCCGAGATGGTCGCATCGAGCCTGCTGGTGCTGACCACCGGCCGGCAATATTGCGAGCGCTTCACCGAGCGCTTGCCGGTCACGATTCTGGCGTGCCCGGTCGCATTTCCGCCGCTCGTGTACTACCAGCTGTGGCACGAGCGCACGCATGCATCGAGCGCGGCGCAGTGGTTGCGCGAGTGCGTCAAGGCGGCGGCCGCCTCCTTGCAGCGCGATCGCGTGGCGGAGCACGGCTGACGAATTTTTTCCGGCATCCGCCACCTTCATTAAAAACAAGCACCAGCAGCGACTGGAGGAGACGAAAACATGAACTGGTTCGAGCACTATTTCAAGCTCGGTGAACACGGCACGACCGTGCGCGTCGAAATCATCGCGGGGTTGACCACCTTTTTGACGATGGCTTACATCATCTTCGTCAACCCCGCCATCCTCGGCGCTGCGGGTATGCCCAAGGAGGCGGTATTCGTCGCGACCTGCCTGATTGCGGCATTGGGCACTGCGATCATGGCGCTGTATGCCAACTATCCGATCGCGCTGGCACCGGGCATGGGCCTGAACGCCTACTTCGCTTTCGTGGTGGTCGGCGCGATGGGCTACAAGTGGCAAACCGCGCTGGGTGCGGTGTTCATCTCGGGGTGCCTGTTCCTGGCGGTCACGCTGCTCGGGTTGCGCAGCCTCATCATTCGCGGCATTCCTCAGTCGTTGCGAACGGCCATCACGGTCGGTATCGGACTGTTCCTGGCGCTGATTGCACTCAAAACTGCAGGTTTCGTGGTGCCCGACAAGGAAACCGCCGTTACGCTCGGCGATTTGCACACGCCCGCTGTCGTGTTGTCGAGCATCGGCTTCGTCTTGATCGTGGCGCTCGACAAGCTGAAGGTTCCGGGCGCCATCCTCATCGGCATTCTGGCCGTGACGCTGCTGTCCTTCTTTTTCGGTGGCAACGTCTATCACGGCGTTTTTTCGGCGCCGCCTTCCATTGCGCCCACCTTTTTGCAGCTCGACATTGCCGGCGCATTGCAAGGCGGCATCCTGAACGTGGTGCTGGTGTTCTTTCTGGTCGAATTGTTCGATGCCACCGGCACGCTGATGGGCGTCGCCAAGCGCGCCGGCTTGCTCGTTCCGGGCAAGATGGACCGTTTGAACAAGGCGCTGCTGGCCGACAGCACGGCGATCTTTGCCGGCTCGCTGCTGGGTACGTCCAGCACCACGGCATACGTGGAAAGCGCGGCAGGCGTGCAGGCCGGCGGCCGCACCGGCCTGACGGCGCTGACAGTCGCCGTTCTGTTCCTTGCTTGCCTGGTCATATCGCCGCTCGCCGGCTCGGTGCCCGGCTATGCCACGGCGCCCGCACTGCTGTATGTGGCCTGCCTGATGCTGCGCGAACTGACCGAACTCGATTGGGACGACGCGACCGAAGCGGTGCCTGCCGTCATCACCGCGCTGATGATGCCGTTCACCTACTCGATCGCCAATGGTCTGGCCTTCGGCTTTATCACTTACGCCGCGCTCAAACTGTTCACGGGCCGGGCACGGGACGTGCATTGGATGTCCTGGCTGATCGCCGCGGTGTTCCTTTTCAAGTTCATCTATCTGGGCGGGCATTGACTTCAATGCTTGATTGCTATCAAATAAGTAGCTGTCTGCGCACGTCCAGTGTGCGTTTCAGGCACTTTTTTTATAAATCCGCGTGAGTCGACCGAGGTGCACCAATGACCGTTCCCCGACTGCAACTGGCGCACATCACCAAGCGCTATCCGGCCGTGGTAGCCAACAGCGATGTGTCGCTGACCGTGGCGCCCGGCGAGGCGCATGCGGTGCTCGGCGAGAACGGCGCCGGCAAATCGACCTTGATGAAAATCATCTACGGCTCGGTCAAACCCGACGAGGGTCATGTCAGTTTCAACGGCCATGCCGCGCAAATCCGCAACCCGCAGGAGGCGCGGGCGCTCGGCATCAGCATGGTGTTTCAGCACTTCAGCCTGTTCGACACCCTGACGGTGGCCGAGAACGTCTGGCTCGGGCTCGACAAAAGCCTGTCGCTGGCCGAAGTCACGCAACGAATCACCGCGAAAGCGGCCGAATACGGGCTCGACATCGATCCTTCGCGCCCGGTCCACACGCTGTCGGTCGGCGAAATGCAGCGGGTCGAAATCATTCGTGCGTTGCTCACCGACCCGAAATTGCTGATCCTCGACGAGCCGACGTCGGTGCTCACGCCGCAAGCGGTCGAAAAGCTGTTCGTCGTGCTCAAGCAACTCGTCTCGGAAGGCTGCAGCATTCTCTACATCAGCCACAAGCTGCACGAAATTCGCGAACTTTGCACCGCCTGCACGGTGCTTCGCGGTGGCAAGGTGACAGGCGTCTGCAATCCGTCGGAAGAAAGCAATGCCTCGCTCTCGCGCTTGATGATCGGCGCCGAACCGCCGCCGCTCGAGCATCGTCCTGTCCATGCCGGTGAGGTCATGCTGCGGGTCAAAGGCCTCACGCTCGCGCGCGAAGATCAGTTCGGCGTCGATCTCGATGAGGTCTCGCTCGAAGTACGCGCGGGCGAGGTGGTCGGCATCGCGGGGGTTTCGGGCAACGGCCAGAAGGAGTTGCTTTACGCGTTGTCGGGCGAAGACACGCGTGCCGAAGCCGGAATGATCGACATGTTCGGCGGCCAGGCCGGTCGCTTGCGGCCGCGCGCGCGGCGAAGTCTGGGCATGCACTTCGTACCCGAAGAGCGGCTCGGCCGCGGCGCGGTGCCGACCTTGTCGCTCGCGCACAACCTGCTGCTGACGCGCAACGACGCGGTCGGCGGGGGCGGCTGGATCGATACCGGCAAGCTCGAAAAGCAGGCCGCGGGCATCATCGCGCGCTTCAAGGTCAAGGCCGGCGGGCCGGGCTCGGCGGCGCGTTCGCTGTCGGGCGGCAACTTGCAGAAATTCATCGTCGGGCGCGAGATCGATGCGGCGCCGAAACTTTTCATCGTCGCCCAGCCGACCTGGGGCGTCGACGTCGGCGCCGCGGCGCTGATTCGCGGCGAGATTCTCGCGCTGCGCGACGCGGGTTGCGCGGTGCTCGTGGTGAGCGAGGAGCTCGACGAGCTGTTCGAGATCAGCGACCGGCTGTATGTGATTGCCAAAGGGCGCCTCTCACCTTCGATAGCTCGCGCAAACGCAACCGTGCCGCAGATCGGTGAGTGGATGAGCGGCCTGTGGCATTCGACCGGTGCTGTCGAAACACGAAAGGAGGCAGCCGATGTTCAAGCTTGAGGCCCGCCCGCAACTCTCGCGCTTCTGGAGCTACGGCTCGCCGATCCTGGCGTTGCTGATCACCGTCGCGATCGGCACCGCGCTGTTCGCATTGCTCGGCAAGAACCCGTGGCAGGGCTTGTCGATGTTCTTCTGGGAGCCGATCAAGAGCGGTTATGCGCTCGGCGAACTGATGGTCAAGGCGACGCCGCTGCTCGTCATCGCGCTCGGGTTGGCAGTGAGCTTCCGCTCCAACGTCTGGAATATCGGCGCCGAAGGGCAATACGTGATCGGCGCGATCGCTGCCGGCGCGATGGCGCTCGTGGCGGACAAAGCGACCGGCGGCTGGATCGTCGCCGCGATCATCGTCGCCGGTATCGCGGGCGGCATGGCCTGGGCTGCGATCGTCGCGTTGCTGCGCGACCGCTTCAACGCGAACGAAATTCTCGTGAGCCTGATGCTGGTGTACGTGGCGATCCTGCTGCTCGGCTACATGGTCGCCGGGCCGCTCAAGGATCCGATGGGCTTCAACTTTCCGCAAAGCAAAACCTTCGAGGCGGTGACTCAAATCCCGCGCTTGTTCAAGGGGTCGCGTGTGAGCATCGGGCTCTTGATCGCGCTCGGCGGCGTGGCGGTGCTCTGGGTGTTCCTCTTTCGCACCCGTGCCGGATTTGCGCAGCAGGTCGGTGGGCTCGCGCCCGCCGCGGCGCGCTATGCGGGCTTTTCGGCCCGGCGCGCGGTCTGGATCGCGCTGCTGACTTCGGGCGGCGCCGCAGGCCTGGCCGGTGCGCTCGAAGTCGCCGGCCCGCTCGGCCAGCTCACGCCGTACGTGCCTGCGGGCTACGGCTTCGCCGCGATCATCGTGGCTTTCGTCGGCCGTCTGCATCCGGTCGGCATGGTGTTCTCTGCCATTCTGATGAGCATGTTCTATATCGGCGGCGAGCTGGCCCAGTCGCGGATGGGCCTGACCAAATCGCTGACCGGCGTGTTCCAGGGCCTCTTGCTGTTCACGCTGCTGGCCTGCGACACATTGATTGCCTACCGCATCGCGCGCAAGGCGCGTGCGAAGGCTGCGGACGGGCCGTCCACCGCGACATTGCAGGCCAGCACGCCAATCACAGCGCCCGTCGCGCGGTCGAGCGTCGAAACCGGGAGAGCCTGAGATGGACGCCTACGCACTTCTGCTCGGCTCGATGCTCAGCGCCGGCACGGTGCTCGCCATCGCGGCGCTCGGGCTCTTGATCAACGAAAAGGCCGGCATTGTCAATCTCGGCGCCGAGGGGATGATGCTCTGCGCTGCGATCGCGGGCTTCGCGACAACGGTCCATACCGGCAGCAGCTGGCTCGGCTTCGCGGCCGGCATGGCGACCGGCGCGCTGCTCGCGGGCGTGTTCGGTGTACTGGTGATCTGGCTCAACACCAATCAGTACGCGACCGGCCTCGCGCTGAGCCTGTTCGGTGTCGGCTTCTCCGCCTTCGTCGGCGTCGGCTACGTGCAAGCCAAGCTGCCGGACCGGCCGGACTATGCGATACCCGGGCTGAGTGATCTGCCATTCGTCGGGCCGGCACTGTTTCGCCAGCATCCGCTGGTCTACTTTGCGGTCGCTCTGACGTTGGCGCTGATCTGGTTTCTGTATCGCACCCGCTCCGGCCTGGTGCTGCGCTCGGTCGGCGAATCGCCCGAATCGGCGCATGCGCTCGGCTATCCGGTGCGGCGCATTCGTCTCATGGCTGTCATGGCGGGCGGCGCACTGTGCGGGCTGGCGGGTGCCTATCTGTCGGTGGGCTACACGGGGCTGTGGGTCGAAGGCATGGTGGCAGGCAAGGGCTGGATCGCGCTGGCACTGACCACGTTCGCGACCTGGCGCCCGGCGCGTGTCCTGCTCGGCGCTTATCTGTTCGGCGGCGTCACGATGCTCGGGTTTCACTTTCAAAGCGTCGGCGTCAACGTACCGAGCCAATTTCTGAACATGCTTCCCTACCTCGCGACGATCGTGGTGCTCGCGCTGATTTCGCGCAACCCGGCCTTCATCCGCGTGAACATGCCCGCGTCGATCGGAAAGCCGTTTTATCCCGGCTCATAATCGTTTTTTTTTATCGCCAACTTGCCAAAGAGGAATTCGCTGCATGACTGATTTTCACAAGCGCTCGCTGCTCAAGCTGGCTGCCTTACCCGCCGTTGCTGTCGCGTCTGCCGCGCTCCTCGTCGGATGCGGCAAGAAGGACGAAGCGCCGGCTGCGGCATCCGCAGCAGCGCCAGCGCCGGCCGCTGCCGCGGCGCCGGCTGCGTCGAAAGAGCCGCTCCAGATCGCGTTCGCCTATGTCGGCCCGGTGGGAGACGGCGGCTGGACCTTCGCCCACGACAACGGCCGCAAGGCAATGGAAAAGGCGCTCGGCGACAAGGTCAAGACTTCGTTTGTCGAAAGCGTGCCCGAGGGCGCCGATGCCGAGCGCGTGTTCCGCGATCTGGTCGGGCAGGGCAACAAGCTCATTTTCGGCACCACTTTCGGCTATATGGAGCCGATGCTCAAAGTGGCGGCCGACAACCCTGACGTGAAGTTCGAGCATGCGACCGGCTACAAGACCGCGCCGAACATGGGCACCTACGACAGCCGCACTTATCAGGGCGCCTACATGGCCGGCATCATCGCGGGCGGCATGACTAAAAGCAACGTGCTTGGCGTGGTCGGCTCGGTGCCAATTCCCGAAGTGCTGCGCAATATCAACAGCTTCACCCTGGGTGCTCAGTCGGTCAATCCGAAGATCACGACCAAGGTGGTCTGGGTCAACGAATGGTTCAGCCCGCCCAAGGAAACCGAAGCAGCCACCGCACTCATCAACGGCGGCGCCGACGTGTTGTTCCAGAACACCGATTCGCCCGCGGTGCTCAAGACCGCGCAGGAAAGGGTGTGCGTGCGTTCGGCTGGGATTCGGACATGACGGCCTACGGACCGAAGGCGCATCTGGCCTCGGCCGTGATCAACTGGGGTCCGTACTACACCAAGACCGTGAAGGACGCGATCGACGGCACATGGAAAGCCGACAGCGTCTGGTGGGGCGTGAAGGAAGGCGCGATCGACCTGGTTTCGATCGCGGAGGACGTGCCGGCCGACATCAAGAGCAAGGTCGCCGAAGTCAAGGCCGGGCTCAAAGACGGCAGTTTCGCCGTCTGGAAAGGGCCGATCGTCGACCAGGACGGCAAGGAGCTGGTCGCCAAGGATGCAACCGCCGACGACAAGTTTTTGTCGGGCGTCAATTTCTATGTGAAGGGCGTCGAAGGCAAGCCGCCTGGCGACAAGAAGTAGGCGACTTGCGTTCGTTCCAGGGGTTGCCGCATGGCAGCCCCTTTTTAGCTTGCCGATGACAGCGCCTCGGCCCGACGCCTACCTCGCGCGCGGCACACCGGCCTACCGGCGCGCGACCTTCGCCATTTTTTGCGCGGGTCTTGCGACCTTTGCCACTATCTATTGCGTGCAGCCCTTGCTGCCGCTGCTGGCAAGTCACTTCCATGTTTCAGCCGCTACGAGCAGCCTCTCGTTGTCGCTCACGACCCTGAGCCTCGCGCTGTGCATGCTGGTTGCGGGCGCACTTGCCGAAGCCTTGGGGCGCAAGCGCGTGATGCTGGCGGCATTGGCAGTCGCGAATCTTTTGGGGCTCGCCTGCGCGCTGGTCGATTCGTGGCCGCTCCTGCTGCTGCTGCGTTGTCTGGTGGGCGTTGCGTTGAGCGGCCTGCCCGCTATCGCCATGGCTTATGTCGGCGAAGAATTCGATCCGGTGTCGTTGCCCGCTGCGATGGGCTTGTACATCGGCGGAAACGCCATCGGCGGGCTCACCGGGCGACTTCTTTCGGGCGCGTTGGCCGATGCGGGCGGCTGGCAGTTCGCGCTCGGCGGCATCGCGTTGCTCGGTTTCATGGCGACCGGCCTTTTTGCCTGGCTGCTGCCGCCATCGCGCCACTTCGTTGCGCAGCGGCTTTCGCTCGGCGGCCTTGTGTCGAACTTCGGTGCGCATTTGAAAAACCCGGCCTTGCGCGTCGGCTTCGCCATCGCTTTTTTGTTGATGGGCAGCTTCGTCGCGCTGTTCAACTACGCCGGCTTCTATCTTGCGGCGCCGCCATTCGAGTTGTCGTCGACAGTCATCGGACTGTTGTTCTCCGTGTACCTTATCGGCAGCGTCAGCGCGCGCTGGGGTGGCCGGGCGGTCAGCCGCATCGGTGCGCGGCGCGTGATGCATCTATCGATCGGCGTCATGCTGGTCGGCGTGTGGGCTTGTGCGGTCCCCTGGTTGCCGGTGATCGTGCTCGGACTCGCATTGATGACCGGCGGCTTTTTTGCGGCGCATGCGGTCGCGAGCGGCCAGGTCAGCGCGCGCGCAACGCGCGCCAAGGCGCAGGCCGCGTCGCTGTATCTGTGCGCTTACTACCTCGGCGCCGGAGTGCTCGGCTTCGCGGGCGGTGCGGTTTGGCAGGGCTTCGGCTGGCTGGCGCTGCTCGCGTGTGCTTCAGCCGCGTTGCTGATCGCGGCATGGGTCGCGCGGCGCTGGTGAACAACCGGTGCCGGATCGCGGCACACTTGAACTGAAACCATCCATGGAACTTCGATGAACCTTCCCTCGCCATCCACGCCCCGGATTCCTGCCATCGCCGCAGAGCAGCTGCCTGCCCTGTTGCGCGCCATGCCCAAAGCCGAGCTCCACATTCACATCGAAGGCTCGCTCGAGCCCGAATTGATTTTTGCGCTGGCCGAGCGCAACGATGTTTCGCTGGCCTATGCCGACGTCGACGCCTTGCGCCGTGCCTATGCGTTCTCCGACCTGCAAAGCTTTCTCGACATCTACTACGCCGGTGCGAGCGTGCTCCTCGAAGAACAGGGCTTCTATGACATGGCGATGGCTTACCTGGAGCGCGCAGCCACCGACAACGTCGTTCGATGCGAAATCTTTTTCGATCCGCAAACCCACACCGCGCGCGGCGTTGCGATGCAGACGGTGATCGACGGCTTGCATCGCGCCTGCGTCGACGCCGGACAGAAGTTAGGCATCAGCGCCGAACTCATCATGTGTTTCCTTCGCCATTTGAGCGAGGAAGAGGCGTTCGAGACACTCGAAGCGGCGCTTCCCTTTCGCGACCGGTTGATCGGCGTCGGACTCGATTCCGGCGAGGTCGGCAATCCGCCTGAAAAGTTCGCGCGGGTGTTCACGCGGTGCCGTGAGCTCGGCCTGCACCTTGTGGCGCACGCGGGCGAAGAGGGGCCGCCCGCATACGTCTGGAGCGCGCTCGACGTGCTCAAGGTCGAGCGAATCGATCATGGTGTGCAGAGCATCAAGGACCCGGCCTTGGTGCAGCGCCTCCGACAAGACCGGATTCCGCTGACCGTGTGCCCGCTGTCGAACCTGAAGTTGCGTGTCTTCCCCGACCTGGCGCAGCACAACCTGAAGGCACTGCTCGACGCGGGGCTGGTCGCCACCGTCAATTCGGACGATCCGGCTTACTTTGGCGGGTACATGAACGACAACTTCGTGCAGACCTTTGCGGCGACCGGCCTGGCAGCACAGCACGCATGGCAACTTGCAGCGAACAGCTTCGATGGCAGCTTTGCCGATGCGTCGGCGAAGGCGCGTTGGCGCGAGCGGCTCGCCGAGACCTTCGCGCAGTTCGCTTGAGGCTTTCCATGCGAATAGCGAGGGCGATGCACTCCACCTAAAATCAGTTGCGCATCGCAGGCGTCCCGGCTGCGATGCGTTTTATTCACCGGGGCCATGTTGAGGAACACCATGTACAAAAACCTCGTGGCTGCGCTCGCGGCCGCCTGTTGCATTTCCCCCGTTTTTTCGCAGACCCCGAAGGCAGCCGCTTCGACGCCGGATCCGTTGAAGATCGCCTTCGTCTATGTCGCGCCACTGGCCGATGCCGGCTGGGTCCATCAACATGACGAAGGACGCAAGGCGATAGAAGCTGCGCTCGGCGATCGGGTGAAGACCAGCTATGTCGAGAACGTGCCTGAAGGCCCCGACGCGGAGCGCGTGATCCGGCAGCTCGCGCGCAGCGGGAACGGCCTGATCTTCACGCCGAGCTTCGGCTATATGGATGCGACATTGAAAGTCGCGAAGGAATTCCCCGAAGTCCAGTTCGAATCGATCACGGGTCTGCAGCGCACGCCCAATGTGGCGACCGCGAACGCGCGCTATTACGAGGGCCGCTACCTCGCGGGCATCGCGGCCGGGCGATTGACCAAAACGCATCTCGCGGGCTATGTCGCCGGCTTTCCGATTCCCGAAGTGCTGCGCGGCATCAATGCGTTCACGCTCGGCATGCGCTCGGTCGATCCGAAGGCGCAGGTCAAGGTGATCTGGCTTGACACCTGGTTCGATCCGCCGAAGGAGCGCGAAGCGGCCCTCGCGCTTTTCAACCAGAACGCCGACGTCATCGCGTTCCACACCGCATCGAACGCGGTGATGGCTGCGGCCGAAGAGCGAGGCAAGTGGGCGGTGGCCTACCACTCCGACATGCGCGCTGTCGCGCCGCACGCGCAGCTGATCGCCGTGACCCACCACTGGGGCGGCTACGACACCGCGCGCGCGAAAGCGGTGCTCGATGGAACCTGGACGTCGAGCGATACGTGGGGCGGCATCGGACAAGGCATGGTCGCGGTCGGCGATTTCGGTCCCGAGGTTCCCGGATCGGTGCGTGAGGAAGTGCTGGCAAAGCAGCGCGACATCGCCGAACGTCGGCTGCAACCATTTCGCGCGCCACCCGATGGAACCGGCATCCGCGACAACCAGGGCCATGTCGTGGTCGCCGCAGGCAGTGCCTTGACCGACGCACAGTTGCTGAAGATGGATTGGCTGGTCGAGGGCGTGCAGGGACGCGCAGCGCCATGAGCGCGCCGGTGCGGGCACTTCACACCCGACGGTTGCTATTTATTTGATAGCTGTCTGCGTACGTCCAGTAAGCGTTTCAGCCACTTTTTGCTTAAAAAAGTCGCGTGGCCATATGAGGTTCATATATTGGTCGCGATGGCGCAAATCCGCTCGCTGGTTTAATTTCCGCCGATGACGATCAAAGCCTATCGCGCCGCCTTGCTGCGCTTCGACTCTGCCGGCGCGTCGCTGTACGACGAAGACGGTTTGCTCGTCGTGGGCCCCGATGGCGAGGGACGTGTGCGGGTCGTCGATTCCGGCGCTTATGCCGTGATCGGGTCGCGGTATGCACACGTGCCGGTCACGCACTGGCCGGGCCGGATCATCGCGCCGGGCTTCATCGACATGCATCTGCACTATCCGCAGACCGACATCATCGGCGCGCCGGCCGCGGGGCTGCTGCCCTGGCTCGAGAACTACACCTTTCCCGCGGAAGCGAAGTTCGCCGATGCGGCGCATGCGCGCGCGGTCGCCGAGTTCTTTCTCGATGAGCTGACGCGCAACGGCGTGACCACCGGGCTGGTTTTCGCGACATCGCATCCCGCTTCGGTCGACGCATTTTTCGAAGCGGCGCAGGCGAGGCGGTTGCGCATGATGACCGGAAAGGTGCTGCAGGACAGGCACTCGCCCGACGGTGTCCGCGACGAAACCGAACAGAGCCTCATCGATACAGAAGCCTTGATCCGCCGCTGGCACAACGTCGATCGGCTCGGCTATGCGATCACGCCGCGTTTCGCACCGACCAGCAGCCCCGCACAATTGCGTGGCGCTGGCGAGCTTGCGGCGAAATATGCCGACGTGTGGATTCATTCGCACGTCGCCGAGAACAAGGACGAAGTGAAATGGGTGCGCGAGCTTTATCCGGATGCGCGCTCGTACCTCGACGTCTACCAAGGCTTCGGCTTGATGCGCGAACGCGCGGTGTATGCGCATTGCATCCATTTCGACGACGACGACCGCCGCCTGATGCGTGAAACCGGCACCGCGACAGCCGTCAGCCCGACCAGCAACCTTTTTCTGGGCAGCGGTTTTTTCGACTTCGAAGGCGCGAGCCGCGTCGGCTACCGCTACGGTCTCGCGAGCGATGTCGGCGGCGGAACCAGCTTCAGCCCGTTCGACACCATGCTCGCCGCTTACTACGCGGGCCGGGAAGGGCAGACCAAACCGGGCGTCAGCATTGCGCCGTCGCAACTCTGGTGGCGCCACACCGGCGGTGCAGCCGAAGCGCTCGGCCTCGCTGGCGTGGTCGGCAATTTACAACCGGGCGGTGAAGCGGATTTCATCGTGCTCGATCCGAAGGCGACGCCGCTGCTCGCGCGCAAAACCGCACTCGCGAACAACCTCGAAGAATTGCTGTTCTCGATGATCGTGCTCGGCGACGATCGATTGATCGAACGCACGGTGGTGTCGCAGAGCGAATCCGGATCCGAAACCGAAACCGGGCAGCCGAACGCGAAAAAGAGTCAAAAGTGACGCGAAGGGCGCGAAAAAGAGAAGACAAAAAGAAATTTTGGTCTTTCTTTCGCGTCCTTCGCGAAACCTTCGCGCCCTTCGCGTTCGGCTGTCCGCATTCAACGCTGTCCATTCACCCGCCATGCCACAATTCGCAGCACTTTCAGCACGCCACGAATCATGAGCATCAAGAGCGACAAATGGATCCGGCGCATGGCCGAAACGAGCGGCATGATCGAGCCGTTCGAGCCGGGCCAGATTCGCGAGCGCGAGGGGCAACGCATCATCAGCTACGGCACTTCGAGCTACGGCTACGACATTCGCTGCGCGCCCGAGTTCAAGGTCTTCACCAACATCCACAGCACGGTGGTCGACCCGAAGAATTTCGACGAAAAGAGCTTTGTCGATTTCGAAGGGCCGAGCTGCATCATTCCGCCCAACAGCTTCGCGCTCGCGCGCACCCTCGAATACTTTCGCATTCCGCGCAACGTCCTCACGATCTGCCTCGGCAAGAGCACCTATGCGCGCTGCGGCATCATTGTCAACGTCACGCCGTTCGAGCCCGAATGGGAAGGTTTCGTCACGCTCGAATTCAGCAACACCACACCGTTGCCCGCGAAAATTTATGCGGGCGAGGGCTGCGCGCAGGTGCTGTTCTTCGAGAGCGACGAGGTCTGCGAAACAAGCTACAAGGACCGCGGCGGCAAGTACCAGGGCCAGTTGGGCGTGACGCTGCCCAGGGCCTGAGGCACATTGACGGCCCGTCTCTTGGCGTTGTTACAGCAGGCTAGAACACAGTGCGTCGGCGTACCATGACGCGCACGTCGCAACAGCGATCGAGGAGCGCAGCATGAAGTGGGAAGGCAATCGCGAGTCCGACAACGTCGAAGATCGCCGCAGCGGGGGCGGCGGTGGCTTCGGCGGCTTCATGGGTGGCCGCAGCATCGGCATCGGCACGATCGTGATCGCGCTCGTCGGCGGCTGGATCTTCGGCATCAATCCTTTAACCCTGCTCGGCATGTTGAGCGGCGACGGCCAGCAATCCGGCTACGTACAGCAACAACAACCGGCGCGCCCACCGCCGGCCAACGACGAAACCGCGAAATTCGTCTCGACCGTGCTGGCGGACACCGAAGACGTCTGGGGCAAGCTGTTTCAGCAACGCAATGGCACTTACCAAGACCCGAAGCTGGTGCTGTACCGCGGTGCGACGCCGACCGCCTGCGGCACCGGTCAGAGCGCGATGGGCCCTTTCTATTGCCCTGGCGATCGCAAGGTGTACCTGGACCTCGACTTTTTCGACACCCTGAAGCGCCGCCTCGGCGCACCTGGCGAGTTCGCCGAAGCCTACGTGGTCGCGCACGAGGTCGGCCACCATGTTCAAAACCTGCTCGGCATCACCGGCAAGGTCGATGCGATGCGCGGGCGAATCAGCGAGCGCGACAACAACGCGTTGTCGGTGCGGGTCGAGTTGCAGGCCGATTGCTTCGCGGGCGTCTGGGCGAACCACGCGCAGACGGAGCGCCACATTCTCGAGAACGGCGACATCGAATCGGCGATGAACGCGGCGCAGAAGATCGGCGACGACGCACTGCAACGCTCGGCCGGCCGCGCCGTGGTGCCCGACAGCTTTACCCACGGCACCAGCGCGCAGCGCCAGCACTGGTTCGCAGCCGGTCTGCAAAGCGGCAAGATGACGTCCTGCGATACTTTCAGCAGCGACCGGCTGTAAAGGTTCAGGTTAACGCGGTTTTCAAGAGAAAAGTAGCCGAAACGCCCACTGAACGTGCGCAGGCAGCTATCGAAATTATAGCGTTCCAGGGCCGTGCAACGCAACTGGCAGCGCCGCCATCGCGCCGTCATGTCGCAGTGCGACAATATGCGGCTTGACTACACTAGCTTTTTCCCAACTTTCGCTGGCCCCCGCGCTGGCACGTGCCGTAGCCGAAATGGGCTACGAGTCGATGACCCCGATCCAGGCGCAGGCGATTCCGGTGGTGCTCACCGGCCGCGACGTGATGGGTGCGGCGCAAACCGGCACCGGTAAGACCGCCGCTTTCTCATTGCCCTTGTTGCAACGGTTGCTGCAACACGAGAACAGTTCGACCTCGCCGGCGCGCCATGCGGTGCGCGCTCTGGTGCTGCTGCCGACGCGCGAACTCGCCGACCAGGTCGCGCAACAGGTGGCGATGTATGCCAAGTACACCCAACTGCGCAGCACGGTGGTTTTCGGCGGCATCGACATGAAGCCGCAAACCGCCGAATTGAAAAAGGGCGTCGAAATTCTGGTTGCCACGCCGGGCCGGTTGCTCGACCACATCGAAGCCAAGAACGCGGTGCTCAACAAGGTCGAGTACGTTGTGCTCGACGAGGCCGACCGGATGCTCGACATCGGGTTCTTGCCCGATTTGCAGCGAATTCTGAGTTTTCTGCCGAAAGAGCGCACGACGCTCCTGTTCTCCGCGACGTTCTCGCCCGAAATCAGGCGCCTGGCGAACAGCTATCTGCAGAATCCGGTCACGATCGAAGTCGCGCGGCCCAACGCGACGGCATCGACCGTCGAGCAGCATTTCTACAGCGTCGCCGACGACGACAAGCGTCGCGCGCTCAAGCAGATCATTCGCCAGCGCGAACTCAAGCAAGCTTTCGTCTTCGTCAACAGCAAGCTCGGCTGTGCGCGGCTCGCGCGTACCCTCGAACGTGACGGCTTGCGCACCACCGCACTGCACGGCGACAAAAGTCAGGACGAGCGTCTGAAAGCGCTGGCCGCATTCAAGGCCGGCGAAGTCGATCTGCTGGTCGCGACCGACGTCGCCGCGCGCGGACTCGACATCAAGGACGTGCCCGCGGTTTTCAACTTCGACGTGCCGTTCAACGCCGAGGACTACATCCACCGCATCGGCCGCACCGGGCGCGCGGGCGCATCGGGCCTGGCGGTGAGCTTCGTCGGCGGCAACAACGACGCGCGGCTGGTCGGTGAGATCGAAAAGCTCATCAAGACCAAGATCGACCTCGAGCCGATCGAGTTCGACGAAGACCGCCCACCCGGCCGTATCAACGACGGACGCCGCCACTGGCGGGGTGAAGGCGAAGCCGGCGACGCGCGCGACATCCTCGATGCACCGCGCGAACGCTTCGAGCCACGCGGCGCACGCAGCGCGGGTCGACCGCATCGCCTGCCGGCCGCGCCGCGCGATCCCTTCTTCGACCAGCCTTACGAAGCGCCCGCGAAAGAAGAAGCACCCGACTGGGAACGCACCGCTCGCGCCCAACCGACGGTCCGCGGCTCCGCCAACATCAAGAGCAAGCGCAAGGTGGCGGCGCTGTTCAAAAAAGCCGAGACAGCTGACGCGAACTGAGAGGGCAACTGCGCGCCATTGTGCCCTCGGTTTCGAGCCAAATCTGCCGGCAGCCCCCGTCCGCTCTGTGCAGCCAGCTACTAAATCTATAGCAATTTCTGTTCAGACTACAGACGCGCACGTAGCGCAAATCGCAAAGCCTGCGCCGGATTTCCAAAGGAAAAATTAAAAAATTTCTTTTATATTTTTCGCGACCTTCGCGAATCCTTTGCGTCCTTCGCGTTCGGAAGTCCGCTCCCGCTCCCGGCCCTGCTCAACCCCCCGGCGCCATTTCCTGTTCGCAATCGACCTGGATCAATTCCACGTCCCGCAGGGTGCCGCCGAGGCGCACCGCGCTCAGGCAGCCACCCCAGACGCAGCCGGTGTCCAGTGACAGCACATCGCGCCGATCGGCCATCCAGCCCAGCGTCGACCAGTGGCCGAAGGCGATCGTGATGTCCGCGGTGCGTCGGCCGGGCACGTCGAACCAGGGCATCAAGCCGGTTTGAACGTTGGTTTTTGCACCCTTGGCATCGAAATCCATCACGCCCTCTGCGGAGCAGTAGCGCAGCCGGGTCAGTGCGTTGACGATCACGCGCAAGCGTTCGCCGCCGGCGAGATCGTCTCGCCAGCGGTCGGCCGTATCGCCATACATCTCGCGCAGAAAAGCGGCCAGACTGTTGCTGCGCAGCACCGACTCGACTTCCGCTGAAAGCGCGAGTGTCTGAGCCGTCGTCCATTGCGGCAGCACGCCGGCATGCACCATGAGCAGATTTTCGCCGCCGATCGAGCGGTGCAATGCCATCGGTTGATGGCGCAGCCAGTCGAGCAACGCGGAGCAGTCGGGCGCGTCGAGCACCTCCGCAATCGTGTCTTTTCGCCCTGGCGGCCGGACGCCGTTCGCGACCGCGAGAAGATGCAGATCGTGATTGCCGAGCACGCACTGCGCGGCGGCTCCGAGCGCATGCACGCGCCTTAGAACCGCGAGCGAAGCCGGTCCGCGGTTGACCAGATCGCCGAGCAGAAAAGCGGTGTCACGGCTGGCTGAAAAACCGAGCGTGTCGAAGAGCCGCCCGAGTGCTGCGTCGCAGCCTTGTGCATCACCGATCAAGTAAAGTGCCATGAGCGGCATTCTCGCCGCCGCTTTCGATTCGCGCACATGGATGTTTTACTTCTGGCATTGCTCACGGCGGTAAATGCGCTATTCGCAATGTCCGAGATGGCGCTGTCGACCAGCCGCCGCGCCCGGCTCGCGGCGATGGCCGAAACCGGCGATACCGGCGCCGCGGCGGCACTCGAAGTGATCGAGAACCCGACCCAATTCCTCTCGACCGTGCAGATCGGCATCACGTCGATCGGCATGCTCAACGGCATCGTGGGCGAGGCCGCGTTCGCCGAACCGCTGGCCGATCAGATGCGCATCTGGGGCATGGGCGACCGGGCGGCGAGCATTGCGTCGACGGCCTTCGTGGTCGGTTGCATCACATTGTTCACGATCATCTTCGGCGAACTGGTGCCCAAGCGAATTGGCCAGCTTTATCCGGAGCCTGTTGCGCGCTGGGTATCGAGGCCGATGCGCTATCTGGCGGCGGGCGCGAAGCCGTTCGTGATCCTGCTGGCGGGCGTGACCGGCGCCACCTTGAAACTCCTGCGCATCGACGCCAACGCGGCGCGCGTCGTGACCGAGGAAGAGATTTCAGCCAGCCTCGAAGAAGGCGTCGATGCGGGCGTGATCGAGCTGCACGAGCACCAGATGGTCCGCAATGTTTTTCACCTCGACGATCGGCGCCTGTCGTCGCTCATGGTGCCGCGCGACGACATCGATTGGCTCGACGGCGGCGCCAGCGTGGCCGAAGCGCTGGCGATCGCGGCCGACGGCGGCGAGAAGGAGCCGCATTCCTGGTACCCGGTCTGCCGCGGCTCGCTCGACGACGTGCTGGGCGTGGTGAGCGTCGCCCGTCTGCTGCAGTTGGGCCCGGCCCATGCCGGCACGCTCGATTCAGAGGTGCAGCCCGCCGCGTTCTTTCCCGAAACATTGACAGGCATGGAACTGCTCGAACAATTCCGCGAGCGCTCGCACCGGATGCTGTTCGTGGTCGATGAGTACGGGGTGGTGCAGGGCATCATGACGCCGCGCGACCTGCTCGAAGCGATCACTGGCGAATTGCGCACCGGCATCGCGACCGACGACTGGGCGACCGCCGAACCCGAAGGCGCCTGGGTGCTCGACGGGTTGATGCCGGTTTCCGAGCTGCGTTCGCGCCTGTCGATCAAGCAATTGCCCGACGAAGATCGCGGGCGCTACAACACGGTGGCGGGTTTGCTGATGGCGGTGTCGGGCGATCTGCCCGAAGTGGGCCAGAAGATCGAATGCGCGAATTGGCTGTTCGAAGTGCTCGCGCTCGAAGGGCGGCGCATCGACAAGGTGCGCGCCGCGCCGCTGGTCGAATCGAGCTGAGCAAACGCGATCGGCAGACCAGAAGATTAAAAGAGGCGCCAGAAAGGCCGGCGAGCTTGCCGGGTAGGCCGCATGTCGAGCGGCGCTTGCAGCGTCGTGAAGCCGCTGAAGCGGCGCCTCACTTCGGCTTCGCAAGCACGTGCGTAGATGCGCGCATTCGGCGTGCCGCGTACCGCTTGCCGGCGCCACGCATGCGAGCGCGAAAGCAGTTCGCTGTCGGAAAGATCGCTCGGTTCAGTCATGCACGCATTGTGCGAGTCCGCATGCGAATTGCTGCGTGACGAGATGCACGCGAATCGGGTTTTATGGCGACGCGTTTTCACTTGCGAACGGCCGATTGAAACCTTTCGCATTCGCTTTTTTCGCGACACATCAAATACCGTCAAAAAATACCGCTTCGCGCGTTGCGCCGAAAGCGCGCGCACGAACAGGCACGCGCGTGATAGATGCCAAGTGCGCAAGCCATTGTTGTGAATCGACGACGGGTGATGCGTCGTAGACCGGTTGGGCCGACGAAAGGCGGAGCATCAATGTCTCTTGATGACGCAAATCGGCCCGTGGCGAGAGCGGCAAGTGCGACGTCAGCGCATCGTTCGAGTCGCTACGGTATTGCGTGCACCAGCGCAAGCCACTCGGCAGCTTGTCGAACACATCGAGGTGCGACACGAGCAGTCCGTCGAGTGCCCCGATGGCCTCGATCGCATAGCGCAGCAAAACCTCGTCCGGATGGCCGCGCCGAAACGCTCCTTGCCAGCCGCTGCTGGCGTTGTGAGGTTCGGCGAGCAGCATGTCGAGTTCCGGGTCGTGTGTTGGTAACGGTCCGGCGCCGTGCCGGGTCAGATAGCTGCGCAGCACACCGAAGTGCCGCACCGGCGCGTGGATGCCGAGCTCGGCGAGCACGGCTTCGACGGCGTGGGTGGAAATCTTGCTCCAGCTCGTATGCGGATGAAAGCCGCGCCACTCGTCGAGCAGCACGCCCTGCGCGCCTTCGAAAAGCACCGTGCCGCGGCGGTCGATCTGCTCGGCGATTCGTTCCCGCGCGGTCGGCGGCACCTGGGCGATGCAGGGGGCGATGTGGGCGAGCCAGCGTTGTGCCAGGCCCGGGTCGTGCAGCACGCCCAGCTCTCGCGCAGCCTCGGGCGAATGCGAAGCCGCATCTGCAAATTCCGTGACCAGCGCAACTCGAAGCAGCTCGAGTTTTTCGAGCGCGCGCGTGGATTGCGGCAGATCGCCGTAGCGCAGCGCGGCGGCCGGATCCCGCAATTCCTGCAACACGGTTTCGCCCACGCCGACGCCGCAACTGCCATGCGCAGCGACCCCGCGTTTCCATTCGCGCAGCCGTCCGGCAGCCTGATGAAAAGGCGTGGTGACGCGGCAGCGCGCGTCGATCGCGAGCCGCGCGAGCGCGTCCGGCACGCCGACCCGCGCCAGTGCGTCCGCTTCGATCAGCAACGCATACGGATGCACCACCATCGGCTGTGCGAGCACGGTGCGCACGCCAGCGCGAAAACTGCCGGCACCGATCTGGGAAAACGTGTGGTGCCTGCCGTCGGCCAGCACCACGTTGTGGCCGGCCTGCGCACCGCCGTTGAAGCGCACGACGGTGTGGGCTTGGTGCGAATGGCACAGCGCATCGGTGAACAAGCCCTTGCCGCAGTCGCCGAAGCCGAGGCCGAGCAGCGAAAAGTAATCCGTCAATCGCGCTGTTTCGCAGCGATCATCCGAACAGCCGCTTCCACCACGATGTGCGCTCGGGGGCGCTGTCAGTGGAAGCCGAAGGAGGCGAATTCGCTCTGCGCGGGTGGGTAGGGTCGATCAGCTCGGCATAGCCTTCGAGCGCATGCGCGACCGCGCTGACCCGCTCGTCGGCCATGCCGCGCGAGCGCATCAGCTGCACCAGGCCGTCGAGATTCGGCACCGCCTTTTCGGTAAGCGCGACGATCCCGGCCGCCACCGCGCAAGCGTTGTCGGGTGAGTCCATGCAGATCACCTGGTCGCCGAGCAGTTCGCGCCAGCGCTTTTCGCAGCGCTTGCGGCGTTGCGGGTCGGGAATCAGAAAAAACAAGTGCCAGCTTTCGGCCGCGGCAGCGACCGCTTCTTCGATCGGAATGTCCTCGTCGAGCTTCTCGCCGATCAGGGCTTCGACCTGATGGCGCGAAACCGCTTCGTAAGGCAGCTCGTCGCCGGTCATGAACAAATAACCCTTTTTCCGGCGTTTGACGAAAGCGTCGGTGTCGGCGTGCTGCGCGAGCACGTAGAACGCGAGTTCGTAGCTTTCTTCGCCGGTGCCGCCGCCACCGCCTTCGAGGTAGCTGCGCGTGAGCCATTGGTCCATGAGTTCGGCGGTCGATTCGAACTGCCCGACCTGCAATGGCGCGTTGTCGGAATTCGCATCGCCGATCGCCATGAACATGAGCTGCGGATCGGCCACGCCGCAGTCGGTGAGCAGCTTCATGAAGGTCGGCAGTTCCTCGCGCGCGAGGATGCGCGGGATGTCGCCCATCGAGCCGGTTACGTCGAGCGCGAACACCACTGGCAACGAATTCGGGTGGTCGGCGCTGTCGCGCGACTCGCGCACCTTGAGTCCTTGCGGATTCATCAGTGCATGGGTGCCGCGTTGCGTGAAGACCTCGTTGTCGGGCCGCGAGGCGCGGTCGGCGATCAAGGCGGCATGTGCGGCATGCGAATAATTTCCGTGGCCCATGAATGTCCTTTCGGCGGAAGTTCAGACGGCGGGCGCCGTCGGATCGAAGTGAACGAACTGCGGCGCACCGAAGCTTTCGCGCGCCGCGGCGGTGAGTTTTTTATGAATTTCGCCCGCGCCCTGGCGAACCAGCGCATCGCCACCATCGCAACATCGGCGCAGCAAAGCCGCGAATGGCGCGGGCGTGTGCGATCCATATTCCGGTTCGCCGGCGGCGTTTCCATGCAGCAATGCGCGCACTGTCCAGGCGGAGCGCGCGAGGTCGCTGGCGGCGGCAGTGGCATGGTCGGCACCCGTCGCCTGACGCGCGCGGCACCAGCCGATCAACAGCACGCCGTGGTCACGCGGATGCACCAGCGCATGCTCGGGTGCGATGTCGCCGTGCGTCCAGCCTGCGTCGTGCACGAAGCTCAGCACTTCGAGCATCCGGCGCCAGATCCAGACCGCATGTCGCGGGTCGATGCCCGCGCGCTGCTGCGCAATGACATCGGCCAAACTGCCCCAGAAGCCGGGTGGATGGCGCAGCGCCAGCGCAGTTCGAAGAGGCCCGCCATCGAGCTCGGCCAAGCCCAGGCCAATCGGTTGCGGCAAGCGCTGTGTGAAATAGGCCGCACCGGGAACGTCGAGTGTCTGCAGTGCATCGAGTGCAGCGGCTTCGCACTCAAGCGCACCAGCGTCCGCAGCGCTGCGCGAGAGTTTGATCGTGACGCGTTCGGCCTGCGCACCGACCCGTTCGGCCAGCAGAACATCGCTGTGTTCGCCACGACCGAGCGGCATCAGCACCCGATAAAGCGATGTGCGCCACTGCAGATTGGCGCCGCTCGCGAGCCCGGCCTGGCGCGCCTGCGCAAGTGACGCCCGATAACCGGCGCGCTCGACCGTCGCTGAGCCCGAGAGCTGAGCCCGAGAGCGTGCCAGCGCGCCGCGCGCGGCAGTGCAGCAGCGCCGCGCCGCAATAGCTGCAGGTGACGGTGCGCCAGCGCGCCGCGCGCGGCAGTGCAGCAGCGCACTGAGGGCAGGTGAGAGCGACGAGCGGGAGCATCGGATGAAAGTGTGGGGCGCTGTCAGAACAGACATGGCGATCGTGCATCGTGCTTGCATGGCCTGCGAGATCAGCGATCGACCGGTGCGAGATGGATTCGAAAAGTTTGAGAGAAAAGTGGCTGAAACTCAATCTGGACGTACGCAGACAGCTATACACCCAATACACCAAGCGGGCACAACAAGCCACAAAGCGGGCAAAAAAGGAGCATTCGAGCATCGAAGCGCCGCGGGTTGAGCAAGTCGCTCCCGTTGCGAAATCGGTCATCTGGTCCATCGCAAAGCGGTCAACGCGTACCCAGCAGCGTTGCGTGCGTTAGGTCAGGGCGATGATCGTCTGATGTCCCGCGCTCAAAATTGCGCAGATGCTTTGACCTGCGTGGGAGTGATGCTCGACGGTGCCAATCCACGCAGGCCGGAGATAGTGACGGTTGCAGCATTTCGGCTGAATGCAATAGCGGAAGTGCCACAAGGTGATCGCAAATCTTCCCGGGCTTTGAACACCGAGGGACTTGCAAGGTACGCGGCAACTGATTACGTCAGCGCCTCCGAGCTCTTCGCTCAAGCGGCAACCATAAATCCTCGCGATGCCGAGATCCAGTCCAATCTTGGACTTGCGTTGGTCCGAGCCGGAAGGCCCACGCGGCGGTTAAAGCCTTAACAACAGCGCTCCAAATCGATCCTCGCCGCTCGAGCGCTTGGTCACCTTTGGCGGAAGCGATGGACAAGCTCAATATGAATCAGTCCACGTGCCTTCTTTTGGCTTACGAATTCTCCGGCAATCGCCAGAGCACAATTAACTTCTATCGCAATCGGATCACCGCGGACACTCTTCCGGAATCAATGCGCACTGCTTATACAAGCGCTCTGAAAACAATTGAGACTGGCTATTGAGTAGCAACGTGATGACTACCAGCGTATTGGAGCGAGAACTCATCCGTAGACTTTTCGGTTTAAGTGTCAGGATTCGAGCACATGATCGAGGGGTTTTCATCGGATTTATTTTTAGTTTGCTTCCTGTATTTCCGTTGGCTCTCATCGGCTTGGCGCTTAGCCTGTTTCACTGTGTGATGCATCGAGCTGGAAAATTGAACAACTTTGACCATTGTCTTGCACGTCGAGGAGTGTTTCTCGGATTGGTTAGCAGTGTGGTCAGCATCGTCATAATGATAGTCATTGTTCGGGCTAGCACCGAATTCCATTGGTTGCACTTTTTAGGAGCAGGATTTGACCGCATGATGAATCTCATTGATTACATGCGGGGCCACACGTATCCTACTTTCAATGGATTAGGAATAAAGACATGCGGCAGTTTTGATTGCGTCAGAGCGCGTCGTTAAGCAAGCCGACCAAAAATACTGCCACTCGTGCGGAGCGGTGTTGCATCACTCGGCTTCTGATTGCACGAGTTGCGGTGCCATTCAGGGAGGTGTGTCGCTTGCATTGCATCAAATGCCTGCTCCGGCGTCCGGATCCGGCATTGCGGTCGGTTTGCCTCAGAGCCACGTCTTTTGCCGAGGGTGCGGTGGAGCGATTCATGAAACGGCGCCCGCGTGCCCAAAATGCGGGGCCCCACAGCGCATTCAGGGAACTGTCGGATTCGGACCAAATCGGACAACCGCTGTTCTCTTAGCCCTTCTCCTTGGAGGTCTTGGAGCACACAAGTTTTACCTTGGCTCGATCTTCTTGGGGGTTGTGTACCTTGTCTTCGTTTGGACCTTCATCCCCTCGTTCATCGCGCTGATCGAAGGGATCTTCTATCTGACGCTATCGGATCAGGAGTTCGCTAGACGCTATGCATGAGCTGGCTCGGTCGAGCGTGGCATGCACAAAAAGACTACCGCAATCGCTTTGCTTCAGGGTCGACGCACAACCAAAGAATTTAAAAGAAAAGTGCCTGAAACCCAATGCGGACGTGCGCAAACAGCTATAAAACATACAGCAAAACGCATTGAATGAAGTCCGCGGCAGTGTGGTCATCGCGTCCCCGCAATTTTGACTCGCGAGTTCGGCGTCTCGCCGAATATTTCAGGTGCGTACATCGCCTCGACCCGGGTCGGCGGCAGCGCGAAATCGCCCGCGTTGTTCAGTCGTACGGTGTATTCCATCGTCACCAGGCCCTTGGGCAGGTATTCGTAGTAGCTGCGATAGCCCTCGAAGCTGCGCTCCTCGAAAGGATGCGCCAGGGCCGGTTTTTTTCTCGCCGCGCGTCGCGATTTGCGAATCGCGGCCCAAGCCGCCACCGAGAATCGTCGCGCCGCCGGGAATCGGGTCGCTGATCACTACCCAGGTCATGTCGGCCGCGGCGTCGACTTCGATCGTGATTCGCAACACGTCGCCGCGCGTATAGCTGCCGGCGGGCAACGACTTGTCGGCTTGCTCGATCGGCGTCACCGTTTTCTTGACCGCATAGCCCGATGCGAATGGCGCCGCGAGCGGCACGGCGGCCAGCGATTGCAAGGTGAGCCACGGCTTGCCGGTACCGCTTTGCGTGACCAGCAAGGTGTCGTTGGTCGGGGCGCCATCAACGGCTCGCGGCCAGGGCAGGAACATCGTGTTGTTGCGCAGATTGCCCGACGCGGCGGGGGCGCCGAACATGCGGCCCTGGCGGGCGACGCCTTCGGGGTCAGTCGATTTAATGCGCTCGACCTTGGCCCAGTCGACTTCTGCCTTTTCAGTTCCGAGCCGCGCCGCGGTGGTACCGGTGACCGGCGTGGCCTCGAACTTCTTCGAGAACTTTTCGAGCGCGAGGCCACCCCACAGATTGGCTGTCGTCGTGTGCCAGGCGCCGCCCTGCTGGCGTCCGATGAAGCTGCTGGCGAGCAGGCCCATCTCGTCTTTCCAGCCCGTATCGTCCATCACCGCGAGCATTAAGCGCGCCGCGTTGACATCGCCGTTGACCATCAGCCACCACCAGTAGTCTTCCTTCTCGGTGCTGAAGATCAGTCGGGTGCCCTGATAGCTGAGCCGCGAACGGATGATCGTGTTGACTTCTTCGATGCGCTGCGCGCGCTGCGGCACATCGGCGACGCGCTTCAAAATGTTGTACCAGTCGATCAAGGCGCTGGTCGGCCACTGGTTCGGCGCGATCGTGATGCTGCCGAGCATCCGGCCCTGCGCCTTGCCGTAGCGCGACAACGCTTCGAGCGCGGCGAGCTTGCGCACGTCGAGGTCTTTGCGCGGGCTCCAGAACTTGCGCTGAATACGGCCTTCGACGAAAGCGATCAATCCGGCTTCCATCGGCGCGCGCACATCTGCGGCGAGCGCGAACGCCGGGTCGATGCCCGAGGCCTCGTGGGTTGCCGCGAGCAGGTACGAGGTCAGGATGTCGCTGCCGCGATCGGCATCGCCGGCGCGCGGTGGAAAGTACGAAGCGAGGCCGTCCTTGTCGAGATAGGTCGGCAACTGGGCCAGCACGCCCTGCCACATCGCCGCGTTGCGCAACCCGACCGACTTGCTGGTTTTCTGCTCCAGGCAGCTGAACGGATAGTTCGCGAACCAGTCGCGCACGCCCGGCAGGCCTTCGGCGAGCTTCGGCTGCAACGCGAGTTGGAGCCCGCCGCGGCCGGGAAGCGCACCCGCCGGTGGCGCGACATCGAGCGTGAACGGCCCTTCGTCGCCGATCTGCACGAGCGTCCCTTGCTGCACCGTGAGCGGCACGGCGGGCACGATGCGCTGGCTGACCTTGAGTGCATCGGCAGCCCCGCTCGACGCGTCTTTGGCCGAAATCTCCCAGAGCAGCAATTCAGCGCGGGTCTGGCCGAGCTGCGCCGGCGCCGTCACGTCCCAGGCGGCCTCGCGTGATTCGCCGGCCGGAATATCCACCGTTTTCGGCGTCAGATCGAGCAAGGCCGCTCGCGGTGCGACCTCGACTTTCATCGCCTTCTTCGTCGTGTTGCGCAACATGAACTGGGCCCTGAACTGGTCTTCTTCCCGCACGAGCGGCGGCAGGCTGCTGATGATCTGCAGATCCTGCGTGACCGCGATCGATGTCTGGCCGGTGCCGAAGAGGCCGAGCTCGGCATCGGCGATCGCGACGATTTTGAATGTCGTGAGCGAATCGTTGAGCGGCACTTCGACCTTGGCCTGACCGTTGGCGTCGAGCTTGACCCGTGGATTCCACAGCAGCAGGGTATCGATCAGTTCACGGGTTTGCGCCTGGCCGCCACCGCCGCCGGCTGGCACCGCCTTGCGGCCGTAGTGGCGCCGGCCGACGATTTCCATCTGCGCGGTCGAGGTCGAAACGCCCCAGCTGCGGCGCGCGAGCATCGCATCGAGCAGGTTCCAGCTCTTGTTGGGCGAGAGCTCGAGCAATGCCTGATCGACCGCGGCCAGCGCGATTTCGGCGTCGGCTGCCGGTTTGCCGTCTGGAAGCCGCACGCTGACCGTGACGAGCGCCTTGCCGCGCACCTGGTAGCTCGGCTGGTCGGTCTTGACCTCGACATCGAGCTGATGCGCCTTCGTTCCGACCCGGATTTCGGCCATGCCGAAGCGATACGCCGGCTTGCTCAAGTCGACCAGCGAAGTCGGCGCGATGTACTGCTTGCCGTCGACCTTGAACGCGGTCCACCATTGGCGCGGCGCCTTCCAGCCCCATGTGAAAAAGCTGTACCACGGCACCTCGCGCAGCCGCCCGCGCAAGGCGAGCACGCTCACGAAGGTGTTCGGCCCCCACTCGGGTTTCACGGTGAGCCGGATGGTCGGGTCTTGCCCTTCGAGCTGGACGACCTGGGATTCGAGCACGCCCTCGCGCTCGACCGACACCAGCGCGGTCGCGAAGCGAAACGGACTGCGCACCTGAAAGCTCGCGACTTCGCCGGGCTCGTAGCGCTTCTTTTCGGGCAGCACGTCGATCCGGTCGTGGTCTTCGCCGGCGAACCAGAGTTCGCCTTGTTTGGTCACATAGACCGAATTCGCGGCCAGGCTTTCGCGGCCGTCCTTGTCCTTCGCATGCACGACGAGTTCGACCTGACCCGGTTCGGTGAGCGCGGCGTCGCAACCCACGAGGCCCTGCGCGTCGCTGGCGCCGCTGCAGACCGTGCCGAGATCTTTGGTTTCGGTGTGGTTGTCGTAGGTGTAGAAGCCGCCGACCAGTCGTTTGCGGCTCGACGTGGTCTGGTGCGAAACCGCCTTGACTTCGATCGGCACACCCGCCAGCGGCTTGCCGGCAAGATCGAGCGCGAGCGCCTGGAGCTTGAGTTTTTTATCGACCGACACCCAGCTTTCGGTTTTCAGGCCAGCGACGACGGCGGCGGGCCACAGGCTCTGGGTGCTGCGCAAGGTTTGCACTTCGCCGTTCGGATCGGCGTAGGTCGCTTCGATCAGCAATTCGCGCGGCGCTTCGGCGGGCGGCAGCTTGTCGAGCGTCACCTTGCCGGCGCCATTGGCATCGAGGGTCAGCGCGAGCTTGTCGGCGACGATGCGGCTGTCGTCGCTGGGGGCTGTTTCCTCTTCGGTCTCCGACGCGTTCCCGCTGTTCTTTTGCGGCGGCGCGAACGTGAAACCATCGAAGCCGGAAAAATCGATCGATTTGCGCCGCGTCAATGCCGACACCTTCACCGGCAGATTCGCCGCGCCGCCCCCGGAGATGAAATTGATCTGTGCTGCCAACGGCACGGCGGTCGCCGCGACCAGCGGTTTCGCATCGGTCGGCGCAATTCGGCCTTCGAACACCGGCAGGCGGAATTCCTCGACCCGGAACGCAGCCGGTCGTGATGCTGCGTTCGGTTTCCCTGCCACGGCCCTGGCGTGCACCCGGTTCTGCGCTGGTGCCATGCAGTGCGACCCGGTATTCGCCGAGCTTCGCCGCGACGGGAATTTGAAAGGTGTTCCCGGCGCTTTCGCCATTGCGATCGGTCCAGTGCCACTTCACCGCCTGCTTGAACTGCTGGCCGCTGCCGACATGGGTGATGACGAGTTCCGTCATGTTCCAGTCGGTCGCGCCGAAGCCATTCAACGTCTGGGAACGAATCAGGTGCTTCATCGACACCGTTTCGCCGGCCCGGAACAAGGTGCGATCGAAAATCGTGTGCGCGATCTGGTCGGGCTGCGCGCTGCTGCTGGTCGGTACGTTGAATCGCCAGGGCTCGATGCCGCGTTGCCAGTCGCTCCAGGTGAAGGCCAGGTCTTCGACCGGCGTGCTGTCGGCGCCGTCGCTGCCGGCCGTGACAGCGCGTGCGCTCACGAAATAGGCGCTGCTGTAACCGAGGCTTTGGGACTCGGCGCGATCGTCTTCATTGCTGTAGCCACCGCAGGTCGGCGGGTCCGAAGACAGCTGCGCGAAGCGGACAATGCCCTCTAGGTCGGTCGTGCCTTTGGCGACTTCCTTGCCATCGCAACTCGAAACCCGCACGGTGGCGCCGGCGACCACCTTGCCCGAGTCGAGCGCGGTGACCCAGGCCAGCGAATCGGCTCGGCCGAGCTTGAAATGCACCGCCAGGTTGGTCGCGAGCGCGGTGGTGCGCACATACATCGTGCGGCGGGCACCGAAACGCTCGTCGAGCAAAGCGTCACCAAGTTTTTTCGACGCGATCTCGAGCACGTGAAATCCAGGTGAGAGCGGAATGCCGATCACCTCGAACGGCCTCGGTTCGCCGCCTTCGGCCTTCGGCATGTCGAGTTGGCGCACACCCGGTTTGCCGCCGAGCAGCGACAGCATGCGGGTTTGCACACTGTCGCGGTCGTACTTGTCGATGACGGGCGGCAGCGTGCCCTCGATGTCGAGCGCGGCGGTCTTTCGATCGATCCGGTCGGCGCCGTCGTAGCGCCTGACCCGGCGAAACCATTCGATGATGTCGGCATCGTTCTTCGGATTCAAATCGCTGACCCGGCCCGGTGTGAACGCCTGCACCGCGAGCGCCGGCTCGACCCGCCGCACCGTGACCGGCATCATCGCCACACCGTCGGGCTCGGCGAGTCGTTCGATCACGCCGAAAGGCGATGCGGCGAACTTCGCGAGCGGCGGCATCGCACCGGTCTGGACCTTCATCGGAAAACTGTCGGGTGAATCGGGACCGCGCCCCGATGCGTCCTCGAACCCGGCCGGCAATTCGATGCTGTAGGCCGCTTTTTCGGCGAACGGCGCGGCAAATTCGAGCGACTGGACGACCGCGTCGTCGGTCGCTTTCGCTTCCTCGAATTTCGGCTGGAGGGTCTGGCCGTCGCCCTTCAGTACGATCTGCGCGGCGAGCTTGCGCGCGACCGGTGCGTTGAACGACAAGGTCATCGGCCGCAGCGGCAGGCAGGCGGCTTGCGCATTTTCGCGCTCGCAGCTGAAGGAGATCGCGAACGGCTCGCGAACCTGAAAGTCGAAACGCTTCTCAACCTTGTTTTCGATGCCGGACGGCGTCGCCACGCCCTTGCCGAAGACCAGTTGCACTTCGGCGCCCGCCGGCAAAGTGCGATTGCACTGCAGCGTGGCAAAGCGCAAGGGTTCTTTTTCAGCCGCCTTCGCGTGGCCGGTGGCTTTCAGAATCGCAGCGCGCTCGGGCGCCGGTACTGCGACCACCGGAATGCGTTCGCCGATGCCTTTGGCCACACAACCCACATGCGCGAGCAAGCTGGCCTCGGTCGCGGCGCCGGTCAGTTCGAGCAGGAAGACCTGCTTTTCCTCGATGTCGCCATATTCGGGTTCGATCCGTTTGACGAACGGACCCCCGCTATTGAATTGATAGCTGGCTGCGCCCGTCAGCGCTGCGCCGGAGGCAGATTTGAACCCTGCAACCACGCTGGCTGTACAGCGCATGCCCGGCGGCAGATCGCGCGCGAAATCCCAGACCCATTGCTTTGCACTGGTCCAGCGGCCGCCGCCATTGCCTGCTTCGGCGTCGCTGCAGCTGACCTCGAGTGGTGCCGGCGCGCGCGGATCGCCGAAGCGCACGGCAGCTTGGTCGAATACCGCGACCACTTGCCGCACCTGCGCGACTTCGCCTTGTGGGGTCAGGCGCGTGATTTCGAGGGCTTGGGCCGTGAACGCCGTCAGGGCGAAGGCGGCGGCGGCGAAGCGGCTGGCAAGATCGATGCGCACGGGAGTCCTCCTGTCGGGCGGAAGCGTAGCGCATGTTTCAAATCGTACGAATTGGCGCGCCGACGTCGCTTCGCGCGGCGGAGGGCGAGCCAAAAAAAAACGCGGCCCGAAGCCGCGTTTTCTGCAAGAACAGAGCAACAGATCAGAGAGATCAGCCGATCCTCACCGGAACGAAGATTTTCTCTTCGCCGCGTTGCACCAGCAGCGCGACCGACTTGTCGGACTTGCCGAGTACCGATCGCACCTGGGCGATGCTCGTGACCGGCGTTCCGTTCACCGCCAGCAGCACGTCGCCCTGCTGGATGCCGGCCATCGCGGCCGGACCGCGCGCGTCTTCGATCAAAAGGCCGCTCTCGACGCCCGACTCGCTTTTTTCATCGGGCTGCAGCGGGCGCAACGCGAGGCCCAGCTTGTCTTTGCCGCTCGTATCGCCGTTGCTGGCGAGTTGCGCCGACTTGTCTTTCCAGCTGCCGAGCGTGGCGCTGAGCTGCTCGTTGCTGCCCTTGCGCCAGACCTCGAGCTGGAGTTTCTCGCCCGGTGTCGAGAGCGCGATCGCCGCCGGCAAATCACCCGACGAGACGATCGGCTTGCCGTCGACCTTGCGAATCACGTCGCCGGTCGCAAGACCTGCCTTGTCGGCCGGGCCGCCTTTTTCGACGCTCGCGACCAAAGCACCTTCGGGACTCGGCAACTTGAACGAATCGGCGAGCTGCTGATTGACTTCCTGCACCACCACGCCGAGCCGCGCGTGCTCGACCTTGCCGGTCTTCACGATCTGGTCCTTGATTTTGGTCGCCAGGTCGATCGGGATCGAGAAAGACACGCCCTGGTAGCCGCCGGTGCGGCTGTAGATCTGCGAGTTGACGCCGACCACCTGGCCCTGGGTGTTGAACAGCGGTCCGCCCGAATTGCCGGGATTCACCGGCACATCGGTCTGGATGAACGGCACCGCGCTGTCGTCTGGCAGCGACCGACCAGTGGCGCTCACGACGCCGGCCGTCACCGTGTTCTCGAAGCCGAACGGCGAGCCCATCGCCATCACCCATTGGCCGGGTTGCAGCGATTTGCTGTCGCCGATCGCGACCACCGGCAGGTTCGTGGCATCGATCTTGAGCACCGCGATGTCGGTCTTCGGATCGGCGCCCAGCACCTTGGCGCGCAATTCGCGCCGGTCGGTGAGCTTGACGGTGACTTCCTTCGCGTCTTTGACCACGTGCGCATTGGTCATCACGATGCCGTCGGCACTCACGATGAAGCCCGAGCCTTCGCCGCGCGTCGTGCGCGGATGCGGGCGCATCCGATTGCCGCCAGAGCGCCCGCCGAACTGCTCTCCGTTCGGGCCCTGGAAGCGGCGGAAGAACTCGCCGAACGGATCGTCTCCCTGCATGTCCATGCCGGTGTTGCTGGCCTTGGCTTCGCCGACCACGGTGATGTTGACGACCGCGGCGCCTTCGCGTTTGGCAATCGCCGCGAAATCGGGAAGGGCGATCGGCACGCCGGTGGTGGTCACGGCCGTCGGCGCGTTTTCGGCATGCGCGGCCGGAATGTGCTCGAACGCAGTGACGCTCGCGCCGCCGACGATGCCGGCGGTCACGAGTGCGAGCAGCAGCCGGCTGGGTTTGAGGGATTGGGATGGCATCGGTCGACTCCTTAAGTGGATGGAATGCAACCGATATTGCGGCGGCTGTCTTAGGCCGGGCTTAACCGGGTTGAACCGCCACTGACCGGGTTTGACCGCGCTGAACCGCGCTGAAACGCGCTTAAGCGCGCTTAAGCGCTGCGGGGAAACCGCACTTCGACCTGCAACCCGCCGAGCCGTTCCGACGAGCCGAGTTGCACGCTCGCGCCATGCCGCTCGGCCACGGTGGCGACGATCGACAGACCCAGACCGCTGCCGCCGGCATCGCCTTCGCCGGCCCGGAAGAAGCGATCGAATGCGCGGGCGCGCGCCGCCGGTGCCATGCCGGGGCCGCTGTCTTCGAGCAGCACGGTCGGATGGCCGCCAGTCAACGCAACCGTCACATCGACCTGGCCGCCCTCGGGTGTGTATTTGATGGCGTTGTCGATCAGGTTGCCGAACAGGATTTGCAGGGCTGCGGCCTGGCCCTGAACCATCAGCGGCGTGCTGGCAACCAGCCCCAGATCGATTCGCCGCGCATTGGCTTGCGGCAACGCGGCCTCGATCACCTCGCGTACCACGGCGTCCACATCGACCGGCGCTGCTTCGTCGGCCATCGCCATAGCGTTGACCGCTTCGACCCGGTCGGGCGGCGCGCTCACATCGATGACCTCGTCCATTGCTTCCGGCCCGTCGCCCGGCGGCATATTCGGCTTGGGCGAAGCTTCTTGCCGCGCGAGCACCAGCATCTGTGCGACCAGCCTGATCGCCCGCTCGATGCCTTGCTGCAGGCGCACGATGGCGGTGTCGCGATCGGTTTCGGTCGCTGCCCGTTGCAGCGCCTCGGCCTGGAGCCGCAGGGCGGTGAGCGGTGAGCGCAATTCGTGCGCGGCGTCGGCGACGAAGTTCTTTTGCGCCGCGAATGCCGAATCGACGCGCCGGAACAAGCCGTTGAGTTCCTGTACCAACGGCCGCACTTCGATCGGCAGTCCGGCCTCGGGCAGCGGCGACAAATCATCGTCGGCGCGGGTCGCGACTTGCCTGCGCATCCGTTCGACCGGCGCCAGCGAGCGCGTGATGATCAAGCCCACCGCGAGCATCAAAAGCGGTGCCATCAGCGCCATCGGCAAAATCGCGCGCAGCGCCAGACCCTGCGCGCGGTCCTCGCGCGCGCCCATGTCCTGCGCGATCTGCACGATTTGCAGCGGCGTTTCCAGCGAATAGACGCGGTAGCGGTTGCCGCCCGCCGTGGCGTCGGAAAAGCCGAGCACCGCGCGCGGCGGCAGCACCGATTGCGCCGAGCGAAAGACCTGGGTGCCGTCGGGCCGCCAGATCTGGATCGTGATGTCGAAACCTTCCTCGCCGAGCGTGTTGTCGGCGGGCGTGCCGGCCGGAATGCCGCCGCGCAGCGAATGCGCCATTTGCTGCAAGTGCAGGTCGAACATCGCGTCGGCCTCGCGCAGCGCGTTGCGGTAGGTCGCGATGCCGAGCGCGGTCGCTGCGAGCAGGATCGACGCGAGCACGAAGCCGAGCAGGCGTCGCCGCAAGGAATGGATTCGCTCCACCGGAACGCCAGGTGAGGCGGGTGCTTTCGCTGCAGGCGGGGCGCTTCCAACGGGCGCAGTAACGGGACTTGCCGCAGTTGGCGTAGTTGTCGTAGTTGCCCGCACGGGCGCGTCGGCGACTGCCGGACTGGCGCTCGCCGCAATTGCACCCATCGCAGTCGCAGGGGTCTTCGGCTGCTTTGCGGCTGACCTGGCCGCCGGTTTGGCTGCGGGGTCGCTTGCCGGACCAATTGCCGAATTCGCTGCCGGGTTCGTTACAGGTTTTGGCGCGGCGAGTTGCCCGTCCGCCCCAGCGTCCATCGGATCGTTCATTCTTTGGGCACCAGATAGCCGAGGCCGCGCACGGTCTGGATCAGGCCCGCGCCGAGCTTCTTGCGCAGGCCGTGCACGTACACCTCGACCGCGTTGCTGCTGATGTCGTCCTTCCAGCCATAGAGCTTTTCTTCGAGCTGGCTGCGGGACAGCACGGCGCCGGGCCGCGCGATCAGCGGCTCGAGCACGGCCCACTCGCGGGCAGACAACGAAACCGTCTCGCCGTTCAAGGTCGCCTCGCGGGTTGCGGGATTCAAGGCGACGCCATGCTGCGAAAACACCGGCTCCCCATGCCCCGCGCCACGCCGGATCAAGGCCCGGATGCGGGCCAGCAGTTCGGCGGTGTCGTAGGGCTTGACCACATAGTCGTCGGCGCCGGCGTCGAGCCCGGCGATCCGGTTCTCGATCGCATCGCGTGCGGTTGCGACCAGCACCGGCACGCTACCCCGCCGCGCGCGCAGGCTGCGCAAGACGTCGAGCCCGTCGCGCCGCGGCAGGCCGAGGTCGAGCAGCATCAAGTCGTAGTCGTGCGAGCGCAAGGCGGTGTCGGCCATGTCGCCATCGCGCACCCAGTCGACCGCGTAGTGCTCGGCCCGCAGCACGTCGAGCAGCGATTCGCCGATCATCGGATCGTCTTCGACAAGGAGCAGGCGCATAGGGGATGCATCGATGTAATGGAAAGGCGTTAGTCCCAGTATTTTCCACCGCGTGGCTTAGCCTCGTCTGAAAGGGCCGCCGTATGGGTCTGATTATGAATAAAAAGTGCTCGAAACGCATATTGGGCGTGCGCAGACAGCTATACAAATTATAGCAAAATGCGAATGCGATCCTACGCGATAGGGCGATCGGCCGATCGTGTTGCCGTTACGTTGCCGGCGCGTCGCAGGCGCTTCGCCCCTCGCGCCGCGCTGCGGCGCGTCGGGTTCGGAGCATTCCGGCTCCGATTGCTGCAAGTCTTGTGGCGGGCGTTGTTCGGGCGCGCAAACGGCTGCCATTCCGGTTTGCGCGCTTTGGCCTGCGCTGCCGGTCGTCAGCGCGCCGCATCGTGCGGCCCAGACCGCCTGCTATGCCTCGCCCATCTTGGCGCGGCTGGTTCGTCCCCCATCGTCTAAGCGTCATGGCCGGCCGAACTGCGTGGCGTCGCTGCATGCGATTCGGGCGCGCCTCGACCCGCGCCCCAGCGCGTGGCAATTGACGACTTTCGGTGGCCTTTTCGGACGCGTCGTGATGGCGACCGCGATCAACGGCACGGTGCCGGGCCCGGTGCTGCGCTGGCGAGAGGGAGATACCGTGACCTTGCGCGTGACCAACAAGTTGCCCGAAACAAGCTCGATCCACTGGCACGGCATCCTGTTGCCATTCGAGATGGACGGCGTGCCGGGCCTGAGCTACGAGGGCATCGCGCCCGGCGAAACCTTCACCTACCGGTTTCAGGTCAAGCAAAACGGCACCTACTGGTACCACAGCCATTCGCGCTTTCAGGAACAGACCGGCGTCTATGGCCCGATCGTGGTCGAACCGCGTGGCGGCGAGCGCTTCAACGCCGAGCGCGACTATGTGCTGATGCTTTCGGACTGGTCCGGCGACAACCCCGAAGTCGTGATGGCCAACCTGAAGAAGATGAGCGACTTCTACAACTTCAACGAACCGACCGCGACCGACTTCGCGCGCGACGCATCGACGATGGGGCTGCAGCAGGCATTGGCCAAACGCAAGATGTGGAACCAGATGCGGATGAGCCCGACCGATCTGTCGGACGTGACCGGCCATCACTACACCTACCTGGTCAACGGCGCTTCGCCCGACGGCAACTGGACAGGCCTCTTCAACCGCGGCGAAAAGGTGCGGCTGCGGGTCATCAACGGCTCGTCGCAGAGCATCTTCGACTTGCGCATACCGGGCCTGAAGATGACCGTGGTTGCAGCGGATGGGCAGGATGTGGAACCGGTCACGGTCGATGAATTCCGCGTCGCCGCCGCCGAAACCTACGATGTGATCGTCGAGCCGAAGGACGACCGCGCCTACACCGTCTTCGCGCAGTCGATCGACCGGATGGGCTATGCGCGCGCCACCCTCGCGCCGCGCGCCGGCATGCAGGCCGAAGTACCGGCAATGGATGCGCCGCAATGGCTCACGATGGTGGACATGATGGGTTCGATGGCGATGGGTGGTGACATGGCCGGCATGAACCACGGATCGATGGGGCGCGGATCGATGGACCATGCGGCGATGGGTCATGCCGCGCTGCACCTGAACGGCAACATGGAGCGCTACATGTGGTCGTTCGACGGCCAGAAGTTTTCCGATTCGAAGCCGCTGCATTTCCGCCAAGGCGAGCGACTGCGCGTTGCGCAAAGCGAGCCGGCGACGCAGCAGCCGTCGACGAAAGGCATGGACCACGGCCAGATGCCCGGCATGCAGAAGCAGGGTGGTCAGGTGCCTGCGACCGACGGCGCGATGCCTGGAATGGTCATGGAAAAGCCGAAGGATTCGGCCATGCCAATGGAGATGGGCCCGCAGATGGGCTTGGAAATGGGCTCGATGCAGGGCGGCCCGCCACCGCCCGATGCCCGCGATCCCGATGCCTATGCCGACGGCCTCGAACACGGGCCGATGCCCGGCATGGGCATGGCCGACAACGACCCGTATGCCCAGTTGCTGGTCGACGAGCTCGAATACACGCGCAGCAGCCGGCACGAAAACGGGCTCGCGTTCGACGCTCAGGCGTGGTTCGGCACCGACCGCGACAAGTTATGGCTCAAGGCCGAAGGCGAGCGGACCGCCGGCGGCAAGCTGGGGCCAACACGCACCGAGGCGCTCTGGAACCGTGCGTTCGCGCCGTACTGGGGCTTTCAGGCCGGCGTTCGACACGACCTGGGTGGCGATGGGCCCTCGCGAACGTGGGCGGCGTTCGGCGTTCAGGGTTTGGCGCCGTACTGGTTCGACCTCGAAGCGACCGGCTATGTCGGCGGCAGTGGCCGCACGGCGTTTCGCCTCGACGCGAGCTACGACGTGCTGCTCACCCAACGCCTGATCCTGAAGCCCCGCGCCGAAGTTAACCTGTACGGCAAGAACGACCCGGAACGCGCGATCGGCGCAAGCTTGTCCGATATCGGCCTCGGACTACGCTTGCGCTACGAAATCTCAAGCAAATTTGCGCCCTATGTCGGCGTCACCTGGTCGCGCAAGTTCGGCAACACGGCGCGCTATGCGCGCGAGAGCGCCAGCGATGTGAGCGAGACGCGCTTCGTGGCCGGCGTGAGATTCTGGTTCTGACGAGGAGAAAAAATCATGGCCGTCATCAAGACGATTTTCTGGATGTTGATTGCAACGGTGATCGCGCTCGCCGTATTTGTATGGTCGGGCTGGTATCCGATCGGCGCCGACGTGCCGCACACGCCGATCGTCAAGTCGATGCTCGGCATGCTGGTCGATCGATCGATCGAAACCCGCTCGCTGCGCATTCCCGTGCCCGACATCAAAGACGACGCGCGCCTCGTGAAGGGTGCTGGCAACTATGCCGCGATGTGCGCGCAGTGCCACCTGTCACCGGGCAGTGCTGAAACCGAGCTGAGTCGCGGCCTTTATCCCGAACCGCCGAACCTCAGCAAAGAAGCACCCAAAACTGCGGAAGTGTTCTGGGTCGTCAAACACGGCATCAAGGCTTCGGGCATGCCGGCCTGGGGCAAGAGCATGGACGACGACAGTATCTGGAACGTCGCGGCTTTCGTGCAGCAGTTGCCGAAGCTCGACCAGGGCAAGTACAAGGAAATGGTTGCGCAGAGCGGCGGTCATTCGCACGGTGCTGCGGCGACCGGCGGGACTGGCGCGGCGGGCGCGAGCAGCGCAGCCGGTGGCGAAGCCGCGCCGCATACCGAGGCCCATCCCGAGCTCCATACCGAGCCCCATACCGAGCCGTCAGTCGATGCCGCCGGAAGTGCCGGGCATTCCGACGCTGTCACCGCCGCGCCCGCACCCGCAACGGTTCCTCCACCCGCCGAGACGCCCGCGTCAGCCGGCGCCGAAGCCGCGAAGTCGGGCAAGCAGCACGAGCGTTGAAAGCGTCCCATCGGATTCGAATCGATCGCCGCACCGGTTCAGAAAAATTATAAGAAAAGTGCCTGAGACGCCCGGCGGACGTGCGCAGACAGCTATTTAATTGATAGCGCCTCGCATGTTGCGACGTCATGCCAGGTGTGGCTGCGCATCGTCGAGAGCCATGGCTCAGCCCCCGACGTCACCGCCACAGGCAGGCCGAAAGCCATCGACATACAGGATTTTTGAAAGTCTTCCATGCCAACGCAAAAACCCGTCGTCATCGTCACCGGCAGCAGCGGCTTCGTCGGCAATGCGGTGATCGAAAAATTCGCGGGCGACTTCGATCTGGTCGGCTTCGACCGCGAGACCTCGCCCCATCCACCGGTCGCCGCCGAATGCATTTGCATCGACGTCACGTCGGACCAGAGCGTGGCGATGGCGCTCGAGCGGGTGCGGGTCGCGCACGGAACGAAGATCGCGTCGGTGATTCACCTCGCGGCGTATTTCGATGTGACCGGCGAGCCGAATCCAAAATACGACGCGGTCACGGTCGAGGGCACGAAGCGGCTACTCGAAGCGTTGAAGGCATTCAACGTCGAGCAGTTCGTTTTCGTGAGCACGATGCTGGTTCATGCGCCGTCGGGGCACGGCCGCAAGATCGACGAAGACTCGCCGCAGGACGATCGCTTTCCGTATCGCGCATCGAAGATCCGCACCGAAGCGGCACTGCGCGAGATGCACGGCGACTTTCCGCTGGTGCTGCTGCGACCGGCCGGCGTGTACGACGACCGCTGCCACAACACGTTTCTCGCGCACCAGATCGCTCGGATTTTCGAGAAGCGCTTGACCGCGTACGTCTATCCGGGCGACTTGCTGGCCGGGCAGCCGTATCTGCATCTTCAGGATCTGACCGATGCGCTGCTGCGCGTGGTCGAACGGCGCACCGACTTGCCGCCCGAGACGACGCTGCTATTGGCCGAAAGCGACACGATGAGCTTCGGCGAGATTCAAAAGAGCGTCGGCATGCTCGCGCACGACGAAGACTGGGAGACGCGCTCGATTCCGAAGTCGATCGCAAGCACCGGCGCGTGGGTGCAGGACAAGGTGCTCGAGGAAGACCCGTTCATCCGGCCCTACATGGTCGCGATTTCGAGCGACCACTACGAGGCCGATACCAGCCGCGCGAAGGCGCTGATCGATTGGCGCCCGCGGCATTCGCTGCGCAAGACGCTGCCGAAGATGATCGAGGCGCTCACAGCCGACCCGGTCGGCTGGTACGAGGCCAACAAGCTGAACGCGGCGCGGGTCGCCGCGCAAGGAATCGAAGCGCAGCTTGCGCAGGACGAGGGCCCTGAAACTGACAAGCAGGCCGAAAAGAACGCCGACCAGCACGCCGACCAGAACGCGAACAAGAAGGCTGACAACCACGCGGAGCACTCATCCCACCATCACGACATGGCGCAGCAGATGCGCGAGGGTCATTTCCAGATGCTGTGGGTGCATTGGCTCAACATCCTGCTCGGCGCCTGGCTGATCGCGAGCCCGTTCGCGTTCGGCAGCTTCGACAACCTGGGTTTCACCGACGCGGTGCTGCGCGTCACGGCCGATCGCGGCCTGGCGGACCCGGCCCTGCGCAGCCTGTGGCTCGGTGCCAGCGACATCGTGAGCGGCGTGCTGGTGATGCTGTTCGGTTTGCTCTCGTTGTCGCCGCGCTTTTCATGGGCGCAATGGGCGAATGCGGCGATGGGCTGCTGGCTCTTGTTCGCGCCGCTCGTCTTCTGGGCGCCGAGCGCCGCGGCCTACACCAACGACACCTTCGTCGGTGCCTTCGTGATCGCGTTCGCGATTCTGGTGCCGATGATGCCGGGCATGGCGATGGCCGGGATGATGGACAAATCCGATATTCCGCCGGGCTGGAGTTATTCGCCGTCCACCTATTTGCAGCGGCTGCCGATCATCGCGCTCGGCGCCTTCGGCTTTTTGATCGCGCGCTCGCTCACGGCGTATCAGCTCGGCCATATCGGCGGCGTCTGGGAACCGTTTTTCGCGGGCATTTCAAGCGTGGTCGGCAAGAACGGAACCGAAGCGATCATCACGTCGGACGTGTCCAAAGCCTGGCCGATCGCCGATGCGGGCCTCGGCGGTGTGGCCTATGTGTTCGAGGTGCTCATGGGCGTGATGGGCGACCGCCGGCGCTGGCGCACGATGCCCTGGATGGTCGCGATGTTCGGCATCGTCGTGGTGCCGCTCGGTGTCATCAGCATCTACTTCATCATCATCCAGCCGATCGTGATCGGCACCTGGTGCACCTTGTGTCTTGCCACGGCGGTGGCGATGCTCGTCATGATTCCATTGAGCCTCGACGAGCTGGTCGCGATGGGCCAGTTCCTGGTCCAGAGCCACCGCCGCGGCGAGCCGTTCTGGCGCACCTTCTTCAAGGGCGGCGCGCAGCCGGCCGAGCAGCAGGACCATCACGCCGGCTTCGACGCGCCATTGCCTGCGGCGATCGCGTCGGCGGTGCGCGGCGTCAACCTGCCGTGGACGCTGGTCGCGAGCGCCGTGCTCGGCGTGTTCCTGATGTTCACGCGCGTCTTCTTCGACACGGTGCCGCCGATGGCGAACAGCGATCACCTCGTCGGCGCGCTGATCGTGACCTTCGCCGTGATGGCGATGGCCGAAGTCGGGCGCGTCTTGCGCTTCGTCAATGTGGCTTTCGGCGCATGGTTGGTTCTCGCGCCATGGGTGCTCGCTGGTGCGAGCACCTTCGCATCGTGGATCGGCGTGTTGATCGGCCTCGCCGTGATCGCGTTGAGCCTGCCGCGCGGCAAGCGCAGCAGCGAGCATTACGGCGATTGGGATCGGTACGTCGTGTAGCGCCATGCGCCGGGTGTGTTTTCGCCTTGGCGCCATCGGCGGCGCCTGCGCTCGCGCATTCGGGGCAGCGTGACCGTTGCTCCTCCCGGATGGGGGCGCGCGCGACCCGCTGCGGCCCTAAGGTGGGTGTTATGCAGTGCCATCCGAATCAACCGCCAACCATCCATCGCGAACCCGCAAACCGGCGACCCATACGGCGCCGCCGGCGACACCGAGCGTTGCGATCCATCCTGGACATCATGGAATTGCGTTTCTCACGCGCCGCCGCCGCAGCCGTTGGCGTAGTGGCCGATCGATTGTCGAACCTCGCGGGCACGAAGTGGACGCGCAGCTGATTGAACTGCTCGGCTATGGTGCCGCCGGTCTGGTGCTGGCCACTTTTTCGGTGCGGTCGATGACCGCGCTCCGGGCGATGGCGATTGCGAGCAACCTGCTGTTCATCGGCTACGCCGCGCTGGCCGATTTGCGGCCGGTGGCGTTGTTGCTGCACGCGTTGTTGCTGCCGCTCAACGCGCTAAGGCTGGCCCAGGCTATGCGTGAAAATTCGAGGATAAAGTGCCTGAAACGCTCGTCAGACGTGCGCAGCTAGCTACGTAATCAATAGCAAACCGATGCGATCGCTGCGGGCGCCGAACGGGGATCGATCGGTCCCTTCTGGCATCCTCGCGGTCATGTCCGAAAAGCACGACCAGCACCACGACCATAGCGCCACGCACGCGCACGGCCATTCCGCTTCGCGCGGACACGGCCACAGCCACGCTCCGGCCGACTTCGGGCGCGCGTTCGCGATCGGCATCGGCCTGAATGTCGCGTTCGTCGCGATCGAAGCGATCTACGGCTTTCTCGGCAATTCGCTGGCCCTGCTGGCCGACGCGGGCCACAACCTGAGCGACGTACTCGGGCTGGCGGTCGCGTGGACGGCGGCGGTGCTGGCCAAGCGGGGTCCGACAGCACGGTTCACCTACGGATTGCGCCGCTCGTCGATCCTGGCCGCGCTCTTCAACGCGGTCTTCCTCATGATCGCGGTCGGCGCGATCGCTTTCGGCGCGATTCAGCGCTTCGCCGATCCGCAACCTGTTGCGACCGGCACGGTGATGATCGTGGCGGGCATCGGTGTCGTCATCAACACGATTACCGCATGGCTTTTCGCTTCGGGCCGCAAAGGCGATCTCAACGTGCGCGGCGCGTTTCTTCACATGGCGGCCGATGCCCTGGTGTCGGTCGGGGTCGTGCTGGCCGCGCTCGCGATTCGCCTGACCGGCTGGCAATGGCTCGATCCGGCGACCAGCCTGGTGATCGCTGCCGTGATCGTGTGGGGCACCTGGGGCTTGCTGCGCGACTCGGTCGTGATGTCGCTCGATGCGGTTCCGCCCGGCATCGATCGCGCTGAAGTCGAAGCGCATCTGGCCGGATTGCCCGGCGTGGTGCATTTGCACGATCTCCATATCTGGTCGATGAGCACCACCGAGGTCGCGCTCACGGCGCATCTGGTGCGGCCCGAGGCGACGCTCGACGATGCCTTTTTGCAAGATGCCTGCGCCCAATTGAAACAGCGCTTCGGCATTCACCATCCGACCTTGCAGATCGAGTGCGATGCGATGGTGTGCGCGCTGGCTTCCGACAAGGTCGTATGAGTCACTCGCCGGCAGCCGCGCAGGTAGTTGCGCGCGATCCCCGGATGACGAAGCGCCAGTGGGAAATCGACGCCCTGCGCGGGCTGATGCTGGTGCTCATCACCGTGACGCACCTGCCGACCCGGTTCGCATTGCCGCTCGGCCAGCCCTTCGGATTCGTTTCGGCGGCTGAGGGCTTCGTTCTCTTGTCGGCCTACATGGGTGGCCTGGTCTACACCAGGCTCGCGGCGCGCAACGGCACCGGTTCGATGCAGCGCGCGTTCCTCAAACGGGCGTTGAAGATATACCTCTGCCAGGCGGGGGTGCTGGTGTTCCTCTTCACGATCATCGCGTGGGTCGGCCTCAAAATCGACCAGCCGGCGGTGAAGAACCTCATGTCCTACTACCTGGCACAACCGAAGACGGCGGTCTGGGCCGGGCTCGCGTTGATCTACGAGCCGCCGTTGCTCGACATCCTGCCGATCTACGTGTTGTTCATGCTGGCGAGCCCCTGGGTATTGACCTTTGCGTTGCAACGTGGCTGGCGCGGCGTGATGGCCGCGAGCATTGCGTTGTGGGTCTTGTCCCAATTCGGCCTGAGCCGATGGATCTACGCCGCCGCCGTCGATCTGACAGGCTTGTCGGTGCCCTACCGCGAGATGGGCTCTTTCGACACCTTCAGCTGGCAATTGCTCTGGATCGCCGGGTTATGCATCGGTGCCGGCCGCGCCATGCCCGACGCGAAACCGCTGCGTTTTCCGGGCGGTATATTGGCGCTAGCATCGGTGCTCGCGCTCGCCGGCGTGATCTGGCGGCACGCGGGGCCGTTCGGGCAGGTGCCGTTCGGCGATGCGAGTGCGCTGAACTGGCTGTTCGACAAATGGCAGCTGGGTCCGTTGCGCCTGGTCAACCTGATTGCGCTCGGTATCGTCGCCGTGCGTTTCGGGCCTGCATTCGCGCGCTGGCTGCCGCGAATGCATTGGCTCGAAATCATGGGTGCGGCGTCGCTTCCGGTTTTTTGCGCGCATCTGGTTGCGGTGCTCCTAACTTTGACCTGGTTCGGCGAATCGTCGCTCGCGCGTCCCTGGTGGGGCGACCTGCTGCTGCTGGCTGTCGTCTTCGCTTTTCTGCAAGCGGTCGCACGCTTCAGTCAGCGGCCGCATCGAAAAAAGATGCGCGATACCGAGATCGCGCGGCTTTAAGGTCTGCTTTGGTGTGTGGGCCCGCCCGGCACTTGTTTTGCTGCCTCAGCCAGCGCCGCGCCGGCTTCCGGAACATACGGAGCGATCACGGCATGCCACAAGCGATAACCGTCCTGATTCAGATGCAATCGGTCGGGCCGGAACAATTCGGCGCGCGGGCGCCCCTCATCGTCGAGCATCGGCGTAAAAACATCGATGAATTCGGTGTTCGGCACCACATGGGTCCAGGCCGCAACCAGCAAGTTGGCGCGGCGGATTTGCGGCAGCAAGCGCTCGCGCGCCGGGCTCGGCTTGATCGAGATGAAACTGATCCGGGCGGCCGGCAGCGCCGAGCGCACCGCGCGTGTGAAGCCGTCGAAACTTTCCAGCACCTGCTGCGGAGTGCGCCCCTGGGCCAGATCGTTGTCGCCGGCGTAGACGACCACCTGACGCGGGCGATAACGCTCTGCCCATTCGCGCACGAAGAAGCTGCATTCCCACAACGTGGAGCCGCCGAAGCCGCGGTTGATCAAGCCCGGCAAGCGCGGAAAATCATCCCGGATGCCGCTCCACAAACGCAGGCTTGAACTGCCGACGAAAAGCACGCCACCGCGCCTTGGCGGCTGTGCCTGGTCGGCGGCCGCGAAGGCCGCGAGTACCTTTTGCCAACGTGTTCGGGCGGCGGCGAATGCCGGATTGATCGCTGCGCCGGTCGATGGTGCCCCGGTCGATGGGGCCGGTACGCTCGTCGTGGGCGTATCGGCCGGATGCACCTCGCCGGCGCGTGCGCCGGCAACGCTCTGTGCCGCCGCATCGAACGATGGAAGCAACAAGAGCGCTGAGAGCGCCGCGAATTGCGCGAAGGCTGCAAGTGCCCATGCGCGCAGTGGCGAGCCCCATCTTGTCCCGGCGCGAGTCTTGCGGCGCATCGGTGAACGCCCTTTTTCAGATCGTTTTTTCGATCAAGGGGCCGGTGAACAGAATCGGCCCGGTCGGACCGCTGCCCTTGGGCGCGCCGCCCTTCGGCTCGAGCGAAATCGCGAGCGCGGGCGCGGTGACTTCCGAACTCGACGCGGTGAGCGTGACGCCGCGGCCGGAATCCAGCGTGCCGAGCGGGCGTGGCGCGCCGCCCGGTGGCAGCGCCCACAGTTCGAGCGACTTGTCAGCCTGATGGCCGGCCTGGTCACCGATCCGCTGCATCACGAGTTGTTTGTTCTTCGGATCGAAGGTGACCAGGATCGAGGGCTGGGCCTTGTCGTCGGCCAGCACCGCGACGTATTGAATGGCCGGCGCCGTGTCGAGCTCGGACTTCAGCGCGAAGCTGACCGCCACGGCGGCAACGGTCGCCAGCGCACCGATCGCGGTGGTGCCGCGCCAGAGCCAGAGTTTCGAGAACCAGCCGCCGTTGGTGCCGCTTTTTTCCGCGTCGTTCGTGGTTGGCGAGGACGCGCCTTTTCGCGCTTGCAACGCCTGTTCGGCCTCGATCATGTTGCGGATCCGGATCCAGACCGCCGGATCGGGGACGACCGGCGTTTGCAATTCGGTCAGGCTGGCGAGCCGGCCTTGCCAGTTGAGCGCTGCGCCGCGGATGGCCGGCTGCTCGCGCGCCAGTCGCTCGAACCGGCGCCGCGCGCCGCCGCGCAAGATGCCGAGCGCATGACTCGCGGCGAGCAGCTCGAGCAAAGTGGGGTTGGACGCGATATTCATCGAGCGCTCGGCATTCGGGCCAGGGTCAGGCGAACTGATTCATGCAAACACGCAGCTTTTCGAGTCCGCGCCGAATCCAGGTTTTGACGGTGCCGAGCGGCAAGCGCAACTCCTGGGCCAATTCGCTGTGGCTCAATTCGCGCAGGTAGGCCAGGCTCACGACCTCGCGCTGGCGCCCCTCGAGCTGGCGCAGGCAGTTGTGCAAGGCAAGCGCCTGCTCGCTGGCATCGGCGGTGTCGAGCGGGTCGGGCAACTCCGATTCGCGGACATCGCCGGTCTCCTCGTCGTATTCCTGGGTCAGCTGGGCCCGGTCGGCGGTGCGCCGACGCAGCAGATCGAGCCCGCGACTGCGCACGATGAGCCCCATCCAGGCCATCGGTGGACTCAACGCGGTACGGTAGTCGACAGCAACGCGCCAGATCGTGATGAACGCTTCCTGCAGCACGTCTTCGGCCCAGTCCTTGTTGCGCACGACGCGCATCGCGAGGCCGAAGAGTTTGGAAGAGGTGCGGTCGTACAGAAGCCGCAGCGCGATCTCGTCGCGCCGGCCCACGCGATCGAGCAACGCAATGAGCTCGGCATCCTGGCTCGGAGAATTCATCGGCCGATTGTGAAGCAATGAAGCGCATGGTTTCGATACGCGAAACCCTGCGTGGCGGATTCAACACACTGCGGTCTGAAAGCACGATCAAAAAGCTACATTGCTATAAAAAAAATAGCTGTCTGCGCACGTCCACTGGGTATTTCAGGCACTTTTCATTTAAATCCACGATTCGAGCAATGACCTGCGCCGCCCCTGGCCGGCTAGCGCAATCGCGCGCGATGGCGTGCAATTTGTCCGCGAACCTGGGTCGGCGCCGTGCCGCCGGGCATGTCGCGGGCTTCGAGCGAGCCGCGCAACGTGAGCACCGCGTAGACGTCTTTTTCGATCTGCGGATTGAACTGTTGCAGCACCGAAAGCGGCAGCTCCGACAGATCGACCTTATGCGCCATCGCGGCCTTGACGGCATGCGCAACGGTTTCGTGCGCATCGCGAAATGGCAAGCCTTTCTTGACCAGATAGTCCGCCAGATCGGTCGCGGTCGCATAGCCGCGCAATGCCGCACGCTCCATCGCCTCGGGCTTGACGGTGATGCCTGCAATCAACTCCGAAAAAATCCGAAGTGTGTCGGTGAGCGTATCGACGGTATCGAACAGCGGCTCCTTGTCTTCCTGGTTGTCCTTGTTGTAGGCCAGCGGCTGGCCTTTCATGAGCGTGATGAGGCCCATCAGATGGCCGACCACGCGGCCGGTCTTGCCGCGCGCGAGTTCGGGCACGTCGGGGTTTTTCTTCTGCGGCATGATCGACGAGCCGGTGCAAAAGCGGTCGGCAAGGTCGATGAAGCCGAAGCTCTGGCTCATCCACAGCACCAGTTCTTCGGACAGGCGGCTCACATGGACCATCGCGATCGTGGCGGCGGCCGAAAATTCGATCGCGAAGTCGCGGTCGCTCACCGCGTCGAGGCTGTTCTGGCAGATGCACGGCGCGCCGTTCTCATCGACCATGCCGAGCGTGCGCGCGACCGCTTCGCGGTCGAGCCGATAGCTGGTACCCGCCAGTGCCGCGGCACCGAGCGGCAGGCAGTTGACGCGCCGCCGCACGTCTTTCATGCGCTCGGCATCGCGCGCGAACATTTCCACGTAAGCCAGCATGTGGTGGCCGAAGCTCACCGGCTGCGCGACCTGCAGATGGGTGAAGCCGGGCAGGATCACATCGGCGTTCTTCTCAGCCAGATCGACCAGCGCGGTCTGCAGCGCGATCAGCAGCACCCCGATCGCATCGATCTCGCCGCGCAGCCACAGCCGGACGTCGGTTGCGACCTGGTCATTGCGGCTGCGGCCGGTGTGCAGGCGCTTGCCGGCATCGCCGACCAGCTGGGTCAAGCGGGCTTCGATGTTCAGATGAACATCTTCGAGTTCGAGCTTCCAGTCGAACCCGCCTTGCGTGATTTCGTCGCGCACCTGTGCCAGCCCACGCAAGATTTCCGCATGGTCGGCCGGCTCGAGGATGCCTTGCGCGGCGAGCATGCCTGCATGGGCCAGAGAGCCTTCGATGTCTGCGCGCCAGAGCCGCTGGTCGAATCCGACGCTCGCGGTGTAGCGCTGAACCAATGCGCTCATCGGCTCGGAGAACAATGCCGACCAGGCTTCGGATTTCTTGTCGAGTTGGTTGGAGGTCATGAGCAAGTCGGTGGCGAGGAGCCGTAGCGATAATCAGCCGCACAGCCATGGTCAGCCCGCGCAACAGCCCGATCTTATCGGCGCCCTCACCAGCGCCTTCACCAGCGCCGTCAGCGGCGCCGTCAGCGGCGCCGTCGGCACCTTCGCGAGAAGGGCTGGGCCCGATCACGGGCGCCCGGTTGCGCGGCGGCGCGGCGGAGCGGAGCCCGGCTCGCCCGCCGGCTGCCGCGCTGGTCGACGCCTGCAGCGTGGGCGTGGTGTTGCGCACCGTGCTGCTGGTCGAAGCCGTGATCGCGGTTGCCACCTTGTTCGTCGCGCGCGCGCCGCTCGAATGGTTCACCCTCACCGCCACTGTGACCGGCGGCGCGCTGCCGGCGACCCTGTTGTGGCTGGTGGCGACCTGTGGCTGGCGCAAGTGGATGGCGCCCCGCTCGAACGCGGTCCAGTGGGGCGCCAGCACCGTGCTGGGTGCAGTCGCAGCGCTCTACGGTTGCGGCGTGCTCCTGTTGACCGGGGTGCTCGAGAACCCGCCCTGGCTCGCGAGTGCGCTGGCCGGCGCCTTGTTCGCGGCGCTGGTCACCAGCATGCTCGTGCTGCGCGCGCGCAGTCAGGCGCCCGCCGCGATGGCCGCGCGCATCGAGGAATTGCAGGCCCGCATTCGCCCGCACTTTTTGTTCAACACACTCAACAGCGCGATTGCGTTGGTGCGCGACGACCCGGCGCGCGCCGAGACGATGCTCGAAGACCTGAGCGAGCTGTTTCGGGAAGCCCTGGCCGACCCGCGCGATTCGGTCACGCTGGCCGACGAGGTGGCGTTGGCCGAGCGCTACCTCGCGATCGAACAGGTGCGCTTCGGCGACCGGCTGCGCGTTCGATGGGCGATCGATGAAGACGCGAGCACGGCGCGGCTGCCGCCGTTGCTGCTGCAACCGCTGGTCGAAAACGCGATCAAGCACGGCGTCGAGCCGAGCCCCGAGGGGGCGAGCATTCGCATCCGCACCGAGCGGCGCGGCGACAAGGTGGTGATCGAAGTCGTGAACAGCCTGCCACCGCTTTTGTGGGCCGATCAGCCGTTGCCGCGCGGCCACGGCATTGCGCTCGATAACGTGCGCGACAGGCTGCGGCTGCTGCACGACATCGAAAGCCAGTTTCGCGCCGGCATCGTCGACGGACATTACCGGGTTCGGATCGATATTCCGGCGAAGAAATCGACATGAGCGCCGACGACACGGCAAGCGCATCCGATGCACTCGACGCGACTGCGCCGTTGCGCACCCTGATCGTCGACGACGAGGCGCTCGCGCGCTCGCGCCTTCGAACCTTGCTCGGGCTCTGCCGTGCGCCTGCGGCGATTGCGGCGGGTGAAGCCTCGCAAGCGCTCGAAGCCCATGCGCTGCTGGCCGATGGGCGGTTCGATCTGGTGCTGCTCGACATCCACATGCCGGGCGACGACGGAATGTCGATCGCCCGGACCCTGCGCGGGCGCGCCGACGCGCCGGCCGTGGTGTTCGTGACCGCGCATGCCAATCATGCGGTGACGGCTTTCGAACTCGATGCGGTCGATTACCTGACCAAGCCGGTGCGGGCAGAGCGCTTGCAGCAAGCGGTACAAAAGGCCGCGCGCTGGTTGCGCGAGCGTCGCGCGGCGGCCTCTGCGCTGGCATCGGCAGCGGGCGAGCCGCTCGGCGAAACCCTGCTCATCCAGGATCGCGGCCGGGCCGAGCGGATTCCGCTGTCGCAGGTGCTCTATCTGAAATCGGAACTCAAATACATCACCGTGCGCACCGCCGATCGCAGCCACATTCTGGACGGCACGCTCGGCGATTTCGAGGAGCGCTATTCGCGGCGCTTCGTGCGGGTGCATCGCAATGCGCTGGTCGCGCGGGCCGCGATCCGCGCGCTCGACAAGTACGACGACGGCGAAGATACCGAGGGCTGGGCGGTTCGGATCGCCGGTATTCCCGAGCCGATCGTGGTCTCGCGACGCCAGCTCCCCGCGGTTCGTGAAGCATTGCGCGAAACCCCGAGTAGAAGCAGCTGAACGGGTGTTTTCGGCGTCGAGCGGATGATTCCTACGTCCGTAAGTCCGAAGGCCGGCGTTTAATCGGTACTGAACGCATCGAGTGACCGGCGTTCCTCTGCCGCTTTTCCAAGTCCGCAACATGAATACCGCAATTGCATCCGATGGTGCGTTGGTCGCAGATTCACCGGCCGATTCACCGACCAATTCGCCGGTCGCCCCGCTGGCTGACGACCGAACGGGCATGCCCGATTCGACTGGTGCGCCCGATGCGCGACCTGCGCTCGCTTCGGCGGCCGCGCCCGACGACGACCCGGATCCGCTGGGCATCGACGAGCCGACCACGGTCGTCAAGGAGCCACCGATCGACGTTCGCAGCACATCGCTTGCGATCATTGCGTTGCTGGCGGTTGTCTTCACGCTGAAATGGGCGTCTGACGTGTTTATCCCGCTGATGCTCAGCGTGCTGCTCACCTATGCATTGGCGCCTCTGGTCGATGCGCTGGAGCGGCTCAAGCTGTCGCGCTGGGTCGGCGCCGGCCTGATCCTTCTCGCAATCGGCGGTGCGACCGGCGGGGCGGTTTATTCGTTCGGCGACCGTGCGGTGGCCATGATCAACACGCTGCCGCTGGCGGCGCAAAAGCTGCGCCGCACGATGCTGAACCAGAAGAGCGGGCCCAGCACGATCGAGCAGGTGCAGGATGCGGCGGCGACGCTCGAAAAAGCCGCCGCGGGCAACCAGCCGGCGCCGGTGCGGCGCTCGGGTGTGCAACGGGTCATCGTGGAACCACCGCCATTCAACGTGCGCAACTATTTGTGGACCGGCACGATCGGCCTTTTCAGCGTTGCCGGACAGCTCACCCTGGTGGTGTTCCTCACCTACTTCGCGCTCGGCTCCGGCGACAGCTTCCGGCGCAAGCTGGTCGCCATTTCGGGGCCCACGCTCGAAAAGAAAAAGATCACGCTCAAGGTACTCAACGAAATCACAAGCCAGATCCACCGTTACCTCGCCGTGCAGGTCGCGGCCAGCGTTCTGGTCGGCATCGGGACCGGGCTGGCGTTATGGGCGATCGGGCTCGAAAACGCGGTGGTCTGGGGGATCGCGGCCGGCGTGCTCAATCTCATTCCGTATCTGGGGTCGGTCGCGATCATGGGAACGACCGGCCTCGCGGCTTTTTTGCAGTTCGGCGAGGTCAACATGGCGCTGCTGGTCACCGCCGCGTCGTTTCTGATTCACCTCGTCATCGGCCAGTTGTTCCTGCCCTGGCTCACCAGCCGCGCGAGCCGCATGGGCCCGGTCGTGGTCTTTGTCGCCGTGCTGGCCTTCGGCTGGTTATGGGGCTTCTGGGGCCTGCTGCTCGGTGTGCCGATTTTGATGATCGTCAAGGCGATCTGCGATCGGGTCGAGGATTTGCAGTCGATCGGGGAGTTGCTGGGCGACTGAAAGTTCTGCGTTTTGCTATCAAAAATGTAGCTGTCTGCGAACGTCCAGTAAGCGTTTCAGACACTTTTCTGGATCGCTAAATAGGTATTGATACCCTCGCACCCCCGAGTCGCTCGTTGTCAAGGACCTTGCCGCTGGCCGGTTGGAGCGGGCAGGACAGTTTGCGCTGGAAGATAAACAGCAGGGAATCTCTCATGTTCTGCGCGCTCTTGCTTGGTGTAGCGGTGCGTCTTTCGCCGCGCGTGGGCCAGATAGCAGCGCAGCTGGTTGTTCATGCTCTCGATGTGGTGTGTGTGCGCTTTGCTGCGGATGTGCTGGGCTGCGGGGAAGATCGAGCCGTAGCACTGCCAGTGGTCGGTGCAGTAAGTGAGCCCAGGGCCATGAGGAGTCTGCGCACCCAGAGCTCGGGCCGCTCGGGTGTCACGATCACCCAGCGTCCAGCCGAGAACTCTGCGGGTAGTGCGATCAACAGCCCACCAGAGCCAGAGAGGCTGTTTTTTTTACCCTCGTCGCTCCACATCTCGTCGGCCTCGACAAACTGGATGTCTGCCGCATCAACGCGCGCCAGCGCCTTGCCGGCAACCTCCTCGCGCACCCAATTCATCACCGAGTTGTGACTCACGCCCACCAGGCGCTCGATCGCGCGCAGGCCAATCCCCTCGGCGTAGTGGCGAAGCGCATCCTCTTTCTTCGCCTCGTCAATCCGCCGATGATCAGCCTCCCCGAAGGTGGCCTTGCACTGGCGGCACACGTAGCGCTGATGTCCATGGCGGCTGCGGCCGTTCTTGGCCAGATGGGTGCTGACACATTTAGGGCATTGGAGGTTCATGCCAGCAGTCTAAAGTCAGGCACGATACATATCAATACTTGATTAGCAATCTCGAAAAGTGGTCGAAACGCCCGCCAAGCGCGCGCAGACAGCTATAAAAATAATAGCAGTGCTCATGGTGATCGGGGCGCCTAAACGGCTCGAATGCACGGCTCGAATGCACGGCTCGCAGGCAAGCCGCGCAGATGGCGGAGGCGCAGCCGGAGGGGGAGGCGCTACGGCGTGCCCGTGCCGCGATCAGTGCGCCAAAGCCGTCGGGCGCCGCGCGCGGATGCCGGGCGCGCGCATCGCGGTCGGGGCGGTCGCCACAACCACCGGGCTGGCGCCGAATTCGGGCATGCGGGCATCGGCGGGCGCCTTGCGCTCGGCAGCTACTTCGAGCGCCCAACCCGTGAGCCGCACGACGAACAAGCGCTGTGCCTTGAGCGTCGTGATCGAATGGTCGATGTCGGGGTTGAGTTCGTAGCGCACGTTGCGCATGGACGGATCGCTCGCCAGCACGCCGAGTTGGTCGCGATGGCGGTCGCGCACATGCACGGTGCCCGAATAGAGCATCTGAACCGCAACGCCGCGATCGGCCAGTTGCGTCATCGATCGCCGGAACATCGACATCTTGGCTTCCGGCGTCTGGCTCTCGGTAAAGATGGTGCCGGTTTGCTCGCCACTGCGCGTGGCTGTCGCCAGAAGGCGCTGCACGAAGCGCCGGGCCTTGCCGATGAAAGCCGGATTGGTGGGTGCAGCGATCGCGCGCCGCACGGCGCGTTCCCAGCGCGAGCGGCGCTCGGGGAAGGCATACCCGTCGAACATCGAGATTCCCACCACGCGCGCATCGGCAACGGCGACCGACAGTGCATTGACCGCGCCCGAGCAGAGCCCCACCACGACGAATTGACGGATTTCGAGGATTTTCTCGATCAGGTCCATCGCCGATTGCAAGTCGCGCACGGCCTGGGTCAAAAAGTGTTCGGAGCTGCCCGAAGAGCCGCTGTCGCCGAGGCCGCCCAGATCGAATCGCAGACTGGCCATGCCGTGTCGCGCCATCTCGTGTGCGAGCTTGACGTTGATGCGGTGCGGCCCGACGCGGTGATTGGCGCCCATATTGAGCATCAGACAAGCCACCGGCAGTCGACGAGGGCCGGTCGGCGTCGTGACCATGCCCAAGAGCGATGCTGCCGGGCCGAACATGACCGGTTGTTGTGCAAAGTCATTCATCGATCGTCCTCAAGAGTCGTTGCAGCGCTTCGGCCGGAACCATGGCGCTGTTTGGATGCGGGTCGGATGTCCAGATCAAAGGGTGTGTGAATGCTTCCAGTGTAACCGAAAAGTTACTTTCTTTCTGTTTTGTAGCCCAATTTATTACAGATTCATCCTCCGGATTGGCGAGAACGATCGTGTCGTGTTGCTTTCCGAGAGGCAGGGCCGCCACGCCGAGATCGGCGAGCTGCTGCGCAAGACGCGGCGAGACTTCAGCACCGAGTGCCTCGACCGGTAGCGCATCCGGCTCGCGCGCCAGTGCGCGACGCGGCGCCGGGTCCGGAATGCAGAAGGAGGCATCCAGCGCCTCGACATGTTCCTCGCGCAGGAAGCGCAAATACTGCTTTCCATCGACGATCGGCTCCCACAGCACCAGCCGGTTCGGGTCGCAGCGCCCGGTTCCCGCAGCCTGAATCGCCAGGGCGGCGCCGAGTCGGGCGCCGATCCAGACCACGCGTTTGGCGGAACTCAAGCGGCGAAGTTCTTCGTGTGCTTCGCACAGGTCGCGCTGCCAGCCGTCGAGCTCGCCTTCGCTTTCGTCGCCGGGTGAATCACCGGCGCCGTAGAAGTCGAACCGCAAGCTGGCGATGCCGCGCCGGGCCAGACGGTCGGCCAGTACCTTGAACAAGCGATGGGCGCGCAATGCTTCTTGCCCGAACGGCGGGCAGATCAGCACGGCTGTATCTGCGATCTTGTCGGCATCGGCCGCGTGGAAAAGCCCGAACAGCCGTCGAGACACCGGGCCGAACATGAAAGGCGTCATGCGTAGATCTCCCCCGTTTCACGAGGCGTCGGGCTTGCGGAACGGGAGCGGCCACTGCGGATGGGCGCGTGGAGCTGCCATTGCGCCAGCGAGCCGATAGCGGCTGCGATCGCATCGGATGGCGCGATCGGGTTGATCGCGATTTGTGCAGTGCCGTCAGGCGTCGGCACGCGCACGCTTGCTGCGATCGGCCAGATACCGACCTCGACGCTCCGGGGTGCGACGTTGAGGCCCAGACCGATCGCTTTCAGGCAAGCCTCTTTGCGTGTCCAGCAGGTGAGGAACGCGCGGTCGCGCGCATTGGCGCGCAAGGCAGCCAGCGCTGTGCGCTCTGCCGGGGCGAAATAATCTGAAGCCAGCGCGTCCCAATCCGGTATTGGCCGCTCCAATTCGACATCCACGCCGATCGGGTTGGCCGTGCCGACGGCTATCAAAGCGATCCCGCCGCTATGACTCAGATTGAATGGCAGCGCGGGATGATCGGCAAGCGCCGGTTTGCCCCACGCGCCCGTGTTGAATTCGAGGCGTTGCATCGCGACGCCGACATGAAGCGCCAGAACTTGCCGCAAGGCGAGGTGGGCTGCCACGAAGCGGTCGCGGTCCCGCTCGAATTTGAATCGACTGGCGCGTGCCTGCTCGTCCGGCGAAAGCATCGACGCTGCCCCGGCCGCAAGCGGCGCTTCGAGGTCGACCTGCCAGAGTTCGACACCCGAATGCAGCGCGAGCCGTGTGATCGCGTTCATCGGCTTCAACCCCGGCGCCCGAATCCGAAAACGCGGCCGAGCAACGAAGCCCGAGGCACCGACACCACCGGCTCGCTGCCCCCATCTGCCTCGGTAAAAACCGATGCGGGTGCAGCGGCTGACGCAGAAGCCAGTTGGCCCAGTGTTTCGAACACATAGCGGCGCGGCTCGACTTTGAAGCCCATGACCTGCTCGGCCTGCTGGATCGCGCGCATCGCGAGCAGCGAGTCGCCGCCGAGGTCGAAAAAGGTGTCGCTGGCCCGGATGTCGTTGACGTCGATATTGATCACGCTGGCCCAGACTTGCGCCAGTTGCGCTTGCTCGGGCAGCAGCAGTGCGACCACATACGACGGGACACTGCGCGCGCCCGGCTCGTCGGTCACGGCCGGCAAGGCGCCGGCGGCTGATTGAGGGGCATGCGTCGCAGGGCTGGCGATCGCAGATTGAGAAGCGCCGCTATTGGAGGCTGCGTTGCTTGAAGTGGCAGCCAGCCGGGTCAGATAAGCGGCGCTCGGCGAATCGCCTGCTGCACCGAGTGTCTCGACGCTGGCTTGCGGCTCGTCGACTATCTTGTTCAACAGCTCCAGATAGCGCTTTCTCAGCTGCACGCCGGTTTCACGCAAATAAAGATCGGCGTTGTAGACCAGCGCGCCTTCCAGACCGGTGGGCTTTTCCATCAGCCAAAGGCCCAGATCGTCGGTCGCGCCGCTTTGCAGCAGATGCATCTGTCGGTCGCCCAAGCTGCCGAGCTTTTTGGGCCGTTCGCGCGCATCCTGGTAGGAGAACATCGCCTGGTACATGCCGGCGCCCTTGACCCGTCCGGTGAATTCAGGCTCGGCGACCAGCCGCTCGAATGGAACCTGCTGGTGATCCATCACCGAGAGAAATTCGCGCTTCAAGTAGCGCATGAAGTCCCCGAGCGACAAGGCCGGATCGACTTGCAAGCCAAGCGGCAGCACGTTGTTGAAGTAGCCCATCACCGCCTCGGTTTCGGGTGCTTCACGGCCGCGCACCGGATTGGCGATCACGATCGATTCCGAGTCGATAACCCGACTCATCATGATCGCGTAGACGCCAAAGCTCAGCATGCTCAAGGTCACGCCGACGTCGCGTGCCAACGCGCGCAATGCGTCGGTCAGTGGCGAATCGATGCTGATCCACTCGGCAGCGCCCTTGCCGCTCATTCCGGCGCGGCGCGGCATGTCGGTGAGCATGGCGCGCGGCGTGGGCGTTGCCGAAAAACGCGCCTTCCAGAAATCGAGCTGAGCCTGGTACTGGCTCTGCCGCATCCAGTCGGCTTGCCATCGGGTGAAGTCGCCGTGGTTGACGGGAACCGGTGGCAGACCGTGCGGCTGACCGCGTTCCAGCGCGCCATAGATGGCCGACAACTCGTTTTGCAACAGGTCGAAGGACCAGCCATCCCAGATCAAGTGATGCGGTACGAATGCAAATGCGTGGTCATCGTCCGCCAAGCGATAAAGCGCCGCATGAAAAAGCGGAGCGCGATGAATTTCGAAGGGTCGGTCGGCCAGTTCCTGCATTTGCGTTGCAAGCTCTGCCTCGCGCTGATCTTGCGGCAGTGCGCGTAGATCGACGAGCGGAAACGCGAATTCGATTGAATCCTCGGTGATCTGAACAGCTTCGCCAGTGGCGTCGTCGACACCCATGCGGGTACGCAGTGCCGGCTGACGCTGAACAATCTCGCGCAGTGCCGCCTCGAAATGCATCGCGTCGAGCGCACCCGACAACCGATGCGCGGAAGGCGCGTTGTAGACCGACCGGCCCGGATGCATTTCTTCGAGGAAGCGCATACGTTCCTGCGACGGCGTCAGTGGCGCGTTGCGCTGGCCCGGAAGATGCCTGATTGTCTGACGGGCCTGGGTGCCGCTCTCTTGCAGCCGCCCGATCGCGAGCGAAAGGCTTTCGGCGGTAGGTGATTCGAACAGCGTTCGCAGGGGCAAGTTGATCGCGAATTCGCGCGACAGCAACGTGGCGAGCCGCGCAGCCAGAAGCGAATGGCCACCGAGCGCGAAAAAATCGTCGCGAATACCGAGGCCCGGCAAGCGAAGCACCTGCTCCATCATCGCCAGCACGGTGCGCTCGAGCTCGGTGCGTGGCGCCAGTCGTTCGTCTGCGGGTGCAAACCGCAGCTCGGGCGCAGGCAGCGCCTTCCGGTCGATCTTGCCGTTGGGCAATTGCGGCAGCGCTTCGAGTGTGACGATATGCTGGGGCAGCATGTATTGCGGAAGACGTTCGCGCAACTGCCGTTCGAGGGCCGCCTGGTCGAACCCGCCGCCGGGCGTGAGCGCGAGATAGGCGACCAATCGCACGTCGCCGGATTGGTCTTCACGCGTGGTCACCACGCTGCGCGCGACGCCGGCCGACTCGCTGCAACAGGCTTCGATCTCCCCGAGTTCAATCCGGTAGCCGCGCACCTTGACCTGGAAGTCGAGCCTGCCCATGTGTTCAAGCAGACCATCGTTTCGCCAGCGGCCGCGGTCGCCGGTGCGGTAGACGAGCCGGTCGCTGCCGGCGACGGGCACCGTGACGAATCGATCCGCGGTGAGTTCGGGCCGGTCGAGGTAGCCGAGCGTGACGCCCATGCCGCTGATGCAGATTTCGCCGGGCACGCCGATCGCGCATGTTTGCAAGTTCTGATCGAGGATCCAGACGCCGGTGTTGGCCATCGGACGGCCGATCGACATGCCACGCTCGGCGATCGCCTCGCGATCCATGCGCCAGACCGTCGACCACACCGTGGTTTCGGTCGGGCCGTAGACATTCCAGAGTTCGACGCCACGCGCCATCAGCGTCGAGGCCAGCTCGGCCGGAACGCTTTCTCCGCCGATCCAGCCACGCAAACCATTGGTGGCGCGCCAGTCCGCGTCGATCAGCAACCGCCACATGCCCGGCGTTGCCTGCAACACCGTGATCGATTCGCTTTCAAGCAGGGCGGCGAAGCGCTGGCCATCCATCGCGACTTCGCGACCGACCAGCACGACCTCGGCCCCCGTAGAGAGCGGCAACAGCAATTCCGCGACCGCAATGTCGAACGACAGCGTGGTCACAGCCGCCAGCCGGTCATCGGGTCCGAAGCCCGGTTCGCGCTGCATGCTTTGAATGAAATTGGCCACCGCGCGATGCGGTACGCAGACGCCCTTGGGTTTGCCAGTCGAGCCCGATGTGTAGATCACATAGGCCGGATCTTCGGCGCGCGCGTCGAGCTTGCCTGGTGCAAGTGCGTTGGCACCATGGGTCCGCCAGGTGCGATCGAGGTCGAGTTCGAGCACGCGCTTGGAGGCGTCTTCGGCGTTTTCACACCAACGACGCGGCGCCGAGGCAACTGCGCTGGTGGTCAGTAGAAGGCTCAACTGCGCGTCTTCGGCGTAGTAGTCGAGCCGGGCTTGGGGAAACGCGGGATCGAGTGGCACATAGGTGGCGCCCGCCTTGAGCACGGCCAGCAGGGCAACAACCATCTCGTTACCACGCTCGAGGCAGAGACCGACGCGCTGGCCGCGGCCGATGCCGCGCTCGCGCAAGCCATGCGCGAGCTGGTTCGACTGGCTGTCGAGTTCGCCGTAGTTGAGACGATTGGTTTCGTCGCGCAATGCAGGCCGCTCGGGATTCGCCGCAGCCAGGGCGACGAAGCCGGCGTGCATCAATGGCGCGCCTTCGAGCTCCGTCGCTGCGGGCTGCAACGCACTGATCGCTCGATGTTCGGCTTCGGACAAGATGTCGATCTGGCCGACCGCACTCGACGCATCACGCGCGACCGAACGCAGTAATGTTTCGTAAAGGCCCAGCCAGCGCTGGATCGTCTGGGCGTCGAACAGGTCGCAGTTGTATTGAGCCTCGATTTGCATCGTGCCCTGAACCGGCGTGATGTTGATAAAGAGCTCGAAATTCTCGAATGCACGCGGAATGCTTTCTTGCACGACGTCGAGCCCCGGGAATCGGCTTTGGGTCGGCGCTGCGTCCTGGTCGACGTTGAACAGCACGCTCACGAGCGGCAATCGGCTCGGATCGCGCGCGACCGGCAACTGCTTGAGCAGGGCGCCGTAGGTCAAACTTTGATGATCGAACGCATCGAGCACCGTCGTGCTCGATTGGCGCATCAGCGCTGAAAAAGGCTGTTTCGAGTCGACTGCAACGCGCAGGGGAAGGGTGTTGACACAGTGGCCGACGAGGCCTGGCATGTCGCTGGCGAGCTGGCCTGCCGCAGCAATGCCGATCACCAGATCGTCTTGTCCAGTCAATCGGTTCAGAAGCACCGAGAAGCTGCTGAGCAATGTCGCGAACAGGCTCACACCCTCGGCCTGTCCGGCACGGCGCAAATGGGCGACCAGTGCGCCATCGATTCGATGGTCGATGCGATTGGACGCAAAGGTGCGCACCGCAGGGCGCGGGTGATCGAGCGGCAGTTCGAGCACGGGCAAATGGCTGCCCGAAAACTGCGCGAGCCAGTAATCGATGTGCCCGCGCATTGCCGGATTTGCGGATTCGTCGGCTTCCCAGGCAGCGTAGTCCGCGTAATCGGGCGCTGGATCGAGCGCCGAAGCGCCACTCGTCTGCGCTGCATACAGTTGACCGAGCTCCTCGCTGATGACGCTCCAGGACCAGCCATCGCAAACCGCATGGTGCGCCGACAGCATCAGAACGTGTTCATCCGGCCCCAGGTGGTAGAGCGCAGCGCGGAACAGGGGGCCGTTTTCGAGCGAAAAGGGCGCGCGAACGATGGCATCGCGCGCTTCGTCGAGCAGGCGAGCGCGGCCGGCGAAATCGACTGTTTCGAGGTCGCGCGTCTCGAACGCGAACGATGCGCCGTCGCCAATCAGCGTCTGGCAACCGTCGGGCAAAAAGCTCGCGCGCAGCGATGGGTGCCGCTCGACCACAGCGGTGATCGCGGATTCAAGTGCATCGACATCGAGTGCGCCCTGAAAGCGCAGCACCATCGATTCGTTGTAAGCCAGCGAAGCTTCGGCGCAGAGTTGATCGCCCAGCCAGACTTCGCGCTGCGCTTCGGTGGTTGGCACGATACGCTCGATCGAGCCACCCGCGAACGGGTCGAATTCGGTCATATCGCTTTCGGCCCGCATTTCAAGGATTGCTTCGGTCATCGATCAGATCTTCATGAATTTGCCGCGTGCCGACGGATCGGGCACGAACCAGGCGGGCTGCCCGTCGCGATCGCGCCCGAGCCGGGCGTTCGGAACAGGCGGCTTCGCCGCATCGAACGCGGGCTTGGAGACGACCCGGCTCGGAAGAAAATCCGCTTCCTGCAATTCGGCGATCGATTCCTTGAACGCCGACTTGATGGTGGCAATGTCCTCGTGCGAATGCGCCGTGGTCAGGAAGCAGGGGAAGTTGTCGAGGATGTGGACGCCGCGGCTGCGCATCATGGCGAACAGCAGATCCTGCAAGGGATGGTCTTCGAGCCAGCTCACGCGGAAAAGCGATGCGAAGTAGCGCACTTCCAATGGCGCGCCGACTTCACGGCAAAACGCGGTGAGCTCGTCGGCCAGCGCGGCGGTGTGCAGATTCAACTGGGTCTGAAGCGCGGGGCCGGCAGCTTTCAGATGTTCCAGCGACGCCTTTGCAGCGGCCAGCGCGAGCGGGTGGCGCACGAAGGTGCCTGCAAAGTAAGTCACACCGACGGTCGGTATCGAATCGTCGCCGTACTGCCAGCCGCCGCCGTCCAGTGCATCCATGAATTCGCGCTTGCCGGCGATCACGCCGACCGGGAACCCGCCGCCGATGACTTTTCCATAGCTGGCGAGATCGGCCTTGACGCCGAACAGCGCCTGGGCGCCGCCAAGGTGCGAGCGGAATCCGGTGATGACCTCGTCGAAAATCAGGCACGCGCCGCTCTTCGATGTGATGTCACGCACTTCCTGCAGGAACTCGCGCGGCTGGAAGTCGGGCCGGCGACTTTGCACGGGCTCGACCAGCACCGCTGCCAGATCGTCGGCATTGGCGCGGATGAATTCCAGCGCTTCGGGCGTTCCGTAATCGAGCACGCGGATATCGCCGAACATCCCGCGCATCACACCCGGCGCAGCGGGAATGCCTTTGGCGCTTCGGCCAGCGCGCACCAACACCTCGTCGAAGGTGCCGTGATAGGAGCCCGCAAACGTGACGATCGTGCTGCGACCTGTCGCGGTGCGCGCAATGCGAATGGCGGCCATCACGGCTTCAGAGCCGGTATTGCACAGGCCTGCGCGATCGAATCCGGTCAGTTCGCAGACCAGGCGGGTCACGTCGGCCGCGAGCGGATGCTGCGGCCCGATTTCGTAGCCCGTGTCGAGTTGGCGCTTGACTGCGTCCTGCACGAAGTCGGGCTGCCAACCGAACATGTTCATGCCGAAGCCGTTCAGCACATCGACATATTCGTTGCCGTCGATGTCCCAGACCCGTGAACCCTTGGAGCGCTCGACGACGATCTGGTAGGTGATCTCCTTGGTCGCCGGACGGAATCCGTTGACGACGCGCGGGTCGGCCATATGGCTGCGGTGCTCGGCCGTGAACGCCTTGCTTTTCGCGGTGCGTTCGGCATAGCGACGGATGAACGAGGCGAGCCGAGCCTTTTGGCGCGGCGTCGATTCCCTGTGTTCGGTGTGGATGCGGGCGATCGCACCGAAAGCCTTTTTGACGTCGTAGCGCTGGACCGCTTCGGCTTCCGGGGTTTCAGTTGCCGGTGAATTCGGCACGCTCGCAGCGGCAGGCGGCTGGACCGCCAGCTGCGTCATCGGCAATGCAATTGGTCGGGTAGCTAGCTGTACAGCGGCTTGCTGGCCGATCGGCACGGCCGGGTTAGTCGCAGCACCCGCCAGCAGCGCGATCTGCTGCTGCATCAACTGCATCTGCTGCGCAATCAATTGCCGGATCAGTGGATCGCCGCTGTCGGTCGACGGGATCGCCATCGGGGCGACCATTGGCGTTGCCATCAGCGGCGCGATCAACGGCGCCGTCGCCTGTGGGGAGGGCGGCTGCTGCATGACCGATTGCGCGGTCACGATCGGCATCGATGGCATCGATGGCATCGATGCCACGGCGGCTGGTTGCGGTGCCAGGTTCTGGTCCAGGAATGCAGCCAACGTGTCGAAGGTCCGCAAGGTCTCCATGAGCTGGCGGAAGCTCAAATTGACCTTGAACTGCTTCTTCACCTGCGTCGCCGCTTGTGTAAGGGTCAAAGAATCGAGTCCCATTTCGACGAAGTTCGTATCGCCCGCAGCGGCACTCAAATCGAGGCCTGCAACGTCCTCGAACAAGTCGCGAAGCTGGTTCGCGAGTTGCGGGCGTCGGTCGGTCGACGGCGCGGGAATGGGAGCTGTGGGGGCGGCAGGCGCTGTGATCATGGCGTTGGCGTTGGTCGAAAGGTGGGAGTGGGGCGATGCAGCGGCGGGAAGATCGGCGCGAACGGCGCCGGGATCGACAGTGGATGCAGACATTGACGACGACCCAGCGGCTGGCAGTCGCTGGGCCGTAGCAGGCGTCGGCGCAAGCCAGAAGCGCTTGCGCTCGAAGGCATAAGTCGGCAAGCGAACCCGATGACGGCCTTCGGCGGGATGGGCGTTGGCGGCGGGAAGGGCCACGCCGAGCGTCCACAGATGCCCCTGGGCCAGCAGGCATTGCCGGGTTTCGGAATCGGGTGTGTCGCCGAGACTGGTCACTGCGATCGGCGCGCTCTTTCCGGCGCTGGCGTGTTGGCGAGCCAGCGACACCAAGGTGCCGCGTGGACCGATTTCGAGGAAGGCCGCATCGCTGTGCCGGGCCTGGGCGCAGCGCAGCGCAGGCGAAAAGCGGACGGGTTCGCGCATGTGGCGGGCCCAGTATTGCGGGTCTGTGGCATCGCGCCCGGTCATCCAGTCGCCCGTCAACGTCGAGACGATCGGCAACTTCGGCGCGGCGAGTTTTACTGCGCGAACAGCTGCCTCGAACGGCGCGAGCGCGCCATCCATCATGTCGGAATGAAACGCGTGCGATGTCTGCAGGATGCGGGTCGCAATGCCGTCGGCGTCGAGCTGCAGCGCGAAGGCTTCGATGGCGGTTTCGGAACCTGCGACGACGGTGGCAGTCGGGCTGTTGTCGGCTGCAAGCGAGAGCCCTGCGGGCAGTTTTTGGAGAACCTGCTCGGCCGAAAGTCGCACCGAGAGCATGCTGCCGGCCGGTAGAGCCTGCATCAGCTTGCCGCGCAAGGCGACCAGCCGGGCCGCATCCGCCAGCGACATCACGCCAGCGAGCACGGCTGCAGCGAACTCGCCGACGCTGTGGCCGATCAACGCGGCAGGCTGCGCGCCGCGCGCGAGCCAGGTTCGGGCCAGCGCGTATTCGAGGCAGAAAGTCGCCGGTTGCGTCGTCGCGGTAGCCGTCAACGCATCGGCGGAGCCTTCGAACATGCGTTCACGCAGATCGAATTCGAGTTCACCTTCGAGCGCTTGCATGCATTCGTCGATTGCGGCTTTAAAGGCGTCGTCGCGCGCATAGAGTTCGCGGCCCATGCCCGCGTATTGCGCACCCTGGCCCGGAAAGAGCCAGACCCATGGCACGCCTGCGGCGCCGAGACTGCGCGCGATGCGGGTCGGCGCGCCCGGTGTGCGCAAAGCCGCCGAAAGCTCTGCGGCCGAATCGCCCACGACGCACAGACGATGCGCGAAGTGACTGCGCCCGTGCTGCAAGGTGTACGCGACGTCGGCGAGGTTGAGTTCGGGTTGCGCATCCAGGTGATCGGCCAGATTCGCGGCCATCGCTTCGAGCGCGGCGGGTGTGCGGGCAGACAGTTGCAGCAATTGCACGCCCTGCGCAGCCGAAGATGGAACGACGAGGGGCGCTTCTTCGAGCACCGCATGCGCGTTGGTGCCGCCGACGCCGAAATTGCTCACGCCTGCGCGGCGCGGTTCGCCGCAGCGCGGCCAGGCCGACTTGCCGGCGTTGACGATGAACGGGCTGTTGGCGAAATCGATTTTCGGATTCGGCGAACGGAAATGAATCGTCGCCGGCAACTGCTCGTGGTGCAGCGAGAGCGCGGTCTTGATCACGCTGCCTGCGCCAGCTGCTGCGACGATGTGTCCGATGTTGCTTTTGAGCGAGCCGATGCGGCAGAAGCCAGTGTCGGTTGTCGAACGGCGAAATGCGCGGGTGAGCGCTTCGACTTCGATCGGATCACCGAGTGGGGTCGCTGTGCCATGTGCTTCAAGGTAGGAAATGCTGCGCGCATCGATCCCTGCCTCGCGGTGCGCCATGGCGATCACCGCAGCCTGGCCGTCGACGCTCGGCGCGGTGAAGCTGGCCTTGCCGCCGCCGTCGTTGTTGGTCGCGACGCTGCGGATCACCGCGAAGATCTGGTCGCCCTCGGCCAGCGCTGTGGACAGCGGCTTGAGCAAAACGAGCGCCCCGCCGTCGTTGAAGATGGTGCCGGTGGCATCGGCATCGAAGGTGCGGGTGTGGCCATCGGCCGAGAGCATCGAGCCCTCGTTGTAGAAATAGCCGGTCGCCGATGGCGATGTGACCGATACACCCCCGGCAAGCGCCATGTCGCAACGCCCGAGCCGCAAGTTGTCGACCGCCTGTGCAATCGCCACGAGCGAAGTCGAGCACGACGTATGGACGGCCACGGCCGGTCCCTTGAGGTTCAACTTGTGCGCGACCCGCAGCACCGCATAGTCTTTGTCGTTCGACAGCAGCACTTGCAAGTCGCCGGCGCGTTCGATCGCTTCAGGATGCGCCATCAGATTGCGCTGCAGGTATGACGGCCCGTAAATGCCGCCAAACACGCCGACAGAACCCGCGGTGCGATCGGGCGCATAGCCGGCGCGCTCAAGGCATTCCCAGGCCAGCTCGAGGAACAGCCGATGCTGCGGATCCATGATTTCGGCTTCGCGCGCCGAAATGCCGAAGAAAGCGTTGTCGAAGCACTCGACGTCGTCGATCACACCTCGCGCGCGGACATAGGTCGGGTCCTGGCGCGCCGATTCGGGCACGCTAGCATCGAGCATGTCGAGCGAGAACTGGGTGATGCCATCGTGGCCCGCGAGCAGGTTTTGCCACAGCGCTTCGACGGTTTGCGCGCCCGGGAAGCGGCCTGCCATTCCGACGATGGCGATTGGCTCGCTCAGCGCATTTGCCGCGTTCGGCTTTTGATCGCGTGCCAGCGCCGGCGCATCCGCCGCCGGTTCGTCCGCGCGGTCGGCGGCGCGCGCCAATGCGGCGGGTGTTGCATGCGCAAAGATGGTCGGCGCGCTCAAAGTTCGGCCCGTGCGGTCGGCAAGCAGCGTGAGAACGCGCACGGCCTGCAGCGAGCTGCCGCCGAGATCGAAGAAATTGTCGTCGCGGCCGACCCGGTCGATTTCGAGCACATCGGTGAACGCGGCGCAGATGGCCGTCTCGAATTCGCCGATCGGCTTTTGATATGGCACGTCGAGTTCGGGGCGCTTGCGCTCGGGATCGGGCAAGGCGTTGCGGTCGACCTTGCCGCTCGGCGTGAGTGGAAACGCGGGCAGCACGACGAAGAGGGCCGGCACCATGTAGTCGGCGAGTTGCGCGGAAAGCTGGCCGCGCACCGCGTTCGTATCGAGCCCGAAGCCTTCGTCGGCCATGACGTAGGCGACAAGGCGACTTTCGCCGGACGGGTCCGGGCGCGCGATCACGATGGCTTCGCGAACCCCGTTGCATGCGACCAGACGACTTTCTATTTCGCCGAGTTCGATGCGATGGCCGCGGATCTTGACCTGGAAGTCGTTGCGGCCCAGATAGTCGAGCAAGCCATCGGCGCGCCAGCGGCCGAGATCGCCGGTCTTGTACAGCCGTGCGCGAGTGGCTGAACCTTCTTGCGACGCGAACGGATCGGCAATGAAGCGTTTTGCCGTGAGTTCGGGCCGATCGAGGTAGCCCCCGCCAACGCCCGCGCCGCCGATGTAGATTTCGCCGATGGCGCCGATCGGAACCGGCTGCAATCGCGCATCCAGCACATACAACTGCGTGTTGCAGATCGGCCGGCCGATCGGCGGCGTCGTGTAGAGGTATGTCGCGCCCGCTTCGCCCGATTCGCGCGGCAGGCGATAGGCGGCCACCACGTCGGTGCATTCGGTCGGGCCGTAGCTGTTGATGATCTCGAGCTTCGGATAGGAGGCGCCCAGCGCGGCCAGCCGCGGCACGCTGATCGGCTCGCCGCCGAGAAACACGCGGCGCAGGCTCGCCAATGCGCCTGGCCGGCGCGCGGCTTCGTCGACCAGCGCGTAAAACGCGCTCGGCGTGAGATTGAGTGTCGTGATGCCGCGCTCGGCGATGGTCGCCACGATCGCGGCCGGATCGAACTGCGGCGCAGCCAGATGGAGTTCGCCGCCGGTGAAGAGGCAGACGAAGAGATTTTTCTGCGTCAGATCGAAGCTGAACGAACTGACCACCAGCACCCGGTCGTGCGAATCGAAATCGTAGTCGTTCGCATACCAGTGCAAGAGATTCACCAGGCCGCGGTGAAAAACAGTCGCGCCCTTGGGCTGGCCGGTCGAGCCCGAGGTGTAGATGACATAGGCGCTGTGGTCCGCCGTGATGGCCAGTGCGGCCGGGTCGGGATTGGTCGCAGGCTGCTGGGCGAGGCTCGGGTCGTTGTCGGTCGCGATGGTCGGAACGCTTGCAGTGCCGGTCGTAGACAACTGCTTTATCAAGCTCGAATGGGTCAAAAGCGCAGCCGGTTTGGCATCGGCGAGCATGAAAGCCAGTCGTTCGACCGGATAGCCCGGGTCGAGCGGCACATAAGCGCCGCCCGCCTTGAGCACGCCGAGCAGCGCAACGACCATGTCGGCGCTGCGCTCGAGGCAAATCGCGACCCGGTCGTTCGGCGCGACGCCGAGCGCCAGCAAACGATGCGCAAGCTGATTGGCACGGGCATTCAGTTCGGCGTAGCCGAGCGTTTGCCCGTCCGCAAACAGGGCGGGCGCGTCGGGGGTTGCGGCGGCTTGCGCTTCGAAAGGCTGTTGGATCAGCGCATTCTTTTTCGCCTCCATCTGGCCGCTCGGCAGCGCAACCGCAGTCGCGTTGAAGTCGATCAGCAAGCGATCGCGCTGTGCGCCGCTCAACAACGGCAGTGCCCCGACCGGCTGATCGGGGTGGGCGACGAGCCCGGCCAAAGCGACTGCGACATGGGCCGCCATCCGTTCTGCGCCGTCCGCATCGCAAATGTCCGTGTCGTAACGCAATTCGAATGACGATGCATCTGCGTCGGCGAACGCCAGATGCAGCGCAACGCCAGGTGGCAAGGTCGGGCGCTCGGCGTCAGGTGTGGTTGCAGCAGTCGAGGTTGCACGCGAAAGCGTCAGCAGCGCATTGAAGAGCGGTCTTTCCGAAGCGACCGGTGCAGCCTCTGCGAGCGCGTGCTCATTGGCTGCGGATGTCAACTGCCGGGCGATCGCAGCGACCAGATCGATGGCGGGTGCCGCGTCATCGATGCGAATCTGCAGCGCGAGTGGCGGCGATTTCGCGCCTTCGCCTTCAATGCCATCAATGCCTGCGACGCCCAGAGAGAATTCTGATTGCCCGGACAGACGAGCGAGCACGACAGTCCATGCGGCCGTCAGCCATGCGAGCGGTGCAATCGCGTGCGCCGCAACCTCGCGTCGAAGCGATTCGACCGAGGCAGCGTCGCGCTTGAAATTGACGTGCCTTTCGCCAGTTTTCGCAGTGCCTCCGGCAGCGGCCGAGACAGGGTGAATCGCGGAAAGCTGCAGCAGGGGCAGCCGAGCCATCGCAGCGGAAGTGCCGGGCTTGTGCGCGCACGCGGCGCGCGCAGCGCTGCTGCTTTGCTCGCTCGATCCGCGTTCCATGGCAATCCCTCCAACTGTCTAACACTAACGTACTACATGGCTCTCGCGACGACAGGAAAGTCAACCCGAAGCGCTCGCTTACATCGGGCCCGGACCGACCGCGAAGCCGGCTCGAACTCGGGACGCTCGACGACTCGATACAAGAAGCCCTGGAAGCCGAACGTCAGGCGAACGAGCCATGAAGCAATTGGTTTCCAATTCGACTTGACTTAAACAGGATTCGTACCCGTATTTCGTACACCGCGATCCGATACTAATACCAAACGGTGACAAACGTAAGTGTTATTTTTGGCCTATGGCGCCAGTTTGGTTGGTTTTGTGAATTCTTGCCACGCAGCCGCAAGAAAGAGCCGCCCGGCCGGGGGTGGAATCGCCCGTCAAACGCCCAGATCGTCCCGCGCTGCGCCTTCGAAATGGGCTGTATCGCCCCAGCCGACGAGTGTGAGCCCTTGCGGCGTCCAGAGGAGTCGGTTGATCGCGGCGTTGCCCAATTGCCACGTTCGGGGCGCCTGAATTTCCTGCCCGGTCGCGGCGCGATAAAGCACATCCATCAGGCCGCCGTGCGCAACCAGAACCACGAGTGCATCCAGGTGACGGGACGCGATATCGGCAACGACCGCAAGTACCCGATCACGAAAGTGCAACAAATTCTCTCCGCCGCCGGGTGCGAAAGAGGGGTCGCGGCGACGCCACAACAAGGCATCTTCAGGCTGGCTGCGCTCGATTTCCTGGAACGTACGGCCTTCGAAGCTACCAAAAGCGCGTTCGCGCAGTCGGGGTTCTGCGTGAATCGGGCGTTCGAGCCGCGCGGCGATTGCCTCGGCCGTTTGCCAGGCACGCGACAGGTCGCTCGAATAAATAGCGGCGACCGGCTCTTCGGCGAGCGCACCTGCCAGTTGCCGGGCCTGCCACAGGCCCTGCGCATTGAGTGGAATATCGCGGTGGCCCTGAATGCGCGCGTCGGCATTCCAGGCGGTTTCGCCGTGTCGCACTGCGATGAGGCGGGTCGCTTCCATCAAGGGCGCGCGCTTTCCATGATGAGCCGGGAAGTACCGCCTGCCCGACTGCCGTCAGCGCTTAACGAAAGATTGTTGAACGCCATAAAAATAAGAGCTGTCTGCGCAAGTCCCATAAGCGTTTCAGGCACTTTTCTCTTAAATCTCGCGGTCAGCGCCGGTCCAGCGGCATCAATGTCTGCAAGTCAAAACCACCCGCCACCGACGCCATCGCGGGAAGTACGGGCAGCGCAGGCGCATCGAATGCCAGGTCGCCGTCGGCAGCGGCCACCCCCGTCGCTTGCAAGTTGCCAAAGCCGAAGAGCGACTTGTCCATGAGATGCGACGGCACCACGTTCTGCAGCGCGTTGAACATGGTTTCGACCCTTCCGGGGTGCTTGCGCTCCCACTCGCGCAGCATCCCGGCGATTTGCTGGCGCTGCAGATTGGGCTGGCTGCCGCACAAGGTGCACGGAATGATCGGGAATTGCCGATGCGCGGCCCAGCGAACCAGGTCTTTTTCGGCCACGCTGGCGAGCGGTCGGATCACCACATGCCGACCATCGTCGCTGACCAGCTTGGGCGGCATGCCCTTCAACTTGCCCGCAAAAAACAGGTTCAAAAAGAAGGTTTGCAGGATGTCGTCGCGGTGATGGCCAAGCGCGATCTTGGTCGCGCCGAATTCGGTGGCGACGCGGTACAAAATTGCGCGGCGCAGGCGGCTGCACAGGCCGCAGGTCGTCTTGCCGTCGGGAATCACGCGCTTGACAATGCTGTAGGTGTCCTGGTTTTCGATGTGGAATTTCACACCGAGTTCGCCCAGGTAGCGCGGCAAGACGTCTTCGGGGAAACCGGGTTGCTTCTGGTCGAGGTTGACCGCGATCAGCTCGAATTCGACCGGTGCGCGCGCCTGCAGCTTGAGCAATATGTCGAGCAGCGCATAACTGTCCTTGCCGCCCGAAACGCACACCATCACCCGGTCGCCGGCCTCGATCATGTTGAAGTCGGTGATCGCGCGGCCCACTTCGCGGCACAGGCGCTTTTCGAGCTTGTGGGTTTCGCGCTGGCGCTTTTCAGAGTCCAGTGCGGGCTCCGATGCGCTTTCGGGGGTTGCATCGTTCCAAACCGCAATCATTTCAGCTCCATTCGCCTGCGCACTGCCTTCATTTGCTTCTGAACACCTCGACCCCGACCGCCTCGCAATCCGGATACACGTCGGGTTTGGAGGTCGATACCCGCGCCGCATGGACTTTCGGGTTCGCCAGCATCGCCGCTAACAGGTCGTCGCACAGCGTTTCCTGCAGATGGATGTGGCCGCGGCTCATGCGCTCGGCGACAGTGCGGCGAATGAAGTCGTAATCGACCACTTCGTCGAGCGCGTCGTCTTTCGGCGTCGACGCGGCGAGCGGCACATACAGATCGACGTTGATGACCACGCGCTGCTCGGCCCGCTTCTCGAAATCGTGCACGCCGATGTTGATCCAGACCTCGTAATTGCGCAGGAACAAGCGCCGGCAGTCGGCCAGCAGAGTGTCCGGGATCGAGTTCGTGTTCATGGCGCGGAATCTTTCATCAGGTCATCGGCGACGAACATCACATCGCGCGCCAGAGGCACCAGATGCTGGCCGTTGTCGACGCACAGGGTCGTGCCGGTCACGCTGGCCGTGGTGGCGAGAAAAACGCAGGCCGCAGCCACGTCGGTCGGTGCGATCGGGCGGCGCAGCAAGTTGACCTTGGCCGCACGCCGAAAATTGGCCTCGTCTTGCGGACCGCTCGCAAACAGAAGGCCGGGCGCGACGCCGCACACGCGCAGCGCAGGCGCCAATGCCTGCGCCTGCAAGGCCACCGCGCGCTCGAGCGCGAGCTTGGAGACGGTGTAGGAAAAATAATCCGGATTCAGATTGAACACCTTCTGGTCGAGGATGTGAATGACCGATCGATCGATAGCATCGCCATCGCCATCGCCATCGCCATCGCCATCGCCATCACCGGCCTGCTTCGCCAACAGACGACCGAGCGAGAGCGGCGCGATCAGGTTCACACCGAGCTGGCGCAATGTCGCGTCGGGCGCGAAGTCGATGCCGCTGTCGGGTTCGAATGCCGATGCGTTGTTGACCACGCACGCCAGCGGCGACTGGCCTTTCGCTGCTTCGGCGATCAGCGCCTCGCGCCCTGATTCGCTCGCGATGTCGCCCTCGATCGCACGCGCTTGCAGCCCCTCGCCGCAGAGGCGCTCGCACAACGCCTCGGCCTCGTCTCGGGACGCACGGTACTGGCAAGCGACTTCCCAGCCGCCACGCGCGAAGGCCTCGCAGATCGCGGCGCCCAGCCGTTTTCCGCCGCCGGTGACCAGAACGGTACGAGAGGCGGCGGATTTTCGAGCGCCCGAAGCGGCGGTGTTCATGCTGCTAGATTGAACGAATGATCGATGAAAAAAACAAGGAGGGCGCCGACGCGGCGCAGCCAAAAGAACTCGCCAGCGCGCGCGGCTCCGTCACCCGAATTATCGACGCCGCCATCGACCGCGCGGGCGGCTGGATTTCGTTCGACCGCTTCATGGCGCTCGCGCTCTATGCGCCCGGGCTCGGCTATTACGCGAATGCGAGCCGCAAATTCGGCGCGATGCCCGCTTCGGGCAGCGATTTCGTCACCGCGCCCGAGCTCACGCCGCTCTTCGGCCAGACGCTCGCCGTCCAGATCGCCGAGGCGCTCGCACAGACCGGCACCGACGAGGTCTGGGAATTCGGCGCCGGCTCGGGTGCGCTCGCCGCGCAGCTGATCGACGCGCTCGATGCGCAGAATCCAACCGGCCAGCCACTCGCGCGCTATCGCATCGTCGAACTCTCGGCCAGCCTGCGCGCGCGCCAGCAGCAAACATTGGCGCGCCACGCGGACCGGGTCGAATGGCTGGACGCGTTGCCCGACGCGATCGAGGGCATCGTCGTCGGCAACGAACTGCTCGATGCGATGCCGGTGCATCTTCTGGCGCGGGTCGATGGCGTTTGGCACGAGCGTGGCGTGGTCCTAAAACCAGGAGCCGAACCGGGTGTTGAACCGGGTGTTGAACCGGGTGTTGCAAGGGGTGCCGAAGCAGGGGCCCCGCATTACGCCTGGCAACACCGCGCAACCGATCGGCGCCCGCCCATCGAAATCGAAGGCCCGCACGACTACCTGACCGAGATCCATCCGCAGGCGCAGGCTTTCGTCGCCACCCTGGCCGAACGCCTTAAACGCGGCGCAGCGTTCTTCATCGACTACGGCTTTCCCGAAGCCGAGTACTACCACCCCGAGCGCCATATGGGCACCGTCATGTGCCACCGCGCGCATCTGGCCGATACCGACCCGCTCGCCCAAGTCGGCGCCAAGGACATCACCGCGCATGTCGATTTCACCGGCATCGCACTCGCGGCGCAGGATGCGGGCCTCGCGGTGCTCGGTTACACCAGCCAGGGCCGGTTCCTGATCAACTGCGGTTTGCTATCGAATGTAGAGCTGGCTGCGCACGACCAGCGGGCGCTGGCGGGCTATTTGATGCATGAACACGAAATGGGCGAACTGTTCAAGGTGATCGCGCTCGGCGTCGGCGAGCCGTGGTCGCCGCTCGGATTCGCCGAAGGCGATCGCAGCCACCGGCTGTGAGGGCGCACGCGCTCTCAGCGCCCCGCAAGGTCGAATCGGGCGATCCGCGGCGTGATCGACGCGCCGTCGATCAGCAACTCGCCCGCCGAAATCGGCAGCTTGAATCGCCGTGGCCCCGCGCTGCCGGGGTTGATGTAGAGCACGCTGCCCTGCGTGTCGATCGATGGTTTGTGCGAATGACCGCTGACCACGACCTGCACACCGGCCGCGATCGGGTCGATGTCGAGTTCTGCGATGTCGTGCAATGCGTAGAACCATATGCCGCCGAGCTGCATCATTTCGGTTTCGGCGATGCCCGCAGCCCAGTCGGCCCGGTCGTTGTTGCCGCGCACCGCGGTCACCGGCGCGATTTGGGTGAGGCGTTCCACGATCGACGCATCACCGATATCGCCGCCGTGCACGATGTGATCGCAACCGGTGAGAAACGCGAGCGCTTCGGGCCGCAGCAGGCCGTGGGTGTCGGAAATCAGGCCGATTCGCATCGGGAAGCCTGTTTCTTGAATCGCTTTTTGGATCATCAAAGATTCTGGACTTCGTCCCAATAGCTGGATGCGCAGTATCTGCAGTCGCTACGGGCGGTTTTATTTAGAAAATGACAGTTTGCCGAATCGCCGCTGCGAGCAAGCGCCGCCGCGCTGTCGGTTCTAATTGCGAAAGTTTTTTCCCCACCGCCATGCCTTCCACAACCCCCGACGCCCTGCGCATCGCCCACCTGCTCGCCGACGCAGCGGCGCGCGAGTCGATGCGCCATTTCCGCGCGCCATTGGCCGTCGAAACCAAGGCCGACACGAGCCCGGTCACTTTGGCTGACAAGGCAGCCGAAACTGCGATGCGCGACATCCTCGCGCGCGAGTGCCCGCACGACGGCATCTACGGCGAAGAACACGGTAGCGAACGGCTCGAAGCCAACTGCGTCTGGGTGCTCGACCCGATCGACGGCACGCGCAGCTTCATCACAGGCTCGCCGCTCTGGGGCACGCTGATCGGGTTGATGGAAGGTGGCCGCATCACGCTCGGCATGATCGATATGCCGGTGCTCGGCGAGCGATGGATCGGCCACGAGGGCGCCGCGCTACGCAACGGCGAAGCGGTTCAGGTGCGCACGACCGCAACGCTGTCAGACGCCCGCATCGTCACAACCTCGCCCGACATCTTTTCGCCCGTCGAATGGCAGGCATTCGACGCCTTGAGCCGGCGTTGCGCGATGCGCCGCTTCGGCGGCGATTGCTACGGCTACGCGCAACTGGCCGGCGGAACCATCGATTTGGTCGTCGAGGCCGGGTTGCAGCCCTATGACTACCTCGGCCCCACCGGTTTGATCGAAGCCGCGGGCGGCGTTGTTACCGACTGGCAAGGCAGGGCGCTCGGGCTCGATTCCGACGGTCGCGTGCTCGCCGCCGCGACATCGGCGCTGCATGCGAAGGCGCTCGCCATGCTGAAAACCGTCGGTTGAAATCCACACCTCGAAAGTCGCTGGGCCGATCGATCACTCACCCGCCGGCGGAGCAATCCTGGCGCCGAGCGCATCGGCATTCGCATCGCCCCGATCGAAAAGCGCCTGCAGCACCGGCCGAAGCGATTCGCCGCGCGGCGTCAGGCGATAACGCCGCGCTCCGCCGACGGTTGCGAGTTCGACCAGACCCGACCCGCGCAGATCCTTCAAGCGCGGCCAAACGGTCACCGTGTTCGCAGACCGGGCGCTGTGCGCGCATTCCAGCTTTTGCACGGATCGCCTCAGCGGCGTGTTTCACCTCGGACGAGAGCCGTTCGTGACACCCAGCGGGGGTTGGTTCCAACGAACTGATTCGCGCGGTGTGCAAATGCCCGTCGGGCGCATCGCGCATCGGCGTCGAGCAGGAGCGCAGCGCCGAGTTGAGTAACACCACATGGCGGCGCGATGCTGTCGCGGTTGCAGGCCGGAACGATGCCTTGCGATGGCGCCTGGCCTGAGGACCGGATCGCCGTGTTCGCGGGCTGGGCCGATGCCGTCGCGGCCGCCTCCGCCAGCTGATCCGCAGGCCGCCCGCTCGGCGCAGGCATGCTGGTACTGCTCAAGCGGACGCTCGGGATACTATCAAAAACATAGCTGTCTGCGCTCTTCCAGTATACGTTTCAGCCACTTTTCATCCAAAACAACGATTTGCATGGGAATCAGGCGGCGATCCGCTCCGCCCGATGCGCAATGAAAGCGGTTAAGCGCCGGGCCGGCGCTTCATTTCCGCCCGCAGCCGGATGGCCGTCAGCGCCTCCGACGACACTGTCCCGGCAATCTGCCGAAGGAGCGCTCGGCGTCATCGAAGCGCAGCGTGGCTTGACTGGAAGTCGGGTTCACCGGACGCGTTCGTGCAGGGCAGGGCAGGGTGCTTCGGCGCAAACGTTGGCCGGCAACACACCCGGTAACAGTAGACAGTCCGCCCAACGGTCTAATGATGCGCATGCAGCTCACGGGACGAATCCACTACCTCGACGCAGCGCGGGCGTTGCTCATGCTCCTGGGCATTCCCTACCACGTCGCGTTGATTTACGTGCTGAACAACCATTGGGCTTTCGCCATCTCTTCCGATAGCAGCCCGGGACTGTCGTATCTGGCCAAGGCCCTCCATGCGTTCCGGATGCCGGCATTCTTTGTTTTGGCGGGCTATTTCGCCATGATGATTCTCGAGCGCAAGGGCGCGGGTCCGTGGCTGCGTGGGCGTGCCGTCAAGCTCATCGTGCCTTTCGTGGCGGCGATTCTTTTGCTGAATCCGATTTCTTTGATCACACAGCCGGATGACGGCGTCCTTCTGTTGCGCACGATGGGCGACCACTGGATAGCCCATCTATGGTTTCTGCCTGCGCTGCTGTGCATGTCTGCCTTCCTGGCATTGATGAAGTCGACCCCGATGCTGCGCTGGTATCAGGCGCTGACCGACTGGGTGGTGCGCGAGCCGATGTTGGGCGTGCCGTTGGTGCTGTTCCTGGCGACCGGCGTCTTCGGGGTCGGGTCGATGCTCAACAGCCGGTTGTCCGACAACTTCGTCCTCGAAGCGGTGCTGCCGGGCGCGGTGAGCAGCATGCCGTTTTTGCTGTTGGGTGCCGCGATGCGCAGCAATCGTCAAGTCATGGAATTCATGAGCAGGTGCTCCTGGGTCAGTTTCGTTTTTACGATGCTGCCGCTGCTGTTCTTACTTAATACGGCCTGGGGTGCGTGGTATGTCAACGTGGCGCGGATTTTCGCGTTGACCCTCACCGCTGTGGGCATGTGTCGCGTGGTGCTGACGCTGTGCCGCTTGCTGCTCGATAGACCAAGCCGCAGCATCAAAAGGATCGTGGATGCGTCGTTCACGATGTACCTGGTTCACTTTCCGATCTTCAACCTGCTTTTTTTGCTGCTTGGCCCCGCGGACTTGCCTGTGTGGGTCGAGTACCCACTGCTCGTGCTCACGGTTGCTTTCGCGTCCTATGGCGTGCATGCATTGATTGCGCGCAGTGCCGTCCTGCTGTTCATGTTCAACGGAGCGCCTCTTTCCAGGCACCAAGCGGCTACACGGGTCGTTTAGCAGAGGATTCGGGGTCCGGTCGCCGCCCAAACGTTCAGTCCGGCCATCACCCGCAAATGGTCGGCGGTATTCCCGCGAAACCTTTGCGTCCTTCCCGGTTGGCAGTCCGCTCCGGATCAAGCCGCCATTCGTTTCACCTGCTGCGCGATCAACGCAGTCAGCCGCCCGGCCGGCGCCACTTTTTCGCCAGCGCATCGCGCCTTTCACTCAGGCGAAAGATGTGAAGACGCTTAAATCGCTATCAAAAAAATAGCTACTTGCGCACGCCCATTAATGGTTTCAGCCACTTTTCTCTTGAGTTTACAAAGACTTGCCAAATGTCGGGTGCGACGCCTCAATCAGCCTTCCGAAACCCGAAACCCGAAACCCGAAACCCGAAACCCGAAACCCGCGCCCGCACGATCGCGCGGCTGCGATCTGGGCGTTGGCCTGATGGCCCGCAGCGCCGACGATGCCGGACACCCGGCCGATGCCGAGTTCCGCGCGGCATTCATCGCATACCTTTCATGGGGTTCGCGGATCGCGGGCGAAACCTCCCAGGAAAGCGCACTGCCACCGCCCAATATGCCGGTCCCGCGCTGGTGGTAGGTTTGCCATGCGACGCCCGGTTCGCGGGTTTCGGCGCTTGCCGGTCAGGACGTCGATGGGCCTTCCGATGGCGCCCCCGAATTGCCCGGCGAGGGCGAGGACTTGAACCTTGGAGTCCCACATTCGACCGCTGTTCCGCGCGATGAACCGCAACGCGATGAAATTCGCTCTAGATCGATGGTCCGAGGCCGACGTCCGCCAACATGGCGGTGCGATCCTGTCGCGGTTGCAGGCTGGAACGATGCCTTGCGACGGCGCGTGGCCTGTCGAGAAAATAGATGTGTTTGCACGATGGATTGATGCCGGAGCGACTGCCACCTAGCCGGCGTCGATTCGAGCTCTGGTGGGAGCGAAGACGTTCAAGAGGCGGGCGCGATCGGATGCCCCATCGAGGCGATCGTTCCCTGGGCGACCGCCACCAGCTTTTCCTGGCCGGCGTTTTGACAGTAAACCTTGCACTCGCAAACCGCTTGCTGTCGGCCCGCATGCGTCACCCTGGCTCTTGCAATCAAGACCTCGCCCACTGCTGGCCGCAAGTAGTTGATCTTGTATTCCGATGTGACAACGTCTCGGCTCAGCGCGCTGCCGCCCGCGAACGCGAGCGCATTGTCGGCCAGGTAACTCACCACGCCGCCGTGGGCAAATCCGTACTGCTGCGTTAGATCAGGACGCAGATTCAGACGCAATTCCACCAGGTCAGGGCCAAACTCGGCAATGGTCGTACCGATCAACACGCTGAATGGCTGGCCCGCCAGCACGGCCTGCGCAACGGAAAGATCAAAAGTCTGCATTGCCTGCGAAGGGTCTCGAGGATGGGTGGCAAACGGCTGGCCGAGCCTCAGACTGCCGCGCGCAACGGCCAACCGCTTCGCGCGGCCCGGCGCAGGAACGACTTCACCACGGCCCGATGGATAGGCGCGATCAGCCTGATGTAGCTGCGGCCAAGCCAGTTGTGGCAACACACCACCGTCGAGATCACGGCACGTGGCGCGGTTCCCGCTGCAACGTCCGCCGGTTCGTAGCGAACCGAAACCCGAAAGTCGAGATGCTTGTCGTCCTCGCCCATCACGATTTCATCGGCGCTCTTCTCGTAGATTCTGAAGATTCCGACACGCTTGCCGGAAAGCGTCTCAGGCAGAGTCCTCAATTGCCGGGACGTCTTCAGTCCCAAGACGGCGACTGTCGTGTCTCGTACAGCCATGAGTTTCGACACCCAGGGCGGAGAGCCTGAAAAAATAAATCTCGCCAGCGCTTCAGGATCCGACGTGGCGTTGCCAGGAAGGCGCACCGCGTAGGCATCGGCCAGATCCACGGTTTCGTAGCTGTCGTGCAGCCTCGATGCCGCAGGCAAGGGGATCGACTCGACATGTGACATGGTTGACATCGATGGAAACGATGGATCGCTGAAATAGGATATAGTATCTATTATCTAATTCAACAACACAATCCCTCCTTGCCGCGCCCAGCCCGTTTTTCCGGCCAGCAGATCATCGACGCCGCGTCACGGCTCGTCGCTGTCAATGGGCCGAAGGCCACGACCATCACCGCCATCGCGACCGCCATTGGTGCGCCCAACGGATCGATCTACCACCGGTTCCAGTCGAGAGACGAGCTGCTGGGCCGGTTGTGGCTGCAGAAGGCAGCCTTTCATCAGAACGCCTTTGCCGCGGCACTGGAGGCTGAACCCGAGCCACTACAGGCGGCCATCGACGCGGCGCTTTCGATTCCGCGCTCGGCCCGCGCTGATCCGGAGGGCGCCCGCATCATGCTGTTGCATCGCCAGGAGGAGTTCCTGAGTAGCAACTGGCCACCTGAACTGCAGGTGGAAGCCGCGCGGCTCGCCAAACAAGTGACCGAGCTGGTTCGGCTATGTGCGCAGCGCTTTTTCGGATCTACCACCAGGGAGGCAAAGCGCACGGCTGCCTTCGCGTTCCTCGACATCCCGCTGGCTGCCGTGCGCCGCTACGTTGCTGCCAATGAGATGCCACCCCCCCAGGTCGACCGGATGATTGCCGCCGCCGTGGCGGCCATCGTCGAGAGCGAGAACGTCAAAACACTCAACTGAAGGAGCGCGTCATGCAAAACCGTGCAACCCATCCGGAAGCGGAAGCAGGAGCCGACCCGCTCGATCAGGCTCGCTGGTTCGTGGTCCTGTACCGGCGTGGGCCCAACTGGATTGCAGGCAAGCCGATGATCGAGCAGCCGATTGCCGCGCACTACGGTGACGCGGTCGTCTTTTATGACGCGGCGCAGAGTGCCCCTGTCCGCGATTGAGGCCTGACGAATCAAATTTGCAGGGCACTTTCACGATGCCTGAATCCTTTCGTGAACAAGGAGGTAAGCCATGCCCATCTATGCAGCATCCGTCGTGATCGATGCCCCGCCGGAGAACGTGTGGCGCGTCCTGTCGGGCGTAACGCGGTGGCCCATATGGACGCCGACCGTCACGGAAGTCGTCGCAATCGACGCTTCCGAGCTGCGGGTTGGAGGTCGATTCAGGGTCACGCAGCCGAAGTTGCGTCCGGCAACCTGGACAGTCACCCGCTCTGTCGTGAACTCCTGTTTTGCCTGGCAATCGAGCGCTCCGGGCATGGTCATGGTCGCAGAACACATGATCGAGCCCTCTGCGAACGGACAGACGCGCGTCGACTTGACGTTTGCGTTTCGGGGGATGCTCGGCGCGGTGCTCGGTCGCTCGAGCAAGACGCTGGTGGAGTCGTACCTCGCCACTGAAGCGGCCTCGCTGCGCGAACACGTCGAGCGTCTCCGGTTGCAGGGGCCTCGATGCGAATGAAGTGCCGGCCAGCGAACGCAATGGTTTGGCCTGTGCCGGTTCGCGACATCCAGAGACCAAGATCGACGTTGAACAAGCCGCAGTGCAGCCGCATGCTCGGTCGGTCGAGTTCAAGGATGCGCCGCTCTGGTTGGACGCGGGGATCAGATGGAATGCAAAGCGTCGCTTGCGTCATCTGGCGCAACGAAGGAATGCTATCAAATGCGTAGCTGTTTGCGCTCGTCCAGTCAGCGTTTCAGCCACTTTTCTCTTAAATTTCTGGCACTGGCCGAGCGCTGGGCAATTCACGCCAATCAGCCTTCCGAATCAGCCCTCCGAATCAGCCTTCCGATCGCCCGAAACCCGACTCCCGCGCCAGCACGATCGCGCGGCCGCGATGGTCGACTTCCAGTTTCGCGAAAACATGCGTCAGATGGTTGCGAACGGTCTTCTCCGACAGGCCCAGCGCGGCTGCGATCTGGGCGTTGTCGCGGCCTTGGGCCAGCAGCTCGAGGAGTTCGCGTTCGCGAACCGTGAGCGCGCCGAAGCGCGGGTCGGCCGCCGACGCTCGCGTGGTCGGTAGAAAGCGCGCGACCTCGTCGAGCCAGCGCGCCCAGCCGCGTTCGTCTTCGAGCAGCAGGTGGTTGCCGCTCTCGATCGGCACCAGCTGCGCGCCGGGAATCGCGCTCGCGATCAGCCGCCCTTCGGCGAACGGCTGGCGCACGTCGCGCTTGCTGTGCAGCACCAATGTCGGGCACCGCACTTGCGCCAGCAGACCTTGCACGTCGATCTCGGCGAACACCCGCATGAAGCGCGCGGCATTGGCCGGTGAGGTCGAAATCCGTTCCAGCTCGTTGAACCACGCATGCTGTTGCGGCGTGCCGCCGGGAATGAACTGGCTGGTGAAGAACTGGCGGAACGCCGGGTCGGCCTGGCCCCAGCCGACTTCGGCCAGCCGGGTCATGGTTTCGACTTCTTCGCGATCGCGCGCCGTGTCGCTGCGCACCAGCCGACCACGCGCGTAGCCGCCGTGCAGCACCAGATGCGTGACCTGTTCCGGATGCCGCACCGCATAGGCGATCGCGATCGAGGCGCCTTGCGAAATGCCGAGCAGCGCGAAGCGGGTTGCGCCGATCGCCTCGACCACCGATTCGAGGTCGCGGACCCAGCTCTCGAAGCTCAGGTCATCAACGTCCCAGTCCGACAGGCCGCAACCGCGCTCGTCGTAGCGCGCGAGCGTCGCGTGCCTGGAAAGTCCGCGCAGCACATGGCCCCAGACCGGGCTGTCCCAGTCGAACTGAAGATGCGATAGCCAGGTCGCAGCCTTGATCAGCAGCGGCCCGCGGCCCGTGGTGGCGCCAGTCTTCGCCCCGGTCGTCGCCCCGGTCGTCGCCCCGGTCGTCGCCTCGGTCGTCGCATAAGCCAGCCGCACGCCATCGTGGCTTTGGGTGAAGCGGATGTCCTGTTGAACAGGTGGCATGGTGTGCGCGCCGCGCTGTCTGAATCGCTCAGTCGACCAGCTGCCCGAAGCCCGATTCGCGCGCCAGCACGATCGCGCGGCCGCGATGGTCGACTTCGAGCTTGTCGAAGACGTGCGTCAGATGATTGCGCACTGTCTTTTCGGCCAGCCCGAGCGAAGCCGCGATCTGGGCGTTGTCGCGCCCTTGCGCGAGCAGCTCGACCAGTTCGCGCTCGCGCGACGTCAGCGCGTCGAACAGCGGATGGGCGGCCCGCGCGACGCTCGGCAGGAAATCACGCACGGCTTCCAGCCATTCGCGCCAGCCCGGTTCCTGCTCCAGCGGGAAATGGTTGACGCTTCGAATCGGGAACAAACGCGCGCCGGGAATACGGGTCGCCAGCGTGCGGCCGTCTTCGGATGGCTGGCTGCGGTCGTGCATGTTGTGCAGCACCAGGGTCGGACAGCGCACCAGCGGTAGTAATGCCGAGACATCGACCGTGCCGATTTCGCGGATGAAGCGCGCCGCATTCTCGGCAGTGGTCGTGATGCGGCGCAAGTCGCTCAGCCACTGCTGCTGCTCGGGCGTTCCGCCGGGGATGATCTGGCTGGTCATGAACTGGTGGAAGCTGGCGTGGCCGTTGCGCCAGCCCAGCTCGGTGAACCGGGCCATCAACTCGAACTCCTCCTGTCGCTCGCTGCTGCGGCTTCGCACCTGCCAGCCGCGCGCATATCCGCCATGCAGAACAAGATGCGAAACCCGTTCGGGATGGCGCGCCGCATAGGCGATCGCGATCGGCGTCGCATACCCGATGCCGAGCAATGCGACCGGTGCATCGCCGAGCGCATCGATCATCGCTTCGAGGTCGCCGACGCGGGCTTCGAAGCCGAGGTCGGTCACTTCATGGTCCGACAGGCCGCAGCCGCGTTCGTCGTAGCAGACGCAGGTGGCCAACGACGACAGCCCGCGCAGCATGTGGCCCCAGACCGGGCTGCCCCAGTCGTACTCGGCGTGCGTGAGCCATGTCGCGGCCTTCACCAGCACCGGACCGCGCCCGGCCGATGTCCAGGCCAGGCGAACGCCATCGTGGCTGTGAATGAAGCGAATTTCCTGACGCTCGCTGTGCATGGGTGCGCTGGTGGGTTGTCGTTTGCTAACCCTTCATTGAAAGCGATTGGCGAGCGCGAATCAAGAGCGGCTTGTCGACGCGCTCCTTTCGATGGGGGAGGGCGGCCGGGCGGGCATTCGCGCGATTCGCGTGCCTGTACGCATTCGGTGAAATCCGTGGCGCGCACTGCGGGACGCTTGTCCCGGTCGTTTGCCGTCGGGCATCCCTCGCGCGATGCACGAACCGGGACAGTTGGCTCACGACGGCGCAACGCGCGGCTGGAACCATCGGCTTGCGAGCGATGAATGCGATTCCCGTATTCACGCGACGCGATTCGAGCCCAGAGGAGTTCCCCATGAAAACCGCCAACTATTTCTTCAGTGTTCTTTCGTTCGCAGTGGCCAGCGCTGCCTCGGCCCAGACCGTGCCCGCAGAAGCCTGGGTCGGCGCGCCGATCGCCGAAGGCAGCGTGCGCGACCGCGCCGGTGTTGTCACCGAGAGCCAGGCCCACTTCGCTGCACCGCGCGCGCCGCAGCAACTGTGGGTCGGCAGCGCCGACGGCGCGAGCGACCGCACGGGTGGCCTGAGCCGCAAAGAGGTGGTCGCCGATCTCGACGCGTACCGGCGTTCGGGTCTGGCCGACAGCGCGAATACCGACGCCTTCGATCCCTACACGCCGCGCTACCAGCGGCAGGCCGCGAAATACATGCAGATCAAAACCGCGCAGCGTCAGCACGACGGCGAACAGATCGCAGCTCGCGCTTTCGCGCAGGGCGGGGCAACGCCGGCAACGAAGTAGGTGAGACGAGCCGGTCGCAGACCCTGACCACAGAGTCGGGCTGCGTGCCGGGCGTCGCAGGCGCTTTCAGCCGAGTCCTGCCGACTGCGCTTCGGACGGATACGTCCGGGGCCGGTTAACCAGGATTTCGGCCATTCGGATCGACAGACCGCTGGCGTTCATGCCGTGGCAGCCACCCGCATTCCCAACCATTCAAAAGGAGTTCGCATGAACCCGACTTTCGACCAGAACCTTCCGACGCTTCGAAATGCACTGCAAGGACGCTTGCTACTGCCGGCCGACGCCGACTATCCGCAGGCGCGCCAGATCTGGAACGCGATGATCGACCGGCGACCCGCCGTCATCGTGCAGTGCGCCGGCACCGACGACGTGCGCACAGCACTGCGCTTCGCGCGGCGGCACGCGCTCGAGGTTGCGGTGCGCGGCGGCGGCCACAACATCGCGGGCAACGCGCTGTGCGATGGCGGGTTGTTGATCGACCTGTCCACGACGCGCGAGGTCGAGGTCGACGCGAAGGCGCGGCGCGCGGTCGTGCAACCGGGCGCGACGCTGGCCGACTTCGATGCCGCGGCGCAGCGCCACGGTCTGGCCACGCCGGTCGGCATCAACTCGACCACCGGCATCGCGGGCCTGACGCTGGGCGGCGGCTTCGGCTGGCTGACGCGCCAGCACGGCATGACGGTCGACAACCTGCTGTCCGCCGAAGTCGTCACCGCCGATGGGGCCGTGCTGCGCGCCAGCGAGGAAGAGAACAGCGATCTGTTCTGGGGCCTGCGCGGCGGCGGCGGCAACTTCGGTATCGTGACGCGCTTCGAGTTCGCGCTGCATCCGGTGGGGCCGGAGATCTTTGCGGGTCTCGTGGTCTATCCGCTCGCGCAGGGCAAAAAGGTGTTGCACGCTTATCGCGCGTTCGCCCGATCGGCGCCGGAAACGCTGAGCGCATGGGCGGTGATCCGCCGCGCGCCGCCACTGCCGTTCCTGCCCGCCGAAGCGCACGGCCGCGAGGTGGTGATCATCGCGCTCGCATGCATCGCGCCCGATGCCGAAAAACTCACCGCGCCGTTGCTTGACCTCGGCGAGCCGCTCGGCGCCCATGTCGGGCGCCAACCCTATGCGCAATGGCAACAGGCCTTCGACCCGCTGCTCACGCCCGGCGCGCGCAACTACTGGAAGTCGCACAACTTCGTCGAATTGCACGACGAGGTGCTCGACGCCGCGGTTGCATTCGGTCATCGCCTGCCGACGGCCGAATGCGAAATCTTCATCGCCCACATCGGTGGCGTGCCGAACCGGGTGGCGCCAGACGCCACCGCCTACGCGCAGCGCGACGCGCGCTTCGTGATGAACCTGCACGGCCGCTGGCAAACAGCGCCCGAAGACGCAGCCGGCATCGCCTGGGCTCGCGCGGCCTTCGATGCTTGCGCACCATTTGCTTCTTCTGGCGCTTACACCAACTTCATGACCGCCGACGAAGGTGAACGCGTCGAATCGGCCTACGGCAGCAACTACGCGCGGCTGCGAGCCCTGAAGCAGCGCTACGACCCGGACAACGTGTTCCACCTGAATCCGAACGTGAAGCCGGGCGGCGTGCAGGACCAGCGCACGGTATCCCGGCAATGAGTCAAGAGCAAACGCACGAGGGGCTGGGCGCCGCCCTGTTCGATCTCAGCGCGCGCGCCAACGCTGCGCTGATTCGCGGCGAGGTCGAAAACTTCGCCGCGTTGATGCGCCACGCGCAGGATTTCACCTTGATGCAGCCGTTCGGCGGCGAACCGACCCGTGGTTTCGACCCGTCGCGTGAGCACCTCGCACAGCTTGCGCGCTTCTTCCGCGGAGGCACCGCGCGCCTGGAATGGGTCAGTGAATATGTGTCGGCCGACATGGTCGTGCTGGCCGTGATCGAGCGCCAGCGCGCCAGAATCGCCGACCTGCCGGAGCAGGACTGGTCGCTGCGCGTGACACTGGTGTTTCGCCGCGCAGGCGCATATTGGCAATTGGTGCACCGGCACGCCGACCCGTTGGTGCATGGCATCGCGCTCGAGCAGGCTGCGGCGCTCGCGCGTGGTTGACGGTCGCCTGAAGAACGATCCGCTGACGGTTCGCCGCACAGTGCGCCGATGCGCCGATGCGCCGACGTGCCGACAAGCCGACGCGCGATCGAGCGGCCGGCGTTGGCTACCTCGATCTGTGGCCTCGGTATCCGTTGCATGCATCTCACGACGCATCGCCTCCACCCTAGGCGGGTTGAATCGTCGACCCGCCGCGGGATTTGGGAGTTGAGAGCCGAATCAGCCCTCAGAGCTTGCTCGGCATGCGCTTGCAGCTATTGAATTAATAGCAATCGGCTCAGCGCGATCGGCATCGCGCGCCATCGTCGGCGATGGAGGGACGACGGCGTTGACGGCCGTGTTTTCCGACGCTTGCGGTCGGCCGCCGAAGATCCGCGCTGCCGCGCTGCGCACCACCCGCCAGACCAGCCCCGGTGCGAACAGCGACGCCGGCGCGTCCAGCATGTGCATCACCTTCATGAATGCGATCGCGACTTGCGGATCGTCCGCTGCGGCGCGCTGCACCGCTGCAACCCATGCGTTGACTGCCCGCGACGCGAGCGGCCGCGGCCCCGGCACCATCGGCAGCGCCAGATCGCCGCCCACCGACAGTTGCCAGGGCGTGTCGACGATCCTCGAAGCCGCACCGAAGAAGCGCCGATGCAAAAGCGCCTGTCCATCCGCGTCTGCCAGGGCATCGCGCAACGCCAGCGCCTCGCAGGCTGCGACGGTCATGCCCTGGCCATAAGAAGGGGTGAAGCTTGCGATGGCGTCGCCCATCACCAGGTAGCCGGCCGGAAAGCGCTCGAGCTTTTCGTAGTGCCGCCGAACGCTGTGGCGATGCCGATAGTGCAGCAGGCCACCGATCATTTCGCCGTGCTCGGCGAGCGCGACCATCTCGGCCATGCCGATCTCGCGTGCGCGATCGCGCAGGCCTTTCAGGGTCGGTTGCGGATGGTCACCCGCGTAGCCTCCGAGCGTGAGCACCCAGCGCGCGCGTCCCAGCGCATCGGGCTCCTGCGCCAGGATCACGCCACCGCGCGGCTGCGCCGACGAAGCAGCGCTGATCGCGCCGTGAACATGGATTCCGCTCGCGGGGTCGCGCCGGAAGTACGCGCTCAGGTACTGCAGGTCGACGGGCACCCGCTCCTCGGCCGGCGGCGCGAAGCCCCGCTCGGCCAGCCAGCGGGGACTGTGCGAAGCGCGGCCGCTGCAATCGACCACCAGATCGGCGCGCAGGCTTGGGGCTGCCGACCCATCGGTGCGCGAGCGAGCACGGACGCCGCAGACCGCATCGCCCGCCGCGTTCCATTCCGGCGCGATGACGTCGACTTCGGCGAGCAGGTACACATTGGCGATGGCGAGCACCCTGCGCCGCAGTTCGGCTTCGATCAGGGGCCGGCTCGCAAATACGCCGAGGTGCCCGCAATGGGTGCGAGCGAAGCGGCGCCGTGCGACGCCGAAAGCCACGTCATGGGCGATGTCGCCAACGACCGCACCCTGGGCCTGGAGCGCTTCGGTGAAGCCGGGAAGCAGTTGTTCGATCACCTCGCGTCCGCGCGCGAGCAGGCCGTGCGCATGCAGCACCTGCGGCGTGCCCTTGCGCGGGGCCGGACCGTCTTCGAGCCGGTCGCGCTCGATCAGCACGACCCGCTCGAAGTGGTCTGCCAGTACACGCGCGGCAAGCAGGCCGGCCACGCTGGCGCCGATCACGATGGCCCACTTCGATGGGTTTCGGGGATGCGATGACATGGGTACTTGTTCCTCTTGGTTGTGACGATGGCGCCGCGCGAAGGCGTTCAGCGCCTGAGCATCCAGACTGCGGCCACGTCGGGCCAGCGGTCGGTCCCGTCACCGATCCCGACTTCCGTGTGCGGGGTTCCTCCTCCGGTGGCCGCGTCATTCCGGCGCAGGGTGTCAATCTAGGTTGCACCGCGCGCGCCGTCGCGGGACATCCGTCCCGCAGCAGGTGCGTTCTTCCATCGCAGAGGGCAGACGATGCGGGACGCAGGTCCCGGCATGCGCGCCATCGTCTGCACGCCGCTACAAAAAAAGTAGCTGTTCGCGCACAACATACGGGCGTTCCAGGCTCTTTTGTCTTGAATAGTCGATAGTGTTTCGAGCCGAGGATTCGGAATTTTGAGGGCCGCATCTACACTCGCTCGATGCTTCGCTGGCTGCTCGTCGTTGTCATTGCGCTCGTCGTCTTCAATGCGTTGACGCCCTGGCTGCGCAAGCTCGGCTTCGGCCGGCTCCCCGGCGATTTCGAGTTTCGGCTTTTCGGCCGCGAATGGCAGCTGCCGATTGCGAGCACCATTGCGCTGAGCGTGCTGGCCGCATTGGTCGCACGGCTGATCTAGCCGAAACTGTTGAAGGGGTGATGCGATGAGAGCATGTGTCGATATCGGCGGTACCAAGGTCGCTGTCAGCCTGGCGGCCGACGGGGTCGGGCTCGACGGCAGCGCGCGGCCGCTGCTCGGACGTTGCAGCGAGCCGACTGCCAAAACGGGCGACAACACGGCCGTTGCCGAGCAAATCTTGCGCTTGGTCGATGAGGTTTGCGCCGAGCAGAAGGTCGCGCGCGAGGCGGTCAAGCGCATCGCGGTGTCGTCCACCGGCCCGTTCGTGCGGAGCGACGGCGCGATCGAAATCGCGTCGCCGAACATCTGCGGCGGCATCGCCGGCCCTGGGCGCGGCTTGCCGAACGACTGGATGACAGCGCCGATCGAAGCGCCATTGGCCGAGCACTTCGATGTGGTGCGGGTCGAAAACGACGCAGTGGGTGCGCTCGAAGCCGAGCGCCGCTGGGGCGCGCTCAAAGGCATCGAACACGGCGCCTACGTGACCTGGAGCACCGGCATCGGCGTCGGGTTGGTTGTGGGCGGGCGAACATTGCAAGGCAAGAACGGCAACGCCGGTCATGCCGGCCACAGCTATGTCGCCGACGACGACAACGACGCGCTCTGCGGCTGCGGCAACCACGGCGACGTCGAAAGCCTGGTTGCCGGCAATTCGATCCAGCGCCGTTTCGATCAATCGGCCAAGGAACTGTTCGATGCCGCGAGGGCAGGTGATACGCGCGCCAACGAAAGGATCGATGCGCTCGTGCGGGTGATGGGCCGGCTGCTCTACAACCTGATCGCGACGCTCGACCTCGAGCGCATCAGCCTCGGCGGCAGCTTGTTCTGGTTCCAGAAAGACTTGCTTTTGCCCAAGTTGAAAGGCGAGATCGAAGGCAAGCTCCCGCCGCTCACGCGGGGCGTCGAACTGGTGCCAGCGGGCCTGGGCGATCAGGTCGGCGACTATGCGGCGCTGGCGCTGCTGGACTGAGCAAATGCCCACTGCCAAACCGGTTTTCGCGCTCAGAGTGGCGCGTAATCGAATACCAGCACGTCGTCGATCACGGTCCTGAGCCGGCCACTCAGCGCCTGATGCGCCGGATGCGGCAGGTAGGCATCGCGAGCAGCAGCCGATTCGAAAGGTCAGCAAAAAAGCATGGGTCAATCCCTTGCCTTTGCCTTCAGAGGCTGTTGTTGGCGCCTTGCTCGAACGCGGTCACGCCCGGAATTTCGGTGCGCATGCGCGCGAAATGCGCAATGGCGTCGGCCCGGCTGGCGGTGTCGGCTTCAGGCTTGAAGCGAGACCAACACGATATGGCGAATCGCGCCTTCGATTGGCGAGCGCGGGCAGGTTCTGTGGTCATGGTGCTCCGGGAGAACGGTTGCGCATTGCGGCAGCATGCCATGCCGCCTCCTGTGCGTGCGACCCTTCGCTTCCCCCTCAGATCGACTGGCCGCCCGACACTTCGATGCGCTGCGCCGTGACCCAGCGGTTAGCCGGGTCGAGCAGGCTGGCGACCGCGCCGCCGATGTCGTCGGGCAAGCCGACGCGGCCCATCGCCGTCATCGAGGCGACCATCGCGTTCAGCTTGTCGTTGTCGCGCATGGCGCCGCCGCCGAAGTCGGTTTCGATCGCGCCGGGCGCCAGGGTGTTCACGGCAATGCCGCGCGGGCCGAGTTCTTTGGCGAGGTAGCGAGTCAGCACTTCGATGCCGCCCTTCATCGCGCCATACGCGGCATAACCCGGCAGTGCAAAGCGCGCGAGGCCCGAAGAAATATTGACGATGCGCCCGCCGTCATTCATCAACGGCAGCAGTTTCTGGGTCAAAAAGAACGGCCCTTTGAGCTGGATCGCCATCAAGGTGTCGAACTGCTCTTCGGTCGTGGTTTCGAAGGAGGCGTTGATGCCGATGCCGGCGTTGTTGACCAGATAGTCGAAGCGCTCGCGGTTCCAGGTGGTTTTGAGCGCTTGCGTTACCTGATCGGCAAAAGCGCCGAAGGTCGCGGTTTTGGCAACGTCGAGTTGCAGCGCGACGGCTTTTCGGCCCATGCCTTCGACTTCCTCGACCAGCCTCTGCGCCTCGTCGGCTTTGCTGTGATAGGTGACGATCAAGTCGACACCGCGCTTCGCCAGGTGCTGTGCGCTGCTTTTGCCCAGTCCGCGACTGGCGCCGGTAATGAGGGCGACGGCGGGGTGTGTTGGGGCGGGTTGCGAGGTGGAAGTAGCCATGCGTGACAAATCCTTGAAGTGAGTTGAGCGCCTGAGCGCCGATGAATTGAACTCTATCCGCGCACAATCGACCGATAAACCTGTGTAAATGGATAACATTGTTCGTTCGAAAAGAACAATCTACAGCCCGGCTGCGGCGGAATTCGCTAGCCGCAGCCAAATGCCATGGACCTCGCCCTGCTTAAAACCTTTTACGCGGTGGCCGAACGGGCCAGCTTCACGCAGGCGGCCGAAAAGTTGGGGCTGCCCAAATCGCGCGTCTCAGCCAGCGTGCGGCAGCTCGAGGCCGAACTCGGCACCCGGCTTTTGCATCGCACGACTCGCACCGTTCGGCTCACGCCCGACGGCGAAGAACTGCTGGAGCGCAGCCGCTCGCTGCTGGCCGAGGCAGAAGAAATCCAGGCGCTGTTTCAACGCCAGCCTGCCAGCCTGCGCGGCAAATTGCGCGCCGATGTGCCGACGGCCGTTGCACGCAACGTGCTGATCCCGCGCCTGCCGGAGTTTCTTGCGGACCATCCGCTGCTCGAACTCGAACTCAGCACCACCGACCGCCGGGTCGATCCGGTGGGCGAGGCGTTCGATTGCGTGCTGCGGATCGGTCAGCTCGGCGATTCGCGGCTGGTCGCGCGCCGGCTCGGCGAGATGGCGATGGTCAATTGCGCGAGCCCTGCCTATATCGCGCAGTTCGGCATGCCGCTCGTGCTCGATGACCTGGACCGGCATCGCATGGTGCGCTATGCACCGACGCCGGGCGGCGCGTGGGTCGGCTGGGAATATCGGAGTGGTCGCGATGGTCGCGATGGTCGCGATAGCCGGGATGGCGAGCGAAGCCTGTTCCGCGACGTGCCCGGCATCGTCACCGTAACCGACACAGAAGCCTATCGCGCTGCATGCCTCGCCGGGCTCGGCCTGATCCAGGTGCCGCGCATCGCCGTGGCTGCGGCGCTGGCCGAAGGCTCGCTGGTCGAAGTGCTTCCGGACGACACCGCTGCGCCGATGCCGGTGTCGCTGCTCTACCCCGACCGGCACCAGCTGGCCAAGCGCGTGGCGGCGTTCATGCAGTGGCTGACAGAGGTGATGACGCCGTATCTGGCGCTATCAAAATAGTAGCTGTTTGCGCACGTCCAGTGGGCGTTTCAGCCACTTTTTGCTTGAATTTAGCGGCTTGTCCGATCGTATGATTGCGTCGTTGCTGCTTGCGTGGTCGCGTGCTGCGGCGACAGCGGCGACAGCGGCGACAGCGGCGACAGCGGCGACAGCGGCTCAGCCCTCGTCCATTCCCGTTTCCGCCAGCGCATCCAGATAGGTTTTGCGCCACCAGTGAATGTCGTGTTCGCGGATGCGTTGCAGCAGCTTTTTATGCCGCTGTTGGCGTTCGTCAAGCGGCATCTGCAGCGCTTGCTGCATGACTTCTGCCGTGCCGTAACTGTCGTAGGGATTGACCAGCAGCGCTTCCTTCAACTGCTCCGCGGCGCCGGCAAAGCGCGACAAAACGAGGACGCCAGGGTCGCGCGGGTCTTGCGCGGCGATGTATTCCTTGGCGACCAGGTTCATGCCGTCGCGCAGCGGCGTGACCAGTCCCACCGCAGCCGCGCGGCATAGGCCCGGCACGCGCTTGCGCGCGACGTTGCGGTGGATGTAGCGCACCGGCATCCAGTCGAGTTCGCCGAAGTCGCCGTTGAGCGCACCGCACAGCGATTCGAGCTCGCGCCGGATATCGGCATAGGCATCGACCGCTTCGCGGGTCGGCGAGGCGATCTGGATCATGGTCGCGCTGCGCCGGTTTTCGGGATAGCGCTCGAGCAGCTGCCGGAACGCGCGAATCCGGTTCGGAATGCCTTTGGAGTAATCGAGCCGGTCGATGCCGAGCATCAATCGCCGGCTCGCATATTCGCGGTGCATGGTTTCGTACGTGTCGCGCGATTCCTTGCCTCTGCCTAGCGCCTCGAACTCATCGACATCGATCCCGATCGGAAACGCCTGGGCGCGCACCGTGCGGCCGAAGGCGCGAAAGTGATGCGCATCGAGCACCTCGGCGCCGGCCTCGACCCCGACATAGTCCGAAAAGTGTTCGACGTCGCTTTTGGCCTGAAAGCCGACCAGGTCGTAGGCGAACAGCGAGCGCACCAGCCATTCGTGCTGCGGAATCGCAGCCAGGATCAACGGCGGCGGCAGCGGAATGTGCAGGTAAAAACCGATCCGCTGCTTGCAGCCGAGCGTGCGCAATTCGGCCGCGAGCGGAATCAGGTGGTAGTCGTGAATCCACAGAATGTCGTCGTCCGTGAGCAGCGGCTTCAATTTGCGCGCGAACATCTGGTTGACCCGGCGATAGCCACCGATAAAGCCGGCGTCGAAATTCGCGAGGTCGAGCCGGTAATGAAACACCGGCCACAGCACGTCGTTGCTGTAGCCGAGGTAGTAGCTGTCGTGGTCTTCGCGGCTCAGGTCCAGCGTGGCGAGCTTGACCTTGCCGGCCTGCTGCACATGCAGCTCGCCTTCGCCGGGCGCACCATCGGGCACGATCGTGCCGCTCCAGCCGAACCACATGCCGCCGCTTTTCTGCAGCGCATCGCCGAGCGCCACCGCGAGCCCGCCCGCCGCCGGCTTGCGCGGATCGGCAACGCGGTTGGAAACAACGACGAGGCGGCTCATGGGGTTGAGGCAGTCCAATACGGGCAGCCGGCCACGAAAGACGCAAAAGCTGCGCGAAGGGCGCGAAAGAAACCAGAAGAAATTTTCATGAATTCTTTTCGCGTTCTTCGCGAAACCTTCGCGTCCTTCGCGTCCAGATGTTCGGTTTCTGGCTTGCTCAAGCGGTGCGTTCGCTTCACCGCGGGCCCTGCGGCGAATTGGCGGGCAGCGATTTCGCGGCCATCGCGTCGCGCGCGGCCTCGAGCCAGCACAGCACCGCGGCGCTGTCGGCGAGGCGATGCAATGCGCCGCTCGGCCCGGTGCCGACCTTGACAGCAATGCCGCGCGCGGCCTGCACGACCGAAAATCCACTTTCGTCGGTGGTGTCGTCGCCGAGGAAGAACGGGCTGCGGCCGGCGAACGGTGGCTCTTGCAGGAACTCCTCGATTGCTACGCCCTTGTTGATACCGGCGAGCTTGACTTCGACGACGCATTTGCCGAACAGCACTTCGAGCGAGGGGTTGTCCAGCACCGCGTTCGACATCGTGCTGCGACAAACTTCTTCGTACTGTGGCGCGAGCCGGTAATGCACCGCCACTGCGGCCGCCTTGCGTTCGACGATGAGGCCGGGAAAGTGGGTCGAGAGCATGTTCGCGGCTTGCACCACGGTCGCGAGATCGGGCGCGTGGCGCTCGAGCAGTTCGCCATCGGCGTTGCGGCGTTGCACGCCATGTTCGCCGGCAGCCGGCAAGATGAGTGGCGCGAGGAAACGATCGAGCGCATCGATTTGCCGCCCCGACACCAATGCCAGTGCGCCGCCCATGAAGTGATGCAATTCGCGCAGCGTCTCGACCAGCGTGGGCGGCACCCGCACGCCGTCGGGCGTCTCGGCGATGTCGACCAAGGTGCCGTCGAAATCGAGAAAAAGCGCGCCGCAGGGTGTGGGCAGAGGCGGGAATTCCATGCAAAAGACGTTAGCAGAAGCGGTTGCGGCAGGGCGTAGGTTCAAACCACCAGATGGCGGCGCGCGCGGGTCGGCCAGCCCAGCCTGAAAAGAGCGGTTCGCCCTTCGCCTGTCAGTCTGCGATCACGTCGGCGATGGCAGCGGCCACCGCCTCGATTCGCGCGCGCTGAATTGCCTCGCCGATCTTCGCGCCGGCCAGGCCCGCAGCCTGAGCGGCGCGGGCAATTGCCTCGGTCGAAACTGTGTTCGCCGCCGCCAGCAGATGCACCAGCCGGCGACGCTGCGGATAGTCGCTGCGCTCGAAGCCGAGCCGGCCGCGCGCATCGCATTCGCAAGCCAGCAGCGCCTCCGAAAATCGATCGGGTTTGCGAAACGCATCGCAGCGCTCGAACAATCGCACCAGCGCCGCCGCGCCGAGCTCGCCGCTGCGATGAATGTTGCCGTGCTCGCGCGCGACCACTTCGGCCAGCTCGCGCAGCGCGACCGGCACCCGCCAGCGCTCGCACAGCGCCTGCAGCAGCCGGGCGCTGCGTTGCTCGTGGCCGATATGGCGCGGCAGCACATCGGCTGGTGTCGTGCCTTTGCCGAGGTCGTGCGTCAGACAGGCGAAGCGCACCGGCAGCGGCGCATTCAACTGCGCGGCCATGTCGAGCACCATCATCAAATGCACGCCGGTGTCGATTTCCGGATGGTGCGCCGCCGACTGCGGCACGCCCCAGAGGCGATCGACTTCGGGCAGCAGCCTTTGCAATGCACCGCAATCGCGCAACAGTTCGAACATGCGCGAAGGCTTTTTCTCCATCAGACCGCGTGCGAGTTCCTGCCAGACCCGCTCGGCGACCAGCGCATCGGCTTCGCCGGCTTCGACCATCTCGTGCATCAGCGAAATGGTTTCGGGCGCGGCCGAAAAATCGGCGAAGCGCGCCGCGAACCGCGCCACGCGCAGGATCCGCACCGGGTCTTCGCGGAACGCTTCGGTGACATGGCGCAGCACCTTTTCGCGCAGGTCGCGCTGGCCTTCGAAGGGATCGATCAGGTCTGCCGGATTTAAAGAAAAAGTGGCTGAAACGCCCACCTGACGTGCGCAGACAGCTATTGAATTGATAGTGATGTCGCGGCGTGCCAGGTCTTGTTCGAGCGTCACCTCGGGCGCCGCATGCACCACGAAGCCGCGATAGCCCGGCGCGCTCTTGCGCTCGGTGCGCGCGAGCGCATATTCCTCGCGGGTGTCGGGATGGAGGAACACCGGAAAGTCGCGTCCAACCGCCAGGAAGCCTTCGGCCAGCATTTGCTCCGGCGTTGCGCCGACCACGACCCAGTCGCGGTCCGATGCCGGCAAGCCGAGCAGCCGATCGCGGACCGCACCGCCGACGAGAAAAGTTTGCATGCGGGCAGTTTATTGCCCGGCGTTATTTCCCGGCGACCCTTTAGCCCCGAGCGTCCGCCGCTAGCGCCTCTTGCTGGGCAACCTCCGCGAGCCCTCGCCGCCGTAAATACCCCCAGACCGAACCGATCAGCAACAGCGCGCACACAGCGAGCGCCACCGCCGTGATCGGCCGCTCGACGAACACGCCGAAGCTGCCGCGCGACAGCAGCAAGGTGCGCCGGAAGTTCTCCTCCAGCATCGGCCCGAGCACCAGACCCAGGAGGATCGGCACCACCTCGAAGCGCACCAGCAGCATCAGATAGCCGACCAGGCCCGCGCCCAGCAGCACGTACACGTCGAACACGTTGTTGCCGGTGCTGTAGACGCCGATGCAGGTGAACAGCACGATCGCCGGGAACAGGAGCGGATAGGGAATCGCGAGCAGGCGCACCCACATGCCGATCAGCGGGATGTTCAGAATCACGAGAAAGATGTTGCCGATCCAGAAGCTCACGATCAGCCCCCAGAACAATTCCGGATGGCTGGTCAGCACCTGCGGGCCGGGCTGAATCCCCTGAATCACCAATGCGCCGAGCATCAGCGCCATGATCGCGTCGCCGGGAATGCCCAGGGTCAAGGTCGGGATGAAGGCAGTGCCGACACCGGCGTTGTTACACGCTTCGGGACCGGCGATGCCTTCGATCGCGCCCTTGCCGAACTGATCGGGATGCTTCGATATTTTCTTTTCCATCGCATAGGACAGAAAAGTCGCCATGCCGCCGCTGGTGCCGGGCAGCGCGCCGAAGAAAGCACCCAGCCCCGAGCCCCTGAGCATGGGCCCGAACGAGCGGCGCCAATCCTCGCGCGTCGGCATCTGGTCGCGCAGGGTGAAGCTCTGCTCTTTGGGCGAGACCCGGGAGGCGTTGGCGCTTTTGATGACTTCGGTGACGGCGAACAAGCCCATCGCGATCGCCACCAGGCTGAGGCCATCGGTCAGGTCCGGAATGCCGAAACTGAAGCGGGCGACGCCGCTGTTCACGTCGGTGCCGACGATGCCCAGGATCAGGCCGAAAACCATCATCGCGACGCCCTTGATCGGCGAGCCCTGGCCCACGGTCGAGGCCGCGATGAGGCCGAGCAGCATCAGCGCGCAGTATTCGGACGGCCCGAAATTGAGCGCCCATTCCGAGAGCACCGGCGCGAACAGCATCAGGATCACGATGCCGACCGCCGAACCCCAGAACGAGGCGACGCACTTCATGAACAGCGCCACCCCGCCGCGGCCTTGCTTGGCCATCGGATAGCCGTCGAGCACGTCGACCGCCGCGGCGGCATGGCCAGGCACGCCCAGCAGGATCGAGCAGGTTCCACCCCCGTAGTCGGCGCCGAAATACACCCCGGCCAGCATGATCATCGCGCCGGTCGCCGGCAGGTGATAGGTGATCGGCAGCAGCAGCGAGATCGCGATCAGCGCGCCCAGGCCCGGCAGCACGCCGACCAGACAGCCGAGGAAAACGCCGACGAAGCAATACCAGAGGTTGGACAGCGATACCGCTTCATGCAGGCCGGTGGAGAGATTCGCCGCGAAAGCCGAAAAGAGGTCCATCGCTCAGCCCGCAAAGTTGGGCAAGGCAAACGCCGGCAGGGTCATCTGCAAACCGATGGAGAAGATCAGCCAGGACAAGACGGCCAGGCACACACCGAGCAGCAATGCGCGCCCGAGCCGGAACTGGCTGTTCGCGAACGCCGCGATCACCGTCATGACGATGGTTGTCGGGACCAGGCCGATCCGTTCGATCAGCACGCTGAAAGCGGCCACGGCGATCAGCACGGCCAGAAACGGCCGCAGCTCGAATGGCGGCGGTGTCAGCGCGTGGATCGTTTTGCGAAACGAGAACAAGACGACGATGGCGCCGAGCCCTGCGAGCAGATAGCCCAGCATCGTCGGAAAGAACCCGGGGCCCATGCGCGCCGGCGCGCCGACCCGGTAGTGGCTCGAGGCGTACAAGGCAACGAACAAGCCGACCGCAACGAGGGCCGCTCCGGCGATGAAGTCGCGAAGGTCCAGGTGTTTCATTGTGAGTTTTCCGGTGGGCGGATCGGCCCATGCAAGTGCTGAGGATTTTCAGTTGACTTTAGCGCCAGACTCGCCGAAGCCCGCCGCCAACCGCACCGCGAATGGCGCCGTGCGCAGGATCCGCACCGGGTCTTCGCGGAACGCTTCGGCGACATGGCGCAGCACCTTGTAGCGCAGGTCGCGCTGGCCGTCGAATGGATCGATCAGGTCTGCCGGATTTATAGAAAAAGTGGCTGAAACGCCCAACCGACGTGCGCAGATAGCTATCAATTCGATAGTAACGACTTGATGCTTCGAGCCTTGCCCGACGATCAGCGCTTGCTGCGGTAGGGCTCGTCCTCGGCAACGAATGCGCGCTCGGCCAATGCCTCTTTGATCCAGGCGTCCACGCCGGGCAATGCCTTGACTCGATCGATGTAGTCGGCCACGGCCTTCGGCACCGGCAAGCGGTAGGTTTCGATGCGCATGCAGACGGGCGCGAAGTACGCATCGGCAATGCCGAACGGGCCGAACAGCATCGGGCCGCCGTGCGTTTCGAGCAGTTCGCTCCACATCGAAACGATGCGCTGCAAGTCGTCGCGCGCGGCGGGATCGTCCTTCAAAACCTCCTCACCCTGGTCGGGCAGCGATGCCTCGATGTTCATCGGAAAACGGCTGCGCAGCGCAGCAAAGCCCGAATGCATTTCAGCGCAGACGCTGCGCGCGCGCGCCCGGTCGGCGGCATCGCGCGGCCACAACGTCTTGTCGGGAAATTCTTCGGCCAGGGTTTCGGCGATCGCGAGCGTGTCCCACACCACCCGGTCGCCGTCCACCAGCACCGGAACCTTGGCGACCGGGCTCACCTTGGCCATCGCGGCTTTGAAATTCGAGCCGGCTTTGAACGAGTCGAAGCGCACCATGACTTCCTCGAACGCGATGCCGCATTGCTTCATCAAAACCCAGGGCCGCATCGACCATGAGGAGTAATTTTTGTTGCCGATGTAGAGCTTGCGCATGATGTGTTCTCGCGGGGTTGTCGCGGGGTTGTCGCGGGGTTGTCGGGTCGATCGATGCTAGCCGAGCGCGGCTTCACGATTGATGCGAAACGAAAGGCAGATTGATGCGGCTCGGCACGGCGCCTGCAGATCGGCGCGAACTATTCGTCGCTCGCGATCCCCGCGATCCTGCAAGGTCGGCGCGCTTACGATCGCATCGGGTTCCACCTCGGGTTGCAATTCATAAGGAGACAAATCATGAAGATCCCATCCATCGTGCGCGCCGCCACCGCCACCACCACGGCAGCCGCCATGCTTTTCGCGCTCCTCTCGCCGCCAATTCGGGCGGCCGAGCCGCAAGCGCCGCGCGAAACCGTGACGCCGGCATTCGCCTACCCCATCGCCAACGCGCCAGGCAAGCAGCTGACGGCGTTGATCGTGAGCTATGCGCCCGGCGGCAAGACGCCGGCGCATCGCCACGGCCGCGCGTTCGTGGTCGGCTATGTGCTCGAAGGCTCGATCCGCAGCAAGCTCGGGAATGGCGGGGAGCGGGTCTACCGCGCTGGCGAAAGCTGGACCGAACAGCCGGGCGCGCACCATACGGTGAGCGAAAACGCCAGTGCCACCGAACCGGCCAAATTGCTCGCGCTGCTGGTCGCCGGCAAAGGCGCCAAGGACCTCGTCACGATCGACAAAAAATAGATGCCAGCGCGGATGGGTTCGGCTGGCCTGGCGGTCGGGTCGCTATCGAAACGTGGTGCCACGCGGCGCAACGGCCGCAATGGCGCATTGGCAAGAAGCGCTCAAGCACCCCTCAGGGCAAATCCTTGTTCGGCTCCGGATCGCTCACCGGCCTCGGCCCGATGGTGCCGAGCCGGTCCTTGATCGATTGCGGTTTGCCCGTCAACACCGCAGCGTAGTTCGTGGTGTTGGCGATGACTTTTTTCACATAGTCACGGGTTTCCGAAAACGGAATGCTTTCGGCCCAGATCGCGGTTTCCAGGGTCGGGCCTTCGCGCCAGCGCCGCGGGCGGCCGGGGCCGGCGTTATAGGCTGCGGCGGCGAGCGCCATCGAATCGTCGAAGTCGTCGAGCGCGAGCTTCAAATATGCGGTGCCGATCTGGATGTTGGTGTCGCGGTCGTTGAGCTGGCTGGTGCTGAAGCCGTCGAGGCCGATCTTGCGTGCGGTCCAGCGCGCGGTCGCGGGCATGACCTGCATCAAGCCCGATGCGCCGACACCCGAGCGCGCATCCATGATGAAGCGGCTTTCCTGCCGGATCAGGCCATAGACATAGGCCGCTTCGATGCCGACTTCGCGCGCGCGCGCGACCACTTTGGCTCTGAACGGCATCGGAAAGCGCTGTGCGGTGTCGACCACGCTTTTGGTTCGCTCGCTGGTGTTGATGCAACGGTCGTAGACCTCGCGTTGGCAGGCGAGGTCGGCAGCGGCCAGCAGCTCGCGATCGTTCATGCCGCCTTTCTGGTGCAGGTTGGTCGCGTAGTTCCACTCGCGCACGCCCTCGGGCCGAAGGCCGATCGCAATCGCGTACAGCGCGCGCTGCAGGGAGGGATTGGCGGCGGCGGCAGCGCGTTCGGCGGCGGTGAGCGGCGCGGGCTCTGGCTGCACAACCACCGGCAGGCCCAGTTCGTCGAGCGCGAGTTGTTCGTAGAAATCGCGCGTGCCGGCGATCGAGCGCAGGGCGGTGCGGGCTTCGGCGCGCTGCCGCTCGTTGCCGCTGCGCAATGTCGCGCGGGCCTTCCAGTAGACCCAGATGCTGTCGTCGCGGACCTGGGCGCTCATCGCGTCGATCGCGGGCGCGACGCGCTTCCAGTCGCCCGCGCGCAGGGCAGCGCGCACCCGCCAGCCGAGCGTGTCGTCGGGCAGTCGTTGCAAGCTCAGGACTTTGGCGAAAGCACCGTCCGCGGCGGGCGACAAGTTGAGGGTTTGCTGCCGACCGACTTCACCCCAGGCCCTGTCGCGCTGTTCGGGCGTGAGTTGCACGCTCCAGCCGCCATCGAGCAATCGCGCGGCCATGTCCGGATCGGTATTGGCAATGCGCAGCAGGGCCAGCAAAGCGACCTCGCGTTCGACAGGCTGGGACACCGGCGCATGGCTCGCGAGAAAACGCGCGGCGTTTTTGTTCGCTTCCTCGAACAACGGCAAGGCATCGGGCGCAATGATCGTGATCGCGGCGCGTGCCGACTGCGGCCGCTTGGCTTCGACGGCGAGCCGCGCCTTGTCCCACGCCACCTCGGGTTTGAGCAGGTTCGCAGCGAACATCCGGTCGGCGGCGAGCGTGCAGCCGTCGTCGCCCTTGCGCTCGGCCATCCAGCGATCGCGCACCTCGTCGGCCATCGCCTGGGTCGCGCCGCCGTTCTTGAGCGCATCGACCAGAATCGAATAGCAGCGCACTTCGGGATCGTCCTGCATCCGGTAGCCGGCCTGCATCGTGTCGAAGTTGGCCCAGTCGCGGCGCTGGCCGAGCAGCAGCAACCAGTCGTTGCGCAGCCGATCTTCCTGATAGCTGCCGGCGTAGCGGGCGAGGAACGCCTGGACGTCGGCATCGCTCGCTTCCTGAAGCCGCGCTTTCAGCTCCCAGTACGCAGCCCAGGGTTCGAGCGGATTGCCGCGCGCCAATGGCAGTAGTTCGGACAAGCGCGCCTTGTCGCCGCGTTTGGCCGCGTCGCGCATCTGCAGCAGCACGTCGTCGTTCGCGCTTTGCTGCTGTGCCCTGGCAGCGAACGGTGAAACGGCCATCGCGCCGATCAGCAGCGCTGTTGCCCATGCAAGCGCCGAACCTTCGATGCGCGGGCGGAGGATAGGGAGTCGACCTGCCAGAATGCGTGCAAATTTCATGGCGGGATTATGGACAAGTCACCAGGCGCGCCGGGTAAAAGCAAGAGCGAAACCGCGCAATTCTTGAAAGCGCAGCTTCGCGCGGCATTGATCGAGCAACGTCTCGACATGCCCGATCGGCTCGCGCGCGCCGACGCGCTGCAGCAGGTGATGCGGATCTGGCTCTTCGGCCGCAGCGACGTCGTGATCGGCGCGTACTGGCCGATCAAGGGCGAATTCGATCCGCTGCCTGCATTGCACCGCTGGAAGGAAGACGGTGAACTGCAGGGCGAGCCGCAGCGTCGCCGCATCGGCCTGCCGGTGGTGGACAGGGTTCACAAGACGCTGACTTTCCACGCCTGGCATCCCGGTTGCCCGATGGAAAACGACGCCTACGACATTCCCAAGCCCAAGGACACCGAGCTGATCGTGCCGACGCTCTTGTTCGTACCCTGCCTCGGCTACAGCGCGGGCGGCTATCGGCTCGGCTATGGCGGCGGCTTCTACGACCGCACACTGGCAGCGCTGGAACCGCGGCCGGTCACCGTCGGCCTCGGATACACGCAGGGCTATCTGGAAGAGTTCGAGCCGGAGGCGCACGACTTGCCGCTGGATGCGATCCTGAACGACAACGGGGTGGTTTGGCCGGTGGGGTGAGGGTTTGTCGAAGAAATCGGGCAGCCGAACGCGAAGGATGCGAAGGGTTCGCGAAGGGCGCGAAAGAAGTCAAAAAATTGATGAAAGGGCTTGAAACGCCCGTTCTCCTTGCGCAAACAGCTACTTAATTTAGAGCAACTCACGCATCCGATATTTGCGGCCTGCGGCCACGCATTGCAGTCAATTCCGTCGCAACCGCAGCTCACGCCAAAGAAAAAATTTGGATTTCCTTTTGCGTCCTTCGCGAGCCCTTCGCGTCCGCAGCATGAGGCTGCCCGCCTTCGGCCGCCCGAATTTGAGATTTGCGACGTCCGCTTTCAATCCCCGATCGTCGCCCGCGTCGCCGCACTCTGTTCCATCAGCCAGTCGCAAAAGGCCGTCACTTCTTTTCGATCGACGCTTCGCGTTCCTCGGATCAGCCAGTAGGCCATCGGTGAACCGATGCGGTGCTGCGGCAACGGTTCGATCAAATCGCCGCGGGCCAGGCTTTCGGCGACCAGCGGCAAGCGCGCGAGCACCACGCCCTGGCCCGCGATCGCGGCCTGCACCATCTGGTAGGCGTAGTTGAAATAGATCCAGCGACGCGGCTGCAGTTTGGGCAGTTGCTGCTCGTCGAACCAGCGCTGCCAGTTGATCCATTCGACATGCCGGCTATGGGCATCGCCGACGTCAATCAAGGTGAACGCTGCCAGGTCGGACGGTTTCGCGAGCGGCTGCTCGCCTTCGAGCATCAGCGGGTTCACGACCGGCGTGATCTGCTCGCCGAACATGCGCACGGCGCCTTCTGGCATGTGCGCCGCCGGGCCGTAGCGCATCGCGACGTCGACGTCGGCGAGTTCGAGGTCGACCGCCACATCGCTCGCGTCGATGCGGATGTCGATGTCGGGGTTGTTCTGCTGGAATGCCTCGAGCCGCGGAATGAGCCACATCGACGCGAACGAGGCGAAGGTGGTGAGCGAGACATTCTTGCGGCCCGCGCTTTGCCGAATCTGCCGCACCGCAGCGTCGATTCGCGGCAGCGACTGCTGCACTGCGAGCAGCAACTTGGTGCCGGCGTTGGTCAGTTCCACCGCGCGGGTGTGGCGCAGGAACAAGGCCGCGCCGACGTCTTCTTCGATCGATTGAATTTGTCGGCTCACGGCCGATTGGGTCAGGGCCATTTCCTCGGCCGCGGCGCGAAAATTCAGGTGCCGCGCGACGGCTTCGAAAGCGCGCAACTGGCCGGCCGAAATCGGACGGGTGCGCAAGTGGGTCTGGGAGTGTTGCAACGCGGCTACCGAATGGGGAATTGATGTGAAAGCAGCATCAATAGCCTAGCGCGTTTTCATTGGACTGCAAGCTGGCGGCGGCCGATCATTCATTCCCGAAGCGCGATGTTGCGCAACCACGAAAGATCGGAGAACCGCCATGTCAGTTGCCACTTTGAACCTCGTTTCGCCGGCGCACCGCAGCGCGGCGGCTGTCTGTGTTGCAGCCACGCGCAAGGTCTGGTTCGACTTGCCGGTGCACGACGCGCTGCGCTTCGTGGCCACGCAGCCCGGCCTGCTGCGCACCACCGCCGGCCGGATCTGGGCAACCCGCGAGGGAACGCTTCGCGCGCCATCCGATGACGAAGTGATTGCCGAAGGCGACGTGCTGCGCATGGCGCGCGGCGAGCAGGTGGTGCTGGAGAGCTGGCGCGTCGATGGCGCCTGCCCGTCGCGGTTCAGCTGGGAGCCGGCCGGCCTTTGAACGCCACGCGTTCGAATGCGCGTGTTGCTATCAAATAAATAGCTGTCTGCGTACGTCCAGTATGCGTCTCAGGTACTTTTCTTATAAATCGGGGTTGTCGCTTCAATCCCGCATATCGAAGTCCGGCAACAGCGCCAGAAAGCGCGCCATGGCCGCTTCGCCTTTGAGCCCGGCGATGCTGCGAACTTCGTTCATTTCGTCGCTCGCGGCGTAACCCATCGAGAACCGCGCATGTCGACGCAGGCCCAGCGCGGCTTCGTGCAGCAGATCGACGTCGACATGGCGCGGATCGCGACGAATCTCTTCCATCAGCGTGAGGACCGCCGTGCGCGGCCCTTCAAGGTGCTGACAGAAATATTCGCCGTCGAAAACCAGCGCGCCGGTGATGTCGCGGCCGGGATTGCGGGCGCGCGAGCACTGCACGATCTTGCCGATCGCACTCGGCGATTCGCCGTCGGCCATCCTGCTGCAGTAGAGAACTTCATGAAGATCCGTCATCGATGCCGATCGGTCGTCTGTCTTTCACGGGAACAGCAGTCTAGGGCGCGCCGGCGTGTTCAGCCAACATCAAAAGACACAATCGGTGCTCGCTTCGCGAAGGGTGCAAAGACAGCCCTATAGTCGGTCGATGAAGCGCGATTCGATCCAGTCATTTGCCAAAGCCGCGCCCACGGTGTGCGCGCCCGCCTGCCGTGCGTGCGAACTGCGAACGATGCACGCCTTCAAACCGGTCGAGTTGCGGCAGCTCGATGCGATCAACGCGTTTCGCAAGACCACCCGCCAGGTTGCCGCCGGCAAGCAAATCATGGCCGAGCACGGCGTAAGCAACGAACTGTTCACGCTGTATTCGGGCTGGGCTTTTCGCTACAAGACATTGAGTGATGGCCGGCGCCAGATTCTTCAGTTTCTTTTGCCCGGCGATTTCATCGGTCTGCAAGACGAATTTGCCGATGGCCAGACCTGCGGCGCCGAGGCGGCAACCGATTGCATGCTCTGCGTTTTTCCGCGCGATGGGCTGTGGAAATTCTTTCATGGCAATCCGGAACTGGGCTACGACGTGACATGGCTCGCTGCACGCGACGAGAAAATCGTCGACGACAACCTGCTCACCAACGGCCGTCGCAACGCGATGGAGCGGGTCGCGATGCTGTTGATGCATCTGTACCGGCGCGCCGAGCGGGTCGGGTTGATGCGCGATGGCGCGAGCGAATTTCCGTTCAATCAGCAGCACATCGCCGATGCTTTGGGTCTGTCGCTGGTACACACCAACAAGACATTGCGCCGCCTGCGCAAAATGGGGCTGCACGAACTCGATGCGGGCTTGCTCAAAATTCTCGATGCTTCAGCGCTGGAGAACGTCGCGGACTATTTCGAGCGGCCGCAGAAGGTCACGCCCTTGCTCTAAACAGCGCGGCGAGCGCGGAGAGGCGGGTCTGGCAGAGCCTGTTCGACAACGTTCAGCCGGGGTTCGCCATCAGCGCCTTGACGTCGTTTTCGTAGCCGCGCAGTCGCTCGACGGCGCGTGCGCGTTGCGTGGGTGTGGTGCTGTTGTGCAGCGCGGCGACGTTTCGGCAACCCTCCTGAAGCAGGGCCTCGCGATGCAGCCGGTAGGGTCCGGCAGGCGGGTCGAACCACTGCGCGATCCATTCGTGGAACGCCGCCTTCGCTTGCGCCTGGCCACCGCCTCGCGCTTGCAGCTCGCGCAGCAATGTCAGGCCCTCCTGCTGGCGCCGGCGACGTTCGGTGTCCATGATGCTGGCGCTGAACACCGAGCTGCGCGCTTGCGCATGCAGCAATTCGCGCTGGATGTCGCTGAGCGGGCCATAGAAGTCTTCACCCCGCTCGACGTATTTGTCATAGCGCTTGTCGGCTTGCTCGGCCAGCGGCAGGTCGAGCCAGTCGCCCCGGAACTCGGCGTTGCGCTCGTCGAATTTGCGCGCGATGTGATCGAGCTGCACCGGTTTCAATTGCACCAGCAGCGCCGCGGTCGGCGCCTCGGCCCGGTCGGCGAAAGCCATCGTCCGGGTGCGCGCCGCGTCGGCCATCGTGCAGACCTGCTCGGCGGTCACATCGGCCGGCGCCATGGCTTCGGCCTGCCGCAGCAGCCCGGCGATTTGCGGCAATTCGGTTTTGCGGTGCCAGGCCATAAGCGATGCAAGCGCATCCCGCACTTGCGGCGTTTGCCGCGTGTCGAAGTCGATATAACCGTCGAGCCACCAATAGGCGAGCGACGGTGCATTGTTGTAGCCGACCCGTATCGCGCTGCAACCACCGAGCGCCAGTGCGGCAGCAGTCAGGCCGAGCGCGACCAGCAGCGCGCGGATAATTCCATCGAGATCAGCAAAGCGCATTCGCAATAACCGCATGGCAATTCTTTCGGGGCAACAAGAGAGTCGAGCGCCGCTCGACGTGGTCGTGATGGCGGCCGGCAAAGGCACGCGCATGAAAAGCAATCGACCCAAAGTGTTGCATCGATTGGCCGGACGCGCTTTGCTGTCGCATGTTCTCGACACGGCTGCCCGGTTGGGCGCGCGGCGCGTGGTCGTGGTGACGGGGCATGGCGCACGGGAGGTCGAGGCGGCGGCCAGAACCTGGCCGATGGATGCGGTTCCCGACACCGGTGCGGGTGCGAATCACGCTCCGGCGGGTCCGGAAATCCGCTTCGTCCGACAGGAGCCGCAATTGGGTACGGGTCACGCGGTGCGGCAAGCGGTACCGGCGTTCGGCGACGACGCCATCGTGCTGATCCTGTCGGGCGATGTGCCGCTCATCGACGCGGCCACGCTGCGCGGATTGATCGATGCCTGCGCGGGCACCCGGCTCGCGCTGCTCACGATCAGCTTGGACGATCCACGCGGCTACGGCCGGGTGCTGCGGGCGCAGCCCAAAGAAAGCAGCGAAGGCGCGGTGGTCGGCATCGTCGAGCAGAAGGATGCAAGCGATGACCAGCAGGCGATCCGCGAGGTTTACATGGGCATGATGGCCGCGCCGGCAAAGCGGCTGAAAGGCTGGCTCGCGCGCCTGGACAATCAAAATGCGCAAGCCGAGTTCTATCTGACCGACGTGGTGCGGCTCGCGGTGGCCGACGGCGTCGAAGTCGTCGCCGAGCAGACCGACGATGCGATGCAGGTGGCCGGCATCAACAGCCCGGCTCAGCTCGCTGCGCTCGAACGACAGTGGCAACTGCGCCAGGCAGACGCGCTGATGGCTGGCGGCGTGCGGCTGGCCGACCCCGCGCGTTTCGATCTGCGCGGCACGCTCCGGTGCGAGGCCGATGTCGAGATCGATGTGAACTGCGTGTTCGAAGGCGATGTGTCGCTCGCAGCCGGTGTGCGCATCGGCGCGAACTGCGTGATCACGAACGCGCGCATCGAAGCCGGCGCCGAGATTCTTGCGTTCACGCACATCGATGGCGGGCAAGCTGGCGGGCAAGGCGGTGTGAGGGTCGGCGCGGGCGCGCGCGTCGGGCCGTTCGCGCGATTGCGGCCAGGCGCGGTGCTCGGTGCCGAAGTGCATATCGGCAATTTTGTCGAGATCAAGAATTCGACCTTGGCCGACGGGGCCAAGGCGAATCATCTGGCGTACCTCGGCGACGCGATCGTCGGCGAGCGAGTGAACTTCGGCGCCGGCAGCATCACCGCGAATTACGACGGCGTGAACAAGCATGTCACGCGCATCGGCGACGACGTGCATGTCGGCAGCAATTGCGTGCTGATCGCGCCGCTGACCCTCGGCGCCGGCGGCACGGTCGGGGCCGGATCGACCTTGAGCAAAAGCACCGAACCCGGGGTGCTGACTTTGACCCGGGCGAAGGCACTGACATTCGACGAGTGGCAGCGGCCGAAGAAGAAGCCGAGGGCCTGACCATGCAGCAACAAGCTGCAGAATGCTATTATTTATATAGCTGTCTGCGCACGTCGGTATTGGGTTTAAGGCACTTTTTGTTTAAAATTCGGTCATCGCACCGCAAACATCTGGAAGCCTGCCGCGCAACAGGCGGACCCTTCCTTCAACGATTTCCTTAGAGGCAATTTTTTATGTGCGGCATCGTCGGCGCGGCATCGCACCGCAACATCGTTCCGGTTCTGGTTCAGGGTCTGCAGCGGCTCGAATATCGGGGCTACGACTCGTGCGGCGTGGCGGTGCACACGGGCCATCTGACGCGCGCGCGCACCACGTCGCGGGTCGTCGACTTGCTCGCGCAGATTCACGACGAGCACCTCGAAAGCGCGACCGGCATCGCGCATACCCGCTGGGCCACCCACGGTGCGCCCGAAACCCACAACGCGCATCCGCATTTCAGCCGCGGACCGCGCCAGCATGACAACGACAGGGACGACGATCGCGCGCCGAAGGCAGCACGCGTCGCGCTGGTTCACAACGGCATCATCGAAAACTTCGAGGTACTGCGTGCAGCGCTCGTCGCCGAGGGCTATCACTTTGCGAGCCAGACCGACAGCGAAGTCATCGTGCATCTGATCGACAGCCTCTACGACGGCGACCTGCTCGCGGCGGTGCAAAAGGCGACCCGGCAACTGCGCGGCGCCTACGCGATCGCGGTGATCTGCCGCGACGAGCCGCAACGGGTGGTCGGCGCGCGCGCGGGTTCGCCATTGATTCTCGGCGTGGGCGCCGACGGCTCGGAGAACTTCATCGCCAGCGACGCGATGGCGTTGGCCGGCGTGACCGATCAGATCGTCTACCTCGAGGAAGGCGACCTGGTCGATGTGCTGCCGGGCGCCTACCGCATCTTCGACCGCACGGGTCGGCCCTGCGATGCTTCCGAGCGCAAGGTGCGAACCGTGATCGCCGCGAGCGGCGCGGCCGAACTCGGGCCCTATCGCCACTACATGCAAAAGGAAATCTTCGAGCAGCCGCGCGCGATCGCCGACACGCTCGAAGGTGTGGTCGCTATCGCGCCCGAGTTGTTCGACGGCGTCGGCGATGAAACAAGTACCGCAGCCAGCGCCCAGCAAGTGTTCGAGGCGATCGACAAGGTCTTGATCCTCGCCTGCGGCACGAGCTACTACGCCGGCAGCACGGCGCGCTACTGGCTCGAGAGCCTCGCGAAGATTCCGACCCAGGTCGAGATCGCGAGTGAATACCGCTACCGCGATTCGGTTCCCGACGCGAACACGTTGGTTGTGACGATTTCGCAATCGGGCGAAACCGCCGACACATTGGCAGCGCTCAAACATGCGCGCGCGCTTGGCATGGAGCAAACATTGACGATCTGCAATGTCGCGACGAGCGCGATGGTGCGCGAATGCAAACTCGCCTACATCACGCGCGCCGGCATCGAAATCGGTGTGGCATCGACCAAGGCATTCACGACCCAGCTAGCCGGACTCTTTTTGCTCACGCTCGCACTCGCCAGGACCAAAGGCCGGCTCGCAGAGGCCGACGAAGCGCGCTACTTGAAGGAGATGCGGCATTTGCCGGTCGCGTTGCAATCGGTGCTGGCGCTCGAGCCGCAATTGATCGGCTGGGCCGAAGCCTTCGCGCAAAAGGAGAACGCGCTCTTTCTCGGCCGCGGACTGCACTATCCGATTGCGCTCGAAGGCGCTATCAAGCTCAAGGAAGTGACCTATATCCATGCCGAGGGCTATGCCGCGGGCGAGCTCAAGCATGGCCCGCTCGCGCTCGTGACGAGCGAAATGCCGGTCGTCGCGGTGGCGCCGAACGATGCGCTGCTCGAAAAGCTCAAGAGCAATCTGCAGGAGGTGCGTGCGCGTGGCGGGGTGCTCTACGTGCTGGCCGACGGCGACACCCGCATCGAAAGCAGCGAAGGCGTACATGTGATTCGCATGCCCGAGCACTATGGCCTGCTGAGTCCGCTGCTGCATGTCGTGCCGCTGCAGTTGCTCGCCTATCACACCGCCTGTGCGCGCGGCACCGACGTCGACAAGCCGCGCAATCTTGCAAAGAGCGTGACAGTCGAATAGGGCGTTTCGGGCTGGTCTGGCCTGACAGCGCGAACTGACGTATCGTTGCATCAGAGACCCGGTGATTTCGCCCAGTGGTCTCGCAACCAGTCGGCTCCGACGTCTTGATCGAGTCAAGTGCGCACGCCCAAACCCATCTTTCACTTCCGACGGACGTCTTATGACCATTTCTTACCCCAACACCCAACTCTTCATCGACGGCGCATGGTGCGACCCGGCAGCGGGCCGCACCATGCCGGTCGTCAACCCGGCCACCGGCAAGGTCATCGGCCAACTCGCGCATGCAGAACAAGCCGATCTCGATCGCGCGCTCGAAGCGGCAGACAAAGGCTTTGAAACCTGGCGCAAAGTTTCGGCCTACGAGCGCTCCAAAATCATGCGCAAGGCGGCCAACCTGCTGCGCGATCGGGTGGCCGACATCTCGGCGCTGATGACGATGGAGCAGGGCAAGACATTGGCCGAAGCCAAGGCCGAAATCCTGAATGGCGCCGACACCATCGACTGGTTTGCCGAAGAAGGCAGACGCACCTACGGCCGAGTGATTCCGGCCCGGGCCGAAGGGGTTTACCAATTGGTCGTCAAGGAGCCGGTCGGCCCGGTGGCTGCCTTCACGCCGTGGAATTTTCCGATCAACCAGATCGTGCGCAAACTCTCCGCAGCGCTCGCCGCGGGTTGCTCGATCATCGTCAAGGCACCCGAAGAAACACCGGCATCGCCGGCCGAACTGATCCGCGCTTTTGCCGACGCGGGCGTGCCGGCCGGCACGGTCAACCTGGTCTATGGCGATCCGGCGACGATATCGTCCTATCTGATTCCGCATCCGGTGATTCGCAAGATTTCGTTCACCGGCTCCACGGTGGTCGGCAAGCAGCTCGCCGCACTCGCGGGCCAGCACATGAAGCGCATGACGATGGAGCTCGGCGGTCACGCGCCGGTCATCATCTTCGACGACGCCGATGCGGCAGTGGCGGCCAAGGTCATGGCAGCGAGCAAGTTCCGCAATGCGGGGCAAGTCTGCATCTCGCCGACCCGCTTTCTGGTGCAGGAAGGCATCTACGACAGCTTCGTCGAGCAGTTCGTCGAGAACACGAAAAAGCTGAAAGTCGGTGACGGCCTGGAGGCGGGTGTGAACATGGGCTCGCTCGCGAATCCGCGCCGTGCGAAAGCGATGGAAGCCAATATGGAAGACGCGGAAAAGCACGGCGCCAAAGTGCGCACCGGCGGCCATGCGATCGGCAAGGACGGCAATTTCTGGGAGCCGACGGTCGTGACCGAATTGCCCAACGATGCGGAGGCGATGAATGTCGAGCCGTTCGGGCCGCTCGCGGTGATCAACCCATTCAAGTCCTTCGACGACGCGGTCAAGGAAGCCAACCGTTTGCCGTTCGGCCTCGCGGCCTATGCGTGGACGCGCTCGGCCAAAACCGCGAACGCGATCGCCGCGGCAGTCGAGACCGGGATGATCTCGATCAATCACGTGGGGCTCGGTATACCCGAAACGCCGTTCGGCGGCGTCAAGGACTCGGGCTACGGTTCCGAGGGCGGCAGCGAAGCGATCGAGCCCTACATGAATCCGAAGTTCATCACCCAAGCCGGGCTTTGAGTTCAGCGGCTCGCCGAGTGAGCGACAGCTGGTCTTTGCGTTGAAGCGCAGCCGTCGTCGAAGCGGGCATTGAAGCGGAAAGGGAGACCGCCATGGGCAAAGTCTGGATTCGCCGCATCGCCATCACGATCGGCGCCTTGCTGTTGCTGCTCGTGGTGGGCATCGGCATTTTCATCGCGACTTTCGATGTCAATCGCTACAAGTCACTGGCGGTCGACTGGATGAAGACCGAATACGACCGCACGCTGGCCATCGACGGGCCGATCGAACTGTCGGTGTGGCCGAAGCTCGCCGTCAAGGTATCGAAGGTTCGCTTGTCGGAGCATGGCCGCCCCGATGAGTTTTTGGCCGTCGATCAGGCTGCGCTGGCGGTGCAAGTGATGCCGCTCCTGAAAAAGCAGGTGGTGATCGATCAGGTCAGCGCGCGCGGCGTTCGCGCCGCGTACCTGCGCGATGCCGATGGCAAACGCAATATCGACGACCTGGTCGCATCGAGCGCAAAACCTGGCCCGCCCGGCCCGGCGGGCCCCGAAGCCAAAACCGCGTCGGGCGGGCAAGCGCTGGCCTTCGACGTGAGCGCCGTGCAATTCGACGATGTGCGATTGCGGGTGCGCGATACCCAGGCCAACCTCGCCGGCGATGTCGCATTGGCATCGTTCAAGTCGGGACGGCTGGCCAATCAGGCCGAATCGCCGGTGTCGCTGCGTGCCACGGTCCAACTGACCGAGCCACAGCCCGTGGCATTGAACTTCGATGGCAGCATGACGTTGAAGCTCGACCTCGCGAAGAACGCGGTCGCGGCGCGGGACCTGAAGTTGAACGTTCAGGGAGATGCGGCCGATGCGAAATCCGTGTCGGTCGCGTTGCAGGGCGCGCTGGCGTGGGATGGCAAGGCGCTTTCCGCGGGACCGTTGCAGGTGTCGGTCAAGCAGGCGACGCGGGGCGCGCTCGCGCTCGCTCCTTCGACCCTCGATGTCGAGCGGGTGCTCTACGACCCCGATGCACAAAAGCTCGAACTCAAGGCGTTGAAAATCGCACTGGCCGGGCGTCAGAGCGCCGATGACTTTTCGCTGGCGCTCGACTGGCCGCAACTTGCCGTCGATGCCAAGTCGCTTTCGGGAAGCGCGCTGTCCGGACAGTTCAAGCTCGAAGGCGCCAAGGCCATCAGCGGCGACTTCCGATCGGGTTCGCCGACCGGCAACTTCGATGCGCTGCGCTTGCCGGGTGTCGCGGTCACGCTCAAAGGCAACATCGATCAGCGCAAGGTCGACGGCAAGGTCAATGCCGACCTGGCATTGAGCATCGCGCGCAAAACGGCGGCGCTGGAGAACATCGCGCTCGACATGGCCCTGGTCGATCCGGGACTGCAGCCACTGCAATTGGCGGTCAAAGGCAAGGCCAGCGCCGATGCCAAAGCGGCGCAATGGACGCTGGCCGGTTCCATCAACGCCAATCGCTTCGAAAGCAATGGCAGAGCCGCACTCGGCGGGAGGGTGCCCAACATCAAGGCCGATGCGCGCTTCGACAGCCTCGATTTGAACAAGCTGCTTCTCGCCGACAAGCCCGTGAGTGCCGCTGCGCCACCGCCGTCGGCTGCCGCACCAGCCGATACGCCGGTCCAACTCGACGGGCTGAACGGCATCAACGGCCAGTTTAAATTCAGCGCCGGCACATTGACGTTTCGTCAATACCGAATCGCCGATGCGAAGGTCGATGCATCGATCGACGGCGGCACCTTGCGCATCGCGCAATTGGCGGGGCGTGCCTGGGGCGGCCGCATCGATGCGAGTGGCAGCGCGGCGGCGGCCAGTCGGCGCATCGGCGTGAAGATGGTGGCCGACGGCGTCGACGTGAACGCGATGCTGCGCGACGTCGCCGGCAAAGATCTGCTCGAAGGCACGGGTCGCGTGACAGCCGATGTGGTGACCAGCGGCGCCACGCTCGGCGCGCTGCGGTCGAATCTTGGCGGCAACGTGGCGCTGCAGGTTCGCGACGGCGCGATCAAGGGCATCAACTTGGCGCAAACCTTCCGCCAGGCGAAAGCGGCACTCACGATGAAGGCCGATGCTTTGACCAAGGCCACCGGCTCGGAAAGAACCGATTTCACGGCGCTCACGGCAACCGCCAAAATTGCCATTGGCGTCGCGACGAGCAACGACCTCGATGTGAAAAGCCCGTTCCTGCGGATTCGCGGCGATGGCCGGTTCGATATCGGCCGCGGCACCATCGACTACACCGCGCGCGCCACGGTCACCGACACCGTACGCGGCCAGGGCGGCGCCGACCTTTCCGCGTTGCGGGGCGTGACGGTACCGGTCGCGCTGACCGGCCCGTTCAGCGCGATCGACTGGAAGATCCAGTGGTCCGCCGTTGCTGTCGCGGCGATTCAGAACCAGGTCAAGGACAAGCTGATGGAGCGCCTCGGCGCCGAACTCGGCAAGCGCGGCGGCGCCACGCCCGCAGCACCCGGCCAGGAGCCGGCCAAGCCGAGGGATCAGATACTGAATCAGCTCAAGGGGTTGTTCAATTGACGGTGCAGGCCCTTGCCGCTGTAATTTAAAGCTTCTCGTCCTGCAACCAATACCACTTGTACAAAAAGCGCTGGCCAATGCGCCGGAATGGTGCAAAGGCTTGCAATTCGACGAGGTTGAACACGTTGGGATATGGCAGCGGCGAGCCATAGATCGGCAGATCGAAAACTTTTTGCCCTGCATCTTTGCCCGCAACCCGCTCGGCCAGCCGCTTGCCAGCCCACGTGGAAAACGACACGCCGTTGCCGCCATAGCCCAGCGCGTACCAGACTGTCTGATTAGGATCAGGTCGCGCGATGCGCGGCATCATGTCGTGGCTCACATCGACCCAGCCCCACCACGAATGGTCGATCTGGATTCCGGCGAGCGGCGGAAATTTGCGCGCGATTGCATCGGTGAGCAACTTCAGATGTATCGGGTCTTCGGCGTCGGCGCCAGTCACCGAACTGCGGCTGCCGAGCTGCAGCCGATTGCCCTCGAGCAGCCGGTAGTAAAAGCGCAGGGTTCGCGTGTCGGTCATGAAGGTGTGCGACTTGAAATTACACGCTTTCATTTCTGCGTCGGTCAGCACGCGTGTGACGACCGAGTTCGACAGAATCGGCAGCAGCTTGTTCTTCACGAGCGGATTCAGGCCCTGACCGGTGTAGCCGCCAGTGCAGACTGCGACCCGCTTCGCGCGCACGATGCCGCCCGGTGTCTGCAGATGGTGCACGCCATTGATCGTTTTCCAGCCTTGCACCGGGCTTGCAGGATGAATTCGCGCACCAAGCGCGCGCGCCTTGCGGATTAAGCCGAAGGTGAACTTCAACGGGTGGATTCCGACGCCTTCTGCCTCGAACATTGCGCCGAGCGTCTCTCTTTCGTCGCAGTAGTCGCGGCGCACCTCTTCGGCCGTCAGCATGCGCGTGTCGTATCCGAAGGTGTCGCGCATGACGCGGGTCGCGTTGCGCAATGCATCGACCTTTGCAGGCTTATGCGCCAGATACAAGTGGCCGCCATCGAAGGCATCGCAATCGATCTCCTGCGTCAGCGACTTGAAGTTTTCGAAGCCGGTTCTGATCTCGCTATCGAGTTTTTTCGCGGTGTCGAGCCCCCAGCGTTCGATCCACTGCGATCGACTCAGCCGGCCGCTCGCGTTCTGTCCCTGGCCACCGCTGCGGCTCGAACAGCCCCATGCGCTTTGATTGGCTTCGAGCACGACGGCGCGGATGCCATGCTCCTGCGCCAGATAAAGGGCGGTCGAGATGCCGGTCGAACCGGATCCGATCACCACCACATCGGCGTCGACATCACCGGTGATCGGGCCATCGTCCTCGGGCGGCGTACCGGCGCTCGCGACCCAGTAGCTCGGGGAGTAGCCTCGACCTTGACCCGGGTCGGCGTCGACCAGTGGATCGTATTTTGGGTCGTAGGCCCATGGCGCAATTGCAGATCGACCTGCGGCAGCGGGGGTGAAGGTGGCGGACATGCTCGCTCGTGTCCGGGCGCTACTTCGCCGCTGGCAGTGCAGGGCGCATCTTCCGGAATACGTTCTTCAATGCAATCTTTCCGTCCCTGAAGGTAAACAAATCCACGCCATCGACTTCGACCCGGCTGCCGTCGCTCGCCGTGCCGGTAAAGGTCCATTCCGAAACACCGAAATCGCCAGAAACGAAATGCTGGCCGTTGCCCCAGTGCGCGTCGGGCATCGCTTCCCACGCACCCGCAAATGCCTTGCGAACGGCCTGCGCACCGACATGACGGGTTCCAGAAGCCTCAGGGCCGGCAGCTGTCTGAAACACGCAGTCTTCGCTCATAAAACCCATCAAAGCATCGATGTCGTGCGCGTTCCAGGCCTCGCTGAAGTCTTCGAGGGTTTGGACTGTGACGGTGCGGCTGGAAGCGTTCATTTTTGCGAATTCATGATTGGACAGCGTGCAAGCGTACGCGGTCGGCACATCGTGCGAAAGTGCCAGATGGACGGATTCGACCGGGCCAGAGCATCACCCTAAACTCTGCGCTCATGCGTCACTCAAGAGAAATTCAATGGGCGCAACTGTTCGCGTTGCCGGACCAGCCATCGCTGCCTTTGCAGGGGCATCTGCGCGCGGCAATCGTTCAAGCGATTCTGGACGACCGGATCGGCGTCGGCGCGGCACTTCCTTCGTCGCGCGAGTTGTCGATGCTGCTCGGACTGAGCCGCAACACCGTGACTTCGGCTTATGCGCAGCTCATGGACGAGGGCTTTCTGGAGGCACGGTCGCGCAGCGGTGTTTACGTGACGGTCGATGCGCGGCCGGTTTCGGCTGCGCTTGCCGATGCACTGCCAAGCCTGACGACAAAGTGCAACGTCGCACCCGACTGGTCCGGGCGCATCCTGCGATCTCTGCGCACGAGCCCGACGCTTTCCAAACCGGAACACTGGCGGGATTACAAGTATCCCTTTGTCTACGGCACCTACGACGCGCAGCTTTTTCCGACCGAAGATTTTCGGGAGTGCTGTTCGCGGAGCCTGGCCCGCTCGCAACTGCCGCGCTGGGCGCCTGACTTCGAAACGTACGACGTGCCGGACCTGATCGAGCAGATACGCATGCGACTGCTGCCAAAAAGAGGCGTATTCGCGCAAAAGGAAGAGATTCTCGTCACGGTGGGCGCCCAGCAAGCGTATTACCTGCTGGCCGATGCCTTGTTTGACCCGAACACGCGTGTGGGGCTGGAGGAGCCGGGGCATCCCCATGCCAGAAACAGTTTCTCGTTGCGGGGACCGAAATTCGTCGAAGTCGGCGTCGACGCGGACGGCCTCCTGGTCGACGCCCTGCCGCCGATCGATTACATGTTCGTGACGCCTTCGCACCAAAGCCCGACGACCCGCACGCTGTCGCTGGAGCGCCGCAAAGCGCTGCTCGGACTGGCGCAGTTGCATGACTTCATGCTGATCGAGGACGACTACGAGGCCGAAAATCTCTACGAAGGCGCGCCCATGCCGGCACTCAAGAGCATGGATTCCACCGGTCGCGTGATCTACGTCGGCTCGGTCTCCAAAAGTCTTTCGCCCGTGCTGCGTCTCGGCTATATCGTCGCGTCAAGCGCACTGATCGCCGAATTGCGTTTGCTGCGCCACGCGATGCTTCGCCATCCGAGCGCTTTCCTGCAACACGCCTACGCGCTTTTCCTTTCATTGGGCCACCACGAGTCACACGCACGCCGGGTCAACCGAACGATGCAGGAGCGGCTCGCGCTGACGGCGCTCAAACTGAACCAGCGTCTCGCTGATTTCGAGTTCACCCTGCCGCAGGGCGGTGCTTCGATCTGGGTCAAGGGACCTGCGTGGCTCGATGCCATCGCGCTTGCCGCGGCGGCCCGCAGGCATGGTGTGCTCATCGAAGCGGGCGATGTGTTCTTCGCCCGGCCGCCGAGTCCGTGTCCGTTTTTCAGGCTGCGGCTTTCCTCAATCGCAACGTCCGAGATCGCGGCGGGCATCGATGCACTGGCATTGGCTGTCGAGGAACTCGCAACCGAGCAAATGCCTGCCAGTCGCACCGCGGAAGCGCACTGATCCGGCGCGTTGCGCGCACGGTCGGCGGGCGCAGACATGAACGGATGGTCGCGCGAGGGTTACTACTATGTCTCTGGCTCCATCGCGTCAGGGTTGCTGGCACTTACGATGCTGCCTGTTTGAGCGCACAGTGCATTCAAACCTGCAGCAAGGCATGGCTATTGCTGCAAGCGGCTTAACTTCCAGGAGAAAACCAGATGATCTTGACCCAACGTGTTGCCATGAAATGCGCATTGGTAGCTACCACAGCCCTTGTGTGGAGTGCCGCATTTGCGCAGAACAAGGAAGTCACTTTTGCATACCAGCCTGTGATCTCGCCGTGGCGCCTGGTCATGGAATCGGGCGAGCTGGAAAAAACCACAGGCTACAAAATCAACTGGCGCCAGTTTGCGGCGGGTGGCGACGTGATTAAGGCCATGGCTTCCGGCGATGTCCAGATCGGCGAAGCCGGTTCCAGCCCGGTCACGGCGGCTGTCACGCAGGGGCAGGACATCAAGCTGTTCTGGATTCAGGACGATATTGCCGGTGCCGAGGCACTCATCGCACGCAACGGCTCTGGCATCACAGGCATGAAGGACCTCAAAGGCAAGAAGGTCGCGGTGCCGTTCGTGTCGACAGCGCACTACCAGTTGATGGTCGGCATGAAGCTCGCCGGCTTGAACGCGCGAGACGTGAACGTGATGAATTTACGGCCACCCGAAATTGCGGCGGCGTTCAACCGGGGCGATATCGATGCCGCGTTCATCTGGGATCCGGTGCTCGCCAAGCTCAAGGACGAAGGCAAGGTCGTGGCGACATCGGGCGAGATCGGAAAAGAGGGCTATCCGACCTTCGACAGCATGGTCGTCAACAGCGAATGGGCTGCGAAGCACAACGATTTCATGGTGGCGCTGGTCAAGGCGATTGCCAAGGCGAACGACGATTACCGCAACAACGTGGCCAAGTGGACGGCCGATTCTCCCGAAGTAAAGACCATCGCCAAGTGGACCAAGGCCGACCCGAAGGATGTGCCGCCAGCGTTGGCGCTCTATGGCTTCCCCACGCTCAAGGAACAGGCATCGGCAACCTGGCTCGGCGGCGGCGTTGCCAAGGCCATGACAGACACCGCGGGATTTCTGAAAGAGCAGGGCCGCATTCAGGAAGTCAAGCCCGACTACAGCAAGTACGTTACGACCAAGTACGTTGAAGAAGCAATGGCCAGGTAACTACCAAGTGGGGAGCTGCCGCGCGGCTTTGGCGCCATGCCACCGCGCAACCTGACACAGATCGTTCAGACGAGGAGAAGTCATGCCGATACTCGACATCCAGGATTTGACGGTCAATTACGCGGTCAAGGGCGGTACCTTGCAGGCCCTTGCACCGGTCAACCTGAAAATCAATGAAGGTGATTTCGTCGTCGCTTTGGGCGCGTCGGGCTGCGGCAAGACGACGCTGCTCAATTCGATTGCCGGATTTTTACCGCCATCGTCGGGCCAGATCTTGCTCGACGGCACTTCCGTCGTGGGACCGGGTGCGGATCGGGGCGTCGTCTTCCAGAAACACGCCCTCATGCCGTGGCTCAACGTGCGCGACAACGTAGCGTTGGGCCTTCGGCTGCGGGGTGTCGACGCTTCGACGCGCGCCAAAGTCGCCGAAGAAAAGCTGGCGCTGGTCGGCCTCAAGGATTACGCAGACCGCGCCGTTTACGAGTTGTCAGGTGGCATGCAGCAGCGCGTGGGCATCGCGCGTGCGCTGGCCAACGATCCGGCGGTCTTGTTGATGGACGAGCCGATGGGCGCGCTGGACTCGTTTACGCGCGAGCAGGTGCAGGAGATCCTGCTCGACGCCTGGGCCGCGACCCACAAGATGATCTTCTTCATCACCCACTCGGTCGAGGAAGCCTTGTTTCTGGCCACCCGCCTGATCGTGATGAGCCCGTCGCCGGGTCGCATCACGCATGTCTACGACGACGTACCGTTTTGCCGCGAGTACCTCTCCCATCACAACGCGCGCAAAGTGAAGGCGGGTTCCGAATTCATTCGCATGCGCGAAGAGGTGCTGAGTCTTATTCACGACCGGGAGAGTGCTCATGCCTGATGCCATCGTCGCTGTTCGTACCCCGGCCGACACACCGGCTGCGGCGACCGCGCCCGTCGCTGCATTGAAAACGAGCCGGTTCAAGGTTCCGGGCGAAGGCCCGAGCGCCGTCATCAGCATCGTCACCATCGTCGTCTTGTTCGCGCTGTGGTTCGCGGTGACGAACCTGGGCTTGATCAAGCCGCTTTTCCTGCCGAGTCCGCAGGCGGTTTGGGAGCAGTTTGTTCTGTATGCCACCGGCCAGGCGAACGACAAGCCGCTGTGGGAGCACTTCGCAGCCAGCATGTTCCGCGTGTTCAGCGCCTTCGGCCTGGCCTGCCTCACCGCGATTCCGATCGGCATCGCGATGGGCATGAGCCGCTGGGCGCGCGGGATTTTCGACGCGCCGATCGAGTTCTACCGGCCTCTGCCGCCGCTCGCGTATTTGCCGCTGATCATCATCTGGTTCGGCATCGGCGAGGTGCCGAAAGTCTTGCTGATCTATCTGTCCTGTTTCGCACCCTTGGCGCTTGCGGCACGCTCGGGCATGAAGAGCGCGTCGCAAGAGCAGATCAACGCGGCCTACTCGATGGGTGCGAGTTACGGCCAGATCATTCGCCATGTGATCCTGCCCTCTGCGATGCCCGAAATCATCGTCGGCATGCGAATTGCCATCGGCTTCGGCTGGACCACATTGGTGGCTGCAGAAATGGTGGCGGCCAGCACCGGTCTGGGCCAGATGGTGCTGAATGCGTCCAACTTCCTGCGCACCGACATCGTGATCATGGGAATTTTCGTGATTGGCATCGTCGCCTACCTGTTCGATTTGCTGATGCGGCTGATCGAGCGCAAGGTGGTGCCGTGGAAGGGGCGGATGTAGCGGTGCGGGTGGAGCCTCCGTTTTGCGCTTGCCCGCGCTTTGGTTCCACCGGCGCGTCAACCCATTTCCAGCGCGGCACAATCGCCGCCCATGATTGAGTTTCTCGTTGGCCGGTTCGGCGGCTGGGTGCGTGATGTCGACAAGCAGACATTGCGTGCCGATGGCATCGCCGGCATCCTCGGCGCCCTGCTGGTTTTACCGCAGGGTTTTGCATTCGCCGCACTGGCCGGCCTGCCGCCGGAATACGGGCTCTACACCGCCATCGTTCCCTGCGTGATCGCCGCGCTGTTCGGCTCCAGCTTGCATGTCGTCTCCGGCCCGACCAATGCCAACTCGCTGGCGCTCTTTGCAACGCTGGCGCCGCTCGCGGCCGTGGGTTCGCCGGCCTATATCCAGCTGGCGCTCGCCGTCACCGTCATCGTCGGCGTGATCCAGTGGCTGATCGGCGCGTTGAAGCTCGGCTCGATCGCCAATTTCATCTCACCGGCCGCGTTGCGCGGTTTCATGAGTGGCGCCGCCGCGCTGATCGCGCTGCACGCGATGACCGACCTGCTGGGCTTGCCCGCGCCGGAGAAGCACGGCACCGAAGCGCTGTTGGCGTTTATTGCGCAACACCTCGGCGCGATTCAACCAGCAGCTATCTTGATCGGTGCGTCGACATTGGCATTGCTGCTCGTCCTGAAGCGCATCGTGCCGCGCTGGCCCGTGATGCTCATCGCGCTGGTTTCGGGCACGGCGTTGGCAGCATTGATGGCCTATTTGCCGGCGACCGCGCGATGGGCGCAGGTCGCGACGGTCGGTACGGTGCCGCCGATCTGGCCCACATTCCACTGGCCGGGTGTCGGCTTCGACGTTCTGCCGGAACTTTTTTCGATCGCCTTCGCGCTGACCATCGTCGCATTGGGCCAATCGATTTCGATCGCCAAGGCAGTCGCGTCGCGCTCGGGCCAGGTGATCGACGCGAACCGCGAGTTTCGCGGTCAGGGGCTTTCCAATATCGTCGGCGGCTTCTTCTCGTCTTATGTTTCGTGCGGCTCGCTCAACCGGTCGATGCCCAATCTCGAAGCCGGCGCCCGAACCCCGCTCGCAGCAGTTTTTGCATCGCTGTGGCTTCTGCTTCTGCTTGCCGGTACCGGCAAATTGCTGGCGCTGATACCGATGGCCGGAATCGCCGCCTTGCTGATCGTCATTGCCTGGTCGCTTCTCGACATTCCGGGCTGGCAGCGCCTGTGGCGCCAGAGCCGGCAGGACTTCGTGATCGCCTCGGTGACGGCGCTGGCCACGATGACGATCCGGATCGAAATGGCGATCCTGCTCGGCACGGTGCTCTCGCTGGTGACATACCTGTACCGCACCTCGCGCCCCTTCGTCAGGCCGATGGGTTTCGACAGCACCGACCCCGACCGGCCCTTCGTGGTGCGCGCCGACGTGGCCAATCCACTGGCCGAATGCCCGCAACTCAAGATGGTGCGCATGGAGGGCGAGGTCTACTTCGGCGCCGTGCCGTATGTGGCCGATCAGCTTCGCGAATTGCGCTCGACCGAAGCCGCGCCGAAGCATCTGCTGGTCATGGCCAAGAGCATGAACTTCATCGACGTGCCCGCGGCCGAAATGTGGCGCGAAGAGTTGAAAGCGCGCCGCGCCATTGGCGGCGACCTGTACTTTCATCGTCCGAGGCCACCCGTGTTGCAGCTCTGGGAGCGCCTCGGCTATATCGACGAGATCGGCGCGGACCACCTGTTTCCGGGCAAGCGGCATGCCATCGGCGCGATCTTCGACCGGCTCGACCGCGGTATTTGCGCGCATTGCACGGTGCGGGTGTTCGAAGAGTGCAAGGCCTTGCCGGAGCCGGTCGCGCCTTTGTTGCCTTGAGACCCGGGTTGTCGACCCGCGTCACGGAAGCGCGCATTACCATTGCCGCAGCGCAGGATCGATCGGTGTCGCTGCCGCGTTTCTTACCGCTCCTCCTCAAGTAGCCCATGCCGTCGATCGACAAGTCAATGAATGCTGAAATGCTGCGTGTCGCGCCGCAATCGGGGTCGGCGTCCGACCCACCCGGCGAACCGATTTCGGGTTCCGCATCCGAGCGCAATCTCCGCTTGCTCGCGTTGCTGGCCAAAGAGGGCAGGGCCTTGTCGCTGGCGCAACTCGCGGCGCGGCTCGATCTTCCCAAAGGCACGGCGCACCGGATTTGCCAGCAGTTGGTCGGCCTCGGCTTTTTGACGCGTGATGTCGAGGAGCGCTCCTTCAGCGTCGGGCCCGCCCTGCGCGAACTGGCGTTCGACACGCTCAATCATGGTTCGGTGCGCGGGCTGCGGCACGAGGTGCTTGCCGATCTGGTGCGCGAGGTGGGCGAAACCTGCAACTTCACGACGCTCGACGGTGCCCGGCTGCTCTATCTCGATCGGGTCGAAGCGCACTGGCCGCTGCGCTTGACGCTCGACGTCGGCTCGCACGTGCCGCTGCATTGCACGTCGAGCGGCAAGCTGCTGCTGGCGATGTTGCCAACGCGCGAGCGCGAGATGCTGCTCGGCCAGCTCACGTTGCCGCGCATGACGGCACACACGATCACGTCGGTCGATGCGTTGCGCGACGAGTGCGACGCGATTGCAGCGCGGGGTTATTCATGCGACCGCGAGGAGTTCATCGCAGGGCTGATCGCGGTGGCGGTTCCGGTGGTCGATGCGGCCGGCGTCACCCGCGCCACGATCGCGGTGCATGCGCCCGTGGCGCGGATGTCGCTCGACGAGGCGATTGCACGTACCGGCGCGTTGAAGCACGCCGCCGGACGGATGTCGCCACTGCTTTAGCGATCATGGATATTTATAAGAAAAGTAGCTGAAACGCTTACTGGACGTGCGCAAACAGCTATAAATAACATAGCAAAACCCAATGTTTCTACGTGAGCGAAACCAGCGCACGCACGACGCTCACGCTGGCCAGAACCACCAGCAAGTTCAGCACCCAGCGGCGGAACTGATCGGGAGCGACGCCTGCGAATGCGCGCTGGCCCACGAAGATGCCGGCGAGCATCGGCACGATGAGCCAGAGCGCCCAGCGGGCCGTATTCATCGTCACGATCGCGGCGCCTCCACCCGAGGGAAGTAGCGCCGCGCACAGGAGCGCGACCGTGTCGCTGACGAGCAGGAACGCAATCATCGTCGCGCGCATCGCGACCGGCGGCATGTGGGTGGCGCTCATCAATGCAGCCAGCGCGATACCGCCGATGGCCGCGACGCCGTTGATGAAACCCGAGAGCAATCCGCCCGCGAGCCGCACGGCTGGCGTCGGCGTCAACACGAAGCCGCTGCCGATCCGCAACATCGACACCACCGCTACCAGCAGCAACCCGATCAAAAGCCGCAGTTGCGCCTCGGGCAGCCAGACCAGCATCAGCACGCCGATCGGAACGCAGACCAGATTGCCGGCCAGTAACCAGCGCATCCACGCGCGGTCTACATGCGGCGCGATGCTCCGCAGTTGGCTCAGGCTCGCAAGGATTTCAAGAATGAAGACAGCCGGAACGATGTGCGCGGGCGAGACCACCAGCGAAAGGCCGGCCACCGTCACGGCCGAGAAACCGAATCCTGCGAAGCCGCGAACGAAGCCGGCCGCGAACACGACGCACAGGCTGAAGACGAGCAACGCGGGTGGTAAAGGCGTGGCAAGCAGGCTCATCAGATTCGTGCGACGCTGCAATTGCTATAGTATTTATAGCTGTCTGCGCTTATGGGATGGGCGTTGCAGGCCTTTTTCATTCAGAAACTTTGTTTGAACAAGAGCGAATGCAGCCACCATCGATAGCGGCAGACCACGAAACTCCCGGCGATCGACCCGTTCATCGGCGGCGCTGGCCGGCAATGAGATCGACGAGTTCGTAAAAAATCGTGTTGCCCGCGGGCGTTGCGAGGTCGAGCACATGGCTGCGGCTGTAGTACGGGCTCAGGTCGAGCCCGACGCCGATACCGGCGATCTTGATTCGGCCGGCTTGCTCATGGCGCGCGACCACGTCGCGCAAATGGTGGTCGAGGTAGTGCGCGTCGTTGGCCAGATTCGTCGCGCTGTCCATGGGCGAGCCGTCGGAAATCACGAGCAGCAGCTTGCGCGCTTCGCCGCGTTGGTCGAGCCGGGCGCAAGCCCAATCGACGGCCTCGCCGTCGAAGCCCTCGCGAAACAGATCGGCCTTGAGCAGCGCGGCGATCGAAGGCCGCGCGCGGCGCCAAGGTGTGTCGGCGCTCTTGAACACGATGTGATGGCGCTCGTTGAGCCGGCCCGGATGCGCTGGTTTGCCGGCGCCTAGCCAATCGCGTTGCGCCCGACCACCGTTCCAGGCGCCGGTCGTGAAGCCGAGTATTTCGTTCGCGACGCCGGCTTGCTCCAGCGCTCGGCTCATCACATCGACCAGCATCGCGATTGCATCGATGTGTTCCTTCATCGAGCCCGAGCAGTCGATCAGAAAGCTCGCGCTGCAGTCGGCGGCGAACTCGATGCGCTCGGTGCGAAACAGCCGGCGTTCGGTCGGCGAAGCCACGAGTTGCGCCAGGCGACGGCCGTCGATGATGCCTTCTTCCTGTCCGCCGCTCCAGCCGTCTGTCGCGGGCAGGGCCAGCAATGCACGCAACTCGCGCGCGAGCCGACCGATGTTCATGCCCTGAGCGGCGACGCGGCGATCGAGCCGCTCGCGGTACTCTTTCAAGAGCGCATGGCGCACCAGGTCCGACGCGGCGTTTTGCTGGTCGTAGGCGGTCGTAAAGATGCGATACGTATCCCCCGCATCGTCGAGGACCGCGCTGCGCCCGGAGGCCGCGGTGCTGACGCTGTCTGCCACGTCCTGCTCCATATCGGCGACGAGCGCGAACACGTCGCGCTTGCGTGGAGGCTCCTTATCGTCCTTGTCCGCGTCATCAGCCTCGCCTTCATCGCCCGCATTCAGCAACATCTGCGCAATCCGGCGCGCAATGTTCGCAGCGGGCAGCGCGAAAGCAGTCTGGTCGCCCTGCAAATGGCGCAATGCTGCAAAGTCATTTCCCAGCAACGGCGAGAGCTTCAGGCGCGTCGACTCGAGCATGTCTTCGGTTTCGCAGGCCACGGGTTCACCTGTCAGGCGCGATCGGCAGACCTGCGCGACCGTGTAGAGCAGCATGCCGCGCATGGTTTCGGTCAGTCCCGAGTGGTGATAGTCCAGCGACCACCGCTCGAAGCGATAGCGCAAATTGCGCTTCATGCCGCGCAGGGTCGGTGCCACGAGTGCCTCGACACGGAACTGTTCGAGCATTTCGAACAGCATCCGCTCCACCGGCTCGGCGGGCCTCAGTCGGGCATGCAAAGCGGCGTCCGAGTGCAGCAGCCTCAGCGCGAGGCCATCGGCCGCGCCGCGAAACGATGCGAAGTCGTCGCTTTCGGGCGAGGGATGCAGATGCGGTGCGAACCAGGGCAGGGGCGTGCGGCCCCGATGCAGGCGATCGCCTCTGAAATGCAAGTCGGATTCGCCGCTGATGGCGCGCGCCGAAGCAGCGCACAGCTCGGCGACCTTCTGCGCATGACGCGCTTGCCGCTGGGCGTCGCTCATACGTCTTTCATCTTCCGCTCAGCCTTCGTGGTCTGAAAGCTGGTAGGACTCCTTCAATTCGATGTCGAAGCAGCGTTGGAAATACTCGGCCACCAACGGTCGCTCGGCGTCGTCGCACTTGTTGAGGAACGACAGCCGGAACGCGACCCCGGGATCGCGAAATATTTCGCAGTTCTCGGCCCAGGTGATCACGGTGCGCGGCGACATCAAGGTCGATAAATCGCCCGCAGCAAAGCCTTTGCGCGTGAGGTTGGCCACCGCGACCATCGCTTCGATGTGGGCGATGCCCTGGTCGGTGTTCTTGCGCGGCACCCTTGCGCGCACGATCGCGGCTTCTTCCTCGGGTGGCAGGTAGTTGAGCGCGGCGACGATGTTCCAGCGGTCGATCTGCGCGTGGTTCAGACGCTGCGCGCCGTGGTACATGCCGTTGAGGTTGCCGAGGCCCACCGTGTTCGCGGTCGCGAAGAGGCGGAAGTACGGATGCGGCTTGAGCACCTTGTTCTGGTCGGTCAAGGTGAACTTGCCGTCGCGCTCGAGGATGCGCTGGATCACGAACATCACGTCGGGCCGGCCGGCGTCGTATTCGTCGAAGATCAGCGCGACCGGGCGTTGCAATGCCCACGGAATGATGCCTTCCTGGAACTCGGTCACCTGCTTGCCTTCCCGCAGCACCACCGCATCTTTGCCAACCAGATCGAGCCGGTTGATGTGGCCGTCCAGGTTGAGCCGCACGCACGGCCAGTTGAGGCGCGCCGCAACCTGTTCGATGTGGGTCGACTTGCCGGTGCCGTGCAGGCCCTGCACCATCACCCGCCGGTCACGCGTGAACCCCGCCAGAATCGCAAGCGTCACGTCGGGGTTGAAGCGGTAGACCTCGTCGATTTCGGGCACATGGTCGTCGCGTTCGCTGAACGCCGGAACCTGCAAATTGCTGTCGATGCCGAACAGCTCGCGCGCGCTCAACATCAGGCTGGGCTTGAGGGATGCAAGGTCGTTCATCAAGAATTCCTTCGAGGGCGCAACGGGCGCATACGCCTGTAGCTCAGGTGTGCGTGCTGCGCGCGGAGTCGGCATCCGCATCGGCTTCGATGTCGCTGAGCGCCGATGCCGCACGCTTGAGCGCGGGCATCAACGACCTGGCCTTTTCAATGTCGAGCCGCATCAACGGTGCCTGAACCGCGACGCAGAGGTTCGATGGTCCGTTCTTACTCGGCACCAGCGTCGCAATGCACAACAGGCCGGGCAGGGACTCGCCGTTGTCAAAAGCGTAGCCAAGTTCGCGTACGCGCGAGACTTCGGCTTCGAGTGCCTCCACATCGGTCACGGTGTCGGGCGTGAAGGCTTCGAGCGGTGCATGCGCCAACAAGCGGCGGCGTTGTGCCGCGCTCATCTGCGCGAGAAAAATCTTGCCGCTCGCCGAGCAATGCACCGGCACCCGGGAGCCCGGATGGAGGTAGAAGCGCAACGGTGCGGCGGTTTCGACCTTGTCGAGATAAACCACGTCGCTGCCCGAAAGCGCCGTGATATTGCAGCTTTCGCCGACTTCGTCGACCAGGCGACGGAGCACGGTGCGGCGCGCACCGTGCAAGCTGTCATGGAGCAGCAGGTTCTCGGCCAGAGAGCGCAGCCGCGTCGCGATGCCGTAGTGTCGTCCGTCCCCTTCGCGCTGCAGCAGGCCAGCGCTTTCCAGCTGTTGAAGCATCCGGTGCAAAGTCGGCTTCGGCAGTCCGGTTTCTTCGAGCAGGTCCTGCAAGGCGTAGCGCCGGTCTTGCGCCGCAATGACCTCCAACAGCGCAAACAGGCGCATGGTGGGCGTATCGGCGTCCCAGTCTGGCAACTTTGTACTGGGAATATTGACGACTTTCATAGTGACAATGATAGCGCATCAACAAAAATCAGGACAATTCGTCTCGATTTTTAGAATTCTGTTGACTGCTCCGAGGGTGATAACTATACTTTGTCGACCAAATCCGAGACTGTGCGTCCCGTAATCCGGAACTTTCAGGCTCATCACCTCGCCGACACCACTCACCCACGTCATCAGGAGAACCGCCATGAGCAAGAAACCCACCGCCGAAACCCGCAAGGCCGTGACTGGCGTTCAGAAGATGACGCCCTCCGAAGCCTTCGTCGAAACGCTGGTCGCCAACGGCGTGACCGACATGTTCGGCATCATGGGGTCGGCCTTCATGGACGCGATGGACATCTTTGCGCCAGCCGGAATCCGGCTGATTCCGGTGGTGCACGAACAGGGCGCTGCGCACATGGCCGACGGCTATGCACGCGTCAGCGGCCGGCATGGCGTGACGATCGGGCAAAACGGCCCGGGCATCAGCAATTGCGTGACGGCGATCGCAGCCGCCTTTTGGGCGCATTCGCCGGTCGTCATCATCACGCCCGAAACCGGCACCATGGGCATGGGCCTGGGCGGCTTTCAGGAAGCCAACCAATTGCCGATGTTCGAGGAGTTCACCAAGTACCAGGGCCATGTGAGCAACCCTAAACGGATGGCCGAGTTCACCGCGCGTTGCTTCGACCGCGCCATCTCCGATTGCGGTCCGACGCAGCTCAATATTCCGCGCGACTATTTTTACGGTGAGATCGAGTGCGAAATTCCGAAGCCGATCCGCATCGAGCGCGGTGCGGGCGGTGAGGAAAGCCTCAAGGCTGCAGCCGAGCTTTTGGCCACAGCCAAGTTCCCGGTGATCCTGGCCGGCGGCGGCGTCGTGATCGGCGATGCAGTCGAAGAATGCAAGGTGCTGGCCGAGCGCTTGGGCGCACCGGTTGCGACCGGCTATCTGCGCAACGATGCGTTCCCCGCAAGCCATCCGCTATGGGTCGGCCCGCTCGGTTATCAGGGCGCCAAGGCGGCGATGAAACTGATCTCTGAAGCCGACGTGGTGCTGGCGCTGGGCTCGCGCATGGGCCCTTTCGGCACCTTGCCGCAACACGGCATGGACTACTGGCCGAAGAACGCGAAGATCATTCAGGTCGAGGCCGATTTGACCAACATCGGCCTCGTGAAGAAAATCACAGTCGGCATCTGCGGCGATGCGAAAGCCGCCGCCAAGGCCTTGACCGCGTTGCTGGCCGACAAGAAGCTGGCTTGCGATGCGACCAAGGAACAACGCGCGAAAAAGATCAAGGCCGAAAAAGACGCGTGGGAAAAAGAGCTCGACGGCTGGACCCACGAAAAAGACTCGTTCAGCCTCGACATGATCGAAGAGAACAAGAACGAAACGCCGTTCTCGGGCGGCGAGTACCTGCACCCGCGTCAGGTGCTGCGTGAGCTCGAAAAAGCCATGCCCAAACGCGCGATGGTGTCGACCGACATCGGCAACATCAATTCGGTCGCCAACAGCTATTTGCGCTTCGAAGAGCCGCGCAGCTTCTTCGCGCCGATGAGCTTCGGCAATTGCGGCTATGCGCTGCCGACCATCATCGGCGCCAAGTGCTCGGCGCCCGATAGGCCGGCCATCGCCTACGCGGGTGACGGCGCTTGGGGCATGAGCATGGTCGAGATCATGACTTGCGTGCGCCATGCGATTCCCGTGACGGCCGTGGTGTTCCACAACCGCCAGTGGGGCGCGGAGAAGAAGAACCAGGTCGATTTCTACAACCGCCGCTTCGTCGCGGGCGAACTCGACAACACCAGCTTTGCGGGTATCGCGAAAGCGATGGGTGCCGAAGCCATCGTTGTCGACAAGCTCGAAGACGTCGGCAAGGCGCTCAAGGAGGCGGTGGACATGCAGATGAACGAAGGCAAGACCTGCGTGATCGAGATTATGTGTACGCAGGAACTCGGCGATCCGTTTCGCCGCGATGCGCTGTCCAAGCCGGTTCGATTTTTGGAAAAGTACAGGGACTACGTGTAGTTCGGGCGCGGATTGCTTCCCGAATGACTTGTGCGTCGTCCTTTGAGCCCTCTGGTGCCGGCATCACCGCGCCGCACGCTCGGCTCGATGCGTTGGTCCAGCGGGCGCGCACTCGCGCGTTGACAGCGCCATCCCGCATTGGCCTCGTCTATCCCTGCGATGCGCTGGCGCTCGACGCGGCGCATCGCATCGCGACTGAAGGGCTGGCTGAGCCGGTGCTGATCGGTCCGCGGGCAGCGATTGAACGCGCTGCTGGCGCGGCAAATCTGGCAACCACAGACTTCGAGATCGTCGAGTGCGGCGACGATCCTCATGAGGCCGCGCGACGCGCCGCGCAATTGGCTCGCGAAGGCTCGGTCGCCGCACTGATGAAAGGCTCGCTGCACACTGACGAACTCATGTCGGCGGTGGTTGACAAGCACACAGGGCTTCGCGGCAGCTCCCGCATTAGTCACCTGTTTCTGTTCGATCTGCCGCGCTATCCCAAACTGCTCGGCCTGGCCGATTGCGTCGTGAATATCGCGCCCCATTTGAAGGCGAAGCGCGACATCCTCGGCAATGCAGTCGATCTGCTCCAGGCGCTTGGCATCGAAAAGCCGAAAGTCGCGATCGTCGCGGCAGTGGAGACGGTGAATCCGGCCATTCCGGCCACCGTCGATGCAGCGGCGCTCGTCGCATTGGCGAGGGAGGGTGAGTGGGCTGGCGCTCAGGTCGAAGGGCCGTTCGGATTTGACAACGCGATTTCTGCAGAGGCGGCCCTTATTAAAGGCATGAAATCGACTGTCAGCGGCGACGCTGATCTGCTTCTCATGCCAGACTTGAACGCTGGCAACATACTCTACAAAAGTTTCATCTACATCGGCGGCGGTGAGTGCGCGGGCCTCGTTTTGGGCGCTCAGGTGCCGATCGTTTTGACATCGCGCGCAGATTCGTTGACTTCGCGCATTGCCTCGGTGGCGCTGGCTGTTCTGGCTGCGCCTGCCTCCGGAAATAGACAAAAGGATTGAAGTGTTCGAATTTCTCTCGCGCGAGCCGCTTCATGATCCACTGGCTTCGCCGACGCCGACAGCCGATACCGAAGTCAAGACCACCACCTGCTACATGTGCGCCTGTCGCTGCGGCATTCGCGTGCATCTGCGCGACGGCGAAGTGCGCTACATCGATGGCAACCCTGACCATCCGCTGAATCAGGGCGTGATCTGCGCCAAGGGCGCGTCGGGGATCATGAAGCAGGTGTCGCCTGCGCGTTTGACCCAACCCTTGTTGCGCAAACCCGGCAGCGAGCGCGGCGCTGGCGAATTCGAGCCGATCAGTTGGGACCGGGCTTTCGACATCCTGACCGAGCGGCTTACGAGGATCCGCTCGACCGACCCGAAGAAGTTCGCGCTCTTCACCGGCCGCGATCAGATGCAGGCGCTCACCGGCCTTTTCGCGCGCCAGTTCGGTACCCCCAACTACGCAGCGCATGGTGGCTTCTGCTCGGTCAATATGGCGGCCGGCATGATCTACACGATCGGTGGCAGCTTCTGGGAGTTCGGCGGCCCCGACCTGGACCGCGCCAAGCTATTCGTGATGATCGGCACCGCCGAAGACCATCACAGCAATCCGCTCAAGATCGCGCTCTCGAAGTTCAAGCGACAAGGTGGCCGCTTCATCTCGATCAACCCGGTGCGCACCGGCTATTCGGCGATCGCTGACGAATGGATTCCGATCAAACCCGGCACCGACGGCGCCTTGTTCATGGCGCTGCTGCACGAACTGATTGCAACCGATCAGATCGACCATGCTTTTCTCAAGCGCTTTACCAATGCGCCGCAGTTGGTGGTGCTGGACGCGGGCGAGCGCGAGGGCCTGTTCGCTTTCGACCCCGATCCGGCCAAAGGCCCGCCCGGCAGCGGCCGCGAGCCGCACAACAAATTGATCTGGGACAAGGCAGACGGCCGCATCAAGGCGGCCTATCCCGAAGGCATCGCCGACGGTTGCGATCCTGCGCTCGAAGGGCGCTACGAGCTCGCGGACGGAACGCGCGTGGCGCCATCGTTTCAGCTCCTGCGCGATCGGGTTGCAGAGACGACACCTGAATGGGCAGAGAAAATTACCGGCATTTCGGCCGCGCGCATCCGCAAGCTTGCGGGCGAGATGGGCGATTCGGCGTTCAAGCAGGCTTTCGAACTGCCGATCGCGTGGACCGATGCGTGGGGCAAAAAACATGCAACGACGCAGGCGCGGCCGGTTGCCTTTCATGCGATGCGCGGCCTCGCGGCACACAGCAACGGCTTCCAGACGGTGCGCGCGCTCGCGGTGCTGATGAGCGTGCTCGGAACGATCGACGCGCCCGGCGGGTTCCGCCACAAGGCGCCTTATCCACGGCACATCGTGCCGAACTATCGGGCGTTCAACGACCCCGGCATGATCAAGCCCAACACGCCGCTCAACGCCGCGCCGCTCGGCTTTCCGGCCAACCCTGAAGAACTCGCGATCAATCCCGACGGCTCGCCGATCCGCATCGACCATTCGTTCTCGTGGGAGCATCCGCTGTCGGCGCATGGCTTGATGCACAACGTGATCACCAATGCGGTCAAGGGCGATCCGTACCGCATCGACACGCTCCTGATTTTCATGGCCAACATGGCCTGGAATTCGAGCATGAACACGATGGCGGTGCGCGAAATGCTCAACCGCAAGGACAGTCCTGACGGCAAGAGCGGCGAGTACATGATTCCGTTTCTCGTCGTCTGCGATGCGTTCCAGAGCGAGACCACTGCCTTCGCCGATCTGGTGCTGCCCGACACCACATACCTCGAGCGGCACGACGTGATGAGCATGCTCGATCGGCCGATCTCCGAGTTCGATGGGCCGGTCGATTCGGTGCGGGTGCCCGTGGTGCCGCCGACCGGCCAGTGCAAGCCGTTTCAGGAGGTATTGATCGAGCTCGCATCGCGCATGAAATTCCCGGCTTTCACCACACCCGAAGGCGAGCGCAAATTTACCGGCTATCCCGATTTCATCGTCAATTTTCAGCCTGCGCCGGGCATCGGCTTCCTGATGGGCTGGCGCGGCAAGGACGGCACAAGCCACTTGCGTGGTGAACCCAATCCGAAGCAGTGGGAGATGTATGCGCAGAACAATTGCGTCTTCCAGTACCACATGCCCGAGACAGCGCAATACATGCGCAACTGGAACCGCGAGTATCTCGACTTCGCGAAGGAAAAGGGCTGGCGCCAGAAGAACGATCCGGTGCAACTGGCGCTGTACTCGGATACGCTACAAAGCTTTCGGCTCGCAGCTCAAGGCAAGACCAAGGGCCGCCAGCCTCCAGACGAATTGCGCGAGCGGATCGACACCTATTTCGACCCGCTCCCGTTCTGGTATCCGCCGCTTGAAGAAGCCGCGACCGACCTTGCGGCTTACCCGCTCAACGCGATCACGCAGCGCCCGATGGCGATGTATCACTCGTGGGATTCGCAGAACGCCTGGCTGCGCCAGATCCACAGTCATAACTATCTGCAGGTCAATCCGGTGACGGCGCAAGCCGCGAAGATAGAAGACGGCGGCTGGTGCTGGGTTGAAAGTCAGTGGGGCAAGGTGCGATGCATGATCCGCTACAGCGAGGCCGTCGAGCCCGGAACGGTGTGGACATGGAATGCGATCGGCAAGGCCGACGGCGCCTGGCATCTCGCGCCTGGCGCCGACGAAGCGCGCAAGGGCTTTTTGTTGAACCATCTGATTTCCGAGGAATTGCCGTTTGGTGAAAAGACCGGGGGCAAGACGATCAGCAATTCCGATCCCGTCACTGGCCAGGCCGGTTGGTACGACGTTCGAGTGCGCATCCGTCCGGCCGACCCAGGCGAAGCCGAAGAAAGCTATCCGCAGACAGCGAGCTTGCCGCATCCGCCAGGTGTGCTCGGCAAGGCGGCTTCGGTTCTGACCTACTTCGCGGGGCGCAAAAAATGATTCAGTGGTTGAAAGACTTGATTGGCGGTGTGCCGCCACCGATGAATTTGGTGGAAAAGGGAAGCACCAGCGCTCGGGCCGAGCCGGGCGAAACGCTGGCAAAACAACTGGCGCTGGTGATTGACCTCAACGTCTGCGTTGGTTGTCATGCCTGCGTGACCTCGTGCAAGGAATGGAACACTTCCGGCGGCGCGGGCCCGCTGGCCGACGAACGGCCCTACGGCGCCAATCCGACCGGCACCTTTTTCAATCGTGTGCAGACCTACGAAGCAGGCGAGTTCCCGTCGACCGAGACAATTCATTTCCCCAAGAGCTGCCTGCATTGCGAAGACCCGCCGTGCGTGCCGGTTTGCCCGACCGGCGCGAGCTATAAGCGCAAGGAAGACGGCATCGTTCTGGTCGACTACGACAAGTGCATCGGCTGCAATTACTGCGCCTGGGCTTGCCCCTACGGCGCGCGCGAAATCGACGAAGAGCGCCAGGTCATGACCAAATGCACGCTCTGCGTCGACCGCATCTACGACGAAAAACTCGCACCGCAAGATCGCAAGCCCGCTTGCGTGAAGGCGTGCCCCACGGGCGCGCGCCTGTTCGGCGACGTTAAAGACCCGCAATCGGAAGTGTCGATCGCGATCCGTGAGCGGGGCGGCTATTCGCTCATGCCCGAATGGGAAACGCGGCCCGCAAATCAATATCTGCCGCGACGCCAGACCAGCAACGCGGGCGAGGCATCCGAGCCTTCGCTCGCGCTCCGGGGCAAGGCATGAAGCCTGCGTTCTCGATCATTCTTTTCACGACGATTTCGGGCGCGGCGCAGGGGCTGGTTGTGGCGCTCGCGCTGGCGGTGCTGGCCGGCATGGCACTCGCGCCGGGCTTCCTCAGCATGTCGTTAATCGTCGCTTTCGTCATGCTGCTGGTCGGACTTGGCGCCTCGTTCGGTCATCTGGGGCGCCCCGAGCGGGCCTGGCGTTCGGCGCTGATGTGGCGCACGTCGTGGATGTCGCGCGAAGTGATCGTGCTGCCGGCGTTCATCGCGATCGTCGCGCTTTGGTGGCTGTGGCTACGGACGACGGGTGAGAACGCGACCGTGTTGCCGCTGCTTGCGATCGTGGTTGCGGCGCTGCTCTGGTATTGCACCGCAATGATCTACGCTTGTCTGCGCTTCATCGAGGAATGGGCCCAGCCGCTCACGCTGGTCAACTTCACATTGATCGGTCTCTCTTCGGGCCTGATTCTGGCGAGCGCCCTGGCTGCGCTCGGAGGCGAGGAGGCACTGCTGCGCGTGACGGGTCCTTGCGCGCTCGTGTTGACGCTGGTGGCGCTGTGCACGCGTTGGCTCGCGTTGCGTCACAACGCGGCGATCAAGCATCGTTCGACCCTTCAGTCGGCGACCGGCATCCAGTCGCCGAAGCTGGTGCAGAAGTCGATGGGCATGACGGGTGGCTCGTTCAACACGCGGGAGTTTTTCCATGGCGCTTCCGCGCTCATGGTCAAACGAATCCGCTGGGCGCTCTTCGGGCTCGGCTTTGCGCTGCCCGCGCTGCTTTTGCTATGGGCGATCGGTTCGCAGTCGACCATCGCCTTCGTGCTGGCCTTGCTGGTTCAGGCGCCCGGCTTGCTGGCCGACCGCTGGTTGTTCTTTGCCCAGGCGAAGCACCCGCAGAACTTGTATTACCAGGTCGTGTCCTGAGCGGTCGGCGCAACTGCAACCGCAATTCGTGCGCTGAGGTCGTGCGCCAGCGCAGAGGACGCCTGACCGACTTGCGCCTTGGGTTTGGGTGGCGTCGATGGCCGAGGGTCGCAAGCCGCCAGCATCAGCAAAGCGCTGCCGGCCACGAGCATCGCTGCGGCGCGTGTCAACAAAGGGTGGTGTGACATCTTTTCGTCTCCTGTCTTTTCGGTCGAATGATCGGGTGAAGGAGCCAGAGGCTTTCGTGCGCGCGCGGCGCACGCGCACGAATGTCAGCGCTTGGGCGCCGGAATGACCGTCGTGGTTTCGCGGATCGCGCCGCCGCCCATGACGCTGCCGTCGATTTCGGTGTTGCCGGTGCCGCGGATACGCTTTTCACAATCCGCCCGCTCGCCGGCCGGCTGTGCGTTGCAACGTGCGAGCGCGTTCTTTTCGTAAACGCTGGCATCGGCATGCGCCAAGTCGCCGCGCCGGGACGCTTGCTGGGCCGCGCCCGCTTCGCGCATGCAAGCCGCCTTATCTTGCCTGTTGTGGCCGCAGACGGCGCGTTCTTTCTGATAACTCGACCCTGCGGATTGCGCAATCGCAAGAGGCGCAGCGCCCGTCATAGCGACAAACAGCGCAATTCCCGAAACGCCCAGGTTGAAAGACATCCTTTTCATTTGCAGACTCCTCGCACAAAAATCAAAATGCACGCCGGTTGGCGCGTGTATCCGATTGTGCGGCATGCTTTGCCGTCCGAAATGTGGGACTAACGCGCACCGTGGTAAAGCCCGCGTCAAGATTTGTGCAAGGAACCGGTGTGGCGCGCGCCATCCATCTCATCAATTACTGAAAAAAAGCCATGAGGGTCAGCCAGACCGTACCCACTCACGGGATTTCGAGCCCGAAGCCGCCCGCATCTCGCTTTGCGCGTTGGAGCGCGCTCGTCGCCGTCGCGATGGCCGTGTCGGCTGGCGTGACCTTGTGGACCGGCGCGGCAAGCTACGAAGCCCGACTGGTCGACATCGTCGCCGAAAGAGCGCTCTCCGCCGACGCGTACGATGCGGCCCACGAGTCGCCTGTCCTCAAGCAGCTCTTTCTTTCCTCTGCTGGCGACCGCGACCTCACGCTCAAGCTGGAACTGGCGTTGACCAGGTATCCGGATCCTGCACGCAGGGTGCTCGAAGAGTTCGGCGGCAATGTCGAGTTCCAGCGCGCTCTTCTCGAGTATGGCGAGGGCGTGCTGCCTGTCATCGACTATTTCATAAACACGGATGTCGCAACGCTGTGGGCGAAGGGAAAGCTGGAGGAAGTCTGGAAATCGATATCCAGCCTTTGGGAGCAGCGGCAAGCGCCCGCCGCCGGTGGCGAAGCTTTGGTCTATGGCCCCCGGCTTCGCGGCATTTACGCGATCGAGGCGATCCGCGCGGAGGGGCATCACTTCCTCGGCCAATTCGTTCTGGGCAACGATGGCAAGGTTCAGCGGGTTCAGACCGATCGGCTGCTCGAAACCTTCAAGACCCTGTTCTTGGGCGGCACCATCGAACTGGAGACGAAGTTCCGCAAGGGCGAAGCGCTCGCGCTCCCTGATTTTGCATGGGCGGGCGTCGACATTCTCTCGGCCTTCGGCGTCTTCAAGGCCGTGAAGTACCTCGGCAAGGCGTCTGCCGCCGGCAAGGCGGCCGAGGAAGCGGCCGTCGTGCGCCGTACGTCGATGATGGGGCGCAGCGTTCTGCTCGGCGAAGCGCTCGGCAAGCGCGTGGTTTCTATGGGTGCGAAGGTGGCTGCGGTGTACCTCGTGTTGCGTCACCCATCCTTGCTCAGCGGCGTGTTCGTCGCACTCGGAAAGCTCTTTAGCTGGCCGGCATGGTGGTCGGTCGCGATTGGCTGGGGGGTTGTCTCGCTGATCGCCATGCCGGTGATTCTTTTCCTGATGAGAGGCCTGACCTTACTGATTGCGCCAATCCGGTGGCTAGCCGGCGCTGCGGCGTGGGTTCTTCCGGGGCGGTCGCAGATGGTGATTGCTCCCACCTCGGCTCGACGCACTGAATCGCACTTTCGAGCGCTGGAACGGTAGAACCTTGCGGCGGCCGCGCTTTTGCGAGACTCGGTGCGGACGATTCACGGCCCCGGCACGCTACAAATATAATAGCTGTCTGCGCACGTCCAGTGGACGTTTCAGCTACTTTTTCCTTAAATATCCTTCAGCTCGGGCTTTATTGCGCCGAAATGCGCAGGGCCAGATGCGCGAGCGCTTCTTCGACCTGATCGACCAGGATCAGCGACAGATCACCGGGTCGCAGGCGTTCCAGCGCCGCATCGATCGCGATGAATTCGCCTCTGATCTCGTCGATTTGCCGGGTGCGTTGGGCGCCTTGCAGGCCGCGGCGCAGCAAGGCCATCACTTCGCCATCGGCGCGGCCGCGCTGGGCAGCATCTTGGTAGAGGATCACCTCGTCGAAGGCTTTGCCGAGGATCATGGTCTGGTCGACGATGTCGCTGTCGCGCCGGTCGCCGGCGCCGCTGATGACGACAGAGCGGCGCTTGGCCGGCATGGTGTCGACCGCGGCGACCAGGGCCCGCATCGCATCGGTGTTGTGGCCGTAGTCGGCAATCACGGTCGCGCCGCGAAACTCCATCACGTTGAAGCGGCCCGGCACACCGGCCGCGTCGTTCTTGAAGGTGGCGAGGCCGCGCCGGATCGTGTCCCAGTTGATGCCGAGCGCCCAGGCTGCGCCGACGGCGGCCATCACGTTCTCGACCTGAAACGGCAGGGTTCCGCCACGCGTGATCGGCACGTCGCGCAGCGGCACCCGTTCGCGCCAGGAGCCTTCTGCCGCGATCAACACGTCACCATCGACATGGACGGTGCGCCGACCCTGCGCGCGGTGCGTCGCCATGACCGGGTGAGTGCGGTCGGCCGCGAAAAAGAGCAGGTTGCCGGGGCAGCCGGCCGCCATCGCCGCGACATTCGGGTCGGCGGCGTTGAGCACCGCAACGCCGCTGGGCGCCACGTTTTGCACGATTACGCGCTTGAGCACGGCCAGGTCTTCGACGGTGGTGATGTAGTTGAGCCCCAGGTGGTCGCCGCTGCCGATGTTGGTCACGACAGCGACCTCGCAGCGGTCGAATCCGAGTCCTTCGCGCAGCACGCCGCCGCGCGCCACCTCGAACACGGCCGCATCGACTTCGGGATGCAGCAGCACATTGCGTGCGCTCTTCGGGCCGCTGCAGTCGCCGCTGTCGGTTTGCCGGCCATTGACGTAGACGCCGTCGGTGTTGGTCATGCCGGTGCGCAAGCCGATTGCGATCAGCAGGTGGTTGATCAGCCGCGCGGTCGTGGTCTTGCCGTTGGTGCCGGTGACAGCGACCACGGGTACACGACCGTCGTCGCCGGTCGCGAACAACATATCCACCACCGCTTCACCGACCGGCCGGCCGCGGCCGAACGACGGCGAAATATGCATCCGCAAGCCCGGCGCGGCGTTGACCTCGACCACGCCGCCATGCTGTTCTTCCAGAGGTCGCAACACGCTTTCGCACACCATGTCGACGCCGCAGATGTGCAGCCCGACCATTTGCGCCGCGTCGATTGCGCGCGCGGCAACGTCCGGATGTACGGTGTCCGTGACATCGGTCGCGCTACCGCCGGTCGACAGATTGGCATTGTTTCGCAGCACCACGCGTTGGCCCAACGACGGAACGGCGTCAGGCGTGAGCGCCTCCGCCTCGAGCTTGCCGATTGCAATATCGTCGAGCCGAATCTTGGTCAGCGACGTGGCATGGCCTTCGCCACGGCGGGGATCGAGATTGACCGCGGCCACCAGCTCGCGCACCGTCGAATGGCCGTCACCGATCACCTGTGGCGGGTCGCGCCGCGCGGCGGCCACGAGTCGGTCGCCCACCACCAGCAGCCGGAAGTCGAAACCGGGCAAGAACTTCTCGACCATCACCTCGCCGTATTCGGCAGCCGAAGCGAATGCCGCGGCGAGCTGCGCGCGGGTAGTGATGTTCACCGTCACGCCCTTGCCCTGATTGCCGTCCTGCGGCTTCACCACCACCGGCAGTCCGATTTCGCCGGCTGCCTGCCAGCCGTCGTCCGCGCTCGCGACCGGCCGGCCCATCGGCACCGGCACGCCGGCGGCGTTGAGCAATTGCTTGGTCAGCTCCTTGTCCTGCGCAATCGATTCGGCGACACCGCTGGTCTGGTCGACTTCGGCCGCCTGGATGCGGCGCTGGCGCGATCCCCAGCCGAACTGCACCAGGCTGCCGCGCGTCAGTCGCCGGTACGGAATGCCGCGCGCCACGGCCGCATCGACGATCGCGCCGGTGCTCGGACCGAGCCGCTCCGATTCGTCGAGTTCACGCAGCGCCGCCAGCGCGATCTGGCAATCGAATGGCGTATGGGCCGCCACCGCTTCGATCAGCTGCTGACCCAATTCGAAAGCCAGCCGGCCGACCGATTCCTCGCTGTACTGCACGATGACCTGGAAGATGCCGGCTTCCGGCGTCGCTGCGGTTCGGCTGAATGTGACAGCGCAGCCCGCTTGCGTCTGAAGGGCGAGCACGGCAGCTTCGAGCAGATGGGCGAGCGTCAACGAGCGGCCCTGCAAGTCCAGCGGGTGCAGTTCGCCGATGCTCGGAAAGAGGCTGCGCAACCGGGCTTCGAAACCCGGCAACTGGTCGAGTGTTGTACCAACTTCACCGCAGTCGACGATCGCCTCGATCGCCGTGTGACGACTCCAAAGATTTGGTCCGCGCAGGGCTCGGGTTCGGGTGACTTTCATGAAAGACGTGATTCGAGGTGCGGCCTGTCAGACCATGTGCGCATCGGCGCGTGGCGCTGTTTGCGACAGTTGCAACGAGTCCATCGCGGCTTGCAGATCAGACTCGAAGGCTTCGACGCCGGCGCCGATCAAGGTTAACGGAATGTCCATCGCCCAGCCCACGGCAATCGCCGCGAGCAGGCTTTCGAGTGCAACGCCGGCATGTCCCGCGCGCCAGACCGTGAGCCGGCCCAATCCCGGCAGAAACGATTCGGCGCCGCCGTTGGCGAGCACGACACGATCCTGGCGAACCACGACCGAGCGGCCGCCGCTGTCGCGATGCGGCGCCAGGGCTGCGGCGTTGGCATCGGCCGAATAAAGAATCACCGCGCCGTCGCACAAGGGCGCCAGCGCGGCGATCCTCGGATCGGCCGCGTTCAGCACTGCGCATCCTTCGGGCAACACCACGTCGACCTGGGTTCGAAGCACTTTCACGAGCTGGTCGCTTTCGGTGATGTCGAATTCGGCCAGGTGCTCCGCGCCAGCCAGGTCGGTCACCACGCCGACCGTGCAGCGGTCGTAGGGCAAGCCATCGGCGAGGATCGTCGACGCGCCGTTTTCGACCACCACCGCTTCGACCGAGCGATTCACGAGCAAGCGGTGGCCGGCGGCCCAGTTGGCGCTGTCGCGCGCGTCGACTCGGCGCCGCTCGAGGAACAGGCCATCGCGGCAGGCGAGACCGGTATAGCGGCCGCCGAGACCGATCAGCCAGGCCACGAGTCGTGCCAGTACCGCGGTGCCCTGCGAGCCCGCGACGCCGATGACCGGAATGCGACCGGTGAGACCGCCCGTGCCGGCATCGGGAAACAGGTGGTCGCAAATTGCCTGCCCGACCGGACGCGGCGCGCCGACCGCCGGTTTCAGATGCATCAGCAGGCCCGGCCCGGCGTTAACCTCGACGATCGCACCCGCTTGGGCTGCCAACGGGCGGCCGATGTCTTGCGCCACCAGATCGATGCCCGCGATGTCGAGCCCCACCACGCGCGCCGCGAGCAACGCCGCATGCGCGACCTCGGGATGAACCTGCTCGGTGCAATCGACACCGAGGTTGCCGTTGCGCTGAATCGTCACGACCTGGCCCGCAACCGGAATGGCGTCGGCACTCAAGGCCTGCCGTTCGAGTTCGAGCTTGAGCTTGCGGTCGCCTGCGATCACGATCAGATCGAGCGGGAACTCTTCTTCGGCGCCGCGGCGCGGGTCGCTGTTGAGTTGAGTCTCGATCAATACGGCGACACTCGACATGCCGTCGCCAGTGACGGTGATCAGCTCGCCACGCGCGGCCGCGACCAGCTGGCCGCCGACCACCAGCAGTCGATGCTCGTGGCCCGGAATGCTGCGCTCGACCATCACGTCGCTGCCCTCGGGTTCGGCCACCGCGAATGCGGCGACGACCTCGTCGCGCGTGCGCAATTCGATCGAGACGCCGCGTCCGTGGTTGGCGTCGGACGGCTTCACGACCACCGGCAAGCCGATCTCCAGCGCGGCCTCCCATGCTTCCTCGGCGCTGGCCACCACCGTGCCTTCGGGCACCGGCACGCCGCAGCTCTCCAGCAGTGATTTGGTCAGCGACTTGTCGCTCGCGATCGATTCGGCGATGGCGCTGGTGTAGTCGGTTTCGGCGGTCCAGATGCGTTGCTGCCGTGCGCCATAGCCGAGCTGGACCAGATTGCCGTCGTTGAGCCGCAAGTGCGGAATGCCGCGCTCGGTCGCGGCCGAGACGATGGCCGCGGTGCTCGGGCCGAGATAGCAGTCGTCGACCTTGGCACGCACCCGCTCGATTGCCTGCTGAAGCTCCGATGCGCCGTACGCATCGTCGTTGATCGCGGCCATCAGGAGCCGATGACCGTCGGTAAGCGCAGCGCGGGCGACCTGCTCTTCGCGGGCCCGGAACACCATGCGGTAGACACCATGTCGCGAAGTGCTGCGGGTCTGGCCGAAGCCGGTCGGCATGCCCGCCAGATTGAGCAATTCGATCACCACATGCTCGAGCACATGGCCCGCCCAGGTGCCTTCGGTCAGACGCTGGATGAAGCCACCGCGCTCGCCGACACCGCAATGGTGTTCGATCAAGGCCGGCAGCAAGGTAGTGAGGCGCTCGGTAAAGCCGGAAATCAGATTGGACGGATAGTCTTCGAGCTGGCCGAGATCGAGCCAGGCTTCGAGCACCGGGCGATAGGTCCAGATGTTGGGCCCGCGCAGGTAGTTGATCCGCTCGAAGCGAATGTCGGGCAAGCGGCCGAGCGTCGGCATCGGGCTGGCGTTGCCGAGCTCACCGGATGCGGTTGCCGGATCGTTGGGCAACGAGGAATCACGCTGACTCATCGCCCGAGCTCCCGAGCCAATGCGCGCGATGGGTGAAAATCGGACCTGGGGCGCGGGCAACGGCCTGCAACACAGGCGATGCGTTCGCGCAGGTGCCAGGAAGGCAATTCAAAAAGACAATGCGACATCACGATCCAGTCGACACCCGGGTGGGCGATTCACAAGGCGCCTCGGCCACGTCGATGTTGCCGCTTGCAGCTGGAGAGAACGTCCAGGCCCTGCTCACGGTTGACCTGGATGCGGACCTCCGGTTCTGTGACGATCTGCTCGTCCTCACCGATCGCCGGGTGTTATTTCGTGAACAACATGGTACCGCGCGCGAATGGCCGCTCGCCACGCCCGGCCTGGCATTGCAACTGGTCGACCATGCCGGTGTCGGCACGCTCGATCTGGTCTCCGACGCGGGCCGTCTTGCACGCTGGCGCTACACCCTGGCTGGCCAGCCTGCAGCCTTGCAAATGGCGCGTCGGCTCGCGCGGCTCTGCGCTGGGACGCGGGCAGGGTCGCCGCCAGAGTTTGCAGAGGTGGCGCAGACAGGTATCCAGCAAGCGGTGCAGGACGCATCCGACGCGCCCGACACATTGACCGGCGATGACGCAGCGGACGACGCCGCGCCGGCTGCCTACGCCCCCAACCGCCGCCGCCATCGACCTGGGTGTTGCTGCGCCTCGGCCGCTTCGCGCGGCCCTACCGGAAGCAGTTGATCGCGGGATTTCTGCTCACGCTCGCCTCCACCGCCGCGACTTTGGTGCCGCCTTACCTCACGATACCGCTCATCGACGACATCCTGATTCCGTTTCAGAACGGGCAGGCGATCGCGATCTCGAAGGTGGTGTTCTTTTTGTCTGCGCTGCTTGCCGCGGCGCTGGTCGGTTGGGGGCTCGGCTGGGCTCGCACCTATCTGCTCGCGCTGGTCAGCGAGCGCATCGGCGCCGACCTGCGCACCGCGACCTACGAACACCTGCTCACCTTGCCGCTCGACTATTTCGGCGGCAAGCGCACCGGCGACCTGATGGCGCGAATCGGCTCGGAAACCGACCGGATCAATGTGTTCCTGTCGCTCCACGCACTCGACTTCGCGACCGACGTGTTGATGATCGTCATGACCTCGGCGATCCTCGTGTCGATCAATCCGCTGCTCGCGGTGGTCACGTTGGTGCCGCTGCCGTTTATCGGCTGGATGATCCATGTGGTTCGCGACCGGCTGCGCACCGGCTTCGAGAAGATCGACCGGGTCTGGAGCGAAGTCACCAACGTGCTGGCCGACACGATTCCGGGCATTCGCGTGGTCAAGGCCTTTGCCCAGGAGAAGCGCGAAGCCGAGCGCTTCCGCGCCGCCAACGCCTACAACCTGAAGGTGAACGACCGGCTCAACAAGACCTGGTCGTTGTTCACGCCGAGCGTGTCGCTGCTGACCGAAATCGGCTTGCTGGTGGTGTGGGGCTTCGGCATCTGGCAGGTCGCGCGCGGGCGCATCACGGTCGGGGTGCTCACCGCGTTCATCGCCTACATCGGGCGCTTCTATACCCGGCTCGACTCGATGAGCCGGATCGTGTCGGTCACGCAAAAGGCCGCAGCCGGCGCCAAGCGCATCTTCGACATCCTGGACCATGTGAGCAACGTGCCCGAGCCGGCGAACCCGGTCCGCGTTGCCGGCGTGCAAGGCCGGATCGAGATGAGTGGGCTCGGCTTTCGCTATGGCTCGCGAGCGGTGATTCACGATTTGAACCTCGTGATCGAGCCCGGCGAAATGATCGGCCTGGTCGGCCACAGCGGCTCGGGCAAGAGCACGCTGGTCAATCTGATCTGCCGTTTTTACGACGTGACCGACGGTGCGATCAAGGTCGACGGCACCGATGTGCGGCGCTTCGCGGTCGCCGACTACCGCCGCCATGTCGGACTGGTGTTGCAGGAGCCGTTTTTGTTCTTCGGCACGATCGCGCAGAACATCGCCTACGGCAAGCCGGAAGCCACGCGCGCCGAGATCGTCGCGGCCGCGCGCGCTGCCCACGCGCACGACTTCATCCTGCGGCTCGCGCACGGCTACGACTCGCTGGTCGGCGAGCGCGGGCAGGGCCTTTCGGGCGGCGAGCGCCAGCGCATCAGCATCGCGCGCGCCTTGCTGATCGACCCGCGCATATTGATCCTCGACGAAGCCACATCGGCGGTCGATACCGAAACCGAAAAGGAAATCCAGAAGGCGCTCGACAACCTCGTGCGCGGCCGCACCACGATCGCGATCGCGCACCGGCTGTCGACCTTGCGCAAGGCCGATCGACTGGTGGTGATGGACCGCGGCGAAGTGGTCGAGGTCGGCCCGCATGACGCCTTGATGGAAAGGGAAGGGGCTTACTTCCGGCTCTATCAAGCGCAGTTGCGGCAGGTCGATGACGAAGGTGCTGCCGGCGATGAATCTGCGCCGGATGTCGCGGTTACGGCGCCGCTCGACGCGAAAGATTCCGAGTACGCTCACGCCGTGCATTCGCCGGGGGAGCGGGTTTGAACGCAGCGGACGATTTGAAACTCGAACGCGACGGCTTCGGTCATCTGGTTCTGTTCGATGCGCACGGCGGCAGTTCCGAGGTCGTGACGCCGGTCCGTGCCTTCCCCCTCACAGGCCCCGACGATGGGTTGTCACTGGTCGGCCGCGACGGCCGCGAGCGGCGCTGGGTCGAGCGCCTGGCCGATCTCTCGCCCGACATTCAGGCATTGCTCGCCGAAGACCTCGCCGCGCGCGACTTCGCGCCGGTCATCACGCAATTGCACGCCGTCTCGAGCTTCGGCGTGCCGAGCACCTGGCGGGTCGCGACCGACCGCGGCGAAACGAAGTTCGTGCTCAAGGTCGAGGAAGACATCCGCCGGCTCGATGACGGGTCGCTGTTGATCGCGAGCGCGAGCGGGGTGCAGTTCCGGGTGCCTGATCCGGCCGCGCTGGACCGGGCGTCGCGCAAGTTGCTGGGGCGCTTTCTTTGAAGCGCCATAGAAGTACGTTACCGCGACGTTACCGCGCGACGAACCAACGCACGATCGCCGTGCCCGCGGCCGCCGACACCCCGCTCGCAAACGTGCCCCACACCATGTCGATCAGCGACAGCTTGACTGGCCAACCGCGCACCACGGAGAGGTTGGTCAGGTCATAGGTGCCGTAGCAAAACAAGCCGAACAATGCGCCGAGTACGCCAGCGCGAAGAACGCTCGATGCATCGACGCCTGGCAACACCGCAAAAATCACGAGGCCGATCGGGTAGCCCAGATAGAACGCGGCGGCAAAACCGAGTCGGGGGCTCTGAGACATCAAGTCGCCCATCGACTCGCGGTAGAAGTCTTTGGCGACCACGCCGAGCCAGAGCCCGTCGATCACGAGCATCACGAGAAAGGTCGCAATCCAGGCGACGAGGTATTTGCTGGTCATGCGCGCGATCGTAGCGGTGGCCTGGGCCCGGACGCGGTGTGATGACAAACTCGCGGGCTTGTCCGACAGCGTTATCCAACATTCTTCGAAAGCAGGAATGCTATTGAATTAATAGCTGTCTGCGCACGCCCAGCGGGCGTTTTGACTACTTTTCTTGTAAATTCAGAAGATGCACACCAGCGCACTCGTGCTTCATTCCGGTGGGCAGGATTCAACAACCTGTCTGGCTTGGGCGCTCAATCGTTATGAACGGGTCGAAACGCTCGGCTTCGACTATGGCCAGCGCCATCGCGTCGAACTCGAAGCGCGGCAGGTGGTGCTGGCGCAGCTGCGAAGCCGCTTCCCGGCTTGGGCCATGCGCCTCGGCGAGGACCATCTGCTGGTCGTCGACGCGCTGGCGCAACTCGGCGGCTCGTCGTTGACCGAAGACGTGGCTTTCGCGATGCAGGCCGATGGATTGCCCAACAGCTTCGTGCCGGGTCGCAACCTGCTGTTTCTCACGCTCGCCGGCGCGCTGGCCTACCGGCGCGGCCTGCAGGTCATCGTCACCGGCGTTTGCGAAACCGATTATTCGGGCTACCCCGATTGCCGCGACGACACGATGAAGGCGATGCAGCTCGCGCTCTCGCTCGGGCTCGATCGGCGCCTGGTCATCGAAACGCCGCTGATGTGGATCGACAAGGCCGCGACCTGGGCGCTGGCCGAACGCGAAGGCGAAGACAGCGGCACGCCCGGTGGTGGCGCCGCGCTGATCGAAACGATCGTAGAGCACACCCATACCTGCTACCTCGGCGATCGAACGCAGCGGCATAAGTGGGGCTATGGCTGCGGAACTTGTCCGGCGTGCGAATTGCGGCGCGAGGGTTGGAAACGGTTCGTTGCGGCACCTTGAGTCGAAGGTTTCCGAATCGAAGGTTTCCGAAGCGTCCGGGTTTTCTCGCTTGCAGCGGTTCGGCTCGCCAATCGACAGTCTCCGGGTCGAGGGCGCGTTGGGCTGCCTTTGCAATCGTTCGAGAAAATTGAGGAGACCCGATGCGCGGATTGCCAGCGATTCCGTCCGTTTTGCCCAGAGTTTCCGCCGGAGCGCGCTGGGCCATCGTGGCGCTGCCGTTGTGCCATGTCGTGCCTGTGCAATCGCAGTCTGCGGCCCCTACGACATTGGCCGCTGGCGAACTGCGCACGATCGATGTGATCGGCGTCACGCCGTTGCCGGGGACCGACGTGCCGCGCGACCAGGTACCCGGAAACGTCCAGACCGCGACCGACGCCGATCTCGACCGGCTGAATGCGCCCGACCTGTCCAACTACCTGAATCGCGCGGTCGGCGGCGTCACCATCAACGAGACCCAGAGCAATCCGTTTCAGCCCGATGTGAACTACCGTGGCTTCACCGCGTCACCGTTGCTCGGAACGCCGCAGGGCTTGTCGGTTTACCTCGACGGCGTGCGTGTCAACCAGCCGTTCGGCGATGTGGTGAGCTGGGACCTGATTCCGCGCGCTGCGATTTCGTCTGTCACGGTGGTACCGGGCAGCAACCCGCTGTTCGGGCTCAACACACTCGGTGGCGCGCTCGCGGTGCAGACCAAGGACGGATTGCGCAATCCCGGCACCTCGGTGCAATTGCTCGGCGGCTCATACGGTCGGATCACGGCCGAATTCGAAACCGGCGGCAGCGACAAGACGACGGGACTCGACTGGTACGTCACGGCCAACCGGACGCACGAAGACGGCTGGCGCACCGCATCGCCGTCTGACTTGCGTCAACTTTTCGCCAAGGTCGGCCGCACGACCACGAACGGCAATGTTTCGCTCACGGCTGCGCTCGCCAACAACCTGCTGACTGGCAACGGTGTGCAGGAACAGGGCGCGTTGCAGCGTGACTGGTCGAGCGTCTACACAACACCCGATCGCACGCGCAACCAGTCGGCGTTTTTCAACCTGGCCGGCACCCAGGCGCTCGGCGACAACCTGATCCTGTCGGGCAACGCCTACTACCGGCGCATCACGACCGACACTTTCAACGGCGATCTCAACGACGATGCGCTGGAAAGCTCGGTGTACCAACCGAACGCAGACGAACGCGAGGCGCTCGGCGACGCCGGATTCTTCGGCTTTCCTGCCGGCGGCGCGAACGCACGCAACACGGCGTTTCCGAAGTGGCGTTGCATCGCGAATGCGATCCTCAACGACGAGCCGAACGAAAAATGCAACGGCCTCGTCAACCGCACCGAAACACGGCAGCGCAACTATGGCATTGCCGCACAACTGTCCGGCCAGGCGACATTCGGCGGCCTGGAACACCGCGCGCTGGTTGGCGCAGGCTACGACGCGAGCCGGGTGCGCTTCAACCAGAGCACCCAGTTCGGTTTCGTCAATCCGGATCGCTCCATCACGCCGGTCTACGGCCCGGGCGCATTCGCCGACGGCTCGCAGAATTCCGAGGACGCGTTCGATGCCCGCGTGAGTCTGTCGAGCCGCTCGCACACCGCGAGCGTTTTCGCGAGCGACACGATCGCGCTCGATGCGCGTACCCACCTCACGATTTCAGGCCGCTACAACCGTACGTCGGTCAGCAACCTCGATGGCATCACACCTGGTGGTTTGCCCGGGTCGCTGGACGGCAGCTACACCTTCAGCCGCTTCAACCCTGCTGTCGGACTGACGTTCGCACCCAACCCATCGCTCACGCTGTATGCGGGCGTGAACCAGGGCAGCCGCGCACCGACGGCGATCGAATTGGGTTGCGCCGATCCGGCCAGTCCCTGCAAGTTGCCGAATTCGTTTGCCGGCGACCCGCCGCTCAAGCAGGTGATCACGACCACGTTCGAGGCGGGTTTGCGGGGCAAACTGGTGCGCGAATTGATCTGGAACGCCGGCATTTTTCGCTCGGACAACCGCGACGATCTGCTGTTCGTCGCCGACGATTCAAGCGGCTTCGGCTATTTCAAGAACTTCGGCAAGACCCGGCGCCAGGGCGTCGAGCTCGGTCTTCATGCCAGGCCGGCGCGCGGCCTGACCGTGGGTGGCAATCTGAGTTTTCTAGATGCAATTTATCGCCGTCCTGAAACTGTCGGCGGCGCGGGCAACAGCAGCAACGACCAGGCGCTCGCGGGCTTTCCGGGCACCGACGGCACGATCGCGATTCGACCCGGCGACCGGATTCCGCTTCTGCCGCGCCGCAATCTGAAGCTTTATGCCGACTACGAGCCGACCGCGCAATGGCGCATCGGGCTGGACATGAGCGCGTCAAGCGGCGTCACACTGCGCGGCAACGAGAACGACCAGCATGTGCCTGACGGGCTGTACTACACCGGGCCGGGCCGCACCGGCGGCTACGCGTTGTTCAATCTGGGCGTCGATTACAAACCGCGGCCGGGCCTGAAGCTGTTCGTGCAGGTCAACAACCTGTTCGACCGCAAATACGCGACCGGCGGACTGCTCGGCAGCAACGGCTTCACCGCGAGCGGCGCATTCGTCGCGCGCGCATTGGCGCAGAACGGCAATGGTGATTACCCGGTGCCGCGCGCAAGCTTTTTCTCGCCGGGCACGCCCAGAACAGTGTGGGTCGGTGTGCGGTACGCGTTCGGGACGTAGTGCGTTCCCGCGGACTTTTCCGCTCCCGGTGTTTCGCGGGAGATTCCGCGCGTCTCGCTTGACAAGCCGATCCATGCGATCGAACCTCGCGGCTACCACACAGGAGACACCATGAACTTCCGCTTCATCCACGGCTTTCTGATCGGCGTTGCGACGGTGGTCGCGACATCCGTTCCTCTCGCGACGGCGCACGCCGACGAGACTTGCAACTCGCCCTACATCACCCGACTCATCAAGGGGCAGGAAAAGTATTTGCACGTCTGGACACTGGGCGTGAAAGGCATGGGCGATGGCTCCGACAAGCTCGTCACCATCGACGTGGAACCGGGCACGCCGAAGTTCGGCAAGGTCATCGATACGCTGTCGGTCGGTGGCCGCGGCGAGGCGCATCACATGGGTTTCAGCGACGACCGCAAGTACGTCTGGGCCGGCCGCCTCGACGACAACAAGATCTTCGTCTTCGATGTCGGCACCAATCCCGCGAAGCCGAAGCTCGTCAACACCATCTCCGATTTCACGGCCAAAACCGGCTACGTCGGCCCGCACACCTTCTATGCGCTGCCCGGACGCATGATGGTGCAAGCCCTCTCCAACGACAAGGACCACGGCGGCAAGACCGGCATTGCGCTCTACAACAACCAGGGAAAATTCATCTCGAGGCACGACATGCCGGTCGGTAATGCAGCCATCGGCGGCGGCGACGGTTATGGGTACGACATCGGCATCAACCCCGAGAAGAACGTCATGCTCACCTCGAGCTTCACCGGCTGGACCAACTACATGATGGATCTGGGCACTCTGGTGAAAGACGCGAATGCGATGAAGAACTTCGGCAACACGATGGTCGTCTGGGATCTGAAGTCGATGAAGCCGAAAAAAGTGCTCGAAGTTCCGGGCGCGCCGCTGGAAATCCGCTGGTCGCTCAAGGAAGGGCAGCATTGGGCCGTGACGGCTTCGGCGCTGACGTCGAAGCTGTGGTTGATCAAGCAGGACGCCAAGGGCGAATGGCAGGCCAAAGATGTGGCCACCATCGGTGACCCGTCGAAGATTCCGCTGCCCGTCGATATCTCGATCACCGCCGACGCGAAGGGCTTATGGGTCAATACGTTCATGGACGGAAAGACGCGCTACTTCGACATGACCGATCCGGAACACCCCAAGCAAACCTATGAAATGTCACCCGGCAAGCAGGTCAATATGGTGTCGCAGAGCTGGGACGGCAAACGCGTCTACCTGACCAGCTCGCTGCTCGGCAACTGGGACAAGAAAGGCGCCGACGACGATCAGTTTCTGAAGGGCTACGACTGGGACGGCAAGGCGTTGAAGGAGGTATTTGCCGTCGACTTCAGTGAATTGAAGCTCGGTCGCGCACATCACATGAAGTTCTCCGCCGGGCCGAGAGCGACCGCATCACTCGATGCGCCTGCAACAACGCTGGCGGCGAGCGGGAAGTGAACGCGAGACGGCTCGCGTTGTGCAGCCTCCTCGGCATCGTGGGCGTTCTGGGATTGGCGGCCGCGTCGCAAGCCGACAGTGCGGCACCGGCGCAAGCGCTGGTTCATGCGCCCAAACAGGATTTCGTCGCCAATCCACCAGGCACTTACGACTTGCCGCCGATCCAGTCAGCGGCGAACGGCTGGGTACTCGACGGCGACTGGGTGCCGCGCCGGTTGTCGAACTACACGCATGGTGCGATCACCTTGCTGTCGTTCGTCTATACCTACTGCGTCGATCCGATCGGCTGCCCGCTGGCTTACGCGACGATGATGGATCTGAAGACGCGGGTGCTGGCCGATACCGCATTGCATGGCAAGGTTCGGTTCGTTTCTATTTCTTTCGATCCGAGCAACGACACGCCCGAGGCAATGCAGGTTTACGGCGCCGAAAATTCCGGTTCACGTGCTTTGCCCTGGAATTTTCTGACCACCTATTCGACCCGCTTTCTGCTGCCGATTCTGCAAGGCTATGGGCAGGACGTCGAGGTCGAGGTCGACGACCAAGGCCATCCGACGCGCACGCGGACGCACATGCTCAAGCTGTTCCTGATCGACGCACGCGGACAGGTGCGCGAAATCTACAGCGCAGCATTCCTGCATCCGCAGGTCATGTTCAACGACATCAAGACGCTGGCGCTGGAGTCGGAGAAGCGAAAGCCCTCCGGAGGTCCGCAGGCCACCGAACCATGAGGCGACACGGCATCGGTCGGCGCACTCTGATCGGCCTTTGCGCAGTTGCCGGCGCGGTTGTTGCGGTCGTCGTGGTCCGCCACTGGCATGCACCTTTGTCCGACAGGACGAACGACGCGCTTGGCTTGCCGCCGCTCGCGATACCCGTTGCCGATGCGCGCCAGATCGAACTCGGGCGCGACTTGTTCTTCGATCGTCGCCTGTCGTTCAACGGCACGATGTCGTGCGCGATGTGCCATGTGCCCGAACAAGGCTTCGCGTCCAATGCCTCGAAGACCGGCGTAGGCATCGATGGCAAGAGTTTGAGGCGCAATGCGCCTTCGCTGTTGAACGTCGCCTGGCAAAAGATGCTGTTCCACGACGGCCGGGAATCCTCTCTGGTGACTCACGCATGGTCACCCTTGTTGCACCCCGATGAAATGGCCAACCCATCGGTCGGGTACGTGCTCGAGCGAATTGGGTCACTGCCACAGTACGACGGCAGGTTCGAGCAAGCCTTCCAGGGACGCCTTCTGTCGATGGACACCGTGGGTGAGGCGTTCGCGGCGTACGAGGCGACATTGGTCGCAGCCGATTCCCGCTTCGATCGTTGGCGGTATGCGGGTCAAAAAGATGCGCTGACGACCGAAGAGCAGCGTGGCTTTCAACTGTTCGTCGGCAAGGCGCGCTGCGTTGCTTGCCACACCATCGGTGAACGCGATGCGCTTTTTGCCGACGGCAAATTTCATGTGACCGGTGTGGGTTCGACGAACGATTTCGGCCGATCCCATGTGGTGCCGCTTGCCGCCGGAGTCAGCACCGTCGTCACCGATCTCGAACTGCAGGCGTATGCCGGCGCGACCCTTTCCGATCTCGGCCGCTTCGAGATCACGCTCGATCCGGCCGACCGCTATGCCTTCAAAACACCCAGTTTGCGCAACGTCGCGCATTCGGCGCCTTACATGCACGACGGGTCGCTGCCGACGCTTGAGGATGTCGTCGCGTTCTACGAACAGGGCGGCGGCGATGCGCCGGGCAAGAGTGCGTTGCTCGCGCCGCTTCAATTAGGCGCGGACGACAGGGATGCGCTGGTTGCGTTTTTGAAAGCGCTGGACGGTGCGAACCTGGCGCAGCTGGAAGCGCGCAGCCGACCGAATCGACCAGCGGCGGGCGCTGCATCGGGAGCCAACTGACACCTCGATGTTTCGGGCGTTGCGCTGAATTCAGGCGAAGGCCGGTCATTCGCGGGCATCGGTAGCCCGTCAAGTCATTTGGCGTGAAATTCGTCCGACAGCCGCCGTGAATTCGCCGGATTGCGAAACACAAGCGGCTGCTCCCGCACTGCAGCGGCGGGCGCGGCCTCGGCCTTGGCCACAGCATCCGTGACCAGCCCGTGATGCGGGCTTTTGAAGCACACCGGATCGGCCACTGCCGGATCGTTCGCGAGCATGTAAGCCTGGCAACGGCAGCCGCCCAGGTCCTGCTCCTTGAATTCGCAAGAGGAGCATGGCTCTTTCATCCAGCCGGTGCCCCGGAAGCGATTGAAGCCTTCCGAGTCGAACCAGATCTCGCGCAGGCTTGCCTCGCGAACGTTAGGGAACGCCAGCCCCGGCAACATTTTTGCGGTATGGCAAGGCAGCGCAGTGCCGTCGGGCGCCACGGTCAGAAACATGTTGCCCCAGCCGTTGACGCATTTTTTCGCACGGCCTTCGTGGTAGTCGGGTGCGACGAAGAAAATCCGCATTCGGTCGCCGAGCTTGTCGCGCCAGCGGTTGGTCACTTCTTCGGCATGACGCAATTGCGCGTGCGTCGGCAGTAACTGGTCGCGGTTGAGGTAGGCCCAAGAGTAATACTGCGTGTTGGCGAGCTCGAGGTATTCGGCGCCGAGCTCGTCGGCCATCGCAATGATCCGGTCGATGTGGTCGATGTTCATGCGGTGGATCACCACGTTCATGACCATCGGCCAACCCTGGTCCTTGATGATTTTCGCAACCCGATTCTTCAGGTCGAAGGTTTTCGTGTGCGATAGGAAGTCGTTCATCTCGGGTGTCGAGTCCTGGAACGACAGCTGCACATGCTCGAGGCCCGCAGCTTTCAACGCCGCCGCGCGTGCGGCTGTCAAGCCGACGCCCGAAGTCAGCAGATTGGTGTAGTAGCCGAGCCGCCGGCCCTCTGCGACGATCTCTTCTAGGTCGTCGCGCACCAAGGGCTCACCGCCCGAAAGGCCGAGTTGCACCGCGCCCATCTCGCGGCCCTGGCGCAAGACGTGTAGCCAGTCATCGGTTGACAGCTCTTCCTGCTCGCGCGCGAATTCGACCGGGTTGTAGCAAAAAACGCAATGCAGCGGACAGCGGTAGGTGAGCTCCGCAAGCAGCCAGAGCGGCGGTCCGATCGCCGGTGTTGCGGTTGTTGCGGTTGTTGCGGCAGACACTGCGGTCACTCGGGCTTCAGAGGCATTAGTCAAGTCCATCGCGTTCAATCCCATCGCAGCCATTGCTGCTTTCCCGCCATTTCGACGAATGCCAGCACGTCGGCTTGGAGCCCTTCGAGCGAATGGGCGCGCTCGATGTCGGCGGTGATCTCGGCAACGCTCGCCTGGCCGTCGCAGCGCTTCATGATCTCGCCAGCGCTGCCGTTGAGTTTCACCATGCCTTCCGGGTAAAGCAATACATGACAGTCCTGCACCGGCTCCCATTGCAGCCGGAAACCGGCGCCGACTTGCGGCCGGGTTTCGGATGAAAGGACGCTGGTCATCGGGTCACGATGTAGCGCGCAGCCATTGCGTCGTTCATCGCCCAGAGAATGTCGAGCTTGAATTGCAGCACTTCGAGCGCGCGCTCCTGCAACGGACGGGTGTTGAAATGCGTCAGTGTGATTTCAAGCCCCTGCTCCACGTCGCGACGGGCCTGGCTTACGCGGTTGCGGAAATAGGCGAGTCCATCGGCATCGATCCACGGATAGTGCTCGGGCCAGGTCGCCAGCCGTTGTTTGTGGATTTCAGTCGCGAACAATTCGGTCAGTGACGAGCACACGGCTTCTTGCCACGGCGCACGGCGCGCGAAGTTCACATACGCATCGACCGCGAAACGCATCGCCGGCACCACGTGGCGCAGATCGACGACCTCGTCGCGTGTTAGCCCGACCGCGTCGGAGAGCCGCAGCCAGGCCTCGATGCCGCCTTCGTCCTGGATGCCACCCAATTCGAATCCGTCGTGATCGAGAATGCGCTGGACCCAGCCGCGCCGCACTTGCGGATCGGGGCAGTTGGAGAGCACCGCAGCGTCCTTGATCGGAATCGCGATCTGGTAATAAAACCGATTCGCCACCCAGCCGCGCACCTGTTCTTGTGTTGCGCCGCCGGTGTTCAAGAGCACGTTGAACGGATGGTGAATGTGATAGCTGCTGCCGCGCGTGCGCAGCTGCGCTTCGAATTCGGCGCGGCTCCACGGCGCGTCGGTCGTATCACCTGAATCGGGCGCAGCGTGGTAATCGGCGGTGGCGGCCCTGGCGGCCTTGAGCATGTCGGCGCGCATGTCGATACCTCTAGAGCGCAATCACCATGTTGTCCTCGCAAACCGAAATGCCGGCTGCATCGAGCGTTGCGCGCTCGGCGGAGTCTTCATCGAGGATGGGGTTGGTGTTGTTGATGTGGATCAGATACCGCTGGGTCGATGGCGGCAGTTTGGCAAGCCATTCGATCATCCCGCCCTTACCTGATTGGGGCAGGTGCCCGATCTCGCGCGCGTGCTTGGTGCTGACGCCTACGCGCGGCATTTCATCGTCGGTCCAGAAGGTGCCGTCGACCAGGACTGCATCGGCGCCTTGCATCGCATCGAACACCGCGGACGTCATCTCGCCGAGACCCGGCGCGTAGAAAAGAGACTTTCCGCTCGCTAAATCCTTAATCCGCAAGCCGATGTTGTCGCCGGCCACCGACTGCGCGCGATGCGGCGAATAGGGTGCCGCCTTGGAAGAAAGAGGCAGCGCACTGAATTGCAGGTCGGGCACGCCGGGAACATCGAACGGTGTGCCGTCGAGCGCAATCGCCTGCCGCTCGACGCCGCAGTAATGCGACAACACCCGCAAAACCGGGTTGCCTTCGCGCAGGTCTTCTTCGACCGGGTCGGTGCACCACAGTGGCAGCGGCGTCGGGCGCTCGCGCAGCATGAAAAGGCCGGTTGCATGATCGATCTGCCCGTCCATCAACACCACACCGGCTATCGCCGTATCGCGCAGCTTGCGATTCGGCTGCAAGGTCGGATGGCTACGGATCTGTTCGAGAATGTCAGGCGATGCGTTGAACAGCACGCCATCCTCGCCGTGGTCGGGCAAAACAAAAATCGACGACTGGGTGCGCGGCTTTGCCTTGATGGTTCCCGCGCGCACCCCTGCGCAGTTGCGGCAATTGCAATTCCACTGCGGAAAGCCGCCACCGGCGGCCGCGCCAAGTACCGTGATGCGCATGTATTTATGTAACGTGCCAATGAAGGACGCCGGGCGTGGCGAGCCACGTCCGGCGTCAAAAGGCGCAATGGCGCCGCAGTCGCTTAGCGGCTGGCGACGTACATCGTGATTTCGAAGCCGAAACGGAAGTCGGTCGCTGTGGGGGTTTGCCAGGTCATTCAAAGTCTCCTTCAGAGTGTTCGCGCACCGGGTGGTGCACAGAGGATGGTGTCCTCAACGGATAGTGCATTGCCAGTCGTTGCCGCGACAGGGGCTCTATCATGATTTTTGGCTCATGATTTTCATGAAGCCAGGTGCCGCTCCCCTGGCCTCCAAGGGCTAACATCCTGCGCAAATGACGCTGCGGCTCAAAATCAACCTGATCGTCGGCGCGCTGTCGTTGCTGTTCGTGTTGGCGTTGATCGGGCTCCAGCTGCGCGATCTGCACGATTCGGTGCGCGAAGAAGTGGTGGCCGCGAATCGGGTCGCCGCGCAGATGCTCGAGCGCATCGTGCAGCGGGACGCGCCGCAAAGCGGGCCGGCACTGCTCTCTTTTTTGCAGCTCACAGGGCGCGTGCGGTCCAACGACATCACCTTGTTAGATGCACGCGCGCAGGCGGTCTACCGTTCGCCGCCTTCGCCGTACAAGGCCGGCCGCGACGCGCCGCAGTGGTTCGAGCGCCTGATCGCGCCTGCGCCATCCACTAAATCGATCGAGTTCGACGGCGGCCGGCTGCTGGTCACATCCAATGCATCGCGCGCCGTACTGGATGCCTGGGACCATCTCGCGTTGATGGCTGGCGGAGGCCTTCTTTTCCTGCTGCTGGTCAATGGACTGGTGTTCTGGTTGGTCGGGCGTACCGCAAGACCGTTCGCACGAATCGCCGCAGCGCTCGACCGATTGCAGGCCGGTGCACGCGACGAACGGCTGCCGCCGCTTCGGGGCACCGAGGCCGCGGCAATCGGGGTGGCGTTCAACCGGATGGCCGACGGGCTGCAAAAGCAGATCGAGACCGAGCGACGTGCCGCGCGCGCCGAGTTCGAGCTTGCCGGCAACCGCGAGCTCACGCACTGGATCGACCAGCAACTCGAGCAGGAGCGCCGCTTGATTGCACGCGAACTGCACGACGAGCTGGGGCAGTCGGTGACGGCAATCCGCAGCATGGCACTGTCGATCGCCCAGCGCACCCGGTCGCTCGACCCCCAGGCCGAGCAGGCAGCGCGGTTGATCGCCGACGAATCGTCGCGGCTCTACGACGCGATGCACGGGATGATTCCTCGTTTGACGCCGCTCGTGCTCGACAACTTCGGACTCGGCGACGCGTTGCGCGATCTGGCCGAGCGAACGCGTCGAAGTCAGCCGGACGTCTCGATCGAGCTGAGTGTCGATACGGGTGATTCGGCGCTTTCCAGTCAGGCTGCGCTGGCGCTCTACCGGGCGGCGCAGGAGGGTATCAGCAACGCACTGCGCCACGGCAAGGCGAGCGCGATCCGGCTGTCGCTCGGCGTGGTGGACGGCGTGATCTCGCTCGTGCTCAGCGACAACGGCAATGGGCTCGCGTCAGACTGTTCGCCGCGCGCAGGGCACTATGGCCTGCGCTGGCTCGCCGAACGGGTCGAATCACTCGGCGGTGAATTGCGCATCACAGCGGTCCAGCCGAGCGGCGTGCGGCTCGAAGCCAGATTGCCGCTCGATTCGTCTGCACCGCCCGGGGAATCTGCGCATGACGTCGGAAGTCCGCGCGAAACAAGAGCCGTGAAATCGGAAGCGGTGCATTCATGATTCGCGTCATGCTGGTCGACGACCATGCGCTGGTTCGCATGGGTTTTCGCATGTTGCTGGCCGATGCGCAGTTCGAGGTCGTGGCTGAAGCCGAAACCGGCGAAGCTGCTTGCGCCGCGTATCCGGGCGTGAAGCCAGACGTGGTGGTCATGGATTTGTCGATGCCCGGCATCGGCGGCCTCGAGGCGGTGCGCCGGTTGATTGCGCAAGACGCGAAGGCCCGCATCCTCGCGTTGTCGGCGCACGAAGACACCGCGCATCCGCGTCGCGTGCTGCGCGCCGGCGCGCTCGGCTATCTGGCCAAGCGCAGCGCGCCCGATGCGTTGATTGCCGCGGTGAATGCGGTCGCACGCGGCGAGCGTTATGTCGATGCCCAGACCGCGCAAGCGCTCGCGATTGCGCAGATCGACGGCGACAAGAGCCCGGCCGAAATGCTCAGCGAGCGCGAGTTCTCGGTCTTCATCCAGCTTGCGCGCGGGCAAAGCGTGGCCCAAATTTCTGAAACCTTGAGTCTGTCGCCGAGCACGGTCGGAACGCATCTCTATCACGTCAAGCAAAAGCTCGGCGCCAACAACCAGTCGGAGTTGACCCTGGTGGCGTTGCGCTGGGGTTTGATCGAAGCATGAGCCGGAAGCGCTGAGCCCTTCATGGCAAGTCCTGCACCAGCGTCCGTGCTGTATCCCGAAACAGTCGCCCGGCGCTGGCAATTGCCAGCGAGCAACGGCCACCTGCTTCAAGTCTACGAATGGGGTGCGCCGGAGGGCATTCCGGCGCTGCTGCTGCATGGCGGACCGGGCTCGGGCATGTCACCCGTGCATGCGCGATTTTTCGATCCGGCGCGCTACCGCGTGATCGGTTTCGACCAGCGCGGCACTGGTCTGAGCCAACCGGCGGGCCGCGTTATTCATAACACCACGGCCGATCTGCTCGCCGACGCACGCCTTGTGCGAGAGACGCTCGGTATCGACCGATGGCTCGTCGTCGGTGGCTCGTGGGGCGCGACGCTCGCCTTGCTGCACGCGATCGACGACCCGCAGGCCGCCGCCGGTGTCTTGTTGCGCGGCACCTTTCTCGCGCGGGCCGAAGACCTCGCGGCGTTTTTCGATCCGCTTGCGTGGCGCGACTGGCAAAGCGGCGATGCGCCACTGCTTGAAAGCCTCGACGAGATCATGCAAACAGGCTCGCGCGACGAACAGGAGAGGCTGATGCAGCACTGGTGGAATTGGGAGCTGTCGATGGACGGTGCGAACAGCGCTTCGAGCGGCGCTTCGAACAATGCGGGGCCACCGTTCGACAAGCTGCTACCGCGCTACCGGGTGCAAGCGCATTACCTCAGACACCAATGCTGGCTCGCGTCGCCGCCTTTGCTCGACCGGCTCCAAGCGCTGCCACCGGTGCCGGTGCGCCTGCTGCACGGAACTTCTGACCACACCTGCCCGATCGAAAGCGCGCAAGCGCTCAAGCGCCGTTATCCAGCCGCCGAACTGATTTTGATCGAAGGCGCGGGCCACGCGCCAACCCATCCTGTGATGGCGGCGGCGATGGTGGCATCGCTCAATGGATGGGCTGAAACGGGCAATTTCGGCAAAATGCCAACCGCCTGAAAGCGGTGACGCGATCGCGCTGCCGCAGACGTTTCAGATAGCCGGATCGATGGTGATGCGGCGCCTGGCTTTCAGCACCTGGCCGCCCCTTGCCTCGGCAGACCTCATACCGGGTGTGATGTCGGCGAGCGTGAATCCGTCGAGATGGTTCATGAACGCGCCGAGCGCCCCGTGCAGCGCGACTTGCAGCCGGCAGGCGCCCGTGAGCACGCATTGGCTATCGTCTGCAAAGCACTCGGCCAGCCGAAAATCCGGCTCTGTATCGCGCACGACGTCGCCGAGGCCGATGTCGGCCGGCGGGCGGGCAAGCCGCAGGCCGCCGCCTTTGCCTCGAACGGTCTCTACGAAGCCCTGAAGCCCAAGCTGATGTGTGACCTTCATCAGGTGCGCTTCCGAAATGCCGTAAGCCGCTGCAATCTCCGAGATGGTGCAAAGCCGATCGGGCTGGCATGCGAGATACATCAGCATGCGCAGCGAAAAGTCGGAAAGAGTGGTCAGGCGCATCGGATTACCCACGGATGGCATTACAGCTGCAGTTCAGAATGCGCCGTCGGGGCTGCCACCCTGCTCGTCGAGCAGTTTGCGCTTGTCCTTGATCTCTGCCCATTCGTCGGCGTCCCCGAGCGCGCGCTTGGTCCGTGTGATGACAGGCCAGCGCGGGGCCAATTCAGCATTGATCGACGTGAAGCCCTGCTGCTCAGGCGGCACATCGTCTTCGCCGAAGATCGCGTCGACCGGGCATTCCGGAATGCACAGCGCGCAGTCGATGCAGTCGTCGGGATCGATCACCAGCATGTTGAAGCCTTCCCGGAAGGCATCGACCGGGCACACGTCGACGCAATCGGTGTACTTGCAACGAATACACGATTCGGTGACGACATGGGTCATGGCGAGAAACCGCTCAACGCGCGCAGACCACCGGCATCGGATTTCCCGCTTCCATGCTGTGCTCAGGGGCGGACTGCGTCCTCGTGCCCGACATGCTCGGGCAGGTGCAAAGGCCGGTGCGACAACTCATAGCCGTACCAGAGGCTTTCCGCGATGCGTTCGGCCAGCTCGTCCGCACGTCGCTGCAATGCTTCGTTGTCGAGCGTCGCGGTCGTTTCGTTGAACAGGCGTAGCCAGCGCTTGAACAAATCGACCGTAAGGCCCGGAATCGCCACATGCTTGGGCATCGGCGTGCCGCGGAAGCGCGACGTGCCGCGCAATGCAGCAGACCAGAAATCGACCAGTTTGCTCAGGTGGTAGTCCCAATCGACGATCCGCTCGGCGAAGATCGGGCCCAACAGGGGATCGACCCGCACCCGGCCGTAAAAGCGATGGACCAACGCGGCAATTTCCTTTTCGGTGCAGAGGTCGGAAGTCGGCATCGGACCGCTCCTTGGATAAGATTTATTGAAGATATATCTTATAAATCTCTCCTCGATCCTGTCAAGCGCAGAGCATTTCTTGATCGTTCAGGCTTGCGCTTCGCCCGGTCGCCAACGCAAGATAGGGCGCCGCGATTGCGGCGGGTGACATCAAGTCAAATCGAATCAATTTATTGGAGACGAAATCATGAAGACATCAATTCCCCGAATTGGCGGCGCTCTGTCGCTCGCGGTATGGCTCGGCGGTTGCGCCATGGGAGGCATGGGCGGCAATGACGGCGGGTGGACCACGCTGGTCGACGGCGCGCAGGGCATGAGCAATTTCCATCCGGTCGGCGAAGCGAACTGGCGCGGCGCGAATGGCGCCATCGAGGCCGATGCCGGCGGCAAGGATCCGGCGTATCTGGTGTCCAACCAGAGCTACACGAATTTCATGCTCAAGGTCGAGTTCTGGGCGAGTGACGATGCCAACAGCGGTGTCTTTCTGCGCTGCGCCGATCCCGCGGTGATCAGCGACAAAAGCTGCTACGAAGCCAATATTTTCGACCAGCGACCCGACCCGGTTTACGGCACCGGCGCGATCGTCAATGTGGCGAAAGCGCCGGTTCCGATGCCCAAGGCCGGCGGCCACTGGAACACCTACGACATCACGGTGCGCGGCAACCGCCTCGCGGTGGTTTTGAACGGTGTGCAGACGGTCGATGTCGAGGACACCCAGCATGCGAGCGGGCCGATTGCGCTGCAGTGGGGAAAAGGAACGATCCGGTTCCGGAAGGTGCAGATCAAGGCGATTTGACCGGGCTTTCGATTCGCACGCCGGCAGCGGTGGCGGTCGCACGGCTGGGTGATGTTCGAACCGGTCCAGGCTTGCAAGTTCAAGCCTTTTATGCCTGAAATCCAAGCCAGACGTGCGCAGACAGCTATCAATAATATAGTAACATCAGCCTAACAGAGCCTTCGCGTACTCCCGCGCGCTGAAGGTTTCCAGGTCTTCCAGCTTCTCGCCGATGCCGACGAAGTAAACCGGAATCGGTCGCTCGCGCGCAATCGCGGCCAGCACGCCGCCGCGGGCCGTGCCGTCGAGCTTGGTGACGATCAGCCCGGTCAGGCCGATTGTGTCGTCGAAGGCCTTGACCTGTGCGACGGCGTTCTGGCCGGTGTTGCCGTCGACCACCAGAATGATTTCATGCGGCGCCGAGTTGTCGGCCTTGTTGACGACCCGCTTTATCTTTTTCAGCTCGTCCATCAAGTGCTTCTGAGTCGGCAGCCGGCCTGCGGTATCGACCAGCACGACGTCCTTGCCGCGCGACTTGCCGGCTTTCACGGCGTCGAAGGCAACCGCCGACGGGTCGCCGCCTTCCTGGCTCACGATTTCGACCAGATTGCGGTCGGCCCACACCGCGAGTTGCTCTTTGGCCGCGGCTCGGAAGGTGTCGGCCGCGGCCAGCAAGGTCGCGCAACCCTCGTTCGACAAGTGCTTGGTCAGTTTGCCGATCGAGGTCGTTTTGCCCGCGCCGTTGACGCCGGCCACCATGATCACGGTCGGCGTGAACTCGCCGATCACGAGCTCCTTCTGCAAGGGCTTCAGCAGGTCTGTCAGCGCCTCTGCCAGCAGCGTGCGGACCTGGCTGGCGTCGGTCGCCATCGTCTCGCGAACCCGGCGCCGCACCACTTCCATCAAATGCGCGGTCGCGGCGACGCCGGTGTCGGCGGTGAGCAGGGCCTCTTCGAGTTCCTCGTACAGCGCCTCGTCGATCTGGCGATTGACCAGCACGGCGGTGAGTCCGCCACCGGTCTTGCGCAAGCGGTCCGACAACTTGTCGACCCAGTCGCGCCGATCGTGCCAGACGATTTCGGGCGCGACCGGCTCGGCGCGGTACTTCGACGGTGCGGGCGGCGGTGGCGAGGCGGGCGGCAGATTGCGCAGAAATTCGGGGATCGCGTCGGCAGCGGATGCCGGTCCGGGTGCGGGTGCGGCGGTCGGTGTCGAGGGCGTGGCGCGACTTGTGATGGTGTTTGGTGCCGACACCGGTAAGGGCTTCGATGCGGGTGAGGGCGTGGGTGCCGGTGCGCGCAGGCTGGCAGGCGCCAGCGCAGGCGTCGAAACCGGCGCACTCGGCGCACTCGGCGCCGTCCCTCCCAGCCGGTCGACCGGTTCCGACGGCAGCACGGATGCCGGCGCGGCCCCGCCGCTGGGAGCCTGCGTTGGCGCGGATGCAGGGGCAGACTCCATTGCAGGAGCTGGCGCGGGCTCGGGCGCCGACGCAGGAACGAGAACAGGCGCAGGCGCAGGAAGAGGAACAGGCGCCAATTGCGTCGGCGGTGCAGGCTGGGTCGCCGGTGCGGCGGGCGTCAGACCGCGCAGGAACGCCGGAATCTCGCGCTCGTCGACCGCTGGCGCAGGGGACGCGATTGGCGCCGGGGAGGGCGCAGGCGCCACCGCCGGCGCTGGCACTGGTTCGACCGCCGGTGGCTCCGGTGGGCGCTTTTTCTTGAAGAAACTGAACATCGGCGGGTTTTTCTACACTCAATACAGTCCGCTCGCATTCGGCTCGAAGCGCATGGCAGGACAAACTCGAACCAATTCTATGAAACACCTTTTGATTCAAAAGACCCGGGCGCGGCTGTGGACCGCTGCGATGCCACTCGGGCTGGCGGCCGGCTTGAGTGCGCTGGCGGCGCTACAACCCGCCTTTGCCCAGTCCGCGGAGTCCGCGGGGTCCGCGCAGTCCTCGCAGTCCTCGCAGTCTGTACAGACTTCCCGGGCGGCGACAACCGCTGATCGGTCCACGCGGCCGGCCGACGCAGCGGCGCTGCCTGTTGCGCCTGCCAGCCCTTCGGCAACCGTCGGGCCGGTCAAGCCGGCGGAGCCCGAAACGCCTTCTGCGGCGCGGCCATCCGCGACACCGGTACCGGCCGCCGCGACGGCTGGAGCGCCCTCGGAACCGCGCCCGTCCGCTTCGCCCGCGTTGCCGCCGGAATCATCCGGGGCTGCCGAATCGCGCACGCCCGCCGAGGTTTCGAATCCGCCGACCCGGCCCGCGGTGCTGGATGCGCCGGCGCGCCCCGCAAAAGCAGCAACGCCGGCCGATGCAGGCCGGCCCGCGTCCAGTGCCGCTTCCGATGCGGCGAACGCAGCGAGCGCAGCCGACCTGCCGCCGCCCGTGGTCCCGGCGCCGCCGACCGATCCGCTGGACGCCGCGCGCCAGTTCACGCTGGCAAACGGCATGACCTTGATCGTCAAGCCCGATCGCCGCGCGCCGGTCGCGGTGAACATGGTCTGGGTTCGCGTGGGCTCCTACGACGAGGTCGATGGCACATCGGGCGTGGCGCATGCGCTCGAGCACATGATGTTCAAGGGCACCAAGGAGCTGCCGCCCGGCGCGTTCTCGCGCCGAATCGCGAAGCTCGGCGGCCGCGAAAACGCATTCACCACGCGCGACTACACCGGCTTCTACCAGCAGGTGCCAGTGGCGAAGCTGGCCGATGTGATGTATCTCGAAGCCGATCGATTCGCCCACAACCAGTGGGCCGACGACGAATTCAAGCGCGAGATCGAGGTGGTGAAGGAAGAGCGCCGCCTGCGCACCGAAGACCAGCCGCGCGCACTGCTCGGCGAGCAGCAGAACGCGGCGGTTTTTGTCGCGTCGCCCTATCACCGGCCGATCGTCGGCTGGATGAGCGATCTCGACGCGATGCAGCCCGACGACGTGCGTAATTTCTATCGCCGCTGGTATGTTCCCGCGAATGCGGTGGTGGTGATCTCGGGCGATGTCGACGTGGCGCAGGTGCGTCAGCTCGCCGAGCAGACCTACGGCCAGATTCCCGCGGGCACGCTGCCCGAGCGCAAACCGCGCACCGAACCAGTGCAACGCGGCATTCGGCGGATTCAATTCAAGGCGCCGGCCGAGCAGTCGTATGTGTCGCTCGCCTATCGCATGCCGAAGTTCGAACCTGCCGCGCTCGGCTCCGAGGCCTGCACGCCGGCGCAGGGCGGCACCTGCGAAGCGCCCGCGCCCGATGCCGCGAGCGACGACGCGCTGGCGCTCGCGGTGCTCGCGGCGGTGCTGGACGGTTATCCGGGCTCGCGGCTCGACCATGCCTTGCGCCAGGGGCCGAACCGGGTCGCCGATTCGGTCGGCGCGTATTACGGTTTCATCGGCCGCGGGCCGCAGCTGTTCGGGCTCGACGGCGTTCCCGCGCCGGGCAAGACGCCGGCCGACCTCGAAGCCGCATTGCGCGCCCAGATCGCGCTGGTCGCGAAAAACGGTGTCGACGCGGCCGAACTCGCGCGAGTCAAGACCCAGTGGGTCGCCAGCGAAACCTACAAGCTCGATTCGATGATGGCGCAGGCGCGCGAGATCGGCTCGAACTGGGTCCAGCGGCTGCCGCTCGACGCCAGTTCGCGGCTCTTGAAGCGGCTTTCGGACGTGACCGCGAACCAGGTGCAAGCGGTGGCCGCCAAATACTTCGGCGACGACCAGCTCACCGTGGCGGTGCTCGATCCGCAGCCGATTGACAAGACCAAACCCCCGCGTCCGCCCCCATCGGGTGAATTGCGCTGAAGATCAATCATGAAAATTGCTACCAAAAACATAGCTGTCTGCGCTTTACTGGCGGGCGTTTCAGTGCTTTTTTGCTTGAAAGTACAGGCTGCGGTGCCGATCGAGCATTGGCAACTTCCGAACGGCGCCGGGGTCTGGCTTTCACGCGTGGACAGCCTGCCGATTCTCGATGTGCAGATCGATTTCGACGCCGGCACCCGACGCGATCCGGCGGCGCAGGCGGGTCTTGCCGGCGCGACCGCGGGCATGGTCGAGAAGGGTGTGCAGGCCGGTGGCGCCGACGCTGCGCCGTACGCGGCCGCGATGGACGAGAACGCGCTGGGCCAGGCCTGGGCCGACCTGGGCGCCCAGTTCGGCGTGGGCGCCGGCGCCGAGCGGCTGAGCTTTTCGCTGCGCACCTTGACCGATCCGGCGATCGAAGCCCGCGCGGTGCAACTCGCCTCGCGCGAAATAGGCGATCCGGCCTTCCCCGATGCGGTCTGGAAAAGCGAGCGCGAAGCGGCGATCGCCGCATTGGCCGAGGCCAACACCAAGCCGGCCACGATCGCCCGGCGCGCGTTCGCGAACGCGGTGTACGGCGATCATCCCTTCGCCCAGGAGCCGACCGCCGAAACGCTGGGCCGGATCGGCGTGGCCGACATGCGCGCGCTCTATGGGCGGATGGTGCTGCCGTGCCGCGCCAAGGTCAGCCTGGTCGGCGCGGTGACCCGGGAGCAGGCCGAAGCGATCGCGACCCGGCTGCTCGCGCGTCTGCCTCAGTCGGCACCCGGCGTCACGTGCCCTGCGCTGCCGCCGGTGCCCGAAGTGCAGCCGCTCGCCGAAGCCAAAAGCGAGCGGATTCCGTTCACTGCGGCGCAGGCGCATATCTTTATCGGCCAGCCGGGCTACAAGCGCAGCGACCCCGATCATTTCGCGCTGGTGCTCGGCAACTACACCTTGGGCGGCGGCGGATTCGTTTCGCGCCTGACCGAGCAGGTGCGCGAGAAGCGCGGCTTGAGCTATGGCGTCTACAGCTATTTCGCGCCGGCGCTCGAAGCAGGCGCGTTCCGCATCGGACTGCAAACCCGGCCCGACCAGGCCGACGAAGCGGTGAAGGTGTCCAAAGACGTGCTCGCGAAATTCGTCGCCGACGGCCCGACCGAGGCCGAACTGCAAGCGGCCAAGGACAACCTTACCGGCGGCTTTCCGCTGCTACTCGACAGCAATCGCAAGCTGCTCGGCAATATCGCCAACATCGCCTGGTACGACCTGCCGCTCGATTACCTCGATACCTGGATCGGCCGCGTCAACGCCGTGACCGTCGAGCAAGTCAAGGCGGCGTTCGAGCGCAAATTGCAGCCGGGGCGGGAAGTGACGGTGGTGGTGGGTGCGAAGGGTTGAGCGACGAACACCGATCGATGCTTCGGCTGCACGTTTCAGTAATTGAACGGATCGACCAGCGTCAACCCCACGCCTTCGAAATCGACCCTATTGCGCGTCACGACAACCATCCCGTGTTCGAGCGCAGTCGCAGCGATCATTGCATCGCGTTCGGAGCGCGGATTCGGCACGTGCAGCCCGGCGCAGATGAGGGCGGTGCCTTCCGTAAAGGGCAGGATCCGGCCCGCGAACGTCCTGCGCACGCCGGCAAGCCAGGCGCGCAGCGCGCTTCCTTGCGGGGGCGTGCGGCGTTCGAGCGCGAGCACCCCTTTTTCGAGCTCGAGGATCGTGATGGCCGAGAGGTAGAACTGGCCGGCCGGTTGGCCCGAAGCCCAGGCCCGCACTCTAGGCGATGGGTTCGGCTTGCCTTGGCGCAGTTCCGAAATGAGGTTGGTGTCGAGGATATACATCGGGCGGACGCGAGAAGGAGGGCGAGCGCGATCACTCGAATTCGGCCGGTCGCAGCCCAATCTGCGCGCGCGGCGGATCGAATTCGATCTGTTCACCGCCAGCGATCGCGTCCATCGTCTCGAGCAGCGAGCCTTCGTGTTGGCCCGCGAGTCGATGGTAGTCGTCGATTTTGAGCAGCGCATACGCCGGTCGGCCGCGGTCGGTGATGAAAACCGGCCCGTCAGCGGCCGCACGCTTCGCCGCCGAAACGTCGCGGGTGAATTCGCGGCTGGAGTAGGTTTGCACGGACATCTTGACCTCCAAAGTGCGGATTTCGAATTGTTTGTATGTTAAAGCATTTGACCTCCGGGCTGCCGGCACTGACCGCTCGTCTAATGCGGCTGGCATTTGAAGGATTAGAAGAATAATGGCTGAAACGCTTTTCCTGCATGCGCAGACAGCTATAAAATTAATAGCGTTTGCTGCGTTGAATTGGCACGCGTCGCTTGCGGGAACAGCGCCGACTGGCCGATTCCTTGCTTGCTTCTTCCGGCGCTAGCGGCTACCTTTCCGGCCCGACTCATCCATCCTCCTCGACCTGAATCACCCCATGACATTCAAAAAACTTGTCGCCCGAACCGTCCTCGTCACCGGCCTTATCGCCGCAGCCTTCCCGGCGCTCGCCGCCGACTGGGTGGTCGGCGCCAACATCGGCAACGTACCTTGGGAGTTCCAGGACAAGGACGGCAAGTTCACCGGCTTCGAAATCGATCTGGTCAACGAGGTCGCCAAGCAGGTCGGCAAGACGACGCAGATCGAGAACATTCCTTTCAACGGCCTGTTCCCGGCGGTGCAGTCGGGTCGAATTCAGATCGCGATTTCGTCGATCACGATCACGCCGAAGCGGCTCGAATCTCTCGCCTTCGCGCAACCGTATTACGACAGCGACCAGTCGCTGTCGGTGCAAAAGGCCGCCAAGATCGACAAGCTCGAAGACCTGGCGGGCAAGACAGTGGGCGTCGATACCGCTTCGACCGGCGACATCTACGCGACCCAGAACAAGGACAAGTTCAAGATCGCCGACATCAAGCGTTACGAAGGCCTGGCGCCGGCGATGCTCGACCTGGCCTCGGGCCGGATCGACGGCTACATCAGCGACATTCCCGCAGTGGCGTACTACATCAAGGACAAGCCGCAGTACCGCATCGCCGCGACCATCCCGACGGGCGAACGCTACTCGTTCATGTTCGCCAAGGACTTCGCGGATGCCGCCAAGGTCAACGACGCGCTGAGCGCGCTCAAGAAAGACGGCTCGCTGGCCAGGCTGCACGAAAAATGGTTCGGCATCGCTCCGGCCGCGGGCTCGGCGACCGTCACCGTGATGGACATGCCGAGGTGAAAGGCACCAGCCGATAGGGGCTCTGCACGACGACGCGATCGCAGCGGCCGACCTTGAATCTGATCCAGACCTTCTTCAACTGGCCGGTCTTCGTTGCCGCGCTGCCGCTTCTGTTGCAGGGGTTGTTGATCACGATATTGCTCGGCGTGGTCAGCATCGTGCTCGGATTCGTCGGTGGCATGGTGCTGGCGATCGCGCGGCTTTACGGCCCCGCCTGGTTGCGGGTCGCGGCGCGCATCTACACCGACGTTTTTCGCTCGATTCCGCTGCTGGTGCTTTTGGTGCTCGTGTATTACGCGCTGCCGTTCGTCGGTGTTCGGCTGAGTTCGTTCGCTGCGGCGACCACGGCTTTGTCGCTGGTGTCATGCGCCTACACCGCCGAGATTTTGCGAGCCGGCATCGAGGCCGTTCCCAAGGGCCAGTTCGAGGCCACCGCCGCGATCGGCTTCGGTTTTTTCGGCGGCCTGCGCAACGTGGTGCTGCCGCAAGCGCTGCGGATCGTCGTGCCACCGCTCACCAGCAACTGCATCAATGTGCTGAAAGACACGGCCCTCGCATCGGTGGTCGCGATGCCCGACCTGCTCAAGCAGGCGACAGGCGCAGGCGCAGGCGCTGGCGGCCAACCCGACGCCGCTGATCGGCGCGGCGGTTCTTTATCTGCTGCTGTTGTTGCCCCTGGTGCAGCTGGTCGGCCATTTCGAATCGCGGCGGCGCGCAGCGATGCAGTGAGCCCACGCCAAAAGTCGGTTCTTCGCAATTTCTTCATGCTGATACGCCATGCTCCATCCTGATCTGCCGCTCGATCTGAACCGCATCCGCGCCGAATTTCCGGGCCTCGCGACCGATTGCGTCTTTCTCGACAACGCGGGCGGATCGCAGGTTCTGCGCCGCGTCGCCGATCGCATCAGCAACTATCTGCTGACCAGCAGCGTGCAGCTCGGCGCGAGCTACGCCGAGTCGGAACGCGCGAGCGCCAAGGTGCTCGAAGCGCGACGTTCGGTGGCCGAGCTCATCAACGCGCCGCACGACGACGAGGTGGTGATGGGCGGCTCGACCACGTCGCTGATGTTCCAGCTGACGCAGGCTTTGCTGCCCGGCATCCGGCCCGGCGACGAAATCATCGTGACCAACTCCGATCACGAAGCCAACATCGGCGGCTGGACGCGACTCGAAGCGGCGGGCGCGGTGTTGCGTTTCTGGAATGTCGATCGCGACACATTGCAGCTCGAACTCGCCGAACTCGATGGGTTGCTGTCGCCACGAACCAAATGGGTTGCGCTGACGCATGCGTCCAACATCCTCGGCACGATCAACCCGGTCGCGCAAGTTGCCGAGCGCGCGCACGCGGTCGGCGCCAAAGTTTGCGTCGACGCAGTCGCCTACGCGCCGCACCGGCTGGTCGATGTGCAGGCCAGCGGCGCCGATGTGTATGTCTACAGCTTCTACAAAACCTTCGGCCCGCACTTCGCGGTGATGTGGGTGGAGCGCGAGTTGCTGCTGTCGCTGCCGAGCCTGAACCACTACTTCATCGGCTCTGAGGTGATCCCGTACAAGCTGCAGCCGGGCAATGTGAATTACGAGCTGTCTTACGGCTGCATCGGCATCAGTGACTACCTGATCGATGTCGGCATGCAGTTGGGTGCGAGCGGCTCTTCGCGCGAGCAGATGCAAGCGGCCTTCGATGCATTCGAGCAGCACGAAGACGCGATGGCCGAGCGGCTGCTGGCGTATCTGCGTGGCAAACCGTCGGTGCGCATCATCGGCATCGATCACGCGACCGCCGGAACGCGCGTGCCCACGGTCAGCTTCGTGGTCGAAGGCCGCCAGTCCGAATCGGTTGTGCGCCACATGGACAAGTTCAATATCGGCATCCGCTTCGGGGACTTCTATGCCAAGCGCTTGATCGAATATCTTGGACTCGCAGCGCAAGGCGGTGTGGTCCGGGTGTCGATCGCGCACTACAACACGTTGGCCGAAATCGACCGCGTGATCGCGCATCTCGACGAGGTCATCGCATGACCGGCAAAGCCACCTTGATTCGCAACGGCCGCGTCATCACCGCGACCGACGACTACACGGCCGACGTGCTGATGCAAGGCGGCATCGTCCACACCATCGGCCGCGACATCCAGGTCGGCGAAGACGTCGCGGTGGTCGATGCGACCGGGCTCTATGTGCTGCCGGGCGGTGTCGACACCCATGTGCATCTCGAAAACGTGATCGGCACCACGATCACCTGCGATACCTTCGCGAGCGGCACCAAAGCCGCGGCTTTCGGCGGCACCACCACGATCGTCGACTTCGCATTGCAGACAGAAACCGATTCGCCGCTCGGCGCCATCGAGCGGGCCCAGAGAAGCGCCGATTCTCAAGTCGCAATCGACTACAGCCTGCACGTGATCGTGACCCGCGTCGACGCGCAGGTGCTGACCGATGTGCGCCATGCGATGCACCACGAAGGCGTGACCAGCTTCAAGATGTTCATGGCGTATCCCGGCGTGATGATGGCCGACGACGCCGCGATCTTCCGCATGCTGCGCCAGGTCGGCGCCGACGGCGGCATGGTCGCATTGCATGCCGAAAACGGCACCGTGATCGACCTGCTGATCAAGGAAGCTTTGGAAGCCGGCCACACCTCGCCGCGCTACCACGCGACCACGCGGCCGGCGCTGCTCGAAGGCGAAGCGACGCACCGCGGAATCCGCCTCGCCGAACTGGCGAACGCGCCGATCTACTTCGTCCATGTGTCGAGCAACGAAGCCTTGAAGCATGTGGTTGCGGCGCGCGCCGAAGGCATTCCGGTGTTCGCCGAAACCTGCCCGCACTATTTGCTGTTCGACGACTCGGTTTACGCGGGCGACGATTTCGAGATCGCGAAGTACGTGATGACGCCGCCGCTGCGCACGCCGCAGGACCAGAAGCACCTGTGGCGCGCCTTGCGCTACGACGACCTGCAGGTCATCGCGACCGACCATTGCCCGTTCTGCATGAAGGAAGGGCACCTCGGCTACCTTGCGCAAAAGATGCGCGGCAAAGACGATTTCTCGCTGATCCCCAATGGCGCGCCCGGCATCGAGACCCGTCTGGTAAGCCTGTTCGACATCGGCGTGATGCAAGGCCAGCTGTCCCTCAACCGCTTCGTCGAACTGACCGCGACCACGCCAGCCAAATTGTTCGGTTTGTTTCCGAAAAAAGGCACGATCGCCGTCGGCAGCGATGCCGATGTAGTGCTGTTCGACCCCGAAGCCCGCCAGACCGTGCATGCCAAACACCTGCACGGCAATTGCGACTACACCTTGCTCGAAGGGCGCGAGCTGCGGGGTCGGGTCGAGAAGGTTTTTCTGCGCGGCGAACTGATCGTCGACGGCGCCGACTGGCATGGCCGCGAAGGCATGGGCCGCTTCGTGCCCCGCGGCGAGGTGCGGGCGTTTTAGCTTTTGGGTTGCGAGGGTCGGAGAATAGGTCCATGGGAACTGCAACGACGATGAAGGCGGCCGTGCTCCACGCGCCCGGCGCCGCCGAAGCGCTGAAGATCGAACAGCGCCCGGTTGCCGTGCCGCAGCCGGGCGAGGTGTTGATCCGCGTCGAAGCTTTCGGCCTCAACCGCTCCGAGCTGTTCACGCGGCAGGGCCATTCGCCGGGCGTCGTCTTACCGCGCATCCTCGGCATCGAGGCGGTCGGCACGGTCGCAGCAGTGCCGGGCGGCGAGTTCACACCGGGCGAGTCGGTCGCGACGGTGATGGGCGGCATGGGCCGCGCGTTCGATGGCGGCTATGCCGAGTTCACCTGCGTGCCGGCGGGCCAGGTTCGCGCTTTTCGCAGCGAGCTGCCCTGGGACCGGCTCGGTGCGTTGCCAGAGATGATGCAGACCGCCTGGGGCGCGCTGTTTCGCGGCCTGCGCCTCCAGCGTGGCGATCGGCTGCTGATCCGCGGTGGCACCACGTCTGTCGGTCTTGCAGCAGCGGCCATTGCGAAGGCGCACGGTGCCCAGGTCGGCGCGACGTCGCGCCACGCCACGAGCGAGCCGCTGGTGCGGGCCAGCGGCGCCGACCACTTCTTCGTCGACGATGGCGCAATCACAGGCGCGGTGCGACAGGCCTGGCATGGCGGCGCCGACAAGGTGCTGGAGCTGGTCGGCGCGACGACGCTGGCCGACTCGCTTGCAGCGGTGCGCGAGCCCGGGGTCGTTTGCATGTCGGGCATGGTCGGCGATCGCTGGTCGTTCGCGGATTTCGCGCCGATGGACGTGATTCCGACCGGCGTGTTGCTCACGACCTACTCGGGCGGCGTGGAAGATTTTTTGGCCATGCCACTTCAGGCGCTGATCGACCAGGTTGCGACGGGCGAACTTCCGGTTGCGCAGGCCCGCGTTTTCAAGCTGGACGACATCGCCGAGGCGCATCGCTTGATGGAGTCGAATCAGGCGGGCGGCAAGATCGTCGTTGTGACCCGATGAAGGTCATCGTGGAACTGTTTCCCGACGCTTTGGACAAGCCTTGCTGCCGAACAGTCAGGTGCGATAGATAGACCCCGAGACGCCATGCCGACCGCTTTCGTCTCCCTCCCGATCGAAGAGCTCACTGCCGAAGCGTTCAAACCGTTCGGCGACGTGATCGAAGCCGGCGCGGGCGCTCGCCACTTTGCCATCAACGACGGCTACGCCGAGCGCTTTCACGACCTGGCCACGATCGATGTCGCAGCCGATGGTGGCCGGCCGATCCTGAGCATATTCAAGGCGCTGCCGCGTCGGCTGCCGATACAGCTCGTATTGCTCGAACGCCATCCTCTGGGCAGTCAGGCCTTTGTTCCGATGGCGCCTTGCGCCTTTCTGATCGTCGTCGCCGAGCCGGTGGCAGCGGACATGAATGCACCCGCGATGGACCACATCCGCTGCTTTCGCGCAGCGCCCGGCCAGGGCGTCAATTACGCGCGCGGCACCTGGCACCATCCGCTGATCGCGCTCGACGCGCCTTGTGATTTTCTGGTGATCGACCGCGGCGGGGCGGCCGAGGATCAAAACTGCGATGTGCATTCGCTGGGCGAGATGCCGATCCGCATCGGCTGAAGACGCGTCGCGACGCTGCTGATACTGGCCGCAACGCTGGCGCGGATGGCGATGCGGGGCAGCTGACGGGCGGCGGAAGAACGGCTAAGGGTCGGCCAACAGCCGGCTGACGTGGGATCGCAAAGTCATTTGCCCCACGCCGGCGCTGCGTTGTCTTCGACTTTAAGTTTGAGCGTGAAAAGAGGCCTCAGAGCCCGTCGATATTGCGCAAGCAGCTACATTTTCAATAGCGTGTCGCGATAGCATGCCGAGGTCACAGCGGAGCGGCGCTCGTGATATTCGGATCGAAGGCACCGCAGTAGAGCGCAGCGCCTGCATATTCGACCGGCGGTCGGCGATCGGCGATCAGGCCGCGCGGTGGCGCCCTGCCGCTGCTGGTGGCGCCGTGCCTTCCATTCCGCGGTAAGCGAAGGCGGTTGCAACCACTGCCACACCGGCAAATGCAATAAAGGTCGCGACACTGCCCCAGTGCCCGATGGATACGCCGGCCAGCAAGGTGCCGGCAATTTGCGCGAGTGCGATGATCAGAAACGGGAGCCCGAGCCCCAGCGCCGGCCGCGTCGCATACACGCGCAGACCCCAGACCAGGTAAACGCCGGTCAGCAGGATGTAGGCCGCGCCGAACAGCGCGGCCGACGCCAGCACGCCGGGCACCGCCCGGGGCCAGATCGCGAGCGTCGTGATGGCCGCAGCCATCGCGATCAAGCCGCCCCGATGTACCGTGTTGAGGCCGAAGCGCCGCACCAGGTCGCCGGCTGCAGCACCAGCCAGCCCGGCCAAGCCGATCAGCACCCATGCGCCGGTGGCCACGCTGCGCGGCAAGTGGCCGACGTCGACGATCAAGTCACCTGAGAAGGTCCAGTAAGCGGCACCCGAAAAGCCCATCGCGGCGCCCGCCATCAAAAGCCGCGCCGCGCCGGGAAGCAGCAAGCGCTCGACGCGTGGGAGATCGCCCGTTCCGGATGGCGTCGAAGCGTCAGTGACATCGCGTTCTGAACCGGCTGCAAGAGCGCTGCCGGTCACGCGTCGGCGAGGCAGACTCCAACCCAGCCAAAGCGTGGTCGCCAGCGCCAGCAACGCAAAGCCGGCGTAGGCGACCCGCCACTGGCCGCCCGCCAGCAGCGCCACTGGCCCGGAAATCGCCACCCCGATACAGGTGCCGCTGTTGATGATGGTGTTGGCCCGCGGCTGACCGGCCGGCGCGATGCCGTTGTCCACCGCCATCGCCATCGCGGGCGAGGCCAGCCCGGTGCTCAATCCGGCAAACAGCATGGCGCCCGCCAGCACCCAGGCCGACCGGCTCATCGCAATCATCGCCATGCCGACGGCCGCGATCGTGCCCGCCGTCAGCGCCACGGTGCGCGCGCCCAGCCGCTCGACCAGCCAGACGCCGGCCACGATGGCGATGCAATAGCCGAAGTAAGAGCCCGCGCCGATGGCACCGGCGATGGTCGGCGTCAGCCCGACCGCGTCGCGCATCGAGGGCAGAAACAGGCCGTAGGCGAAGCGCGCAAGCCCGTAGCTCACGCCGATCAACGCCAGGCCGGGCGGCACGAGGCGAAGCGCCGGCGTCATGCCTTGACTCCGGCAGGCACCGCCCTCGCACGCTTGCGGGAGGTCTGCGCAGACGAAGGCGCCTGTAAAACAGCCGCTGCAGACCGCGCGTGCGACGGCGCCGGCAAAGCAGCCGCTGCAGTCCGCGCGGGCGATGTTGCTGGCAAAGCCGCCGCTGCTGTTCGCGCAGGCGACGCCGCCAGCAAAGCTGCCGCCGTGGCGTGCGCATGTCGCGCGGCGTCCGCTGGCGACAGGACTTGCGCGCAAGCCGTAGCGCCTTCGAGCAACAGCATCAAAGGCACTTCGAGCTTGCGGCTGCGCGCGTAGCCTTCGGCGGCCAGCAGGGCGCGCAACCAGTCGAGTATGCGGCGCTTGTGGTCGGCAACCTTTGCTGCGATGCGCGGCGAATGGCCCGCGTATTCGCCCAGTGCTTTCATGAACAGACAGCCGTGCGGCGCCTCTCGCCGCAGCCAGCGCCCGCTTGCCACGAACAGCGCCAGCACGCCCGATTGCCCGCGCTTGCCGGCGCGTTCCACCTCGACGGTCAGTTGCTCCCAGTAAGCAGTTTCGCGCCGCGCAAGCACCGCCAGAACAAGATCGTCTTTGGAGGGGAAGTGCTTGTAGAGCGTCATGCGCGCGACGTCGGCCTCGGCGATGACCCGGTCGATGCCTGTAGCGAAGAAGCCCTCGCTGTGAAACAGCCGTTCGGCGGCGGTCAGCAATTCCTCGCGCTTCTCGGACATAAGCCTGGCTCCGGCATGTTTGGATAGACCGATCAGTATACTTTGCCGACCTTCTCGACTGGTTGGGCTGTCGCTTAGAGCGGTTTTGGCTTTGCGGTTGACGCGTCGGCTGGGCCGGTCGCGGGCTTGTGCACCGCGATGCCCGCCATCACGAGCAGCACGCCGAAGACATCGCGCGCGCCCGGAATCTGGGCCAGCACGATCGCGCCGATCACCGTCGCCGTTGCCGGCAGCAACGCGAGAAGCAGTGCGAAGCTTGCGCGCGGCAGCCGCGACATCGCGAGCTGGTCGCAGACGTACGGAATGACCGACGAGCAGACGCCGACGCCGATCGCGGCCAGCAGCAGCATCGGGTCGGCGAAAGCGCGCAGCGCCTCGACAAGGCCGATCGGCAGGATGAACAGGAAGGCCGCGCTCATCGCGGCGCCGAGCCGCTCGACGCCGCCCGAAGCGCCGCCTTCGGCCACCTTGTGCCCGAGCACGACATGCCCCACGAACAGGGCGCCATTCAGAAACGCCCAGAAAAGCCCCAGCGGGTCGCTGGCCCAGCGCACGTCGATCAGGATGAAAACGCCCACGACCGCCAGGGCGAGCGCCGCCACGTTGCGCCGGGTTCGCACCCCGTAAAGCGCGACGCCGGTCGTGCCGACGAATTCGATCGCCGCGACCATGCTCATCGGCAGCCGGTCCAGCGCCAGATAGAACGCGGTGTTCATCACGGCCAGACAGGCGCCGAGCGCCAGCGAAAGAACCCGCTCGGACCTTGCGCGTGCGGTGGGGTTGTCGGCTCCAAGCGTGACCGAGCGGGTGCGCCGGCTCGAAGAGGCCGGCGTTATCCGTGGTTGCGGCGCCGTGATCGATCCGCAAGCGCTCGGCTTGCCGCTGGCAGCCTACCTGCGCATCCGCCCGATGCCCGGCCAGCTGGCCAGGGTGGCCGACGTGCTGCGCGGGCTCGCGGCGGTGGTCGAATGCGACCGGGTCACCGACGAGGACTGTTTCGTCGTCAAGGCCCATGTGCGCCCGGTCGCGCAACTGGAATGGCTGATCGACCAAATCATTCCTTACGCGATGACCAACACTTCGATCAACCAGTCATCGCCCGTGCCACGCCGGCTGCCGCCGATCGATGCGCCGGGGTTGGAAGACGATGGGCGCGAGCGCGCCGCGAGCTAGCCTCCCGGACAGCTGGGCGAAAAATACCTACACTAGTAGGTACAGCCAGGAGTCGGACATGTCGCTGCCCACCGCAAAAATATTCGTGACCGGCGGAAGTCAGGCCGTTCGCCTGCCCGCCGAGTTTCGTTTCGAGGACGTCACCGAGGTCCACATCCGGCGAGACGAAAGCACCGGCGATGTGATCCTTTCGAAGAGCTCGCCGGTCGACTGGCGTTCCTTCATGCAGATGCGCGACCAATCGGGCCCGATACCGGACGATTTCACTGCGGAGCGCGACCAGGCTGAGCAACTGCGCGACCCGTTCGAAAGTTGGACCGAGTGACCACGCTCTACATGCTGGACACTAACGCGGCGAGCGAAGCCATGCGCGGCAACGCTGCCGTCGACGCACGCCTGCAGGCGTTGCCCTCGGGCCAATGGTGCATCTCCGCTGTCACCTGCTCCGAAATCCGCTACGGTGCGGCGCGCCGTCCCGAGGCGGTTCGCCTGCACCGGGTCGTGGACGCGTTTTTGCGCATCGCGCCGGTTTTGCCCTGGGACGCCCGCGCCGCCCACCGGCATGGCGAACTGCGAGCGCACCTGAAATCGATCGGCCGCCCGATCGGCGATTTCGACGAAATGATCGCCGGCCATGCGTTGTCGACGAGCGCAGTGGTCGTCACCGACAACACCCGGCACTTCAGCTTCGTGCCAGGGCTGGTGATTGAAAACTGGGTTAGAGACGAAAAGTAGGGCGGTGGAGCTTTTTGCCGATGGCGCCGGCCGCTGGGTGGATATCCGGATAAAAGCCCTGAAGCTCCGAAAGCGACGGCGCGGCGAACTGGCGGCAAGGCCGTGAGCGCGGTCTCTGTTGTAGGCTGCGCGCATCCACTCGAATGCTTCGAAGCTTTGGTCAAACTCGAATCACCGGTCTCCGGATTGCTGCTGCCGAAAGGCGTCGTCCAGCCATTCGATCTTCGCTCTCTGGTCGACGATCTGCATGTGATCGCTTATTTCGAGGGCCACCCCCGCTACGAGGCTGTCGAGGCGATGGTTCGGCGCAGGGCTGGCCGCCCACCCCTGGTGCGCGCGATCCTGACGCATCACGATCAGACTCAGATCGATCATTTGAACGACCGCCATATCGTGTCGGAGTTAAGTCGATCAGGGGCTGCGCGCTCGGCCGTGTTTTCGGATGTGAACCTGGAAGAAGGCATCGCCGCAGGTGCCCCTTCAGCGACGATCAAGTTCGCGTCCGCCTCAGGGGAACAGATCGTTTTTCGGGTTCAGGCGGCGGCGCCTCCGGACAGCGCTCGCGGCGGGTTGACGGATCCGGGTCGGCACGCGAGTGACAGCAGTTTGCCGATCATGGTTCGCGCACGAAGCAGCATGGCGGGCATGGGGACCGCGGTAGAAATCGACGGCGTTGCGTATCCCGTACCGGCGCGAGTCAACCGCCCGCCGCACTTTGTCGGACTTCACGGCTTTTATACCGAGCAGCATGAAATGGGGCTGGTCCGCGCGGGCATGCGGCGGATGACGGTGCAAGAGCCAGTCGAGATCGAGCTCGACAGCCATTGGCGCTACACCACCACCGAGGGTGAATCGGTCGAATACCGCGTCGTCAACAAGACGGGCAACGGCCGTTTGTTGATCGCATTGCAATCAAACGAGAGGCGTGAGGTGATCACCGCTTCTACGCGCGGTAAGGCGCTGGAGGTGCATGAAATCGAGTGCGGTCCTGCAGACCGAACTTCGCGCGGTTTGGTTCTTCACTTTTCCCCGGCTGAGCACTTTGCAATTTCAGTCGGCTCGTTCGAGAAAGTAGTGGCTGGAACTTGGTCGGCGCTCGCTGCTGCGAACCCGAGCCTTCACACGTTTCAGCTCGTGCCGGCGATTCCGGCATGGGCGATCAGCCGCCCGGTTTCGGTGGTCGTCGAGCGACGTGCGGCGGAACTGAGCCTCAACGTATCGATCGGCCACGGCGAATAGAAAGCATGTTTCCCCGGTTCGAGGCCGAACGCGATTCGGTGCGACGTTGACTATCAATTTCATAGCTGTCTGCGCTTGCCGAACGGGTGCTGCCGGCACTTTCGGGCACGGAAAGCGAGCTTCACCACGAACGCTACTCGTCCCAGGGCCATCCCTTAAGCTGGCGCAATGCCCAAGCCTCGATCCTCTTCGCCCGACGAGCGCACGCCTCTTGGCCGGCCCGCGAAGCGGCCTGCAAGCCGGAAGCTGCCGCAGCAGGTCCGCATCATCGGCGGCCTCTGGAAACGCACCCGCCTTCCGGTGGCCGACAGTCCTGGCTTGCGGCCGACGCCGGATCGGGTGCGCGAAACATTGTTCAACTGGCTCGCGAGCATCGCCGGTGCGGGCGGCGGCGAATTGCCGGGCTGGCATTGCATCGATGTGTTTGCGGGAACCGGCGCGCTGGGCTTCGAGGCGGCTTCGCGCGGCGCGGCTGCAGTGCTGCTTTGCGAGAGCGACACTGCGCTTGTCGCGCAACTCAACACGGTCCGCGAAAAGCTGGAAGCCGGCGCGGTTCGCGTCGAGCGGGGTCACGGCGTCGCTGCACTCGAAAGAGCGGTGCCGGCCAGTCAGCATGCGATCTTCATCGACCCGCCGTTCGATCAGCCGGCGCTGTGCGAATCTGCGTTGAAGGCCGCCGTGCGCGTGCTGCGCCCCGACGGCGTGGTTTATCTCGAAGCGCCGCGCCGCTGGTCCGATGCCGAGTTCGCGGCGTTGGGGTATGCGGGTTATCGCCATCTCAAGGCCGGCGCGGTTCACGCGCACCTGCTCAGCCTGCCCGCATAATTTGCCGCACGGAAATCCGCCGGTAGCACCGCAACCTGGCACTCTTCGCGGTGCTGCGCCTTTCGACGTTTCGCCGTTTTGCCGTCTCGCTGCCTCGCTGTCTCGGGGGCTGCGCGTCCGACACATCAAGGAGCTGCTCCATGTCCAGCGTGATCGCCGTCTACCCCGGCACCTTCGACCCCATCACCCTCGGCCACGAGGACGTTGTGGAGCGTGCGACGCGTCTTTTCTCGCATGTGATCGTCGCGGTGGCGGCAGGCCATCACAAGAAGGCGCTGTTCTCGCTCGAAGAGCGGATGGCGATGGCGCGCGATGTGACCGCGCCGCTCGGCGACAAGGTCACGGTGGCGAGCTTTTCGGGCCTGGTGCGCGACTTCGTGCTTGCGCACAGGGCCAAGGCGATGGTGCGGGGCCTGCGCGCCGTGACCGACTTCGATTACGAGTTTCAGCTCGCCGGCATGAACCGCGCGCTGATGCCCGATGTCGAAACCGTGTTCCTCGCGCCGACCGATCGCTATCAATTCATCTCGAGCACCTTCGTGCGCGAAATTGCGACGCTCGGCGGCGAGGTCGATGCCTTCGTGTCGAAGCCCGTGCATGATCGGCTTTTGACCAAGGTGCGCGATCTGGCCGCGGCGAGGTCGTGAGTCGACGCACAGAAGGAAGGCTGTTGCCAGCCTCTCGCCGCGACGGCTTCGCGCACTGACGATGGCCCTGCCCGCACTCACGCTGCATCCGCTCGGCGAAGCCGCTTTGCTGTGCGAACTGCCGCCACCGGCCACGCTGGAAGCACAGCAGCGCTTTTGGGCGCTGGCCGACCAGGCCATCGGCTGGCCCGAGTTGCGCGAGCTGCTGCCGGGCATGAACAACCTGACCTTGGTGTTCGACCCGGCGCATCCCGATTCGGCTCAACTCGAAGCGCGGGTGCAAAAGGCGTGGTCGAAGCTCAAATCCGCGCCGGCTGCGCCTGGCCGGCTGGTCGAAATTCCGGTCCACTACGGCGGCGCAGGCGGCCCTGATCTGGCCGATGTCGCAGCGCATACCGGCCTGACCAACGATGAAGTCGTGCGTCGTCACACGGCCGGCGAGTACACCGTCTATCTGCTCGGCTTTTTGCCCGGCTTCGCCTTTCTCGGCGGCCTCGAAACTGCACTCGCGACGCCACGCCGCAGCGAACCGCGCACCGCCGTGCCGGCCGGCTCGGTCGCGATCGGTGGCACCCAAACCGGCGTCTACCCATTGGTGTCGCCGGGCGGCTGGCATTTGATCGGCCATACCGCGATCAAACTGTTCGACCCGGCCGCCGACCCGCCGACCTTGCTGCAGCCGGGGGACCGGGTGCGCTTCGTGGCGGAGCAGGGTGAGCCGTGAATCCGCACGCGGGACCACCGGAAAACCGGACTTCCGCCCTTCCATAACCCATGAGCACCGCCCACGTCACCGTCTTCCAGCCCGGCCTGCTCGCCTCGGTGCAGGACCTGGGGCGACACGGCCTTCGCCGGCTCGGCATTTGCCCCGGCGGCGCGCTCGACCCGCTGGCGCTGCGGGTTGCGAACCGGCTGGTCGGCAACGCGGACGACGCGGCGGGCATCGAGATCACGATGGGCGCTTGCGCATTGCGCTTCGACGCGGACTCACGTATCGCGCTCGCGGGTGACGATTTCGGCGCCGAGCTCGATGCCGGGCAGGGCGCGCGCACCGTGTTGCCGTACTGGAGCATGCCGGTCGCGGCCGGGCAAACATTGCGGCTGCAGGGCGCCAATCGCTGGAGCGGCAAAGCGGGCGTGCGCAGCTGGCTCGCGGTGGCGGGCGGCATCGACGTATCGCCGGTGCTCGGTTCGCGCAGCACCGATCTGAAAGCCGGATTCGGCGGCCACGAGGGGCGAGCGCTCAAAAAGGGCGACCGCTTGCCGATCGGCAGCGCAGCGCCGGGCGCCGATCGGCTCGCGCGTCGCGCTTTCGGTTTGCGCTCGCCGCAAGCCTGGGGCATGAGCGACATGAGTGACGTCTGCGCGAGCGAAGACACCGACGAATTGATCTGGGTGCGCGTCATACCGGGTCCCGAACAGCACCAGTTCACACCGGAATCGATTGCGAAGTTCTGGGCCGAACCCTGGCGCATCACGCCGCATAGCAACCGCATGGGCAGCCGGCTCGCGGGCCCGGTGCTCGCGCGGCGCGAAGCTGGCGACATGCTGTCGTCGGCGATGTTGCCCGGCGTGATCCAGGTGCCGCCGTCCGGCCAACCGATCGTCCTGCTCGGCGACGCGCAAACCACCGGCGGCTATCCGCGCATCGGCGTCGTGGTCGAAGCCGACTTGTGGAAGCTCGCGCAAGCGCCGCTCAAGAGCCAGCTGCGCTTCGTGCAGGTCGATGCACTGGCCGCGCGCACCGCCATGCAAGTGCAACAGCGCTATCTCGATTGGGTCGATCGGGCGTTGATCGATACGGGGTGGAAGCCGGCGGGGCAAAATCCGGGGACATGAAGCGGGCAGCCGAACGCGAAGGGCGCGAAGGTTTCGCGAAGGACGCGAAAGGGAACTCAAAAAGTTGAATGAAAAGTGGTTTAAATCGTTGCTGCACGTGCGCGAACAGCTACCAAAGTAATAGCAATTACTCTTCAATGTTCACGGTGTCGCGTGGAACCGGTCACTGAATTCCGTCACCAACGCCACCTCACCCCCATCCAACCACAATTCGGTATTCCTTTCGCGTCCTTCGCGTTCGGTAGTCCGATCCCGATTTCCACACCCCGAGACCCCAAATGCAAATTGACCTCAACGCAGACTTAGGCGAAGGCTGTGACAACGACGAAGCGCTGCTCGCGCTGGTGAGCTCGGCCAACATCGCTTGTGGCTGGCACGCGGGCGACGCGATGACGATGCGCCAGTGCGTGCGCTGGGCGCTCGCCAATGGCGTCGCGATCGGCGCGCATCCGAGCTTTCCCGATCGCGCCAATTTCGGCCGCAGCGAAATGCAGTTACCGGCCGACGAAATCATCGCCGGCATGCTCTACCAGATCGGCGCGCTGGCCGCGATCGTGCGCGCCGAAGGCGGCGCGCTTTCGCATGTCAAGCCGCACGGCGCGCTCTACAACCAGGCTGTCAAAGACCCTGCACTGGCCGACGCATTGTGCGAAGCGGTGCGGCAATTCGACCCTGAGCTGAAGTTCTTCGGCCTCGCCGGCAGCGGCATGATCGCCGCCGCGAAGCGCGCGGGCTTGACGCCCGTGCAGGAAGTGTTCGCCGACCGCGCCTACGCCGCCGACGGCAGCTTGGTCAGCCGCAAACTGCCGGGCGCCGTGATCGACGACGAAGAAATGGCACTTGCGCAAACCCTTTCGCTGGTACGCGACAAAAAGGTCTGCACGATCGACGGCAGCACCGTCGCGCTCGACGCGCAAACCGTTTGCCTGCACGGCGACGGCGCGCACGCACTCGAATTCGCCCGCCGCATCCGCGCGCGACTGGCCGAGGAGGGGATCGCGGTCGCGGCGGTGTGACGCACGCATCTGAATACGGGCAGTCGAACGCGAAGGACGCGAAGGGATCGCGAAGGACGCGAAAGGGAATTCAAAAATTTGAATGAAACGTGGCTGAAATCGTTACTGGTCATGCGCAGACAGCTATTGAATTAAGAGCATTTCCTTCCCGCTCTTCAGTGCATCGCGTGGCACTCATCACCGAATTCGTCACTATCGCCACCGCATCGCGACCCCAAATAATTTGGTATTCCTTTCGCGCTCTTCGCGAAACCTTCGCGTCCTTCGCGTTCGGCAGTCCGCGTTCGGCAGTCCGCCTTCACAGCCCATCCATGACCCCCCGCCCAATCCTCCTCACCGGCTTCGAGCCCTTCGGCGGCGACACGCTCAACGCATCGTGGGAAGCGGTTCGCGCGCTCGACGGCTGGCGCACGGGTGACGTCGTCGTCCATGGGCGCTGCCTGCCATGCGTGTTCGGCGATGCGCTGGCTGAACTGGATCGGTTGATCGATGCGTTGAAACCGCAACTCGTGATCGCGGTCGGCGAAGCGGGCGGTCGCGCCGACATCACACCCGAACGCGTCGCGATCAACATCGACGATGCGCGGATTGCCTGCAACGCAGGCCGTGAGCCGATCGATAGGCCAGTGATCGAGGGCGGGCCGCCCGCGTATTTTTCGACCCTGCCGATCAAGGCGATCGTGCGCGAGCTGCGCGCGGCGGGCATTCCGGCTTCTGTGTCGAACTCGGCCGGCACCTTTGTCTGCAACCATCTTTTCTACGGTTTGATGCATCGGCTCGCCCAACGCGGTCCGGGCGGACCGGCCGATGCGCGCGGCGGCTTCGTGCATGTGCCCTGGCTGCCCGAGCAAGCGAAACGGCAGGGTGAAGTGCCTGGCGTGCCGCGTGAAGTCACGACCGAAGCGCTGCGCATCGCAATCACGACCACGCTCGCCAATCCGCAGGATGTGCGCGAGCGCTTCGGTGCGCTGAATTGAACTGATCTGTCAATTTATAAGAAAAGTAGCTGAAACGCCCACCCGACGTGCGCAGACAGCTACACTTTTAATAGCAATTCGACTGCACTCAGCTCGACGCGGTCTGCGCTGCAAAGGTCTGAAAGACAATTTTTCCGTCGCGCACCAGCAGCGTGTCGGTTGCAAAGCTGAACCACGGCTGCGCTTCCCAGACGATGTAGGCGAGTTCGCCGCTGACCTCCTGACGCTTCAGCTTAAAGGCGTTGAGAAATCCCTGGTTGGCGCTGCCGAGCAATTCGGAAAAGAAGCGGCGGATTTCGGCGCGGCCGCGGTAGGTCGCGTCGTGGGTGATCAAAACGGAGTCATCCACGTAGTGCGCCATGACCGCCTCGACACCCGCGCCGGCGGCTTGCAGGTGTTCGTTCAACACGGTTTCAGTTTGGTTTTGCATGTAGGTTCCAGTTTCATGATGGGAGGGCGGCTGGTTCGATGTTCAGGTTCATGCGAAACAGGTTGTCGGGGTCGTAGCGTCGCTTGGCCGTCTGCAGGCGCGGGTAGTTGTCGCCGTAGCTCGCGGCGACGCGCTCGGCTTCGTCCTCGGTCAGGAAGTTGACATAGCCGCTGCCGGTGGCATGCGGCGCCGCCTCGGTGAAGGCCTGGCGGGCCCATGAGCGCACCGCTTCGTCGTCGCGCGGATCGGACCAGCGGCCGTGGACATTCATGATGTAGTGCGCATCGCGGGCGACGAAAGCCGTCGCATCGGGCTTCACGCGCGCCATCGCGCCGCCGAGCTGCGCGACGAAGATCTCGCACTCCGGGCCCGGCAGGCGCGCGGCCGATTCGATCATCAAGTCGAGCGCCGCATCGCCGAGCGCGCTGAAGTTGTTCGACTTCCAGTAGTTGCGGCCGCCCGGCGCCAGAAGCGGGTCGAACGCGGTCTGGAATCCGGCGTAGGGCGTCGGTCCCATGTGCGCGCCGATGACGTCGCCGAAGCCGAGCACCGGCGCTGCGGCGCGCTCGCCCGCCTCGATTCCGCCGCTGTAGACCAGCGGAAAAATCACGACGTCGGTTCCGTGTACCGTTTCGGGCAGGAAAGGCAGCGGCGGCGCCTTGCGCATCACGGTCCAGACGCTCAGTTCGTCGGGCGTTGTCATCGTGAAGTCACGCCACGCGCGCAACACCTGACGCGCCTGCGCGAAGGGATAGACCACCAACCCCGCCCAGACCTCCGGGCCGACCGGATGCAGGCGGAAGTCGAACGTGGTCACCACGCCGAAGTTGCCACCGCCACCGCGCAGCGCCCAGAACAGGTCCGGCTGCGAATCGGCCGACACTTGGCGCAGTTCGCCGTCGGCCGTGACGACCGTCGCGCCGAGCAGGTTGTCGATGGTCATGCCATGGCGGCGGCTGAGCCAGCCGAAGCCGCCGCCGAGCGTGAGTCCCGCAACGCCGGTGGTCGAGTTGATGCCGAGCGGCGTCGCCAGGCCGTACGCCTGCGCTTCGCGATCGAAGTCGGCCAGCAGCGCGCCGGCGCCGACCCGCGCGGTGCGGTGCACCGCGTCGATGCTGATGGCGCGCATGGCCGAAAGATCGAGCATGAGTCCGCCTTCGGCCACCGCGTTGCCCGCGATGTGGTGTCCGCCGCCGCGCACGCTGAGCAGCATCCGGTGCGCCGCGGCGAAGCGGACGGTGGCCTGCACATCGCTGTCGGTCAGGCAGCGCGCGATCAGCGCGGGACGCCGGTCGACCGTCGCATTCCAGACCTTGCGCGCTTCGTCGTAAGCGCTGTCTTCGGCGCCGATCACGCCGCCCGAAACCTGTGTTTTCAAGCGGTCCAGATCGGATTTCGGCAACTGCCGCACGTCTTTGTCGAGCGTAAGATAAGTCAGCGAAGGCATGTGAATTTCCAGCGGTGAATGGGGTGAACAAGATGTCTTTGCAATCGGCTGCAACGACTCGATGCATTGTTTTTCCGCGGTCGCGGCAGCGCCGGGCCCGGCGTCCGCCAAACTTGCCCATGAATCCGGTTTTGCCGAATGTCGATCGCACGACTTGCCCGATCGTCCGGGCGACTTGATCGAAACACCGCCGAACACCCGGCTGACGATTTCATTGAAAAAGCCCCGATGAGCCAGGACGCACTTTCAGATGTGCTGCGCGCCGTGCGCTTGCGCGGCGCGGTGTTCTTCGACGTCGTCGGCAGCAGTTCTTGGGCCGCCGAGGCGCCGCCGGGGAACGAACTCGTGCCGCTGTTGATGCCCGGCGTCGAGCATTTGGTCGACTATCACGCGGTGGTCGAAGGCAATTGCTGGGCCGGCATTCTCGGCGAGCCAGCGGTGCAGCTTGGCGAGGGCGACGTCGTGATGTTTCCGCATGGCGATGCGCATGTGATCTCGAGTTCGCCCGGCATGCGGGGCAGCATCGATGTGAGCTGGCTGGACGGCGCCGACATCGGGCAGTTGCCGCTCGAGGTCGCGCGTGACGGCGCCACTGTGCTGTTTCCGCGGCCAGCCAATTTCAGCGCCGACGCTTCGATCGTCTGCGGCTTTCTCGGCTGCGACTTACAGCCCTTCAACCCCTTGATCGCCGCCTTGCCGCGCATGCTGCATCTGCGCGCCGCCGACGATGGCGGCTGGATCGCGCGCTTCACCCGGCAGGCGGCCGCCGAGTCGCGCGCAAGGCGCCCGGGAGGCCAGGCGATGCTCGCGCGCATGAGCGAGATGATGTTCGTCGATGCGGTGCGGCGCTACGCCGATCAGTTGCCCGAGCAGAGTTCGGGCTGGCTCGCGGGTCTGCGCGATCGTTTCGTCGGCCGCACGCTGGCATTGATGCACGAATCGCCCGCGCAGGATTGGACGATCGACGAACTCGGGCGCCGCGTCGGCCTGTCTCGGTCGGCGCTGCACGAACGCTTTTTGCAACTGGTCGGCGTGCCGCCGATCCAGTACCTCGCGCAATGGCGCATGCAAGCGGCTGCGCGCCTGCTGCTCGAATCGCGCGCCACCGTCGCCGCGATCGCACTCGAGGTCGGCTACGACTCCGAAGCCGCGTTCGCGCGCGCCTTCAAGCGCCTGGTCGGCAAACCGCCGGCGGCATGGCGTCGCGAACGTCTCGCGAGCGCCGCCTGACCGGTGGTGCAAGCGCTGCACGGTGTCGCCATAACCCATGCCACGGATTTATAAGAAAAGTGGCTGAGACGCCCAGTGGACGTGCGCAGAAGGCTATGGTATGTATAGCAAACAGAATCCGGACTACCGGACGCGGAAGCAACTGTGTTGAAAGTCAAGCGTTTTGAACGGTCTGAACATGCTTAGTGCCATCCCATGCGGCCTTGTCCCTGAGCATCGCATTGAGGATCGTGAGCAGCTTGCGCATGCACGCGACGATGGCCACCTTCTTTGGTTTGCCTGCGGCGAGCAGGCGCGCGTAGAAGTCCTTGATCGCCAGGTTATGGCGCAATGCCGCCAATGTCGCCATGTAGATCACCGTGCGCACCTCCGGGCGCCCGCCCCAGATGCGCCGCTTGCCGCTGCGCGAGCCCGAGTCGTTAGCCAACGGCGCCACCCCCACCAGCTTGGCGATCTCGCGCCGGCCCAGCTGGCCCAACTCCGGCAGCGCCGAAGTCAGCGTCAGCATCGTTACCGGCCCCACCCCCTTGCAACTGTCCAGCAGCGTGCGCTGCGCCTTGAAGTGGCGCTCCAGGTGTGCGTCCGCGTCCGCATCAATGGCCCCGATCTGCTTGTCCAGCAGCTTGAGCACGCTTTTGATGCTGCGCGCGGCGCGCGCGCTGGCCTGCTCCAGGCGGTTGAGCTCGGCCACGCGCATCTGCACCAGCTGGCGCCTGCGCGTGGTCAGCGCGGCAAGCTCGGCGCGGTGCGCCTCGACCATCGGGGTGATGTACTTGGCGCGCTCCCGGTGGCGCGCCAGTACATCGGCAAAGTCGCGCAACACGCGGGCATCGACCTTGTCGGTCTTGGCCAGCACACCCATGGACTTGGCGAAGTCGTGCGACTGGCGCGGATTGACCCGCGCCACCGCGATGCCCGCGCCCTGCAGCGCGCACACCACGGCCCGCTCATAGCCGCCGGTGGCCTCGATCACCACCAGATCGACCCCTGCGTCCTTGAGCTTCGCGGTCAGCCCCTCCCACCCCCTGGCGTCGTTGTCCACCCGCAGATCCTCGGCCTCCAGGCAAACATCAAGATGCTGCTTGGAGACGTCGATACCGGCGTTTGGGCGCTGGGCGCCAGCAACTACCCCACCTTGCGGATTCATGTTCATGATTGGCAACTGTTCGGGCTACATGGTTGGATGAAAGGGATCGGCGCGTTGACCGCAAGCTTCTGCACGAGCTGCAAGCTCAAGGGGCAAACAGGTTTGGCGCGCCGACCGAAAAGCACAAAAGGCACAAGGGCCAGGCTGTGGATAAGTGGACAGTTCGAGCTGCGCTCGAAGCGCCTGGCTTGCCGTGGACAACGCTGCGCGTTGCCCACCGCGCCAGGCTCTGCCCACTTGACCACAGCCTTCTATCGCTATCAACTCAAATCTCCTTTGTGGAACATACAAGGTTTGGCGCGCCGACCGAAAAGCACAAAAGGCACAAGGGCCAGGCTGTGGATAAGTGGACAGTTCGAGCTGCGCTCGAAGCGCCTGGCTTGCCGTGGACAACGCTGCGCGTTGCCCACCGCGCCAGGCTCTGCCCACTTGACCACAGCCTTCTATCGCTATCAACTCAAATCTCCTTTGTGGAACATACAAGGGGTAACAAAGCAACGCAGAAGTCGCAGAAGAACCCCCAAAGAAATTTGTTGTATTCCTTCTGCGCCTTCTGCGAAACTTCTGCGTCTTCTGCGTCCGGTAGTCCGATTGCGGATGTCCGAATTCAAAACCCCTGCGCCTCCAGCCAACCCAACAATTCGGCGTTGACGACTTCGGGTTTTTCCAATGTCAGCATGTGGCCGCATTGCGGCACCCAGACCAGCTCGGCGTCCGGCACCAGCGCGGCGATTTCGCTCGAGCATTCGGGTGGCGTGAGCCGGTCGGTGTCGCCGCAGACGATGAGGGTTGGGCAGCGCAGCGCGGACAGATGCGGCCTCGCGTCGGGGCGGTCCATCAGCGCGCGGTTCTGGCGAATCAGGCGCGCGGCGCCGGCTTCGAGCACCATGTCGAAATAGCGCTGCACCAGCGCTGAGTCGGCGGCCTGCGCGGGATGAAACGCGAAGACGAAGTTCGGCTCGATCACTTCGCGCACCTCGCCGCGCTCGAACAACGCGATCGCGTCGGCGCGCAACTGGCGCATGTCGGGCGTTTCGGGCCGGGCGCTGGTGCCGAGCAGCGCGAGGCCCGCGATGCGGTGCGGCGCCTGGCGCGCGGCTTCGAGGGCGATCATGCCGCCCATCGATGTGCCGCACAAAACGAGCGGGCCGATGTGCTCGGCCAGCAGAGCGGTCGCCATCGCTTCGAGGGTGTCGTGGCGCATATGCACCGTGCTCACGGCCGGGCGCAGCGCGGGCGGCAGAACCGGCCACTGATCGGCCCAGAGCCGCCGGTCGCAAGCCAGGCCGGGCAGCAATACGAGTTGGGGCATGGCGCGATTCTCGCACCGGGCTTGGAAACGGCCGATTCGTTGCGTTCTGGTCACGATTTGTGTGAACAAATGTTGCTGATTCGCCGATGTTCCTGTGATGCACGTGCATTTCCGCTATCACAGGATGAAAATGAATTTCGTCGGAACTGGACGTTCCGCTTTCTTCTCCTACCATCATGCCTGCCACCGACCTGATCCTGATCCGCCACGGCGAGACCGACCTGAATCGCGAATTGCGCTTTCAGGGGCACGTCGACGCGCCGCTCAACGCGGCCGGGCTGGAGCAGGCGCGCCGGGTGGCGCTGCGGCTCGCGCATGAGCCGATCGCGCGGGTTGTCAGCAGCGATCTGATTCGGGCCCGGCAAACCGCGGCGCCGGCTGCGCGCCATTTCGGCTTGGCCGTTGCCGCCACCGACGGCCTGCGCGAGCAGCATTTCGGCATCGTCGAAGGGCTGCGCTCGGTCGACATCCAGCGCGATCATCCGCGCGCCTGGGTCGAGTGGCTGCGCTTCGAAGAAGACATGGGCATGCCCGGCGGTGAATCGCCGCGACAGTTTCATACACGCATCGTCGACGCGATACGCGCTGTCGCCTTGCAGTATCCGGGCCAGACCGTGCTGGTCACGACCCACGGCGGGGTGCTCGACATGGTCTGGCGCACCGCGCGCGGATTGTCCGTCAGCGGCCCACGCCAGAGCGACATTCCGAACGGCGGCTTCAACCGGGTTCGGGTGGCCGACGCGGGCGCGCCGTTCGCGATCGAGATTCTCGATTGGGCCGACACCCGGCACCTGGACGGCTTGCCGCCGCAACCGGTGTACGAGCAGCGCGGGCTGGCGATCGAGGCCGAAGCCGAAGCGGCTTGAGCGTTCACGACTCGGCTTTGGGCGAGCGGAGCTGAGGTCGGACTTCCGGACGCGCAGGTTGCGCGCAAGGCGCAAAAAGAATGCCGATTTTTTTTCGGTGAGAGGCGGCGCTCGGTGCGAATGTGTGGCCTGCTTCGCTCCGAGGGTTGGGTGCTACTAAAACAATAGCTGCCTGCGCAAACGCACTGGCCCTTCCAGCCACTTTTGATTCAGATTTTTTGATTCTCTTTCGCGTCCTTCGCGAACCCTTCGCGCCTTCTCGCTCGGCTCTCCGCATTCAGACGCTTCAATCGCCGCAGTGCGCCGCTTCACGCCGCCGGCCCGAGCAGCGCCATATAAGTCGGCAACGCCGCTTCGATCTCCGCCCGGCTGGGCTGGGGTTGCTGGGCCCCCGCGCTGCCGCAGCACAGCGCGGCGGCAACCGATGCGCGCGCCAGCGCATCGCGCAACGACCGGCCTTCGATCAGCGCCGCCGTCAGCACGCCCGCAAAAGTGTCGCCGGCGCCGGTGGTGTCGACCGCCTGGATCGCCATCGCCGGCATTCGGGTCAATGCGCCGGTCCGGTCGCAGGCCATCACGCCGCTTGCGCCTTGTGTCACCACCACTTGCAGCAAAAAGCGCCGTGACAGTTCTTGGAGCAGCGCCTGCGGTTCGGCCTTCCCGGTGGCGATGCCCGCGCCTTTGGCCGTGCGCACCAGTTCGCCTTCATTCACGATCAACAGGTCGAGCGACTTGAGCACCGCTTCGGGCAACGCCTGGGAGGGCGCGTTGTTGAGCACCGTCATGCAGCCGCGCTGGCGCGCACGCAGGATCAATCGCTCATTTTCGAAGGCGTTGATCTCCATTTGCATCAGCACCGCGTCGGCCTGCGCCAGCACCTCGTCGGTCGCCTGCGCTTCGCGCAGCAGGGTATTGGCGCCGGGCGCGACGACGATCTGGTTTTCGCCGGCGGCGTCGATCACCACCGCCGCGCAGCCGGTCGGCCCTTGTGCCCGCACGACATGGTCGAGATCGACCCCGGCCAGTTGCAGTTGCGAAAGCGCCGGCATGGCGAATGCATCGTCGCCGACCGCGCCGACCATCGTGGTCGCCATACCGTAGCGCTGCGCTGCATGCGCCTGATTGGCGCCCTTGCCGCCCGGAGAGATCAGATAGTCCTCTCCCAGCACCGTTTCTCCGGGCGCGGGTAGCCGCTGCGTGCGCAGTGCGATGTCGAGATTGATGGAGCCGAATACCAGCAGCACCTGCTTTTTCCGGTTGCCTGACAAGACGTCGAGTATAGGAATCGCAATTTTCGGAGCAAGGGTGTCGGCTGTGTCCTATAGGTTGCCGTGCGGGCCGTGGCGAGAATCCTTCCATGGCGAGCACAGAACCGAGTCCCGGCGCAATCCCGAAAACCCCAGCGCCGGACGATCCCGTTCCTCCTGAAGCCAGCCCGCCGACACCGCATCCCGGCATCCCGAAAGTTCTCGTAGGTCAGCCTGCACTGGTGACCGGCGCCAACTCCGGTATCGGCCGAGGCATTGCGCTGGCGCTGGGAAAAGCCGGTGCGGACGTGGTCGTGAACTACATCACCGACCCCGAAGCAGCCGAAACAGTTGCGAACGAAATTCGCCAGGGCGGGCAACGCGCCATCGCGATCAAGGCCGACGTGAGCCGCGAAGACGAGGTCGAAGCGATGTTCGCCCAGGCGATCGCCGAATTCGGCACCCTGCATGTGGTGGTTTGCAACGCCGGCTTGCAGCGCGATGCGCCGTTCCACGCCATGACGCTGGCGCAATGGAACACGGTGATCGGCGTCAATCTGACCGGCCAGTTTTTGTGTGCGCGCAGCGCGGTGCGCGAATTCAAGCGCCGCGGCGTCGATGAGAAGGTGTCGGAGGCGGCCGGCAAAATCATTCACATGAGTTCGGTTCATCAGATGATTCCGTGGGCTGGTCATGCGAATTACGCCTCGTCGAAAGGCGGCGTGGAGATGCTCATGAAAAGCCTCGCGCAAGAGGTCGCGCCGTTGCGCATTCGCGTGAATGCGATTGCGCCCGGCGCCATTCAGACGCCGATCAACACCGCCGCCTGGCAAACGCCCGAGGCTTACGCCGATTTGATGAAGCTGGTGCCTTACAAGCGGATCGGCCAGCCCGAAGACATCGCCCAAGCGGCTGTCTGGCTCGCATCGGATGCGTCCGATTACGTGACCGGCGCGTCGCTTTTCGTCGATGGCGGCATGACACTTTTTCCGGGGTTTGCCAGTGGCGGATGAACATTACGACCTGATCGTCGTCGGTAGCGGGCCGGGCGGCGCTTCGCTTGCGCAGCGTCTCGCGCCGACCGGCAAGAAGATCCTGATCCTCGAGCGCGGCGGGTATTTGCCCCGCTCCGAGAAAAACTGGGATTCGCAGACGGTCTTCGTCGAGGGCAAATACCAGACCAGCGAAAAGTGGACCAACGCCAAAGGCGACAGCTTTCAGCCGGGGCTCCACTATTACGTCGGTGGCAATTCCAAGGTTTACGGCGCCGCGCTGTTTCGCTTGCGCGAACGCGATTTCGGCGAAGTCGTGCACGCGGAAGGTATCTCGCCGGCCTGGCCGCTCGGCTACGAGGTCTTCGAGCCGTATTACGCCGAAGCCGAAAAGTTGTTTCACGTGCATGGCCAGCGCGGCGAGGATCCGCTGGAGCCTTGGGCGAGCGGCGGGTACCCGCATCCGCCCGTGAGCCACGAGCCGAAGGTCGCCGAACTGGCGAGCCGGTTGAGCGCCATCGGCCTCAAGCCATTCCATTTGCCGCTCGGCATCCTGCTCGACGAGAAGGACGGCCAGCCGACTCCTACCAGTACCTGCATGCGCTGCAGCTATTTCGACGGTTTTCCCTGCCTGCTCAACGGCAAGGCCGACGCGCAGGTGATCTGCATCGACCCGACCCTTGCGCAGCACGACAATGTGCGCTTGCTGACCAACGCCTACGTGTCGAAGCTCGCAACCGACGCCTCGGGCAAAACCGTCAACGCAGTGCATGTGACGCGCGAGGGGCGCGAGGAGATTTATTCGGCCGACACGGTAGTGGTCGCATGCGGCGCGCTTTCGTCGGCATTGCTGCTGCTTCGGTCTGCCAACGACATGCATCCCGATGGCCTCGCCAACGGATCGGGCCAGCTCGGGCGCAACTACATGCGGCACAACATGAGCGTGCTGATGGCGGTCATGAAAGAGGTCAACGACACGGTGTTCCAGAAGACGATGGCGCTCAGCGACTTCTATTTCGGCGCCGACGATTGGGAATATCCGCTCGGCCTGATCCAGATGTGCGCGATCAGCCACCCCGACCAGATTCGTGGCGAGGCACTGCCCCAGTGGCTCGAATGGTTGCCCGAGATGCCGTTCGAAGTGATGGCACGGCATGCGATGGACTTCTGGCTTCAGGCCGAAGATTTGCCGCATCCGGAAAACCGCGTTTATTACAAAGACGGCAAGGTCCATCTCGATCTGGTCGAAACCAACCCGCAGGCGCTCGAGCATTTGAAACGCAAGTTAAAGGAAGTGCTCAATCGCAGCGGCCACGCACCGGTGTTGCTCGAGCGGTCGCTGTATTTCGGCAAAGATATCCCGCTGGGCGGAACATCGCATCAGGCCGGAACGGCGCGTTTCGGAACCGACCCCGCCAGCTCGGTGCTCGATTTGAATTGCAAGGCGCACGAACTCGACAACCTGTATGTCGCCGACGCGAGTTTCTTTCCATCGATCGGCGCGGTGAATCCGACGCTCACGATCATTGCCAATGCGCTTCGGGTTGCCGATCACATTGCAGGACAGTGGAAGTGACCACGGCGAACGTCCTCGCTTTTCTGGCTCGCTTCGGCTTGGTGGTGCTGTTTTTTCCATTCAGCGCATTCGACAAGCTCTTCGGTTTCAGCCATGCGGTGGATCAGGCGCAAACCATCTTCAAATTGCGCGCGCTGGCCACCAGCGTCATCGGTCTTGGCCTCTGCATCGAAATTTTCATGTCGCTCGGCGTGGTGACCGGCATCGCCGATCGCGCTTGCGCCCTGGTGTTGGCCGGCTATTGCGTCGCTACGGCGATTCTCTTCAAACGCTTCTGGGCACCAGGCGATTTCTGGTTAGCATTCGATGGCACGGGCCGCACTCTTTTCTGGGATTTTTTGAAGAATTGCTCGCTCGGCGCCGGCTTTCTGTTGATCGTGATCGGAACCGATGGCTCGGGTTGGCATGCGTTCACCGAGCGGCCCTTTGCATCGAGCCATCCCTATTCATCTGCGGAGCGCGCGCCATGAATGAACAAGCCGAACAAAAAGACAAGCCGTCGGTTCCTTACTGGCACTTGTGTGTCGACGCCGATGGCGTGAGTCATCAGCATCCATGCCGGTTGACCGACTATGTGTTCGAAGGCGTCGGGCCGGCCGAGCCGCAGTGGAACAACAAGCAAGATACGGTGTCGTCGACAGTCGTGTTCACGGTGCAGCCGGTCGGCTGGGTCGGTGACTGGCACGAAAACCCGGCGCCGCAATGGATCGTCGTGCTGTCGGGCCGCTGGTTCATCGAAAGCATGGACGGCACCCGCATCGAGCAGGGGCCTGGCGAATTTTCGTTCGGCGAGGACCAGGGTTGCACCGAAACCGACGGCAAGAAAGGCCATCGTTCGGGCACGATCGGCGACGAGCCCGCGGTGTTGATGACGGTTCAGCTGCACCAGCCGCCGCAGCGCGAACCGTGTCACGTGAAGTAGCCAGGAACTTCTCATGGACGGCTTCACCATCGCGCAGCCGCGCTTTAAATCCTTCGTGTTGCCGAACGCGCCGCTCGAAAAGCTGGCCGAAGGATTTCGCTGGCTCGAAGGCCCGGTGTGGTTCGCCGATCTTCAATGCCTGCTGGTGTCGGACTTGCCGAACAACCGCATCATGCGATGGACCGACTCCGGCGGTGCATCGGTTTTTCGCGAACCGTCCAATTTTGCGAATGGGCATACGCGCGATCGCGAAGGTCGCCTTGTAGGTTGCTCGCACGGCAGCCGTTGCATCCAGCGCACCGAGCTCGACGGCAGCGTGACGGTGCTGGTCGATCGCTATCAGGGCAAAAAACTCAACTCACCGAACGACGTGGTCGCGAAGAGCGACGGAACGATCTGGTTCAGCGATCCGCCTTACGGTATTTCGACCGACTACGAAGGCGGCAAGCAAACACAAGAATTGCCTGCGAATTTGTACCGCTTCGATCCACGAAGCGGCGAACTCAGCGTCGTGGCCGACGACTTCAACGGGCCAAATGGATTGTGCTTTTCGCCCGACGAACGGTTGCTGTACGTATCGGAAAGCGGCGAACAGTTCGCACCCGATCCGCTGCAGAAGCTGCGCGTGTTCGATGTGTCGGACGATGGATCTCAGCTGTCCCGGGGGCGCGATTTCTACAAGGTCGATCCGGGTTTCAGCGACGGTTTTCGCTGCGACGAGGAAGGTAACCTCTGGAGCAGCGCGGGCGATGGCGTGCATTGCATTTCGCCGCATGGCGAGTTGCTCGGCAAGATCGAGGTTCCAAGCACGGTATCGAATCTGTGTTTCGGCGGACGATACCGAAGCCGGCTTTTCATTTGCGCCTCGCACACGCTCTATGCGATTTATGTGAACAAGCGCGGAGCCGAGCGGCCGTGACGGTCCAGCGCTGGGTCGCCCTCACGCGGACGGTTCGCGATCTGGCCGCGAGCCTCGCGTTCTACCGTGACGGGCTCGGCTTTTGCTTCGAAGACGATGGTCGCGACGGCGCGCTCGGCAACGAGGACTCGATCGCAATTGTGCTGGGTTCCGATCGCATCGTGTTGCGACGGGCGACGCGAGTGGTTGAATCGTCGGCACCGGTTGCCTGCAATGACTTGCGCTTTCAGCATTTTGCGATCGTCACGCGCGACATGGATGGCGCTTACGCGCGACTGCAGCGTCTTGCGCCGGCGCCGATCAGTGAGGGCGGCCCGCAACAGTTGCCCCAGGCGTCGGGCGGTGTTCGCGCATTCAAGTTTCGTGACCCCGACGGGCATCCGATCGAGCTCATCGAATTTCCGGATGGCGCGGACCCTCCGCGCTGGTCGGCCATGCCGCTGCAGTCTGGCGTGACGCTCGGCATCGACCACACCGCGATCAGCGTCGCCGATGCCGATCGCAGCATCGCGTTTTACGAGCAACAAGGATTTCGCGTGGCGTCGCGGCAGACCAACCGCGGCTCGGCGCAGGCTCGGCTGGACGGACTTGCGACACGATCCGGCGGTCCGCTTGAATCTGCGGAAACCGTCGTAGTCGACGTCGTGGCGCTCGCGCCGCGGGATCCGGACAGCGCGCATCTCGAATTGTTGTGCTACCTCCGACCTCCGCCGGTGAACGAAGCGCAAGCGCAAGAGGCTGAAAGGGAAGTAGTTGAAGGTGCCGATTGCGTTGCCTGGTGTCGGCGCGATTTGCTGCCTGCACGCGTGGCTGACCCTGACGGTCATCGGGTCGAATTCCTTTCGTGACAATCGGCCACCATGCTCGATTCGGCACTTGATTTGAAGACCGGCGTTCTCGATCCGCAAGGCCCGGTCGCCGCAGCCGAGCGATTGATCCTGCTCAATGCGACGACCATCATGCTGGCCGTGATCGTTCCGGTCATCGTGCTGACCGTCGGCATCGCCTGGTGGTTTCGCGCAGGTAACCGGCGTGCGAAACGGCTGCCCGAATGGTCGTATTCGGGCGCGATCGAATTGGTCGTCTGGTCGATTCCGATTTTGGTCATCATGTTTCTCGGCGGTATGGCCTGGATCGGGTCGCACGACCTGCATCCGCGCAAGCCACTTGCTAAATCGGAGGGTCCGCCGCTTCGCATACAGGTCGTGGCACTCGACTGGAAATGGCTTTTCATCTATCCCGACCAAGGGCTCGCAAGCATCGACAAGGTGGTGGTTCCGGCTGGCGCGGCGCTGCAGTTCGATTTGACCTCCGCAACCGTGATGAACAGCTTTTTCGTGCCGCAGCTCGGCAGCCAGATCTACGCCATGGCCGGTATGGCGACGCAAGTGCATTTGAAAGCCGATCGGCCGGGCAGCTACCAGGGCCTTGCAGCGCATTACAACGGCGCGGGATTCTCGGATATGCGCTTTCAGGTCGTTGCGATGACGCGGCCCGACTTCGACGCATGGGCAGCCAAAGCGCGCGACGGCGCACAACCGCTCGATGCAGAGCAATTTCGACAAATCGCGAGGCGTTCGGCAGTCAATGGCGCAGACGAGAACAGCAGCGGCGGCGCAGCGAAAAGTGGTGCAGCAGGCGATGCGGAGCGGGCCGCCGTCTTTAGCCCGGTCATGCCCCGGCTTTTCGAAGAAATCGTCGATGGCGATGGAGCGCTCGCAAAGCCCGGGCAAGCGTCGGTCGGCGATGCGGGACAGGCCAGCGTTCAAACAACGAAGCTTGCTGGTACATCACCACCTCGCGTGAGCCCGGTCCGAAAGCCCCAGGAATGACGATGTTCGGCAAGTTGAGCTGGTCCGCTATACCGCTGCAGCAGCCGGTCGCCATGGCGGCTGGCGTGATTGTGGTGCTCACGATCGTGTCGGCGCTCGCGCTCATCACCTGGAAGGGCTGGTGGCCCGTTCTGTGGCGCGAGTGGATCACGAGCAGCGACCATAAGCGGATCGGCATCATGTACATGACGCTCGGCCTCGTCATGCTGCTGCGCGGTTTTGCCGACGCGATGCTGATGCGCTCGCAATTGGCGCTGGCTTCGGGCGGTGCACAAGGCTTTTTGCCGCCCGAGCACTACGACCAGATCTTTTCGGCGCACGGAACGATCATGATTTTTTTCGTCGCGATGTCTTTCATGATCGGCTTCATGAACTATGTCGTGCCGCTGCAGATCGGCGCGCGCGACATGGCGTTTCCGGTGCTCAACTCGGTCAGCTTCTGGCTAGCGGCGGCAGGCGTGCTTTTGATCAACCTGTCGCTGGTCGTCGGCTCGTTCGCGCGCACCGGCTGGCTCGTGTATCCGCCGTTGTCGGAACTGGCGTACTCGCCCGGTGTCGGCGTCGATTACTACCTCTGGGGCCTGCAGATATCGGGTGTCGGCACCTTGCTCACCGGCATCAATCTGGTCACAACGATTCTGAAATTGCGCGCGCCGGGCATGGGCTATATCCGCATGCCGATTTTTTGCTGGACCTCGCTCGCATCGAGCCTCTTGATCGTTGCCGCTTTTCCGATTCTCACCGCGACCTTCGCGATGTTGCTGCTCGATCGGTACCTCGGATTTCACTTTTTCACCAACGAGCTCGGCGGTAACGCCATGATGTATTTCAACCTCATTTGGGCATGGGGCCATCCGGAGGTCTACATCCTGATCCTGCCGGCGTTCGGTGTGTTCTCGGAAGTGATTTCGACCTTTTCGGGCAAACCCGTTTTCGGCTACCGCTCGATGGTGATCGCGACGATGGCGATCTGCGTGCTGTCGTTCATGGTCTGGCTGCACCACTTCTTCACGATGGGTGCGGGCGCCGATGTGAACGGCTTTTTCGGCATCATGACCATGATCATCGCGGTGCCGACCGGCGTGAAAATTTTCAACTGGCTCTTCACGCTTTACGGCGGAACGATCCGTTTCAGCGTGCCGCTCTTGTGGGCTTTGGGCTTCATGATCACCTTCGTGATCGGCGGCATGACGGGTGTATTGCTGGCGGTTCCGCCGGCCGATTTCGTGTTGCACAACAGCCTGTTCCTGGTCGCGCACTTTCATAACGTGATCATCGGTGGCGTGCTGTTCGGCACCTTCGCGGGCATCAACTTCTGGTTTCCGAAGGCCTTCGGTTTCACGCTCGACGAGTTCTGGGGCCGGGTTTCGTTCGCATGCTGGTTCGTCGGCTTCTACCTTGCCTTCATGCCGCTCTATCTGCTCGGACTCATGGGTGCAACGCGGCGGATGCAGCACTACGCCGATACGGGATGGCAGCCGTTGATGGTGGTCGCATGGGCCGGCGCGGTATTGATTCTGCTGGGCATCGGTGCCACCTTGATCCAGTTCTTCGTGAGCATCCGCACGCGCGACCAACGCCGTGTCGGCGGTGATCCATGGAACGGCCGGTCGCTCGAATGGTCGGTTGCCTCGCCGCCGCCAGCCTGGAACTACGCCGTGCTGCCGAAGGTCGATGGCATAGACGCGTTCTGGACTTCGAAGCAGAACGGTGATGCGGGCTTGAATTGCGCGCAGGCGGATCCGCGCGAGTCGCTCCATATTCCCGATTCGAGCCCGATCGGCTTCGTCGTCGCATTCTTCGCGGTCGCCTTCGGTTTCGCGATGGTCTGGCACATCTGGTGGCTCGCGATCGCAGGGCTCGTCGGTATCGTCGCGGCATTGCTCAGGCGCTCATGGCAAGGCGAACTTGAAACTGAAATATCGCCCGAAACGATCGCTGCCTTCGAACGCCGTGCCGGCGCTCGGGAAGCGGCAGCCTGATGGCAAGCGGCGCATTCGCTTCTCCCGGAGCCCCGGAGCGTGATGAGGTGCCGCGCTCGCAGCGCGGACCGGCACCGACCCATGTGGTCGTGAGCTATGGCTTCTGGCTGTTTCTGCTCAGCGATATCGTCATGTTCGCGGCCTTTTTCGCGGCGTATGCGGTGCTGCACCGGCATACCGCAGGCGGAGCGACCGGACCCGAACTTTTCGACCGCGGCCATGTGCTCATCGAGACGATTTGCCTGTTGCTTTCCAGTTTTACCTGCGGCATGTTGACCCTGGCTGTCGAACGGGCCAACCGATTGTGGGCGTTCGTTGCGGGCGCTGCCACGTTCGCGCTGGGCCTTGCATTCGTCGGGCTGGAGTTCTCGGAATTCGCGTCAATGCTCGGCGAGGGCGCCGGGCCGGGGCGCAGCGCTTTTCTCTCGGCCTTCTTTGCATTGGTGGGCCTGCACGGCGCGCATGTCACGCTCGGGCTTTGCTGGCTGATCGTCATGTTCCTGCAGATCGCAACGCTCGGCTTCACCCCGCTCGTCGTCAACCGGCTGTTCTGCTTCAGCTTGTTCTGGCATGCCCTCGATATCGTCTGGATCGGCGTGTTCACCATCGTTTACCTGGGGGCAGCCCGATGAGCGAACAACCACAAACCGATCAGTCGAAGCGCGACGAGAGTCCGGGCGATCATCCCGATTTGCGCACCAGCGTGCTCAAGTACCTGGGCGGTTTGGTGCTGGCGCTGGTGCTGACATTGGCCTCGTTCTGGGTCGCAGGCACGCCCAGCGTGTGGGCCGAAGGCATCCCCGTGCTGTTGGCCGCGCTCGCGATCGGCCAGATGGGCGTGCATCTGGTTTTTTTCCTGCACATTTCGAGCGGACCCGAAAGCACGAACAACGTTCTTGCGCTGGCCTTCGGCGTGTTCGTGGTCGGCTTGGTCGTGTTCGGCTCGATCATCATCATGGCGAGCCTCGACGGCGCCATGACGATGCCGATGGACCATGCACCGGTGATGCAGAAATAGCGCTGATCTCAACCTTGACCGCCGTGCGCAATTTCAAGAAAAAAGTAGCCAAAACGCCCGCTGGACGTGCGCAGACAGCTACAAATATCATAGCAAATCGAATGCCGAATGCACTGCGTGCGCTTGCTTTTTCAGCCGCAGCGACTCGGGTTGGCCATTGACTTGCTGCTGCACCATGCCTTGTGCAGCGGCCAAAGCATACGGTGTCTTGCTTCGCATCAATGCGTCGATGCAAATCTGCGCGAACAGATCGCGCTGCGCATGGCTGCCGCCGACCTCGGTCAGGCGCGGCAACACGATTCCGAGTGCGTCGATCGCCTCCTTGAAATAGCCGCGCGCATGCGCCAGCAATCCGCGGGCTGCCGGCACAGCGACCCGTTGCCAGGCTTCGCGCATCGAATGCGGTGCTTGCGGTGCGAATGCTTCGATGTTCGCGAGCAGCGTGTCGGCCTCGGGCCGATCGGCGCGGGCGAGACCGTAGAGGTATTGCAGGTCCAGAAACGGCAGCACATGGTCGGCGGTGCGCGGCGCAAGATGGTCGGCCACCTCGTGCCAGCGCGCACCGATGTCGATGCCGGCAAGCTCGAAGCGCGCGAGCAGCGAAGCCGCGCCGATCTGATCCTGCGAATATTCCCGCACCACGCCCCACACATGGTCGTCGTACACCGCGAGCGCTTCGCCGTCGCGACCCAGATCGATCAAAAACAACGCCACATGCCACCAGTTGTGCGTGACCATGAACGAGTTGAGGTCGGTCCATGAATCGCTCACGCCTTGCATGAAGTCGAGTCCTTCGGCGAGCCGCCCTTCGGTCAGCATGACATGGCCGAGCGCATGGTGCGCCCACGGTTCCTTGCGACACATCGCGATCGCGCGTCGCGCAGCGGCTTCGGCCTCGCGCATCAGGTGGCACTGCTCGAAGCCGAACGCTGCCATGCCGTGAACGTAAGGAACATCGGCTGAATCGGGCAGCGCCGCAAGCGCCAGGCGCAACATCGCCGGCCCGTCGCCCAGATTGAACGCGTGGTACTGCCCCAATTTCACCGACGCGAGGTCACGCGGAAATTCGCGTGCCTGTTCTTCGTGCAGCGCGACGGCTGCTCGAAGATCGCCCGCTGCCCAGGCCGCAACCGCCGCGATAAAGCGCTGCTCGCGCGGCGTCGCCCGATGCGCGTTCGCCTGCGCTCGCCGCACGAACGGCATCGCATTCACCGCCGCATCGCGCGATTCGGCAAACAGGTGAAGCGCTGCGCAATACGCTTGCACGATCGGGCTGTGATCTTCTGCAGCGTCCAGGATGTTCACCGCACGCGCCTCGCACGAAACGAAACCCGTCACGAAATCATCGAGCGCCGCCAGACTCGCGCGGTCGTCGAGCGTGACGGAATTGCCAAATGCGTCGTGGTTCATCACGCAGAAGATTTATAAAAAAAGTGCTTGAAACGACCGCTGGATGTGCGCAAGCAGCTACGTTATTAATAGCAAAGCCCGATGCGGGCAGCCGAACACAGAGGCGATACAAAAGTGACGCAGAGGACGCAGAGGGCGCAGAGAAAAATTTTTGGTATTACTTCTGCGCCCTCTGCGTTCGGCTGCCCGCATCCGGATTTGCTCAGCCCGGTGCAACCTGCGGCCATTCCCGCTGCGCCCCCCGAATCTGCTCGAACGCGCGCGACACCTGCAGAACGCCCAGATCGTCGAAGCGTTTGCCCGCGATTTGCAGGCCGATCGGCAGCCCGTCTTTCGAATAGCCGCAGTTGATCGACGCGGCGGGTTGTTCCGACATATTGAACGGCACCGTGAAGCCGATGTGTTCGAGCGGCCGCAGCGGGTCGTTGGTCGGCGAAGGGTCTTCGGCTGGCGCCGGCATATTCGGCGCGACCGGAGAGATCACCATGTCGAAGGGCGCGCATGCCGCGACCGCTGCAACGCGCGTCGCATGGAACTGGCTGAAGGCATCGAACACATGCGCGCCATCGAATGCGGCGGCGCTATCGGCCCAGGCGCGGATGTACGGCAACACCTTGTCGCGTTGCTCCGCGCGCAATGAGCGCATGTCGGTCCACGAGCGCATGCGCCAGAAGTGGTCCATGCCGTCGAGCATGGCTTGCGTCATGAACGGCCGCATCGGCGTCACGATCGCGCCGGCTTGTTCGAAGCGCCGCGCTGCGTCTTCGATCGCCGCGCGGATTTCAGCATCGACCGGAAGGCCGCAGCCGGAATCGAGCAGCAGTCCGACCTTCAATCCGCGCAAATGATCGGGTGAAACATCGAACGCATTCCAGTCGATGCCGTGCGCAGGCAAGCTCATGCTGTCGCGCGCATCGGGCTGTGCGAGCACCTGCATCATCAACGCCGCATCGGCGACGCTGCGCGTCAATGGCCCGGCCGCGCGGCCCATCCACGGCGGGTCGATCGGCACGCGGCCGAGGCTCGGCTTGAGTGTGAAAACGCCGCACCAGCCTGCCGGCAAGCGCAGCGAGCCACCGATATCGGTGCCGATGTGCAAAGGTCCGTAGCCAGCCGCTGCCGCCGCAGCACCACCGGCGCTCGAACCACCCGGCGTGCGCGACAGATCCCACGGATTGCGCGCCAGTTGGTGAAAGCTCGAAAGGCCCGACGACAACATGCCGTAGTCGGGCATCGTGGTTTTGCAAACAATCACGGCGCCGGCTTCCTTGAGCCGCGCCGCCGGCGGTGCGTCTACCGCCGCCGGTTTCAAATCTGTCGCCGCCGTACCGGCCGGCATCGGATCGCCAGCAGTCGCGATGTTTTCCTTGAGCGTCGTTGGTACGCCGTCGAGCGGCCCGCGCGCCCCGCCGCGCTGCCATCGCGCTTCCGATGCGCGCGCCTGCGCGAGCGCCGCGTCGGGTCGCAGCAACCAGGTCGCATGCAAGCTCGGCTCGCATCGCGCGATGTGATCGAGCACGGCCTGCGTCACGTCGACGGGCGACAAGCTGCCGTCAGCGTAGGCCGTGCCGAGTTGCACCGCGGACAGGTCGTACAGGTGGGTGCTCATCGTTCAAATTCGGACTGACCGGCCGCGAAAGACGCGAAAACTACGCGAAGAACGCGAAAAAAAACAGAAAGAAGTTTTTCGCAATCCTTTCGCGCTCTTCGCGAAACCTTTGCGTCCTTCGCGTCCGGAAGTCCGATTGTCACGCCCAGCTCATCGCACTCAAGTCGTTGCAGAAAATCGGCATCGCTGTCCACAACCCCTTGACGCCTTTCTTCGCGATGGTCGGAAACACCGGCTGGAACAGGAATCCGTTCGCCGCATCGCGCGCGAGCATGCGTTGCGCTTCGCCGAGCAGTTTCGCGCGTTCTTTTTCGTCGGCGGTGGTCTTGATCTTGTCGAACAGCGTGCTGAATTCTTTCGACTCGTAACCCCAGTAATACTCGGGCTTGGCATAGTTGCCGAGGTCGAATGGCTCGACATGCGAGACGATCGTCAGGTCGTAGTTGTGGCCGCCGCCGTAGGTGCCCGAAAGCCACTGCGCCCATTCGACGTTCTCGACTTTCACCTTGATGCCGATCTTCGCGAGCTCGGCCACGATTACCTCGCCGCCCTGGCGCGCATAGGGCGGAGGCGGCAAGGTCATCGTGAGTTCGAGCGGGGTGTTCACGCCTGCGTCAGCCATCAATTTTTTGGCTTTTTCGACATCGAAGGGATTCACGCCCGTCGTGTCGACATAGCCGAGCGCGCCGGGCACGTAGTGGCTGCCGATCGGCTCGCCGAAACCGTCGGCCGCGCCTTCGATCACGGCCTTGCGGTCGATCGCGGCAAGAATCGCTTGCCGCACGCGCACGTCGTCGAGCGGTTTGTGGCGACTATTGATCGCGAGGATGGTCTTGGCGCGCGAGCCGCCGAGGATCACCTGAAAGCGTGCGTTGTTCTTGAATTGCGGAACGATCCGGGTCGCAACGCGCGTGAATGCATCGACGTCGCCGGCGAGCAGTGAGGCCGCCATCGCGGCCGGGTCCGAGATGAAGCGGAACGTCACTTTCGACAGCTTGATGGCGCTGGCGTTGCGATAGCCGCTCCATTTCTTGAGGCTGAGCGACGAGCCTTTGCTCCAATTGTCGAGTTCGTAGGGGCCGGTGCCGACCGGCTGGGTTGCGTTGGTGTCGGCGCTCTTCGGCTCGACGATCACAGCCGTGGGCTGGCCGAGCACGAACAAGAGATCGGGGTCGATTTCCTTGTTGATGATGACCACGGTGTGTTCGTCGGTCGCCTCGGTCGTCAGGTTCGCGAAGGTGCGCTTGTCTTTATTGGTGCTCTTTTCGCCGCCCGCGCGGTCGAAGCTGAACTTCACGGCTTGCGCATTGAACGGTTCGCCGTTTTGAAACTTGATGCCCTTTTTGAGCTTGAAGGTCACGGTCTTCAGGTCAGGCGAGACCTGCCAGCTTTCGGCCAGCAACGGCGTGACCTTGCCGTCGGCATGAATCTTCGAGAGCGTCTCGAACACGTTGTAGAGCGTGACCTCGCCGATCGCCGCCGCGGCGCCTGCGGTCGGATCGAGCCCCGGCGGTTCGAGCGCCATTCCCAGCACCATCGAATCCTTACGGCTTTGCGCAAGCGCGGGCAGGGTGGCAGCGGCGGCGGTCAGGGCGGCCGAAGTCAGAACGGTGCGGCGTTTCAACATGGTCAGGGCTCCGAGTTAAAAAATTGCAATAAGGGACGTTACATCATGTGAGCAGGAGCGCTTGCTAGCCGGGCCGGCGGTTCGGCGCGCGGCACCGCCGCGAGCAGCGCTTGCGTATAAGGATGCTCGGCATGCGCGAATAGCCGCTCGGGCGTGCCGCGCTCGACGATCAGCCCGCGATGCAGCACGCAAACCTCGTCGCACAAATGATCGACCACCGCGAGGTCGTGGCTGATCAGCAGAAAGCTGATGCCGAAATCGCGCTGCAGGTCCTGCATCAAGTTGAGCACCTGAGCCTGCACCGACACATCGAGCGCGCTGACCGGCTCGTCGGCGACGATCAACTTAGGCCGTGTGATGAGCGCGCGCGCGATCGCGATGCGCTGGCGCTGGCCACCCGAAAACTCGTGCGGATATTTGTCGAGCGCGTCCGCGCCGAGCGAAACGGCCGCGAGTGCTTCGGCCGCGCGCGCGCGGCGCGCTTTTCGGTTGCCGCGCTCCGTTGCGTCGGCCAGCGCATCGAGCGGCTCGGCGACGATGCGCGCGACGGTCTGGCGTGGGTCGAGCGAGCCGAACGGGTCCTGAAACACCATCTGCACATCGCGTCGCGCCGCGCGCAATTCTTCGCGCGACAGACGATGCAGGTCGCGCCCGAGCAATTCGACGCTGCCAGAACTCGGTGTATCCAACGCCGTCACCAGCCGCGCGATGGTCGACTTGCCCGAGCCCGATTCACCAACGATGCCCAGACTCCGGCCCACCTCGATCGAGAAACTCACGCCGTTGAGCGCATGCACTTCGGGCGCGGGCGCGAACAGCGATTCGCGCGGGAGGCTGAAGCGGCGGTGCAGGTTGGTGACTTGGAGGAGGTTCATGGGAGCGGGAGCGGGAGCGGATTCGGGAGCGGACTACCGGACGCAGAGGGCGCAGAGGTTTCGCAGAAGGCGCAGACGGAACACCCAATTTTTTGTTGAAGGCATTTCTGGATTGGTGGGGATAGGCAGGGCGAGTAGTCGATCAATTTGCTATTGAATCAATAGCTGCTTGCGCAAGACCATCGGGCGTTTCAAGCTTTTTTCTTATAAATAGAGTGTGCTTTTATAAGAGCAGTTGTTGATTTCATTCAAAAGCTTTGTTGGGCTGTCTTTTTGCGTCCTCTGCGAAACCTCTGCGCCCTCTGCGTCCGGTAGTCCGAATTCAAACCCTGTCCTCTCGCCCAATCTCACCAATGCGAATGCATCGCACCACATGATCATGTCCAAGCAGCGTCGGTGGCGGGCTCGTCGTGTGGCAAGTGTCGATGGTATGGGCGCAGCGGCCGGCAAAGGGGCAGCCGGGCGGCAGGTCGATGAGTTCGGGGACGCTGCCGGGGATGGTCGCTAGCCGGCTGCCGCGGGCAGTGCCAAGTCCTGGACGGGCGGCGAAGAGGCCGCGGGTATAGGGATGCGCGCGTTCGGCGAAAACGGCTGCGGTCGGACCGCTTTCGACCACGCTGCCGCCGTACATCACGAGCATTTTTTGCACGCTTTGCGCGATCACGCCGAGGTCGTGCGAAATCAGGATCAGTGCCATGGCGCGCTCGGCGACCAGGCTTTGCAGCAGCTCGAGGATCTGCTTTTGAACCGTGACATCGAGTGCGGTGGTCGGCTCGTCGGCGATCAGCAACTCGGGCCCGCAAGCCAGCGCCATCGCGATCCCAATGCGCTGGCGTTGCCCGCCCGAAAACTGGTGCGGATAGGCATCGAGCCGCGTGGCCGGGTCGGGAATGCCGACGCGCTCGAGCAGCGCCAGACTTTCCTTGCGCGCTGCTACCGCAGAAAACCCGCGATGCAGCCGCAATGGCTCGCCGACCTGCTGCGCGATCGTGTGCAGCGGATTGAGCGCGGTCATCGGCTCCTGAAAAATCATGCCGATCCGGTCGCCCCGAAGCTTGCGCAATTCGCGCTCGCTCGCACCGACCAGTTCGTGCCCCTCGAAGCCGATATGACCCGACACCTGCGCGCTCGGCGGCAGGAGTCCGAGCAGCGACAGCACCGTGATCGACTTGCCGCAGCCCGATTCGCCGACGATGCCGAGCGTCTCGCCACGCTCGAGCGCGAACGAAACCCCGCGCACCGCCTCGGCGGGGCCACGCGGTGTTTGCAGTTGGATGCGCAGGTTGTCGACTTGGAGCAGTGGCATCAGGTGACAAAAAGCGGGCAGCCGAACGCGAAAGACGCAAAAACTACGCGAAGTACGCGAAAGAATTCAGTTCTATTTTCCTGGCTTTCCTTTTGCGTTTTTCGCGGAATCTTCGCGTCCTTCGCGTTCGGATGTCCGTATTCGGCCAGTTCAAATGGCATCAACGCATCCTCGCCAACCGAGGATCCAGCAAATCGCGCAAGCCGTCGCCGAGCAAGTTCAGGCCGAGCACCGCAAATGCGATCGCGAGGCCGGGCCAGACGGCGAGGAGGGGGTCCTGGTACATCAAGGTTTGTGCTTCGCTCAGCATGCGGCCCCACGAGGGCTGCGGCGGCTGGGTGCCGAGGCCGAGATACGACAGCGCGGCTTCGGCGAGGATCGCGATCGCGAAGCGAATCGTCGCCTGCACGATCAACGCGGCCGAGATGTTCGGCAACACGTGCTCGAGCGTGATCTCGACACGGCCTTTGCCGCAAGCCCGCGCGGCGGCGACGTAGTCGCGCGACCAGACCGCGACAGCGGCCGCGCGGGCGATCCGCGCGAAGGTCGGAATGTTGTAGAGGCCGATCGCGATGATCGCGTTGACGATGCCGGCGCCGAACACGGCGGTGAGCATGATCGCCGACAGGATCGCCGGAAATGCGAGTGAAAAATCGGCGAGCCGCATGATCGTCTCCTCGACCCAGCCGCGCAGCGCCGCGGCGACCAGGCCCAGCGCGGTGCCGATCGTGAGCCCGATGCCGACCGCGATCAGGCCGACCTGAATCGACGCGCGCGCGCCAACTAAAAGCTGTGACGCCACGTCGCGCCCGAACGCATCGGTGCCGAGCCAGTGCGCCCCCGATGGCGACTGCATCTTGCTCGGCATATCGATTTCGTAGGGCGACCAGGGCGTCCACACATATGACAGCGCGGCGGCGGCCAGCAGCAACAAGGTCAGCACGCCGCCGATCATGAAGCTCGGATGGCGCAATGCGCGGCGCCAGAAGCCGGGTGCAGTCGGCGCAATCAATGCCGCAGCGATCGGCGCGTCGATTGCCGACGAAGGAACGTTCATGGCGACATGTCCTCACTCATACATCGCTCGCCTTGAGCCGCGGATCGATCACCGCATACAGCACATCGACCACGAAGTTGACAACGACGACCATTGCCGCGAGCAGCATCACGCAGTTGCGCACCACGATCAGGTCGCGGTTACTGATGGCCTGGAAAATCAGCTTGCCCAGGCCCGGCAAATAAAACACGTTCTCGACCACGATCGTGCCGGCCAGCAGTTCGGCGAACTGCAGGCCCATCACGGTGACGACCGGGATCATCGCGTTGCGCAGCACATGGCGCCACAGCACGGCGCGTCGCGACACGCCTTTGGCGAGAGCGGTGCGCACGAAGTCTTCGCGCATCACCTCGAGCACGGCCGAGCGTGTGATGCGCGCGAGGATCGCGGCTTGCACCACCGCGAGTGCCAGCGCCGGCAGCAGCAGCGACTTGAGACCCTCGGCGATTCCCGAAATGCCTTCGCCCCAACCGTCGAAGCCGCCGGCCGAGAACCATTGCAATTCGACCGAGAAGACCAGGATCAGAAGAATTGCGAACCAGAAATTCGGTATCGCGACACCGATCTGCGCGAGGCCCATCAATGCCACGTCGCCGGCCTGGTTGTGGCGGGCTGCAGCGCCGATGCCGACTGCCAGTGCGATCACCGTGGTGAGCAGCATCGCCAGGAGCGCCAATGGAATCGTGAGCGCGAGCCGCTCGCGCACCAGATCGATCACGGGCGAGCTGTAGGCATAACTATTGCCCAGATGGCCGGTAAGCATGCCGGCGAGCCAGTGTCCGTAGCGCGTCAGCGGCGGCTGGTCGAGGCCCAGTTTGGTGGCGAGCGCAGCGACTGCTTCGGGCGACGCATCTGCGCCCATCAGCGTTTGCGCGGCGTTGCCGGGCAGCACTTCGAGCACCAGAAAAATAATCACCGACGCGCCCAGGAGCGTGGCGATCAGGGTGGCGAAGCGCTTCAGGAGGAACAGGGACATGAGGCTTTCAAGCGCCTTCGATATGTCTCTTGGCTTGCGCGGCGAAGGGCATCGCGAGCATATAAGAAAGAGCCGTGCCCGCCCGCGATAATCAGGCCATGGCTTTGATGATCACCGACGAATGCATCAACTGCGACGTCTGCGAGCCCGAATGCCCGAACGAAGCGATCTTCATGGGCGTCGAGATCTACCAGATCGATCCGCGCAAGTGCACTGAATGCGTTGGGCATTTCGACCAGCCGCAATGCGTCGAGGTGTGTCCGGTGGCATGCATTCCCAAAGATCCCGCGCATGCCGAGAACCGCGAGACGCTGTTCGAGAAGTATTTGCGGCTGGAGGCGGGCGCGGGCAAGGCGGGCTCGGCGGCAAGCTGACCGGGCGACCGGCGCTCAGTTGTCGGCCTTTTTCTTGCGCGCCTTGACCGGCTTTTCGGCGGCGGCGCCTTTCGCGGTGAAGTAGTCGGGGGGCAGGTGGCCGCCTTTGCTTTTGTTTTTGCCTTTGGTGCCCGGATGCTCGGCCTGGGTTTTTGCGCGCGCGGCGGCTCGCGCTTCGGCGGCGCGGTCGCGTGGATTGGCGCTGGCTGCGGCGCGGTCGCGGTTGGCGGTTTCGCGCTCGAGCGCCGTCCGCTCACGCTGCATGCGCGTGGCGTCGGTTTCGGCGCGGCGGGTCGCGGACTCCGAAGCACGCCGATCGGCCTCGCTGCGCGGGTCGGCCACATCGACCGCCTTGCCGCCGGGGCAGGGCGTGGTGCTGTAGCTGTTGCCGCATCGGAACACCGCGCCGCTTTGCGAGTCATTTTGGGCCCCAGCGCCCGCTGTATATGCGCAACCAGCTATCAAAAAAATAGCAACTCGACAATTGAAAGTCATGTGGGTGCTCCATTTCCGTTGATTGTGGCGGCGTCACCGGTGTTCTTCCCGTCGGGGGGCGACGACGCCGACGACGTGCCACCACCGCCTTCGGGATCGCGCCGCGGCGGCTTGGGCCGGGGCGCTTTGCTGGTGTGGATGAGGCGGGTGGCCTTTTCCATCTCGCCGGCGGCCAGGGCCGGCGCGGCATGCAGGGTGCGAATAATCGCGTCGTCGATCGCTTCGCGATGTTCCCGCAGCGGCTTATTGAGCACCCAATGGATCACTTCGCTCCTGTCGCCCGGATGGCCGATGCCGAACCGCAGTCGCCAATAGTCGCTGCTGCCGAGCTGCGCGTGGATGTCGCGCAATCCGTTGTGGCCCGCGTGCCCGCCGCCGAACTTGAGCTTGGCTTCGCCGGGAACGATGTCGAGCTCGTCGTGCACCACCAAAATTTCCTCGGGCGCAATCTTGAAGAAGCGCGCGAGCGCCGCAACGGATTTGCCCGACAGGTTCATGAAGGTTTGCGGCTTCAAAAGCCAAACCGTGCGGCCGTCGATCGCGCCTCGGGCGGCGAGCGCTTGATAGCTGCGTTCGGGCGCCGTCGTCAATTTCAAATCGCGGGCGAGCGCGTCGATCCACCAGAAGCCCGCGTTGTGGCGCGTCGCTTCGTAATCGGGGCCCGGATTGCCGAGGCCGACAAACAATCGAATCATCCTAGAAACGGCAGTTGGATACGCCCGAGTGTGCCGTGATCGGCGTGTCAGGCAAGGCGCGACAACGCAGCGGGCTCGTGCCCGCAAGGCGGAGCAACGCCGCATGGCGCGGCGAGCGCGGTGCAATCGGGTGCATAGCGCTGTCGTCCGACCGGTGAACGTGAACGAAGCCAGAATTTTCAGCAGTCATACGATTCTTGAAATGGGCGATAGCGGTCAACTGCCGGTTCTAGGATCCTGGGCGAGATTATCGACCGGCCTCCGACGCGGCAAAAAGAAAGCCCGCATGCAGCGGGCTTTTCGATTCAGCGCGCCGGACCCTGGCGGCCGGCTCGCTGGCTTACTTGGCTTATTTCTTCGCAGCGGGTGCGGGCTTCGCGTCCTTGCCCTCTTTCGCGTCCTTGCCGCCGGCAGCAGGCGCGGCAGCGACGGGTGCGCCTTCGGCGGTCTGCGATGTGGTATCGGCTTCCTCGGCTTCGACCAGCGGCGGATTGACCGTCGCGAGCACCGGATTCTCCTGGCCATGGCCGACATAGCGCACGCCGCGCGGCAGCTTGATGTCCTTGAGCCGGATCGTGTCGTTCTTTTTGATGTTCGACAAATCGACTTCGACGAATTCAGGCAGATCGGACGGCAGGCAGCTGATCTGGAGCTCGTTCATCACATGGCTGACCACGTTGTGCTCGAGTTTGACCGCATCGGATTCCTCGGCACCGGTGAAGTGCAGCGGCACCCGCATGGTCATGCGCGTGCGCGCGTCGACCCTCTGGAAATCGATGTGCTGCACCATCGGCTTGAACGGGTGGTATTGCACGTCGCGCAGCAAAACCTTGCTCATCGCGCCGGCCATTTCCATCTCGAGAATCGACGAGTGAAAAGCCTCATTCTTGAGCGCATGCCACAGCGCGTTGTGATCGAGTTCGATCGGTTGCGGCTGGCTTTCGCCACCGTAGACGATACCGGGTGTCTTGCCCGCGACGCGGAGACGGCGGCTCGCACCCGTGCCCTGCGTGGCGCGCTCGTAAGCGACAAATTTCATGATTCACTCCATAAGGCGCCGACCGCGACCAGTGCGGCGCCGGTTTCGATATGAGGCCGCGCAAGGCGGCCCCGCCTTTTGTTCAGAACAGGTTCTCCTGATCCGAAAACAAACTCATGACCGATTCCCCGCGCGCGATGCGCTGGATGGTTTCGGCGAACAACGGTGCGACCGACAACTGGCGCACCTTGCCGCAAGCAGTGGCGTCCTCCGACAGCGGAATCGTGTTGGTCACGACCACTTCGTCGAGCTCCGAACCCTGGGTGATGCGCTCGATCGCTGGGCCCGAAAAAATCGCATGGGTGCAATAGGCATAGACCTTTTTCGCGCCGCGCTCCTTGAGCACTTCGGCCGCTTTGACCAGGGTGCCGGCGGTATCGATCATGTCGTCCATGATCACGCAGTTGCGCCCTTCGATCTCGCCGATCACGTTCATCACTTCGCTGACATTGGCCTTGGGGCGGCGCTTGTCGATGATCGCCAGATCGCAATCGAGTTGCTTGGCCAGTGCCCGCGCGCGCACCACGCCGCCGACGTCGGGGGAGACGACGATCAGATCGTCGTAGCCTTGCTGGCGCAAGTCGCCGAGCAACACCGGCGAGGCATAGATGTTGTCGACCGGAATGTCGAAAAAGCCCTGCACCTGATCGGCATGCAGGTCCATCGTGAGCACGCGGGAGACGCCGACGGTTTCCAGCAGATTCGCGACCACCTTGGCCGAAATCGGCACCCGGCCAGAACGTGGCCGCCGGTCTTGCCGTGCATAGCCGTAGTAGGGAATCACGGCGCTGATCCGGTCGGCCGAAGCGCGTTTGAGCGCATCGACCATGATCAGCAGTTCCATCAGGTTTTCGTTGGTCGGGGCGCACGTCGGCTGCACCACAAACACGTCGCGGGCGCGCACGTTCTGGTTGATTTCGACGGTGACTTCCCCGTCGGAAAACCGGCCTACCCGCGCAGCACCGAGCGAGATGCCCAGATGCTGCGCAATTTCGGCTGCCAACTCGGGGTTGGCATTGCCGGTGAAAACCATGAAATCAGGGTGGTGTGCCTGCATGAGCGCGTTCAGCAATCCGGGTTCAGGAACATCACAAGAATTTGGCAGGGGAGAAAGGATTCGAACCTTTGCATGCTGGAATCAAAATCCAGTGCCTTAACCAGCTTGGCGACTCCCCTCCAAAGGTCAACCGGGCATCCTTTCGCGAAACCGCTCGAGGAAAGCTCAGTTCACCCAAACTTCGCTGTCTGCCCATCCGGCCAGCGGATGAACAGCCAGATTGCTGCAAACACGTACTGTCCAGCCCTCGTGCTGGCCCGGCAGATCTGAAAAATCGTATCGACTTTCCGGTGTCGCGTCCCGACCATCGGCGTCCCAACCATCGGGCAAGGCGGCAAAAACCGCACTGCCTGAACCCGTCATGCGCGCCGCGAGCCCCCTGTTGCCGAACCAGGCGATCGCCTCGCCGATGGCAGGGCAGAGACGCTCTGCGACCGGCTGCAAGTCGTTCCCGCCGAAGCCTGAAAGCGTCAACGGAGGTACTTGAGGCGCTGAATCAACGCCCGGCAAAGACCCCTCTCCAAACTCGGCCGCAGCACCCGCTTCGGTTGCAGCAAAGCCCGCAATTATAGCGGCAGGCGTGACGGGCGCTGTATTTCGGCGCAGGTCGGGCGCGGCAAAAACGCCACGGGTGTCGATTCCCGCCGCTGGCTTGGCGACGCAAAACCAGCCCGCAGGAAGCTCGATCGGCATCATTTGCTCCCCGATGCCCTCGACCCACGCGTTTTGTCCGCCGAGGAAGAAAGGCACGTCGGCGCCGAGCTGCAACCCGATTTCTTGAAGCGCCTTGCGATCCAGCCCCAGATTCCAGAGCCGGTTCAGCGCGATCAGGCAAGTCGCTGCGTCGGACGAGCCGCCACCCATTCCGGCTTGCATCGGAATGCGTTTGTCGATGCCGATATGCGCGCCCTGGCTGGGTCGCGCATGCGCTTGCAAAGCGCGCGCAGCCGCCAGAACCAGATCGTCGGCAGGCAACGGAGCGCCGAGGTCTTCGCGGCTCAATCGCCCATCGGAACGCAACTCGACGTGAAGTACGTCGCACCAGTCGATCAGCATGAAGACCGATTGCAGCAGGTGATAGCCGTCGGCGCGCTGGCCCACGACATGCAGAAAGAGGTTCAGCTTTGCCGGCGCGGGCAGGTCGTAGAGCGCTTTCAACGCGAGCCCCGTCTGGTGCCTGCGCTCAGCCGCGCTCGAATGCGATCCGCAGATCGGCCGAGGGCAGCGGCGCTTCGCGGGTTGCGTGAATCCGGCCATCGCCGACCCGGCTCAGGTCGGCACGCCAGCCCGGTACCGGATCGTTGCGTCCCGCGAGCCAGCCGAACAGGGCATCGACCGGAATGACAGTTCCGGTGGCCGCGGCGACAAGCGCGTCGACCGACTCGAAGTTGCGGGTCTGCCGGCCGTCCTTCAGCACCGCCTCGCCAGGCGCCCAGCGCAGTGCCGCGAGCGTGGTTCCGAGCGGTGTCGTGAGGATCAATTCGCCCCGCTGCGCATTGCCGCGCAAATCGAAAAGCGCCGAAAAAGTCTGCGCTGGATCACTTTCGATGCGCAATGCGAGACGACCCGTCCAGCTGGTTGAGATTTCCGGGCCTTCTTGGCTTCCAGAGCCCGTAGATGTTGCGCAACCAGCTATAGAAACAATAGCAAATGCCAATGCTGAAAGCGAGATGTCCCGGCGCGTCGCGAGGGCAGCAAAGGGGCGTTGTGGCCTGCTCTCACGCTCGCTCGCAGCGGGCGCAGGCAAGCTGACGATCTGCAAATCTGAAGCCAGAAAACGCATCGAAAGCGTTACAGATCGACCCGCAGGCGCTGCAATGTCTCGCGCAGGGTTTCGTTGGCGGCGTCGGAAAAGCGCGCCTCCTTCCAGACCTTGATCGCTTGCTCGTGCTCGCCGAGCGACCACAACACTTCGCCCAGATGCGCCCCGATTTCAGGATCCGCGCGCTTCTCGTAAGCGCCCTGGAGCAGACGCACCGCCTCGGTCTTGTTGCCCATCTTGAATTCGACCCAGGCCAGGCTGTCGGTAATGAAAGGGTCGTCCGGCGCCAGCGCCAGGGCTTTGTGAACCAGGGTGCGCGCTTCTTCGAGCTTCACACCGCGATCCGCGAAGGAGTAGCCGAGCGCGTTGTAGGCGTTCTGGTTGTCGGGCTTGAGTTCGATCACACGGCGAAGCAGACGCTCCATCTCGTCGTAGCGCTGCATTTTTTCGGCCACCATCGCCTGGTCGTAAAGCAGGTCGGCGTCGTTCGGAGCGGCAGCGCTGGCCTTGGCAATCAACTTGTAGGCAGCGTCGTATTGCTTTGCTTCACGCAACAGCTGCACCTGCGCTGCCAACTTCTGGCGCGCATCCTCGGGTTTGCGTTCGGGTATGGCGCGCAACAAAGCCAGCCCCTGATCGACCTTGCCCTGCCGGGCGAGCAGGCCCGCGCGCCGGCTTCGCGAGGCAATCAGGTCATCGCCGTCGTCGATTTTGGCGAGCCAGGACTGTGCGCCCGCAAAGTCCTTGCGCCGCTCGGCCAGTTGCGACAGCAGCAGATAAGCCTGGGTCAAGGCCCGTTTACGCTCGTCGGCGTTGCCTTCGCTCGACTGCCCCCTCGCCAGTTCGACATAGCGTTCGAGCGAAGCGCGCGCCGCGCCATCCTGCCGCGCATAGCCTTGCAAGGTGCCCAGGAGCAGCCAGCCGTCGGGCTCCTGTGGTTGCTCGGCGGTCACGCGCGACAGCTCCGCATCGGCATCGGTGTAACGGCGCATCTGGAGCAATTGGCGCGCATAGGCCATGCGAACCTCGGGAAGCGCCTTGTCTTGCCGCAAATAGCGTTTGACGATCAATTCGGCCAGCGGATGGGCGGGCCCCATCAATTCGAGCGCCAGCGCGGGCGGCCCTTCGGACAATGGGTCGGCCTGTTGGCCTTTGAGCGCCGCATCGAGCGCGCCCGCGCTGTCGTCCGCTGCAAAGCGCAGCCGCCCTATCGTTGCCCAGGCAACGGCAGCCGACACGCCAGTGCCTTTTGCCTCATCGGTCAGCGCCTGTTCGACCACCGATGCCGCCAGCTTCTTGTCCTTGGCTCTTGCGTAGCTGCGCGCAATCGCTGTCATCAGCAGCGGCCGCTCGATTACCGGCGTTTTGGACACGAGGGTGCGCAGCGGTTCCACGGTTTCGCCGATGCGGTTGAGCGCGATCAGGATCTGCAGTTCGAAGCGCGCTGCGTCGCGTGAGTCGGGAAGCGCTGTTTTCCATGCCTGAACCGCCGTCAGCGCTGAATCTCCCGATCGGGCCTGCAACGCAATTTCGACCGCGCGCTGGAACAGCGCCGGATCTCTGGTCTTGCGCGCCGAATCCAATACCAGCGCGAAGCCATCGCCCGGGTCGCCCGAACGGGTGGTCAGTTCGCCGAGCAGGATTTCATAGAAAAGCTGGGCAGTCAGCGCCGAAGGCCGGGCACTGTCCAAATTCGCCGCATCGGACTCCGCCGCCGGGGTGACGACCGGCGGCGCCGATGGTTTGATGATGGGTGCCGGACTATTGGGCGAAGCGGGGTTTTTCGGGCTGCGCGGGTCGGGTTGCGCCGTGGCCGCGGCGCAGGCAAAAGCGAGTGACACAGCCGCCGCAAGGCGGTATCGGCGGCGGGGCAATAGGGTCATCGACCCATGATAATTCAAGCCTTCCCGCCGGCGCTTCGGCGGGGTTTCAGCAGGGTTTCGACAACCCACGCCGCACAATTACCGGGCATTCGCGCAACGCCGTGAAGGCGCCGGATTCACTTTTTGCTGTCTTTCGTCGTGCCCGAACTACCTGAAGTCGAAGTCACCCGCCGCGGCTTTGTCGGCCAGATCACCGGCGCCCGGATTGCGGCGATACGCGTCGGCAAGCCTTTGCGCTGGGCCCTTGCCGTGGACCCGCTGATCCTCGTTGGCAGGACAGTGCTGTCGGTGCGGCGTCGAGGCAAGTATCTACTGCTGGACTTGGACGCGGGGCTGCTTCTTATGCATTTGGGTATGTCGGGAAGTCTGCGCTTTGCAGAGGCGCTGCCGCCGCCTGGCACGCACGATCACTTCGACCTGGTCACCGACCGCGGCATCCTGAGGCTGAACGACCCGCGCCGCTTTGGTGCCGTGGTTTTCGCCGCCGATGAGAACGCGCCATTGGCGCACAAATTGCTTGGCAAGTTGGGTGTCGAGCCGCTTGACGACGGTTTCGACGCAGCCGACTTTCATACCCGCCTCAAGGCCAGGCGAGGCGCCATCAAGCAGGTACTGCTTGCCGGCGACATCGTCGTCGGCGTGGGCAACATTTATGCGTCGGAGGCGCTTTTTCTGGCCGGGATCCGGCCCACCGTATCTGCGGCTCGCTTGAGCCGTCCGCGAGCGGCACGCCTGCACGCGGCAGTGCGCGACGTGCTCGCGCGTGCGGTCGAGCGCGGGGGAAGTACGTTGCGCGATTTTTCGGGAGCGGACGGGAAAGCCGGCTACTTTCAGCTCGATACCACGGTCTACGGGAGAGCCGGCTTGCCATGCCGAATTTGCGCAACCCCGGTCAAAAAGCTGACGCAGGGCCAACGCGTGACTTATTTTTGCCCAAAGTGCCAAAAGTATTGAAAAAGCAGCGATTAGCCCACACGCTCATTTTCGTCCCCGGTGCTATATTTTGTAAGCACTAAACGGAATTCCATTGAGCCGCTCTTTTAATCAGCAATTCGACCAGCATGGCGCCTGGCGCCGGGGTTTTGCGCACCGTCTCAAATGGCTGTCGGCGTGGTTGCAGGAAAATGATCTGGTCGACGGGTCGGTCGCCGAGCGACTCCAGGAACTCGAATCGCGCATGCGCACCAGCAAGGTTATGGTGGCCTTCGTCGCCGAGTTTTCGCGTGGCAAGTCAGAACTTATCAACGCGATTTTCTTCGCGGGTTACGGCCGACGAATCATGCCGGCGAGCGCTGGACGGACCACGATGTGCCCGACCGAGCTCGGCTATGACGCAGACATCGCGCCGAGCTTGCGCTTGCTGCCGATCGAAACCCGGCTCGAGCCGCACTCGTTGACGCACTGGCGCGACGAGCCCGCACGGTGGACGGAGATCACGATCGATGTCGACAACGCGTCGCAAGTTGCCGACGCGATGCAAAAGGTCGCCGAAGTACGCTGGGTGTCGCAGGAACAGGCCCGCGCGCTGGGCTTCTGGAGCGACGATGACCCGGAAAGCAATTCGATGCCCGACATCGAGGGCCGGGTTGAAATTCCGCGCTGGCGTCATGCCGTCCTAAACATGCCGCATCCGTTGCTGCAACAGGGCCTCGTCATTCTCGACACACCGGGACTCAATGCGATCGGCGCCGAGCCCGAGTTGACCGTGAGCCTGATTCCGCAAGCACACGCGGTCGTTTTCATTCTCGGCGCCGATACCGGCGTGACCCGCTCTGACCTGGCGATCTGGCGCGAACACCTGATTACAGAGGGCGATCCTGGTGACACGCGCATTGTCGTGCTCAACAAAATCGACACGCTCTGGGACACATTGAGCACAGCCGCACAGATCGATGCACAAGTCGAAAAACAGTGCATGGGCTCGGCTGAGTTGCTCGGTGTGTCACGCTCTCAGGTGTTGCCCGTTTCGGCGCAAAAAGGGCTGCAAGCGAAGATCCATCGCGATGGTGCGTTGATGCAGGCTAGCCAGTTGCCCGAGCTTGAAGCGGCTTTGGGCGAAGGGATTCTCGGCAAGCGCGAGACCATGCTGCGGCTGGCTGTCGAATCGGGTGTCGCGGCGCTTCGAACCGAGGCCGAGCGCATTCTCGGCGTGCGCAAGCGCGATCTTTCCGAGCAGGCCCTCGAACTACGGGGCCTGCGCGGCAAGAATGTTTCGGTAATTCGCCACATGCGAACCCGGATCGAACACGAACAAACTGAATTCGAAAGCAGCGCGACCCGCATCACCGCGTTGCGTTCGATCCAGGGCAAGCTGCTTCGCGAAGTTTTCGCCGTCCTGGGCGGCACTGCGCTGAAAGGCGATATGGGCCGGCTCGCTGCCGCGCTGAAGCGCCCGGGCATCAAGTTCAGTCTGCGCAAGGTCTACGCTGAAACCTTCGATTCATTGCGTCAGAACCTGCGTGAAGTACAAAGCACGGCCGCTGAGATTCAATCCATGCTGAACGCCACTTTCAGGCAACTCAATGCGGAGTTCGGCTTTACTCTGAAAGCGCCGTTGCAACCCGATCTGTCGAGCTTCGAAACGCAATTGAGTCAGATCGAAGAGAGCCACATTCACTATCTGGGCGTGGGCAACATGCTTAAGCTCGCGCAACCCGAGTTTTGCGACAAACTGGTTCGCGCGCTCGGCAGCCGTTTGCGGGCTGTCAACGAAGCTGCGATGGCCGAAGTCGAAGCCTGGAGCAAAGGCGCGGTGGCGCAACTCGAGACGCAGCTGAAGGAACGTCGGCGCAATTTTGCCAAGCGCATCGAGGCCGTCGAGCGGATCCAGTCCGCCGGCGGAACACTCGACGAACGTCTGGCGGAACTCGCCGGGCAGGAGTCGGAACTCGAAGAGTTGAAGCGCCGGCTCAGCGAACTGACCTTGCTGCTAGTCAGCCACGAGGCGCCCAGCGTATCGGCAGCGCAGAGCGAACTCAGTGCGGCCTGAGGCGGCCCCTCCCGCTCTTTCTGCCTCTTTCGCCGCGTCAGTGCTGCCCGGGTTGGTACCGACGTTTTCCACACGCGTTGCGTCCTGGCAGCAGAGCCATGGCCGCGACGGGTTGCCATGGCAGAACACGCGCGACCCCTATCGGGTTTGGCTGTCGGAAATCATGTTGCAGCAGACTCAGGTTGCGACGGTGCGCGACTATTTCGAGCGATTCATCGCGCGATTCCCGGATGTGGCCGCGCTCGCCGCGGCGCCGGAAGACGAGGTCATGGGGCTGTGGAGTGGTCTCGGTTATTACAGTCGGGCTCGCAACATGCACCGCTGCGCGCAGGAGGTGGTATTGCGTTTCGATGGCGTCTTTCCGGCCGCCGCCGCCCAACTGATCAGCTTGCCGGGCATCGGTAAATCGACTGCTGCGGCAATCGCTGCTTTCTGCTTTGGCGAGCGGGTCGCGATTCTCGATGGCAATGTCAAACGCGTGTTGACCCGAGTGCTCGGCGTTTCAGCCGATCTTGCGGTTGCGGCCAATGAGCGCGCGCTGTGGCAAAACGCGACCGACTTGCTGCCACCGGAGGACGATCCCGAGCGCATCGCTCGCTACACGCAAGGTTTGATGGATCTGGGCGCCACGGTTTGTTTGCCGCGACGACCTGCGTGCCTCTTGTGTCCAGTGGCGGATTCTTGCCGCGCCCGGATCGAAGGCGCTCCTGAACGCTATCCCGTGAAAACGCGCAAGCTGCGTCGCAGCGCCGAATCCTGGTGGTTGCTGCAGGCTAGCGATTCGCGCGGCAGGATTTGGCTCGAAAAGCGGCCGTCGCGCGGGATCTGGGCTGGCCTTTACGCGATGCCCGTGTATGCAGACCGCGCTGCATTGCTCGAGGCACTTCCGTCTCGCTTGCGCGATGCCGCGCAGGACGGTGCGGTGTTCAAGCATGTGCTGACGCACAAGGATCTGCATCTGCATCCGGTCCGGGTCGAATTCGGCAAAGCACGATCGTTGACGCCGAGCGGCCAGTGGTTCGGGCAGTCCCAATGGTCCTCGCTTGGGTTGCCCGCGCCGGTGCGTCGTCTGCTCGAGCAAAGCAGCTGAATCGCAGAGTTACATCGAATCGAGCTCACGATGCCGCGTCAGGGCAGCCCAGCGCGATGCGAACCTGTGCGCGAGTTGTTCCACCAGAAATACCGATCGGTGCTGGCCACCCGTGCATCCGATGGCCACGGTCACATAGCTGCGGTGATCGCGGGCGAGCGCATCGAGCCATCGCGAGAGAAAAGATTCGATGTCGCTGAACATGCGCGCCACGTCCTCATGCCGGCGCAGCCACTCGATGACCGCGGCATCGCGCCCCGTCAATTTGCGCAGCTCGGGCTCGTAGTGCGGATTCGGAAGCATCCGGACATCGAACACGTAGTCGGCATCGAGCGGCACGCCGCGCTTGAAGGCGAACGATTCGAAGACCAAAGTCAACGGACTGCGCGGCGCGGAAATCAGCGTTTTCAAGTAGCTCTGCAATTGCGCGGGGCGAATGATGCTGGTGTCGATGACGTCGGCGCCATCGCGCAAGTCGGCGAGCAGTTCGCGCTCGAGCTCGATGGCCTGGACCAATGCCCTTTGCGGCTCGTGTGCATCGGTCGCGTTGTCGCTGCTCGACAGCGGATGGCGCCGCCGGGTCTCCGAATAGCGGCGCAGCAATGCGTCGGTGGTGGCGTCGAGAAACAGCGAGCGCAACGACGTGCCGGCCGATCTCAAAGCTTCGAGTTGCATCGGAACTTGCGCCAGCGACTCGCCACTGCGCACGTCCATGGCAATGGCGACGCGCGAAGCCCCGCGCGATTGCTGCAGCGAGATGAATGGCATCAGCAATTCGGGCGGCAGGTTGTCGACGCAGTAGTGGCCCGCGTCTTCGAGCGCATGCAGCGCGACCGATTTCCCCGAGCCGGACATGCCGGTGATCAAAACAATTTCGAGTTCGACCGGGGCCATGACACTCATCTCGAACTTTCGGGGTCGGCGGCGGGGCTCAAGCGCGCTCCGCGAGCGGCGTACCGAGCATCTCGCGCGCATGCGCCATCGTCGTTTCCGAAATGCGTTCGCCGCCGAGCATCCTCGCGATCTCGCGGGCCCTGGCCTCGCCGTCCAATGCTGCAACACCGCTTTGAATGTTCGGCGTGTCGGCGGAGGTAGCTCTCGCTTGCGCTTTGGCCACCACCAGATGCTGGTCGGCATTGGCCGCTACCTGCGGCAGGTGCGTCACCGCCAGCACCTGCCGGTCGTGGCCCAGGCGACGCATCAGCCGTCCGACGGCTTCGGCCACCGCGCCACCGACACCGGAATCGACTTCGTCGAAGATGAGCGTCTGCGCCTGGCCGAGCTGGCTGGTCGTCACCGCGATCGCGAGCGCGATGCGGGACAACTCGCCGCCCGAAGCGACCTTGCCGATCGCCCGTGGTGTGGCCCCGGGGTGGCCGCTGACCAGAAATGCGATGTCGTCCAGCCCATGACTCGCGGGTTCGGCCAGCGCCTGGAGCGCTATTTTGAAGATGCCGCCCTTCATGCCGAGCTGCTGCATCGCCCCGGTGACCGCCTGTGAAAGCCGCGGCGCCGCCTGCCGGCGCAGTTTGGCGACTTTTTTTGCGTCATCGATATAGCGTTCGAGCGCTGCCTTTTCGGCCTGCTCTAGCTGTTCCAGGTCGAAAGCCGCATCGAGCGCAGCGAGCTCCGACTGCCAAAGCGCGAGCAACACCGGCAGCTCGGCAGGTGCGCGCTTGTATCGGCGGGCCATCGATACCCATGCACCCATTCGCTCGTCGAGTGCGGCCAGATGCGTTGGATCGATATCGGTTCGCCGTAGATAGGCGTGAAGCGAGTGCGCCGCGTCGGTCATCTGCGCAAGGCTCGAGGCCAGAATCTCGCTTAAGGCAACGAACTCGGGCTCGATCCGCTCGGCGTTCTCGAGCAGCGCATGCGCGCGCGCGAGTGCCGCAGCCGCGCTTCCTTCATCGTCCTCCAGCGCAGCGCGTGCGCCTTCCGCCGCTTCGATCAGCGCTTGCGCATTGGCTGCGCGTGTGTGATTTGCCGAGAGCTCATCCCATTCGTCGGCACCGGGCGCGAGTTTCATCAGCTCGGCAATCTGCCATTGAAGCCGTTCGCGATCACGCTGCGCGGCGTCCTGCGTCGAGCGAGCGCGCGCGAGCGTCTGGATTGCATCGCGCCACATTTGCCATGACGTCGCCATGGGGCCTGGTGCGATCCCGGCGTAGGCATCGAGCAGGTCCCGCACGGCAGCGGGCCGAGTCAGGCTTTGCCAAGCGTGCTGGCCATGAATATCGATCAGTTGGTCGCCCAGTTCGCGCAGCTGTGCGGCGGTAGCCGGGCTGCCGTTGATCCAGCCCCGGCTGCGACCTTGCGCGTCGACGGTGCGCCGTAGCAGCAGAAATTCTGAGCGGGCGAAGCCGCCGGCGTCGAGCCAATCGTTGAGCCATTCATCGGGCGAGTGGCGCGGGCTGCCCGATGGGGATTCGGCGTCGAACTCCACGCTCACCTCCAGCCGATCGGCGCCTTCTCGCACGAAGGCCGAATCGGCGCGGCTGCCGAGTGCGAGTTGCAAGGCGTCGATCAGAATCGACTTGCCGGCGCCCGTCTCGCCGGTAAGAACCGTGAAGCCATGCGACAGGTCGAGTTCGAGTTCGCGCACGATCACATAGTCGCGCAGGGCAATCCGACGCAGCGCCACTTCAAATTGCTCCGCGCGTTGCGAGAAATGCGCTCGGTGAGTGCACGTAAGCGCGCATGGGCGGCGTCGCGCACATCTCAGGAGCCGCCTTCATTCCAGTGGAGCTTCCTTCGCAAGGTGTCGAAGTAGCTCCAACCCGTTGGATGCAGAAAGCGCACGCGAAGCTCTGAACGCCTCACCACGATGCGATCGCCGAGCGTCAGCGAGGCAAGGGATTGCATATCGAAATTGGCGCTGGCATCGCGGCCGGCAACCAGCTCGATCGAAATTTCGTCGGCATCGGGCAGCACGATCGGCCGGTTCGAGAGGGTGTGCGGTGCGATCGGCACCAGCACCCAGCCCGGAATGGCAGGATGCAGCAACGGTCCGCCGGCCGACAGCGCATAGGCGGTCGAGCCAGTGGGCGAGGCGATGATCAAACCATCGGCACGCTGATTGGCAACGAAGTGATGCCCCACCGAAACCCGCAGCTCGACCATTCCCGAAGTCGCGCCCCGGTTGACGACCACATCGTTCATGGCCAGCGCATCGAATACGCACCGTCCCTCGCGCATCACTTGCCCATGCATCAGGGAGCGATGCTCCTCCTCGAATTCGCCGGCCAGCATCGGCGTCAAAACGGCTTCGTAGTTCTCGAGCCGGATATCGGTGACGAATCCGAGTCGGCCATGGTTGATGCCGATCAGCGGCAGGTTGAATTGCGCCAGTTGCCTGCCGATGCCAAGCATCGTTCCGTCGCCGCCGACGACCAGTCCGAGGTCGCACTGCGCGCCGATCTGCGGGACCGTAAGCGTGGGCCATCGTGTGCTCAATTGAGGCGCGTCTTCCGTCTCGCTGCCGTTTTCCAGCTGCGCGATCGAAACTCGACAACCTTGCGAGCCTAGAAAGCCGGCGATCGCCTCGATCGAGTCTTGCAAGCTGCCGCCCTGGCTGCGGCCACTGCTCGGGTATCTGCCGATGAGCGCGACGTGGGCGAAGCGGGAAGTCATCTGCAAATTACATCACTAAAATAAGTCGATGCTCGACGACCGCGCCCGGCTGCTGCTCAAGACACTGGTCGAGCGGTATATCACCGAGGGGCAACCGGTGGGGTCCCGCACGTTGTCGCGGGCGTCCGGGCTGGAACTGTCCCCGGCGACCATTCGCAACGTGATGTCGGACCTGGAGGAACTGGGTTTGATCACCAGCCCTCACACTTCGGCCGGACGAATTCCAACGGCACGCGGTTATCGCCTTTTCGTCGACACGATGCTGACGTCGCAGCACGGCGAACTCGCGCCGCAAAGCCTGGCGCCCGACCAGCCACAAAAAGTGATCGCGAATGCGGCCCATCTGCTGTCGAGCTTGTCGCAGTTCGTGGGCGTCGTGATGGCGCCGCGCAGGGCATCGGTGTTCAGGCACATCGAATTTTTGCGTTTGTCCGACAGGCGTTTGCTGGTGATCATCGTCTCGCCCGACGGCGATGTTCAAAACCGGGTGATCTTTCCCGATACCGACTATTCCCAAGCGCAGCTCGTTGAAGCGTCGAACTACATCAATTCGAACTATGCGGGCTTGTCGATCGAGCAGGTGCGTGACCGGCTCAAGTCTGAAATGGAAAAGCTGCGAGGCGAAATCGCGGCGCTGATGCAGGCCGCCGTCGAGGTCAGTGCCGAGGTGCTCGACGAAAGCGAGGACGAGGTGGTCGTGGCAGGCGAGCGCAACTTGCTGGCCGTGACCGATTTTTCGAGCGACATGGATCAGTTGCGGCGCGCTTTCGACTTGTTCGAGCAGAAGGCACAGTTGATGCGGCTTCTGGACGTATCGAGCCAGGCAGCGGGCGTGCGCATCTACATCGGAGGCGAAAGCCAACTGGTGCCGATCGGTGAGTTGTCGGTCGTCAGCACCCGCTACGAAGTCAACGGCGAGGTCGTCGGAACGCTCGGCGTGATCGGACCGACGCGAATGCCCTACAACCGGATGATCCAGATCGTCGACATCACTTCCCGACTGGTCAGCAATGCGCTGAGCCATCGCAAGTAGCGGTGCCGGCGCGCCGCTAAAATCGCATCAGCGTGGGCCGTTAGCTCAGTTGGTTAGAGCAGCGGACTCATAATCCGTCGGTCGCTGGTTCAAGTCCAGCACGGCCTACCAGAACCAGCACTTATGCAAGCGAGCCGAACGCTTGCCGCCTGTATAATCGGGGGCTGCGCGGCTGTAGCTCAGTTGGATAGAGTACTTGGCTACGAACCAAGGGGTCGTGGGTTCAATTCCTGCCAGCCGCACCACATTTTGTTTGCATCATCAACGGCCTGACGCTCACGCGTCAGGCCGTTTTTGTTGGGCCTTATGGCATCGGTAAGGCGCTCGCATCGCGGCTTCATCGGAACTCCGCGCAGCGATCAGCTATTTAGGGCAAGAAGGCCTGAAACGCATACTGGACGTACGAAAACAGCTACCAAAAACATAGCAATTTGACGTCCACGCAAACCGGAATCAACGGAATCACCCCCATGACTGAACGCAAGGTCTGCATCGTCACCGGCTCATCTTCGGGAATCGGCGCGGCCACGGCGCGCTTGTACGCGAGTCGGGGCTGGAACGTGCTTGTCAATTGCTCGCGTGACACGGCGCCGGCCGAGGCAGTTGCTGCGGAATGCCGGGCGCTCGGCGTCGATGCGGACGTGGTCAAAGCCGATGTGTCGTCCGACGCCGATTGCCGCCGGCTGGCGGCCGAGGTCCAGTCACGCTTCGGTCGTGCCGACGTGCTGGTCAACAACGCCGGCGCGACGAAGTTCGTGGCGCTGAAAAATCTCGGTGGACTCGATGCGGACGACTTTCAAAAAATCTACGCGGTGAACGTGATCGGCGCCTACCAGATGAGCCGCGCGCTCGCGCCGATGCTGGCGCTGAACGCCGGCGCAGGCATCGTCAATATTTCTTCGATCGCGGGCAGCATGGGCGTTGGCTCGTCGCTCGCCTACATGGCCAGCAAAGGCGCCCTGAACGCACTCACGGCTGGATTGGCGCGGTCGCTGGGCCCGGCGATTCGCGTCAATGCGATTGCGCCGGGGCTGGTCGAAACGCCCTGGCTTCAGCAAGGCCTGGGCGAGAAACGCTACGCGCAGACTGTCGAGGGTTACAAGGCCCGCGCGGCACTCGATGCGGTGATGTCGCCCGACGACATTGCCGAAGCGGCCTGGTGGCTCGGTGCGGGAGCGGCCAAGACCACGGGCGAGGTGCTGCTGGTCGATGCCGGGCTGCGTTTGACGCGCGGTTGAATTTTAAGAGAAAAGTGGCTGAGAAGACCGCTGCACGTGCGCAGACAGCTATTATTGTTATAGCAATTTTTCGACCTGACTGGGGCACTGAACGTAGCGCGACGCGGTGCGAAGATGGCGCTGTGAACACGAGCACTCCTGAGGTCGCTGCATGAACAAGGCTTTCACCCGCGAATCGGACGCCGATAACGCGGACGACGACGAACTGACCGCGCCGGCGGTCGCGTTGCCCGAGGGCGGCAAGAACTACATCACCCCGCAAGGATTGGCGCGCCTGCGAGCGGAGCTGCTAGAACTGATGGACAACGAGCGGCCGAAGATCGTTGAAACCGTTCACTGGGCGGCGAAAAACGGCGACCGTTCGGAGAACGGCGACTACCTCTACGGCAAGAAGCGCCTGCGCGAAATCGACCGGAGAATCAGGTTTTTGACGCGCAGGCTCGAGATCGCGCATCCGGTCGATCCATCGGTTCACCATGGCGGCGACCAGATTTTTTTCGGCGCGACCGTGCGCTATGTCGACCACGACCGGCAGGAGCGCGAAGTGACAATCAAGGGTGTGGACGAATCCGATAGCGCCAGCGCCGAAATCAGCTGGATTTCACCGGTCGCACGCGCGCTTCTGAAGGCGCGAGAGGGCGATTCGGTGCAACTGCGCACACCCGGCGGCGTGCAGACCATCGAGATCATCGAGGTCAGCTACCCGGCACCTGAGCCGGACGCCCGTTAAACCGAAGGAACGACTCGTGTTGCAGCCAGCACCGCGGGCGTGTGCCGGATCGCGCGCAGCACCGAATCCAGTTGCGCCGTATCGCGCACGGCAATGACGAAGCGCAGGTCCGTCAGATCCTGGCGGCTTTCATCGGCCATCTCCAGGTGGATGATGTCGGCTTCGTTGCCCGAGAGGGTGGCAGCCACGCGCGCGAGCACCCCCTTGCCGTTGCGCACTGTCACCACGAGAGCCGTCTCGAAAGGGCGGGTCGGCTCGTCGGACCAGTCGACAGCGAAGAAGCGTTCGCTGTCCCGGTGCCGCAAGCGCTCGGCAACACCGCATTGCTGCACGTGCACCACGAGCCCTTCGCCGTGACCCAGATAACCGACGATCGGATCGCCCGGTATGGGGCGGCAACACGAGGCGAAGCGCACCGACGAGTTCTCGCTCCCGTCGAGCGTGACAGCACCTTGAGAGATCGACTCGTGGGCCGAGAAGCGCTCCAGGCTGAGCAGCAACGCGTCGGGTTTCTGGCCCAGATCGGCGAGCAGCGCCATCAGGCGCTTGGCAACGATGCTCGCGATGCGCTTGCCCAGCCCTATGTCGGTCAGCAATTCGGCGCGGTTGCGGCTGCCGGTGAAGCGCAGCAACTTGTCCCAAATCGGCTGGTATTCGGGACTCTGGTCGGGTAGCCGGCGAAGGCCCTCGGCGCGCAGGGCCTGAGTCAGCAGCTTCTCGCCGAGGCTTTCCGACTCTGCCTGCGCCAGCGTCTTCAGGTGATGGCGAATTTTGGAACGCGCGCGCGCGGTTCGAACGAAGCCGAGCCACGCCGGATTCGGGCTCGAAGCGGGCGATGTGATGACCTCGACCACGTCACCGTTTTTCAACTCGGTGCGCAGCGGCACCTGGTCGCCGTTGATCCGTGCGGCCGAGGTGTGGTCGCCGATGTTGGTATGAATGGCATAGGCGAAATCGACCACCGTCGCACCGCGCGGCATCGCCAGGATTTCGGTTTTGGGCGTGAAAACGTAGACCGCATCGGGAAAGAGATCGACCTTGACGTGGTCCCAGAATTCGGTCGCATCGCGCGTTTCGTTCTGGATGTCGAGCAGCGATTGAAGCCATTGCGTGCCGAGGCGATCCCCGGCGCCGGCATTCGGCAATGCCGCCTTGTAGAGCCAGTGGGCCGCGACGCCGGAATCGGCCACCACATGCATCGCCTCGGTGCGCACCTGGAACTCGACGCTCACGCCCGAAGGGCCTGCGAGCGTGGTGTGCAGCGACTGGTAACCGTTGACCTTGGCGATCGCGATGTGGTCCTTGAACCGGCCGGGCAGCGGCTTGTAGGTCTGATGCAGCACACCGAGCGCCGTGTAGCAATCGATCACGCTCGGAACGATCAACCGAAAGCCGTAGACATCGGTCACTTGCGCAAAGCTCAAGTGCTTGTCTTCCATCTTGCGATAGATGGAATAGAGCGTCTTTTCCCGGCCCGCGATGCGGATGGCCATGCCCGATGCGGCGAATGCGGTTTCGATCTCGCGTTGCACCTTCTGGATCAGATCGCGCCGACGCCCGCGGGATTTTCCGACCGCTTTCGCCAGAATTGCATGGCGCCAGGGTCGCAAATGGCGAAACGACAGTTCCTGCAACTCGCGATAGGTCTGGTTCAAGCCCAGTCGATGCGCAATCGGGGCATAGATGTCGAGCGTTTCGCTGGACACCCGCGACCACTTCTCGCGCGGCACGTCGGACAGGGTTCGCATGTTGTGCGTGCGGTCTGCGAGCTTGATCAGGATCACGCGCACATCGCGCGCCATCGCCAGCAGCATCTTGCGGAACGATTCGGCCTGGTTTTCCTCGCGTGTATTGAACTGCAGCTTGTCGAGCTTGGTCAGCCCGTCGACCAATTCGGCCACCGGCGCGCCGAAACGCTCGATCAGTTCGGGCTTGGTCACGCCGCAGTCTTCGATCGCGTCGTGCAAAAGTGCCGCCATCAAGGCCTGCGCATCGAGCTTCCATTCGGCACACTGAGCCGCCACCGCAATCGGATGCGTGATGTAGGGCTCGCCGCTGTTCCGCAATTGCCCCAGGTGCGCTTCGTCGGCAAATCGGTAGGCCTTGCGCACCAATTCGGCGTCGTCGCTGCTCAAATAGTCGAGTCGGGAGGTCAGCGCGGCAAAACTGGAAGCGGCCGCGTTGAGAACAGACTTGTTCCCCACCCTTTCTCCGGAATGGATACTCGACTTGGGCTTGACGACCGCGCTCATTGGTATCACTTTAGCGCGGTCGCGAATTCGTTGAGCCCAAAAGCAGAAAAGCACCGCTCGCGGTGCTTTTTTTGTGTCTTGGGCCCCACGCGTCGAATGCGCGTGCGGTCGGAGCAGAAAGGTTCAGCCAGGTACTTTTTTGAGCATTTCGAGCCCGACCTTGCCCGCCGCAATTTCGCGCAATGCGGTCACGGCCGGCTTGTTCTTGCTCTCGATTTTGGGCGCGTGTCCCTGGCTCAACATGCGTGCACGGTAAGTGGCGGCTAAAACAAGCTGAAAACGATTCGGAATCTGCTCGAGGCAGTCTTCGACAGTGATACGGGCCATGATGATTTCTTGAGAATGAAGAGGAAATGTCAAAGGACTTGCCAAGCCATGCCGCGCGCGCACGTAATTCGCAAATCAGGGAATGTTGAGTGCCGAAAATATTCCGGCGCGTGCCCTGCGCTGTGCAGAAAACTTCAATCGTTGCGCGTGAACAATCGCTTTCAGGTCGAACAGAGCGCGGTCAAATAGCTCGTTGATTATAACGAAGTCGAATTCGCAAGCGCGCGCCATCTCCTGTGCAGCGTTCTGCATTCGCAGCGCGATCACGGCAGCCGAGTCTTCACCACGGCGTTCGAGCCGCGCGCGCAGTTCTTCCCAGCTCGGCGGCAGGATAAATATCAGCACGGCATTGGCGAAGGCGCGCCGAATTTGCAGCGCGCCTTGAAAATCGATCTCGAGGATCACATCGGCGCCTTGGGCGATCCGCTCCTCGATGGCTTTCTTCGAGGTGCCATAGCGACGACCATGCACATGCGCCCACTCGACAAAGCCGTCGGCTGCGACCATGGCATCGAACTCGCCGTCGGACGTGAAAAAATACTCGCGCCCGTGGTTTTCCTGCCCGCGAGGCGGCCGGGTGGTGTGCGAAACCGATGGATGCACCGCCGAGTCGAGCTCCATGAGCGCCTTGACCAGGCTCGACTTTCCCGCGCCGCTCGGCGCTGCCACCACGAAAATATTGCCGGGATAGTCCAAGCTGGGCCCTATTGCAAACAGGAACGGCAATGCATGCGGTTCATTCGATGTTCTGAACCTGTTCGCGCATCTGCTCGATCAGCACTTTCATGTCCACGCCGATATGGGTCATTTCGAGTGCCGCCGATTTTGAGCCGAGCGTATTGGCTTCGCGGTGCAGTTCCTGAATCAGAAAGTCGAGCCGCTTGCCCACTTCGGCGCCTTGGTCAAGCAGGCGGGCAATTTCGTCCAGGTGCGAGCGCAATCGCACCAGTTCCTCGGCCACATCGATGCGAATTGCGAACGCTGTGGCTTCGGACATTGCGCGCTCTTGTGCGCTTTCGGGTGGTGCATTTTCAGTCAGGCCCATTGCTTCTTGCCAACGCTCCAGAAAACGGGCGCGTTGCTGGGCGACCAATTGCGGCACCAACGGCGTCGCTTTTTCGACGAGCGCGCGCAACTGCGCGACGCATTCGCGCAGTGTGGCAGCCAGGCGCTCGCCTTCGCGTCGTCTGGCTTCGAGCAGCTGATCGACCACATCACGTGTCAACGCAAGCAACGCGTGATGCGAATCGCCCATGGGGTTTTGCCCGCTTTCCGCCAGGCGAATTACCTCGGCGACGCTCAGCGGACCCGCGTCCGGCAGCCAGGCGCGGATGGCGTCCTGTGCGCCATTGAGTCGCTGCAGCAAGCGCACCGAAGGCTCGGCGATGCCCGTGCGCGATGCATCCTGGAGGGACACGCGCATTTCGACCTTGCCGCGTTTGAGCCGGCCGGACAGCAGTTCGCGCAACTCGCTCTCGTACGGCCTGGCCTCGTCGGGCAGCTTGAAAGAGAGGTCGAGAAAGCGGCCATTGACGGAGCGGATTTCAACCCCGATGCGCGCGGACGCCGCCGCTTTTTCCTCGGTCTGCGAAGTGTCCCCAGGGCCCGTGCTTTGACCGCTTGCATAACCGGTCATGCTGTAAACTGCCATCGCTTCTCGCTGGGGTTCTGGATCTTGTCGAAGGGTTGCGGCAACGCAGCATTCGCCGCAGTAGGTGTGGCCTTGATTGCCGCATGGGTTGCCGCACGAACGTCCGCGGCACTTCACTCGAATTATGTCAAAGCTCAAACCGTCGCCGCTGCTGCCCGACACGACGATAGGTGGTTATCGCGTCGTGCGGCGTCTTTCGGCCGGTGGTTTCGGTGTTGTGTACCTCGCGCTCGATCCGAACGGCCAGCAGGTCGCGATCAAGGAATACCTTCCGTCGTCACTGGCTTCGCGCGGGACTGGCGAGCTCACTCCGGTCGTGCCGCCAGAGAAACTTTCGCTCTACAGATTGGGCCTGAAAAGCTTCTTTGAAGAAGGCCGCTCGCTGGCGCAAATCTCTCACGCCTCGGTCGTGAGCGTGCTCAATTTCTTTCGCGAAAACGAAACCGTCTACATGGTGATGAATTACCTGGAAGGCGCGACCTTGCAGGACTTCGTCGTCACCGCGCGCGACCTCAAAAAGCAGAAGGTGTTTCGCGAATCGACCATTCGTTCGCTGTTCGACGAAATCCTGCGCGGGCTTCGCATCGTGCACCAGCACAAGATGCTGCACCTGGACATCAAGCCAGCCAACATTTTCGTCACCAACGAAGACCGCGCGGTGATGATCGATTTCGGCGCCGCGCGCGAGGTCTTGTCCAAAGAAGGAAACTTCATCCGGCCGATGTACACGCCCGGATTCGCGGCGCCCGAGATGTATCGGCGCGATTCGTCGATGGGCCCTTGGACCGACATCTACGCGATCGGCGCTTGCATCTACGCCTGCATGCAGGGCTACCCGCCCAACGACGCGCCGCAGCGCATCGAGAAGGACAAGCTCGGGCTTTCGCTCTCGCGCCTGCGCGGGGTCTATTCCGACAACATGATCGAAGTGGTCGAATGGTGCATGTCGCTCGATCCGTTGTCGCGGCCCCAGTCGGTCTTTGCATTGCAAAAGGAATTGAGTCGCGAAGGCGAGCGCCGCTACACCAAGCTCACCGTCGGCGAAAAAGTCCGCCTTCAACTCGACAACATGCGCTCACCTGAAAAGAAAAGCATGCCCAAAGCGGCTGCACCGACCACCCGGCCCGGATGAAGTTCTCGATATTTCAGGTAAGCCGCAAGGGCGGGCGGCTCAAAAACGAAGACCGCATGGGTTATTGCTACACCCGCGAGTCCGGTCTTTTCGTTCTGGCTGATGGCATGGGCGGGCATCCCGAAGGCGAAGTCGCGGCGCAGCTCGCGCTGCAAACGATTTCGGCGCTCTACCAGCGCGAAGCGCGGCCATTGGTCAAGGACGTGAAGAACTTCCTGACTGCCTCGGTGATGGCCGCGCACACCCAGATCATGAAGTACGCCGGCAACAAGGCGATGCTGGACACGCCGCGCACCACCGTCGTCGCTGCCGTGGTGCAGGGAACGACTGCAAGCTGGATCCACTGCGGCGATTCACGCCTGTATGTGGTGCGCGACGGCGAGCTGCTGGTGCGCACGCGCGACCATTCGCAAGCCGAGCGTCCGCCGCAGCATCTGGGCCCGGACATGATCAACCGCAATCTGCTGCTGACCTGCCTGGGTTCGCCGACGGTGCCGGTATTCGATGTTTCCGCACCGCTGACGTTGCAGCAGGGGGACAGGATCATGCTGTGCTCCGACGGCCTCTGGGGTGTTCTGGACGACGCGCAGATCGTGCGGGCGCTGAGCACGCGGCGAGTTTCCGATTCGGTGCCCGACCTGGCCGAAATGGCGCTGCGCAAGGGCGGCTCGCAAAGCGACAACGTGACCCTCATCGCGCTCGAATGGGAAACGCCCGCCGCACCCGACGACCGCAGCATTTCCACCGACGATATCAGCGACGACGTGTTCGCCTCGACCATCCAGGCCGGCATTCCTGTCGATGAAATCGACGACCTCGACGACGATGCGATCGAGCGTTCGATCGCCGAGATCAACGAGGCGATTCGCCGCTCGGCCGAGCGCAAGGGCTGACGCGGGCTCGGCGACCGGATTGGTCGTAGTCCGCGATCACGTCCCTGCATCGGCCACCTTTCTACACAAGCAAAACGACATGCCTCAATTCATCCGCAGCGCCGGCCGCGCACCCGATCAGTTGCGCCCGGTGCGTATCGCGCGCGGCTTCACCATCCATGCCGAGGGTTCGGTGCTGATCGAGTTCGGCCAGACCCGCGTTCTGTGCACCGCCTCGGTCGAAGAGAAGGTTCCGCCGCACAAGCGCGGCAGTGGCGAAGGCTGGGTCACAGCCGAGTACGGCATGCTGCCGCGTGCCACCCACACGCGCAGCGACCGGGAGGCCGCGCGCGGTAAGCAGAGCGGCCGCACGCAGGAAATCCAGCGCTTGATCGGCCGCTCGATGCGCGCCGTATTCGATCTGGCTGCACTCGGCGAGCGCACCATTCATCTCGACTGCGATGTGTTGCAAGCCGACGGCGGCACCCGCACCGCGGCGATCACCGGCGCTTTCGTTGCCGCGCAGGAGGCGGTTGCCACATTGCTCGCGAGCGGCAAACTCGCCGCCTCGCCAATCAAAAGCCATGTCGCCGCGATCTCGGTCGGCATCGTCTCGGGCACGCCGCTGCTCGACCTCGAATACACCGAAGACTCGGCCTGCGACACCGACATGAACGTCGTGATGACCGGCGCCGGCCATTACGTCGAAGTGCAGGGCACAGCCGAAGGCGCGGCCTTTTCGCGCAACGAGATGAACGCGCTGCTCGGCCTCGCAGAGAAGGGCATCGGCGAACTGATCGACTTGCAAACCCAGGCAATGCTATCAAAAAAGTAGCTGTCTGCGCACATCCATCGGTCGTTTTAGCCACTTTTCTTATATGAAACTGGTTCTGGCCTCGAACAACGCCGGCAAGCTCGTCGAGTTGCGCGAACTGTTCGCGCCGCTCGGTGTCGAGTTGCTCGCGCAGCGCGAGCTGGGCATTACCGAGGCCGAAGAGCCGTTCCACACCTTCGTCGAAAACGCCCTCGCCAAAGCCCGTTATGCGGCGGCCGCGAGCGGTCTGGCTGCGATTGCGGACGACGCTGGCCTGTGCGTCGATGCGTTCGACGGCGAGCCCGGCGTTTCCACCGCGTTCTACGCAACCCGCTTCGGCTATCCCAAGGGCGATGCCAATAACGTACGTGCGCTGCTCGAGCAGATGGCCGACGTCGACAACCGCCGCGCTGCGTTGGTGAGCACCCTGGTCGCGCTGCGCCATGCCGATGACCCCGAGCCGCTCATCGCTGTCGGCCGCGCGGTTGGCGAGATCACGCGCGAGCCGATCGGCGAGAACGGATTTGGCTTCGATCCGGTGATGTTTCTGCCGGCTCTGGGCAAGACCTTCGCGCAGTTGCCCAGCGATGAGAAAAACGCGCTCAGCCATCGCGGCCAGGCGGCGCGCTCGATGCTCACGTTGATGCGCGAGCGCTGGCTGTGAGCATTCCGATTGCGCCTGCACCCGCATCCGCACCCGCGGCCAGTGCGCTGCACGCGAACGATGCGCTGCACCAGATGCGGCCCGGCCCGCTGCAGTTCGCGGCGTTGCCGCCGCTGTCGCTCTACGTCCACCTGCCGTGGTGTCTGCGCAAATGCCCCTACTGCGATTTCAACTCGCACGAATGGCAATCGGGTGGCGCTGCGTTGCCCGAGCAGCGCTACCTCGATGCGCTCGTCGCCGACCTCGACGCCGCGCTGCCGCTGGTCTGGGGCCGCACGGTGCACACGGTTTTTATCGGCGGCGGCACGCCGAGCTTGTTCTCGCCTGAAGCGATCGACCGGCTTATCGGCAATCTGCGCGCGCGCCTCAAGCTCGCGCCCGATTGCGAGATCACGCTCGAAGCCAATCCCGGCACCTTCGAGCGCGAGCGCTTTCGCGCGTATCGCGCGGCCGGCATCACGCGTTTGTCAGTCGGCGTGCAGAGCTTCAACGACGGCCATTTGAAGGCCCTCGGCCGGGTGCACGACGGTGCGCAGGCGATCGCCGCCGTCGAAGAGGCCGCCGATGCTTTCGACACCTTCAATCTCGATCTGATGTACGCGCTGCCCGGCCAGACACTCGATGCGCTCGACGCCGACCTGACCCAGGCGTTGGCACTCGATCCGCCGCATCTCTCGGTCTACCACCTGACGATCGAGCCGAATACCTATTTCGCCAAATTCCCGCCCGCATTGCCACCCGACGACGACGCCTACGCGATGCTCGACCGCATCACCGAGCGCACCGCCGAGGCGGGTCTCGGTCGATACGAAATTTCCGCCTACGCGCGCTCCGGCCACCGCTGCGCGCACAACTTGAACTACTGGCAGTTCGGCGACTACCTCGGCATCGGCGCCGGCGCGCACGGCAAGCTCACGTTCGCGCACCGCGTCGTGCGGCAGGTGCGATTTCGCGATCCCGCCCGCTACATGGATCAGGCACTGGCCGGGCAAGCGGTTGCGCAAAGCAACGAGGTCGCGCTTGCCAATCTGCCGTTCGAATTCATGCTCAACGCGCTGCGATTGAAAGACGGCTTCGCACTCGCACAGTTCGGCGAGCGCACCGGCCTCGCCATCACTGCGATCCAGCGCGGCCTCGACGCCGCCGAAAAAAAGGGCCTTGTCGAGCGCGACCTGCACCGCGTCTGGCCGACCGAAAAGGGTTTCGATTTCCTGAGCGATCTTCAGCAGATTTTTCTGCCGGGAGATTGAGCCGCGATCGGCCGGCCTAAAATTCAATCGTGCATGCCGCGCCGTCTCGAAGACCAGACCGGCGCCGATCCGGAGAGTTGGGTGAGTGGTTTAAACCAGCAGTCTTGAAAACTGCCGACGGGCAACCGTCCGTGAGTTCGAATCTCACACTCTCCGCCAGCGATTGATGTCTCTCATCGGCGTTCGGCAAGTTCCTCCTTTCTTTCTTTGCCTGTTCGAGCACGAAGGACCGAGAGCGCCAGCTACTGACCGCTTTTTCGCGCACACCCCCCCAAATCTGGTAGCCCTCATCTTGCTCCCCGCATGCGCACTTTTGCACGGTCATCGCGTCTGCCGGTCAAAGCCATTTTTTGACACAGCCCAAGCCTGTTGCGAATAGATACATTTGCGCCCAGGGCGTCAAGCGCCTCAGGCAAACGGCGCTGCCGGAGCTTCAACCAAACTCGGGATGCATGAACCATGAACCACGTCGATCCACGCAAAGCAGCTAGCCATTCGCCTGCGCCGGCGCCCGCGCCCGCGCCCACGCAGGTCGGGGCGAATCTGGATGTCTTCGATTGCGGCAAGGCCACGTCGTCGAAATCAGCGTTCTGCAAGCATTGGAGCGCCATTCAGGTCGATGGGATTTCGGCCTCTGAGTTCATCGCATTTCTGCAACCGCTGGCGGATCTGGACGGCGTGTCGGTGACCTACGGTTACCGTGAGGATGCGACTGCGGCAGCGCCGGTCGAGCGCGCTGAAGTGGCGCAAGAGGACGCATCGCTTTCCAGGGCATTGGAGGTGAGCCGCATGTCGCGGGCAAAGGCGTTGCGCTTCGCCCTCAGCGACGAAGGACGGATCCTGATCGAAAGCCACTTCGTCGGCCTCAGCTGATCAGCGCAGCGAGCTGTGGTGCCGAGCACCGCGGTCTGATCGGACAGAATGAGCGCCGTCCCGCATCTACCTGGCCGACGCTATGAAAATCCGAGAACTCGCCACGAATCTTCAATTCCCCGAAGGCCCCGTCGCGATGGCCGACGGTTCGGTGCTGCTGGTGGAAATCGCGCGCGGCACCTTGACCCGGGTTGCAGCCGACGGGCGGATCAGCGTGGTCGCTCAGCTCGGCGGCGGGCCGAATGGTGCGGCGATCGGGCCGGATGGCGCGGTGTATGTCTGTAACAACGGCGGCTTTCGCTGGGCGGTTGGTGCCGACGGCTTCAGAAGGCCGGTCGCGCAGGCCGATGACTATTCCGGCGGACGGATCGAGCGGGTCGATCTGTCGACCGGGCGCTTCGACCGGCTCTACGACACGGTGGAGGACGGTGCGTTGCAAGGGCCGAACGACATCGTGTTCGACGCGCATGGCGGCTTCTACTTCACCGACCTCGGCAAAGTGCGCGAGCGCGAGATCGACCGCGGCGGCGTGTTCTACGCGCAGCCCGACGGCAGCGCGGCGCAGGTGGTCGCGCGGCCGGTGATGACACCCAACGGCATCGCGCTGTCGCCCGACGGCGCAACGCTGTACTACGCCGAAACCGAAGGGGCGCGGCTCTGGGCCTTCGACATCACTGCGCCTGGCCAGGTGCGCAAGGACGAATGGCCGTCGCCGCATGGCGGGCGCATGATCGCGGCGTCGCCGGGCGGGAATTATCAGCGTTTCGATTCGATGGCTGTCGACGCATTCGGCAATATGTGCGTCGCGACCTTGATCCACGGCGGCATCAGCATTATTTCGCCCGACGGCCGCACGATCAGCCATGTGCCATTGCCCGATCGCTACACCACCAACCTTTGCTTCGGCGGACCCGGGCTTCGCACCGCGTTTGTCACGCTGTCGGGCAGCGGGCGCTTGATTGCGATCGATGAATGGCCGGTTCCCGGGCTGGCGCTGACCTACAACGCCTGAGCTTTGCTGCCCGATTCGGGTCGTGCAAATTTATAAGAAAAGTGGCTAAAACGACCACTGGACGTGTGCAGACAGCTATCAATAATATAGCAATTTCAACCTGATCTCACGCTGAATTGCCGCTTGCACTGCGCTCACACCGGCAATATCTTGACGTCGAACACGCGCTCGATGAACCACAGCGCCGCGATCGATATCGCAAAGCCCGAACCACCGCGCAGCAACACGCGCGGATAGGCGCTCCACCAACGCGCGGCAAGCAGCACGGCGAGCGCGATGCTCACGATGATCAGTTGCCCCGCTTCGACGCCGAGGTTGAATTCGAGCAGCGCTGCGACGAATCCGCCGGTCGGCAATTCAAGTTCGGCCAGCACGCCCGCGAAGCCGAAGCCGTGAATCAATCCGAACAGAAAGGTGAACACGCGCCTTTTGCCGCGCAGCAAAGGGCGGATGTTGTCGATCGCCGCGAGGATGATGGTGACTGCGATCGCAGGCTCGACGATCCGCGGCGACAGGGTCACGATCTGGAGCCCGGCAAGCGCCAGCGTGATCGAATGGCCGATCGTGAACATGGTCACGATGGCGACCATCGGCCAAACCGCCTGATGCCAGTTCTCCACCGGTTGCCACCCACCGCCGGGTTTTCGCCGCAGCACCGAGGGCAGCACCAGGCAGATCAGAAACAGGATGTGGTCGTAGCCGATCAGGATGTGGTGAACGCCGTCGCGGAAAAAGGCCCAACCATCAGTGGCTGGCGTTTGTGCGGTTGCCGAACCTGTTCCGCCCGACAGCGCCACTTGCACCGGCCCCGCCGCCGGGTCGAGCGACTGGATCGCCGGCGTCGCACCGGCGCCGCCGTCGATGCGAAGCAAACCGCGATGGGTCGGATCGACGTCACCGAATAGGCGGTAGTCGAGCGAGAGCGTGTCGCCGAGCCTGTTGCAGCGCGCCTGAAGTTCGAAGACGAGATAGGTGCCGTCGATGCGCTTTTCGAGTGCGGGCGACTGGCTTTCAGCGAGTGGACATTGGTCGTTCTGAATCTGCAGCCGCGGCAGGGCATAAGCACGGATATCGGGCAGGTGCGTTTTAAGCTCGCCCCAGTCCAGTTGCCGGTCGCCATTGCTGTCGAGGTCGAGCACGGCGTCCAAATCGCGCAGCGAAATGTCCCAGCGCAGCGCGATGTCGTCGCCGGAGCGTGAGAGTTGAAGGTAGGCATCGCTGGCCTTGTGCGCATGCGCGGGCGCGGCGACGAGGCTCGCGAGCGCAAGGACGACGAGTGTCATGAGGCCTCTGACAAAGGCCACACATCGAAGCCATGGCGAGATCGCAAGCATCGACAAGGAAGGCAAATGAAAATCGCGCGTCATTGCAAGGCCTTCACGCGCGCATCTTGCAGGCCGATTTTCTGCATCAGCGCTGCCACTTCGCGCTGGGCGGGCGCGTCATTTGCGGCCACAGCCGCACGCGCGAGAACAAGCAGATCGATCGGCTCGCGTTGAAGCTGCACGTTTTGTCTTGCGAGCGCGAGCGCGCGCTGCGGATCGTGCTGAACGTCGAGCGCGAACAGCGCATGCTCGCGACCGTGCACGCTGGTTGCGCCGGGACGAAGTGCTGCGGCGTCGAAGCGAGCGGCGAGCTCGTCCACATCCTTTTTCAACGCGTCCGGGTTTCCCGGCGGCATTTTTTTCTGCGCAGCCAATCGCTCTTCGGCAACCACGCGACGCAGAAGCACCGCATCGCTGCCCGGCTCCGAGGCGAGCAGCGGCAGCACTTCGGCCGGCCGCTTTTGATGCAAAAGAAAATCGCTGTACGCCAAAGCGTCGTAGGTCGATTCGCCGGCACCGCGGGTCTGGCGATAGGCGGCTTCGGCTTCGGCCGGTCGGCCGGCGAGTTCTTCGACCTCGGCGACGCTTGCCCAGAGCCATTGGCGCGTTGCGGACTGGCGTGGGTCGCGCAGCAAAGGCGATGCGAGCAGGTTCCGGAAAGCCGCGCGTGCCGTGTCGTAATCACCACGCAAACCTGCGTTTTCGGCAAGGCAGGCGGTCGAATAGAGCGACTGGCCTTGCTGGCCGACCGCGCGACACGCGGCGTCGGATTTCACATAGTCGCCTTGCACGCGGTGAATGGTGGCGAGCGTGAGCCAGGCTTGTGCATCGTGCGGATCGGCAGCCAAAGCCCAATTGAGGCTGCGCGTGGCGCCATCGAAATCGTGAAGATATTGTGCGATCGTGGCATGCATCACCAGTATCGGTGGCGGCGTGTCGGCGTTCATCGGCTCCCAGGCTTTGAGCACGCCCATCGCCCGGCCGGCATAGCGCGCGTCACCTAGAGCGCGCGCTTGTTGCAGCAAACCCTGCGCTGCTTCGATGGCGAGGCGGCTGTCGCGCGGCTGGCGTGCAAGCGCACCTCGCAGGCGCCGCTCGTCGCGCGACCAGGCCGCCAGCGTTGGCAGCTGCTCGACGACGGTCGCATCGTCGGTCGGCACGAACGGGGCCGCATGGACGGTCAGCGTGGCGCACCAGGACAGCACGGCCACCATAAAAAACGCCACGCCGTGTGGCGTGGCGTTCATCCGGCTTTTCAGCAGCGACATAGCTAGTTGGTCGCCATCGGTTCCTGCGAATCCGACACCGGTGGCGGGTCGTACTGCGCCACGTCCACCGCCTCGGTGGTTTCGGGTGCAGTGGCGACCAGGCTCTTCACGTAGGCGATAAAGCCGTCGATCTGGCCGTCGGCCGCCGGCGAACCGCCGCCGCCGATCGGCAGGCTGCCGACCGGAAAGCCGCCGCCCCCGCCGCCGCCACCGCAAGCAGCGAGTGCCAGGGTGGCCGCAGCTGCGCTCGCGGCGAGAAGATGCCGGGCCTTGAGTTTGTTGCGTTTCATTCGAACTCCTTATTGCGCGCCGGGCAGCGGCAAGTTGAGGTAGGGGAAAGCGGCGGGGAATTGATCGGGGCTCTGCAAGGCGCCGTCGGTCAACTTGGCGCTACCGGCAGGCGCGTCGCCGGGCTTGCAACCGACCTTGAGCGCATCGGCATCACCGGTAGCAACGCACAGTACACCCATTGCAACCCGCAACTCTGCGTCGACCACATCGTCGCCCGGCCGTCGGCCGTTCGGGAAGCCCGCGTTGTCACCGGCCAGCACACCCAAATTGTTCTGGCTGGCCTTGGGCGTCGGCGCGATGCTGGTGTTCAGCCGCATCATTTCCGAGGCCTTGACACCCGCTGGCTGGTTCACGCCGGCGACGCCGGTGAGAAACGCTGCGACCAGGTCGGTGCGCGGGAAGTTGGTCGGCGCCGGGGCACTCGGATACAGCGTCTGGATCAGCGCCGGCAAGGTCGGATTGGTCACGTAGGTGGCAAATTGGCCGTCGTCCTTGGGCTTGGAGCTGTTGAACTTGTCCTTGTCCTTGAGGCCGATCACCAGCTCGTTGACCAAGGGCATGCCAAGCCGCGACACCTGAGCCCAGGCACCACCGTTGAGCGTGGTGGTCTGGTAGCCGCTTTTCGGCGGGCTTGCAATCAACTGGCCCTGGCGAACGCTGGCCGTGGTCCAGCCGCCGATAATCGGGTTGGTCGCCGTGACCAGACAAGCCGTCGGCACTTCGAGCGCCAGGGTCGTGACGCCGCTGCCAGCAAGCGTATTGGGGTTGGCGCTGGTCGATCCGAGCGGGTTGAGGTTGATCAGGTCGAACACTTGGCCGAGCGCCACCGCGAACGGGTCCGCGCGCTGGCCGACGAACACTTTGGCAGGCAGCGTGCAGCCGGGCACCACCACGTTGTAGATATGCTGCGCGGCATAGGCTGCGTATCCGTCAGGCCCGCCGAATGTCTTGTTGCCGATGTTATCGGTCGGCTTGTCGAATTCCGTCACGCCGGTCACGCTCGCCACCGGCGACACCAGGCCGGCACGGCGGTCGCCGCGCACCACGTTCAGGGTGAAGGTTTCGCGCAGGTTGCTGGTGGCGCCATTGGGCGCACTGATCTGGCCGGCCTGAATCAGCGGAATCGACACTTGTTTGCCGGAGATAGGCAGCTGAATGTCTTTAAGCGTGTTCTTGAAGCGGAACTGAAATGTCAGGTCTTCGGAGCCGTTGCCGGTCGTGTCCAGATGAATCTCGTACAGCGCGTTCGGATCCATCGCGTAATAGTTCGGACCGGCCTGCGGGCTTTCCAGCGGCTGATAGTTGGCGATCAGCGTGGTGTACGCCTCGCGCCCGGGCTCGTAGCTACGGAACATGTAGAAGTCGGTCGCATCGACCTTGGGCATCCCCGCGATCGACGGTGCCTCGCGGTGGCTCGAAGCCATCGCGCCCGATGTGGCGGCTGCGCAAAACGCGAGCACGCACAACTGGACGGGTTTTCTCGAGAAATTCATGGGCGTCACCTCAAAGATCGGATGGTTGAAAAGTAGAAATTTGTCTCGCGCTGACCCTGCGTATCGAAGGCCAGCCGTGACGATACGTGACAAAGTGCCGGGCGGATTCAGAGAAACCCCGTGCGCGAGAGACATCGCCGGTGGAAGCGAAGCCGTCCTACATCGATGGTTTTCATTTGCAAATCGCCGCACGAAAGCCGGTTGCCCATGGAAACGCGTCGGCCGCATTCGGCTGCTGAACTTCTGAGGCACCTTCAACCGGTTTGCCTACGCTATCGGCTGCCGGATCGCCCGATGGCCGTACTACAAATGCGTTACGTTTCGCAAATTCGGGTTTGGCGATGCCCGCCCGTAGACTGGAGAGTTGCCAGTTAAAGACCAATGGGAGAACAACATGCTTTCGCGCTTCACCAAAATTTCTCGATATGAAGGCATGCGCGACGGTTTTCGATCGGCGTATTCGCGGACCGTCATCGACCGCCGAAACGGCGCAAGCGACACAACGGGTGCCACTTTCGATGCGGTCTGCCGGTTGGCGCCGCAAGCAGGTCCGGCTTCGACCGGAGCTTATTGATGGCAGCGCGCAACGACCTCCCGGGTTTTGCCTGCCCGATCGAAGGGCGTCCGGCGTTGGAAGCCGACCTTCGGCAACCCGGCCGAAGAGCCATTTTGGCGACGGCGCTGTCCTCTGTCGCGGCAGCCGCGCTGGCCGCTTGCGGTGGTGGCGGAGGTGGCAGTTCTGGCGGCGCCATTGTCGGCCCGATCATGCTCGACGCAAATCCTGCGACGGCGGCGCCGCCCGCGCCAGCAGCGACGCCCACGTCTGTTGGCGCCGAGCCACAGCCAGCCGCGCCAGCGCCACAGGCTGCCACGCCGGCGTCGTCGTCCATCGCCCAGGCAGACCCGGCGCCAATAGAAGACGTCGCGCCGGCTCAAGCGGAAAAAGCCAGGCTACTCAAATTGCAGCAGTCGGCTGCGGCGGCGCCCGTCGACCGAAGCGGGATTGCGGCATTGAGCGGCGTGACGGTCAATCAATTCGGTCAGGGAGTCGTTCCGACCTTGACTGGAGAGAAAGCATTCGTTCGCCGCTATATCTCGGGCGCCGGTATCGGTCTAGCCGATCTGGATTCGATTGTGAAATTCTTCAACCGCGGTCAGATGACCCATGTCGACGGCGGGAAGGTCACTTGCAATGGCAACGATGACAGTCACGCGGAGTTCTGGGATGCCGGAGATCGCTCGTCGTCGCCGCTGATGATGGGCTTTCACTACGATGGCCGGAGTTTTTCGCTTTCCGGAACGACGTTCAGCCACTGGTCGCTTTGGGTCGAGGGAGTCGGCAACCTCCGGCCCGACATTGTTTTTTCATCGAATGGTTCTCACACGGTGGTGGACTTCGGGTCGGCAGCGCCGCGCAAAATTCTCTTGACCTCGGCCCTCGGAACATGGCTTTCCGAAATCGGCACCGGAAAGGATCGCACCGTCACGCCCTGGGATTGGCGAGCGGAGCAGCGGCAACCGGTGGCGGGCTTTTTGAACGACAGCTATGGCTATGGCTTCATGTACGGCTTGGTGGGCATGTCGTTCCTGGAGTACCAGTCAAAGCTCATGGGCTACGGCGCCTGGGCAGCATCGGTGATCGGTTCCACGGGTTATCTGAAAACCAACCCCGGCCAGGCGGACAACGCACAGGAGCCGTTCAGACAGCGCGTGATCGACCAGGGCGGGGTCGATTGCGTGCATCTTCAGCTGGGCATCAACGATCCGTTGGTCGGATTTGGCCCGGCCTCGGCCAAGGTGATCGATAACCAGCGCGCTGCGCTCGGCAATGCCGGGCTGCTGGTGGTGATGGGGCCATGGGCGCCGAGTCAGTCTGCGGCGACCAGGGCAGGCAGCAGTTACCTGGCAAGACGCGACTTGTTGCTGCTGAAGATGCGCAGAACATCCGGCCCCTGGATTTTTCTGGACAATCTGGCAGGCACCTGGGAAACCAGTCGTGGAAAAACCCGGCCCGCGGCGCGCGGTCCCTGGCAGACGGGCGATGGATTCGTGGCCCATGAAACAGGAGTGGGCAACAGCGACACCTGGGTTTCGTCCGACGGCACCCACCCCACGGCTTTGGGAGACGTCAATCTGGCGGAGATCTATGCTGCCGAATACAAGCAGGCGCTCGCGACTTTTTAAATGCGTCGGTGCGTGACGCTCGTGGTCCCGAAAAATCGGCCGTTCAGGCCTTGGTCAGCATGCCGCGCGTTTCGATAAACGCCACCACGTCAGATACGCCCGATTGCGTTTTGAGATTGGTCATTACATAAGGCCGGCTTTTGCGCATGCGCTGCGTGTCGGCCTCCATCACACCGAGATCGGCGCCCACGTGCGGCGCCAGGTCGGTCTTGTTGATGACGAAGAGGTCGCTTTTGGTGATGCCGGGCCCGCCTTTACGCGGAATTTTTTCGCCTGCAGCCACGTCGATCACGTAGATCGTGAGGTCGGACAGCTCGGGGCTGAACGTGGCGGCGAGGTTGTCGCCGCCGCTTTCGACGAACACGATGTCGGCATCGGGGAACTCGACCAGCATCCGGTCGATCGCCTCGAGGTTGATCGATGCGTCCTCGCGGATCGCGGTGTGCGGACAGCCGCCCGTTTCCACGCCCATGATCCGTTCGGCCGGCAACGCGCCCGCGACGGTGAGCAGGCGCTGGTCTTCCTTGGTGTAGATGTCGTTCGTGATCGCGATCAGGTCGTACTTCTCGCGCATCGCTTTGCACAGCATTTCGAGCAGGGTCGTCTTGCCCGAGCCGACCGGGCCGCCGATGCCAACGCGTAGCGGTGGAAGCTTTTTGCTGCGATGGGCGATGTGATGCAGTGCGGAGGTCATTCGGTTCAGCTTCTGAAAAGACGGGAATACTGGATTTCGTGTTGCGCAGAGAGAATCGCCAACATCGGTGAAAAGGCCTGGCGCTGGTCGTCGGCCGTCGCTATCGCTTGATCGACGGCTGCAGGAATATCGGACGCCAGCCGCGCCAGGATGCGCTGGCCCGCGCTTTGGCCGAGCGGCACGCATTTGACCGCGGCGCCGACCATGTTCTCGGCCCAGGCGAAGGCGAATGCGAGGCATGCGTCGTGCGCGCTGGCCTCAGTACGGCTGGCGCCGAAGGCAAATGCGAGCGGGTAGCTCATCGGCAAATCGGCCAATTGTTCGGCTGCATCGATGTGATGGAGCTTCAGCCATTCGACCAGCGAGCGGCCCATCTGTTCGGTCTGGCGCAGAAATTCCGCCGACTCGCGCGTTTGAAATACCCAACAGGCCAACGCCATCAACCGGCCCCGATCACCCGCGCGCCACGCTGGGATCGCCTCTGCCACCACCGCCAGATCGGCGCGTGCGAGGCTCAGGTGCAACTGATCGTGGAGCCAGTCAGACGCTATATTTTCTGTAGCTGGCTCCGCACGCTCCATGGCGCGTTCGAGCCCTTCTGAGTATGAAAATCCGCCAATGGGCAAGGCCGGCGATGCAAGCCAGATCAGTTGCAGCAAGCTGGCTGGGGACAAGGCGACAGGAAAGGCCATCGGCGCGATTCTGCACGGTCGCTGCCGCGCGCAAGATCGCGGCGCCTCGTATGGCCAACTGGAGGCGCGGCCTCCTCGCGCCATAAAGGACGCCTCAAAGGCGCATCCCGTGCACGCCGGTCAAGGTATCCGAAAGATCGGCAATTTCCTGTTGGGTTCGCCCGGGTGACCAATCGAGCGCAGCCGCGGCCACTTCCGCCACTTGAACGATAGCGCGCTGCGTCGCGGCGCCGGTGATCGCCAACGTCGTTCGGCGCAGCACAATGTCGGCGAGGTGAACCACGGCCTCGCGCCGCGCGATCCAATCAATTTCGGCGAGGCTGTAGTGAGGTGCATCGACGAGCCGATCCGAATCGGCCCACTTGCCGCGATGGGCGATCACGGCCGCCGCTGTAGTGCCGTAACGCGCCAGCAGTTCGTCCACGCGCGCCGGCGTCAGCGCCGAGTGTTCCGCTTGCTTCGCGCACCATCGCGTGCGATCGGTCGCGTCGAGTGGAAAAATTTTGCCGCCACCGATGGCCAAGTCACGGGTGGAGCACATCCGCCCCCGTTCGAGCCGCGTCAACACCGAATCGGCGACTTCTTCGGCAAAGCCGCGGAAAGTAGTCCACTTGCCGCCCACCAGCGAGATGATCGGAAACACCCGCTCGGACGTGGGTTCGATCACCGGTGCCGAATGGTCGCGGCTGATCAAGCCGGGGTTGGCTGCATCGGTGGCGGGCAGTGGGCGGATGCCGCTGTAGACGTAAACGATCTGGCTGCGATCGAAGTCGAGGCTCGGCAGCAGGTCGCGCAGGCTGGTTAGCAGATAGTCGATTTCGCTGCTTTCGCAATGCACCGTATCGGGGTCGTCGGCCCTGATGTCGGTCGACCCTACCAAGGCCTTGCCGAGGTAGTCGAAGACCAGGCAGATGCGGCCATCGTCGGCTTCGAAATAGATCATCCGGCCGTCCAGGTTGCGCAGCAGTTCGGGATGGTCGAGCAGGATGTGCGAACCCTTGGTGCCGCCGATCAAATGCGTGGTCGTGCCGAGCAAGGCGTTCACCTGGTCGATCCAGGGACCGGACGCGTTGACCACGATTCGCGGCCGGACGCTGAAGCGCTGTCCGTCGGCGCCCTCGAAGCTGAGCTCGCCTGCGGTGCATGCGGTGAGGCCGGTGTAGTTGAGCGCGACGGAATGGGCGCTCGCTGCAATGCCGTCGGCCACGAGTTCATAGACCAGGCGCTCGGGCCGGCTGATTTTGGCGTCGTAGTAGGTTCCGGCAGCCACGATCCGCGGCGTCAATCCCGGCATCTCGCGCAGTGCGCGGCGGCGGCCCGTCATGCGATGGCGCGGCATCACATTCGCCCGCGTGCCATAAAAATCGTACAGCGCCAGCCCGATCTTGATCAGCATCGCACCCCGACTGCGCGGAGCGGTGACGGAGCCCGCCAGGGTGCGCAGCGCTGCGCCCATGCCATTGGCCCAAGAGAAAATCGGGATCACCGTCGGCAACGGTTCGACGCAATGCGGCGCGTTGCGGAGCAGCAGGTTGCGCTCCAGTGTCGATTGCGCGACGAGGCGGAACTCACCCGTCTCCAGATACTTCAGCCCGCCATGGATCAGCCGCGATGGCGCGGCGCTGGTGCCCGAGCCGAAATCGTTCTTGTCGACCAACAAACAGCGCACACCCTGCGCGCACAGATCCCTGAAGAGGCCGGCCCCGTTGATGCCCGCCCCGAGTATCAGCACATCGACGCCGTCGGTCGACATTCGGGAAAGACGGTTTTCGAGAATTGTCACTTCGGTGTTTGCTTCCGGCGGTTGACGCCTCAAGACGCAAGACCCTCGATTTCAGGCCAAAGCGCGCTCAATGTTTCGGCGACACGGCAATGCAGGCGATAGCGCGATTCGTAGTTCCTGCTGCGCGGAAGATCGGGCTGATACGTCCGGCTCAGGCTCGCAAGATCGCGCGGATCGGACAGCGGCGAAGCGTAGATCCCCGCTGCGGCGCCGGCGCAAAGTGCGGCGCCCCATGCGGCGGCTTCCTCGGTGCGACTGGTGGTCACCGGCATCTGCAATACATCGGCGAAAAGTTGGGCGAAGGCCGGGTTGCGCGACACGCCGCCCGTCAGCCGTGCCTCGCCGATCGCGAATCTCTCCCGCAACGCGTCCACATGCACACGGTGGTTGAACACGATGCCTTCCAGCACCGCGCGCAACAGATCGCCCCGGTCGTGCCAGCCGCGCAAGCCCAGAAAGGATGCGCTCGCATCCGGACCAAGTGGCGATCCGTAGAGGTAGGGATGAAAGAGCACGGACGAGCGCCGCGTCATCGCCGCATCGATTTCGGCCGCGATGGCGGTGTGGACCGATTTTCCCGCCGCCTCGGCGGCGCGTAGGTCGGCCTGGCAGAGACTTTGCAGAAACCAGTCGTAGTTCGCCGTCGAAGCAGGCGAAATTGCCATGTGGTTCCATGTTCCCTTCTCGATGCCGTTTCGGCAGAACCAGCGCGCATTGACTACCGGTGCGGTTGAAATCGTTTCGTTGATCGAATAGGTGCCGGCGACAACGGCCACCACGCCCGGCGTGTGGCTACCGATGCCGAGGGCCGACGCGACGACGTCGTGAAGTCCGGCGGCCACAGGGGTACTTGCGCGAAGGCCCGTCGAAGCAGCGGCTTCGGGCGTGACGTGGCCGATGATGTCTGCCGGACCGGACACTGCCGGCAAGGCGTTCTCGAGCGCTTCCAGCCCGAAAATACGCAGCGCCTCGGCCGCGTACCGCTGAGTACGCACATCGCAGAACGAGGTGCTGGCTTCGGTGACATCGGTGCCGATGGTGCCCGTCAGGCAGAACCGCAGCCAGTCCTTGCAGGCCAGTACATGGGCAATCCTGTCATAGCAGGCGGGCTCGTTGGCCTTGATCCAAGCGAGCAGTGCGGCAGGGGCGGCGGCATGCGGTTGCTGCCCGGTCAGTGCCAGCGCGGCTTCGGCTGTCGATCCGGCCCAGGCCGAGACGACAGCCGCGGCACGGCTGTCGAGCGACAGGATGCCGGGTCGCAAGGGTCGGCGGTCTGCGTCGAGCAGGTAAACGCCATCACCGTGTGCGGTGGCGGCGATCGCTGCAATGTCCGATGCGGGCCGACCCGACAGCGCAACCGCTTCGGCAATGGCGTCCGCGGTGGTGCGCCAAAGCGCAGACATGTCGCGCTCCACATGATGCGGTCTTGGCTGAGACTGCGGCACGTTCCGCCGAGCGACCGAGAGTTGCGTGCCGTCGATGTCGAAGACGACCGCCTTCGTGACGGTGAGGCCGCTGTCGATTCCGATCAGGCTGGTCATCCTGGATCAGTGCGTGGCTTTTGCGCAATGCTTCAGCACGAAACCGTTTTGCCGCAGGCGCCGACACGGGTGCTCAGCGGCGATACCCGGAATCCACCGCATCGATCGCCGCCACGTTGCCCGCGCTTCGGCCTTGCGCGTCGAAGGTCTGTGCCAGATACGCATCGGCGATGGTCTTGGCCACTTCGGCGCCGATCACACGCGATCCCATCGCGATGATCTGCGCATTGTTCGACAGGGCCGCGCGCTCTGCCGAGTAAGTGTCGTGACACAGCGCAGCCCGGATGCCGGGCACCTTGTTGGCTGAGATGCTGACGCCGATGCCGGTGCCGCAGACCAGAATCGCGCGGTCGTATTCGCCGCGCACCACGGCCGAAGCCACCCTGTTGGACAAATTGGCATAGAACTCGTTCGGGTTGGCTTCGGTGTTGGACACTTCGTGAACATTGAAACGGCCTTTCAAGTGTTCGGCCAGCACATGCGCGAGGCCCGCCCCGGCGCTGTCGCCGGCTATGGCAAGTTTCATGATGATCTCCTTGGGTTGCAGGCTGGACGTGCCGGTCGCTCAGAGCACAGCGGCGACCCGTCCCAGAATGTCGCAGTAGCCGGCCACATCCCATGCGGAGCGGCCAATGAAAAGTCCGTCGATGTGCGCACATGCTGCGAGTTCGGCGCAGTTATCGGAATTGACAGAGCCGCCGTAGAGGCACGGCACGGGTCGGCCGAGGATACCGCGCGCTACCGCGATGATTTCGGCCTGACGCGCATCCGCATAGTCGGCGCTCGCTGGTTTGCCATGCTCGCCGATGGCCCAGACCGGCTCATACGCAAACAGGATCGAAGTCGCATGCTGGGCATGCTTCAACGGTGCCAGTGCAGCGCGCACTTCGGCTGCGAGCACCTCCGTGGCCCGACCGCTCTCGCGATCTTCCAATGTCTCGCCGATGCAGATCAGCGGCGTCAAGCCATGCCTTACGGCCGCCTCGACTTTCAGCCCGACCGTGGCATCGGTCTCACCAAAATGCGCGCGGCGCTCGGAGTGGCCGAGTTCGACCATATCCATCCCGCAATCGACAAGCATCGACGGCGATATTTCGCCGGTCCACGCACCGCGGTCAGACCAATGCATATTTTGTGCGCCGACCTTCACCGTGGTGTGCGCGAGCATAGCCTTTACTTCCCGGATTGCGGTGAAGGGCGGAATCACGAATCGTCGCAGCCGGGGATTTTCGGGACTGCTGTCGTCGAGCAAACCCTGTACAAAAGCGCGTGCCTCTGCCAGTGTCTTGTTCATTTTCCAGCTGGTGCCGACCCAGAAGGGCGATTCGGTCATGGTGATGTCGTCATCGGTGCAACGCAGGTATCAGGGGCACGCGCAGTGAGCAGGCGCATCGAAGTGTCCGGGCGCGCAACAGAAGTGGCGCAGTTGCCACTCCCAAGCGGGCGAGGGCGAGCCCGGACGAAGGTTCACTTCGACAAGGTGAACGGCGCCGTCATCTTGTCGGCGTTGGCCTTGGTGATGAGAATGCAATCGAACAATTGCTTTTCGGTCTTGGCACCGGTCTTGCCCGTCTTCAGAAATTGGTCGGCCTGCTGTACTGCAATGGCCGCAAACGTGGCGACCGGTTGAAGCACCGTGTATTGCATTTCGCCGGCTTTGACCGCTTCCACTGCCGCGGGCGATCCGTCGAAGCCGCCGACCTTCACATCGGCGAGCTTGCCGGCCTGTTTGAGCGCGGCGATCGCACCAAGCGCCATTTCGTCGTTGCCGCTGATCACGCCGGTGATATCGGGATTTGCCTGCAAGAGGCTTTGCGTGCCGTTGAATCCCTTCGTGCGATCCCAGTCGGCGACTTGCGAACCGACCTTTTTCAGGTTCGGATACTGACTGAGTACAGACCGGTATCCGTTGGAACGCGTCGCTGCATTGTTGTCTGACGGCGCACCGAGCAGTTCGACGTAGTTGCCCTTCGACTTCATGTCTTTCGCCCATTGCTGCGCGCCAAGTGCCGCACCCTGCGCGTTGTTGGAGACGAGCTGCGCCTTGGCCAGGCCCTCCTGGTTGATTTCGGCATTGACGAGGAACACCGGAATCTTGGCCGCGATGGCCTTCTTCACCGCACCGACCGAGCCACTGGCATTGGCCGGGTCGAGGATGATCGCGACCGACTTGTTGGTAATTGCCGTGTCGATCAGCTGGCTCTCTGTGTTGGTGTCGCCTTTCGAGGCCGCGACGTTGGCCGTATAGCCCAATTTCTTGGCTTCGGCTGCCGCTACATTGCCTTCGGTAAGCCAATAGGGATTCGCGGGATCGTTCACGATGATCGTGACCAGGCCGCCATCGGCCGCGTAGGCCTGGCCTGCGAAAAGGGGTGCGGCCACGGCAAGGGCGGCAAGCATCAGGGTTCGTCTCTTGGTAGTCATGGAAAGGTCTCTTTCTTCGGTTGGTGGTGCGCCGGGATTCGGCATTCTTCTCGCGGGTCGGCAACAGGCCTCAGGCCTTGGCGCCGCTCTGCGGGGAAGTCGGGTTGCCGCCGGTCGGCACAGGTTGCTTGACGCGACGGCGGTATTGGATGGCGTTGAGCAACACGGCGAGCACGATCACCGCGCCGGTGAATACGGTTTGCCAGTAAGAAGAGATGCCGATGATCACCAGACCATCGGACAAGAATCCGATCACGAAAGCACCGAGCAAGGTGCCGCGGACATTGCCGCGGCCGCCCGTCAGCGCAGCACCGCCGATGACCACGGCGGCAATCGCCGTGAGTTCGTAGGTGGTGCCTGCCGTCGGCCCTGCCGACGTGAGCTGCGAAGAAAGGATCAGGCCGGCGATGGCCGCGCAAATGCCCGACAGCATGTAAACACTGACCTTGACCCGCTTCACCGGAACGCCGGAGAGTTCGGCCGCCCGCTCGTTGCCTCCCGAGGCATATAGCCAGCGCCCGAACGCGGTGCGGCCGAGCAATACGCTGCCGACGAGGCCGACCACGGCCAGTATCACCACGCCGAGCGGGACATCGAACAGACGATTGAACCCGAGCCAATTGAACCCCGTGTTACCGAGTTCGGGGCTGCCGCCCAGGTTGTTGTAGGTCAGGCCGTTGGTCATCAAAAGGGCCAGTCCGCGCACCACATACATCACCCCGAGGGTTGCGACGAATGCCGGCACTCTGAGCCGGGAGATCAGCACACCGTTGACCAGGCCGATGAACGCGCCGAGAAGGCAGCACAACAACACGACGACCCAGACGGGCGGGTAGAGCACGACGCCGAACGCGGTGAGCGTGACGCCCTGCATGAAGAACCCCGCGACGACACCGGCCAGACCGAGGGTGGACCCGACCGAGAGGTCGATGCCGCCATTGATGATGACCAGCAGCATGCCGATCGCCAGCAGGCCGTAGATCGCCACATGCGATGCCATCGTCAGGAAGTTGCTGACCGAGAAGTAATACGGCGACAGAAACGAAAAGATCGCGATGATCACGATCAATGCAAAGAATGCCCGTCCCTCGAGCAGGAACTTCGCAAGATCGAAGCCTTCGTCCGAAGCTGCGGCGCCGGCTGGCTTGACGGTCGTGATGGCGTTGCTCATGATCCTGTCTCCTCGTTTTGTGGTCAGACGACGACGGCTTCGCCCGAGGCGGCCATGATCTGGTCTTTGGTGGTGTCGGGGTCGAACTCGGCGGATATCTTTCCCCGGCGCATGACGACGATGCGATGCGCGATGCTCAGACATTCGGACACTTCAGAGGTCGAGAACACCACGGCCAGGCCCTTGGCAGCGCTCTCGCTGAGCAAACGAAAAACCTCCGCCTTGGCGCCGATATCGATGCCGCGGCTGGGTTCGTCGAGCAGGATGACTTTCGGATCGGTCGCGAGCATCTTGCCGATCACGACCTTCTGCTGGTTGCCGCCGGACAACGATCCGATCGGGGCGTCGGGGCCGGACGTCTTGACATGAACGTTGTTGATCGATTCGTCGATGAGTGCGTTCTCGCGCGGGAACGACAGCAGCAGCCCCTTGACGAAGGTGCCGATGCTGGCGAGCGACATGTTGCCGCCGACGCTCATCGTCTGCACCAGGCCGTCGCGCTGACGGTCTTCGGGCACCAGCACGAGGCCCTTGCCGATGCGCTCGGCAATACTCAGACCCGCAACGTCTTCGCCCTCCAGCAGGATCGTGCCTCCGGTCGTTGGAACGCGGCCAGCGGCGGCTTCGAGCAGTTCGGTACGCCCCGCGCCCATCAGCCCGTAGATGCAAACGATCTCGCCCGCGCGCACGTCGAGCGACAAGTGATCGACCACCGAGTAACCGGATCCGCCGGCATCGGCAACGCTCACGTCCGCGATCGATAGGGCGATCTCGCCGAACGAATAGCCCGTGGGTGGTGAGCCCAGGTCGAAGTTCTCTCCGACCATGTTGCGCACGATCCACGCGAGATCGATGTCTTTGGCTTCGGCTGTCGCGGTCATCTTGCCGTCGCGCAGCACCACAGCGTAGTCGGTGATCTGCAGTGCTTCTTCGAGGTGATGCGAGATATAGACGATCGACACGCCCCGGCTGGTCAGATCGCGGATCACCTTGAACAGCACTTCGACCTCGGTCGCGCTCAACGCCGACGTCGGCTCGTCCATGATGAGAATGCGCGAGTCGACCGACAGCGCGCGCGCGATCTCGACAATCTGTTGCTGGCCCAGACGCAGATCCTCGATCAGCGTCAACGGATCGATGTCTTCCTCCAGATCGGCCATGAGCTGCCTGGCTTGCCGAGCCTCTTCGGCAAAGTCGACGCCCGAAGCCGCGCGCAGTTCACGGCCCATGAAGATGTTGTCACGCACACTCAGATTGGGCGCGAGGCTCAACTCCTGGTGGATGATCGACACACCGTGGTCTCGCGCTTCGTTGGACGAGGCGAAAACGACGCGTTGCCCGTCGAGTTCGATCTGTCCGGATGTCGGTGTTTCGACACCCGCGAGTATCTTCATGAGGGTGGACTTGCCGGCGCCGTTTTCGCCGAACAAGGTCGTGACCTTGCCGCGATGGATGTCGAAGTTCACGCCTTTCAGCGCATGCACACCGCCATACGATTTGACAACGTCACGCGCCGACAGCACCGCATCACCGGCAACCGCATCCACTGGATTTGCAGTCGCGGTGCTCATTTGACTTCCAGCTTCACTGGCGCCACGAGCCAGTTCTCCGGGTTGATCAACGTGAACGCGCCGACGACCGAGATGGTTTTTCCGCTCAGCTTGGTCGTGTCGATCTTGGCCAGTACGGCTTTTTTCATTGCCGCGTTGATGGCATACCCGGCGTTCTGGTATTCGATCTGGTTGGTGAATTGGCCGAAGCTGATCGTCCCGGTCGCATCGCGCAGATCGGTGCCATTGATGGCCGGTCCGGTCTGGACCCGGATGCCGATCGAATCGGGAACACCTGGCACTTTCACCTCGTAGACCCCGGAATCTTCGTTGCCCGCAACCCCGGTGAACTTGATGGCGATCTCCGGGCCGATACCGCCGCCCGCAATGCCAAATTCCTTGCCGGCCGCGTCCGCGTCTTTGGCGATCGCAGCCGCGAGCGTGTCGGCGCTGACAGCTCGGCCTTCGATGGCCGCCTGGGTCTTCGGAAATTGGGCTACGCCGTAGACCTCAGGATCGAAGGTCTTGGTTTGCGTGTCGGCCTCGGACCCGATCTTCACGATCTTGGTGCTCCAGGCCATCGCTGCGAGCAGGATCAGAAACAACACGACGGCAATGACCGTGCCGTTGCCGCGCCGGGTTGGTTTGCGCATCGGGGGCGCTGTTGTGCTCATGGCGTCGTCTCCTGAGTTCGATTTCTGTTTGCTCAGATATGCAGGTCCGCAACGCCGGTGTCGAAATGCGGCGCCCAGAAAGCCACCGACTCGGCGATTTGATCGACCACCTGCCGATCGGTCGGGTCGCGCTCCTTGAACGACAACTCGAGGCAGATTTCGTTGTCGCGTCCGCCGCCTTCGTGGAAGGCTTCGATCAACGGCTCGGGTTGAATCCGGCCGCGCGCATTGAATTCAGCGGTGAAAGGGCGGTGCCCGCCCTTGTCCAGCAGCGACTGCTTGATATGAATGATCGGAGAAACCCTCGGCACTGCACGCGCCCATGCATACGGGTCGAAGTCGTCGGGGTTCGCGCTGGTGACGTCACCGTGGTCGATGTCGGCCATCATCCACATCGGCACCGCCATGTCTGCCGCTGTCAGGCGGTCTTGCAGCGCCATGCAAGAGGCGATGGTTTCACCGAACTCCCGCCCGATCGACATGGGTTCCCAAAACAGATATTTCAGTCCGGCTGCCTTCGCGTGTTCGGCGACTTCGGCCCAGCAGTCGATGGCAGTCTGCAGCAGTGCTTCGCGCCGCGCGGCATCGTCGAAATCGCGGTAAGTGAAGATGGCGAACTGGGTGCCGATCGCATTGCCACCCAGATCGGCGGTGATGTCGGCGAATGTCTTGAACCAGTCGATGTAGTAACGCCGCACATCGGCATCGGGATGGCCAAAGTGGTTCAGCCGGCCGTACGGCCCGGTCATGCCCGACGTGATGCGCACGCCCGTGCGCGCCATGGCCGACCGCATCTCGCGTGCGAGGCGCCGCGTCACTGCGGCAGGCCATGATGGATTGATGAACTCGTGCGTGAGCTGCACGTCGCGAATTTTCATGTCGTGCGCGATCGTGTCGATCAGGTTGCCGGGATCGGCAAAGCGGTTGACCAGCGGATTGGTGTTGAGTGCCAGCGTGAAAGCCATATGCGTCTCGTTCGGTTGCGTCTTTTTATGGAGCTGCCCCGGTCAGGCAGCCTTGCGCGCGAGGCCGTCGAACCAGTCTTCGAATGCCGCCATCTGCTCGGCGCTCATGTGCAGCCCATGCTTGGTGCGCCGCGTCAGGATGTCTTGCGCCGTCTCCGCCCATTCGTCGGTCATGAGATAGCGCACCTCGGCCTCGTACAGCGTCGATCCGAAATTCCGGCCCAGATCGGCAAGCGCTTTGGCCGAGCCGATGACGTAGGCTGTGCGTGCGCCGTAGGTTCGCGCGTAGTGGTTCAGCAAATCGCGTGGAAGCCACGGATAGTCGCTTTGCAAGCGGCCCAGAAAGAGCGCGAAGTCCGCGTTCGCTATGTCGCCGCCAGGCAGGGCCGCTTTGGCTGTCCAGGCTGCGCCCATTTGCGGAAAGGTTGACTCGAGGCGCTCCATCGCCTGCTCGGCGAGCTTGCGAAAGGTCGTGATCTTGCCGCCGAAAACGTTCAGCAAGGGCGCGCCGCCGATTGAATCGAGGTCGAACACATAGTCTCGCGTCACTGCCGACGGATTGCCCTTGCCGTCGTCGTACAGTGGGCGCACGCCAGAGAAGGTCTGCACCACATCCTGACGTCGCAATGGCTGCTTGAAGTAGCGGTTCACCGCCGCCAACAGGTACTCGATTTCCGACTCGTCGATCGTCACGTTTTCCGGCGCGCCGTCCCATGGAATGTCGGTGGTGCCGATCAGCGCCTTGTTGCCTTCGTATTGATTGATGAAGATCACGCGCTTGTCGTGGTTCTGCACCAGGTAAGAGTGCGGGCCGTCCCAGAACTTCGGCGTGACGATGTGGCTTCCCTTGACCAGCCGCACCTTGCGGGTCGACTGGCCACCCGCGACGCGACCGATGATGTCGGCTACCCAGGGGCCGGCTGCATTGACCAGCGCCTTGGCGGTGACGACGCGGATTGCACCGCTGCGGGTGTCGCGCAATTCGACGCGCCAGGCGCTGCCCTCACGCCGCGCCGAGGCGCAGGCGGTGCGCGTGAGAACCTGCGCGCCGCGTTGCGCCGCGTCGAGCGCGTTGATCACCACCAGACGCGCATCGTCGACCCAGCAGTCGGAATATTCGAAGCCCTTGCGGTATCGATCGAGGATCGGCGCGCCTTCGGGATCACGCCGCAAATCGAGCGTGCGCGTTCCCGGCAGCTTCTGGCGCCCGCCGAGATGGTCGTACATGAACAATCCCATGCGCACCAGCCATGCCGGCCGGTCGTCGGGACTGTGCGGCAGCACGAATCGCATCGGCCAGATGATGTGCGGCGCGGCGTTGAGTAACACCTCGCGCTCGATCAGCGCATGGCGCACGAGCTTGAATTCGTAATACTCGAGGTAGCGCAGTCCGCCGTGCACGAGCTTGCCCGAGCGCGACGACGTGCCCTCTGCGAGATCGTCTTTCTCGCAAAGGATCACCGACAGGCCGCGGCCGGCCGCGTCGCGCGCGATGCCCGCACCGTTGATGCCGCCGCCGATCACCAGCAGGTCGACTGTCTGGTTCTCGCTCATCGCATCGCACTCCGTTCGACGCTCGCATCACCGGCGACGGTTTCGGCGTGGCGTCGGGCTTTTGCATGTTTCGCCATCTGTTCCCAGACGGGCTCGAGCGCGCGCCGCGCTTCGCCGTAAACCGGGAACATCTGCGTGTAGATCTGTGCCAGCGCCGGATCGGGCGGCTCCGCGTTGCCCAGGAGGGGTGTTACCCACTCTGCGATGCACGACTGCATGTCCGGATAGGCGCCGAGCGCGACCGCGGCCATCATCGCGGCGCCGGCGGCACCGGCTTCTTCGCGCTCCGAAATTCGCACCGGCGCGTCGACCGCTGCACCGAGCACGGCGCGCAAGGCGCGAGAGCGGGTCGCGCCGCCGGTCAGTCGCAGTTCGGTCGGCATCGCGCCACCCATCGCCGCATAGCAGTCGCGCGTGGCCATGCCGAGGCCATCGACGACGGCGCGCAGCAAATCCGGAAAGCGGCTCGCACTCGTGAGGCCGATAAAGTCGGCGCGTGCCGCGGCGTTGACGAAGGGCCCGCGCTCACCGGCTTCGGATATATACGGGTGGTAGAGAAGTGCACCCGGTTGGGTGCCTTGTAGCCAGCTGTCGATGCGTTTGACCGCGTCGCCGTGGCTGAGCTTTGCGCCGAATTGAGCAAGCAGGTCGCAAGCCAGGTTCAACACCCAATCGATGTTCAGGGTCGCGGCCATGTTCGACTGCACCTGGGCCGACAGGCCCGGCATCGGCAGCGCGATGACATAGCCGGTGCTATCGGCGTTCAAGTGCGCGTCGGCATTGCGCACCGAGCGCATGTGCATTCCGGTCGAGCCGATGATCGAACACGCTGCGCCGGCAGTGCCGGTGTGGATGCCTGCGCCCAGCGCGGTCAACACGATGTCGACGAATCCGAGCGAAACCGGCGTTCCGGCCAGCAAGCCGGTCGCCGTTGCGGCCTCGGGTGTGAGCGCGTGCGCGAATTCGGTGCCGTCGATGATCTCGGGCAATAACTTGCGCCGTGCTGCAAGACCCAGCGCGTCGATCACCGCGTCGTCGTACCGACGGGTGCGAAAGTTGCCGTAGGTGAAGCTCGCTTCCGACGGATCGGTCGCGCGCTCGCCGGTGAGCTTCAGATACAGCCAGTCCTTGCAGTGCAATGCGACTTCGGCCCGATCGAGCACTTCGGGAATGGTCGCTGCCATGTGCGCGAGCTGCGCTCCCTGGCTGCATGCGGCAAGGCCGGTGCCGGTGGCTTCGAAGCGAGCACGGCTGGCCGCGCCGCTTTGTAGCAGCTGCACGGTGCCTGCAGCGCGCGCGTCCAGCCATAACCAGGCGTCGGTGACGGGCCTGTTGTCCGCACCGACCAGCCAGGTGCCGTCGCCTTGGCCGGTCACGGCCAATGCCGCGGTGCGGCGCGCCAGCCCTTCGACCTTTGCGCCCAGGTCGCGCAAGGTCTGCGCGCAGTCGGCCCAAGTCTGACTCAGTGACTGAAAGGCGGCGCCGTCGGCTCGCGTGGTGTAGCGGTTCGGCACCGAGGCCACCGCGATCTGAAGGCCCGCCAGATCAAAGGCCACTGCCTTGATGACCGAGGTGCCGGCATCAATGCCGACCAGAAGATCGCGTCCAGCGCCCGTCATCATGCGGCCTCCGCGAGGATCGCCCCGCCGTTCAACGCCAGGGCAGTCGCTTCGTCCGTCACGAGCCCGCTCAGCCGCCCGCAGTTCAGGACGGCACGGATCGCTTCGATTTTCTCGAAGCCGCCCGCGATGGCGATGATTCGCCGCTCCGCCAGATCGGCCAGATCGGGCGCGATTGTGCGCGCGGCCAAAGACGTTTCGACCGGATTGCCGGCGGCATCGAAAAAGTGCCCGAGCAGCTCGCCCCGCCCACCAAGCTTTCGAACTTCATCGATTTCTGACGGCTCAAGCATCTGCGATTCGACCAGCTGCGCATGCGGCTGGGCAGAACCGATACCCACGACCATCAAGTCAGCGCGCGCAGCCAATTCGAACACTTCGCGAATCCCGCGTTGCGACAGCAACACTTCGCGGTCTTCGGCCGTATTGGCAAAAAAAGGCACCGGCAGAACGTACGAAACCGCGCCGGTCTTTTCCGCCAGGCGATGGATCACGTCGTAGGGGTTTGCTGCGAAGTTGCGCGTCACGCCGCCCAGCAGCGAGACGAAGCGCACCTTGCCGGCATCGAAGCGCGGCATGTCGGCCACGACGGCAGCCAGGGTGCGCCCATGACCGATGCCGATCACGCCGCCCTGACGGGCCGCGATTTCCCGCTGCAGAAAGCGCGCCCCGGCGACGCCCAGCGCGCGCAGCGGAAGGCCGGACTCGTGCAGCTCCGGCACCACTTCGCAATATGAAAGCCCGTAGCGATTTGCCAACTCGGCTTCGAGCACCACGCATTCCGCCACGTCGCCAACGATCGTGACTTTCACCGCGCCGCTTTGATTGGCGCGTGTGATCAGCCGATGCGCCTTGACATTGGTGACCCCAAGTCGCGTGGCGACGTCGGCCTGCGTTTGCCCGGCGGCGTAGTGCAACCAGGCTGCGCGGATCGCGAGGCTGTCTTCGGCATCGCGCCTGTCGGGGTTTCTTGCCATCTTCTTTCGGGCCTGACCGCAGTCATGAAATTTATTTCACGTTCTGCAAGTTTTTACATTGAAGGCAAGAGTAGTCTAAAAGAGCGCATGCGTCGTTCGTGGAAACCCGCATGGGGTGCTTGCGCGGTTGAAGCTTCTTTGCTCGCTTTGCCAAGCTCTGGTTTGGGCGCAGGCGTGAGCATGTCTACTCACGAGTTCGCCGGAGATTCGCTATCGATAAGATAGCTGTCTGCGCACGCCCAGTGGCGGTTTTAGCCACTTTTTTTATAAACTCTCGATGATCGAAATAATACGCGCGATGCTGGAACGAATGCGGCAAGCACGGCGTTTTGGCGCAGCTACGAGTGGCGGCTTGAATCACCCGCGACTGGGTCGAAGTGCGCCGCATGGGCATGCGAATGGATGTGGCTGTGGCTGTGGCTGTGGCCGGTGTGCGCGGACCCATGCGCCCCGTAAGCGCCGCCTTCAGGCTCGAACGCCTCCTCGGTCTCGCGAACGATCAAATGCATCGATCGCAGCATTTCCGCCAGCACGTGGTCGGGCTCGATCTTCAGGTGATCGGGCTTGAGTTCGATCGGCACATGCCGATTGCCCAGGTGGTAGGCGGCGCGCGTCAGGTCGAACGGCGAGCCGTGCTCGGTGCAATGAGTGATGACCAGCACCGGCTGCTTCGCGGCGATCACGCGCACCAGCGATCCGTCTTCGAGAACCAGCACGTCGCCGCCCCGCACGGCCGTGCCGCGCGGCAAAAAGACGCCGATGGCGCGGCTTTCCGAATCGGTCGTGTCGAAGCGGCTTTTCTGTCGCACATCCCAATCGAGTTCGACCGTGGCAGCGCGTCGGAGCAGAGCCGGCGCAAGGCCGCGGCCCTGCGGCATCAGTTTGTTGGCGGTCAGCATGATCAAGCTTGCATTCGCAACGACAGGCCGATAATATAACGATTGTTATTACGTTGAGGATGATTCATGTCCGCGCTCAAATTGACTCAGATCGGCAATTCGGTGGGGGTCATCCTGCCAAAAGATTTGCTCGCGCGTCTGAAGTTGGAGAAAGGTGACTCGTTGTTCTGGACCGAAGCGGCCAACGGCGTGATGTTGACGCCCTACGACCCCGATCTGGAGGAGCAATTGAAGCTCGGCCGCGAGTTTATGCACGAATTTCGCGATACCTTCCATCAGCTTGCCAAGTGAGCAGTTGGCGCTGGATCGATGCGCGCTCGCTCATGCTGCTGCACGACGAAAGTCTGGCCGAGCATGGTGGCGCGCCAGGTTTGCGTGACGAAGGGCTGCTCAAATCGGCTTTGGCGCGGCCGCTCAATCTCGTGGCTTACGCTGAGCCGGAGCTGGCGGATCTGGCCGCGGCGTATGGGGTTGGTCTGGCCAAAAACCATCCGTTCGTCGACGGCAACAAACGTGCGGCCTTTCTTGCAACAGGTTTGTTTCTGGCGCTGAATGGGCAACGGCTGGTTGTATCGCAAGTCGAGGCGACGCTGGTGATGCTCGATGTGGCAGCCAGCACAATGAACGAGCCAGGATTCGCAGCCTGGATTCGCGATCATCTGCGACCGCGTCAAACCGCCTGATCCTCAAAACAAAAAATACCGCTGCGCCATCGGCAGCGACGTCGCCGGCTCGCACACCAGCAATTGCCCATCGGCGCGCACCGCGTAGGTTTGGGCGTCGATCTCCATCTTCGGCGTCGCGTCGTTCCGCCGCATGTCTTTCTTGCCCACCGCGCGGATGTTCTTCACCGCGCTCAATGTTTTCGCGAGGCCGTAGCGTTCGCCGACGCCCGCGGTCATCGCGGCTTGCGAGACGAAGGTGAGCGAACTCCTTGCGAGCGAACCGCCGAAGCTGCCGAACATCGGCCGGTAATGCACCGGCTGCGGCGTCGGGATGCTGGCATTGGCATCGCCCATTGCCGCCATCGCGATCGTGCCGCCTTTGATGATCGTGAACGGTTTGACGCCGAAAAACGCCGGCTTCCACACCACCAGGTCGGCCCATTTGCCGACCTCGATGCTGCCGACTTCGTGCGAAATGCCGTTCGCAATGGCCGGGTTGATCGTGTACTTGGCGACATAGCGTTTGGCGCGCTGGTTGTCGCTACGCTCCGAATCACCGGGCAGGGCGCCGCGCTGGGTTTTCATCTTGTGCGCGGTTTGCCAGGTGCGCAGGATCACCTCGCCGACGCGGCCCATGGCCTGGCTGTCGCTGCTCATCATGCTGATCGCGCCGAGGTCGTGCAGGATGTCTTCGGCCGCGATGGTTTCCTTGCGAATCCGCGATTCGGCGAACGCCAGGTCTTCGGCGATGCCGGCGTCGAGGTGATGGCAGACCATCAACATGTCGACATGCTCGTCGAGCGTGTTGACGGTGTAGGGCATCGTCGGGTTGGTCGACGAGGGCAAAAAGTTCGCCTCGCCGACGACCCGCAGGATGTCCGGCGCATGACCGCCGCCCGCGCCTTCGGTGTGAAAGGCGCAGATCGAGCGGCCCGCAACCGCAGCGATCGTGTTTTCGACGAAGCCCGATTCGTTGAGCGTGTCGGAGTGGATCGCGACCTGCACGTCCATCTCGTCTGCCACGTCGAGGCAATTGCCGATCGCCGACGGCGTGGTGCCCCAGTCTTCGTGCAGCTTGAGCCCGATCGCGCCGGCCTCGACCTGTTCGCGCAACGGCGCCGGCAGACTCGCGTTGCCCTTGCCGAGAAAACCCAGGTTCATCGGGAACGCATCGGCCGCCTGCAGCATGCGTTCGATATGAAAAGCGCCCGGCGTGCAAGTGGTCGCGAAGGTGCCGGTCGCAGGCCCGGTGCCGCCGCCGAGCATGGTCGTGATGCCCGAGGCCAGCGCCTCCTCGATTTGCTGCGGGCAGATGAAGTGAATGTGGCTGTCGATGCCGCCGGCCGTCACGATCATGCCTTCGCAACTGATGATCTCGGTCGACGCGCCGATCACGATATCGACGCCCGGCTGTACGTCCGGATTGCCAGCCTTGCCGATCGCGACGATCCGGCCGCCCTTGCAGCCGATGTCGGCCTTGACGATGCCCCAATGGTCGAGGATGAGCGCGTTGGTGAGCACCGTGTCGACGGCGCCTTCATTGCGCGTGCGTTGCGACTGCGCCATGCCATCGCGGATCGTCTTGCCACCGCCGAATTTGACTTCCTCGCCATAACCGCCTGCGCGCAGCGTGTAGTCGTCCTCCACTTCGATCAGCAAGTCGGTGTCCGCCAATCGCACCCGGTCGCCGATGGTCGGGCCGAACATTTCGGCATAGGCGCGGCGGGAAATCGATGCCATGGAAAAACGTTCCTATTAAAGCGGGAGCGGGAGCGGACTACCGGACGCAGAAGACGCAGAGGTTTCGCAGAAGGCGCAAAAAATACATAAAAATGGTCTGGAACGCCCGTCCTTATTGCGCATACAGCTATCAATTAAGTAGCATTCTTGATCCAACATTTCGAAAGTCGCAGCTTTGGCAGCTGCTCACGCAGCCCGCAATCCACGGAAACAAATTAGGTATTCCTTCTGCGCCCTCTGCGAAACCTTTGCGTCCTCTGCGTCCGGATGTCCGCATTCAAAGCGTCCCCTGCGTCAACCCACGAAAACCGTAAACGACTCGCGCACCTGCGAAATCGACCAGCTCGACCGTGCGCTGCTGCCCCGGCTCGAAGCGCACCGCGGTGCCCGAGGCGATGTTGAGCCGCATGCCGCGTGCCGCGTGGCGGTCGAAATCGAGCGCGCCGTTGGTCTCGGCGAAGTGATAGTGCGAGCCGACCTGGATCGGCCGCTCGGCCGTGTTGCGAACCACCACCGTGAGCGTGCGGCGATTGGTGTTGAGCGCATGGTCGCCCGCATCGGTGAATATTTCGCCCGGGATCATCATTTGCGACCGGTCCAGATCGCAACGCCGACCGCCAGCGCCAGCGCGATGTAACCGACCGCGTCGGTCGCATGCCAGTGGGCGCCGGTCATGCCGTGTCCTTCATGCGCAAAAGTGGCTGAAACGCCCAGTGCACTTGCGCAGGCAGCTATCAATTGATGAGTGAATGAACGCTTCATGAAGGTGTTTCGTGCAGAAGAAATCAAACGATCGGCTGGTGCACCGTCACCAGTTTGGTGCCGTCGGGGAAGGTCGCTTCGACCTGGATGTCGGCAATCATCTCGGGCACGCCGTCCATGACATCGGCGCGCGTGAGCACCTCGCGGCCGGCACTCATCAGCGCGGCGACGCTCTGGCCGTCGCGTGCGCCTTCCATCACCGCGGCGGAAATGAGCGCGACCGCTTCGGGATAGTTGAGCTTGAGTCCGCGCGCGCGGCGGCGCTCGGCCAGCAGCGCCGCGGTGAAGATCAGCAACTTGTCTTTTTCGCGCGGGGTGAGTTCCATGAATGTTTCGGTCGCGAGTGGGCTGTCTTGCGGGCCGCCATCATGACGGGCGACGCCCATTGGATGCAATAGGCGTGCCGCCATTCGCGGTGCGAGCCATTCCGTAACATGGCCCAGCCCGATCGGCATCACAAACGCATTTTCAGAAAAAACCTCCCAGAACGCAGATGTGACGAGCGCATACAGCTACAAAAAATATAGCATCTCCGGGTCGCGTTTTCGGCCCGGATAACTCGCGCTACACTTCCGCCGAAAGGAGTAAACGCGAATGAGAGCTAATTGCATTTGTTTGGTCACAGCAGCTGCCGGATTGATGGCGACATCTGCGGTCAGAGCCGCCGGCCACCTGGACGTCGACGACCCGTACACGCTGAGCCCCGGCGAATGCCAGGTCGAAACTTGGGCCGGTCGCGCGAGCAGTGACCGGGCCAAGCTCTGGCATGTCGGGCCGGCTTGCCAACTCGGCCCGGTCCAGATCGGACTCAACATCGACGGCGCGAACCTGCCCGGCGAACGTTCGGTCGAAGTCGGACCTTCGGTCAAATGGAACTTCTATGGCGACAGCGACAGCCTGTTCGCCGCCGGCGTGTCGGCCGCGCTGACGTTCGATGCGCGCGAAGGCGGTCGACCGGGCGGTCAGTTGCTGCTGCCGGTCGCCTGGCATCCGACCCAGGCCTTCTGGCTTTACGGAAACATCGGCTCGGATTGGGCCACCGGCACCGGCGCGCGCACCGGCCGCGGTGGGCTCGGGCTCGAATGGAATTTCCTTCCGGACAAACTCTCGTTGCTGGCCGAGCGCAATCGGGCCGGCGGCGAATGGACCACGCGCGCGGGCTTTCGCTATTTCGTGACGCCCGCGCTCAACCTCGACCTGACCGCGTCGCGTGTCGATGGTGCGCGCTACACCGGCTTCATCTTCGGCCTGCGCTACGGCTTCGGCGCGAATCCGGCGGCGCCGACGGCGAGCGGACCGGCCCGGACGTCGGGCATCGCGTTCGCCGAACGCTGAACATGCCGCGCATCGCTGTCTCCGCCACGGTTTGACGCCGCGCTCTGCCGCCACGTTCGGAGCCGCGTTCTAAAGCTACGCACCGTCGACCAGAAACCACACCTGCCGCACGCGCTGCCATTCGTCTGCGTCGAGCCGAAACGCCAAGGTGACCTTCGCCGGCAGCGGCTCGACATGGCCCGTACCAGATGCCGTCGACCGGCTTGCCCTGAAGTTTGAACTCGAGCGCGAAGTGTTTTTCGCCGACCACTCGCTGCGAACCCGACTCCGACTTGATCAATCCACGCTGCCGACGTGCAGATCAGCAGCTAGTGCTTTTCGCGCGGGGTCAGTTCAATGGTGAATCTGTCGAGACGCTTCGAGTTGCAGCCACTATGACCTCCGCGGCTGAAGCCATGCAACAGGCATGCATCGCTGGAACCAAAGGCGATCGCATGAATGGGCACTTGCATTCTGGTGCATCCGCTGGCCCCATTTCTGCGTACTCTCCCGGCGCGCCCGCTCCGGCGATTTTTCCGGTGCGGCCGCTTGCTGGTTTCCTTTCATTGGAATTCGATCGCTCAATGGCGAAAATGGTGAGACTGCGATTGCACGGCATTTTGGCGGCATGGCTGGTCATCGGCTTGGTCGCGCAATTGATGTCGGTATCGCTCGCCGTTGTGCTCGGAGCGCGGCACGACCATCGGGTTCCCGCGGCTTCCCTCGGTCTCGATGGACCCGGCGGCGTAGATGGGCCGATGGCCGGGTGGCAGGATTTTCGCCGGGCTCAGTATGGCCAGACGGTCGCGCCTGCGGAGGCGCTCCACGCCCGACTTCACCGGACAGGTCAGCGCCACCACCACGCATCGGGCGACGCCACCGTGGTCAGTCTGGAAGCGCCGGGAGATCCAGAAGAAGCACCTCCCGCAGCGCTTCAATTCGGTAGTGTCATTTCCATGGCCATGCGCGCTGGCCTGCCCATCATCGCGCCCACTGAAGCGATCGCCCAAGCGTGGAATGCATTGGGCCAGGCGCGATTCTCCAGCCAATACCCGCGCCGAATCGAGCGCCCACCTATCGCCCGGTGTTGAAGCTGCGCTGGCCGCGTGACGGTCAGCCGCGCGTCGCGCTCCCTTGCGCGAAAAAGTTGCTGCCTTCTGCGCGTGGCGCGTGCACTTGCACGCGTCGTCGCTGCACGAGCGTCAGGTGACGCTCCTCAACTCTATGCACCCCTGGCCCACAGCTGCGGGTGCTCCAAATCTTTCGAATCGACTCTCCGGTCCGTTTAGGGCCGGTTCCGGAATTGCCATGCCACACAAGACCCCATTGCGCCCTGGATCACCCTTCGGCCTGCCGACTGCCACCAACAGTTGGCATTCGCGCACCGGAATAGCCGCGTGTTGCGCGATATTCGCCATGAACAGCGCATTTGCGCAAACCGAGCCGCCGGCGCAGGCAGTCAAATCGTTGCAGTCGGTGAACGTCGAAGCCTCTCGCACCAGCGAACTCGGGATTGCCGATTCATCCAACCAGGGCGTGGTGACGCAGCAGCAGCTGGATGCCCGCACTACATACCGCCCGGGTGAGCTGCTCGAAGTGACACCCGGATTGATCGTGAGCCAGCACAGTGGAGAGGGCAAGGCCAACCAGTTCTACCTGCGCGGCTTCAACCTCGATCACGGGACCGACCTGCGCACCACGGTCGACGGCATGCTGGTCAACCAGCGCAGTCACGCCCACGGTCAGGGTTGGACCGACCTCAACTTTCTGATCCCTGAGCTCGCGCAGCAGCTCGACTACAGGAAGGGTCCCTACTACGCCTCCGAGGGCGATTTTTCTTCCGCGGGCGCGGTGTCGATCCGCTATGCGGACCAGCTTCCGCGCGGCGTCGCGAGCCTGGGCTTCGGCCAGAACGGGTACAAGCGAGCGTTTCTAGCCGACTCGCCAAAACTCGGAGACGGTCATCTGCTGTACGCGCTCGAAGTGCTGCACAACGACGGGCCGTTCGTTCATCCCGACGACTATCGAAAATTCAACGGCGTGCTGCGCTACAGCCAGGGCAACGACGCCAACGGTTTCAATGTCACCGCGATGGCCTACGGTGGACGGTGGAATTCCACCGACCAGATCCCCGAGCGTGCGGTCTTGAGTGGGCAATTGTCACGCTTCGGTGCGATCGATCCGACCGACGGCGGCAAGTCCAACCGCTACAGCCTGTCGGGCGAGTGGCGCAATTCGAGTGCCAGCGGGCAGACAAAAATAAATGCGTATGTGGTGCGCCAAAAGCTCGATCTGTACTCGAACTTCACTTATTTTCTAGACGATCCGGTCAATGGCGACCAGTTCAGCCAGCCCGACCGGCGCGTGACGACCGGCCTGAAAGCCGCACACACCTGGAACACGCGAGGGCTGGGAAAGGCTTCGCAAACCACGATCGGTGTTCAACTCGAGAGCGACAACATCTTCAACGGCCTCTACAACACCTCGGCCCGGCAGCGGCTATCGACGACCCGGCAAGACCACATCGTGGAGAGCAGCGTGGGCCTGTACGCCGAAAACACGACCTACTGGCAAGATTGGTTCCGCACCATCGTGGGGCTGCGCGGCGACGCTTACCGCTTCAAGGTGCAGAGCGACAACCCGGCAAATTCAGGAAAGCGTCGCGATAGCATTGCAAGTCCCAAACTGGGTCTTGTCTTCGGCCCGTGGGCCAAGACCGAGTATTACGTCAACGCCGGCACCGGTTTTCACAGCAACGATGCGCGCGGCACGACGATCAGTGTCGATCCGAAGACCGGCGACGCCGCCGACCGGGTCGCTCCTTTGGTGCGTTCCAAGGGGGCGGAGGTCGGTGTCCGGACCGAAATCGTCAAGGGTCTGCAAAGCGCACTTTCGGTCTACCGCCTCGACTTCGACTCCGAACTGGTTTTTGCTGGCGATGCGGGCACTACTTTCGCCGGCCGACCCAGCCGCCGCATCGGTTTCGAGTTTTCCAACTACTACAAACCATTCAACTGGCTGACCGTGGACGCCGACATTTCGTTCGCGCGCGCGCGGTTCCGGAACTCCGACCCGGTCGGTGGCCGTATTCCCGGTGCGGTCGAGGGCGTTGCCTCGGTTGCGCTGGCGGTCGACAACGTCGGACCCTGGTTCGGAGGTTTGCAGTTGCGCTATTTCGGGCCCCGGCCCCTGATTGAAGACAACAGCGTCCGATCCAAGAGCACCGCCACACTCAATGGCCGCGTCGGCTACAAGATCAACCGCTCGACCAAGATCGAACTCGAGGCATTCAACCTGACCAACCAAAAAGCTTCGGCGATCGACTACTACTACGAGTCGCGCCTTCGCAACGAAGCGTCGTCGGCAAATGACATCCACTTTCACCCGATCGAGCCGCGATCGGTTCGTGTGAATGTGACGATGAACTTCAACTAGGCAAAAATCCTTGCAGTTGGCGGGTTCGCTTCGAAATAAAAACGCTCGTAGCGATTGCTGCGATTGCGCACGAAGCTATTTATTTGATAGCAAATACATCTTCGTTCAAATCTTGCGAAGGTGACGCCGAGCACGCGCTCGGCATCCACATGTATTCGGCGAGCGCTGAGCAAAAGTCGGCGCAGCGCTTTGTCTACAGAGCCGCCGCCTCGACCAGAAAACGCACCCGCCGCACACCCTGCCACTCATCGGCGTCGAGTCGGAACGCCAGCGTGACCTTCGCTGGCAGCGGCTCGACATGGCCGAACCAGATACCGTCGACCGGCTTGCCTTGGTGCCTGAGCTTGAGCGCTAAGTGCTTTTCGCCGACGAGCCGCTGCGACACGACTTCGACTTCCTCGCTGAACGTCGGCGCCGCGAAGCCTTGGCCCCAGACTTCGTGGTGCAAGGTGTCGACCAGATCGATCCGCAGATATTCGGGGGCGAGCGGGCCGTCGGTTTCGAGTCGCCGCGTCAGTGTCGCCGCATCGAGCCATTCGGCGGCGACTTGCGCCAGCGCTTGCTCGAACACCCCGAAATGTTCTTCGGCGACCGTGCAACCGGCCGCCATCGCATGCCCGCCGAAGCGCAGCAACACGCCGGGATGGCGCTTGGCCACCAGGTCGAGCGCGTCGCGCAGATGAAAACCGGCGATCGAGCGGCCCGAGCCTTTGAGCTCGTGTTCCTTGCCCGGCGCGCCGCTGGATGCGAAGACGAAAGTCGGCCGGTGGAAGCGGTCTTTCAGCCGCGAGGCGACGATGCCGACCACGCCTTCGTGAAACTTGGCGCCGAACACGCTTATTGCCGCGGGCTGCGCTGCGCTGTCGGAGAACATCGATTCGGCCAGCGCCAATGCTTCGTCGCGCATGCCGCCTTCGATATCGCGCCGCTCGCGGTTGATGCCGTCGAGCAGGCGTGCGAGTTCGTCGGCGCGGCCTCGGTCGTCGGTCAGCAGGCATTCGATGCCGAGCGTCATGTCGGCGAGCCGGCCGGCCGCGTTGAGCCGCGGACCGAGCGCAAAGCCGAAGTCGAAGGTGGTGGCAGCGCGCGACTTCCGGCCCGCCGCATCGAACAGCGCCGCGATGCCGGCCGGCATGTGGCCCGCGCGAATCCGGCGCAGGCCCTGCGCGACCAGGCGCCGGTTGTTGGCATCGAGCCGCACCACATCGGCCACCGTGCCGAGCGCGACCAGCGGCAGCAGCGCATCGAGCTTCGGCTGGCTCGCGAGATCGAACACACCGCGACCGCGCAGTTCGGAGCGCAGCGCGAGAAGCACGTAGAACATCACGCCGACACCGGCGATGCTCTTGCTCTCGAATGTGCAATCAGGCTGGTTCGGATTGACCAGCACATCGGCCGTCGGCAGCTCGGCGCCGGGCAAGTGGTGGTCGGTGACCAGCACCGACAGCCCGAGCGCCTTGGCCCGCGCAACGCCATCGACGCTCGCGATGCCGTTGTCGACCGTGATCAGCAGCTCGGCGCCCTTTGCGGCGACTCTTTCGGCGATCGGCGGCGTGAGGCCATAGCCGTCGACCACGCGATCGGGCACCAGATAGCCGACATGCTTCGCGCCCAGCAACTTCAGCCCGCGCACCGCGACCGCGCACGCGGTAGCGCCGTCGCAGTCGTAGTCGGCGACGATGCAAAGGCGTCGGTCGGCGCCGATCGCGTCGGCGAGCAGCACCGCAGCCTCTCGCGCGCCGCGCAAGCCGGCGGGCGGCAGCAGGCGCGCGAGGCCGTCGTCGAGTTCGTCTTTATGCAGCACGCCGCGCGCCGCGAAAAGTCGCGCCAGAAGTGGATGCACGCCGGCTTGCTGGAGCGCCCAGGCAGATCGCGGCGGAACCTCGCGCGCTACTATTTTCATAGCTGGCTGAGCACGCTGGCTATGCTCTGACGGCCGAAACGACTTCGAATTCGGCTGGCGATGCCGCGCGGCTGCAGCGTGTAGCGCCGCGCGCTGCGGTCGCCGCACAGGGTCAGAACGACCGGCGTGCCGTGCGTTGCCAAGTCGAGCAACTCGGCGCATGGTCCGGCGTCGATCGCATGCCACGCCGACGCCCAGGCCGAGCCGTCGTCGCGCAACGCGGGCAAGCGAAGTGCGGCAGCCACGTCGGGCAGCACGCGGGTCGCGGCCATCTGGGAATCCGCTGCAAGCGGCAGCGCCCCGGTGCCGCTGACCCAGAATGAATTGATCGCCGGCGCGCCGCGCGCGGCGCGCGCATCGTTGACGCGCTCGGTGTAGAGCAGCATCTGCATTTCGTTCTGCAATTTGCGCAGCGGGCGGGTGGCGTCGGTTTGCGGCAGCCAGTTGGAAATCGGTTGTCCGGCGACACGGTCGATCGAAGCCGTGGCAAGCCCTGCAAAAACGGCGCCGCGCGCGAGCCAACGGCCCGGCAGACCGCTTTCGTGTAGCGCGATGCCGTCTTCCTCGAACAAAGCGCGGGCCGCCGCCAGAATCGCCGCGGATTCGGCCGCGTCGATCGCGATGCCTTCGGTTTCGCCGACCGGGTCGAGCAGCACTTCGTCGATCGCGACTTCCCAATGGCACAAGGTCAGCAAGGCCCAAATGTCGTTCGGCCCGGTCGCATCGAGCCCGTTTTCGCGCGCTTCGAGCGCGGCCCAGGGAATGCAGCCGTCTTGCGCTGCAATGCCCATCACCTCGGCCAGCGCGCGTTCGTGTGGCGGCGAATAGCGCTCGATCGGCTGGCTGTCGTCGCGCGCCAACGTCAGGCGCGCGAGCAGCTTTTCGAGGTGAGGCAAGCGCAAATTCGGCAATGCCGCCTGGCAACCGGGCGAACTCCGGCCCGCAAATGGAATCAACAGGTGTTGGGCAGTCGGGTGGCGCGCTTCGGACATGAACCCCATTGTCGCTGGCCGGCCGATTCCCGCCCGATGCCCGTTCGAACCCAATGCCACAATCGCGCCCCATGCCTTTCCCCTATGAACTGCAACTCGGCTGGCGCTATACACGCGCCGGCCGCGCTACCCGACGCAACGGTTTCATCAGCTTCATCTCGGGCGTGTCGATGCTCGGCATCGCGCTCGGCGTGGCGGCGCTGATCATCGTGCTCAGCGTGATGAACGGCTTTCAAAAAGAGGTGCGCGACCGGATGCTCGGCGTTGTGTCGCACATCGAACTGCTGTCGCGCGACGGCCAGGCACTGCCTGACATCGACCAGATCATCGCGACCGCGCGGCGCAATCCCGAAGTGATCGGCGCCGCGCCCTTCATCTCGGCGCAGGCATTGCTCGCGCGCGGCGAAGACATGAAGGGCACGATCGTGCGCGGCATCGAGCCGAAACTCGAGCCCGAAGTGACCGATCTATCGGCCACCGCCGACAAGGGCGCGCTCGGCCGGCTCGCGCCCGGTGAATTCGGCATCGTGCTCGGCGGCGAACTCGCGCGCTCGCTTTATGTGCGCGAAGGCGACCAGGTGACGATGATCGCGCCGGGCGGCCAGGTCACGCCGGCCGGCGTGGTGCCGCGGCTCAAGCAGTTCACCGTGGTCGGCACCTTCGAATCGGGCCACTACGAATACGACTCGGCATTGGCGTTGATTCACGAACAGGATGCGCAAAAGCTGTTCCGGCTCGACGGCCCGAGCGGCGTCCGGCTCAAGCTCAATGACCTCGACCGGGCGCGCGAGGTCGGCATCGCAGCTCGCGCGAGGAGCTGCCGGGGTCGGTGCTGGTGCGCGACTGGACCCAGCAGAACAAGACCTGGTTCGCGGCGGTACAGGTGGAGAAACGCATGATGTTCATCATCCTGACCTTGATCGTCGCGGTCGCGGCGTTCAACCTGGTGTCGACATTGGTGATGAGCGTGACCGACAAGCGCGCCGACATCGCGATCTTGCGCACGCTCGGATCGAGCCCCAAAAGCATCATGGGCATCTTCGTGGTGCAGGGCGCGATGGTCGGCGTGATCGGCACCGTCGCCGGTCTGCTGCTGGGCCTGCTGGTCGCCTACAACATCGACGTGATCGTGCCCGCGATCGAGCACTTGCTGCACACCAGCTTTTTGCCCAAGGACATCTACCTCATCAGCAAGATGCCGAGCGACCCGCAACGCAGCGACATCGTGCCGATCACGGTGATTTCACTGGTCCTGGCGTTCGTTGCGACGCTGTATCCGAGTTGGCGTGCGAGCCGGGTCAATCCCGCCGAGGCGCTAAGGTATGAGTGACCCGCACATGGACGCTTTGGCTGCGCGGGCAGTGAAGACGACGTCAGCGGCCACGCCAGCCGTCCTCAAGGTCCGCGGTTTGACCAAACGCTTCCACGAAGGCCGTATAGATCTCACCGTGCTGCACGGCATCGACCTCGACGTGCGCGCTGGCGAAACGCTCGCGATCGTCGGCGCGTCGGGTTCGGGCAAAAGCACCTTGCTGCATCTGATGGGCGGACTTGATGCGCCGACCGCGGGCAGCGTCGAACTGCATGGCGAGAACATCGCAAATGCCGGCGCGGCCGAACAGGGGCGATTGCGCAACCTGCACCTGGGCTTCGTCTACCAGTTTCATCATTTGCTGCCCGAATTCTCGGCGCTCGACAATGTCGCGATGCCATTGAAGATTCGGCGTGCAGCGCCCGTGGATGCTGCGCAGGCAGCTACCAAAATGCTAGCGTCGGTCGGATTGAGCGAACGCTTGTCGCATCGCCCCGCCGAACTCTCGGGCGGCGAGCGTCAGCGGGTCGCGATCGCGCGCGCGCTGGTGACGCGACCCGATTGCGTGCTGGCCGACGAGCCCACGGGCAACCTCGATCGCGCCACCGCCAACGGCGTGTTCGCGCTGATGCTGCAGCTCGCGCGCGAGCACGGCACCGCGTTCGTCGTCGTCACCCACGACGAAAGCCTCGCCGCGCGCTGCGACCGGGTGCTGCGGCTTGTGCTGGGGCGGCTGAGCGAAGGCTGATCCGGTCGCCGTCGTCAGTGGGTAACGGCGCTCAAGCTCTGCGGTCAGTAATAGTCTTCTTCGCGCTGATGGCGCACCGCAAGTACCGTCACGGTTTGCGCGTCCTCGATTTCGAACAGGGCGACGTAGCCGCTGGAGCCGAACGAGATGATGTGCTCGCGCAGACCCGGGCCTTGCGACAAAGCCTTCCGGCAGGTAAACGGAAACTGCTCCAGGGTCCGCCACGCCGCGTCGATCGCATCCAGCGCGTCGTCGGCCATGGCCGCGTCGCGCTCCAACATGAAAGCATGCAGGCGAATCAAGTCGTTCTCGGCCCGACGCGTCAGCCGGACGGTATAGCCGGGCATCGACCGGCCGCTTCAGCGTTCAGCTGCCGGTTCGACTCGCTTGCGCGATTTGGGTTTATCAGCCGCCGCGCGCTGCTTTTCTTTTGCTGCCGCCGTCATGGCGCGCAGCTTGCCCATCACCTCGTCTACGCTGACATAGTCCCCCGTGCGCTTGGCCTCGTCGCGCGCGAGCAGGCCGCGCGCGATGAAATCGTCCTGCGCGCGGCGCTGCGCGATAAAGGTCTTGAGCGAGGTTTCCATCAGTCCCGAAAGCGTTTCGTCCGGACGCAGCGCCTGCTCGGCGGCTTGTCGCAATTCAGGGCTCACGCGAAGGGCGGGGAGGGTGGCGGTTTTCATGACAGCCATTGTGTGCTGGATGCAGCGCATTTGCAATGCATCGACAATCGGGGCCGATCATGATGACGAAATCCAACGCTCGCCACTCGGTCGGCGACCCGGTGCCAGACCCCTCATTCGACCCTTTGCTCGGCCCCGGCACCAAAGGCTTCCCGCACACCCACGCGCCGCTGCGCGCGAGCGAGGTCGGCCAGCAAGGCTGGAACGTTCTGGCCGGCGATCTGCCTTTCCCGATCGCGCTGCTTAAACGCGAAGCCCTCGAGCACAACATCGCCTGGATGCAGCAGCGCGTCGACGCCTGGGGCATCGCCTTCGCGCCGCACGGCAAGACCACGATGTCGCCCGAGCTGTTCCGCCGCCAGCTCGACGCCGGCGCCTGGGGCATCAGCTTCGCCAACGTCACGCAACTCGCCATCGGCGCCGCGGCCGGCGTGCGGCGCGCGCTGATCGCGAACCAGGTCATGGCCGCCGCCGACCTGGCCGGCATCCGCGCGCTGCGGCAGCGTTACGCCGGGCTGCGCGTGGTGTTTCTGGTCGACTCGCTGGCGCAGCTCGCGGCGATCGAAGCGTGGGGCGCCGCCAATGGCGCGACCACCAAGAACGCCGACGAAAGCGCCGACGAAAACACCGACCAAACCATCCCAGGCAATGCCGCGCCTTTCGAAGTCCTGCTCGAACTCGGCCTGTCCGGCGGTCGCACCGGCTGCCGTACCGAAGCCGAAGCGCTCACGCTCGCCGCGCGCCTGCACGCAAGCTCGGCCGTGCGCTTCGTCGGCCTCGAATGCTACGAAGGCCTGTGGGCCAAGGGCCGCACCGACACTGATCAGCTGCTGGTCGACACGCTGATGGACCGCGTCGACGCCCTGGCCCGCGCCTGCATCGCCGAAGGCTGGTTCGACACCGCCACCGATGAAGAAATCCTGCTCTCGGCCGGCGGCTCCGCCGTGTTCGACCTGGTCGCCGGGCGCCTCCGCCCCGCGCTCGGCCGCCCGGTGCGCGGCCTGCTGCGCTCGGGCTGCTATCTCGCGCACGACCACGGCACCTACGCCCATATGCAAAGCGCCATCGACCCGCGCATCGGCTGCCCCGCCGGCGACAGCCTCCGGGCCGCGCTCGAAGTGTGGGCGCTCGTCCAGTCCCGCCCCGAACCCGGCCTCGCGATCCTCGGCGCCGGCAAGCGGGATGTGTCCTACGACCTGTCGCAGCCCGTGCCGATCGCACGCGCTGCGGCGGGCAGCCTGCAGACGCGCGGCGTGCCACAAGGATGGCGAATCGATGCGCTGAACGACCAGCATGCGTATCTGCGGTGGAACGCGGCCGATGCGGCGCTGGCGGCCGACGCGCCGGTCGTCGGCGAGCGCATAGGGCTCGGCATTTCACATCCGTGCACGACCTTCGACAAGTGGCATTGGATGCCGGTCGTGGGGGGGGACTTCGGGGTGAGCGATGCGGTGACGATGCGGTTTTGACGATGTGAATAGACGCAGTAAAAAATTGCAATACAACTAAAGCGCTAATCACATGCCGAAAGTCTCGCTGAAGCGCGATTTGTGAGAATGAGTCAGCTTTTTTGATAGCGAAAGTCAGATACTTGAGGTCTAGCAACGCTCAAAAGCAGCAAATTTATAATTGAAGTGTAGAATTCCATATTTGACCCCGTTCATATTCAATCCCGTAAGAATGAAATAAATTTGATATATGGCTATCAGAAAAGAACTTTTCATAAATTCGCTTCAAATGATCGAAGTCGAAGATCGCGAAAATATACCAACAGCTATGTTATTTTCGGAAAATGGATCGCATATTGGCTATCAAGCAATCGAAAATGCTTCTGATCCAACTGAGCTAAACGAAAATTTCAAGCTAAATCTAGGCGAGACAGCGCGAGAGCGACTCGAACCGCCCAAGTTTGAGACTGGGGACGGTAGGCAACGCTCTGCTCACGAGATTACAAGAGCGTTCGTTGAGGGAGTTCTAAAACATGTCAAACCTTGGATTCTCACGCGAGGCCTAAAGCCGGCGCACCGGATACTCGTAGCAGAACCGTTAGCACTTGACCGGGGGAATGAAGACGGTGCGGAGTGGCTTAAAAATTATCGAGCGAAGCTTAAGGCGATACTTACCTCCCATTTTCAAGAGATTGACTATCTTCCTGAACCGTTTGCAGTTTTTCAATATTACCGCTATGGGATCCGCCATCCCCTGCTAACAAGCAACACAAGGCACGCCGCATTGGTTGTAGATTTTGGTGGCGGCACGTTTGACGTAAGCGTCGTAGATACTACTGGCACCGGCGATGTCAGCGGAAGCGGAAGAAATTCGCGACCATTAGCGGCAGCGTCGATACCAGTTGGTGGATCGTATATTAATCTGACAATTGCCAAAGAAATATTGTCACGAAATCTTGACAAAGGTGTTGACCGCAGCAAAGTTGCGAAGGGTTGGGAGGCTTATAGAGAAGGATCCTACCAAGATCTACGCACAGATCTTCTTCAGTTTGTAAAGAATGCGAAGAGGTTGATCGCTCAGGTAGAGCGGGCGAAAGTTCATATATGCGACACCCTTGCTGACTGGGCGATTGATGCGCACTATTCTCCGGGCCCAGCTATGCATGTTTCCGTGCCGGCCAATCCTTTTTCGGAAAAGCCGACTGATATATCAGTCCGATTCGATGCCTTACAGCTACGCGAGGTTTTCATAAAGCGTGTATGGAATGACCGTTTGAAGCCTGTGTTGACAACGGCCATGGCCCGAGCGAAGGATGAATTAGAAGGACGATCAATCGATATAATTCTGCTATCTGGCGGTTCGGCAAATATTCGCTGGCTCGCAAAGCTCGTTCAAGAGCTATTACCAACCTCATTTCCTGATGCTGAAATTCTTGAGCTTCAAGGCAATTTCCAAGAGGTGGTATCGAAGGGCCTTGCAATCGAATGTGCTCGAAGAACTTTTAACAAAGGAACGAGTGATTTTCAGGCAGTTACATACAACAGGCTCTGTCTTGTTCTCGGAGCAGACGACAGTATCCCATTCCCGCCTCGCTTTAGGCCAATAGGTGAGAATAAGGTAAACAGTGGCCTCGCTGAGGGAACTCTCTTAGAATCAGCATTTTTAATTGGGCAGGCTCAAGAAACCCCACTGCGATGGAAGTTTCGACTTCCGTCTCCACCAAAGAGATGCCTCGACTATTTCTTCTTGAAATCGTCTCTCGACTACGAGTCAACGACTAGTTTGCATAATATTGACAACAAAGTCATCAGTCCGAAAAATTCAAGCTTCGACAGCCATATTATTTTGGAGTTAAAAGTATCAGTCGACGGAACTGCTTATCCAAAATTTGTCTACAAGCAGGGTGGGCTTAACACTAGCCACTGTGCTGTTGAAGGTAGACCGTTTTTCCTTGATATGACTTATGGTGAAAAGACAACGTTGGGAGAGGCATATGTCGGCTTTGATTTCGGAACAAGTAATTCTTCGGTTTCTTACGTTGAGCAGCAAGCGATTCGAGTGTACGCAGAGCGTGCAAGCGAGAAAGGGTGGCAGGAAATTAATGAGTTGCTGAATTATTTGCCATTTCCTGCCGCGCACTGCTTAGCTAAATTTTTGGGATGTACAACTGATAGTGAGATGAAAGAGAGATTTCCTGCTGCTTTTGAAGGTATATTATTTTGTATCCTTGCGGTCGCATATGCTGATTATCGTTCTAGCCTTGATTCTCGGCCGTCAGCGATTTTTAAGCAATATACTAAAGGATCTGCAGGCCCCATGTGGGCAGTGCTTCGGTCAATTCTTGAAAAGAAAAACAAACAAGCTTTGTTCTTGCCAAAGCTTAAGTCACTTCTGGATGATCGATCTAAAAGTGCGGTAGATGCAGCAATTGCGGCGATAAGCGACTACAAGCACCATCGGATATCCAGCTACGTTGGGTACCGCGAGGTGTTGTCGATTTTGGGAAACGCTTTGAATTTTGCACTGCTCGGATGGCGGTTCGGGCAGTTCGAGAGTGTGACCAAGGTCGGATTTTCGACAAATTACAGAGGCGTATTTAGAGCCGCACATGGGTCTAACGGCCCCTTTGTTGAGATTTATGAATATGAAGGTGTTCAGACCTTCTCGAATATGGAGGCAGTGTTGGTTTCGTCAGAGCTCAAGCAATCACTACATTTGTCTCCACTTATGTTTTGGACGCTGTCATCAGCACATTCTGAGAATGATATTGCAGTGCTCGACACAACTTCCAAAGAATCGTCCAACTACCGATTAGTTGCCACCGGCGGCTCTGTTTCGGTAAATGGATCATCCGACTTGGCTGATCTTCATCGAATGTGCGGTGAGATAGCTTCATCTGATGCGGGTAATGCTTCGGTCTTAGCTCAGAACGTGGAGATCGTTGCGAGATAGACAGTAGGGGTAAACGATTTCCGGAACCTTGCGCAGATCTTCCACGTCGCGCCGACGATGGGTGGCGCGCGGCCGAAGGCCGTGGTCGTGGTCGTGGTCGTGGTCGTGGTCGTGGTCGTGGTCGTTCGCGAAGGCGTGCAGTACCTGGCCAAGTTCCCTGCGATCGGCGACGGATTCAATGTTCCCGTCATCGAGCGCGCGACGCTCGAGCTGGCACGTGCCTGCGGCTTGCAGGTGCCGAGCGCCGATGTGGTGCGCATGCCGGACGGCCGCGACGTGATGCTCGTCGAGCGCTTCGACCGCACGGCCGTCAAGAGCGGCTGGGCGCGCAAGCCGGTGGTCAGCGCGCTCACGGCGCTCGATCTGCATGAATCCGAATCGCCCGACGCCAGCTATGCCGCGCTGTCGGACCGCATGGGTCGATCCGCCGCACACGGCCGCGCGTACACAGACCGCGCGGAGCTGTTCGGCCGCATGGTCTTCAACATTCTGGTCGGCAACGACGACGACCATCTTCGCAATCACGCCTTCGTCTGGTTGCCCGAAGCGCGCGGCTGGGCGCTGAGTCCGCTTTACGACGTGCTGCCCAAGCCGCAGATGGCCACCGTGCGGCGCCAGCACCTCGGTGTGGGCAAGCAGGGTCGGCTGGCGACCCTCGACAACGCGATGTCCGAGGCCGGCCGCTTCGGCCTGACGCGGCCGAAGGCGAAGGAAATCGTCGAACGCATCAGCGGGGTGACGCGCGAGTGGCGAACGGCCTTCACCGCGATGGGCGTGGGCGATGCCGAGTGCGACAAGGTGGCGACGGCCTTCCGCAAGCCGCGGGATATCGGGCTGGACGCGGCACTGGGTTGAGTTGCGCCGAGGGTCGGCTGACGGCTTGGCGCATTCGAAAGGGGTCGACTTCAGCGCCTGGCGCCAATCGTCGCGTCCGCTTCGATCGATCGCTGCTCACTCCCCCAGCAACTGCACCACCACCTCCCGCCGATGCCCCCGGTGCCGGTGCCCACAGGTAAATCCCCTGCCAGGTCCCGAGCGCGAGCCGCCCGCCTTCGACCGGAATCGCGAGCGAGGTCGCCGTCAGCGCAGTCCGCACATGCGCCGGCATGTCGTCCGGGCCTTCGTCGCGGTGGCGGAACAACGGATCGCCGTCGGGCACCAGGCGGGCGAAGAATCGATCGAGGTCGGCGCGCACTTCGGGGTCGGCGTTTTCCTGGATCAGCAAACTCGCGGACGTGTGTCGGATGAACAGCGTCAGCAAGCCGTCGCGCGTGCTGGTGGTGCGCAGCCATGCGGTGACCTCGGCCGTGATCTCGTGCAGGCCGCGGCCGGGGGTGGCGATGCTCAGGTGGTGCAGGTGCTGGGTCAGCATGTCGGATTGCTATGAAAATAGTAGCTGTCTGCGCATGATATGCGGGCGCTTCAGGCCGATTTGATCAATAAAAAGGCGATCTTGGAAAAGCAGGTGTGAGCCCGGCCCGCGCAGTCGACTTCACACCACAAAAGGCACGAAACGCCGGGTGCGCTGCATGTAGTCGCGGTATGTCGCGCCGAAATGGGCGAGGCATTCGGCTTCTTCGCGCAATGCGGTGGCGACCGAGAGTGCGACGCTGGCTGCAGCGAGCCCCAGCGCCCAGGCGTCGGGGCGTTGCAGCAGTAATCCGGCGGCGAGCAGCAGCAGCGCGGTGTACATCGGATGGCGAATCAGACGGTAGACGCCGTCGGTGACGAGGCGCGAGGTTTTCTCGAAGCCGATCAACGCCGCGTCGTCGCGCGCGGTCTCGGCGGGTTGACCGTAAGCTTGCAGCAGGAACGCAGCGTAGACCGGCAGCAGCACCGATCCGGCCAGGAGCAGCAACGACACGGTCTGCACCGCGAGCGTTTCGGTGCCCCATCGCGCCTTGCTGTAGAGGCCGAGAACGAGCAGGCATTCCCAGGCAAAAAAGCGCAGGAAGCCATGCGAAGCCGGTCGCGGCAGGGCGCCGCGCGACAGCCAGGCAAGCGCCAAGGTGCCGAAGAGCAGGTAGAAAACGTCGCGCATCGGCTCGAAATTTACACGGCCAGCGGGGTCGCTTGGTCTAGTGAGCGCAGGGTGAGAAATGGGGTGAAGAATGGCGCGAGGGATGGCGCGCGTATCTGCAGTTCCCGGCGCCGGCCGTTCGGCACGATCGCATCACGCCCGCCCCGGCGCCCCTTCCTGGCCGCGCACCCGCCCCCAACCGCCCAATGTCAACCGCGTCAGCACCAGCGCGCTCAGCGCACCGCCGGCCATGCCGGCGACCATCGGCAGCGGCCGGCCGTCGGTGAAAAAGCCCACGACGCCCATCGCGACAGCGCCGGTCAGCATTTGCAGGCTGCCCATCAGGGCAGACGCCGCGCCGGCGATGGCGCCGTGGGTGTCGAGCGCGAGCACGCTGGCGCTCGGAATGACCATGCCCATGCAGCCGCTGGCGACGAAGTACAGAACGATCAGCACCCAGAGCTTGTCGCCGCCAAGCGCGAAGTAGGCGAGCATGGCCACCATCACGGTCGAGCTGGCGAGAACGCCAGCCTTGAGCAACGGCACGAGGCCGAAGCGATCGCCGAGCGCGCCGGTGAACTGCGCCGCGATAAAGAACGATGCCGCGTTGACGCCGAAAGCCACGCTGTAGGCTTGTGGCGACAAGCCCCAGTGGCCGATCAGCACGAAGGACGAATTGGCCAGGTAGGTGAAAAAGCCGGCCATCGCGAAGCCGCCGATCAGCACCAGGCCCAGGTAGTGACGATCGCGCAGCAGCACGCAGTAAGAGGCCAGCGCACCGGCGATGCCGTTGCTGCTGTTGCCGCTGCTGACATTACCGCTGAGGTTGCCGCTGTCGTTGCCGCTGTCGTTGCCGCTTTCGTGGCTGCCGACAGCGCGCTGATCCGCCGGCCGGGTTTCGGGCAGCAGCGCCGCCATCATCGCGATACCGGCGGCGGCTGCGATCGTCACGACCCAGAACACGCCGCGCCATCCGGTCCACGCGATGATCGCGCTGCCCACCAGCGGCGCGAGGATCGGCGACACGCTGAACACCAGCATCAAGAGGGCCATCAACCGCGCGGCGTCGGTGCCGGTGTGCAGGTCGCGCACGACCGCACGCGGAATCGCCATGCCGGCCGCAGCGCCCAGGCCCTGTACGAAGCGCCATGCGATCAGCGTGTGGATATCAGTGGCGAGCGCGCAGCCGACGCTGGCACAAGCGAACAGCACCAGGCCGACATACAGCGGCGGCTTGCGGCCGAACCGGTCAGAGAGCGGGCCGAAGAACAGTTGGCCCGCGCCCAGCGAAACGAAGAATGCCGTCAGGCTCCATTGCACCGCGCCGATCTCGGCACGCAATGCCTCGCCGATGGCCGGCAAGGCGGGCAGGTACATGTCGATCGCGAACGGGCCGATGGCCGAGAGCAGGCCGAGCAGCGTGGCCATTCGGAAGAAACGTCGATCCATGCGGGGATTGTCGGGGCGCGATGGCGCAGTGTCCTGCGCGTTTCGCGCGGATGCGTGCTTGCAACTGCGCACAGTGCGCGCACTGTGCGCATCGCTGATGCTATCAATTAAATAGCTGTCTGCGCACGTCAGTCGGGCGTTTCAGCCACTTTTTGCTTATAAAATCCGGTTGAACCAGAGCAACGAGAGTCCTGCCGAAATCACCGCGAGCAGGGCCGCGCCGAGCGCGAAAAGCGCCGAGATTTCGGTTTCCTTTTTCTCCACCGTGAGGCGCGAGCTCAAGGTGTTGTAGACCTTCGTCAGGTCGTCCGCGGTGCCGGCATAGAAGTAGTCGGCCTGGGTTTTATTCGCCACCGCCTTGAGCGTTTCTTCGTCGAGGCGCACCCGCATCGACCAGCCTTCGAAGCCGATGGTTTCGCCGTCGAGCGTGCCGATGCCCACCGTGTAGACCCGCACGCCGCGATCGGCCGCGGCCTTGGCGGCATCGAGCGGATCGACGCCGGTGGTGCGTTGGCCATCGGTCAGCATGATGACGGCGGCCGAGTTGTACGAGCCCGGCGGCACCGGCGCGAATGGCTTGGCTTGCGGCTGGCCGGCCTGCTCGATCGGCACGCCGCGCTGGCGCAGCTGCGGCCCGAATTGCGCGATGTCGATGCCGGCGTCGGGGAACAGGGTGGCGAGCGACACGATGATCGCGTCGCCGGTCGCGGTGGCCCGCTGCAGTTGAAAGGCGTCGATCGCGGCGACCAGATCTTCGCGGTTCACGGTCGGCAATTGCGCGACCTGCGCGCTGCCGGCAAAAGCGACGATGCCGACCTTCACATGGCGCGGCAATTCCTTGATGAACGCCTTGGCCGCCTGCTGCGCCGCGACCAGCCGGTTCGGCAACACATCGGTCGCGCGCATGCTGCCCGACACATCCATCGCGAGCACCACGGTTTGTTGCGCCGATGGCAGCGCGACCACGGCCATCGGCCGGGCCGCGGCGATCAACATCGCGACCATCGCGAGCAGAAAGAAAAACGGCGGAATATGCCGCTTGATGCTCTGGCCCGCGCCCATCGCGTCGCGCACGATCGACAGGCTCGCATAGCGCAGCGCCAGCTTCTTCTTGCGCCGCAGCAGCCAGAAGTAGATGACCAGCAGCAGCGGCACGGCCAGCAGCAGCCAGAGCAGTTGGGGCCAGAGGAATGTCATGCGGCAATCGCCTTCTGGGTGGATTTCTGGTTATTCGCGCCGTAGCGCACACGGCGGCGGCGCATATCGACGAAGCGCAGCACGGCAGCGGCGAGATCGTCTTCGGTGGAGAGTTCGAGCGCGTCGATGCCAGCGCGCGCTAGGGCTTCGCGGAGCAGGTTCTCGCGCTCGGCCGCACGCTTGGCAAAGCGCTTGCGAAAGCCCTTGTCGTGCGTATCGACCCACATCTGTTCGCCGGTTTCGACGTCGGTCAGCGGCACCAGGCCAAGGTCGGGCAGTTCGAGTTCGAGCGGGTCGAACAGCCGCACCGCGACCACGTCGTGGCGCTGAGCCAGCCGGGCCAAGGGCTTTTCCCAGCCGGGTTCGGAGAGAAAGTCCGACACGACGAAGACGGTGGCCCGGCGCGGCATCATGACCGCAGCCGAATTGAGCAAATCGGCCAGGCGCGTCATGCCGGGTGCAGGGCGGCCTTTTGCCACCGCGCGGCGCTGCATCGAATGCAGCAGATGCAGTACATGGTTGCGGCCGCTGCGCGGCGGCACCACAGCGTCGAGCGCAGTGCCGTAGACCAGCGCGCCGACCCGGTTGCCGCCACGCGTCAAAAGTCGTGCGAGCACGGCGACGAAGCCGGTCGATACCTCGCGCTTGGCCTGCCGGCCGGAGCCGAAATCGATCGACGGGCTCAGGTCGAGCACGAACCAGGCCGCCATCTCGCGGTCCTCGGTGAAAACGCGAACATGCGGCACGTCGAGCCGCGCTGTCACGTTCCAATCCATATGGCGCACATCGTCGTGATGCTGGTATTCGCGCAGGTCGGCCAGGTCGAGCCCCGCGCCGCGCATCAGGGTGCGGTAGTGGCCCTGCAGCAATCCGTCGAGCCGGCGGATGACGGTCCATTCGAGCTGGCGCAACATCCGGTCGGCCGAAACCGGAACTGGCGCCGCATCGTTCGCGGCGACCGAGGGCAATGACTTTTTGCGCGACCAGAGGGCCATAGTCAGGCGACGAGTTTCTCGTGTTCCAGCGGGCGCGCCGGCGCCGGCACGGCACGCATGATCCGATCGATCAGCATGTCGGGCGTCAAGCCTTCCGACAGACCTTCGTAAGACAACGTCACGCGATGGCGCAGCACATCGGGCACCAGATCCATCATGTCTTCGGGCAGCGCATAGGTGCGGCCTCGCAAGAGCGCGAGGGCACGGGCACCTTCGGTCAAATTGATGGTCGCGCGCGGGCTCGCGCCGAAGGTGATGAAGCGCTGGGTGTCCTTGATGCCATGCTTCTCGGGCCAGCGGGTGGCCGACACCAGCCGTACCGCGTATTGCACAAGCGAGGGGTCGACATACACCTGCCGACACTCGGTTTGAAGCGCCGCGATCTGCGAGGTGCTCGCAACCGATGTCGGCACCACGGGCGGGCCGATCACGCGCTGCACGATCACGAATTCTTCCTCTTCGCTCGGATAGTCGACCAGCACCTTCATCATGAAGCGATCGACCTGGGCTTCGGGCAGCGGATAGGTGCCTTCGGTCTCGATCGGGTTTTGCGTCGCCATCACGAGGAACGGCCGCGGCACAAGATGGGTTTCGCCCGCGATCGTGACCTGGCGCTCCTGCATCACTTCGAGCAGCGCGCTTTGCACCTTGGCCGGCGCGCGGTTGATTTCGTCGGCGAGCAGCAGATTGGCGAAAACCGGCCCGAGCGCGGTCGAGAATTCGCCGGTCTTCTGGTTGTAGATGCGGGTGCCGACCAGATCGGAGGGCACCAGATCGGGCGTGAACTGAATCCGCTTGAACTGGCCGCGCAGGGTTTCGGCGAGGGTCTTCACGGTCAGTGTTTTGGCGAGGCCCGGAACGCCTTCGACCAGCAAATGCCCGCCCGCCAGAATCGCGATCATCACGCGCTCGAGAAAGCGGTCTTGCCCGACCACGACGCGCTTGACCTCGTAGAGGATCTGCTCCATCAATTCGGCGGTCGGCGCGGAGGTCTTGAAATTGGACGGTTCGGTCGTGTCGCTCATGCAATGCCTTCGGGATAGATGGATTTCAACTGGTTCAGAACGGCGGTGTGCCGACCGCAGAGGCCGCGTTCTCGATCGGCACCGCGAAACCGATGCCGATGAACGTGCGGTGCTGGGTCGGATTGAGGATCGCAGTGACGATGCCGAGCACTTCGCCATCCATATTCACCAGCGGCCCACCCGAATTGCCGGGGTTGGCCGCCGCGTCGAACTGGATCAGGTTGCCGAGCGGCCGTTTTCCCTCGGGCGACTGAAAACCGCGCTTCAGGCCCGACACCACGCCGGCCGACACCGACGGCCCGATGCCGAACGGAAAACCCACCGCGGCCACCTGGTCGCCCGGATGCAAATCGGCGGTCGAGCGCATCGTCGCGGCGATCAAGTCGTCGGGAATGGTTTTGGCCTGCAGCACCGCGAGGTCGTTCTCGGGCTGCAACCCGATCACGGTGGCTGCACTTTCGAGGCCGTCGTAGAACGTGACCTTGATCTCGTCCGCGCCCGCAACCACATGCAGATTGGTCAGGATCGTGCCCTTGTCGACCACCACCACGCCGGTGCCGACACCGCGCTCGACTTCGCTCGGCGGGGAAGAGGGCGCCGCGTCGGATTTGCCATCGCCAGATTTGCCTTCGCCCGATTTGGGTTTGGGCAGGATGCGACCGCCCTTGCCGGGCTTGAGGACCGTCGTCGATTCGTCTGCGCCGTAGCCCACCACGCGTACCACCGACGGCGCGATGATCGCGGCAGCCTTGGCCGCAGGCGAAGGCAGCGTGGTCGTTTGCAGGGTTTTCAGCACCGCTGCGTCGATGTCTTTCTGGGTCAGTCCATGGCTCGGCTTGCCGGCCCAGAGCGATGCGCCGCCGATTGCCGCCGCGATCATCGCGCCGGACAGCAAGACCGCGCTCCGAGTGCCGAATCGCCGCCCGGAAAGGTTCTGCGAAGGTGCCTTGGCGGGCGAGTCGTCCGTCGGCGCGGCTTTCGGCGCTGCCGCGTCTGGCGCTGGCCAGGGCTGCACGCCGGAATCTGCACGAGATGCACGGGGAGAGTGGCTGTAAAAGGCGGGCCTGCGCATCGGGACACCTCTGACTCTATGAAGGACACGCGACAAAAGACGCGGAAAACGCGGCGACGCGCCGCAACGGTCGATTTGAAAACGACGGTAGCACGCTTTCCTGACCGTTGCATGCCATCGGGCATCATCCATGCATGCAGATTTACGTCGATACCCACTGCCACCTCGACGCGCCTGAATTCGGGGCAGAAATGCCCGAAATTCGGGCGCGGGCTGCGCGCGAGGGGGTTGCGCTGTGTGTGATTCCGGCGGTAGCGACGTTCAATTTCGACACGGTTCGCGAACTCGCCGAGCGCCAGGGCGACGCCTATGCGCTGGGCATTCATCCGCTGTGCACCGGTGACGCCGCCAACGCAGACCTCGAAACGCTCGATCGCGAACTTTCCGCGCGGCGCGACGATCCCCGGCTGGTCGCAGTCGGCGAAATCGGGCTCGATTATTTCGTCGATGGGCTCGATCCGGCTCGGCAGGCGCATTTCTTTCATGCCCAGCTCGTTTTGGCCCGGCGCCACGACTTGCCGGTGTTACTGCATGTGCGCAAATCGGTCGACAAGGTGTTGCGCCAATTGCGCCAGACGGCGGGCGGTCGGCCATGGCGCGGCATCGCACATGCGTTCAACGGCAGTTTTCAGCAAGCCCAAGCCTGCATTGCACTGGGCCTCAAGCTCGGTTTCGGCGGCGCCGCCACGTTCGACCGGGCGCTCCAGCTGCGGAGGCTGGCCGCGCAATTGCCGCTCGATGCGATCGTGATGGAAACCGATTCGCCCGACATTCCACCGCATTGGCTTTATCGCACCGAAGCCGAGCGGGCAGAAGGCAAGCCGCAGGCGCGCAACGATCCGGGCGAGCTGCCGAGGATCGCGCGCAGCATCGCCGGCCTGCGCGCGCTCGATGAGGCCGCGTTCGCGCGTGCGACTACCGACAATGCGCAGCGGGCGCTGCCGAAGCTCGAACCGCTGATGGCGCAATGCCTGTGACGGGCCCAGCCAGTGGGTTGTCCTGCTGCACTGTCATCGCGAACCCATGCCGCGGCGTTATTCACATCGCGGACCTGCTTTCCGCGTTTTTATCTATTCAAACAACAGGGAACCTTGTATGAAGAAATTTCAGTTCAGCGCCATTGCGGGTGCATTGTTCGTGGCCGCACTTGCCGCCAACACGTTGGCCGTGGCGCAATCGACGGAGCCGACCGCCGCCCAGCGAGCCAGGGCTGCAGGCCACGAGGTCTCGGAAGAAGCCGAGAAAGCCTACGACGCGTCCGAGCAAGCGGTCAAAAACGGCTATCGCGCCACCAAGCGCGGCACCAAGAAGGCCTATCACGCCACCAAACGGACCGCTAAGAAGGCCGGCGGCGCGATGAGTGATGCGGGCCACACGGCAGCAGGTGGAATGCGCAAGGCGGGCCACGCGGTCGGCGAGAAGATTCCGGGCACCATGGACCACGACATGGCCAAAAAGCCCTGAGTCAGTCACGCGTCATTTCGAAAGAGGCGAAGGGCGCGTTGCCGCGGCTTTCGCCTGAGCCGTCTTCGTGCGGCCCGACTATTGCAGTCTCTTCGGGCGCTCGCTTGATCGGCCTGGCGCCGATCGTCTCGGACCGCACCGTGGTGTTGATCCTGGGCAGCTTTCCCGGCGCGCGCTCGCTGGCGGAGCAGCGTTATTACGCCCATCCGCAAAACCAGTTCTGGCGAATTTTACAAGCCATTTGGCCCTCAAAGCCAATGCCGATGTGCGCAGACAGCTATCAAAATCGTAGCAAATGGCTGCTCGATCGCGGCTTGGGGCTCTGGGACGTCTATGCGGCGTGCGAGCGCGTCGGCAGCCTCGACACCGCGATTCGCAACAGTACGGTGAACGATTTCGCCGGCTTGCAGCGCAGGCTGCCGAGGCTCGCATGCGTCGCGCATAACGGCGGCGAAAGCTTTCGCCATGCAGGTCGAATCGACGGCCTCGACTTTCCTGCACATCGCCTGCCATCGACCAGCCCGGCGAATGCGTCGTGGCGCATCGAGCGCAAGCTCGCGGCATGGCGCGACTTGATGGTGCGTTACAAACTGGTGCAATGAATCGCGCCGCACCGCCGCCTGAGTTTCTGCCCGAAGTCAATTTCTCCGACTGGGGCGATACCCGCTACCTGCATCTGGGCTCCGAATGGGTTCAGGGCTCGATGAAGCGCGATGCGCCATTCGACATCGAGCTGGAATACGTGCGGCGCATGATGGGCTGGCTGCTGTTCGTCGCGCCCGGGCGCGTGGCCGATTTGCATGCGATGCAACTCGGCCTCGGCGCCGGCGCGCTGACCAAATTCTGTCGCAAGCGCCTGCGCATGCGCACCACCGCGATTGAGATCAATCCGCAAGTGCTCGCGGCGTGTCGTGGCTGGTTCAAGCTGCCCGCCGACGACGCGAAGTTGAATGTCGTGATCGCCGACGCCGCCACTGAAATCCGCAATCCGCGTTGGCTCGGCACGGTCGACGCTTTGCAGGTCGATCTGTACGACCACGAAGCCGCGGCGCCGGTGCTCGACAGCGCGGCGTTCTATGCCGACTGCCGGGCCCTGCTGACCGATGACGGCGCGATGACGGTGAACTTGTTCGGCCGCGCGTCCAGCTACGAACAAAGTCTGAAGCGGATCGCGGATGTGTTCGGGCCCGAGGCGCTGTGGGAATTCCGGCCGACCCGCGAAGGCAACACGATCGTGCTCGCGCGCCGGAATGCCGACCCCGCTGCGCGCGCGTTGCTGGCCGAGCGCGCGCGCGATATCCAGACCCGCTGGGGCCTCGCGGCGCCGAAATGGATGAAGGTGTTCAAATCCCACCTGCCATGAGCGCCATTCCTTCCGCCACCGCCGCTACTGCCGCTACCCAGCCCTTGCCGTTCGAGGGTCTGCTCGATCTTCGCCATCTGATCGAATGGCTCGCGCGCGACGGCGTGATTTCGCCGGTCGAGGCCAAGCGCACGATCGCGCGCTGCGGCCAGGCCGAGAGCCGGCAGCATCCACTGGTGCGGCTTGCCAATGTCGCGATGACGCGCGCCGGCGACGGCAAGCCGCTCGATCTGGAATCGCTCACGCAATGGCTTGCCGGGCGCGCGGGGCTCACGTATTTGCGGATCGATCCGCTCAAGGTCGATGTCGGCAAGGTCGCCGACACGATGAGCGCGGCCTATGCCGAGCGCCACAAGGTGCTGCCGGTGCAGGTGCTTCCGAACGAGGTGGTGGTCGCCACCGCCGAACCTTTCGTCACCGACTGGGTTGCCGAAGTCGAGCGCCAGGCGCGACGCAACGTGCGCCGGGTGGTCGCGAATCCGGCCGACATTCAGCGCTACACGGCCGAATTCTTCGCGCTGGCAAAATCGGTGCGGGCAGCGCAGAAGGCCGGCGGCAATTCGGGCGCGGCGAGCTTCGAGCAACTGGTCGAACTCGGCAAAAGCAACAAGCAACTCGACGCCAACGACCAGAGCGTGGTCCAGGTGGTCGACTGGCTCTGGCAGTACGCGTTCGACCAGCGTGCGAGCGACATTCACCTCGAGCCGCGCCGCGAGCAAGGCGTGATCCGGTTCCGGATCGACGGCGTGCTGCATCCGGCCTACCAGATGCCGATCGGCGTGATGAACGCGATGGTCGCGCGGATCAAGCTGCTGGGCCGGATGGACGTGGTCGAAAAACGCCGCCCGCTCGACGGCCGTATCAAGACCCGCAACATGCGCGGCGACGAAGTCGAGATGCGCTTGTCGACCTTGCCGACGGCCTTCGGCGAGAAGATGGTGATGCGGATTTTCGACCCCGACACCGCCGTGAAGGATCTCGATGCGCTCGGCTTCGCGCAGCACGACGCCGAGCGCTGGGAGCGGCTCGTCACGCGCCCGCACGGCATCGTGCTCGTGACCGGGCCGACCGGCTCGGGCAAGACCACGACGCTTTATTCGACCTTGAAGCGGGTCGCGACCGAAGAAGTCAACGTCAGCACGATCGAAGACCCGATCGAGATGATCGAACCGTCGTTCAACCAGACCCAGGTTCAGCCATTGCTTGATTTCGGTTTCACCGAAGGCTTGCGTGCCCTCATGCGGCAGGACCCGGACATCATCATGGTCGGCGAGATTCGAGATCTGGCGACCGCCGAAATGGCGGTGCAATCGGCGCTGACCGGGCACCTGGTTTTCAGTACCTTGCACACCAACGACGCACCGAGCGCGATCACGCGGCTCATGGAACTCGGCGTGCCGTCGTATCTGATCAACGCGACCATGCTGGGCGTTCTGGCCCAACGCCTCGTGCGCACCTTGTGCCCGAACTGCAAGCAGCCGGACGACACCGTCACGCCCGAAAGCCTGGGTGCGCTGGTCAAGCCGTGGAAGATTTCCGGCGCGGTGCGTGCCTACAAGGCGGTCGGCTGCGTCGATTGCCGCATGACCGGTTTCATGGGCCGAATGGGGCTCTACGAATTGATGACCGTGGGCGAAGGCTTCAAGGCGCTGGTCAACAAGGAGCCCAATCTGTCCGGCCTCCGGCGCCAGGCGGTGACCGACGGCATGCGGCCGCTGCGCTTGGCCGGCGCATTGCGGGTCGCAGAAGGCCTGACGACGGTCGACGAAGTGCTGAGCGCGACGCCGCCGCTCGACTGAGTTGCCGCGCAGTCACGCATCCGGTCACCTTTCGCAGCGTTTCGCAGCGTTTCGCCCATTCTTAACATCTGGCATCTCCCGGCAAATGGTCTTCAAGCGACAACAGGACTTTTTCGCGGGCCTCCTGTTTTGCGCCGTCGGCATCGCCTTCGCATGGGCTGCTTCGCTCGAACCGATCGGCACCAGCGCGCGAATGGGCCCGGGTTTTCTTCCGCTTGCGCTCGGCGTGCTGCTCGCGCTCGTCGGCATGCTCACGATGTTCGCGGGGCTTGCGGTAGAAGCGCGCGATGCCGCGCCGATTCAAGGCTGGGCCTGGCGCCCGATGATTTGCGTTTTCGGCGCCACGCTCGCATTCGGCTGGCTGATCGGCGGCCTGCCGCTCCTCAAGCTGCCGCCTATGGGGCTGGCCGTTTCGAGTTTCGCGCTGGTTTTCGTCGCGAGTTTTGCGTTGCGTGAAACGCGCCTCCGCGGTGCGGTCGTTATGGCGGTCGTGTTCTCGGCGCTTAGTTGCGTTGTCTGCGCTGCGTTGCTGCAAACGCCGTTGCCGCTGTGGCCCGCGTCGATTGGGCACTGAAGAGCGCGCTGAAACTCAGGCGCCCCAGCCACCGAATTCGGCCATCGAAATCAGCCATCGATCACACCCCATGGATTCACTGCCCGGTTTCGCCCAGCTCGCTGACCTGAGTCGCGGTTTTGCGCTGGCGCTTCTGCCGCTGAATCTGCTCGCCGGAGTGAGCGGATGTCTGCTGGGTCTCGTGACCGGCATGCTGCCCGGCATCGGTCCGGCCGGGATGATCGCGCTGCTTCTGCCTTTGGCATTGGTGTTGCCGCCGGCCGCGACCTTGATCCTGCTGGCCGCCGTTTACTACGGTGCGCAATACGGCAGCGGAACCGGCGCAGTGCTGCTCGGTCAGCCGGGTGTGTCGTCGTCGGCCGCGACCTTGATCGAGGCGCAACAAATGGTTCGCAAGGGCCGCGCTGGACCGGCGCTTTTCGCCGCCGGAGCGGCGTCGTTCGTCGGCGGCCTTGTCGCGACCGTGTTGCTGGCGCTGACCGTGCTGCCGCTGGCGGCATGGGCGTCGAATTTCGGTGCTGCGGAGTCCTTCGCGCTGACCTTACTCGCTCTCGCGGGTGCCGTCGCGCTCGCGTCGGGTTCGGCACTCAAGGCGATCGGCATGGCCTTGCTCGGGCTTTTGCTCGGCGCCATCGGCACCGGCGCGGGCGCGGGCACCGAGGCCGCGCGCTTTGCGATGGGGCTGCCGGAAATCCACAACGGGATCGCATTCGTCGCGCTGGCGATCGGGCTCGTGGTGTTCGGCGATGTCATCGGGCGACTGGCGCGGCCCGATCCAGCGCGCGAGATCACGCCGGTGTCGATCGCGAGCCTCAAGCCTTCGGGCGAGGAAGCCCGGCGTGTGGCGCCCGCGATCCTGCGCGGCACCGCGCTCGGTTCGTTGCTCGGCGCGCTCCCGGGTGGCGGCGCGCTGCTGGGCGCGTTCGCGGCCTACACGGTCGAGAAAAGCGGCCGGCTGGCAGCCGGTGAAGTCCCGTTCGGCAAGGGCAATGTTCGCGGCGTCGCCGGGCCCGAATCGGCCAACAACGCAGGCGCCCATACCGCGTTGCTACCCATGCTCGCCTTCGGCCTTCCGGTGAACGTGGTGATGGCGCTGGTGGTCGGCGCGGTGGCGCTGCAGCGCGGCGCAACGGGTGGCTCGGGTGGTTCAGGCGCATATGGCGTCTTCGGTGCGACAGGTCTGTCAGACGCTGCGTCGGCGGTGCAGGGCAGTGCGGTGCTCTGGGCGCTGGTCGGGTCGATGGCAATCGGCAATGTGCTGCTGCTGCTTATCGATCTGCCGCTGGTCGGGCTCTGGCGCCGGCTGCTGCGCGTTCGCTACCGTTTTCTGTTTCCGTTGCTGTTGCTGGCTGGCGCCGTCGGTACGTATGCGGTCGGCCTTCGCTTATTCGACGTCGGGCTGCTCGCGCTGTTCGGCCTGGCCGGCTATGTTCTGGGCAAGCTCGGCTGCGAGCTGGCGCCGCTGCTGGTTGGCTTCGTGCTGTCGGCCAGAATGGAGTTGAACCTGCAAAGCGCGCTGCGGCAGGCAAGCGGCGACTGGAGCGTGTTCATCACTCGCCCGGTTTCGGCGGCGCTTCTCGCAGCTGCTGTGGTGCTGCTGCTGACGCTGTGGTTGCCCGGGCGCAAAGCCTCGCATGAGCTGGGCGCCGCAGAGGACTGAGCACTGTTCTGAACACTTTTCTTCTCAACCCTTTCGATGCCGCCATGCCATTCGACTATTCCAACCCCTATCTTTCGAGCCGCACACCGGTATTCGCCCAGAACGTGGTGTCGACCTCGCATCCATTGGCCGCGCAGGCGGGCCTGCGGATGCTCGACCGCGGTGGCAATGCGGTCGATGCGGCGGTGGCGGCGGCAGCGGCGATGACCATCGTCGAGCCGGTCAGCAATGGCCTCGGCAGCGATGCCTTTTGCATTCTTTGGGACGGCCAGAAGCTGCACGGTCTTAATGCCTCTGGCCGGGCGCCCGCAGCCTGGACGCCCGACTATTTTCGGCGCAAACACGGCGCCGACGCCAAGGCACCGCCGGTGCGCGGCATCGATTCGATCACCGTGCCCGGCGCGATCGGCGCCTGGGTGCAACTCGCCGAGCGCTTCGGCAGGCTGCCGTTCGCCGATCTGCTCGCGCCCGCGATCGAAATCGCCGAACGCGGCTATATCGTGCCGCCGACAGTGCAGCACAAATGGGCGTCTGCCGCGCCACTGCTCGAATCCCAACCGGGTTTTGCAGCAGCCTTTTTGCCACGCGGCCGGGCGCCCGCAGTCGGCGAGCTGTTTCGCTTTCCGGCCGCAGCGCGTGCGCTCAAGGCGATCGCGGCGACCCGCGGCGATGCGTTTTACGGCGGCGAAATCGCCGAGGCGATCGCGCGCTTCTCGGCAGCCAACGGCGGCGCCCACACCGTGGCCGATTTCGCGGCCTACAAGCCCGAATGGGTCACGCCGATCTCGCGCGACTACCGGGGCCACACCTTGCACGAAATTCCGCCCAATGGTCAGGGCATCGCTGCGCTGATCGCGCTGGGCATTCTCGAAAAGTTCGATCTCGCATCGCTGCCGGTCGATTCGGCCGCGTCGCAGCATTTGCAGATCGAGGCGATGAAGCTGGCCTTCGCGGACGTCTATCACCATGTCGCCGAGCCGTCGTCGATGAAGACGACACCCGTGCAAATGTTGGATGACGCGTATCTCGCATCGCGTGCCAGACTCATCGACATGAAGAAGGCGCAGGACTTCGGCCCCGGTAACCCCGCCAAGGGCGGCACGATCTACCTCACGGCTGCCGATCAGCGCGGGATGATGGTCAGCTTCATCCAGAGCAACTACATGGGCTTCGGCTCGGGCTGCGTCGAGCCGGACTTCGGCATCAGCCTGCAGAACCGTGGCCATGCGTTCAGCCTCGAAGAAGGCCACGGGAATCAGGTCGCGCCGGGCAAGCGGCCGTTCCATACGATCATTCCCGCGTTCCTCACGAAGGGCGACCAGCCCGTGATGAGCTTCGGCGTGATGGGCGCCAACATGCAGCCGCAGGGCCATGTACAGACTGTCGTGCGGATGCTCGATTACGCTCAGAACCCGCAAGCGGCCTGCGACGCGCCGCGCTGGCGCATCCATGCGGGGCTCGAGTTGAACGTCGAAGCGCGGATGGACCCGGCCACGGTCGAAGGCCTCGCCGCGCTCGGCCACCGGCACATCGCGATCGACGATTCGTATCAGGACTTCGGCGCCGGCCAGTTCATCTGGCGGCTCGGCGACCCCGACGTGGAAGGCTACGTCGCGGCGAGCGACCCGAGGCGCGATGGGGCGGCGGCGGGGTTTTGATGTTGTAGTTTCAGCTTCATAATTTAAGAAAAAAGTGGCTGAAACCCTTACTGGACGTGCGCAGACAGCTACGAAAAGCATAGCACCTGGCCTGCTGCTCGCGACCTTCGGCGCGATCGCGTTCAGCGGCAAGGCGATCATCGTCAAGCTCGCTTACCGCTACGGCGTCGATGCGGTGACGTTGATCATGTTGCGCATGTTGTTCGCGCTGCCATTGTTCGCGGTGATGGCCTGGTGGGCCGGGCGCGGCAAGCCGGCGTTGACCTCGCGCGACTGGATCGGCGTGTTCGGTTTGGGATTGACCGGCTACTACCTCGCGAGCTTTCTCGACTTCGCGGGCCTCGCCTATGTCACGGCCAGTTTCGAACGGCTGATCCTGTACCTGAATCCGACGATCGTGCTGCTACTCGGCTGGCTGGTCTACCGGCGCCGCATCACGCGTTGGCAGGTCGCGGGCATGGCGATCAGTTACGCGGGCGTGCTGCTGGTGTTCGGCCACGAACTCGAACTCGGGCAAACCAGTGACGCCATGCTCGGCGCCGGATTGGTTTTTGCGAGCGCGATCAGCTATGCGGTTTATCTGGTCGGCAGCGGTGAATACGTGAAACGACTCGGTTCGCTGCGCCTGGTCGGCCTCGCGACCAGCGTCGCTTGCCTTTTGTGCATCGCGCAGTTCCTGCTGCTGCGCCCGATCTCTGCTGCAACGGCGGTTGCGCCGCAGGTGATCTGGCTTTCGGTGCTCAACGCCACCTTGTGCACGGCCGTGCCGGTACTCGCCGTGATGATGGCGATCGAGCGCATCGGCCCCGCACTCGCCGCCCAGACCGGCATGGTCGGGCCGATGTCGACGATCGTGATGAGCGTGTTGCTGCTCGGCGAGCCGTTCACCGGCTGGATCGCGGCGGGCACGGCGCTGGTGATCGCGGGGATTTTCGTGTTTACTCGCAGCGGGCGCTGAGACTCGATACGAGGAATTACAAGGAATCGACATGGACTTGGGAATCGCAGGAAAAACCGCTTTGGTCTGCGGCGCGAGCAAGGGCTTGGGCCTCGGCTGCGCGCAGGCGCTGGTGCGCGAAGGCGTGAACGTGGTGATCGTCGCGCGCGGCGCCGACGGATTGCAGACGGCGGCCCGCCAGCTTGCGGCGTTGGCGGCGGGATATGCAGGTACGGCGGGTGACAAGACGCCACCGTTCGTCAAGCCGGTCGCGGCCGACATCACGACGGCCGAAGGTCGCGCGGCTGCGTTCGCGATCCATGCCGATTACGACATCGTCGTGACCAATGCCGGCGGGCCGCCGCCCGGCGACTTTCGCGATTGGGACCGCGATGCGTGGATCGCCGCGGTCGACGCCAACATGCTGACGCCGATCGAGCTCATCAAAGCCACGGTCGACGGCATGGCGGCGCGCGGGTTCGGCCGCATCGTCAACATCACCTCGAGTTCGGTGAAAGCGCCGATCGATGTGCTGGGCTTGTCGAACGGCGCGCGCAGCGGATTGACCGGTTTTGTCGCAGGTGCGGCGCGCACAGCGCTCGCGGCGAAGGGCGTCACGATCAACAACCTGCTTCCGGGCGCGTTCGATACCGACCGGCTCAAGGGCATGATGGCTGGCGCGGCGAAGAAGACGGGGCAGGACGTCGACGCGCTGCGAGCGGCGCGCGCCAAGACCATTCCGGCCGGGCGCTTCGGCCATCCCGAGGAATTCGGCGCCGCCTGCGCGTTTTTGTGCAGCCTGCACGCGGCCTACATCACGGGGCAGAACGTGCTGATCGATGGCGGGGCGTTTCCGGGTACGTTCTGATCCGGAGCGGCGGCATCGCATGGAACCCATGTAAGGAGACCGAGAGTGAAAATCACACCCCCAATGACGCGTTTTTCTTCCCGCCGAAGCCTGCTGCGACGCGCGGGCGCACTCGGCGCAGGCGCCGCACTCGCGTATCCCGCGCTCAAGGCGTTTGCCGCAGCCGGCGACACCGTCACATTGCCGTTCGGCAATGGCGAGCGCGAACTGGTGGCGTTTCCGCAGAAGCGGCCGCTGATCCTTTTGACCAGCCGGCCGCCGCAACTCGAAACGCCGTTCGCGCTGTTCAACGAAGGGTTGATCACGCCGAACGATGCGTTCTTCGTGCGCTACCACTGGAGCGGCATTCCGACCTCGGTCGATGCGGCGGCGTTTCGGCTCAAGGTCGGCGGCAAGGTGAATGCGCCGGTCGAACTGTCGCTCGCCGATCTGAAGCAGATGGGCGATGCGACCGAGATCGTCGCGGTCAATCAGTGTTCGGGCAACAGCCGCGGTTTTTTCGAGCCGCGGGTCAACGGCGGCCAGCTCGGCAATGGCGCGATGGGCAATGCGCGCTGGGCCGGGGTGCCGCTCAAAAAGGTGCTCGAGAAAGCAGGTGTGCAGGCGGGAGCGGTGCAGGTCACGTTCAATGGGCTCGATCACCCGCCGACCGGCGACGGGCCCGATTTCGTGAAGTCGCTCGACATGGACCACGCGCTCGACGGCGAAGTGATGCTGGCCTGGGGCATGAACGGCGCCGATCTGCCGATGCTCAACGGTTACCCGCTGCGGCTCGTCGTGCCGGGCTACTACGGCACCTACTGGGTCAAGCATGTGTCGGACATTCAGGTTGTCGACAAAACCTACGAGGGCTTCTGGATGAAGCCGGCCTACCGTATTCCGGCCAACGAGTGCGCTTGTGTCGCGCCCGGCACCTTACCGAAGGCGACGATTCCGATCAACCGCTTCGACGTGCGCTCGTTCATCACCAGTCTGGCCGATGGCGCACAGCTTCCCGCGGGCCGCGAAACGATGGTGCGCGGCATCGCCTTCGATGGCGGCGAGGGCATCACAGGCGTCGCGTTCTCGGGCGATGGCGGCCGGAATTGGGTCGAGGCCAAACTGGGCGAAGACATGGGCAAATACTCGTTTCGCGAGTGGATGGTGCCATTCACACCCGCCAAAGCCGGCACGCTCGAATTGAAGGTGCGCGCCTTCAACCGGATCGGCCAGAGCCAGCCGATGAGCGCCCTCTGGAACCCCTCGGGTTACATGCGCAACGTGGTCGAAACCACGCGCGTCACAGCGGTTTGAGGAGTGGACGATGACAAATTTCAAATTCATCCGGATGCGCGGCTCCGCCATGACCGCCGTTGCCGCAATCGCAGTTGGCCTGCTCGGCATGCCCCATGCTGCGAGGGCGCTGGAGATCACGCTGCCGCCGGAAACCGCGAAGTACAAACCGAGTGATTTGCCCGGCTATCAACTCGCGCTGCAAAACTGCGCGACCTGCCATTCGGCCCAGTACGCGCAATCCCAGCCGCCGCAATCGCCGCGCTCTTATTGGGAAGCCACCGTCAAAAAGATGAAAAAGCCGTTCGGCGCGACGATTGCCGACGAAGACATGCCGGCCATCGTCGACTATCTGGTCAAGACCTACGGCAGCGAGCAGAGCGCAACGAAAGCGGCCGCAAAGTGAAGCGCTAAAACGGTCGAACATCGCAGTCAGCTTCCATGATGAATCTCTACCACGCCGCCCTGGCCGAGCTTCAAATGACATTCGACCGGCTGAACCACGCCGACGTCGACAAGGCACTCGACATGATCGTTGCCGCGCGACGCATCGTCGTCTTCGGCGGCGGCCGCGAGAAATTGCAGATCATGGGGTTCGCGATGCGGCTTTTCCACATGGGTCTGGCTGTGGCGGTCGAAGGCGACATGACGACGCCGCCGGTCGGGCCGGGCGACCTGTTCATCGTCACGGTCGGGCCCGGAGAGATATCGACTGCGCTGGCGCTGCTTGCCGTCGCGAGGGCAGCGGGCGCGGCCATTCTGGTCATCACCGCGCAACCGCAGGGGCGGGCAGCGCAGTTCGCCGACCACGTGCTGCATCTGCCGGCGCAGACCATGGCCGACGACCGGGGCCAGCAGCGCACGTCGGTTTTGCCGATGGGGTCGCTGTACGAAGGTGCGCTTTTCGTCTTGTTCGAAGTCATGGTGCTGAAACTGATCGAGCGGCTCGATCTGAGCCCCGAGACGATGCGGGCGAACCACACCAACCTCGAATAGGCGACAGGTCCAACGCCGTTCGATTCGGCCCATCAGCGCCGCGACGACACCACGATCCCGCCGACGATCAGCGCAAACGCCACCGCGTGATACCAATGCGGCGCTTCGCCCAGAAAAGCCGCCGAGAGCACGGTTGCGAACAGCGGCGTGAGGTTGCCGAAGAACCCCGCGATCGCCGGCCCCGCGCGCGCAATGCCGGCGCCGTAGCAGCGGTAGGCGACGATCGCCGGGCCAGTCGCGATAAAAGCCAGCGCCGCGGCCAGTTGCCAGCTCCAGGCGATGTGGCCAGCGCCGACGCCCCATTCGCCAGCCGCGAGCGCGGCCGACCAGGTGCCGCCGAACGCAATCTGCGCGAGCAGAAAGGCCGACCAGTTTTGCCGAATGCCCGCGGGCTCGCGGGTGCCGGCAAGCAGCCAGCTGTAGCAGGCCCACGAAATGGTCGCGAGGATCATGTAGAGGTCGCCGGGGACGAAACGCAGTGCACCCAGTTGGGCGATGTCGCCCCGGCTGATGACGATGATCACGCCTGCGAGCGACAACGCAGCGCCTGCCATCTGGCGCGGGTGCACACGTTCGCCGAACAACAGCGTGCCAGTCGCGAGCATCCAGAACGGCATGCTCGCGCCGACCAGGGTGACGTTGATCGGCGTCGAGGTTTCGAGCGCGAGGTACTGGAATGCGTTGTAGAGCCCGACACCCGCGAGCCCCAGCACGCTGAAGCGGCGCCAGTGGCGCCACAGTTCGCTGCCGGGCCGCAAGACCTTCGCCGCGAACGGCAGCAGCAAAACGAATGCGATCGACCAGCGCGCGAAATTCAAGGTCAATGGCGAGATCATCTCGCGCACCAGCCGGCCGACCACGGCGTTCGATGCCCAGAGCATCGGCGGGATGGTGAGCAGCAGGGCGGCGATCGGCGTGAGGCGTTGGTTCATGAACGGCGAGTGGAGGACGATCGCGTGATCTGTATTCGAATGCTATATAAATAATAGCTGTCTGCGCATATGCAGCGGGCGTTTTAGCCTCTTTTTACTTAACTTCTTGTCAGCTTCACCAGGCTCGATCTTTACCCTGGCGTTGGTCGCTGATGGACCGGACGAACGGTTTTGCCGGCCGTGGCAGGATACAAGCCATCATCTTCAACCTCGACAGGAAAAGGAAACCGAATGACCCGCGCCATCCGAATCGATCGCCCAGGCGGTCCCGAAGAACTCAAGCTCGTCGATGTCGAAGTCGGCGACCCGGGCCCCGGCGAAATCCGCATCCGCCACAAGGCGGTGGGGCTCAACTTCATCGACACTTATCAGCGCAGCGGGCTCTATCCGTTCGCGATGCCGCTGATGCTCGGCATGGAAGCCGCGGGCGTGGTCGAAGCGGTCGGCGAGGGCGTGACGCACCTTGCCGCCGGCGACCGCGCGGCCTATGCGGCGAATCCGCCGGGCGCTTACTGCGAAGTGCGCGTCATGCCGGCCAAAAACGTCTGCAAGCTGCCCGACGCGATTTCGTTCGAGACCGGCGCGGCGATGATGCTCAAGGGTCTCACGGCGCAATATCTGCTCAAAAAGACGCTGCCGGTCGAGGGGCTCGAGCCGGGCGACTTCGTTCTGTTCCACGCGGCGGCTGGCGGCGTCGGCTTGATCGCCTGTCAGTGGGCCAAAGTGCTCGGACTCGAGCTGATCGGCACAGCGGGCTCGGACACTAAATGCCAACTCGCGCTCGACCACGGCGCAGCACATTGCATCAACTACAGCACCGAAAAGTTCGCCGAGCGGGTCAAGGAAATCACCGGCGGCAAGGGCGTCAAAGTGGTGTACGACTCCGTGGGCAAAGATACCTTCGAAGGCTCGCTCGACTGCCTGCGGCCGCTAGGCTTGCTCGCCAGCTTCGGTAACGGTTCGGGGCCGGTCCCACCGATCAACCTGGGCATGCTCGGCCCGAAGGGCTCGCTCTACATCACGCGACCGACCCTCTTCACCCACATCGCAACACGCGAAAGCAACCAGGCCATGGCCGACCAACTGTTCGATGTGGTCGCCAGCGGCAAGGTCAAGATTCCGGTCGATCAGCGCTACAAGCTCGAGGACGTTCAGCAAGCGCACAAAGACCTCGAAGCACGCAAGACAACGGGGTGTACGGTGCTGACGCTCTGACCATCGGCCACACGCGAGTCGTCCCGGCTTGTCGCCTTGTGCAGTCGTTGACCGGCCGATAGCGCCAACGCAGGCTCAGGATTCCAGTCCGCCAAGCCGCGATTCACGCAGCCGACTCGGCGCGAGCGCGCCGGCTGAATCGAGAATCGGGTAGGCGATCGAGCAGAAATTCGAGTTGATCCGTTTCAGATCGCTGATCAGGTCGATGTGCAGCGAGCTGGTTTCCATGCTCGGCGCCGTGCGCTCCATGAGCCGGTCGAGGTGGGTCACAGAATAAGAGCGCTCGAGATCGCGAAACCGCACCTTTTCCTCGAGCAGGCGTTGCGCGTCGCGCACGTTGCCGTTCAGGAACACGCTCATGCAGAGGCGCAAGTTGGCCAGCAACCGGGCGTGCATCTCGGTGATCTCGGTCATTCCGGCAGCCGAAAAACTGCGTTGCGGGCGGATCTTCTTGTCCTCGACGTCGATGATCACGCGCTCGATCACGTCGCCCGCCTGTTCCATGTTGATGGTGAAGCTGATGATGTCGGTCCAGCGCCGGCTCTCGTCTTCTTCGAGTGCCTCGCGCGAAATCTGGGTCAGGTAGTACTTGATGTCCGAATAGAGCGAATCGACCGTGTCGTCGAGCTTGCGTAGTTCTTCGGCCAGGCGCAGGTCGTTGGTGCGAATTACATCGAGCAACCCGATGAGCATCGTTTCGACTACATCGGCCAGATGCAGGGCTTCACGTTCGGCGTTGGCGATCGCGAGCGAGGGCGTCGTCAGCGCCGACGGGTCGAGATGCCGCGGCCGCAACGATGAACGCGCCGGTTGCACGACCGGCAAAAAGCGAGCGACCAGCTTCGCGACCCGGTCGGTCAGGCCGATGAAGACAACGCTTGCGAGAACGTTGAACAAAAGGTGAAAGAGCACGACCACTGACTTGCTATCGCTGACGTATGCGTGAACTTCGCGCAGATAGAGCCCGACGAAGGGCGCGGCCAGCGCGACACCGAACGCCTTGAACACCAGGTTGCCCAGCGTGACCTGCCGCTGCGCGATCGACGTTCGCGCTGTTGTCAGCACGGCGAGCACGCCGCTGCCGAGATTGGCACCCAGGACCAGTCCGAGTCCCACATCGAGCGGCACCAGATTCGATGCAGCCATCGCCGCGACCAGCAGGACAACCGCGAGGCTCGAATAGGCGAGCACGGCAAGCGCCGCGCCGATCGTGATTTCGAGCACCACGTCGTTGCCGAGCGACGCGAGCATTTCGCGCATGACCGGCGACGCGAACAAGGAGCCCGTGGCCTGCACCACCAGCTGCAGCGCCAGCAGCATCAAACCGAGCCCGACCAGCACTCGCCCGATATGGCCCGCGGTCGACGCTGCCCGCGTGATCACGAGCACGACGCCGACGAAGATGAACAATGGCGACAGCCACGACAGGTCGGTCGAAAAGAGGACCGCCATCAGCGCCGTGCCCACGTCGGCGCCGCGCATCACGGCCAAAGCGGCGGGCAGGACGATCAGTCCCTGGCCGACGAAAGACGAGGTCATCAGCGCGGTGGCGGTACTCGATTGCACCAGCGCGGTGACGCCGATGCCAGACAGCGCAGCCGTGAACCGGTTGCGCATGCTGTGTGAGAGAAAACGCCGAAGATTGGCACCGAAAGCGCGCAAGACGCCGGTACGGACGAGATGAATGCCCCACACGAGCAGCGCGATCGCTGCCAGCAGGTTCAACAGATGCTTCATGGAAGCATAAAACTATACGCGCGGGGTGCGTGCCCGGTGTCGGGCGCTCCCCCGCCCGTCAATCTGCAGCAAAGTGCAGAGCGCTCAGTGCCCGCCGTCGAGCATCGCGAAGCCGCTCAAGCGGCTTTTGACGGTGTCGAGCAGGTTCTGCTTGCCGACCGGTTGCTCGAGCGCCGCGAAGCGCAGCGCGACAAAAATCATCGTCGCTGCGGCGCCGACCAGAACAGCCGCGACCTGAAGCACGAAGTCGAGCGAGGCGGTGGTGCTCCAGGGCCGGTTGATGCCGAGAAACGCGCAGTAGAACCAGAGTGCGTTCGAGATGCCGACCGGCAGCGCCACGCTCAGATGATCGACCAGCGACCACGACGACACCGGCCGGGCGCGTGCGAGCCGCGGGAAGGTCACGTAATGCAGCACGAACGCATTCGCGCAAAGCACGCCGACCAGCATGATCTTGGCCTGCAACTTGGCGTTGCCGCTCAGGTAAGCCGGGTTGGACGCGATGCCCATCCAGATCAGGGTGGCGCCCGAGATCAGCAAGATCGTGAGCGCAACCGTGATCATGCGGGTCTCGAAGCGCTGCGGCGGCGGTATCACGACCTTGTAGCCCGTGAGCTTGGCCAAGAGCCGCATGTCGGTCATGACGATGGTGCCGATCGCCATGCAGGTCGCGATCAGGTGTATGTAAACGACGAGTGTCTTGTCCATTTTTTGCTCCTCCGGCGGATGGCCAAAACCCTTGGCCTGAGGGGCAAAATTATTAGCGTTCGCCGCCTATGCCGATGTAGCAAATCGGCCTACTCATCGCTCGAAATAGTTCTGTTAGTGACAAATTTCCGTATTTGGAAACGAGTTTGAATCCGAATCCAGGTCAGAGCCGCAGACCGAACCGCAGACCCAGCCGTCTGCCGCCGCGCCGCCCGCAGGCGAGCCTCCATCAAAGCACTCAGCTCTTGCGCGTGCGCATGCGCATCAGTTCGTCGAGCACCAGACAGATCGCGCCCACGGTGATCGCGCTGTCGGCGACGTTGAAGGCCGGAAAGTGGCTGCGGCTCCAGTAGAAGTCGAGAAAATCGACCACATAGCCGTGCTGCAAGCGATCGACCACGTTGCCGATCGCGCCGCCGAGAATCAGTGCCAGCGCGAACGAAAACATGCGCTGGCCCGCATGCGAGCGCAGCATCGTGACGATGAACACCGCTGCCGCAATGCCGACGGCGGTGAAAAACCAGCGTTGCCAGCCCGAGCCATCGGCGAGAAAGCTGAAAGCGGCGCCGAGGTTGTGAGCCCGCACGATGTTGAAGAAGCCCGTGACCGGCGTTGCGTCGCCGAGCTGGTAGTTCGCAAGAATCAGCCGCTTGGTGAGCTGGTCGAGCAGCACGATCACTGCCGCGAGCGCGAGCCACGGCCAGATACCGATGCGCCTTTTCTGCGATGTCAGGGGCGACGCTTCGGCCATCACGCGAAACGCCGGCTTTCGCCCGCGCCGTACAGGTTGGCGGTGCAGCGGCCGCAAATCGTCGGATGCGCCGGGTCGTGGCCCACATCTTCTCGCCAATGCCAGCAGCGCTCGCATTTTGGATAAATAATGGCTGAAACGTCCGTAGATAGAGCGCTGTCAGCTATTAGTTCAATAGCAGACGTGATGAAGACGAACTTCAGGTCATCGCCGAGCGACGCCAGCAACGCATGGTCCTCGGGCGGTGCGGTGATCGTCAGATGCGCCTGCAGCGACGAGCCGACTAGGCCCGCGGCGCGCACGGTTTCGATCTCCTTGTTCACGCCGTCGCGGATCTCGCGAATGCGCTGCCATTTGGCAAGCAGCGCGTTGTCGGTCTCATCGAATTCGCTGTAGGTCTGCGCAAAGATCGAGCGGCCGTCGCCCACGAGCGTCCAGGCCTCTTCCGCCGTAAAGCTCAAGAACGGCGCCATCCAGCGCAGCATCGCCTGCGCGATATGCCACAGCGCGGTTTGTGCGCTGCGCCGCGCATGCGAATCGGTCGCGGTGGTGTAGAGCCGGTCCTTGAGGATGTCGAGATAGAACGCGCCCAGGTCTTCCGAGCAATAGACCTGCAGCTTCGCCGCGACCGGATGGAACTCGTAGGCTTTGTAGTGGGCGAGGATTTCTGCCTGGAACTGCGCGGCACGGGCGAGGGCGTAGCGGTCGATTTCGAGCATCTCGGCGATCGGCAGCGCATCCTTGGCGATATTGAAATCGCTGGTGTTCGCGAGCAGAAAACGCAGGGTGTTGCGGATGCGGCGGTAGCTGTCGACCACGCGCGCGAGAATTTTGTCGTCGCCGGCGATGTCGCCCGAATAGTCGCTCGCAGCGACCCACAGCCGGATGATTTCGGCGCCGAGCTTTTTCGACACTTCCTGCGGATCGATGCCGTTACCGAGCGACTTGCTCATCTTGCGGCCTTGCGCATCGACCGTGAAGCCGTGCGTGAGCAGCCCCTTGTACGGCGCGCGGCCTTCAATCGCACAGGCGATGAGCAGCGACGAATGAAACCAGCCGCGGTGCTGATCGTGGCCTTCGAGGTACAGGTCGGCTTCGGGGCCGCTCGCGTGATGCGAATCCGGGTGCGTGCCGCGCAGCACATGCCAGAAGGTCGAGCCCGAGTCGAACCAGACTTCGAGGATGTCGGTGCTTTTGCTGTAGTGCGCTGCGTCTTCGGCACCCAATATTTCTTCGGCGGTGACGCGGCTCCAGGCTTCGACGCCGCCCGCTTCGACGATCGCGGCCGCGCGGTCGAGGATTTCCATCGTGCGCGGATGCAGTTCTCCCGAATCCTTGTGCAGGAAAAACGGAATCGGCACGCCCCAACTGCGCTGCCGGCTGATGCACCAGTCGGGCCGGTTCGCGATCATGTCGTGCAAACGCGCCTTGCCGTTCTCGGGATAAAAGCTGGTTTGCTCGATCGCGTCGAGCGCCATCCGGCGCAGTGTTTCGGGCGCCTTGTCTTTGGTGAAAACGCCTTCGCCTTCGTCCATTCGGATGAACCATTGCGCAGCCGCGCGGTAGATCACCGGGCTCTTGTGGCGCCAGCAATGCGGGTAGCTGTGCGTAATGCCCTCGGTGGTCATAAGCCGGCCCGCATCGCGCAGGGCCTCGATGATCTCGGGCACCGCTTTCCAGATGTTCTTGCCGCCGAAGAGGGCGAAATCCGGCGCATAGCTGCCGTTGCCCTGCACCGGATTCAGAATGTCGTCGATCGCGAGGCCATGCGCGCGGCACGAGTTGAAGTCGTCCACGCCATAAGCCGGCGACGAATGCACGACGCCGGTGCCATCGTCGGCGGTGGCGTAGTCGGCCAGATACACCGGAGCAAGGCGTTGATAGGCCGGGTCGACGTCGTACAGCGGATGCTCGAATTCGAGCCCGCCGAGCTTCTCGCCCTTCACCGTTGCGATCACCTTGCCGTCGAGCGCATAGCGCGTCATGCACATCTCGACCAGCGACGTGGCGAGGATCAACAAGCCGCGTTCGGTATCGACCAATGCGTAGTCGAGCTCGGGGTTCAGGTTGAGCGCCTGATTGGCCGGAATGGTCCAGGCGGTGGTGGTCCAGATGACGGCGAAAACGTCGCCAACTGCATCAGTGCGGCCGAACGCCGCGAGCACCTTGTCGCGATCGTGCGCCTTGAACGCGACATCGAGTGTCTGCGATTTTCTGTCGGCGTATTCGATCTCGAATTCGGCCAGCGACGAGCCGCAATCGAAGCACCAGTAAACCGGCTTCAAACCGCGGTAGACGAAGCCGCGTTCGATCACGCGCTTGAACGCACGCAACTCGCCAGCTTCGTTGGCGAAATCCATGGTCTTGTACGGATGGTCCCATTCGCCGAGCACACCCAGGCGCTTGAAGTCCTGCATCTGCTGCGCGATCTGCTCGGTGGCGTAAGCGCGGCTCTTGGCCTGCATCTCGTCGCGGCTCAAGTTGCGGCCGAACTTCTTTTCGATTGCGTTCTCAATCGGCAAACCGTGGCAGTCCCAGCCCGGCGCGTAGAGCGCATCGAAGCCTTCAAGCTGGCGCGCCTTGACGATCATGTCTTTAAGGATCTTGTTGACCGCATGGCCCATGTGGATCTGGCCATTGGCATACGGCGGGCCATCGTGCAGGATGAACTTCGGCGCGCCGCTGCGCGCATCGCGCAGGCGCTGGTACCGGCCTTCTTCTTCCCACTGCAAGGCCCAACCCGGCTCGCGTTTGGCCATATCGCCACGCATCGGAAACGGCGTGTCGGGCAGGTTCAAGGTGGCGCGGTAATCGGTAGCGCCTTCGTTTTTTATTTCGGCCATGCGGATCAATCAGCGCTGCGGCGCAACGCGGTAGGAATCAATAGGGGTCGATGAAGACATCGAGCGCTTCGGCTTTGAATAAAGCGACGCCCCATCCACATCGAAGCAAAGGGTCGAGCGATTCAGCCCCGAATTCGGTCGCGGGTGGTTTCGCGCAGGCTCTCGGAACGCGATTGCGATTGCGATTGCGATTGCGAATGCGTGGCGGCATGGCGTGCGGCAAAGAAGGCGCGTGCGTCATGCCCGTCTTTCGCGATGCCCGCGGTCAGCGCTTCGAGGCTCGCGTAGCGCCGTTCGTCGTGCAGTTTGGCAAGCAGGTCCACGCGGATGATTTTACCGTAGGCCCCTTCGGCGCCGAGCGCGTCGGGCCAGTCCAGGCAGTGGGTCTCGAGCAGTACCCGGCCGGCGTTGACATCGTTCGCATCGAGCGACGGGCGCACGCCCAAGTTGGCGACGCCGGGCAGTGGCGTGTCGGCGAGGCCGTGCACTTCCACCGCGAAGATGCCGCTCGCAGCCGGCTTCCAGTGCTTGAAGCGCAGGTTCAATGTGCGGTAGCCGTCTTCGAGACCGGGTGCCGAGGCGCCGAGCGCACGGCCGAGTCTGCGGCCGTGCACCACATGGCCGGAGATCGCATAGGGTCGCCCGAGCAGCGCCTCGGTATCGGCCATCCGGCCTTCGGCCAGTGCCTCGCGCACCGCGGAGCTCGACACACGCAGGCCGTGGACCTCATAACTCAGCATGCGGGCAACGTCGAAGCCGTTTTTTTGTCCTGCCGCATCGAGCATCGCGTAGTCGCCCGCGCGCCGCGCGCCGAAGCGAAAGTCGTCGCCGACCAGCACATAGCGCGCGCCCAGGCCGCCCGTCAGCACATCGTGAATGAATTCGTCGGGCGTTCTGGAAGCGAGCTGAGCGTCGAAGGGCAGCACGATGGTTTGATCGACGCCGCAGGCGGCCAGCTCGGCGAGCTTGTCGCGCAGAGTGCCGATGCGCGCGGGCGCCAATTCGGGCCGCTTGGCGGCTGCCGCGAAGTAATCGCGCGGATGCGGCTCGAAGGTCAAAACGCAAGCGGGCAAGCTTCGCTGGCGAGCTTCGGCCGCGAGCAGGGCGAGCATCGCCTGGTGGCCGCGGTGCACGCCGTCGAAGTTGCCGATCGTCAGCGCGCACGCCGGCGCTACGCCGGGGTGTCGGAAGCCTCTGAAAATCCGCATCTGTTGCTACTTATTCAATAGCGCCTTGCGCACGCGGGGCGGGCGCTGAAGGCCAATTTGTCATAAAGACGGTATATTGTGACGCAGTCGCACCTTGCAATGAACGCCAGCCAAAAACCGGCGCACTGGAGGTTGCATTCATTCCGTTCGGAGGAACGACAACGTGATCAAGGTCTTGAAGCTGTCGGCCCAGGGGTTGCCGCAATCGTGGATTTCGCTGGAGCAGGCGGTCACGCACTATGCGGCCGAGGAAGTGCGCTGGGAAGCGGGCGGCGAAGTTGCGTTGTTTCGCGGCGGCACGAATGCGATCACCGGCGTGCAGTCGCAAATCGTCATCAACAGCATCATCGGCACCAAGGGCGTGCCGCGCATTAATCCGTTCGCGCTGCGCCCGGGCCTGACCAACAGCAAATTGTTCGCGCGCGACCGCAACGTGTGCGCGTATTGCGGCGGTCATTTCCACGAAGAAGTTCTGACTCGCGAGCACATCATTCCGTTCGCCCAAAACGGCATCGACAGTTGGATGAACGTGGTCACGGCCTGCAAACCCTGCAACCACCGCAAAAGCAGCCGCACCCCCGAACAGGCGCACATGCCGTTGCTCTACGCGCCCTACGTGCCGACGCTGTGGGAAGACTTCATCCTGCGCAACCGCCGCATTCTGGCCGACCAGATGGAATTTTTGATGGCGCATTTGCCGCAGGGGTCGCGGCTGCACGGCTAAATAACTCGGACAGGCGAATAATTCGGACAGCCGAACGCGAAGGACGCGAAGGTTTCGCGAAGGTCGCAAAAGGAAAACCAAAATTTATTTTTGAATTTTTCGCGCTCTTCGCGTAGTTTTTGCGTCCTTCGCGTTCGGCTGCCCGATTGGGGAGGCGTTCCTTTAAGCGCCGGTCTTTGCCCAACGTGCGGGCCGCTTTTCGATGAAGGCCTGCACGCCCTCGAGTGCGGTGTCTTCCATCATGTTGCAGGCCATTGTCTGGCTGGCATCGGCGAGGGCGGCTTCGATGCCGGTTTCGAGCTGGCGGTAGAACAACTGCTTGCCCATCGCGAGTGCGACCTTGGGTTTGGCGACGATGCTCGCGACCAGCGATTCGACTTCGGCGTCTAGCCGATCGGGTGATGCGACGCGGTTGACCAGACCTTTGTCGCGCGCCTCGTCGGCGCTGATGAATGCACCGGTGACCAGCATTTCGAATGCCGCCTTGCGGCCGACATTGCGCGACAGGGTGACGCTCGGCGTCGAGCAGAACAGGCCGACGTTGACGCCGCTGACTGCGAAGCGCGCCTCGCTCGATGCCACCGCCAGATCGCAGATTGCAACGAGTTGGCAGCCGGCCGCGGTCGCGATGCCATGGACACGGGCGATCACCGGAACATCGAGTTTCAGCACCGCCAGCATCATCCGGCCGCAACGGTCGAACAGCGCACGGTAGTAGTCGCCAGAGGGCTGCGCGCGCATCTGCTTCAGGTCATGCCCGGCGCAGAAGGCCTTGCCGGCGCCGGCCAGCACGACCACGCGCGCGCTTCCGTCATGCGCCACGGTTTCGAGTTCGACCGACAGCGCGTCGATCATCTGCTCCGACAGCGCGTTGTAAGCCTCGGGGCGATTCAAGGTCAGCGTCACGACGCCGCGATCGTCGCGCGCGTTCAGGACATATGGCGCATCGGTCATTTGGGTTCCTTCCCGGCGGCGCGCTGGCGCAGTGCGAATTTCTGGATCTTGCCGGTCGAAGTCTTTGGAATCGGCTCGAAGCGCACTTCGCGCGGCACCTTGTAGCCCGCCAGCAGCGACTTGCAGTGCGCGATCAAATCCTGTGCGCTAACCGCGCCTTCGGCATAGAGTTCGACGAACGCCACCGGCGTTTCGCCCCATTTATCGTCTGGCTTCGCGACCACCGCGCAGGCGACCACGGCCGAGTGCCGGTACAGCGCGTCTTCGACTTCGAGCGAGCTGATGTTCTCGCCGCCCGAAATGATGATGTCCTTGCTGCGGTCGCGAATCTTGAGGTAGCGATCGGGCTCGATCACGCCGAGGTCGCCGGTGTGGAACCAGCCGCCGGCGAAGGCTTCGGCAGTCGCCTTCGCGTTCTTCAGGTAGCCCTTCATCACGATGTTGCCGCGAAACATGATCTCGCCCATCGCCTGGCCGTCGGCGGGCAGTTCGGTCATCGTGTCGGCGTCCATCACCGTCATGCCTTCCTGCAGCATGTAGCGCACGCCTTGCCGGCCATTGAGCCGCGCTTGTTCCGAAAGGTCTTGATCGGCCCAATCGGCGCGCTTCACGGCGACCGCCGCCGGGCCATAGACTTCGGTCAGGCCGTAGACATGCGTCAGGTCGAAGCCGATTTTGGCCATGCCCTCGATCATCGATGCCGGCGGCGCTGCGCCTGCGACCAGGGCGCGCACCGGTCCGCTCAGGCCTTCTCGCAGCGCTGCCGGAGCAGAGATCAAAAGGCTGTGCACGATCGGCGCGGCGCAGTAATGGTCGATCTTGTGTTCGCGCATCGCATCGAGGATGGCTTTGGCTTCGACCTTGCGCAAACAGACGTGCGTGCCGCCAAGCATCGCGACCGTCCACGGAAAGCACCAGCCGTTGCAATGGAACATCGGCAAGGTCCACAAATAGACCGGGAAGTGCGGCATGGTCCAGGTCGCGGCATTGCAGACGGCATTGAGGTAGGCGCCGCGATGGTGCGTGACCACGCCTTTGGGGTCGCCGGTCGTGCCCGAGGTGTAGGAGACGGCAATGGCGTCCCATTCGTCCTGCGGGCCTTCGAGCCGAGGCAACGGTTCGTGCGCCGCGAGCAACGCTTCGTATTCGTGTTCACCGAGCCGCTCGCCAGCGCCTGTGTATTCAGTGTCGCAAACGTCGATCACGATCGGCTCGCGTCCATGCTCTTCGCGCAGCAGTCGCAGCGCTTCGCGCATCACCGGCGCAAACTCGCGGTCGGTAATCAGCACCGCGCATTCGCAATGGTTCAGTTGCCAGGCCAAAAGGGGCGCATCGAGCCGGGTATTGAGCGTGTTGAGCACCGCGTTGAGGCCTGGCACCGCGTAGTGCGCCTCGACCATCTCGGGCGTGTTGGGCAGCATCGCGCTCACCGTGCTGCCGCGCGTGACACCGAAGGATCGCAGCGCCGCGGCGAGGCGCGCCGAACGATCGCGTACGGTGCGCCAGTCGTAGCGGCGCGTGCCGTGGATCACGGCCGGCAGATCGCCGAAGACTTCGGCGCTGCGTTCGACAAAACTCACGGGTGAGAGCGCGACGTGGTTGGCGCTTTGCCGTTCGAGGCCGGCTTCATAAATGTTGCGCGTGCTCATGGGCTTGTCTCCACAAATCGGAACGGCATGGCAAACTTTGCGGTGCCGGCTTCAGCATACGTCGATCCAACGCCGGGATCACGGATCGTCGCGCATCATCGCTGCATGTCCTGACGATCCGCGCGACCCGGCGGGTGATTCCGACGCCCATCAACGGAGAACCTCTCATGACCGACTCGAATCACGCCACCCGCCGCGCCATCCTGCAAGGCGCTGCCGCAAGCTCTGCGCTGATGGGTTGGGGCCTGGTTCGATCGGCTGAAACCCGGCCCGCCGGACGCGCCGAACTCTTTGTATTCGTCGAATTTTCTGCCAGCGCCGGTTCCGAAGACGCGCTGCGGGCGCTGTTGGTTCCGTTCGCCGCTGCATCGGCCAAAGTGCCCGGGTGTCTGGAATACACCTTAATGGAGTACCGCTCCGAGCCCGGTCGATTCGTGGCCTTCCAGCGCTGGACCGGACAGGACGCGCTCGATGCGTACATGAACGGGCCGCTGCCGGCCGACGTGCTGCCGCGGCTGGAGAACGTCCTCGACCAACGGGTCAGAACCGGCATCCTGACGGCGCCCAGGGGAAGCTGACGATCTGGCGCGGAACGCAGGCGGCACCGACGCTCATGGGCTTTGATCTGCGCGCGGGTTCTCGTGGTTGACACGCAGGCGTGCGGGATGCCGAATCGTTCGGCCTGACCGGGCGAACGATCTCACCGCAATGCCCAAGGAGACTTTCATGAACGATTCGAATCGCGCCAGTCGGCGCACCCTGATTCAAGGCGCCGCAATCGGCGCCACGGTGCTTGCCTGGGGCGGCGCGCATGCCGCTTCCGGCAAAAAGACCGGGCTCTACGTGATTGCGGAAATCGTCTCGAAGCCCGAGACGGCCGACGCGCTGCGCGCGCTGTTGGTGCCGTTCGCCGCCTCATCGCGCAAGGAGCCGGGCTGCCTCGAATACACGCTCATGGAAGTCGAAAAGGAGCCGGGCAGGTTTCTGACCTTCGAGCGCTGGACCGGACATACAGCCCTCGAAAAGCACATGAAGACACCGGCCATCTCGGCGCTCGGTCCAAAGCTCGAGCCGGTGCTTGCAAAACCCTTCACGCAAATGTTTTTGAGCGGGCCGAAGGCGGGTTGAAACATCGCGCTGCACAGTGAGCGGATGCTCAATAGGTGAGTTCTAGCAATGTCAAATGCCCGTCGGCGGCTGGCCACGTCTGTCCGGTGACGCGTTCGCCGTTGAACTCGCCGGTCACGCTGCGCTGAGCGTCGGTCGTGAGCTTGATCTTCGAAGTTGAGACGCCTGCGCCGTTGGCTGGAACGCCGGGTGGCGGCGATTGGCCGTCGAAGCGCACCGAGTCGCGCTCGGCATCGAAATAGCCGCGCGGCCGGGTGAAAACCACGATCGCTTTCGCGTCCTTGTCGGCGGCAACCATGCGCTCTGCGCGCACACCGATGATGCTGCTCGACCGCGGGAATGGACTGCGGTAGGTGTGGGTGGTCGCATAACCCGGCGCGGCGAGCACGAATTCGAGTGCGGTTTGCGAGTCGGTCGCGAGCGGGCCCCAGCGGCCGTCGGCGCCGATCGTTTGCGACAGCAGCGCGTCGCCCTCGCGCCGGCCCGACGCATCGACCGCATACACCGCGAGTTGCGCGCCCGCGAGCGGCATGTTGTTCGCGAAGTTGCCGCTTTTCGCATCGCCACCGTCGAGTCCGAGCCCGGTAACGCGGCCCGAAAGCACGACGCGCGATTCGGCGACGACCTCAGTCGTGCGCGGCGCTTCTCTCGTCAGAAACTTCCACATCGCGGCGAACGCTGGAGCAGAGAAAGCGGTTTCGCGGTGGTCGACGCCGGGCAACACGACATTCGTCGCGCCCCTGAGCGCCGGCCCGTCGAACGTGATGTTCGTCGGTTGACCCGGCCGGCCGATCCAGCGGCCATCGGGTTGCGCGTATTTGTCGTTGCGATCGGAGCGCAGGGTGAACCAGTGAACGCCTGGCGTCACTTCGTCACCCGCCGGGCCTTTCGGTTCGTTGAGTTGCCGAATGAACGGGCTCAGCGCCGAAAATTCATTGCCTTCGCGATAGCCCGGAACGGCCCAGATGCCATGCGCCGGGTTGCCGGCGAGGATCACGTCGCTCACGAGCTGGTCGCCGCCACCGTTCTGGACGAAATTGCGGATTGCGTTGCCACCGCGCGAGTTGCCGATGAGCACGACCTTTTTCGCGCCGGTCGAAGCGAGTACCTGTTCGACCTGCGCCCGCAAAAAGGCTGCCGATTCTGCTGATCCGCTGCGACCCGGTTGTGCGACTGCGTCGTCGTCGCGCGCGAGCGGCCACGGCTGCTCGAGCGCGAAAAGCCGATCGCGCGGCCAACCGTTCGATTCGAATCGCCACACCGTCGTTTGCCACAGCGCCGCCGAATCGCCGTTGCCGTGGACGAAGACGATCGGTTCGCGTTGGGCGGAAGGATTCATGGTGGCGCAGCCTGCCACAAGGCCGGCCGCGACTGCGGCAGCCGCTGCGAGCGAAGCAAGAAGAACTCGGCGACGATGGGGCACGACAGATCCCTCACAAATGCTGGATTCAAGTAAAAACGCCCGCCAACGCAATGCTGACGGGCGCAGACAGCTATTAAAAACGTAGCGTCAGGCAAACACCCCGGCGGTATCCTGCATCCGCTTCGACACTTCGCCCAAGTGGTGCAGCGTGTCACCGAAGCTCATTTCGAGTTGCGTGAGTTTGCGGAAATAGTGGCTTGCGATGTACTCGTCGGTCATCGCGATGCCGCCGTGCAATTGAATCGATTGCTGGCCGACGAAGCGCATCGACTGACCCAATTGAACCTTGGCACGCGCGACGGCCTGGCGCCGTTCGGCAGCAGATGCGTTGAGCTTCAAGCTCGCGTAGTAGCTCATCGAGCGCGACAGTTCCAGCTGCATCTTCAGGTCGGCGACCCGATGCCGCAGCGCCTGAAAGCTCGCGATCACCACGCCGAATTGCTTGCGCTGATTCATGTAATCGACGGTGAGCGCGACGGCCTGGTCCATCACGCCGACCGCTTCGGCGCATGCCGCGGCGATGCCGATGTCGACCGCGTGTTCGAGCACCGGCAAGCCGTCTGCCGCGATCAATGTCGCGACGGCGTTGTCGAACACGACTTCGGCCGCACGGCTGCCGTCCTGCGTGCCGTAGCCGCGTGCCTCGACACGGTCTTCGGACCGCGCGACGAGAAAGAGCGCGATCTTGCCGCCGAGGTTTGCCGGAACGATGAACGCATCGGCCTCATCGCCGGCCGGAACGATGCTCTTGGTGCCGCGAAGCGTGTAGCCGTCGCCTGATTTTTCGGCGCTGGCCTCGCACACATCGAGCTGGTAGCGCGCCTTGCGTTCGACGTAGGCGAGCACGACCAATGCTTCGCCGCTCGCGATGCGCGGCAGCCATTCGTCCTTGACGGCTTTATCGCCATGCCCCGCGAGCACCGCGCTCGAAATGAACGACTGCGCGAGCGGCTCCAGAACGATGCCACGGCCCAGCTCTTCCATCACGACCATGCCTTCGACCGGGCCCATGCCGAGGCCGCCGTCGTCTTCGGGAATGTAGAGCCCGCCCAAGCCCAATTCGGCGATCTCTTTCCATGCCTCGCGAGAAAAGCCGCGGTCGCGCTCGATCTGGCGGCGCCGCTCGAAGCCGTAGCCTTTTTCGACCCATTTGGCGACCGCGTCGCGCAACTGCTGCTGGTCGTCGGTGAAATCAAAATCCATGGTGGCTCCCTTCAACCGAAAACGGTTTGTGCAACGATGTTCTTTTGAACCTCGTTGCTGCCGCCGTAGATCGTGGTCTTGCGCATGTTGAGGTAATTCGATGTGAGCGGCGCGTTGCCGACTTCGCCACCCGGGAAGTCGCCTTGCCAACCGGCTTCCATCGCCTCGCGGATCAGCGGCAGCGCGAACGGGCCGGCCGCGAGCATCATGAGCTCCGAAAAACGCTGCTGGATTTCGCTGCCGCGAATCTTGAGCAAGCCGGCGATGTCGAGTGCGTTCTTGCCGGCTTTTTGCGCCGACAGCACACGCAGCACCAGCATTTCGAGCGCGACCACATCGACTTCGAGCAGCGCGACCTGATCCCGGAAGCGCGCTGCGTAGCCGTTGTCGGCGCTGCCTTCCCAAACGCCTTCGCGCTTGGCGATGCGCTTCAGGCGTTCCAATTCGCGCTTGGTTCGATTCACGTCGGCGATATTGGTGCGCTCGTGCGAGAGCAGGTGCTTGGCGTAGGTCCAGCCCTTGTTTTCTTCGCCGATCAGGTTCTCGGCCGGCACCTCGACATTGTCGAAAAACACTTCGTTGACTTCGAAGCCGCCATCGACCAGCTTGATCGGGCGCACCGTCACGCCCGGCGACTTCATGTCGAGCACGATGAAGCTGATGCCGGTTTGCGGCTTGCCCTCGTTGCTGGTGCGCACCAGATTGAACATCCAGTCGCCATACTGGCCGAGCGTGGTCCAGGTTTTCTGGCCGTTGACAATGTATTTGTCACCTTTGCGTTCGGCTTTCGTTTTGAGCGAAGCAAGGTCAGAACCCGAACCCGGCTCGCTGTAGCCCTGACTCCACCAGACCTCGCCGCTCGCAATGCCGGGCAAAAAGCGCTCTTGCTGCTCCTTGTTGCCGAAAGCCTGGATCACCGGCGCGACCATCACCGGGCCGAAAGGAATGATCCGGGGTGCGCCGGCCAAGGCGGTTTCTTCTTCGAAAAGATGCTTTTGCACCGCCGTCCAGCCCGGACCGCCGAACTCCTTGGGCCAGCCGTAGCCGAGCCAGCCCTTCTTGCCGAGAATTTTGGCCCAACGCTGAATGTCTTCACGGCCGAGTTCCTGCGCCTTTTGAACCTTGTCGGAGATTTCCTTCGGCAAGTTTTTGGCCGTCCAGGCGCGGACGTCTTCGCGGAATTTCTGTTCTTCGGGTGTAAAGCTCAAATCCATGGGGGCCTCGCAGCGTTGCGGTGGTCGTCTTGACGGTTTTGCGTCGTAAAGGGTGGCATCTCCACGACCTTTGCGGGTTTTTAGCACGCTCGTGCGCCACGCGCTGTAGCCGCCGCGACAAATCCGCGCGGCTGGCTGGCGCCATCAAACGCACTGAACCGGGCCCGATAATTCGCCGCGCATGCAACAGAACATCGTGATCCTGATCTCGGGCGGCGGCTCCAACATGGCGGTCATCGTGCGCGCAGCGCGGGAGCGGCGCTGGGCCGAGCGTTTCGACGCACGCATCGCCGCTGTCATCAGCAACCGGGCCGACGCAGGTGGCCTCGCGTGGGCGGCGGGCGAGGGCATCGCGACCGCAGTCGTCGCGCACCGCGATTTTGCATCGCATGAGGCATTCGACGCGGCGTTGCTCGAACAAGTCTCGCGCCATGATCCGACGCTCGTGGTGCTCGCCGGCTTCATGCGGATCCTGGCGCCGGCTTTTGTCGATCATTTCGCGGGGCGCCTCGTCAACATCCACCCGTCGTTGCTGCCGGCGTTTCCCGGCTTGCACACCCACCAGCGCGCGATCGACGCCCGATGCCGCGTCGCCGGTGCCACGGTGCACCAGGTGACGAGCGAACTCGATTGCGGCCCGATCCTCGCGCAGGCCGCGGTGCCCGTGCTGCCCGGCGACACGGCCCAAACCCTGGCAGCGCGGGTGCTCACGCAGGAGCACCGGATCTACCCGCAGGCGATCGAAGATTTGCTATTGAAAAAATAGCTGGTTGCGCACGTGCAGTGGACGTTTCTGGGCTATTTGGCATAAATTCGGAAGCCCGCATTCGGCCCTTTTGTGACCCGAATGCAACAATTGGGCCCATGCATCCCAACGCTCTATTGCAAGCCGCTTCGGACCTGGTCGCGCGCGTGCTGCGCTTCGAGCATCCGGCCGATGCCACGGTCGGGCGGTTCTTTCGCGAGCACCGGGAATTCGGGTCGCGCGAGCGGGTCACGCTGGGCGACACGGTCTACAACGTGTTGCGCCGCAAGCTTCTGTTCGACCATTTCGCGCCGTCTGGCAGCGGCGCGAAAGAGCGGCGCCTCGCGATTCTCGGATTTGCGGCGCCGCGCGACTTTCTGAAGGGCGCGCTGAGCGACCAAGAAAGGCGCTGGCTCGATCAATGCGATGCGGTAAGGCCCGCGGACTTGCTCGAACGGCATCGCCACAACCTGCCCGAATGGTTGGTGGCGCCGCTCAAGGAACAACTGGGCGACGAATTCTGGCCCCTGGCCGAAAGTCTGCTGATGCCCGCGCCGCTCGACCTGCGCGTCAACATCCTTAAAGAAAAAAGGCCTGAAGCGCAGGCCCTGCTTGCGCAGACAGCTATTAAATCAGTAGCAACTCGTTATTCACCCTGGGGTTTGCGGCTCGAAGGCAAGCCGGCGTTGGGCAAGGCTGCGGTATTCGAGAACGGCGCGGTCGAGGTGCAGGACGAAGGCTCCCAGATGCTGGCGTTGTTGCTCGACGCAAAGCGCGGCGAACTGGTGGTCGATTTTTGCGCCGGCGCAGGCGGCAAGACGCTCGCGATCGGCGCGACCATGCGCAATACCGGCCGGCTTTATGCCTTCGACACCTCGGCGCACCGGCTCGATGCGCTCAAACCGCGGCTTGCGCGCAGCGGGCTGTCGAACGTGCATCCGGCCGTGATCGCGCACGAGCGCGACGACCGCATCAAGCGCCTCGCGGGCAAGATCGACCGGGTGCTGGTCGATGCGCCGTGCTCGGGGCTCGGCACGCTTCGGCGCCATCCCGACCTGAAATGGCGCCAGTCGAAAGCAGCGATCGACGAACTTTCGGTGCGGCAGGCGGCCATCCTGCAAGGCGCGGCGCGGCTCGTGAAAGCGGGCGGGCGGCTGGTTTATGCGACGTGCAGCTTTCTGGTCCAGGAAAACGAGGCGATCGCGGATGCTTTTTCAGCCGCGAATCCGGATTTCGTCCGTCAGGATGCCACGGCGTTGCTGGCTGACTTGAAAGTGGCCGACGCGGCAGCATTAGGTTCGGGCGAGGTCGGCCCTGCGGACGCTGACAGCCGCCCACGCGACATGCGGCTCTGGCCGCATCGCCATGGCTCCGACGCTTTTTACGCCGCAGTATGGAACCGGCGCTCGCCGTGAGACTCCAACTCGGTCTGAAATGCCGAAAAGTTGTTCTGTGACAAGGGCAAACGCCCCAGTTTCGGCCGCTGTCCATTAAAATGATTCGTTGCTACTAATGGCCGCTTCCAGCGTGGCCACGGAGACTGAAACCCCATGTTGCTACCTGACTCTGCCGTATTGAATTCCGCCATCGACTGGCTAGGACACGGGTTGTGGAACCTTACGTGGTGGGAAATCGTGCTGTACACGCTAGTGACCACCCACATCACGATCGCAGCGGTCACGATCTTTCTGCATCGCACGCAAACCCATCGCGCGATGGAACTGGGCGCGGTGCCATCCCATTTTTTCCGCTTCTGGCTCTGGCTCGGCACCGGCATGGTGACCAAGGAGTGGGTCGCGATTCACCGCAAGCACCACGCGAAATGCGAAACCGTCGAAGATCCGCACAGCCCGCAGGTCAAGGGCATCGATGAAGTGTTGTGGCGCGGCGCCGAGCTTTATCGCACCGAGTCGAAAAACCAGGAAACGATGGCGCGCTACGGCCACGGCACGCCCGACGACTGGCTCGAGCGCAATTTGTATTCGCGCTTCAGCTGGCAGGGTGTCGGCTTGATGCTGGTGCTCAACGTGGCACTGTTCGGTTTCGTCGGACTCGCTGTCTGGGCAGTGCAGATGCTGTGGATTCCGATCACCGCGGCCGGTATCGTCAACGGCATCGGCCACTACTGGGGCTATCGCAACTTCGAGGCGCCCGACGCGAGCCGCAACATTTCGCCTTGGGGCATCGTGATCGGCGGTGAAGAGTTGCACAACAACCATCACACCTATCCGACCTCGGCCAAGTTCTCGGTCAAGAAGGGTGAGTTCGACATCGGCTGGGGCTACATCCGTGCATTCGAGATGATCGGCTGGGCCAAGGTCAAGAAGGTACCGCCGAAGATGCTGATGGGCGCCATTCAGCCCGTGGCCGACCAGCAAACCCTCGAGGCCGTGATTGCCAATCGCTATGAAGTCATGGCCGGCTATGCGCGCGGCATGAAAAGCGCCTGCAAGGACGAACTCGGGGCGCTCAAGGCCAAGGGCGCGGATTTGTCGGTCATGAAGGCTGCTCGCCGGTGGCTGCACCGGGACGACGACAAGGTGCCAGCGGCCATGCGACCGCAGTTGGCCGAGGCCCGCGCGGCCCATCCGGTGCTCGACAAGATGGTCACCATGCGCGAAGAGCTGCGTCAGATGTGGCTCAACACGTCGCACTCGCGTGAGCAGCTCACGGCCGATCTGGCTGCCTGGTGCCATCGCGCCGAAGCCAGCGGCATCGCCGCGTTGCGTGACTTTTCGATGAATCTGCGGATGGCAAGGGCCTGAGGACATCGCGTCCCGGCATCTTTTTCCGGACGAAAAAAAGCCCCGCGACGCGGGGCTTTTTTATTTTGTGCGGTGAACCCGGAAGACTCTTCGAAGCCTCCGGACTCCGGCGACTTACTTCAGCTTGATTTCCTTGTACTCCACGTGTTTGCGTGCCTTCGGGTCGAACTTCATGATCGACATTTTCTCGGGCATCGTCTTCTTGTTCTTGCTGGTCGTGTAGAAGTGGCCGGTACCCGCGGTGGATTCCAGCTTGATCTTTTCGCGTCCGCCTTTGCTTGTAGCCATGGTGTTTGCTCCTTAGCGTGAGTTGTCGTCAGGCTTGGCCGCGGCTGCGCATGTCTGCGAGCACGGCCTCGATACCGTTCTTGTCGATCAGGCGCAAGGCAGCGCCCGAAACGCGCAAGCGAATCCAGCGGTTTTCGCTCTCGACAAAGAAGCGGCGGTATTGCAGGTTCGGAAGGAAACGGCGTTTGGTTTTGTTGTTGGCATGGGAAACGTTGTTTCCGACCATCGGGCCCTTGCCCGTTACTTCACAGACTTTTGCCATGTGAATGCTCTTTCGTAAAACAGCCCCTGGTCTCGATTGCACGAGCCAGCAGCTTGACCTCGCCATTAGGAATTTCGGGTGACGGTAGCCCGGATCGCCCTGGCACAGGAGCCCGGCAAAGCCTTCGATTATAGCGTTCCGTCCTGCTCCAGGAATCGTTGCGCGTCCAGCGCAGCCATGCAGCCCGTGCCCGCGCTCGTGATCGCCTGACGATAAATATGGTCCTGCACATCGCCGGCAGCAAAAACGCCGGGCCTGCTCGTCATGGTCGCGAGGCCTTCGAGGCCCGAACGGGTCAGGATGTAGCCATTCTTCATTTCCACCTGGCCTTCGAAAATGCCGGTGTTCGGGTGATGGCCAATCGCGATGAAGCAGCCCTTGAGTTTCAGCTCCTCGGTTTCGCCGGATTCGACGTGCCTGATCCGCACGCCAGTGACACCGGAATCGTCGCCGAGCACCTCGTCGAGCGTGTTGAAAAGCTTGAGCTCGATCTTGCCCTCGGCGGCTTTCTGGTTGAGCTTGTCGACCATGATCGGCTCGGCGCGGAACTTGTCGCGCCGGTGAATCAGCGTGACTTTGCTCGCAATGTTGGCTAAATACAACGCTTCTTCGACCGCTGTGTTGCCGCCGCCGACCACGCAAACATCCTCGTCACGGTAGAAAAAACCGTCGCATGTCGCACAACCCGAAACGCCTTTGCCCATGAATTTTTCTTCGGACGGCAGGCCGAGATATTTGGCCGATGCACCGGTCGCGATGATCAGCGCATCACAGCTGTACGTGCCGCTGTCGCCGGTCAGAGAGAAGGGCCGCTTCGACAGATCGACCGCGCTGATATGGTCGAAAACCACTTGGGTTTCGAAGCGTTCCGCATGCGCGAGGAAGCGCTGCATCAAGTCGGGGCCTTGCACGCCTTGCACGTCGGCCGGCCAGTTGTCGACATCGGTCGTCGTCATCAATTGCCCGCCTTGCGCGATGCCGGTGATGAGCATCGGCTTCAGATTGGCGCGCGCCGCATAGATCGCTGCGGTGTAGCCGGCGGGGCCCGATCCGAGGATCAGAACGCGGGTGTGTAGCGGGTTTGGCATGTAAGAAAAGCGTGGCAGCAAGGCGACTGCTGCGTGTACATTTTGAAGGCGAGCGGCTCGAAAGCAGTCTGCGAGCGACGTCGCAAGGTCGCTCTCGGCAACGCGGCCCATTGTATTTATTCAACCGATGCGTGTTTCTGGAGGGGGTGAAAAATGTCGATGCTTTCCAATCTCGAACTGTTGCGCCGCGTGCCGCTTTTCTCGGCGCTCACGCCGACCCAGGCCGCGAGCATCGCCGACGCGATCGTGAAAAAGCGCTTCAAGCGCGCCGAAATCATCGTCGAGCAGGGCAAGAAGTCCGACGCGCTCTACATCATCCTGACGGGCCGCGCGCGCGTCATGAGCACCGACAGTCGGGGCCGCGAAGTGATTCTGGCCACGCTGCATCCGGCCGACTACATCGGCGAAATGAGCCTGATCGATGATGAGCCGCATTCGGCCACCGTTCGCACCGAACTGCAGACCGATGTGCTGATGCTCGGACGCGACGCGTTTTCGCATTGCCTGCCCGAGAATTCTTCGATGTCCTACAACATCATGCGTGGCCTCGTGCGGCGGCTGCGGCACGCGGACCGCAAGATCGAATCGCTCGCTCTGATGGACGTCTACGGCCGTGTCGCGCGTTCCTTGCTCGAGGTCGCGAAAGACGATGGCGCCGGCAACCTCATGGTGCGCGACAAGATTTCGCGCCAGGACCTGGCCAAGATGGTCGGCGCCTCGCGCGAGATGGTCAGCCGGGTCATGAAAGACTTGGAAGAACGCGGCTTTCTGCAATCCCGCGAAGACGGCTCTACCATCGTCAAGGAGCGGCTTTCGTCGCTGACCTGACGCACCGGCATGCGCTGGTCGCACGGCGCGGGCGCGTGGCGCGTTCCGGCATGGTGACGTCGCTGATCGTCTTCTGCGCGAGCGAGCCCATAACTCGCTTTGCCGGCAGCAGCCCGTCGCTGTCGCGCAATTTTCTTCTATGACCTATTCGCTCAACACCTTCAATTCGTCGGTTGCCGAAGACGGCCACCCGGTGCGTCTGCGCGCGATGCGCTTCGCGCACGAAATCTGGCTGATCGCAGGCTTCGCATTGCTCGCATTCTGGCTGCTAGCCATGTTCAGCTTCACGCCGTCTGACAGCGCCTGGTCGACCTCGGGCACCGGCGGCGAAATCCAGAACTGGGGCGGCAGAGTCGGCGCGCTGGTTGCCGATGCCAGCTACTACGTTGCGGGCTATTCGATCTGGTGGGCGCTCGCGGCCGCCGTGCGAACCTGGTTTTCGTCGCTTTCGCGGCTCCTCCGGCATGGCGAAGGCGCGACGTCGGAATTGCCAGCGCTCGGCCCCTTCAACCGGAGCCGGATTGCATTCTGGTTCGGCCTCCTGCTGTTGCTTTCGGCGAGCGCGGTGCTCGAATGGTCGCGCCTTTATCGACTCGAATTTCATCTGCCCGGCCCGGGCGGCGGCGTGCTCGGTTATTTCCTCGGACCACTCGGCGTCCAGTGGCTCGGGTTCACCGGATCGAGCCTGGTCGCGATCGCGGCCGGCGTCGTCGGCGCGGCGCTGGTGTTCCGCTTTTCCTGGACCTTGATTGCCGAGCGCATCGGCGGCTGGATGTTCGCCCTGTTCGAGATTCGACGCGAAAAGCGCGAGTTGGCGGCGGACATTGCGGCAGGCAAACGCGCGATGCGCGAGCGCGAGGAAAGTGAATGGCGCGAGCTCGACAGCGACGCGGATGGCGATGCCGAAGAACCGGCTCTCGGCGAACCTGCCGAGTCGCCGCGCCCGAGGCGGCGCGAGAAATCGCCGCCGGTGCAAATCGCACCGGGCCCGGCCGAGGCGCCGCGCAGCGAGCGGGTCGCCAAAGAGCGGCAAAAGCCGCTGTTTCGCGAATTGCCCGACAGCAAACTGCCGCAGGTCGATCTGCTCGATGCGGCGCAAACACGCCAGGAAACCGTCGCGCCCGAAACGCTGGAGATGACTTCGCGCCTGATCGAGAAGAAGCTGAAAGACTTCGGCGTCGACGTGCGGGTGGTGCTGGCTTCGCCGGGGCCCGTCATCACGCGCTACGAGATCGAGCCTGCGACCGGCGTCAAGGGCTCGCAGATCGTCAATCTCGCAAAGGACCTCGCGCGTTCGCTGTCGCTGGTGTCGATTCGCGTGATCGAAACCATTCCGGGCAAAAACTTCATGGCGCTCGAACTGCCGAACGCCAAGCGCCAGTCGATCAAGCTCAGCGAAATTCTCGGCTCGCAGATCTACAACGAAGGCCGCTCGTTTCTGACGATGGGCCTCGGCAAGGACATCATCGGCAATCCGGTGGTGGCCGACCTGGCGAAGATGCCGCACGTGCTGGTCGCTGGCACCACCGGTTCGGGCAAATCGGTCGGCATCAACGCGATGATTCTGAGCCTGCTCTATAAAGCAGAAGCGCGCGACGTGCGCCTGCTCATGATCGACCCGAAGATGCTCGAGATGTCGGTCTACGAAGGCATTCCGCATCTGCTCGCGCCGGTGGTTACCGACATGCGGCAGGCGGCGCACGGGCTCAACTGGTGCGTGGCTGAAATGGAGCGCCGCTACAAGCTCATGAGCAAGCTCGGCGTTCGCAATCTCGCGGGCTACAACGTCAAGATCGACGAAGCCAAGGCGCGCGGCGAGCACATCGGCAACCCGTTCAGCCTGACACCGGACGACCCCGAGCCGCTCGCGCGCGAGCCGCACATCGTGGTCGTGATCGACGAATTGGCCGATTTGATGATGGTGGTCGGCAAAAAGATCGAGGAGTTGATTGCGCGCCTCGCGCAAAAGGCGCGCGCGGCCGGTATCCATCTGATTCTCGCCACCCAGCGGCCGAGCGTGGACGTGATCACCGGGCTCATCAAGGCCAACATCCCGACCCGCATTTCGTTCCAGGTTTCGAGCAAGATCGATTCGCGCACGATTCTCGACCAGATGGGTGCCGAGGCGTTGCTCGGCATGGGCGACATGCTCTACATGGCGAGCGGCACCGGGTTGCCGGTGCGCGTGCATGGTGCCTATGTGAGCGACGAGGAAGTGCATCGCGTGGTCGCCTACTTGAAGAGCCAGGGCGAGCCCGACTACATCGAAGGCGTGCTCGAAGGCGGCACGGTCGACGACGAAGATTTGTCTCTGCCCGGTGACGCTGGCGGCGAGAAAGATCCGATGTACGACCAGGCGGTCGAGGTCGTGCTGAAGAACCGCAAGGCCAGTATTTCGCTGGTGCAACGGCATTTGAAAATCGGCTACAACCGCGCCGCGCGGCTGGTCGAAGACATGGAAAAAGCCGGCCTCGTCAGCGCGATGAGCGGCAGCGGTCAACGCGAAATTCTGGTGCCCACCCGCGCTGAATGAGGCGCTGAATGAGCAGCGGGTTCGGCGCAGCGTTCCGGTTATGTGCCTTCCTCGAGCTTTCCCCGAATCAGCGTCTGCTGCCTGCTTTGCAAAACTTCGCCATCGCAGCCGCAATGTTCACGCTGGCGACGCATGGTTCTTGCGCCGAGGCGCTATGGTGCGAACCATGAACAAGCTTTCAAAACTGCAGCAGCGTGCGCTCGTCGGCTTCGGGTTTTGGGTTGTCGCGACGGCCTCGACTGCCGGCGGCATGGACAGCCTGCAATCCTTCGTCGCGACCGCCAAAACCGGCCGCGCCGATTTCACCCAGACCGTCACGTCGCCGCCGCGCGATGGGCAGACAGCACGTGCCAAGGTGTCGAGCGGCACCTTCGTTTTTTCGCGCCCTGGTGAATTCCGCTTCGACTACAAAAAGCCCTTCGAGCAAACCATCGTCGCCGATGGCATGACGTTGTGGCTCTACGACCCCGACCTGAACCAGGTCACGCAGCGCCCGCAATCGCAGGCACTGGCCTCGACACCCGCCGCGCTGATCGCCGCATCGCCCGACCTGCGCGCGCTCCAGGCCGATTTCACGCTCGAAGAGCAGCCTGCGCGGGGCGGCCTCGAATGGGTCAAGGCGACGCCGAAAAAGAAGGACGGCCAGTTGCAGAGCGTGCAGGTCGGCTTTGCGGGCAACAAGCTCGCCGCGCTCGAAATTCTCGACAGTTTCGGCCAGCGCTCGGTGCTGAAGTTCGGTCAGGTCGAGGTCAATCCGAAGCTCGCGGCGAATGCGTTCGCGTTCAAACCACCGGCCGGCGCCGACGTGATCCGGCAGTAGCGAAGACGCGCTGCCAGCGCGTCGCAGGCCGATCGCCGCGCTTCGCGAATCGATGAAGATGCTATAAAATATATAGCTGTCTGCGCACGCCCACTGGGCTTTTCAGCCACTATTTGCTTAAGAATCCAGAGGTGCGAGTTCAGCGCTTTCGCTCTTGTCGAAGGCGCGAGTCCGGTGCAACATCTGCGCTCCCTCAAACCTGCAAACCATTGGAGACAACCGAATGATCAAAGTCAGCGTCATGTACCCCAACACGCCCGGTGCGCGTTTCGACCATGCCTACTATCGCGACAAGCACATGCCGCTGCTCAAGGAGCGCATGGGCGACAAGTGCAAGTACTACACGATCGACAAGGGCCTCGCCGGCGGCACCGCCGATGCGCCGCCGACCTACATCGGCATGTGCCACATCTTTGCCGATTCGGCCGAATCGTTTCAGGCCGGCTTCGGTCCGCACGCCGAAGAAATCCTCGGCGATATTCCGAACTACACCGATCTCGCGCCGGTCATGCAGATGAGTGAAGTGGTCGTTGGACATCCATAACCCATCGCACGGGGCCGTAGCGGATTCGTCGGAGCCATCCATGAGCAGCGCCAAGATCCGCTACGACCTTCACGAGCACGTCGCGCGCATCACGATCGACCGGCCGCGGGCCTACAACGCGATCGACGGCGACTGCGCGAAAGAGCTGTTCGAAATTGCGAATCGTTGCAGCACCGACAAAGCGGTCCGCGCGGTGGTACTCACGGGCGAAGGCGATCGCGCTTTTTGCGCCGGCGGTGACGTCGCCGGGTTCGCGAGCCAGGCGGATTCGCTCGACCACATGGTCACCGAGATGACCAGCTACCTGCACATGGCGATCTCGCGTCTCGCCTGGATGAATGCGCCGGTGCTCGCGGCCGTCAACGGGGTCGCGGCCGGAGCAGGCCTGAGTCTGGTCGCCGCGGCCGACCTCGCGATCGCGAGCGCGCAAGCGACCTTCACGAGCGCCTACACCGCAATCGGGCTTTCGCCGGACGGCAGTTCTACGTGGTTTTTGCCGCGCCTCATCGGGCGCAGGCGCAGCATGGAGCTGTATCTGACCAATCGCGTGCTGTCGGCTGCCGAAGCACTCGATTGGGGGCTCGTCAACCAAATCGTGCCGCAAGCCGAGTTGGCGAGTACGGTCGAGCGTTTAGCCGCACAACTCGCGCATGGCCCGACGCAAGCCTACGGCGGCGTCAAGAAGCTCATGATGATGTCGAGCAACGATTCGCTCGAATCGCAGATGGAACGCGAAACCCGTCAGATCGCCGAGCTCAGCCGGTCGAGCGACAACCGCGAAGGCGTGCGCGCTTTTGTCGAGAAGAGAAAGCCGAAGTTCACCGGTTAACCGAAGCGCGGCTGGCTCGAAACGCCATCGGCGACATGCCGCGCCCCACTCATTTTTTGTCGTCGCCTGGCAGCACTGCATTGGCGGTCGCGCCGACGGCTTTGCCTGTGACGCGCGCGGTTCCTATTGCCGCATCCGCCGCGAGACCCACCGCGCCGGCGCCGACGGCAACCGCGGTTCCGGCAACCGTCGCGACCACGCAGCCGCCGAGCGCACTGGCTGCGACGAGTATCCCGATCGCCTTGAGGGCTCGTTGCCAAGTTGCCGACGGCCGGGCACTTTTTTCGAACTTCATCGCAACCATCCTGCGCGCATTAGTGCACCCGCATCCCCGGCAGCGCGCCGGGCCACGGCTCGAGCACGAAGATGCCGGGCTTTGCCTTGGGATCGGCATGGCTCGCGGCCAGCACCATGCCTTCGCTCACGCCGAATTTCATCTTGCGCGGCGCGAGATTCGCGACCCACACCGTGAGCTTGCCGACCAGTTGCTCGGGTTGATAAGCGCTCGCGATGCCGCTGAAGACGTTGCGCAATCGTGGCTGGCCCTCGGCATCGAACCCCTCGCCGGCATCGAGCGTGAGCTGCAGCAGCTTGGTCGAGCCTTCGACCTTTTCGCAGGCGACGATGCGCACGATCCGCAGATCGACTTTCGCAAAATCATCGATGCCGATCGCCGACGCAATCGCTTCGCCACCGGGCAATCCCGCATCGCCTCTGCGCTCTTCGGAGTCCACATTTGCTATTTTATTCATAGCTGTCTGCGCTTGCAAGACGGGCGTTTCAGCCACTTTTTGTTCAAAAAGTGCATCCAGAAGTTTCGGCTCGACCCTTTGCATCAAGTGCTGGTACGTGCCGATCGCGTGACCCATGGGCAGCGTACGCGTGGCATCGGCCCATTGCAGCGCATCGATCTTCAAGAATATTTCAACCTTCGCCGCGAGCGCGGGCAGCACCGGCTTCAGATACAGCGTGAGCAGGCGAAACGCTTCGATGCAAACGGTGCAAACGTCGTGCAGACGTTCGGCCATGCCTTCGGCTTTGGCCAGCTCCCAGGGCTTGTTCGCATCGACGTACGCGTTCACCTGATCGGCCAGCTGCATCACCTCGCGCAAGGCGCGCGCGAAGTCGCGATCGTTGTAGAGCGCGTGCAGGCCCTGCGCTTCGTTTTGAATCTTGTCGATCAGCGCGGTGCCGTCCGCGCTCGCTACGCCCAGCTTGCCGTCGAATCGCTTGGCGATAAAACCAGCCGCGCGGCTCGCGATGTTGATGTACTTGCCGATCAAATCGCTGTTGACGCGGGCGATGAAATCCTGCGGATTGAAGTCGATGTCTTCGTTGCGCCCATTGAGCTTGGCGCCGAGGTAATAGCGCAACTGCTCGGCATCGAGTCCGAGCGCCAAATAGCGGAGCGGGTCGATGCCGGTGCCCCGGCTCTTGCTCATCTTTTCGCTGGCGACCGTCAGGTGCCCGTGCACGAAGATGTGATCAGGCGTCTTGCGGCCCGAAAAATGCAGCATCGCGGGCCAGAACAGGGTGTGATACGTGATGATGTCCTTGCCGATGAAATGCACCTGCTCGAGCGCGGGGTCGGCCATGTATTGCTGCCATGTCATCGCGGCGGGGTGCGGCGTGTCGTCGTCGATGTCGGTTTCGATCGACGCCTTGTCGAGCAGGTTTTTCAGCGATGCGAGGTAGCCGACCGGCGCGTCGAGCCAGACATAAAAATACTTGCCCGGCGCATCGGGAATCTCGATGCCGAAGTACGGCGCATCGCGGCTGATGTCCCAGTCGCCGAGGCCGCCTTTGCCAGCGTCGTCTTTCACGAGCCATTCGCTGATCTTGTTGTAGACCTCGGGCTGAACATGGCCGGCGGCGGTCGTCCAGTGCTTCAAGAACTCGACGCAGCGCGGATCGGAAAGGCGAAAGAACAGATGCTCCGAACTGCGCAACTCGGGCTTCGCGCCCGACAGCGCCGAATACGGTTCGATCAGCTCGGTCGGCGAATAGACCGCGCCGCAAACCTCGCAGTTATCACCGTACTGGTCTTTCGAATGGCAGTTGGGGCACTCGCCCTTGATGAAGCGGTCGGCCAGGAACATGCCCTTGGCCGGGTCGTAGAACTGCTCGACGCTTCGGCTGTCGATCAAGTCGGCCGCGCGCAGGTCACGGTAGATTTGCTGCGCGAGTTCGTGGTTTTCGGGCGAATCGGTGGAATGCCAGTTGTCGAACGAAATGTGAAAGCCGTCCAGATAGGGCTTCCGGCCGGCGGCGATGTCGGCGACGAATTCTTGCGGCGTCACGCCGGCCTTGTCGGCCGCGATCATGATCGCCGCGCCATGCGCGTCGTCGGCACAGACGAAATTCACCTCCGCACCATTCATGCGCTGAAACCGCACCCAGATATCGGCCTGGATGTACTCCATGATGTGACCGATATGAAACTTGCCGTTCGCATACGGCAAGGCGGTGGTGACGAAGAGCTTGCGCGGGGCGTGCATCGAGAGGCGCTTTCGGGGCGTGGAACGGTACGGAATCAGGAGACAGGATTTTAGGTGGCAGCTTGCCTTGGGGCGTTGTTCCGGACGAGCCTCGGGGGTTTGGCAACCAAGGTACGCTTGAACGATCCCTTTGCTTCATCGACGAGGTCATCATGAGCGATTACACGAAATCCGAAGAGCGCATCAAAGCGCTGACACCCGAGCAATTCAACGTGACGCAGCGCAGCGCCACCGAGCGACCCGGCACCGGCGAGTACCTGGACAACAAGGCGACCGGCATCTATGTCGATATCGTTTCGGGCGAGCCGCTTTTCGCGTCGTCCGACAAATACGAGTCGGGTTGCGGCTGGCCCAGCTTCACCAAGCCGATCGTGCCCGCGAACGTGAGCGAGATTCACGACGATTCGCATGGCATGCGCCGAACCGAAGTGCGTTCGAAATTCGGCGACAGCCATCTGGGCCATGTGTTCCCCGACGGTCCGCAAGACCGGGGCGGCTTGCGCTATTGCATCAATTCGGCGTCGCTGCGCTTCGTGCCGCGCGAGAAGATGCAGGCCGAGGGCTACGGCGAATTTCTCGATCAGGTCGAAGAAGTCTGAGTCCGACCGCACGCTGTTTGCGCGTTGCATCCGGCTTCGTCAGCGCGCCGCCCAGCCGAAAAATTGCATCACCTCGTCTTTGCGCGCGAGGGTATCGGCGCGGCCGAGCGCCATGAGCTCGCGGATGAAGCCGGGCTCGAACATCAGGTAGCTCGCGAGCGCGGCGCTCTTGACGTCGCTCGCCACATCGCTCGCGATGGTGCCGCTGGCCAGCAGGCGTTTGATCGCTTTCGGCAGCACATGCGTGTGCCGGGCGGCGATGGCGTCCACGGCTGTCGACGGTGCGAGCGTCAGCAACTCGATCGGCCGCAGCGTTGTCTGGCCGCGCGCCTCGGGTGGAATCAGCGCAAGGGTCGCGTTGACGCGTTCCATTCGTTCGACATCGGCCGCCAGTGCGTCCAGAAAGATGGCCGACAGCGCATGACCGGCGATCTGGGCAAGGGTCGGATCGCCGGCCATCGCGGTCGGCGAATCGGTGCTTTCGGGCTCGCCGATGCGCCCCGATCCGACGGCCAGAATCCGCTCGGCGCCCAGATGAACCGCGGCCGACAGCGGCGAGGTCTGACGCATCGATCCATCGCCGAAATATTCGATCTGCCCTTCGCGCACCAGCGGCGTGGCGGCGAACACGAAAGGAATTGCAGACGACGCCATCAGGTGCGCGCGCTCGATCCGCGCTGCGACGGCGATCCGCTGAGCGCGGGACCACGATGCGATCGGCGCACGTGATTCATAGAAAGTCACATGCTTGCCGCCTCGGTAGCTCGACGCCGAGACCGCGAGCGCTTCGATGTGGCCGTGGTCGAGCATCTGCGCGAGGCGCTCGAACGGCACCATGCGCGCGAGCAATTCGGCCAGCGGGCCGTTGTCGAGCAGGGCGCGCGGCCTGAGCCGGAACCAGCGCGCCACCAGTTGTCCGATGCCCAGAATCAATCGCCAGCGCGCCGCCGCGTCGAGCATCGCGAAGGCGTCGGTGCGGTAGATCTGGGCTGCGTGCAGGTCGTGCCACACGGCCGCGATCGCGCGCACAGTGCCCGTGAAATCGTCGGCGCCGCAGGCCAGGGCCGCGCCGTTGATCGCGCCGGCCGACGTGCCGGTGATGATCGGGAACGGATTGCCGGTGCCCCGTTCGCCGGCTGCGCGACGAATTCGCGCGATGGCCTGCAATACGCCGACCTGGTAGGCCGCGCGCGCGCCGCCGCCCGTCAGCACGAGGGCGACCGGTTGGTTGGCGCTCCGAGCGGCACTTCGCGCGGCGCTGCCGGCTGACAGCGAACTCGAATCGTGAGGGCTCATGGCAACAGTTGTCGTGCGCGCGCGATCGAACGGCTCGCAACGAAGGTATTCCCGCACGGCGTTCGAATGGGTTCATGCGAAACTCGCGCGTTTTCTTTTCCAGACCATACGGCGATTTCAGAGGAGTAATCCATGGCAGCAGGCATTCTCGACCGACAAAGCATCATTGCGGGGCCGCGTTTCAATCGCTGGATGGTGCCGCCCGCGGCGCTGGCCATCCATTTGTGCATCGGCATGGCCTATGGCTTCTCGGTGTTCTGGCTGCCGATGACGCATCTGCTCGCGAACCCCGATGCGGTCGCCTGCAAGGATCTGGGCTTTCTGGCCGCGCTCACGACCACCACCTGCAACTGGACCGTGGCGCAGGTGACGCACATCTTCGAGACCTTCATCGCGATGCTCGGCATATCGGCCGCGCTGTGGGGCGGCTGGCTCGAACACGCGGGTCCGCGCAAGGCCGGCTTCATCGCCGCGTTGTGCTGGGGCGGCGGCCTGGCGCTGGGCGGTGTCGGCGTGGCGATCCATCAACTCTGGCTGGTTTATCTGGGCTGCGGCATTCTGGGCGGCATCGGGCAGGGCCTCGGCTACATCACGCCGGTTTCGACCTTGATCAAGTGGTTCCCCGACCGGCGCGGCATGGCGACCGGTTTCGCGATCATGGGCTATGGCGGCGGCGCAATGATCGGCGCACCGCTCGCAGTCGCGTTGATGAAGCATTTCGCGCCGACCGGCTCGCAGGGCGTGGCAGCGACGCTGATCGCGATGGGCGTGATCTACCTCATCGTCATGTCGGCTGGCGCGTTCGGCTTCCGGGTCGCGCCGACCGGCTGGAAACCGACCGGCTGGACACCGCCGGCCGGCAAGACCAACGCGATGATCACGCAGCACAACGTGCACCTCGATCGGGCCTGGAAAACTCCGCAGTTCTGGTTGATCTGGATGGTGCTCTGCATGAACGTGACAGCCGGCATCGGCGTCATTTCGATGGCCAGCCCGATGTTCCAGGAAGTGTTCGGCGCCAAGCTGCTCGGCGTCGATTCGGCCGCTGTGCTCGATACCGCGCAAAAGGCGCGAATCGTCGCGGCCGCGGCCGGGTTGGTCGGCCTCATCAGCCTGTTCAACAGTGTCGGGCGCCTGTTCTGGGCTTCGCTGTCGGACAAGCTCGGTCGCAAGGTGACCTACAGCATCTTCTTCATTCTCGGCATGGCGCTCTATTGCTCCTTGCCGACGCTCGGCCACCTGGGGCTCGCCGGCTTGTTCGTGGCGACGATCTGCGTGATCCTGACCATGTACGGTGGCGGTTTCGCGACCGTGCCGGCCTATCTGGCCGACATCTTCGGCACCCAGATGGTCGGCGCGATTCATGGCCGACTGCTCACGGCCTGGTCGGTGGCCGGCATCGTCGGTCCGCTCGTGATTGCCGCGGTGCGCGAAACGCAGTTGGCCTCGGGCGTGGCGAGGGCGCTGGTCTACGACCGCACGCTCTACATCATGGCGGGCCTGCTGCTGGTCGGCCTCATCTGCAACCTGCTCGTGCGCCCGGTCAAGCCGTCGGTCGTGATGACCGACGAAGAGCTCGCCCGCGAACGCGCCAAGTCGCACGAAGACACGGTCGCCGGCCATGCCGAAGCGGCTGCGCGCGGCAGCTTCGGGCTCGGCGGCACGCTGGCCTGGCTGGCGGTCGGCGTGCCGTTCTTGATCGGCTTGTTCATTGCGCTGCAAAAGGCGGCGGCGCTGATCTGAGCCTTGGCCGATTGGCCTTGCCGTCGCGTGTGATTGCTATCGATTAGATAGCTGTTTGCGCAGGTCCACTAAGGGTTTCAGGCCTTTTCGGCTTGAAACCCTTATTTCATTGCGCAATGGCTTTCGCGGTCGTTGGCGGTAGCGCCAAAGCTCCGTCAAAGCCCCGCACACCGCCCGCTCGCGGCGCCTGGACTATGGTGCGGCCATGAACTTCTCCTTCGCGCGCCTCGGCTGGCGCACCCTGCGGCGTGACCTGCGCGCCGGCGAATTGCGCTTGCTGATGCTCGCGGTGCTGCTCGCGGTCGCCGCGCTCACCGCTGTCGGCTTCTTCGCCGACCGGCTTCAAGGCAGCCTGCAACGCGACGCCCGTCAATTGCTCGGCGGCGATGCGGTCATCGTGAGCGACAACCCGACGCCGGCCGAATTCACCGACAGTGCGCGCGCACTGGGACTCGCGGTTGCGCAGACCTTCACCTTTCCGACGATGGCGCGCGCGAGCGATGCAGAAGGCGGCGCGACCAAGCTGGTCGCGCTCAAGGCGGTTGCCGAGGGCTATCCGCTGCGCGGCCAGGTTCGCATCGCCGACGCATCCGGCGCACCCGATCGCCCGACCCGCGAGGTGCCGGCGCCGGGCCAGGTGTGGGTCGATCCGTCGCTGCTCGGCGCGCTCGGCTTGAAAGTCGGCGGCACTGTGCTGCTGGGCGACAAGGCACTGTCGATCGCCCAGGTGATCGCGATCGAGCCCGACCGGGGCGCCGGCGTCATGAGCTTTGCGCCGCGCGTCATGATGAACCAGGCCGACGTCGCAGCCACCGGCCTGGTCCAGCCCGCGAGCCGGGTGCGCTATCAGCTCGCGGTCGCGGGCGACGCGCCGGCGGTCAAGCAATTCAGTGCCGCCGCGGAAACCCGCATCGACAAGGGCCAATTGCCCGGCGTGCGCTTCGAATCGTTCGAAAGCGGACGGCCCGGAATGCGCCAAACCCTCGATCGCGCGACGAAGTTTTTGAATCTGGTCGCGCTGCTCGCGGCATTGCTGAGCGCGGTGGCGGTGGCGCTCGCGGCGCGCGGCTTCGCGGCCAGCCACCTCGACGACTGCGCGATGTTGCGCGTGCTCGGTCAGAGCCAGCGCCGGATCGCGGCGGCTTATGCGTTCGAGTTCACCTTGGTCGGCCTGGTCGCGAGCGCGCTCGGCGTGCTGATCGGCTTCGGCGTGCACTACGGCTTCGTGCTGCTGCTGACCGGGTTGATTCAGGCCAACCTGCCGGCCCCGAGTTTGTGGCCGGTGGCATTCGGCTTCGGGGTCGGCTTCACCTTGCTGCTCGCGTTCGGACTGCCGCCGGTGCTGCAGCTCGCGCGGGTGCCGCCGCTGCGCGTGATCCGGCGCGATGTCGGCGGCCTCAAACCCGCTTCGCTCGCGGTGCTTTTATTGGGTGTAGCAGGCTTCGCGGCATTGCTGCTGGCTGCGAGCAGCGACCTGAAACTCGGCCTCATCGCGGTGGGCGGCTTCGCGGGTGCGGTCGTGTTGTTCGCCGCGCTGAGCTGGGTCGCGGTGAAGCTGCTGCGCCGGAGCGTGAACGAAAGCACAGCGCCGCGCTGGCTGGTGCTCGCGACGCGCCAGATTTCAGCGCGACCCGCGTATGCGGTGGTGCAGGTCAGCGCGCTCGCGGTGGGGCTGCTGGCGCTGGTATTGCTGGTGTTGTTGCGCACCGATCTGGTCTCGAGCTGGCGCGCGGCGACGCCGGCCGACGCGCCGAACCGCTTCGTCATCAATGTGATGCCCGACCAGAGCGAGGCGTTTCAAAAACGCCTGCGCGATGCCGGTGTGGCCCAGTTCGACTGGTATCCGATGATTCGCGGCCGGCTGGTCGCGGTGAACGGCAAGCCCACCACGCCGGAAGACTATGTCGACGACCGCGCCAAGCGCCTTGTCGACCGCGAATTCAACCTGAGCAACGCGGCCGAAAAGCCGGCTTACAACCAGATCGTCGCGGGCGATTGGCAGACCGGCGAAAAAGACGCGATCAGTGTCGAAGAAGGCATCATGACCACCTTGGGCCTGAAGCTCGGCGATCGGCTGAAGTTCGACATCGGCGGCATCTCGCGCGAGGCGCGCATCACGTCCGAGCGCAAGGTCGACTGGAGCTCGCTGCACGCCAATTTCTTCGTGATGTTTCCGGTGGCCTCGCTCGGCGCCGACGTGCCGGTGACCTACATGAGCGCCTATCGGGCGCCGCGGCAGCCGGATTTCGACAACGCGCTGGTGCGCGCCTTTCCGAACATCACCAACGTCGACATGAGCGCGACTATCGCGCAGATCCAGCGAGTGCTCGATCAGGTGATTCGTGCGGTCGAATTTTTGTTCGGCTTCACCCTCGCCGCCGGGCTCGTGGTGCTTTTCGCGGCCGTCACCGCGACCCGCGAGGAGCGCGCGCGCGAGTTCGCGATCATGCGCGCGGTCGGTGCGCGCGCGAGCCTCTTGCGCCAGGTGCAACGCGCCGAACTCGCAGGGGTCGGCCTGCTGGCCGGCGTGCTCGCGAGCTTGGTTGCATCCGTGATCGGCTGGGGGCTCGCGCGCTATGTGTTCGACTTCGACTGGACGATCTCGCCGCTGGTGCCGCTCGCCGGTGGCGCGGCCGGCGCCGTGCTCGCGCTCGCGGCCGGATGGTGGGGGTTGCGCGAGGTGCTGCGCCGGCCGGTGGTCGCGACCTTGCGGCAGGCATCCGAATAGTCGATTCGAGTACGAAAACGCTACTTAATTGATAGCTGTCTGCGCACGTCGGGTGGGCATTTCAGCATCTTTTCTTTTAAATTCTGACATCGCCAGATCGGATGTGCTCCGAAGCGGTGACCCGCCCGAATCAGCGGTTTGTAGGGGCGAGCAACACCACCAGCGCGCCCGCGCCGCCCTCGGACGCTTTGGCCTGCACGAAGGCCATCACCTCGTTCTTTTGAATCAGCCAGCGTTGGGCTTTGGTTTTGAGCACCGGCTGTTTGCCCGGCGAGCCCAGACCCTTGCCATGCACCACGCGGATGCAGCGCAGGCCTTGCCGGGTCGCATGGCGCACGAAGGCACCAAGGGCGTCGCGGGCTTCGTCGCTGCGCAGGCCGTGCAGGTCGATCTCATGCTGGATCGACCAGCCGCCCGCGCGCAGTTTGCGTGTCACGTCGATGCCGACGCCGGGACGGCGGAAGCTCATCGCGTCGTCGACGTCGAGCAATGTGGTCACGTCGAACTCGTCGCTGAGCGATTCGCGCAATACGCGCTGGTCGTCGAGTTGTTGCTGAACCGGAATCGGCGGTCGCGGTTCGGGCGCCAGCGAGACGGCGGCGGGGTAGCGCAGCGGTTTCGTCGCGCCGACGCTGCGCGTGAACAGGGTCTTCTCGGCCAATCGCTTTTGCTCCTGTGCGGCGCGCGCTACGGCTTCGGCAGCCTCGCGCTCGCGGGCTTCGGCGAGCATTCGCCGCGTGGCTTCGAGCTCATCCAATCCCTTGAGTGCAATGCGTCGTTTGCCGGCCATCACATCAATCCTTTTTCGGCCATCGACAAGGTGCGGTCGGCCGCGACGATCACATGGTCGATCACCCGCACATCGACGAGCGCGAGCGCGGCCTGGAGGTTTTTCGTGAGCGTGCGATCGGCGCGCGAGGGTTCTGCGTCGCCGCTCGGATGGTTGTGCGCGAGCACCACGGCCGATGCGTTGTGGTGCAGCGCACGCACCACGACTTCGCGCGGATAGACGCTGGTATGCGTCAAGGTGCCGTGAAACAGGGTTTCGAGCGCGATCATGCGGCTCTGGACATCGAGAAAAAGCGCAGCGAACACTTCACGACGATGCTGGGAAAGATGCAGTCGAAGATAGTCGCGCACCGCATCGGGCGAGGCGAAGACTTCGCGCTCTTTCAACTGCTGCGACAGCGCACGCCGCGCGAGCTCGAGCACCGCTGTCAGTTCGGCCCGCTTCGCGCTGCCGCCGAGGCCCTTGATTTTTTTCAGGTCGCCCAGCCCCGCATTGAGCAAGCCCGCGATGCCGCCGAAGGTGTCGAGCAGTTCCTGCGCGAGCTGCAGCACGTTCTTGCCGACCACGCCGGTGCGCAGCAACAGCGCGAGCAGTTCGGCGTCTCCGAGCGCGCCGGCGCCGCGCGCGATGAGCTTTTCGCGGGGACGGGATTCGGGTGGAAGATCGTTGAAAGACATCGGCGCTGCGGGGCCAGGAGCGGCTCCTTAAAATGCAGAGCCCAATTTCCCATTATCGGGACGCCGCATTTTGTCTTCACCCCTCATCGACCTTTCGGCTGCCTCCTCGACTTCCGCGGCTGCCGTGGTCACGCCCGGCGCGTTTCTCACCTTGCACTACCGCCTCGCGGGACCGTCGGGCGACGTGATCAACACCTTTGCCGACAAGCCCGCGACGCTCTCGCTCGGCACCGGCGAGCTGTCGCCCGCGATGGAACAGCGCATGCTCGGTCTGGCCGAAGGCACGCATGCGACGTTCGAGCTGCCCGCGGGCGAGGCTTTCGGCGAGCGCAACCCAGAGATGCAGCAATGGGTTGCACGCAGCCTGCTCGCCGAGGTGGGCGACCCCGGCGAGCGCTATGAAATCGGCGAAGTGGTGCAATTCCCGACCCCCGACGGCGGCGGCCGTTACGCCGGCGCCGTGATCGATATCAGCGACAACGCGGTGCGCTTCGACTTCAACCATCCGCTTGCAGGCCAGCCGGTGATCTTCGAAGTGAAACTGATCGGCGTGCTCTGATCGTGGCGAAAAACGCCTTTTTCAATGTGATTCTTTCGCGCCCATCGCGCCCTTTGCGAAACCTTCGCGTCCTTCGCGTTCTGAACCCGCAATCATGAATCCCGAACTCCAGGAAATCCTGCTCGCCGAGCCGCGCGGCTTCTGTGCCGGCGTCGACCGCGCCATCGAGATCGTCGAGCGGGCGCTGGCCAAGTTCGGCGCGCCGATCTATGTGCGGCATGAAATCGTCCACAACACCTATGTCGTCGATACGCTCAAGGAAAAGGGCGCGATCTTCATCGAAGACCTGGCCGAGGTGCCGCCCGGCGCGACCCTGGTCTTCAGTGCGCACGGCGTGAGCAAGGCGGTGCAGGCCGAGGCCGTGGCGCGCGGCTTCGAAGTGTTCGATGCGACCTGTCCGCTCGTGACCAAGGTCCATGTCGAAGTCGGCAAGCTCGCGAAAGAGGGCTTCGAATTCATCATGATCGGTCACAAGGGCCACCCGGAAGTAGAAGGCACGATGGGGCAGTTGTCGAGCGGCATTCACCTCGTCGAAGACGTGGCCGACGTGGCAACCGTGCAGCCCGCGCAGAGCGATCGGCTCGCGGTCGTCACCCAGACCACGCTCAGCGTCGACGATGCGGCCGAAATTCTGGCCGCGGTGCGCGCGCGCTTTCCGAAAGTGCGCGAACCCAAGCAGCAGGACATTTGCTATGCCACGCAGAACCGGCAGGACGCGGTCAAGCTTCTGAGCCCGCAGGTCGATTTGGTGATCGTGGTCGGCAGTCCGACCAGTTCCAACAGCAATCGGTTGCGCGAATTGGCGCAGCGGCGGGGCAGCGAGGCCTACATGATCGACAGCGCGGCGGAACTCCAGCCCGAATGGTTCGAGGGCAAAAGCCGGATCGGTCTCACGGCGGGCGCATCGGCGCCCGAGGTGCTCGTGACCGATGTGATCGCCCGAATCCGCGCGCTCGGCGCGGTGTCGGTGCGCAGGATGGACGGCATCGTCGAGACCACGAAGTTTCCGTTGCCCAAAGGGCTCAAGCTCGACGAGGGCGAACCGCCGGGCCATATCTCTTGACCGATTCGACTCTTCCGACCGCGACCGACGCCGATGCCGATCTCGCCGCGATCGACTGGCGCTATGAAATAGATAGCTGTGTGCGCTTGCGGGATAAGCGCTGCAGTCACTTTTTACTTGAAACGCCATTGTGGAAGTTGACGCCCGCAGCGCTCGGATTGGACCTGGCCGACAGCGTCGAAATCTGGCTCAAGCTCGAACAATTGCAAACCGGCGGCAGCTTCAAGGCGCGCGGCATGTTGAACCGGCTGCTGGCGAACGACGTTCCCGCGAGTGGCGTGATCGTCGCATCGGGCGGCAACGCCGGCATTGCAACGGCTGCAGCGGCGCGCGCGCTCGGCGTGCCCTGCGAAGTGTTCGTGCCGGAGGCATCGACCGAAGCCAAACGCGCGAAATTGCGCGAACTCGGCGCCAAAGTCGAAGTGCGCGGCGAGGTTTATGCCGACGCACTTGCGGCTTGTCTCGAACGCCAGGCCGAATCCGGCGCATTGTTGACGCATGCCTACGACCAGCGCGAAGTCGTCGCGGGCGCCGGCACCCTGGGCCGCGAAATCGAGCAGCAGGGTGGTTTGCCCGACACGGTGCTGGTCAGCGTCGGCGGCGGCGGATTGATCGCCGGCCTCGCGGCCTGGTTCGAATCGCGCGCGCGCGTGGTCGCGCTCGAACCCGCGTTGGCGCCGACCTTGTTCAAGGCGCGCGAAGCCGGGCGGCCGGTCGATGTCGAGGTCGGCGGCATCGCGGCCGATTCGCTCGGCGCACGGCGGATCGGGCGCTTCGGCTGGCATCTGACCCAGCGCCATGTGCGCGACGCCTTGCTGCTCGCGGACGATGCGATCCGCGCAGCGCAGCTCGATCTGTGGGGCAAGCTCAAGCTCGCGGTCGAGCCAGCGGCCGCATTGCCACTGGCGGCGCTGCAGACCGGTGCTTGGGTACCGCGCGCGGGCGAGAAAGTTTGCCTGGTGATCTGCGGGGCAAATCTGGATCCGAGCAGCCTCCACTGACATTGATCTCTGCCAGCGCCAAAAGGCGCCGGTGTCGCAACCCTAAAATCATCTGATGCTCGACATCAATTTGCTGCGAAAAGATTTGGCTTCGGCGGTTACCGGTCTCGAAACGCGCAAAAAGCGCCAACCTTTTCTCGACGTCGACGCATTCACCGCGCTTGAATCTGAACGCAAAACCCTGCAAACCCTCAGCGAGGAATTGCAGGCGCGGCGTAATGCGTTGAACAAGCAGATCGGGCCGATGAAAAGCCGTGGCGAGTCGGTCGATGCATTGATGGCCGAGGTCAACGCGCTCAAGACCGAGCAGGAATCTTCAAGCACGCGGCTGGCCGAGATCCAGCCTGAGCTGCAAGCGCTGCTGCTCGCGGTGCCGAATCTGCCGCATGCAAGCGTCCCTGTCGGCGAGGACGAAAACGGCAACATCGAAATCTCGCGCTGGAGCCCGCAAGGCGGCGAAGGTGCCGATGCGACACCGCTCACATTCGCAGCCAAAGACCATGTCGATCTCGGCACACCGCTCGGGCTCGACTTCGACACCGGCGTCAAGCTCGCGGGCTCGCGCTTCACGGTCATGAAGGGGCCGATCGCACGATTGCATCGCGCGCTCGCGGCGTTCATGCTCGATATGCAGACGCAGCAGCACGGCTACACCGAGTGCTATGTGCCGTACATCGTCAACGCCGACACGCTGCGTGGCACAGGGCAGTTGCCCAAATTCGAAGGCGATCTGTTCGCAGCGAAAAAGGGCGGGCAGGACGGCGAGCCGGTGCCCGATCGCTCGGCGCTCTATCTGATCCCGACCAGCGAAGTGCCGCTGACCAACTTCGTGCGCGACGAGATCGTTGTCGAATCCGCCTTGCCGATCCGCCTGACCGCGCACACACCGTGCTTTCGTTCCGAAGCCGGCAGCGCGGGCCGCGACACGCGCGGCATGATTCGCCAGCACCAGTTCGACAAGGTCGAGATGGTGCAGATCACGCATCCCGATGCGAGCTACGACGCGCTCGAGCAGATGGTGGGTCATGCCGAAGCGGTGCTGCGCGCGCTTGAGTTGCCGTACCGCAAGGTGTTGCTTTGCACCGGCGACATGGGCTTCGCGTCTGCGAAAACCTACGACCTCGAAGTCTGGCTGCCGGCGCAAAACGCATATCGAGAAATCAGTTCGGTTTCCAACTGTGAAGCCTTTCAGGCTCGACGCCTGCAAGCGCGGTTCAAAAACGCCCTGGGAAAAAACGAACTGGTGCACACGCTCAACGGCTCGGGCCTCGCGGTGGGGCGCACCCTGGTCGCGGTGCTTGAAAACCACCAGCAAGCCGACGGCTCGATCGCGATTCCCGAGGCGCTGCGGCCGTGGCTCGGCGGGCTCGCGGTGTTGAAGGCGTGAAGCATGCGGCTGGCACCTTTATCGCCGCGCTGCTGTGCCTGCTCGTGCTGGCTTGCACGTCGGTGAAAGCCGATCCTGACGTCGCGCGGGACCATCGGGTCGGCGACCATTTCGTCAACAGCGACGGCAGTTCGGGCGGCAAGTCTTTCGGCGACCTCGCGCGATGGGTCTACGAACGCACGCGCGACGGGCTGCCGAAGCCGCCGAGCACTTTTGTCGATGGCTATCGAGGCTTTCCGGTGATCCGGCCGGATATTGCATTGTTGAAGGCCAATCACAGCGAGACGACCGTCACCTGGATCGGCCATGCGACTTTGCTGGTGCAGATGGCGGGCATCAACGTGCTGACCGACCCGCATTTTTCCGAGCGCACGTTCGCGGTGCAATGGGCCGGTCCGGAGCGCAAGGTGCCATTGCCGATGCAGTTGTCCGAACTGCCGCACATCGATCTGGTCGTGATCTCGCACAACCATTACGACCATCTGGATGTGGACACGGTGCGCGCGCTGGCCGAACAGCCGGGCGGCTCGCCCTTGTTCGCGGTGCCGCTCGGCGTCGACGCGTGGATGCGCGCACAGGGGATTGAGAAAGTGCAGGCATTCGACTGGTGGCAAATGCGCAGTTTGACTGGCATGCAGGCGTTACCCACCGCGCAGTCCGGCGCGCGCGATCCTGCGCTCGGTGACGTCGAACTCAGTTTCGTGCCTGCCCATCACTGGTCGAGCCGGACGCCGTGGGACCGCAACAAGACCTTGTGGGGAGGCTGGGTCGTCAAGGCCGTCGGGGCGCCGGCCTTCAGTTTTTATTTTGCGGGCGACACCGGCTATTCGGCCGACTTCGTCGAAATCGGCAAGCGCTTCGGCGCAATCGACCTGGCCGCGATTCCGGTCGGTGCCTACGAGCCGCGCTGGTTCATGAGCGGCCAGCATGTGAACCCGGCCGAGGCGGTGCAGATGCACAAGGACTTGCGCGCGCGGCGCTCTGTCGGCATTCACTGGGGCACTTTCGAGCTGACCGACGAGCCGCTCGACGCGCCTCTGGGTGCGCTGCCCGCGGCGCGTGACGCGGCGGGCGTGCCGGAGCGCGATTTTTTCCTGATGCGCCACGGCGAAACGCGGGTCATCGCGCCGGGTTCCTGAGACGAGCGGCCGGCGACGCACTGCTAGAATTCTGGCCTTCGACACCGGAGAGATGGCAGAGTGGTCGAATGCGCCGGACTCGAAATCCGGTATACGGTTATGCCGTATCCAGGGTTCGAATCCCTGTCTCTCCGCCAGAACGCGCCACATGAGCGCTTTAGTTCGAAAAGCCCCTCGCGACGATGATGTGCAAGGGGCTTTTTTTGTGCCTCGTGGGTCCGGAGCCAGCGTTCCGATTGCCCCATTCCGGCGTTTTGGCGGCTTCGTTCATATACTGCCCGATCGTCCTCGCGCGGAGGTACGAACCGTTCATAAAAGGGAGCAGGCGATGAAGTCCACACCGATTCACCGGATTCGCCTTTCGCGCCCGCAAGCGAGGGGTTGGCTGCGCCGATGAGTGATTCGTCCTGGATGGGTCCGCGAACGACCGCTGCCGCGCCACTGGAAGGCGCAAGCGCAGGCGCGCGTCCGCGCAAGTCGAGCCGGTCGCGTGGTTCGCATGGAGGCGCGTCGGGGCGCTCGGGCAACTCGGGCCTGGCGGGCTTGTCGCCATCACCCGCATCGGCGGACGAAGCCGAATCGTGGGTTCGCGGCGAGCTGATTCGCAACTTGATGGCTGCTTCGCGCGGCACCCAGTTGCTCGCGGTGGCCCTGATGCCGGCGATGGTCGTGCTGGGCTGGGGCCATGTACCTTCGTGGCAACTGCTCGCCTGGCTGATCTTCGGCGTGGGAGTGGCGATCGCGCGCAGCTGGGTCGAGCGGCTCTATCACGCGCGCTATGTGGACAAGGACGCGGCCGCGCAAGACCGCTTCATCGAGCAATACGGCTGGCTCTGGACCGCGAGCGCTTTCGCCTGGGGCTTGTCGATCCTGATTTTCTTCGAGCGCTCGCCGGTCACGAACCAGTTCATCTGCTGGTTGATCGTGGCGGGCGTTGCGACCTTCGCGCTCAACGGGCTCGCGCTGCACCTGCCGTTGCTCAAGCGCTATCTGAACACGCTGTTCGTCACGGTGTTCGCGGCGATCGGGTTTCGAATTGTCGAGCTCGGTTTCGACGGCCCCAACTTCCACTATGGCTTTCTGCTGCTCGCGACGGTGCACTGGCGATTGCTGTTGCGCGCCGGCGCGGGCATCCACGAAACCCATCGGCACAACTACGAGCTGCTTTATCACAACCACATCCTTATCAATTCGCTGACCCAGCAGCGCCAAGCCGCCGTTGCCGCGGTGGCCATGAAGAACCGGTTTCTCGCAAGCGCCGCGCACGATATGCGCCAGCCCGTGCTGGCGCTGTCGCTTTATGCCGACTGGCTGCGCAACGAGCCCGAACTGGTCGACGAGATCGCGCCGAAGATCGTGCGCGCCACGCATGCGGTGAACGCGCTATTCGATTCGCTGTTCGACCTCGCACGGATCGATTCGGGGCAGGTCCGGCTCAACATCGAGCGGGTCGATGTCGGCCAGTTGATGCACGACGTCGAGTTGCAATACCGGCCGACCGCCGAAGCCAAGGGGCTCAGGTTTCGGGCCCATTCGCTGCCGGGCAAGGTACAGACGGATCCGGTGCGGGTCCGCCGGATGATCGGCAACCTGGTGGCCAATGCGATCAAATACACCCCGTCGGGCGGCGTGCTGCTGGCGGCGCGGCGCACGCCCGACGGCATTCGGATCGAAGTCTGGGACACCGGCATCGGCATCGCCGGCGAACACCTGCGCGACGTGTTTCTGGAGTTCTACAAAGTCGCCGACCACGCCGGCACCTCGGACGGTTTCGGGCTCGGGCTCGCGATCGTGTCGCGCTTGTCGCATGCGCTCGGGCATCCTGTGACCGTGCGTTCGCATGTGGGCAGCGGCAGCGTATTCAGGGTGTCGATGCGTGATGCCGATACGTCGCAGGCCCGCGTGAGTTCCGGCGTCGGTTGAAGCCGCGCCGTTCGCTGCGCGACAACCGAGCTGCCGCGATTGTCTATCGGCTCACGAGCAGGCCATGGTTGCGCGCATGGTGCAGCGCCTGGGTCCGGCTCTTGACGCCGAGCCGCCTGAACAGCCGCCACAAATGCACCTTGACCGTGTGCTCGCTGATCTGCAGTTCGGTGGCGATATCGCGGTTGCTCATGCCCTGATCGAGCATCGAGATGAGCTGGTTCTGGCGTTTGGACAGCTTGCTGGTTTCGGTCGAGTCGCCGGCTTCGTCGCCGTCGCTGTCGGCATTGAGCAAACCCTTGAGCGCCGCCGTCAATTCGCCGACACCCGAGTTTTTCTCGATATAGATGTCAGCGCCGGCTTCGACGCAGGCTTCTTCCATGTCGGCGGCCGGCGACGCGGAGAACACCGCGATCGGCACATCCGGGTAGGTGCGCTTGAGCAGGATCACGCCCGAGCAGCCGGTCACGTCCGGCAGCTTCAAGTCGAGGCAAAACAATACCGGAACGCCCTGCGCCTTGACCGCAGGCGCAACCCGGTCGAGCCGCTCCATCTCGACGATGTTCTCGGCCGGCTTGAGGCGCCTGAGCACCATCACGATCGCGTCACGCATCAGGGGATGGTCATCGATGACGAAAATGCTCATGGCGTGTGTTCCAGTCGAATGGTCGGTTCAGCCGCCGCATTCGCAACGCTGCCCGGCCGGGTTTCATGGGCTCTGGCTGGTCTGCGCCAGAGCGAGGCTTTTCAATAGGTCCACCACTGCGCGTTCGGCTTCAGCACTCAGCGCTTCGACATGCGACCGAAGCGTCAGAAGCCCCGCTTCGCCGTCGCTGCGCAACTGCGCTATCGCTCGCCCCGCTTCCTGAGGCGAACTGAATCCAACGCTTTGTAACAGCGTTTGCCCGTCGTTGTCGAGCAACTTGAAGTAGTAGTTGCCATCGCCCTCGCGATACTGTCTGAATCCTGCCCGCGTCTGTTTCGACGCCTTCGGCCGCGCTTTACCGTCGATTCCCCCCCCGGTCTGCGCTGCCAGACTGCGCAAGCCCACGGCATTGCGCAAGCGTTGAAGAAACGGCCCGGAAAGTCCGCGCGCCTTTTCGGCGCCAGCCAGAAGAATCTGCTCGATTTGCACCGGGTCGCCGATCAATGCCTCGTAGCGCGAGCGCAATGGTGCGATTTCTGCATCGACGCGCTCGAAGACCCGCTCCTTGGCCTCTCCCCAGGCGATGCCTTCCGCAAACGCCTCGCGCAAGGCATCGGTTTCGTCGGCTTGCGCGAAAGCCTGAAAAATCTGGAACAGCGCCGAGCCATCGGTCGGCTTGGGCTCGCCCGGCGCGCGCGAGTCGGTCACGATCGCCATGATCTGTTTTTTCAGCTGCGCGCGCGGCGCGAACAGTGCGATCGTGTTGCCGTAGCTCTTGCTCATCTTGCGTCCGTCGAGCCCCGGCAGCGTCGCTACCGCGTCGTCGATTTCGGCTTCGGGCAGCGTGAAGTGCATTCCGTACTGGTGATTGAAGCGCTGACCGATGTCGCGCGCCATCTCGATGTGCTGAATCTGGTCGCGACCGACCGGCACCTTGTGCGCGTTGAACATCAGGATGTCGGCGGCCATCAGCACCGGATACATGAAAAGGCCAGCGCTGATTTCGGCATCGGAGTCCTGGCCGGCCGCAGTGTTCCTGTCGATCGCGGCCTTGTAGGCATGCGCGCGATTGAGCACGCCCTTGGCGGTGACGCATGTCAGGAGCCAGGTCAGCTCGGGAATTTCGGGAATGTCGGATTGACGATAAAAAGTCACGCGCTCGGGATCGAGCCCGCAGGCGAGCCAACAAGCCGCAATTTCGAGTGTCGAGCGCTGGATGCGCGCGGGCTCGTCGGTCTTGATCAGGGCGTGGAAGTCGGCAAGGAAATAAAAGCTCTGCACATTCGCGTCGCGGCTGAACCGCACCGAAGGCCGCACCGAGCCGACGTAATTGCCCAGATGCGGCGTGCCGCTGGTGGTGATGCCCGTCAGAAAGCGGATCGGGCTGGAAGAAGTCGAAACCATCGAAGAGACGCAAGACAAGAAAAACTAGGAAATCAATGCCGCGACCGGCGAGATGAGCCAGCCGATCGCCTGCGAGCCGACCGCCATCAAAGGCAGCAGCCAGTATTTGCTCACGACGCCCAGCAGCACCAGACCCATCACGATGAAAAAGCCGAAGGGCTCTATCCGGGCGAGCAGCGCCTGCGCTCCGCCGCGCGGCAGCACGCCGGCCAGCACCCGGCCGCCATCGAGCGGTGGGAACGGAAACAGATTGAACGCCCACATCACCAGATTCACCAATATGCCGCCGCGCGCCATTTTGAGGAAAAATGGTTCCCGGGCGCCGAAGGCCAGCAGTGCCAGCAATAGCAAAGCCCAGCCGATCGCCATCAGGAAGTTAACGGCTGGTCCGGCCAACGCCACCCAGATCATGTCGCGCTGGGGATTGCGCAAGCCGGCGAAATTGACGGGCACCGGCTTGGCATAGCCGAACAAAAAGGTGCCAGAAGTCGCGAAATACAGCATCAGCGGCATCAGCACCGTGCCGATCGGGTCGATGTGGCGAACCGGGTTGAGCGTCATGCGCCCCATTCTGTAGGCCGTGTCGTCGCCGAAGTAGCGGGCTGCGTAGCCATGCGCTGCCTCGTGCACCGTGATCGCAAAAATGACCGGCAGCGCGTAGATGGCAATGGCTTGAATGAGATTGGGCAGGTCCACCGCCCGATTGTCTCAGACCGTTTTCAAACGCCGTGCGGCAGGGCGCCGGCTCCGGATCGGACTTAGGCCATCCCGAGCCGCTCCAGCGATCCGCGCCCCTCGCGCAGCACGACCGGATCGCCGCCATTGCCGAGTCCGGTGAGATCGACCACCGTCGTCGGTTCCGACGCGCAGGCGCCGGCGTCGATCACCGCGCCGATCTGCTTTTCGAAGCGCGCACGGATTTCTTCAGCGTCGTTCATCGGTTCGGTTTCGCCGGGTGCGATCAATGTGGTCGCGAGCAATGGCGCGCCATGCAATGTGAGCAGTTCGCACAAGGCCTTGTGATCGGGCACCCTGAGGCCGATGGTCTTGCGCTGAGGATGGCTGACCCGGCGTGGCACCTCGCGCGTGGCTTCGAGAATGAAGGTGTAGGGACCGGGCGTCGCGGCCTTCAGCAGGCGGTATTGCCGGTTGTCGACCCGCGCGTAGTTGGCGAGCTCGCCCAAGTCGCGGCACAGCAAGGTCAGATGGTGCTTCTGGTCGACCTGGCGAATACGGCGGAGCCGGTCGACAGCGTCCTTGTCGTCGAGGTGGCAGGCCAGGGCATAGCTCGAATCGGTCGGCACCGCGACCACCTCGCCGCGCTCGAGCAGTGCCACCGCCTGTTTGAGCAGACGCGGCTGGGGATTGTCGGGATGGACTTCGAGGTACTGGGCCATGGTGAAACGCTGCGTTTTTGCTTATGACTCTGCGGGTGCAATCGGCACTTTGCGCTCGCGCACCGTGAGCCAGGCACCGGCTGCGCCGCAGGCCGCGATCATCGCAATGCCGACCAGCGACGTGCCATCGGGCACGCGTTGCCAGACCAGCCAGCCCGCAAGCATCGCGAAGCCGATCTGGGCGTAGAGGTAGGGCGTGAGGGTCGAAGCCGGCGCGCGCTGGTAGGCCAGGATCAGCAGGAAATGGCCAACCGTGCCGAGCAGACCCATCAAGCCGAGCAGCGCCCACCAATGCCACGATGGCAGCGTCTGCCACACGAAAGGCAGCGCGCAGGATGCGATCAAGGTGCCGACCCAGCCGGTATAGAAATGCATCGTGAGCGGATTTTCAGTGCGCGCGAGGCGGCTCGTGAGCAACTGGAACCAGGCGTTGCTGGCAACCAGCAGCAAAGGCAGCAGCATCGCCCAGCCGAAAGCGCGGCCGCCAGGGCGCAACACGACCAGCGTGCCGACGAAGCCGCCCGCGACCAGCGCCCAGCGGAGCACCGACACCTGCTCCTTGAGCGCGGTGGCCGCGAACAAGGTCACGACCAGTGGCGCGAGCAGCACGATTGCGGTGAACTCGGCCAGCGGCAGGTACGAAAGGCTCGCGAACGCCAGCACCGTGGTCGTGAGCAGCAGTGCGCCGCGCAGCAACTGAAAGCGCGGATGCGCGGTGGCGAGCAGCGCGGTGCCGTAACGCGGCAGCAACACCGCGGTGGTCGCAACAGCCTGAAACGCATAGCGAAACCAGACCGCCATCAACACCGGCACCGCCGTCATCGACACCTTGGTGCTGGTGTCGAGCGCGCTGAAACACGCGACCGAGAGGAGCACCATCCCGATGCCTGCGAGCATGCGTTCGGCCTCGCGGTCGGGCCGGCTCGCGGCTGCGAGCGCCAATAGCGATGATGGTGTAAGCGCCGCCGATTCGTCCTGAGATGGCGCCTCGGCAGACGCCCGCGGCAGCGCGCTCACTGGATGCGGTCTTCGAGCAGCTCCCAGACCGGTGTCAGGGTGCCGGCCAGCCACGGCAGCTTGCCAAGGTCTGAATGGCCTTCGCCGGGGCCGTGGAAGTCGCTGCCGCGCGATGCGGCAAAGCCGTATTCGATCGCCTTGTCGGCATATTCGACATATTCGGCCGGCGTGTGGCTGCCGGTCACGACTTCGATCGCGCGGCCGCCGTGGGCCTTGAACTCGCTGAAAAGCGCGTCTTCTTCGTTGGCGGTGAAGCGGTAGCGGCCCGGATGCGCGACCACGGCCAGCCCGCCCGCATCGGTGATCCAGCGCACCGCATCGCGCAGGTTGGCCCAGCGGTGCGGCACGAAGCCGGGTTTGCCTTCGACCAGGAACTTGCGAAACACCTCGTTGTTGTCGTTGCAGACACCGCTGTCGACCAGAAAGCGCGAAAAGTGGGTGCGCGAAATCAGTTCGGGGTTACCGACGAATTTGAGCGCGCCTTCGTAGGCGCCGTGAATGCCGACCTTCGCCAGACCCGCGGCCATTTCCCGCGCCCGTGCACCGCGCCCGCCGCGCGTGTCGACCAGGCCCTGCTGCATGCCCGGGTCGTCGGGATCGAAACCCAGGCCGACGATGTGTACGGTTTCATGCGCGAACGTGACCGAAATCTCGGTGCCGGTGAGGTACTTCATGCCGTGCGCATGCGCTGCCGCACGGGCGCGATGCTGGCCGCCGATCTCGTCGTGATCGGTCAGCGCCCACAACTCGACGCCGTTACCCGCGGCGCGCTCGGCGAGCTGCTCTGGCGTGAGCGTGCCGTCCGAAACCACGGAATGGCAGTGCAGGTCGGCGTTGAGGATGGATGGCATGGCCACCATTGTATTTCGGAACAATATTTGATTGAATCGGGTTGTACTGCCCGCCAGACATGCGCAGACAGCTACTAAAAATGTAGCATTGTCATATTCCTGACATGCGTTGGTCAGATGATTTGCGGCCCGACAAGCGCAACGTCTGCTCCCATGTCCGTCTCGATGCACCCCGACTCCGAAGACCTGATCCGCCGCATCGCGCAAGACCTCCTCGACAGCTACGACGAAGAGATAGAGCTCGAAATCGAAGACCGCCATGTCGATGCCGACGGCACGCCCGTCGCGATCGACAAGGCCGGGCGGCAGGCCTATTTCACCGAGCTGTTCCACCTCCAGGGCGAGCTCGTCAAGCTGCAGGATTGGGTGCAGCAGAACCGCCAAAAGGTCGTGATCCTGTTCGAGGGCCGCGATGCGGCCGGCAAGGGCGGCGTCATCAAACGCATCACGCAGCGGCTCAATCCGCGCGTGGTGCGGGTCGCGGCGCTGCCGGCGCCCAACGACCGCGAGCGCACCCAGTGGTACTTTCAGCGCTATGTGGCGCACCTGCCCGCCGCGGGCGAGATGGTGCTGTTCGACCGCAGTTGGTACAACCGCGCCGGCGTCGAGCGGGTGATGGGTTTTTGCAGCGACGGCGAGTACGAAGAGTTCTTTCGCTCGGTGCCCGAGTTCGAGCGGATGCTGGTGCGATCAGGCATCAAACTCATCAAGTACTGGTTCTCGATCACCGACGACGAGCAGCACTTGCGCTTCATGGGCCGCATCCACGATCCGCTCAAGCAGTGGAAGCTGAGCCCGATGGACCTCGAAAGCCGACGCCGCTGGGAGGAATACACCAAGGCCAAGGAAACCATGCTCGAGCGCACACACATCGATGAGGCGCCGTGGTGGGTGGTGCAGGCGGTCGACAAGAAGAAGGCGCGGCTCAACTGCATCGCGCACCTGCTCGGCCAGCTGCCCTATTCAGAAGTGCCGCATGCGCCGATCGAGTTGCCCAAGCGGGTGCGTAACCCGGACTATCTGCGCCAGCCGGTGCCGCAGAACATGATCGTGCCCGAGATCTATTGAGCGGCGCGCCGGGCGAGATTTAGAAGAAAAAGGCCAGAAAGGGCCATGGATCGTGCGCGATCAGCTATAAAAATAGTAGCAAACGACGCCATTGCACTGTGAGAGTCCGATGCGCCGGGCGAGTGCTTTTGCGCCATGCCTGCGTTTGCGGACAATGTCGGCAAATTCAGCCATTTCGCTTTGAGCGGTTTTTCTGTTCCATCCTTTCCATCCGTGGCGGCCAGTGGTCGGACTACCGAGCCACGACCTGCTCGCCTCGCTCGCGCAGCGGTGGCCTGGACGGCTGCCGCCGCGCTGGCCTTGCCGGGAATCTTCGGCGCCGGCGAATGGGCGGCGAGGCGCGAGCTCGCCGCGCAGGTCGATGCGATCCAGCGCGCGATCGAGGTCGATGTGCTGGGCTTGCGCGCCGTGGCCGCCAGGTACCGGTTTCTTCCGTTTACGGCAGCGCAGCATCCTTCCATCGCGGGGGCGCTCCGGAATTTCGGCGACGCGGCCGCGACCCAGCTTGCCGACCGCTATCTCGAAGCCATCAACCAGGCAGCCGGCTCCGAAGCGCTATACCTCATGGACCGAACGGGCCTCACCCTGGCGGCAAGTAACTGGAAGGAGCGCCTGAGTTTCGTTGGCCAGTCCTATGCCAACCGGCCGTACTTCATCGATGCGAAGGCAGGCCGGGAAGGTCTGTTCTACGGCGTCGGTCAGACCACCGGGGAACCCGGGCTTTTTATTTCGGCGCCAATCGAATCTCAAGGCGAAGTGCTGGGTGTGATGGCTGTCAAGGTCAGCCTGCGCCAGATCCAGGACGCCTGGCTTTCGGTGCGCGCCCCGATCGTGCTCACCGACGCGCGTGGCATTGTATTTTTGAGTTCGGTCCCCGCGTGGCTCTATCGAGCGACGCGGCCCGTCAACGACGACGATCGGATGTGGGTGACGCGACACAAACAGTACGGCGATCTCGAACAGTTCGCGCCGATGCCGTGGGTTCTCGCGCCCGCGACCGGGGGGCGCGGCATCCTTGTTAAAACCACCATCAACGGCCAGCCACGCCGTTTTGTCGCGATCGACCGGGTCATGCCGGATTTCGGCTGGCGCCTGACCGTGATGGGCGACTACGCACCCGTGGCCAATGCTCGTGCGCAAGCATGGGTCGTGGGCATTTTGTGTGCCTTCGTTTTTTTGCTCGGCGGCTTCTACTGGCGCTTGCGCGAGCGTCGGTTTGCGGAGCAGCGCGACGCCCGGCGCGAGCTCGAACAGCGTGTTGTCGAGCGTACTCGCGCGTTGGGCGATGCGCATGCGTTTCGCAAGGCGATGGAAGATTCGCTGCTGGTTGGCATGCGTGCGCGCGACTTCGACGGCCGCATCATCTACGTCAATCCGGCCCTTTGCGCCATGACCGGTTACTCGGCTGACGAACTGCTCGGCCGCCTGCCGCCTTATCCATATTGGCATCCGGACGAAATAGACGAGCACTGGCGACGCTTTCGCGCCAGTTCGAGTGGCGAGTCGTCGCAGACAGGTTTCGAATCGCGGGTGCGCCACCGCGCCGGCCATGACGTTCTGACCATGACTTACACCGCGCATCTGATCGACGCGAGCGGCCGGCACTCCGGCTGGATGAGTTCCGTGGTCGATATCACGGCCCAGAAACTCGCCGAGGCGCGGCAGCGCGAAAACGAGTTGCAACTGCAGCATGCGCAGCGGCTCGCGAGTTTGGGCGAGATGGCTTCGACTTTGGCGCACGAGCTCAATCAACCGCTGATGGCCCTGAGCGCGTACGCAAGCGCCGCCAAGGCGTTTGCGTTGCAGGGCAACCAGCCGCTCCTGATCGAAAGCCTCGACGAGACCGGGCGCCAGGCTCAGCGCAGCGCCGAGATTGTCAAGCGCGTGCGCGGCTTCGTCCGGCAGCGCACCGCAGGCGTCGAAATCTGCCAGGTCGAGCCTATGGTGGCCAATGTGCTCGGGCTGTTGCGCGGCGAAGTCCGCTCGCGCAACGCGCGCGTCGAGGTGCGCATTGCGTCGACGCTACCCGGCGTTGTCGGCGACCACGTGTTGCTGGAGCAAGTGCTGCTCAATCTCGTGCTCAACGGTTTGCAAGCGATGGACCACACGGTGCCCGAGAGTCGCATCGTGGAGATCGACGCCGAAGCCAGAGGGGACGCGGTGATCATTCGCATCGCCGATCGCGGCTCAGGCATCGATCCTGCCATCGCCCACCGGATCTTTGCAGCCTTCTTTACTGCGCGCGAACGCGGGCTTGGACTCGGCCTCAAGATCTGCCGAACCATCATCGAACGGCATGGCGGCGCTTTGTCCTTTGCTTCGCGCGGGGGTGGCGGCACGGTGTTTATCCTGACGCTCCCATGCAGTCTGTGAGCCGCGCATCGACGAAGGACCCGGTTCGGTTCAATCTGTATATCGTCGATGACGACGAAGCGGTGCGTCGTTCGCTGGGCCTTCTGCTGCTGTCGCGTGGCTACGCGGTGCAGGCGTTCGATTCGGGCGAGGCCTTTCTGGCAAACGCCGAACTGCAGCGTCCCGGTTGCGTGATTCTCGATGTGCGGCTCGGCGGCATCAGCGGCTTGCAAGTCTTTGATTCGCTGCGCTTGCGCACCAGTCCGCTGGTGGTCGTTTTTCTTTCCGGGCATGGCGACATTCCAATGGCTGTGAGCGCGGTTCGAAACGGCGCATGGGGTTGGCTCGAAAAACCGTGTAGCGAGGCGCAGCTGCTCGAGACGCTGACGCAGGCACTCGCGAGAGCCGACGAGATCGATCGCCGGCATCAATCGCGGCAAGCAGCGCAAGCGCGCTGGTCCAAGCTGACACCCCGCGAAACGCAGGTGGCGCGGCTCGTCGCACAGGGACTTCCCAACAAGCGGATCGCGGCAGAGTTGGCACCGGTTGAATTGCGCACCGTCGAAACGCATCGCGCGCATGTGTTCGCCAAGCTGGGTATTTCCAACAGCCATCAACTCGACCGGTTTTTGCGCGAACACGCGCTGTGAGCGCGAAGCGACCGGATGGCCCGGTCTGGGCTTTTGCACTCGATCTTGGTGATAACCCTTGCGTATTGCTACACAGTGCGGGTTCAGCCAGTTACGGACGCGCGCGTGTTGGGCTTAAATGACAATTGCATACGCTTAACCCAACCGATTTTTTTTGACAAGAAGGAGACCTCATGGCCCAACATTCAAATGACCCTACGCGCCGCAGCCTGGTGCTCGGCGCCCTCGGAACCAGTGCATTCGCGCTGTCGCCGCTCGCCTTCGCGCAGCAGAAATTCATCAACGTGCTGACCGGCGGCCAGAGCGGTGTGTACTACCCGATGGGCGTTGCGCTGTCGCAGCTCTACGGCAAGGTGCTGCCCGATGCGAAGGTCACGGTGCAGTCGACCAAGGCTTCGGCGGAGAACCTCAATTTGCTCGAAGCGGGCCGCGGCGAAATCGCGTTCACGCTCGGCGATGCGCTGTCGGATGCGTGGAACGGCAATGCCGAATCGGGTTTCGGCAAGCCGCTCAAGAAGCTGCGCGCGGTCGCGGGCATCTACCCCAACTACATCCAGATCGTCGCGAGCGCCGAGTCGGGGATCAAGACCATGGCCGATTTGAAAGGCAAACGCATCTCGGTCGGCGCGCCCAAGTCGGGCACCGAACTCAACGCGCGCGCGATTCTCGGCGCGGCCGGCTTGCCGTATCCGTCGTTCTCGAAAGTCGAGTACCTGCCGTTCGGTGAATCGGTCGAGCTCATGAAGAACCGCCAGCTCGACGTGACCTTGCAATCGGCGGGCCTCGGCGTGGCGTCGATCCGCGACCTCGCGACCTCGGTGCCGATCCACGTCGTGCCGATTCCGGCCTCGGTCGTCGCCAAGATCGACGACAAGGCGTACCAGGCCGCGACCATTCCGGCCAAGACCTACGATGGACAGGACAGCGACGTCGAAACCATCGCGATCAAGAACTTCCTCGTTTCGCACACCGGTGTTTCGGACGATGCGGTCTACGCAATGACCAAGGTGATGTTCGAAAATCTCGACACGCTGATCGCCGCCAACGCTGCAGCCAAGGGCATCAAGAAAGATGGCGCAATGAGCGGCACCGGCGTGACTTTCCATCCGGGCGCGCTCAAGTACTACAAAGAAATCGGTCTGGCGAAGTAAGCCGTGGCCCGCACGCCGCCCGCAGGGGCTTCGCAGCAGCAGGGCGGCGCGCCCGCCGAAGTGGGCGCGGTGCATGCGCCGATCGAGGAAGAGGCGCCCGGCGCGGGTGTCGTGATCGAAGGCGCAGCGCCGCCGGGCGGAAGCGCTGCGGCACCGCCTTCCGACGAACATGCCGCGCCATTCGTCGGCACGTTGTTCTGGGTCGCGATCGTTTTCTCGTTGTTCCAGGTCGTCACGGCCGCCTTCAGTCCGCTCTCGAGCTCGGTCGTGCGCGCGGTGCACGTCGGTTTTTTGCTGCTGCTGACCTTCACCTTGCATCCGCCGCTGCGGCAAAAAGGGCTCGGCTGGCTGGTTGGCGGTGCGGCGTTTTGCGCGGGGCTTTACCACTGGGTGTTCGAGGCCGATCTGATCCAGCGCGCCGGCGACCTGACCGCGGCCGACATGGTGGTCGGCGTCGTCACGATCGTGCTGGTGTTCGAGGGCGCGCGTCGCATCATGGGCTTTGCGCTGCCGCTGATTTGCCTGATGTTCCTGGCCTACGGCTTGTTCGGCCAGTACCTGCCGGGCGAACTCGCGCACCGCGGCTACGGCATCGACCAAATCGTCGGCCAGCTCGGCTTCGGTACCGAAGGCATCTTCGGCACGCCGACCTATGTTTCGTCGTCGTACATCTTCCTGTTCATCCTGTTCGGCGCCTTTCTCGAACAGGCCGGGATGATCGCGCTCTTCACCGACTTCGCGCTCGGCATGTTCGGCCACACCAAGGGCGGGCCGGCCAAGGTCGCGGTGGTCTCGTCGGGCCTGATGGGAACGATCAACGGTTCGGGTGTCGCGAATGTCGTGACCACCGGCCAGTTCACGATTCCACTCATGAAGCGCTTCGGCTACAAGGCCGCGTTCGCGGGCGGCGTCGAAGCGACAGCCAGTATGGGTGGCCAGATCATGCCGCCGGTGATGGGCGCGGTCGCGTTCATCATGGCCGAGACCATCGACGTGCCCTATGTCGAAATCTGCAAGGCCGCGGCGATTCCGGCGGTGCTCTATTTTCTGACCGCGTTCCTCATGGTGCACCTGGAAGCCGGCCGCGCCGGGCTGCTCGGCATGCCGAAGGAGGATTGCCCCGACCCGTGGGCCGCGGTCAAGCTGCGCTGGTATCTGATCCTGCCGCTCGCGATATTGGTGTACCTGCTGTTCTCGGGCTACACGCCGCTGTTCTCGGGCATGGTCGGCCTGATGCTCACGGTGGTGCTGATCTTCGGCGCCGCGCTCACGAAGCAGTTCGGCAGCCGCCCTTTGCAGATCGTGTTCTGGATCATCATCGGCTTCGCCGCATCGAGCTTTTTCAAGTGGGGCATCGGCGCCGTCATCGGGTTGGTGCTGGCGATGGGCGCGGTGCTCTGGTTCGCCAGGGGCGGGCGCGAAACGCTCAAGGTCGCGCTGAACGCGATGGCCGACGGCGCGCGCCACGCGCTGCCGGTCGGCGTGGCCTGCGCACTGGTCGGCGTGATCATCGGCATCCTCACGCTCACCGGCGCGGCGACCACCTTCGCGGGCTACATCATTCAGATGGGCCAGTCGAGCCTGTTCGCGAGCCTGTTTTTGACCATGCTGGTGTGCCTGATTCTCGGCATGGGCATTCCGACCATTCCCAACTACATCATCACGAGTTCGCTCGCCGCGCCGGCGCTGCTGCAGCTCGGCGTGCCGCTGATCGTCTCGCACATGTTCGTCTTCTACTTCGGCATCATGGCCGACCTCACGCCGCCGGTCGCGCTCGCCGCCTTCGCCGCCGCGCCGATCGCGAAGGAAAGCGGCATGAAGATCGGCCTGCAGGCATTGCGCATCGCGATCGCCGGCTTCATCGTGCCGTACATGGCTGTCTATGCGCCGGCGCTGATGCTGCAGGGCGGCAGCTTGTGGGACACCGGTTTTGTAGTTTTTAAAGCCGTGGTTGCGATATTGCTTTGGGGCGGCGCCGCGATCGGCTTCTGGCTCGCGCCGCTCAAATGGTGGGAGCGCGCCTGGGCTTTTGTCGCGGCGGCGTTCCTGGTCGTCGCGGCGCCGGCGACCGACGAGATCGGGCTCGGCATGACCGTCGCGCTCGTGGTCTGGCACCTGCTGCGCCATCGGCGCGGCAAGGGCGGGTTGGTCGCGGGTTGAGCCGGCGGCTGATACATCGGTGCCGGTGATCGCAGCAGCAGCGACGGTGGCCGCGCTGTGCCTTTCGGCCGGCGCGCTGCCCGAAGTGCGCATTCCCGTCACCCAATTAACGCTGCGCTGGCAACACTCGATCGAGAAGATCGAATGGGACGAAGACTGGGAAGTCGTCGGCGGCTGGCTGCATCTTTCGCAAGCCCGCATCCGCGGCTCCGGCGCCGGCATGGAACCGCCCGACGATGCGCGGCTTATCAACGGCGTGTGGAGCTACCGGCTGGCCGATCCGTGGCGCCGCGAAGTGGTGCTCGCCCGGTCGGAGTTCGTGCCGGACTATGAGTTGTGCATCGGTGGCGGCTGTCGACGGCTCAGTCGATGGCTGCCGATCGCTGCGGGGCCGACGACGCTTACGGCTTGCGGGCGAAGCGAATCGCGCTGAAGCAGCCTGAAACGCAGCTGCAGTTTTAGCTTTGCTATCGAAAGGATAGCTGGGTGCGCAATACGGGCGAGCGTTGGCGGCACTATCGACGCAGAGAAATGGATACGTACATCGCGCTTGCATCGCAGATTGGCGGGTCTTTTGGCGCAGCGCGAGCGTCCGTGGATTGCTTGCCACGGGTGCGCGCTCAAGTCCCTTGCGGGTCCGTTGCGGCGTACGCCTTCGCTGCGGGAAAGCTCGTGGGAGCACCGATGGGAAGGTTGGATGAGCTTCCTAAACCGATACCAGTGCGGCCCGCTCGCTTTGGGCCCGTTGCTGTGGTTCACAGCATTTAGCTGAGCGACAGCAATGCAGCGGTTGCTGCCCGTGGCGGGCCGCGTCTGAACTCACGCTCTCCAGCGCTTACCAGTCACTGCGGCGCCGCGACCTGGGCGACTTGGCGGCCGATAAGTCGCGCACTGCTGACTTCCGCCGTCGCGCGAGTAGATTTCCTGGGTCAGATGTCAGCCGAATGTCTGCTAATCGAGCCAGCGAACCTGCGGTCTCGACCCCTCTCGGTCATCCATGTCGCAAGCCTGACCCACGCAATCTGGACGATTGAACAGGTAGGGCCACTGCATTGGCGTCGAGCAAACCATCGACCCGCATCCAGTGCGGAGGCAATCGACGAGCCGGCACCGACGGGCTGAGCCCATCAGGGCGAAAGGCAACGCGCACGCGCCGTGCAGCCGCCGCTGGTGTCTATGGCGCCAGCTTGATCAAGCCCTCCATCCTTCTCTTGCAAGCGATTCAACGGCGACGGCGACGGCGGCGGCGGCAAGGTCACGCCTCGCCGGCGTCGGTAAGCCGAGCGCCGTCGCCCACGGCGTTCATCGCATCCAGGTCGAGCTCGGTGTCCAGGCGCTCGGCCAACGCACTGCCCATGTGGCCGGCGTCGCGCAGGCGTTCGACGACCCTGCGTTGGGCATCGAGTGCCTGCAGCAGCGCCGGGCCATGTTCGGCATGCTGGCCCAGCGCTCCCGAGCTTGCGATGCCGATGCTGCCCGATTCCAGCCGCGCGATCAGATCTGCGGAACCGCCAGCCGACACAGCCCCCGGCTGCTTGGACCTCTTCACGGCGGCGATGCCGGCGCGACGCGCGCGCATCCGCGCGCTGCGCTCCTCGCGCGCTTCCCGGCCCGCGTCGCCGACCTGGAGGCGCTTGACCAGCGGCAGCAAGGTGATTCCCTGGAGCAACAGCGTGGCGATGATGACGATCAACGTCAGGAAGACGATCGTGCGCCGGAGTTCTCCGTCGCCGCCGATAGACAGCGGCAGGGCCAGCGCCAGCGCGAGCGACACCACGCCGCGCATCCCGGCCCAGCCGAGCAAAAGCTGTTCGCCGAGAGACGGCGTCGGACCGTCGGACGCACGGAGCGTCGCCACCAGGCGCGGCACCACCAGCATCCAGGCCAGGCGAACGACGATGATGGCCACGGCCAGAACGGCGCCGGCGCGCACCACCGCCCAGCCCGGCCAGTCGACCGCGATTTCGCCGATCAGCAGCCCGAGCAGCAGAAAGACCAGCGCCGTACTGGCATAGCGCAGGAAGCTCCAGACCGTGCGCGCGGCCAGACGCGCGACCGGCGAAGAGACCCGGGCCGTCGAGGATCGCAGCATGAAGCCAAGCGCGACGACAGCCAGCACCGCCGAACCGCCGAAGCGGTCGGCCAGGTGGTAGGCCAGGTAAGGCGTAGCGAGCGAAACCCCGATTTCCAGCGGCACGCTGTCGAGCCGCCTTCTGAGAACGCCGGCGATCCAGCCCGCCGCCAGTCCGACGGTCACACCAATCGGCGCCTCCTGCAGCAGCGCCAGCAAAGCATGTGTGGCCTCGAACTTGCCCGTTGTCAGTGCCTCCAGCGCGATGCCGTAGGCAACGATGGCGACCGCGTCGTTGACCAGTCCCTCGCCTTCGAGGATCACCACCAGCCGGTGCGATATCCCGGTCTTGCCTGCCACGGCGGTTGCGGCGACCGGGTCGGGCGGAGCGAGGATGGCGCCCAGAACGACGGCAGCCGCCCAGCCGAGACCGACAAGGAAGTGGCCGATCACCGCGACCACGCCGGTCGTTGCCAGAACGAGGCCTACGGCCAGCAGCGCGATAGGCAGCAGGTTACGCCGGAACGGGCGCAGCGGCAAAGCATACGCAGCGGTCGTCAGCAGTGGTGGCAGGAAGATGAACAGCACCAGGCCCGGCGGCATGCGGATCACCGGCAGGGACGGGACCAGGTGCGAGGTCGCGCCGACGCCGATGCCCATGCCGGCGAAGACAATCGGCGCTGGCAAACCGGTACGCGGCACGAGCAGCGCCGTCGCCAGCGTAAGGCCCAGCACGATAAAGGTGACGTCAACGAGGTCCATGGATGCGCGGCGTACCGGGCTTGTGCCAGCGAGGCCGGAGCGTCGATCGTATGCGCAGTCGAAGCGACGTCGGGCCAAGAGCCTGAGCCCAACGCCGCGGAAACACCGTCTCAGGGCTCACTTCAAGACCGTCGGTTCTGCGCCGGGCGCGCCAACTGGAGCTCAAGTATCTGCGGCATGCGTCTCGGCCGCTGGCAGCCTGAGCACGACCATGACTACATCCATTTAATTGTGCGAGTGACGGCGCGGTGCGCAGCGCTTCGGAAGCATGGTGCTGACGTGACCAGGTCCTCTTGAGCTGTCGGCCGCGAACGTCTGGAAGTGCGAAGGGGGCGAAAATCTGCTGTGCGGCAACGAGATCTGGTCGACGAATGTCTATTGAGGGTCGGAATTGTCAGTTGGCTGCCGTCGGGAGCGGTCGCTGGCAGGCCCTCGCCACTGGCAAGGCAACGCACAACCAATTGATTGCCAGAGATTGTCAGCTTCAAAGTTGAGCGGACACCCGCCCCAAAAGGCGGCCAACGTCAGGTATCGGCTGCGTAAGTCATTCAAAGCCGAAACTTGAACGGCTGCACTCAGTCGATTGTGTTGAAAAACACGGTTCGCGCATTCAGGCGCATCGCGCTGATATGTTCGACCGCTCAGATCGACGCAGGATCGGCGATCACGAATGCGGGAATGGTCGAGGCACCCCCAAAAACCAACCCTCCCGCGAGCCTACGGAGTTTTTCAACACAATCAGTCTGAAACGGGCATTCGCCGTCAACTCGTAACCGGCGACTCCTTGCCGTAATCGGCCTCTTATCGGCAAGCTGCTGTAGCGACCAGGTTCACACGACGTTGGCGGCCGACGGTTTAAGTGCCGCGCGGAGTTGAAGAACCCATTCGTCGGCTCGCCATTCGCTATGAAAAAGATAGCTGCTCGCGCATACCCAGTGAGCGCTACAGCCATTTTTTATTCAGAAACGCGTGTCACTGCCCGGCGCGTGCGCGGATGGTGCATGCGGGCCCGCATCACGGCCCGTTTTGGTGCGTCCCGATTCGGAATTCCTCACTGCCGGAGCCCGCATCCGTGGCACGCCCTTTGCATTACTCCACAACGATCCGATTCCGGATCGCTGGTCAAGACAAGCAAACAAACACCTGGAGTGAACTGATGATGAACCGTCGTTGGACTTTGAAAACCTTGAGCGCCGCGATGGCGCTGGGCGCTGCTGGGCTGACCTTGAGCGGCGCCGCGATGGCGCAGGACAAGGGCACGATCAAGGTCGGCATCCTCCATTCGCTGTCGGGGACGATGGCGATCTCGGAAACGGCGCTGAAGGACGTGGCGCTGATGACGATCGAGGAGATCAACAAAAACGGCGGCGTGATGGGCAAGAAGCTCGAGCCGGTGATCGTCGACCCGGCTTCCAACTGGCCGCTTTTCGCCGAGAAGACCAAGCAGTTGCTCGGGCAGGACAAGGTCGCGGTGATCTTCGGTTGCTGGACGTCGGTCTCGCGCAAGTCGGTGCTGCCGGTGCTCGAAGAGATGAACGGCCTTTTGTTCTACCCGGTGCAGTACGAAGGCGAAGAGCTGTCGAAGAATGTGTTCTATACCGGCGCCGCGCCCAATCAGCAGGCGATTCCGGCAGTCGAATATTTGATGAGCAAGGAAGGCGGCGGCGCCAAGCGCTTCGTGCTGCTGGGCACCGACTACGTGTACCCGCGCACCACCAACAAGATCCTGCGCGCGTTCCTGCACAGCAAGGGCATCAAGGACGCCGACATCGACGAGAAGTACACCCCGTTCGGCCACAGCGACTATCAAACCATCGTCGCCGACATCAAGAAGTTCTCGCAAGGCGGCAAGACCGCGGTGATCTCGACCATCAACGGCGATTCGAACGTGCCCTTCTACAAAGAGCTCGGCAATGCCGGCCTCAAGGCGAAGGATGTGCCGGTGGTGGCGTTCTCGGTCGGCGAGGAAGAGCTGCGCGGCGTCGACACCAAGCCGCTGGTCGGCCACCTCGCGGCATGGAACTACTTCATGTCGGTCAAGAATCCGACCAACGCCGCCTTCATCAAGGAATGGAGCGAGTACGCGAAGGCCAAGAACCTGCCGGGCCAGTCCGCCAAGCCGCTGACCAACGACCCGATGGAAGCGACCTACGTCGGCATGCACATGTGGAAGCAGGCCGTGGAAAAGGCCAAGAGCACCGACACCGACAAGGTGGTCGCCGCGATGGCCGGCCAGACCTTCAAGGCGCCCGACGGCTTCACGATCATGATGGACGAAAAGAACCACCATCTGCACAAGCCGGTGCTGATCGGCGAGATCCGCGCTGACGGCCAGTTCAACGTGGTCTGGAAAACGCCCGAACCGATCAAGGCCAAGCCGTGGAGCCCGTACATCGAGGGCAACGACAAGAAGCCCGACGAGCCTGCAGGTAAGTCGAGCTGATGGTGCGATCGCCTCGTCCTCGCACGCGGGGACGGGGTGAATGAATTTAAAGAAAAAGTGGCTGAAACGCCCGCCAGACGTGCGCACACAGCTACAAATAATATAGCACTCGGCGCCGACTTGGCTCGGCAAGTTCAGAGCAGCGTCCGCGTTGCGCATGCCCGAGCGACCAACGGACGACGAATGGGTTTCGGACGCATGCCCGGTCCGCCCCGCTCTTGATTCAAAACAGATGCTCCGATTCTTGATTCGACGCCTGGCCTTCGTCGCACTCCTTTTGTGCGCGATGCAAGCCCACGCGCTCACAGCCGACGAAGCGCGCGCGATGGCGATCGGCGATTCCGACGAACGGGTTGCCGCGATCAACCAGGCGGTGCTCGCGGCGGACGACAAGACCGCGGCATTGCTCAAGGCGATGAGCGACGACGCAGTGAAGGTCAAGGACCCGCAGGTCTTCATCGTCCGAGACGACAAGGCATTCGATCCGGTCACGGGCGCCGAAGTGAAGCTGCCTCAGGATGCCGAAGACGTCATCAATAACAACTACATGCGCAGCACGATCGATGCGGCGATCGCTGTCTCGGGCCTCGCGAGTGCCGACGATGCGGTGCGTGGCGATGCCGCGCGCGCGCTGCTCGGCGAGCCTTCCGAATCGCGGTTGCCGCTGGTCGAGCGCGCGCTCGAGGCCGAGAAAAACGCAGAGATTAAAGACGTGCTCGAAAGAGTGCGCGCTGCGAGCCTGCTCGACAGCAAGGACAAGGCGCGCCGGCTCGAGGCGGTGAAGCTGTTCTCCGAAAGCCGCAATCCCGATGCCAAGCTGCTGCTCAACGAGCGCATCCGCGACGAGCAGGACGCCGAACTCAAGACCGCGATGCAGAACGCGGTCAAGAGCATCGAGGGCCGGCTGGTCTGGGGCGACCGCATCAACGCGATCTTCAGCGGCATCAGCCTCGGTTCGGTGCTGCTGCTCGCGGCACTCGGCCTCGCGATCACCTACGGGCTGATGGGCGTGATCAATATGGCGCATGGCGAGCTGATGATGATCGGCGCCTACGCGACCTACATCGTCCAAGGCCTGTTTCGGCAATATCTGCCGGCGTCGATGTTCGGCTGGTATGTGGTCGCGGCGATACCGATGGCGTTTCTGGCCTCGGCGCTGGTCGGCGCGATTCTCGAACGCGGTGTGATCCGGTTCCTTTACGGCCGGCCGCTCGAAACATTGCTAGCGACCTGGGGCATCAGCCTGATGCTGCAGCAAGGGGTGCGCTCGATTTTCGGCGCGCAGAACGTGGGCCTCGAAAACCCGGGCTGGATGAGCGGTGGCTTGCAGTTTCTCGGCAACGTGAACCTGCCATGGAACCGCATCAGCATCATCGCTTTCGCTGCGCTGGTGCTGCTCGCGATGGCGTTCCTCATCGGCAAGACGCGGCTCGGCCTCTTCGTGCGCGGCGTCACGCAGAACCGGCCGATCGCCTCGTGCATGGGCGTGAACACCGCGCGCATCGACACCTATGCCTTCGCGCTCGGCTCGGGCATCGCGGGCCTCGCGGGCTGCGCGTTGAGCCAGATCGGCAATGTCGGACCCGACCTGGGCCAGAGCTACATCGTCGATTCGTTCATGGTGGTCGTGATGGGCGGCGTCGGCCAGCTCGCGGGCACGGTGTATGCCGCGCTTGGCCTGGGCATCCTCAACAAATTCATCGAAGGCTGGGCTGGTGCGGTGCTCGCGAAGATCGCGGTGCTGGTGTTCATCATCATCTTCATCCAGAAGCGACCGCAAGGCATCTTCGCGATCAAGGGCCGGAGCGCGGAAGCCTGATGGGAGCCGCCCGCAAAGCTACTGCGCACCCCGATCTCGGGCCTGCGGTGCTCGCCGTACGGAAGTACGGCTCCGCTCCTCGACCCGACCTCGGCGCGCTCGCTACGCTTTTCGGACGACTCCATGCTGCGTATTGAACTTCCGCGAAAAGCCCCTCTCCTCAGCGGCGAGGGCTGGACCGCGTTCTTCGTCGCGGTCATCGTCGTTTGCGCGGTCGCGCCGATGCTCAACCTCTTCACAGCGCCGGGCAGCGCGTTCCACATGAGCGACTACGCGGTCGCGCTGGTCGGCAAGATCATGTGCTATGCGATCGCGGCGCTCGCGATGGACCTGATCTGGGGCTACACCGGCATCCTCTCGCTCGGCCACGGCCTCTTTTTTGCGCTCGGCGGCTACATGATGGGCATGTACCTGATGCGCCAGATCGGGCGCGACGGGCAATACCGCAGCGACCTGCCCGATTTCATGGTGTTCCTCGATCTGAAAGAGCTGCCCTGGCATTGGGCGCTGTCGGGCAGCTTCGTCGCGACGTTGATCCTGATCGTGCTGGTGCCTGGCTTGATCGCGTTGGTGTTCGGATTTTTCGCGTTCCGCTCACGAATCAAGGGCGTCTACTTTTCGATCATCACGCAGGCACTGACCTTCGCGGCGATGCTGCTTTTTTTTCGCAACGAAACCGGCTTCGGCGGCAACAACGGTTTTACCGATTTCAAGCGCATCCTGGGCATTCCGATCGCGACGCAGGAAATGCGCATGACGCTCTTCGTTCTCACCGGCCTCACCTTGCTCGGCTTTTTGCTGTTCTCGAAGTGGCTCATCGGCAGCAAGTTCGGCCGGGTGCTGCAAGCGATTCGCGACGCCGAATCGCGCGTGATGTTCTCGGGCTATAACCCGCTGCCGTACAAGCTCACGATCTGGGTAATTTCGGCTGTGATGTGCGGCGTGGCCGGCGCGCTCTACGTGCCGCAGGTCGGCATCATCAACCCGGGCGAGATGAGCACCGCGAACTCGATCGAAATCGCGATCTGGACCGCGGTCGGTGGCCGCGCGAGTTTGATCGGGCCGATCATCGGCGCCTTCGTCGTCAACGGCGCGAAGAGTTGGCTCACGGTGGCCTATCCCGAATACTGGTTGTACTTTCTCGGCGCGCTGTTCATCGTCGTGACCTTGTTCCTGCCGCAGGGCATCGTCGGGCTGGTGCGTTCGTGGTTCGGACGTTCACGTGCGGACGTGCTGCCGGTCGAAGACGAACCGACTCGGGCCGAGCGCGCAATCGCGCTCGAACAAGGCACCGAAGCTTCGGCGATGGCGCCACTCGTCGCTCGGCCCGAGGAAGCCCGCGCGTGACGCCCGATCTGATGGAGCAGGGCGCGCAGCGCTATGCACGCGCGGCCGGCATCTCGCTCGAGGGCCTGACCGAATCGGGCGGCCGCAGCGCCGACTATGGCCGCATCGCCGTGCCGGGCGAGGTCGATGTCACGCACGGCCGCATCCTGTACCTCGAAGACGTGAGCGTGAGCTTCGACGGCTTCAAGGCGATCAACAAGCTTTCGCTCGACATTGCACCCGGCGAACTGCGCTGCATCATCGGCCCGAACGGTGCGGGCAAGACCACGATGATGGACATCATCACCGGCAAGACCCGGCCCGACGAAGGCACGGTGTTCTTCGGCAGCACCATCGACCTGCTGCGCCACAAGGAAGCCGAGATCGCGCAGCTCGGCATCGGGCGCAAGTTTCAGAAGCCGACGGTGTTCGAGCAGCTCACGGTTTTCGAGAACCTCGAACTCGCGCTCGCGACCGACAAGGGCGTGAAGTCGTCGATGCTGTTCGCGCTCGACTCAATGCAAAGCGACCGGCTCGCCGAGGTGTTGCAAACGATTCACCTGGCGGCCAGCGTGAACCGCATGGCCGGCAACCTGAGCCATGGCCAAAAGCAATGGCTCGAGATCGGCATGCTGCTGATGCAGGACCCGAAATTGCTGCTGCTCGACGAACCGGTCGCCGGCATGACCGACGAGGAAACCGCGCGCACCGCGGAATTGTTCCTCACGCTGAAAGGCAAGCATTCGCTGATGGTGGTCGAGCACGACATGAGCTTCATCAAGACCATCTCGGAGATCGTGACGGTGCTGTGCGACGGCGCTGTTTTGGCTCAGGGAACGCTGGACGAGGTGCAGGCGGATGAGCGGGTCATCGAGGTGTATCTGGGGCGATGAAAGACCAACTTCCGGCCGCGAAGGACGCGAAGGTTTCGCGGAAGGGCGCGAGAGGAAAACCAAAATGAGAGAAGTTTGCATTTGGCTTTGTGCTCTTTGACGCTATCTTTTTCGTAGCTGTCAGCGACCGTCCCACCTGCGCGCAGCCCTTTTCATCTGAATTTTTTGCGTCCTTCGCGAAACCTCTGCGTCCTTCGCGTCCTGGAAGTCCGAACCCGGAGCCCGATTCATGCTCACCGTCAAAAACATCCATCAGTACTACGGCGGCTCGCACATCCTGCGCGACGTGAGCCTCGAGGCGCACACCGGCAAGGTCACCGTCCTGCTCGGCCGCAACGGCGTCGGCAAGACGACTTTGCTCAAGTCGTTGATGGGGCTGGTGCCGATCAAATCGGGCAGCATCGAATTCGACGGCCAGCCGATCGAGAAGAAGACGCCTTACGAACGCGCGCGCGCCGGCATCGGCTTCGTGCCGCAGGGGCGCGAGATTTTCGCGCGGCTCACGGTGGAAGAAAACCTGCGCATGGGGCTCGCGTACAAGAGCAGCGCAACGCCTGTGCCGGCCGAGTTGTACGAGCTGTTCCCGGTTTTGAAGCAGATGCTGAACCGGCGCGGCGGCGATCTTTCGGGCGGCCAGCAGCAGCAGCTGGCGATTGCGCGCGCGTTGGCGCCCAAGCCCAAATTATTGATCCTCGACGAGCCGACCGAGGGCATCCAGCCGAGCATCATCAAGGACATCGGCCGCGTGATCCGGATGCTCGCCGACTGCGGCATGGACGGCCAAAAGGTCGCGATCGTGCTGTGCGAGCAGTACTACGACTTCGCCGAAGAACTGGCCGACGACTACCTCGTGATGGAGCGCGGCGAAGTGATCGCGCGTGGGCCCGGCAGCGAGATGCAGGTGCGCGGCGTGCGGCAACTGGTTGCGATTTGAGGCTAGCTTCAGATACCGGATTGCTATTAAAATAGTAGCTGCTTGCGCACGTCCAGTAAGAGTTTCAGGCACTTTTCCCATAAATCCGGAATCGCTTCGGGTCTTCGGCGTTTGATTCAGGGTTAACCCTTAAAATCATGGATTGCTCGCGATCCGCGCGTTGCCCATCACAGGATTTCTCGTTTTGACCGCCTCGTCGGCCGCGCTCGCCGCGCCGCAATCTTCCGCAGCGCCGCAGGCCAATTTCGGCAAAGCCATGTTCGCGCTCGGCGTCGGCGGATTTTCGATCGGCACCGGCGAGTTCGTGATCATGGGCTTGCTGCCCGAGATGGCGCGCGATGTCGGCATCGGCATTCCGCAAGCCGGGCATGCGATCAGCGCTTATGCGCTCGGCGTCGTGATCGGCGCGCCGGTGCTCGCCGTGCTCGCGGCGCGACTGCATCGACGGGCGGTGTTGATCGCGTTGATCCTCGCCTACGCCGCAGCCAATTTCGCGAGTGCGATGGCACCGGGGTACGCGTCGCTGTTGCTGTTGCGTTTTGCGAGTGGCTTGCCGCATGGCACTTACTTCGGCGTCGCGGCGCTGGTCGCGGCATCGCTGGCGCCTGCGGGCAAGCGGGCGAGGGCGGTCGGACTGGTCATGCTGGGCCTGTCCGGCGCCACGCTGGTCGGCGTGCCGATCGCGACCTGGCTCGGCCAGAGCTTCGGCTGGCGCTTCGCCTTCGTTTTCGTCGGCGCGATCGCCCTGGTCGCCGCGCTGCTGCTGCGCAGCGCGATTCCGCACATGCCGGCGGTGGCCGGAGCGAGTCCGTGGCGCGAACTCGGCGCGCTCGGGCGAAAGCAAGTCTGGTACACGCTCGGCATCGCCGCGATCGGTTTCGGCGGCATGTTTTCGGTTTTCAGCTACATCAAGCCGACCTTGATTGAAATCGCGGGATTGCCATTGGCTGGCATGCCGTGGATTCTGGTGCTGTTCGGCCTGGGCATGGTCGCGGGCAATCTGGTGGGCTCGCGGCTTGCCGATCTATCGGTCACGCGCACCATCGGTGGCGTGTTGCTGTGGGCTGTCGCGGTGCTCGCGTTGTTTCCATTCGCCGCGCAGGCGCTCTGGTCGGCGGCCATCGCGGTATTCCTGCTCGGCACGCTGGTCGCGATCGGGCCGGCGTTGCAGATCCGGTTGATGGATGTTGCCGGCGAGGCCCAAACCCTGGCCGCCGCACTCAACCATTCGGCCTTCAATGCCGCGAACGCGCTCGGTGCCTGGCTCGGTGGCCTCGCGATTGCGGCGGGCTTCGGCTGGACTTCGACCGGCTGGGTCGGTGTGTTGCTTGCGCTCGCGGGGCTGGCGGTGTTCGGCGCGGCGATGGCGAGTACCCGGGCCGACACGCAGCCATCTCGCGGCTGATGCGCGGTTGCTACGCGGCTAGTTCCCCGCCTCGTTGTGCGCGCCCATCGGCGGCGCAATGTCTTCGAGCGACCGCCGCTCGGCATCGACCCCGTAGCGCCACGCAATCAGACCGGCTGCAATCACCAGAACGGCGCCGACCGCGTAACCCGCAGCCACCGCGCTGCGGCTGCCGGTTTCGATCAGCATGCCGAACAGAAAAGGCGCCGCGAAGCCGCCCGCGCCGGTGCCCACTGCATAAAACACCGAAATCGCGAGCGCCCGCATCTCCAGCGGGAAGACTTCGCTCACCGTGAGATAAGCCGAACTCGCAGCCGCCGACGCGAGAAAGAAAACCGCCGACCAGCACAGCGCCTGACTCAGCGCGTCGAGCCAGCCGGCCATGAACGCGGCGCCGGTCAGCGCCAGGCCGACACCCGACAGCGTGTAGGTGAGGCCGATCATCCGCCGGCGTCCGTAGCTGTCGAACAATGGCCCGAGCAGCAGTGGCCCCAGCACATTGCCGAGCGCGAACGGAAAAATGTAGAGCGCGACCTTGCCTTCCGGGACGTGGTGAAAGCGGGTCAGCACCAGCGCGTAGGTGAAGAAGATCGCGTTGTAGAAAAACGCCTGCGAAATCATGAGCGACAGCGCCACGACGCTGCGCCTTCGGTACCGGTGAAACAGTACTTGCGCGACTTTGGCCAACGACGGCACGACCTGCCGCACGAACGAAAGACGTTCGGTCACGGGTGGCAGCGGGCCGTGCTGAAGCGCGACTTCGGCTTCGATCTGCGCGATCACCGCTTCGGCTTCATCGGCGCGACCATGCGCGATGAGCCAGCGCGGGCTTTCAGGCACGTCGCGCCGCACCAGCAAGATCGCCACGGCAAGCACCGCGCCGAGCGCGAAACCCGCGCGCCAGCCCCAGACGGGGCCGAGTACGCGCGGATCGAGCAGTACCAGGCTCATGCCCGCGCCGAGCGCCGCGCCAACCCAGAAGCTGCCATTGATCGCGAGGTTGACCCTGCCGCGCACCCGCGCCGGAATCAGTTCGTCGATCGCCGAATTGATCGCCGCGTATTCGCCGCCGATGCCGATGCCGGTCGCAAAGCGGCACAGCGCGAAGAACCAGAAGTCCGGCGAGAACGCGGTCGCGAGCGTCGCGATCGTGTAGACCGTGAGCGTGATGAGAAACAGCTTCTTGCGGCCGAGCCGGTCCGCCATGCGGCCGAACAGCAGCGCGCCGATGACTGCGCCGCCCAGGTAGAGCGAGCCGGTCGCACCGACGTCCGTCGCGGTCAATGCCAACGTGTCGGCGCGTTCGAGCACGCCGCCGAGCGAGCCGACCAACGTGACTTCGAGCCCGTCGAGAATCCATGCGACACCCAGGGCGATGACCACCCGCCAGTGCCAGCGCGACCACGGAAGCCGGTCGAGGCGCGCGGGAATGTCGGTGTGGGTGACGGTCATGCAGACAGCATTACGATGAAAGCATCATGACGCTATCGAAAAAATAGCTGTCTGCACACGTCCAGCGGGCGTTTCAGCCACTTTTCTTTTAAATCAGCTTGCGATCCGCCACCGCTGGCGGTGACCATTCGTAGAGCCAGGTTTCCGACAATGCCTTGCCTTCGCTCGAAAGAAAGGCGCGCAAGGTGATTGGCGCTGTGCTGTCGGTCGGCACCAGATCGAACATCGTGCGAATGCCGTCGACCGCATCGAGCGGACGCGCCGAGGTGAGTTCGACCCGGCCCTCCGACGCAGTGATCTCGATCTCGAACTTGACCTTGTGCCGATCGAGTTGCGCAAGCGGGCCGCCCGCGAAGTCGATCACGAAACGCTCGGAGAAATACTTGCGTTTCTGGCCGAGGATGCCGCCGAGCCCGGTGCGGGTCGCCACCACCATCGCGAGCGGCGGCGCGACCGGCGGCTTGCTGCCCCAGAAAAGGCGGTAGCCGAACAGCATCTCCTGGCCCGGCTCGGCTTTTTGGGCCGGGTTCCAGAACGCGACGATGTTGTCGAAAGTCTCATCGACGGTGGGAATTTCGACCAGCTGCACCGCGCCCTGGCCCCAGCCTGTTTTGGGTTCGACCCACAGCGAGGGACGCTTGTCGTAGAAAACGCCGTCGTCCTGAAAGTGATCGAAATTGCGATCGCGCTGCAACAACCCGAAGCCCTTCGGGTTGTCGTCACTGAACGAGTTGAAGCGCAAGGCGGCCGGATTGGCGAGTGGCCGCCAGATCCATTCGCCGCCGCCGGTGTGCATCGACAAGCCGTCGGAATCATGGATTTCCGGCCGCCAGTCGTTCGCCATGCGGCGGTCGTTTTCGCCGTACTGGTACATGCTGGTGCATGGCGCGATGCCCAGGCGCTCGATCGTCTTGCGTGGATAGAGCGTCGCGTCGATGTCCATCAGCAGTGGCTCGCCGGGCGTGATCGCGAAGCGGTAGGCTCCCGCGACGCTCGGCGAATCGAGCAGCGCATAGACCACCACGGTTTCCGAATCGGCGGCGGGCTGCTCGAACCAGAAGTCGGTGAAATCGGGAAATTCTTCGGGGCGCCCCATCGCCGTGTCCACCGCCAGGCCGCGCGCGGACAAACCGTACTGGCCCTCGGTGCCCACCGCGCGAAAGTAGCTCGCACCGAGAAAGGCGGCCAGGTCGCTCTTGTAGTCCGGCGCGGTGTTGACGCGAAAGCCCGCAAAGCCCAGGTCTTTGGGCAGCGTGTCGCCGTCGAGTCCGCTCTTGCCGTAGTCGAACATCGCGGGGTCGTAAGCAATCTCCTGCGCCTTGCCGTCGTGGACCTCGAACATTCGTACCGGCCGCTTGAAGAACAGGCCGAGATGGAACAGCTGGATCCTGAAGTGGAGCTTCTGGTCGGCCCACAGCGCATGGTCGGGCTTGAACTTGATCGACTGGTATTGGTCCCAGTCCAGCGCAGCGACCGTCGGCGGCAGGGCCTTGCCGTGCTTTTCGTAAGGTGCGGCGGACACCGAGCGCGCAATTCCCTTGAGCAAGCCGTAGTCGAAAGGGCGTTCGCTGCCGAGCGGCTCTAGCCCGGCGGCCCGCGCCGCAAACGAAATGAGGGTGCTGGATGCGCCGGTTGCGGCGATGGCGGTGGCGCCGCTCGCGCCGAGGAAGGTTCTTCTTTGCATGGGGTGGAAGTTTAGGCAATCGCCGTGCGCGATTTCGTCGGACGGCGGCTGTTACCGTTGACTACGTCTACCGGGCATCGCGGCTCAGGTCGACCAGATGCGCGGCGCGGCCGAATGCAATCCCCACAGTTCGGCGCGCCAGCATTGCCAGACCTGCCTCAACAACGCCATCGCCGGCTCGACCATCGGCGCGAGCACGCGCAGCACGATCACGCGCGGCTGGACGTTGGTGGCGCCCGCGGTGCCTTGAAGCGGATGCGCGTCGATCAACGCACGACAGCCGTCGAGCAATCGATCGCGTCGGGCCCTGTCGATCGCGCTGCCGGCCACGAAAAACAGCGAAGCGAGGCAGCGCTGGCCCGCGAAACCGAGCGGGCTTTGCAGCAGGCGGGTGTCGCTTGCGTCGATAAGGCCCCGTTCCAGCCAGCAATCCGGCACTTCGATGTGCTGCAAAAAACTGCCCGAGACAAAGGGCAGGCCGGCGCCCGGCAACCCGAGCGCGGTGACGTCCCATCCGATCAATTCGGCCCCGGGCGCCAGATCCATCGTGAGCCGGTTTTCGGCCAGACAGCCGCTGTAGCAGATCGCTTCGAGCGGAAGCCATTCGAGACGGGCACCGGCTTCGAGTGCGATCCGCGTGCGCTGCAACGCGATGTGGCCTTCACTGCGATAGAAGCGCGTTGCGCCGGGGGTGGTGACAAGGCCGTGACTGCCCGCTGCGCCGGTGATTTCAATGTCCAGCGTGTCGCCACCGACCAGGCCGCCCGGCGGATGCACCAGCACGTTGTGGCAAACCGCGTCGCCTTCGGGATACAGGCTTTGCAATACACGCAGCGGCCCGTCATGGCGAAACCGCGCCACGCTGCGCGCATTTTCGAATCGATAGTCAAGGCTCAGTCGCGCATGCCAGGGCATCGCGCGTCAGTCCTTCGATGCATTCACGTGCGGCGCGCCGGCTTCGTCGCGCATCGCGGGGCCGACGCATTCCACGCGACGCGACGCGGCGGCGAGCACCTCGCGGCACGATAGCGCGATCGCATCGGCATTTGACGTGCTGCCGCGCAGTTGGCGCAAATGCGCCATGTCGATGCCGAACACCACGCGCCCGACGCCCGACCAGACGATCGCCCCCGCGCACATGGCGCAGGGCTCGCACGAGGCATAGAGCGTCGCGCCGGCAAGCGCGTCCGCATCGAGACCGCGACCTGCCAACGCGCGAATCGCATTGGTTTCGGCATGGCCGGTGCTGTCGCCGGTTTCGAACGTATTGTTGTAGGCCTCGCTCCAGATTTCGCCTGCATTCGAGACGACGACCGCGCCGAATGCGCCGTTGCCACCTCTGGCCGCGAGATGCGACCAGGCGATGGCCTTGCGCAGATAACGGCCGTCGCGTTCGTCGAGTTCGACTTCTCTACCGGGGATGTTCATTCCCGTGATGATGCCCCACCGCGATGCCGTCAAAGCTCACCGCGCGCGGCCAGTGCCTTGATCCGGTCGGCGGTCCGGCAGGCGATGGCCTGGATCGTGAGCGATGGGTTGACGCCGCCGACAGTCGGAAATACCGAGCCGTCGCAAACCCACAAATTGCGGATGTCCCAGCTGCGGCAATCGGCATCGACCACGCTGGTCGCCGGGTCGTCGCCCATCCGTGCGGTGCCGTTGAGGTGGCAGGTGTCGTCGAGTTCGCGCCAGCGTTCGCGCGCGCCTGCGCCTGCGAGGCTCTGGTCCATCTGATCGAGTGCATGGGCGGTCATCGCGCGCTCGTTGTCGCCCATCGAAAAGGTCACGCGCGCGATCGGCAATCCGTACTGGTCGCGCTGGTCGGCCAGCGTGACGCGGTTGTGTTCGTAGGGCAGCGTTTCTCCGACCATCTTCAAGCCGACGCTGTGATTGGCGCGGCCCATCTCGTTGATGAGTGCGCGGCCGCGCAGCCCCTTGCCACCCGACAAAGCTTTCGCCCAGGTGATCGGCAGCGGTCCCTGGCTCATCCACGAGTAGCCGCCGAAAAAGCACTTGCCCTTGTCCTCATAGTTCCAGTGCTCGGTGATCGCGAGGCTCGGCGGCCCCTTGTAGGAACGAATCTCGTCCTCCATCTGGCCCCAGACCGCCTGGTTGAGTTGCACCATGAGGTTTTTCCCCACCAGCCCCGAGCTGTTGGCAAGCCCCTCCTTGAATCGATCGTTCGCCGAGTTGAGTAGCAACCGCGGCGTCTCGATCGCATAGCCCGCCACCACGACATTGCGCGCATGCTGAAAGCGCCAGCGCCCCTCGCGCTGATAGCGCACGCCGGTGGCCAGGCCGCGACGGTCGGTTTCGATCTGCCCGGCCATCGCCAAGTCGCGGATTTCTGCGCCTGCGGCCAATGCACGCGGCAGCCAGGTCACGAGCACCGACTGCTTCGCATTGGTCGAACAGCCGGTCACGCAAAAGCCGCGATAGACGCAAGGGTGGGCCTTGCCACGCGGCGCCGAGAGCGTCGCGAGTGGTGTTTCGGTCCACGGAATGCCGAGCGCTTCGCAGCCGCGCGCCAGCACTTCGGCCGACGCGTTGAGTGGGTGGGCGCGATACGGATAGCGCGGCCGCTTTGGCCCCCATGGATAACGCACCGGGCCCGAGATGCAAAGCGCGCGCTCGACCTGCGCGTAGTAGCGCCACATCTCGCGCCAGTCGAGCGGCCAGTCGGCGCCGTAGCCGAGCGTGCTGCGCGACTTGAACCATTCAGGTCGAAAGCGCAGCGACACCATCGCGAAGTGCACGGTCGAGCCGCCCACGGCCTTGCCGCAGTTGTTCGAACCCATCTTGAGCGGGTTGTCACCATCGACGATCCGGTCGTCTGTCCAGTAGAGCTTGCTTTGGTGCCGCTCGTCGGATGCGAAATCTTCGAGCGGGCGGAAGTACGGTCCCGCATCGAGCGCCACCACCGAGAACCCCAGCTCAGCGAGTCGACAAGCCAACGTGCCGCCGCCCGCGCCGGTGCCGACGATGACGAAATCGACCAGTTCGTCGGCGCCGTATTCGCGCATCGGAACCCAGCCACCGGGTGTAAACACATCGGGGGCACGGCCGTTTTGCGCGCGTGGCGTTTGTGAGGCGCTATCCGGCATGCCGGTTCTTCCATTCGGCCGACGGCACCTGCGCTTTATCACCGGGCTCGGCCACTTCCGCAGCCTCCCAGGGATCGCGCATGTTTGCACGCAAGCGCACATAGCCGCGCGGCGAGGCCGGTCCGCCGAAACCCATCGCACTCCAGGTCGAGGGCTGCGCGTAGTGGGCTGAAACGATATCGGGCAACAGCCGCCATTCGAAGAAGAGTTCGGCAGGCACTTCGCGCCAACCATCGCCCACGGCGTCGCCCTGCTCGATCGATGTCAGAAGCGCATCGCGTCGCTCGGCGTCGAGTCCGGCAAAGGATGTCGCATGACGGGCCTGGGACTCGGTTTCGATCGCATCGAGGCCTCGCCGCCAGGCTTCTGCAAGGCGGGGCAGGCCCTCGGGCCGAAATCCGACGCCCTCATCGTCACCGATTTGAGCGAGAAGCAGCGCCACAGTGTCGGCTGGCGCGTGCCCCTCTGGCTGCGGCACGATGTCGTCGACCAGCGCACACAGCGTCGCAAGCTGAGTGTTGTCGAGTACGCCGTGACGGCGTTTCATGGCGATGCGTTCGTCGATGACTTCGCGGGTTTTGTCGTTCCAGCTCAGCGTGTCGCGTTTTGCGAGCACGTCGTATCCGGGAAAGCGGTTAGTCAAGCTCGCTCCTCATCAGCAAAAAAGCGCCGATCGCGGCGATGGCGAGCCCGGTAAACGCCGGTGGCGCGGGAATGGGAGGGCCTGCCAACAGGTTCTGCCGCCAATTACGCCAGCCGCCCATGTTGCGAGCAATGCCGAAGGCATGGAAACCAACACCTGCGATGCCCATGGCAGCCGTGGCTACCAGCAGGCCAAGCGTCAACCGGTGCGGCGCACGGCGCGCCACATCGCGCGCCATCGACAAGGCTGCGACCGGCGGCAATGCGATCGGAAGCCACATCGCGGGATTGTGAAAGGCGCCCCGGAAGTGGAGCAATCCGGCTTCGGCGACGGTACCGAAAATGCCGCTTGCGGTGATGGCGCCGATCGTGCGGCTCGAACTAAGCGCGTCGCGGCGGGCATAGGCGGTGCGCGTGCGCGTCAGCTCGTCGCCCGCCGCGCCGAGCAACCCGGCGAGTACCAAGGCCGCCGGTGCACCGATCGGCGCGCCGTAAAAGAGGTTGCCGAGCCTTACAGCGCCCGGACGCTTCAGCACGTTGTACGCGTGAAACCCGAGGCCGACTGCACCGATCGCTGCGGAAGTTCCATGCAATGCAAAGCGCGCTGCGGAATTCCCTGTAGGGGAAGAAAAGCGGATGGCCCGCGCGCCATTGCCAGCGATCGACAAACCCGATGCCAGCAGGGGAAGCGTCATTGCAACGTTATGGAACGAGCCCCGGTAGTGCTCCATGGCGCTGTCAAGTAGTACCGATGCGCCCAACATCGTTGCGCCAGCGGAAACCAGCCGACCGGACGATGCGCGGCGCAGCATTCGCTGCCCGGGATGTGCTGGCCGGTCCGTGAGTCGGTCCATGGCGCGTTCCTCCATCGCCAAGTGCTGCGCATCAGGGCAGGATGCTGCCGAGCACCTGGCGCGTTGCGCCGGCAATCACCGAAGCTTCTTCAGGGTCGCCCTTGACCAGTGTTTCCATGAACTTGCGCGCGTGCTCGAAGCTGATGTGCGGCGGCAGTGGCGGCACTTCTGGATCGGTCTTGACTTCTAGCACCACGGGGTTCTTCGCCGCGAGCGCTCTGCGCCAGGCCGCGCCGAGTTCGTTCGGATCGTCGACGAAGATCCCTTCGAGGCCGATCAATTCAGCAAATTTGTGATACGGCACATCGGGAATCTGCTGCGAGGCCTCGAACTTCGGATTGCCCTCCATCACGCGTTGCTCCCACGTCACCTGGTTCAGGTCCTGGTTGTTCAGCACCATGACGATCCAGCGCGGGTCAGCCCACTTCTTCCAGTACTTGGCAACGGTGATGAGTTCAGCCATGTTATTCATCTGCATCGCGCCGTCGCCGACCAGGGCGATGACCGGCCTGTCAGGATGTGCGAACTTGGCGGCAATCGCATAGGGCACCGCTGCGCCCATTGATGCAAGCCCTCCGGAGAGGGAGCCGAACATGCCGCGCCGCATTTTCAGATCGCGGGCATACCAGTTGGCGCACGAGCCGGAGTCGCTGGTGATGATGACGCGATCAGGCAAAAGCGGCGACAACTCGGTGAATACACGTTGCGGGTTGACCGGGTTGGCCTTGGCCATCGCGCGCTCATGCAGCGTCTTGTTCCAGTCGTCGTTCCAGGTTGCGATCTCGTCGCGCCAACCAGTGCCGGAGCTCGCTTCGAGCATCGGCAGCAGGAGCTTGAGGGTTTCCTTGACATCGCCCTCGAGATTGACCTCCATCGGATAGCGAATCGAAAGCATGCCGGGATCGAGATCGATCTGGATGCCGCGCGCGTGTCCTTCTTTAGGCAGGAACTCAGCATAGGGAAAGCCGGAACCGAGCATCAAAAAGGTGTCGCAACCCATCATCAAGTCGTAGCTCGGTTTGGTACCGAGCAAACCGATCGATCCGGTGACCCACGGCAGATCGTCCGGCAACACCTGTTTGCCGAGCAGCGCTTTGGCAGCGCCCGCGCCCAACCGGTCGGCGACCGCGATCACTTCGTCTGTGGCCGCCTTGGCGCCTGCACCGACGAGGATGGCAACCTTCTTGCCTGCGTTCAGGACTTCGGCCGCGCGCTTCAGATCCCGCTCGTAAGGGATCACTCGCGGTGGCGTCCAGCCGACGCCCGACAAGACCGCGCCGTGCGCACGCGGCGGTTGCTCCATCGGCATGTCCTGCAGATCGTTGGGCAACACGATCGCTGTCACCCGTCGATTGCCGAGCGCGATGCGCACCGCGCGATCGACCAGATGCCGCACCTGCGCCGGCACGCTGGCCGTGGCGCAAAACGCGCCTGCAACGTCCTTGAACATGGAATTGAGATCGAGCTCTTGCTGGTAGTGCGCGCCGATCGCGGTGCGCGCCTGCTGGCCGGCGATGGCGAGCACCGGCATGTGATCCATACGTGCGTCGTACAGCCCGGTGAGCAAGTGCGAAGCGCCCGGCCCGGAAGTCGCCAGGCACACGCCAAGTTCACCGGTGAACTTGGCATGCGCCGAAGCCATGAACGCCGCCATCTCCTCATGCCGCACCTGTACAAACTCGAATTTGTCGCCTGCGCGCTGGATACCTCCAATCAAGCCGTTGATGCCGTCACCGGGATAGCCGAAGACCCGGCGCACACCCCATTGATGAAGACGGTCCCAAAAAAAGTCGCTGACGGTCCGACTCATGATTTTTCCTTTCAACAGCGATGTTGCGCTTGCTGCCGAGCACAAACGTCAGACACAGGCGGCGCGACATGGCAGACGAAAGCGCCAGGCCGTGGAAGGAAAGCAGCCATGGCGCGCCTTCTTTGAAAACTGTGCGTTCGAGGCTTGGCGGTGCGCGCTTTAGCAAGGCTGCGCGAAAGCCGCAGCCGCGCCTAGCGAAATGATCGCCACCAGGCGGCGCGACCGGTCAGTCGGTCTGCGGCTGAAATGGCGTCGCCCCAAACAGAATCGGGCGGGTGACACCAACGACTCCCGGTTTGAGTCTCAGTAGCGCCCCAGCCAAAGGCTCGGACAGAAGTTGCCGCTTGTTCAGTTGATCAGACGCGCTCGTAACGTACAAGACATCGAGTGCGTCGCCTGCAAAGGCGCACATCGTCGGCTGGCTCACCGGTAAGACGACGTCTCGGTCGACGGTCCCATCGGCTTCGAACCGTCGCAAACGTCCACCGCCGTGAATCGCACACCAATAGCCGCCTTTGGCATCGACGGCGGCGCCATCGGGCAATCCTTCGGCCTTCGAAACTTTGGCGAAGAGGCGCCGATTTGTGAATATTCCCTGCGCCGAGGCGAAATCAAAAACGTAAATTTCGCCCTCGTTGCTGTGGGAGAGATAAAAGCGCTGGCCATCGGCGCTCCAGGCCATTCCGTTGTGAAGCTCGGCAGCGTCGGGCTCCGGGCGCAGGCCACCTTCCAGCGTGAAGCTGTAGAGCGACCCCGGTCGGGCGGGAACGCCGCCATACAAGGGATCGAACATGACGCCGACCCAGAAGCGACCGCTGGCATCGCAAGCGCCCTCGTTGAACCGGAACAGACGTTTGTCGAATGGGGCTTCAGCCAAAAGTTCGAGCGCTCCGGTAGAGAGATCAAGGCGATGGATGCCTTCTCTCAACGCCACGATGGCGCAACCGTCTGGAGTAAGCGCAAAGGCGCCCAACTCGCTGTTGACGGACCAGCGCCGATTCATTCCGGTCGCAGGTTCATAACGGTTCAGCGCTGGCGCTTTTACATCGATCCAGTAGAGCGCGTTCTCCTTGGGAGACCAAAGCGGCGATTCCCCAATGACTGCGTGCGCGTCCAACGCAACTTCAATGTTCATCAGAACCCCCATCGCTTGCGAGCAGCACTTCATTGTCTGCCGACTTCGTCCTCGCCTTCCCCGCATCGACGCGCATTGCGCGGCCACCGCACAGGCAATCAGTCCTTGATCTCGAACTTGCGGTTCAACCGAAGCGCCAGGAGCGTACAAACTGCGCCGGACAGCAGGTAGACGCTGACGTAAGCGAGGCCAAAATTCGCCGACAGCCCGAGCGCGACCAGCGGCGCGAAGGCGGCGCCGATCAGCCATGCCAGGTCGGAGGTCAAAGCGGCACCCGTGTAGCGAAATCGGGCTTCGAAGTTGGCGGTGACTGCGCCGGCCGCCTGACCGTACGACAAGCCGAGCAGTACGAAGCCGACCAGGATGAACACGTCCTGCAAGCCCGCTCTGCCGCCGAGCAGGGTCGGCGCAAAGAAACTGAAGATCGCGATCAAGATCGCCAGCGTGCCCAGGGTGCGGCGCCTGCCAAATCGATCCGCGATCAAGCCCGAAGCGACGATGGCGCCGGCCGCCAGAATGGCGCCGACGATCTCGATCAGCATGAAGTCGCTGATCGAGCGGGTCGAGTAAAGGCGAATCCAGGACAGCGGAAAAACCGTGACCAGATGGAACAGCGCATAGCTCGCGAGCGCCGCGAAAGCACCGATGACCAGGGTGCTGCCTTGCGAACGGATCATCTCGAAGGCGTTGGTCGGCTCCAGCTCGCGCTCGTCGAGCAGGCGCGCGTATTCCTTGGTCGCGACAAGTCGCAGCCGCGCGAACAGGGCCACCACGTTGATCGTGAACGCCACATAGAACGGATAGCGCCATCCCCAATCGAGAAAGTCTTCGTCGGACAGGCTGCTGATCAGAAACGAGAACAGGCCACTCGCGATGATGAAGCCGATCGGTGCGCCCAACTGACCGAGCATCGCGTACCAGCCGCGCTTGCCGGGCGGTGCGTTGAGCGCCAGCAACGATGGAAGGCCGTCCCACGAGCCGCCGAGCGCGATGCCCTGGCCGATGCGCAGGATCGACAGCAAGACCACCGCAGTGAAACCCAGGCTGCCATAGCTCGGTAAAAACGCGATGCCGGCCGTCGATATGCCGAGCAGGAACAGAGCCGCTGTCAGCTTCGTTTCGCGCCCGAGCTTTCGCTGAAGCGCAAAAAACGCCACGGTGCCGAAGGGCCGTGCAACGAAGGCGAAAGAAAATATGACGAACGCGTAGAGCGTGCCTTCGAGCCGCGCTTCGAACGGAAAAAACACCGTCGGAAACACCAGCACCGAGGCGATACCGAACACGAAGAAGTCGAAGTATTCCGACGCGCGGCCGATCACCACGCCGATCGCAATTTCGCCAGGTGCGATTTGCCCATGATCGGTCGCAGCGGTTCGATGCTCTGCGTGCACGAGATCTGACGCGGCCTTCGGCGGGCTGGTGGTGGTGGAAGTCATCGTTGTCGCTCGGGTTTCAAGTCTTCGGAACAATACAGAGCGTCGCACCGAAGACGCTTGTTCGCCATAGGACAAAACGTCCAATGGCTAATTGGGACCGGACGCCCTACATTCGGGATTGAAATTTTGCCGATCTTGCAGCTGATTCGCCTTTTGCCCCTCATATGTCCCTGATTCATCGCCCTCGCATTTTCGCCGCGCTGCTGGTATCGGTGCTTCTGAGTGGCTGCGGCACGGTGGTTCTGAATCCGTCCGGGTGGGTTGCGAAACAGCAGGGCTCGCTGGTCGTGGTGTCGACGGTGCTTATGCTGTTGATCGTGGTGCCGGTCATGGTTTTGATCGTCATTTTTGCGTGGCGCTATCGCAAATCGAACGAGCAGGCCCGCTACGAGCCCGACTGGGACCATTCCACCCAGCTGGAGTTGGTCATTTGGGCCGCGCCATTGCTCATCATCATCGCACTGGGTGCGATCACCTGGATCGCGACCCACACGCTCGATCCGTACCGCCCCCTCAACAAGCTCGATGGCGGGCGGCCTATTCCCGGGAGCAACAGGCCTTTGACGGTCGAAGTCGTCGCGCTCGACTGGAAGTGGCTTTTCATCTATCCGGATCAGGGCATCGCTTCGGTCAACGAACTGGTCGTGCCGGTCGATGTGCCGATCGAATTCAAGATCACTTCCGCGTCGGTCATGAATTCCTTCTACATCCCCGCGCTGGCAGGACAAATCTATGCAATGGCCGGCATGGAAACCAAGTTGCACGGGGTTATCAACAAGGCTGGCGTTTTCGACGGCTTCTCTGCGCATTACAGCGGCGCGGGCTTCTCGGACATGCGCTTCAAATTTCACGGCGTCAGCTCGGAAGACTTCGGCCGATGGGTCGAAAAAACGAAAGCCGATACCGACAAGCTCGACCGCCCCAGCTACATGCGCCTGGCGCAGCCGAGCATCGCGCCGCCCATCAAACACTACGGCAGCATCGCGCCGGATTTGTATGGCGCGATCCTCAATCAATGTGTCGAAGCCGGCAAGACCTGCATGAACATGATGATGGCCGGTGACGCGATGAACGCTGGACATGGCCACGGTTCCGGCGCGACAACCAGCACGCCGCTCGCGGTCAAGAACGCGCCCGGCGAGGGGGACCGTGCGGTGCCCGGCGCCAGGGAGCACGACGGGATGAAAGCCATGCCGTCCGCGCAATCTCCGGACGCAACGCCCGCCATTTCTCCGGCCATGCCTCCCGCTGCCAAATAAGAAAAAGCGATTTTCCAGAAAACACGATCCTCCGGATTTCCCATGCCCTTTGAAGAAGCCCATTCGCTGCTGCTCGGCCGCTTCACGCTCGACCAGATTCCCTATCACGAACCGATCGTGCTGGTGACCGCCATTCTCGTGATGCTGGGTGGCGCGGCGATTCTCGGCGCCATCACCTATTACCGCGCTTGGGGCGTCCTGTGGCGCGACTGGATTACCAGCATCGACCACAAGAAGATCGGCATCATGTACGCGATCCTGGGTATCGTGATGCTGGTGCGCGGGTTCACCGACGCGCTCATGATGCGAGCGCAGCAGGCGATGGCGTTCAATGGTTCCGAGGGCTTTTTGCCACCGCACCATTACGACCAGATCTTTACCGCGCACGGCGTGATCATGATTTTTTTCGTCGCGATGCCGCTCGTGACCGGATTCATGAATTATCTGGTGCCGCTGCAGATCGGCGCGCGCGATGTGGCGTTTCCGTTTCTCAACAACTTCAGTTTCTGGATGACCGCGGCCGGCGTCGGCATCAACATGGCGTCGCTCTTCATCGGCGATTTCGCGCGCACCGGCTGGCTTGCGTTTCCGCCGCTGTCCGGCATTGCCTATAGTCCCGGCGTAGGTGTCGATTACTACATCTGGTCATTGCAGATCGCAGGGGTCGGCACCTTGCTGTCGGGCGTCAATCTGGTTGCCACCATCGTGAAAATGCGCGCGCCGGGCATGACGATGATGAAGATGCCGATCTTCACCTGGACCGCGCTTTGCACCAACGTGCTCATCGTTGCCGCGTTCCCGGTGTTGACGGCGGTGCTCGGCATGCTGACGCTGGACCGTTACGTCGGCACCCACTTTTTCACCAATGACGGTGGCGGCAACGCGATGATGTATGTCAACCTCATCTGGATCTGGGGCCATCCGGAGGTCTACATCCTGATCCTGCCGGCGTTCGGTATTTTCTCGGAGGTGGTTTCCACCTTCTCGGGCAAGCGCCTGTTCGGCTATACGTCGATGGTGTATGCGACGGTGGTGATCACAATCCTGTCTTACCTCGTGTGGCTGCACCACTTTTTCACGATGGGTTCGGGTGCCAGCGTCAACTCGTTCTTCGGTATCACGACGATGATCATCTCGATCCCCACGGGTGCCAAGATCTTCAATTGGCTCTTCACGATGTATCGCGGCCGAATTCGTTTCGAGCTGCCGATGATGTGGGCGGTGGCTTTCATGCTCACCTTCGTGATCGGCGGCATGACCGGTGTGTTGCTCGCAGTGCCGCCGGCCGACTTCGTGCTGCACAACAGCCTGTTTCTGGTCGCGCATTTCCACAACGTGATCATCGGCGGCGTGTTGTTCGGGCTGTTCGCGGGCTTCAACTTCTGGTTTCCGAAGGCGTTCGGCTACCAGCTCGACAAGTTCTGGGGACACTGCTCGTTCTGGTTCTGGGTCGTCGGGTTCTACTTCGCTTTCATGCCGCTCTACGTGCTCGGCTTGATGGGCGTGACCCGCCGGATGAGCCATTTCGACGACCCGTCGCTGCAGATCTGGTTCGTCGTCGCAGCCTTCGGCGCGTTTTTGATCCTGCTGGGCATCGTCTCGTTTTTCGTTCAACTGGTCGTGAGCTTCCGCCGCAGGGCCGAGCTGCGCGACCTGACCGGGGACCCGTGGGATGCGCGCAGTCTCGAATGGTCGACTTCGTCGCCGCCGCCGGATTACAACTTCGCCTTCACGCCGAGGGTGCACGACGTGGACGCGTGGTGGGACATGAAAAAGCACGGCTTCGTGCGGCCGCTCGAAGGCTTTATTCCGATTCACATGCCCAGGAACACCGGCGCCGGTTTCGTGATTTCCATGCTCGCGGGCGTCACGGGATTCGCGCTGGTCTGGCATATGTGGCTGATCGCGATCGGCGCGTTCGCAGCGATGCTCACCGCGATCATCGTGCACACCTTCAACTACAAGCGCGATTTCAATATTCCGGTCGATGAAGTCGTTCGCACCGAACGCGCGCGAACCGAACTGTTGTTGAGCCATGGCTGAGTTGACCGCACCCTATCCCGGTAGCCCCGGAAGCTCCGGTAGCGTTGGTAGCCCCGGCGGTTCCGGGGCTCGCAACGCCGGATCGATCGCGTCCGCCGAGCCGGTAGACGCCCACGCCGACGAGTTTCTGGTCACCGGCGACGACCACCATCCCGAGAACGGCACGCTGCTGGGCTTCTGGCTCTACCTGATGAGCGATTGCCTGGTGTTCGCCGCGCTTTTCGCGACCTACGGTGTTCTGGGCAGGCGCTATGCCGGCGGTCCGACGGGTGCCGAACTGTTCGAATTGCCGTTGGTCGCGCTCAACACGTCGCTCCTGCTGGTGTCGTCGATCACCTACGGCTTTTCGATGCTCGCGATGCAAGCTGGCCGGTTGCGTGGAACGATGGTCTGGCTGGCGGTGACCGGGTTGTTCGGCGCCGGATTCATTGCGGTTGAACTCTACGAATTCGCGCACCTGATCCATGAGGGCGCGGGCCCGCAACGCAGCGCTTTCCTCTCCTCGTTTTTCGCGCTGGTCGGAACGCATGGCCTCCATGTCACCTTCGGGCTGGTCTGGCTCGTGGTTCTGATGGTTCAGCTCGGCCAGCGCGGGCTGGTTCCCGACAACACGCGGCGTTTGATGTGCCTGTCGATGTTCTGGCACTTTCTGGACGTGGTCTGGATCGGCGTCTTCACCTTTGTCTACCTGATGGGAGTGCTGCCATGACCTCGCCTCGAGCAACGCCTCAAATGCCCGTCGATCACGGCCATGGGGTCGGCGATCATGCGAGCCACGGCAGCTTCAAGGGCTATGTCACCGGCTTCGTGCTCGCGGTGCTGCTGACCGCGATTCCGTTTGCGCTGGTCATGGGCAACGTGTTCGAAAAGTCGAGCGTCACAGCCTGGGTGATCCTGGCGATCGCAGCGGTGCAGATCGTGGTTCACATGATTTATTTTCTGCACATGAACACCCGTTCGGAAAGCGGCTGGACCATGCTCGCGCTGATCTTCACGGTCGTGCTGGTCGTCATCACCCTCAGTGGTTCGATTTGGGTGATGTACCACCTGGACAACAACATGATGCCGCCGATGGCGGGCGACATGCGCAAGATGCCTTGAGCGGGATTCCCGCCATGTCCCAGCGCGGTAGCGTCGACAGAAGGGCCGATGAGAAGGCCGACGGGAAGGCCGCGCGCTCCATGACCGCGCTTCTTTCGTTTGCGACCTTTCTTCTGCTGGCCTTCGCGGGACTGGCCGCTTTGGGTACATGGCAGCTCGAACGCCGGGTCTGGAAGCTCGACTTGATTGCCCGCGTCGATGCCCGGGTTCACGCGCCGCCCATATCGGCGCCCGGACCGGGCGACTGGTTTGGCGTGACCGCCAAGACCGACGAATACCGGCATGTGCGTTTGTCGGGGCGTTTCCTTCCCGGACACACGACGCTCGTACAGGCCCTGACAGCGCGCGGCAGCGGCTACTGGGTATTGGCGCCGCTCGAACGCCGGGATGGCAGCCGGGTGCTGATCAATCGCGGCTTCGTCGCGCAGGAGGAGCGCGATCGGGCAGCGCAAGGCATGAACTTGCCTGCGGGTGAAGTCGTCGTCACGGGTCTCATGCGCATGACCGAGCCCGAAGGCACGTTCCTGCGCCGCAACGACCCGCCCGCGGGTCGCTGGTACTCGCGCGACGTGCAAGCGATGGCCGTTGCACAGGGACTTGCCGATGTCGCACCGTACTTCGTCGATGCCGACGCCGGCCCCGCGCCGCCGAGTGCAGAGCACGAAGCATCCGTCACGCCGATCGGCGGCCTCACGGTGATCTCCTTTTCGAACAACCATCTGGTTTACGCGCTCACCTGGTACGGGCTCGCGCTGATGGTGCTTTATGCGGGATGGCGCCTGGTGAGCGATGAGCGGATGCTGCGCGCCGGGCGCGACCCGCGCGGTGAGCGCAATCGGCGCAATGAAGCGGTCGACCAGAATGGCGACGTGCGAGCGTCGCCGACCCACGATGTTTAGCAGCCCTGAACCGGTCGCCGTTGCGGCATTCGCGGAGGCCGGCGCGCGGCCCTCCCGGCTCGAAGCGGTGCGTTTTCACACCGCGACCGGGCTAACCAATATGCTGCTGTTGATTCAGCTGCGCTGGTTCGCGGTGGGTGGTCAGTTCGCGACCATCGTCGTCGTCGCGCGGGGCTTCGGAATCGATTTGCCGATCGCGCCGATGTTCGCTTTGCTGGGTTGCCTGGTTGTTTTCAACATCGCGAGCCTGCTGCGCTGGCGCAACGGCCGCGAAGTCGCCAATTCAGAGCTTTTCTTCGCGCTGCTCATCGACGTGGCCCTGCTCACCGGCCAGTTGGCCTTGAGCGGGGGTGCGACCAATCCTTTCGTTTTTCTTTACCTGCTTCAAGTGATTTTGGGCGCGGTGCTGCTGGACACCTGGTCGACCTGGACCATCGTCGCGATCACCGGCGCTTGCTTCATCGGCCTGGCGCAATGGAGCCCCTCGCTCGCGCTGCCGATCGATTTCGAGCGCGGCCTCGCGAGCCCCTACATCCAGGGCATCGTGATCTGCTTCGCGCTCAACGCGGCATTGCTCGTCACCTTCATCACGCGGATCGGCCGCAATCTGCGAATTCGCGACGCGCGCCTCGCTGACCTGCGGCAGCGCGCCGCTGAAGAAGAGCACATCGTGCGCATGGGCCTGCTCGCGTCGGGTGCTGCGCACGAACTGGGCACGCCGCTCGCCACCCTGGCTGTGATCCTCGGAGATTGGCGCCGCATGCCGGCGTTCAAATCAGACCCCGAATTGCTGCAGGAGGTGACCGAGATGCAGGCGCAGGTGCAGCGCTGTAAATCGATCGTGAGCGGCATCCTGCTGTCGGCTGGTGAGGCGCGCGGCGAATCGTCGGTCGAAACCACCGTCGTGACCTTTCTGGACGAGCTCATCGAAGAATGGCGCGCGACCCGGCCGGTGAATACGGTCGAATACCGCAACGATTTCGGCAGCGACCTGCCGATGGTTTCCGACACCGCGTTAAAGCAGATGATCTGCAACGTGCTGGATAACGCACTCGAAGCGTCGCCCGACTGGTTGCGCCTCGAAGCCGAGCGCGCGGGCGAAACGTTGTTGCTCACGGTGACCGATGCCGGCACCGGCTTCGCGCCCGAAATGCTCACGCAGTTCGGCAAGTCCTACCAGTCGAGCAAGGGTCGGCCGGGCAGCGGGCTGGGCTTGTTTCTGGTCGTGAACGTGGCGCGCACCTTGGGCGGCTCGGTCAGCGCGCGAAACCGCGTGGGAAGCGGCAACGGTAAAGCCAGCGAAGGCAGCGAACACGGCGCGATCGTGCAGTTGGCGTTGCCGCTGGCTGCGTTCACGCTCGATGGCGATACCGAGAGCGATGCGCATGACCACTGAACGACAGCTCCTGGTCGTCGAAGACGATGCCGCGTTCGCCCGCACTTTAAGCCGCTCCTTCGAGCGGCGGGGCTATTCGGTGTTGATGGCGTCCGACCTCGACACCGTCATGCAGTTGCTCGAAATTCATCGGCCAGGCTACGCGGTGGTCGACCTGAAGCTCGGCGGTACCGCCTCGGGCCTGGCCTGCGTGCGCGCACTGCACGAGAGCGACGAGCACATGCTGATCGTGGTGCTGACCGGTTTCGCGAGCATCGCCACCGCGGTCGAAGCGATCAAGCTCGGCGCGTGCCATTACCTTGCCAAGCCGTCGAATACCGACGACATCGAAGCGGCGTTCGGAAGGGCCGAAGGCAATGTCGAAGTCGAACTCACGAATCGATCGAGTTCGATCAAGACGCTCGAATGGGAACGCATCCACGAAACCCTGGCCGAGACCGATTTCAATATTTCAGAGACCGCTCGCCGGCTTGGCATGCATCGGCGCACGCTCGCGCGAAAGCTCGGCAAGCAGCAGGTGAAGTGACAGCAAGCCGGGCGCATCGGGCACATTGAGATGCAGTTCGATCGCTATTAAAAGAGTAGCTGTCTGCGCTTGTCCAGATTGGGTTTCGAGCCTTTTTCTCTTTAATTTCAGGGTTGGCGCCGTCACGCCACAAGCCGCGATGCGTCGAGTTGCAGTGACTCGATCGAGACCCCGAAGCGCGATCGGGTAATTCTGTGCGCAACTCAGCCGGCAATTGCGCTCAGCGCCATTGCAGCAACATCGCCCACGGCGCGCGGCTCAGATGTCGATCGACGCAAGCCGAGCCTTGCGTGCAGCCATCGGGCCGATAACCCGGATCGAGCACTCGGGTGCCGGGCGCGAAAACGAAACGGCGCTTCGTGACCGACTGCAGCACGTTGCCGCCGATCGCGTCGAAGCCGGTCGCATCGACGCCGACCACCACGTCGCAATGCATCGCCAACCCACCGCCAAAGGCATTTCGGGATGCGAGCGCTGCGCCGAGGGCGGCGAAGCTGTTGAGGTCGGCGTCACCCGCGCGGGCATGGCAAACCAGATCGCCGACCCGCGGCGGGGTGGTGCGCAGGTCACAAGCGCGCTGCGCATAGCGCGTTGGCTTGCCGGCGACTTCGCCCGCTGCTTCATTGTTGCGCGTGGTCCAGGCGGCAGCCGCATAGTCGGCATGCGCGTCCGAAAACTTGAATTCTTCCGGCGTGAAACCGGCGCTTTTCGCGAGCCAGCTCACGAACACCGCGGACCATGGCGTGTCGATCACCGCAACCCGCGCCAGTGCGGTTTGGGCCGCGCGAACTTGATAAGACTGCAAACCCTCGTCGGGGCCGACACCCAGGCCCTGCAAGTTTGCGCTGCTCGCCTGCGCGATGGCTTGGTCCAGCAAGCTGCGATCGGCCGGCCGCAGCGCGCCATAGCGCACCGCCTGCGGCATGCGGCCGTCAGGGTCGACCGCCAGCCAATAGCGCAACACGCGCTGCCAGGGCACCAAGTCACTGCCCGGTGGATGGAAATCCTCGCCTTCCGCGGCGCCCGATTCGACGAGCCGGCCTTCTGCATCGAGCGTCGAACCGCCGAAGGCCGCATGCTCGCGCTCGGCTTGCGCCGCGAAGGCCAAGGCTCGCGGGCCGGGCGGTTGTGCGGCAGCGCGCACGCAGGAATCCACGCGGTCGATCGGCACGTTCTCGATGCCGGCGCATGCCGTCAGCAGAACCGACGCTACAGCGAGAAACCGGGTGGGTGAAGGAATTCGAAAGGGTGATCGAAGAAGGAGCGAGCGCAGCATGTGCGCGCAAGCATAGTGGGGTCTCGATGCCCCGCGTGCCGCTGTTTCAGGCGGTTTGGATCGAGTGGCCGGCTGCGCTCAGGGCCGCCGCACTTCGAGCGGCTGGCGCGCCCAGTAGCCGCTCGCGAGCATGTCGAGCCGCACCACGCCACCGGTCGACGGCGCATGCACGAAGCGACCGTTGCCGACGTAGATGCCGGCATGCGTCGGCCGGCCGGCGCCGAACAGCACCAGGTCGCCGGTGCGCAGCGCGTCGGGCGACACCTCTTCGCCGAAGCGACTGAGCTGCGCCACCGTTCGTGGCGGCGCGATGCCGACGCGGTTTCGGTAGACATAGCCGATCAAGCCGCTGCAGTCGAAACCGCTGTCGGGCGTGTTGCCGCCGTATCGGTAGGGCGTTCCGACCAGCCCGAGCGCGTGGATCGCGATGTCGTTTGACGCATCGGGGGACAAAGGTGTGTATTGCGGCGCAACGTTTTGAACCGCGCGCGCGGGCGGGGTCGCCGGCGCATGCGAAGCGCATCCTGCAACCAGCAACACGAGTGCCGGGCAAGCGACGGTGCAGATCGAACGGAAAAGCTGCGCGCGCATGGATTCCCACTCTAGCACTTACTCCCATTTTTATAGCAGCCTGCGCTTGCCCTGCGGTCTTTTCAGACTTGTTTCATTCAAGGCTGCGCAAAATGTCTGGCGCGTTGTCGCCGCGACACCACGGTGTAGACCATCGGCCTCGTCAAGCCAGCCACGCCGCCCTGGAGCTCAAAGGCGAAATACAACCTGCCTCGCGGGCACCTGAACAGTTCCGGTGTGTCATCGAATCGCCAAGCCGTCGGCGTCGAAGAAGTGGAGCGAATCAACGTTGATCACGAGGCGCAGTGTGCCCGCCAGCGTCGCCTCGGCGGTCGGTGCGAGCACGACGAATTCACCGAGCGAAGAGCGCAGGTAGCAAAAAGCGCGGTCGCCCAGATGCTCGACCGCCTGGGTTTCGCAGTCCGTCAGTTCGAGCTGCACCTGGCCCGCCCCGGCTTCGCCGAGCCGAGCTTGTTCAGGTCTGAAGCCGATCGTGTTCGCAGGCCGGGGCAGTTGGCGAGGCACCACGAGCGTCGTGCCACCGATGTCCAGCGCCAACCCGTTCGGGGTGGTTTCCGCTGAGGTGATATTGAAAAGATTGATACGTGGCGTGCCGATGAAGCCGGCAACAAACAGATTGGCGGGTGCGCGGTACAGCGCGAGCGGCGAACCGACCTGTTCGATCCGGCCTTTGCGGAGCACCACGATCTGGTCGGCCAAGGTCATCGCTTCGGTCTGATCGTGCGTCACATAAACGGCCGTGGCCTTCAGCAGGCGTTGCATGCGTGCGATCTCGAGCCTGAGTTTGACGCGCAACTCCAGGTCGAGGTTGGACAGAGGTTCGTCGTAGAGAAATACCTCGGGTTTGCGGATCATCGCGCGGCCCATCGCCACGCGCTGGCGCTGTCCTCCCGAGAGCTGGCGCGGATAGCGTTCGAGCAGCGGTGTGAGTTCCAGCGTTTCGGCGATCGCATCCACGGCCGTGTGTTGATCGACGTTCGGAAGCTTGGCCATTCGGAGTGGAAAAGCGAGGTTCTGGCGCACTGTCTTGTGCGGATAGAGGGCGTAGTTCTGGAAAACCAGCGCGCAGCCTCGATCGGCGGGCGGCAGATCGTTGATGACCTTTCCGTCGAGCCGTACTTCGCCGCCACTCGGTGTTTCCAGTCCGGCGATCATCCGCAGCAACGTCGATTTGCCGCAGCCCGAGGGGCCGAGCAGCACCGTTACCTGGCCGTCGGGAATCGCCAAGTCCAGGTCGGGAATGACTTCGACATCGCCGAAGCGCTTGCTGATCGATCGCAGTTCAATTTCAGCCATGAGTGACAGGGTGTCTGAGGACGATTGATTTACGGCGAACGGAGCGAACCGGCTTCGGCCAGGCCGCGCTGGATGTTCGATTCGGTCAGTCCGAGCAACTGCTCCATCGCCTTGCGTGCGCCCGCCGGGCGGCGGGCCCAGATTTCATCGAGCACCGCGCGGTGCAAAGGCAAGCTTTTGCGCGGCGCGCCGGGTTGGCGGGTCGACAGCTCGAAGGACATGCGCAGCACAGCTTCGATCGTCGCGCCGAAGGCCTCCAGAAACGGATTGCCGGTTGCGCTGAGGATCGCGCGATGGAAGTCCAGGTCGGGTCCCGCGTAGGCTTTTGCGTCCATGCCCGCTGCATCCATCGCACGCCATGCGCGTTCGATGATGGCGATGGCGGCATCCGGTGCCGAACTGGCTGCAATTTCGCAGGCCGCCGGCTCGACGATGCGTCGCACCTGCATCAGGTGCTCCGACATGGTCGCCCGATCGTCACCCAACCAGGCCCAGCGCAGCATGTCTTCGTCGAGCATGTTCCATTGCATGCGCGGCAAGACGCGCGTGCCGGCTTTCTGACGCGCCGCAAGCAAGCCCTTGGCCTTGAGCCGCGTCAACGCCTCGCGCACCGAAGTGCGCGCTACACCGAACTGCTCGGCCAGCTCGACCTCGGTCGGCAAAGCCGCGTCACCGCGCCATTCGCCGCCGAACACCCGGCGCGCGATTTCATCGGTGATCGTGTGCGGGACGCGCCGCGCCCCGGCCGATCGATCTCCGGTGGTGGTCAGCTTCTGGTCAGACATATCTTGATTTTGGCGGAGGTTATTCGAGAGGTATCGATGGTCATATTCGGGTTAGTACCGTCTGATTCGTTTTTATTTGTCTGTCATATTTACAAGACGAGCAGATGGTTCTCGTGCGCCACCTGCACTGCCGGATTCAGTCTAGGAGACATGCATGCCAATCAATCACTCACTCGAAGTCGATTTGCCTCGCCGTCGTTTGTTGAAGGCCGCTGCCGGAACGGCTGCCGCGGCGACGGGCGTTTCGCTCGGCTTTCCGGCCATCGCGCAAGCCAAGCCCTTTGCCGGACTCAAGCTGCGCGGCGCGGCCTACCAGCACGGTTTTTTCACGATCCTGCGCAAGTACATTCCCGAGTTCGAAGCGCAAACCGGCATGACGGTCGATCTGCAACTCTCGGCATTCCCGGTCTACAACCAACAGGCCGATCTGGAGTTGTCCTCGGGTGGGAATTCCTGGGACTTCTGCAACGTCACTTTCATTCTTGCGGCGCGTTGGGTGGCGGCGGGTTTGCTGGCCAACCTCGACGACTTCACCGCGAACCGCCAACTCACGCCGGCCAGCTGGAACCCGGAGGACTTCGTCAAGGGCGCGCAATTGCCCTATGTCGACAAGGCGGGCAAGACTTTCGGTTTTGCGTGGGAGGGCGGCGCGATGTTGATGGGCATCGGCCGGACCGACCTCATGAAGAAAAAGGGCCTCGAAGCGCCGCAGACTTTCGCCGATCTGATGAAAGTCGCCGAAGCCGTGAACGGGCAGGACGGCGTCACCGGATTCGTGAGTTCGAACCTGCATCACTGGTATTTGCCGCCCTACATCCAGGGATTCGGTGGCGATGTGTTCGTCGATCCGCCGTCCAACATCACACCTGCGCTCAATTCGCCGGCTGCGGTTGAAGCAGCCGCTTTCTATTCGACGCTGCTGTCGAAGTACAGCCCGCAAGGCGTGCTCGGCTACACCGAAGACCAGGCCAAGGCGGCGTTGATCGGCGGGCGCTCGAACATCTACATCCACTCGAGTTCGTGGATCACGCCGATGCTCACCTCGCCGGATAGCAAGGTGAAGGAAACCGCGCGCGTGATGCGGATGCCCGCGGGGCCCAAGGGAGACTTTCCGGCGTCGAACAGCCAGGGCTTCGGCATTCCGAAGAATGCCAAAAACAAGGAAGCGGGCTGGGAGTTCATCAAGTGGGCATTGAGCCCGGAGCTCACCGCGCGAATTGTCAAGGACACGGGTCATCCGTCGGTTTGCCGGCGTTCGGTCATCGAGAGCGCCGAGTACAAAGCCAAGAACACCGTCGACGGGCAGGACCTTGGCAAGCTGTACCTCGAAGTGCTCGAGTTGCCGGCGAAGACGCGCAACTACATGGCCTATCGCACGGTGAAGGAATTCCCGCTGGTGGCTGATGTCATCAACAAGGCGGTCGAGCGCGCGGTGTCGGGCCAGATGCCGGCGGCGGAATCGATGAAGACGGCGCAGGAAGCAGCGCTCGGCAACCTGCGACGGGCGGGCGTCAAGGTCTGACCAGACCTGGCGCTGATCGCGTGGCGAACTCGGTCTCTTACGCGAACGATCGCCGCCGCTTCGTGCGGCGCGCGATGGCGCCGAGCATCGGGTTTCTGGTGCTCGTTGCCGGCTTGCCGACGGTGTTCCTGCTCGTCACCAGTCTCACGCCTGGCGCGCTCGTCACGCCCGGTTCACTTGGAGATTTCTCTGAGCCTTTTCGCAATTACCAACTGTTGGGGGGCGATACGCGCTTCATCAATTCGCTGTGGGTCCAAGCACGACTGTCGCTCTACAGCGTGGTGCTGCAGGTGCTGCTCGGCACCGGCCTTGCCCTGCTGGTGCATTCGGGGCAGGGCCGCTGGCAGGCATTGCGCCACCTGTTCGTGATTCCGATGGTGCTGCCGCCGATCGTGGTTGCGGTGATCTGGAAGCTGATCTACACACCCGACATCAGCCCGATCTACCTCGCGGCAAGCGCGCTCGGCGTCGCGTTGCCGTCGTTCACGACCAACTTCAATTTCGCGCTCGGCGCGATCGTGGTGGCCGATACCTGGGAGTGGGCGCCGTTCACTTTTCTGATGGTGCTCGCATCGTTGCAAACGCTGCCTGCAGAGTACGTTGAGGCTGCACGCATGGACGGCGCCGACGCATTGCGCGTGTTCTGGCACATCGTGCTGCCTTACATCGCGCCGGTGCTGCTGGTGTGTACATTGTTCCGCCTTATTGACAGCATCAAGGCCTTTCCGCTCATCTTTCTGTTGACTGGCGGCGGCCCGGGTTCGGTGACCGAGGTGACCAACTATTACGCCTATCTGGTCGGCTTCAACTTCGGCCAGCTCGGCTATTCGAGCGCGATCACAGTGGTACTGCTTGCGGCCACGGTACTGATCAGCTGGGCAGCAATGCGCGTCAGCCGGCGCACGGTGGGTGCGGAGTGAAGGCGGTGAATCGCGCGCCGCGCAAGACTCGCAAGGTTCTCAAGCCCATCGCGCGATGGGCCGTACCGCTGCTCCTGCTTTTGATGTTGCTGCCCTTCCTCTGGCTGCTGCAGTTGTCGTTCAAGCCGACGCCGTTGATCCTCGAGTTTCCGCCGCGGCTCTTTTTCGTTCCCACCCTCGAACACTACGTCGGACTGTGGCGCGATGGCTTTCCCGAATCCTTCGTCAACAGCCTGGTTACGAGCGTTACCTCGACCCTGCTTGCATTGCTGCTGGGTGTGCCCGCCGCTTACGCGTTGTCGCGCTGGACCGGGCGCGGCCAATTCAGCCTCGGGCTCGCGATCCTGCTGACGCGGATGGCGCCGCCGATAGCCTTCACGATCCCGTTTTTTCTGGCGTACCGCTGGCTCGGCCTGCTCGACACGCGCACCGGCCTCGTCCTGATCTACATGACCTTCAACCTGCCGCTGGTGATCTGGATGATGCAGCCCTTCTTCGACGCGGTACCCGCCTCGCTCGAGGAAGCCGCGCTGATGGACGGCGCCGGACCGCTCACCGTTTTTCTGGAGATCGTGCTGCCGATGGCGACTGCTGGCATCGCGGCCACCGCGATCTTGTGCTTTCTCTACGCCTGGAACGATTTCTTCTTCGCTTTGATACTGACCCGAACCGATGCGCGCACGGCGCCGGTGGCGGTGGTGAATTTCATGAATTACGAAGGTTGGGAGTGGGGCAAGATCGCGGCGGGTGGTTCGCTGGTGATGGCGCCGGTGCTGGCGTTCTCGATGCTGGTGCGACGCTACCTCGTGAGCGGGTTGACGGCGGGCGCGGTGAAGGGCTGAGATGGTGCCGATGAACCTGAGCGGTGCCACCCGGCTGGTGCCGATCCTTGCCCATCCCGTCGATCATGTGCGCGCACCAAGCGTCTACAACCCGGCGTTCGCCGCGGCGCGGCTCAACTGGTGCCTGGTGCCGCTGGGCGTGCATCCCGATGACTTCGCAGCGACGGTCGGCCAGCTCGCTCGCCTGACGAACCTGCAGGGGCTCAACGTCACGATTCCGCATAAGGCCGCGGCCCATACTTTGTGCAGTCGACTCGGACCCGAAGCCGCGCGAACCGGCGTGGTCAACACCATGCGGCGCGACGCCGACGGGCATTGGTCCGGCGAGAGTTTCGATGGCGTCGGGTTTCTGGAGGCGGCGAAGGCGCATGACTTGTTCGACAGCCGTCGATCCGCGGTTGTCGTCGGTGCCGGCGGCGCGGGTACTGCGATCGCTTTCGCGCTAGCTGCGAGCGGCGTGGCGCAACTACATGTTCTGAACCGCGCGTTAGGGCGGGCCGAACAGCTTGCAGGAGCGTTGCGGCGCGCTTTTCCCGACTTGCAGGTCGATACGCAAGTAAACGCGTTGCGTCATTGCGCCCTGGCCGTCAACGCGACCTCTCTCGGACTTCACGCGGGCGACCCGCTTCCGTTCGACCCCGCGTTGTTGCCAGCGGATGCTGGTGTGTTCGACATCATCGCCGCGCGCGACACAGAGTTGATGGCGGCCTGCTTCGCGCGCGGACTGCGCGCCATCGGTGGACGCCCGATGATCGAGCATCAAATTGCCGCGCAGATCGCGTACTGGCGCGGCGACTACATTCTTGCGGAGCCTCAAATGTGAAGCGCAAACACATCTTCCTCATCATCACCGACCAGCAGCGCTTCGACACGATCGCGGCGCTCGGCTTTCCGTATATGCACACGCCGAACCTCGACCGGCTGGTGCGCGAGGGAACGAGCTTCGACAATTGCTTCATCACTGCGCCGAGCTGCGTGCCGTCGCGCGCGAGCCTGTTCAACGGCTACTACCCGCATGCGACCGGCATCCTGCGTAACGGCCAGCTTTGGCAGAAGACCTGGGTTTCGACGCTCGCTGCGCAGGGCTATCACTGCGTCAACGTCGGAAAGATGCACACGATTCCCTACGACGCGAAAGCCGGCTTTCACGAACGCTTCGTCACCGAGAACAAGGACCGCTATTACGAAGGCCGCTGGTTCGCCGACGAGTGGGACAAGGCGCTGGTCGCGCGATCGCTGGTCAAGCCGTCCCGCGAACGCTACCGCGAGCTCCCCGACTATGCCCAACGCCTCGGTGCCTTCGAATGGACCTTGCCGCCGGAATCGCATGCCGACTTCTTCGTCGGCGACCTCGCGCGCTGGTGGCTCGACACGCGTCCCAAGCCCGATGCCCTGTTCATGCAAATCGGTTTTCTAGGGCCGCATCCGCCTTACGACCCGTTGCCGCAGTACGCCGAGCGCTATCTGGCCGATCCGCGCGTGCCGGTGCCTGACCCGGTGCCGAGCGATCTTGCCGCGCTGCCGGCGTTTCTCCAACAGAAGCGCGAACACGACAGCGAGGTCGATCACGATGCTGTGCTGTGGTCAACGACACCGACCAAAGAGCAATTGCGCCGGTTGCGCGCCTATTACCTTGCGAACGTGACGATGATCGACGAGTCGATCGGCCGATTGTTCGAGGTGCTCGATCGCAAGGGCTACCTCGACGAGTCGCTCGTGATCTTCACATCCGACCACGGCGACAACCTGGGCGACCATGGCCTTTCGCAAAAGTGGTCGATGTACGACAGCGTCACGCGGGTTCCCGCGCTGGTCTGGGCGCCGGGCGAAGTCGCCGCGGCGCAGCGCCAGAGCGGGCTATGCCAATTGTTCGACTTGGGTGCCACGGTGCTCGAATGGGCCGGCTTGCCGCTGCCGCCCGCATGTCAGGCGCAAAGCCTGATGCCCGCACTGCGTGGCGAACCATGGACACCGCGCGAGCGAGTCTTCGCCGAACAGGCCGGTGATGTCGCGCTGACCGGCGCGGCGTTGTTCAGCATGGTGCGCGACGCGCGGCACAAAGCGGTGCATATCCTGGGCAGTGACGAAGGCCAGTTGTTCGATCTGCAAGCCGACCCGGGCGAGTGCGTCAATCTCTGGGATGAGCCGGCGTCCCGCAGCGACCGGGACCGAATGCTGTCGGCCCTTCTGGACTGGCGCATGCGCAGCTCGGTGCAAACGATGAACTTGATGGCCGACGCACGCTGAGTGTTTCGCGTGCCTCGGACGCAGGTGCTAATTTAAGCAAAAAGTGTCTGAAATGGCCGCCAGTCATGCGCAGACAGCTACATAAAATATAGCGTCGAGCAGCTTGCGGGGCGCTCGCAAATCCCGCGCCCCACGTGCGGGCGCGTCGCGCTATTTCGCGTCAGGCGCGACCGGATGCGCGGCGAGCGCTTCGATCGCCTTCACCAGGGCGGAATGATCCGACTGGCCGAAGCCGAGCGCGGCACACGCGTTCATCAGTTGCGCGGCGCCTGCGGTTTGCGGTAGCGCGACGCCGATCGCGCGGGCGCTTTGCATTGCGAGATTCAAATCCTTTTGATGCAGCGCGATACGAAAGCCCGGATCGAAGGTGCGTTTGATCATGCGTTCTCCGTGCACTTCGAGAATGCGCGACGAAGCGAAGCCGCCCATCAGCGCCTGTCGAACCTTGGCCGGATCGGCGCCGGCCTTGCTCGCGAACACCAGCGCTTCGCTTACGGCGGCGATGTTGAGCGCGACGATGATCTGGTTCGCGACCTTGGTGATCTGGCCCGCGCCTGCATCGCCGACGAGCGTGACGTTCTTGCCCATCTTGTCGAGCAGCGGCTTGACCTTGTCGAAAGTGGCTTGCGCGCCGCCGCACATGATCGTGAGGCTGGCGGCCTTGGCGCCGACTTCGCCGCCGGAGACCGGCGCATCGACATAGCCGCAGCCCATCTCGACGATGCGCTTGGCAAAACCCTGGGTCGCAATCGGATCGATCGAGCTGCAATCGACGACGATCTTGCCTTTCGACAGCCCCGCAGCGACGCCGTTTTCGCCGAAGAGTACTTTCTCGACGTCTGGTGTGTCCGGCACCATGATGATGATGACGTCGGCCTTTTCCGTGACTTCTTTTCCGGTCTTGCAAACAGTGGACTTAGACGAAATCGCTTCGGGCGTATCGCCGTGCGTGTTGACGAAAAGCGTGTGACCGGCATCGAGCAGATGCCCGGCCATGGGAACGCCCATGATGCCCAGGCCGATGAAGCCGATTTTCTGTGCGGTAGCCATGTTGCTGTTCCTTTTGTCTCGTGAGGGGGTTTGATTTACCGGGTCAGCGTCTCGCGCCAACCGAGTCCTTCGGTCGTTTTGCCGCGCGGCTTGTATTCGCAGCCGATATAGCCCTTGTAGCCGATTGAATCGATGTGCCTGAAAAGCCAGGCGTAATTGATTTCGCCGGTACCGGGTTCGCCGCGACCCGGGTTGTCGGCCAGTTGAATGTGGCCGATCCGGTCGATGTTTTTCGACAGCGTATTGCCTAGTTCGCCCTCCATGCGTTGCGCGTGGTAGATGTCGTATTGCACCTTCAGGTGATCGGAGCCGACCTCGTCGATCAGCGCGAGCGCCTGATTCGTTCCGGTCAAAAAGAAGCCCGGAATGTCGAAGGTATTGATCGGCTCGATCACGAAAGCGATGCCCGCAGCCTTCAGTTCTTTCGCGGCATAGCGCAGGTTCTCGACCAATGTCGGCTGCACATCCTTCGCTGAAGCACCCGCTGGCAATTTGCCCGCGAGCACGTTGAGCGTGGGGCAGGCCAGCGCTTTCGCATAGTCGATCGCGGTGGCGACACCTTTTTTGAATTCATCCTTGCGATCGGGCAGGCATGCGATCCCGCGCTCGCCCGCGTCCCAGTCGCCGGCGGGCAGGTTGTGCAGCACCTGCTTCAGTCCATTGGCTTCGAGCGCAGCGGCCAGATCTTCCTTTTTGAACGGATAGGGAAAAAGGTACTCGACCGCGTCGAAGCCTGCTTTGGCTGCAGCCTCGAAGCGTTCCATGAAAGGCAGCTCGGTGAAGAGCATCGTGAGGTTGGCGGCGAATTTGGGCATGGGGTGTCTCCTGGAAATGTCTAAAGCGGGCAGCCGAACGCGAAGGACGCGAAATCACCGCAAAGGACGCGAAAAAAACATAAGGAAAATCTTGAATTCCCTTTTGCGCCCTTCGCGAAACCTTTGCGTTCTTCGCGTTCGGCTGCCCGGATTTGCGTCCGATTCCGATTAATCCAGCATCGCCACCCCCACAGCCGTCGGCGCGTCTTCCTTGCCCTCGGCAAGTGGTTCGAATTCGGTGATGTTATCGATCTCGGTGCCCATCGCGATGTTGGTGACGCGCTCGAGCATCACTTCGATCACGACCGGGACGCTGAATTCGGCCATGAGCTTTTCTGCGCGCTTGATCGCCGGCGCCATTTCTTCCTGCTTGCGCACCCGGATCGCCTTGCAACCGAGACCCTCGACGACCTTGACGTGATCGACACCGTATTCCTTTTCGATGCCGGCGTCCTTGTCGGCATTGATGTTGTCGAACGCGAGCTGCACGCAATAGTCCATTTCGAAGCCGCGCTGGCTCTGGCGAATCAGGCCGAGATAGCTGTTGTTGACCACGATATGGACATAGGGCAGCTTGAACTGTGCGCCGACGGCCAGCTCTTCGATCATGAACTGGAAGTCGTAGTCGCCCGAGAGCGCGACGATCTTGCGCGTCGGGTCGGCGGCGCGAACCCCGAGCGCGGCCGATGCGGTCCAGCCCAGCGGGCCGGCCTGACCGCAGTTGATCCAGTGGCGCGGGTTGTAGACGTGCAGGAACTGTGCGGCGGCGATCTGAGACAGGCCGATGGTGCTGACGTAGGTCGTGTCCTTGCTCGAAGTTGTTGTTCATGCACTGGTACACGCGCTGCGGCTTCATCGGCACGTCGGGGAAGTTGGTTTTGCGCAGTAGCGTTTTCTTGCGCTTCTTGCAGTCGTTGACCCAGTCCTTGCGGTCGGGCAGCTTGCCAGCCTTTTTCATTTTCTCGGCGACTTCGACGAACATTTCCAGCGCCGCTTTCGCATCGGAGACGATGCCGAAATCGGGCGTGAACACGCGGCCGATCTGGGTCGGCTCGATGTCGACGTGAACGAATTTGCGGCCCCTGGTGTAGACCTCGACCGAGCCGGTGTGCCGATTGGCCCAGCGATTGCCGATGCCGAGCACGAAGTCGCTGGCCAGCATGGTCGCGTTGCCGTAGCGGTGGCTGGTCTGCAGACCGCACATGCCGGCCATCAGCACATGGTCGTCGGGGATCGTGCCCCAGCCCATCAACGTCGGGATTACCGGCACGTTGACGGCTTCGGCGAAGCGCACCAGCAGATCGCTCGCGTCGGCGTTGATGATGCCGCCGCCCGCGACGATCAACGGCCGCTCGGCTGCGTTGAGCATCGCGATCGCCTTTTCGATCTGGGCGCGCGTCGCAGCCGGCTTGTAGGGCTTGAGCGGCTCATAGCTGTCGATGTCGAACTCGATCTGCGCCATTTGCACGTCGAACGGCAGATCGATCAGCACGGGGCCCGGACGACCCGAGCGCATCAGGTGGAATGCGTGTTGAAAAACCTGCGGCACCTGGCCCGGTTCGCGCACCGTCACCGACCATTTGGTGACCGGCTTGGAAATCGATTCGATGTCGACCGCCTGAAAGTCTTCCTTGTACAGCCGCGCGCGCGGCGCCTGGCCGGTGATGCACAGAATCGGAATCGAATCGGCGCTTGCCGAATAGAGCCCGGTGATCATGTCGGTGCCGGCCGGACCCGACGTGCCGATGCACACGCCGATGTTGCCCGCGACGGCGCGGGTGTAGCCCTCGGCCATATGCGAAGCGCCCTCGACGTGCCGCGCGAGGATGTGCGAGATCGTGCCTTGTTTGCGCAGCGCCGAGTAGAGCGGATTGATCGCGGCGCCGGGCACGCCGAAGGCCTGCGTCACGCCTTCTTTTTCCATCACCAGCACGGCAGCCTGGGCTGCGGTCATCTTTGCCATTTCGTTGTCTCCTCGGGTTGAAAGTTCGATGGCACCGACTCTAGGCGTGCGGTCGGGTTTGCGGAAGGCGGCGCACGACCATAAACGCTATTCCAAACGGGAATACCGCGCTACGATTCGGCCATGGATCGCCTGCTCGCCATGGAAATGTTCGTTCGCGTGGTCGAGACCGGCAGCTTTTCCAAAGCCGCGCTCGAGTTCAACACCACCCAGCCGACGGTCACGAAGCAGGTCGCAGCGACCGAGGCCCGGCTCGCCGTGCGGCTGCTCAACCGCAACACCCGCGGCGTGAGCCTCACCGAAGCCGGCGCGCTGTATTACGACAAGTGCAAGCTGATCGTGCGCGAATCGCAGGAAGCCGAAAGCCTGGTGCAGTTGCGCCAGTCGCAGGCGCAGGGCTTGCTGCGGATCGGCAGTTCGGTCGCCTTCGGGCGCCGCGTGGTGGTGCCGCTCGCGCTCGAATTCATGCGCCGCCATCCGCAAGTGCAACTCGATCTGTCGTTCGACGACCGCTACGTCGATCTGGTCGCGCAGGGCATCGACGTCGCGATTCGAATGGGCAAGCTCGCCGATTCATCGCTCGGTGCCCGCTCGCTCGGGCGCAATCCCTGGGTGATGGTCGCGGCGCCGGCCTATCTGCGCCGTCTGGGAACGCCGAGCCGGGCCCAAGACCTGAGCGGACATACCGCTTTGATCTACAGCAGCGTGGTCGGCGACGATGTGTGGCAGTTGCGCACGCCGCGCGGCGAGGCGGTGTCGGTGCCGGTGTCGGCGCGCCTCCGCTCGAACAGCGTGTCGGCGGTGCTGGTCGCGGCGCGCGATGCGCTCGGCATCGCCTTGATCCCGCGCTACGTGGCGAGCCACTCGCTGGCCGAGGGCGAAGTGGTGGAAGTGCTCGCCGATCACGCCCTGGCCGAGCAGGAAATTCACGCCGTGTTTCCGTCTCCCAAGCTGGTGCCTGGAAAAGTGTCGCGCTTCGTGGCGTTCTTGCAGGGCCGCTTCGGCGACGGTTGGTGGGCCGCGCCGGGGTCAGTCTGACCTGTCGAGTCTCTCGCCCGAGGGGCCCGGTGGCTGCTCGGGATGCGCATCGTCGGCGAACAGGCTCCAGCAGGCCATGAACAGCGCCGCGATCGTCGGGCCGATGACGAAGCCGTTGATGCCGATCAACGCGATACCGCCGATGGTCGACAACAGCACGACGTAATCGGGCATCTGGGTTTCCTTGCCGACCAGAATCGGTCGCAGAACATTGTCGACCGAGCCGATCACCAGCCCACCGTAAATCGCGAGCGCCACGCCTTGCCAAATCTCACCGACCGCCAGAAAGTAGATCGCGACCGGTCCCCAGATCAGGGCCGCCCCGATCGCCGGCAACAACGACAACATCGCCATCGAAGCCGCCCAGAGCAGGGCGCCCTGGACGTCCAGAAACCAGAACGCGATGCCGCCGAGGGTGCCCTGCACCAGCGCCACCGCGACGTTGCCCTTGATGGTGGCGCGGATTACCGTGGTGAACTTGCTCAGCAACGCATTGGTCTGATCTTCGGCCAGTGGCAGCGCGCGGCGCACCCGGTGCGAAAGCACCGAGCCGTCGCGCAGCAGAAAAAACAGCAAATAGAGCATCACGAAAAAGCTCACCAGAAATTCGAATGTGTTCTGGCCGATCGCCAGTGCTTGCGACGCGACCACCTGGCTGGTTTGCGCCGCGCCCTTTGCGATGCGTTGTTGCCACATGGTCATATCGCCGAGGTCGAAGCGATTGATCAGATTCGTCAGCCAGCTCGGCGCGGCATTGAGGATCTGCTGCAGGTAGCTCGCAAAATTGATTTGCCCCGATTTGATGTTGTCCCGCACCAGCGCGATTTCCTGCACCAGCGAAATGCCGATCAGAATCAACGGAATGATCACGATAACGAGGCAAATTGCGAGCGTCGCGAGGGCCGCAAGCGTCGGCTTGCCGGGCATCGCGCGCCGCATCCGCCTGAAGAGCGGCGTGAACGAGATCGCAAGCGCCACGCTCCAGAACACCGCGCCGAAAAACGGCATCAGCACCCAGCAAAAGGCGACTGTGACGGCGGCGAGCAGAAAAAGAAAAAACGCGCGTTGGAGAGCTGGGGTATTCATGGACTGTGGGACTTTAGCCGAGCGAATCGACCCGGATGGCGGACCGTTCCGAGATTTTGAATGAAAAGTGGAGACTGCTAAATAGGTATTGATACCCGTGCACCCCCGAGTCGCTCGTTGTCAAGGACCTTGCCGCTGGCCGGTTGGAGCGGGCAGCACAGTTTGCGCTGGAAGATAAACAGCAGGGAATCTCTCATGTTCTGCGCGCTCTTGCTTGGTGTAGCGGTGCGTCTTTCGCCGCGCGTGGGCCAGATAGCAGCGCAGCTGGTTGTTCATGCTCTCGATGTGGTGTGTGTGCGCTTTGCTGCGGATGTGCTGGGCTGCGGGGAAGATCGAGCCGTAGCACTGCCAGTGGTCGGTGCAGTAAGTGAGCCCAGGGCCATGAGGAGTCTGCGCACCCAGAGCTCGGGCCGCTCGGGTGTCACGATCACCCAGCGTCCAGCCGAGAACTCTGCGGGTAGTGCGATCAACAGCCCACCAGAGCCAGAGAGGCTGTTTTTTTTACCCTCGTCGCTCCACATCTCGTCGGCCTCGACAAACTGGATGTCTGCCGCATCAACGCGCGCCAGCGCCTTGCCGGCAACCTCCTCGCGCACCCAGTTCGCCACCGAGTTGTGACTCACGCCCACCAGGCGCTCGATCGCGCGCAGGCCAACCCCCTCGGCGTAGTGGCGAAGCGCATCCTCTTTCTTCGCCTCGTCAATGCGCCGATGATCAGCCTCCCCGAAGGTGGCCTTGCACTGGCGGCACACGTAGCGCTGATGTCCATGGCGGCTGCGGCCGTTCTTGGCCAGATGGGTGCTGACACATTTAGGGCATTGGAGGTTCATGCCAGCAGTCTAAACTCGGGCAAGATACATATCAATACCTGCTTAGCAATCCCTACTTTCTCTCAGAAAGCCGGATGGGCAAGTTTCAGCCTGTATTGCGCAGCCCCGCCGCCACACCGTTGATCGAGATGTGAATGCCGCGTTGCAGCCGGTCGTTTTGCTCGCCCGCGCGAAAGCGGCGCATCAGCTCGACCTGCAGATGGTGAAGCGGATCGATGTAAGGAAAGCGGTAGGCGATAGAGCGCCGCATTTCGGCGTTGTCTTCGAGCCGCTGCTTCGCGCCGGTCACGAGATTGAGCGCGTTCGATGCGCGGTGCCATTCGGCTTCGATCATCGAGAACACCTTGGTGCGCAGCTTCTTGTCGGCCACCAGTTCGGCGTAGCGCGCTGCGAGCGCGAGATCGCTTTTGGCCAGCACCATGTCCATGTTGGACAGCAGGGTGCGGAAGAACGGCCACTCGGCATGCATGCGCTGCAGCAATAGCAGCCGTGATTTGCGATCGGTTGCTTTACCGCTCTTTTTGGGCTTTTTGCTCTTGTAGTCACCGCCAACTTCAACGCCGCCGCCTTCGAGGAACTGCTCGATCGCCGAACCGAAGCCGTACCAGCCGGGCAACGTGAGCCGGCACTGGCCCCAGCTGAAACTCCACGGCACGGCGCGCAGATCGTCGATTTTCTGGCTCGGATTGCGCGATGCCGGGCGGGAGCCGATGTTGAGCTGGGCGATTTCGCGGATCGGTGTCGCGCCGAAAAAATAATCGACGAAGCCCGGTGTTTCGTAGACCAAGCGCCGGTAGGCGGTCATGCTGGCGATCGACAGTTCGGCGGCGGCGTCGAGGAAGGGCCGGGGCGCCGCCTTGGCCGGCGGCAGCAGGGTCGCTTCGAGCGTGGCGGCCACCAGCATTTCGAGATTGCGCCGGCCGATTTCGCGGTTCGCGTATTTGGAGCCGATTACTTCGCCTTGCTCGGTCAGCCGGATCTGACCGCGCACGGTGCCCGGTGGTTGGGCCAGAATCGCCTGGTAGCTCGGACCGCCACCGCGGCCGACCGTGCCGCCGCGGCCATGGAACATCCGCAAGCGCACGGGCGGGCCCCCGGTGTCGTTCAGCGCCATCTCGTCGAACAGCGCGACCAGTGCGACGCCGGTGCGATAGAGCTCCCAGTTGCTCGTGAAAATGCCGCCGTCCTTGTTGCTGTCGCTGTAGCCGAGCATCACGTCCTGCATCGCGCCCGAGCGCTTGACCATCGGCGCGATGCCGGGCAGCGCATAAAACGCGCGCATGATCGGCGCGGCGTTGCGCAGATCGTCGATGGTCTCGAACAGCGGCACCACGATGAGGTCGCAGTGTGCTTCGCCCGATGTGGCGCCTGGCGCTGGCTCACCGCCTGCCAGCCGGCCGCGCAGCAGACCCGCTTCTTTTTGCAGCAGGAGCGCCTCCAGCAGGTCGCTCACGGTCTCGGTGTGGCTGATGATGTAGTGCCGGATCGCAGCGGCGCCGTAGCGCGCGCGCGCGACTCTCGCAGCCGCGAAGATCGCGAGTTCGCTTTGCGCCAGCGGCGAGTAGTCGGCATCGGCGATGCGCAAGGCGCGCGCGTCGTCGAGCAGTTCGAGCAGCAGCGTCACGCGGTCGTCTTCGGCCAGCGCGCTGTAGTCGGATTCGATCCGGGCGTTCGCGAGCAGTTCGGCCATCACGACTTCGTGCTTGTCGGAGCTTTGGCGCAAATCGACGGTCGCCAGATGAAAGCCGAACACTTCGACCGCGCGGATCAATGGCGCCAACCGTTGCGCGACCAATGCACTGCCATGTTTTTCGCGCAGCGATTCTTCGATGGTGCGCAGGTCGGCCAGAAATTCTTCGGCATGTTTGTATGGGTTCTGCGGGGCGACCGCATGCCGCGCGGCCTCGCCGCCGGTCAGGTCGCGCAAGCTCGCCGCAAGGCGCGCATAAACGCCCGTGAGTGCGCGGCGGTAGGGCTCGTCGTGGCGGTGCTCGCTCGGGTCGGGCGAACGTTCGGCGAGCGCCTGCATTTCGACCGACACGTCGATCAGGGTGGCCGACAAAGACAGCTCGCCACCGAGGAAATGCACTTCCGTCAGATAGTGGCGCAGCGCGACTTCGCACTGGCGGCGCAGCGCGTATTCGAGGGTTTGCTCGCTGACATTCGGGTTGCCGTCGCGGTCGCCGCCGATCCACTGGCCCATGCGCAAAAAGGTGGCGACTTCGGGCGCTGCCTTGCCATCTTCGAGCGAATTCCCGAGTGCGCTTTCGAGATCGGCATACACCCGCGGGATTTCGCGCAGAAAGGTCGCTTCGTAATAACTCAGCGCGTTTTCGATCTCGTCCATCACTGTGAGCTTGGTGTAGCGCAGCAAGCGCGTTTGCCAGAGCTGGGTGACACGGGTGCGTAACTGGTCTTCGTTGGCGGCGAACTCGATTGGCGTGAGCGCGTCCTTGCCGCCCGCGTAAATGCGCTGGCGCTGCACGACCTCGTCGCGCGCGACCAGCAGGTGCGCGATGCCGCGTTCGGCGTCCAGGATGCTCTTGCGCTGCACTTCGGTCGGATGCGCCGTGAGCACCGGCGACACATAGGCGCCGGCGAGCGTTTGCGCGATCTGCGCATCGTCGATGCCGGCTTTGTGAATGCGTGCCAGGGCCACTTCCAAAGTGCCTTCTTCCATATCGCCGACGCGGGCGGCCTCGGTACGGCGCCGGATCAGATGCCGGTCTTCCGCGAGGTTCGCCAGATGGCTGAAATAGGTGAACGCACGGATCACGCGCACGGTTTCTGCCGCGCTCAGGCCCTTCAACAAATTTTTCAGCGCCCGGTCGGCACCGTGGTCGGCATCGCGCCGGAAAGCGACCGACAGGGTTCGAATTTGCTCGACCAGGTCGAAGGTGGCATCGCCTTCCTGTTCGCGGATCACGTCGCCGAGGATGCGTCCCAGAAGACGAATGTCGTCGATCAACGGCTGATCGTCCGCCTCGGACAGAATCTTGGGGCTGCTCTTGGGGGGGCGATTCTTTGACGTTTTCAACTGAAATTCCTCGCTCGGAAACGGCTCGCCAACGTACCCGGCGAAACCGACCAATTCGCCAGCAAGATCGGTGCCGCCGATCCATGCCGCCGCGTGATTGCTGCAACGCAGCATGCTAGCATTTGAGGCCCGCCCGACGGCGATTCTGGACGTTTCAGCGCTTGAGCAATCTCGTGATCGCGACCCGCGAAAGCCGGCTCGCAATTTGGCAGGCAACGCATGTGAAAGCGCTGCTCGAAGCGCAGGGCCACACGGTCGAACTGCTGGGCATGACCACGCTCGGCGACCGGATCCTGGACCGATCGCTCAGCAAGGTGGGCGGCAAGGGCCTCTTCGTCAAGGAGCTCGAAACCGCGGTCGCCGACGGCCGCGCCGACATGGCCGTGCATTCGCTCAAGGACGTGCCGATGGCGCTGGCGCCGGCTTTCGCATTGGCGTGCGTACTGGCCCGGGAAGATCCGCGCGACGCCTGGATTTCGAACCACTTCGCCAGTCTGGCCGATTTGCCGCAGGACGCGGTGGTCGGAACATCGAGCTTGCGCAGAACGGTGCTGCTGCGCGCACTGCGCCCCGACCTGCGAATCGAGCCGTTGCGCGGCAATCTGGATACCCGCCTCGGCAAGCTCGACGAAGGGCGCTACGACGCCATCGTGCTGGCGGCTGCGGGACTGATGCGGCTCGGGCTCGAGGAGCGCATTCGGGCGCGCTTCGAGCCGGACCAGATGCTGCCGGCAGCGGGCCAGGGCGCGCTCGGGATCGAGATTCGGGCCGATCATTCAGATTTGGCCGAAACGCTCGGTGCGCTGGCCGATCGCCCGACCTGGCTCGCGACGACGGCCGAGCGCGCGGTGAGCCGCACGATGGGTGGCAGTTGCTCGATGCCGCTGGCCGCGCATGCGCGCTGGCAGGGTGGCGACCGGCTGCGGATCGACGCAGCCTGGGGCGACCCGCAAACCACTGCGCCCCTGGTGCGCGCGGATGCCGAAGCCGCGATTGCCGACTTCGGCGCGGCCGATGCGCTGGGCTGCCGGGTCGCCCGCGCGTTGCAAAACGCTGGCGCACGCTGAGCGCGTCGCGCGTTCCGTTGCAACCGGCCTCAAAGCTGAACGATCGCATGACCTCGACGCCGCGCGTGATAGTGACCCGCCCTGCCCGGGAGGCGCAGCGCTGGGTGAACGATTTGAAAGCGGCCGGCGTCGATGCGGTCGCGTTGCCGCTGATCGGGATCGCGCCGGCCGGCGAAGCCGCGCTCGAAGCCATGCGGGCGCATCGCGCGGCGGCGGGTGCCTTTCGTGCGCTGATGTTCGTGAGCGCCGCCGCTGCCAGCTATTTCTTTGAAACAAAAGTGGCTGAAACGACCACTGGACGTGCGCAGAAAGCTATCAATAAAATAGCGTCCGAGCTGTTCGAAGAAGACATCCCGCGTTGCTGGGCAACCGGTCCGGGCACTGCCCGTGCGTTGATCTCGGCCGGCGTTCCTGCTGCGCTGATCGATCGGCCTCCCGTCGCGGCGGGCCGTTTCGATTCCGAAGCCTTGTGGCCGCTGGTGGCGCCGCAATTGCGCGCCGGCGATCGCGTCCTTTTGTTGCGTGGCGGCGACATGGCCGATCGACCGACCGGGCGCGACTGGCTGGCCCGCCAAATCGTGGACGCAGGCGCCGTTTGCGAGACGGCAGTGACCTATCGACGGCTGGTGCCCGATTGGCGTCCTGCCGACCGCCGAATGGCCGAAAGTGCCGCTTGTGATGGCTCGGTCTGGCTCTTCAGCAGCTCGCAGGCGGTCGCCAATTTGAAAGCGTGGCTGCCGCATCTGCCGTGGCAGCACATGCGGGCGATTGCAACCCATCCAAGAATCGCCGCCGCCGCGCGCAACGCCGGATTCGACCCGGTGCACGTGTGCGATCCACGCTTGGAAACGCTGGTCGCGTCGATAGAATCGATAGCATGAGTGCAGCCGCTTCCCTGCCTGCCGGCGGGCCCGGAAATGCCGTCGGACACGCTGCCGACGGGGCAGCCGCAGGGCCGCCGGAGCGGGCCGTGCGCGCCGGTATGGCGCGCGAGCCGGACTCGCAAGCTGTATTGGCCGGACCCGTCGAATCGATGGTCGCGGCGCCGCTGCGGCGATGGCTCGTGGCGCTGTCCGTGCTCCTCGCGCTATTGGCGCTCGTGATCGCCGTGCTGGCCTGGCAAAAAGTGGTGGGCATGCAGGAGAACCTGGCTCGTCAGAGTGCGACGTCGCTTGCCCTGGCCACCGGCGCCAGTGCGCTCGCGCGTGAAGCGCAGGAGGCGGGGCGGGACACGTCGGCCCGACTCGCGCTGGCCGAAACGCGGATCGCCGAGGTGGCGCTCCAGCGCGCCCAACTCGAAGAGCTCATGCAGAGCCTGTCGCGCTCGCGAGATGACAACCTGGTGGTCGACATCGAATCGCTGGTTCGCCTGGCGTTGCAGCAGGCGCAGGTCACGGGCAGTGTCGAGCCATTGCTGGCGGCGCTCCGATCGGCCAGCGAGCGCATCGGTCGGGCTGCCCAGCCGCGCCTCGCGCCGTTGCAGCGCGCGATCGCGCACGATGCCGATCGCATCCGTTCGATCGCCAGCAGCGACAGCACTGCCGCGTTACAGACTGTCGACGAATTGATGCGCGGCGTGGAGCAGTTGCCACCCCTCAACACGGTGGGCACCGGTGGTCGCGCCGATGTGGATTCCCTGGAGCCGGTACCCGCGGACGCACCGTTCTGGGCGCGTGCGCTCGGCGCCATTCGCCAGGAAATGCGTTCGCTGGTGCGAGTTGGGCGGATCGACCGGCCCGAAGCGGTTTTGCTCTCGCCGGACCAATTGTTCTTTCTGCGCGAAAACCTGAAGCTCAAACTGCTCAGTGTGCGACTGGCGCTTTTGTCGCGCCGGACCGATACGGCGCGCAGCGAAATTTCCTCGGTGACCAGTTCGCTGAACCGCTACTTCGACCCTGCGTCACGCCGGGTGCAGGCTGCAGCCACATCGCTGCAGCAATTGCAGGCGCAGGTTCGGGCGGTGGAGCCGCCGCGCATCGACGACACGCTCGCCGCCCTGGCGACGGCTGCAGCGGGGCGTTGATGCGTGCTGCGCTGTGGCTGCTGGCGCTGTTCGCCACCGCCGCGATGGTGGCTCTTTTCGCCGGCAACAACGATGGAACCATCACTGTTTTCTGGCCGCCGTGGCGGGTCGATCTGTCGCTCAATCTGGTGCTGCTGGGGCTGGCTGTCTCATTTGTCGTCCTGCATCTCGCGCTGCGGGCACTCTCTGCGCTGTTCTCGCTGCCGGTACAGGCCCGGCGATGGCGCACCCAGCAGAAGGAGCGTGCGTTGCATGTGCATCTGCTCGATGCGATCGTTCAGATCGCGGCGGGTCGCTTCTCCCGCGCCCGCAAGGCGGCCGATGCGGCGCTGCTTCAGGAGAAGGCGCTGGCCGAACTGGGAACCGGGCCTGCGCATGCCCAACAACTGCGCGCGGTCGCACATTTGTTGGCCGCGGAAAGTGCTCAGTCGCTTCAGGATGCAGATGCGCGCGAATTGCATTTGGGCCTGGCGCTCGAAACGGGTGCGGCGGGCGCGGCAGGTTCGGCGTCTTCGGTCAGCCCGGAAACCCGGGAAGGGATTCAGCTTCGCGCGGCGTATTGGGCGTTGCAAGATCACCATCCCGAAGAGGCGCTGCGGCAGCTCGCCGACTTGCCGCAAGGCGCGCAGCGCAGAACACTCGCGCTGAGATTGAGGTTGAAGGCTTGCCGGCAGTCCGGGCAGGCGCTGCAGGCGCTGGAGACGGCGCGGCTGTTGGCCAAACACAGCGCGTTTTCAAAAGCGACAGCTCAAAGCATCCTGCGCGAACTCGCGATGGAGGGTCTGTCCGGCGCGATCGACGAGGCGCAGTTGGTCCGCGTCTGGTCTAGCCTGGATACGGCAGAGCGGTCGATGCCCGAAGTCGCGATGCATGGCGCCGGCTTGTTGATGGCTAGAGGCGGGGATGCCGCGTTGTCCCGGGATTGGTTGCTGCCGGTTTGGGATCGAATCGTTGCCCAGTCGCAACAACCGGATGCAACACTTCGCATCAAACTGGCACGCGCCCTGGAGCCCGGGTTGTCCACAATCGACTCGAACTGGTTGTCGCGCATCGAGGCGGCGCAGCAAAACGATCCTCGCGACCCGCATTTGCAGTATCTGGCGGGAATGGCTTGTCTGAAGCGCCAGTTGTGGGGAAAGGCAAGGCAACTGCTGCTACAGGCGACACCGCATTTGTCGGATGAGACACTCAAGCGGCAGGCTTGGACCGCGTTGGCGCGTCTGGCTGAAGCGCGTGATGATGCGGTTGAAGCAACTGCCGCCTGGAAGCAGGCTGCCCAAACGCAGGTCGCTTGAGGAATATTTCACTTACTCGGTAGGCCGTTCGACCTATTACGATAAAGAGATCGCGGTTCAGTCGCATTGTGTTACAGTTAAAGATGCGTCAGAAAGTATTACCTTTCCGGGTACTGGGGAGTTTGAGTTTGAAACGAATTTTTTACCGCTGCGCCGCGTTGTCGTTGCTTGGCATGGCTGTGTTGATTCAGGGTTGTACTGCGATCGGGCCCGGCTTCGCTTATACAGACGGAGGCCTGGCGGACACTCGCAGTCCCGATGTCAATCCCGCTGATTTGGCACCGGGCGACAAGCCGCCTGAGGCTGCGATTACACCGATCACCTATGACCTGGTGGCGAAAATGCAGGCCGCTGCGTTGGTGAGCAACGGGGTGACACCCGATGTCATGTCGTTGCTTGGAAAGACCGAAGACTATCGCCTCGGCGCCGGCGACGTGGTGGGTATCGTGGTGTACGACCATCCGGAACTCGTTTCCAGCCAGATTCCGGCGACGACCGTAGCCGATCCGGCCAGCATTTCACCTGCGCCCGGCTTCATCATCTCCAACACCGGCCAACTGAGCTTTCCCTACGCAGGCTCTTTGAAGGCCGAGGGAATGACCGTTCAGGAACTCGAAAATGTCCTGACCAAACGGTTGGCAAGGGTGTTCAAGGATCCGCAGATCAACGTGCGGGTGCAGGCATTTCGCAGTAAACGCGCTTACATAGAAGGTGAGATCAAAACGCCCGGCTTGCTCGTATTCACCGATATTCCGATGACCTTGCCCGAGGCGATCACGCGTTCGGGAGGTATCACTGCTCAGGGGGACCGGTCTTATGTCACCCTCACGCGAAACGGCAAGACCACGCGTATCGACCTTGTCGCGTTGACGGAAGCGGGCATAGATCCGACCCGGATCCCGCTGCGCAACGGTGATTTGCTCACGGTGAGAAATCGCGACGAAAGCGAAGTCTCGGTCATGGGCGAAGTTCAGCAGCCTTCGGCTGTTTTGATGCGGAACGGACGCCTGAGCCTCAACGACGCGCTGTCCAAAGTGGGTGGCCCGAATCTGGGAACGGCCAATCCGCGGCAGATTTATGTCATCCGCAACGAGCCGCGCGGCGGACAGTCGATCTTCCATCTGGATGCGCGGACTGCCACAGCGCTTGCGCTGGCTGAAAAATTTCAACTACAGCCGAAGGACGTTGTCTATGTCGATCCGGTTGCATTGGTCATGTGGAGCCGGATCGTCAACTTGATTATTCCTTCGACCAACACGGCCAATTCGATTCGCGATCTGCGGCGCTGATGGAGTTTCCGCTTGTCGATTCAACGCATTCTTACCATTTGCACTGGCAATATTTGCCGCAGTCCGATGGCCGAGGGCTTGCTCGCGGCGCATCTGCCCACGCTTTATGTCGAATCAGCGGGGTTGGGCGCGATGGTCGGCTATGGCGCCGATGAGACAGTGCGCGAATTGATGCATGAACGCGGGATCGATATAGACAAGCACCGGGCAAGGCAGATCAACCTCGACATGTGCCAGAGGGCCGACCTGATCCTGGTCATGGAGGCCACTCAGCGTCAGATAATTGAAAAGATGTATCCGTTCACCAACGGACGTGTCTATCGCGTTGCCAATGGTGCAGCGGTGGACGTGCCGGACCCTTATCGGGCTTCGCGCAGCAACTTCGTGCAGGCCCTGTCGCTGATCGAGCAGGGCGTCAAGCATTGGGTTGACAAAATTTCACGAGTTTCCAGCTGATGAACACAACCTCTTCCAACACGCCGCCGACATCGTCCTTTTTTCCTCAGGAGACTGTGGGAATGACGCCGGCTACGAGCGATGAACTCGACCTTGGGCATTACCTCGAGATTTTGAGTGCCAATAAATGGCTTGTCGCGTTGGTCACAGTCATCGTGGTGGCGCTCGGAGTTGCCTATGCCGTGTTGACGCGACCCGTTTACGAAAGCAATATTCTGATTCAGGTAGAAGACTCCGACGGCACGGCTGACAAGAGTTTTCTCGCTGAGGCCGGCAGCCTCTTCAACGTCAAAACCGCAGCCACCTCTGAAATGGAGATTCTCAGGTCACGAATGATCCTGGGCAAGGCGGTGGATCAGACCAAGCTCTATATCAGTGCATCGCCGCGCTATGTGCCCTTGATCGGAGGGTGGCTCGCGCGTCGTGCCGAGCACCTCTCCAAACCCGGAATGTTCGGGCTTACTGGTTACGTGTCCGGCACCGAGCGCATCGAAGTGGCTCAATTCGATCTTCCGCCCACGAGTATCCCCGGGCAATTCATTGTCGAGGCACAGGGCGAGGGGAGGTATCTGGTTCAACACACGGGCTGGACAACGCCGTTGAGTGGCTCCGTTGGGCAGCTACTCGCCACCGAGTCTCCGGACGGTCCGGTGGAAATCATGATTACCAGGCTCGACGGTCAACCCGGAGCTAATTTTGTCGTCAACCGCGCCTCCAGAGAAAGCACGATCGAGAACTTGCAAACAGCGCTCGTCCTCACCGAAAGAGGCAAAGCTTCGGGAATTATCAGCGCTACATTGCAAGATACCAATCCATATCGCCTGACCGAGGTTCTGAATGCTATCGGTCATCAGTATGTGCAGCAAAACGTCGAGCGCAAGGCGGCCGAGGCGCAAAAGACGTTGGCATTTCTGGATGTCCAACTCCCGCAGTACAAGCGCCAGCTCGAGGCTTCCGAACAGGCATACAACCAATTCCGGGAAAAGACCGGTACGGTGGCCTTCGACGAGCAGGCGCGCCTGGTTCTCGGCGAGTCTGTCGATCGGCAGACCAAATTGCTCGAGGCGCAACAAAAGCGGCGTGATCTGGAAGGGCGCTTCACTGCAAATCATCCGACCATGCAGGCGTTGGATGCCCAAATTGCCGCGCTTTCGCGCGATATCGGTGGTATTCAATCCCGAATCAAAGGCCTGCCGGCGGTTCAACAGGATGCAGTTCGGTTGGAGCGCGACGTCAAGGTCAACAGTGAGCTTTATCAATCGTTAGTCAACAACGCATTGCAACTTCAATTGGTCAAAGAGGGCAAGGTCGGCACTGTGCGACTGCTCGATGACGCGGTTGTGCCGCGTTACCCTGTCAAACCGAAGTCCGCGACCATCGTGGGCATGGCTTTGATCCTGGGCTTGTTTTTGGGTGTTGCGGCTGCTTTCATCAGGAGCTTTTTTGTGGAGCAGAGGATTCGCGACCCGCACGAGGTTGAAGCGAACACGGCACTACCGGTATTCACGAGCATTCCGCTCAGCGGCGCGCAGGAAGCCATCACCAAGCGACGTTTCACCGGCGCAACCGGGGTGCGGCTGCTGGCTGTCGAGCATCCGGACGATCAGGCCGTAGAAAGCTTGCGAAGTCTTCGTACGGCAATGCAATTCGCCATGCTAGAAGCGCCGAATAACCGCGTGATGGTCACCGGTCCGACGCCTGGCGTTGGTAAAAGCTTCGTCACGGTCAACTTCGCTGCACTCATGGCTGCAGCCGGAAAGCGCACGCTTTTGATGGACGCCGACTTGCGGCGAGGTCACCAGCATCAATATTTGGGTTTGCAACGGCATGGTGGTCTTTCCGAATTGATTGCGGGAAGCCTGACCGTTCAACAGACTGTGCATAGACAAGTTGTCACTAATTTGGACTTCCTGGCCACCGGTCAATTGCCTCCGAATCCGGCTGAGTTGCTCGAATCCGAGTCGTTCCGTAGCGCCATCGACAAGCTGTCTGAAAGCTACGACCTGATCGTCATCGATTCGCCGCCAGTTCTGGTCGCCGCTGATGCTGCAACGCTGGCTACCTATAGCGGAACGGTGCTGCTGGTAGCGAGGTCGGATGTCTCGACGATGGGCGAATTGCGCGAAAGCACACGCCGCCTGGCTTTAGGTGGAAAAGCCGCTACCGGTGTTTTGCTCAATGGAATGAGCACCAACAAGCGCGGCTATGGCACGTACAAGTACGGGCGTTATCGCTACACCAATTACAACTATGAAAGCGTGCTGCCCGACGAAGCAGCGCATTGAATCGATTGTCGCCCCGTGCAGCGCGCGCAGTGGTCGTAGAATTGGGCGTTGTTGTGATTTGCTGATTTCGTCGGGAGTTCGTCAGGCCGCTGGTGACCGAGCCAGCTTGTGTTGTGTGACGCAATCGATCAGATCCTGCTCGAAGCGTTGCAATACGGCTTCCTTTGCCAAGCGATCCTCCGCGAAAGTTCGCGCTTGCCGCCCCAGCGTTACACGGCGATCCGGATCGCTCGCGAGTTCATGGAGCGCATCTGCAAACGCCTTCGAGTCACCGGGAAACACGGTCAAGCCGCATTGCTCGACCACCGTCGCCAATTCAGTCCCTGTTCCCGCTGTTGCCACCACCGGGCGACCGCTGCTGAGCATTCCCGTCAATTTGGAGGGCATCACGAGATCTGCTGCATCCGCCCGTTGAGGTAACAGGTGAATATCTGCCAGTCCCAAAAGTTCACCAAGACGATTCATTGGCTGCAAATCGAGAAATCGAACGTTGGTTAGTTTGACGCACGCCTGTTCAAGCCCTTTGCGACCAGGCCCATTGCCGCAAAACACGAATTGGATGGATTTACATTGAGGAAGAGATGCCGCATCCGACATAATTTCCAGCCCCTGCTTCTGGCCCATATTCCCGGAGTAAAGCGCCACCACAGCATCATGCGCGATACCCAGTTCGTCGCGGTATGGGCTGACCGAGGTCAAAGGTTTGATAGACGTGACATCGACCCAATTCGGAAATGAGGTGACAGATTCGGTGTCAACACCTTTAGTAACAGTACGTGACAACATTCTCTGGGAAATGGTCGAGATTCGATCGAATCGGCGCATCAACCAGCGTTCTATTCCCACGACAACACCACGCAATCGTCGCCCTTTCAGAAGCCCGAGTTCGAAGGCTGCATCGATTTCGAAATCCTGGATATGCAACCATGCCACTGCGCCACGCAGACGTGCAAAACCCAGAGCTGCCGGTGCGCAGGCCAATGGCGGCTCAGTTAACCACACGACGTCCGGTTTCCACCGCCATTGAGCAAACAGAGCAGGAGCACTGGCGATTGCGAAACTTGCAAGATGGACAACCCGCTTTAGACCTGAAACTCGTCGGGGCACCCACAAAGGCGCCCGAACTATCGCGACCCCCTGCCAACACTCCCGGCGATAGTGCCAGTTGGAATATCCGGGCCATACTGCCCAGTCGGGATAATAGGGAGGGGCCGCGATAACCCGAACTTCGTGACCGGCCTCAGCCAGCCATACCGCCATTTCTCCGGTGTACTTCCCGATACCAGTGAGCTCAGGTGCGAAATTGAGACCGTAAAGAAGAATTTTCACTTTTGGGTGTCGCGTCTTACAAACGAGCGCCCTCTAATTCGAGATGCCGGATTGCCGGAATACACGCCCCACGGCTCCGTGTCCTTGAAAACAACGCAACGCGCACCAACGACGCTACCTTCACCCACTTTGACACCCGGTCCGACAAAAGCTTCGGCAGCGACCCAAGCCTGCGCACCAATTGTGATTGGTCGGGCCACCAATTGAAAATCGGGATCATCTACCGCGTGGGAACCACCGCAAAGATGCGCGCGCTGTGACACGATCGCACGGTCGCCGATCGTGATGGTTGCCATGCAATAGCACACAGCACCGGGACCAAGGCAAGCATGGGCACCCATGGTCAAGTTCGGCGGATACCAAATACGCGCGCTGCCGTAAACTCGCGCAGTCGGGCTAATCGTAGCCCCGAAACCACGTAGCAACAGCCTTCGCCAAGCGTGTAATGGCGGTGGCGTCCATGAGGCCAAAACGGCCCATGTCACATTCCACAGCAGCCGGAATAATCTATGACGTACCGAAAAACTTGGACCACCCTCCAAAGGTTTGGATATGCTGGCGTCAAGTAGAGCCATTGCGGTCAGACGGGAGTCGGCGAGAATCCAGGAGTTTGAATAAGCTTTGACTCGATGATTTCGACCAAAGACCGCACAGCTTGGTCAATTTTGAATCGCCGTTCAAAAGATGAACGGGCCTTGGCTCCTATTTCGCTAACTTGCACTGGAGTGCAAGTTAGCCATTTTTCAAATAAACGTTTCGTACCAGCTACCGTATCGCTTTCAACCCATCCAGCACCATCAGTTTCAATCTCCCTCCAAATATTGACCTTGTCTGAAATCAAAACTGGTTTGCCGCAAGCAAGTGCTTCCGACACTGCAATTCCAAAATTTTCCTGATGTGACGGAAGGCAAAAAACTTCGCTAGCATAAAAAGCTCCCCATTTCATTGGCCCAGACAGCATGCCGGTCCAAGTTACGCGTTCACTGATTCCCAATTCCATAGCAATCTGACGCAATTTAAGGCCCCAATCGGTATCCTCAGGTCCTGCCATAACCAAGTGAAGCTGACGGTCTTTCAGCGCGACATCTGCAAAACCTTTTAATAGCAGATCGCCGCCCTTTTTTCCCTGGATACGACCCAAATAGAGAGCAAGTCGGAGCCCTTGCAAATGTGGATAGCCACACAGGAATTCTCTACTAAGCGCGTTTGCATCGCTTGGAACGTCTGATGTACCAAACGAAGTCACCGCCTCTCGCGCCTTGTAAAAAGAAAAAGACTGTCTGGCAAGTCGCCGCTCTTCTTCGCATGTGAACAAAACAGCCTGCGCATCCCGGAGCACACGATATTCGGCCCACGGCCAATAGAGGGCTTTCTTAAAATGCTTCAGCGGATACGTCTTTTTAAACCACGGATCCAACATTCCATGCGTGTAGACAAAGTAAGGCAGGCTTCCCCCGGCAAAAGCCCGCCACGCAGCGAATCCATGGTACTGCCACAGTCCATCGACCAGCGCGGCATCGAATCGCGCCGCATTCAGGCGGAGCCACGGCACCAATGCGGCAGTGTAGCCATATCCTCCACGTTTGGATCCTAAATTGTGTATCACCGCCGGATACCCGTCGGCGACTTTAGAGCCGATTGGATCGAGTGAAGCGACTTCGACCTCGTGCCCACGCCGGATAAGCTCAGTATCGAAACGGCGCGCGGCTTCCGCTGGACCTCCCTGACGCGGATCCAAAGAAGGAATGATCCTCAAAAGCTTCACGGATTTACTCCTCACGCCATCCAGTCGCGAAACGCACTGAAATCAATACTCATGACGCGCTTGCTGCGGTAAGGCAATAGCTGGTTTTTCATTACGCTGACGTACCGCTCCGCGAGCGGCACGGTCAGGTGAAGCGTTTCGGCCTCCCACAATTATCCAAGACGGATATCGCAATATCAGCAAACCAAAGGCAATCGAAAAAGCAATTAACACATTCAACGTGAGCTGTCCTATAGTAGACCATGTAAAAATTGAAATCCCAACGATGATCCAAACAACCATTGGTCCGGGATTTGAATTTAAAATCGATGCTCTCCACGCGAAGAGCAAACCTGAAAAAATAGCTATCAGCTTCAAAAGCATAAAAAACACCCCAATGAGTCCACCTTCAAGCAATATGCGAGCAGTTTCGGTTTCGGCCAAGGTGAACGAACGCTTGCCTGTCTCGACATAGCCTGCCAAATTTGATCCCGCGCCCAAGCCTTCTCCGAACCAAGTCAAGCTACCATAAATTTCGGGTTCACCAAGAAATATCGTTTGCAATCGTGTTGCGAAGTCCTCTGCCTCGGCAGCATTGCTAAAACGCTGTTGCGTGGCGTCGATAGCATCATAAAAAACTCCAGCTGCTGCGACGAGTACCAAGCTTGTTAGAATAGCCGCCGCCAGTCCGTATAGCTTGGCCTTTCCTTTAGCAAACCAAAGAATTCCGACAATATAAATGCCAAGCATTGCACCGTATTGAATAATAGCACCGCGCGAGCCGCTAAGCAAACTTCCGATCAATAGAGCTATGAAGGACGTGCCGAATAGAAGCTTGCTTCGATGCGAAGGAGAATCAATCTTCCAATACGCAAGCGCGATCGGCCCGGCCAATGCGAGAAATGAAGTGTAACCCAGAGTGAAAGTAAATAGACCGCTGGGCCTGACTATGCCCGCAACGACGATGAAAATATCCTTCTCCTCAGTGTCCAGCTGCGTGTTGATAAAGGCGCCAGGAGGAGACAGTTGCTGCAAAATGACCAACGGGGTCATGGCCAGCAGCAAATATAAAATTAGTTTTGAAGCACGTCGAAAATCCTCGTGATGCATCCCCACGCCGCACACATAGCCGAACCAAAGATAAAGAAGCCAAAAACGTAAACCAATAGCCAATACACTGGGCGAAGTTTGATTAACTATCGTTTGAAGCATTCCCCAACCGATAACGAGTGCAGACCATCCGAGCACCAGTTGAAACAAAACACTTCGAACCGGAATGAGTCCCTTCGTGAACGCGTAAATTATTGAATACAGCGCGAGCAAATCTCTCGTGGCAACAAGTGGAAGGGTCAGTGAGGAGGAAACCCATTTGCGTAAAGCACCTTCGAATACGGCAATCAAAAGTACTGCCATGAATAGCTTGCCCAATCGTGAAGTTGACTGGGGACTCGGCCGGCTGTAAGCAGCCGCATGGGAATAAGTACTCATCGCGAAACAAACTCTTTGATCAAGATGCCTGCGCGTTGCCGATATCGCTGCCAAGTAAAATCTGATGCCGCTTCGAGGGCGTACTTGCGGGCCTTGGCTAATTTATCGTTCGACGCTACGAGGTCACTAACCAATTTAAATAGGGCATTTTCTTCCGGCTCAACTATCCAGCCGCTTGAGGGATACCTTTCGATAATTGCTTTGGCTCCTGTCTGAGTAGAAACGATGGCAGGTGTACCGCATGCCATCGCTTCTGCAACTACCATACCAAAAGAATCGAATCTGGACGGCAGCAGCAGGCAGTCTGCTCTTGATAGCATCTCGAACAGGCGAGTTTGCGGTACGTTTGGGTGATGAGAAGCATTTGGCAAAGACTTTATCGCTGCTTCGAACTCTGGATCAGAGTTGTAGCCCACAAATTCAACTTTGGCCGCCAAGGCTGACTCGTGCATTCGACGAAACACCTTCAATATAAGATCAATCGATTTTCGATGACTCAGCACTCCTGCAAATATGAAACGCGGCTCTGTAACCTCTCGAAATTGAATTCGTACGCCGACGGGAAGCTCTGCGCCCAGCAAAAGTGAGTGGACCTTCTCGCGTTGTACGCCGGAGTCAACGTAGCTTTGGGCAGCAAGCGGCGAGCAAGTTAAAATCAAATCAGCGGTTTGTACTTCAACATCCTTGCGCCGATTAATTTCATCGGTATACGGAGTATCCGGTACGCTCATCAAACGGCTTCCCGCTTGATGTTCCAGTGAAGGGGCATCCAATATGCATTTGGCTCCAACTCGTCGAGCTGCTTCAAAAGTATGGTACGCGGCATTTTCATAAGCGACTACTACTTTCGGCTTTAAATGTGGGATTTGGCGAGAGATCCACCAATCGAATGCATGAAACACCCTGTGCATGTGATCGGATCGCATCGCGGTCGGGAGCAAGGCACCGGCTTTCGCCAGCACCTGAAACGTCAGCGGATGACGGCGAAGGGTTGCGGGAATGCTCACGCTGCGGATTCTTTGTTTGTAAGACTTCGGCAGCCAAAAGGCGATGTCTGCTCCTGTGTCAGTGACCGGCACACCTGACCAAAAGGCCTGAAGGAGGCCTTGTTCATGGACTGCCAGTGCCAGTTGGTGAGCATGCTGCAACCCAGGGTGACAAACGAACACCGAATTAGGTGGCATGTACGACTCGCTTGTCGGAGGTTGGCGGTTTGCTCACAGTAGTCTGCACAAGGCCAAGAACCGCACGCGCATGCATTTCGATTCGATGGGGCCGATACCAGTGCCAAGCGCTTTGACCAATGTTAGCAGCGTGGTTAGAAGGCAGCTCGTCCGGAGAGCGGAACCCGGCGACATAATGCACGCCTTCCTCCAGCCCGTCGGCGTCGCCGACACGGTTATCAGACAGTACGATTGGGCAGAGTCCATAAGCACAATAAGCGGCAAAAATGCCGCTCTTGGCCAATTCATGCGCGCCGTAGGCAACAACGCCGTAACCCGCTTTTCGCATCACGTCTACGACCGCGGGCTCGTCGAGACGGCCATGAATTATTAATCGTGACGATTCGAGTCCGCCGAGGCGAAGGGTGTCCGGCGGCAAATCGGGCCCCACATCATGAATGGTGAGGCCTCGTGACGCCGCCCAATTATTCAGCGCTCTGCCGTGTTGGCGATAAACTCTTGCCCTGACAGTGGAACTGCCAAAAACCACAATATCTCCCTCTGGCCTCGCCTGAATCTCCGCCGCTTCGCCGACGTTCGAAAAAACAGGCAAGACGACGTGCGGTCGCGTTCCGGTCCTTGCCCGTATCCATTCGGCTGACGACTCGCGATTGGTTACCCAGTAGTCCGCAATTTCCGCTAACTGCGCAACTATACGGCGTTGCCACGGCGAAAGCCAAAATTCGGAATGCCAAGGTGGTCCGAATGCATAAAGCTCATGAAAAAAAATACCAATAGATGCCGCACTCTGTTTGTATGTTCTCATGCGTGGGATTAGCCATGTCGGCGCACCCCGCTTTTGAAAACCATAGCCAGAATACTGCAGGAGAAAATGAGACCGCGCGGGTTCTGCCTTGGCGCCCCGCGTGACTACATCTATGCCTGTTGAATCAGGTAGGGCCAAGCGAAGAGCGCGGGCGTAGTCAGCTACTCCACCCGTTTCGCCGCTGACTTGAATTCGAATCGGGGATTCTTCTTCACGCATGCTTTTCACTTGCTACAGACGGCGCATCACGGCGATAGGCAGCGACGAGGTCGGCACACGTCGCTGCCATTAAGGCCAGCGGAAAACCAAGCTGAAACCAAAGAACGCCTGCAAGCGATGAAAGGTCGAGATATTTCGGGGCGAAGATGCACCAAACCGCGAATGCTGGAATTTGCAGTAAGACCCATCGATTCCAACCCCGATTTGCGGCCAGTCGCCAAGCCGTACTCGCGAACATACCGAGGGCGCTTCCCATGCTTGCAATAAATACTTCGTAGTGGAGCTCGGCGTAATTGGGTCCGATCAAAAGCAAAAGTAAATCAGGAGCAAACGCTGCAACGGCAACTAGCGCCCCACTGGGAATCAAACCTAACAGAGACCACCTGAAAAATGAACGGAAAACATAAGTCTTACATTGACTGAAGTGCGGGATAGCATATGAAGTTACCAGCATTGAGATCGGGATGAATAGTTGCGCGATTCGTCCCAACGCTCCATAAGATGCAGTCTCTGCAGGACTTCCCGTGAGCGCCAGAATGTATAGAGCGATTTGCCCCTGGAAGCAATAGAACACTTCAACAGGAAATTGACGCATCGTCACTGAGCGGATTTCCCGGCGATCCGATTCGTTCTCTTCTGCCGGCTCGGCTGGGAGCTCTTGCTTTGCCCAGCGTTGAATAGGGGGGACCCGTAAGCCAGCCATTAAAACACCCACGGCTGTAACGATCGTGATGGAGAGCACCCCGAAAAACTGAAGCGCAACAATGGAGGCAAACCGTATAAAGGCGAGGACAGCATCGAGGGTCTGCAACCCGACAGCACGATGAGCAAACAGCAAGACTTGATCAGTAATTTTGGCCTTCATGTCCCAATGCCATTGCAGCACCAGCAGCACACCCAAAATGCCAACTACCCAAGGCGTTGCGCCAGCGCGAAAAAGAAGCCACACAGCAGCAACGAGAAAAACGGGAAGGACCATGGCAGACAGGATTCTTCGCTCGCGAAGGCTGGCCAGAAGTGCTTGACTGGCGCGCACACGATCAGGCCAAGTTCGCCCGACGATGGCAGAGAACGCAATATTGACGCCGCCGGTTGTGAGAACCGTCATGGCTCCGGTAAGCACAGCCACGACTGTGTACACCGCGTATTGATCTACATCGAGCCAACGTGTCAGCAACAATCCGGTGACAGCGCCCAGACCTTGCGCCACGATGGCGCCAGTCAGGAAAGATAATATTTTCTTCACACAAGGCCGTCCGGTAGAACAAGCCGTGAATCAATCGATTCCTGCTCGCCTCGTCATATCTCGTTTTGTCGAAACCTAAGCTGCCTGTTGGACGGGCGCCCCGCTATTACTACGCAAAGAGCCACCAAAGCGTGTTAAAAAATCTTCATACGCCAAGGCGATACCACTGACAAGACCGGTTTTGGATTCCCATCCCAAGTTCTTGAGTCGGTCCACATTGAGCAATTTTCGCGGTGCCCCATCGGGCTTTGACGGATCGGGTTCAATAGTGCCGGAATAGCCCACGACACCTTTGACGGTCTCGGCCAAATCAAGAATCGAAAGATCATGCCCGGAGCCAACGTTAATATGACTTTCCATTGGTTCGGTTACATTTCGATAAGTGCCGAGGGGTAAATCCATTACGTGTAGGCAGGCCTCTGCCATGTCGTCAACGAAGAGGAATTCCCGTTGTGCCGACCCGGTGCCCCAAATGACTACCGATGGTAAATCGTCCAATTTCGCCTCATGAAAACGCCTGATCAAGGCAGGTAAAACGTGGCTATTTTCCGGATGATAGTTATCACCCGGTCCATAAAGATTGGTCGGCATTACACTGCGAAAGTCGGTGCCGTATTGTCGGTTGTAACTTTCGCACAATTTGATCCCGGCGATTTTTGCAACAGCATAAGGTTCATTTGTTGCTTCAAGTTTACCCATCATCAACGCGCTTTCTGGCATCGGCTGTGGCGCAAGTCGTGGGTAAATGCAGCTCGATCCCAGAAAGAGAAGCTTTGCTACCCCGTGACTCCATGACTCATGTACGAGGTTGGCCTCCACCATCAAATTCGAATAGATGAATTCCGCAGGGTAGGTGTTATTGGCATGAATACCGCCTACCTTGGCGGCTGCAACGTAGACTTCCTCCGGCCGCTCATTTTTAAAAAAAGCCCGCACTTCGGCTTGGTCGGTCAGATCGAGATCCGAATGGGAGCGCGTCACGATATTCGTGAAGCCTTGGGATCGAAGTTTGCGAACGATTGCACTACCAACCATGCCCTGGTGCCCGGCAACAAATATTCGCTTGTTTGACTTATTCATTGAATCCACGAATCTCGCGGTTTTTCGTCCGGCTACTAATTTCAACTCGCAAGCGCATCGAACGCGTCATGCGAACTTGAGCTCGCCTTCGGCAAGCTCTCCCCCTGCTGCGTCGAAGCGCACGATGTCGTCATCGAGGAGCCGTTCTCCGGTCTGGATTTCCACCACCTCGAGCATTTTGGTGCTCGGGTTCTCAAGCCGATAAACGGTGCCTGGCGGGATGTAGATCGATTCGTTTTCTTCGACAAGGACTGTCGATCCGTCCCGAATGACTTTGGCGGTGCCACTCACGACGACCCAATGTTCGGCGCGTTCTCGATGCATCCGCAGGGCCAAGCTCGCCAGCGGTTTCACTGTCAGGCGCTTTACCGCGAAGTGTTCACCGCCGTCGATATCGTCATATGCGCCCCAGGGCCGCGGTGTTCGGCGGTGCTGCGTCGCTTGCCGATGGCCTTCCCGGCTGAGCAAGCTGACAACGTCCTTTACCTGTTCGGCGCAATCTTTGTGCGCAACGAGCAAGGCATCCTGTGAATCGACGATGAGCAAATCCTGCGTTCCCAACGCGACCACAGGGCGAGATGGTGCATGCACGAAGGTGTTCGAAGCGCCCATGACGAAGCCATTCCCATTGATCCGATTGCCGTCGGCGTCGTCAATGTGAAGCGCTGCGACCGAATTCCAGCTCCCGACATCGCTCCAGGCGCCTGAAAACGGCAGAACAGCGACCTTTTTCGAATGTTCAAGCACCGCGTAGTCAATGCTTTGGCTGCGGCATTGCTCGAAAGCCGCTCGACCAACGCGCACGAATGCGCCATCGACCGTGTGTTCCGAAACTGCCCGCTGACAGGCAGCCAGAATGTCTGGCGAATGCAGATCGAGCTCTTCAAGAAGAGTGGATGCGCGGACCAGGAACAGCCCGGCGTTCCACAGATGATCACCCTTCAACAAAAGCGCTGTCGCAGTCGCGGCGTCCGGCTTCTCGACAAATGCGCGGACTTTTCGCGCGCCATCGGAGCTCGCGCCGTCATCCAGAGGTAAACCTTGATGGATGTAGCCGTAGGCAGTGCTCGGAAATGTGGGCACGACGCCGAAGGTCACTATCCATCCGGCGTTGGCCGCCTCAGTGCCGGCATGAATGCACGCTGCGAACTGCTCGGAATCCGGAATATGGTGGTCAGCTGGCGCAAAAAGCAGCAGATCGTCCGGGCTACTCATGAGTGCGGCGAATGCCATTGCAGCAGCGGTGTTGCGTGCGACCGGTTCCAGAAATTGGCGACCTGTGACGCCGGCAGCATCGACGCAATCCTGGACAAGGAATCGGTGAGACTCGGCAGCAACACATGTTACTTCTGTGTTCAGCTTGCCTAACCGCTCCAACGTCAGTTGCAGCAAACTCTTGTTACCAATTAACGGGGCAAATTGTTTCGGCAACGCCTTGCGGGACAACGGCCACAAACGGGTTCCGCTACCGCCACAAAGTACGATCGGCTTGACGATGTTCACTGCGAACCCTCACCCGTGATGACCGCGCTGAATGTCTTGAAGAAAATCTTTGTGTCGAGCCATACCGACCAGTTTTCGACGTAGTACGCATCCAGTTCAACGCGTTTGGCGTACGGCAGGCGGTTGCGCCCACTGACTTGCCAAAGCCCCGTGATACCCGGTTTGACCGCGCAGTAATGTCCCCAGCGATCGCCGTAAAGACTACGTTGCCGCTCCATACATGGCCGCGGTCCGACGAGGCTCATGTCACCCTTCAAGACATTCCAGAACTGCGGAATTTCATCCAAGCTAAGTTTGCGGATGAATTGTCCCAGCGGCGTGACGCGCGGATCTTTTTCGAGTTTTTGAAAAGTGTCCCACTCAGTGCGCGCCATGTCGTTCTTGCTCAGGAACTCGTCCAGCACATCGTCCGAGTTATGCACCATCGAGCGAAATTTGTAAAACCGAAACCGTTGGCCTTGCTTGCCAAGCCGATTTTGCCAATAGTGGACCGGATAGCCCATCGTGACCAAAACGCACAGCGCCACGACAAGGTAGATGGGTCCGAACAGAAGAAAAAAGAAAAGCGCGCCGACAACGTCCACAAAGCGTTTGACGCCTCTTTGTACCGAGCTCAGGCCACGCGGTCGTGTCCGCGCTTGAGGCGGCACTGAAGATCCCTCGTCCGATGGAAGGCGGCGGCCTAGGCGGACGTCAACGGTTGAGTCGGTACGAAACATGTGATCCCTTCAGAAGCTCGTTGCGCTTTGTAACGCTTTACTACTATTGATTGCATTTGAACACAAACTCGCCGGTGTGTACCGTAAAGAATTACTTTTTCGGAAAGATCCCGGCGCGACATGCATCAGTGTTTTCCCTATGCTCATGTTCTCATGTTGCAGTGCAACAGCGTCAAGGAACAGTGTAATCCTTTCGTATGAATATTGTGTGAATTTGTGAACTGATGTTGTGAATTATTGCCACCTTTGGCCGTAGGAGTCGGGGCTCAGGTGCGATGTGCATGCCGCTCAGGGTTCGCGGGCCTCACCTACACGTCTGCCGAGACTGAGCGTCCGCAGTTTTCGTGCCAAGCAGACAAGATCGCCGCTGCGTTGGCTAATTCGATCGGGCGCGCGGCAGCCCGCCGCCGACTCTCGTCGATCGCTGAATTCAAACAGATGCTCCTCGATTCTTCATGCTGAACAGCCTTCGGCCGCTCGAGCGAACAGCCTTTCAGCGTGAAGAGTAGGAGACCCGTTTGCTGCAATTGGACTGACCTACCGCCTCGTGTGCGCGCCGTTATCGTTCGATCCGTCGCCCTCGAATGGGAGAACGAGAGCGTTCAGGTCGCGCCGTGTTTCCACCAGCGTGAGCTGCCCTTCGTTGACTTCTACGGTTGGCGGGCGCTCACGCGGAATATGGACGGGGGGCGACTCCGCATCGATCGCGGCTCGGACATTAGCCACGCGATCGGCATTCGAATTGACCCAGATCAAGCCCGAACCCTCGGCGATCTCGTTGAGGTCCAAGAGAGGCAGCTCGAATGGCTGAACGGCAGGCAGTGGCCCTCGAGGCTGGGCACCCGCGGGTTCCGCTGGCGACGCTGGCGCGTGACCAGTTTCGCTGGGGGCTGAGTAGGACTCGCCCAAGCGTGACGCAGGTGTTTCTTCCGTTGGCCTGATGGCGCCCGAATTATCTCCCGGCGCTGCCTGATCGACCGTTGGTTCCACAGCCGAGCGAGGAGCGCGTTCCCGCCGCTCGCGTGGCTGACGATCGCGCGACCGTGTGGCGCGCTCGTGGCGCTCGCGCATCGCATCGCCTTCGCTGCCCAAGTCGGCAGCAGAGGCAAGACCTTGCGCGTTTGCTTGCGAACTGTCCGGCGCTGACGCAAATGCAGATTCAGGCATGGCATCCGCCGAGTGCAAAGTGCTCGTATCCTGCCGATCTCCGAAATGGCTGCGATCTTGCGCGCTGCGCTGGTTATTGCGCCGAGGTTGATCATTGGCTAGCTCGGCACCTGCCGGCTCGGCCGCTGCAGAAGCTTCGTTCGGGCCGTCGGCGTTATGGCTGGGCGCTGCGCCGACCGAACTGCGGTCGCGTCGTTCGCCCCGGGCGCCGCGATCCCCGCGGCTGCGTCCGGCACGCTGAGCGCTGGAAGGTTCCGCGTCGGCCGCAATTGCAGTGTTGCCGACCGACTGTGCATCGGCGTTTGCGTCCGACGACCGCCCCTCGCCATCGCGCCGTTCGCCGCGGCCGCGACGTTCGCTGTCGCGGGGCGCACGCGGATCGCGCGCTCCCGCATCGCCCTTGGTGTCAACGCGATTCTCATTGCGGGCATCCCGGCGCGGCTCGCCGTTGCGGCGATCGCCTGAACGGCTCGCGTCACGACCGCCTCGCCGGTCGCCGTCCCGACCACCGCGACCACCGCGCCGCGAATCGCTCGACCGACCGCCGCGTGTTTCGCCGGGCTGCGCGCCAGATGCCGCTGAGGTGCCAGATGCGTCGGTATCAGCATCCGTGGGCTGCACGGCGGGCGCTGATGCGCTAGCCGGCGTCGCCGTCGTCGTTCCCGCGGCGCCGAACAGCCCTTTGAGCCAGCCGATGAGGCCGGCTTCGGCCGGCTCAGGCGCGGCGACCGGTGGCGGCAGAGGGGTTTGAGCGGCCTGGCTGGCGACCGATGCGGGCGCCGCCCTGGGTTGTGCAACCGGTGCGGGTGCATCCGGCAGCACGCCTTTGATAACGGGTGTTTGGCGATTGGTCGGTTCCTGCGACCGGCGCGTCACCGCCGTCGGATCGTCGACTTCGTCCGCCATCTTGTAACTGGCGTCGATGTTGTCGAGCCGCGGATCGTCGTGTTTCAGACGTTCGAGCCGGTAGTTGGGCGTCTCCAGCGTCTTGTTCGGCACCATCATCACCGTGACGCGCTGCTTGAGCTCGATCTTGGCGATCTCGGGCCGCTTTTCGTTGAGCAGGAACGATGCGACTTCAACGGGTACCTGCACGTGAACCGCAGCCGTGTTGTCCTTCAGGCATTCCTCCTGAATGATCCGCAGAATCTGCAGCGCGCTCGATTCGGTGTCGCGAATGTGGCCCGAGCCGCCGCAGCGCGGGCAGGGGATCGACGCGCCCTCGCTGAGCGCGGGTTTAAGCCGTTGGCGGCTCATTTCCATCAGGCCGAACTTGCTGATCGAGCCGAACTGCACGCGCGCACGATCCTGCCGGAGCGCATCGCGCAGACGGTTTTCGACATCGCGGCGGTTCCGGGATTCATCCATGTCGATGAAATCGATCACGATGAGGCCACCCAGGTCGCGCAAGCGCATCTGGCGCGCCACTTCGTCGGCGGCTTCCAGATTGGTGCGGGTCGCGGTTTCCTCGATATCACCGCCCTTGATGGCACGCGCCGAGTTCACGTCGACAGAGACGAGTGCCTCGGTATGGTCGATCACGATCGCGCCGCCCGAGGGCAGTTGCACCGTGCGGGCGTAGGCCGATTCGATCTGGTGTTCGATCTGGAAACGGCTGAACAGCGCCGCATCGTCCCGATAGCGCTTGACGCGAGCCGCATGCTCGGGCATCACATGCGCCATGAACTGCTGCGCTTGTTCGTAGATGTCGTCGGTATCGATCAGGATGTCGCCGATATCGTGGTTGAAATAATCACGAATCGCGCGAATCACCAGGCTCGATTCCTGGTAGATCAGAAACGCACCCTTGCCGCCCTGGGCAGCGCCGTCGATCGCGCTCCAGAGCTTGAGCAGGTAGTTCAGATCCCATTGCAACTCTGGGGCCGTCCGCCCGATGCCGGCCGTGCGGGCAATGATGCTGGCGCCCTTGGGGTATTCCAGTTGGTCCATCGCCTCCTTGAGTTCGGCCCGGTCCTCGCCTTCGATTCGCCGGCTGACGCCGCCGCCGCGCGGGTTGTTCGGCATCAACACCACGTAGCGTCCGGCGAGCGAAATGAAGGTGGTCAGCGCCGCGCCCTTGTTGCCGCGCTCTTCCTTCTCGACCTGCACGACCAGCTCCTGGCCCTCTCGAATCGCCTCGTTGATGCGGGCCTGGCTGGCCGATACGCCCTCGGCGAAATACTGTTTGGAGATTTCCTTGAAAGGCAAGAAACCGTGCCGGTCTTCGCCGTAATCGACGAAGCAGGCTTCAAGCGACGGCTCGACCCGGGTCACCACGGCCTTGTAAATGTTGCCCTTGCGCTGTTCGCGCCCCTCTATTTCGATTTCGTAGTCGAGGAGTTTTTGTCCGTCGACGATGGCCAGCCGGCGTTCTTCAGCCTGCGTGGCGTTGATCAGCATCCGCTTCATGGAGTGCGTGTCCTTGTATCTGTGCATTCAAACCGGCTCATAACGAGCCCACGATGCACGGGACGACGCGCGCGAACCAAGGGAATAGCCGCTTCGCTTCCGGGCGGCCGGTCGATGTCATCGATCAAACGCCGGAACGGGCCGGCTTGCTGATCGATGGAGGGATCAACCGGGTCGTCGGGGCGGGGGCGAGTGGAAGGTAGCGAGTTTGAAATTGCGCGAGAATGCTATAAAATTCATAGCTGTCTGCGCAATAGTGACGGGCGCTGAGGGCATATTTATACCCAAACTCGCTGGTATGACCCAGCTCAGCAAACGTTCCATCAGCAACATCAACACAAGAGAACTCGCTTCGATCCGCCGGCAAGTCGAAGCTTGCCGGCATGTATTTCCGTATCGGTGTTTCGCGGCGTCGGCTTCTACCCTGACGTTGTTTGCCACCAGGCGCTCGGGCGCGGGGTCTGCAAACGTTCGGCAAGGCGGCATCGACCTTCCGGCGCTTCGAACGGGTGCTCTAAACTGCTGTTCAATCAAGCACTTACACGATCGCGCTGGTGAAAAAGATTATAGGTGCGAAGCCTTTGCAGACCGGTCCGTCCGATTCGGTAGCGGCTGTCGGTGTCGGCTTTCTCACTGTGGATGAAGAATCTTCAGGTCAACGGCTCGACAACTTTCTGTTCAGACATTTGAAAGGCGTTCCAAAAACCCACGTTTATCGAATCATTCGTTCGGGCGAGGTGCGCATCAACAAGGGTCGCGCCGCTGCCGACACGCGGATCGCGTCAGGCGATCTGCTGCGGCTCCCGCCCATCCGCCGCGCCGCGAAAGTCGACGACGAGGTGGCGCGATTCGCACCGGCGCGCGAATTTGCGCTGGTTTACGAAGACGACGCATTCCTCGCCATCGACAAACCCGCCGGTGTCGCGGTGCATGGCGGCAGCGGCGTTAGTTCGGGCGTGATCGAACAACTACGCGCCGCGCGGCCAGATGCCCCGTTGCTCGAATTGGTCCACCGGCTCGACCGCGAAACCTCCGGCATCCTGCTGATCGCCAAAAAGCGCAGCGCGCTCAGGACCTTGCAAGCGCAGTTTCGTGAGCGCGAAACCGACAAAAAGTACCTCGCGCTGGTCGAAGGCGATTGGCCAGCGTCACGCAAAGTGCTCGACGCGCCGCTGGCCCGCTATCTGTTACCCGACGGCGAGCGGCGGGTGCGCGTTGTCGCGCGAACCGACCCGGACGCAATGCCGGCTGTGACTTTGGTACGGGTTTTGGCACGCATCGATCGCTTCCCCAAGGCGACCGACGGCGTGCAAATGCCGATGAGCTTGCTCGCGGTGACGATTAAGACCGGCAGGACGCACCAGATCAGGGTCCATCTGGCCTCCGCCGGCCAGCCGGTAGCGAGCGACGATAAATACGGCAATTTCGAGCGCAATCGGGAATGGGGCAAGGCCGGTCTGCACAGAATGTTCTTGCATGCCTGGCGTTTGCGGGTCGTGCATCCGCAGAGCGGCGAGTCACTCCAGCTGGAAGCGCCGCTGCCGCGCGAATTGCGGGCCGTCCTGCCGTCAGGTGTGCTCGACATCCTCGACAGACCCGAATCCGTGGCCTGGCGGTCTTCCGAAGGCCGCGATCGCCTGGCCAATCAAGACGGCCCGAAAATCGTCGCATGACGACATCGGCAAACATCAGCTACGGCCTGATCGTGTTCGACTGGGACGGCACGCTGTATGACTCGACCCGCATCATCGTGCGCTGCATTCAGGCCGCGGTGGTCGATGTGGGCGGCGCCAGACCGAGCGACGCGCAGGCGGGATGGGTCATCGGGCTCGGGCTGGCCGAAGCGCTGGCGCATGTGGCGCCCGACGTGCCGAAACAAAAATACGCCGAACTCGCCGCCTGTTACCGGAAACACTATCTGCGCCATCACGACGATCTGGCGCTGTTCGAGGGTGTGCTCCCGTTGCTCGACATGCTGAAGTCGCGCGGCCACAAGCTGGCCGTTGCGACCGGAAAATCGCGCGTCGGGCTCGATCAGGCGCTGGCCAGCATGGCGCTCCAGGGCCGCTTCGATGCGTCCCGCACCGCCGACGAATCGGCCGGCAAGCCCGATCCGCGCATGCTGCACGAGCTCATGGGCCAGCTCGACGTAACGCCGGAGCGCACCTTGATGATCGGCGACACGACCCACGATCTGCAGCTCGCGCGAAATGCCGGCTGCGCAGCTGTGGCGGTGAGCTATGGCGCGCACGCAGCAGCCGGTCTTCAGGAATTTGCGCCGCGCCTCATCGCCCAGTCGGTCGCGTCGCTGCAAGCCTGGCTGCGGGCGAATGGCTGAGGCCTGAATGCGCCCGAACCAAGAAGCGGCTGACGACCGGGAGACGATTGCGCTTTGCGATGCAAACCAGCTGATCGATGGCGGATTGGCGGTCGGCTTCGACGTCAACTACGGCGGCCAGACCTGTCGCGCATTTGCGATCCGCTGGCGGGGCGCCGTTCACAGTTATCTCAATCGCTGCTCGCATGTGGCGATGGAACTCGATTTCCAGCCCGACCGATTTTTCGATGAAACGGGACAATGGCTGATCTGCGCGACGCACGGTGCGGTCTACCAGCCGGACACGGGCGCTTGCGCGGGCGGGCCCTGCCGCGGCGGCCTCGTGAAGATCGGCATCAGCGAAGTCGGCGGATGGGTGCACTGGCATACTGACTGGAACCTTCGTCCAGTAGATTTTTAGCGGACGCACCGTGTCATACAGGCAGCTGCAATCATGAGTAATTCATCCCGTATCGACCCCGACGGTTTTGGGCATTTTGACCCCACAACGCCCGCCAGACCTGCGCAGACAGCTACCGAAAATGTAGCGTCAGACGAATCTTCGGCCAACCGCAATTGGGAGCACGCGACGCTCGAGAAGCTGGTTTTCGCGTCGTTGCGCGAGCAGCGCGCGACCCGCCGCTGGAAGACATTCGTCCGGCTCGCCTGGTTGGCGTTCTTCGTCTTTCTGGTCTGGCTAGCCATGTCGCGCGTCACGCCGACCGTTGCCAAGTCCAATGCACACACGGCCGAGGTCGACATCAAGGGCGAAATCGCCAATGGCGCCGAGGCCAGTGCCGAAAACATCATCGCCGCGATGCGCAGCGCTTTCGAAGATTCGGGCGCGAAGGCGGTCGTTCTGCTCATCAATTCGCCGGGCGGCAGTCCGGTGCAGGCCGGCATCATCGCTGACGAAATCAAGCGACTGCGTATCAAACACAAGAAGCCGATCTATGCCGTGGTCGAAGAAAGCTGCGCTTCGGCTGCTTACTACATTGCCGCTGCCACCGATCAGATCTTCGTCGACAAGGCGAGCCTGGTGGGCAGCATCGGGGTCTTGATGGACGGCTTCGGTTTCACCGGGCTCATGAACAAGGCAGGGGTCGAGCGACGCCTGCTCACTTCGGGCGAGAACAAGGGATTTCTCGATCCGTTCAGCCCGATGAACGACGCCCAGCGCGCCTTTGCGCAGCAAATGCTCGACCAGATTCATGGCCAGTTCATCGGCGTGGTCAAGGCTGGCCGGGGCGATCGGCTCAAGACCGATACGCCGGGACTTTTCAGCGGCCTGTTCTGGACCGGCCAGCAAGCGGTCGACCTGGGCTTGGCGGACCGGCTCGGCAGCATCGATTACGTGGCGCGCGAGGTGGTCAAGGCCGAAGAGGTGGTCGATTACACCCGGCAGGACAACGTCGCCGAACGCCTGGCCAAGAAGTTCGGCGCAGCCTTCGGAAGCGTGGCGCTCGGCGCTGTTCGGCAACTGCCTGCGCTGCGATGAAATAGAGCCATCGAACGTAGGGGCAAGGGGTAGCGGACGGTGTTCAGCGTCCGATCGCGAACACCGCTGGTGTCGTCTTGCCGGGCGCCATCTGCGAGGGCGTTTCCCGCCAGCGGTTGACGGTGTCGCTGCGAGTCGTCGCCTCGTCCATCGTGAGGCCACCGCTGACCGCCAGGCGCGTCTCGGGCTTCAAATGCGTGAGCAGGGCTGCCAGCAGGGCGGCGTTGCGGTAGGGCGTTTCGATGAAAAGCTGGGTCTGGCCACTGCGGCTGGCCAACGCCTCGAGATCGCGAATCCGAACGGCTCTGCCATCCGCGTCTTGCGGCAGATAGCCGACGAACGCAAAGTTCTGGCCGTTGAGGCCGCTCGCCGCGAGCGCGAGCAGCAATGAGATCGGCCCAACCATCGGCTTGACGCTGATTCCGAGCCGATGACTGGCGCGCACCACGGACGCGCCCGGATCGGCGACCGCCGGCATTCCTGCCTCGCTGATGAGGCCCATGTCCTCGCCGGCCAGCGCAGGAGCGAGCAGGGGGCTTGCGTCGTACTGGCCGTCGTGATCGCCTTTTTTATGCACTTCGCGCGGCAATTCGCGGATGGTTTGCAACTGCAGCGGCGTTGCGAGTGGAACCACCGCGTCGATTCGCTTGAGCACGGCACGCGCGGTTTTGGCGTTTTCGCAAATCCAGTGGTGCAGCCGGGCCGCGACTTGCAACGTCTCCAGCGGAAGAACGCGCTCGATCGGCGCCGGCTGGGCCGATCCGAAATCCAGCGGAGCCGGGATCAGGAAAAGCGTGCCGCGAGCGCTGCACGTCATGGCAGCACGATGCCGGCTGAGCGCAACATCCTGCAGGTGCGGATCAACGGCAAGCCGATCAGCGCGGTCGGGTCGTCGCTGTCGATCGCGTCGAGCAGCGCGATGCCGAGCCCTTCGCTTTTGGCGCTGCCGGCGCAGTCGTAGGGCTGCTCTGCGCGCAGATAGCGCTCGATCGCGGCATCGTCCAGCGCGCGAAACTTCACCCGCACCGGCGCTCGTTCGCATGCGGAGAATCCACGTTCTCGGCAAATCACCGCCACGGCGGTGTGAAAGATCAGCTCGCGCCCCTGCATCCGCTGCAGTTGCGCAGTCGCCCGCGCATGGTCTCCCGGTTTCCCGAGCGGCTCACCGTCCAGGTCGGCGACCTGATCGGAGCCGATCACGACCGCGGCTGGAAAACGTTGCGCGACCGCATCGGCTTTCGCCAGGGCAAGCCGTTCCGACAACGCTCCCGGTTGCTCGTTTTCATGTGGCGTCTCGTCGACTTCGGGCGAAATCACCTCGAATGCAATGTTCAGCCGCGCGAAAAGTTCTCGGCGGTAGCGCGATGTGGACGCGAGGATCAGCGGGTTTGGCATGGCGTTCGGATGGGTCGCGAGCGGTTTAGACTCGATTCATGAAACAGGATTGGTCGGCCGGACACCTCGACATTCAGGCCTTTGCCGGGGCAGGGGCGCGTTTCGCGGGCATCGATTCATTGCCGCATTTTCCGCGCTTGTTGTCCGAGTCAGCGGGGGACGCGGATGCGTATGCCGCCATCGAGTTGCGTTGGCAGGCGACTGGCGATATGCGCGCGAGCGCCGATGGGCTGGAGGCGCCCTGGCTGCGATTGACCGCGGATGCGACGCTGCCGCTTGTTTGCCAACGTTGCGGCGAGCCGGTCGATCAGGCGCTTCATGTCGATCGCTGGTTTCGGTTCGTTGTTGACGAGGCAACGGCCGAACGCGAGGACGAAGATGCCGAGGAAGACGTGTTGGTCACGAGCCGCAATTTCGACCTGTACGGGTTGATCGAGGACGAGCTTTTGTTGGCATTGCCGATTACGCCGCGCCATGACGGCTGCCCGACGGACGTCCGATTGTCGACCGCGGATCCTGGCGCCGATGCAGAGCCGACGGCAGGTCGTCCCTTCGACGTTCTGAAGAACTTGCCGACGCGCCGGTCCGACGCGGGCGATCGATGATGCGCCGCGGGCAGTGCACTCGACTGGCGAACCCGGCTCGAAATGTCGTTGCCGAGCTATAATCTCGGGCTTCGCGCGCCAGCGCTGCCAGTGTCTTTATCGACCTGTCTATTGACTTTTCGGCACTGCGCACGCGCTACCGTTTTTTTTTGCGCCCCCCGAAGCGCGCCCCGAAATCCCGATCGAATCATCGATCCACGCAGAGGAGCCACCATGGCCGTTCAACAAAACAAGAAGTCACCGTCCAAGCGCGGTATGCACCGTTCCCACAACGCGCTTTCGCAGCCCGGCCTTGCGGTCGAGCCGACGACCGGCGAGACCCATTTGCGCCATCACATCAGCCCCAACGGGTTCTACCGCGGCCGTCAGGTCATCAAGCCCAAAGCCGAGGCTTGAGCGGGCAACCGGCTCTCTGGTTTTTTAAGGGCAACAGTCCCAACCGGGGCCCGAAGCTACCCGAGCGTAGCGTCGGGCCTTTGTTTTGATGCCGACACCTCCCTCGACCACCGCCACAAGCGCGGCCATCACGCTCGCCGTCGATTGCATGGGGGGTGACCACGGACCGGCAGTGACATTGCCGGCGTGTCGCGAATTTCTCGAACGCCATCCGGACGCGTCGCTGCTACTGGTCGGCGCGCCGGCCGCGATATCGGGTTTCGCGCATTCGCGCGCGCGCAGCGTCGCGGCGAGCGAGGTGGTCGGCATGGACGATCCGATCGAAGTGGCGCTGCGCAGAAAGAAGGATTCGTCGATGCGCGTCGCGATCCAGCAGGTGAAGGACGGCTCTGCGCATGCAGCTGTTTCCGCCGGCAACACCGGCGCTTTGATGGCGATCGCGCGTTACCTGCTCAAGACGATGGACGGCATCGACCGGCCGGCCATCGCATCGCAATTGCCCAACGCGCGCGGCGGTGCGACCACGGTGCTCGACCTGGGCGCGAATGTCGACTGCCGCGCCGAAGACCTCTTGCAGTTCGCGGTGCTCGGTTCGGCGCTGGTTTCGGCGCTCACCGGAAACGAATCGCCGACGGTCGGCCTGCTCAATATCGGCGAAGAGGCGATCAAGGGCAGCGACATCATCAAAAAGGCCGGCTTGTTGCTGCGAAGTGCGGCGGCTTCGCAGGATTTGAACTTCTACGGCAACGTCGAAGGCAACGATATTTTCAAGGGGACGACCGACATCGTGGTGTGCGACGGCTTCGTCGGCAACGTTGCGCTCAAAGCCAGTGAAGGCGTGGCATCGATGATCGCGGACTATTTGCGCGCCGAGTATTCGCGCGGCATTCTCGGCAAGGCCGCTGCGGTGGTGTCATACCCCGTTCTCAAGGCGCTGAAGTCGCGACTTGATCATCGGCGCTACAACGGCGCCGCGCTGCTCGGCCTGCGCGGGCTGGTTTTCAAGAGCCATGGTTCGGCCGACATGCTGGCCTTCGGGCATGCCCTGACACGCGCCTACGACGCGGCGCGCAACAATCTGCAAGACAGCGTTCGCGCCCGCATCGCGCATGCCGCGCCGCTGCTGGCGCAACGAGAATCTCCCGCGCCGGCCGAATCGCCGGCACTTCAATTTTGATGGCTTCTTTTTCCCGCATCACCGGCACCGGCAGCCACTTGCCGCCGCGCCGGGTCACCAACGACGATCTCGCACGCCAGTTGGCCGAGCGCGGCGTCGAAACCTCGGACCAGTGGATCGTCGAGCGCACCGGCATCCGCGCGCGCCATTTCGCGGCGCCCGGCGTCATGACCAGCGATCTGGCGCTCGCCGCGTCGATCGAAGCGCTCCAAGCCGCCGGCCGCAAAGCCGATGACATCGATCTGATCATCGTCGCCACGTCGACGCCTGACATGGTGTTTCCGTCATCGGCCGCGATCCTGCAGCACAAACTCGGCGTCGCCGGCTGTCCGGCTTTCGACGTGCAGGCCGTGTGCAGCGGTTTCGTCTACGCGCTCACGGTGGCCGACGCGCTGGTGCGCACCGGCTCCGCGCGCTGCGCGCTGGTGGTTGGCGCCGAGGTGTTTTCGCGGATTCTCGATTTCGACGATCGCACGACTTGCGTCTTGTTCGGCGATGGCGCCGGTGCGGTGGTGCTGGAGGCGAGCGAGACGCCCGGCATCCTGGCGAGTGAGCTGCATGCCGACGGCCGGCACGCCGGCATTCTGTGCACGCCGGGCCATGTATCGGGCGGCGAGATTTCGGGCCGGCCCTTTCTGCACATGGACGGGCAAGCGGTCTTCAAGCTCGCGGTGCGCGTGCTCGAGGAGGCGGCTCGCGCCACGCTGGCGAAGGCCGAAATGACCGAGGCCGACATCGACTGGCTCATCCCGCACCAGGCCAACATCCGGATCATGGAAGGCACCGCCAAAAAGCTCAAGCTCTCGCGCGATAAATTGATCGTGACGGTCGACGAGCATGGCAATACGTCGGCTGCGTCGATACCGATGGCGCTGGACTTCGCAGTGCGTGCCGGCACGATCGAAAAAGGACATACGGTCATGCTCGAAGGTGTTGGCGGCGGTTTTACCTGGGGCGCGGTGCTATTAAATATGTAGCTGTCTGCGCACGTCCAGTAAGCGTTTCAGCCACTTTTTTCTTAAATTCATGAAGTTTGCCATTGTTTTTCCGGGTCAGGGTTCGCAGTCGGTCGGCATGCTCGACGCATGGCGCGATCATCCGGCGGTGCGCGAAACTTTGGCGGAAGCATCCGAGGCGCTCGGTGAAGACATCGGGCGCCTGATTCGAGAGGGCCCCAAAGAGGCGCTCGCGCTCACCACCAACACCCAACCCGTGATGCTGGTCGCTGGCATCGCTGCCTGGCGAGCCTGGCTGGCTGAAGGCGGCGCAAAGCCCGCGTGGGTGGCTGGCCATTCGCTGGGCGAATATTCGGCGCTCGTGGCAGCCGGCGTGTTGAATTTTGTGCAGGCGGCGCCTTTGGTGCGCTTCAGGGCGAATGCAATGCAGCAGGCAACCCCCGTCGGCAGCGGCGCGATGGCAGCGATCCTCGGCCTGGACGCTACGAAAGTAATAGCTTTGTGCGCAGATGCCACGGGCATTTTCGGCCCGAACAGTTCTGAAGTCGTCGAAGCGGTGAACTTCAACGATCCGCTTCAGACCGTGATCGCGGGCAGCAAGGCCGCGGTCGACAAAGCCTGCGAGTTGCTCAAGGCGAGCGGCGCCCGGCGCGCACTGCCGCTGCCGGTGTCGGCGCCGTTCCACTCGAGCCTCATGAAGCCGGCAGCCGACGCGCTGAAAGCAAAGCTCGAAACGATTTCGCTGGCCGCGCCGCAAATCCCGGTCGTCAACAACATCGACGTGGCGATCGAATCCGACCCGGCGCGTATCCGTGATGCGTTGGTGCGCCAGGCGGCGGGGCCGGTGCGCTGGGTCGAGTGCATCGAGGCGCTGCACTCGCACGGCGCCAGCGCGGTCGTCGAATGCGGACCCGGCAAGGTGCTGGCCGGCACGGCAAAACGGATTGCGCCCGAGTCGCTCGCGCTGTCGGTATTCGATCCGGCCAGCCTTGCGGACGCGCGAGCCCAACTCGAAGCAGCGGCGGCCGGTTGAGCAACGCGACCTGATGTTGCTTTTCAGCTTTTCTATCCAGAAACCGGGCCAACCATGAGCATTCCCATCTTCGAAGGCCAGATTGCACTGGTGACGGGCGCCACGCGCGGCATCGGCGCGGCCATCGCGCACGAACTGGCCCAGCGCGGGCTCAAGGTGATCGGTACCGGTACGTCGAAAGAGGGCGCGGCGAAGATCGGCGCAACGCTCGGAGTGCACCAAGGTGTTGGCTGCGTGCTCGACGTCAACGACGTGGTGGCGGTCGATGCGCTGGTCGAAGACATCGTCAAAACGCATGGCGCGCTGCATGTCCTTGTCAACAACGCCGGCATCACGCGCGACATGCTCGCGATGCGGCTCAAAGATGCCGATTGGGACGCGGTGCTCGCCACCAATCTGAGCGCGGTATTCCGACTTTCGCGTGCTGCGATCAAGCCGATGATGAAACAGCGCTACGGCCGGATCATCAGCATCACGAGCGTCGTCGGTGCGGCGGGCAATGCGGGCCAGGCCAACTATGCCGCCGCCAAGGCCGGTGTCGCGGGCATGACGCGCGCGCTGGCGCGCGAGCTCGGCAGCCGCAACATCACCGTGAATTGCGTTGCGCCGGGCTTCATCGAAACCGACATGACGGCGAGCTTGCCCGAAGCGCAGCAGCAAGCGCTTTTGTCGCAAATTCCGCTCGGACATCTGGGCAAGCCGGCCGACATCGCGCATGCAGTTGCCTATCTCGCATCGCCGCAGGCTGGCTATGTGACGGGGCAGGAGCTGCACGTCAACGGCGGCATGCACATGTAGGGTAGTCCCGCAGTCGCCGGCAAGGTTGGCGATCGCACCGAATGCCGCGTAGCGCACGGCTAAAATCCACCGATTATTTACAACCCTTAGAGGGAACCCAATGAGCGATATCGAAGCACGAGTCAAAAAAATCATCGCCGAGCAGCTCGGCGTGGAAGAGTCACAGGTCACCAACGAAAAGGCTTTCGTGGCCGACCTGGGCGCAGACTCGCTCGACACGGTTGAACTCGTGATGGCACTCGAAGACGAGTTCGGAATCGAAATTCCCGATGAGGACGCCGAGAAAATCACCACGGTGCAAAACGCGGTGGATTACGCCAGCAAGAACCAGAAGGCCTGAACGGATGCCGATGGGGCCGAAATCCTTGCTGTGCGTCGGCTCTGCGCTCGTGGTGCAGCGAAGTGACTGGCAATGGGTGCGTGGAGGCTTGCTGCCATGAGCAAACGCCGCGTCGTGGTGACCGGTCTGGGTTGCGTGGCGCCGGTCGGCAACACGGTGGGCGACGCCTGGGGTCGGCTCATCGAGGGGCAGTCGGGCATCGACACCATCACCAAGTTCGATGTCAGCAACTTCGCCTGCAAGTTTGCAGGCGAGGTCAAGGGCTTCGACATCACTCAGTACATTCCCGAGAAAGAAGCGCGGCACATGGACCGCTTCATTCACCTCGGGCTTGCTGCGGCCCTGCAGGCCGTGGCCGACAGCGGACTGCCGACAGGTGATGCGCTGCCGCACGAGCTGGCGGTGCGGATCGGCTGCAACATCGGTTCAGGCATTGGCGGGTTGCCGATGATTGAGGAAACCCACGCCGAACTGATGAAGCGCGGCCCCCGGCGCATCTCGCCGTTTTTCGTGCCGGCGTCGATCATCAACATGATTTCGGGTCACGTATCGATCAAGTGCGGCTTCAAGGGGCCGAACATCGCGATCGTCACGGCCTGCACCACGGGCTTGCATTCGATCGGCATCTCGGCGCGAATGATCGAGTACGGCGATGCCGACGTGATGATCGCCGGCGGTGCGGAAGCCACCGTGTCGCCCCTCGGGATCGGTGGCTTTGCATCCGCCCGTGCGCTGAGCCTGCGCAACGACGATCCGAAAACCGCTTCTCGCCCGTGGGACAAGGACCGCGATGGTTTTGTATTGGGCGAAGGCGGCGGCGTGCTCGTGCTCGAAGAGTTCGAACATGCCAAGGCACGCGGCGCGAAGATTTATGCCGAAGTGCTGGGATTCGGCATGAGCGCCGATGCGTTCCACATGACCGCACCCAATGTCGACGGACCCAAACGTTCCATGGACATGGCGCTCGCGAATGCCGGCATCCGGCCCGATCAGGTCGACTACCTCAATGCGCACGGTACGTCTACGCCTCTGGGCGATCTGAATGAAACCAATGCGATCAAGGCGGCCTTCGGCGACCATGCAAAAAAACTGGTTGTCAATTCGACCAAGTCGATGACCGGTCACTTGCTCGGCGGCGCCGGCGGCATCGAATCGGTGTTCACTGTGATGGCGCTGCATTCGCAAAAAAGCCCGCCAACGATCAATATCTTCGATCGGGATCCGGAATGCGATCTGGACTATTGCGCCAACATGGCGCGCGACATGAAGATCGATGTCGCGGTCAAAAACAATTTCGGCTTTGGTGGCACCAACGGCACCCTTGTATTTGGCCGCGCCTGACAAGCCTGTCGCGCCAGCCTTCGCGCCGGATGCCTGGCTGATCGCCAAACCATGCACATCGCCCCATCGGTGAACTTTCCGGTGCGGCCCAGTCGCACCGTCGACGCGGCATCGATCGTTTTCTGGCTTGCTGGAATTGCCGCCCTCGGCGCGTGGCGATATCACCAGGATGGCGACGATTGGCGAACCGCATTGGTTTGCGCCGCGTTCCTCATTCACACCGGTGGGTTGATTTGGGTGTTGCGCCGACCCGCGAATGGCACTCTGCGCTGGGACGGCGCAGAGTGGTCGTTTGAATCCGCTGCGGGGCGCTTGGCAGGCACCGCCGCGGTTCACCTCGATTTCCAGTTTTTGATATTGGTGCGCTTCACGCAGGGTCGCGCAGCGAACTGGTTCTGGTTGACCAGGCGGTGCTGCCCCGAGCTCTGGAGCGAAGTTCGGCGGGCGCTGTATGCACGCGTGGCGGCAGGCCGGCCGGACGACGGCGCGCGAGAAGCAGCGTCGCCGACGCCATCGAAAGCAGTTGCAGCCGTCAGTGCGAAAGGAAACCGCGCGTGAGCGAGGGAGGGCCGACCGAACCGCCACCGGCAAAGCCCGATGGCGTTCCCACCTCCGGCGAGGCCGACTGGCTGCTGGTTCAGCGCACGGTTGCCGGCGATCAGCGGGCTTTCGAGCTGCTCGTCATCAAATACCAACGCCGGATCGAACGATTGATCGGCCGGATGGTGCGCGACGTCGATCTGGTCGAGGATATCGCCCAGGAAACCTTCATACGGGCTTACCGCGCATTGCATCAATTTCGCGGCGACGCCCAGTTCTACACCTGGCTCTACCGCATCGCGGTCAACACGGCGAAGAAGGCGCTGGTCGACATGAAACGCGATCCCACGATCTCCGAAAGCGCACTGAGGCCGGTTTCCGCAGATGACGATGAAACTTACCGGCCCGGAAACGAACCAATCAGCGACGAGACCCCTGATTCGGTGCTGGCTGCGAAGGAAATCGCCGCGGCAGTCAATGCGGCGATGGAGGCGCTTCCTGTCGAACTGCGGCAGGCGGTTACTTTGCGCGAAATCGAAGGGTTGAGTTACGAGGAGATCGCCGAGGTCATGAATTGTCCGATCGGCACGGTTCGCTCGCGGATTTTTCGCGCGCGCGAGTCCATTTCAGCAAAGGTCAAGCCTTTGCTCGACAACCAGACCGGAAAGCGTTGGTAGGTGTTTTATATGAATGAAATCTTCACGATCAGGCAACAAGTGTCCGAACTTGCGGATGGGGCACTCGACGAGGCCGCCCTGGCCCGATTGATGTCGCTCGCGAATGACGGCAGCGACGAAGCTGACGAGTTCCTGGCGGTGTGGGCCGAATATCACGTGATCGGGGAAGTCCTTCGCTCCGGTTGCCATCAACCTTGTAGCCGCAGGCAGCCTTTTATTGCCGGCCTGCGGCGCCGCCTCGAACGCGAAACTCCGGCCATCGAAGCGGCTTCGTTCCAAGCCGTTGCTATTGCGACTCCCGCTGCCACTTGGTCGACTGAAGTGCGTACCGAAGCCACCAACGAAGCCGCCAATGAACCTGTCTTCCGCTGGAAGATGGTTGCCGGCGTCGCTTCGCTCGCGGCAGCAGCAGCGATCGGCTGGAACTGGATCGAGGCTCCGGTAGGCGGCAACTCCCCTGGTGTGCAATTGGCCCGGTCCGTTCCGGCCGACGCCGCAGCTTCTGTCAAGGTCGCGGTCGGGTCGCCGGCGCGGCCGACTGCTGCCAGCGCGAGCGAGGAGCCACGCAATCCGACGCCGACTTTGCTGCGCGACGCGCGACTGGACGAAATTCTGGCGGCGCACGAACAGTCGGCGCGAGGCGCTCAAACGCCGTCCGCCTATTTGCGCAACGCCACTTTCGAGCAAGGTGCGCGTTGAGCGTCCATTCCGCCCGTCTCCGATGACTTTTTCCTGTTCCATCAGGCCTGGGCGGCCTGCGCGATTTGCAACCGCGGCCATCGCCGCGTTCTTCTTTTGCGGTGCCGCGTTTGCGCAAGTGCCTCGTGCCGGCTCATCCGCGCAAACATCCAACCGGTCCTCGATGGGTGCGGTCGAATGGCTTGCACGGATGCAAAAGGCGTCTCGTAGTCACAACTACGTCGGGACTTTCGTGGTGTCGGCCGCCTCGGGTGCATTGTCGAGTGCGCGCATCTGGCATGTCTGCCAAGGCGACTTGCAAATGGAGCGCGTCGAGGCGTTATCGGGTCCGCAGCGTTCGATCTATCGACGCAACGACGAAGTGCTGACCCTGTCGCCGCAGACTCAAACTGCCAGGCGCGAGCAGCGCGAAAACCTCGAGCTTTTTCCGAGCCTGGTCGGATCGCCCGATTCGGACGTCGATACCCATTACGGCGCTCGCACGCTCGGCGCGGATCGGGTCGCCGGCTTCGAAGCCGACGTGATCGATTTGACACCCAATGACGGGTTGCGCTATGGCTACCGGATTTGGAGCGAGCGGGAAACCGGCCTCGCACTCAAGTTGCAGACATTGGACTCTGCGGGTCGGCCACTCGAGCAATCGGCGTTTTCCGAGTTGCAGCTCGATGCGCCTGTTGACGCCGACGCGCTGGCCCGGGCAATGACCGCGCCTCCTGGCTACAAAATCGAGCAATCGCATGCCGAGCACACGACCGCCGAAGCCGAGGGCTGGATGCTCCGCGAGCCGGTGCCCGGCTTCAAGCCGACTCGCTGCTATCGGCGTCCTATGCATCATGGGAATGACCGCGAGCGCACGTTGCAATGCAGCTTTTCCGATGGCTTGGCCTCGGTTTCGCTTTTTGTCGAACCCTTCGAGTCCGAGCGCCAGGCGCAGGTGGGCTCGCAGGCCCTTGGTGCGACCCACATGTTGACCCGTCGGATGGTCGATCGAAATGCGCGCGAATGGTGGCTGACGGCGGTGGGTGAAGTACCGCTCAAGACACTGGACCTGTTCGCCCGGTCGCTGGATCGTCGTTGATCCGGTGACCCGGTCTTGCTTCATTCATCGACTGGTTGGACGGACCGCATTTTTAATTGGATGTATTTCAAAGCGCTGACCGGGCGTTCCCGATCGCGTATGGCCCGATAGTTCATGGGATGCAGGGCGCGGGGTATCCTTTTCGCCTGAGTCAACAGAAAGGTAGCTGATGTTCACTTCCAAGCGCAATCCTTTGCGCCCGCTTTTGTCTTTGCGCCCGCTTTTGTTTGCGTGCGCGCTGGCGATCTCCACGTCGGCGATGCTTTGGCCTTCCGGCGCCGCCGTCGCCCAGGTGCGCAGCTTGCCGGATTTCGCCGATCTGGCCGAGCAGGTCGGACCCGCCGTGGTCAACATCCGCACGACCGAGAAAGTGACGCCACGCAGTGCCGATCCGGAAATGGACGAGCAGATGCAGGAGTTTTTCCGGCGCTTCTTCGGCCAACCGATGCCGGGCAAGCCGGGCAAGCCGGGTCCCGGCGCGCGACCGAATCGCCCCGGCCCTGACCCCTCCGAAGAAGAACGTCCCCGCGGCGTGGGCTCCGGCTTCATCCTGACCAGCGACGGTTACGTGATGACGAATGCGCATGTCGCCCAGGATGCGAGCGACATCATGGTCACGTTGACCGACAAGCGGGAGTTCAAGGCCAAAGTGATCGGCAGCGACAAGCGCACGGATGTGGCGGTGCTCAAGATCGATGCCAAGGATCTGCCGGCTGTGAAGATCGGCAATGCGGCGAAGATGCGCGCCGGCGAATGGGTGATTGCGATCGGCTCGCCGTTCGGACTCGAAAATACGGTCACCGCCGGCATCATCAGTGCGCTTCAGCGCGACACGGGCGACTATTTGCCCTTCATCCAGACCGACGTGGCGATCAATCCCGGCAACTCGGGTGGACCGCTGATCAACATGCGCGGCGAGGTCATCGGCATCAATAGCCAGATCTATTCGCGTTCGGGCGGCTTCATGGGTATCTCGTTTTCCATTCCGATCGACGAAGCGATCCGGGTGAGCGAGCAGTTGCGCACCACGGGTCGGGTTTCGCGCGGCCGGATCGGCGTTCAGATAGATCAGGTCAGCAAGGAAGTTGCCGATTCGATCGGGCTCGCCAAGGCTGAAGGAGCGTTGGTGCGCGGGGTCGAGGCTGGCGCGCCGGGCGAAAAAGCCGGCATCGAGCCGGGTGATGTGATCACCGGTTTCGACGGCAAGCCGATCGAGAAGCCGCGCGATTTGCCGAGACTGGTCGGCAACACCAAACCGGGGACGGTGAGCACCGTGACCGTTTTCCGGCGCGGTCAATCCCGCGATCTGAAGGTGACGGTCGCCGAAATCGAGGCCGACAAGCCAGCGCGAGTTCCGGGGCAGCCCGAGAAGCCGACTCGCGCGCCACCGCCGGCAGCCGGCAAATCGATGGGTCTTGAATTGAGTGCGTTGCCCGAGGAGCGCAAGAAAGAGCTCAAGTTGAAAGGCGGCGTTCTGGTCGATGCGGCAAGCGACAGCGCGGCGCGCGCAGGCTTGCGCGAGGGCGACGTCATCGTCGGTATCAACAATGTCGAAGTCACCAATCTCGAGCAATTCGAGGCAGCTGCAGCAAAGGCTGACAAGTCGAAGCCGGTCAGCGTCCTCTATCGGCGTGGCGATTGGGTTCAATACGCGCTCGTCAAGCCGATCGGTTGAGCACTTCAGATGCAGGGCAATGCCCTGCAGTGCCTATCCGGGTTTCGACGATAAGAACGCTTCGGCCTGCGTTTTCGACCGCGAACGCGCGCAGGTCGAACGCGTGACCCCACTTCCTATGTTTGCGTTCGCCAACATATTAACTCTTTTAATGATCCGTTTGAATATAAAAATCGCGTTTTGGCTTTGCAAACGTGTCTAAAGTAATCATACGAAATCACGATACGAGATGCTTGAATTTAGTCCACCGGCGCTCCACAGATATCCCACAAGTTGTTCAGCAGGTTACGCGCCATATCTGTGGATAAGCTGTTATCAATATTCCTGTTGCAGCGCTGCAACGAGTGTTTTTCGGTCATCCATCGACTGTACGGCCGCGCCTTTTTGCCTACAATAAAGCTCCAACTACTGCAGTTGCCATTGCTTGTTGGTTCAGGGCGCGTCTCTTGGAGACGCGCCCTTTTTTCTTGCCCGCGCCACATCGCGTACGAGGCGATTCAAGTACTTATGCGTTTCCGTTGATGAATCACATCAGAAATTTTTCGATCATCGCGCACATCGATCATGGCAAATCCACGCTTGCGGATCGCCTGATTCAGCGCTGCGGCGGCCTCGCAGAACGCGAGATGCAAGCGCAAGTTCTCGACTCGATGGAAATCGAAAAAGAGCGTGGGATAACCATCAAGGCGCAGACCGCTGCGCTGCACTACAAGGCGAACGACGGGAAGGTCTACAACCTCAATCTGATCGACACACCGGGGCACGTCGATTTCTCGTACGAAGTGTCGCGATCTTTGTCGGCTTGCGAGGGCGCGTTGCTGGTTGTCGATGCGAGTCAGGGCGTCGAAGCGCAAACCGTCGCCAATTGCTATACCGCGCTCGACCTCGGCGTCGAAGTGCTGACGGTACTCAACAAGATGGATCTGGCGCAGGCCGATCCCGAGAATGCGAAGGCCGAAATCGAAGACGTAATCGGCATCGATGCATCGCACGCCATTCCGTGTTCGGCCAAAACGGGCATGGGCGTCGACGAAATTCTCGAAGCCGTCGTTGCGCGGGTTCCGCCGCCGCGCGGCAAGAGCGATGCGCCGTTGCGCGCGATGATCATCGACAGCTGGTTCGATCCCTACGTCGGCGTGGTGATGCTGGTGCGCGTTGTCGATGGCCGGCTCGGCAAAGGCGAGCGGATTCGGATGATGGCTTCGGGCGCGAGCTACAACGCCGACAGCCTCGGCGTGTTCACGCCCGCCGACGAACCGCGCACCGCACTCGAAGCGGGCGAAGTCGGCTACATCATCGCGGGCATCAAGGAACTGCAGGCCGCCAAAGTCGGTGACACCGTGACGCGGGTCGGCAGTGGTACGGGCGGTGCTGCGTTGACGGCAACCGAGGCCTTGCCCGGCTTCAAGGAAATTCAGCCGCAGGTTTTCGCGGGTCTCTATCCCACCGAGGCGAGCGAGTACGAGCAGCTGCGCGATGCGCTCGAAAAACTCAAGCTCAACGATTCTTCTCTGCGCTATGAGCCTGAAGTGAGTCAGGCGCTGGGATTCGGCTTCCGCTGTGGCTTCCTCGGCCTGCTGCACATGGAAATCGTGCAGGAGCGTCTGGAACGCGAATTCGACCAGGACCTCATCACGACCGCCCCGAGCGTTGTTTACGAGGTGGTGAAAACCGGCGGCGAAGTCGTGATGGTCGAGAACCCGTCGAAGATGCCGGAGACCGGCAAGCTGGTTGAAATTCGCGAGCCGATCGTGACCGTCCAGCTTTATATGCCGCAGGAATACGTCGGGCCGGTGATGACGCTGGCCAATCTGAAGCGCGGTGTGCAGATGCACATGGCCTACCACGGCCGTCAGGTCATGTTGACCTACGAAATGCCGCTCGGCGAGATCGTTCTCGATTTTTTCGACCGGCTCAAGTCGGTGAGCCGCGGCTATGCGTCGATGGATTACGCATTCAAGGAGTACCGCGCGTCGGACGTGGTCAAGGTCGACATTTTGCTGAACGGCGAAAAGGTCGATGCGCTGTCGATCATCGTGCACCGCAGCCAGAGTCAATATCGCGCCCGGGCGGTGGTTTCGAAAATGCGCGAGATCATTTCGCGCCAGATGTACGACGTCGCGATTCAGGCCGCGATCGGCGTCAACGTGATCGCGCGTGAGACAATCAAAGCGCTGCGAAAAAACGTACTTGCCAAGTGCTATGGCGGCGACATTACCCGCAAGAAAAAGCTGCTCGAAAAGCAGAAGGCGGGCAAAAAACGAATGAAGCAGATCGGTTCGGTCGAGGTCCCGCAAGAGGCTTTCCTGGCGATCCTGCAAGTCGAAGATTGAGCTCAACAAGAACATGCCGGCTCTGACTGCCCTGATTCTCGCGGCCTTTGCTGCTTATATTGGCGCCTGGTACCTGGGCGCAGTCGAAGGCAACTTCGCGCTGCTCCTGTTTCTGGCTGTCGTCGTGACCGGACTCTACTGGCTCGCCGAGCGCCTTTATTTCCGTCCGAAGCGCGAGCGGGCGGCGGCCGAGCTCGATGCGGCCCTCGTCGACCGGCAAAAACGAATGGCCAGGCAGGGCATTTCGCAACTCGACAAGGTCGATGGCGACGCGCGCGAGCGGCTGGTCATGCAGCCGTGGTGGCTCGACTGGACGGCAGGACTTTTCCCTGTGATTCTCGTCGTGTTCCTGCTGCGTTCGTTCGTGGTGGAGCCATTCAAGATTCCGTCCGGCTCGATGATGCCGACACTGCTGGTCGGCGACTTGATCCTGGTGAACAAGTTCATCTACGGACTTCGCCTTCCCGTTCTCAATACGCGGGTCACCGACGGCTCTCCGCCCGCGCGCGGAGATGTCATGGTGTTCCGCTACCCACCCAAACCGAGCCTGGACTACATCAAACGCGTGGTCGGCTTGCCGGGCGACGAGGTCGCTTACCTGAACAAGACGCTCACGATCAACGGCAAGCCGGTTTCGAAAGAGGCCATGCCGGATTTTTTCGACGACGAGACGATGCGGTACTTGAAGCAGTACCGGGAGCAATTGGGCAAGCACGACCATCGCCTGCTCAACGACGAAGGTCGCAGAGCGGGTCTTTCAGAGCTCGAGATTTCGGCTTTTCCGAACCGCCAGAATTGTCGCTACAGTGTCGAAGGAGTTGTCTGCAAGGTGCCCGAGCATCAGTATTTCATGATGGGTGATAACCGCGACAACTCGCTCGATTCGCGATACTGGGGCTTCGTTCCCGAACAGAATATCGTCGGCAAGGCCTTTCTGGTCTGGATGAATTTCGGCAATCTCGGCCGCATCGGAACATTCCAATAAAACTGTGCGAGGAAAAGTCGGTATGAAAAAGCATCGATCGGGAACGGCTCGCGCGCAACGCGGCATCTCGTTCATCGGCCTGTTGTTCGTGGGTATCGTGCTGGCCTGCGTCGGCGTCGTGGTTGCTCAGGTGGTTCCCACGCTGATCGAATACCAGGCGATCGACAAGGCAGCCAACAAGGCCAAGGAGGGCTCGACCGTGCCGGAGGTCCGCGCGATTTTCGATCGAGCCCAGTCGATCGACGATTTTCATTCGGTGAGCGGCAAGGACCTGGTGGTCAAGAAGGATGGCGACAAGGTCGTTGTCGCGTATTCGTACGAACGCGAGATTCACCTTTTCGGACCGGCTTTTCTGACGCTCAAATACGCTGGTCAATCCCGCTGAGCGGGCACCCCGGATGCAGGCAGAGGCCGGCCCCGCATCGACACGATCGATCGAGGCCCTGCAGGCGCGCATCGCACATCGATTCGGTGACGCGCGGCTTCTGCAGCGGGCGCTCACCCATCGCAGCTTTTCCGCAGACCACAACGAGCGGCTCGAATTTCTGGGCGACTCGGTGCTGAATCTTGCCGTGTCTGCGTTGCTTTACGAGCGCTTGTCGACCCTGCCCGAGGGCGATTTGTCTCGCGTGCGGGCGAATCTGGTCAAGCAGGATACGTTGCATCGGCTTGCGACCGACATCGGGCTGGCGGCGCTTTTACGCCTTGGCGAGGGCGAAATGCGCTCAGGCGGCGCGGCGCGGCCTTCGATATTGGCCGATGCGCTCGAAGCGCTGATCGGCGCCGTCTTCCTCGACGCCGGATTCGATGCAGCTGACGCGCTCGTGCGGCGCCTGTACGCGTCGGTAGACATCACGCCGCGGATGCAGGCGGCGGCCAAAGATCCCAAAACCGAACTGCAGGAATGGCTTCAGGCCCACAAAATGAAGTTACCGAGCTACCGCGTTGCGGCGACCCTGGGTGCGGCCCACAAGCAGACCTTTGAAGTGCTGTGCGAAGTGCCCGAACTCGCCCTGTCGCAACGGGGCATCGGCGCTTCCCGGCGCGCCGGCGAACAGGCCGCGGCCGCCGCGATGCTGATGCAACTGAAGGCGGGAAATACGAGGCGCGCATGACCATGGCATCCACACCTAACCCGCCCAGTGCGGTTCCGGATGAACCCGACGCTATTGATTTGATAGCTGACTGCGCACAACCAGCGGGCGCTGACGGCACAATTGGTTCAAAAAGATGCGGATCGATCGCGATCGTCGGCAAGCCCAATGTCGGCAAGTCGACCTTGCTCAATGCTCTGGTCGGCCAGAAGATCAGCATCACTTCGCGCAAGGCGCAAACCACCCGGCATCGCATCACCGGCATGCGCACCCGCGGCGCGGTGCAATACGTATTTGTCGATACGCCGGGGTTTCAAACGCTGCATGGCAACGCGCTCAATCGTTCGCTCAACCGCACGGTGCAGGGCGCGGTGGCAGATGTCGATCTGATCCTCCTGGTGGTCGATGCCGGCAGCTTCACGCCGGCCGATGCGCGCGTGCTGTCTCTTCTGGTCTCCGGCATTCCGGTGCTGCTGATCGCCAACAAGCTCGACAATGTGCATCGCCGCGCCGAACTCGCGCCCTGGCTGCAGCAGATGCAGGCAAAGCACGACTTCGCCGAAATCGTACCGATGTCGGCCAAAAATTCGCGCGACATCGACCGCTTGCTCGGCATCTGCGAGAAGTACCTGCCCGAGCAGGCCTGGTGGTACGGCGAAGACGAGCTCACCGACCGCAGCGAAAAGTTCCTCGCGAGCGAAACCGTGCGCGAAAAGCTGTTTCGCCTGACCGGCGACGAATTGCCCTACACCTCGACCGTGGTGATCGACCGATTCATCGAGGAGCCGCCGCAGAAAAAGGGCCAGAAGCGATTGCTCAAAATCGCCGCCACCATCGTGGTCGAGCGCGACACTCACAAGGCGATGGTGATCGGCGACAAGGGCGATCGCATCAAGCGCATCGGCACGGAAACCCGGCAGGAACTCGAAAAGCTGATGGACGCCAAAGTGTTCATCGAACTGTGGGTCAAGGTGCGCTCCGGCTGGGCCGACGACGAAGCGCGGGTACGGTCATTTGGCTACGAGTAGCGTCGTGAAAGCGGGAGCGGATGCCGGACGCAGAGGACGCAAAGGTTTCGCAGAAGACGCAAAAGTAATCCAAAAGGATTTTTCGCGTTCTTCTTCTGCGTCTTCTGCGTCTTCTGCGTAAGTTCTGCGCCCTCTGCGTCCGGAAGTCCGACGATTTCGATGGCCACGATCCGCGTCACCCATGAACCCGCCTTCGTACTGCACCGGTACGACTGGAGCGAGTCGAGTCTGATCCTCGAGGTGTTCACGCGCCATCATGGTCGGATCGCGTTGGTCGCCAAGGGCGCGAAAAGGCCGAGCTCGAACTTCCGGCCGGTGTTGCTGCCGCTCCAGCCGCTCCAACTCAACTACTCGGGCGACGCCGAAATTCGCACTCTGAAAGGCGCCGAATGGACGGGCGGCCATGTGATGCCGACCGGCGAGGCGCTGCTGTCGGGCTACTACCTGAATGAGCTTGTCCTGCGGCTGCTTGCGCGCGACGACCCGCACGAGGCCTTGTTCGACGCCTACGCGGGCGCCGTTCGGGTGCTGGCGAGCGAGCACGGCGCCGCGGCGCTTGCGGCCCGATCTGCGGCGCTGCGCGCGATCGAGCTGCTTTTGCTTCGGGAATGCGGCCTGCTACCGGCGCTCGACATGCAAACCGCGACGCTCGCGCCGCTCGAGCCCGACGCGCATTACAGCCTGGTGCCCGAAGCGGGGCTGCGCGAATCGGTGGCCGATGATCCGGCCGATCTTTCGGGCAGCGACTGGCAGATGTTGCAACAGGCCATCGAGGCCGGCGCGCCATTCGCGCCATTCGCGGCGGCGATGCGCGCCACGGCTGCGCTGTCGGACCGCGCGGCCGGTGCATTGCGCAGTCAGTTGCGCCACCTGCTCAACTACCATTGCGGCGTACCGATGCTGAAAACCCGGCAAATGATGCGTGACTTGCAAGCTTTATGAGCCATTCCTCCTCATCTTCCAACCCGCCGCCGTTGCCGGCGACTGCGCTTTCAGTCAACCTGAACAAGGTTGCGCTGGTTCGCAACACGCGGCATCTGGGTATCCCGAGCGTGGTGCGCGCTGCCGAGCGGTGCCTCGCAGCCGGCGCACACGGCATCACGGTGCATCCACGGCCCGACACGAGGCATATTCGCGCCGAGGACGTACGCGACTTGCATGCGATGCTGCGGCGCGACTGGCCCGCCGCCGAACTCAACATCGAAGGCAATCCTTTTCACAACCTGATGGCATTCGTGCGCGATCTCAAACCCGAGCAGGTGACCTTCGTGCCCGACAGCGAAGGCCAGTTCACGAGCGATCATGGCTGGGCCTTCCCCGACGACGCAAACCGGCTGCGTCCCCTGATCGACGAATGCCTCGCGCTCGGCGTGCGCGTGAGCCTGTTCATGGATCCGGTGCCCGAAGCGATGAGCGCAGCACGCGCTGTTGGCGCCCATCGGATCGAGCTGTATACCGAGGGCTATGCAGCTTCGCGGGGTACACCCCAAGCAGCCGCCGTACTGTCGAGCTATGTGCAGACCGCGCAAGCCGCGCGGGCGGTCGGGCTCGAAGTCAATGCCGGGCATGACCTGAACCGCGAGAACCTCACCGACTTTCTGCGCGCGGTGCCCGGCGTTCGCGAGGTATCGATCGGCCACGCCTTCATCGCCGATGCGCTCGAAATGGGCTATGCCGCCGCGACGCACGCATACCTGCGCTGCATCGCCGACGCGCGGGACGGTGCGCCGGTGTGATCTACGGCATCGGCATCGACATCTGCGACGTGCGCCGCATCGCGAAGACCTTCGAGCGCCAGGGTGAGCGCTTTGCAGAACGCGTGCTCACCGAAGCCGAACTCAAGGTCTGGCAAAGCCGCCGCGCGCGATGGCCGTCGCGCGGACTGCGTTATCTCGCGACCCGTTTCTCGGCCAAGGAAGCCTTCAGCAAGGCGATCGGGCGTGGCATGCGCATGCCGATGAGCTGGCGCCTGTGCGAAATTGCGAACCTCGCGAGCGGGCAACCCGTGATCGTGCTGCATGGCGCGCTCAAGGACTGGTTCGACGGACAGGGCCTCAGCGCCCATGTCACGGTGACCGACGAAACCGACTATGCGGCGAGCTTCGTTGTCGTCGAGCGCAAGGCGCCATGAAGTCAGGCGAGCCAGTCCACGCGCCGCTCGTCATCGACGTTGCCGGCACCGATCTGACCGACGCCGACCGGCGCCGGCTGGCGAGCCCGCTGGTTGGCGGTGTGATCCATTTCGCGCGCAACTGGCAAAGCCGGGCGCAACTCACGACGCTCAACGCGGAGCTCAAGGCGTTGCGGCCTGACCTCTTGATTTGTGTCGATCAGGAAGGTGGCCGCGTGCAACGCTTCAAAACCGACGGCTTCACGCGCTTGCCGGCAATGCGCGACCTCGGCGCGTTGTGGATGGCCGATGCAATGCACGCCACCCAGGTCGCGACCGCCTGCGGATTCGTGCTCGCGTCGGAATTGCGCGCTTGCGGTGTCGATTTGAGTTTCGCGCCGGTGCTCGACCTGGATCGCGGCGCGAGCAGTGTGATCGGCGACCGCAGCTTCCACCGCGACCCGCGGGTGGTCGCGCTCCTCGCCAAGAGTCTGGCGCATGGCATGCTACTTGCCGGGATGCATTGCTGCGGCAAGCACTTTCCCGGTCACGGTCATGTGAAGGCCGATTCGCATCTGGCGATTCCAGTCGACCGTCGCAGCCTGCGCAGCATCCTCGCCGATGACGCGCGGCCTTTCGAATGGCTGGCCGGTTCGCTCGGCGCCGTGATGCCTGCGCACATCATCTTCAGCCGCGTCGACAGCCGACCCGCGGGTTTCTCGCGCATCTGGCTGCAGGATGTTTTGCGCAAGCGACTCGGTTTCGATGGCGCGGTGTTCAGCGACGACCTGAGCATGGAAGCCGCGCGGTATCTGGAAGGCGAAGCTTTGGGTTACGCCGATGCTGCACTGGCCGCGCTCGACGCGGGTTGCGATCTGGCATTGCTGTGCAATCAGAGCGTCGGTTCCGGCGACCAACTCGATCGGTTTCTGGGCGACTTCGGCCGTGCAGCGCGCGACGGCCGCTGGCGGCCCGCGGCCGCGAGCGAGGCGCGACGCCGTGCGCTGCTTCCGGGGCAGAACGCTGGCTACTGGACGACACTGACAGCTTCCTCAGCCTACCGGAACGCAACCCAATTGCTATCGAAAGTATAGCTGTCAGCGCATGTCGCACTAGCGCAGACGACACTTTTCTTATAAATTTCTTGACTGGAAAGCGGCCACGCGTCCAGAGCGAGATCGCGAACCGACCCGCTACGATCGCCGCATGTCCTCATCCGTCACGCAAAGCGACATTCTTCGGCTCATGGCGATGATGCGGCCGCGGCAATTGGCGAGTCTGAAAAAGATTCGAGTCGGCAACCTCGGCGATGGCGGCTATGTGATGCCCGACGACTTCGACGGTTTGCAGGCTGTGCTCTCGATCGGCGTGGGCCATGACGTGAGCTTCGACCACTACTTTGCCGAGCGCGGGTTGCAGGTTTACCAATACGACCACACGCTCGACGGCCCGCCCGCGTCGCATTCGAACTTCCGCTTCAACAAGCTCGGATGGGGACACGAGAACACCGACAACATGCGCAACCTCGCCGGCATGCTGGCCGACAACGCGTTGGCATCGTCGTTCGACCTGCTGCTCAAGTTCGACATCGAAGGCGGCGAGTGGGGCGCTTTGCATGCGTGCGACGAAGCCTTGCTCGCGCAATTTCGGGTCATCACCTTCGAATTGCACAGTCTTTGCCTGCTCGACGTTCCGGGCAACCTCGACCTGTTTCTTGCCCGGCTCGCGGTATTGACCGCGGGCCACACGCCGATTCATCTGCATGCCAACAATTGGGCGGGCTACCAGATCATCCAGGGCGTTCCGGTTCCCGACGTGGTCGAGCTGACCTTGCTGCGCAACGATCGCGACCGGTTCGTTCCTTCGACCGATCCGATTCCGGGGCCGCTGGACGTGCCCAACGCGCCCGGCCGGCCCGATATCGTCCTGCGGATGTTTTGACGGGCGGGGCTGGCGCGTTCCAGATGGTCGATTCAGCGGACATAGCGGCTCTGCGGCAGCTATTGGTGCAAGGGTTCCCGGAGCAGGCGGAGGCCCGCGCTCGCGACATGCGCGCGGCCCACGGCGATAGCGCCGAGTTGCAGCACATCGTGTCGCGCAGCCTGCTCGAGCAAGCCGAATACGCGCTGGCCTTGCATGAGGCGACGAAGGGCCTTGCGCTGCCCGGTGACCTGGCTGTGCGCACCCATTTGCGCAATGTGGCGGTCGTCAGTTGCGGGCAACTGGGCCTCGTCGACATGGGTTGCGCACTCGCCGAGGCTTCTGTTCCCGAATACGACACGGCATTTCCGGTCGATCACGGGTGGCCGGGCCATCTTTTCTGGCTGCTCGGTGAAAACGAGCGGGCGCTCGCCGCCTACCGCGCCGCGTTGACGCGATGGCCCGACGACTGCAACCTGACCTACTGCGTCGGCATGGTTCGCCTCGCTCAGGGCGACCCCGATGGCATGGGCCAGTACGCGCGCTACATCACGCCGGAATTCTGGCGTCAGTACTACGCCGATAGCGGGCTCGATCTGACGAAGATGTGGCAAGGCGAGCCGCTGGCGGGCCGATCGATCGGCGTGATCCAGCTCGGCGGCGTCGGCGACACGATTCAATTCAGCCGCTACGCGCGCATCCTGCGCGAACTGGGCGCGAGCGAAGTGGTCGTGCAGCTGCCGTCGGAGCGCATTCGCCGATTCATGGAGAGTTGCGCCGACATACGCTTGTTGCAACCGAACGAGCCGATGTCCACCGATTGGTGGGTGCCGTCTTTCGGCCTGTGCACGCAATTTTTCTCGCGGCTCGGGCCTTTGCCAAAAGCGCGGTATCTGAACGCGCCTGATAGCACCTTGGCCGATGCCCAACTCGCGCTGATCCGCCGGCGCGCCAGGGGCCGGCGTTGCGTCGCGATTGCGTGGCACAGCGCCATGCCCGACGGCGCCAGCCGCAGTTTGCCGCTGGCGGAGGTGCTGCCGCTGCTCGGCTTGCCGAACATCCATTGGGTCGTCACGCAGCGAGGCGTGGCCTTGCGCCAATTCCAGCAATCGGGATTGCAAACCGATTGCTCGGTGGTCAGCGAGGCTTCCAGCTTCGACGACACGGCCGCGCTGATGGCGGGACTCGATGGCGTGGTCACCATCGATTCGTACTCGCTGCACATGGCCGGCGCTTTGGGTGTGCGCGCCTGGTTTCTCGCCGGCCGCGCGCTCGACTGGCGCCACCTGAACCGGGAGACCGAATCGATCTGGTATCCGTCGGTGCGGCTGGTGCGTCAGCCCCGAACGGGCGACTGGCGAAGTGCGATCAAGGATTTGATGGGCCAGCTTCGGGTTCTGTGAGCGGGCAATTGTCCGAGTTCAGGATGGGTTCAGGCCTCGCCGGGTTTTTGCCCAGCTTGACGCTCGCGCACCAGCTGCGGGTTCAAATCCGGATCGTTGTACATCTTGAACTGGCGATAGGTCTTGAATCGCGCACGGCTCGCGATGCAATCGGCCAGCAGCGCGTCCAGGCAATCTAGCAAGTCGGTGGTTTGCTCCTCGAGCCGCGCGAGGCGATCGGCGCACGCCTGCAGATGCGCCGCGTCACTGTCTGTACGCAGCAGTTGCCGGCCCATGTGGTAGCGCTTCAAGCTCGCGATCGACAGCCGATCGACGATCGAGCCGGCGGTCTCGCTGTTGAGGCGCGGGTCCGAAGGGTCGGCTCCGCGTTCGGCGCGGATGGCTGCGAGCAGCAGGTCGTCGCATTGCTCGATCGCGTCGTTGCGCGCCTGATTGAAAGCATCGATATGCCGCTTGTTGGCGACGATCTCGGCATCGGGTGCCAGCCGGCGGCGCGCGAGATCTTCTTCGGCCCAGAGCCGCATGTTGTTGTCGTGGTTGCGCGCGATAGCTGTCCACAGAGGCGTTTCGTGCGGCGGAGTGTCGACCGCATTCCGCTCGAACCACGCGCGGTTCGCTGCATCGTGGAAAGCGCGTAGTTCGGTGGTGGGCAGCAAGGGTGCCGACATGACTTCGATCCTTCGCGAATCTGCAGTATCTGACGCGAATCAGCCTTCCCGACGAAGCGCCGGAAACAGAATCACGTCGCGAATGCTCGGCGCATCGGTCAGCAGCATCATGAGGCGGTCGATGCCGATGCCGCAGCCTCCCGCGGGCGGCATGCCGTACTCGAGCGCACGCACGAAATCCTGGTCGTAGAACATGGCTTCGTCATCGCCCGCGTCTTTCGCGAGCACCTGGGCGTTGAAGCGTGCGGCTTGTTCTTCGGCGTCGTTCAGCTCGCTGAAGCCGTTGCCGAACTCGCGCCCGGTGATGTAGAGCTCGAATCGCTCGGTCACCTCTGGCCGCGCATCGTTGGCACGCGCGAGTGGCGATATTTCGGTCGGGTGCTCCATGATGAAGGTCGGCTGCCATAGTTTGCCTTCGACGGTTTCTTCGAAGTACATCACCTGCAGACTGGCGAGGCTGCGTTGCGAGAGCTTGTCTTTTTCTTCATTGAGGCCGAGTCGACGCAGCGTGCCGTCGAGCCATGCGCGCTCATCGACATTCGCGCCGGCATCGGTATGCGCGAGGATCGCCTCGCGAATGGTCATGCGCGCGAATGGCGGTGCGAGGTCGACCGGCCGGCCCTGATACACGAGCTGCTCGCCTCCAGTGGTTTTGCGCGCGATGTCGCGCAGCAATGCTTCGGTGAAGTCCATCAGATCGCGGTAATTCCAGTAGGCCGCGTAGAACTCCATCATCGTGAACTCGGGGTTGTGGCGCACCGAGATGCCTTCGTTGCGGTAGCTGCGATTGATCTCGAACACCCGCTCGAAGCCGCCGACCACGAGGCGCTTCAAATACAGCTCGGGCGCGATGCGCAGGAACATTTCCTGATCGAGCGCGTTGTGATGCGTCTTGAACGGCTTGGCGTTCGCGCCGCCCGGAATCGGATGCAGCATCGGCGTTTCGACTTCCAGAAACTCGTGCTCCGTCATGAATTCGCGCATGGCCGAGACGGCCTTGCTGCGGGTCGTGAAACGCGCGCGGGCTTGTTCGTCGGTGATCAGGTCGACATAGCGCTGGCGGTATTTCTGCTCCTGGTCCGCCATGCCGTGAAACTTGTCGGGCAGCGGACGCAGGCTTTTGGTGAGCAAGCGCAAGTGCGTGACCTTGACCGACAGCTCGCCGGTCCTGGTTTTGAAAAGTACGCCTTCCGCGCCGACGATATCGCCCAGGTCCCAATGCCTGAACGCGGCGTAGGCGTCATCGCCAACGGTTTCGCGCTGCACATAAATCTGGATCCGGCCGCTCCCGTCCTGCAAGGTCGCGAAGCTGGCTTTGCCCATCACGCGCTTGAGCATCATCCGGCCCGCAACGCTCACCGATCCAGCCTCGGCATCGAGCATTTCTGGCGTGGTGCCACCATGTTCGGTGAGCAACGCGGCAGCGCGATCGCGCGGCTTGAAATCGTTCGGAAAAGCGACAGCGCCGCCCGCGGCCTGTTCCCTGCGCAATGCATTGAGCTTGACGCGGCGTTCGGCGATGAGCTGGTTCTCGTCGCCGGCAGGGGAAGCCGGCGGGGCGGTAGCGGGAACGGGCACGGAAGGCGTCAGCGAATCGGACATTGGAAGGGTTGGAATCGAAGCGGGAGCAGGGCGCGGCGGCGTTTCGCCACAGACACTATTCTAGCCACGCATTTTAAGTAAAAAGTGCCTGAAATGCCCGTCCTTCATGCGCAGACAGCTATCAATAAAATAGCACTTCAGGATGAGATGCGCGCTTTTGCCAGCAGGTCGCTGACCAGTTCGAGCCGCATCAAGGGACTGTCGAGCACCATCATGCGCTGCTTCATCGCGCTGGACAGCGGCAGCAATTCGCACCAGCGATTCGCGAGCCATCCACAGTCGTCGAAGTGCCAGGGCGGCATGAAAGGCAGGCGAAGCTCGCGTTCGATTTCACCGTCACTTTCGCCTTCACCTTCGCTGTCGGCTGCGTTCCGGGCTTTACCCTGACGCAGTTCGAGCGCCGTGATCAAACGTCGCAGCGCATCGGCCGTATGTGCCAGATCGGGCGGCACGTCGAGCGCGACGTCGTCTGGCATCGTTTCCACATCGGCGGTCCAGAGCCCCTTGGCCTGCTGCAGGTTGTCGCCGATGCTGAACCGCTCGGCGCCCACGCATTCGATTTGCAGGAGTCCGGGATGCGGCGCGCTGAATTTCGCGATGCGCGCGAGCGTGCCGACAAGCTCGAACCGCTCGGTCGCGGCACCGGCAATGCGCACTTCCGAGCCTTCGGTGAGTGCGACCACACCGAAGGGCGCTCCGGCCTTGTGACAGCGACCGATCATGTCGAGGTATCGAACTTCGAAAATGCGCAGCGGCAGCAAGCCACCGGGAAACAGCACCGAGCCGAGCGGGAACAGCGGCAGAGCAGGGAGGGTCGATGATTCGGTCATAGGGTGAAAGCCGGGCGTTCCGGTCATGAGAGGCGCTGAAGCGCACTAAAGCGCAATAAAGCGCGCTGGAAGTCGAAAGTTCTAGTGCGCACTCATGGGTGCGCACAGCGCACCAAGGCTGCATCGCTATCATCCCACCCGACTCATCGATTACTGAATGCTTTATCAAATTCCCTCTTTCCTGCTCGATGTGATCGTCGGGCTGTTCGGTGGCGGCTGTTTGCTGCGGCTCTACATGCAGTACCACCGGGTGCCATTCGGCAATCCGCTGGGGCGTTTCGTGTTCGCGCTGACCGACTGGATCGTGATGCCGCTGCGGCGCATTGTTCCGTCGTTCAGGCGCTGGGATCTGGCCAGCGGTATTGCGGCCTGGCTGCTGGTGATTGCCAAATACCTGGTTTTGTCGCTGCTGGCGGGCGGTGCTGTTCCGCTGGCGATCCTGCCGCTGCTGTCGCTGTTCGGTTTGCTTCAACTCGTCGTCACCGGGCTCACGGTGCTGCTGGTGATCTATGCGATCTTGTCGTGGGTGCCGGGTGCGTCGTCGGTGATGCGCGATCTCGCAGAGCGGCTGGCCGAGCCGCTGGTGCTCCCGCTGCGACGGGTGGTTCCGATCATCGGCGGCGTCGACTTGTCGCCGCTGGTCGCGATCGTGTTGCTCCAGGTCGGCGGGATCGTGGTCGGGAATTTAATCGGCTGGGCTTACACGCTCGTGCGCTGAGCTTCAGCATCAGACACTTCAAATGACCGCATCGGCCGGTTGCCGCAGCAGCATGGCGAGCATGCCGGCAACGGTCTTCCGCAGCTCGCGCCGGTCGCAAATCAGGTCGACCGCGCCCTGGGTCTGCAGGAATTCGGCGCGCTGAAAGCCTTCGGGCAAAGTCACCCGAACCGTCGATTCGATGACCCGCGGACCGGCAAAGCCGATCAGCGCTTTCGGCTCGGCCACGACGACATCGCCCACGAACGCAAAACCCGCTGAAACGCCGCCCATGGTCGGGTCGGTCAGCACGCTGATGTAGGGCAGTCCCTTTTTGGCGAGGCGCGTGAGTGCTGCATTGGTCTTGGCCATCTGCATGAGCGACAAAAGTCCCTCTTGCATGCGCGCGCCGCCGGTCGAGGTGAAGCAGACGAAGGGCACCTTCTGCTCGATCGCGGCGTGCACGCCGCGCACGAAGCGCTCGCCGACCACGCTGCCCATGCTGCCGCCCATGAACCCGAACTCGAAGCAGGCCGCGACCAGGTTGATGCTGTGCACCGAGCCGCCGATGACAACCAGCGCGTCGGTTTCGCCCGTCTGCTCGAGTGCTTCCTTGAGGCGTTCCGGGTACTTGCGGCTGTCTTTGAACTTGAGCGCGTCGACAGGCAGGACTTCCTGGCCGATCTCGTAGCGCCCTTCGGCGTCGAGAAAGGCATCGAGCCGCGCGCGCGCGCCAATCCGGTGGTGGTGGCCGCAGGTCGGGCACACATTCTGGTTTTGCTCGAGATCGGTCTTGTACAGCACCGTGTCGCAACTCGGGCATTTGATCCACAAGCCTTCGGGCACTTGCCGACGTTCGGCCGGATCGGTTTGCGCGATTTTGGGAGGAAGCAGTTTTTCAAGCCAGCTCATTGCCGGGCTCCTTCGATGGTTGTCTCAGGCGGGTCGCAATTATCGGTCGAGCGCTGTGCGAATTTCGCGAAGGAAGTCGCCCGCGATGGCCGGCACGCGATCGCGCGACTCGCTTTCGATGAGCTGAATGATCTTGCTGCCGATCACCACGGCATCGGCAACTGCGCCGACCGCCCGCGCTGTGGCCGCGTCGCGAATGCCGAACCCGACGCCGACCGGAATTTGCACATGCTCTCGAATCGTCGGCAGCATGCGCTCTACAGCGCCGGTATCGAGATGGCCGGCCCCGGTCACGCCCTTGAGCGAGACGTAGTAGACATAGCCGCTCGCGATCTTTGCGACCTGCGCCATGCGCTCCGGTGTGCTGGTCGGCGCCAGCAAAAAGATCAGGTCGAGGCCGGCAGCGCGCAAGGCGCTTGCGAAGTCCTCGCACTCTTCCGGGGGGTAGTCGACCACCAGCACGCCATCGACACCCGCCGACGCCGCATCCCGAATGAAGGCGCCTGCGCCGCGCCGGCCGTCGTAGCGCTCGATCGGGTTCGCGTAGCCCATGAGCACGATCGGCGTGGCATCGTCCGTTTGCCGAAACGCGCGCACCATATCGAGCACCTGCGCCATGCCGATGCCGAGCGCCAATGCGGCTTCGCCGGCTCTTTGAATCACCGGACCATCGGCCATCGGATCGGAGAAGGGCACGCCGAGTTCGATCACATCGGCACCGCCCTCGACCATCGCATGCATCAGCGCGGGCGTGATGTCGGCGAAGGGAAAGCCGGCGGTCACGTAAGGAATCAGCGCCTTGCGATTTTGCGCTTTGAGGTTTGAAAAAGTCGTGTCGATGCGGCTCATGATTTGCCGCCCTTGACCGACAAGCCGCGCATCGACGGTCGATCGTAGAAATCGACACCGGACAAATCCGCCACGGTGCCGATGTCCTTGTCGCCGCGGCCCGAGAGGTTGACCAGAATCGATTGGTCGGTGCGCATGGTTTTAGCCAGTTGCATCGCATAAGCCAAAGCATGCGCCGACTCGAGCGCCGGAATGATGCCTTCGGTGCGACACAAATGATGAAACGCAGCGAGCGCATCGGAATCGGTCACACCCACGTACTCGGCCCGGCCGATGTCGGCCAGATGCGCGTGCTCTGGGCCGACGCCGGGGTAGTCGAGTCCGGCGCTGATGCTGTGGGTTTCGGTGATCTGGCCGTCGTCGTCTTGCAGGATGTAGGTGCGGTTGCCATGCAGTACGCCGGGCGAACCGCGCAGGATAGAGGCCGAATGCTTCCCGGTGTCCAGGCCCTCGCCCGCCGCCTCGACACCGATCAAGCGGGTCTGGGCGAACGGAATGTAGGGATGAAAGATTCCCATCGCATTGCTGCCACCGCCGACGCATGCGACAACCGCATCGGGCTGCTGCGCTTTGCTGTCGCCCTGCGCGGCGAGCATCCCGGGCATCTGGTCGATGCATTCCTCGCCGATCACGCGCTGGAAGTCGCGCACCATCATCGGGTAGGGGTGCGGGCCGGCGACGGTGCCGATGATGTAGAAAGTGTTTTCAACGTTGGTTACCCAGTCGCGCATCGCTTCGTTGAGCGCGTCCTTCAAGGTCTTGCTGCCGGATTCGACCGGCACCACCGTCGCGCCGAGAAGGTTCATTCGATAGACGTTCGGGCTCTGGCGTTTGACGTCCATGCTGCCCATGTAGACCACGCATTCGAGGCCGTAGCGCGCGCAGATCGTTGCCGTGGCCACGCCATGCTGGCCGGCACCGGTTTCGGCAATGATGCGCGGCTTGCCCATGCGCCGGGCCAGCATCGCCTGGCCGATCACGTTGTTGATTTTGTGCGCGCCGGTGTGGTTCAAATCTTCGCGCTTCAGGTAAATCTGCGCGCCGCCGATGTCGCGGCTGGTGCGCGCGGCATGGTAGATCGGTGAGGGGCGGCCGACGAAATGCTTCAGCTCGTATTCGTACTCGGCCCTGAACTGCGGGTCGTCCTTGTAGCGCGCATAGGCTGAACGCAATTCGTCGATCGCGTGGGTCAGTGTTTCGCTCGCGAAACTGCCGCCATAAGGGCCGAAATGGCCGGCGGTGTCGGGCTGTTGATAGGTTGCGGTAGGCATGCTTTGGTCTCGGTCAGCCGCAGCGGACCCGACAAAGCAGATGCGCTACGGCGAATTTCAGGGATGGGTCGCCTAGGCGCGACGCACCGCGGCAACAAAATCGGCGATCTTGCCGGCGTCCTTGATGCCTTTGGCCACCTCGACGCCGGAACTCACGTCAACGGCGAGCGACTTGCCCACCGTGCGCAACGCGCGAATGCCATCGCCCACGTTTGCAGGTGTGAGCCCACCACTCAAGACGAGGTGAGCGTCGACGGCGGGTGGAAGAAGTGACCAATTGAATGCCTTGCCGCCACCACCGAAAACGTCGACATGGGCGTCGAGCAGGATGGCTTGGGCGCGGGGATAAGTGTGTGCGTATTTTACGAGGTCGAAGCGACCGGCTTCAAGTCCCAGCGGGATTCGCGCCGCGCGCAGGTAGCGAAACCGGCCATGATCTGTGCCGGTCTCGCAGGCCTCCGCCGATTCATCGCCATGAAATTGGGCCTGAGCGCCCGCCACACCAGCGAGGGCAGCTATGGTTTCAGTAGCGTCCTGATTGACGAAAAGCAGCACCGGCGTGACAAACGGCGGCAGCCGCGCTGCCAACTCGGCCGCACGCGCTGCGTTGACTGCACGCGGGCTGGCCGGATACAGCACGAAGCCGACTGCGTCGACGCCGGCTTCGACCGCGGCGTCCACATCCTCTTCGCGCGTCAGGCCGCAGATTTTGATCTTCGTGCGCTGCGGGGGGAGGGTGTCGGCCATCACGGAAGCAAATCATAAAGAGGCGAAGGCGTCGGCGTCGTGACTTCGTCCGGCAGTTGCCAATCAGGATCGTAGAGCGGACCGACGAAGTACAACCCAGCGGCCGAAAACGTGGGCGCCGCAACCTTGCGGCTACGCGCGGCCAGCACCTCTGCGATCCAGCCGGGTCGCTCGTCCCCGCGTCCGATGCGAACCAGGCAGCCCATGATGTTGCGAATCATGTGGTGAAGGAAGGCGTTGGCCTCGAACTCGAAAAGCCAGCGGCAGCGCGCGCCGTCGCCCTGGCGGCTGATGGCGATGCGGCCCATCTTTTTGACCGGTGAGCGGGCTTGACAGGTCGACGCACGAAACGAACTGAAATCGTGTTCGCCCATCAGAAGCCCGGCTGCCGCTGTCATCGCTGCACCGTCGAGTTCGCGCATCGACCAGCCGATGCGGCCAGACGCCAGACTGGGCCGCACCGGCGATTGCGAAAGCAGATACAGGTAGCGGCGCGATATGGCGCTCGCGCGGCAGTGAAAACTGCCCTGTACCGGCTGTGCCCACTGCACCGCAATGTCTTCGGGCAGAAACCGGTTGGTACCGCGGACCCAGGAAAAGGGTGCGCGAACCACGTCGGTGTCGAAATGAACCACCTGCATCAGCGCGTGCACGCCGGCATCGGTGCGCCCGGCGCAAAGGGTGCGCACGGGGCAGGCGGCGAAACGCGTCAGCGCAACTTCGAGCTTGTCCTGAACCGTGCGGCGGCTGGCCTGGCTTTGCCAACCTTCGTAGTGCTGGCCGTTGTAGCGGATGCCGAGCGCCAGTCGCACGAACGCGATCAGCTCATTTCCGTGAGCATTTGCCTGGCTTCTGCCTTCAGTTCGCCAGACGCCTCGGCAGCGACTTCTTCGACCAGAGAACGCGCACCTTCGGCGTCGCCGAGTGCGTGCAGTTCGCGCGCCAGAGACAGCTTGATCGCATGCGGATGTTCGGCGCCGCCGCTGTCGGCAGCGAAAGTCTCCAGTTGCCCCGGTTCGGTATTGCTGCTGGACGGCCGGGCCGACAGCGAAGCCATGTCGAATTCGATGAATCCCGAGTCGCTCGGCAAATCGGCTCGCAAGGTCGCGGGCTGGGTTTTTTCTTCGAGCAGTCCGACACGCGATACGGTCGGTTCGAGCGCACCGGGTGTCGTGTGAATGTCGTCGCCGAAATCGAGGTCACCGAGTTCGGACGCAGCGCTGTCGGCCAGTTTGGTCCGGACCTGTGGCAAAACGAACGGCGCCTCGCGCGTCGTCGCGGGAAAGTCGTCGGAGTCTGCGCGCGCACTTGCCCTCGACGGCGTAGGCACAGTCGAGGATGCAGGCGGCAAACTCGCGCTGACAGGTGCCGGTCGCGAAGGAGCCGCTTCGAGATCGAAGTCGAGCGGCGCGACCGACGGTGAAAACGCCGGGGGCGGCGCGGAGACGGCCGCAGCAGCGGCTGCCGCAACAGCAACAGGCTTCACTGGCCGGATGGGGGCGGCCTGAGCCGACTGCGCGACGGATGGAACCTGGGTTTGATACAGCGGGTTGCCCGGATCGAGCTCATGCCCCATCTCGACTGCGCGGGTCCAGTCGGCACCGGTGCCACCGGTGAGTTTCTGCACGTCCAGCGCCAGTGCCTCGAAAGCGCGCAAATCGCGCCGTTTTGCATGAATTTCGAGCAACTTGAGCGGAATCGCGGCGCGTTCAGGATGCGCTCGCATCGCTTCACGCAGGATTTCTTCGGCTTGCAGATCGCGACCATAGGCCAGATAGACATCGGCTTCGGCCACCGGGTCGACATCGCCCGCGTCGAGCTGGCTCGGCGAATACGACAGCGACGAAACCACCGAGGCGTTGCGGTCCAGCGTGTCGATGCTCTGGCCGCCACTGACACCGAAAAAGGAATCGCGCGGAATCTTGCTTTCCAGAAACACGCTGTCGGCGCTGTCATCGCGACGACGACCGCGACGCACGAGCAGCAGGGCGAGCAGGGCCAAAACGAGGAGGCCAGCGCCAACCATGAGCGGGTTGTCCATCAGTCCAGACAGGAAACCGCCCGAGGGTGCTGCCGGCGCCGGTGCCGGCGCCGCCGGAGCAGCCGGTGTGTTGGTGGACGCGGCCGGAGTGGCTGGTGTTGTGGCAGGCGCTGTGGCGCCAGGTGCGGCTGGCGCGCTGGTGGCGGCAGGGGCCGCGGTAGAGCTCGAAGCTGGCGCTCCAGGTGCGGGACTGGAACCTGAAGTGGCACCCGAAGTGGCGCCGGACGTGGCGCCCGGAGCAGCGCTTGAAGACGACGGATTCGTTCCGGCACCGGTTGCTGTCGCGGCGGCCGGTGGCGGTGCCGCTGGCGAGCTTGCGCCGGGTGTCGGGCTGCCCGGGGCGGCTGCGGCGGGCGCAGCGGCCGCGGCAGCGCTGGCCGCTTGCAGTTTGTTCAGGTCCTGAACGTTTTTGGCCAGTTCCGCAGCGCGGTTGCTGTCCGTTGCATTCGGAGTCTTGATTGCCGACGCGTCCGCAGCCGGCTCGCCCTGGGTGATTTTGAGCTTGTCGGGCGATGCGCTGCTCGCGTTGCGCTCTTCGACGCTCGCCTGCAACTTGCCTGCCGCTTCCCGATCGGCTTCGGGCGTATTGGCGGTGGGCGCATTGTCCGCAACCCGCTGCCGGTAATCGTTGAAGTTACGGCTTTGCGCCCTGACCAGGCGTTTCGCCTCTGCTGGCGCCGTCGCCTTGGCCTGTGCCGCGGTCGGTACGTCGAGCAGCGCGCCGGAGCGGATGCGATTCACATTGCCATCGATGAAGGCATCGGGATTGGCGCGCAACAGGGCCAGCAACATCTGGTCGAGCGAGACGTCGGCCGATTTGTTGGCGGCTGCGATCCTGCCTGCGGTGTCGCCGCGGCGCACTGTGACCTGGCTCGAACCTCCGCTCGCGGCCGGCGCGCCGGATGCGGCAGCCGATCGGGGCGATGCCGGCGGGGCCGCAGCGACCGGCGGTGCCGCAGGAGGCAGAGGCCGCCGTGAAGCGGCTGAAGGTGCGGGCGGTGCGACCGGCGCAGTCCGCGAGACAGCGGGCGTGTCGATCTGGGGTGCCAGCGGCGCGACCGGTTGGGCCTGACGAAGGGCGGTCGGCGGATCCAGCAGGACGGTGTAGTCCCGAACGATGCGGCCGGTCCGCCAGTCCGCTTCGAGCAGAACGTCGAGGAACGGCTCGTTCAAGGGCCGTGCGCCGTCCAGCTTGATCGCATAACGGCCGTTGGCCCGTTTCTGCAGCCGGGCGCGAATGTCGCGCAATGACGGGTTGTAGGGAACGCCTGCTGCCCGAAAGGCCTCGGGCGACGCCAGCCGAACCTGCAAGCCTTCTGCCTCGGCAGAAGTGATTTGAGGAATATCGATTTCGGCGTTGAGCGGCTGACCCAGCGTGGATTGCACATTGAGCCGACCGAGGGCCAGGGCGTGCGCATTTCCAGTGGCAAGCCCCAAGGCCAGAACCAAGGCCGCGCTCAGCACGGAGATTCGCCCGGCGTTTTCAGGCGTCGGGAGGAGCGCTTCGCACCGATGGCGAGCCGCAGGCAACAGAGGTCTTGTCATGCTAGATACGGGCAAGCGGCCCAAAATGTAAGAGGACGTTAACACCACGCTGGTGGGCTGACAAGAAAGCAAGCGCGCACAAGCGCCGGATCGTCGATTAGCACACGCTTTTGCCGTTGCATTGTCACAACGAGAACGTGGGCGATGCGCTGCGAAATCCGCTGCGCCGACCGATCGCGCAGACTTCTACGGCCTGCGGCACTGCTTTCGTTTTCAAAAGCCGGACCATTGGCCGCAAGAGGCGCCTTGCATCGCTTCCTCATCTGCGCGCCCGCGTGACCAGCGGACTCGCGGTAGGCATGCAGGGCATCGTCGAACAAAACCTTTTACCGCACCAGCAGGATGCGCAACATGCGGCGCAGCGGTTCGGCGGCGCCCCACAGCAACTGGTCGCCCACCGTGAACGCACCGAGGTACTCGGGCCCCATCGCGAGCTTGCGAATCCGGCCGACCGGAATGGTCATCGTTCCGGTCACTGCCACGGGTGTCAGCTCGCGCATGCTGGCGTCGCGGGTGTTCGCAACGACCTTGACCCAGTCGTTGTCGGCTGCAATCAGTGCTTCGATATCGGCCAGCGGTACGTCTTGCTTGAGCTTGAAGGTCATCGCCTGGCTGTGGCAGCGCATGGCGCCGACGCGCACGCAGAATCCGTCGACCGGCGTCGCGGGCGTATCGAAGCCCGGGCCTTGACCGAGGATCTTGTTGGTTTCGGCGCCGGCCTTCCATTCTTCTTTGGACATGCCATCGCCCAGATCCTTGTCGATCCAGGGGATGAGCGAACCGCCCAGCGGAACGCCGAAGTGCGCGGTTTCCTCAGCGGAAAGGCTTTGCTGTTTTGCCAGCAGCTTGCGGTCGATTTCCAGGATGGCGCTTTGCGGGTCATCGAGCAGTTCGCGGACTTCGGCGTGCAGGCTTCCGAACTGGGTCAGCAGTTCGCGCATGTGCTGCGCGCCGCCACCCGATGCAGCCTGGTAAGTCATGCTGGTCATCCACTCGACCAGGCCCGCCTTGTAAAGCGCGCCGACGCCCATCAGCATGCAGCTCACGGTGCAGTTGCCGCCGATCCAGTTCTTGCCACCCCTGGCCAGCGCGTTTTGAATGACCGGCAGATTGACCGGGTCGAGCACGATGACCGCATCGCTTTCCATGCGCAGGGTCGAGGCGGCGTCGATCCAGTGGCCTTTCCAGCCCGCCGCGCGGAGCTTCGGAAACACGTCGCTCGTATAGTCGCCGCCCTGGCAGGTGAGGATGATGTCGCAGCGCTTCAGCGCATCGATATCGTTCGCGTCGCCGAGCTTCGTTTCATTCTTGGCTAGTTTCGCCACCGCGCCGGGTAACGTGCCGCCTGCGTTCGAGGTCGAAAAGAATTGCGGCTCGACGAGCGCGAAGTCGTTCCCGGCCTGCATCCGGTCCATGAGGACCGACCCGACCATGCCGCGCCAGCCGATGAGGCCGACCAAAGGTTGATTTGCGTTCGCCATAACTTTCAAGACCCCAGATTAATCTGTTTTTTCGCTCGGTCCCGGATCGCCGGTGCCGAACAGGGGCAGGGCGACGCGGGCAATCTCAGCCGGTGGACATTTTCGAGCGGGAGACGGCTGCCACCACCGCGTCGCCCATCTGGCGGGTGCCAACCCGCTCGCAACCTTCGGACCAGATGTCGGCGGTGCGCAAGCCGCTCGCAAGCACCTGCTTGACCGCCGCCTCGATTCGATCCGCCGCTTCGGCCAGGTTCAGCGAGAAGCGCAGCATCATCGCAGCAGAAAGAATTGTAGCGAGCGGATTCGCAATGCCTTGCCCCGCAATGTCGGGCGCGCTGCCGTGGCTGGGCTCGTACAAGCCCTGATTTTTCGCATTGAGCGAGGCCGAGGGCAGCATGCCGATCGAGCCGGTCAGCATCGCCGCCTCGTCCGAGAGAATGTCGCCGAACATGTTGCCGGTAACGACCACGTCGAACTTCTTCGGCTCTTTGACCAGTTGCATGGCCGCGTTGTCGACGTACATGTGGTCGAGCGTTACGTCGGGGTACTGCTGACCAACCTCGGTCACGACGTCTTTCCAGAACTGGAAGGTTTCCAGCACGTTGGCCTTGTCGACACTGGTGACGCGTTTGCTCCGCTTTTGCGCAGCCTGGAACGCGACATGCGCGATGCGTTCGATCTCAGGCCGCGAATAACGCATGGTGTCGAAAGCTTCTTCGGCGCCCGGGAAGTGCCCGTCTTCGGCGGTGCGCCTGCCGCGCGGCTGGCCGAAGTAGATGTCGCCGGTCAGCTCGCGGATGATGAGGATGTCCAGCCCCGCGATCAACTCGGGTTTGAGGCTCGAAGCACCGACCAACTGCTCGTAACAGATCGCCGGGCGAAAGTTGGCGAACAAGCCGAGGTTCTTGCGCAAACCGAGGATCGCCTGCTCGGGGCGCAGCGGTCGGTCGAGCCGGTCGTATTTCCAGTCGCCGACAGCGCCGAAAAGAATCGCGTCGGCTTCCTTCGCCAGCTTGAGCGTCGCTTCGGGCAGCGGATGGCCGTGGGCGTCGTAGGCTGCGCCGCCGACCAGCGCCGATTCCATCTCGAATTCGAGGTCGAGCACATCGAGTACGCGGATCGCTTCGGCGACGATTTCGGTGCCGATGCCGTCGCCTGGGAGAACTGCTATTTTCATGATGGTTGCGTCGAAAGTTTAAGCAAAAAGTGGCTGAACGCCAATGTGGACGTGCGCAGACAGCTATAAATAATGTAGCAAACTGCACGATTCCTCAACCGCTCCAGGCAGGATCGACCCGTCCGGGCGACCCCATCTGTCAGGAAAGCGAATGCGCGAGCCAGGGTTTTCGGGCCAGTCGCTCCGCCTCGAAAGCCTCGATCTTGTCCTTGTGGCGCAAGGTAAGGCCGATGTCGTCGAGCCCGTTGACGAGGCAGTACTTGCGAAACGCCTGCACCTCGAAAGGCAATTCTTCGCCGCCCGGCCGGACCACCACCTGCCGCGCCAGATCGATCGTCAGCGCATAGCCCGCAAACGCCGTGACCTCGTCGAACAACTGCGCCACCTGCGTCTCGCCGAGCACGATCGGCAGCAGCCCGTTCTTGAAGCAGTTGTTGAAAAAGATATCGGCATAGCTCGGCGCGATGATCGCGCGAAAGCCGTACTGGTCGATCGCCCAGGGTGCGTGCTCACGTGACGACCCGCAGCCGAAGTTTTTGCGCGCCAGCAAGATCGATGCGCCCGCGAAGCGCGGCTGGTTCAGCACGAAATCGGGGTTCGGCTTTCGCGAAGCCGGGTCTTGCCCTGGCTCACCCGGATCGAGGTAGCGCCAGGCGTCGAAAAGGTTGTCGCCGAAGCCGGTCTTTTTGATCGACTTCAAAAACTGCTTTGGAATGATCGCGTCCGTGTCGACGTTCTCGCGGTCCATCGGAGCGACGAGGCCGGTGTGGGTGGTGAATTTTTGCATGTGTGCTCTGGATCGGATGGGTATGCGGGATCGGGCAGTCGAACGCGAAGGACGCAAAGGACCCGCGAAGGACGCGAAAGGATTCAAAGCAAAATTTTTGTCTTTTTCGCGACTTTCGCGTAGTTTTCGCGTCCTTCGCGTTCGGCTGCCCGATTTGGTTACGCGAACTGCCGCACATCCACAAAGTGCCCATGCACCGCCGCCGCCGCGGCCATCGCGGGGCTGACGAGGTGGGTGCGGCCGCCGGCGCCCTGGCGGCCTTCGAAGTTGCGGTTGCTGGTCGACGCGCAGCGCTCGCCAGGCTCGAGCCGGTCAGCGTTCATGGCAAGGCACATCGAGCAGCCGGGTTCGCGCCATTCGAAGCCGGCGGCTTTGAAGATCGCATCGAGCCCTTCGCGCTCGGCTTGTTCCTTCACGAGGCCCGAGCCGGGCACGACCATCGCGACTTTGATGTTCTTGGCGACCTTCTGGCCGAGCTTCTTGACGACGGCAGCGGCTTCGCGCATGTCCTCGATCCGGCTGTTGGTGCACGAGCCGATGAAGACCTTGTCGAGAAAGATGTCGTTCATCGGCTTGTTCGGCGTGAGGCCCATGTAGGCGAGCGCGCGTTCGATTGCATCACGTTTGCCGGCGTCTTTTTCGCGCTCGGGGTCGGGCACCCGGCCATCAACCGGCACCACCATTTCGGGCGAGGTGCCCCACGTGACTTGCGGCTTGATTTGTGTCGAGTCGAGTTCGACCACTGCATCGAATTTCGCATCTACGTCGGAGCGCAGCGATTTCCAGTAGGCGACCGCCTGGTCCCACTCGGGGCCACCGACGAACTGGCCGGTCTTCGGATCGGTGCCGGGCGCCATCGGCCGGCCCTTCAAGTAGGCAATGGTCTTTTCGTCCACGGCGACCAGCCCGGCGCGCGCGCCGGCTTCGATCGCCATGTTGCAGACGGTCATGCGGCCTTCGATCGACAGATCGCGAATCGCCGAGCCGCCGAATTCGATCGTGTAGCCGGTGCCGCCCGCGGTGCCGATGCGGCCGATGATCGCGAGCACGATGTCCTTGGCGGTGCAGCCGGTCGGCAGTCTGCCTTCGACTTTGACCAGCAGGTTCTTCGCTTTTTTCTGGAGCAAGGTCTGGGTCGCCATCACATGCTCGACCTCGCTGGTGCCGATGCCGGTTGCAAGGGCGCCGAAGGCACCGTGGGTCGAGGTGTGCGAATCGCCGCAGACCACCGTCATGCCGGGCAGGGTGGCGCCGGTTTCGGGGCCGATCACATGCACGATGCCCTGGCGCTTCGAGAGGAACGGAAAGAACGCCGCAGCGCCGAATTCGCCGATGTTGTGGTCGAGCGTGGTCACCTGCTCGCGGCTGATCGGATCGGAAATGCCGTCGTAGCCACGTTCCCAACCGGTGGTCGGCGTGTTGTGGTCGGCGGTTGCAACCACGGAGCTGATGCGCCAGAGCTTGCGGCCGGCCTGGCGCAGTCCTTCGAATGCCTGCGGGCTGGTGACTTCATGCACCAGATGCCGGTCGATGTAGAGAACGGTGGTGCCGTCTTCTTCGGTGTGGACGATGTGTTCGTCCCAGATCTTGTCGTAGAGGGTGCTGGACATCGGGTTTCCTTGAATCAGGCCAGTGTGTTGCAGAAATCTTGAGAAGGCGACGGCGATGGCGATGGCGGCGATGGCGATGGCGTCAGGCGAAGAGTCGCGTGCGGCTGGAAGCTTCATCGGCGGAGGCCGGCTCGGGCGCACGCAGATGCGAGACGAGCAGCCGGGCAGCGATCGGCAGGGTCGAAAAGTCGCGTGCCACCAGACGAATCTCGCGCTGAGCCCACGCATCGTTCAGATCGATCGCGACCAATCGCCGGCCGACGCCTCCGCGCATCAGTTCGAACGCGCGCTTCGGCATCACGCCGAGGCCGAGGCCGTTGTCGATCATGCGGCACATCGCATCGAGCCCGGTGACATGAATCCGCAGCCGAATGCTGCGTCCGGCGGCGAGCGCGGCTCTGCGCATGGCGACATAGATCGAACTATTGGCATGCAGGCCAACCTGGTCGAAGTCGAGTGATGCTACAAAATAAATAGCTGTTTGCGCAAGCAGGACGTGGCTTTCGGGCACTATCAGTACTAATTTATCCGAGCGGTAAGGCAGACTTTGAAGCGCTGCGCCCGCCTCGCCGGCATGACAGACGCCCAGATCGGCCGCGCCCTCCTGAACCGCGCGCAGCACCTCGCTGCTCAGGTGCTCTTCGAGGTCGATCTTGATCGAATCATGCGCAGCGCAAAAGCTGCCCAGATCTTCGGGCAGAAACTGCACGATCGCCGAAATGTTGGCGTGGATTCGCACATGCCCGCGTGCACCCACCGCGTATTCGCCCAGTTCCCCCTGCATCCTTTCGAGGTTGTAGAGCAAGCTCCGGGCGTGGTGCAAGAGGCTCTCGCCCGCTGGCGTCAAGGTGACGCCGCGCGCGTGCCGATGCAGGAGCGGGGTGGCGAGCGTGGTTTCGAGCTCCGACAGACGCTTGCTCACGGCCGATGCTGCGATGAACTCGGATTCGGCGGCTCGGCCGATGCTGCCCGATTCGGCAACTGCGACAAAAAGCTGCAGCGACGCGAGGTCCAGCCGGCGAGCGAGAGCGCGATGGGACGAGGACATTGAAAAGACGCGTCGTGCTTCAAGAAGGGATTCGCTATTTTCTCTTGAAATGCTTCGACGAGTCATCTTCAATCGAGAAAGCACAGATGCCGAGGCAAGACGAAAAAAAGCGGGCTCGGCCCGCTTTCGCATCATTTTCGCGTCTCGATGACGCGGGGCGACAGCCCGTGCGAGACGACTATTTCTTCTTGTCGGCAGCGTTTTCAATCTTTTCGCCCGCCTTCTGTACGTCCTGGCCCGCACCGGACATCGTGTTGCAGCCGGCCAGCGGAAAAGCGAATGCGAACGCAACGGCGGCAAGAGCAGCAAGCTTTTTCATAAAAATCTCCTCGATAAGGATGAATGGTCGATATGGCGGATCAAACCGCCGCTGATGAGCGTAGCAACTCCATGTCGGACTCCTTGTCAGTCAGACCCGCACAAGCGCGCCACCCGGCGCTTTTTGTGGGCTTGATGCGACAGTGACGCGAGTGTCCGCCGGCGAATCGCCAGCGCCGCTTCAACGCTTGGCGATCGCCTTCACATCGCGCCGACCGGCACCGTCTTTGTGGGCTTGATGCGACAGTGACGCGAGTGTCCGCCGGCGAATCGCCAGCGCCGCTTCAACGCTTGGCGATCGCCTTCACATCGCGCCGACCGGCACCGTCGTACAACTGGCGCGGTCGGCCGATTTTGTATTCGGGGTCGCCGATCATCTCGTTGAGCTGGGCGATCCAGCCGACCGTGCGCGCCAACGCGAAGATGGCGGTGAAAAGCGGCACCGGAATGCCGATCGCGCGCTGCACGATGCCCGAATAGAAGTCGACGTTGGGATAGAGCTTGCGCGAAACGAAATATTCGTCTTCGAGTGCGATCTTTTCCAGCGCCATCGCGAGCTTGAACAGCGGATCGTTTTCGAGGCCCAGTTCGGCCAGCACCTCGTTGCAGGTTTCCTGCATGAGCTTGGCGCGCGGGTCGTAGTTTTTGTAGACGCGGTGGCCGAATCCCATGAGCTTGACGCCCGAGTTCTTGTCTTTGACCTGCTTGATGAACTCGCCGATTTTTTCGACGCCGCCGGCCTTCTGAATGTCGCCGAGCATGTTGAGCGCGGCTTCGTTCGCGCCGCCGTGCGCCGGGCCCCACAGGCAAGCCACACCCGCCGCAATCGCTGCGAACGGATTGGTCCCCGACGAGCCGCAAAGCCGAACCGTCGAAGTCGATGCGTTTTGTTCGTGGTCGGCGTGCAGGATGAAAATCCGGTCGAGTGCGCGCTCGAGCACCGGGCGCACCTTGTACGGCTCGCACGGCGTCGCATACATCATGCGCAAGAAGTTGCCCGCGTAGGAGAGCGAGTTGTCCGGGTAGATATACGGCTGGCCGATCGTGTACTTGTAGGTCATCGCGACCAGAGTCGGCATTTTTGCAATCAGCCGGATAGCGGAAATCTCGCGGTGCTGTGGGTTATGGATGTCGGTCGAGTCGTGATAGAACGACGACAAGGCACCGACGAGGCCGGTCATGATCGACATCGGATGCGCATCGCGCCGAAAGCCGCGCAGAAAATACTGCATCTGATCGTTGACCATCGTGTGGTGGGTCACGAGGTCGGTGAAATCGCTTTTCTGTTTTGCGTCGGGCAGTTCGCCGTGCAAAAGCAGATGGCAGGTTTCAAGAAAATCGCAATTCGTCGCCAACTGCTCGATCGGATAGCCGCGATACAGCAACTCCCCTTTGTCGCCGTCGATGTAGGTGATCGCCGATTGGCAAGCCGCTGTCGACATGAAACCCGGATCGTACGTAAACATGCCGGTTTGCGCGTACAGCTTCCGGATGTCGATCACGTCCGGACCGAGCGTGCCCTTGTACACAGGCAGTTCGACGGCCTGGCTTCCGTCACTGAAGGACAGCGTGGCCTTGTTGTCGGAGGCATTCATTTCGGGTTTCTTTCAAAGAGTGGTTGATTCGGCTTCTAAGCGTTGACAGGTCAGAGCGCGATCATGCCGGCTGCTGCTGCTGCGGCCTTGGCCTCAACTTTTCGAGCAGACCGGCAATCGGCGGTGTGGCGAGCGCGCCGTATGGCTGCGTGCGCTGAAGCAACAAGTCCAGCAAATCGGGATCGGACAAATCCATCAGCACGCCCATCGCTTCGCACTCGCCGACGGTCAAGCGACTTTCGTGCCGGGCGAAAAATCGCTCGATCAGCAAGTCGTTTTCCAGCAGGCCGCGCCGGCAACGCCACTTGAGTTTGCTGAGGGCGCGCGCATCGATCAGGTCTTCGGATGACTGCATAGGTTCGGGTAAGTTGTTGTCCATGACAAGAACCATGCAGTCGGTTTCTATTGCTCGCAACGTCAAACCGCGCGTCGCACCATCAATTCCTTGATCTTGCCGATCGCCTTGGTCGGGTTGAGGTGTTTGGGACAGACGTCGACGCAATTCATGATCGAGTGACAGCGAAACAGGCGGTAGGGATCTTCGAGGTTGTCGAGGCGCTCACCCGTAGCCTGATCGCGACTGTCGGCGATGAACCGGTAAGCCTGAAGCAAACCCGCCGGGCCGACGAACTTGTCCGGGTTCCACCAGAAACTCGGGCAGCTGGTCGAGCAGCTCGCGCACAGGATGCACTCGTACAGACCGTTGAGCTCGTCGCGCTCTTCTGGCGACTGAAGCCGTTCCTTTTCGGGCGGCACGGTGTCGTTGATGAGGTAGGGCTTGATCGAGTCGTACTGCTTGAAGAACTGCGTCATGTCGACGATCAAGTCCCGAATCACGGGCAGGCCGGGCAGGGGCTTGAGCACGATCGTGCCTTTGAGCGTGAGCATGTTGGTCAGGCACGCGAGGCCGTTCTTGCCGTTGATATTCATCGCGTCCGAACCGCAAACGCCTTCGCGGCAGGAGCGACGGAACGACAGGCTCGGGTCCTGGGCCTTGAGTTTGATCAGCGCGTCGAGCAGCATCCGCTCGTGACCATCGAGCTGGACCTCGATGGTCTGCATGTACGGCTTGGCGTCCTTATCGGGGTCGTAGCGGTAGATCTGGAAAGTGCGATTCATGGGATGTCCTCGTGCGGTTGTGCAGTCGTTACAGCGTTGTGGGCCGGGTTCCGGCCAGCGTCAGAAAGTCCGAACCTTCGGTGGCACCGACTCGACCGTCAGAGGCTTCATCTGAACCGGCTTGTACGACAGGCGGTTGCCGTCCCGGTACCAGAGCGTGTGCTTCATCCAGTTGGCATCATCGCGCCCGAGTGGCGCGACCGGGTCGTCCGAGGGGCGCTCGTACTCTTCGACGGTGTGCGCGCCACGGCATTCGGTTCGCGCCGCGGCCGAAACCATCGTCGCCTCGGCGGCTTCGATCAGGTTGTCGACTTCGAGGGCCTCGATCCGCGCCGTGTTGAAGATGCGGGATTTGTCTTTCAATGCCAATCCGCGCGTGCGTTCGCGCAGTTCCGCGACTTTGACCATTCCCTCGTCGAGTGACGCCCGCTTGCGAAAAACGGCGGCATGTTGCTGCATCGTGGCGCGAATGTCGTTGGCGATGTCCTGCGAATACTCCCCGCTGGTCGACTCTTCGAGCTCGTTGAGCCGTGCGAGGGTCCGATCGGCGGCGTCTTCGGGCAGCGCCTTGTGCTCGATGCGTGCGTTGAAATTTTCGACAATGTGGTTGCCTGCCGCGCGGCCGAATACCAGCAGGTCGAGCAGCGAATTGGTGCCGAGCCGGTTGGCGCCGTGCACGCTCACGCAGGAGCATTCGCCGACCGCGTAAAGGCCATTGATCGGCGAGCCATGCGACTCGTCCGTCTGCTCGACAACCTGGCCGAAGATGTTGGTCGGTATGCCGCCCATCTGATAGTGAATCGTTGGAATCACCGGAATCGGCTCTTTGGTGATATCGACATTCGCGAAGTTGATGCCGATTTCGTAGACCGATGGCAGGCGCTTCATGATGTCGGCCACGCCGATGTGCGTCATGCTCAGCATGATGCAGTCCTTGTTCGGCCCGCAGCCACGGCCTTCCTTGATTTCCTGGTCCATCGAGCGCGAAACGAAGTCGCGCGGCGCCAGGTCTTTCAAGGTCGGTGCATAGCGCTCCATGAAGCGCTCACCTTCGCTGTTGAGCAAAATCGCGCCTTCGCCCCGGCAACCTTCGGTCAGCAGAACGCCCGCGCCATAGACGCCGGTCGGGTGAAATTGCCAGAACTCCATGTCTTGCAGCGCGACACCCGCGCGCGCCGCCATGCCGAGGCCGTCGCCGGTGTTGATGTAGGCATTGGTCGAGGCAGCGAAGATGCGGCCCGCCCCACCCGTGGCGAGCAATACGGTCTTGGCTTGCAGGATGTGCAGGTCGCCGGTTTCCATTTCGAGCGCTGTCACGCCGACCACGTCGCCCTCGGCATCGCGAATCAGGTCGAGTGCCATCCATTCGACAAAGAATTGAGTGCGCGCCTCGACGTTCTTTTGATAGAGCGTGTGCAGCATCGCGTGGCCGGTGCGGTCGGCCGCGGCGCAAGCGCGTTGGACCGGCTTTTCGCCATAGTTCGCGGTGTGGCCGCCGAACGGCCGCTGGTAGATCGTGCCGTCGGGGTTGCGGTCGAACGGCATGCCGAAGTGCTCGAGCTCGTAGACCACCTTGGGCGCTTCGCGGCACATGAATTCGATCGCGTCCTGGTCACCGAGCCAGTCGGAGCCCTTGATCGTGTCGTAGAAGTGGTAGTGCCAGTTGTCCTCGCTCATATTGCCGAGCGACGCGCCGACGCCGCCCTGCGCGGCCACCGTATGCGAGCGGGTCGGAAACACCTTGGACAGCACCGCGACGTTGAGGCCTGCGCGCGCCAGTTGCAGCGACGCGCGCATGCCCGAACCGCCGGCGCCGACGATCACGACGTCGAACTTGCGCCGGGTGATCTGATCCTGGGAATAGCTCATCTCGTCAAATCCTCCAAAGCACCTGGATCGCCCAGGCAGCACAACCGAGCAACCACACGATGGTGAAAATCTGCGCTGCCAGCCGCAGCCCGACCGGATGCACGTAGTCCATCCAGATGTCGCGCATGCCGACCCACACATGCCAAAGCAGCGATGCGATCACGACGAAGGTGAGCACCTTCATCCACTGCGAGGCGAAGATCGCGAACCAGTTGTCGTAGCCGATCGGCCCCTTGCGCAAAACGACTTGGGCCAGCACGACGAGCGTGAAGAGCGCCATCAGGCCGGCGGTGACGCGCTGGCTGAGCCAGTCGCGCAAGCCATAGTGGGCGCCGACGACGACGCGTTTGGTTCCGTAGTTGGCTGCCATATCGGTTGCTTCCGGTTTCAGTAAACGCCAAAGAGCTTGAGCGCCAGCACGAATGTGAGGCCGAGACTCAATACCAAGGTCACGATGGCCGACGTGCGGCCGACGCTCAACGCAACTGCCGCGTGGCTCATGTCCATCCAGAGGTGGCGCAAGCCCGCGATGAAATGGTGCAAAAAGGCCCAGATCAGCGCCAGCGCCACCAGTTTGATGAACCATCCGGGCACGAAGCCCAGGCCTGATTCGAATGCACCCTTGAAGCGCGCGAAAGAGATTTCGGACGACAGCGAGGTGTCGAACATCCAGATGATGAAGGGCAGCAGCACGAACATGATCGCGCCGCTCACGCGATGCAGGATCGACACCCATCCGGCGGCCGGAAGACGGTAGGTCGTCAGGTCGGTAAACGCATTGATGTTGCGGAATTCGCGGCGCGGTACCGACGATTTTGCAAGCTCTGTCATGGGATGTTCTTCTCGATCTTTTTTAAGGAAGTGCTCGGTCGCCTCGAGGCGAGCGCGCATCGACATGCAAGCGACGCAAAATTCTATTGCAATGCAGCATCGCGGGAGCCCTCACGCGCTGTGGCCGCAAGACGCACGTGGGTGCTATGAAATGTATAGCTGCTTGCGCACGAACCACGGCCTTCTCGCGCACTTTTTTCTTATAACGGTCAGCCGAGCTGATTCCGGTAATGACGCCTGTCGGTGCGGTACAAGCCCCTTCGCAGTTCCATCGGCATGTCGTTGTAGGTGTAGGCCACGCGCTCGACGCTGAGCAGCGCGCTGGCCGGAGCAACACCCAGCAGCGCTGCCTCACCCGAACCTGCGAGCACCGCACGAATCTTTTCTTCGGCGCGCACCATGCGCAGGCCGAACTCGGTTTCGAACATCGCATACATCGGCCCGCTCCAGTGCTTGAGCCGCGACAAAGTCAAACCTTTGAACGGCACGCCGGGCAGCCAGAGGTCTTCGAGAATCGTCGGCTCGCCGCCGTAGGCCAGCACGCGCCGCACCTCCAGAACACCGTCCCCGGTGCGCAGTTGAAGGGCTTGCGCGACATCTGCGGTCGCGCGCTGGCGCCGGCAATCGACGATGGTGCGTTCGGCAGGGCCCTGGCTGTCGAGGTCGCCCTCGTCGGGTATCAACTTCAGAAACCGGTATTGCACATGCTGCTCGGCATGTGTGGCAACGAAAGTGCCCCTGCCTTGACGCCGCACGAGCAGGTTGTCGGCGGCGAGTTCGTCGATCGCCTTGCGTACCGTGCCCTGGCTCACCCCGAAGCGCAGCGCCAGTTCCATTTCGCTCGGAACCGCATCGCCCGGCTTCCATTCCCCCGCCTGCAAACCGCGCAGCATGAGCGACTTGATCTGCTGGTAGAGCGGACTGAATGCCGGGGTTGCGGCTTTGGATTGCGCGACGGCGGCGAGTGTGGATTGCATTTCGTTGCGGCGCCAGCAGGGCGATGCAAAAGTGTGTCGCCGTGCAAAAGTGTGTCGACATGCCGATCTTATATAAGACACAGGACGCACGCGCTCCGGCGAGTCGAACGGCATAAAATCGGCGTTAAGCGGCGCTGCCTCAGCGCCTATCGAGCGCGATATGCAGCGTGCTCGGCTTTCCCGCGAAGCCCTGAATGCACATCTTTTTGCGCAGCCTTTCGTTTTTCACCAGGAGCCCCATTCCATGAGTAAAGAGCCCGTTCGCGTTGCCGTCACCGGCGCCGCCGGCCAGATCGGTTATGCCCTTTTGTTTCGCATCGCTTCGGGCGAAATGCTCGGCAAAGACCAGCCGGTGATCCTGCAGCTTCTCGAAATTCCAGACGAAAAAGCCCAGAAGGCGCTCAAGGGCGTGATCATGGAACTGGAAGACTGTGCGTTTCCGCTGCTCGCCGGCGTCGAGCCTTCGGGCGACCCGATGGTCGCTTTCAAGGATGCCGATTACGCGCTGCTGGTGGGCGCGCGGCCACGCGGGCCGGGCATGGAGCGCTCCGATTTGCTCGCCGCCAACGCGCAGATCTTCACCGCGCAAGGCAAGGCGCTCAACGCCGTCGCGAGCCGCAATGTGAAGGTGCTCGTGGTCGGCAACCCGGCCAACACCAACGCCTACATCGCGATGAAAAGCGCGCCAGATTTGCCGCGGAAGAACTTCACTGCAATGCTGCGGCTCGACCATAACCGCGCGCTCTCGCAGATTGCAGCCAAAACCGACACGAAGGTTGGTGACATCGAAAAGCTCACCGTCTGGGGCAACCATTCGCCCACCATGTATGCCGACTACCGCTTCGCCACGGTCAACGGTCAGAGCGTGAAGGACATGATCGATGACCAGGAATGGAATGCGAACACCTTCCTGCCGACAGTCGGCAAGCGCGGCGCCGCGATCATCGAGGCGCGTGGACTTTCTTCCGCCGCGTCGGCCGCGAACGCGGCGATCGACCACATGCACGACTGGGCGCTCGGCTCGAACGGCAAATGGGTGACGATGGGCATTCCTTCGGACGGCCAATACGGCATTCCGAAAGACGTGGTGTTCGGCTTTCCGGTCACGACCGAAAACGGCGAGTACAAACTCATCGAAGGGCTCGAAATCGACGCTTTCAGCCAGGAGCGGATCGACAAGACGTTGAAAGAACTCACCGACGAGCAGGCTGGCGTTGCGCATCTGCTGTAAACATCGCCGCCGTGCTGGCGAAAAAGCGAGCGCAACAGGGCGCGAAAAAGTGCGCAAAAAAGGGCGCATAACAGGGCGCATAACAGGGTGCGCTTTTGCGTTAGCCGCGCCGGGCCGCGCATCGTGAATTCGGGCCAACGGCATCCGCGTGACGTGTTGCAAGGCGCGCAAGCCGGGGCGGTTGCGCTGCCGGTTTGCGACCACTACAGCGGTGTCGAGTCGCGCATGAAAAAAAGCCTGTCGCTGCAGGCTGACATGGCGCAAGAGTTCGGTGCCTGTGTGTTCGACGTGACACTCGACTGCGAAGACGGTGCGCCCGTGGGCGGCGAAGCCGATCATGCCGCGCTGGTCGCCGAGTTGGCGCTCGGCGCGGCAAAAGGCATGCGCGTCGCAGCGCGCGTTCATCCGGTCGAGCACCCGTCATTTGCGAGCGATGTGGCGACGATCGTCGGGCGTGCCGGCCATCGTCTGTCGCATCTCATGATCCCGAAGGTCGAGTCGGTCGCCGACGTTGTGGCAGCGGTCGAGGCGGTCGACCTTGCCGGTGGCAAGCGCCTTGCGTTGCAGGCGCTCATCGAATCACCGCTCGCGGTGCACAACGCGTTCGAGATCGCGGCCGAGGCACGAATCGAATCGCTCAGCTTCGGTCTCATGGATTTCGTCTCGGCGCATGCGGGCGCGATTCCGGCCGAAGGCATGGCGGCAGACGGCCAGTTCAGCCATCCGCTGGTCGTGCGCGCCAAGCTCGCGATCGCATCGGCCGCGCATGCGCATGGCAAGGTTCCGTCGCACTGCGTGGTGACCGAGTTCAACGATTCGAATGCGATTCGCGCCGCGGCGCGGCGCGCGGCGAGCGAATTCGGCTACACCCGGATGTGGAGCATCCATCCGAACCAGATCAGGCCGATCATCGAAGCGTTCGCGCCCGATGATTCGCAAATCCTTCAGGCTGCCGACATCCTCATCGCCGGCGTCGCTGCCGACTGGGCGCCCGTCGACTTTGCAGGCACACTGCACGACCGCGCGAGTTATCGTCATTTCTGGCAGGTTCTGGTGCGTGCACATGCGACCGGGCGAGCGATGCCGACAGAGGCCGGGCGTTGGTTCGACGACGCGGTGTCGTCATGACGCGCGATCCCGGTCTATCCATCAACCACCGATTTTTTGCCTTTTCCCCGCTTCAACATGAAGGAATTCGAATGAGCATGAAAAACATCACCTTGATCGCTGCCGCTGCTTTCGCCCTTTCGATGGGCGTGCCTGCCGTCGCTGCCGACAAAACGGCCAGCCAGGCCAAGAGCAGCACGAAAAAGGTTGCGTCGAAAGCCAAGTCGCGCGGCAAGAAAAAGCTTGCACCGGGCGCTGCCAAAGCGGTCGAGGCGGTCACGCCCATCGCAGAAGACGACAGCATGACCCTCAGCGAGGCCGACCTGGCTGTCGCCAAACGGGTTTACACCGGCAAGATCCAGTGTGAACTCGGCGCCGACCTTTTCATCACGCCCGATGAAAAGAAGCCGGGCTTTTTCAGCGTCAAGACCAAAACCGCGAGCTATCTGATGCACCCGGTCGAAAGCAGAACCGGCGCGGTGCGGCTCGAAGCGCCGAAGGCTGGCGCGGTATGGATTCAGATCCCGAACAAGTCCATGTTGATGGATACGAAGCTCGGCCAGCGCCTGGCGGACGATTGCAAGGCGCCAGCGCAAGTCGCCTTCACTGCGGACATGAAAAATAATCCGCCCAAGGCGCTGTTCGACGGTGCCGATCCGCAACCGGGCGCGTCGAAGTAGTCGCCTGGCCGGATTCGCCTGAAGTGCCCACACGCGAACCGGTTGTGTGGGCGCTCGGCTGGATAGCGCTGCAGAGCGGCGGAGCACAACGGCTCGCGCCATGCGCGCTCCGATCGACCCCGCGCTGATTTACACCGCGTTGATTTTCTTGTGCTCGCCCATGTCGGTCGGCGGTTTGCCAGTGGCCGCGGCTTTCATCATTTTGTAGATCTGCACCATCTTGCTTTCCTGCACATCCCAGTACTCGGCCTGGTCGATTTGCACCATGAGCAGGCCCAGGTCGGGGTCATCGACGCCCTTGGGGAACCAGGCCTCGGCCAATTTGGTGAACAGCTCTTTCTTTTTCGCAGCATCGTCGCTCATGGCCGCTTGCCCGGCGACCGACACATAGCTGTCGGCGTCGGTGTTGGCGTATGCGACGTTGACCACCGGATCCGCGGCAATGCTTTGCGCGATTTCACTCGATTTGGAAATGAAGAAGTACAAGGTTCCGTTCTCGTCGGCCGACTTGTTCTGGGTCGTGAGCGGATGGCTGTGCAACATGTCGCCATCGTGGCGATGAGTGAACATTCCGAATTTGGTGTCCTTGATCAGATCCCACAGCTTGGCGTGGTCGTTGTGAAACTCGGTGGCGTCGCGCATAGAAACTCCTCTGGTGTGTTTAGGAACCCCTGGAGGCTAGCAAGCTATGAGGCGATCGACCGACGATGCAATGCCCGTCGACATGTCATCCTTCGCCGACGCCAGAGCCGCGTCAGCGGTATCTGCCCATCTCGTGTGCGCTGACTACGGCCCGGTAGAAGCGAACTGAATGCTATTAAAATAGTAGCTGTCTGCGCATGATCCACGGGCATTTCAGCCACTTTTTTCATAAATTCGCGATGCGGCATCCGGTGTTCCGACGCTGGCTGCGCGAGTCGTCTCGTTAGCAGATCGGGCGCGTGACGAGCGCGTCGAGCAGGGCCGCATAGTGGCCCGTCAGCGCGTCGTTGCCGGGTAGATAGCGCCCGATCGCCCGGCGCTGGCGTGTGCGCCAGTCTGCCGAATGCGCATCGTGGTCGTCGATGGCGGCGAGCAATTGCGCGCTGCCCGCCGCGAGGTCATGGTCTGGGTAGTAGTAGCCGAGGTCGGCGCACAAATGCGCGTTGTGCACCAGTGGATAGCCCTGCCAGCAAACCTCGAGGTACAGATAGTTGAGCGGATTCTCGAGCTGGTGCGATACGATGAGATCGCAGTTTTCCGCCAGGAATTGCGGTGTTTCGTGCCGACCCAGAAATACCGCCTTGTGCTCGCGCACCAAGTCGAGCTGATTCATCAATGCGATGAACTCCATGTTGTTCTTTGCCACGCGCTCGGCATTGGTCACCTGCAACAGCGCAATCGCCTCCGGCCGGGCCCGGTAGGCCAGCTCCGCAATCAGAATCGGGTAGAGGCAGAACTTGACGATGTCGATGTTCGGCTCGAGCACGCCGATGCGCCGTGCTCGCCCCGGCGGCGCTACCGGCTGGTACACGCCCGTATGCGGAAGTGCGATCGAACGCTGTTCGAGAAAAACCGGGCTCCAGACGAACGGAACCACTTCCGCCGTCCGCCGCCGAAGCACTTCGAAGTAGCCGCGGTTCGAGTGCGCCACCTGCGGCACCATCCAGATCGCGTCGTAACGGCGATTGACGAACAAGTTCGCGCCCCACAGCGGCCGGTCGAACAGCATCGACTGCATCGCGTGCACGTACTCGAAGCCGCAGCAGTACGACACCAGCCGCACGCCGCGCTGCTTCAGGTAATCGGTTTGATTCGCATCGACTTGGCCGCCGAGCTCGATGAGTACGTCAATCGCATCTTTGGCATCGCCGAAACTCAGCGTCGGCCAGCGCGCCAAGTCCCAGGGCAGCGCCTCAGTGATCGGAACCGCAGTCGTGTTGACCAGCACCGTCGACACAACATTCGGGCAATGGCGCAACGCTTCAGCCAGAAACACCGCGTTTTGCTTGATGCCGTTGTTCCAGAGCGTTTCGTCGGCTTGATGCAAGCCGATCGTGATGCCGACGCGAAGCGCTCGACCCTCCGCGAGCGCAGCGCCGGGCAGTGTCATTGCGTCGCGCGCGGAACGTAGCCCGTCACCAGCCACCGCCCATCGGTTTCGCGCCGCAATGTGATGAGCTCGAACACCGTGCTGCCACTCGCGAGCCGGGTCGAAAAATCGATGTTGCCGTAAAGGCCCTTCGGCACATCGCCGTCGGCTTCGTAGCGAACCCGCGTCACGCCGGCCCAGGTGCGCTGCGCAATTCCCTTGAAGTTGGCACGTGCCCGGCCGACGTTGGCCACGAATTCGTCGCGTTTGACGCGGCTGCGCATCAAGGGGGATGCAGCGTCCCAGACTTCGCCAGCGCGGCCGGTATCGATCAAATCTGCCGCGCGACGGGCGGTCTGAATCATCAAGTCGGCCGAGTCATCTGCCTGCGCGGATTGCGCATATACGAACAACGGTATGGCTGCCCCCAGTACGGCGATGAAAATTGATGTGAAAAATTGTTTCATTGCCTTGGATGCTCGAACTGGCTGTTCGATGGGAGTTTCGGAAGGCGTCATCGTATGCAACTCGGGTGACGTAACTCGGTATTTCTCTAGGTGAAATGCAACATAGAGGTGCGTGCCGGCTCCATCAGGATGGCCGATTGGCGCGGCGACTCGATGCTGACTCGAGGGGGGTACACCGCACGGTGGGGTTGTGCCGCCCGTTGTTTTTCTGTCATCTTGCGCTGACAGTGCGTAAGTGTTTTTCGTACATTCGCAGGGTCCACGCGCCGCTGCGTCATTCGCGGGCCGCGAAATGTCGCAACCGCAATTTTCCGCGCTGAGTTGTTTTGGAGACATTCGCAAAGAGACTGCGAATCGCTGCAACTGACATCAATAGACCGAAATAGACCGAACGCATGAACAAGTCTTACCGCAGCATCTGGAACGAAACACTCGGCGCATGGGTTGCGGCATCGGAAATTACATCGGCGTGCGGTAAGCGCAGCAGGTCGAAAGTGGCTGTAGCGGTCGCGATTGCGCTAGTGGGAGTGGCGGGCGCGGCCCGAGCGCAATATTCGGCCGGCACCGGCAACACCAACGGAGCGGCGTCGGGTGTTCAGCAGATTCTCGACCGGATCTCCAACAGCACCGCCACCCTGCCAAATGGCGGCGTAACGACCATCACTTCGGGAGCCAGGGGCCAAGTGGTCGGCACGGACAACAGCGCCACCTACGCGTCGGTGTTATTCGGCGCCAACAACGTTGCCGGTTCACCCAGCACGTTCGCGGGATACGCCTTTGGCAACGCCAATAAATCCGATGGCAGTTACTCCACCACCATCGGGGCGGCTAATTCTGCAAGCAACACTTCGGCAGTAGCGATCGGCACCTTCAACACTGCGTCGGGCGACACGGCCGTGGCATTGGGACGGCAGTCAACCGCATCCGGCGACTTTACGCTGGCGATCGGCAACGTCGCACAAGCCACCACCGCAAATGCGATTGCACTCGGCAATTCGGCCCGCGCGACCGGCGCGGGTGCCATCTCGATTGGTGGCGGCACAGGTACTGGCAACTTGCAGGACCTGACTGCGTCTCAGGCGTCTGGTAATCAATCGCTCGCCTTGGGGGTTAGCGCTAACGCGGTTGGGAACACCACGATTGCGCTTGGGAACAGCAGCAAGGCGATCACCGCCGGCTCCATTGCCATCGGGGACCAGGCGCAGACCGTAGGAACTGCCGGTCTCAATGCCAATGTCGCAATTGGGAGACTGTCGCAAGCTGGCAATAGCAGTACCGGTGGCGCGCAGGCGGTCGCCATTGGCCCATCGGCGAAGGCCTTGGTCACGGGCGCCGCTGGAGCGTCTCCTGTGGCGATCGGCACGAACGCCAACTCATCAGGGGTTGGATCTCAGGTTTCGATCGGAGACAACGCGACGGCTACCGGACAAGATTCGGTCGCCATCGGTGGACAACCGGGCTCGGCCGGAACTCAGGCCTTGGGCAAAAGATCGTTGGCTATCGGGCCGGCGACCACGGCCACGAAAGACTATTCCGTTTCGATTGGCGCTGCGTCCGTTGCAAGTGGCGTGGGGTCGTTGGCGCTAGGCGGCGACGCAACTGCTGGCGCGAACGCGAGCGGGATCGGCGCGCTGGCGATCGGGGCGCAAAGCGTTTCGGGTGGGCAGAGTTCGATCGCCCTCGGAACGGGCGCCAAGACATCGTCTGACAATGCGGTCGCGATCGGCACCGGCGCGTCGAGCACAACAGTCGAAGCCGTGGCGATCGGCAACAACGCCAGCGCAGCGGGCGGCAAGTCGGTATCCGTTGGATCATCGAACACGTCCTTCGGCGATGGCGCGGTCGCGATCGGTGACCCGAACCGGGCCAGTGGCACAGGTGCGGTCGCCGTCGGAGCCAACAATCGGGCCAACAGCGATGGCGCCGACGCCGTCAACGCCGGAAACAAGGCAACCGGTGCAGTGGCCATCGGCAATACGAACAAGGCGATCGGACAAGGCTCGGTGGCGCTCGGTAACGCATCGGTGGCCGGTGCGTCCGGCGTGGCGGGTGCGGTGGCCATCGGCGATACAGCCTCGGCACCCGCGTCGAAGGCCGTGGCGTTGGGATCGGGTTCAACCGCCAGCTACGCCAATAGCGTTGCGATCGGCGCGGGATCGACCGCCACCGCAGCGCCGACCGGCACGGGCTTTATCACCGGCACGGCAGCGCCGGCGTCGGAAGTGTCGGTCGGTTCTGCCGCTGCGCTGCGTCGCATCACCAACGTCGCCGATGGCTCGGCGCAGCAGGATGCGGTTTCGGTCGCGCAACTGAGCACCAGCAACAAAAGCTTGTCGACGGGTATCAGCTCGCTGTCGACCGGTGTCAGCAGTTTGTCGACCGGCGTCAGTTCACTTTCGACGTCGACGTCTACCGGCATCGGCAGTCTGTCCACCGGCGTGAGTTCGTTGTCGACCGGCGTCAGTTCGCTGTCGACTTCCACGTCTACCGGAATCAACTCGCTGTCCACGGGTGTCAGCTCGGTGTCGACCGGCGTCAGCTCGCTTTCTACATCGACGTCGACCGGTATCGGCAGTCTGTCTACCGGTGTCAGTTCGGTATCGACGGGGATCAGTTCGCTCTCTACCGGCGTGGGCAGCTTGTCGACCGGCGTCAGCTCCTTGTCGACCGGCGTCGTGAGCCTGTCGACGGGCGTCGGCTCACTTTCAACCGGCCTCTCGACGACCAACAGCAGCGTCACCAACCTTTTCAACACTGGGACGAAGTATTTCCACGCGAACAGCACCTTGGCCGATAGCGTGGCCTCGGGTCCCAACAGCGTGGCGATCGGTCCGGCTGCGACAGCGAGCGCGGCCAACAGCATTGCGCTCGGCAATGGCGCGACCGCTTCCATTGCCAACAGCCTGGCTTTCGGCGCGGGCGCCACGACGCTGGCCGCGGTGGCTGTGCCCAACGCGACGGTCGGCACGACGACCTTGGGACCATTTGCAGGCGCCGCGCCTGTGGGCACCGTCAGCATCGGCTCGGCCGGTAACGAGCGCCAGATACAGAACGTCGCAGCGGGCCGGCTCACGGGCGCCAGCACCGATGCGGTCAACGGCAGCCAGCTCTTCGCGGTGGCGACCCAAGTCGATACGGCGATCAGTTCAGTCACTTCGCTGTCGACCTCGACCTCGACCGGCATCGGCAGCCTGTCGACCGGCGTCAGTTCACTGTCGACTTCGACCTCGACTGGCATCAGCAGCCTTTCGACCGGTCAGAGTTCGCTTTCCACGGGCATCAGCAGTCTTTCGACCGGTGTGAGCTCACTGTCGACCTCGACATCGAGCGGCATCAGCAGTCTGTCGACAGGCCAAAATTCACTGTCGACCGGGGTAAGCAGCCTTTCAACGGGTGTCAGTTCGCTGTCAACGGGTGTTAGTTCACTTTCGACAGGCGTCAGCAGTCTTTCCACTTCGGCGTCGACCGGAATCAGTTCGTTGTCGACGGGCGTGAGCTCGCTTTCGACGGGGGTCAGCTCGCTGTCAACTGGCGTCAGCAGTCTTTCCACTTCGACATCCACCGGAATCAACTCGCTGTCGACGGGCGTGAGCAGTGTCTCAACCGGCGTCAGTTCGCTGTCGACCTCGACCTCGACCGGCATCAGCAGCCTCTCGACAGGTCAAAGTTCGTTGTCCACCGGCATCAGCAGCCTGTCGACCGGCGTGAGCTCGCTCTCCACGGGCGTGAGCAGTCTTTCGACCTCGACATCGACCGGGATCAGTTCGCTATCGAGCGGCGTGAGTTCACTTTCGACTTCGGCCTCCACAGGCATCAGCTCGCTGTCGGCTTCCACCTCCACAGGTATCGGCAGCCTCTCGACGGGGCAGAATTCACTTTCCACCGGCGTCAGCAGTCTGTCGACCGGCGTGAGCTCGCTCTCGACTGGCATCAGGTCGCTGTCGACTTCCACCTCGACGGGTATCCGCAGCCTTTCGACCGGACAAAGCTCACTTTCCACCGGCATCAGCAGTCTGTCGACCGGCGTCGGCTCGCTGTCTACCGGCGTCAGCAGTCTTTCTACGTCGACGTCAACCGGCATCAGTTCGCTGTCCACCGGCCTGTCCACGACCAACAGCAGCGTCACCAACCTCTTCAATACCGGCACGAAATATTTCCATGGAAACAGCACCGGCGCCGACAGCCAGGCGACCGGCGCCAACAGCGTGGCGATCGGGCAGGCGGCGGTGTCTGGTGGCGCGGACAGCGTCGCGATCGGCAACGGCGCCACGACTTCGGTCGCCAACAGCATTGCGCTCGGTGCGGGCTCGGTCGCGGCGATCGGTGCGCGGACGAACTATTCGGCATTCGGCATCACGACGCCGCAAACTTCAGTGGGTGAAGTCAGCGTCGGCAACCGGACATTGAGCAATCTGGCGCCTGGCATCGACCTGCAGGACGCGGTGAACGTCGCGCAGCTGTCGACAGTGACCACCTCGCTTTCGACCGGCACCGCGTCTTTGTCGACGAGCATCAGTTCTTTGTCGACCGGTATCAGTTCGCTGTCGACCTCCACGTCGACCGGCATCGGCTCGCTGTCCACGGGCGTCGGCTCGTTGTCGACCGGTGTGAGCAGTCTGTCGACGGGTGTGAGTTCGCTGTCGACGGGTGTGAGTTCGCTGTCGACGGGTGTCAGCAGTCTGTCGACCGGGGTGAGTTCGTTGTCCACCGGCGTGAGCAGCTTGTCGACTTCGACCTCGACTGGCATCAGCTCGCTTTCCACGTCGGCATCGACCGGCATCAGCAGTCTTTCAACGGGCGTCAGTTCGTTGTCGACAGGCGTGAGCAGCTTGTCGACCGGGGTGAGTTCGTTGTCCACCGGCCTCGGCAGCTTGTCGACTTCGGCGTCTACCGGCATCAGCTCGCTGTCCACATCGGCATCGACCGGCATCAGCAGTCTCTCGACGGGCGTCAGCTCGTTGTCGACAGGCGTGAGCAGTCTCTCGACAGGCCTCAGTTCGCTTTCCACATCGACGTCTACGGGCATCAGTTCGCTGTCGACTTCGACGTCGACCGGCATCAGCAGTTTGTCGACCGGCGTCAGTTCGCTGTCGACCTCGACGTCTACCGGCATCAGCAGCCTGTCAACCGGGATCGATTCGCTGTCCACCTCGACATCGACCGGCATCAGCAGCCTGTCGACCGGAATCAGTTCGCTTTCCACATCGACGTCTACCGGCATCAGCAGCCTGTCGACCGGAATCAGTTCGCTTTCCACATCGACGTCTACCGGTATCAGCAGTCTTTCGACTGGCGTCAGTTCGCTGTCTACTTCGACGTCGACCGGTATCAGCAGCCTGTCGACCGGCGTCAGTTCGCTATCGACCTCGACCTCGACTGGCATCAGCAGTCTTTCGACAGGGCAGAGTTCGCTGTCCACGAGCATCAGTTCGCTGTCGACTTCCACTTCGACCGGCATCGGTAGCCTGTCGACCGGTGTGAGCAGCCTGTCCACCGGCGTAAGTTCGCTTTCCACGTCAACCTCGACGGGCATCGGTAGTCTTTCGACCGGGCAGGGTTCGCTTTCGACGGGCATTAGTTCGCTTTCAACCTCCACATCGACAGGCATCGGCAGCTTGTCGACCGGTGTGAGCAGCCTGTCGACGGGGCAGTTGTCGCTTTCCACAGGGTTGGGTTCGCTCTCGACGTCGACATCGACCGGCATCGGCAGCCTGTCGACCGGTCAGAGTTCGCTGTCGACAGGCATCGATTCGCTCTCGACGTCCACCTCGACGGGCATCGGCAGCCTCTCGACGGGCGTGGGTTCGCTCTCGACCGGCGTGAGTTCACTGTCCACGGGCCAGACATCGCTTTCGACAGGACTGGAATCCCTCTCGACCTCGAGCTCGACCGGCATCGGCTCCCTTTCGACCGGCCAACAAAGCTTGTCGACCGGAGTCGGTTCCTTGTCGACCGGGCAGGCAAGCTTGTCGACGGGTGTCAGTTCGCTGTCGACAGGGCAGGCGTCGCTTTCGACGGGCCAGGCCTCGCTCTCGACCGGGATCGGCTCCTTGTCGACGGGCGTTTCCACAGCGCAAAGCGGTGTCACGAGTTTGTCGACCGGCCTGTCCACCAGCGACGGGCGCTTGAACACGCTGGGCGGCAGCACAGCGGCCAACCTCGGTGGCGGCGCGGCGTTCGATCCGGCGACCGGCAACGTCAGCGCGCCGGCTTTCACCACCTACAACAACGACGGCACGACCGGCGTGGCCAACAACGTCGGCGACGCGCTCACGGCCATCAACAACGCGGGCACCAAATACGTGCAGGTGCAATCGACCGGTCCGGCGGCGCAAGCAGCGGCTGGCAAATCGGTCGCGATCGGCGGCGGCGCAGTGGCGTCGGTTGCCAACTCGGTCGCGCTGGGCGAAGGCTCGACAACTGCAGCCGCGGTGCCGACTGCCGACTTCACATTGCAAGGTTCACCGTACGCCTTTGCCGGCGCCGCGCCAGTGGGCGTGGTCAGCGTCGGATCGGCGGGTGCGGAGCGCCAGATTCAGAACGTGGCAGCGGGGCAGTTGAGTGCGACCAGTACCGACGCCGTCAACGGCAGCCAGCTGTTCGCAACCAACCAGGCGCTGAACGCGATTGCCGGTGGCGGCGGCGTCAAGTACTTCCATGCCAACTCGACCGGGCCGGACAGTCTCGCGTCGGGTGCCGAAAGCGTGGCGGCCGGACCGCAGGCGGTTTCCGGCGGCGCCGGCTCGGTAGCAGTGGGGCAGTCTGCCAATTCCGCCGGCGCCGGGTCGCTGGCTGTGGGGCAGGCTGCCAATTCGGCGGGCGACGGTTCGCTGGCCGTGGGTCAGGCGGCGAACTCGGCGGGCGTCGGGTCGCTGGCGGTGGGGCAGGCTGCCAATTCGGCTGGCGCCAGTGCGGTGGCTTTTGGGCAGAACACCCAGGCGACCGGCGCGAGCGCTGTGGCCGTCGGCCAGGGTGCTCAGGCGAGCGGCGCCAATGCCGTTGCCGTCGGACCGGGCGCAAAGGCCGCTACGAACGGCACGGCTGTCGGTTTCGGCGCAGTGGTGCAGCAAGCGGGCGGCGTGGCGATCGGCGCGCGCTCGGTGGCTTCGACCGGGCCGGGCGCTGCGGGCTATGTTCCGCCGGGCGCGACGGCCGAGCAGACGGCTGCGATCAACGCGACGACAAGCACCCAGGCCGGCGTGTCGGTTGGCGACGCGGCCAATGGCCAATACCGCCAGATCAACGGCGTGGCGGCGGGCACCGCGCCGAGCGATGCGACCAACGTCAGCCAGTTGCAGGCAACGGCGGCTCAGGTCAAGGCAGGCGGGGTGCAGTACACGACCAACCCGGACGGCAGCACCAATTACAACGAGGTGAAGCTCGGCGCCGGACAAGCGCCGAACGGCACCCGCATCACCAATGTCGCGCCGGGCGTGTTTGCGAACGACGCGGTCAATGTCGGCCAGTTGAATCAGTTGCGGGGCGACATCCGGGACGTCGGCAAGGTCGCGTATTCCGGTGTCGCGATGGGCTTTGCAATGGCCGGCACTTATCTGCCGACGCTCTACCCCGGTGAGAAAACAGTCGGCATCGGCGTCGGTTACTACTATGGCTACAGCGCGGTCGCGCTCACCTTCAAGGCGCTGTCCGACGACGGCAAGATGTCGTGGGGCGCAGGCGTTTCGACCACGGGCCAGCAGTGGGGTGTCAATGCCGGCATCGGCTGGAAGTGGAAATAGCCGCGATGCTTCAAATGACGCGCATCGGATAGCGCGCCTCGCCCATCGGCTCCCGAGCGCAAGCGCGGGAGCCGTTTTCTTTTGAAGCACACTCGGACGCATGCGCATCGGCATTTCGGTCATCACCCACGACGGCCAGAACATCTGGGAAAACGGCATGGGTCAGAACGTGCTGTTCCTGGCCGAATCATTGCAACGCATCGACTTTGTCGAAGAAGTATTGCTGCTCGAAGTGGGCAACCAGGGCACGATGCCGCCACAAGTGGACCTTGCCGCGCTCGGGCTGACGCTCGAACGACCGCAGGACGTGACGCAACGCATCGACGTTGCAATCGAGCTGGCGGGCGCATTGCCTGTGGAGTGGTTGCAGTATTTCCGCGCCTGCGGAGGCAAGGTGGCCTACCTGTGCGTTGGTCATCCCTATGCCGGCTTGGTCGAACCGAATGTTTTCAGCGCGGCCGGCGCGCACCACGATACCGCGCGCTGCGACGAAGTGTGGGTGCTGCCGATGTTCGCGCCTTACGCGCCGATGCTTCGCACGCTGCATCGCTGTCCGGTGCATCGCCTGCCTTACCTGTGGTCGCCACGTTTCGTGGCTGCGCGTGTCGCCGAATTGCAAGCGACAGGCTACCGCTTCGGCTTTGCTGCGAACAAGTCAGGCAGTGCGTCCTGGCGCGTTGCCATGTTCGAGCCCAATATCTCGGTCATCAAAACCTCGATGGTGCCGATGCTGATCTGCGATGAGGCCTACCGCAAAGAGCCTGACGCCATCTCGGCGATGCATGCGCTCAACACCCTGCACATGACGCAGCACCCCACGTTGCTGTATCTGGCGAACTCGCTCGATCTGGTGCGCGAGCACAAGGCCATCTTTCATGGTCGGCACGACTTTGCGGGCTTTATGGTCCAGCATGCCGACGCCGTCGTGGCGCATCAGTGGAGCAATGCGCAGAACTACAGCTATCTGGACGCCTTGTATGGCGACTATCCGCTGGTGCACAACTCGCCCTGGCTAGAGGATGCCGGTTATTACTATCCCGAGTTCGACATTCAGGCCGGCGCTGCCGCGTTGCTGTGTGCAAAGCGGGAGCATGCAGGAGGCCTGCCTGACTACCGCGCTCGATCGCGCAGGGTGATCGATTCGGTGAGTCCGCTGGCACCCGCCAACGTCGATGCCTATGCCGAGGCTTTGTTGCGACTCGTCGGTGGCGATCCGGGGTTAAAGGTCGGCATGAAGGCGGCAGCCGCGACATGAGCCAAAAGGAATCTGGATCAGGCGCTTCGCGTCGACTCAAGGTCGGCGTCTCGATCTTCATCCGCAAAGGCGGGCAAAGCCTGTGGGAAAACGGCATCTACCAGAACTGTCTTTTCCTCGTGCTGCTGCTTTTGCGCTCTCCGCGCGTGGCGGAGGTGGTGCTGGTGGCCGGTGGTGGCGACGGCACACCGGACGACGCGCAGGTCTTTCTGGCCGACTCGCCCGTGCCGGTGATCGACATGCCGGCGGCGGCGCAACAGCTCGATTTAATGATCGAGATGAGCGCGCAGCTGTCGAGCGACTGGACCAACGCATTCAGAGCACGCGGCGGCAAGGTCGTGTCGATGCGGGTCGGCAACGACTACGTGATCGACATCGAACGCATGATCTTCGACCAGCCGCACGGCCTGCTCATCAGCGGCGCGGCGTACGACGCGGTCTGGACATTGCGCGAATACGAAAGCACGAGCGCGCCGTACTTTGAAAGCACCTTTCGCGCGCCGGTGCGGTTCATGCCGCACCTGTGGAGCCCGGCGGTGCTCGAGTGCGCCATCGAGCGCGAGTCGGTCGGCGTCGATGCAAAGAAGGAAGGCGACGGCGAAGGCATGGGCTCTCGCTTCGCCTACGCACCCGGACACAAGCAATGGCGGATCGGCATTTTCGAGCCCAATATCTGCATGGTCAAAACCGCCTTCATGCCGATGCTCGTTTGTGAGGTCGCGCATCGCGCACAGCCCAGAATGATTTCGCATCTTTGGGTCTACAACAGCCTGCATTTGAAGGACCAGCCGCGCTTCATCGGCTTTGCGCAGAGCCTCGATCTGGTGCGGCACGGCCTCGCCTCCTTCGAAGGCCGCTATCCGGTGTACCAGGTGATGCCGGCACAAGTCGATGCGGTCGTCGCGCACCACTGGGAAAACGCGCAGAACTATCTCTACTACGAGGCCCTCTACGGCGGCTTTCCGCTTGTGCACAACTCGCATCTGCTCGGAGGCTGCGGCTACCACTACGAGGGCTTCGACTGCGAAGACGGTGGCCGGGTCTTGCGCGAAGCTTTTACGAAGCACGATGAAGACTTGCCGGCCTATCGGGCGCGCGCAAGGAACTTTCTGGCCACGCTCGACCCGGAAAGGGAAGAGAACGTGCGCATCTACACTGCCGCGATTGATGAGATTTTCGGTGGCTGACCGGTCAGATCGGCCTTTTGGGTCATGTCGGTTGAACCTGTCGTCATATTCTTCTGCCATGAAGTTCGCCTCGACTGCTGTCTTTTTTTCGTCGGTTGTTTTGGCTGCATCGCTTGCGAGCGGCGATTCAATCGCGCAAGCGAAGCGTCCGCCCGCTCCCGAGACGCCGCGAGCTCGCGTGACGGGGCCCGCACCTTCGGCTGCGCCAACGGGCTTGGTGCAAGACAAGCTGACCCGCGCCGCCGCCAGCGTCGGCGTGAAGCGCTGCCTTCCTGCGATCTCCCGGCTTGCCACGCTCAATGTGCAGGGCAGTCGAAACCACGACGTTCTGCTCGACTGGGATCGCAAGAACCCCGATGCCGGCCCGGTGTTTTCGCTCATCGGGCTCGAGTATCCGAATGCGGGCGTTGCCGCATCGATCACCGCTGTGCCCGAGCCCGGCGGCGCTTGCAGCATCGCAGCCGAGCGGATTTCGGTGGCGCCCTTCACCTGCGCGAGCATCGCGCAGCAGGAGCTTGCGGACCATCAGATGACGCGCCTCTTGCCCAACTACGCGGTCTATGTCGATGTGAAAGAGCCGACCTCGTCGGTCTCGCTCATCGATTCGCCGCCGGGCTGCCTGGTCATCCGGCGCTATGTCGACTACAACTGGAAAGAGCCGGGGAAGTAAAAGCCAAAAGCGGACTACCGGACGCGGAAGGCGCAGAGGTTTCGCAGAAGGCGCAAAAAAAGTTGAAACGAATCTTCTGAATTGTTTTGCGCCTTCTGCGTAGATTTCGCGACTTCTGCGTCCGGCAGTCCGACCCTGCATTGCTATTGATATCATAGCTGTCTGCGCACGAACAGCGGGCGTTTCAGGCCGATTTTCCTCAAAATCCAGACAACAGGAGAGCACCATGAGCTTCGCATCGTTCGTCGGCCGGCCACCGGGAGCGCGCCAAGTACATCACCCCGATGGTCGAAGGCCATGAAACCTTTTTCCGCTGCGCTGCCTGCCCTCGGTGACACCGAGCGCGCGGCGCTCGAAGCGGGCACGGTCGGTTTCGAGGGGCAATTGTTCGCGGGCCGGCCCGATTTCGATGCGCTCGCGGCTGTAGGGCCGGCCAAACTGAGCGCGCGCGAGCAGGCATTTCTGGACCACGAAGTACGCGAACTCTGCGCGATGCTCGACGATCATGCGATCGACGAGGCGCAAGACTTGCCGGCCGGGGTGTGGCAATTTTTGCGCGAGAAGAAGTTTTTCGGAATGATCATTCCCGAGGAGTCCGGCGGACTCGGCTTCGGTCATTTCGCGCATGCCTGCGTGGTCGCGCACATCGCGAGCGTGAGCACGGCGACCGCGGTGACGGTGATGGTTCCCAACTCGCTCGGGCCGGCGGAACTCTTGCTGCGCTATGGCACCGATGCACAGAAGTCGCACTACCTGCCGCGCCTGGCCGATGGCCGCGACCTGCCGTGTTTCGGTCTCACGTCGCCCTACGCGGGCTCCGATGCGGCGTCGATTCCCGATCGCGGGGCGATCGTCGAACGCGAATTCGAAGGCCGCATGACGCGCGGCTTCCTGGTCGATTTCGACAAGCGCTACATCACGCTTGCGCCGGTCGCGACCGTCGTCGGTTTGGCATTCAACGCCATCGACCCGAGCAAGCCAGAAGGCGAGCGCAACCTCGGCATCACCTGTGCGCTGATTCCGGTGCCGCAACCGGGCATGGAGATCGGCCGGCGCCATCGGCCGATGGACAGTGCCTTCATGAACGGCCCGATCAAGGGCCATCAGGTGTTCGTGCCGATGGACTGGATCATCGGTGGCGAAAAACAAGTCGGCCAGGGCTGGCGCATGTTGATGGAATGCCTGGCCGCGGGCCGCGCGATTTCGCTTCCCGCCCTCGGCAGCGCGATGCAGCAGAGCGCGCTGTTCATCAGTAACGGCTATGCGCAGATCCGCGAGCAATTCGGCATGCCGATCGGCAAGTTCCACGCCGTCGCAGGCCTTATCGGCCAGATGTCGGCCGAACTGTACGCGAGCGATGCGGCGCGGCGCTTCACTGCGACCGCGCTCGACAACGGCGAGCGGCCCAGTGTCGCGAGCGCGATCCTCAAGGTGCAGCTCACAGAAGCCGGCCGGCGCGCGGTCAACGATGCGATGGACATCCTCGGCGGCAAAGGCATCATCGCCGGTCCGTCGAACCTGCTCGGCATCGCCTACCGCGGCGCGCCGATCGCGATCACCGTCGAAGGCGCCAACATCCTGACGCGCGCGCTGATCGTTTTCGGCCAGGGCGCAGTGCGCTGCCATCCTTATGTGCTGGCCGAAATGGAGGCGGTGCAAGCCAAAGACGAAGAGGCGCTCGGCAAGGCGTTGATCGCGCATGTGAAGCATGTTCTAACCAACTTCTGGCACAGCCTGGTCGGCGCGCCGGTTGTCGGCACTGTGCCCGATGGACTCGACAAGGAAGCGAAGCTGATCGCGCTCGTCAGCGCCAAATACGCGTTCACCGCCGACCTGGCGATGGGCATGCTCGGCGGCAAGTTGAAGCGCATGGAATTGCTTTCGGCACGGCTCGGCGATGTGCTCGCACATCTGTATCTCGCGAGCGCAGCCGTGTGGCGGTACAGCATGGAAGGCGATGTGCGCATGCTGCCGTTTGCGCAAGCCGCGATCCGGGTCCAGCTCGATCGCGCGGGCGAGATCCTGCACGACCTGTACGCGAATTTTCCGACCTCGTCGCGGCGCTGGCTCGCGGGCATCGTGCTCGGACGCACCGCGCACCTTGCGCCGCTGCGCGATGTGCAATTGCTTTCATTGGCCGAAATCCTGCGAACCACGCCCGAAGTCGTCACCGCGCTGTGCCCCGACCTCGAGAAACCGAAAGCCGGCGGCGTCGCCGATCTGATGCAGGCACTCGCCCTCGCGCGCCAACTGGGCAGCGACGAGACAGTCAAGCTCAACAAGGTGCTGCGCCGCACCAACTCGCTCGAACAGGCGGCGCGCTCGTCGCGCGATCCCGAGAACTCGCTGGCTTATTTGAAGGCCGCCGACAGGGTGATTCAGGTCGACGACATCGCATGGCCGCCGGCGGCGTCGGACACTGGCGATTCGGCCGATCTCACGCGCGAGCCCGCGCTGCTGCGTCCGCCAGTGCAGTGAGCACGCACGCGGTTGTGTCGTCGGCCGGAAAGAACGATTCCACCGCCAATTCCTGCAGCGTCACGTCGACCGGCGTGCCGAAGATCGTGATCGTGCTGATGAAGCTGAGCAGCCCGTGGTCGCTGTGCAATTGCAGCGGCACGGCGACGCTCGCCAGGCCGGTGCCGGGGCCGATCGCTTCCGAGCCCAATGCGCGGACATCGGCTTCGCACGCCTTGCTCACCGGGTAACCCGCGAGCTCGTCGCGAAGCGCCGCGAGTATCGGGTCGCCGGTGGCCGCGATCTGCTGCGCCAGGCGCTCAAGGATGTGGGCGCGCCATCGCGTGAGATTGACGATCCGCGACGCGATTCCGCCTGGATGCAACGCGAGCCGCAGCACGTTGACAGGCGGCGTGAGCTGGGCGGCCGAGGCGCCGGCCGTGAGCAGCGGAACCATGGCGTTGCCCGCGACAAGGTTCCAGTAGCGGTCTACGGCCAGTGCCGGAAAGGGTTCGTGGCCCCTGAGCACCCATTCGACCGCATGCAGCGCCGCTGCGAGAGCCGGGTCGTCGAGCGCGCGTTGCCGGTACATCGGCGCATAGCCGGCCGCGAGCAGCAATGCGTTGCGCTCGCGCAAGGGCACCGACAGGCGTTCGGCGAGCCGCAGCACCATCTCGCGGCTCGGCGCGGCGCGGCCGGTCTCGACATAGCTCAAGTGCCGCGTCGACACCTCGGCCTCGTGCGCCAGATCGAGTTGGCTCAAACGCCGGTGCTGGCGCCAATGGCGCAGATGCGCGCCGAAGGGATCGCGGGGGCCGGGCTGGCGAAGAGCGTGGTCTTGGACAACGGCAGTCATGGGGCGATTCTGGTGTGCTGATGGGGCCGAGCCATAACCTGCCAGGTTATGGCCTTGTCGCGTGATGGGCGCCATCATGGCGCCATCTATTGAACAGTCGTCGAGTAGCCTGCCGTGTCCAGTTTCGACTCCAGCGAAAGCTCGCAATGCGTACCCTTGTCAGCCTGACACTGATTGCAATCGCCATGATTCATCTGCTGCCGCTGGCCGGTGTTCTTGGCGTGGGCCGTCTCGGCGCGCTTTACGGCGTGTCAGTGACGGAGCCAAATCTTGCAATCCTGCTGCGCCATCGTGCTGTGTTGTTCGGCCTGCTCGGCGCATTTCTGCTAGTGGCTGCCTGGCAACCGCGCCTGCAGCCAATGGCGTTCGTGGCCGGCTTCGTCAGCGTGCTTTCGTTCATGGCATTGGCTTCGTCGACGGGCGGCTACAACAGGGAGATGGCGCGGGTCGTGGCTGTCGACTGGGCCGCCCTGGCTTGCCTGGTCGTGGGTGTCCTGGCAAGGTGGCGGGTTGCCGATGCGGCCTCGGCGCCCGTGTAGACGCCATTGGCCCGCACCGGCGCCGACGGAAGCCCGACAGGCGCCGGCGTGAGTGGGCTTGCAGTCGTTTATGGCGCTGAGCTGGAAACGTGCGATTGGCCACCATATCGACATGAAATCTGCCCGTAATGCCCGCTGGTATTGTGCGAGCAGCTATATTAAACATAGCTAAATTATTCTCCGACACTGGTGCGGGCGCCCTGCGTGGCGCCGAAGAGCTCTTCGAACCCTGCTATCTTTGAGCGAAACACGCCAACCGCAGGAGTTTCCATGGCCACCGAGTCGTCCCACGCGTCCCACGCTTTCGCATCCACCCTTCAAACGTTCAAGACCGCCTCGGGCAAGTCGGGCCAGTATTGGTCGCTGAAGGCGTTGGCCAAAAAATACCCTAGCGTCGAGCGACTACCGGTGTCGATCCGGATCGTGCTCGAATCGGTGCTGCGCAATTGCGACGGCAAGAAGGTGTCGCCGCACCATGTCAAGGAGCTCGCCAACTGGGCAGCCGAGGGCGAGCGCACCGACGAAATTCCGTTCGTCGTCACCCGGGTCGTGCTGCAGGATTTCACCGGTGTACCCCTCCTGGCCGACATCGCAGCGATGCGCAGCGTGGCCGAGCGGCTCGGCAAGGAGCCGAAACGGATCGAGCCTTTGGTGCCGGTCGATCTGGTGGTCGACCATTCGGTGATGGTCGACTATTACGGCACGCCGAAAGCGCTCGACCTGAACATGAAGCTCGAATTCGAGCGCAACAACGAGCGCTACCAGTTCATGAAGTGGGGCATGCAGGCCTTCAGCACCTTCGGCGTGGTGCCGCCGGGCTTCGGCATCGTGCATCAGGTCAACCTCGAATACTTCGCGCGCGGCGTTTACAAAAGCCCGAAAGACGATGCGAAGGCACCCGTTTATTACCCCGACACCCTCGTCGGCACCGACAGCCACACCACGATGATCAACGGCATCGGCGTGGTCGGCTGGGGCGTCGGCGGGATCGAGGCCGAGGCCGCGATGCTGGGCCAGCCGGTCTACATGCTGACGCCCGATGTGGTCGGTTTTGAATTGAGCGGCCAACTGCGCGAAGGCGTCACCGCGACCGACCTGGTGCTGTATGTCACCAACATCCTGCGGCAAGAGAAAGTGGTCGGTAAGTTCGTCGAGTTCTACGGCCCCGGCGCGGCGTCGATTCCTGTGCCCGACCGCGCGACCATCGGCAACATGGCGCCCGAATACGGCGCGACGATGGGATTTTTTCCGGTCGACGACAAGACGATCGAATACTTCCGCGGCACCGGCCGCACCCAGGACGAAATCGACAACTTCGAGGCCTACTACAAGGCGCAAGGCCTGTTCGGCATGCCCGCGCCGGGCGCGATCGACTACACCCAGGTGGTCAAGCTCGATCTGGGCAGCGTCACGCCGAGCCTCGCGGGCCCCAAGCGGCCGCAAGACCGGATCGACCTCGGCAGCATGGCGAGCCAGTTCGAGTCGCTCTACAGCAAGCCGCCGGAGAAAGCGGGCTTCAACCGTCCCGCGAACACGCTGAACAAGCGCTACGACGTGATGGCGCATGCGCCGGCCGAAGAAAAGCAGATGCCCGACACGCCGCCCGGCGCCGCGCGCACGCTCGAAGAAATGGAGGCCAATCGCTCGACGATGGCCGCAGCGCACGTCGAAGAAACCGCGCCGAAAGCGCCGGCGCATACGGTCACGATCGGCAACGGCGACGTGCTGATCGCGGCCATCACCTCGTGCACCAACACCTCGAACCCGAGCGTGATGCTCGCCGCGGGCCTGCTCGCGAAGAAGGCGGTGGAAGCCGGGCTCAAGGTCCAGCCGCACATCAAGACCTCGCTCGCGCCCGGCTCGCGCATGGTGACCGAGTACCTCGAAAAGGCGAAGCTGCTGCCGTACCTTGAAAAGCTCGGCTTCTATCTCGCGGGCTACGGTTGCACCACCTGCATCGGCAACGCCGGCGACCTTGCGCCCGAAATCAACGAAGTCATCACCGATCAGCAACTGGTCGCGGCTGCGGTGCTCTCGGGCAACCGCAATTTCGAAGCCCGAATTCATCCGAACATCAAGGCCAACTTCCTCGCTTCGCCACCGCTCGTGGTGGCTTATGCGATCGCGGGCAACGTCATGACCGATCTGATGACCGAGCCGGTCGGCAAGGGCAAGGGTGGCAAGGATGTCTACCTCGGCGACATCTGGCCCACGGCGAGCGAAATCGACGATTGCCTGCACTTCGCAAAAGACGCGAAGGCCTTCCGCGCCAACTACGACAGGGTCCGGACCGAGCCCGGCAAGCTCTGGAAGAGCATCGAAGGCGTGACCGGCGAGGTCTACAACTGGCCGACCTCGACCTACATCGCCGAACCGCCGTTTTTCGAGGACTTCACGCAGCAGGTGCCGCCGGTCGAAGCCGGTGTCAAGGGCGCGCGGATCATGGCGCTCTTCGGCGACTCGATCACGACCGACCACATCTCGCCGGCCGGCTCGATCAAGGAAAGCTCGCCTGCCGGCGTCTACCTCAAAGCGCACGGCGTTCAAAAGGCCGACTTCAACAGCTATGGTTCCCGCCGCGGCAACCACGAAGTGATGATGCGCGGCACCTTCGCCAATGTGCGGATCAAGAACCTCATGATTCCCGCCGGCCGCGACGGCTCGCGCGAGGAGGGCGGCGTGACGCTCTACCAGCCCGGCGGCCAGAAGATGGCGATCTACGACGCCGCGATGAAGTACATGGCCGAAGGCACGTCCACCGTCGTCTTCGGCGGCGAGGAATACGGCACCGGGTCATCGCGCGACTGGGCTGCCAAGGGCACCCAGTTGCTCGGCATCAAGGCCGTGATCGCGCGCAGCTTCGAGCGCATTCACCGCGCGAATCTGGTCGGCATGGGCGTGCTGCCGTTGCAGTTCAAGGCCGGCGAATCGTGGGAGACCTTGAAGCTCAAGGGCGACGAAACGGTCGATGTGGTCGTCGACGGCGCGATCAAGCCGCAGATGAACGTGAAGCTCGTGATCCATCGCGCCGACGGCGCGAAGGAAGAAGTCAGCGTGCTGCTGCGCATCGACACGCCGATCGAGGTCGATTACTACAAGCACGGCGGAATCCTGCCGTTCGTGCTGCGGCAGTTGCTGGCGGCCTGACGACGATCGATTCGGCCGGCAACGGCCGAACCACCCGGGCAAAGCCCTGCCAAAGCCCCTGCTAAAGCCCCTGCGTCTCTCCGCGCAGGGGCTTTTTTTTCATATTTTTTCGACCCGACGAAAGGGTCGTATCGAAAACTATTCGCATTTAGCCGAGTTTTCGAGAATAATTCTCATCACCGATACGACCGGTGTCCCGTCGGCTCTTCCATCCAGAAACCATTCGCCAGTGACAGCGCTTTTGCCATGACCACTATGACTGCTTCTTTCGATGCGGCGCCCGACTCCGGCTCGGCCACCCGTTCCGGGCTCGCGGGCCTCGGCCTCGACCAGCTTCCGGCGCGCGAGTGGGCAACGGTGATCGGGCTGCGCCCGGAGGACACGCCCGAAGATCGCGACCTCGCATTGCGGCTGACCGAAATCGGCTTTGTTCCCGGTGAAGCGGTGCGCATCGTGGCGCATGGCATGCCGGGGCGCGAGCCGATCGCGGTACGCATCGGCCATACCACCTTCGCTTTGCGCCGGCACGAGGCTTCGCTCGTCCAGGTCGTGGCAGGAGCTTCGCAAAATGGTTGAAACCACGCTTTTGTTCCACCGGGACGCCGCCTCGGCCACCGGCCCGCTGGTGGCCTTTCCGCCCAAAGCGCCGCCGAACCGGATTGCATTGCTCGGCAATCCGAATTGCGGCAAGACCGCGCTGTTCAACCTGCTGACCGGCAGTCGTCAGAAGGTTGCCAACTATGCGGGCGTGACGGTCGAGCGCAAGGAGGGGAGCCTGCGCACCGCTACTGGCCGCGACGTGTTCGTGCTCGATTTGCCCGGCGCCTACAGCCTGAATGCGGTGTCCGCGGACGAGGCGGTCACGCGCGACGTGGTCACGGGCCAGAGTGCCGAGGCGTTGCCCGACCTGATCGTTTGCGTCACCGACGCGACCAATCTCAAGCTCAATTTGCGGCTGGTGCTCGAAGCCAAACGGCTCGGTCTGCCGCTGCTGGTCGCGCTCAACATGACCGACATGGCGAAAAAGCAACGGATCATGGTCGACACCGATGCACTCGCGCGCGAGCTTGGCGTGCCGGTCGTGGAAACCGTTGGCGTGCACAGCGATGGTGCGGATCGACTGCTCGCTGCGCTCGATGTGCCCGTCCGCCCGGCCAAACCGCGGCCCTGGCATGCGCCCGTGATCGAAGAAGTGCTGGCAACCCAGCGCGAAGTCCGCCGGATTCTTGCGATCGCGGTGCGCGAACCCGCCGGCAGCCTCGAAGCCAGCGACCGCATCGACCGGGTCGTGATGCATCCGCTCTGGGGCATGGGGGTGCTGGCCGCGACCTTGTTCCTGATGTTCCAGGCCGTGTTCAGCTGGGCCAATGTGCCGATGGACGCGATCAAGGCCGCGACCGAAGCGCTGGGCCACGGCGTGCGTGCGCTGCTGCCGACGGGTGCGCTGCAGAGCCTGCTGGTCGACGGCGTGATCGCGGGTGTCGGCGCGGTGATCGTCTTTTTGCCGCAGATTCTGATCCTGTTCCTGTTTATCCTCGCACTGGAAGATTCGGGCTATCTGCCGCGCGCCGCGTTCTTGCTCGACCGCGTGATGGGCACCGTCGGGTTGTCGGGCCGCTCGTTCATTCCGCTGCTCTCGAGCTTCGCCTGCGCGATTCCGGGTGTGATGGCAACCCGCACCATCGGCAACTGGCGCGATCGGCTGACGACGATCATGATCGCGCCGCTCATGACCTGCTCTGCGCGGCTGCCGGTCTATGCGCTGCTGATCGCGGCTTTCATTCCAGAGCAGACGATCGGCGGCGTGTTCAATCTGCAGGGGCTGGTGCTGTTCGCGCTCTACATTTTCGGCATCGTCTCGGCGATGGCGATGGCCTGGGTCATGAAGCGCTTTCGCAGCAGCCAGGCGCATTCGCCGCTGATGATGGAGTTGCCCGCGTATCGCTGGCCGAGCCTGCGCAACCTCGCGCTCGGCTTATACGAGCGAGCCTGGATCTTCCTGCAGCGGGTCGGCAAGATCATTCTCACGCTGATGATCCTGCTCTGGTTTCTTTCGACCTACCCGAGCCCGCCCGAAGGCGCGACCGGTCCGGCAATTCAATACAGCATCGCCGGCATCATCGGCCAGGGGCTGGAGCGCATCTTCGCGCCGATCGGCTTCAACTGGCAGATCTCGATCGCGCTGGTGCCGGGCATGGCAGCGCGCGAAGTGGCGGTGGGCGCGCTCGGTACCGTCTATGCGCTGTCGGCGACTGGCGAAGATGTCGCTAGCCAGCTCACGCCGCTGATCGCGAGCGGCTGGTCGCTCGCCACTGCGCTATCGCTGCTGGTCTGGTATGTGTTTGCGCCGCAATGCATCTCGACCCTGGCCGCGGTCAAGCGCGAAACCAATTCGTGGAAGTACGTCTGGATCATGGCCGGCTATTTGTTCGCGCTGGCCTACGGTGCGTCGTTCGTCACCTACCGAATCGCGCTGGCGCTGGGCTTCGGTGCGCTCGCGGGTGCAGGTGCGGGCTGAATCAGGTTCAAAATAGAGAAATGACGCAGCAGTTCATCGTTTTTGCCATCGTCGCGCTCGCCGCGCTGCATGTTGCGTGGCGCGCGATGCCCAGGCGCTGGCGGCACGCCGGCCTCGTGCGCGGTGTCGAAGCGCTTCGGCGCGTCGGCTTGATGCATTCCGATCGCGCCGAGCGGCTCACGGCAACTGCGGCGGCTGCGGCGGTTTCAAGCGGTTCGGGTTGCGGTGCCTGCAGCAGTTGCAGCGGCTGCGGCAAGGGCACGCCGAGCGCCGGACCGGACGCATCCGGCATGTCCTGACACGATCGGCGCATTTTCGAGGACAGCGCCATGCCGACGAACATCGTGGTATCGGGCGCGGGCATTGGCGGACTTGCCGCGGCGCTGGCGCTCAGGCAGCGCGGCCATCATGTCGACGTGCTCGAGCAGGCACCCGTTTTTTCTGAAATCGGCGCGGGCATTCAGCTCAGCCCGAATGTGACGCGCCGGCTAAGGGCGCTGGGTCTTGCGCCGGCATTGGCTCGAGTGGCCTGGGAGCCGGAAATGATTCAGGTCAAAAGCGCCAACGACGCTTCCGACCTCGCCAAAATGCCGCTCGATGGCGCAATGCGCGAGCGCTACGGCGCGCCCTACCTGTGCTTGCATCGGGGCGATCTTCACGCATTGCTGCTCGATACCGTGCGCGAATGTGGCGACGGGTCGCTCGAACGCGGCGCGCGGGTCGAGGTGGTCGACGCGCCCCGGGTCGACGAGGCATCGCTCCAGCCGCTGCGGGTGTCGTGCGCTGATGCCCGAACATGGGATGCCGATGCGCTCGTCGGCGCGGACGGCCTGTGGAGCCTGCTGCGCCGGCAAGTCGTGATCGGCGGCGGCCCGCCGCGCGCGAGCGCCTACACAGCCTGGCGCGCGCTGATCGATCAGGACAGTCTGCCCGCCAGCTTGCGCCGTTCGCAGGTCGAAGTCTGGCTCGGCCCACGGTTGCACGCGGTGATCTATCCGGTGCGGGCGGGCGCGGCGCTCAACGTCGTGGTGATCGCCGAGGCGCAACACGGCAACGATTCCGGGAAACCGGCGGCGGAAGACGACGCCCGTCGTTGGGACCAGGCTTCGACCCTGGCCCTGTTGCAAACAGCCACGGGCAGGTGCTGCGCGCCCTTGCAGACCTTGCTCGAAGCGATGCCCGATTGGCGCGCCTGGTCGGTCTATGACCGGCCACCGATGAAAGCGGGCGCCGAAATGGTTCGAGGACGCATTGCGCTCCTCGGCGATGCCGCGCATCCGATGGTGCCGTACCTCGCGCAAGGTGCGGGCATGGCGATCGAAGATGCGGCGGCGCTCGCCGATGCCGTGGGTGACGCGGATGCCAGCGGGTTGACCGATGCGTTTCAACGCTATGCCGCTGCGCGCTGGCGGCGCAACGCGCAGGTGCAAAACCGCGCGCAGCGCAATGCCGCGATCTTTCATGCGACGGGCATGATGCGGGCGGGCCGCGATCTGGCGATGCGCGTGCTCGGAGCAAGACTGCTCGATCAGCCCTGGCTTTATGCGGGCTGATCTGCGCTGGATAGGCGCCGGATTTCCGCTGATTTTCAGACGCTCGCGCAGGCCCTCAAATGGCTGGCCAGCGTACCTGTTACGGCTCTTTTTGCTACAAGTAAAATAGCTGTCTACGCACGTCCAGTAAGCGTTTCAGCCACTTTTTTCTTAAACTGAAGGACGCTGTCAAAGCGCGAACTTGCGCAGGTGCGCAATCCGCGCTGCAAGCCCCTCGGCGCCGAGATAGTGGCTGAACGAGTCGGTGTGCACCCTGACCAAAGTCGCTTCGAGCTCGGCCAGCAGCGCGGCACGATCGACCTCGAAGGCTGCCGGCACGTCGGTGCCGGCGCGCGCGCAGGCTTCGCCGATCAGTCGCGCGCTGGCCGGCGCGCCGCAGGCCACGCACTGCACCATCGCGGTGACGCTCGGCTCGCCGCCCTCGGCGATGAGTGCTGTGACCAGTTCCGGCGCGATCGCCGCGTCGATATTGCCGAGCGCATCGGGCGCAACCGGCGCGCCCGCGCGCACCAGTGCAGCGGCCGCAGCGAAGGCGCCGCGGCCGAGCGCTGAATCGGTCGCGATCGCATCGCCTTCGAGCGCGCCATCGAAGCCGAGGCCGGCAGCGGCGAGCTCGGCCACCAGATCGCCGTCGTCGGTGCGAATCGCATGCTGCAGCGCGATACGCGCGAGCCCCGCATCGTGGCGCAACGACCCGTCGGCAAGCGGCCCGCGCCAGTCGACGATGGCACGGCGATAAAAGCCGACCGCCTTGTCCATCAGATCGCGGTCGAGTCCATGCGCCTCACAACGGTTGTCGAGCCATTCGAGCAGCGCTTGCCCGGTTCCATAGTCGTCGGTCGGCGCGAGCGGGTCTTCGGCCAGATGCAGCGCTGCGAACGCACCGCGCAGGTCGGTTGCGATCGCGCTCAATGCGTCTTCGTGCAGCGCATGCGTCCAGGCGGGTGGCAAGCCATGCTTCCATGCGAGAACCCGGCCCTGTGCTGCGCCCGGCTCGACCACGACGTAAATGCGGTCCAGATACTCGAAGCCACCGATCGGCAACGCGCCCAGCAAAGCGCTCGATGCGCTTTCGTCTTCCGCGGCTGCCTCGTCGGCGAGCTCGCGCTCGTGATCGATCCAGCCTTGCAGGTCGTGATATCCACTGCTGCCGTTGAAAAACAGTTCATTCCAACTGATCGCTTCCTGGTTGCCTTTCATCGACACGCTGAGGTCGTAGTCGAGTTGCCCGCCGGCCGTGAGCTGCCACAACGCGGCGAGCGCTTCGGGAATCGGCCCCGCGCATTGCGCCTCGACCGCGGCGATCTGCTCCGGTGCCATCGGTGGCTGCGCATTGAAGATGAGACGCTCCGCCCATAGCACCACGCCATGCGCGCGCAAGGCTGCCAGTTCGTCGTCAGACAGGCGATCGGGTTCGGATTCGGTCATCGTCAAGATTCCTTCGTGCTACTAAAACTATAGCTGGTTGCGCAGAGCCAGCGGGCGCTGGAGGTCGTTTTGGTTCATGCATGCAATTCGGACTACCGGACGCAGAGAACGCAAAGGTTTCGCAGAGTACGCAGAAGAAACACCAAAATTTATTTTGTCTTTTCTGCGCCTTCTGCGAAGCCTCTGCGTCTTCTGCGTCTTCTGCGTCCGGTAGTCCGATTTCGACTGCCCGCTTTTGGCCTACAGCTCCGTCCGCAACCGCCACAACTCCGGGAACAGCACCACGTCGAGCATCTTGCGCAGGTAGCTCACGCCGCCCGTTCCGCCGGTGCCGCGCTTGAATCCGATGATGCGCTCGACGGTGGTCACATGGCGAAAGCGCCAGAGCCGGAACGCGTCTTCGAGATCGGTAAGTTTTTCGCCGAGCTGATACAGATCCCAATACGCATGCGGATCGCGATAGACCGTGAGCCAGGCTGCTTCGACACCGTCGCTCGCGACATAGGCCTCTGTCCAGTCGCGTTCGAGGTGATCGGCCGGTACCGGCAAGCCGTGGCGCGCGAGCAGACGCAGCGATTCGTCATAGAGCGATGGCGCACGGAATGCCGCATCGACGATCGCGAGCAATTCGGGTCGATGCGCATGCGGTTGCAGCATCGCGGCATTCTTGTTGCCGAGCGCGAACTCGATGCAGCGATATTGCGCACTCTGAAAGCCGCTCGAACTCGCGAGGTAAGGCCGCATCGCGCTGTATTCGGGCGGCGTCATCGTCGCGAGCACGGTCCAGGCGCCGACCAACTGCTCCATGATCCGGGTCACGCGCGCGAGCATCTTGAACGCGTCGGGCAACTGCCCGGCGGCGATGGCGCGAGTCGCTGCGCCGAGTTCGTGCAGCATCAGTTTCATCCAGAGTTCGCTGGTCTGGTGCTGAATGATGAACAGCAGCTCGTCGTGCGCGGGCGAGAGCGGATGCTGCGCACCGAGCACTTCATCGAGATGCAGATAGTCGCCGTAGCTCATCGACCGGCTGAAGTCGAGCTGGGCTTTTTCGGCGTGGACGATGTGTTCGGGGTGGGTCATGGGATGGTGTTGGGCTGAGCTACGTTCCCGAAGTCCGCATTCAGGTCACCGCCTGCTTCAAGTTGAACTCGTCGCTTTGCCATTCGCCCGTTTCGAGCACCTGCACCAGATATTCGACGGCGTTCCAGACATCGACGAAGCGCAGGTACAGCGGCGTGAAGCCGAAGCGCAGGATGTCGGGCATGCGGTCGTCGCCCGCGCGGAAGTCGCCGACGACGCCGCGTGCGATCAAGGCCTGGACGATCGGATAGGCGGCATCGGAACCGTCCGCCATGGCGAGGCACACCTGCGAGCCGCGTCGTTCGTGTTCGCGCGGTGTCACGAGGTCGAAGCGGCCCTCGCAGCGCTGCGCGACGAGGGCGATGAAGGTGTCGGTCAACGCGAGCGATTTGGCGCGCAGGGCGTCCATGGCGCTGCCGTCGCCAGCTGCATTTTCAGCGGCGAGCACGCTGTCGATGCCGCATTCGAGCGCGGCCAGTGCGATCACCGGTTGGGTGCCGCACAAATAGCGCGCAACGCCCGCTGCAGGTCGGTAATGCGGCGTGAATTCGAACGGCGCGGCATGGCCCCACCAGCCCGCGAGCGGCTGCGTGAACTGGTTGGCACGCCTTGCATGCACCCACAGAAAAGCCGGTGCGCCGGGACCACCGTTCAGGTATTTGTAGCCGCATCCAACCGCGAAATCGGCGTCGCATGCATTGAGGGCAACGGGCACCGCGCCGGCGCTGTGGGCGAGATCCCAAACAGTGATGGCACCAGCAGCGTGCGCCGCCGCGGTCAGTGCCTTCATGTCGTGCATTGCGCCGGTGCGGTAGTTGACGTGGGTCAGCATCAGCACCGCGACCTCCGCTGTGAGCGCGTCGGGCAATTCGTCGGCCTCGATCAACTTCAACTCGAAGCCGCGCTCGCGGCACAGTGCATCGGCGATGTAGAGATCGGTCGGGAAGTTACTGCGTTCGCTGAGAACCACCCGGCGCGCGCTGTCGCCCGAAGCGATCACCGCCGACGTTGCCGCGAAAAGTGCTTTGTACAGATTGATCGAAGTGCTGTCGGTGCAGACCACCTCGCCGGGCGAAGCGCCGACCAGCCGCGCGACCTTGTCGCCGAGGCGTTGCGGCAGGTCGAACCAGTTCGCCTTGTTCCACGAAACGATAAGGCCGTTGCCCCATTCGTCGGTCACGACTTCGGCGATTCGGGCGGCTGCGGTTTTCGGCAGCGCGCCGAGCGAGTTGCCGTCGAGGTAGATCAATTCGTCTTTCAACGCGAATTGATCGCGCAATGCGGCGAGGGGATCATCGGCGTCGCGCGCGACGCAGTCATTCAGTGAGATGGCGTTCATGGCGGTTCTATGGCAGTTTTATGCAGTTCTCGGAGCACGGCTCTGACGGGTGAGGCGTCGGCGCTGACGAGTTTGAGGGGCAGTGCGATCAATTCGTAATCGCCTTCGGGCACATCGTCGAGCACCAGGTTTTCGAGCACGCGCAAGCCGAGCCGGCGAATCGCCTGATGGCTGTCGAGCGTCTTGCTCGCGGCGGGGTCGATGCTCGCGGTGTCGATGCCGACGAGCTGCACGCCGAGCGCAGCGAGCCGTTCGATGGTGGCGGGGGCGAAGGCGGCGAGCGCGTCGTCCCAGCGATCGATCGGCGCTTGTCGGTAGGTGCGCACCAGCACGCGCGGCGGCAACGCACTGTCGATCGCATGTTCGAGATGCGACCACTCGATGAGCGGCCCGCAGTCGATCGCATGAATCACACGGCAGGCGCCGAGATAAGGCGTGAGCGCTACCGTGCCGATCGTCGCGCCATGAGGGTCGTAATGCAGCGGCGCATCCGCATGAGCGCCGACATGCGGCGACAGCGTGATTTCGCTGACATTGACCGGGCAGCCCGGTTCGATCGTTGCCGCCCAGCGCTGGCGGTACGGCGTGTCGCCGGGAAACACCGGCGCGCCTTCAAGCACCGGTGGCGAAATATCCCAAAGGCGAAGCGCGTTCATCGTCATACCGCAAAGGTAGCGCGCTATGCGAGCCAGCGGTGTCGGTAATTGCCAACGGCCGCAAGAACAGCGAATGCTATTAAAAGTAGAGCTGCTTGCGCACGCCGGTTGGGCGTTTCAGGCACTTTTCTCTTAAATTCTTCAATCGAAAAGTGATTTCAGCGCTCTCATTCTTCGAAGCCTTTTCTGCGCCTTCCGCGTTGCTTCTGCGTCTTCTGCGTCCGGCTGTCCGATCCCGTTTTTTCAGACCCGCCCCAACAACAAAAACTCCATCAACGCCTTCTGCGCGTGCATCCGGTTCTCCGCCTCGTCCCACACCACCGATTGCGGCCCGTCAATGACTTCGGCCGCGACTTCTTCGCCCCGATGCGCGGGCAGACAGTGCATGAAGAGGGCATCGGGTCGGGCCGCGCGCATCATCTCTTCGTCGACGCACCAGTCGGCAAAGGCCTTGCGACGCGCATCGTTTTCGGCTTCGTAGCCCATGCTGGTCCAGACATCGGTCGTCACCAGATCGGCATCGCGGCAGGCGTCCATCGGGTCTTTGAAGACCGCGTAACTGTCGCCCGAGCGAATGCCCGCGACCGATTGATCGACTTCGTAACCGCTCGGCGTCGACAGGTGCACCTTGAAGCCGAGCAGTTCGCTTGCCTGCAGCCACGTGTTGGCCATGTTGTTGCCGTCGCCGACCCACGCGACGGTTTTGCCCCTGATCGATCCGCGATGTTCGATGTAGGTGAACAAGTCCGCGAGGATCTGGCAGGGGTGGAATTCGTTGGTCAGGCCGTTGATCACCGGCACTCGGGAATGGGCGGCAAACGCTTCGAGCTTGCTTTGCTCGAAGGTGCGGATCATCACCAGATCGACCATCCGGCTGATGACGCGAGCGCTGTCCTCGATCGGTTCGGCGCGGCCGAGCTGGCTGTCGCCGGTGGTCAGGTGCACCACGCTGCCGCCCATCTGGTACATGCCGGCTTCGAAGCTCACGCGAGTGCGGGTGGAGGCTTTTTCGAAAATCAACGCGAGCGTGCGGTCGACCAGCGGCTGGTGGCGCTCGTAGGCCTTGAACTTTTTCTTGATGAGCGCGGCGCGCGCGAAGACGTGGGCGTAGTCGTCGGCGCTCAGGTCAGAAAACTGCAGATAGTGGCGCAGCGTCGGCAGATCGTTCATGCGCGCGGCTCCTCGAGGAACTGCTTCACGATCGGTGTGAGGAGCCCGACGATTTCGTCGGCTTCCGCGATCGTCAGGATCAGCGGCGGCACGAGTCGGATCACGCGATCGGCGGTGACCGACAGCAGAAGGCCCGCATCGCAGGCGCGCTGCAGGATCACGCCGCAGGGGCGATCGAGCTCGACGCCGATCATCAGGCCCTGGCCGCGGATGTCTTTCAAGCCGGGCAGTTCGCCGAGCTCGCGTTGCAAGCCGTCCATCAGGTGCGCGCCGACCTTGGCTGCGTTGGCGAGCAGGCCGTCTTTTTCCATGATCCGGATGGTTTCGACGCCCGCGCGCATCGCGAGCGGATTGCCGCCGAAGGTCGTGCCGTGGTTGCCGGGCTGGAAGATGTGCGCGGCCTTCGGCCCCGCGACCACCGCGCCGATCGGCACGCCCGAGCCGAGCCCTTTGGCGAGCGGCATCACGTCGGGCACGATGCCGGCCCACTGGTGCGCGAACCACTTGCCGGTGCGGCCCATACCGCACTGCACCTCGTCGATCATCATGAGCCAATCGCGCTCGTCGCACAGCGCGCGAAGCTGCTTCAGGTAGTCGATGCGCATCGGATGGATGCCGCCTTCGCCCTGAATGGTTTCGAAAAACACCGCGACCACGTTCGGATTGCCTTCGGTCGCTTTTTTGATCGCGGCGATGTCGTTCAGCGGCACCCGGATGAAGCCCTCGACCAGCGGGCCGAAGCCGGCCTGGATTTTGGGGTTGCCGGTGGCCGACAAGGTCGCGATCGAGCGGCCGTGGAAGGCGTGTTCGTACACCACAATCTCGGGCCGCTCGATGCCCTTGTCGTGGCCGAACTTGCGGGCGAGCTTGAGTGCGGCTTCGTTGGCTTCGAGCCCGGTCGAGCAGAAAAACGCATTCGTCATGCCCGACAGCTCCACCAGCTTGGCGGCCAGCGCTTCCTGGCCCGGCACGAAGTAGTAGTTGGAGCTGTGGATGATCTTGCCGATCTGGTCGCACAACGCCGGTACCAGTTCCGGATGGTTGTGGCCGAGTGTGTTCACCGCGATGCCGCCGAGGCCGTCGAGGTAGCGCTTGCCGTGGGTGTCCCACACGCGGCAGCCCTGGCCGTGGCTCAAAGCGATCGGCAGGCGGCCGTAGGTGTTCATCACATGCGGGGCGTCAGGCGCCCCATGGGAGGAAAGAGCGGACGGCGAAGCGGTCATCGAAAACTCCCGAATTCCGGAGAAAAGGCGAGGGATGGAAGAACTTCAGCGCCGATTTGAGCCCATGGGTCCAACTCATGGCCGCTGAGAATCAATTTTAGGCGCAGGGTTTGCTTTGCTTGCTTGAGGATTGCGCATCACAGCGATGCCCTCGCGGGCAGCGCTTGAAAAGCTCAATCGCTAAAATTTTGCTGCAGTGCCGCAAATTTGTTCGGCTGTTTTTTGCGAACGTCGCTGCTCAATACCGCCCATTAGCGCCGATTACCGCCTATCGCTCATCCATGCCCCTGCCGAACGCCAAAGAAATCTTCATTCAGGGCATCACGGCCGACGGCCGCTCGTTTCGCCCCAGCGACTGGGCAGAGCGACTGGCCGGCGTGATGTGTTCGTTTCGGCCCGGTGGCGTGTTCCCGGGCAGTCATTTGAGCTATTCGCCCTGGTGCGTGCCGACGACCGTGAACGGCATCAAGTGCGTGGTGGTGAATCTGGAACTGCGCGATGCCAACGTGATGGCCTGGGACTTCGTGATGAACTTTGCGCGCGACAACGGGTTGCAGGTGGCTGAGGCTTGTCTGGTGCCGGGGGAGGGAGCGGTGGGGGCGGTGGTCCTCGAAGTGGGGGCTAAGGGGAAATTGGGAACGGGATCGGGAGATCTATCCAGTTGAGGACAGGGCGACCGTGCGCTTCGCGCCTCGGCCGGTCTGTCCCCAAGGTCTTCGGGTGCAGCAAAGCAGCGCGAAGCGCTCGTTGCGCTGCGTGCAACGAAAAAGCCGCCCTTTGGGCGGCTTTTTGCTTTGCTGCAGCGCACCGTTCAAACGGCGCAGGCGCATTCGCTCCTGCGGGCTTGCGGACTGAAAAATTCAGGCCGTGGCGGCTTCGGGGGCTTTCGCCAGAGCCTTGACCTTGGCCGAAAGTCGGCTTTTGTCGCGGGCGGCCTTGTTCTTGTGAAAGATGCCTTTGTCGGCGACCGAGTCGACGATGCTTTGCGCTTTCGCGAAAGCCTCACCGGCCTTGGTTTTGTCACCGGCCAAAACGGCTTTCTCGACGTTCTTTACCGCGGTGCGGTAGCGCGAACGCAGCGAGGTGTTCGCAGCGTTGAGATGGGTGTCCTGGCGGACGCGTTTGCGGCCCGACGCGAGGCGCGGGTTCTTCTTTTTGGGTTTGGCTGATGCCATCGAATTGATTCCTTGAGTGTTTGGGGATGTTGCAGCAAAGCTTTCCATTATATCTGGGCACGTCCTGTCAGGCGCGCGGGGCGCTGGACTGGAAATCTCGCGGCGAGGGCCACCTACACTCCCGGCGGTGTCGCTCCTCAAATCCGCTTCCACCGTTTCGCTGCTGACCCTCGCCTCGCGCGTGACCGGGCTGGTGCGCGACGTGCTTTTCAGCGCGGTATACGGCGTGAGCCCGCTGACCGATGCGTTCTACGTCGCATTCCGCATTCCGAACCTGTTTCGACGCGTCTTCGGCGAAGGTGCTTTCAGCCAGGCTTTCGTGCCGGTGCTGGCGGGGCATCGAACCGAAGAGGGCGACGAAGGCGCGCGGCGGCTCATCGATCATGCTGCGACGCTTTTGACGTGGACGCTCGTCGTCGTCTGCCTCGCCGGCGTCGTCGGCGCGCCGCTGCTGGTCTGGGCGATGGCGAGTGGCCTCCAGCAAACCGCGCAGGGGTTCGATGCGGCCGTGGTCATGACGCGCTGGATGTTTCCCTACATCGGCTTCATGTCGCTGGTCGCCTTGTCGGGTGGCATCCTTAACACCTGGCGCAAATTCGCCGTGCCCGCTGCGGCGCCGGTACTGCTCAACCTGTCATTGATCGCTGCCATCGTCGTCGGCGCGCCGCTTTTCGAACGCCATGGCATCGAGCCGATCTATGCCCAGTGCGTCGGCGTGATGCTCGGCGGTATTCTGCAGCTCGCGATCCAGATTCCGGCGTTGCGCGGACTGGGCATGCTGCCGCGCATCGGCGCGAGTCGCGATGCGCTGCGCGCGGCCTGGGCCGATCCGGTCACACGCCGGATCACGCAATTGATGCTGCCCGCGCTGCTCGGCGTCAGCGTGGCGCAGATTTCATTGCTCATCAACACCCAGATCGCCTCGCATCTGACGCCCGGCAGCGTGAGCTGGGTCACCAATGCCGACCGGCTGATGGAGTTTCCGACCGCGATGCTCGGCGTCGCGCTCGGCGTGGTGCTGATGCCGCAGCTCGCATCGGCGCGCGCTGCGAAAGACGATGCGCGCTATTCGGCGATGCTCGACTGGGGCTTGCGGCTGGTGGTGCTGCTTGCGGTGCCGTCGGCGGTTGCGCTGCTCGTCTTTCCCGAGCCGTTGGTGGCGGTGCTGTTCCACAACGGCGCCTTCAAGGATGCCGACGTGCAACGCACCACGGCTGCATTGGTCGGGTACGGCGTCGGCCTGGTCGGCATCGTCGCGATCAAGGTGCTCGCGCCGGGTTTCTATGCGAGCCACGATATGAAGACGCCGGTTCGGATCGCGGTCGTGGTGCTGGTGTTCACGCAGGCGCTCAACTTCTTTCTCGTGCCCATCCTCGCGCATGCGGCGCTCACCTTGTCGATCGGCATCGGCGCGCTGGTCAATGCGCTGTGGCTGCTGGTCGGGCTGTTGCGGCGCGGCAGCTACAGGCCTTCGCCGGGCTGGACGCGCTTCCTGCTGCAAGTATGCGCAGCATCGCTGGTGCTTGCATTGCTGCTCTGGTGGGGCGCGCATCATTTCGACTGGATCGCGCTGCGCGCGCAGCGGCTCGAACGCATCGGCCTGCTGGCTGCCCTCATCATCGGTGCCGTGTTGACCTATTTTGGTGTGTTGGCGGCGGTCGGGGTGCGGCTGCGCAGCTTCCTGCGTACCTGATCAGCCCACCATTTTGCGGCATCCACGCTGGCTTGACGCCCTTTGCACGCTCCACTACAAAGCCATATGACTTTGCGTTTTTCCCCGCCGACAGCGCTCGAATATTTTGCGTCGCTGGTTCAGAGCGACGAACACTTTCCGCTGCTCGAAGCGGCCACGAGCATCGCGCAGGACGAATATCCCGAACTCGACGTGCAGCAGGTGCTCGGCGATGTCGATCAGCTGCTTGCTCGCCTGAAGCGCCGGTTGCCAGCCGACGCTGCGCCCCTGCACCGGCTGCGCACGCTGAACCAGTTTTTTTTCAGCGATCTCAGTTTCGGCGGCAACGTCAACGACTACTACGACCCCGACAACAGTTATCTGAACGCTGTGCTACGTACTCGGCGTGGCATTCCGATTTCGCTCGCGGTGCTCTGGATCGAACTGGCGCAGGGCTTGGGACTCGCGGCGCGCGGCGTCGCGTTTCCTGGTCATTTCATGCTCAAGGTGACGTTGCCGAAAGGGCAGGTCGTCATCGATCCGTTCACGGGCCGCTCGCTGTCACGCGAGGATTTGAGCGAGCGGATCGAGCCGTACAAGCGTGGCAATGGGCTGGTCGGCGAGTACGACGTGCCGCTCGGCCTGTATCTGCAGCCGGCAGAGCCGCGCGACATCGTCTCGCGCATGCTGCACAACCTGAAAGAAATCCATCGCACGCAGGAAGACTGGGTGCGCCTGATCGCGGTGCAGAACCGTCTGGTCGTGTTGCTGCCCGAGGCGTGGGGCGAATACCGTGATCGTGGTTTGGCGCACGCGGAGCAGGGGCAGGCGGCGCTCGCGGTGAGCGACCTCGAAACTTATCTGGCGCATGTCGACGACGCGCTCGATGTCGATATCGTCGGCGAACGGCTGGCTTCGCTTCGGCGGGCCGAGAACAGGCCCTGATGAACACGCCTGACTCTGCCCCGCGGGGGCAACCCGTCCTGTCGAAAACGCGGTCGAGCCCGCAGACGCCCGGGCTCGCCGAGCGCCATCGTTTCGGATTGTGTGAGCCGGTGCTTCCGGTGGCCGATGTGCAGCGCGCAGCGCGTTACTTTTGCGAGGTATTGGGCTTCGCGCTCGACTTCATGGCCGGCGAACCGCCGACCCATGCGCGCGTGAAGCGCGGCGTGGCCCGCGCCGACGCCGCATCGCCTCGCGCGGGCGCAACGATCGATCGCTCGTCATCGGTTTCACTGCTGTTGTGGCAGTGCGGTGCGACCCAGCGCCCTGCCTGGCGCGGCGAGTTCGTGATCGACGTCGGACACGATCTGGACGGGCTGCACGCGGCCTATCTGGCGCGCGGTGTTTCGATCGTTGAGCCGCCGCTGTCGCAGCTCTGGGGGTCGCGCGAATTCGCGATCCGCGAGCCCGACGGCCACCTGCTGCGCTTTCGCGCGCCGAACTGACGCGTCGGCGGCAACGGCCGCATCGAATCGCGCGGTTTCAAAGCGAAAAGTAGCGTAAAAGCCCACCAGTTAAGCGCACGCAGCTATATTTATTATAGCAACTCGGGTCTGTTTCAGGCACTGCTTGCACCCGACTATGGGCAAAATACCAATTCCAATGTGAACAATTTCCTCGTACATTGGACACATATAGACACAATACGCGGCATGTCGAAAAAACTCCAAGCCCGTCAAGATTCGTGGTGGGCGCACGAACCCGATCGGACTCGGATCACCGAGTTGAGCACCCAGTATGCGTCGCTCAAACGCGAGGAACGGATCGAGGGCTGGCGCCGCAATTTGCTGGTCGTTGGCTCTATCGCCGCAGCGGTGGCCCTGCTTTCGGCGCTGTCGGCTTTTCTGCTGCATTGAGTTTGATTGCTCTGCATTCGCAAGACTTGTCCGGGCCCAACGAAAGCCTCCCCATGAAGCAAAAAAACATCGAAGTCGTCGTCGATGAACCGATCGCCGGCTGCTACTACTGGGCCTTGCGCAAGGCCGGCGGCGGTTGCGGCCGGCCCGTCACGGTCGATTGCGCCGTGCAGCCCACACCGAGCCATGCCGAAGCCATGATGGCCGGCATCGAAGCACTCGAACGCCGTGCCGACGCCTGCGCTTTCAGAAAACGCTACGAAGAGGCGCCCGACACCGTGCATTGAGGCGCGGCCCTGAACGGCTTGTGCCTGGGAGCGGGATTGGGCTGGCGCGTGGACACCGGCGAGTGTGCGTCGCGGCCAAGCCGGTTCAGCGATGCAGGTGCTACTAATTTAATAGCTGTCTGCGCATGTGCAGTAAGCGTTTCAGGCACTTTTCTCTTAAAAAAACGCTGTGTCGCAGGATCTGCGGCCTGCCGTCAAACCAGCTTGGCGGCCTGCAATTCTTTCTTGGTGTAAGCATAGAAAAGCGGCGCCGCGACCAGCCCCGCCGGGCCGTAAACCGCTTCCGCGACGAACATCACCGCCAGCAGTTCCCAGACCGAAACCTGGGTGCGCAGGCCGACGACCTTCGCGTTGATCACGTATTCGGCCTTGTGAATCAGGATCAGGAAGCCGAGGCAGGCGGCGGCCGCGACCGGCGACACCGACAAGCCGACGACCGTGATGACCGCGTTGCACAGCAGATTGCCCACGATCGGCACCAATCCCGCGACGAAGGTCAGCACGACAAGTGCCGGCACGAACGGCAACTTGATACCGAATGCAGGCAGCAACAGGATCAAAAACACCGCCGTGAGCATCGTGTTGAATGCCGCGATCCAGAACTGCGCCGCGACGATCTGGCCAAAGGCTTCGCCGAAGCGCACGATGCGCTGGCGCAATTGCTCCGAAAGCGGTTGCCGATGGGCCGGTAGCCGGGCTGCGGCGCTGGTTCTCGAGGCGGCCGCGAGTGCACCGATGATCAGGCCGACATAGGCGAACAGCACGCCGCCGAGCCAGGCGCGCCCGGTCAGCGCCAGCGCGCCGGCCTGGGTTCGCAAGGTGTTGGCGATCATGCGCTGCACCTCTTCGGCGCCTTCGGGCAGGTAAATCGAAATTTCGGGCGGCAATTTGAGGCGCAACTCCAGCACCGTGCGGGCGATGAAATCGATCAGCTCGAGGTATTGATCGGGTGCGTGAAGCACGAATTCCCGCGCTTCCGAATAGGCCAGCAGGCCCAGCCCGATCGGCGCCACGATGACCAATGTGGCGGCGGCGCTGCGCGCCAGCGGCGAGGCCGGTTTGCCCGCCTTGCGCGGACGGACGCGCCGCAGACCCGCCAGAAAACTTCGCGCCAGCCAGCGGGTGCCCAAGAAGCCGATGCAGACGCACAGAAGGCCTGGCAGCAGCCCTTGCCACATCACGAGCAGGAGGCCGGCGGCAATCAGCAGATAGCTCGCGACGACCAGCGCGCGCGACGCGGCGGGCGCCGAATGGGGTTTCGCAGATATGCGCATCGCCGAGTTGTCGGCCGGATCGCGCGGCAATCCGGTCGCGGGCCGACCGGACGGCCGCGCCGCCTCGCGCAGATCAGACGATTCAGGCAGTTCAGGCAGTCGATCCATGGCGTTCAAAAAGCTTGGCTGGCCGGCTGCGAGGTCAAGACACCACCACCGCAGCACCCGCATCGCGCGGCGCGATGGCCCCGATCTCGTAAACGGTTTCGCCCGCCGCGCTCAAAGTCGCGGCGCAGCCAGCGGCCTCGGCCGGATCGATGACCAGAACCATGCCGATGCCATTGTTGAAAGTGCGATTCATCTCTTCGTCATCGACACCCGCTGTCGTCTGCAGCCACGCGAACAATTCGCTTTGCGGCCAACTGCGCTGGCGCAGATGCGCCGCGCACGATTCGGGCAGCACCCGCGGAATGTTTTCGGTGAGGCCGCCGCCGGTGATGTGGGCCAGCGCCTTGATCGGATGATGTGCAAGCGCTGCCAGAACGGCCTTGACGTAGAGCCGCGTCGGCGCCATCACCGCCTGCCGGAACGCCTGCCCGTCGAGCTGCGCGGGCAAGTCGGCGCCGGCGCGCTCGATCACCTTGCGCACCAAACTGAAGCCGTTGGAATGAACGCCGTTCGAAGCAAGGCCGAGCACGACATCGCCAGGCCTGACCGCTTGTCCGGTAAGGATCTTCGATTTTTCGACCACGCCGACCGCGAAGCCCGCCAGGTCGTATTCGCCGGCCGGATACATGCCGGGCATTTCGGCGGTCTCGCCGCCGATCAGAGCGCAGCCCGACAGTTCGCAGCCGCGCGCGATGCCGCCGATGACCCGGGTCGCGACATCGACATCGAGCTTGCCGCAGGCAAAGTAATCGAGAAAGAACAGCGGCTCGGCGCCCTGCACCAGCACGTCGTTGACGCTCATCGCGACCAGATCGATGCCGACGGTGTCGTGCATGCCCCATTCGAAAGCCAGCTTCAATTTGGTGCCGACGCCGTCGGTGCCGCTGACCAGCACCGGCTCCTGGTAGCGCTTCGGTACTTCGAACAGCGCGCCGAATCCGCCGATGCCGGCCAGAACGCCGTCGCGAAATGTCTTGCGGGCGAGTGGCTTGATCCGGTCGATCAGCGCGTCGCCCGCGGCGATGTCGACGCCGGCGTCCTTGTAGCTGAGCGGGGCGGTCGGGTTGGGAGTCATCAGGGGTTCGATTGAAAACCGGCGGGTGGAAGGACTGGGGCAGATCGCCGCATCGCAGGACGACAACTGGGAAAACCGGCGAGCGCACGGACCGCGCCAGCCGGCCGTGCCGATAGAATTGGTCACGATTTTAAGGGTGCGCTTTTTCGTGCACTGCCCGATGCATTGCTGCCTGCAACCGGCGCCTTTCGCTCCAGTCCGTTCGATCTCTGCCTGCGGCGCGTATTTTCAGCGTGCCCGCGCCGCCGCATGAAACAGCTCGCGCTCGACATCGGCCTGGCGAGCGGGCCGACGCTGCGCAATTTCGTCGCCGGTCCGAACGAAGCGGCCCTGCGCCATCTGCAACTCTGGTGCGGCGAGGGCAGCGCGGTGGCAGTGCATTCTCCGGTGCCGACCTATTTGTGGGGCGAGAGCGGATGCGGCAAGACCCATCTGCTCGAGGCCGTGCGCGTCTCGCTCGAAGCACAAGGCGGGCGCGTCGGGATGCTCGATTCACGTTCGGTGGAGCCTTTCGGCTACGACCAGAACTGGATCGCGGTGCTGCTCGACGATGTGCACCTTTTCAGCAGCGTGCAGCAGCATGCGGCTTTCAACTGGTTCATCAACGCGCAGACGCTCCAGCACGGTGTGGTCGCTGCCGGGGCATTGCCGCCGGCCGATCTGGCGCTGCGCGAAGACTTGCGCACCCGGCTCGGCTGGGGCCATGTGTTCCACTTGCGCATTCCCCAGGAGGCGGAGCGACGCGCGGTGCTCAGGCGGGCGGCCGATGCGCGCGGCGTGATGCTTCGCGACGACGTGCTCGACTATGTGCTCAAACGATTCAGCCGCGACCTGGGCAGTTTGATGGCCTTGCTCGACCAACTCGACCGCTATGCGCTCGAATCCCGCCGCGCGATCACGATTCCGCTGGTTCGCGCGATGCTCGAAGATTTGTGACGCGCCGCTTTTTCGCAATTTCACTTCATGATCAAGAAATTCATCGACAAACTGCTGGGCAAAACCGATAGCGCGGCAGCGTCCGGCAAGGCGCGCTTCGGCAAGCGCGAGGAAGTGCCGTTCGACGGGCACCGGATCGATCCGGCGCTGGTCGACGAACGCGCGCTCAACGTCGTCACGACCCTGCAGAAAGCCGGTTACGACGCCTACATCGTCGGCGGCGCGGTGCGCGACCTGCTGCTCGGCCTCAAGCCGAAGGATTTCGACGTCGCGACCAGCGCAACGCCCGAACAAGTCAAATCGTTGTTCCGCCGCGCCTTCATCATCGGGCGGCGGTTCCGGATCGTGCATGTGGTGTTCGGGCGCGGGCGCGACCACGAGGTGATCGAGGTATCGACTTTTCGCGCCTATATGGACAGCCTGCCCGCCAATCAGGTTGCCGGCAACGAGCGCACGAGTCGCAGCGAATTGGCCGGCTTGCACCACGCGGTCGACGCGAGCGGGCGGGTGCTGCGCGACAACGTCTGGGGGCCGCAGGAAGAAGACGCGGCGCGGCGCGATTTCAGCATCAACGCGATGTATTACGACCCGGCGCGTCAGGTCGTCGTCGACTATCACAACGGCATCAAGGACGCGAAGAAGCTCAAGCTGCGCATGATCGGCGACCCCGCCACGCGCTATCGTGAAGACCCGGTGCGCGTGATTCGCGGCATCCGCTTTTCGGCCAAGCTGGCGGCGCTCGGCTTCAAGCTGGAGCCCAAAACGCTCGCACCGCTGATCGCGTCGAGCAAGCTGCTCGCCGACGTGCCGCAAAGCCGCTTGTTCGACGAAATGCTCAAGCTCCTGCAGACCGGGCATGCGGTCGCGACCATCGCCCAGCTGCGCGCGCTGGGGCTCGCGACCGGCATCTATCCGCTGCTCGACGTGGTGGTCGAGCGCGCCGACAGCACCTTCGTCAAGGCCGCGTTGACCGACACCGATCGGCGCGTGCAGGAGGGCAAACCCGTCGCGCCGAGCTTTTTGCTCGCCTGCGTGCTCTGGTCGGATGTGCGCGACGGCTGGACCGAGCGCCAGCAGGCCCGGGACGGGCGGCGCGGCATGCCGTCGTATCCGGCGCTGCAAGACGCAATCGACGCGGCGTTCGAAGCCCGCATCGGCGACGTTTCCGGCCGCGGCAAGCTGGCCGCCGACATGCGCGAAATCTGGATGATGCAGCCGCGTTTCGAGAAGCGTTCCGGCGCGACGCCTTACAGCCTGGCCGAGCAGCCGCGCTTTCGCGCGGCGTTCGACTTCATGCGACTGCGCGCCGATATCGGCGAGTTCGACGAGGCGATCGCCCAGTGGTGGCAGGAGTTCAGCACAGCCGGCGATGCGCGCCGGCACGACCTGATGGAGCAGGTTCGCGATGAGCAGCAACGCGGCCAGCGCACGCGCACCCGGGCGCCAGCGCGGTCGGCTGAAGAGCTTGGCACCGAGCCGGCAGCGCGCGGTTCTGCGGATCGAGCGTCGGTCGACGATCGCGGTGTATCGATTGCGTCTGGCGCGCCGGATGATTCGCTCGTGCAGGCAGACAGCGTGCCGCGCAAGCGGCGCCGGCGCCGCAAGCCGCGCGGTGAGGGCAGCAGCGGTGCGCCGTCCGGGGAGCAGGCAGCACCGCCCGACTCGGCGCATGGGCGACCGTCTGACGACGTCGCTTAGCGGCGTTTCGACAGGCCTACAGATGAATGAGTTGACAGCGCCGGCCGGTGAAGTCGCGGCTGGTGATGGCGGCCACATCGCCTATGTCGGCGTCGGTGCGAACCTGGGCGATGCAGCCGGCGCGGTGCGCAATGCGCTCGACGCGCTCGACGGCATGGCGCAAAGCCGCGTCCTGGCGCGCTCGTCGCTCTATCGCACTGAGCCGATCGACGCCAGCGGCCCGGATTTCATCAACGCGGTCGCGGCGCTGGCAACCCGGCTTTCGCCGCAGGAACTGCTTGCCGAACTACAGCGAATCGAGCAGCGCGCGGGCCGCGAGCGTCCCTTTCGCAACGCGCCGCGCAGCCTCGATCTGGACATGCTGATCTACGGCGATCTGGCGCTCGACACGCCGGAGCTGACATTGCCGCACCCGCGTATGCACGAGCGGGCGTTCGTGCTGTTGCCGCTGGCGGAAATTGCGCCCTCGAAAGTGAACGCGGCGCGGCTCGTCGGCGTGGGCGGTCAGCGGATCGAGCGCTTGCCAGCGCTGCGACACAGGTCGTTGCCGGGACCTTGATTTTTAAAAGAAAAGGGGCTGAAAGCCAATGTGGACGTGCGCAGAAAGCTACAAAATAAATAGCGTTTTTTCTTGATACATCAGTGTGATGTCCACCGTGAAAATCACTGCGAGATCTTCCGACCTTCCTCGACCTGATGCTCGAAATAGCGCTGAAAGCTGAACACGATGCTGAACATGAGCGCCGTGCTGCCGATGAGCAGCGCGCATACCAGCGCACCGATCGTGAGCCAGCCGGTGGTGCCAGCCAGGGCGTCATCCGCCGCGCCGGGGTTGAAGCGTGCATTCCATTTTTCCGGCGCCATCAAGCCGTAGTAAATCGCGGTGAGTGCGCAGGCGGCGACCGCGAAGCCGAACAACGGAATCAAGGCCCAGCTCAGCGCGTCGTCGACTCCGAAGATGCGTGCCCGCTCGATGCCGTAGAGCCCCAGCGCGGTCGGTATCGGCAACAGCCAGCCAACGGTGTCGCCGAAACCGTGCAGGTAGAAGCGATGCAAACCCAGCGGACCGCCGAGAAATGCCAGCCAGGCCGCCAGCGTCTTGTTTTTCACGCGGGTTGCTCCGGCAAGGTCATCGCGCCATCGCCGAGCAGTTTGGTCATCGACACCACGTCGGGCCAGCGGCCGAACTTGAGGCCGCAATTTTTCAGCACGCCGACGTCGCTGAACCCCTGCGCACGGTGGACGCCGATCGAGCGCGAGTGGGCGGCGTCGTTGCCGGGTCGAATGTTGAACATCGAGCTGTTTTGCCAGGGGAATGGAGTGTCGAGCGCCGCAGGGCGCAAGGGCGTATGCCGGAACGACTAAGCCAGCGAGAGCCGGGCGCAAGTTATAATGGAAAGCTTTTTGCGGCCCCTGAAGAATACGGCGGGCGCCATCTGAAAAATCTGCCAGGGCCGAATCAGCGCGGCCCAGATCAACCCCACAAGGATAAATCATGGTCGTGATCCGACTCTCCCGCGGCGGCTCGAAGGGCCGTCCTTTCTTCAACATCGTTGTCTCCGACAAACGCGTCCGGCGCGACGGCCGGTTCATCGAACGTCTGGGCTTCTACAACCCGACCGCCAAAGATAACGAGGAGAGCATCCGCATCGCTCAGGATCGCCTCAGCTACTGGAAAGGCGTGGGCGCGCAGGCATCGCCAACGGTCGAGCGGATCATCCGGCAGGCTGCGAGCGCAGCGCCTCAGACCGCCGCCTGACCCGGGCGCCTCGACGAGAGCCCCAACCTGACCAGCGACCCGCCCGGTCGATGCTCGATCAGCTAGCAGTCGCCGAGATGCCGGCCGATGCGATCGAAGTCGGTCGTATCGGCGACGCTTGGGGAATCAAAGGTTGGTTCAAGGTTTTTCCGCACAGCGCCCACCCGGAGGCGCTTTTTTCATCCCGGCGCTGGTTGCTGCAGGCCGCGAGCACTTCCAGCGAAGCGACGAAGCCGATTCTTCGTTTGCCGATTCGCGAGGCGAAGGAACATTCGGACTACATCGTTGCAACCTCGGACGAAGTGCCCGACCGCAGCGCCGCCGAATCCCTTCGTGGCGCGCGTGTTTTCGTCGCGCGATCGAGCTTTCCGACACCGGCAGACAACGAGTATTACTGGGTCGATCTGATCGGGCTCGCGGTCCGAAATCGTGAAGGCATCGCATTGGGCAGCGTGCGCGAATTGCTCGAAACCGGCGCGCAGACCACGCTGGTATTGAGCGCCGAGGAAAATGGCGCGACAGTCGAGCGCATGGTTCCCTTCGTTGCGGCCTTCGTCGATGCGGTCGATCTCGCGGGCGGCCAGATCACTGTCGACTGGCAGCCCGATTACTGAGAGCCCGGTTACCGAGAGATTGGCTTACGCGATGCGCTTCGACGTGGTCACGCTTTTCCCCGAGCTGTTTGCTCCGTTCACCTCCATCGGCGTGACACGGCGCGCCTTCGCGTCGAACGCGATAGAGCTCGCATTCTGGAATCCGCGCGATTTTGCCGACGGCAACTACCGGCGCGTCGACGATCGTCCGTTCGGCGGTGGGCCCGGAATGGTGATGCTGGCCGATCCGCTCGCTGCCTGCCTGGACGCAGCGCAAGCTGCGCGCGAAGCGCAGTCCCCAAAGGCGCCGGTCGTCCTTTTTTCCCCGATTGGGAAGCCGCTAACCCATGCTGCGGTTGCCGAATGGGCCGCGAGCGATGGCGCGGTGTTGATTTGCGGCCGGTACGAGGGTGTCGACCAACGCCTGATCGATGCCCGTGTGACCCATCAAATCAGCCTCGGCGACTTCGTCCTCTCCGGCGGGGAGGTGGCGGCGATGGCTCTGCTGGACGCGGTCGCGCGTTTGCAACCCGGCGTGCTCGGCGACGAGGCCGGCCATGTGGAGGACAGCTTCAATCCAGCGCAGGACGGCCTGCTCGACTGCCCGCACTACACGCGTCCGGAGCACTGGCAAGGCGCCGGCGTGCCGTCGGCGCTTTTGTCCGGCCATCACGAAAAGATCGCGCGCTGGCGGCGCGACCAGCGCTTGCGGATCACCGCGCTGCATCGGCCCGATCTGGTCGTTGCAGCGCGTTCGGCGGGGCGCCTGAGCACCGATGACGAGCGGGTGCTCGGCGAAGCTGCGCCGAAGTCGCCTCGCCTTGGCGCCGAGCTATAATCGAAGGCTTTTCGATCCTCTGCCCGGCTGCGGGTTTCAACTCGCGCGACGCCCAAGTTTTTCGGTTTTCCGGACTTTGTCTGCGCGCAGCATCCGCATTTTCCAGTTCGTGTGTTTTGGCGCGGGCACGATCGATATCAGGAAACCATGAATCTCATTCAGACCCTCGAGCAGGAAGAAATCGACCGGCTCGGCAAGAAGGTACCCGTATTCGGGCCCGGCGATACCGTGATCGTCAGCGTCAACGTGGTCGAAGGCACGCGTAAGCGGGTGCAGGCTTACGAAGGCGTCGTGATCGCCAAGCGCAATCGCGGCCTCAACAGCGCGTTCATCGTGCGCAAAATCTCCAGCGGCGAAGGCGTCGAGCGGACATTTCAAACCTACAGCCCGCTGATCGCCGGCATCGAAGTCAAGCGCCGCGGCGATGTTCGCCGGGCCAAGCTTTATTACCTGCGCGAGCGCAGCGGCCGCTCGGCCCGGATCAAGGAAAAATTGCCCGGTCGCGTTGCCAAGACCGCTGCGAATCAGGCTTGAGTATTCGGTGATCGGGTCGGTGATCGGGACTTCTCCCGCTCGTCCGTGCCCCCCGACAAGCCGCCGCGGTTCAACGCCACGGCGGCTTTTCCGCGGCGACTTTTGTTCGCGCGGGGCGATGCGGGCCGATCGCTGCTTTGCCCTCTTCATTGAGCGATGTCGCTGATGCCTGCTGAATCTGCTGAACCGACGCAGTCGGTCAACGCAGCGCCGTTTACGCCGTTACCGGTTTTCGATCCGCGCCAGGTTCCGGTCGCGTCGATCGACGCGCATTTGCCGGCCATCGATCCCGGCGCGCTTTCCCCGGACGCGCTGCGACGGCGATTTCGTGCGCCTCCCGCATGGCAACCTGAATTGCGGGTGGAATACGGCTACGCGCCACGCGAGCCGGCGCCGGCGGCCGTGTTGATCCCGATCGTGCAGCACCGCTCGGGGGCGACCGTGCTGCTGACCGAGCGTGCAACCCGGATGACAACGCATTCGGGCCAAGTTGCATTCCCGGGCGGCCGGGTCGATCCGGGCGACAAGGATATTGCCGACGCGGCATTGCGCGAGGCATGGGAAGAGGTCGGCCTCGAAGCGCGCTTTATCGAGCCGCTCGGCAACCTGCCGACCTATACGACCGGGACTTCCTTCATCGTGACCCCGGTGGTCGCGCTGGTACAGCCCGGTTTCGATCTGCGTTTGAACCCGCTCGAAGTCGCCGACGCTTTCGAGGCGCCTCTGGCGTTCCTCATGAATCCTGCGCAGCATCGCCGGCATCGCTTCGAGTTCAGAGGCAGGGACGGCCGGCCCGAAAGTCGTGAATGGTTTTCGATGCCCTGGCAGGATGGCGACGTCGAGCGCTACATCTGGGGCGCGACCGCCGGCATGTTGCGAAACCTATACCGCTTCCTCGCCGCCTGACGCGGCCCGATTCGCTGCCGTCGCGGCCGCGTGAGCGCAGATCGCGCCCGGTGTCGTCAGCCACAGCTCGCCGCGATCGCGCAGTTGCGCAATATGGGCGAGGGCACGTCGCAAATGACGCAATCGATAAGGCTGGCCGACGATGTAGGGATGCAATGCGATGCCCATGACCAGCGGCTGCGCTCGCGACTGTTCGCGCATTTCGTCGGCGTTGTCGATGATCATTTGCGCGAAGTCTTTCGCGTCGAGTTGGCGCGCGATGATCATCGGAATGTCGTTGAGCTCCTGCGGGTAGGGCATCGACCACAGAATTCTCCCGCTGCGGGTGCGCATGGGCACCGGCTGATCGTCGTGGCACCAATTGAGGGTGTAGTCGTAGCCGGCTTCGGCGAGCAGGTCGCAAGTACGGGCGCTTTCCGAGATCCAGGGCGACAACCATCCCGAAGGCGCGCGGCCGCTTTCGCGTGCGATCCGTTCCCGGCACTGGCCGAGCAGCGCGGCTTCGGCGGCCTCGCTCAGATCCGATTGACGTTCCGAGTTGGTGTGTCCGTGCCCGACCAACTCGTCGCCGCGCGCCACCGACGCTGCCACCAGTTCGGGGCAATGGTCGTAGAGCGCGGTGTTGAGCAAAGTGCTCGACGGCAAGCCGAGGCTGTCGAACAGTTCGAGGCAGCGCCACGCGCCGACCCGATTGCCATATTCGCGCCAAGAATAGTTGAGCACGTCCGGCTGCGGTGCGGCAGGCCCGATGCAGGCGCCCATGCCTTCGCCGAACGCGAAATGCTCGAGATTGAAGCCGATGTAAACCGCGAGCCTGGCGCCGTTCGGCCATGAATAGTCGGGTCGCCCGACGATTGGGCGGTAGTCGAATCTGCCATGGTGCGGCAATCCGCTGCCGTATTTCGCTGCTGTCGCTGCTATCGCCGCGGTGGTCGCGCTCATGAATGCTGCCTCACGGCTTGGCGAGTCCCGCCCGCACCAGCAGGCGCTCGGCGCTGTCGTTCCAGACCTGCAGCTCGCAGATCAACCCGTTCCTCACGATATAGCGGTCCACATAGCGGTTGCCCTCGAACGGTGTGCCGTCGGGCCATTCGCCGTGCAGGGTGCCGATGCTGTAGATCACGGTTTCTTCCGGCGAGCCGCCAGCCACGGTTTCGGTGCGTTCGATGCGCTTTTTGACCCAGCGGTAACGCTCGGCATTGAAGGCGGTGCAATCGGCCGGGTCGCGCATCGCGCGGTCGCCGGTGAACCGGATGCGCAGTTCGGCCGAGACGAAGCGCCGCGCCGCGACCGGGTCGGGCAGCATCACGACGCGAAGGTACTCGTCTACCAGCGCTACGGGGCTCATGTTCGAAGTTTCTGCCATCGTGTCTTTCGTCAGGGTGTCGGGCCGATGATTCAAACGTGGCCGAACGGGCAACTGTTCAAAGCCGGCTCGCTCGCTATCATCGTTCGATGAGTTTCTTCGCGATTTTGTGCGCCTTGCTGATCGAGCAAGTGCGCCCACTCGCGTATCACAACCCGGTTTACGGCTCGGTGCTTGGCTGGACCCGCTGGACCAGTCGCAATTTCGATGCCGGCCAGTCGCATCACGGCTGGGTCGCCTGGGCGCTCGCGGTCGGTGTGCCGACAGCGCTGGTTTTCGCGGTGCACTGGATGCTCGTAGTCTGGGCCGGGCTTCCTTTCGCAGTTTTGTGGAGCATTGGCGTTTTGTATGTGACGTTGGGCTTTCGCCAGTTCAGCCACCATTTCACCGCGATTCGCGATGCGCTCGACATCGGCGACGAGGCCGAAGCAAGAACGGTGCTCGCGCACTGGCAGCAGATCGACGTAGCGCAGTTGCCGCGCAGCGAAATCGTGCGCCACGTGATCGAGCATTCGGTCATCGCAGCGCACCGCCATGTGTTCGGTGTGCTGGCCTGGTACTGCGTGTCGGCCGCGCTGGGCTTGGGGCCGGCAGGCGCGGTGTTCTACAGGATGAGCGAATTCATCGCCCGCTACTGGGCACGCAAGGACGGCGCGCACGCGCGCGCATCGAGCCCCGCGGCGCGCTTGGCCGCCGAGCGTGCCTGGCAAGCGGTCGACTGGCTTCCCGCGCGCATCACAGCCTTCGGATTCGCGGTGGTCGGCAGCTTCGAGGACGCGATCGATTGCTGGCGCAACGACGCCCGGCGCTTTCGCAGTGAAAACGACGGCGTGATCCTCGCCGCAACGTCGGGTGCGGTCGGCGTGAGTCTCGGTGGCGGCGACCTGCGCGTCGTGCCGGCGACCGATCTGGCGCCGCACTGGCAAGTAACCGGCGACCCGCTCGCCGGCACCCGCATGCTCGACAGCGGCAGACAGCGGCAGCATTTGCGCAGCGTGGTGGGGCTGGTCTGGCGCTCGGTGGTGATGTGGATGGTGCTGCTCGCGCTGCTGACGCTGGCGCGGCTTCTTGGCTAGATATTTATAAGAAAAGTGGCTGAAACGCCCGGCCCTCTCAAATCCCAAGTGCAACACCCCCTTGTTTCATCCCCTTAAGGTGTTGCCATGAAATCCGACCAGAACTACCAACAGCTCAGCATCGACGAGCGCCACTTCATTGCCTTTGGCCTCGAGCATGAATTGAGCATCCGGGCAATTGCCCGGATGCTCAATCGCGCGCCTTCCACGATCAGCCGTGAAGTGTCGCGCAATGCGCCCGGGCCACATTACAGCGGCCAGTATGCCCAGCAGCGCTGCGTGCGCCGCCGCCGAGCTGGCCGGCCCGCGCCCAAGCTGCACCCGCAAAGCGAGCTGTTTGCCCTTGTCTGCGTGCTGGTGCGCCTGCACTGGTATCGCTGGTTACCTGTTTATGCTCAATCCCCATCAGGCCAGCCACCGGGTCTGTCACGAAACCATCTACAACGCCATCTACGCCCAGCCGCGCGGGGAGCTGCGCCGCGAGCTCATCGCCTGCCTGCGCATGGCGCGCGCCAAGCGCTGGCCGCGCTCGCGCGGGGTGGACCGCAGGGGCCAGATCGTCGATCTGCTGAGCATCCACATGCGCCCGCCCGAGGTGGCCGACCGGCAGTTCCCCGGCCATTGGGAGGGCGACCTGATCAAGGGCGCGGGCGGTGCGAGCGCAGTACTCTGGTGGAGCGCACCAGCAGCAATTTAGAGTGTTCCTGGCCGCGTTATTTCTGGCAGGTTTGCTATCGGCCGTGGCTTTTGTTGCCGTGGTAGCAGTCTTTGCGCGGAGCAGCGTGATGTATTGGTCGATCAGCGGCCCGGGTGCGAATGCCGCCGTGCGATTGCGTGCGCGCGCCGCCAGATCGCGCTGAAGCGCTTCGTCGTTCATCAGCCGACGCATGCACGCAGACAATTCGTCGGCATCGCCATTCGAGAAAGTCAATCCTGCATCGCCGACGCATTCGGCCAGCCCGCCTTGCGCGCTGACGATCAGCGGTTTGCCGGCCGCCATGAGCTCGACGGCCACGCCGCCCATCGGCTCGAACTAGATCGAGGGCAGCACACCGATGCGGCCGCGACCGACCGCGGCGACCAGTTCCGCGCCGGATTTCCTGCCAGTGAAAGTGACCGATTCGCGCACGCCGAGTTCGTCGACCAGCGCTTCGATCGCGGGCCGCGCCGTGCCGTCGCCGATCAGAAGCAGGCGTGGTGCGCAGGCGCCCTGATTTGCGACCATCGCAAACGCACGAATCAGTGTCTCGACGCCTTTCGCCTGCACCAGCCGGCCCATGTAGAAAAAGTCGTGGTCAGGGACCACAGGCTCGGCGGCGTAAAACTGCTCGATCGGGAACGGGTTGTAGATTTGCACCTGACGCGGCAGCGGGAGCATTTGCGCCATCCATTGGGTGATCGCCACGTTTCGGGTCACGACGAAATGGGCGACGAACCGGCGCAACGCCAGTTTCGCGCCGTCCTTGATCGCGCTTTTGGCGCCGGCGCGGCGCAGGTGAAATTTGAAGTTCGCCCAAGGCGTGAGCGGCGAAGGCCCACCGTCGATCCAGCCGGCACCATCGATGCTGGCTGCCTGATAGCCGACGTGCACCCAGGCCACCGGCTTGCGCGAGAGCGCCACGTGGGGCTGCATCGCGAGGCTGGCACCGTTGAACAGGAATACGTCGGCCCAGTCAACCAGTGCCCGAATGCGCGCCCGATCAGGTTGGCGAATCACTTCGAACGGGAAGGACGTGCCCGGTCCTGGCGAGACGGTGACGACCTTGCATTCGACGCCGCGCTCGAAAAAGCCTTCGGCAAGTGTTCGAGAAACGGATTCGACGCCGCCGAGCGATGGATCGAAAGCGTGGGAGTAAAGCAGGATTTTCATGGGGCCCGATCGGTCGGCCCCGCAGAATCACCAGGGAACTCGACTTAGCTCATTAAACAATTGTTCGTATATTTTACAACGTGTTTCATCTATCCCGCCATTGGCGGAGTCAGATCGGGCCGCGGAAATGACGCCGCAACCCGGTTCATGCAGATGCGTGCAGTTGTAGAACTTGCATTGCGTGGCATGGGCGGCGATGTCGGGCATCAGGCTTGCCAGGCGCATCGGCTCGATGTGCTGCAAGCCGAATTCCTGAAAGCCCGGCGAGTCGATCAATGCGGTGCCAACGTCGCGATCGATCCAGTACCACGCGGTGTGGGTGGTCGTGTGTTTGCCCGAGGCCAGCGCTTTGGATATTTCGCCGGTCAGGGCGCTCGCGCCGGGCACCAGAACGTTCACCAGCGTGCTCTTGCCCGCGCCTGAAGGACCGAGCACGAGCGTGGTCTTGCCGGCCAGAAGCTTTGTCAGTTCGCCCAAGTCGCTCGCTTGTGGCGCGGTGAGCGATAGCGCGAGCATGTTGTAGTGCATCTGGCGGTATGGCGCGAGCTTTTGCCATGCGCGCTCGAACGGGCCCGCGAGGTCACGTTTGTTCAGCGCGATGATCGGTGCGATGGCTTCGGCTTCGGCGGCGATCAAGGCGCGCGCCAACTGGCTTTCTGAAAACTCCGGCTCCGCCGCGACCAGTATCAGCACCTGATCCAGATTCGCTGCGAACGATTTGGTGCGAAGCTCGTCCTGGCGATAAAAAAGGTTGCGGCGCGGCGTGATCGACTCGATCGTGCCTTCGTCTTCGCTCGGCTGCCAGAGAACCCGGTCACCGACAACAGCCTGGCTTTTCTTGCCGCGTGGATGGCAGATGATCCGCGCGCCGGCGTCGGTCTCCACCATGCAATGCCGCCCGTGGCTTGAAACGACGAGGCCCGACTGGCGCTGCGTCGCATCGGCGCAATTGCGTTTGAACCGTTCCCTGGCGGCACCTACCAAGGGCAACTTTCGAATTCAGGCCGCGAGCAACGCGTCGGCCATCGCCGCGCATTCGAGGTCGGTTGCGGAAATGCCCCCCACGTCGTGGGTCGAAAAGCGCACCACGCAGCGGTCGTAATGTACTGACAAGTCGGGATGATGGTCCTGGCGATGCGCGATGAAGGCGAGGGCGTTCACGAACGCGATGGTCTCGAAATAATTCGCAAATTCGAAGGTTTTCACGATCGCTGCATCGGCACCGTCGCCCGAGAGCGTCCAGCCGTCGACCACCGCGAGTCGGGCAACGATTTCGCTCGGATTGAGGGCGCGGCGGGTTTCGCCTTTCCAATTCTTGACCTTCAGCATGCTGCTCATCGAGGATCTCCGGTCCGAATCAGGCGGCCATTCGCGCCAACCGTTCGGCAGCGGGCGGATGCGAGTAGTAGAACTTGACGAACACCGGATCGGGCGTGAGGGTGGAGGCGTTGTCGTTGTAGAGCTTGAGCAGCGCCTTCGACAGGTCGCTGCCGCTGGTTTGTTCGACGGCATAGGCATCGGCTTCGAATTCCTGCTTTCGCGAGACGAATGCCGAGAGCGGGCCGACGAAAAAGCCGAACACCGGCATCGCGCTCGCGAACAACAGGAGCGCGAGCGCGTCGTTCGGCGCGCCGACGCCGGTAGCCGAAATATGCGGCGCCACGCCGAGCCCGGTAAAGAACCAGACCTGCGTCGCCAGCCAACCGAGCAGCGCGAACCCACCGAAGCTGATCGCCAACATTGCAGCCAGCCTTTTCACGATGTGCCGGCGCTTGAAATGGCCCAACTCGTGCGCGAGCACGGCCTCGACTTCATCGCCGTTCAACTGGTTGAGCAGGGTGTCGAAAAACACCACGCGCTTGCTGGCACCGAAGCCGGTGAAATAGGCATTCGCATGGGCGCTGCGGGTGCTGCCGTCCATCACGAACAAGCCCTTGGCTGCGAAGCCGCAGCGGTCCATCAACGCGGTCACGCGCGCCTTGAGCGACTCATCGGCGAGCGGCTTGAACTTGTTGAAAAGCGGTGCGATGAAGCTCGGATACACCACCATCAGCAACAAGTTGAAGAACGACCAGACGACCCACGCCCAAAGCCACCAGGTAGCGCCGGCCGAATGCATCAGCCACAGGATGAGCGCCGCAATCGGTAGTCCGATCACCGCGGCAACCAACGCCGCCTTCAGCGAATCCGCGAGCCAGAGCTTGAAGCTCATCTTGTTGAAGCCAAAACGCTGCTCGAGCCGAAACGTGCGGTACAGCGTGAACGGCACATCGACCAGGCTGGAGATCGCGACGAACGCGGCGATCAAAGCCAGTTGCTGCCACATGCCGCCACCGAGCCGGGTCAGCAACGCCTTGTCGAGCAGATCGAGGCCGCCGAGCAAGGTCCAGCCCAAAAGCACGGCCGTTCCCCAGGCAACTTCCAGCAGGCCGAAGCGTGTTTTCGCGATCGTGTATTCGGCGGCGCGCTGGTGTGCTGAAAGGCTCACCGCGGCATCGAAAGGTGCGGGTACCGCATCGCGGTGCTGCGCCACATGGCGAATCTGACGTGTCGCGAGCCAGAAACGGATGGCCAGACCCGCGCACAGGGCAACGGCAAAGGCAATGGAAAAGGCGAAAGATGCGTTCATTGGAGATGGTTGGTGAACGCGTCGAGTTTAGGCCATCGGTCACAATCAGCCGATGCCTTCGACCATTGACCTGCTTCCCACCGCGAGTACGGCTGACGCTTCGCCGACCCTCGTCAAAAACGACCGGAATCTGGTCTGGATCGACTGCGAAATGACCGGGCTCGACCCCGAAAAGGAGCGTTTGATCGAAATCGCGGTGGTCGTGACCGGCCCCGATCTGACGCCGCGCATCGAAGGCCCGGTGCTTGTCATCCACCAGAGCGATGCGCTGCTCGACGCGATGGACAACTGGAACAAGGCAACTCACGGCAAAAGCGGCCTGATCGAGAAGGTCAAGGCATCGACGCTCGACGAAGCGGCGGCGGAGCAACAAGTGCTCGAATTCATTGCGCGCTTCGTTCCGAAGAACGTCGCGCCGATGTGCGGCAACTCGATCAGCCAGGATCGGCGTTTTCTGGTGCGTTACATGCCGCGGCTCGAGGCGTATTTTCACTATCGCAACATCGATGTCAGCACCTTGAAGGAATTGGCCAAGCGCTGGAAGCCAGCGGCCTACAACGGATTCAAGAAGCGGCAGGCGCATACCGCGTTGGCCGACGTGCATGAATCCATCGACGAGCTCGCGCACTACCGTGAAACGTTTTTGCTTCTCGCCGATTAGGTAAAAACCCGAAGTCGTGCGACAATGAAAGGCTGTCGTCACTACATGGGGCGACGTTCTCCGCATCTCCCTTCTTGCACACCGGCCGACCGAAATCCATTCACGGATTTTCGAGTTTCGAGAGCCGCGATCGCGCCTTGGCGCAATCGAATCGTCGTTGGATGGTGGATGTTTCTGACCATCCGGCGGATCACGCTTTATGCATGGCCCGCGCACGAGAGTTTTCATGACCGACGCTTTTGGAAGCCGTGGCGAATTTGCGCCTGCTTCATCCTCTGAATTTGAACTGACTGAATCTGAACCGATTGCGTCGCAATCTGCGGATTCGGAGCTCGACCGAACTTCTTCGAACGAGATCTCCAGCGAGGAGCCTCCAGCAAAGCCGAACGGCTTTGCGCAGATGGGTCTGGCTCGCGAGTTGCTCGCAGCCGTTGCCGACTTGGGATACACCGAGCCGACACCGGTTCAGCAGCAAACGATTCCGCTGGCACTGCCGCTAAACAAGGAAAGGCCTGCAAAGGAAGGGTCTGCGGATTTCATCGATTTGATGGTGTCCAGCCAGACCGGCAGCGGCAAAACCGCCGCGTTTTTGCTTCCGGTGCTTCACACCTTGCTGGCGCAGCAGGCCGAGGCCGAATTTGCGGCGAAAGCCGAACTCGAACGTGTCACGCAAGAAGCCGTCGCACGCGGCGAAGCTCCGCCGAAAAAGTCCAAGCGCAAAGATCCGACCAATCCGCGCCATTTCCAGCCGGCCGTGCCTGGCGCGCTGGTCCTGTGCCCGACGCGCGAGCTCGCGCAGCAGGTCGCGCACGACGCGATCGAACTGGTGCGCCATTGCCGCGGACTGCGCGTGGCCAACGTGATCGGCGGCATGCCGTACCAATTGCAGATTGCGCGGCTGCAGAACGCGAATCTGGTGATCGCGACGCCGGGTCGGCTGCTCGATCTTCAGCGATCGATGCAGATCAAGCTCGATCAGGTGCGCTTTCTGGTGGTGGACGAAGCCGATCGCATGCTCGATCTGGGTTTTGCCGACGATCTGGCCGAGATCAATCAGCTCACCATCGCGCGTCACCAGACCATGATGTTCAGCGCGACCCTGGCACCGCGCATTCAGCAGTTGGCCACGCGCGTGATGCGCACGCCCAGAAAGCTGCAAATCGATTCACCGCAGGAAAAGCACGCCAACATCAAACAGGTGCTGTTCTGGGCCGACAACGCCCAGCACAAACGCAAGCTCCTGGACCATTGGTTGCGCGATGCGGGCATCAATCAGGCGATCGTGTTCGCGAGCACCCAGATCGAATGCGATGGTCTGGCGAACGACTTGCAGCAGGCGGGCTTCTCTGCCGTCGCGCTGCACGGTGCGCTCAATCAGGGCATGCGCAATCGGCGCCTGATGGCATTGCGTCAAGGTCAGGTACAGATCCTTGTGGCGACCGACGTTGCCGCGCGGGGCATCGATGTGCCGACCATCACTCACGTGTTCAATTTCGGACTTCCGATGAAAGCCGAGGATTACACGCACCGCATCGGCCGCACCGGTCGCGCGGGTCGCGATGGCCTGGCCGTGACTTTTGCGGAGTTCCGCGACCGTCGCAAGATTTTCGATATCGAAAGCTTCACGCAGCAGCCGCTTGAGGCGGAAACCGTGCCCGGGCTCGAGCCGCAGCAGCGCTTTCCCGCAGCGCGGCGGCCGGGTGACTTCGGCGGCAGGGGGCGGGAAGGGCGTGATGGGCGCGAATCCCATTCGCGTGACCGGAAGTTCGGCAACGGGCATCGCAGCCATGGTGCAGCCGGCTCCGCGAATGCTGGCAGGTTCAATGACAAATCGGGTCACAGCGCCCGTCCATCAAGCGCAGGCAGCTACAAAAACAATAGCAACTCCGAATTCGGAGCGGGTACTGGTGCTGCCGGCTACGGGCGCAAGCCGGGTTGGGGCGACGGCGCGCGCAGCGGCGGCGGCGGCGACCACGGTCCGCGCGGAGGGCGCGAACCCTTCGGCGGCGGCAAAAGTACTCCGACCCGCGATGCGACGCGCCGAGCTTACAAACCGGCGCGCTGACACTTGAGAGAGGCTGGACACGGCGTTCGTCCAGCGGACCCCAGAACCCGCCCTGCAGGGCGGGTTTTTTATTGCTCCGAATGCATCCGCTGCATGCGCTGGACTGCGCTATTTCTTGCCCCGCGCTGTGCTGATGTGGGCTTGCCGCCCCAACGCGAAGCTCGCAAAAAACTTGCACCAGATCGTGGTGCCGGCGATCGCCGTCCAGGTGCCGTAGGGCAGAAGCCCCAATGCCACACCGACGATCGCATAAAGCACGGCGGCAGCTGCAATCGCGTTGATCGCGGCCTCCCAAATGGCCCAGCGGGCGGCATCCGGCGGCGGTTCGCCGCGTCGGAGTGCGACCTCGGAGTAATCACGCTTGACCAGAATGCGCCAGACCCTGCGCCCCCAGACGAAAGCCATCGGGAACAGCGCCAGGTAAAGAATCCAGGTCAGCGCGACGTTGACGTCAAAGACCATCGAGGGCCTCGCAAGATGCTCCGGTCATCCAGAAAAAAAGCCCTGCCGGCGCAACCGGCAGGGCTTTGAGCTTTCGCCGCAATGGTCAGCGCGGCCGTGTTGTGCGTGCGTTTCAGCGATGCGCGCCGTCCACGGCCCTGACGCCGCGCGGAATACGCACTGCCTCGACCATTTGCTGGATATGCGCCGGCGGTTCTTGCGTGACCTTGTCGACCAGGAACGCCACGATGAAGTTAACCATCGCGCCTACCGCGCCGAAAGCTTCGGGCGTGATACCCAGGAAGCTGTTGGCACCGCCGATCAAATCGAGGTATTCGGTGCCCTTGATGAAGAACAGGCCCTTGTGCGCAAACACATAAAACAGCGTGACGAAAAGGCCGGACAGCATCCCGGCGATTGCGCCCTGCATGTTCATCTTCTTGCTGAAAATGCCCATCATGATCGCAGGGAACAGCGAACTGGCTGCAATTCCGAAGGCGAGCGCAACGGTTCCTGCGGCGAACCCGGGTGGATTCAGCCCCAAGTAACCCGCCAGAACGATCGCTACCGCCATCGAAATCTTGCCGGTCAACAGTTCTCCGCGCTCGCTGATTTCTGGCACGAAGACGTTTTTAACCAAGTCGTGCGAGATCGCTGCCGAAATCGCCATCAACAAACCAGCCGCCGTCGAAAGCGCCGCCGCCAGCCCCCCCGCTGCAACCAGCGCGATCACCCAGTCGGGCAAGAGCGCGATTTCAGGATTGGCCAGCACGATGATGTCGGGATTCACGTCGAGCTCGTTGCCTTTCCAGCCTGCGGTTTCAGCTTTCTTGAGCACCGCCGCGTCTTTGGTCTTGTCGTTGTAGTACTGAATGCGACCATCGCCGTTCTTATCGGTGAACTTGAGCAGGCCGGTGGTTTCCCAGCGCTTCATCCAGTCGGGCCGGGCTTCGTACTTGATCGCCGCGTCGGCTGCGAACGGATCGGCGTCTTGCATCACCACACCAGGCGTCACAGTGCGCAACAGATTCATCTTCGCCATTGCTGCGACCGCCGGTGCGGTGGTGTACAGGATTGCGATGAACACCAGCGCCCAACCGGCCGAAGAACGCGCCGCCTTGACGCTCGGTACGGTGAAGAATCGCATGATCACGTGCGGCAGGCCCGCGGTGCCGATCATGAGCGACAACGTGTACATGAACATATTCAGTTTGCTGCCAGGCACCGAGGTCGTGTATTTTCCGAAGCCGAGCTCGGTCACGACCTGATCGAGTTTGGTCAGCAGCGAGACGTTGTGACCTGCCAGCTCGGACCCGAGACCGAATTGCGGCAATGCACTGCCCGTCAGCTGCAGCGAAATAAACACTGCCGGCACCGTGTAGGCAAGGATCAGCACGATGTACTGCGCGACTTGGGTGTAGGTGATGCCCTTCATCCCACCGAACACCGCGTAGGCGAAAACGATCGCCATCCCGACATAGATGCCGACGTCGCTCGACACGCCCAAAAAGCGCGAGAACGCAATTCCAACGCCGGTCATCTGACCGATGATGTAAGTGAGCGAGGCGATCAGTAGGCAAACCACCGCGACCGTGCTGGCTGTCTTCGAATAAAAACGGTCGCCGATGAATTGCGGCACCGTGAACTTGCCGAACTTGCGAAGGTAAGGTGCAAGCAGCATCGCCAGCAGCACATAGCCTCCCGTCCAGCCCATGAGGAACAGCGAACCGCCGTAGCCCATATTGGAGATCAGGCCGGCCATCGAAATGAACGAAGCGGCCGACATCCAGTCGGCCGCGGTCGCCATGCCGTTCATGACCGGATGCACGCTGCCGCCGGCGGCATAGAACTCGCTCGTGGAACTGGCGCGCGCCCAGAAAGCAATGCCGATGTAGAGCGCGAAGCTCAAGCCGACGGCGATGTAGATAGTCGTTTGCAGGCTCATATCGGCTCCTTATTCTTCGTCGACGTCGAATTCGCGATCGATCGCACCCATGCGCCACGCATAGAAGAAAATCAGCACGATAAAAACGTAGATCGATCCTTGCTGAGCGAACCAGAAACCCAGCGGATAGCCGCCCAGATGGAACTGGTTGAGCCAATCGGCAAACAGGATGCCCGCACCGAACGAAACCAGGAACCAGACAATAAGGATGCCTCCTAGTAACTGGAGCGTTGCCTTCCAGTAGCCTTCTGCGTCGTGTGTCATCTCTGGGGTCCTCGCGTTATCGACCAATCTAATCGGCGGCGCGTTCGATGCGCCACCCAGCTCGCAAGCCGGAATTTTCGATACAGGTTGTCACCGATGGCCAGCGCGGCGGCAATGGTAGCTGACAAAGTAGCGCTCAAGCCCAGTCTTCGCTATCAAAATGTGGTGTAGCCGCTGCAAACAAGGGTCAACACTTAGCCGTTGACGCGGGAAATGAAAAGATCTGAGCGCGCATGGAGACGAGCGGTTCGCGGTCGATAAAGCGCCCGGGGCGGCATCGAGAAATGCAACACACCGATTGAAGAGAGAAGTGTTGGTGGTGGGCCCTGAGTGACTCGAACACTCGACCTACGGATTAAGAGTCCGCTGCTCTACCAACTGAGCTAAGAGCCCTGCATGACTTGGGCCAAGGCCGAATCAGACAGCCGCGGATTGTATCCGAGCCGACTTCGACGAGCGTGTCTTGGTGGAGAGGATGAGGATCGAACTCACGACCTCCGCATTGCGAACGCGGCGCTCTCCCAGCTGAGCTACCCCCCCGACATTGGTCGTATTCTAGTGCGCGCGAAAAGCCTCGCACGGAGGCCAATTCATCGAATCGACTCCGAAAGCAAACGCATGAATCCGACCGACCCCGACTGGCTCGACCGCATGTACAACAACCGGGCGCTGGTTCCTGACCATGCGCAGTACTTCGCGCGCTGGGCCGCGCATTCGGCCCGTGCGCGTGACATGGGGCCATGCGTCCTCGATCAGGCATACGGCGCGGGCGCCAAGGAAACGCTCGATATTTTTCCGGCCGATGGTTCGCGCGCGCCCGTTCTCGTATTCATCCATGGTGGCTATTGGCGTTCGCTCGACAAGGCCGATCATTCGTTCGTCGCGCCGGCTTTCACCCGGCAGGGCGTCTGTGTCGTGGTGCCCAATTACGCGCTGTGTCCGGGCGTGCCAACGCATCCTGTCAGCATCGCAGACATTGCGCTGCAGATGACAGAGGCGCTCGCCTGGACTTGGCGCAACATTTCGGACTACGGCGGAAATCCCTCGCGAATAACGGTCGCCGGACATTCGGCCGGCGGCCATTTGGCGGCGCTGCTGCTGGTCTGCCGATGGGCCGAGATCAGCGCCGATCTGCCCGCAAAGCTAGTGCGCAACGCGATGTCGATTTCGGGTTTGCACGATCTAGAGCCGATCGCCCGGGCGCCCTTTCTCAAAGAAGCATTGCGGCTCACGATGGAGGATGTGCGCCGATGCAGTCCGGCGCGCATGCCACCGCCGACGAGAGGTGTCCTCCATGCCGTCGCGGGAGCTGCCGAAAGCGGCGAATTCGTCCGCCAGAACACGTTGATACGCAATGCGTGGGGATCAGCGGCTGTACCGGTCTGTGAACTCGCGCCCGGCCGAAACCATTTCAGCGTGCTCGAAGCGTTGTGCGAAACAGATCATCCGCTGCACCGGCATGCGATGAACCTGCTGCAGGCCTGATGCAGCGCATGGCTCGGCTTCATCCATCGGGCTGCATCCATCGGCGCGGCGCAGCTACATCAGCAAGTGCTCGCCCGCGTTGTCGCCGCCGAGCGTCACATAGTTGACCTTGCGAATATCCATCAGCTTGCGACCGCCGGCGTAGCTGATCGAGCTTTGCACGTCCTGCTCCATTTCGACCAGCGTGTCGGAGAGCTTGCCTCGGATCGGCTCGAGGATGCGCTTGCCCTCGACATGCTTGTATTCGCCCTTGTTGAAGTCGCTGGCAGAACCGTAGTACTCCTTGAAGAGGGCGCCATCGACCTCCACCGTCTTGCCGGGCGACTCTTCGTGGCCGGCGAACAGCGAGCCGATCATCACCATCGCAGCGCCGAATCGCACGCTCTTGGCAATATCGCCGTGGTCGCGAATACCGCCGTCGGCGATGATCGGTTTGGTGGCGACCCGCGCACACCACTTGAGCGCGGACAGCTGCCAGCCGCCGGTGCCGAATCCGGTCTTGAGCTTGGTAATGCAGACCTTCCCGGGACCGATACCGACCTTGGTTGCGTCGGCCCCCCAGTTTTCGAGGTCGATCACCGCCTCGGGCGTGCCGACGTTGCCGGCAATCACGAACGAAGCCGGCAGCTTTTCCTTCAAATACGCGATCATGTTTTTCACGCTGTCGGCGTGGCCGTGCGCGATATCGATCGTGATGTATTCAGGCGAAAGCCCTTTGGCGACCAGCCGGTCGACGGTTTCGTAGTCGGGCTTCTTCACGCCGAGCGAAATCGAAGCGAAGGCGTCCTGGCGCTTCATTTTTTCGACAAACGCGACGTTGTCGAGATCGAAACGGTGCATCACGTAGAAGTAGCCGTTCTGCGCGAGCCAGAGGCAAATGGATTCGTCGACCACCGTCTTCATGTTGGCCGGAACCACCGGCAAGCGAAAGCGCCTTCGGCCAAGTTCGACGCTCGCGTCGCATTCGGAGCGGCTTTCGACGCGGCATTTGCGCGGCAAAAGAAGGATGTTGTCGTAGTCGAATATCTGCATGGACCCAGCTCCGTCGTAGATTGCCATAAAAGCTCTGAGCGCTTGGTCCGGCCGGCATTTGCAGCTTTTGCCGAGAGGCAATGAGACAACAAAAAACCGGGCGCAAGAAACCTGGGCCCGGTGTCTGATTTTACGCGGCCTGGCGAACGCGCCGCATTGACGCGCAACACTTCGGGGGATACCGCGCTTTCTACAATCGACGCATGTTCAACGATCCTGCGGCCGTGGCCGACCTGCCGCTGCTTGCCAACCTGAATACGGAGCAACTGGCCGCCGTCACCCTGCCAGCGGGCCATGCGCTGATTCTCGCGGGTGCCGGCTCGGGCAAGACCCGGGTGCTGACCACGCGCATCGCCTGGCTGCTGACGACGGGGCAAGTGTCGCCCGGCGGTGTGCTCGCCGTGACCTTCACCAACAAGGCGGCGAAGGAAATGATGACGCGGTTGTCGGCGATGTTGCCGATCAATACGCGCGGTATGTGGATCGGCACATTCCACGGGCTGTGCAATCGCTTTCTGCGCGCCCACTGGAAACTGGCCGGGCTGCCCTCGACCTTCCAGATTCTCGATACCCAGGACCAGCTCTCGGCGATCAAGCGGCTCATGAAGCAATTCAGTGTCGACGACGAGCGCTTTCCGGCCAGGCAGACTCAATGGTTCATCGCCGGCGCCAAGGAAGACGGCCTGCGCCCGGGTGATGTCGAGGCGCGCAGCGAAGACGACCGCAAGAAAATCGAGCTCTATCAGTTGTACGAAGCGCAATGCCAGCGGGAGGGCGTGGTCGATTTCGGCGAGCTGATGCTGCGCAGCTACGAGCTGCTACGCGACAACGCATCGCTGCGCGAGCACTATCAGCATCGTTTTCGGCACATCCTGATCGACGAATTCCAGGACACGAACCGGCTGCAATATGCATGGATCAAGATGCTGTCCGGGCAGACGATGGACGGGCGTTTCCAGAGCGGTGAGAGCAGCGTGATTGCCGTCGGCGACGACGACCAGAGCATCTACGCATTTCGCGGCGCACGTGTCGGCAACATGGCCGACTTCGTGCGCGAATTCGGTGTCACGCAGCAGATCAAGCTCGAGCAGAACTATCGCAGCTTCAGCAACATCCTCGACTCCGCCAATGCCTTGATCGGCCACAACACGACCCGACTCGGCAAGAACCTGCGTACCGATCAGGGCCCCGGCGAGCCGGTGCGCATCTACGAATCGACCAGCGACTTCGCCGAGGCGCAGTGGATGGTCGAAGAGATGCGCCAGCTGGTGCGCGACGATATCGAGCGCAAGGAAATCGCGGTGCTCTACCGCAGCAACGCGCAAAGTCGGGTGATCGAGACAGCGCTTTTCAATGCGGCCGTGCCGTACCGCGTCTATGGCGGATTGCGCTTTTTCGAGCGAGCCGAAATCAAGCACGCCCTGGCCTACATGCGTCTTCTGGAAAATCCGCAGGACGACACCAGCTTCCTGCGCGTGGTCAATTTTCCGCCGCGCGGCATCGGTGCACGCAGCCTCGAACAACTGCAGGACGCAGCGCGTGCACGCGGCCAGTCCTTGCACGACTCGGTCGGCGCGCTCGGCGGCAAAGCGGGTGCGAATCTATCGGCGTTCGTTGCCAAAATCGATCAACTTCGCGAAGCGACCCGCAGCAGCACCTTGCGCGACATCATCTCGGCGGTGCTCGACACCAGCGGCTTGGTCGAACACTACAAGGCCGATCGGGAAGGCGCCGATCGGATCGAGAACTTGGAGGAACTCGTCAACGCGGCTGAAAGCTTCGTCACCCAGGAAGGCTTCGGGCGCGAAGCACTGGCGCTGCCGGTCGATGAGTTGCGCCAGAGTCCCGCGAGCCAGGGAATCGACAGTGAGCAGCCATTGCTGGACGAAGCGATCGACTCTTTGTCAGGCGACGCGCCCGTCGCTGCAGAGACCGGTGAAACGCTGAGCCCGCTTGCGGCTTTTTTGACCCATGCAGCACTCGAATCCGGCGACAACCAGGCCCAGGCCGGGCAAGACGCGGTGCAGCTCATGACAGTGCATTCGGCCAAGGGGCTCGAGTTCGACGTGGTCTTCATCACGGGTCTGGAAGAAGGCCTGTTCCCGCACGAGAATTCGATGAGCGACCGCGAAAGCCTCGAAGAAGAACGCCGACTCATGTACGTGGCGATCACGCGCGCGCGCAGGCGCCTCTACATGAGCCACTCGCAGACCCGCATGCTGCATGGCCAGACCCGCTACAACGTCAAGAGTCGTTTTTTCGACGAGCTGCCCGAGTCCGCGCTGAAGTGGTTGACGCCGAAGCGTAGCGGTTTCGGGCAATACGACGCTATTCATTCGATAGCTGGTAGCGCACGTGGGCTGGGCGCTACAGGCCAATTTGGCTCACAGCGTGGTGAATCGGCTGCTTCGGGCTACGGCGCAATGCCGCTGCAAAAGGCTGCGCCCGCGCATGGCCTGCGAATCGGCCAGCAGGTGTTCCACAACAAGTTCGGCGAGGGCGCAGTGCTCGCGCTCGAAGGGGCTGGCGACGACGCGCGCGCCCAAATCCGGTTTCCGCGCCACGGCGTAAAGTGGCTCGCGCTGTCGGTCGCCAAGCTGACGCCGGTCTGAACAGCTGGCGCGACGGACGCGAATCGATAGCCTGTTAGTTGGCGCTGAAGCTGTCGCGGAAAGTAAACCAGTTGGTGCAAAAGAACATCGCTGTCAGCGCCAGCGAGCCGCCGAGGATCACCGATGCGCCGATGCCCGCGGCGCCGGCCGGTGCGAGCGTCAACGCCAGCGTTCCGACCAGCCCAAGCAGCGCGCTCGCGCCGAGCGAAACGCCAATCCAGACCAGGCCGAACACGGTCATGGCCGCGATATTGCGAAAGCAGGCGACGATGCTGAAGAAAAGGCTCTTGACCGGCGCGACACCATACCAGTGCACCAGTGCCGGCGCGTGCCAGAAAAGAAGCGATACCGGCGCATAAAGCGCCAGTCGCAGCCAGATCGCCATCTGAAATGCGCGGCTTTGCATCACTTCGAGGTTCGGCGTTCCGTCGTCGAGGATCAGAGGCTTCTGTGTCGGGTCGTCGAACAGCGACGCCAACCAGATGACCGCGAGTACGGCCATCGCGTAAAGCAGTCCCAGAACCAGAAGCGGGCGAATCCGGTCGCGCACCGCCCCCAGGGCTGCGATGAACACAGCGCCAGTCGTTGGTTTCGCGAGCCCCGCCTCTTGCTCGCGTGCCTGCCAGACCTTCTCTGTGGCCACCATCAAAGCGAGTGTCATCGACGGAACCAGCGCCAGCCCCAGTCCGCTGCCGATCACCGGAAGTGCAGATGCGATGGCGAGTGCCGTCGTAAACAGCATGAAAAGCGAAAAGAAGGCCATTGGCTGCGCGAAAAACGCGCGGATGCCTTGCCGGACCCATTCGAAGCCCGAGCGGCTGGTCACAAGATTGAGTTTCATCGGCGTCAGGCCATCGCCGGGCGGCGCGCGAAGACCGTGCTCGCCGTCACCGGCGCGCTTGCGCGCTCGCGCAGGACGCGTTCGAAATGCGCCGGGTCATGCGCCTTCAGCATGTGCGCATCGCGCGGCAGGTAAAAGTCCCACAGTCGCGATATCCAGAACCGCAGTGCCGCGCCGCGCAAGGTCGTGCCCAGGAGCTGGCGCTCAGCGCCCGTCAAAGGCCGCACCGATTCGTAGCCCCGCAGCAGTGACGTCGCCCGCAAAAGATCTTGCCGTCCGCTCGCCAGGTCGATGGCCCAGTCGTTGAGAGCGACGGCGATGTCGAACAGCCAGCTGTCGGTGCCCGCAAAATAAAAATCGAAGACGCCCGTCAGCGTGGGTGTGGACTGCTCACCGAAACCGTCGTCAGCCCGAGCGAACATGACGTTGTCGCGAAACAGGTCTGCATGCACCGCACCGCGTGGCAGCGCGGCATAGGCAGCCGACTGGGCCACATGGTTTTGCAAGGCTAATTCGGTCTGGATCAACGCAGCCTGGGATTGGGTGAGATGCGGCAGCACCACCGGAACCGTTTCGTTCCACCAGGTTAGACCGCGCAAATTCGGCTGCATGCGATCGAAGTCGCGCGCCGCGAGGTGCATCCGTGCCAGTAGCTTCCCGACTTCCAGGCAATGCGCCGGACCTGGCGAAAGCTCGGCTTGGCCAGAGAGCCGCTGAACCATGGCTGCCGGCCGATCGTGAATCGAAAACATGAACTCGCATGGCGCGTTTCGTGGCCCGAAGTGATGGGTGGACCGAGCCGCCGAATCCGGATCGGCCACGGGTTCGGGCACCGGAATGCCATGCGTGGCCAGATGTTTCATCAGGCAAAGGTAATAGGGCAATTCGTCGAATCCGAGTCGCTCGAAAAGCGTCAGCACGTATTCGCCGCGATCGCAGCTCACGAAGTAATTGGTGTTCTCGATGCCGCCTTCGATGCCACGCAACGCCGTCAGCGCGCCCAGCCCGAGCCGCGAACACAAGGCTTCGGCGTCGGCGAAGCCAACCTGGGTGTAAACCGCCACGACTAAAGCGCGAACGATGCTGCGAGCGACATGGCGCCCGTCAGAACTTCAACACGTTCCAGACGCGCGGACCGTTGCTGCCGCTGCCCGCTTCACGACTGTCGTGACGTTGGCGCGTGCTGTCTGCCGGCGTGACTTCATAGGCGGGTGCGTCGCCCCGGGGTTTCACATCGATGCTCTGTGTTCGCCCGCCGACGCGCAGCTCGTCGACCGTGGCATTTTTGTCCTCGACGTGGATGCGCTCGATCTTCTGGTTTTGCTTCGGATCGAGCGGAGGAGAAGCGACATCGGGCGGCGGGCCTGCTGATGGTGTTGCCGGGGCGGTTTGCGCGCCGACCCAAGTCAATGGCGCCAGAGCACAGACGGTTGCGACAGCCAGACGTGCGAACATGGATCGGGTGGAAGACATACATCGATTGTAGGCGCGCCGACAGCGCATGCGAGCCTTCAACTGTCGGCCGGAAGCGCCCGCGGGTGTCGGCCTCCACGGCAAAATGCGCGTCATGAGCGACACCAAAACCCTGCTGCTGGTAGACGGATCGAGCTATCTCTACCGCGCTTTTCATGCCATGCCCGATTTGCGCGTGGTGCCGGGCGACATGACGAGCCCGGCGACCGGCGCGATTCGCGGCATGGTCAATATGCTGCAGGTGCTGCGGCGCGAGGTGCGAGCCGACTACGTCGCCTGCGTGTTCGACGCGCCCGGCAAGACCTTTCGGGACGATTGGTATGCCGACTACAAGGCCAATCGCGCGCCGATGCCCGACGCGCTGCGCAGCCAGATCGCGCCGATTCACGAGGTGGTCAAGTTGCTCGGCTGGAGCGTGCTCAGCGTGCCCGATGTCGAAGCCGACGACGTGATCGGCACCCTGGCGCGGACCGCGGCGGGGCAGGGCATCGATGTGATCGTTTCCAGCGGCGACAAGGATCTGAGCCAGCTGGTCGACGAACACGTCACGATCATCGACACCATGAGCGGCAAGAAGCGCGACGTGGCCGGCGTCACAGCCGAATTCGGCGTGCCACCAGAACGCATGATCGACTATCAGACCCTGGTCGGCGACAGCGTCGACAACGTGCCCGGCGTCGACAAGGTCGGCCCGAAAACCGCTGCCAAGTGGCTCACGCAATACGGCTCGCTCGATGCGCTGCTCGAACATGCGGCCGACATCAAAGGCCAGGCCGGCGAGAACCTGCGCAATGCGCTCGACTGGCTGCCGCAAGGTCGCCGACTCGTGACGATTCGCACCGATTGCGACCTGAACGGCCATGTCGATGGCTTGCCCGCGCTCGATGCGATTGCGATCGGCGAGCAGGATGCCGACGCGCTCAAGGCCTTCTACGAGCGCTTCGGTTTCAGGAGCATGGTCAAGACGCTCGAAGCACATACGACTTCGCCCGAGCTGATCGCAGAGCAAAAAGGAAAGGGCGAAGCCGGCACCGGGCTGTTCGACGACCCCGACTTCGCGGCAGCGTCGAGGGTTACCAACTTGGCTTACGACACGGTGCTCGATTGGCCCGCCTTCGACCGCTGGCTCGCGAAGATCGAAGCCGCCGAGCTGGTCGCGGTCGATACCGAAACCACGTCGCTCGACGAAATGCGGGCCGAGATCGTCGGCATCAGCTTCAGCGTGAAACCGGGCGAGGCGGCTTACATTCCGCTCGCGCATGTCGGTCCCGACGCGCCCGCGCAGTTGCCGCTGGACGAAGTGCTTGCGCGGCTCAAGCCCTGGCTTGAAAACGGCGCAAGGAAGAAGCTCGGCCAGCATGTCAAGTACGACCGGCACGTGTTCGCCAATCACGGCATCGAAGTGCAGGGCTATGCGCACGACACGATGCTGCAAAGCTATGTGCTCGAAGTGCACAAGCCGCACGGTCTCGCGAGTCTGGCCGAGCGGCATCTGGGGCGCAGCGGCATCGATTACGTCGATTTGTGCGGCAAGGGCGCGCATCAGATTTCGTTCGCTCAGGTTGCCGTCGACAAGGCGGCCGAATATTCGTGCGAAGACTCCGACCAGACGCTCGATGTACACCTCGCGCTGTGGCCGCGAATCGAAGCCGACGCCAGGCTGCGCTTCATCTACGAACTCGAAATCGCGAGCAGCGAGGCGCTCTACCGCATCGAGCGCAACGGGGTCTCGATCGACGCGCCACTGCTTGCAGCGCAAAGCCACGAACTCGGCAAGCGCATCGTCGAACTCGAGCAGCAGGCTTACGAGATCGCGGGCCAGCCCTTCAACCTCGGTAGCCCCAAGCAGATCGGCGATATTTTTTTCAACAAGCTAGGTTTGCCGGTGGTCAAAAAAACGCCGAGCGGCGCGCCGAGTACCGATGAGGAGGTGCTCGAAAAGCTCGCCGAAGACTATCCATTGCCCGCGAAAATTCTCGAACACCGCGGTCTGTCGAAGCTCAAGGGCACCTACACCGACAAGCTCGCGCAGATGGCGTTGCCGCGCACCGGTCGCGTCCATACGCACTACGCGCAAGCGGTCGCGGTGACCGGTCGGCTGTCGAGCAACGACCCGAATCTGCAGAACATTCCGGTGCGCACATCCGAAGGCCGCCGGATTCGCGAGGCTTTCGTCGCGCCGAAGGGTTCGGTGATTGCAAGTGCCGACTATTCGCAAATCGAGTTGCGGATCATGGCGCACCTGAGCGGCGACGAGGCTTTGATGCGTGCTTTCAGCGAGGGCATGGATGTGCACCGCGCAACCGCGGCCGAGGTGTTCGGCAGCACGCCAGAGCAGGTTTCGAGCGAGCAGCGCCGCTACGCCAAGGTGATCAATTTCGGGTTGATCTACGGCATGAGCAGCTTCGGTCTCGCGCGCAACCTCGGCATCGACAACACGGCAGCGAAGAACTACATCACGCGCTATTTCGAGCGCTATCCGGGTGTGAAGCGCTACATGGACGAGACCCGCGCGTCGGCCAAGGCGACCGGCTATGTCGAAACCGTTTTCGGACGGCGGCTCTATCTGCCCGAGATCAATTCACCGAACGGTCCGCGCCGCGCCAGCGCCGAACGGCAGGCGATCAACGCGCCTATGCAGGGCACCGCGGCCGACCTGATCAAGCTGAGCATGGTCGAAGTGCAGCAGGCGCTCGATGCGGACAAGCGCGCCACCCGAATGATCATGCAGGTTCACGACGAGCTGGTGTTCGAAGTGCCGGAATCCGAGGTCGAATGGGTGCGCGCCGAGGTGCCGCGGATCATGGCCGGCGTCGCGCAGTTGAAGGTGCCGTTGTTGGCCGAGATCGGATTCGGCGCGAATTGGGAGCGCGCGCACTGAGTGTCTCAGCTTTTTTTTGCTATTATTTACATAGCTGTCTGCGCACATGCACCGGGCGTTTCAGCCACTTTTTTCTTAAAAAGTAGGGTGTAGCCCTGCGCGTCGCCTAGGCGCGCTGCTGCCAGGCCGCCACGACCAGGTCGCTGTAGTGCGTCGCCTGGCGCCCCAGCAGTTGCGCGAATGCTTCGGGCGGCGCCACGTTGTCGCTCGCCAGCATCGCCAGCGTCTCGCTGCACCACGGGCTCGGCTGCACCATGTCGCCGAGTTTGGCGCTCAAGCTCGTCAGCGGATCGGGCAATCGCAGCACCGGTGCCGCGCTGTGCCCGCCTTGGCGGCGCAGACTGGCGACGAATTCGCCCATCGCTACTGGCTCGGGGCCGGCGCATTCGAGCCGGCCGGTGATGTCCTGGCGTTCGGTCACGAGCCGCGCGACCACCTCGGCCAGTTCGCCGACCGCGACCGGCTGCACTTTGGCTTCGAGCACCGGCCCGGGCAGCACCAGAACCGGCAGCTTCGCGAGATTCATGAACAAGGCCGAACTGTCGCCGCCACGCCCGAAGACGATGCTCGGACGCAGTGCGATGCCTTGCAAGCGTCCGGCATCCACATGCGCCTGGAGCGCTTCCTCGGCCTCGCGTTTGGTGCGGGCGTAAGGCGTTTCGGCGTCGTCGATGCCGAGTGCCGAAATCGTCAGCACCCGCCTCACACCGGCCTCGGCGCAGGCTTCAAACAACGCGATCGGCGTCGCGGCCTGCACGGCGGCCATCGGCCGCTCCTTCGAGTCGCGCAGCAGACCGACCGCGTTGACCACGGCGTCGATGCCGGCGAGGCGCGGCAACCAGGTGGCGGGCGTGGTGTCGCGCACGAAGTCGGTTCGCATCGCGCTCGGACCGTCCCGGCTCGATTTGGGCGATACGCCTTCGATGACGGTGTGCTGCGCGCGGCGCAGTTGGGTGGCGATATGGCGGCCGACGAACCCATGCGCGCCGCAAACAAGAATTTTCATCGAGCGATTCTGGCAGGCTGCCGCTTCGCATGCAGCGACAAGTCCAAACCCAATTTCAAGCCGACAGGAGCGCCCGCCCGGTAGACTTCCCGATTTGCCCACGCGGCCCCACTTCACTTCCAGAGGACATGCATGCGCGACGCCGATTTGCAACGTGAGTTCGATGCCCTGCGCCCCGGCGCGGCAACGGCTGCAGGCGCCAGCCGGCGCAGCGTGCTGATGGCCGGCGTCGGCGTCGGCTACGCGGCGGCAGCACTGCCGCTGGCCGCCCAGACCATGATCCGCACGTCGGCCGACGGGCTCGATGCCGGAACGGTCACTTTCAAGGTCAACGGCTTCAACGTGCCGGCTTACCGCGCGACGCCAAAGGGCACCACCGGCGCGCCGGTGGTGCTGGTCGTTCAGGAAATCTTCGGCGTGCACGAGCACATCGCCGATGTTTGCCGGCGTTTTGCCAAGGCGGGCTATTACGCGATCGCGCCCGAGCTGTACGCGCGGCAGGGCGACGCGAAGTCGTACACCGAAATTCCGAAGTTGCTGACCGAAGTGGTTGCCAAGGTGCCCGATGCGCAGGTACTCGGCGACCTGGACGGCGCACTCGCCTTCGCAGCGGCCAGCGGCGCGAATTCGATCCGCGCCGGCATCACCGGTTTTTGCTGGGGCGGGCGGATCGTCTGGCTATACGCGGCGACCGCGAAGGTCAAGGCCGGGGTCGCCTGGTATGGCCGCCTCGTCGGCGAGGCGAGCGAGCTCACGCCGAAGCAGCCGGTCGATATCACGCTGCAGTTGCAGGCGCCGGTTCTGGGTTTGTACGGTGGTCGCGATCAGGGCATTCCGGTCGAGAGTGTCGACAAGATGAAAGCTGCATTGGCGCAGGGCAGCGTGGCGGCCAAAGCGTCGGAGTTCGTGATCTATCCCGAAGCCGGCCATGCCTTCAACGCCGACTACCGCGCCAGTTATGTCGCCAGCGCGGCCGAAGACGGCTGGAAGCGCACCCTGGCCTGGCTCAAGGACCACGGCGTCGCTTGACCGGCGCGGCTATACGTCGCCTGCCACTCGCCCGGTGCACCGTTTGCGCATGCCCCGAGAATTTGAATAAAAAGAGGCCGAAACGCCCGACACGCGTGCGCAAGAAGCTATGCTATTAATAGCAATTACGCGCAACGCTGAACGCGCCGGCTGCGCAGCCGGCGCGTTCAGCGACGCGTCAATCGAGCGTGAAGCCGATCTTCAGCGTCACCTGCCAGTGTGCGATCTTGCCGTCGGACACGTGACCGCGTTGTTCGAGCACTTCGAACCAGTGGAGGTTGCGCACCGACTCGTTGGCTTTGGCGATGGCGCGCTGAATCGCGTCGTCGCTGCCGACCTCCGACGTACCGGTGATTTCGATCAGTTTGTAGACGTGGTTGTCCATGGCTTTCGCTCCTTGTGTATTGGCGGCGGCTCTGTCCAATCGACGGCCGCTGTCCAATCTTAGGGGCGCGGCAGGACGATGGCCGTTAGGCGCTGAGGTCTCAGGCGCGAATGTCTCAGGCGCAAAGGCCTTGCGCTATCGACGGTGGTACGTCAGCGGCTTGCCTCGGGCGATGACATAGGTCGTCATCGTGCGGGCCGGCGAATCGCCGACCGAAAAGCATTCGTGCACCACGCCTTCGGCGACGTGATACGCCTCGCCGGCATGCACCGTGAGCGGGGGCTCGCCATCGACGCGAATTTCGAAGGTGCCTTGCAGCACGGTCGAAAACTCTTCCCCGCGGTGGCTGTGCCGGCCCGAATGCGCGCCGGGTGCGAGTTCGCGTGCGAGCACCAGAACTTCGCGTCGAGGGTCGCCGCTGAGCGTCGCGCGAGTCAAAGGGCGATGGCCATTGCCGAACAGCGCGGCGCGGGCAAAATCTGTTGCCGAATGCATCGCGTCGGCGAACAGACCGCAGTAGGTCCTGGCAGACCGGGTGTGCATGCGCAACTCCTGGATCGAACGGTTGAATCGGCGAATCGACAAAAGACGGCGCTGCGCTTGCATCGGTAAAACGTATCGCCTGTCTCGACCGAATTTTAGGAACGCAAGACCCGTCCTGACATCCCTTTTGTTGATGAGGTGAAACAGGGTGCTGCAATCGTCCGAAACTGCGGCATCGGCACGACGCAATGTGGACGAACTGTCTCCTCGAGGCTTCGAATTTGCTATCGGCTCTCAGACCGGCTTGCCCCGCTCGGAAGGAAGCCCGGGCGTGCCGCTCCATTCACTCCAGCTGCCTGCGTACAGCCCGCTCTTGCCGAGCCCCGCGATCTGCATGGCCAGTAGATTGGGTACGGCGCTCACGCCGCTGCCGCAGTAATGGGTCACGCTGGCCGGATCGCGGCCATCGAGTAGTGCTTCGAATTCGGCTTTCAACTGCGCGGCCGGCTTGAACTTTCCGTCGGAAGTCATGTTTTCGCCGAACGGCCGATTCAACGCGCCCGGAATGTGGCCCGCGACCGGGTCGATGGTTTCCGCCTCGCCGCGATAGCGCGCTGGCGCACGCGCATCGACCAGGGTCTGCGCCGCGTCGCCGAGCCGGCTTTCGACAGCATCGATGGTGACCAGTGTGAGGAGCGGCTCGCCCGCCACGAAGTTGGATTGAAAGTGGGATGGCTCTTCGCGCCCGGTCACTTCGCCGCCGGCAACTTGCCAGGCGCCGAGCCCGCCGTCGAGCACCGCCGCGGCGTCGTGGCCGATCCACTTGAGCATCCACCACAACCGCCCGCAATAGAGCGACCCGTTGCGGTCGTAGACCACCGCCTGCATGTCATTGGTGAAGCCGATGCCGGACAGCCATGCGGCCAGTCTTTCCCGGCTCGGCAGCGGATGTCGGCCGCCGGATGCGGGTTCGCCCTCGTCGTTGGCGACGAGCACGCTGCCGTCCTTGCTCGGCCGGCCGTGCGGCGCGCTCAGGTCGTCGTCGAGGTGGGCATAAACCGCATCGGGAATATGCGCGGACGCGTATTGCGCTCGTCCCGACTCCGGCGCGGCCAGATCGAAGCTGCAGTCGAACACCATGAGGGGCGCGCCTTCGGCCTGCAGTGTTTTCAGTTGTTCGATGGTGATGAGTGTGGTGTAGGTCATGGCGGCAGGCGTGTTTACGATGGATCGGATCGGATTTTCGTTCAATGTTCTTCGGCCGGCGCCTTCGGCAGGGCGCGTTGCCGTATCACGGTGGCGGCCATGCCGCTGGCAACGATGAGTGCCATGCCGCCCCAGCGCATCGCGTCGATGCTGTCGCCGAACACCAGCATGCCGTAGACCGCAGCGAACACGATGCCGGAATATTGCAGGTTGGCGACCAGCAAGGTGCTGCCCTCGCTGCTGGCTCTGGAATAGGCGCGGGTCATGCACAGTTGGCCGAGCGCGGCCAGCACGCCGATCGGCAGCAGCCAGATCGCGTGGATCCAGTTCCAGCTCGAAAAGCCGGTTGCGGCCGTGACCAGCCCGCCCGCAACAGCCGCGCCGAGCGCGAAGTAGAAAACGGTGCGGGTTTCGGGTTCGCCGATCCGCCCGAGCGCCATCACCTGCATGTAGGCGAACGCAGCGGTAAAGCCCGACATGAGGCCGACCATCGCCGCGAACCCCTGGCCCTCGCCGAGCGACGGGCGCAGCATCACGAGCACGCCCGCAAAACCGGCCAGCACAGTGAGCACCAGCGGCACTTGCAGGGGTGGGCGTTGCCGGGCCGGATCGCGCCCCGGCGTCGGGCGCCAGGCAACCAGCGCGCCGCCGACGATGAAGGCCGCGATCCAGATGCTGCTCATGTAGTTGAGCGTGAGGGCGGTGGCCAGTTGCAGCTGCCCGATCGCATAGAACCAGGCTCCGAGCGAGATCACGCCGATCAGGCTTCGCCAGGCATGCATCGCCGGATAGGCGGTGCGAAGCGTGACGCCGCGACTGCGCGCGATCAGGCCGAGCAACACGATGCCGATCAAGCCGCGATAGAACACCAGTTCGGCGCTCGAAAACCATTCGGATGCGAACTTCACGCACACGCCCATGCTCGCGAACAGGAACGCGCCGAGCACCATCCACAAAGCCTGCATGGCGCTCGCTTATAAGTGAAAAGTGGCTGAAAAGCCCAGTGGACGTGCGCAGACAGCTATCAAAATTATAGCAATGTCGAATTGGACATGGCGCTGCGGTACCACTCGTGAAAGTGCTGCATGCCGTCTTCCATCGGGCTTTGATAGGGCCCGCGCTGGTCGTCGCCGCGTGCGAGCAATGCCTTGCGACCAGCGTCCATCCGCAGCGCGATTTCGTCGTCTTCGACGCAGGTTTCCATGTAGGCGGCCTGCTGCGCTTCGATGAAGTCGCGCTCGAAGGCATGCACTTCTTCGGGGTAGAAAAACTCCACCATATTGAGCGTCTTCTGCGGCCCGATCGGGTGCAGGGTAGAGACGGTGAGGACGTGCGGATACCACTCGACCATCACGTTCGGGTAGTAGGTGAGCCAGATCGCGCCGTGGCGCGGCGGCTTGCCATCCCGAAAGCGCAGCAGTTCTTCGTGCCAGCGTTGATAGACCGGGCTGCCGGCACGGCCGAGCCGATTCGCGACGCCGACGGTTTGTACCGAATACCGGCGGTTGAATTCCCAGCGCAAGTCGTCGCAGGTGACGAACTGGCCCAATCCCGGATGAAACGGCCCGACGTGATAGTCCTCGAGGTAGACCTCGACGAAGGTCTTCCAGTTGTAGGCGCATTCGTGCAGCGCGACCCGATCGAACACATAGCCCGAAAAATCGAGGTCCGCCCTGGGTCCGAGTTGGGCCAGGTCGGCGGCCACGCTGCGCCGATGGACGCCGCTTTCTTCCTGGCCGGTCTGGCGCTCGAACAACAAGCCGTTCCATTCCTCGACCGGGTAGTTGGCCAAATCCAGGCAGGGATCCTGGTCGAAGTGTGGCGCACCGATGAGCGTGCCGGTCGTTCGAGGATCGGCTGCCGCGTAGGTCCAGCGGTGCAAGGGGCAAACGATATTGCCGGCATCGGCAGGCGGCAAGTTGCCGCGGCCTTGCAGGATCAAGGCTTGCCGATGGCGACACACATTGGAGATCAACTCGACGCCCTTGGGCGTGTGAATCAGCGCGCGACCTTCGTGCTCCTGCGGCAGTGCATGAAAGCTGCCGGCCTCGGGAACGGCCAGCTTGTGGCCGACATAGCGCGGACCGCTCGCGAACAATGCCCGCATCTCGCTTGCATACAGCTCATCGCTGAAGTACGCCGATACGTGGAGGGGGCTCGCGGCCTGCTGCAGTTGAAGACTTAAATCAGTCATGAAAGGTGATCTGACCAAGCTCCCCACAGGGAGGGGAAGAAGATGAATTGCGTCGCCTCAAGGCATGAAGAACGCACGGAAAACAACGCGATCGGGATTTTCAAGTGTACCCGGCGAAGCAAGCGGCGTAATTCGGCCAGACGCGGCCAGACGCGGCCAGACATGCCCGATCGCGCCGAATCCCGGGCAGCAATCCCGAGCCTGCATTGCGAGCCGATGGGGTCTATATCTGGCCGTTCCACCGGGCTTGAGCAGCGATCTAGAATCAAAAGTCATATCGCTTGCCATCTGAAAAACAGCCCGCATGCCCAAGGTGTCATCCCAGCCCGCGCGTCCCGTGGCCTCTCGAGAGTCTGCGGATGCATTGGATTCGGTTGCGTCCGCGGGTGACGTCGACGGGTTGCCTGCCAGCTACGAAGCGGGGTTGAAGGAGCTCGAACAGCTCGTGATGTCGCTCGAGTCGGGTCAGTTGCCGCTCGACCAGCTGCTCGCCCGGTACCAGCGCGGTACCCGATTGCTTGCTTTTTGTCGGGAGCGCTTGCAGGCGGTCGACGATCAGATCAAGGTGCTCGACGCCGGCAGCCTCAAGCCGTGGGCGGCCGGATGAAGCAGACGGGCGCGACGCAGGTGTCCCTCACATGGAGTTTCGGGCAATTCGACGCCTGGTCGGCGCCGCATCTGGCGCGCATCGAATCGGGCCTCGACCACTGGGTCGGGCGCGGCGCGCCACAAGCGCTCGGCGACGCGATGCGCTATGCGGTGACGGGCGGCGGGAAGCGGCTTCGGCCACTGCTCGTGCACGCGGCAGCCGAAGCGGTGGGGGGCGGAGCAAAGGGTTTCGACCGGATCGGTGACGCGCCTTTCGCGCGCAAATTGCTCGAGGCCGCGCTTCGGGCCGGCTGCGCGGTCGAGCTCATTCATGCATATTCGCTGGTTCACGACGATCTGCCGTGCATGGACAACGATGTCTTGCGACGCGGCAAGCCGACGGTGCATGTGCGCTATGGCGAAGCCGGCGCGCTGCTGGCCGGCGATGCATTGCAGGCGCTCGCATTCGAGTTGCTGACGCCACAGGGCGAATTCGTGCCGGGTGCTGTTCAAGCCCGCCTGTGCGCATTGCTCGCGCGGGCGGCGGGCAGCGAAGGCATGGCGGGTGGGCAAGCGATCGATCTGGCCAGCGTCGGGCAAGCGCTCGATGAGCCGCAAGTGCAGCACATGCATCGGCTTAAAACCGGTGCCCTGCTGGCAGCCAGCGTCGAAATGGGCGCAGCATGCGCGGGCGTAGTGCCAGAGCCTGCAGCGCTGGCGTTGCGCGCCTACGGCGCCGCGCTGGGGCTGGCGTTTCAGGTGGTCGACGACATTCTGGATGTGACGGCCGATTCGCAAACCCTGGGCAAAACGGCCGGCAAGGATGCGGCCGCCGACAAGCCGACCTATGTGTCGTTGCTCGGACTGTCGGGCGCGCGCGCGCGCGCCGATGCGCTGCTGATCGAGGCACTGGCCGCGCTCGAATCGAGCGAACTGGCCGACACGGCCGCGCTCGCCGCGTTGGCCCGCATGATCGTCGTACGCAAGAACTGAGAACTGCAAGCCATTGACCACACCGATCCTTCCCACCATTCACAACCCGTCGGCGCTGCGCAAGCTCGATCGCGAGCAGCTCAAGCAGTTGGCCGACGAAGTTCGCACCTGCGTGCTCGAGAACGTTTCGCGCACCGGCGGTCATCTGAGTTCCAACCTCGGCACGGTCGAATTGACGGTGGCGTTGCACCATGTGTTCAACACGCCGTACGACCGGCTGGTGTGGGACGTCGGGCACCAGACCTATCCGCACAAGATTCTCACCGGGCGGCGCGACCGGATGCCCAGCTTGCGCCAGCTCGGCGGCATCTCGGGCTTTCCGCAGCGCGCCGAAAGTGAATACGACACTTTCGGTACGGCCCATTCTTCGACCAGCATCTCGGCTGCGCTCGGCATGGCGATGGCCGCGAAGCAGAAAAGCGAAGACCGGCATGCGGTCGCGATCATCGGCGACGGCGCGCTCACGGCCGGCATGGCCTTCGAGGCGCTCAACAATGCGGGCGTCTGCGATTGCCGGCTGCTTGTGATCCTGAACGACAACGACATGTCGATCAGCCCGCCGGTCGGCGCGTTGAATCGCTATCTCGCCCAACTCATGAGCGGCAATTTCTACGCGGCGGCCAAGAACGTCGGCAAGACCGTGCTGCGCAACGCGCCGCCGCTGTTCGAGCTGGCCAAGCGCTTCGAGCAGCATGCCAAGGGCATGGTGGTGCCTGCGACCCTGTTCGAGCAGTTCGGCTTCAACTATGTCGGTCCGATCGATGGCCACGATCTCGATTCGCTGGTGCCGACGCTCGAGAATTTGCGTCATCTCGAAGGGCCGCAATTCCTGCATGTGGTCACCAAAAAGGGCCAGGGCTACAAGCTGGCCGAGGCCGATCCGGTCGCCTATCACGGACCGGGCAAATTCGATCCGCTGGTCGGTCTGGTCAAGGCCGCACCCGGCAGCCCGGCGCCGAAGAAAACATTCACCCAGGTCTTCGGCGAATGGTTGTGCGACATGGCGGCTGTGGACGACCGGGTCGTCGGCATCACGCCTGCGATGCGGGAGGGCTCGGGGCTGGTCGAGTTCGAGCAGCGCTTTCCCGATCGCTACTTCGACGTCGGCATCGCCGAACAGCATGCCGTCACCTTCGCCGCGGGTCTCGCTTGCGAAGGCCAGAAGCCGGTGGTCGCGATTTACTCGACTTTTCTGCAGCGCGGCTACGACCAGTTGATTCACGATGTGGCGATTCAGAACCTGCCCGTGCTTTTTGCGCTCGATCGCGCAGGCCTGGTCGGCGCCGATGGCGCGACCCATGCGGGCGCTTACGACATCGTCTTCCTGCGTTGCGTGCCGAACATGGCCATCGCCTGCCCCGCCGACGAGGCCGAATGCCGACAGTTGCTGTCGACCGGTTTCGCGCAGAACCATCCGGTTGCGGTGCGGTATCCGCGCGGCGCGGGCGCCGGCGTCGTGCCTCCGGCGTCGCTCGACGGGCTGCCGTTCGGCAAAGGGGAAGTGCGGCGCCGTGCACGCTCGGGGTCAGATAAAAACGACGATCGGCCGCGCGTCGCGATGCTGGCTTTCGGCACCCTGCTGTACCCGGCGCTGAAGGCCGCCGAAGCGCTCGATGCGACCGTGGTGAACATGCGATGGGTCAAGCCGCTCGATCGCGAGTTGCTGATGCAGGTTGCTGCCGACCACGATCTTCTCGTCACGATCGAAGAGGGTGCGGTCATGGGCGGCGCCGGCAGCGCGGTCGCCGAAGCGCTGGCAGCAGCGAGCATCCAGAAGCCACTGCTGCACTTGGGCTTGCCGGACAAATTCATCGAACACGGCGACCCGGCGAAATTGCTCGCGGCGATAGGTCTGGACGCCGCTGGCATCGAAGCCGCGGTACACGACTGGGTCCGAGGCCATGAGCATCGGGCGCAGCGCAACGATCGCAACGATCACGAAGAAGCGCGGGATTTGCGCAGGGAAAACCCCGGCGAGTCGCTGTGAAAAGAGTTTTTACAATGTGAGCGGAGTTATCGAAGTCCGTTGCGGGGCCACAAGCCCCGCTTTCATTCACGTATTTGGAGTTTTATCAATGGATCGTCGTTCCATCATCAAGAACGCTGGTATTGCCGGCGTCCTCGCGGCTGGCATTGCGCCCGCAGTTCACGCGCAGGCGGCAGTGCGCTGGCGCCTCGCGTCCAGTTTTCCGAAGTCGCTCGACACGATTTACGGTGGCGCGGACGTATTTGCCAAGGCCGTCAAGGACATGACGGGCGGCAAGTTCGAGGTCACGGTTCATGCTGCCGGCGAACTGATGCCCGCATTCGGCGTGGTCGATGGCGTGCAGCAGGGTTCGGTCGAGATGTGCCACACGGTGCCTTATTATTTTTACGGCAAGAATCCCGCGTTTGCGTTCGGTTCGGCCGTGCCCTTCGGCTTCAACGCGCGCCAGATGAATGCGTGGATGATGCATGGCAACGGCCGCAAGCTGATGAACGAGTTCTATGCCAAGTACGGCATGGTCAGTTTCAACGGCGGCAACACCGGCACCCAGATGGGCGGCTGGTTCCGCAAGGAAATGAAGACCGTGGACGATTTCAAGGGCCTCAAGATGCGGCTCGGCGGTGGTTTGGTCGGTGACGTGTTGACCAAACTCGGCTCGGTCCCGCAGAGCATTCCTGCCGGCGAGGTGTATCAGTCGCTCGAAAAAGGCACCATCGACGCTGCCGAGTGGGTCGGTCCGTACGACGATCAGAAATTGGGCTTCAACAAGGTCGCGCCGTTCTACTACTACCCTGGCTGGTGGGAAGGTGGTCCGGAGGTCGACTTTTTCATCAACCAGAAGGCCTTCGACGGGTTGTCGGCGGAGTACAAAGCCATCGTCAATGCCGCATCCGCCTATGCCGCGGCCGACATGCTGGCCAAATACGACGCGTTGAATCCCAAGGCCCTCAAGCAACTCGTCGCGTCGGGCACCAAGGTGCTTCCGTTTTCGCAAGCGATCATGGAAGCGTCGTTCAAGGCGTCTCAGCAAGTGTTCGAAGAGAACAGCGCCAAGAGCGAAGACTGGAAAAAAATCTACGCCGACATGCGCGATTTCCAGCGCGACCAGGTGTTGTGGTTCCGCTTCGCCGAAAGCCGGTTCGACGGATTTATGTCCAGCGTCAAGCTCTGAGCGCGATTCGTACAAGCGTTCGCTCAACGTAAAAAGGCTCCGCGTTGCGGAGCCTTTTTTTATTCGGAGCGGCGCTGTGCCCGACGGCTTCAGATATGGCACCAGGCACTCGGCAATTCGCATCGAAGCTCGGAGCGCTTGATTGCGAATGATGTGCCGTATCAGCGCGCTCGGCCGACCTGGCCTCGTTGCGGAGGGCAACGACGCGGTTGCACATAACGCGAGCAGATCACTGCTACCCCGCGTGACATATGTCGCGCGACAGGCGTCGCCGTGCTCTCAAAACGCGCTGCAGGCAAGACAGCAGAAGCGGAACCGTCGAAAATGCATCCGAATGTTTCAAAGCTTTCGGCTGATAACTCACAAGGATTCGATATGAAGCAACTCACCCTGTCGGCGGCGGCATGGTTGGCAGCCAGTGCGGTCTGTACGGCGGCCTATTCGCAACCCCTGTCAGCCCCGGGCGATCAGGTGGCGTCGGTCAAGATCGGCTTGATCGGACCGATGACCGGCCCGTCGTCGGATTTCGGAATTCCGATGGCCAACGGCGCCAAGCTCGCGGTGGCGGAAATCAACCGGTACGGCGGTTATCTGGGTCGGCGAATCGAGTTGATTGTCAAAGACGATCAGGGAACGCCCGAGGTCGGGCTCAAAGGTTCCAAAGAGCTTGTCAAAGAAGGCGTGGTGGCAGCGATCGGGTTCTGCAACACGGGCGTCGCACTTAAATCGATCAAGGAATTCGAAGACGCCAAGGTTCCCCTCATTGTTCCGTGCGCCACCGGAACACCGATCACCGCGACGTTTCCTCCGGGTGAAAGCTTTATTTTCAGAACGTCGCCACCCGATGCGATTCAGGCCCCCTTTATCGTCAGCGATTTGTTGAAGCGCGGCTTGACGCGCGTCGCTGTGCTCGCGGACAGCACCGGCTACGGAGAGGCCGGCCTGCTCGATGTCAAAAAGGCGCTTCAGCAACATGGACTCGAACCGGTTTACGTCGGCCGCTTTCCGTTGGGCGTCAAGGATCTGACCGAAGAGCTCAGCGCCGCCCGCGCGGCCAACGCCAGCGTCGTTTTTTCCTATACGGTCGGCCCCGAAAACGCGACCATCGCGCGTGGCAAGCAGGCGATGGGCTGGAACGTGCCGATGGTCGGCGCCTGGCCTTTGTCCTTTCCGTCCTTCGTCAAGGGTGGAGGCGATGCCGCCGAAGGCGCCCTGATGTCACAGAGCTTCATCGCGGAGCCGACCAACGAGCGCCGCGGCACGTTTCTAAGGGACTACATGCAGGCGTACGAGCTGAAGAAAATGGAAGTGCCCATGGCCGGCGCGCAAGCCTACGACGCGACCTACCTGCTTGCAAAGGCGATATTCAACGTGAAGGGCGGCAAATTGACGGGGCCATCGATCAAGAACAATCTGGAGAACTTGAGCAGAGTTCACTACGGTGTGGTGGCAACGTACGACAAGCCGTTCAGCGCCACGAACAAGGACGCGATGACGCCCAACATGCTCGTCATGGGAAAAATCAAGAACGGTTTGGTGACTTTCGCGTATGCGGAAGACGCCAAACGCAACGTTGTCGTTCCCCGGAATAGATGAATGCGGTGGCGAGCGCTATTCAGCACCCGTCGATGCGATTTTGAGAAGCGCTCCGGGCCAGCGCCTCGAAGCCCGCCCGATCCACGTCGGGGCGGGCGCCGCGCTATTTGCTTTCTTGCTGACGCTTCAATGAATTCTGCAACGCCTTCATCGGGTCGTCATCGCTGTTGAATGTCGAGTTCGACGGCGGGGCAGCCTCGCCGGGCGTCGGGCTCGGAGCTGGCGGTTCGGTGCTTTCGCCGGCACGCATCGTCGCTTCCATTTCTCGCCGCACCGCATCGAGGTCGTAGACGGGTTTCTTTCCGAGCCCGCTCGAAACGATGGCGGGGAAAGCAATGATGAGGCCGACCATGATGATCTGGATAAACACGAAGGGCACCGCGCCCCAGTAGATATCGGTTGTCTTGACGGGCTGAATCGTCTTCTTCGTGACGCGGTCGGTGTACTCCTTGGTCGGTGCGACGCTGCGTAAATAGAACAGGGCAAAGCCGAACGGCGGGTGCATGAACGAGGTCTGCATGTTCACCCCGAGCAGGATGCCGAACCAGACCAGGTCGATACCGAGCTTTTGCGCGACAGGCGCGAGCAGTGGCACCACGATGAACGACAGCTCGAAGAAATCGAGAAAGAACGCGAGGAAAAAAATCAGCACGTTCACGACGATCAGGAAGCCGATCTCGCCGCCCGGCAATCCCGTCAGCAGGTGCTCGACCCAACGCGGGCCGTCCACGCCCTGGAATGTCAGGCTGAAGATGGTCGAGCCGACCAGAATGAAAAGAACGAAGCACGACAGTTTGGTGGTGGTGTTGAGCGCCTGCTTGAGCAGTGGAAATGTGATCCGCCCTCGCACCCCCGCCAGGATGAGCGCGCCGAGCGCGCCCATCGCGCCGCCTTCGGTCGGCGTCGCGACGCCCAGAAAGATCGTTCCGAGCACCAGGAACATCAAGAGCAGCGGCGGGATCAGCACGAACGTCACGCGCTCGGCCATCCGCGAGAGCAGGCCGAGCCGAAGCAACTTGTTGACGAGCGCCACGACCAGGGCAAGGACGACTGCGCCGACAAGCGAGACGACGATCGTCTCGTCGGTCGGCACCGTGGTCACCGGCTGGTTCGTGACCCAGCTTTGCACCTGTGCATAGTTCTCGCCGACCCAGATCGCCAGGCCCGCGCACAGCGCGGTGAGTACGCCGAGCGACAGCATGCCGCTTTTGCCGCTGGGTTCCCGCAGCGTCCGGGCTTCGGGCGGCATGGCGGGCGCCCAGGTCGGCTTGAAGATGGCCACCAGTACGACATAGCCGGTGTACATGCCGACCAGGATGAAGCCGGGCAGGAAGGCGCCCTTATACATGTCGCCGACGCTGCGGCCGAGCTGGTCGGCCAGCACGATCAGCACCAGCGATGGCGGAATGATCTGTGCGAGCGTTCCCGACGCCGCAATGATCCCGGTTGCCAGCCGCCGGTCGAAGCCGTAACGCATCATGATCGGCAGCGAGATAAGGCCCATCGAAATCACCGAAGCCGCCACGACGCCGGTCGTTGCGGCCAGTAGCGCACCGACGAAGACGACCGCGAGTGCCAGGCCGCCGCGCAGGGAGCCGAACAGTTGGCCGATGGTTTCCAGAAGGTCCTCGGCCATGCCGCTGCGCTCGAGGATCAGTCCCATGAGCGTGAAGAACGGAATCGCGAGCAGCGTGTCGTTCTGCATGATGCCGAAGATGCGCAGCGGCAGCGCCTGCATCAGTGCCTCGGGCAAAACATGCAGTTCGATACCGAGGAAGGCAAAGAACAAGCCGCAGGCGCCGAGGCTGAACGCCACCGGAAAGCCGAACAGCAGGAACAGGATCAGGCCCGCGAACATGATCGGGGCGAAATTGGCGGTGAGGAATTCCATGGGGTACTTCTCGGTTCGGTCGGATCAAGCCTTGTCGCCGGCCGCAGCCTCTTTGCCCTCGGCGAGGCGTCGGATCGATTCGGCCAGTTCTTCCTCTGCGGTCTTCTGGTCTTTGCGGCTCGCCGGATCCTCGATCAGACCTTGCTGGAACGCGATGCGCTTGATGAACTCCGAAATGCCTTGCAGCTGCAGCAGCGCAAAGCCGAGCGGCAGCATCGCGTAGACCGGCCAGCGAATCAGTCCGCCCGAGTTGTTCGACATCTCGCCCGAGCGATAGCCGTTGATGAAAAACGGCCAGCTGAAATAAAGCACCGCCAGACAGACCGGCGTCAGGAAAAAAGCAAATCCGAACGCTTCCATCCAGACCTGGGTTCGACGCGAGAAGCGGCTGGCGAGCACATCGATGCGCACATGCTCGCCGTGCAGCAAGGTGTAGCCCGCAACGATCAAAAACGAAGCCGCGAACAAGTACCACTGCACCTCGAGGTACGCGTTCGAGCTGACATTGAAAATCTTGCGCACGACCGCGTTGATCGCGCTGATGATGGTCGACGCCAAAATCAGCCAGATGGCCCAACGACCGATGTGTTCGTTGAGCCAATCGATGCCGCGCGATAGTTTCAAGAGGGCTTGCATGCCTGTTCCCTGGATGGATTTGAAAAAGGAGCAGTGAATCGGATGTGTGCCGCCAAACGCATTCACCCACGCGATGCGCACGATGAGCGCGCGCATTGTCGGGCCCATCCGCGGGGCACATGCCCGATAACGGACGGGCGAATTCTATCGGCTGGCACCATGCGAAATGCTGTTTCGAATGGCGGGTATTCCCCTAAGCTCGGCAAGCATCGCTTGCATCATGAAGTAGGCGCGGGCAATTACACAGAGCATCCTCGGGCGCAGCAGCTAAACCGACCACCACCGCCCCGCACTGCGCTTTTGCATCCATTCGATTCCATGTCTCAGTCCCCGCTCCGATCCTCGCGAATTCCGTGCCTTCCGCCCGGTCGATCGCACCAGCTGCGCGGAATCGATTCGCCGTCCATTCAAAGCGCGGGGCCCGATCTGTTGTCGCTCGCCCTGATCGATGCGCGCAACCGGACTTTGCGACTTCTGGCGCGTTTCGAGGAACTGCTCGGCCCGTCGATGCATTCGACAGAGCCGTGGCGCGATGTTCGCTCGCTTCCGCTGTGGCTTGCAGGCCATATCGGATGGTTCGGCGAATGGTGGATCGCACGCAACGTGCAGCGCGCGCTGGGTGTCGCCTGCCCTGCGCGACCGACGCGGCTCGGCCCGCTCGACCCGCGCGCCGATGGATGGTGGGATCCGGCACAAAACCTGCTGCGCGAGCGCGCGTCGCGCGAGCCGCCCGATCTCCCGACCACAGGCGACACCCGCGCCTACCTGCTCGAAAGCATGGAAACCTCGCTCGAGCTGCTCGCGCATGCAGCGCACACCGATTCGGGCCTTTATTTTTGGCGGCTGGCGCTGTTTTACGAGGACCTTTGCGCGGAGCAATTCGTGGTCATCGCACAGCGGCTCGGCCTGCGCTTGGGCGGGAATGCCGGAGCCGAAGAATCGTCAAGTGTCGAAGCAATCGATATTGAACTGTCCGATGCCGGCGTCCAGCGAGAGCCGCTGTGGCTGCCCGCCATCCGCTGGGAACTGGGGCGCAACGACAGCAGCTTTTGTTTTGCGCAGGAGCAAGGCGTGATGGCGCTCGACGTTCCCGAGTTCGAGATCGATGCCCAGCCGGTCAGCTGGCATCAGTTCGCCGAATTTGCCCTGGACGATGGCTACGAGCGCGAAGATTTGTGGCAACCCGAAGGCTGGCAATGGCGGCTGAAAACCCTTGGCGCCGACTTGCAGACGAAGCATTGCAAACCCCGCTATATCCAGAAGATCCTCGGCGGATCGGTGGTGCAACTGCGCTTCGGTCGCGAGGTGCGCGTTGCCGGTAATCAGGCTGCGGTTCATCTGAGCTGGTGGGAAGCCGACGCGTGGGCCCGCTGGGCCGGTCGACGGATCGCGACCGAGGTCGAATGGGAGATCGCCGCGCACACCGCCGGTGCGCGCGGCTTCGGCTGGGGCGAAGTGCACGAGTGGACTGCTGGCACCTTGCGCGCCTGGCCCGGTTTCAGGACCGATCCGTGGAGCGCCGGAACGCCATTCGATCCCGAGCCCGCGTTCGGCCGGGCGCGGGTGTTGCGCGGCGCCTCGTTCGCCACGCCGCTGCGGCTGGCCGACGCGCGCCGCCGCGGCTTCGCATGGCCCGGCGAGCGCGACGGTTTTTACGGATTCAGGACTTGCGCGATCTGGTAAGCGCCAAGACTCAGCATGCCATTTGCTATGTTTAATATAGCTTTCTGCGCCCGTCCAGTCTAAGTTTCAGGCCTTTTTCTTTCGAAAATGCCACCAGGGAAGCAGCGTTCGCAGCGACTGCACCTGCCCGCTCGCCGCGCTTTCGTAACCGGGCAGGGTGCCGAGCCGGTGCCGCCACGCCGCACTCGCCAGCAAGGCCAGCAGCGCTCGCGTCGCAGGCTCGTCGAGCGCCGACTTGAGGCAGGCCAGGTGATAGCGCTCGTGCACCAGCGGCACGAAGCCGAGCGAGGCGGCAAGCGCGGCCGATGCGAGCCCGAGTCCGGCGTCGGCGTTTCCGGCCGCGACCGCATGGGCCACGGCTGCGTGGGATGGTTCATCGCGTGCGTAGCCTTCGATTCGGTCGGGGGTGAGGCCATCGCGCGCGAGCAGTTCGTCGAGCACCACGCGGGTGCCGGTGCCGATCGCGCGGTTCACAAAGCGCGCGCGGCAAACCGCCACGTCCGTGAGCGAGCCGAGCGCCAGCGGATTGCCCGGCGCGACGATCAGCCCTTGCGTCCTACGCGCAAAGCCGATCAGCTTGTGCTGCCCGGGTTTCAGCAGCGATTTATAGGTGCGCTGGGCGAGCGAGCCGACCGGCGGGCGCTCGAGCGTATGAAAACCGGCCATCGCGCAGCGCCCCTGGTTCAGCGCGCGAATCGCATCGACGCTGCCGGTAAAGCGAATGTCCAGTTGGAGCCCCGCGCTCGCCGCGGCATGAACGCGCAGTTGCGCCAATGCGTCGTCGTGGCTCGCATGCAGATTCAGAACCTGAGTGCGCGCATCGAAAGCCAGCGCGAACGCCCGCTCGAGCTCCGCCCGCAAAGCCTCGATTTGCGGCGCAACGCGCGCCTGGGCCTGGCGCTCGGCCCATAGCAAGCGTTCGGCAAAAGGCGACAGCCGGGCATGCCGGCCCGGCTCGGCCACCACCAATGCCTCGCCCAACTGCGACTCCCAGCGCTTGAGTTCGCCCCAGACATGGCGGTACGACAGGTCGAGCGCGCGCGCGGCGGTGCCGATCGAGCCCTGCGCGCGCACGGCTTCGAGCGTGGCCATGAGCCGATTGCCGATCGGCCCGTTGCCCGCGCGGTCGGTCGCCAGTTCGTAGGAGAAGTCGATCTGCGGCGGCATCGGCGGCGGCGATGAGGTGGAGAAACCCTGAAATAGAGCAACCTATGCAAGCATTTGCATAGGTTAGATCATCACATTTTCGATACTGGCAGACGATTGCAAACCCCATGGACACTTTTTCAGCCAGCCTCGTGGCCGCAGCCTCGTTGATCGCATCGGGCGATCCGGCGCTGCTTGAAATCGTCGGCCGCTCGCTGGCAGTGAGTGCCACTGCCTGCGCGCTGGCGTGTGGCGTGGGTCTGATTCTGGGCGCATGGCTCGGTGTTGTGCGATTCGCCGGACGCGGGCTGGTGCTGGTCGTGCTTAACACGATGCTCGCGCTGCCGTCGGTGGTCGTCGGCCTGATCGTCTACCTGCTGTTGTCCCGATCGGGGCCGCTGGGCTTTCTGGGCTGGCTGTTCAGCTTCAAGGCGATGGTGATCGCCCAAAGCCTGCTGGTGCTGCCGGTGGTCACGGCATTGACCCGCCAGACGATCGAAGACGCCGACCGCGCGCATGGCGAGCAGTTGCGTTCGCTCGGCGCCGGCCGGCTGACACGCGCCCTGCTGCTCATCGCGGACGAGCGCTACGCCTTGATGACGGTGCTGATCGCTGCTTTCGGCCGCGCCGTCTCCGAAGTCGGTGCGGTGATGGTGGTCGGCGGCAACATCGACGGCTTCACGCGCGTCATGACGACCGCGATCGCGCTCGAAACCAGCAAAGGCGACTTGCCTCTGGCGCTCGCGCTCGGCCTGGTTCTGCTGCTGGTCGTGCTCGCGCTCAACATCGTGATCGCGCTGCTCAAGCGCTGGCGCGAGCGGGTCGATGGCGGCGCGGTCGATGCGATGAATCTCGTTGCGGTGGCGAGGCCCGCGCCATGACGCGCGCAGTCGTCCTTCAGCGTGGATTTCGTGCCTCGAAAGACGGTTCGATGACCGCGGCGGACATGCCTTCGGCGACCGCCATCGGTACGCGGGTCGCCCATCGCGAGACGCTGTTCTCGCTGCAAGATGTCGCTGTGCGCTTCGGCCGCGTCGATGCCCTGCGCGATGTGTCGCTGTCCATCGAGGCCGGCGAGCGCGTCGCGCTGATCGGCGCCAACGGCAGCGGCAAAAGCAGCTTGCTGCGCTTGCTGCACGGCTTGTTGCCACACGCTGCGGGAAAGTTCGAAAGCCACATCGCTACGAGCCGCCAGGCCATGCTGTTTCAGCGCCCGCACATGCTGCGTGTATCTGCCGAGAGCAACGTCGCGCTCGCGCTGTGGTTGCGCGGCATGGGCTGGTCGGCGGCGCGTCTGGCTGCGCGCGGTGCGCTGGCGCGCGTCGGGCTCGATGCACAAGCCAGGCGCAATGCGCGCGCGCTGTCGGGCGGTCAGCAGCAGCGCCTCGCGCTGGCGCGAGCCTGGGCGATGCAACCCGAGGTGCTGCTGCTCGACGAGCCCACCGCCAGCCTCGACCCGACGGCCAAGCGCGAGGTCGAGGCATTGATCGCCAGTTGCGCCGAAAGCCGCACCCTGATTTTTGCGAGCCACAACCTTGGCCAGGTCAAACGGCTCGCGAGCCGGGTGATCTATCTCGAAGCAGGTCGGCTGGTGGCCGATTTGCCGGTGCATGAATTCTTCGACGGGCCATTGCCCGAAGAAGCTCGACTGTTCGTCAAAGGAGAAACCGGATGAAAAGATTCAAGCGTTTTAATGCCGCAGCGCCCGCTGTGTTTGCGCTCGCAGCTATATTTTTCGTAGCAAATGTCGCGCATGCCCAGATCGCCCAAGCCGGCACGATCACGATGGCATCGACCACGTCGACTGAACAATCGGGCTTGTTCACGTACCTTTTGCCGGTGTTCAAAAAGGCCACGGGCATCGACACCAAGGTCGTCGCGGTCGGCACCGGCCAGGCGATCGACATGGCCCGGCGCGGCGACGCCGATGTGCTGTTCGTGCACAACAAGGCGGCTGAAGAAAAATTCGTCGCCGAAGGTTTTGCCGACAAACGCTATCCGGTCATGTACAACGACTTCGTGCTGATCGGGCCGAAGAGCGATCCAGCGCATGTTGGAGGCGACGACATCGCAGCTGCATTGAAGAAAATCGCCGGCAGCAATGCGCAACTCATCTCGCGCGGCGACAAAAGCGGCACCGACGCGGCCGAAAAGCGGCTGTGGATGCAAACCGGCATCGCCGACGCCGGCCAACCCGTGTCCGAAGCGCAGAAAGGTTCCGGTTTCAAGGAATGCGGTTGCGGCATGGGACCGGCGCTCAACATCGCGGCATCGAGCAGCGCATATGTGCTGAGCGACCGCGGCACCTGGCTCAACTTCAAAAACCGCCAGGATCTGGCGGTGCTGGTCGAGGGAGACAAGCGCCTTTTCAACCAGTACGGCGTGATGGTGGTAAGCCCCGAAAAATTTCCGCAGCTGAACAGCGCCGATGCGAAGAAGTTCGCCCTATGGGTCAGATCGCCCGATGGCCAGAAAACGATTGCGAGTTACAAGATCGACGGCGAGCAGTTGTTCTTTCCGAATGCAGATTCGAACGAGTAAACGTGCCTTGCATCGAATCCGAAAATTTAAGCCAAAAGCGCCTGAAACGCACGCCCTGCATGCGCAGACAGCTATTTTAATAATAGCAACCCAGGCAGTTCAACCGACAATCGCCACGCCCTTGACATAGGCGAATACGCGTTGGCCCGGCGCCAGGCCGAGCGATTCGCATGAGCGGTGCGTCACGCGCGCGAGGAGCATCGCGCCAGCGGCATCCAGCCGAACCATCTTCTGCCCCGGCGCGTCGTCGTCGATCGCACTCACGGTGGCTTCGATCATGTTGAGCACGCTCGAATCAGCGGCTGCGCTGCGTGCGAGGCTCACGTCGCGCGCCTGGACGAAGAGCCGAACCGGCTCGCCGATCGGTCGCGCAGCGCCGGTCAGAAAAAGGCGCCCGCCGTCGAATGCGAGTTCGAGCAGTTGGTAGTGCGGGTCATACCCGGCGACGACCGCCCGCACCAGCGCGCCGGCGCGGTCGCCCTTCAATGCGGCGGATCGGCCCGATGCGAGCACCTCGGCGACCGGTCCGCTCGCGATGACCCGGCCGGCTTCCATCAGCACCAGATGGTCGGCCAGCCGCGCGACTTCGTCGGGCGCATGGGTCACGTAAATCATCGGTATGTCGAGCCAGCGATGGAGGCGCTCGAGGTAGGGCATCAGCTCGGCCTTGCGTTCTGCATCGAGCGCGGCGAGTGGTTCGTCGAGCAACAGCAGCCGCGGACTGGTGACGAGCGCACGTGCGATGCCCGCGCGCTGCAATTCGCCGCCCGAGAGTTCATGAGGTCGGCGATGCATCAGGGCGCCGAGGCCTAGCGCTTCGACCGTCGGCGCCAGGCGCAATCGCCGATCGCGCTCGGGCACGCGGGCCATGCCGAACTGCAGATTGCGCGCCAGGTCGAGATGCGGAAAGAGCCGCGTCTGCTGAGCCACATAACCGACCGGCCGCCGGTGGGGCGGCGTGAAGCGTCGCGTCGCGATGTCTTCCCACAAAGTGCCGCCGACGTCGATGCGACTCGTCGATGCCGGCTCCAGCCCCGCCAGAACGCGCAGGCAGGTCGTCTTGCCGCAACCCGAGGGGCCGAACAGCGCGCTGACGCCGAGCGCTGGCAGCGCGAGATCGGCATCGAGCAAAAAGCCCGGCCGCGCGAGTTGCAATCGCGCGCGAATGCCGCCGTCGCCCGGGTGGCTGACAGCGCTCATCCGCGACGCCGCGCCGGGTCGGCCAGATACAACGCAAAAAGAACGATGAACGAAAACCCGACCATCAATGCCGACAGCAGATGCGCCTGGCCGTATTCGAGCGCTTCGACATGCTCGTAGATCTGCAGCGACACCACGCGCGTGCGGTCCGGAATGTTGCCGCCGATCATCAGCACCACGCCGAACTCGCCGACCGTGTGCGCGAAGCCCATGACAGCGGCCACCAGATAGCCGGGCCGCGCCATCGGCAGCGCGATGTGCAAGAAGCGGTCGAGCGGACCGGCGCGCAAGGTGGCCGCGGTTTCGAGCAGGTCGTCGTCGATTTGCCCGAAGGCTTGCGCGATCGGCTGCACCACGAAGGGCAGCGAATAGATCACCGACGCCAGCACCAACCCCGCGAAGGTAAAGGGCAACAGGCCCAGACCCGCGGTTTGGGTGAGGCGCCCGAGCGGCCCGTTCGGCCCGAGCGCGACCAGCAGGTAGAAGCCGATCACCGTCGGCGGCAGCACGATCGGCATCGCCACCAGCGCCGCCACTGCGCTGCGTGCGCGTGAGCGCGTGCGCGCGAGCCACCATGCGAGCGGGGTGGCCAGCACGATCAGGATCGCCGTGGTGAGCCCGGCGAGCTGGAGGGTGAGGCCGATCGCGCCCCAGTCGGAGGCACTCAGCATGGCGCGGGTTCCGATCGCCTGTGTTCCCACCGGATGGACGCCGGGGCAGAGGTGGCTACGCGCACCACAGCGCCGCCATTCATGGCTCGACCCGATAGCCGAAAGTGCGAATCGACATTTGCGCATTCGCGCCCTTCAGATAGTCGAGCAGCGCTTGTGCGGCGGGATTGCCTTCGCCGTGCCGCAGCAGCACCGCATCCTGCCGAATCGGCGCGTGCAGCGACTCACGCACGGTCCAGAGCGAGCCGCTTTTCAGAACACCGTGGTCCAGCACCTGCGACAGCGCGACGAAGCCGAGTTCGGCATTGCCGCTCGCGACAAAGCCATAGGCCTGTCCGACGCTTTCGCCGAGAACGAAGCGCGGCTCGAGCGCTTTCAGCAAGCCCAAATGCTGCAAGGTTTCGATCGCCGCCGCGCCATACGGCGCCAGTTTCGGTGAGGCCAGCGCAATCTTGCGAAAGTCGCCGTTGCGAAGAACCTCGCCGTTCGCATCGACCCGCTTCGGGTCAGCCGACCAAAGCGCCAGTTGTCCGATTGCATAGGTGAAGCGGCTGGCACCGAGCGCCTTGCCGTCTTCCACCAGCCGCAACGGCGTGGCTTCATCGGCGGCCAGCAATACGTCGAACGGCGCGCCGTTGGAGATCTGGGCGTAGAACTTGCCGGTCGATCCGAAGCTCGCTATCAGCGTGTGTCCTGTGCGCTGGCGGAAGTCGTCCGTCATCGCCTTGATCGGGGCTGCGAAATTGGCCGCGACCGCGACCCGCACCTCGCCCGCCATCGCGCTGCCGGCGAACGCTGCCAGGAGCAGGAGCATCCGGATCGCAATGCGTTTGCAATGGACGCGAAAGGTGCGTGTCGGCATTCGAAATCGACTTTCAAGAGCGAAAAAGTGTAGTCGCTCGCGTCACAATCGAGGCTTTGAACCATCGCCGGACCCGGGTTCGCGCACGACTGCCGCCATGAATCTCATTCGAATGTTTTGCCTCGGCCTTGTGCTGCTCGCATCGCACGCCTTCGCCGCCGAGCCGGTCAGCGCGAGCGGCCTGGGGCGGCTCGCGATCGGCGGCAAAGATCCTGTGTCGTATCGCGCCAGCAAGACTGCCAACCAGCATTCCGTGGCCTCGGGCGAGCGCCGTTTCGAGGTCGAGTACCTTGGCGCGACTTGGCGCTTCGCCTCGAAAGAAAGCGCCGACAAATTCGCCGCCGACCCCGCCGCCTATGTACCGCGCTACAACGGCCATTGCGCCAACGCGCTGTCGCTCGGCGAAGGCCTGATCGAAACCGGTGGCGAAGTCTGGGAATTCTTCGGCGACGATCTGCATTTGTTTTATGCCGAGCGCGGACGCCAGCGCTGGCTGAAGGGCGACTGGAAGCAGTATCAAAGCGAAGCCGATGCGGCCTGGCAGGCGATTTTGCGCAAGCCGTAGGCGATTGAGATCGCGTCAATTGCTATTGAAATAGTAGCTGCCTGCGAACGCAGGGCGGTCGTTTCAGGCACTTTTTATCTGAACCCCTGCCGGATCAGCAGCTTGAACAACGCCGCATCGGGCGTGGCTGCAACATCCGATCCCGAACGACAGCTACTCCTCTTGCTTCACACCTACGCCGGCACGTAGAGCCGCTTGAGCGGAACGAGGCGTTTGGTTTCGGTGTCGGTTTGGTCGTAGTGATCGACGAGGGTACGAACCAGGTTGTCGAGCGTCCAGAGCGTCAACGGGACCTGCGCGCGGTCGGCTTCGTACCAGGCGTCCTTGGTGAAGCCGCCGGTGCTGACATAAAGACCGCGATCGTCTTTGTGCCGGCCGCCGAGAAAGCTGCGGATCGATTGGCTGCCCATCGCGCCGCTTCGGTGTTTGACCTCGACCACGATGCGTGGATTCTCGAAGCCGAAGCCGTCGGGTGACGCAATGATGTCGCGGCCGCGGTCCGCACCCGCGGGCGAAACCTGGGTCTTGTAGCCCATCGCGCGCAGCAGCCCGGCTACGAGATCCTGCATCTCGCTCCAGTCCAGCAGGCTGACCATGTCCTTGATGCGTTCGAGCGCGAGACTCTCGACATCGGCGATCGGATCGACGACCGCTTCCTCGCGCTCTTTCTCAACCACGCTTTTGGGCGTCGGCTTGCCTTGCGCGTGGGCGAGCAAATCGTCGGCCGCAGTCGGTCCGACAACGAACACTGTCATCGTCGAGCCGAGCGTGTTCTTGCTGGCTTGGGAAAGGTTGTCGCGGTCGACTTCTTCGGTGAACCATTGCACCGGCCGCACGAGAGCGATGCCATCGTCGGCGAGTTCGGGGCTGTGGCGCGCGTCTCCCGTGACCTTGCCAACCGAATAGGTGCGGTTCTGCGGAGAGTAGGTGACGGCCCAATCACCTTGCGATATTTCGTTCAGGAAACGCCATACCTGCGATGCGCCCGAAATCGCAGTGCCCTGCTTCATGCCCGGCGTGCTCGCCTGATAGAGCACGAGCAACTCCTCGCGGCTCATTCCGACCTTCGCTTTGCCCGCGAACTCGCTCCAGCCGATTCCGGCGATGCTGCGGTCGCGAAAGTCGTCGTAGTAGCGACCGGCTTCTCCGCGGATCATCCACATCTTTGCCATCGGTGCGTCCTCCTTGAATCTTGCAGGCATCAATGATGCAGGAACAATTCGCGCGAAAAACTGTGCCTCGATCGACCGACAAATCGACCCGCCAGCGTGAACATCGAAGCGCCGGTACATTGCATCCAGGTCCATCGTCGATTCGAGGTAACACCATGCGCACAGTCCTGATCCGAATCATGCTGCTGGCGGCGGCACTCGCTGCCGGGGCGGCGCCGGCTGCCACGCTGACAGCGGACGATGCGCGCGCCGCCTTGACCGCGGCCGACCCGATGGACCGCTTCGTCGCGATCGAGCGGCTGGCCGAGGTCGGCGCGATGGACGATGCAGACGCGGTGCTCGCGCGCCTGACCGATGACGACCCGCGCGTGCGGCAGGCGGCTGGCAACGCGATCTGGCAAATCTGGAGCCGCTCGGGCGACGCGGCAGTCGACGCCCTGCTCGCGCGCGGGGTCGCGCAAATGCAGGCCGCGAAGCTCGACGATGCGCTTGCGACCTTCGACGAGGTGGTGCGCCGCAAACCCGAGTTCGCCGAAGGCTGGAACAAGCGCGCCACCGTTTATTACCTGCTCGGCCGCGATGCCGAGTCGCTGCGCGATTGCGAAGAAGTGTTCAAGCGCAACCCGCATAACTTCGGCGCGCTGGCGGGCGCCGGGCAAATCCATTTGCGCCAGGGCCATTTGAAGCAGGCGCTCGATTTTTTCCGCCGGGCGGTCGCGATCAATCCGAATCTCGATGGTGCGGCGCGGATCATTCCGCTGCTGGAGGAGCGGATGCTACTGACTGAGCGCAACACCGTTTGAGCGGACCGGGCCTGGTCGCTCGTTGGTGGTATCCAGGCGCGTTTGCTATAAAAAAAAGAGCTGCCTGCGCAATCCGCACGGGCATTTCCGCCCTTTTTTCTGTTGATTTCGATGTTCAGCGCGAATCAGGCCGCGTGCCGCGTCCCAGCTTGCGATAGACGGTCGCGCGGCCGATGCCGAGCACGCGCGCGGCTTCGGCGACGTTGCCGCGTGCGTCCTGCACGGCTTTGCGGATCAGCGCGGTTTCGAGGTCGCGCAGGCGCGGGCGTTCGGGGGCGACGGCGCTGCTCGAACGATCGTCGTCATTCGTGCGGTGACCGGCGAACTCGGCTCGGGCAATCACCCGCAGTCCGGACCAGAGCGGCACGTCGATCGGCACGCTGTCCGCGCGACTGGTGCGGCGGGCCGCGTCGCAGAACATGGTCCAGGGCAGCGCGAACAGGTCGCTTGCATGCAACGCGGGTGGCGTCATCGTCGTCGTTGTCGTTGAGCCGGCGCGGGCATCGATCTCCGCGGCGACCTGAAGCGGCTGCAGCATCTCACGCGCCGCAGCGTTGCTTGCTGTGATGCAGCCGTCTTCGTCGAGGCACAGCAAGGCTTCGGATTCGCCGGTGCCTTCATAACCGGGCCAGTTCAATCGCACGCGCAACGCGTGCGGCTGGCGCAACACGAGCGCGTTTTCAATGCTGCGCGCCGACAGCGCGGCGAGTTGCTTGAGCTCGGGTCGCTCGATGGTGTTGACGCCAGTCAGGTCGAGCATGCCGACGCAGCGGCCATCGGGGCCGAACAATGGGGCGCCGGCGCAGCTGTAAAGACTGGTGTCGTCGAAGAAATGCTCGCCGCGATGCAGCCACACGGGTTGCAGCTCGGCCAGCGCAGCGCCGATCGCGGTGGTGCCGACGGCGCGCTCCGACAGATCGACGCCGACCCGCGCGATGTCGATGGCCGGCCGCCCGGCATTCGCCGGCACGCCGCGCACGTCGACCACGAAGCCGCGCGCGTCGGTCAGGATCGCGAAGTAGCGGGTGTCGACGATGGCGCGGGCCAATCGGTCGAGCACCGGCTTGGCGGCGACGACCAGGCTGCGGTTCTGCTCGGCCAGCGCGCTCGCACTTGCGTTCGATACCGCGTCGAAGCTCACGCGTTGCTGCGGCTGGCGGCCGGCCGAGAGGCAGCGTTGCCACGAGCGGCCGATCCATGGCGCAACACGTGGCAAGACCTGGGTCGCGTCGTTCGAGCTGCCCGTTGCGCCGTGTTCGATCAACGCGCGTCGCGCCTGCGCGATCAGGATGGTGCGTTGCGCTGTCGGGGCGGGCGTCCCGGCGGCCAGGGAGGAGGAGTGCATTGCGATACGAATCCGGTTTTGAGAGCATGACATTGCAGGAAACGCCATGCGCGGAGCAATTGCCCGATCGGGCGAATGCTCACTGTTCCATTTTGAGAATTTCGAAGCGCGCCGGCAAGCGCCTAGGGTTTTCGCCTAGCTTTGCGACTCCGACGCCGAATGAAGATGCCGGTTGATTCCGCCCGCACCCGATTGGAAATCGTGTGCGCCGGCCGCGCCGGCCGCGCCGGTCGCAGCCCTGTGCGGCGGAAAACCACCAACCCCTCAAGGAGAACCCCGATGCAGGTGCAACTCAAAGTCAACGGCCGCGACGTCAAGATCGACGCACCGCCCAACACCTTTCTGGTGCAGGCGATTCGCGAAAACCTGCAACTCACTGGCACCCATGTCGGTTGCGACACCGCCCAATGCGGCGCCTGCACGGTGATGATGAACGGACGCGCGGTGAAGTCCTGCAACATTCTGGTCGCCCAGGCCGCTGGCGCCGAGATCACGACCATCGAGGGCGTCGCCGAAGCCGATGGCACCTTGCATCCGATGCAGGCGGCGTTCAAGGAGTGTCACGGCCTGCAATGCGGCTTCTGCACGCCAGGCATGGTGATCAGCGCGATCGACTTGTGCCAGAACTTCCCCGACGCGAGCGAAGAAGAAATCCGCGCACTGCTCGACGGCAACATCTGCCGCTGCACCGGCTACCAGAACATCGTGAAAGCGGTGGCGCTGGGCGGCAAGAACATGAAGGCCGCGCCGGCCGCATCGAAATCCGATGCGCCAGCCACCGCAACCGCCTGACCGGGAGAAACCACCATGGGTGCATCCGATTTCTCGAACCTGCCGCACATCGGCGAGTCGATCAAACGCAAGGAAGACCTGCGCTTTTTGACCGGCGCCGGCCGCTATACAGACGACGTGGTGCTGCAGGCGCAGTCGCACGCGGTGTTCGTGCGCTCGCCGCACGCGCACGCGAATGTCAAGGCGGTCGATATCAGCGACGCGGAACAGATGCCGGGCGTGATCGGCATCTTCAGCGGCAAGGACATCGACGGCAAGATGGGTGGGCTGCCCTGCGGCTGGCTCATCAACAACCCCGACGGCACGCCGATGAAGGAGCCGCCGCATCCGATCCTCGCGATCGGCAAGGTTCGCTACGTCGGCGATCAGGTCGCGATGGTGGTGGCCGAAACGGTGCAGCAGGCGCGTGATGCGGCCGAAGCCGTCGTGGTCGTGTACGAGGAGCTGCAACCCGTCGTGAGCTTGCAGGCGGCTGTCGCCAGAAAAGGTCCGGCCATTCACGAGGCCGCGCCCGACAACCAGTGCTACAAGTGGACGCTCGGCGACAAGGCGCAGGTCGATGCGGCATTCGACAAGGCCGCGCATGTGACGAAGCTCGACCTCGTCAACAACCGGCTGATTCCGAATGCGATCGAGCCGCGCGCCGCGATCGGCAGCTACGACCGCAGCTCCGAGGAATACACGCTGTACGTGTCGAACCAGAACCCGCACGTGGAGCGGCTTCTGATGACCGCCTTCGTGCTGAGCCTGCCCGAGCACAAGGTGCGCGTGATTGCACCCGACGTCGGCGGCGGTTTCGGCTCTAAAATTTATCTGTATGCCGAAGATGTGGCGCTGACCTGGGCCTCGAAGCAACTCAACCGCAGCATCAAGTGGACAGCCGAGCGTTCCGAATCGTTCCTGACCGACGCCCATGGCCGCGACCATCAAAGCCATGCGGAGATGGCGATGGACAAGGATGGCAAGTTCCTTGCGCTGCGCGTGCATACGGACGCGAACCTTGGTGCCTATCTGTCGACATTTTCGACCGCGGTGCCAACGATTCTGTATGGCACGTTGCTCGCGGGCCAGTACACGACCCCGCAGATCTATGTCGAGGTCGACGCCTGGTTCACCAACACCGCACCGGTAGATGCATACCGCGGCGCGGGCCGACCCGAGGCGACCTATCTGCTCGAGCGGCTGGTCACGCGTTGCGCGTGGGAATTGGGTGTTGCGCAAGACGAAATACGGCGCCGTAACTTCATCACGAGCTTTCCGTATCAAACGCCGGTGGCGTTGCAGTACGACACCGGCGACTTTCCGACATTGCTAAAACGCGGCAATGAGTTGGCTGAAGTCTCGAGCTTCGACACACGCAAGGCGGCAAGCGAGAAGAACGGCAAGTTGCGCGGCATCGGCTACTCGACTTACATCGAGGCGTGCGGATTGGCGCCATCGAACGTTGCAGGCGCGCTCGGCGCGCGCGCGGGATTGTTCGAAGCCGGCGAAGTGCGCGTTCATCCGACCGGCAGCGTCACGGTGTTCACCGGCTCGCACAGCCACGGCCAGGGCCACGAAACCACCTTCGCGCAGATCGTCGCAGCGCGGCTCGGCATCCCGGTCGACAACGTCGCCATCGTGCATGGCGACACCGGCCGGGTGCCGTTCGGCATGGGCACCTACGGCTCGCGCTCGTTGTCGGTCGGCGGCACGGCGATCATGAAGGCGCTCGACAAGATCGAAGCGAAGGCCAAGAAAATCGCCGCCCACCTGATGGAGGCGAGCGATGCCGACATCGAATTCGCGAACGGCGAATTCACCGTGAAGGGCACCGACAAGAAAATCCCATTCGCGCAGGTGTCGCTCACGGCTTACGTGCCGCACAACTATCCGCTCGACAAGCTCGAACCGGGCTTGAACGAAACGGCCTTCTACGACCCGACCAACTTCACCTATCCGTCCGGCTGCTACATCTGCGAGGTCGAAATCGACAAGGGCACCGGCGAGACCACGGTCGATCGCTTTACCGCGGTCGACGACTTCGGCACCATCATCAATCCGATGATCGTCGAGGGCCAGGTTCACGGCGGCGTGGTGCAGGGCATCGGTCAGGCGTTGATGGAGAACTGCGTCTACGACAACGAAACCGGCCAGCTTTTGACCGGCAGCATGATGGACTATGCGATGCCGCGGGCCGAAGACTTTCCGAACTTCAAGCTCGACACGATCAGCACGCCGTGCACCCACAATCCGATCGGTGCCAAAGGCTGCGGCGAAGCCGGCGCGATCGGTTCGCCGCCCGCGGTTATCAATGCGGTGCTCGATGCGCTCAAACCCATGGGCGTGATCGATTTCGACATGCCTGCCAGCCCGCACCGGGTTTGGGAAGCGATGCAAAAAGGCAGCACCTCGGCGACGCAACAGCCGCAGCAACCGTCGCTCGCGGGCAGCACGCAAGGCAAACCGAACCAAGCCAACTGAACGGACAACCCAAGGATTCAGCATGTACGCATTCACCCTCGAACAACCGAAAACGCTTGCCGAAGCAGCGAAGCTCACGAGCGCCGGTGCCAAGGCATTGGCCGGCGGCCAGACGCTATTGGCGTCGATGAAACTGCGCCTGTCCGACCCGGGTCAGCTGGTCGATCTGGCCGGCATCAAGGAACTCAGCGGAATCAAGAGGGACGGCGACGCTTTGCACATCGGCGCGATGGCGCGGCATGTCGCGGTGGCCGATTCGAAGGAAGTCAAGGCGGCATTTCCTGCGCTGGCCGACCTTGCGGCGCGCATCGGCGACCGGCAGGTGCGCGTCATGGGCACGATCGGCGGCTCGCTCGCCAACAATGATCCGGCCGCGTGCTATCCGAGCGCCGTGCTCGGCAGCGGCGCGACCGTGATCACCGACAAGCGGGAAATCAAAGCCGACGATTTTTTCCAGGGCCTCTTCATGACAGCGCTCGAAGAAGGCGAAATCGTCACCGGCGTGCGCTTTCCGCTTCCGAGGAAAGCCGCGTACGAAAAGCTGCGCCAGAAGGCATCGCACTTCCCGCTGGTCGGCGTGTTCGTCGCGCAGTTCGATGACGGCGTGCGCGTCGCCGTCACCGGCGCAGGCAACGGCGTGTTCCGTCACAAGGGGCTCGAAGATGCGCTTTCGAAGAGCTTCACACCCGAGGCCGCAGCTGGCGTCAAGATCGACGACAGCGATTTGAACAGCGACCTGCATGCCTCGGCGGCCTACAGGGCCAACCTCATCAGCGTTTTGACGCAGCGGGCGGTGAAGAAGGCGCTGGGTTGAGGCATACCGAATCGGACTACCGGTCGCAGAAGGCGCAGAGGTTTCGCAGAGCGCGCAGAAGGAATACCAAAAAAATCTTTTCTGATGCTTTCGCGATCTCTGCGAAAGCCAGGTTTTCTGTTCAAGTGCGGTAGTCCGAATCGTTTTCCATGACTTTTGCTTCGATTGATGCGGTGATCGCCGGTCTGCAGGATGCAGGGTATTTCGCCGACCGCAGGCTCGCAACGGCCGTATTTCTCGCGCTGCGGCTGCAACGCCCTTTGCTGCTCGAAGGCGAGCCGGGTGTCGGCAAGACCGAGCTCGCGAAGGCATTGGCGGTTTCGCTGAATCGGTCCTTGCTTCGCTTGCAGTGCTACGACGGCCTCGAGCAGCGCGAGGCGCTCTACGAATGGAACTATGCGGCGCAGTTGCTGCACATGCGCGCGGCCGAGGCGCAGGGCGCGGCACGCGACATCGAATCCGAGGTTTATCAACCGCGCTACCTGATCCGGCGCCCGCTGTTGCAGGCGCTAGAGGCGCCGCCGCCGGGTGCGGTGCTGCTCATCGACGAAGTCGATCGCGCCGACGAGCCGTTCGAGGCATTCTTGCTCGAATACCTTGGCGAATACCAGGTCAGTATTCCGGAAGTGGGCACGATCTCTGCCGTAGTGCCGCCGGTCACGATCCTCACCAGCAACCGAACGCGCGAGCTCAATGACGCGGTGAAGCGGCGTTGCCTCTACCACTGGCTCGATTACCCCGAGCGCGAACGCGAACTCGCGATTGTGCGCGCGCAGGTGCCGCAGGCGGGCGAGCAGCTCTCACAGCAAGTGGCGGAATTCATCGGCCGCTTGCGTGCCGCGCCGGCTGCCGATGCGTTCCAGCGCGCGCCCGGCATTGCCGAAAGCGTCGAATGGGCGCGGGCGCTGGTCGCGCTCGACACGCTCACGCTCGACCCCGAAGTGATTTCGGACACCGCCGGAATTTTGTTCAAGCAGCGCGACGATGTGGCAGCGTTGACGCGCGATCTCGCCGACGAATTGCTGCGTCCGGTGGCGACCGGTCTATAACCGCTCCAAGCGCTAAATTTAAGCAATTAGTGCTTGAAACGACCGCTACACATGCGCAGACAGCTATCAATAAGATAGCATCTTCGAGCGATGTCCACGCAACTCGGTGATGCCCGCCGCGGAAAGATGGCCGCGAATATCGCGGGCTTCGGCCGCGCGCTGCGTCGCGCCGGCGTGCCGGCCGATGCAAGCCGAATCGCGCTCGCGACCCAGGCGGCGGCATTGGTCGGCGTTGAACTCCGCAGCGATGTGAGCGCCGCGATGGAGGCGGTGATGGTCAGCCGCGAGCAGGACCGGCTGGTTTTTCGCGAGCTGTTCGACGCCTGGTTTCGCGACCCCGAGTTGGCCAACAAGATGCTGGCCCAGATGCTGCCGAGCGCCGAAGGCAAGGTCGAACCGACCCAGCGCCGGCCGCGTGTGCGCGAAGCACTGGCAGCGCCCAGGCCCGCTTCGGTGACGCCGGCGCAGAACGATCGTGAAGTCGATCTCGATGCGGCGATGACGGCCAGCGGGCAGCGCCAGTTGCGCCATGCCGATTTCAACGCGCTCGGCGGCGCCGAATACGGTCTGGTCGAACGGCTCGCGCGCGACATCAGCCTGCCGGTGCCGACCTTGCCCGCGCGCCGGTTGCGGGTCGATCCGCACAACGGCAGCCATGCGCGCATCCACTGGCCTGGCGTGTTGCATGACGCGGCGCGAACCGGCGGCGAGCTGATGCGACTGCCGCGGCTCGAACGCCGGGACGAGCCGTTGCCGCTGCTGATTCTGGTCGATGTGTCGGGTTCGATGGAACGCTACGCGCGGCTGTTGCTCGCCTTTCTGCATGCAGCCACCCGGCCCGGCGGCGGCCGCGCAAGGCAACGCGATGTGTTCGCATTCGGCACCGATCTCACCGACCTGACGCCAGCCTTCAGGCTCGCGGATAGCGACGCAATGCTGGCCGCGGCCGGTACGGCGATCGACGACTTCGCGGGTGGCACCCGACTCGGCGAATCGATCGCACAGTTGCGGCGCGAATTTGCGCGGCGCCTGAGTGGGCGTCGCACGATCGTGCTCTTGATCAGCGACGGGCTCGATACCGGCGAGCCCGAGGCACTGAAGCGCGAATTGCAATGGCTCAAACGCCATTCGCGTCGTTTGCTGTGGCTCAATCCGCTGCTGCGTTTCGACGGCTACGCGCCGCTCGCGCGCGGCGCGGCGGTATTGCATGCGCAAGCGGATGCGATGTGGGCGGTCCACAATCTGGAAGCGCTGGAGCAACTCGCGAGCAGCCTGGCGGGCTTGATGCGGCGCGGCTGAAACTGGCGAACAAACAAACAAAAGGAGAAGAACCATGGACATGCAAGGCAAACGACTGCTCGGCGTCACGCAGCAACAAGCGTGGGAAGCGCTCAACGATTCGGAAACGCTCAAGACCTGCCTCAAGGGCTGCGACAAGTTCGAGGCCACCGGCGACGACCAGTATGCGGTCGCGATGGCTGTGAAAGTCGGTCCGGTGTCGGCCAAGTTCAACGGCAAGGTCACGCTCAGCGATATCGTCCCGCCTGCGAGCTACAAACTGGCGTTCGAAGGGCAAGGCGGCGTCGCGGGCTTTGGAAAGGGCGCGTCGGCCGTCACGCTGATGCCGCAGGAATCGGGCTGCGAACTTGCCTACACGGTGCAGGCGCAAGTCGGCGGCAAGATCGCGCAGCTCGGCCAGCGGCTGGTCGATGGCGCGGCAAAATCGATGGCCGACGATTTTTTCAAGCGCTTCGACGCCGAAATGGAACGGCGTTTCGGTGCGCCTCCACCGGATGCACAGCCGGCCGAAGCTGCTACAGAAACCGTCGCTGTTCCAGCAGACGAGTCGGGCGCCAAGCGCGGTTTTCTTCAAAAGATGGGGTTTGGCAAAAAAGACAACGCCAAAACCGAGCCGGAGTCCTGAGCGCGTGGAAAACCTCGATGTCATGGTGTTGCGCCAACTGCGCGACTGGCGCGCGGCGGGTCGCCGTGCGTTGCTCGCGACCGTGGTGCGCACCTGGGGTTCGTCGCCGCGGCCGGTCGGCTCGATCATGGCGCTGGCCGAAGACGGTGCGCTGGTCGGATCGGTTTCGGGTGGCTGCATCGAAGACGATCTGATCGCGCGCTACAGCCGCTCGCAGCCCGATTCGCAGCCGATGCCGAGCGGCGCACCCGCGTTCGTCAAGTACGGCGTGAGCGCGGACGAGGCGCATCGCTTCGGATTGCCCTGCGGCGGCACGCTCGAGTTGTTGCTGGAGTTCGATCCCGACGCCGGTCAGCTCGATGCACTGGTCACGAAGCTCGAACAGGGCCAGCTCATGCAACGAAGGGTCGCGCTTCCGGATGGAACGGTCAGAATCGAAGAGGCGCACTCGCCGGCCGATTTGAAAGCCGATCCACGCGAACTCGTCAACACCTTCGGCCCGGAGTACCGAATGCTGTTGATCGGCGCGGGGCAGCTCGCCGAATACCTCGCGACGATGGCGATGTTCAGCGGCTTCGCCGTCACCTTGTGCGATCCGCGCGTCGAGTACCGGGCGAGCTTCGCGGTGGCCGGCGTACGCATGACGACCGAGATGCCGGACGACGCGGTTACGGCCTTTCATCCCGACCGACGCAGTTGCGTCGTCGCGCTGACGCACGACCCCAAGCTCGACGATCTGGCGCTGCTCGAAGCACTGGCAAGCGACGCCTTCTATGTCGGCGCGATCGGTTCGCGGCGCAATGCGCAAGCGCGGCGCGAGCGGATGATCGAGCACTTCGAGCAGACCGAAGCCTCGCTGGCCCGATTGCGCGGTCCGATCGGCATCTATATCGGCAGCAAGACGCCGCCGGAAATCGCAGTGAGCGTGATGGCCGAAATACTCGCAGTTAAAAACGCGGTCAGCTTGCCGCGCGAGATGGACGTGGCGGCGGGCAAGTCGCGCGCGCTGGTTTGAGCGGTTGGTGCGGCGGTTGCAATGAAGCCGCATAAGCTATCATTTATATAGCTGACTGCGCTTGCAGAGCAACGATTTCAGGGCTTTTTCTCTTGAAATCACGAACTATTCACGCGACACGGTATGTGGCACGCGGACGTCTTTTTCCCGGTCCCTGAACAAAGCCGCACGCATCAGAAAAATCGTGGTCACCGGCGCGGTGAGCGCGACGAAAAAGGCAATCAGCACGGCGTGCAGAAAAAGGCTGCCGCTTTGCACCGAAAAATAAACGATGTTGGCGAGCATGAAGCTCCACACGCCGAAGGTGTTGCCGAGGGTCGGCGCGTGGATGCGGCGGTAGAAGGTCGGCAGCCGTACCAATCCGAACGAGCCGATCGCGGCGAATGCGGCACCCATCACGACGAGGAACGCCGTCAGCAATTCTGCCCAGAGCGGAATCGGGCCGCCGATCATTGCGCCCTCGCCTGAGCGTGTTGACGGTATGGCACCGACATAGCGGAAGAACTCGCCCAGGTCATTGCGACAAGCCCGCGAGACTTTGTTCAGCTGTCGATCCGGCGCGGCAATCGTCGATGTATTGGCGGATGATTTCGGCGAAGTCGTCGTGCGGCGCGAGTCCGAGTCCGGCCGCGCGCTTGGCCGTTGCGCCGCGGGGCCAGTTGGCAACGATGCCGGCGATCCGGTCGTCGCGTTCGAAGCGCACCCGCGCGCGAACGGCCGGCCCCGCCACCTGCTCGAGCGCGTCGAGCATGTCGGCGACACGCACGTTGAGCGCCGGCAAATTCAGGGCCGTGCGGCCGACGAACGCGTCACGGCTGGCTTCGTACACCGCGATCAATCCGTCGATGGTTCGGGACGGTGACGACACCGGATGCGACACATCGGCCGATACCGGACAAATCGATTCGACCCCCGCCAGTGGCTCGCGAATGATGCCGCTGAAGAAGGACGATGCAGCACCGTTCGGCTTGCCGGGCCGCACTGTCACCGTCATGAGTCTCGCCGCGCGGCCATCGATATAGCCTTTGCGCGTGTAGTCCGCGACGAGGTGCTCACAGATCAGCTTCTGGGTGCCGTAGGAAGTTTGCGGTGCCGGCAGCGTGTCGTCGGCGACCACGTCGGGCAACGGCACGGCCGGATCCGGTCCGAACACGGCAACTGAACTCGAGAAAACGAGCCGCGTGACCTTGGTGCCCGCTTCGACCTGGTGGCGCAACACGTCGAGGAGCGCGCGCGTGCTGTCGAGGTTGGAGCGCAGCCCCAGGTCGAAGTCGCTCTCGCATTCGCCGGATACGGCCGACGCCAGATGAAAGACACCATCGAAGGCGTCGCTTCGCAGCGCCTCGGTCTGCGCGAGAAGCGGGCCGACTCGCGCTTCGACGCGCGCATCGGAAGTGAGCTCGGCCGGCGGTGGTGCAATATCGGTCAATACCATGCGATCGATGCGTTCGCCAGCCAACGTGCCCCGCTGCAGCAGCGTCCGGGCAAGGCGTGCGCCGAGAAAACCGCCGCCACCGGTGATCAGAATTTTCATGGTGTTTCCTGCCATTGCGTCATTGGGAAGCCGACGAAAATCGACGGTTTGCAAAGGGTAATCGAAAGAAGCGCGTGCCGCGGCAAGCGCCACTTGGGCAACGCGGGTTTTTGCCTAGCGCAACCCGTGCATTGCAGGCTATGGTGTCAGCTTCAAAAAGCGGTGCGGCGCGCTCTGACGGGTACGCCGGATCATCGGGTTTCGTCGGGTGCCGGAGATTTCATTGCATGGCCAGTGTCACGATCGAGGGGGTCAAAAAGAGCTTTGGCGACGTGCCGATCCTGCATGGCGTGGACATCACGATCGACGACGGCTCCTTCACCGCGCTGGTAGGCCCTTCGGGCTGCGGCAAGTCGACCTTGTTGCGGATGATCGCCGGGCTCGAAGAAATTAACGGCGGTGAAATTCGCATCGGTGACAAGCGGGTCAACGACTTGCCGCCCAAGCAGCGCGACATCGCGATGGTGTTCCAGAATTACGCGCTCTACCCGCACATGACAGTGCGCGAGAACATGGCGTTTTCGCTTGCGCTGGCCAAGATCGACAAGGCGTCGATCGACAGCAAGGTATCTCGCGCGGCCGAAATTCTGGCGCTCGACGCCATGCTCGACCGCTATCCGCGCCAGCTCTCGGGCGGCCAGCGTCAGCGGGTGGCGATGGGGCGCGCCATCGTGCGCGATCCGCAGGTGTTTCTGTTCGACGAGCCGCTGTCCAATCTCGATGCGAAGTTGCGGGTCGCGATGCGCGCCGAAGTCAAGGAACTGCACCAGCGTTTGAAGACCACCTCGATCTATGTGACCCACGATCAGATCGAAGCCATGACGATGGGCGACAAGATCGTGGTGATGCGCGACGGGCGGATCGAACAAACCGGCAGCCCGCTCGACCTGTACGACTTTCCGGCGAACCAGTTCGTTGCGGGCTTCATCGGCTCGCCGGCGATGAATTTTCTGCCCGGCGTACTGCGTCGTGAAGCAGGTGTCGCGCGGATCGAGCTTCAGGACGGCACGCGGTTCGATGCGCCGGCCAGCGCTGCGGGTAACGATGGTCAATCCGTCGTTTTGGGCACCCGGCCGGAGCATTTGACTTTGGTCGCTTCCGGTGGCATTCCGGCCAAAGTTGCGGTGATGGAGCCGACCGGAATGGATACTTTTGTGGCTTGCCGGCATGCAGGTGTCGAGATGTCGGCCGTATTCCGCGAACGCCATGACTTCGAACCCGGCAGCACCATTCATTTGATGCCGGATCTGGAGCGCGCGCATTTGTTCGACGCAGAAACCGGCATGCGGCTCGCTGCCTGAGTTCTGCGAACTCAGCCATGTCGCAATGCCATGCAATGCCCGAGGCCAGTCACTTATTTTCAAGACCAGGAGATCCGATATGACCGAATTCAACCGCCGCAAGTTTCTCGAAGGTTCAGCTGGGGTGGCTGCCGCAGCCGCCATTGGCACGGGAGCCAGCGTGTTCACCCCTGTCGCGTTCGCGCAAGCGCTGCCTTTCAAGCCGGAAGAGGGCGCAAAGTTGCGGGTCTTGCGCTGGAGCCGATTCGTGCAGGGCGACATCGACGCCTATATGGTCAACGTCAAGAAGTTCACCGAGAAAACAGGGGTCGAGGTGCGCATCGACAACGAAGGTTGGGAAGATGTGCGACCCAAGGCCGCGGTAGCCGCCAATACGGGTGCGGGGCCGGACATCATCCTGTCGACCAACGACGATGCCAATCTGTACCCGGACAAGTTGCTCGATGTGACCGATCTGGCCGATTACCTCGGTAAGAAGTACGGCGGTTGGTACGCGGCGGGCGAAGCTTACAACCGGCCCGACGGCAAGAACTGGATCGCGATACCGCTCGGAGCTGCCGGTTCGATGATGGTCTATCGCCAGAGCATGGTGAAGGCCGCAGGCTTCGACAGCTTTCCGAAAGACACCGACAGCTTCCTTAAGTTGTGCCAGGCGCTCAACGAAAAGGGTACGCCTCCCGGCATGGCGCTCGGAAATGCGACTGGCGATGGCTTGTGGTGCAACTGGCTGGTGTGGGCTTTCGGCGGCAAGTTGGTCGACAAGGACAACAAGGTCGTCATTAACAGTCCTGAAACGCAGAAGGCGCTCGAGTACGGCAAGAAGCTTTATGCGACCTTTATTCCCGGCACGCTTTCCTGGCTCGACCCGAACAACAACAAGGCGTTTCTGGACGGGCAAATATCGCTTACGAACAACGGCATCTCGATTTACTACGCCGCCAATCATTCGAGCGACCCCAAGTTGAAGGAGATGGCTGCCGACATTCAGCATGCTTCCTTCCCCATTGGCCCGGTGGGTGCGCCGACCGAATCACATCTGTACTTCAACCAGATGATCATGAAGTACACCAAGTTTCCGAATGCGGCCAAGGCATTCCTTGCTTTCATGATGGAAAAGGAGCAGTTCGAACCTTGGCTGACCGGCGCCGCAGGTTACGTGGCACCGCCGCTTGCCGATTACGCAAAGGCACCGATCTGGACCGCCGACCCGAAAAATCTTCCGTATCGCGACGCGGTGAAAAATCTGCGCCCGGCGGGTTACGAAGGGAAGCTCGGCTATGCGTCTGCCGGGGCGGCCGCCGACTTCATCATGGTCAATATGGTGGCCGAGGCGATCAGCGGCTCGAAGTCGCCTAAAGAAGCGATGGAGCGAGCCCAGAAGCGCGCTGAGCGCTACTACAAAGTCTGACAAGGCTGGCTCGACAGTCTCGATCGATTACCCCGATGCACGAAAAGCCTCATCGGCGCTGCCAGTCGTCAGAGCCGATGATGTGCCCGAAACAGCGAACGCCCGATGCTTGAAAAGCTCCAGAACAGTCGCAACGGCCTCGGGCTGTTTTTCATGCTGCCTGCGGCGGTGCTGTTGCTGCTTTTTCTGACTTATCCGCTCGGGCTCGGCGTCTGGCTCGGCTTCACCGATACCAAGGTCGGTCGGCCGGGCGAATGGATCGGGCTCGAAAACTACGCCTACCTGTGGGGCGACAGCGTGACGCGGCTCGCGCTGTTCAACACACTTTTCTACACCATCGTCGCGAGCATCATCAAGTTCTTGCTCGGACTCTGGCTGGCCCTGTTGTTGAACCGGAATGTCCGTTTCAAGACCTTCTTCAGAGCGGTGATTCTGCTGCCGTACATCGTGCCGACGGCGCTCTCGGCCATCGCGTTCTGGTGGATCTACGACTCGCAGTTTTCGATCATCAGCTGGGCGTTGGAGAGAATGGGGCTGATCGACGGCTACATCGACTTTCTGGGGTCGCCGTGGAATGCGCGTTTTTCGGTCATCGCGGCCAACGTCTGGCGCGGCGTGCCGTTCGTCGCGATCACGCTGCTTGCCGGCTTGCAGACAATTTCGCCGTCTTATTACGAAGCCTCGGCCATCGACGGCGCGACACGTTGGCAACAGTTCTGGCACGTCACGCTGCCGTTGCTCACGCCGATCATCGCGGTCGTCATGACCTTTTCGGTGCTTTTTACATTCACCGACTTCCAGTTGATCTATGTGATTACGCGCGGCGGGCCGCTGAATTCAACGCATTTGATGGCGACGCTGGCATTCCAGCGCGCGATCAACGGTGGCGCACTCGGCGAAGGCGCGGCGATCGCCATTGCGATGGTGCCGTTCCTTCTGGCATGCATCCTTTTCAGCTTTTTCGGATTGCAGCGGCGCGCCTGGCAACAGGGCGGCGCGGACAAGTGAACATGCGCAGGGAATCAGCGTCGTGAGCCATCAGAGCAAAGTCGATACCGTTGGCATGAGTTTCCTGGACTCGGTGCCGCGCAAGATGGTGACGGTCTATCTGCCGCTCATCGTGTTCCTGATCGTTCTGTTGTTTCCGTTCTACTGGATGGCGATCACCTCGGTGAAGCCCGACGCCGAATTGCTTTCGCGCGAGGGCAATCCTTTCTGGGTGATTGCACCGACCCTCGAGCACTTCCACAAACTGCTCTTCAAAACGTCTTACCCGCAATGGTTGTGGAACACGGTTTTGGTGTCGGTTGTTTCGACCGTGTTTTCGCTGGTCGCGTCGGTCCTGGCCGCCTATGCAATCGAGCGGCTTCGGTTCAAAGGGTCCAAGCATGTCGGGTTGTCGATCTTTCTGGCATATCTGGTGCCGCCATCGATTCTTTTCATTCCGCTCGCCAACGTGGTGTTCAAGCTCGGCCTTTTCGACACGCGCTGGGGTTTGATCCTGACGTATCCAACGTTTCTGATTCCGTTCTCTACCTGGCTGCTGATGGGCTACTTCCGGTCGATCCCGGCCGAACTCGAGGAGTGCGCGTTGATCGACGGCGCAAGCCGCTGGCAGATTCTGGTGAAGATCGTGCTTCCGCTCGCAGTGCCAGGCCTGATCTCGGCGGGCATCTTCGCCTTCACGTTGTCGTGGAACGAATTCATCTACGCGTTGACCTTCATTTCGTCATCGGAAAAAAAGACGCTGCCGGTCGGCGTCGTGACCGAATTGGTCCAGGGTGACGTATATCAGTGGGGGCCTTTGATGGCCGGCGCGCTGCTCGGTTCGTTGCCGGTGGCGTTCGTCTACTCGTTCTTCGTTGAATACTATGTTTCGGGCATGACAGGGTCGGTCAAGGAGTAGCGCATCTTGCCAGGCAGGCGAATGGCATAACACTGGCGCCAATCTGGCCAGACTCATTCAATGACTTCGCCTCGCAGCAGGAACTTTGCCATCGCCGTGGAGCTGACGAAGCCGAACAACGCGATCAGCATCGCAGCTTCGAAATAAACCGAGCTGGCATAGACGATGCCCAGGGTCAGCATGACCAGCATTCCATTGATGTAGAGGCAATCGAGCGCCATGACGCGGTCTTGCGCGTTGGGTCCGACGAGCAAACGCCAGAGTGCGCACAGCATCGCGACGACCAGCAAAAAAAGCGCGAGCTTGAGCGCCCAGAAAAGAATCGACGTCATTCGAAGATCTCCATCAGCGAGCGCTCATAGCGCGTTTTGATCTGCGCGATGAATGCGGCTTCATCGCCATTGTCCAGGTTGAAAAGATGCACGAGCAACATCGAACGGTCGAACGCCAGCTCGGCCCATGCCGTGCCGGGTGTCAGGCAAAGGATCATCGCGAGCACGGCCAAACCATTCGGATCGCGCAGCTCGAGCGGGACGTATACGAAGCGTGAGTCGATTGCCGGTGTTCGCCGCGTCAGCAGAAGGCGCGCCACAGAAAGGGCAGACCTCGACAAGTCGGCAAGTACCCTTCCGGAGAGCTGCAGAGCCACCAGGGGTTTTCGCATGTGCACCCTGGCCGGGCGCAGGCTGCGGGTCAAAAGGGGAACGGCGATCGCCACGGTTGCCGCCATCAAGAGCGTTGCAGGATGCAGCGACTGCGTCAGCAGCAGCCAGACCGCGAACAGCAAGACAGACAGCGGCGGCGAAGGCAAGACGCGCTTCATTTAGGGGATTACTCCGGCAGTTGCGGCGCTGCCTGCGCAGGCTGTGCAGGCAGCGCGTACGGTCCGGCGCGCCGCATCGGCTCGGCGCCGAGGACGGCATCGCGATACCGCGTCGTGGTCCCCAGAGCGTCGGCGGTGGCCCGGGCGTGTCGCAGCACCGGATCGGCACCGATCGTCAGCGCAACGCACGCCGCGAGCAATCCTGCCACTGGCAACACTTCGAGCAGCGGCAGCCGGGGCAGGGTGCGTTCCGGCAGAGTCCAGAAGTGCCGAATGCCGGCGCGGCTCATGGCGACCAGTGTTAAAAAGCCCGAGCCGATCAGAAGCAGTACGAAGGCCCAGCCCGCTGGCGTCACCTTGTGCAACTGCGGATCGGCGGCGGTTTGCGGCGCCAGCAATCCAGACAGCATCGCAAACTTGCCGACGAAGCCCGACAGTGGCGGCAAGCCGGTGAGCAACACGGCGCAGGCAACGAAAGCCAGACCAAGAACGGCGACGCTTGCCGGAATCGCGCGGCCGTAGAGCGCGTGTTCATCGTCGTCGAGATTCATGTCGTGGTCCATTTTTAGCGCCTCATCGAGAAACGGTGCATGGTCGGCTTCTTCATGCGGTGCGATGCTGGCGCCCGCATTGCGCCAACGTTCGATCATGTCGGTGAGCAAAAAGAATGCGCTGATAGCCAATGTCGAGGTGAGAAGGTAGTACAGCGCGCCGGCCAGGACCAGCGTGCCGCCGAGGCCGATGGCGGTGAGCAGGGTACCCGCCGAAACCAGTACGCAATAGCTCGCAAGATTGGACAGGCGCTGGGTTCCCACGGTGCCGATTGCGCCGACGACGAGCGTCGCCAGCCCGATCCCCAGCAGCGCATCCTGGCCGAACAACGCGGACGCTCCTGCGTCGGCTGAAAAAAACAAGGTCCAGAGGCGAAGCAAGGTGTAGATACCGAGCTTGGTCAGCAAAGCGAACACACTGCCGACGGGCGAAACGGCCGCATTGTAGGCAGGCACCAGCCAGAAGTTGAGTGGCCACGCGCCGGCCTTCGCCAGAAAGGCGGTGGCCAGGATCGCAGCTGCCGCATGCACGAGCCCCCGATCGGCGGGCGAGACTTCGGCAATGCGCTGCGCGAGATCGGCCATGTTGAGGGTGCCGGTGATGCCGTAGAACATGGCGGCACCCACGAGGAACAACGAAGAAGCCGTGAGGTTCACGGCGATGTAGTGAAGCCCCGCGCGAACCCGCAGTCGGCCCGAGCCGTGCAGCAACAAGCCGTATGAGGCTGCCAGCATCACCTCGAAAAAAACGAACAGGTTGAACAAATCGCCGGTCAGGAAAGCACCGTTGAGCCCCATCAGCTGCAACTGCAGCAATGGGTGGAAGTGCACTCCGGCGCGGTCCCAACGTGAGGTCGCGTAAACCGAAGAAGCCAGGGCGACGACGCTGGTCAGCGCCAGCATGGCGGTCGAGAGTCGGTCGGCGACCAGCACGATGCCGAACGGCGCAGGCCAGTTTCCCGGCAGATAGACGCCGACCGAACCCGGGCCGTTTCCGGTATCGGGCGCGTTCACCCAGTGCAAGAGCGCGAGCGCCGCGACCAGCCCGAGCAGTCCCGACACCACGCTGAGTGCCGCCTTCATGCGCCGACGCTGTTCGCCGAGCAACAGCATCAGCGATGCCGTCAGCAAGGGCAGCAGGATCGGCGCAGCGACCAGATGCGGCATGGTCGCGTCCAGCAGTCGATCGAGCCAGTGCATCAACTCGCTCATCGCGGCTGCGCCTTTGGGTCGACGCGCGTGTCGTCGACCGGATCGTCCAGGCCATCGACATGGTCGGTGCCGCTGAGTCCGCGCGATGCGAGAAGCACGACGAGGAAAAGCGCTGTCATCGCGAATGCAATCACGATCGCGGTAAGCACCAGCGCCTGCGGCAGCGGGTCGCTGGTGTTGGCGAGCGTTGCGTTCAGGCCGGGCGAAAGTATCGCTTCGCTGTCGACCTTTAGCCGCCCCGTGCAAAAGATGAACAGATTGACCGCGTAAGCCATCAAGGTCATGCCGATGATGACCTGGTAGGTGCGTTGGCGCAGCAACAGATAGACGCCCGATCCTGCGAGGACGCCGATCGCGATCGCAAGGACAGCTTCCATCAGGTTTGCGCCGCTTCGCCGCCAGCCCCGATCGCGGCAATAGTCTCAGCTGACCTGACCTTGGCCTGTTCGGCCTTTTCTTGCTGCTCGTCGGCCCAACGATGACTGCGCACCGATTGGTGGGCGAGGGCGGTCAAAATCAGAATCGTTGCGCCCAGAACGAGCGCATAAACGCCCAGATCGAAGAAAAGCGCGCTCGGCAATTCGACCTCGCCGAGGATCGGAATTGTCCAGTGCGCCGTGTGCGAGGTGAGAAACGGAAAGCCGAATGCCACCGCACCGCTGCCGGTCGCCAGCGCCGACAGCCATCCGATCGCGATCCATCGCCGCGGATAAACGCGAAGGTGATTTTCGACCCACACCGTGCCCGAAACGATGAACTGCAGCAGCAAAGCGATCGACATCACCAGCCCCGCGACGAAGCCGCCTCCGGGTTGGTTGTGCCCGCGCATGAAGAAGTAAACGGCTACCAGCGCCGACAGCGGCAGCAGCAGTCGGACCAGGACCGCGGGCACCATCAAATAGCCGACCGCGGTATCGCTGGCGTGACGCGGATTGAGCAAGTCGCTGCGTTCGTCGCGGGTCTGGATTTGCTGCTGCACAGGAAGCGCCATCGCTTCGGGTGCCGGACGAAAGCGTCGCAACAAGGCATACACCGTGAGTGCGACGACGCCGAGCACTACGATCTCACCGAACGTGTCGAAGCCGCGAAAGTCGACCAGCATCACATTGACCACGTTCGTCCCGCCGCCTTCGCTCTTCGCGCGATCGAGAAAGAAAGACGAGATGCTCTGCGGAAATGGTCGGGTCATGAAGAGCCAGGCGAGCGACGCCATGCCCGTGCCCGAAGCAACCGCCATCGCCAGATCGCGGCCACGTCGCCCCAGCAAGCGAAGCCGTCCGCCCGCGGCGTACTTCGTCGCCTTGCGCAGCGGCAGCCAGCGCAGGCCGAGCAGCATCAGTACGGTCGTCACGACCTCGACCGCCAGTTGCGTCAATGCGAGGTCCGGCGCGGAAAACCACACGAAGGTGATGCAGCAAGCCAGCCCGGCGGCGCCTGCCAGCATCAATGCGGCGAGGCGATGGAACTTTGCCTGCCAGGCAGCGGCGATGGCGCAGGTTCCCCCGATCGCCCACAACATCAGGAACATCGGAGAGAAGGGCAACAACTCGCGCGTGCCGCGCTGAACCGGGCTCTGCCAAAGCGCAACGACCGCCCCGGCGAGCGCAACGCCGAGCAACAACAGCAGCTGCGTTTGAAGTCGGCGAGAGCCCAGCACGCGCCGGCTGCGGCGGCCCATTTCGGCCAGGCGGGCCATCGAATGCTCGAAGATGCGCTGGCCATCCAGCCCATGCAATAGAGGGACGTGCCGCAGCCCGCCTGTCATGCGTCGGCGGCGCTGCAGCGCAAAGAGCGAGGCGCCGCCGACGAGCGCGACGCCACTCATCGCCAGCGGCAGGGTGAAGCCATGCCAGATCGCCAGGCTGTAAGGCGGCAGCAGGCCGCCGACCACCGGTGCTGCCGCTGCCGCCAACATCGGCCCGACGGACCACGCCGGCACGATGCCGACGACCAGGCAAATGGCAACCAGCAATTCGACCGGCACCCGCATCCAGCGCGGCGGTTCGTGCGGTTCGCGAGGCAAGCGCTCGACATCGAGCTTGCCGAAAAAGGTGTCGCAGGTGAATCGGAGCGAATAGCAGACGCTGAACAAACCGCCCAAGGTCGCGATCACCGGAATCGCCACCTCGATCCAGGGTGCCGACCGAAGATGCACGGTTTCGGCGAAGAACATTTCTTTGGAAAGGAAGCCATTGAGCAGCGGCACGCCAGCCATCGCCGCACTCGCGATCACCGCGAGCGTCGCGGTGATCGGCATCAACTTGCGCAAACCGCCGAGCTTGTCGATATCGCGTGTGCCGGTTTCATGATCGACGATGCCGGCCGCCATGAAGAGCGATGCCTTGAAGGTCGCGTGGTTCATCACATGAAAAACCGCGGCAACTGCCGCAAGGGTGCTGTCGAGCCCGAGCAGCAATGTGATAAGTCCGAGATGCGAGATGGTCGAGTAGGCGAGCAGACCCTTCAAATCGCGCTGGAACATGGCGACGAAACCGCCGAGCAACAGGGTCGTTGCGCCCGTGCCCGCGACCAACCAGAACCACAGTTCTGTGCCAGACAGTGCTGGCCAGAGCCGAGCCAGTAAAAACACGCCGAGCTTGACCATCGTCGCCGAATGCAAATAAGCCGAAACCGGGGTCGGCGCCGCCATGGCGCGTGGCAGCCAGAAGTGAAACGGGAACTGCGCGCTTTTGGTGAAAGCGGCCGCTAATACCAGCACCAGTACCGCCGGGTAAAGCGGATCGGCGCGAATCAGGTCGCCCGATTCCAGCACCTGGTCGAGCTCGTAGCTGCCGGTGATCCGTCCCAGCAACAACACGGCTGCGAACAGGCACAGCCCGCCCGCACCGGTCACGGTGAAAGCCATGCGGGCGCCGCGCCGCGCGTCGCGGCGGTGCTGCCAGTAGCCGATCAAAAGGAAGGAGAACAGGCTGGTGAGCTCCCAGAAGATCACCATCTGAATCAAATTGCCCGAAAGCACCACGCCGACCATCGCGCCCATGAATGCGAGCAAAAACGCAAAAAAGCGCGGCACCGGATCGGCCGGCGACATGTAGTAGCGCGCATACAAAACCACCAGCGCACCGATGCCCAGCACGAGCATGCAGAAAAGCCAGGCGAAACCGTCCATCCGGAACACCAGGTCGACACCGAGTGACGGCAGCCATGCAATGCGATGCGCAATGACGCCGCCGCCTGCAATTTGCGGGAACAAAAAGCCGGTTCCGACCAGACAACTCAGCGCGATCAAGCCTGCCAACGTCGACTCGCGGTTGCGCGCATGCAGCGGCAGCGACACCGCCAGCGCACTGCCGATGAAAGGGAGTGCGACGAGCAGATCAAGGGGCATGAGACTGCTTCCAGGCGACCGCAACGGGGCCTTCTGAACGATTGAACCTGATGTATGGAAATTTAAAAGAAAAGTGGCTGAAAACCATTGTGGACGTGCGCAGACAGCTATAGAAAATGTAGCAAATCAGATCATGTTGCAATCAATCGAACGGTCCGGATTCCGCACCATGTCAAGAGCAGCGAGCCTCCCAGGTGCGCGGCAGTCGTGATGCCGGCCATTGCGACGCGGCCTTCGAGCAACATCGTGACCACCTCGATAGAGAAGCTCGAAAACGTGGTGAGCGCACCCAGAAAGCCGGTCACGATCGCGAGTCGCCAAACCGGGCTGATCTCGGGCGTCAGCGCCAGGCCGGCAACCGCCATGCCGATCAGATAACCGCCGATCAGGTTCGCCGCCAGTGTGCCGACCGGCATTGCCGCAGTGCTCGGGTTGAGCCACAGCGCGAGCGTCCATCGCAGCAAGGCGCCGATCGAGGCACCGACGCAGATCGCGATGATTGGCAATGCGGCAGGAGGCATGGCGGGCAGTGTAGCGACGGGTCGGGCCCAGCTCGCCGTGGGCATGCCGTGGCGCTCGGCGGAGGCGTGTTAACGGAGTCCCGGTCAACCACTTCGCATTTGCTGCGGAAGCCATGTCACGATCGAAGGGAACACGTAGACCAGCACGATCGCAAAGCACATCAACAGGAACATCGGCATTGTGACGCGCGCAATCCAGGGCAATTCGCGCCCTGTCATGCCCTGCAGCACGAACAGGTTGAAGCCGACCGGTGGCGTGATTTGCGCCATTTCGACCACCAGCACCACGAATATGCCGAACCAGACGAGATCGATGCCGGCCTTTTGCACCGTCGGCAGGATCACGCCCATCGTGAGAACCACCATCGAGATGCCGTCCAGAAAGCATCCGAGCACGATAAAGAAGATCGCCAGCGCGGCGATCAACTGCGCCTGACTGAGGCCGAGCGAAGCGATCCATTCAGCGAGGTGCCGCGGCAGGCCGATGTACCCCATGCTCAACGTCAAAAAGGCGGCGCCAGCGAGGATCAGCGCGATCATGCAGTACAGGCGCGTCGCGCCCATCAGCGATTCTCCGAACGTCCGCCAGCTCATCGACCCCTGAACGGTCGATATGACGAGCGCCCCGACGACGCCGATCGCGGCTGCTTCGGTTGCGGTCGCAATGCCGCTGTAGATCGAACCGAGCACCGCAGCGATCAAGAGCACCACCGGAATCAGGCTGCGCGAAGCTGCGAGCTTTTGCGTCAGGCTGAGCCGGCCATCGGCCGCCGGAATCCGGTCTGGATGCAAAAGCGCCCAAACCACGATGTAGCCGGAAAAGAGCAGCGCGAGCAAAAGACCCGGCAAAACGCCCGCAATGAACAGCCGCGCGATCGACACTTCGGCCGTCACGCCATAGACGATCATGATGATCGAGGGCGGGATCAAGAGGCCGAGCGTGCTCGCGCCGGCCAGCGTACCGACCACCATGTGTTCGGGGTAGCCGCGCCGCGTGAGCTCCGGCAGGCTCATCTTGCCGATCGTCGCGCAAGTGGCCGCGCTCGAGCCGGAAACCGCCGCGAAGATCGTGCAGCCCACCACGTTGGTGTGCAGCAACCGGCCTGGCAAGGCCTGCATCCAAGGCGCCAGACCTTTGAACATGTCTTGCGACAACCGGGTGCGAAAGAGTATTTCGCCCATCCAGACGAACAGCGGGAGGGCCGTCAAGGTCCAGCTGCTCGCTGTGCCCCAGATCGTGACGGCCATCGCATCGCCTGCAGGACGGGACGAAAAGAGCTCCATCCCGATCCATGCCACGCCCGAAAGCGTCAGGCCGATCCACACGCCGCTGCCCAGGATGAGAAACAGCGTGAGGACCAGAAGGCCCATGATGGCCAGATCGTTCATCGCAGTGGCTCCGGCACCGTGTTCGGCTCGCTGACGCTGGTGATAGCGATGGCGGTGAGCAGCAGCTTCATTCGTTGCGCAACGCTTCGTCGCTCGAACGCACGACGCGTCGTCCGGCTGCTTCGAGGACCAGTTCGTCGAGCAACGCGATCGTCAGCACGATGGTGCCTAACGCCATGGCAATTTGGGGTATCCACAGCGGCGTTGCGTCGCTCGAGGTGGAGATGTCATGAAACAGGTAGGACTGCCACGCCAGCTTGCAACTGTAGAAAGCAAACAGCGCTGACAGCAGCGTCGCGACGCCAAGCGCCCACAACTCGAATGCTTTCCTGCTGCGCCCCGAAAGCCAGTTGATGACGAGCGACACGCGGATGTGCTCGCCGCGCTTGAGCGTGTGGGCCAGCGCAAGAAACCCGCTGGCTGCCATGAAGTAACCCGCGTAGGCGTCAGTGCCTGGCACGAAAAAGTGCAATTGCCGTCCCAGGATGGACAGCAGCACCATGACCAGCAAGCCGATCAGAAACAGGGCGGCCAAACCGGCAGCGCCCAGATACAGGCTGTCGAGAAAGCGGCGCACGGTCGCTGCGCTAGGCGGATTACTTACGGTACTTGTCCACCAGCTCCTTGCCTTCGGGGCCGGCACGCGCCAGCCATTCGGTCAGAAGCGTGTCACCGACTTTCTTCAAGTCCGCACTGAGTTCGGGCGATGGCTTGAGGATTTCCATGCCGTGGGATTTGAGGCTCGCGAGAGACGAATCGTTGACCTTCTTGCTGGCTGCCCATCCGCGCACCTCCGCCGACGCAGCAGCGGTCATGATCGCGTCCTGAGATGCCTTGTCGAGCGCGTCGAACGCCTTCTTGTTGACGATCACCATGTTTTTCGGCAACCAGGCTTGCATGTCGTAGAAGTATTTCAAATGCTCGTAGGTCTTGGTGTCATCGCCGGTCGAGCCCGAGGACATGTAGCTTTCGACAACGCCTGTTGCCATCGCCTGCGACAACTCGGCCTGTTGCACCGTCACAGGTTGCGCGCCAAGCATCGACGCGATCTTCGATGTCGTAGGGCTGTAGGCGCGCCACTTGACGCCCTTCAAATCAGCGCCACTGGCAAGCGGCTTTTTCGAGTAGATGCCTTGGGGCGGCCAGGCGACCGAATACAACATCAACATGCCTTCGGCAGCCAGCTTCTTCTGCAACAAGGGCTTTTGCGCCTGATAGAGCTTCATGGCCTGCTCATAACTGTCGGCCAGAAACGGAATACCGTCGGCCTCGTAGATGGGCCATTCATTGGCGTAGCCAGCCAGAATGATTTCGCCGGCTTGCGCCTGGTTGCCCTGAACAGCGCGCTTGATCTCGTTGGCCTTGAAGAGCGAGCCGTTGGGGTGGACGGTGATCTTGAGCTTCCCGTCCGTGGCCTTGTCGACGTCGGCCGCAAATTGGGTCAAGGTTTCGGTGTGAAAGTTGGTCGTGGGATAGCCGCTGGGGAGATCCCATTTGGTTTGCGCGTGCGCGGCCAGACTGAGAGCGAACCCTGCCAATGCCAGACTGAAAGGACGAAACATGCAAGCTCCTCGGGAGATAGAAGTAGACGTTGAAGCGTAAACGCAAAGATCGCGCCAAGACTCAGGCATTTCCCCCGTCTGCCCGCCTCGTACTGCACGGACCTTTACAGTTCTTCGACTCGCCGCGGCGGATAGCTGTCCCATGCCTGACAGCCGGGGCAGTGCCAGAAGTGCTGGTTCGCTTCGAATCCGCACGCCGCGCAGCGATAGCGCAGCAGGGGCCGAATCGCCTGGTCCAATGCGCGCTGAACCGGCGCATGGTCTGCTTCGTCCTCAACGCGTTCGATGGCCAGCCAGCGCGAGGCTGCGATCAGCGAAGGGCCTTCGTTCAAATGCGCGATGTATCGATCGCGTGCGATGAGCGGACGCGCATCGATCGCAGTGGGAATCGCCGCTTCCAGTGCTATCAAAGCCTCCAGGACGTCGATCGAATGCGTTTGGGCGTAACCGCGCCGGAGTGGCTCGATCGCGTCCTGCGAGCGCCCGGACGCTACAGCAGCTTGCTGGAGCAGGCCTGCATAAAGGGGCAAAGCGAGAGGAGCGGTCTCGATCAGGGAAAGCAGCAGGTCGAGCGCCTCGCCCGGCTGCTCGCGACGCAGCTGAAGCGCGGCTCGGTCGATAGCCGGTCGGGGTGCCAGGGGCGCGGTGGCGGCTGCTTCGGCGAGCAGCTTCTCCGTCGCCTCAATGTCGCCACGTGCCAATGCCTCGCCCGCTTGTTCGCACAGGTGATGCGCCAGACGCGTGCCATAGCTCGCGAGCTCGGCAGCATCGAGCTTCTTGGCGACAGATGCCGCCTGCGTCCATTCGCGGGAGCGCTCATAGATCGCCAGCAAAGCCAATCGCGCCTCGTGCTCGTAGAGCGTGCCTTCCAGCTTCGGCAAGGCGATCTCGGCCCGATCGAGCAAGCCGGCATGTAGAAAATCCTGCGCCAGCGCATGCTGTGCACGATCGCGATCCAGCCGGCTGAGATCGCTGCGGGACAGCAGGTGTTCATGGACCCGCACCGCGCGCTGGTATTCGCCACGGCGACGAAACAGGTTGCCCAGGGCAAAGTGCAGCTCCTGCGTGTCGGGGTCGTTCTGTACCGCCTCGATGAAAGCGTCGATCGCCTGATCCTGCTGTTCATTGAGCAGAAAATTCAGACCGCGAAAATATGCCTTGGGCGCCTGCCGGTTTTCCATGCGCAACTGGCGCAGATCGAAGCGAGAAGCCAGCCAGCCGAAAACGAATGCGATCGGCAAGCCCAGCAAGAGCCAGCTCGGATCAAAGTCCATCGTGGCGCGCGACGGGAATCTCCAGCCCGTTTGCGGTTGGCGTGCTGGCGAAGACACCTATCTCCCGGCGAGTCGAGCGCGCGGATCGACGTTTCCACCACGCCGGCAGCATGCCGAGCGCCCCGATCAGAAGGCCTCCGGCGAATGCGACCAGCACTACCAGCACGAGTGGCGCGCGCCAATAGGTGCCGAAGAAGAAATTCACCTCGGCTTCCTGCTGGTTGTTCAGCGCAAAAGCGAAAAGCGTAAAAAAAATGGCTGCCTTGAGCAGCCACATGAGCAGTTTCATGAACGGTCTCCGATGTCGCCAGACCAATTCTACGTTTGCGCTTCAAGCGATCCGGCGAGCAGCATTCAGTTCCGCCGTACGCAAATCGACCGCTTCCCGAAGTGCTTTGCCGGGCTTGAAGTGCGGCACGCGCTTTTCAGGCACCAGCACGCGTTCACCCGAGCGCGGATTGCGTCCGAGTCGGGGCGCCCGATGGTTGACGGAGAAACTGCCGAAGCCGCGAATCTCGATTCTGTGACTGCGCACCAAGGCGTCGCTCATCGCATCGAGGATGGCCTTGACAGCGGATTCCGCGTCGCGGTGCGTGAGTTGCGCAAAGCGCGCCGCGAGTTCTTCGACGATGTCCGAGCGCGTCATGGTGTGGAAGACACGCGCAGCCCGTGCGAGCAAGCTCGCCCGGGCGCGCGGCGACCTATTCCTTGTCGGTGGGTTCGAGCTTTGCGCGAAGCAATGCGCCGAGGCTGGTCGTACCGGCATTTTCCCGTGCCGATTGCTGGCTCAGGTTAGCCATCGCGCCTTGCTCGTCGACCATGTCTTTCTGCTTGATCGACAACTGAATGTTGCGGGTCTTGCGATCGACGTTGATCACCACCGCGGTCACTTCGTCGCCTTCCTTGAGCACGTCGCGCGCATCTTCGATTCGGTCGCGTGAAATCTCGCCGACCCGCAGATAACCCAGGACTTCATTGCCAAGGTCGATCTCGGCACCGCGTGGATCGACAGTCTTGACTTTGCCGGTCACGATCTGGCCTTTGTCGTTGACGCTGGAGAAGGTCGTGAACGGGTCTCCGTCGAGCTGCTTGATGCCGAGGCTGATGCGTTCGCGATCGACATCGACGGCCAGCACCAGCGCTTCGACTTCCTGGCCTTTTTTGTAGTTGCGCACTGCCGCTTCGCCGGCCTCGTTCCACGACAGGTCAGACAGATGAACCAGGCCATCGATGCCGGCCGCAAGGCCAACGAACACGCCGAAGTCGGTGATCGACTTGATCGGGCCCGACACGCGGTCTCCACGCTTCGTGTTCTGCGCAAATTCCTGCCACGGGTTCGCCTTGCACTGCTTCATGCCCAGGCTGATGCGGCGCTTGTCCTCGTCGATCTCGAGCACCATGACTTCGACTTCGTCGCCGAGCGAGACGATCTTGTTCGGAGCGATGTTCTTGTTGGTCCAGTCCATTTCGGAGACGTGTACCAAACCTTCGATGCCCGGCTCCAGCTCGACAAACGCGCCGTAGTCGGCAATGTTGGTGACCTTGCCGAACAGGCGAGTGCCTTGCGGATAGCGGCGCGAAACGCCCATCCAGGGGTCGTCTCCCATCTGCTTGAGGCCAAGCGAAACGCGGTTCTTCTCGGCGTCGAATTTGAGAATTTTTGCGGTGAGTTCCTGGCCCGGTTGCACGACCTCGCTCGGGTGCCGCACGCGGCGCCAAGCCATGTCGGTAATGTGCAGCAGTCCGTCGATACCGCCGAGATCGACGAATGCACCGTATTCGGTGATGTTCTTGACCACGCCATGAACAACCGCGCCTTCTTTCAAGGTCTCGAGCAGCTTGGCGCGCTCTTCGCCCATGCTCGCCTCGACGACTGCGCGACGTGAAAGCACCACGTTGTTTCGCTTGCGATCGAGCTTGATGACCTTGAACTCGAGCGTGCGATTTTCGTACGGAGTCAGGTCTTTGACGGGGCGCGTGTCGATCAGCGAGCCAGGCAGGAAGGCCCGAATTCCGTTTACGAGAACCGTGAGGCCGCCCTTGACCTTGCCGCTCGTGGTGCCGGTCACGAAGTCGCCCGATTCGAGCGCTTTTTCCAGAGCCAACCACGAAGCGAGTCGCTTGGCCGTGTCGCGCGACAAGATCGTGTCGCCATAGCCGTTTTCGACGCTGCCAATAGCAACGGAGACAAAGTCGCCGGCTTGTACTTCGAGCTCGCCCTTGTCGTTCTTGAACTCCTCGATCGGCACATACGCCTCGGACTTGAGCCCGGCGTTGACAACGACATGGTTGTGTTCGACGCGAACGACTTCGGCGGTAATCACCTCGCCGGTTCGCATCTCGGAACGTTTCAAAGACTCTTCGAACAGGTCGGCAAAAGATTCAGACATTGATATTCCTGTGTCCGTGCTCGCAGGTTTCCGGGCGCCGTGCAAAATCGCGAGCGACCGTTTTTAGGACTGGAGACGGCAGATTGGGCATGCAGCCCGGTTTGAGTTGAAAAATCCCGCGGGGTGCGGCGCAGACATGCACCGAAACCCGCTGGAACGTATAGCCCTCAGGCCGAAACCGAAGGCGACAGTCTCCTCAAGCGCTTGCAAGAGCGCGAGGAGCTGCAGATGAGCCGGCCGGGCAACCTGAAACGACCTGTGAAAACGACGCTTTCACCGGCCATTCAAATTGACTGGAACGGTTGAACCTGCTCCCACCAAATCAAAACCCGTTCGACCGATTGCTCGACCGACAAACCGGAATTGTCAAGGAGGTGCGCATCTTGCGCCGCTTTCAATGGGGCAATTGCCCGGAACGAATCCCGCGCATCGCGTGCTTCCAGATCGGCTTGCAGGGCCGGCAGTTTAGCTGAAATGCCCTTTGAAATCAATTGTTTGTACCGACGCTCAGCCCGGTGGGAGGCGCTGGCGGTCAGGTAGATCTTGAGCGCCGCGGTCGGAAAGACCACCGTGCCCATGTCGCGTCCGTCTGCCACCAGCCCTGGCACGCGGCGAAAACTCTCTTGCAGCTCGCGCAATGCCGCGCGTACAGCAGGCAGCGTCGAGACGAGTGAGGCGTCGATGCCGGCGGCTTCGGTGCGCAACGCATCGCTCACGTCTTCACCCGCCAACAAGATCTGGTCTCCGTTGAAATGCAGCGCCAGAGACGCAGCCAGCGCGGCGATTCGGTGTTCGTTGAATGCTTCAGGCGAGAGACCCTCGCGCCGGGCGACGAGTCCCGTCACCCGGTAAAGCGCTCCCGAGTCGAGGTAGTGATATCCCAAACGACGAGCGACCTCTGCTGCCAGCGTGCCTTTACCGGAAGCCGTGGGGCCGTCGATACAGATAACCGGAACAAGCTCGGGCTGGGCGTCGACGAGGGAGAACAAGGTTTCGAAATAGTCAGGAAAGGTCTTGGCAACGCAACCGGGATCGGTGATGCGAATTGGCCTCGAACCAGGATTGAAAGCAGCAAGCGAAAAACACATCGCCATACGGTGGTCGTCATAGGTGCGAATGCTTGCAGCGCGCCAGTCCGCGGCGGCCAGGGGCCAGATCCGGATGAAGTCGGATCCAGCCTCGACTCTCGCGCCCAGCTTGCGCAGTTCATTGGCGATCGCATCGATGCGATCGGTTTCCTTTACGCGCCAACTCGCAATGTTGCGCAAGGTACTGGGACCATCGGCGTAAAGCGCCATCACAGCCAGCGTCATGGCCGCGTCGGGCATGTGATTGCAATCCAGATCGATCGCGCGCAGCGGCCAGCCGTTTCCCGGAGGTCCACGCGAAATCGTGAGATGGTTCGAGCCCCATTCGATGCGCGCGCCCATCCGATGGGCGGCGTCCGCGAAGCGGATGTCGCCCTGGATCGAGTCTTTGCCAACACCCTCAATTTTCAAGCCAAATTGGCCTGCAGCGCGCGTGGATAAAGCGCCAACAGCTATGAAATAGCTAGCAGACGACGCGTCTGCCTCGACCTGAATTTCGCCTGGAGATCGCAACTGGCTTCCGGCAGGAATCGTGAAGCGCCGCCAATTGTCGTGCTCGATCTCGACGCCGAAGCGCGCCAGCAAGTTGAGCGTGATCTCGATGTAGGGCCTGGAGATCAACTCGCCGACCACATCGATGAAGATGGGTTTGCGGTGCGCGACCAGCGGCAACGCAAGCAGAAGTGCCGTGAGGAACTGGCTCGAAACGTCGCCCCGCACGGCTATCGGCTCGTCGAGCTTGAGGGCTTGGGGATCGACTGGATGAATTTGCAGCGGCGGAAAGCCCGGATTCCCGAGATAGTCGATTTTGCAGCCCAGGTCTCGAAGTGCATTGACCAGATCGCCGATCGGCCGCTCGTGCATCCGGGCCACGCCGCTCAACTTGAATTCACCGCCACGTAACGCCAGAGCCGCTGTCAATGGGCGCATCGCCGTTCCGGCATTGCCCAGAAAGAGCTGTTCGCACGCGGCAGACTGCGCCGCTACCCGGTCACCGAGACCTTGGATCTGAACCTGATCCGCTTTGCGTTCGATGCTGCAGCCGAGCTGGCGCAGCGCCTGGATCATCACGCGCGTGTCGTCCGATTCGAGCAATCCGCAAACCTTTGTGGTGCCCTTGGCAAGTGCCGCGAGCAGTAGCACCCTGTTCGAAATGCTTTTGGAGCCGGGCAGTCGAACGGTTCCACCGGCGCGACCGAACGGCGGCAAATCGAGAAAGGGAATCGAAAACATGCGTCGGATACGGCGGGAGCGCCGAACTCAAGCCTGGCCAGACGTGATGCGTGCCGGTGCGGATTGCCACTCTGTTCTCGTGCGGTTGGCTTGCACGATCAAGGCTTCCAGCGCCTGCGGATTGCCAGTGGACAGCGTTGACTCGAGCAACGCAAGTGCGCTGCGAAACACCTCTGCCTGAGCGAGTATCTGACCCCGATTCGACAGAAAAATGTCACGCCAGACCGATGGGTCGCCGCCCGCGATGCGGGTGAAGTCGCGAAATCCTGGCCCGGCCAGTTCGAGAAACCGGGCCCCTTCGGGTTGTTGGGCAATACCGTTGGCAAAGGCGAACGCCAGTAAATGGGGCAAATGGCTGACCGCTGCAAATGCGCTGTCGTGCTCCCTTGCCGTCATCGTGACCACTTTCGCACCGACGCCTGCCCACATCTGCCTGGCCCGCAAAACATTGGAATGCAGGGTGATCCTGGTTGGCGTGAGTACGACGGTTCGCCCGACAAAAAGATCCGCATCCGCATGTTCGATTCCGGCCACCTCCTTGCCTGCGACCGGATGGGCGGGAACGAATCGCACCGCACGATCGAGCAGGCCACGCTCGGCTGCGTCGATCACGTCCTGCTTGGTCGAGCCGACATCCATGACCAACATTTGCGGCGAAACGCCATGCCGGATCGTCTTGAAAATCGCTTCCGAGGCCGATACCGGCACGGCGATCAGCACCAGGTCGGCGCCCGAAATTGCAAGAAGAGCCGAAGGTGCGGCCACATCGATCACACCGAGCTTTCGCGCCCGATCGGTCGTGGAGGGCGATTTGCTGTAGCCGACGACTTGTTTGACCAGACCCGCGCGTTTGAGGGCGAGTGCGACGGACCCGCCCATCAGGCCGCATCCGATCAATCCGAGTTGCGCAAACATGAAGAGAAGTGCTTGGTGACGGCTCAGGCGGTGACCGGGTAGGCGCCCAGTACTTTGTAGAACGCGCACAACGCGCGGAGTTCTTCGAGCGCCGCCGCCACGTTCGGCTGCGACGGATGGCCATCCAGGTCGACGTAAAAGTAGTATTCCCATTGGCCCGTTCGCGCTGGCCTCGACTCGAACCGCGTCATCGACACGCCGTGTTTTTTCAGAGGCACGAGCAGGTCATGAACTGCGCCGGGACGATTCGGGACTGAAACGATCAAGCTCGTGCAATCGTGTGCCGAAGCAGGTGGCGTCGCCAATGTTTGCGGCAAGCAGATGATGGCGAATCGGGTCCGGTTGTACGCATCGTCCTGCACCGCATGCGAGACGATATGCATGCCGAACCGCGTTGCTGCGCGTTCGCTGGCAAGCGCTGCCCATGCGGGATCGGTGGCCGCGAGTCGCGCTCCTTCGGCATTGCTCGAAACCGCGCGGCGCTCTGCTTGGGGCAGGTGTTTGGCGAGCCAACCCTGACATTGCGCCAGAGCCTGCGGGTGGGCCAGCACGGCTTCGATGCCTTCCAGCGCGTTGTCCTTGCGCAGCAGGTTATGCCGAACCAGCAGACTGACCTCACCCACCACATGCGCGGGCGAATGCAGAAACATATCCAGCGATCGGGCCACGACGCCTTCGTTGGAGTTTTCGACACCGACAACGCCGTATTGCGCACTGCCACATGCAGTGGCATGAAATACCTCGTCGAAGCTGGCGCAATAGACCAGGTCTGCAGCGCCGCCGAAATACTCGATCGCGGCTTGTTCGCAAAAAGTTCCTTCCGGCCCGAGTACCGCGACACGCTGCGGCGATTCGAGAGCCAGGCCAGCAGACATGATTTCGCGCCAAATCGCGGCGATGTGCGAACTCTTGAGCGGGCCCGGATTGCTGCCCTGCATCTTGTCGATGACCTGGGCCACCCGATCAGGCCGGAAGTAGGGCGTGCCCTCGCGCTTCTTGACTTCTCCGACGCGCTGCGCGACCAATGCGCGCTGATTCAGCAATCCGAGCAGTTGCCGATCGAGTGCATCGATCTGTTCGCGCAAAACACCCAGCCCCATACCGTCAGAGATGGAAGCAGCCTGGTTATCGTTCACCATCAGCACGTCCAAAGCGTTCCGGGATCAATTTCTGGAACTCGTCACGCGACAGGTCGAGGTCGAACGCCCTGCTGCGCGCATTATTTTTTCTTCGACGTGCGTGGTTTCGCAGGCGTTGCCGCGCCTCGCTCTGGCACGCCGAGCGCGTTCGCCACATTGGATTCCAGCTCGCGCAGTTTGGGTTCGAGCGTAGGACGGACTTCGCTCACGAGTCTGGTGGTCAACGCATTGCCAAGCTGTGGATTCAGCTCGGCATATTTCCGGCTCAAAGGCGAGCTGAGCCAGGCAATTAGCTGGCGCAATTCATCTTCGTTGAAGTTCTGGGTAAGCAGGGGACCGATCGTCGAAGGAGCGACTTCAATCGCTTTGCTTTGAACGAATGGCAGCGCTTCGTCGCGGTATTTGGCGAGTTGTGCGTCGGCTGCCTTGGTCAGTGCATCGCGCTTTTCAGCAGGAACGCTGGTTTGCAGATATTGCCCCCCGCTCTGCGCGATCGATGCCATCGATTGCTCGACCAGGCCGCGCGCAATCGTCTCGACCGCCGGTCGCTGGACTTCGATCAATCGGGCCACGAGTTGTGCCTTGTTCATGTTGCCAAGGCCCGCCGCCGACGGCGTAGCGGCTGATGCGGTCGAAGCAGGCGATGCGGAGGCAGAACTGGCAGTCTTGTCGCCGCTCCCAGGTGCGCCCACGGCGCAGCCGGCCAGGAGTAGCGCGGCCGTGGACAAAGTGATCAATCGATTCATAGAGGGTTCTCGGTCATGGGAAGGGTCGGATCATCGGCAACATCGCCATTTGCGTCGTTCTCGACAATACGCTGCAGGCCGATGAGCTTGGCGCCGTCATCGAGGCCGATCAAGGTTACGCCTTGTGTTGCACGGCCCAACTCGCGGATTTCCGAAACGCGGGTGCGTACCAGCACACCGGTGTCGGTGATGAGCATGATCTCATCGTCCGCATGAACCAGGGTAGCCGCAACGACTTTGCCATTGCGTTCGCTTTGCTGGATGGCGATCATGCCCTTGGTGCCGCGGCCATGGCGCGTGTACTCGGCAATGCTGGTGCGCTTTCCATAGCCATTCTCGGTCGCCGTCAGCACACTTTGCTCCTCGTCTTCGGCCACCAGCATGGCAATGACCCGCTGCCCTTCGTCGAGCATCATTCCGCGCACACCTCGCGCGTTGCGGCCCATCGCGCGTACGTCGTTTTCATCGAAGCGGACTGATTTGCCGCCATCGGAAAAAAGCATCACGTCGTGTTCACCATCGGTGAGCGCGGCACCGACAAGATAGTCGCCCGGATCGAGATCGACGGCGATGATCCCGGCTTTGCGGGGATTGTCGAACTCGTCGAGCGTGGTCTTCTTCACCGTGCCCATGCGGGTCGCCATGAACACATACTGGTCGGCCGGAAAGGTCCGTTTCTCGCCTGTCAGCGCAAGTACGACGTTGATCTTCTCGCCTTCCTGCAGCGGAAACATATTGACAATCGGCCGGCCGCGGGATCCGCGCGAGCCCGCCGGAACTTCCCAAACCTTGAGCCAGTACAGGCGCCCGCGATTGGAAAAGCACAGGATGTAATCGTGCGTGTTCGCAATGAAGAGACGGTCGATCCAGTCGTCTTCCTTGGTTGCGGTGGCTTGCTTGCCCCGACCACCACGCTTCTGAGCCCGGTATTCACCCAAAGGCTGACTCTTGATATACCCGGTATGCGAGAGGGTGACGACCATGTCGGTCGGCGTGATCAGGTCTTCGGTCGACAAATCGAAAGCGTTGTGCTCGATCTGGCTGCGCCGGGCGCCGCCCTTGGTTTGGCCGAATTCGCTTCGCAGGGCCGCCAGTTCCGTCGCGATGATGGTCGACACGCGATCTGGCGTTGCCAGAATATCGAGCAAGTCGTCGATTTCCGCCATCACTTCCTTGTATTCCGCAACGATCTTGTCCTGCTCCAGGCCGGTCAGGCGCTGCAAGCGCATCTGCAGAATTTCCTGTGCCTGGGTTTCGCTCAAGTGGTACAGACCGTCGCTGGCCAGTCCGAATCCAGCCTCGAGTCCTTCAGGCCGATAGTCGTCGGCATTGACCGTGCCGCCGTCAGCATGCGTGCGGGACAGCATCTCGCGCACCAGTTGGCTTTCCCAGGGCCGATTCATCAACTCGACTTTGGCGACCGGCGGCGTCGGCGCGTTTCGAATGAGTGCGATGAACTCGTCGATGTTCGCCAGGGCGACCGCCAGGCCCTCGAGCACGTGCCCGCGTTCGCGCGCCTTGCGCAGCGTGAACACGGTGCGTCGGGTAACGACCTCGCGTCGGTGCTCGAGAAAAACCTGGATCAGGTCCTTGAGGTTGCAAAGCTTCGGCTGGCCATCGACCAGGGCGACCATGTTGATGCCGAAGGTGTCCTGCAGCTGGGTTTGCTTGTACAGATTGTTGAGCACAACCTCGGGCACTTCGCCGCGCTTCAACTCGATCACCAGGCGCATGCCCGACTTGTCGGACTCGTCCTGGATATGGCTGATGCCTTCGAGCTTCTTCTCGTGCACCAACTCGGCCATGCGCTCCTGCAAGGTCTTCTTGTTCACCTGGTAGGGCAGTTCGTCGACGATGATCGACTGCCGCTGGCCCTTGTCGATGTCTTCGAAATGACATCGAGCGCGCATGACCACACGGCCTCGGCCCGTCCGATAGCCGTCTTTAACACCACTGATGCCGTAGATCAGCCCGGCGGTCGGAAAATCGGGCCCCGGAACGAACTCCATCAGTTCGTCGATGGAAGCATCGGGTTGGCGAAGCAGATGAAGACAGGCATCGACCACTTCCGATAGATTGTGCGGCGGAATGTTGGTTGCCATGCCAACCGCAATGCCGCCCGAGCCATTGATCAGCAAATTGGGTAATTTGCTCGGTAATACCAAAGGCTCTTTTTCGCTCCCGTCGTAATTCGGACCGAAATCAACTGTTTCCTTGTCGATGTCGGCCAACATTTCATGGGCTATTTTCGCCAACCGGATTTCGGTGTAGCGCATGGCGGCCGCGTTGTCGCCATCGACCGAACCGAAATTGCCCTGGCCATCGACCAGCATGTGGCGCATGGAAAAATCCTGCGCCAATCGCACGATCGTGTCGTAGACGGACTGGTCGCCGTGCGGATGGTATTTGCCGATGACGTCGCCCACGATCCGGGCAGACTTCTTGTAAGGGCGATTCCAGTCGTTGTTCAACTCGTGCATCGCAAACAACACACGCCGGTGAACCGGCTTCAGCCCATCGCGCGCGTCCGGCAGGGCGCGGCCGACAATCACACTCATCGCGTAGTCGAGATAACTGCGACGCATCTCCTCTTCGAGGCTGATGGGCAGGGTCTCTTTGGCGAACGAAGTCATGGGGCGGCGAATCAGGGAGCGAGCGACCGCTAATTTTACGCCGCACAGGTGTGTCGCACGGCCGCAACACAAGCCCCGTATTGTGCGTCCGTCCTACGTTTTGCGCCCTTGAACCGGCCTGTTTTACGAGCACCCTATGGCACAATCGCCTCAACGTTTTGGGTGGTGGTCATTCAAAGCGTCCTTGAATTCGCAGCGCGGCTGCGGCTTTTTCCCCAAGAGGAGAACCATGAAGAAACTGAACAAAGTGGCGATGTTGTTTGCAGTCGCTGCGTTCGCCACGGCCGCCGGCGCGCAGACCCGTGTCACCGCAGCAGACGGCGGTCCGGTGATCGACAACTGGCAAAACGGAACCGGCGAACTGATCTGGAAGAACGGCACCAACGAATTGTGCTGGCGTGATGCGAACTGGACGCCTGCAACCGCGGCCGTCGGCTGCGACGGTGCTTTGGTCCAGGCAGCGCCTGCGCCTGCGGCCGTTCCGGTTGCGCCGCCGCCGCCTCAGCCTGCGGCATCGAAAATCACGTTCGCTGCCGATGCGTTCTTTGATTTCGACAAGTCTGTTTTGAAGCCGGAAGGCCGTGCCAAGCTCGACGACCTGGTGTCGAAGATTCGCGACATCAACCTCGAAGTGATCATCGCAGTCGGCCATACCGATTCGATCGGTACGAACGCCTACAACCAGCGTTTGTCGGTCCGTCGCGCTGAATCCGTCAAAGCCTACCTGGTGTCCAAGGGCATCGAACGCAATCGGGTCTACACCGAAGGCAAGGGCGAGACGCAGCCAGTCGCAGACAACCGCACCAAGGCCGGTCGTGCGAAGAACCGCCGTGTGGAAATCGAAGTGGTTGGTACCCGCGCCACTCGCTGATCTCCAAAAGGTCAGCCCCAAAGGAACCCCGCCTCGGCGGGGTTTTTTTGTGCCCACTGATAATCAATGCATGAGTGATTCCGTCAATGCAGATCCGGCCGAATTGGCCAAGTTCTCAGAGCCAGCGCATCGGTGGTGGGATGTCGAAAGCGAATTCCGTCCGTTGCACGAGATCAATCCGCTGCGTCTCGGCTGGATCGATGGGATCGCGCCACTGGCGGGTCGGCGCGCGCTCGATGTGGGTTGCGGCGGTGGCATTCTGGCGGATTCGATGGCCCGCAAGGGCGCCGATGTGCTGGGCATCGACCTGGCAACCAAAGCCCTGAAAGTTGCGCAGTTGCATGCCCTCGAGGCAGGAACGCGCGGCGTCCAGTACCGCGAAATCGATGCGGAGTCACTGGCGGCAGAACAACCGGCCAGCTTCGATGTCGTGGCCTGCATGGAAATGCTCGAACACGTTCCGCAGCCGGAACGGGTTGTCGAGGCCTGCGCGACCCTGGTCAAACCCGGCGGCTGGGTCTTTTTTTCAACCATCAACCGCTCGCCCAAGTCCTTCCTGTTTGCAATCGTCGGCGCCGAATATGTGCTGGGCATGCTGCCTCGGGGCACGCATGAATATCAGAAACTGATTCGACCCAGCGAGCTCGCCGGCTATTGCAGGAATGCGGATCTCTCTTTGCGCGAGACGCGCGGCATGCAATTCAATCCGTTGACCCGACGCTACTGGCTCGACAACAACCTGGGTGTCAACTACCTGTTAGCCACGCAGCGGCCTTCGGTGGCCGCGTGAGCGGCAAGGCGGAGATCACGGCGATCAAAGCCGTTTTGTTCGATCTCGACGGCACGCTGGTCGACAGCGCGTCCGACCTCGGCGCTGCGGCTGACCGGATGCGCACGGATCGGGGCCTGTCATCGTTGCCGTTGGCGCGCTATCGACCAATGGCAGGCGCGGGTGCGCGGGGCATGCTCGGCGTTGCTTTCGGCATCTCGCCCAACGCGCCTGAATTTGCTGCGTTGCGCGAAGAATTCTTCGTCAACTACGAGTGGCGCATGCTCGAGTTGACAAAGCCTTTCGAAGGCGTGCCCGCGCTAATTTCGGCACTCGTCGAGATGGCGATACCGTGGGGCGTCGTTACTAACAAGTCGGTGCGCTTCACGAAGCCGCTGACGGGTGCGATGCCCCTTTTCGGCACCGCGCGAGCGATCGTGAGCGGAGACACGACACCCTTCTCGAAGCCGCATCCCGCGCCGCTCCTTGAAGCAGCGCGTCTCCTGGACGTAGAACCCGCGGGTTGTGTCTACGTCGGCGACGATGAGCGCGACATCATTGCGGGCCGGGCTGCCGGCATGCGCACCGTGGCGGCTGCTTATGGCTATCTCGGCGCCGATGCCGATGTGGCGCGCTGGCACGCCGATGCCGTCATCGATTCGCCGCTCGCGCTGTTGCAATTTGTTCAGCAGGCCTAAAATATGCAGCCTGGGGCTGCACTGGTTTCGACGCGGGTTCGGAATCGCAGCGGTGCATGTCGAGCTGAATGTGCTCGTAAAAATGATTCAAACAAACTAACTGCAAACGACGAACGTTTCGCACTCGCTGCTTAATTGCCAGTGAGCCTTGCAACAGTTGGCCGATGGGCTGGGCAAGGGGGTTCCGGGTAACCGGCGCCTCCCGGCTGCAAGGATAATTACATGGGCTGGCTTCGATCCGGGTACCTTGGGTCGGGGCGAGAAAATAGGGTGCTGGCTGCCGGTTTAGCGTGCGACTGCGCGACTCCGGTGGCGAGACTCAAATCAGACCGCTAAACATGTAGATCTGTGCGACGAAGGCTTGCGGACGGGGGTTCGAATCCCCCCAGCTCCACCACCATCCAAACCCCGACCTTTGCCGGTCGGGGTTTTATTTTGTACGCCCGACCCTCGGCGGTCGGGGTTTTCTTTTGCGGGCCGATCCCCGTATAACGCGCTCATGCCGATGCCTCAGCCCTCGACCGAGCAGCTCTCTTCGTACTACGACACCGTTCCTTACGCTTCGCACCCGTTTCCGCAAACCACGCCGGAACATCTCGAGGCACTGGCTTTTCTTTTTGGCTTGACGGCGCCAAAGCCGGCGACGGCGCGGGTGCTGGAACTTGGCTGTGCAGCGGGCGGCAACCTGATTCCATTTGCAGCGCGCCATCCGGATGCGACCGCGTTGGGGATCGATTTGTCGTCGGTGCAGGTGGCCGAGGGGATCGCAACGATCGGCCACACGGGACTCACCAACGTCGAACTGCGTTCGCTCGACCTGAGCCGGATCGACGCCTCGTTCGGCTCCTTCGACTTCATCATCTGCCACGGCGTCTACAGCTGGGTGCCCGAGCCGGTGCAGCGCGAGATTCTCCGGGTCTGCAACGAGAATTTGGCGCCCGACGGCGTGGCTTATGTCAGCTACAACGTCTATCCGGGCTGGAAGTCGCGCGAGATCGTGCGCGACGCGATGATCCTGCGCGGTGGCACGCGCGATGCGCCCGAGGAGAAGCTCTCGTATGCGCGCGGCATGCTCGACTTTCTCGAGCAGTCGGCAAAGGAAGGCAGCGTGCTCGCGAAGACGCTCGAAGAGATGATGCCGCTGGTGCGCAACGCCGACGCTTCGTACCTGCTGCACGAATTCCTCGAGCCGTGCAACGCGCCGTGTTATTTCAAGGATTTCGTCGCGCGTGCGCAATCGCAGGGCCTGGCCTATCTCGCCGATGCCGAGCCGTCGACCATGTTCGTGCAGAACTACGGCGAGAAAGTGCGTGAACCCTTGTTGCGCGAATGTGGTGGCAGCCAGATCCTGATCGAGCAGTACCTCGATTTTCTGGTCAACCGGAGCTTCCGCCAGAGCCTGCTGGTGAAGAAGGAAAAGTCTGCGCAGATCCGCTTTCGGCTCGATGTCGAACGCCTGCGCCAGCTTCAATTCGCCGGCGTTTTCGCGTGCGCCGACGGCAGTCCGATCAGCTTGGGCGGTCGCGAGCAGGTTTGCAATGCGATCCGCAACCTCAACGTCACGCTTCGACTGCCGGCGCAGAAAGCGCTTGCGCAAGTCCTCGACGAGCGCTATCCGGCCAGTGTCACGGTGGATGCGCTCGTCAATGCAGTGGCCGAGCGCATTGGCGATTCGGTGAGCCAGGTTGATCCGGTCGTGATGCGGATGCTCGAAGAACTGCTGATCGTCGGTGCGGTTCGCCTTCGGCGCACGCCGCTCGAGGTGCCCGCGGGCGTGTGCGCTCAGCCTGCGGCGAGCGCATCGTTGCGGCGACTTCCGTCTCTCTTGCTGGACGCCGGTCCGGCTGCGTCGGTCACCAACCAGTGGCATGAACATGCGGCCCTGTCGCCCGTCGAGCGCTCGCTGATGCCCTTGCTCGACGGCCGCCACGGACATGAAGCGCTCGCGCACCACTTGATGGTCGAAGCCCGAGCCGACCGGCTGCGCTTTTTCAAAGACGAAAAGCGCATCACCGGTGCGAGGGAGTTGCTCGAATTTTCACGCCAGCAAGTTGGATTCGCGTTGCGAGATCTGCGGCGCAAGGCTCTTCTGGTTTCATAAGGAAAAAGTGGCTGAAATGCCCGCCCTGCATGCGCAGACAGCTATTAAAATAATAGCAACTGTTCAGCTGCCTCCAGCTGCCCGCCAAAGCCATTCAGCTCAATCTTCACCATGCAACTCCAGGAGATCCTCTACTCGCAAGGTTTCGGCACCCGCCGTATTTGCGCGGGTTTGATCGAGCAAGGCCTGGTCAGCGTCGCGAACGCGGTGGTGGATGACCCCTGGCGCGATCTCGCGCCTGTCGGTTTGAACTTTCATGTTCAGGGCGTTGCCTGGGAATATCACGAGAAGGCCTGCCTGATGCTGCACAAGCCGGCCGGCACCGAGTGCTCGCACAAACCCGGTGCCTGGCCGAGCATTTACACCTTGCTGCCGGCGCCGTTGCGCCAGCGTCCGGGCAAAAGCGCGGTGCAGGGCGTTCAGGCGATCGGGCGACTCGATCAGGACACGACCGGGCTGTTGCTGCTGACCGACGATGGCCAGCTCATCCACCGCTTGAGCTCGCCGCGCCATCATGTTCCGAAGGTCTACGAGGTGTCGCTCAAGCATCCGGTCGACGACGCGCAGTGTCGAAAACTACTTGTCGGCGTGGTGCTCGACGACAGCCCCGAACCGGTGCGCGCCGCGGCTTGCGAAGCCACCGGCGCGCTCGGCCTGCGCATGACTTTGACCGAAGGCAAATACCATCAGGTCAAGCGGATGATCGCGGCCGTGGGCAATCGGGTCGAAGCACTGCACCGGTCCGCGATCGGCCCGGTCTCACTGCCCGACGATCTGGCGCCCGGCAATTGGCGGTGGCTCGAGCCGGCGCAGGTGCAGGCGCTGAGGGACGGCAATCGAAGCGCCGGAACCGACATCCAATTGCTATTAAAATAAGAGCTGTCTGCGTACGATCCACGGGCTTTTCAGGCACTATTTTCTTATAAACCCGTGTGACGGCCAGCCGCCGCTTCGGGCGCTATCCTTGCACCCATGCGCCTTCTTCTCGACTCTTTCTGGCGCGCTGTCGCCTACTGCCTGCTGCCGCGGGTGATCTGGCTTTCGCTGCTGCCGCTCGTGATCATGCTGGCCGCGGGCGGGGTGCTCTGGTACTTTTTCTGGGACGGCGCGGTGGCCTGGGCGCATGGCGTGCTGCAAGGCTGGCCGTTCATGACCCGGCTCTGGGGCTGGATCGGCGGTTCGGCAGCCAACAACGTCCAGGACGTGCTGGCGCCGCTCGGCGTCGCGCTCGGCATCACGCCGTTGGTGGTGGTGATCTCGGTGGTTCTGGTCGCGGCCTTGATGTCGCCTGCACTCACGCGGCTGGTCGCCACCCGGCGTTTTTCGACGCTCGAAGAAAAAAAAGGCGGGACGCTCGTCAGCAGCGTCCTTCGCTCACTGAGTGCGACCGTGTTGGCCGTGATCGCGCTCGTGCTTTCAATGCCGTTCTGGCTGATTCCGCCATTGGTGCTGATCCTGCCGCCGCTGATCTGGGGCTGGCTCACCTACCGCGTGATGAGCTTCGATGCGCTGGCCGACCATGCGAGTGTCGAAGAGCGTGAGGCGGTGATGCGGCTGCACCGAACCCGCTTGCTCGGCATCGGCGTGCTGTGCGGCTATCTCGGTACGGCGCCGAGCATTGTCTGGGCCTCGGGACTGTTGTTCGCGGCGGCGTTCGTGGTGCTGGTGCCGATCGCGATCTGGATCTACATGCTGGTGTTCGCGTTTTCGGCGCTCTGGTATGGCCACTATTGCCTTGAGGCGCTGGCCCAGTTGCGGGCGCAACGTGCACTCGCGGCGCCACGCACCGCATCGGCAGCCATCACGCTGGACCCACTGAACCCGCCACAATCCGCGCCATGAATCACGAGCGTCGTTCTTTCGGTCTGATCGTCATCGGCGATGAGATCCTTTCCGGCAAGCGCACCGACAAGCATCTGCCGAAGTTCATCGAACTGCTCTCGGCGCGCGGTTTGCAACTGGCCTGGGCCGAATACGTCGGCGACGCGCCCGAACGCATCACGGCCGCGCTGGCAAGGGCGTTCGCGTCCGGCGACATCGTCTTTTCGACCGGCGGTATCGGCGCCACGCCCGACGACCACACGCGCCAGTCGGCGGCGGCCGCGCTCAAAAGGCCGCTGGCCTTGCACCCCGAAGCCGAGCGCCTGATCCGTGAACGCATGCAGGACACCGCGCGCGAGCAAGGGATTGCCTACGAGCCCGATCGGCCGGACAACCTGCATCGGCTCAACATGGGCGTGTTTCCTGAGGGCGCGCAGATCATCGCGAATCCGTACAACAAGATTCCGGGCTTCAGCATCGGCGACGTGCATTTCGTCCCCGGCTTTCCGGTGATGGCGTGGCCGATGATCGAGGGCGTGCTCGATTCGCGGTACGCGCAGTTGTTTGCACAGGATCGCTGGATCGAGCGCTCGGTCGTCGTCTATGGCGCGATGGAAGCATCGCTCACGCCGCTGATGGAGGCGATCGAACGCGAGCATCCGAGCGTGAAAGTATTCAGTCTGCCGAGCGTCGATCATCCCGAATACGGGCGCCATATCGAACTCGGCGTCAAAGGCGAATCGGCCGATGCGGCCGCGGCGTACGTGGTTTTGCTCACAGGCCTGCATGAATTTGGTGCAACATTAGGCCCTGAATTGGTGCGTTAGCGCTTGCGGTCCGTTCGGTTCGTGACCCGCCGCCCGGCCGCCTCTTTTTGGTGAGTCGCTGGCGTCGAACGCGAAGACAAAGCCGCGTGACGAATGGCACAAAATCTGCATTCCCTATCGTTTCAACCCCCAAACCCAGCAAGGAGCACCTGATGGCAAAGACCGTCGCCGACGTTCTCAAACTCGTGAAAGAAAACGAGGTCAAGTTCGTCGATTTCCGCTTTACCGATACCCGCGGCAAGGAGCAGCACGTCACCGTCCCGGTTTCGGCATTCAGCGAAGACAAGTTCACCGACGGACATGCTTTCGACGGCTCGTCGATCGCGGGCTGGAAGGGCATCGAGGCCTCGGACATGCAGCTCATGCCCGACCCCAACACCGCCAACATCGACCCGTTTTTCGAGGAAACCACGCTGATCCTGTCGTGCGACGTGATCGACCCGTCCGACGGCAAGCCTTACGAGCGTGATCCGCGCTCGCTCGCCAAGCGCGCCGAGGCGTACATGAAGGCTTCGGGCCTGGGCGACGCGGCCTATTTCGGACCGGAGCCCGAATTCTTCGTGTTCGACGGCGTGCGCTGGCAAAACGACATGTCGGGTTGCTTCATCAAGATCGAATCCGAAGAAGCCGCCTGGAACACCGGCAAGGAATTCGAGCATGGCAACTCGGGCCATCGCCCGTCGGTCAAGGGCGGTTACTTTCCGGTGCCGCCGGTCGACAGCTTCCAGGACATGCGCTCCGAAATGTGCCTGGTGCTCGAAGCGCTCGGCATTCCGGTCGAAGTGCACCACCACGAAGTGGCCAACGCGGGGCAAATGGAACTCGGCACCAAGTTCTCGACCCTGGTACAACGCGCCGACTGGACCCAGCTGCAAAAGTACGTGGTCCACAACGTCGCCCATGCCTACGGCAAAACCGCGACCTTCATGCCCAAACCGGTGGTCGGCGACAACGGCTCGGGCATGCACGTGCACCAATCGGTCTGGAAGGGCGGCAAAAACCTGTTCTCGGGTGACGGCTATGCCGGTTTGTCGGAGTTCGCGCTGTTCTACATCGGCGGCATCATCAAGCACGCGCGCGCGCTCAACGCCATCACCAACCCGGGCACCAACAGCTACAAGCGACTCGTGCCGGGCTTCGAGGCACCGGTCAAGCTGGCCTATTCGGCCAAGAACCGCTCGGCATCGATCCGGATTCCGTTCGTCGCGAATCCCAAGGGCCGCCGGGTCGAAGCGCGCTTCCCCGATCCGCTGATGAATCCGTACCTCGGCTTTTCGGCGCTGTTGATGGCCGGCCTCGACGGGGTCGAGAACAAGATCCATCCGGGCGAAGCCGCGAGCAAGGATCTCTACCACCTGCCGCCCGAGGAAGACGCATTGATCCCGACCGTTTGCCACAGCCTCGATCAGGCGCTTGAGCACCTCGACCAGGATCGCGCGTTCCTGACCAAGGGCGGCGTATTCACCGATGCCTACCTCGACGCTTACATCGACCTGAAAATGCAGGAAGTCACGCGGTTCCGGATGGCGACCCATCCGGTCGAGTTCGACATGTACTACTCGCTTTGACAGTACGGCGAGCGTGACAAAAGGGCGGCTTCGGGCCGTCCTTTTTATTTGGGCGGGAACGGGATGCGGCACTATGGGTCGCATTCACAGTCAAATTCGGGAGAATGGCGCCTGAAAATGACCTCTGTTCATTGCCACCTCTGAAAATCATGAAGACCCTTGCCCACATCTTTGCCGCCACGCTGCTTGTCTCGGCCTCGTTCCACGCTCTGGCCCAGGACAAGGTCTATCGCTGCGGCAATGAATACACCAACAACACCGCTCTGGCCAAGACGCGCAATTGCAAGGTGGTCGAAGGTGGCAACGTCACGGTGGTGCAAACGCCGCGCGGAACGGGTGGTGGCGGCGGTAGCAGCGCGAGTTCGAACCCGGGTGCCGGCAATGCCGTGCGTGCGCCCGCCGGCAGCCCGAGGGTCGAAGGCGTGGACCAGCGCGCCCGCGACGGCGAAGCCCGCTCGGTGCTCACGGCGGAGTTGCGCAAAGCCGAGGCCCGCCGCACCGAACTGGCGAAAGACTTCAACAACGGCGAGCCCGAAAAGCAGGGCGCCGAAAGCAAGAACTACCAGAAATACCTCGACCGGGTGGCCGACATGAAAGCCCAGATCGCACGCAACGACGCCGACATCGCGGGCCTGAAGCGCGAGATCGATCGGCTGCCGGCGTCCGCCAACTGAACGTGGATCGATGGTCTTCGGCAAGTCCCGCTCCGCCGACAAACGCTTTCAGGCTTTCGACCATCTTTCGACCCTGATCGCGGTGGTGCTGCGGGGCGGCTCGCTGCTTGTTTGCCAACGCCGCGCTCGAAGACGCACTCGGCACTTCGCGTCGGACGCTGGCTGGCACCGCTTTCGCCACCTGGTTCAGCGAGCCCGAAACCCTGCGCAATGCCATCGACGGCGCGCTCTCGAACGACTTTGCGGCACTGCGCTTCGATGCCTTTCTGCGCCGCATCGGCCATGAGCCCATGCCGGTGCATGTGGTGCTGGCGCAAACCGGGCAAGACGGCGAACTGATCGTCGAGCTATCGCCACTCGAGCAGCATGTACGGCACGACCGTGAAGAGCGTCTTCTGGAGCAGGCGCAGGCCAATAAGGAACTGATTCGTGGCCTCGCGCACGAGATCAAGAATCCGCTCGGCGGGATCCGCGGCGCGGCGCAGTTGCTGCAGATGGAAGTCGAGTCGCGCGACTTGATCGAATACACGCAGGTGATCGTCCACGAGGTGGACCGCCTGCAAACGCTGGTCGACCGGCTGCTCGCGCCGCAGCGCCGCCCGCATGTGGTGGGCGACGTGAACATTCACGAAGTGTGCGAGCGGGTGCGCTCGGTCATCCTCGCGGAGTTCCCGCGCGATCTGCGCATCGAGCGCGATTTCGACGTGTCGATTCCCGATTTTCGGGGCGACCGCGAGCAGCTGATTCAGGTCACGCTCAACATCGCGCACAACGCGGCCCAGGCACTCACGGAGCGCCGTGCCGCCGGCGATGCGCAAATCACGTTCAAGACCCGTGTCGCGCGTCAAGTGATCCTGAACAAGCACTGGTGGCGTTTGGCACTGGAATTGCATGTCATCGACAACGGGCCGGGCGTGCCGGATGCCATCAAGGACCGTATCTTCTATCCGCTCGTGTCGGGAAGAGACGGCGGTACGGGCCTGGGGCTGACCCTGGCGCAAACTTTCGTTCAACAGCACCAGGGTGTGATCGAGTGCGACAGTGTTCCGGGCCGTACCGATTTCAAGATATTGATACCGCTGCCGTAACGTCGCTGACGTTTGCGGCAGAACAGCTGAGAAGCGGGAGCCGAATGAAGCCGATCTGGATAGTGGACGACGACCAGTCGATTCGATTCGTGCTCGAAAAAGCATTGCTGCGGGAGGATCTTCCGACGCGCAGCTTTACCAGCGCACGCGAAGTCATTGCCGCGCTCGCAGCAGCCAACGACGATGAAATGCAAGGCCCGCAAGTGCTGGTCAGCGACATTCGCATGCCCGGTGGGTCGGGCCTCGAGCTGCTCGAGAGAATCAAGCGCGAGCATCCGGCGCTGCCGGTCATCATCATGACCGCGTTCTCCGACCTCGACAGCGCGGTGTCGGCGTTTCAGGGCGGTGCGTTCGAATACCTGCCCAAGCCCTTCGACCTGCCGCGCGCCGTCGAATTGATTCGACGCGCTGCGCGCGAGAGCGAGCGCCACGAGGTGACCGAAGACGCGGTCCATTCAGCGCCCGAAATGCTCGGCCAGGCGCCTGCCATGCAGGATGTTTTTCGCGCGATCGGCCGCTTGTCGCAAAGCAATGTGACGGTGATGATCACCGGCGAATCGGGCTCTGGCAAGGAGCTGGTCGCGCGCGCGTTGCATCGCCATTCGCCGCGCGGCGAGCTCGGCAACAACGGCCCTTTCATCGCGATCAACACCGCTGCGATTCCGAAGGATTTGCTGGAAAGCGAACTGTTCGGTCACGAACGCGGCGCGTTCACCGGCGCGCAAACCATGCGCCGCGGCCGCTTCGAGCAAGCCGAAGGCGGCACCCTGTTTCTCGACGAAATCGGCGATATGCCGTTCGATTTGCAGACCCGGTTGCTGCGGGTCTTGTCCGAGGGTAATTTCTATCGCGTCGGCGGCCACAACGCCGTGAAGGCCAACGTGCGCGTGATCGCCGCGACCCATCAGGACCTGGAGCAGCGCGTCAAGCTCGGCGCTTTCCGCGAAGACTTGTTTCACCGCTTGAACGTGATCCGGCTGCGCTTGCCGGCATTGCGCGAGCGGCGCGAAGACGTGCCCGCACTGACCCGGCATTTTCTGCAGCAGAGCGCGCAGCAGCTCGGTGTGGAGCCGAAGCGAATCTCGGAGCCGGCACTGGTACAACTGGCCGATTTCACGTTTCCCGGCAACGTGCGTCAGCTCGAAAACATTTGCCATTGGCTCACGGTGATGGCGCCGGCGCAGGTGATCGAAGCCAAGGACCTGCCACCCGAAGTGGCGGGCGCTTTGTCGGATGCGCCGGCTTCGCTGTCGGCGCCGCACGCTGGCGCACGGCATGCTGCGCCGTCGCTCGCGCCTGCGCCTCGCGTCGAAAGCACCGCGACGCGGGAGGCCGAGTCGGCAGGCGGCGTCGCGCCATCGGCAGGCCATGCCGCGGCGATCGCCGCGGACGTGCCGGCGACCGGCCATCCGCTTGCGGCCAACGCAGCCATGGCGTCCTGGGAAAGCGGCCTCGAAATCGAAGCTCAGGCGCTGCTTGCAGCCGGCCGGCAAGACGTGTGGGACGTGCTCACGCGCCGCTTCGAATCGCGGCTGATTCTGTCGGCGTTGGCCAACACGCGCGGGCGCCGGATCGAAGCCGCGCAAAAGCTCGGCATCGGCCGCAACACCATCACCCGAAAGATTCAGGAACTCGGAATCGAGGACTGAAGCGCAGACTTTTCACTGCATCAGTTTTCAAGAAAAAAGTGCTTGAAACGATCGCTGGACGTGCGCAGACAGCTATCTAAAAAATAGCATCCGGCAATCAGTTTCAGAGCTCCATCACCACGGGCGCATGGTCGCTCGGCTTGCTCCATTTGCGCGGTACGCGGTCGATCAGGCAACCCGTCACCTTCGGCACCAGCGGCGCGCTGACCAGGATGTGGTCGATTCGCAAACCGCGGTTTTTCTGGTAGCCGAGCATCCGGTAATCCCACCACGAATAACTTTTGGCGGGTTGGTCGAACAGCCGAAACGCATCGGTCAATCCGAGCTCGATCAGGGCCTTGAAATGGGCGCGTTCCTCGGTCGTGTGAAGAATGGTTTCGTTCAGACCGACTGGATCGAAACTGTCCCGGTCCTCGGGCACGATGTTGAAGTCGCCGAGCAGCACCAGTTGCGGATGCGCCGCCAGTTCCGCAGCCACCGCGCCCGCGAGCGCTTCGAGCCAGCGCATCTTGTAGGCGAACTTGTCGCTGCCCGGCTCCTGGCCGTTGACGAAGTAGCCGTTGACGATGCGCAGCGGCCCTGCAGGCGAGGCCAATGTCGCCGCAATCACACGCGACTGTTCATCCGCGAAGCCGGTGATGTTGCGCGTCACCTCGACAATGGGTGTGCGGCTCAGAATCGCGACGCCGTTGTAGGTTTTCTGTCCGAAGACTGCGGCTTCGTAGCCTGCGGCCTTCAATGCGTCGAGCGGAAACTTGTCGTCGGTCAGTTTGAGTTCCTGCAGGCACAGCACGTCGACCGGATTGGCAGCGAGCCAGTCCAGCACATGCTGCAGGCGCGCGGTGAGCGAGTTGACGTTCCAGGTGGCGATCTTCATGAGAGTCAAACAGGTGTAAGTTGCTATTAATAGTGTAGCTGTCTGCGCACGTCCGCTATGGCTTGGGATGCTCTGCATAACCTTCGCGCATGTTCTGGTTCAGCCGGCGCGCGGATGCGGATGGGATGCAAGGCGCTTTTTGCAGCCGATAGCACGGCTATCGGCAAGGAACGCAACGCCGCAGACCGCCGCAGTCCGCGTGATCGGCCGGCGCGGAGCTTATGCAGAGCATCCCTAAAGCCTCTTTTAATGCTGAAACGCGGTCGGTGACTTGCCGGTCGCGGCCTTGAACATGGCGCAGAAAGCGCTGTCAGTTGCGTAGCCGCTCGCGGTAGCGACGTGGCTCACCGCCATTCCGCGCGCGAGCAGCGGCAGCGCATGCGCAAGCACGGCTTGCTGGCGCCATTGCTGCCAGCTCATGTGCAGCTCGGTTTGAAAGCGACGCGCGACGGTGCGTTCGCTGGCACCGATCGCGGCAGCGCGTTCGGCCAATGTCGCGCGGTCGGCCGGGTTCTGCAGCAGCGCTTCGCACAGGCGCCGCAGGCCCTTGTCGAGCGGCAATGGCACGTCGATGCGGATCTGGGTCGCGCGCTCGAGTTCGTCGATCAATAGCGGCGCGATCCAGCGTTCGCGCTGCGCGGCGTTGCCGTCGGCGAGCGGCAGGCCATCGGGTGTGGTGTCGAGCGCGAGCATCAACGCGCGTAGCAGCGCGCTGATTTCGAGCACCTCGCATTTTTCCCAGGGCGGCGCGAGCCAGGCATGCAGGTAGATGGTGCGCAGCTCGGCGTCTTCGATCAGCGCGACGCTGTGCGCCACGTTCGCCGGCACCCAGAGTGCGCGCGACGGCGGCACGATGTAGCTGCCGTCTGCGGTCGACAGCCGGATCACGCCGCGGGTGCTGAACGTGAGTTGAGGCCAAGGATGCTCGTGCAATTCGACCAGCGTGTCGGCCTTCAGGAACGATTCCTTCGCGCGCAACGGGCGAATCGCATCGGGCGCGTAGAGGTGCGGCGTGCGCGAGCCGACGCTGGTGGCGGGACCTACCAGCGCATGGTTTCGGCTGCTTGTGCTCCGGGTGGTGCGACGCGAGGGCTTTCGCCCGGACGTCGACGCACCAGCGTCATTCGAGGCCTCGACCGAGGCGTTTGCGGGGTTTGGCATGGTTGCGACAATGATTGTCTATTTATCGCCATTCTGCCGAAGTACGCGCCCTAACATCGGGATATCCCTGATCTCTCGAGCCACCGAATCCGATGAATGCGACCGATTCCTCCCGCGCGTCGACGCCGACCAACGCTGCGAGTTCTACTTTGCGCGACGACGCGCGCCTTATCGGTTTGGTCGGCCTCGCGCATGGCATCAGCCACTTCAGCCAGTTGGTGCTCGCGCCATTGTTCCCGTGGCTCAAGGACGCGTTCGACGTGAACTACACCCAGCTCGGCGCGGTGCTCACGGTGTTTTTCGTGGTGTCGTGCATCGTGCAAGCCGCTTCGGGATTTCTGGTCGACAAGCTCGGGCCGCGGCCGGTGTTGTTCACCGGGCTAGGGCTGCTCGCGGTCGCGGCGCTTTGTTATGCGAGCGCGCAGAGCTACTGGATGCTGCTGGCGAGCGCGGTGGTCGCTGGCACCGGCAACGGGGTGTTCCATCCGGTCGACTACACCTTGTTCAATCGCAAGGTCGCGCCGACCCGGCTCGGCCATGCCTACAGCGTGCATGGCATCACGGGCAGCCTCGGCTGGGCCGCGGCGCCGGCTTTCGTGGTGCCATTGGCAATTGCGTTTTCGTGGCGCATCGCGCTGCTGGCGGCGGGCGCGCTGGCGTTGGTGGTGCTCGCCGTGCTGTGGTTCAACCGGGGCGCATTGGCGCTCGACGTGCGCGCGGTTCAAAAGGCAACCGGGCAGGGCGCCGACGCGAACGGGAATCTCGCCGAAGGGCAGTTCGCCTTCCTGCGCATTCCGGCGGTGTGGATGTGCTTCGGCTTTTTCTTTTTCTACGCGATGGTGATCAGCATCGTGCAGACCTTCGCGCCGGTTGCGGCCGGCCATCTGCACGACGTGCCGACAGCGCTGATCGCGGGCTGTCTCACGGCTTACATGGTCGCCAGCGCGCTCGGCATGGTCGCGGGCGGCTTCATGGTTAGCGACCCGACGCGCTGCGAGCGGATCGTCGGCATCGGCTTCGGCATCGCAGCGGCGCTCGCGCTCTTCCTGGCATTCGGCGAATTCGCGCCGCTCATGGTGCCGGTGCTGTTCGGCGCGATGGGCTTCGCGACCGGCTTCGCCGGGCCGTCGCGCGACCTGATCGTCAAGCGTGCGACCCCGCCGCATGCGAGCGGCCGGGTCTACGGCGTGGTTTATGCGGGGCTTGATATTGGCCAGGCCGCAGCGCCGCTCGTGTTCGGCGCACTCATGGACCACGGCCGATATGCGAGCGTGATCGTCGGACTCGCGCTGGTACAGACGGTGTTGATCGCGAGCGCCTTCAATGTGGGGCGGGCGCGGCGGACCACGCTTCGGCCGGCATCTGCCGCGGCCTGAGCGAGCGACGCCCTGATCGATGGTCAGCCTTCGACCGATCTCGTTTGCTATTTAATTGATAGCTTTCTGCGCAAGCGCAGCTTGGGTTTCAGGCTCTTTTGTCTTGAGAAAGCAGCTGTGACCGCGACACTATTGCAGCGTGTACAAATACGCCGCAATGTCGCGCGCCTGCGCATCGGTGATGCCCATGTTCGGCATCGCATTGCCCGGAATCACGCTCTGCGGCTCGCGCAGCCAGCGCACCAGGTTCGCCGGCGTGTTGCGCAGCATGCCGGCGACATAGGTGCGACTGCCGAATCGCGTGAGCGGCGGGCCGACATTGCCGTCAGCGCCTTTCACGCCGGGAACCGCATGGCAATTCGCGCAGCCGAAGGCGGTGATGAGTGCCGGCCCGCGGCGGGCATCGCCGCCTGCGACCGTCCAGACCGGCTCCTGCGCGAATACCGGAAACACGAGCGCGAACGCCAATCCTGTGCTGGCCGCCGCGAAACCAACACCGCGTGCGTGCCAATGCCGTGTCGATCGATCCGACGGGCAGTAACCGGGGCGGATCATGGCGCTACCCGCCGCATGGCTGAATGCCCGCGAGATTGATCGTCGCGAATGCGGTCGCGATGAGGAACAGTCCGCTGACCAGCATCCCCGTCATCGCCACGAATCGCGAACGGCCATTGCCGCCGCCGATCAGTTCGTGCGCGTCACCGGGCTTTTCGCCGCGACTACGCCGCCAGTTGCGCCACGAGACGAGGCCAGCAGCAATGCAGATCAGCAGAGCGACCGCTTCCACGGTCATTGCAATACCGAGCATGTGGGTCCAAAGCGGTGTCGCCAGCGGTACATCGTGCGGATAACAGGCATAGCTGCTCAGGCTCACATTGACAACCAGTTGCAAGACCCAGGCGAGCGGCGCGGCCATGACGGAAAACCATGCGCTCCAGCCTGGCACCTGATGCCGGTGCGGTGACGGATGCGACTGGCCTTCGGGTGACGAAGGGTTCGAGGATGTTGCGGCGGTACTCATCGGGCGGGCCTCATCCGGCGAGATAGGGCGAGACATAAAAGGTCAAAAACACCGCGACCCAGACTGCTGTGACGAAATGCCAGTACATCACAGCGATCGAGATCGTCGAATGGCGCCGCACGCCGAAGTAATCGAGCAGCGTCCAGATGAACAACATCGCGAGCATGACCACCCCGACCAGCACGTGGGTCAGGTGAAAGCCCGTGATGGTGAAGTAGAGCGAGCCATAGGCGTCGGTCGCCGGTGTGAAGTCCTTGTGGCTCCATTCGGTGCCTTCCAGCCCGACGAAAGCCAGCGCGAGCAGCACCGAAAGCCCGGTGCCGATCAGCAGTTGCCTTTTGTTGCCGGCGCGCACCCCTTTCTCGCCCCACCACATCGTGACGCTGCCGAGCAGCAGCACGATCGTTCCCGGAATCGCGAGATCGAGCTTCGGCGCGCCGCCCGGTGGCCATGCGCCGCCGTTCTGGGACGCGATATAGAAATAGCTGAACAGCAGATAGGAGAACAGCGCCGCTTCGGTTGCAATGAGAACGATCATTCCCCACCAACCGGACGACAGCCGACCTTTGCTGCCGATCGGCAGCGCCTCGCCGCCGTACAGCGAGTCTGCGCTGGCGGTCGTTTTGGTACCGGCGCTGATACCGGCGCTGATACCAGCGCTGTTGCTATCGGCCATTGCCAATGTCCATGGTTTGGCCAAGCCGGGCTTCGGGCCACAGCCACGCGATGGTCGCGATCAGCGAGGCACCCGCCGCGATGCCGATGATCCACCACGAAAGCTCGAGCATGCCGATGAACATGATTGCAAGCGCGATCGACAGCAACAGCGGTGCGAGCGAATCACCGGGCATGCGCAGGATGACATCGGGCGCGGCGTCGAGTGGAGACGTGCCGATGGTTTCGCGGCCGTCGTCGAGCAGAAAGCCCTGCGCAGTGGTGCTCTCGCGATCGTTGCCCTTCATCTGGTGTTCCCAGAGCGGGTAGCGGCTCGCAACCGTCGGAATGACGGCGAAGTTGTAGGGCGGTGGTGGCGAGGGCGTTGCCCATTCGAGCGATGGGCCGTTCCACGGGTTCTCGCCGGCGCGTTCGCCATGTTTCAGGCTGCGGAAGACGTTGATGAGGAACAGCAGCACGCCGAACGCAAAAAGGTAGGCGCCGATCGTGACGATCAGGTTCAGGGTGCTCCAGCCCAGGCCGGCCGAATAGGTATAGATGCGTCGCGGCATACCGAGCAGCCCCAGGATGTGCATCGGAAAAAAGCCCACGTTGAAACCGATGAACATGGTCCAGAAGGTCCACTTGCCGAGTCGCTCGTTCATCAGCCGACCAGTGAACTTCGGAAACCAGTAGTGGATTCCGCCGACCACCGGAAACACGTTGATGCCGATCAGCACATAGTGCAGATGCGCGACCACGAAATAGGTGTCGGTCAGCTGCAGATCGACCGGCACTGCCGCGGTCATGAAGCCCGAGACGCCGCCGATCACGAACACGATCACGAAGCCTGCGAAGAAGAGGAACGGCGTCTTGAAGATCGGCCGCCCGGTCCATATCGTCGCGAGCCAGGCGAATACCGCGACCGCGCTCGGAATCACGATCCCGAAGCTCGCGGCGCTGAAGAACGACAGCGATATCGGCGGCAGCCCGGTTGCGAACATGTGGTGCACCCAGACCCCGAAGCCAAAAATCATGGTGGACACCGTGGCCAGCGCGACCGCGGTGTAGCCCACCAGCGGGCGGCGGCAGAAGGTCGGCAGGCCATCCGAAACGATGCCCATCGCGGGCAGCACGATCGCATACACCCAAGGGTGGCCGAACATCCAGAACAGGTGTTGCCACAAAAGCGGTTGGCCTCCGCCCGTGATGTCGAAAAAGTGCATGCCGAAGCGCCGGTCCATCCACAGCATCAGGAAAGCGAGGCTCACCGCCGGCACCGCGAGGATGTTGCCGACCGAGGCTGTGAGAGTGCCCCAGATAAGGATCGGCACCCGGTTGATCGACATGCCGGGCGCCCGGGTGCGAATCAGCGTGACGATGAAGTTGAGCGAGCCGACCGTGGTCGAAATGCCGAGCAACACCATGCCGAGCGCGTACAAGTCGATGTTGATGCCGGGGTTGTAGGCCAGCGATGCGAAGGGCACGTAGTTGAACCAGCCGGCATCGGGTGCCTTGCCGAACGGGAAGCTGCCGTAGAGGAAGATGCCTGCGAAAAGGAATATCCAGTAGGAAAAAGCATTGAGCCGCGGAAACGCCATGTCGCGCGAGCCGAGCAGCAGCGGCCAGAGAAAGTTGCTGAAGCCCGAGAGCACTGGCAGCGCATACAAAAAGATCATGGTCACGCCATGCATCGTGAACAGCTGGTTGTATTGCTCGGGCGTGAGCACATGCTGATTCGGCAATGCGAGCTGCCAGCGCATGACGGCTGCTTCGATCCCACCCATCAACAAAAAGATGAAAGAGGTCACCAAATAGCGCGTGCCGATGTCCTTGTGGTCGACCGACGAGAGCGCCCCGATGAAGCCGGATTCGGTCTCCCAGATTTTTTGCAGGCGCGGTGCGATGCTCGCATCGTCGGCCGGACACGCGATGACAGGAATGCGCAATGCGTCGGTGTTGGCCACGTGCTGTCCTCAGTGCAGTGTTTGCAGGTAGGCGAGGACCGAACTAAGCTCGGGCCCCGAGATCGCGAGCGTCGGCATCCTGGAGCCGGGCTTTAGCGCCTGCGAATTCGCAATCCAGGCGCCGAGGTTGCCCGGCGTGTTGGGTATCAGACCGGCCGCGATGGTTTGCCGGCTCATCAGGTGCGTCAGATCGGGACCGAGGATGCCGCCGGCCTGGGTGCCGCGCACCGCGTGGCATGCGGCGCAGTTCGCAATGAACGACTGCGCGCCGCGCCGCGCAAGGCCCGAGCCGGCCGGCGCCGCGTCCTGCAATTGATTGCGGGTCCAGGCTAGAAACTGCTGCGGTGTATCGGCGACGACATACATCGCCATGTGCGCATGCTGCGCGCCGCAAAATTCACTGCACTGGCCGCGATAGACGCCAGGCTGGTCGGCCTGCAGCCACATGACATTGGTCTGGCCCGGAATCACGTCCATCTTGCCGCCGAGTTTCGGAATCCAGAACGAATGAATCACGTCGTGACTGGTCAACTCGATTCGGACCTTGCGACCGACCGGAATATGAATCTCGTTGGCGGTCGTGAAAATCCGGCCGGATTCGTCGTTTTTATAGCGCACGGCCCACCACCATTGCGCGGCTTCGACCTGCAGCGTGAGATCGGTGCGAGCCGGCATTGCAATCGCCGCGACCGTGAACATGGTCCAGACGACACAGCCGATCAATACCAATGTCGATACGCCGACGCCGACATAAAGCCACGCCATACCTCCGCCGTCGGTGTGCACCGCCAGCGCGGCGGGGTCGGCAGGCTTCTCACGTCGGCGCAGCACGGCGCCCAGCAGCAGAACTGCAACAACCAACGTGACGACGATCGCGACGATCCCCAGTCCCCAGCCAAGTCGGGTGGCGGCGTTGCCGGCCGGGCCAAAAGTGTGGAGGTAGGACATCGCAGACTGCGCCTCGGCCAGGAGCGGCGCGCCCAGGCCCGAGACAACGACAGCAACGTGCGACCGTTTCATTTCTGGCTGTCTGGCGGCGGCGAACCGTCGGGATTCGACGGCGCGGTGGATGGCGTCGCCGAACTGCCGGCTGGTTCCGAAGGCTGAACGGCTCTGGAGCTCGTCCGCAGCGTCGCCTTCACTTCGTCGGGCACATTCTCGCCAGGCCGGTCGCCCTGGGCCCAGGCTTGGTGCTCGTTCGCTGCATAGGTGCCGCCGAGTGATTGCAGATAGGCGACGATCTTCCAGATCTCTTGCGGCGGAAGGGCCGGGTTCCAGGCCGGCATGCCCTGCGGTCGACCTTCGTAGAGCGACTTGAAAAGCGCCACGGGTGTGCCGCCGTAGCGCCAGTAGCCGTCGCTCAGGTTCGGCCCCATTCCGCCGCCGCCCTTGTAGCCGTGGCAGCCGGCACAGTTCATCTTGATGTAGAGGTCGTGGCCCTGCTGCACCGCTTGCGGACTGTTCGCGTAAGGGTTCGGATATTTGGCCGAAGCCGTGTTTTGCGCAGCGCCCGCGACGTCGCCGAGTGGCAACGCGCTGATCGCTTCGACCTCCGGCTGATCCGTTGGTAGTGGCAGCGCGGTGCTGCCGCCGCTGGAGCGCCCACACGCGGTGAGCATCAGCGCAAGGCCGAATAACGCGCTGCAAACAACGCCTCGTGCGCATCGCCCGGCGCAGTGCCCGTTCATGGTTTGCCTCCCATGCCGTGATCTGACCGGCTAGCCGATGCCGTGCCCTCGGTGGTCAGCATGCCGGCGGCGCTGTGCGGCGATTCGCCGTCGATCGAAAACACATAAAGGACGCCGCCGCGCGCCGGAAAGCCGGGCTCCGAGGAACTGACCATCGCGGCACCGCCGACGCCCGAATAGATCGCGACGTACTGGCGTTTGTCGGGCCCGAGATACGTCATCGGCTGACCGATGATCCCGGAGCTGAGTTTTTGCGACCAGAGCACCTTGCCGCTCTTCGCGTCGACCGCGCGGAACCAGCCGTCGACCGTGCCGTAAAAGACGACGTCGCCGGCCGTCGCCAGCGCGCCGCTCATCGCCATGAACTGCTCCTTGATCGACCAAACCTTTTTTCCGGCGACCGGATCCCAGGCCATGAATTCGCCCCAGTTGCCGCCCGGCCCTGCGTGTCGCTTCATTTCCATGCCGTCGAAAGGCGTTCCGGGAATGTAGGACTGCGGATGGTCGGTCACGTCCATGCAGATGTTGAAAATGCCGGCGTAGACCAGGCCGGTGCGCGGCGAGAACGCGGCCGGCTCCCAGTCCTTGCCGCCGATGTCCGGCGGGCAAACGTTCTTCAGCGTTACGTTCGGCTTTGGCTGCATCTCGGCAACGACCTGGGGCATGCCGGTTTTTAGATCGATGCCGTGCGCCCAGTTCTGATGCGCGAACGGCTTCGCAACGAGAACCTCGCCCGTGGTCCGGTCGATCGTGTAGGCGAACGCGTTGCGATCGAAGTGGACGAGGACCTTGCGCGGCTTGCCTTCGAAGCTCAGGTCCATCAGCACGTTTTCGTTGACGCCGTCGTAGTCCCACTGATCGTGCGGCGTGAACTGGTAGGCCCATTTCGCCATCCCGGTGTCGGCATCGCGCGCGAAGACGGCGCTGGCCCACAGGTTCAGGCCGGGGCGTTGCGCAGGCACGCGAGGCCCCGGGTTGCTGGTGCCGTAGTAGATGAGATTGGTCTGGGGGTCGTACGACACCCAGCCCCACACGGCGCCGGCGCCGGTTTTTTCCATGCCCTTCGGCCAGGTCTTCTTGCCGAGGTCCTTGCCTTGCATGAACGCGTAATACGGCTTGAAGTCCTTGCCGATCAGAACCTCCTTGTCGGTGCCCGTGCTGTGCGCGCGCCACAACTGCTTGCCGGTCTTGACGTCGAGCGCCGCCAGCCAGCCCCACACGCCCAGTTCGCCGCCGCTGTTGCCGACGTAAACCTTGTCGCCGACGGCGAACGGCGCCATCGTCATCGTCATGCCGGTGGTCACGTCGCCCATCTTGGTGCGCCAGACTTCCTTGCCTGTTTTCGCGTCGATGGCGATCGTGTGGTCGTCGAGCAGGTTGTAGATCAGCTTTCCGTCGGCGTAGACCGCGCCCCGGTTGACGGTGTCGCAGCAGGCCTTGCCGATCGCGATCGGCGTCGGCTCAGGGTTGTACGACCACTTGATCGGCGCGCCTGCCTTGCTGAGGTCAAGCGCGAACGCGATGTTCGGAAAGGGCGTGACCAGATACATCGTGTCGCCGACGACCAGCGGCGCCATCTCGTGGCCATTCTGGGTGCCGTCGGAAAAGCTCCACGCCATCCTCAGCTTCGATACGTTGGCCGCGGTGATCTGGTTGAGCGGGCTGAAACGTGTGTTCGCGTAGTCCCTGGCCTGGCTGTGCCATTCGCCTGGCGGATCATTCGGCGCGAAGTTCGCATGGGTGCCATTCAATACCTGTCCAGGGCTTCCGGCGTCGCCAGCGCCGTCTGCCTGCGTTGTGGGTTCAGTTGTGGGTTCAGGTATCTGCGCGCCTTTGACGGGCGGCTCACTCCCGGTCGCCATCGCGGCCGGGTTTGCCGCATCCGCCGCCAGTGTGCCGGTGGCGCCCTGAGCCATGGCTGCCGCGGCCTGGAAGAGCAGGGCGATCAGTAGTGCAGCCGAGCTGCCGCAGCGATGGAAGCGCAAACGGGCGAAAGTCGAAGTGTTCATGCGAAATCCTGATTGAATTCGGTCGAGGCGTCGGATGGGCGCCTCAATGCAGCACCGCGAGGTATTGCGACACCGCGTCGATGTCGTTGTCGGAAAGATTCGTCGCGACCTTGCGCATCATGGCGCCGGGGTCGCTGGTGCGCCGGCCTGCGCGGAAGTAGCGCAACTGTTCGGCCAGATAGCGCATGTGCTGGCCTGCGAGCCTCGGAAACAGATCGGGCAGGCCTTGTGCGCGAACACCGTGACACGACGCGCACGAATCGACGCCCCGGTCGGGTAGACCTTCGAAGTAAATCCGCTCGCCGCGCGCTACGGTGGCCGGATGCACGGCAGCCAACGGCGCCGGGCGCGGCGTCTGGCGCGCAAACCAGGTCGCCGCGCGCTTCATCTCGTCGGTACTCAAGTTGACCGCCATTGCACCCATGACGCCGCTCACGCGTTGGTTTCCCTGCGCCGCGAAAGCGTGCAGCTGTCCTTCGAGGTAGGCATCGACCTGACCGGCCAGGGAGGGGAAACGACCCGACGTGCTGTTGCCGTCGACGCCGTGACACGCCGCGCAGACCTCGGTCACGAGCGGGCGGGTGGCGACAGGTTGATTCGGCATCGCCGTCTGCGCTTGTGCTGCCGGAAACCCCGCCAGCATGGCAAAGACAAAGCCGAAGAGCCTCAGTCGCAGCGATCGGCAGGTGCGCATCCGGATCATTTCGATTCGCTCGCGAGCGCCTTGCGTTCGGTCGCAATCGTGTCGGCGTCGACCGGCGAACCGCGGTTGCCCCACGCATTTCGGATATAGCTGACGACGGATGCGACTTCCGAGTCGTCCAACTTGTGGTCGAAAGCGGGCATCGCGATGTAGCCGTGCTGGCCGGGTTTCGCAGGCACTTTTGCGCCTTCGAGTACCACGCGCATGACGGTCGACGGCTCGCGCGACTGGATCGCCGAACTGCCCGCGAGTGCCGGAATGAAGTTCTTGATGCCTTTGCCATCGTGCATGTGGCAGGCCGCGCAGTTGTCGACGAAAAGCGCCTCGCCTTGTTCGAGCGCCCGACGGGGCAGGCCCTGTGGTTTCGGCTCTTCATGTTTGGCCGGCCAGCTCTTCAAGTACACAGCGACCGCTTTCAGGTCGCCATCGTCGAAGTAGCGAGTCGAGTTGTCGATGACCTCGACCATCGGTCCGGCTGCTGCCGTGCGTGCGTTGGACCCGGTTTTGAGGTACTGCACGATCTCTGCTTCGCTCCAGTCGCCCAGGCCGGCGCGGCTCTGGTTTCTGAGACTCGGTGCGAACCAGCCGTTTCGATGCCCGCCCTTGGTGTAGCCGCCGGCAAGGGTTTCGGCATCGATCGCGCCGCCGAAATAGGTCTTCTGGGTATGGCAGTCGCCGCAATGCGCCAGCCCTTCGACGATGTAGGCGCCGCGATTCCATTCGGCGGATCGGCTGGCGTCGGGTTTGAACTCGCCTTTGTCGAAGTAGAGCAGGTTCCAGCCGAACATTTCGGCGCGCCAACTCATCCACCAGGCGAGCTGCGGTGGCTTGTTCTCGTTGTGTACCGGCTCGACCGATTCGAAATAGTCCTTCAGCGCATCGACGTCGGCGCGCGTGACCTTGGTGTACCAGGCATAGGGAAACGCCGGATACAGATGCTTGCCTTCGTCGTCGTGGCCTGTGTGAAGCGCCCGGTAGAAATCGTCCTTCGACCAGGTGCCGATGCCCGTTTGCTTGTCCGGCGTGATGTTCGGCGAAAACACCTTGCCGAAGCCGGTGTCGATCGCCATGCCGCCCGCAAACGGCTTGCCGCCCTTCGCGGTGTGGCAACCGGTGCAATCGCCGAGGGTGGCAAGGTAGCGTCCCTTTTCGATCGTTGTCGATGCCTGCTGTGGCGTGGCCTTTGCATGGTCCGGCGTTGCAGCAGATTCGGCAGACCAGGCCAGCGATGCGCCGCCCGCGACGAGCGCAGCGGCGAGGAACCTGAGGCGAAGGAATTGCATCTCGGCACTCAAGCCTGCACCAGCGGACCCGGCGATTTCAGATATTTGTTGCGGATCGCATCCGCCGCCCAGAACGCGAGCGCACCGACCGTGCCGGTCGGGTTGTAGCCGTGGTTCTGCGGAAACACGCTGGAGCCGAGCACGAACAGGTTCGACACGTCCCACGACTGCAGATAGCGATTCACGACACTCGTGCTCCGGTCGTCGCCCATCGCCGCGCCGCCGGTGTTGTGGGTGGTCTGGTAGGGGACGATCGAGTAGTGGCCTTCGCGATAGTTCTCCTTGAACGAGCGCGGCTTCATCGCCTGGGCGATCAGGGCAGCCTTGTCGGTCAAAAAGTGCGACATCCTGTGTTCGTTGGGATGGAAATCGAAGGTCATGCGCAGCAGCGGGTTGCCGTAGATGTCCTTGTAGGTCGGATCCAGGTCGAGATACGACTGGCGATAGCTCATCACGCTGCCGTGCGTCGCAATCGACATCGCCGACAGATAGTTCTCGGCGCGCGCACGCTTCCATTCGCCGCCCCATTTGGGCGTGCCTTCTGGAACTTGGGTCTGCTGGGCAATCGGCCGACCGCCGGTGTTCCAGAGCGCGATGTAGCCGCCGCCGATGAAGCCGTACGGCCCGTGATCGAAGTTGTCTCCGTTGAATTCGTCGATGGCCTGGCCCAACGCGCCGGCGCCCATGAAAGGATTGACGATGTCGTCCTGAAAGACATCGACGGACGAGGTGATCTGGTAGGCATAGTTGCGCCCGACCACACCGGTATCGGCTTTGGGATCGTAGGGTTGGCCGATGCCCGAGAGCAGCAACAGATGAACGTTGTGTTGCGCAAAGGCGCAAAGGATGACGAGCTGCGCCGGTTGTTCGAACTCCTTTTTGTCGTCATCGACATAAGTGACGCCGGTCGCGCGCTTGCCGCTCGAATCGAGATTGACGCGTGTCACGTCGCACCCGGTGCGGTAGGAAAAATTATTTTTCGCCAGCAGCACCGGCAGAATCGTTGTCTGCGGTGAAGCTTTTGAATAATTGCCGCAGGCGAACCATTCGCAATAGCCGCAGTAGGTGCATTTGCCCATCTGGACGCCGAGCGGATTCTTGTAGGGCTCCGACGTGTTCGCGGCCGGGCATGGGAAGGGCTTGAAGCCGGCTTCGGTCGCGGCGCGCTCGAACTTTTCGGTGCTGAAGCTGCGCGTCAGTGGCGGTAGCGGATAGCCGCGCTGGCGCGGGCCTTCGAAAGGATTGCCACCGGGCATGATCGCGCCCTGAACATTTCCGGCCTGGCCGGAAATGCCGCAGAGATATTCGAACTTGTCGTAATAGGGCTCGAGTTCGGCATAGGTGACGCCCCAATCCTGGATCGTCATGTCGGCGGGAATGAAGTCTTTGCCGTAGCGCTCGATCGTGTGCGAACGGATGATGAAGTCGTCGGGCAGAAAGCGCCAGGTCTGGCCGTTCCAGTGCACGCCCGCACCGCCGACGCCCGCGGCCGGCAGGAACGATCCGAGGTGGCGCATCGGAAGCGCCGTCTGGTCCATCGCGTTGCGGAAAGTCACCGTTTCGCGCGCCGGCCGTTCGAACAATGCGCGACGCACCGCGTAGCGCAACTCGTCCTGAATGTGCGTAGTCGCAAAATCCGGAATCGTGTCGCGAAACTGGCCGCGCTCGAGCGCCAGTACGTTCAGGCCGGCTTCGGTCAGTTCGTGCGCCATGATGGCAGCTGTCCAACCGAAGCCGACGAGCACCACGTCGACCTCTTTCATGCGCGTACTCATAGCGGCCTCGTCGGTTGCCGCGATGGGTCGCGGCCCATCAGTCCCACCGTTGGCAGCGGATAGCGCTGGCCGAATTTTTCGATGGCTCCGTCGTAGTTGTAGCGCGGGCCCGGATAGCCGATCAGCTTCCAGCCAGCGAAGCCCTGGTTGCCGAAGTAGATCGGGTCGGCGAAGAAGCCTTCTTGCGTGTTCTGCCAGAGCAAAGTGAAGAAGGACTTTCCGGAAACACCATCCAGGTCGAGATCGCCACTTTCGAGCTGGTGCAACAGATCGTCCTGATCGCCACCTGCGAGCGAAGCGAAGTCCTTGTTCGTGTCGTGCCGGGTATGGGTGTCGATCGCTGCGATCGCGGCGCGATAGACCTCGCCAGGAGTGAGTTTGCTTTGATAGCCCTGCTGCTTTATGCCATCAGCCCAGGGCCCTTCCATATACCAATCCGTCGCTTTGCCGAAGGGCCCTGCCAACTGGTGATCGATGAAAACGGTAACGCCCGCTTCGAGCGCGCCTGGACCGAGCGCATCGGGGGGAATCAGTCGAGCGATGGCCGCATTGACGAACACGATCTCGGCCGGGTTGAAGAACTGGAGCGCCGCAGGCGCCACTGTCGGCAGGCGCGAAGGCTGGTTTCCGTCTTTGGCTAGAACGAAGCCAGGAAAAGCTGGTAATAAGGCCGATACCGCACCCGCCGCGACCACCTTGCGACGGGAAAGTCCTGCGCCGAAGCGATGAACACCTTCGTTGGCCACTCCATCCACTGGGGGATCTATTCGTCTGGGATGGATCGGCATGGCAACGAATTTCGTCAACGGAACAGACCACAACTGTCTGCCCCGTGATGTCGCGAACGCGATGTTTTTATCTCATCCTGGTGTAGGACCATGGCGATTCATGAATCGGAAGCGGCAAAGGTCCTGTCGCTCGATTGCGGACGCTTCGTTGCGGTGGTAAACCTCGCCCGATGCCTGCACCGATGCCGAACAAGCCCTCGAAATGTGCGTGCGCGCAGCGTCGAAAAGCTATCCACGCGTTGATTGAAAACGTGGCCGCGCTGGTCGGGTTCGCCGTGATCAGCGCGGCGAATTCGGCGTATGCCCACGAACTCGACCAAGTCCCGCAGCATGGTCATGCCGTGCCCTGGTCATTCGAACCGTGGGTTCTCGTTTGCATGGGGCTCGCTGGGGCGCTCTACGTCTGGGGACTCGCGAACTTGTGGCGACGCGCCGGCGTCGGCCGTGGCGTCCGGCTCGCGGAAGCTGCCGCATTCTGGGCCGGATGGCCGGTGGTCGGCATAGCGCTGGTCAGCCCGCTCGATGCGATGGGCAGCGCGCTTTTTTCGGCGCATATGGTGCAGCACGAGCTCTTGATGATCGTCGCCGCGCCGCTGCTCGTGTTAGGGCGGCCGCTCGCGGTGTGGATCTGGGCCTTTCCGCTCGCCTGGCGTGGTCCGATCGGCGCTTCATTGCACCGACCGGGTTGGCGCGTGCCGTGGCTGTTATTGACCGGGCCGTTGTGGGCATGGATCCTTCATGCGCTCGCGCTCTGGCTCTGGCATCTGCCCTCGCTGATGGAAGCAGCGCTGAAGAACGAGGCAATCCACGCGTTTCAGCACATATGTTTCCTGCTAACGGCGCTGGTTTTCTGGTGGAGCGTGCTCGGCAATGTGTCGCGTCGTGATCGCGGTATCGCGTCGCTCTCGATTTTCACGACCATGGTTCATACCGGTGCGCTCGGCGCCTTGCTGACGCTCTCGCACACGGTCTGGTATCCGAGCTACGCCGCAAGCGCGCCGGATTGGGGCTTCACGGCGCTGCAGGATCAGCAGCTCGGCGGCATCATCATGTGGGTGCCCGCCGGACTGGTCTACATCGTCTGTCTGCTGGTGCTCGCCAGCCGTTGGCTCGCCGAGCCGAGCACGGCCATTCAGGGCGTGAAACGATCCTCGAGCGAGGCCCAGCAGTCCGCATAGTCGCGGTCGAGTGCAGAACTGTTCATCGCCCATGCGCTCGGAATAAAGCGATAGCGGCTTTCGAACATGAAGGCGAGGGTGTTGTCCAGCTTTTGCGGCTTCAGGTCGGCGCCGCTGGCTTTTTCGAAGGCTTCTTCGTCGGGCCCGTGCGGCACCATCGCGTTGTGCAGGCTCGCGCCGCCGGGCTTGAAGCCGCCGGGTTTGGCATCGTATTCGCCGTACACCAGGCCCATGAATTCGCTCATGAAGTTGCGGTGGTACCAGGGCGGCCGAAAGGTGTCTTCCATCACCAGCCAGCGCGGCGGGAAGATCACGAAGTCGCAGTTCGCGGTGCCCGGCATGTCGCTCGGCGAAGTCAGCACGGTGAAGATCGACGGATCGGGATGGTCGAAGCTGATCGAGCCGATGGTCATGAAATTGGCGGTGTCGTATTTGACCGGCGCGAGGTTGCCGTGCCAGGCGACCACGTTGAACGGCGACTGCCGCATCGGCGCACGCCAGAAGCGGCCACAGAATTTCTTGACGATCTCGTAGTCACCGGCTGTGTCTTCGTAGGCTGCGACCGGCGCCTGGAAGTCGCGCGCATTCGCGAGCCCGTTCGATCCGATCGGCCCGAGCTCGGGCAGCCGGAATTGCGCGCCGTAGTTCTCGCAGACATAGCCGCGCGAGACACCATCGGGAAGGGCGACCTTGAACGCGACACCGCGCGGCACCAGCACGATTTCGCCGGGCTTCGCTTCGAGCACGCCGAGCTCGGTGGTCACGACCAGGCGACCCTGTTGCGGCACGATCAGCAGTTCGCCATCGGCATCGACGAAAGCGCGGCGCTCCATGGAGCGATTGGCCAGGTACATCAGCGAGCCGACGCCGACTTGCGCTTCGGCGTCGCCATTCGCGGCCACCGTGTGCATGCCGTCGACAAAGTCGGCATCGACGTTATCGAACGACATCGGATGCCAGCGCATCGGCTCGGGCGGCAGTTGGATGACGCGATCGGCGGCGGTTGTCCAGTGCGTTTGCGCATACGGCTCGTAGCGGCCCGACACCACCGAAGGCTGGCGTCTATAGAGCCACGAGCGCCGGCTTTCGTGGCGCGGCGCGGTGAACGCGGTGCCCGACAGCAACTCGGGATACAGGTCGTGCGGCGCACGCTGTGGGCTGTTGCGGCCCTGCGGCAGCGCGCCGGACACAGCCTCGGTGGCGTGCTCGTTGCCGAAGCCGGTTTGATAGCGGAAATGTTCAGCAGAAGTCGTCATGGTTCACCTCACACCGAATGGTAATCGCGCGTTTGTCGATGGCCGGCGTCGCTCGCGAGCCAGCTTTCGAAGATATGAAAAACGCTATCGAAATAAGAGCTGTCTGCGCACGTCTATTGGGCGTTTCAGGCACTTTTCTCTAAAATTTTGGATTGCACTACTCGGCTATCCGGGCATTGGCAATAATCGATCATGACCAAACAATACTGGCTCATGAAGTCCGAGCCCGAAGAATGCTCGATCGACGCCACGCTCGCCGCGCCCGAGCGCACCGTGCCGTGGACCGGCGTGCGCAACTACCAGGCCCGCAACTTCATGCGCGACGAAATGCAGGTCGGCGATGGCGTGCTGTTCTATCACTCGAGCTGCGCCGAACCGGGCATCGTCGGCATCGCGCGCGTGGCGTCCAAAGCCAAGCCCGATCCGACGCAGTTCGATGCCGAGTCCAAGTATTTCGACGCCGCATCCAAGGAAGACGCGCCACGTTGGCAACTGGTCGAAGTTCAGGCGCAGAAAAAAACCCGCCTCATTTCGCTGGCCGAATTGCGCAGCGTGCCCGCGCTAACCGACATGGTGGTACTGCGGCGCGGCAATCGGCTGTCGATCACGCCGGTCACGGCGAGCGAATGGCGCGCGATCGGGAAATTGCTGTAGCAGCGCGCAGCCTTGGCATCGGCGTCAAAGTGCGCGCTGATTCACCCGTTGCGACAGGGCCTCGGCGCTCTCCTTGCGTTCGCTGTAGCGATCGACCAGGTTGGGCGCCACGTCGCGAGTGAGCAGCGTGAACTTGACCAGCTCTTCCATCACATCGACCACGCGGTCGTAGTAGCTCGACGGCCGCATGCGGCCCGCTTCGTCGAATTCGAGAAATGCCTTGGCGACCGACGATTGGTTGGGCACCGTGAGCATCCGCATCCAGCGCCCAAGCACGCGCAGCTGATTGACCGCGTTGAACGACTGCGAACCACCGCTGACTTGCATCACCGCGAGCGTTTTTCCCTGGGTCGGACGCACCGCGCCGAGTGCGAGCGGAATCCAGTCGATTTGCGCCTTCATGATGCCGGTCATGGCACCATGCCGTTCGGGGGAAGTCCAGACCATACCCTCGCACCAGGTCGCGAGCGCGCGCAGTTGCGCGACTTTGGGATGGGTCTCGGCGCTGTCGTCGGGCAGCGGCAGGCCGCGTGGATCGAAGATGCGGGGCTCCGCGCCGAGCCGCTGCAAGAGCCGTGCGGCCTCTTCGGTCAACAGCTGGCTGTAGGAGCGCTCGCGCGCCGAGCCGTAGAGCAGCAGGATGCGTGGCGGGTGGCTGGCGCGGTTGGCGGGCCAAAGCTGCGCCGGGTCGGGTCGGCGGAAATGCGCCGGCTCAAGCGCGACCATCTCGTCGAACCCGGACAGTGGCTCAACCGACACGGCGACCCTGGTCGTCGACGACGCGCTCGCCGTCTTCCTTGTTGATCGCGCCGCGCTGCGGATCGGGAAGGATCTCGAGCACGGTTTCCGAGGGGCGGCACAGGCGCGTGCCGAATGGCGTGACCACGATCGGCCGGTTGATCAGAATCGGATGGGCGAGCATGAAATCGAGCAATTCATCGTCGCTCCATTTCGGATCAGCCAGATGGAGTGGGTCGTATGGCGTGCCTTTTTGCCGCAGCAACTCGCGCGGCGTGATGCCGATCGCGCCGATCAACGCCTGCAAGCGTTCCTTCGTCGGCGGCGTTTCGAGGTACTCGATGATTTCGGGCTCGGCGCCGCTGTTTCGAATCAGCGCGAGCACGTTGCGGGAAGTGCCGCACGCGGGGTTGTGATAGATCGTGGTGTCGGTCATGGGAGGCGCCTTTCTCTCGCGCGGGCAGAAGCGTTCGCGGGCGGCGCCCGTTCGAGCCAGACGAAAAAAGCGAGTGCCAGCGCCGCGCCCATCAGCTGGCTCAGGATGAAGCCCGGCGCATCGACCGACCGGATGCCTGCAAAGGTGTCGGTCAACGACCGCGCCAGGGTCACGGCCGGATTCGCGAACGAAGTCGAGCCGGTGAACCAATAGGCGCCAGTGATGTAGAGCCCCACGCCTGCCGCGACGAATTCGGGCCGATGGCGCGCCAGTTGCAGGATCACCGTGAGAAGGCCGAACGAGGCGACGATTTCGCTCCACCATTGATGCGGTCCGCTGCGGATGTGCAACGCGCTCTGCGGCCAGTCGAGCGCAAACATGCCGTGCGCGGCCCAGACGCCCGCGCCGGCGCCGAGAATTTGCGCCACCAGATAAAGCGCCGCTACGCGCGAGCCGCACCGGCGAAGCGCCAGCTCGGCCAGCGTGACGATCGGATTGAAATGCGCACCCGAGGTCGGCGCGAAAGTCGCGATCAATGCCGTCAGCACCGCGCCGGTCGCTATCGCATTGGCCAGCAGCGCGATCGCCACGTTGCCGCCCGCCAGCCGCTCGCCCATGATGCCGGAGCCGACCACGGCGGCGAGCAGGAAGGCGGTGCCGACGAACTCGGCGGCGACTGCGCGGCGCAGCGCCGGCAACGTTTCCGGTATGGCGTCGGCAGGCATTGAAGTTGCCGGATGGTTCAGCAGCAGCATGCTGCCGCCTGGACCGGTGCAGCCCACAGCGCAGCGCAGCTCTCGCCGCCGCAACAGTTTTCGGTCAGGTAGGCGAGCAGGTCGCTCATCGCGGAGAAGTCGGCCGCATAGACCACGCGTCGGCCCTCGGGGCGCTGGGTGAGCAATCCGGCCTGCGTCAAATCCTTCAAATGAAAACTCAAGGCCGACGGCGCAATGTCGAGCATGCCGGCGATCGTACCGGCGGCCAGCCCCTCGGGCCCTACCGACACCAGCAGCCGGAAGACCGCCAGACGCGACGCATGCGCGATGGCGCCGAGGGCGCGAACAGCTCGATCTGATTCCATCGCTTCATTATTTCATGAAACGTTGAAATGAGAAAGTACGTGGCAATCGTGCGCTACGGCAGCTTTTCAGGTCTCGCGGCATTCCCAACCCAGTGCGAACGGAAAGCGCGCAGCCCAGAATTCGGCCAGGCGCTGGTCAGCGTCGACCCGGCGCACCACCTCGGCCATGTGCGGCGCCTCGCGGTAGAAGCGCTCGCGCCGCGGCGCCCAGCGGGAAGCCACGGTGACATACAGGTCGAGCATGCCGATCTCGTCTCCGAGCAGATAGGGCGCACCGGACGCTGACTGCTGCGTGATCTGTTCGTCCATCCGGTGCCAGCATTCGGCAATGCGTTCGGCGGAGCGCTCGAGAACGACTGCTTCGGCTTCGGGCGTAGCGGCGAGTCGCGAGGGGTCGTCGCGAACCCAGAACAGCGAATAAATCGCTGCCGACACATAAATCATCCAGCGCAGGTAGGCGGCGCGGCGCGGATCGTCCGGTGACGGGCAAAGCCTTGCTTCAGGGTGCTGGTCGCCGAGCCAGATCAGGATCGCCGCGCTTTCCGTCATGAGCTCGCCCGAGGGCAGCAGCAATGCCGGTACCTGCTGCATCGGGTTCACGGCCGCGATGCGGGCGCGTTCGGCTTCGCTTTGCCAAGGCGCGACATCGATCACATGGCAAGGCGCGCCGATCAAGGTGAGCGCGGCCTGCACCGCGACCGCGCCCGAGCCGGGTGCGCCGTAGAGGGTGTAGCCTGCCTCAACCATGCGCATGCTCCGGCGTGCCGGCGAGCAGCGCATCGACACGACGCAGGCTCGCGAGCGTTTCGACGCAGGCGTCGGCGACTTCGGCGCCCTTCACCGCGAAATGGCGCTGGAAATATTTGCGGTGCTCGACGTGTTCGTGAAAGTGATGGGGTGTGAGCACGGCCGAGAAGATCGGCACGCCGGTTTCGAGCTGCTGCGTCATCAGCGCCGAGACGACCGTGCCCGCGACGAACTCGTGCCGGTAGATGCCGCCATCGACCACCAGCGCGCAGGCCACGATGCCCGCGTAGCGGCCAGACAGCGCGAGTCGCCGCGCGTGCAGCGGGATCTCGAATGCGCCGGGCACGGTGAACACGTCGATTTGCTCGCGCGCTATCCCGTGCCGCGCCATTTCTTCGAGGAATGCCTCGCGCGCCTGATGAACGATATCGGCGTGCCATTGGGCCTCGACGAAGGCAATGCGCTCGCCGCGTCTTGCGCCGCCGTCCGGCATCACGTGAAAGGGAAGGTCGTTGATCTGACGCATGGTGTGGGCCTCTTCGATGCAGGTTTACCTCGGGTCAGGGCGAACGGAACCGTCGCAAGCGCGGCTGCGCGCGGCATTTGCGCACCCCTACACCCACGTCGATTCGCGCTCTCTTTCATCCGGACTGTGACCGTCGGCCCCGGAATCGCACCGGGTCTGCTGACCCCGCAACCATTGCAGTTGCGGGCGCTCGCGGGCTCGTGCAACTCGGGTCGCCATTACCGCCGGTGGGGAATCTCACCCCGCCCTGAGAACGCTCGCGACGACCCGCGTCGTCGCGAAATCGATTCTAGAGAAGCGCTCCGGAAGGCGCTGTCGCCGGTGCGGCATGCAATATTGTCGATCGCGTGGTGGCGGTGACGGTGAGGGCCTGGGGCTAAACCGCGCTCTTGTGACGCGAAATGCAAACGTCGAGCACCTCGTCGCCATCGCGCTGCCACCAATCGCGCTGCGAGAAAATTTCGACTTCGGCAAAACCCGCGAAGCCAGTCGCTTCGAGCCAGCCCCGGATTTTCCTGAGCTCGATCACCCCATCGCCCATCATCCCGCGATCGGCCAGCAGGTCGCGGGTGGGCGTGAGCCAGTCGCAGACATGAAACGCCAGCAATCGATCTTTGCCGGCACGCGCGATTTGCTGCGCGAGTTTGGGATCCCACCACACGTGGTAGACGTCCAGCGCGACGCCGAGCAAGCCGGTCCGGTCGGCATCGAGCGCGTCGCACAGATCGAGCGCCTGTTCCATCGTATTGATGCAGGCCCGGTCGGCCGCCTGCATCGGGTGCAGCGGTTCGATGGCGAGCGGCATCCCGACCTCTCGCGCGTATGCGAGCGTTGCCGCGATGCCGTCGTGCACCTCGCTGCGCGCGCGCGCGATGTCCTTGTAGGCCGGGCGACCTTCCAGCGCGCCGGGCAGGGCGCCCACGACCAGCACCAGGCAAGGCGCGTCGAGCGTTCTCGCCTCGTCGATTGCGCGGCGGTTGTCCTCCAGCGCGGTTTTGAGCCCTGCAGCATTGGGCGCCGGAAAGAAGCCGCCGCGGCAATAGCCGGACAGGCGCATGCCATGCGCCTTGAGCTGTTTCGCGATCTGAGCGAGCCCCACCGCCACTACCTGGTCCCGCCACGGACTGATTGCCCGGATGCCACGCGCCGCGCACTGGTCGATGATGCGATTCAGCGGCACTTCGACGCCGAATTGCTGGCGCACCGTGGCGGTGTTGATCGAGAGCCAGTCGTGGTTTTGGCTGAAATCGCGCATCGCGGTCAGGCCGGGCTCGTCTTGAGCGGCTGCATCGTGTCGAAGTCGGGTGAGGCAGCGCTGGCGAAGCCCGGGCAGTCCAGCGAACCCAGCGCGATGCGTCCATCCGCGATGCGAAGCCGGGTCGCGCCGTGCGAGCGTTCATAGAGATCGATGTGTGCGTCGAGAAAAACCTGTTGCTCCTCCTCGGGCAAGGCCGACATGCCGTTGACATAGTGATGTCCGTTCCGCTCGACGTGGGGGATGCCCAACAAATTCACCAATGCCAGATCTTGCTGCACCGAAAGCCCGGCCTGCGTCGTCAGGTCTTCAGCCGACATGAAATAGCGGATCGCTTGTTGTTCACGGTTCCAGCGGGTGCAGCGTGCTGCGTTGAGCAGCGACTTGTAAAAGCCCTTGCAGGTTTTCGACGACACGCCGGCGTAGCCGCGCGCGCGCGCCAGCACGAAGCTGTCGAACTGGCCGTCGGACTCGTCGATGATCACCGGCTTGCTGATCGCATGGTCGCCGAGATCGACCGACAGCGCCTGCTGGCGCGCGATCGGTTGTTCGACGAACAGGATGGACTCGTAGAGCCGGGCCAGCGACGGCGTCTCGCGCATCCGCGCCAGAAGTTCGGCGATGCCGGCGGCGTCGGCATATTGTTCGTTGCCGTCGAGCGATGCGAAGTAGGGCTGCGGCGACGCATCCAGCACGGCAGCAATCGCACCGAGCCTTGCCAGATCGCCCTCGAGCTGGCCGCCGACCTTGATCTTGAAATAGCGATGCCCGTAAGTGCGCACCGCCTCCTGCAAAGTTTCAGGAAGTCCGTCGTCGACGCGCGAAGCGAGATTCGCGTCGGTGATGGCATCGACCATGCCGACGGTGTGGCGCGCTTCGATTGTCTCCGCCGGCCGCAGCGAAGCGAGAAACGGTGCCATCCCGATGTCGGCAAATTCGGGATGCGCGTTGCCCATGCCGACAAGGTTCTGCCGGACAGCTTCATAAAACGAAATTTCGAGCGTGCGGCACAGCGCATCGAGCACGGCCCGGTCGATCAACGCCGGCCCATAGTTGGCAAGCAGGGGGTTGAAGCCATGCACGGCGCAGGCCCTTTCATGCGCATCGTGGTGGCGTGCGAAGTGGCCGAACGCGCTGGCGGGCGCACGGTCGCTCGTATAAGCCTCGCGCGCAATCGTGCTCACTCTGCGCAACTGGTCGAAGTTGTCGTCGTTGCTCAGCGCCAGGTTCTTGTCGAACCATTTGGGCGCCATCAGCTCCGCGGCGGAACCCCATTGGCTGCGACCATCGGGCAATGCGATGCGGGCGCGCGCGAAAGCCTGCGGGCACTCTCTGAGCGTGACCACGCCGAAGCGGAATGGCAGGCGCAGATGCACGGGCCGTTCGAACAGCGCGATCTCCTCGATGGTGAAAACGGGCGCGTCAGTCAAGTGCTTCCTCCAGGCCGCGCAGGTAGCCGATCGCACGTGCGGCCGAGGTCGGGCCGTCGGGCAGGTAGTCGAAGGGTTCGACGGCGACGATGCCGTCGTAGTGCCCTGCGTCGCGCATCTCGCGCAAGGCCCTGAGGATCGGCGCAAAGCGCATCGCACCCTGCCCGGGGCAGCGTCTGTTCGGGTCGTTGACCTGCACATGGGCGACGTGGCCGGTCGGCAGCCAACGGCGCATCAAGGCGGGCACGTCTTCCTTTTCGGATTGTCCGGCGGCGCTGCAATCGATCATGGTCTTGAAGGCCGGCGAGTCGATCGCCTCCACCATCTCGACCGCCTGCGCCACGGTGTTGATCATGTCGGTTTCCGCCGGCGACAACGGTTCGATGCAATAGACGACGCCGCAGCGCTCGGCTTCCTGCGCAGCTTGCGCCAGACATTCCCGAGCCCGTGCGAGCGCCGTTGGGTGGTCGTCGCCCGCCGGCACGCTGCGTTGTTTCGGCGAGCCGTGAACCAGATAGCGACCGCCCATTGCCGCGCAGAGCTGGACCAGCCGCTGCATCCATTCGGACGTCTTGCGACGCAGTGCGGCATCGGCGCTCACGATCGAAAGGCCCGCTGGCGCGACTAGCAGCCAATGCAAGCCGCTGATCACCAGGCCGTGGTCCTCCGCAATGTGGGCGAAGGCGCGCGCTTGCGCATCTGTCAAAAGCGACGGGTCTTCCGCGAGCGTGAACGGCGCCAACTCGAGCGCGTCGTAGCCCATTGCCGCTGCGGCGCGACACTGTTCGGCGAACGGCAGCGGCTGCAGCACCTCGTTGCACAAGGAGATTTGCGTGGATGCCATTTATCAGGCCATGTTTCAGGCAAATTGTTAGGGCTCGCGGCGAAGCAGCAGGCGCGTTGCCGCGCGCCAGCCACTGCGCACGCGCGCGTTGATTGCCGGTATGTACATCAACATCGTGCCGAGCGTGATGAACGCCAGCGCGCTGCAGATAGGCCGCGTAAAGAAAGGCGCGAGGCTGCCGTCCGAAAGCACCAGTCCGCGACGCAGGCTTTTGTCGAGTAACTCGCCGAGCACCAGACCGAGCACGAACGGCGCCATTTCGTAGCCGCGTCGGCGCAGGTAGAAAGCACCAACACCGATCACCAGCATTGCGTAGACGTCGAACAGGCGCGAGGAGATCGCAAAGGCGCCGACGGTACACAGCACGAAGATGATCGGCATCAGCACCGCCCGCGGAACGCGCAACACATGCAGCAGCGGCCGGACCATGAACAGCCCGAAAAAGAGGATGCTGAATGTCGCGATCGTGGTCATGGCCACCACGTCGTAGATGAAATGCGGCGTCTTGATCATCAGCAGCGGCCCCGGCTGAATACCGTGAATGATCATTGCCGCGAGCAACACCGCCGAAGGCGCGGAGCCTGGAATGCCGAGCGCCAACGCCGGGATCATGGCACCGGGAATCGCCGACATGTCGCCGGTCTCGGCGGCCATCAGGCCCTCGATCGAGCCCTTGCCGAACTGGTCGCGATCCTTGCTGGTGGCCTTGGCTGCGGCATACGACATCCAGGCGCCCGAGTCCTCGCCGACGCCGGGCAGGATGCCGGTGGTGACGCCGATCGCTCCCGAACGCAGCACCGTTTTCCAGTACTGCGCTACTTCCCGGAAGCGCGGCAGGACCGAATCGCGCATTTCGACGATCTTGCGTTCGATCGGATCGGCCAGTGCAGTCAGCACTTCTGCGAAGCCGAAAGCACCGATCAGGGCCGGAATCAGCGCAACGCCACCGCCGAGTTGGTCCCAGCCGAAGGTGAAGCGGTTATACGCATACAAGCCTTCCTGCCCGATCTGGGCGGTGATCAGGCCCAGGCAACCCATGAGCCAGCCCTTGATCGGGTCGTCGCCGACGATGCTGCCCGAGATCGCCACGCCGAACAGTGCGAGCCAGAAGAACTCGAAAGCGCCGAAAGACAGCGCCACTTCGGCCAGCGAAGGCGTGAACATCGCGAGGCACAGCACACCGAACAAGGTGCCGGTGAAGGCGCCCGAGGTCGCGATGCCGATCGCACGACCGGCTTCGCCGCGCCGCGCCAGCGCGAAGCCGTCGGCGCATGACGCAGCGTTGGCCGCGGTGCCGGGAATGTTGAGCAGTATCGCGGTGCGGCTGCCGCCATAGATCGTGCCGACATACGCGCAAATCAGGATCAGGATCGCGTCGTTGGGTTCGAGCTTGATCGTCAAGGTTGTGAGCAAGGCGATGCACAGCGTCGCCGAGAGACCCGGCATGACACCGACGACGATCCCGAGGAGCGCTGCCCCGAGTCCATAGGTGATCGACGTGATATTGAGGAAGCCAAGATACGACTGCCCCAGCATCGACAGACCTTCGAGCATGGGATCCTCGCCCGATCAGTCAGGGCAAGCGCACCAGGAACAGTTCCTGGAACACAAGTTGGGTCAATACGCCGGTGGCCAGACCCATTGCCAGCGCGAACACGAAGCCGCGCGAATGTTGGCCTTCAGCGCCGCGCTGAGCGAACTGCAACACGCCGATCGAGGCCGCGACAAAAAGCGCTGTCGCGAGCCAGAACGGCAGGCCGTGCCCCAGCAATGCGCCTGCATAGCCGATGCACAAGGTCAGCACGATCCAGATGCGCCGTGCTTCGGCGCGTTCGATGCTGCTTCCCTCCCGCGGCAGCGATTCGGCGGATGCGAGGGCGCGCCACGAGCGAATCAACATCAGGAGTCCAAAAAACACCACGGCAATGCCGAGGCAGCCAGGCAGCAATCCCGGCACCGTGTACGGATTGACGCCCTGATGCGCGAGCCGATCCATGCGCCAGGACAGCACGAACACGACCACTCCGAAACCGATCCAGCCGAGCGACTGGCGCAGATCGGCCTGCGGCGAACGCCGACGCGCCTGCGCTGCGAGCTGCGCCAGTTCCTCCGCGGCCGGTGGCGGTGCGTTGGCGGTCGGCGACGGATGCGCGCGATCGGGGTCGGATGGCGTCACGGGCGTTTGATGCCGAGGGAGTCTGGCGAGACTTTGGCCTTGCCGCTGTCAAACAGCAGCCAGGTGTTTGCCGCGATGGCCGGCGCCACTGCCGCCTGGGCTTCTTCGCCGTACAGCGGCGTGAACAGCGCACCGCGCGTATTGGCATATTTTTTCAACGCCGCATCGGTATGCATCGGCCCGGCCCAGATCTTTTCGACGGTCTTGATCACGTTATCCGGCACGCCCTTCGGAATGAAAACGCCGAAGTAGTTCACCGCGGCCTTGAAGCCGGGCACGACGTCGGACAGCGGCGGGATGGTGCCGAAGCCGTCGAGTTCCAGCGGTTTGTCGCTCACGGTTGCGAGCGGACGCAGGCGTTTGCCGCGGATCATGTCGGCCTGCTCCACGGCAAGCTGGGTCGTGACCTGCGTTTCACCCGCGACCGTGGCGACCACGGCCGGGTTGCCGCCGTCGTAGGTCACGTGCTTGTACGTGACGCCGGTGGCTTTGGCGATCAACTCCATCGCGTTGTGGCCGGCGGAGGTGACACCGGCAGTGGCGACACTGATCTGGCCGGGCTTGGCTTTCATCGCGTCGAGCAAATCCTTTGAGCTCTTGTACGGCGTATCGGGATTGACGCCGATGACCTGCACGTTGGCGACGTTGAGGAACAGGTGCCAGTCGGCGATCTTGGTCGCGAACATGCCGAGGGCTTCATAGCTGCCGAGGTCCTGCGCGGCACCCGCGGTCCAGGTGTAGCCGTCCTTGGGCGCGTCCCAGGCGCTTTTGCTGCCGATCGAACCGGAGGCACCGGGCTGGTTCACGATCACGACTTTCTGACCGAGTGATTTTTCAAGTTCGGCCGCAGTGACGCGCGTCACCTGGTCGGTCGAGCCGCCGGCAGCCCATGGCACGATGATGGTGATCGGTCGCTCGGGCTTCCAGTCTTGTGCCAGCGCCGGCGCGGCGAGTGCAATAGCGAACGTGGTCAGCGCGAGGCTGCGAATCGAGGGTCGCTTATTCATGACATGTCTCCTTGCAGTGGTTGAAATGGGGGGTGGGGCGGCTTCAAGACAGCCAGCGAGGAAGTAGTTCTGCGATGAACGCGTCATCGGTCAACTCGGGATAAGCGTCGTGCACCCGCGTGAGTTCCTCGGCCTGGCCGGGGCTGAGAACTTCGTCCGGGTCGAGACACTGAACGTCCTGTAGCAAGCCCTGGCGGCGCAAAACTTCGTGGCAGCCGGGAATGCAGCCGCGAAAGTCGTTGGCGACGTCGAACAGTGCGGCGTTGCATTCGGTGATACGCGCATCCAGCGCCAGAAGATCGCGCGGCACCGTGTCCCGGTGGATCGCAGCGTGAATTCGCGCAAGCAGTTCGACCGCGCGTCGTGTATTCACGCTCCAGTGGCCCAGCAAGCCGCCCCGCATGCGCAGCGTGACCGGCGAGCCGTCACGGCTCAGAGTGAACGGCGTGAGCAAGTCCGGGACGATGTGGTCGTCGTTCCCCGTGTAAAGGACGACTCGCTCCTCGGCGCGCGCATCGAGCACACCGCGAATAACGTCGAGCGTTCGGTAGCGATTGAAAGGCGCGATCTTGATCGCGACGACGTTGTCGATGGCCGCGAAACGACGCCAGAAACTTGCTGGCAGGTGAAGGCCGCCGACCGCCGGCTGCAGATAGAAGCCGACCAGCGCAAGCACTTCGGCCACCGACTTGCAATGCGCGATCAACGCGTCTTCGCTGGCGCCGCGCAACGCGGCGAGACTCAACAAGCCCGCGTGATAGCCCAGCCGCTCGGCGATCTGCGCTTCGGCTACGGCTTGCGCGGTTTTGCCCGCGAGCCCGGCAATCAAGACCAGCGGGCGCTTGCCCTCGAGCGGCTCCCAGCGGCTGGCTTCGTCGGCTGCCAACTCGAGCACGCGTGGGTAGATGCCGGCTTCGCGGATCGCGAACTGGGTTGAATGCACACCCACAGCCAGCCCGCCAGCGCCCGCGTCGAGGTAATAGCGGCTCAGTGCACGCTGACGTCGCTCGTCCAGATGTCGACTGGCATCGAGCGCGAGCAAGTGCGCAGGGATCACGGTGCCGCGCTGGAGCAGCGCGAGCGATTCGGGCGGTATGGCCGAGCGCTGCATGGTCAGTACTTGCCGTCGCGGGCCTCGAAATGCGTCGGTTTGTGGAGGCTGGCCAGGCCGCGGCGCGTCCAGTCGGCTGTCCAGTCGAGCATGCGTTCCAGGGTGATTTGCTGCGGGCCGAACAACGCGGTGGCTTTTGCGCAGTCGACGAGCCAGGCGGTGTCTGCCGGTTGGCCGGTGAAGCGTGCTTTTGTACCGAGTCGAGTTGCCAGACCTTCTGCCGCGCTGCGGATCGAGATAACCGGGCCGCTGAGGTTCAACGGCGAGGTCGGCGTGGTGCAATGCGCCAGTGCGCGCAGTGCCCAGTCGTTGGCTTCGCCTTGCCAGATGATGTTCGCATGGCCCATCGTGAGATCGATGGCTTCGTCGGCGATCAGCTTTTGCGCCAGATCGTGCAGTACGCCGTAGCGCATATCGATGGCATACGAAAGGCGAATCAGCCTGCCCGCGGTGCCGTGGGCATGCGAGAAATGCTCGAACAGTCGCTCGCGTGCGACGCAGGAATTGGCGTACTCGCCCGGAGGTGCTGTGGGAGCCAGCGTTTCGGGCGCACCCGGCCCGCGCACATCGACGAAGGGATAAACGCAGGCGGTGGAGAACGCGACGATTCGCGCACTCGGCCAGCGCTCGGCCACCAGGGCCGGAACATAGGCGTTCATTGCCCACGTCAGCCATTCGCTGCCGGTCGAGCCGAACTTTCGACCGGCCATGAAGACGATGTTGGCGGCAGCTGGAAGACGCTCAAGCGCTTCCCTGGAGAGCAAGTCGGCCTCGACGCATTCGACGCCATGGCACTCGAGGCGTTCACGCAGGCCCGGCTCGGAGAAACGGGCAACGCCTGTCACGCGCCGCGTGGGGCTTGCGCGCTTCGCCATCCGCGCCAGTGTCGGCCCCATCTTGCCGCCGACGCCGAGCACCAGCAGGTCGCCATCCACGCGTGTGAGGGTGCCGATCAGATCGGCCGAAGGCCGCGACATCAGGTCTTCGAGATGCACGACATCTTCGAAACGATCGGGCCAGTCGTGCTGCGGCATCGGATCAGCCTTCGACGCCATGCAGCGCCAGCAGTGTTTTCATCCGGTGCACTGCGCGTTCGGGTTGCTCCAGCAGGCCCGCCGTATCGGCGAGACGGAACAATTCGGCCAGGTGCAAGAGCGAACGCGTGCTTTGCTGGCCACCAACCATCGTGAAGTGACTCTGGTGGCCGTTCAGCCAGGCCATGAACACCACGCCGGTTTTGTAAAAGCGCGTCGGCGTCGCGAAGATGTGGCGTGAGAGCGCCACGGTCGGCTCGAGGATGGCGTGAAATTCTTCGGTGTTGCCGCGCGCGAGTTCCTCCAGAGCGGCACTTGCGGCTGGCGCAATCGCGTCGAAGATGCCGAGCAGTGCGTCGCTGTGCCGATGCGTCGGCATGTCTCCCACGCCATCGCCGGCAATCAACTCTGCGTAGTTGAAATCGTCGCCGGTATACATCCGAACGCCGGGCGGCAGGCGGCGACGCATCGCGATTTCCTTGTCCTTGTCGAGCAGGGAAATCTTGATGCCGTCGACTTTGTGCGGGTGTGCGGCGATGATTCCGAGTGCGGTGTCCATGGCCGCATCGGTGTCGCTGGTACCCCAATAGCCGGCGAGTGACGGGTCGAACATGTCGCCGAGCCAGTGCAGGACGACGCTCTCGCGGGCCTGCGACAGCACCCGGTCGTAAACCCTTTCGTAATCTGCCGGCGTGCGCGCCACGCGCGCCAACGCCCGGCTCGCCATCACGATCAATTTGCCGCCCAGCGCTTCGATCGCCGCCATCTGGTCTTCGTAGCCACGAATCACGTCGTCGACGCTGCGCACGGCGTCGAGCGCGAGATGGTCGGTGCCGCAGCCGCTGGCGACCAGGGCGCCGGGGAAATCTTTCGCGGCATCGAGCGAATGGCGTATCAGTTCGAATGAGGTAGGCCAGTCGAGTCCCATGCCGCGCTGCGCGGTGTCCATGGCTTCTGCCACGCCCAAGCCGAGTGACCACAGATGCCGGCGGTATTCGATCGTTGAGTCCCAATCCACTGCGCACTCAAGCCAAGGATCAATGGCGGCCATCGGGTCAGCCACGACGTGGGCGGCGGAATAGGCGATGCGGTTGAACGATGCGGCGACTCGGGGGAGAGCCGGCTGAGCGGCTTGTACTGAATGCAAGCTGTAATTGGCAAGCCGGCCGTCAGCGGTCGGGAGCGCAAGCATCAGAGACATGCCTAGTTCCGGAATTTGAATGAATTAAGGCTGAAACGCTTGCTGGACGTGCGCAGACAGCTATCAAATGTGTAGCGTCGGTACATCGACCCAGCGCCGCTCGCGCCAGCTGTCGAGCGCCGCTTCGACCAGTTGAACCCCTTTCGCGCCCTCGGGGAGCGTCCAGCGCCAGGGTGCGTCTTCCACCACGTGGCGGATGAAGTGCTCCCACTGGATCTTGAAACCGTTGTCGTAGACCTGCGAATCGGGAATCTCCTGCCACTGGTCGAAGAAGTTCATGGTCTGCTTCTCGTCCGGATTCCACACCGGACGCGGTGTGGCCACACGCGACTGGGCCCGGCAGCTCGACAGCCCGGCGACGGCCGAACCGTCCGTGCCATCGACATGAAAAGTCACCAAATCGTCGCGGCGCACCCGGGTGGCCCAGCTCATGTTGATTTGTGCGATCACAGGCTCGCCGTTGTGGCCGGCGAGCTGGCAGGTCGCGTAGGCCGCGTCATCGGCAGTGGCTTGATAGGGCTGGCCGCTTTCGTCCCAACGCCTCGGAATGTGCGTGACGCCCAGGCAGGAAACCGACTGCACCTGGCCGAACAGGTTGTCCAGCACATAGCGCCAGTGGCACATCATGTCGAGGATCATCCCGCCGCCGTCTTCCTTTCGGTAGTTCCAGCTCGGGCGCTGGATCGGCTGCAGGTCGCCCTCGAAAACCCAGTACCCGAACTCGAGCCGCACGCTGAGCATGCGGCCGAAAAAGCCGGCGCGGCGCAACATGTCGAGCTTGCGCAGGCCCGGCAGGAACAGCTTGTCCTGCACCGCCCCATGCTTCAATCCGGAGTGCTCGGCCAGCCGCGCGATTTCGACCGCTTCGTTCAGATTGGTCGCGATCGGTTTCTCGCAATACACATGCTTGCCGGCCCGGATCGCCTTAGCCAGCAGGGTGGGCCGCATTTGCGTCGTGCCGGCGTCGAAGAACACCGTGTCATCGGGATTTGCGAGCACGGCATCGAGATCGGTACCCCAGCGCGGGATTGCGTGCGCCCTGGCGAGCGCCTCGATCTTCTCGGCGTTCCGGCCGATCAGGATCGGGTCGGGTATCACCCGGTCGCCGTTGTCGAGCGCCACGCCGCCTTCGGCGCGGATCGCGCAAATCGAGCGGATCAGGTGTTGGTTCATCCCCATCCGCCCGGTGACGCCGTGCATGATGATTCCGAGTCGATGGATGGTCATGAATGAACTGAATCGGGTTTTATTCACCAAAAAGTGAATTACCGGATTTTATGGACGACGGTTTGGCGGCGCAATGCTGCGTTGCTCGGGAGATACCCGCATTCAATGCAGTACGTAGCCCAGCACCAGCTCGGTCATGTGCGACAGACGCTGCGCCATGGCTTTTGGCGCACGCAAATTACGTCCGAAGATCGCCGAAAGCGTTGCGTTGTTGGAGAGATAGAACCAGCACAGCGACGCGATCGAGATGTAGAGCTGGATCGGGTCGATGCCGGAGCGAAACAGGTTGTCGCGTCGCCCGCGTTCGAGCACCCGGTCGAGCAATTCGACCAGCGGCGAATTCATCTCGCGAATCCGGGTCGACTGCTTCAGATGTACTGCCTGATGCAGGTTTTCACTGTTCAGTAACGTAATGAATTCGGGATGTTCGAGGTAGTACTGCCAGGTAAAAGCGACCAGGCGGCGGATCGCTTCGACCGGCTCGATCGCGTCCAGATGCAGTGCCTGCTCTGCGGCCCGGATGTCGGCATAAACGCTTTCCAGGACCGACAGAAAAAGCGCATCCTTGCTCGAAAAATAGTAGTAGATCAGGCGTTTGTTGAGGCCCGCGCGATCGGCGATCCGGTCCATGCGCGCGCCCGCCAGGCCGAACGCTGCGAATTCGCTCCGGGCAGCGAGCAGGATCGCTGCCTGGGAGCGATCGGCGTCGCGCGGACGGATATCGGCGGTGTCTGAGGCGAGTGTGGCCACGGCTCTGTTTTTAACTGAATAGTGAATTAAATGCCATCTTGTGAAGGCGCTCTCCATAATGGCCTGTTCCATTACCGACTCTGCTCGACGCAACATGAATACACGCATCGCCGGTCACCTTCTGGTCGAGTGCCTTGTCGCGCAAGGCGTGACCCACGTCTTCGGTGTTCCCGGCGAAAGCTTTCTGGCCGCGCTCGATGGCTTTCACGACCATCGTGATCGCATCCGTTTCATCGTCAATCGGCAGGAAGGCGGCGCGGCCTTCATGGCCGAGGCGCACGGCAAGCTCAGTTGTCGGCCGGGCGTTTGTTTCGTCACGCGCGGGCCGGGCGCGACGAATGCTTCGATCGGCATCCACACGGCGTTTCAGGATTCGACGCCGATGGTGCTACTGGTGGGCGACGTTGGGGCCGACTTTCGCGATCGCGAGGCGTTTCAGGAACTCGACTTCAACAGTTTCTTCGGCCCGAGCACCAAGGGTTTTGCCAAGCAGGTCGAGCGCTGCGACGATCCGGCGCGCCTGCCCGAATACGTGGCGCGCGCTTTCGCGACCGCGATGCACGGCCGGCCCGGACCTGCCGTGCTGGTGTTGCCCGAAGACATGCTTCGGGCGACCACTGACGCTGCGCCTTTGCCGCGCGTCGAGGCGGTTCAGGCCTGGAGCGATCCGGGCGCGCTGCGCACCTTGCGCGAAATGCTGGTCGCGGCCGAACGGCCCTTCGTCATTGCCGGAGGCGGAGGCTGGACGCCGCAGTCGGCGCAGGCGCTGCAACGTTTCGCTGAAAACTGGCAATTACCGGTCGGCAACGCCTTCCGCTTTCAGGACACCTTCGACAATCACCATCCGCTCTACGCGGGCGATGTCGGCATCGGCATCAATCCGAAGCTCGCAGCGCGCATCGCGCAAAGCGATCTCGTGATCGCGATCGGCCCGCGCCTCGGCGAGATGACGACCGGCGGCTACACCTTGATCGCTGCGCCGACGCCGCGCCAGAAGCTCGTTCACATCCACGCGAGCGCCGAGGAATTGAACCGCGTCTATCAGCCCGATCTGGCGATTCATGCCGCGATGGCGGCTGCCGCGCGCAGTCTGGAAGTGTTGAGTGCGCCGCCCGAGATCGGGTGGACCGGATGGGCCGCCGCGGCAAACGCCGATTACCTTCAATGGCTGGAGCGCCAGCCGGTTGCAGGCTTGCCCGACGAATCGCCGCGCGGCGCCGTCGACCTGGGCGCGGTGGTTGCCACGCTTCAGCGGCTGTTGCCAGCCGATGCCGTCATCACCAACGGCGCTGGTAATTTCGCGAGCTGGATGCATCGCTACTTTCGCTATCACGGTCTGGCCAAAGGTCAGAAGACGCAACTCGCGCCGACCAACGGCGCGATGGGCTATGGCGTGCCGGCCGGCATCGCCGCGAACCTTGCGATCGGTCGCGTGGCGTTCACAATTGCGGGCGACGGCGACTTTCTCATGACCGGCCAGGAACTCGCGACCGCGGTGCAACACGGCGGCAAGAGCATCGTGCTGGTTCTGAACAACGGCATGTACGGCACGATCCGGATGCATCAGGCGCGCGACTATCCGGGCCGGGTCAGCGCCACCTCGTTGCAGAACCCGGACTTTTGCGCGCTCGCGCGCGCTTACGGCTACGCGGCCGAACGCATCGTGGCGACCGATGAATTTGAGCCGGCACTGGCGCGCGCATTGGCGCACAACGCCGGCACCTTGATCGAGGTCCTGATCGATCCTGAACTCATCACTACCCGAGCTAGCCTCGGCGCGATCGAGCGGGCAGCGCGCGCGCGAAGCTGAGCGCGACGGACATTTCGCGAACCAAAAAAAAGCCGGCATCCGCCGGCTTTTTCCGGAGCGCAGTGCGCTTATTTCACGTGCTTGCCGATCAACGATGCGAGTTCGAACATCGACACCTGCGCCTTGCCGAAGATCGCCTTCAGCTTGGCGTCGGCATTGATCATGCGTTTGTTGTTCTTGTCTTGCAGGTTGTTCTTTTTGATGTAGTCCCACAACTTGCTCACGATCGCGGTGCGCGGAATCGGCGTCGAGCCGACGACAGCCGCCAGTTCAGTGCTCGGGGTCAGCGGCTTCATGAAAGCGGCATTCGGGGTGCGCTTCTTCGCAGCCGCCTTTTTCGCAGGCGGCTTTTTCGCACTGGCTTTTTTCGCCGGTGCGGCTTTCTTCGCGGAGGCCTTCTTTGCCGGCGCTGCCTTTTTTGCAGGGGTCTTTTTCGCCGTTGACTTTTTGGCCGGCGCCTTCTTCGCTGCTGCCTTCTTCACTGCCGCTTTTTTCGCGGGCGCTTTCTTCGCTGCCGCCGCCTTTTTCGCGGGCGCTTTTTTGGCCGAAGCCTTCTTTGCAGTTGCCATGATTGATTTCCTTTTGTTTGAGATCGAATTCACCAATGAAAAACCGTGTTTTCAGTGGCAGTGCGAATGCTAAAGGAGAAGAAACGCGTTTCCAAGGGAAAGAATGACTTTTTCATTGGGCGCTGTTGTTTTTTGAAGCGGCTTCGGCGTGCGCTTTTGTACGTGGCGCGGGCAATGTCGCGAGCACCACGCCGACCAGCGCGGCCGCGAACGCGAGCGCTTGCGTGATCGAGGTCGATTCACCGAGCACGAAAACGCCGATCAAAGCCGCGCTTGTCGGCAGCAGCACGGCGAACACGCCGGCTTGCGACGCAGGCACCCGTTTGAGCCCTGTCATCCAGAGCCACACTGTCCAGATGCTCGCCGCGAGCGCGTAGGCGACCAACAGCAACCACGAGCCGACGGCAACTTGCGAGAAATCGAAACGAAGCGCGTACCAGAGTCCGAACGGCGTCGTGAGCAGCAGGCCCCACAAGTTGATCAAGGACGAGATGCGCTTGGGCCCGAGCCGGCTGGTGAGCGACTTTCCGATCACTGCATACGCGGCTTCGCAAATCACGGCGCAGAAGACCAGCAGGTTGCCGAGCCAGGGCATCGGGCTCGCCGCGGCTGCGTTCGAGCCTGGCGGGTGCGCAGCCGGCGCGAATGCCAGCAGTCCGATACCGACGGCGGCGCAGCCGATGGCCATCGCGACTCGGGCCGTGATCTGTTCGCCGAGAAAAACCCTTCCGCCAATCGCCACCGCTGCCGGAATCCCCGCCATGATCACGCCGGCCGACACGGCACTGGTGAGGCTTACGCCGAACAGCATGCAGATCGAGAACAGAAAGTTGCCGAGGAACGACTCGAGAAAGACGAGTCCGCGCGTTCGCGGTGTCATCGGCGGCTCGTCGGCGGGGCGTTTGAGCCAGTGCGGCATGGCCGCCGCTGCAATGCCGAAACGCAGCCAGGCCAGCAGGAAGACGGGGAACGTCGCGACCAGCGGTTTGGACAGCGCAACATAACTGCCGACGAGCGCCATGCTCAGCGCGAGGCAGCCGTACGATAGCAGTCGGCGAAGCTCGGGTGCGGATGAAAGTTCAGCGGTTTTCAACTGATTTCGATGATGCCCGACGTTCTGCCATGCTTCGAGCCGGGACGCGAAACTTGCGATGAGGTCGCCGTTCTGCCGCGGGTTTTGCCGCGTTAAAACGATTCGACGCGCGAGGCCCGCAACGCCGACCGAGCGCAGTTGCGCATCGAAAAGCAGTCACCTCGCGCTGGCGCGTTCTCGCAGTCTCGCAGATGCGAGCGAGCAGCCAGCCTGACAGCGCGGAAGCCTGTTGCAGCGCAGCAAAATTTCTCGATATGAGAAAACAAATTTCACATGCAGAAAGTTCGGCGCAAGTCCATGATTTGGGAAGAGAAAATATCAGTCTTATATAAGACATAAGACTGTCAACTTGAGGTACAGTTGACGATAGACCCGGTGACCGCCTATGGCGCCACCGACGAAACCTTCCAATTTTTTCATCTCACCTTCAGGAGTGACCATGCCCCAGGACTTCACCGAACAATTGAGCCGTGACCAGCAAATCGCCGCGCTCGAAAAAGACTGGGCCGGCAATCCGCGCTGGAAAGGCATCAAACGCGGTTACAGCGCGGCAGATGTGGTCCGGCTGCGCGGCTCGTTCCCCGTGGAGTACACCCTGGCGCGCCGTGGTTCGGAGAAGCTTTGGGACTTGCTTGCTACCGAGCCCTACCTCAATACGCTCGGCGCGCTGACTGGCGGCCAGGCGATGCAGCAGGTGAAGGCCGGCGTCAAGGCGATTTACCTCTCGGGCTGGCAGGTGGCGGCAGACGCGAACAACTATTCGGCGATGTATCCCGACCAGTCGCTGTATCCGGTCGATTCGGTCCCGAACGTGGTCGAGCGCATCAACAATTCCTTCCGCCGGGCCGATGAAATTCAGTGGTCCAAGGGCATGAACCCCGGCGACAAGGGCTACATCGACTACTTCGCGCCGATCGTCGCGGACGCGGAAGCCGGCTTCGGCGGCGTGTTGAACGCGTTCGAGTTGATGAAGGCGATGATCCGCGCCGGCGCTGGTGCGGTGCACTTCGAAGACCAGCTCGCGTCCGTCAAGAAATGCGGCCATATGGGCGGCAAGGTGCTGGTGCCGACCACCGAAGCCTGCCAGAAGCTGATCGCCGCGCGCATGGCGGCGGACGTGTACGGCGTGCCGACCCTCGTGATCGCGCGCACCGACGCCGAAGCCGCAGACTTGCTGACCAGCGACTATGACGAGCGCGACAAGCCGTTCCTGACCGGCGAGCGCACCGCCGAAGGCTTCTACAAGACCAAAAAGGGCATGGACCAGGCTGTGAGCCGCGCCGTGGCTTATGCCGAATATGCCGACCTGGTCTGGTGCGAAACCGGCACGCCCGACCTGGCCTTCGCGAAGAAGTTCGCCGAGGCGGTGCACAAGAAGCATCCCGGCAAGATGCTCGCGTACAACTGCTCGCCGTCGTTCAACTGGAAGAAAAATATCGACGACGCGACGATCGCCAAGTTCCAGAAGGAGCTCGGTGCGATGGGCTACAAATACCAGTTCATCACGCTCGCCGGCATCCATTCGATGTGGTTCAACATGTTCGACCTGGCGCAGGATTACGTGAAGCGTGGCATGACCGCTTATGTCGAGAAGGTGCAGGAGCCTGAATTCGCCTCGCGCGACCGCGGCTACAGCTTCGTTTCGCACCAGCAGGAAGTCGGCACCGGCTACTTCGACGATGTGACGACCGCGATCCAGGGCGGCAAGTCGAGCGTGACCGCGCTGACCGGTTCGACCGAAGAAGAGCAGTTCCACTGATGCCCTGACAAGGCGCAGCGCGCTTGCATCGGGCCCGGCCGCGTGCCGGGCTTTTTTATGGCCACTGCTAAACTGCCAACCCTGCCATTCGAAATAGCGACAAAGGTGAGCCCGTCATGACAACGCGAACTACCACCGGGGATTTTCAAGCCAAATAGGCCTCTAGCGCTTACTGGCTGTGCGCAGACAGCTATCATTAAAATAGCAAAGCGCGGCAGTGACCGCGCTTTTTGACTTGAGCTCGCCGAGGTTTCAATGATTCAGATCACGCTTCCCGACAACTCGCAGCGCGAGTTCTCCGGCCCGGTTTCGGTTGCTGACGTGGCGCTGGCGATCGGTCCCGGACTCGCGAAGATGACCGTCGCCGGCAAGGTTGATGGCCGCCTGGTCGATGCGAGCGACATGATCGATCACGACGCGAAACTGCAGATCATCACGCCGCGCGACGAAGAAGGGCTGGAGATCATTCGCCACTCGACCGCGCATCTGGTCGGTCATGCGGTGAAGCAGCTCTATCCGACGGCGAAGATGGTGATCGGCCCGGTGATTGCCGAGGGCTTTTATTACGACATCGCCTACGAGCGCCCGTTTACTCCCGACGACATGGCAGCGATCGAGACCCGCATGCGCGAATTGATCGCGCGCGATTACGACGTGGTCAAGAAGGTGACGCCGCGCGCCGAGGTCATCGATGTTTTCAAGTCTCGCGGCGAGGACTACAAGCTGCGACTGGTCGAAGACATGCCCGACGAGCAGGCGATGGGTCTCTACTACCACCAGGAATATGTCGACATGTGCCGCGGCCCGCATGTGCCGAACACGCGCTTTTTGAAGGTTTTCAAGCTGACAAAACTGGCCGGCGCCTACTGGCGCGGCGACGCGAAGAACGAACAATTGCAGCGTATTTACGGGACCGCCTGGGCCGACAAGAAGCAGCTCGAGCAGTACATCCAGCGGATCGAGGAAGCGGAGAAGCGCGATCACCGCACGCTCGGCAAGGAGCTCGATCTGTTCCATATCGACGAAGCGGCGCCGGGACTTGTCTTCTGGCATCCGAAGGGCTGGGCGATCTGGCAGCAGGTCGAGCAGTACATGCGCAAGGTCTACCGCGACACCGGCTACCAGGAAGTCAAGGGCCCGCAAATTCTCGACAAGAGCCTGTGGGAGAAAACTGGCCATTGGCAGAACTACCGCGAGCACATGTTCACCACCGAGTCGGAAAAGCGTGAGTACGCGCTCAAGCCGATGAACTGCCCGGGCCATGTGCTGATCTTCAACAGCGACCTGCGCAGCTACCGTGACTTGCCGATTCGCTATGGCGAATTCGGCCAATGCCACCGCAACGAACCCTCGGGCGCGCTGCACGGGATCATGCGGGTGCGCGGCTTCACGCAGGACGACGGCCATGTGTTCTGCACCGAAGACCAGATCCTCGACGAATGCGTCGCCTACACCGCGCAATTGCAGAAGGTGTATGCCGATTTCGGCTTTTCCGAGATCCTCTACAAGGTCGCAACCCGGCCCGACGATCGCATCGGCTCGGACGCGCTATGGGACAAGGCCGAGCACGCGGTGATGGAAGCGTTGCGGCGCTCGAATGTCGATTTCGTTATTTCACCGGGCGAGGGCGCCTTCTACGGTCCGAAGATCGAATACACATTGCGCGACGCGATCGGCCGTGAATGGCAATGCGGCACGATGCAGGTCGACTTCAACATGGCCGAGCGCCTGGGCGGCGAATACGTCACCGAATTGAGCGGCCGGGCCCATCCTGTGATGCTGCACCGGGCGATCGTCGGCAGCCTCGAGCGCTTCATCGGCATGCTGATCGAGCATTACGCGGGTGCGATGCCGGCCTGGCTGGCGCCCGTACAGGTGGCAGTGCTCAACATCAGCGAAGGGCAGGCCGACTACGCTGCCGAGGTTGCGAAAACGCTGCAAGATCAAGGGCTTAGGGTGCAGCTCGACCTTCACAACGACAAGATTACGTATAAAATCAGAAAGCATTCGCTGCAAAAGTTGCCTTACATTCTTGTCGTCGGCGACAAGGAAAAGGAAACTCAGGCAGTTTCGGTGCGCGCCCGGGGCAACAAGGATCTCGGTGCAATGTCCCTCGAATCGTTCACCGAACGGCTCGCTTCCGACATTGCCGGCAAGCGTTGAATTGCCGGATCGACACCCCAAATATTCGGAACGCTTTTGGCCGCAAACCGGCGTGCCACTTGCGCAAACAGCTACAGGTTTTGTAGCAACATCAGAAGGATCGAACCATCGCTACTGCATACCGTGACCGTCGCCATCGCGAGGAGCGCCAACATCGCCTGAACCGGGAAATCATGGCCCCGGAAGTTCGCCTGAGTGGCGAAGAAAACGAACAACTCGGCGTAGTCAGTCTCGCCGAGGCACTCCGAATGGCTGGCGAGCGCGATGTCGATCTGGTGGAGGTGGTGGCTGCGGCCAATCCTCCGGTTTGCAAGCTGATCGAGTACGGAAAGTTCAAGTACCACGAGCAGAAGAAGGCGGCGGAGGCCAAGTCGAAGCAGAAGGTCATCGAAGTCAAGGAAATCAAGTTCCGGCCCGGTACCGACGATGGCGATTACAACATCAAGATGCGCAACATCCGGCGCTTTCTCGAAGAGGGCGACAAATGCAAGATCACGCTGCGCTTTCGGGGCCGCGAGATCACGCACCAGGAACTGGGCATGGCGCTGTTGAACCGGATCCGCGACGACCTGGCTGACACTATCGTGGTCGAGCAGTTTCCGAGGCTCGAAGGCCGGCAGATGGTCATGATGATCGCGCCGGGCCGCAAGAAGGGCGGCGGCGCGCCGAAGACCGCGGCTGAAACAGCGGCAGCAGCTCAGGCGGCTGCGCCGGCGCCCGCCACGTCGGCGGTTTGAGAAACTGCAGTTGAAGATGAAGTGATTTCGCCCGGCGCCGCAAGTTTGTTTCGACAAGTTGGCGGCATCGGGTGCGATGAAGAAGTGGCTCGGGGCCCACAAGTCTGCGGAAGGTTCGCAGCGCCTCACGAGCACAAAGTTAAAGGAGCATTCAATGCCCAAAATGAAGACCAAGAGCGCGGCCAAGAAGCGGTTTCGTGTTCGTCCCGGTGGCACCGTCAAGCGCGGTCAAGCCTTCAAGCGTCACATCCTGACCAAGAAGACCACCAAGAACAAGCGCCATTTGCGTGGCCCGACTGCGGTGCATGAGACCAACATGGGTCACATGGCACAAATGCTGCCGGGCATGGGCATCTAGCCCGCGGACGAACACTACTGAAAGGAAAGAAACATGCCTCGCGTCAAACGTGGTGTTACGGCTCGCGCCCGTCACAAAAAAGTTCTCGCCCTCGCCAAGGGTTTTCGCGGCCGCCGCGGCAACGTCTTCCGCATCGCCAAAGAAGCGGTGATGAAAGCGGGGCAGTACGCCTACCGCGACCGCCGTACCAAGAAGCGCGTTTTCCGCCAGTTGTGGATCGCGCGTATCAACGCCGCCTCGCGCGAATGTGGGCTGACCTATAGCCAGTTCGCCAACGGCATCAAGAAAGCCGGCATCGAGATCGATCGCAAGGTGCTGGCCGACATCGCGGTTCACGACAAGGCTGCTTTTGCCGCCATCGTCGAGCAAGCCAAGGCGCAACTGACTGCCTGATCCAGCAGCACTTGCTATCGTATAGATAGCTGTCTGCGCATATCTGGCAAGGGCTGGCGCTTGAAAAAGCACTGGCCCTTTTAATTTTTCGTCGAAGAATTTCGTGTTTTCATGAACGAGCTCGAATCATTGGTCGCCAGCGCGCAAAGCGCCTTTGCGAGCGCTGCGGCGCCAGCCGAGCTGGAGAATGCGAAGGCGCAATTCGTCGGCAAGTCGGGTCGTATCACCGAACTGATGAAGGGCATGGCCCAACTGTCGGCCGACGAGAAAAAATCGCGCGGGGCGGCGATTAACGCTGCCAAACAATCGATCGAGGCAGCGCTTGCTGAACGCCGCCAGGCGATGGCCGATGCCGAACTCGCGTTGCAATTGCAGGCCGAAGCCCTCGACGTCACGCTGCCCGGTCGGCGCCGCACATCGGGCGGCCTGCATCCGGTGAGCCGCACGATGGAGCGGATCGAAGCGATCTTCGCGAGCATGGGATTCGACGTGGCCGATGGTCCGGAGATCGAGAGCGACTGGCACAGCTTCACCTCGCTGAACAACCCGCCAAACCATCCTGCACGCTCGATGCAGGACACCTTCTATGTCGACATGAAGGGCGACGACGGCATTCCGTACAACCTGCGTCCGCACACCAGCCCGATGCAAGTGCGCTATGCGCGCCAGCATGTCGAAAAGCATGCGGCGGCGTTTGCCGCTGCGGCCGCTGACACGACGGGAACCATCCAAGCGCCCGAGATCCGCGTCATCGCGCCGGGCCGCACCTATCGCGTCGACAGCGACGCGACCCATTCGCCGATGTTCCATCAGGTCGAAGGGCTGTGGCTCGGCGCGAATGTGAGCTTCAAGGATTTGAAGGTCGTTTTCACCGACTTCTGCCGCACGTTTTTCGAAAGCGACGATCTCGCATTGCGCTTCAGGCCGAGCTTTTTTCCGTTCACCGAACCCAGCGCCGAAATCGACATTCGGTTCGCGAGCGGTCCTTTGGCCGGGCGCTGGCTCGAAGTGTCGGGTGCCGGGCAGGTCCATCCGCAGGTGGTGCGCAACATGGGTCTCGACCCAGAGCACACCATTGGTTTCGCCTTTGGCATGGGTGCCGACCGGCTCGCGATGCTGCGCTACGGGGTGAACGACCTGCGCTTGTTCTTCGACGGCGATTTGCGTTTTCTGTCGCAGTTCCAGTAGCACGCGGATAAAAGCCATGCAATTCCCCGAATCCTGGTTGCGCGAATTTTGCAATCCTCCGATCGACAGCGCTGCGCTGGCCGAGGTGCTCACGATGGGCGGGCTCGAAGTCGAAGAGCGGCGGCCCGTCGCGCCACCGTTCAGCCGCGTCGTGGTTGGCGAAATCAAGGAGGCCGCTCAGCATCCCAACGCCGATCGTCTGCGCGTCTGTCAGGTCGACGCGGGCCAGGGCGTTCTGCTCGGCATCGTCTGCGGCGCGCCGAATGCGCGGGTCGGCATCAAGGTGCCGGTGGCGCTGGTCGGCGCTGAACTTCCGCCGGGTGACGACGGCAAGCCGTTCCAAATCAAACTCGGCAAGCTGCGCGGCCTCGAAAGCCAGGGCATGCTGTGTTCGGCGCGCGAACTGCATTTGAGCGAAGACCATGCGGGACTGCTCGAGCTTGCGGCGGACGCGCCGGTCGGCACGGATCTGCGCGAGTGGCTGCGGCTGGACGACAGCCTGCTCACCCTCAAGCTCACGCCGAATCTGGCCCACGGCCTGAGCGTTTTCGGCGCGGCGCGCGAGCTTTCGGCGCTGACCGGCGCGCCGCTTCATAAGCCGTCGATCGAGCCCGCCCCGCCATCCATCGACGACCGGCTCGCCGTCACCGTTGAAGCGCCCGATCTTTGCGGCCGCTTTTCGGGCCGCATCATGCGCGGCGTCGACACGCGAGCGGCAACACCCGCCTGGATGGTCGAGCGACTCGCGCGCTGCGGCCAGCGCAGCGTGTCGCCGCTGGTCGACATTTCGAACTATGTGATGTTCGAACTCGGCCAGCCGAGCCATATCTTCGACCAGGGCAAAATTCACGGCGGCCTGCAAGTCCGTTGGGGCAGATCCGGCGAAGAACTCAAGTTGCTCAACGGCACTACCGTGAAAGTCGATGCCGAAGTCGGCGTGATCGCCGATGCGCGCGGTATCGAATCACTGGCCGGCATCATGGGCGGCGATGCGACCGCGGTGTCAGACGACACGAAAGACATCTACATCGAGGCCGCGTTCTGGTGGCCCGAAGCCGTTCAGGGTCGCTCGCGCCGCTTCAATTTCTCGACTGACGCCGGGCATCGATTCGAGCGTGGCGTCGATCCGAGCCGCACGGTGGAAGTGATCGAGCGCATCACCCGACTGGTCATCGAGATTTGCGGTGGCCAGGCCGGTCCGATCGAAGACCAGGTGCTCCTTTTGCCCGACGTCGAGCCGCTGACGTTGCGGGTCGCGCGCGCCGCCCGCGTGATCGGCATGCCGCTCACGCAAGCGCAATGCGCCGATGCTTTGCGCCGGCTGTCGTTCGATGTGACGGAAGGCGACGGCATCCTCACGGTGAAGCCGCCGCCGCATCGCTTCGACTTGAAACGGGAAGAAGATCTGATCGAGGAAGTCGCGCGCCTGATCGGTTACGACAAGCTGCCGACCGCGCCGCCGCTCGCGCCGATCATCGCGCATGCGCGGCCCGAAGCGCGGCGCAGCGCATTTGCAGTCCGCCATCGGCTCGCATCGCTCGGCTACCAGGAAACGATCAACTTCAGCTTCGTGCCGGAAGCCTGGGAGCGCGAGCTAGCCGGCAATACCGATCCGATCCAGCTGTTGAACCCGATCGCAAGCCAGATGAACGTGATGCGCTCCAGCCTGCTCGGCTCGCTGTTGCAGGTGCTGCGGTTCAACCTCGATCGCAAGGCGCACGCGGTGCGCGTTTTCGAAGTCGGTCGCGTGTTCGGCCGCGATTCTTCAGTGGCGACCGACGACCTCACGGTTCAGGGCATCCATCAGCCGATGCGCATCGGGGCATTGGCTTTTGGCGATGCCGATGGTCTGGCGTGGACCCACAAGGAACGTCGCGTGGACTTTTTCGACATCAAAGGCGACGTCGAGGCGCTGCTCGCACCGCGGGTTCCGAGCTTCGAGGTGTCCGCGCATCCGGCAATGCATCCGGGGCGTTCGGCCGATGTGTTGCTCGATGGCCGCTGCATCGGCGTGGTCGGCGAGTTGCATCCACGCTGGAGCCAGACTTGGGAGTTGCCCTATGCGCCGATGATGTTCGAGCTCGATCTGATGGCGGTTGTCGAACGGCCGTTGCCTGCGCTGGTTCCGATAGCGCGCCACCAGCTGGTACAGCGTGATATCGCGCTGGTCGTGCCCGAGCAGGTCACGCACGCGGCACTCATGAAGGAGATCTACGCCGCGCCGACCGATGGCTTGCTGCGTGATGCGCAACTGTTCGATCTGTATCGCGCTTCGAGAGCGGGTATGGAAGGCGGACTTGACGTCGATGCGCACGGCGGCCCGAGCGAAGGCGAAAAGAGCATGGCGGTCCGGCTCAGTTTCAGTACCGACGTCGCGACCCTGACCGACGAGCAGATTCAGGCTGCGGTCGACGCGATCGTTGCGAAGGCGGGCGAGCGACTCGGCGCGCGGCTGCGTGGATGAGGTCGCATTGAACGCGAAATCGATCATGGAATTCACCCTGGAAGCACTCGAATCACCGGCGCTGACCAAAGCCCAGTTGGCGGATCTGCTGTTCGATCAGATCGGGCTCAACAAGCGCGAGGCCAAGGACATGGTCGATGCCTTTTTCGCGCTGATTGCCGATCGGCTGATCGAGGGCGAGGAAGTCAAGATCTCCGGCTTCGGAAACTTCCAGATCCGGGTCAAGGCGCCGCGCCCCGGTCGCAATCCGCGCACTGGCGAATCGATACCGATCGGTGAGCGCCGGGTTGCTACTTTCCACGCGAGCGCCAAGCTGAAAGAGCAACTGCACGATGGCATTGCGGGCGACCAACCCGAGGCGAGTTTTGGCGCTGACTGATCGCCATGCGCGCGCCGGTTGCCTGTGCGTTGCTGAGGTAATCTCGACACCACACTGCAAATCCTTCGCACCTGCCTGATTTCAATGGAGAAACCGCTTCCGTCGATCCCCGTCAAACGCTACTTCACGATCGGTGAAGTCGGCGAACTGTGCGGTGTCAAGCCGCACGTGCTCCGGTACTGGGAGCAGGAGTTCACCCAATTGCGCCCGATGAAGCGGCGCGGCAACCGGCGCTACTACCAGCATCACGAAGTACTCATGATCCGGCGCATTCGGGACCTGCTCTACGACCAGGGATTCACGATCAGCGGCGCCCGGAACAAACTCCAGGAACTCGCGCAGATAGACCGCGAGCGGCGGCGTGTGACGCAGGTGCCCGGTGCATCTGCAAATGCCGAGGCGGCGCACCGAAACGATCCGCTGGCCAGCGAGTTGCAGGAAGCGATCATTGCCGATACTGCGGTAGAAGAAGCGTCGCTCGTGCGCAATGTACCGGCTTTGGAAACCGCGCATCTTCTGCGCGAGCTTGTCGAAATTCGGGAACTGCTCACCCTCGGTCGCTGAGGCCGAGCTTGAGGGACGCCTCGCTATAATTCATCGCTTCGGTGTGTGGCGCAGCCTGGTAGCGCACTTGCATGGGGTGCAAGGGGTCGAAGGTTCGAATCCTTTCACACCGACCACAATTCATCATCGTTCAGCCGCGTCGAAGGTCTGGTTCGCAAGAGTCGGGCCGTTGTTTTTTGAACGGCTGTCGCGTGCTGCCAATGCTGCTATTGCGCGGCCATTCCGTCCAGGAAAGGCATCGGGTCGACGGCTACCCCGTTCTTGCGTACTTCGAAGGTCAACTTGGTGCGATCGGTGCCGCTGCTGCCCATAGTGGCGATTTGCTGACCCTGGCGAACCGCATCGTTTTCCTGCACCAGCATGGCGGCGTTGTGCGCGTAGGCTGTGATCCAGGTGTCGTCGTGCTTGACGATGACCATGTTGCCGTAGGACGCGAGTTCCGAACCGACATATACGACCCTTCCGTCAGCGGCGGCGAAGATCGGGTCACCCGCTCGTCCGGCAATGTCGACCCCTTTGCTGGCGCCGCCGTCGAAGCGCGTGATGATCGGGCCCTGAGCCGGGCGGATGAAGCGCAGCCCCACCGGCTTTTGCGGCACCGCTGGCTGTGGAATCACGACGGGCGCTGTCGGAGGTGGCTGGTCGAGCGATACCGTCGTGCAGGCGCCCAGGCCGGCGAGCATGACGGCTGCGCCGGCAGCGCAGAGGCCGCGAATCAATTGACTGTCTTTCGAAGCCTGCATTTTGGTCTTACTTGAGCGGAATGGCGGTGGCGCGGTCGACGGCGACCGCGGTGACGGAGTTTTTCGGCGAGCCATCGATGAGCTTGTCCGAGTACGAAAGATAAACCAAAGTATGCCGCGCGCTGTCGACCATTCGCACCACGCGCAGCTTTTTGAACAAGATCGAGCGGCGCTCGCTGAAAACCTCTTCCTTTTTAGCCAGCGGCTTTGCAATCGCGATGGGGCCGACCTGCCGGCACGCGATCGACGCGTCGGATGTGTCTTCCGCAAAGCCAATAGCGCCCGAAATACCGCCTTTTTTCGCGCTCGACACATAACAGGTGACGCCCTTTACGTCGGGATCGTCATATGCCTCGACGACGATCTTGTGATCCGGCCCGATCAACTTGAAAGCGGTGTCGACATCGCCGACAGTTTCGCCGTGAACCGCGGAAGCAATCAGTACGGCACATGCGGCGCAACTGGCGGCGCGCAGCGGGCGCAAAAGAGTCGAAAAGCAAGAATAAGATGGCATCGGTTGCTATAAAAAAAGTAGCTGTCTGCGCAAGAACGGTGGGGGTTTCCGGAACTTTTGTCAAAAATTTCAGTCGATGTCCAGCGTATGAACCCCATTAAGGGCGCCGCTCTTGCGATCCTGAAAATAGAACCCGAGCGCTTCCCGGACGGTTCTGAAAGCGATCTCGTCCCAGGGAATTTCGGCTTCGGTAAAGAGCCGCGCTTCGATCGTTTCATGGCCCGGCGCAAACTGCTCGCTCAAAAGGCGCGCTGTGTAGAACAGATGAACCTGGCCGACCCGCACCACGCTCATCACAGCGAAAAGCGGTTCCATCTCGAAGCGGGCACCGGCTTCTTCGTCCGTCTCGCGCGCAGCACCCTGGGCGGTTGTTTCGTCGAGTTCCATGAAGCCGGCAGGCAGGGTCCACTTGCCCCAACGCGGCTCGATGTTGCGTTTGCACAGCAGCACCTTGTCGCCAAGATGCGGAATCGTGCCGACCACGTTGAGCGGGTTTTCGTAGTGCACGGTGCCGCAAGCCGGGCACACCGCGCGCTCCTTGATATCGCCGTCGTCCGGCAGGCGAAAGACGACCGCTTCGCCGCAGTTCTTGCAGTGTTTGATCGGTTGGCGCGTGCTCATCGCCCGTGAGTGTACGAGGAGTGCGGATGGCCGATGCAGCGCAATGGGGCAGCGAACTCCGCCCGGCTCGTGGGCTGGACCGTCAGCCGATTTTGATCCGCAGCGCCGGCAGCCCGGCCACCTCGGCGATCAGCGTGTCGCCGGTTTTGACCGCTGCGACGCCCTCGGGCGTGCCGGTGAAGATCAGATCGCCCGGCGCCAGCGCCCAGGCGGCCGACAGGTGTTCGATGGTTTCGCCGATGTTCCAGATCAGCTTGGAGACATGGCTGCGCTGGCGATCCTGGCCGTTGACCTGCAGCGATATTTCCGCATTGACGACATCGCCCGCCTGGTCGGCCGGCACGATCGCGCCGATCGGTGCGCTGTGCTCGAATGCCTTGCCGATTTCCCACGGCCGACCCTGCTTTTTCATCTCGCCCTGCAAGTCGCGCCGTGTCATGTCGAGACCGACGGCGTAGCCGAAGACATGCGCCATCGCATCGACCGCGCGAATGTTCTTGCCACCGGTGCCGATCGCGGCAACCAGCTCGACTTCGTGTTGCAGGTCTTCGGTGAGCGAGGGGTAGGGCATATTGCCGGTTTCGCCTTCTGCGACGACCAGTGCGGCGTCGGCCGGCTTCAAAAAGAAAAATGGTGGCTCGCGGCCGGTGAAACCCATCTCTTTGGCGTGTTCGATGTAGTTGCGGCCGACGCAATAGATTCGGCGCACAGGGAAGCGAGCGCTGCGGCCAACGACCGGAATCGACACCATCGGCGGTGGAGCAATGACGAAATCGGTAGCCACAGAGCCTCCTTTAATCAATTGGGCGGGCAGAAAATGACGTGCGGCGTGCGCTGCGATCGGTTCGCAGTTTGCCACGCGCGCTATGCTGAATGCGATGCTGAAACTCTATTCCTACTTCCGTTCGTCGGCGTCGTTCCGGGTCCGGATCGCGCTGAATCTCAAAGGCCTCGCCTACGACTACGCGCCTGTCCATCTGGTGCGCGGAGAGCAGGCGCAGGCACCGTTTGCCGACCTCTCGTCCGACCGTTTGGTCCCGGTGCTCGTGCTGGAAGACGGAGCGCATTTGCAGCAATCGATGGCGATCATCGAATACCTCGACGAAACCCATCCTGAGCCGCCGCTGCTTCCGGTAGACGCGCTCGGCCGGGCCAGGGTGCGCGCGCTGGCGCAGGCCATCGCCTGCGAAATTCATCCGCTCAACAACTTGCGTGTGCTGAAGTATCTGGTGCGCGAACTGAAGCAGGACGAGGCTGCGAAAAATGCCTGGTATCGCCATTGGGTGGAGGAGGGCCTGAAAGCGTTCGAGCGCCAGGTTTCGGAGCGGCCGGCCGAACGCTTTTGCCACGGCGATTCGCCCATGCTGGCCGATTGCTGCCTGGTGCCGCAAATCTTCAACGCCCGGCGTCTCGAGTGCGATCTGAGCGGCTTGCAGCGCACCATGGCGGTCTTCGATGCCTGCATGGCGCTCGAGGCGTTCCAGCGCGCGCAGCCTTCGGCGTGCCCCGATGCCGAAGGATGATGCGCCGGCCAACTGGCTGCGGCCGGATTGGCCCGCGCATCCGCGAGTTCATGCCATCTGCACCACGCGTGCCGGTGGCGTATCGGTCGGCCCGTACGCGAGCCTGAATCTCGGCGATGGGGTCGGCGACGATCCGCGGGCCGTCGCGGAAAACCGGCGCCGGCTGCAGGCTGCGATCGGCGCGCGGCCGGTGTATTTGCGCCAAATGCACGGCCTGACGCTGCATGACCCCGACCCCGCGAGCCCTCGTGACCGCGACCGTGACCGAGATGGCGACGAAGGCGAAGATGGCGAGCGCATCGAAGCCGACGCTTGCAGCACCCGCCAAGCCGGCGTGGCTTGTCTTGTGCAGGCCGCCGATTGCCTGCCCGTGCTGCTGGCCGCGGCCGATGGCTCCCGGGTGGCCGCCGCGCATGCGGGATGGCGAGGCTTGGCGGCTGGCGTGCTCGATGCCGCTTTCAAGCCATTCGTCGCTGAAAAGCCTGCCAGTCGTGCGCTGCCAGCTATGAAGTCAATAGCGTGGCTCGGTCCGTGTATCGGCCCACGCGCATTCGAGGTCGGGCCCGACGTGAAGGCGGCATTCGAGCAGGTCGACTCGGCGAGCAGCGCCTGTTTCAAGCCGATCGCAGCATCGGATCGCGGTTCGCCGAAGTGGTTGGCCGACCTGCCTGCATTGGCACGGCAGCGGCTCGCCTCGCTCGGGATCGAAGAGGTATTCGGCAATGACTCGAGCGATGCGTGGTGCACCGTCGCAAATCCCTCAAGGTTCTTTTCGTACCGGCGCGAGCGCATCGGCGGACGGCTCGCCGCTTGCATCTGGCTCGATGATTGGTGAGGACGCGTGCGCAGGTGAGGCCTTCAGCGCAGCCTCGCGGGCCACCTCCTGCGCCGCCTCCTGCGCCGCCTCCTCTGCCGCTCTCTGCGCCGCTTCCTCGCGCGCACGACTCGCGCGCCGACGCCCGGGCGTCCCGAGCAGATACACCGCGAGCGCGACCGGTGCCAGCCCGTAAAGCAAAAACGTGAAGATCGCGCCGAGCACCGTTCCGTTGCTGGCGGTGGCTTCGGCCGCGGCCATCATCAGGGCGACATAGAGCCAGCCGATAACGAGCAGGTACATGCGTGTTGGATGGGTCGATGGCCCTGTGCGCTTTCGGCGGTTGGCTTCGCTTCAGGCAAGGCGGGTAGGATAAATAGTAGAGAGGGCGTTCAGCGCTGGCGGTGCGGCCGGGGTCATTTGCGGCACGTCGGTTGCAGAATACTCAAAAACCGGTTTTCACGATGATGGGCGGGAACCGGCTTGCATTGGAGACAACATGAATCAACAAACCCCGGTTGCGCAGGCATTCGCGCCATTTCAGCAAGCGTTGACGGAAGGCTGGCAAAAAGCCTTCGAATCGTTTCAGTCGATGGGCTCGGCGCAAGTCGGCAAAGGGTCAGCGGGGCCGCCTGGCTTCGCGTTCTCATCGACTTCCAACGACAAGCTCGAAGCCTTGCGCGAGCAGTATGTCAAAGAGGCGTCAGAACTCTGGCATCAGGGCTGGGGAACCCCCGAGAGCGAAGTCAAGGACAAACGTTTTGCCGGAAAAGCCTGGGCGGGCAATCCGATGGCGGCTTTTGCGGCGGCGGTTTACCTGCTCAATGCGCGCACTTTGATGGGGCTGGCCGACGCAGTAGAGGCAGACGAAAAGACCCGGGCCCGGGTTCGCTTTGCGGTCGAGCAATGGATGGCTGCGACCGCGCCGAGTAACTTCATCGCCTTCAATGCCGACGCGCAGCAGCGCGCGATCGAAACCCGTGGCGAGAGCATCGCCAAGGGCATCCGCAACCTCATGCACGATGTACAGCAGGGCCATCTCTCGATGACCGACGAAAGCGCTTTCGAGGTCGGGCGCAACGTGGCGACGACCGAAGGCGCCGTCGTGTTCGAGAACGAGTTGTTCCAGTTGCTCGAATACAAGCCGCTCACCGCCAAGGTTCACGAACGACCTTTCCTGCTGGTGCCGCCGTGCATCAACAAGTTCTACATCCTCGATCTGCAGCCCGAGAACTCGCTGATTCGCTATGCGGTCGCCGAGGGCCATCGGGTGTTCGTGGTGAGCTGGCGTAATCCCGACGAGTCGCTGCGCAATTTCACCTGGGACCAATACATCGAAGACGCGGCGATCAAGGCGCTTCAACTGGTGCAGGAAATCAGCGGCAGCGACAAGGTCAACGCGCTCGGTTTTTGCGTCGGCGGCACGATTTTGTCGACAGCGCTCGCGGTGCTCGCGGCGCGTGGCGAGCAGCCCGTTGCATCGCTCACCTTGCTCACGACCTTGCTCGATTTCTCCGACACCGGCATTCTGGACATCTTCATCGACGAGCAGATGGTGCAGATGCGCGAAATGCAGATGGGACAGGGCGGATTGCTGCCGGGTGGCGAACTCGCCTCGACCTTCAGCTTTTTGCGGCCGAACGATCTGGTCTGGAATTACGTGGTCGGCAATTATTTGAAGGGCGACACACCGCCGCCCTTCGACCTTCTTTACTGGAACAGCGACGCCACCAATTTGCCGGGGCCGTTCTACGCCTGGTATCTGCGCAATACTTATCTCGAAGACAAGCTGAAGGTGCCGGGTGCCCTTGCCGTGTGCGGCGCGCCGATCGACCTGGGCGCAATCGAAGCGCCGGTATACGTCTATGGCTCGCGCGAAGACCATATCGTGCCGATTGGCGGTGCCTATGCATCGACCCAGCTTCTTGCGGGCAAAAAACGTTTCGTGATGGGTGCGTCCGGTCACATCGCGGGCGTGATCAATCCACCGGCCAAGAAAAAGCGCAGCCACTGGATTCGGGCCGACGGCAAACTGCCGGCGACCGTGGCCGAATGGCAGGAAGGCGCCGAGGAGCATGCGGGCAGTTGGTGGACCGACTGGTCCGCCTGGCTCAAAACGCATGCGGGCAAGGAAGTTGCCGCGCCCAAAGGCTATGGCAAGGGGGCCAAATTCAAGGCCAGCGAGCCGGCGCCCGGGCGCTATGTCAAGGCGAAAGCCTGAACCTCTGCCAGCCATGCGCAGCAGTCGATCGCATCTTTATCAATTCAGCTGACTCATCAAGGAGAACTTTTATGGAAGACATCGTCATCGTCGCCGCTACACGAACCGCGGTCGGCAAATTCGGCGGATCGCTCGCCAGCGTGCCGGCAACCGAACTGGGCGCGATCGTGATCAAGGACATCCTTTCGCGATCGAAGGTCGGTGCCGATCAAATCGGCGAAGTGATCATGGGCCAGGTTTTGACAGCTGGCGCGGGCCAAAACCCCGCGCGGCAGGCGTTGCTCAAAGGAGGCGTGGCACGGGAAACGCCCGCGCTCACCATCAACGCGGTCTGCGGCTCTGGCCTGAAGGCCGTGATGCTTGCGGCACAGGCGGTGGCTACCGGCGACAGCGAGATCGTGATCGCGGGCGGCCAGGAGAGCATGAGCATGGCGCCGCATGCGTTGCCCAATTCGCGCAATGGCCAGCGCATGGGTGACTGGAAACTGATCGATACGATGATCGTCGACGGGCTGTGGGACGTCTATAACCAATACCACATGGGCGTCACGGCCGAGAACGTCGCGAAAAAGTACGAGGTCAATCGCCAGTCGCAAGACGAACTCGCGCTCGCGAGCCAGACCAAGGCTGCGGCAGCGCAGGATGCCGGCAAGTTCAACGACGAGATCGTCGCGGTGCAGATTCCGCAGAAGAAGGGCGATCCGGTCGTCTTCGACAAGGACGAATTCATCAACCGCAAGACCAATGCCGAAGGACTGGCGGGGTTGCGTCCCGCGTTCGACAAGGCCGGCGGTGTGACCGCGGGCAATGCTTCGGGCCTGAACGACGGCGCTGCGGCGGTGATGGTGATGTCGGCAAAAAAGGCCGAGTCGCTCGGCCTCAAGCCGCTGGGCCGAATTGCGAGCTACGCGACCGCTGGGCTCGATCCGGCCATCATGGGCATGGGGCCGGTACCGGCTTCGACGCTCGCGCTCAAGCGTGCAGGCTGGAAGGCGGCAGACCTCGATCTGCTCGAAATCAACGAAGCCTTTGCGGCGCAGGCCTGTGCGGTCCACAAAGAAATGGGTTGGGACACGAGCAAGGTCAATGTCAACGGGGGCGCGATTGCGATCGGCCACCCGATCGGCGCATCGGGCTGCCGTATCCTCGTGACGCTGCTGCATGAAATGCAGCGCCGCAATGCAAGGAAGGGCATTGCATCGCTGTGCATTGGCGGCGGCATGGGCGTGGCGCTGACGATCGAGCGCTGACGCGATCAAAGACTCTGGCGAAGTCCGAAAGCGCTTGTCCGCGCCTCTGGTTCCGGAACAACAGCCGCGCCGCAGATGCGCGGCTTTTTTCCGCGCTCAGGCCGGCACCGGGCGCATCACGCGCCGGCGCAAGGCGCGGTCGAGCCACCGGAGCAACGGCGCTTCGCAAGCTTCGAACAGGCAGGCGATCGCCAGGCACATGGTCAAGCACACGACAGCGATGCTTAAGTACATCAGCTCTGGCGGCAACGCGCCGAGCGGTCCTGGATGCGTTACCAGCCATGACATCGGAAAGATCAGGACCCAGAACTGGGTCAAATAGAGCGGAAACGAAATTCGGCCCAGAAGCCGGGAAGGCCCGTTGGAGAAAAATCGCCGCAGACCGTTACTGGTGTAGATCGCAAGGACGACGGTGGCGCAGAAGAGCATTTCAGTCGGCCATGCAAAGCCGGGTGACCCTTTGAAAGCAATCAACGCCAATAGCAATGCGATAGCCGCCAGAGCCAGCGGTTGCGATGCTTTATGACGGCGGATTCGGTCCAGCCAGCCAATCGAACGCGCATGCGACAACAGCATGCCGAAAATGAACAGGAAGTAGAACGAATTCAGTACCAGCAATGCCGATGCGGCAAATATCAGCGCGGCAGTCGGCGCTTTGAGCGATCGGCAGGCGTAGCAAAACAGGAAGACGATAAAAGAGCCGACCATCTCGAAGCTCATCGTCCAGAGAAAGGGGTTGTAGGAATGCGCCATGGTGTGCTCTGCGTACACGCCGTAGAACACGTACTTGAGCACACGATGAAGCGAGTGATCGACCTGCAGCATCGGTCCAAGCCACTCCGAGTTGCCCAGAACCTTCATCGCATCGAGGTGATAGTCGAGGCCCGCGACCATGATCGCCCAGACGCCCACGCACGACATGAAGATCGGAATGGTGAGCCGGAAATAGCGTTTGAGCGCGAGCCGATCGATCGATCTGACATCGTGGCGCGAGAAAAACGGACTGCTCAACGCATCGCCCGACAGAATGAAAAACACGAACACCGCCATGTGGCCGTTCAGAAGCGAACGTGTCAGAGGCGAGCCTGCAGCCGGCAACACGTTGCCAAGCATCTCGACGAATACGTGGTACAGGACCACAATCACCGCAGCCCACCCGCGGATGCCGTCGATTTCGAGCGTACGGCCCGTCGCGAGCGAAGCCGTGTGAGGCGAGTGGGTTGTGTGGGTGCGATGAATGGCAGCGTCCAATACCTGGTTCTCCCTTCGGTGACCGAAGCTGCCGATTTTCGGGCAGGTCTTGCAAGTCGACGCAAACGGATGTGTCGCCCGGTTACTTTTGACGGTACGTCGCAGGGGAGCCCGGTCGGCGGATGTGCCGATCCAGGGAGCCAAGCGAACACGTCGTAACAGAATCGCCGTGGATATAAACCAACGACAGCGTTGGTGAGCGAAGTTTTTGACGCGCGAATCGCGGTCATTTTTGCAGTCCCGTTGCGAGCGAAGGCCGGCGCGTCGCATTGCCATCCGCTCGCGCTGCCCTTCGATTTGTGACGGGTCGTTGCACGGGCTCAGTGTTTTCCTGAGCCGATTCCCGGGTGATGTTGGGTAGAGTCATCAGGATCAGGATGGGGCGGCGACGAATTCGATTCGCCGGAATTTGAAGCAAACCAAGGAAAGATCATGAGCAAGAAGGTCGCATACGTCACCGGGGGAATGGGCGGCATCGGAACGGCGATTTGCCAGCGTCTGCACGCCGACGGATTCACGGTCATTGCTGGTTGCGGCCCGACACGTGACCACGCGAAGTGGCTTGCCGAGCAAAAGGCCGGGGGATACGAATTTTTTGCGTCGGCCGGCAATGTCGGCGACTGGAACTCGACGGTCGAAGCGTTCAATAAGTCCAAGGCGGAGCACGGCACGATCGATGTTCTGGTCAACAACGCCGGCATCACGCGCGATCGCATGTTTGTCAAGATGACACCCGAAGACTGGATGGCGGTGATCGAGACCAATCTCAACAGCATGTTCAACGTCACCAAGCAGGTCGTGGGCGATATGGTTGAAAAGGGCTGGGGCCGCATCGTCAACATCAGTTCGGTCAATGGCGCCAAGGGGCAGGCCGGCCAGACCAACTATTCAGCCGCCAAAGCCGGCATGCATGGGTTCACCATGGCATTGGCCCAGGAACTGGCCAACAAGGGCGTGACGGTCAACACGGTGAGTCCCGGCTATATCGGCACCGACATGGTCAAGGCGATTCGGCAGGACGTGCTCGACAAGATCGTCGCGACGATTCCGGTCAAGCGCCTGGGTGAACCAAGCGAGATCGCGTCGATCATCTCGTGGCTCGCGACCAACGAGGGCGGCTATTCGACCGGGGCAGACTTTTCGGTCAACGGTGGCTTGCACATGCATTGAGGCGCAGCGCGAACTCTGTATCCGCGCAGCGCAATGACCCGCTTCGGCGGGTCTTTTCTTTGGCGCGGCAGGCTCGCCGCAAGGTTCACTCATGAAGACATCGATCGCGCCGCCAGACGTTGTCCGCACCGCCTGCGAAGTACACACGGTCCGGTTCAAGCTCAATGGAGCGCGTCGTACGGTCACGCTCGAAGCCTGGACCACGCTGCTCGATCTGCTGCGCCAGCATCTGGCGTTGACAGGCACCAAGAAGGGTTGCGATCACGGTCAATGCGGCGCCTGCACGGTGCTTGTCGACGGGCGAAGAGTCAACGCCTGCCTGATCCTGGCTGTCATGCTGGACGGCACCGAAATCCAGACCATCGAGGGCCTTGCGCACGATGGAAGGCTGCATCCGGTGCAGCAGGCGTTCATCGACCACGATGCCTTGCAGTGCGGCTATTGCACGCCGGGCCAGATCTGTTCGGTCATCGGTATGCTGCGGGAAGGCCATGCGCACAGCGAGGATGACGTGCGCGAGCAGCTCAGTGGCAACCTGTGCCGATGCGGCGCGTACCCGAACATCGTGCAGGCGGCGGTCGAAGTTCTCGGCAATCAACCGGATGCCTGGAAAGGCGAGCCATGAGGCCTTTCAGCTTTCACCGCGCGATCGACTCGGGCGATGCGCTCGTGGCGCTCGCACAGACCAAGGGCGCGCGGTTCATCGCCGGCGGAACCAATCTGGTCGACCTGATGAAACTGGGGATCGCCACGCCGGATCGCCTCATCGACATTTCGCGACTGCCGCTGGCCGAAGTACGGGTCTCGGAAAGCGGCGGCCTCTGTATCGGCGCGCTGGTCCGCAATGCCGATCTGGCTTGGCATCCCGAAGTGCAGCGGCGATATCCGCTACTCGCGCAGGCCCTGCTTGCGGGCGCGTCGGCGCAGTTGCGCAACATGGCGACGACGGGCGGTAACTTGCTGCAACGCACCCGCTGTCCCTATTTTTACGACACCGCGACCGCTTGCAACAAGCGTGTTCCCGGCAGCGGCTGCGACGCGATCGAGGGCATGAACCGGATGCATGCCATTCTGGGCGCCAGCGCACACTGCGTGGCGGTGAATCCGTCGGACATGTGTGTCGCACTGGCTGCTCTCGAGGCCGCCGTGCGCGTCGAATCATCGCGTGGCTCTCGCCTGATCCCGATCGACGATTTTCATCGCCTGCCCGCCGACAGCCCCGAGCGCGACAGTGTTCTTGCGGAGGATGAGTTGATCACGTCGGTCGAGCTGCCACCATCGCCTTTTGCTGCGCATTCAGCCTATGTGAAGGTGCGCGACCGGCGCTCATATGCGTTTGCGCTGGTTTCTGCAGCCTGCGCGCTCGAACTCGTGGACGGCAAGATCAAATCCGCGCGCATGGCGCTCGGCGGCGTCGCCCACAAGCCTTGGCGATGTCGCGAAGCCGAAGCGTTGCTCGAAGGCCGTGCGCCGGATCGCGCCGCATTCAGTGCCGCTGCCGGGTCGATGCTCGACGGCGCCAAACCGCTGGCGCACAACGACTTCAAGGTCGAACTCGCCAAACGCACCCTTGTGCGCGCTTTGAAAGAAGCGGTCGGCCTGGAGGAACAACCATGAACGCCGCCGAGTCTGCCGATCTGGCGCCTGCATCGGAGGATTCGCCATTTGGCGCGCCGATGCCGCGCGTCGACGCCCGGGCCAAGGTCACGGGCGCTGCGCGCTATGCGGCCGAGCATGCCGTGCCCGGGCTCTTGTATGGCGTGGTGGTCTCGAGCACGATCGCGCGTGGCACGATCATCGCGATCGACACCGCTCGTGCGATGACGGTTGCGGGCGTGGTCGACGTGCTGACGCATCTGAACCGGCCGCCGATGGCGCGCTTCGATCTCTTTCACAAAGACATGGATGCTCCGGCGGGGTCGCCTTTTCGGCCGCTCTACGACGCGCAAATCCGATTCGATTCGCAGCCGGTCGCGCTGGTCGTTGCGGTGAGCTTCGAGGCAGCCCGGCATGCGGCCGCTCTGATCGAGATCGACTGCAAGGCCTCTGACGAAGTCGTGCAAAGCGATATGCGGCATTCGACGGGGGATGCGCGCAAGCCGAGCCGGCTCAAGTTCGGCTATCAGCCGCCGGCCAAAGAAAAAGGCGAAGCCGATGCGGCGTTCGACGCGGCACCTGTACGCATCGAGGGCCTCTATTACTCACCGGCCGAATTCCACAATCCGATGGAGATGCATGCGTCGACCGTGATCTGGGAGGGCGATGGCCGGCTCACGATTTACGACAAGACCCAAGGCGCGCAAAACAGCCGGATGTACCTGGCGCATGCGCTCAAGTTGCGCAAGCACGACGTACGGATTTTGTGCCCTTACGTCGGCGGCGCATTCGGCTCCGCATTGCGGCCGGGATACCAGCTCATGCTCGCGGCGATGGCCGCGCTGAGGCTCCGTCAGCCGGTGCGGGTTGCGCTGACGCGTCGACAAATGTTCAGCTTTGGCCATCGGCCCGAAACACAGCAGAGCCTTCGCCTTGCATGCGACAACGAGGGCCGACTTCAGTCGATCGTGCACGAGGCCGTATCGGAAACCTCGCGCTTCGAAGACTATGTCGAGAACATCGTCACCTGGTCGGGCATGCTGTACGAAACGCCGAATCGGCGGACCTCGCACCGCGTGGTCGAGCTCGACCATTTCACACCGACCGATATGCGTGCGCCGGGTGGCGCGCAAGGTGTCTGGGCCATGGAAACCGCCATGGACGAGCTGGCGTATGCGGTTGGAATCGATCCGCTCGCCTTGCGGCTCAAAAACTACGCGCCAAACGAGCCTGCGAGCGGCAAGCCGTTCTCGAGCAAGGCGTTGCGTGCCTGTTATGCCGAAGGCGCCGCGCGCTTCGGCTGGGCGGCGCGAGTCGGCGAACCTCGCTCGATGCGCGACGGCCGCACCTTGATTGGCTGGGGCATGGCCACTGGCATCTGGGAGGCCATGCAGGTGTATGGCGGCGCGCGTGCGGTGCTGCACGCCGACGGAACGCTGGTGGTCAGCAGCGCCACCACCGACATCGGCACCGGCACTTACACGGTCATGACGCAGATCGCCGCAGCGACCTTGGGTCTTCCGGTTGGAGTCGTCCGGTTCGAACTCGGCGACTCGGGGCTCCCCGCGGCGCCGGTCGAAGGCGGGTCGATGACGGTAGCCAGCATCGGCACTGCGGTTCAAGCGGCCTGCCTGAAAGTTGCATCACGCTTGCTGTTGCTGGCCCGCGCGCAGGGCGACACGCCGCTGCGGCAGGCGCGGCTCAAAGACGTCGAATTCTCGGGAGGCTCGATCCGGTTGCGCCATGATCCGGCATCCGCCATCAGCATGCGCGAATTGATGCAGCGTGCCGGGGTGGCGCATATCGAACAGAAAACACTGTCGCTGCCGCATCTGCTGCGCCAGCGCAAGTTCGCGCTTGCCGCGCACTCCGCGGTATTCGCCGAGGTCCGGGTCGACGAGGACACCGGCATGGCGCAGGTCACGAGAGTGGTCAATGCGGTCGCAGCCGGCCGCATCGTCAACCCGCGCACTGCCGCGAGCCAGATCGAAGGCGGCATCGTCTGGGGAATCGGCATGGCGCTGCATGAAGAGGGGTCGTACGACCATCGGCGTGCGCGCGTGATGAATTGCGATTTTGCGCAGTACCACGTGCCATCGCAGGCAGACGTCGGCCGGATCGAGGTGATCTTCGTCGACGAGCACGACACGGTCGTGAACCCGATCGGCGTCAAGGGCGTCGGCGAGATCGGCGTGGTCGGCACCGCAGCCGCGATCGGCAATGCGATCTTCCATGCGACCGGGCGCCGGATCCGCGATCTGCCGATGACGCCGGACAAGGTGTTGGGGTTGGCCTGAGCACCTACACCGCGCGTTTCTGCCGGGCAGACCCGGATGCGCGTCAGAGATCTTCGATGACCAGCGTGCGGTAGCGTTGTGCCATCGCGAATGGAACAGTTCTCACCGCTTTCATGACGCGCTCGGCGTCTTCGTCTTCGGCCGTCTTGACCAGCAGCGCAGCATGCCCGTCGTGCGCGAGCTTGGTGTAAGCGCGGACCGTGGCTGCATCGGTTCCGGCCGACGGAAGCGGCTCGTCGGCATCGCTCGCCGTCGGTGAAATCTGCGACAGGATGACGTCGGGCGGGATGAAGTAGATGTCGTCGCCGCTCACACCGTCGTCGACCAGGAGCTGTCCGACCTGACGCGCTGCCTTCGGATCGGCAAAAAGAATCATCGAGTATCCGGTGGGGTAGAACGCGCCGCCGATCATGGCGGTCATCTGGGAGTCGAGAGTGAATGGCTTCATGGCGCTTCCTTGTTTGGTTTGTGGCGAGTTCGAAGCATATAAGCAAGCGCGCGCAGCACGAGCCTGTCGTTAAAGCAGCCCTGCCGCTTCGGGTTCCTGCGCCTCATTCGTCGCCAAAATTCTTGCGTCAATTGTCACGAAAATGGCGCCCGCAAAGGGTTGGCGCAGGTTTGTAGCTAAATGTGACATTGTTACTTTGTTGTTGCAACTTCGGCCTTTAGCATTCGTTTTACCGAATCGCCAAAACCCATGCCGCAACTTCGCAACATCGCTCTGACTGTCCAGGAACTCGAACAAGGCGAGTTCTACTGGGTGCTGCTCGAAGGAACGGAAGATGCGGTTCCCGAAGCGCTTCCGTACCGCCCGCTCGAAGCGGCGCCCGATCCCTACGCCACCTATGCGAGTGCCATGGTGGCGGGTCTAGCCGAGATCCGCCGGATGTTCGGCAAAGACGGACCGAAGGAACAATGATGGCAGAAGCCCAACCCGCAAGGCGCACTGTCTGGCTTGCGCTGACCTTGCTGCTCGTGGCTTTTGGCACGCTATTCTGGTTCGAGCGGCCAGCCTCTTCGGGCGAATGGGCCGCATGGATTCAGACCTTCGGCGTGGTCATGGCAGTGATCTGGGCGCTGCGCTTGCAAAAAAGCGCGGCAGCCAGCGGCTTTCGCCAAACCCGCCAGGTCGCTACGCTTTTCGCTGCCAATATGCACTGGGTGTTTCGCGAATTGAGCGACGCAACAGCTAAAAAGAACTGGCAAGACTTTCGGGTCCACCGTCGTATTCTCGAAGAAGTGCTCGCACAAGGCCGCGAGGTCACATTGCAGATGCTCGACGCGCGTAGTCTCGCCATGGTGACGAGCTTGCGCTCGATCGCCGTAGAAGCGCTCGAGCTCACGCTCTCGCATACAGAAGGCGGCAACTGGGCCTATCTGCACGCCCATTTCGAAAAGCGCCTGCCTGCCATTGCAGGCTGGCTCTCGGCGGCCGGCCATCCGCCGGAAAACAGCGGGCCGACCGATTACGTGGGGCTACGGACCTCGCTGGGCGCGCTCGATAGCCATCTTTGAGGTGTCGTCGGGGGCAACCTGGGTCAACTTGAGCCCGGGAGCGGAAAATCGACATAGTCGCTCGGCCCGTATTGGTGGACCGTGGCGAACCGTGCAAGCTCCTGCTTCGATGACTGCTTCAAATCTCCCTGCCGACCCCGCCGCCGCTCGCCTCTCGGTGGCACCGATGATGGACTGGACCGATCGGCATTGCCGGTATTTCCACCGTCTGCTGAGCCGCCGCGCGTTGCTCTACACCGAAATGATCACGACCGGTGCGCTGCTGCACGGCGACCTGCCGCGTCATTTGCGCTTCGACAACGCGGAGCACCCCGTCGCGCTGCAGCTCGGCGGCAGCGAGCCGGCGGATCTCGCGAAGTGCGCACGGCTCGGCGAAGCGTGGGGTTATGACGAAATCAACCTCAATTGCGGCTGTCCGAGCGAGCGGGTCCAGCGCGGTGCCTTCGGCGCCTGCCTGATGGCCGAGCCGCTACTCGTGGCCGATTGCGTCAAAGCGATGCGCGATGCGACCACGGTTCCAGTCACAGTCAAGCACCGAATCGGCATCGACCGTGGCGAGGACTACGGGTTCGTGCGCGATTTCGTCGGCACGGTGAGCGAGGCAGGTTGCACCGCCTTCATCGTGCATGCGCGCAACGCCTGGCTTGAAGGCTTGTCGCCGAAGCAGAACCGCGAGGTGCCGCCGCTGCGTTACGCGCTGGTGCATCGCCTGAAACACGACTTTCCGGCGCTGCGCGTTTCGATCAACGGCGCCATCACGTCGAGCGGCCAGGTGCACGCGCATCTGCGACTGCTCGATGGTGTGATGATCGGCCGTGAGGCCTATCACAACCCCTGGTGGCTCACCGAATGGGATGGCGAATTCTTTGGCGACCCGCTGCCTTCATCGACCCGCGAGCAGGTCGAGACGCAGATGTGCGATTACATGGCACGCGAGGCTGGCACGCACGGTACGCCGTGGCCCACGATCGCGCGGCACATGCTCGGTTTGCGGCACGGCCTGGCCGGGGCGCGGCATTGGCGACGGGTGTGGAGCGATCACAAGCTGAAGGATCTGGCGCCGCATCGGGTGATGGCGCTCGCGCATGCGCCTGCCCTTGAATCGGCTTGAGTCGGCTTGAGTCGGTTTGAGAACGCCGGCTTTGATTTCGACTTGAGGAGCCAACCCGACGCAAATGTTTCAGCAACGCCGAATTCGCTACAAAAAGATCGACGCTTGAAAACTTAAGCACTACGATTTGACGCTCCGCAATGCCGCAGGCGTCACGAGCGGCTTTCTTTCGGGAGTGTCGTATGGACTTGTATCAACATCTGCCGCGCTCGCGCGCTGCATCGCGTCAGAGCGTTCTTTTCGGTTCACTGTCGGCGTTGGCGCTGCTGCTGACGGCCTGCGGCGGCGGAGGCGGCAGCACAGCGCCGGTCGCCGCTGTGGGTGGCGCTGGCGGAGGTGGCGGAGGTGGCGGAGGTGGCGGATCTGGCGGATCGGCCTCTGACAACCCCGCAGCAGTCGAGGCCGCCACGACGACGCCAGACCCGGGCGTGACCTCGACAGTCGCCGACAAGCCAGCCGTTCCGGCCGCGGGCGACGCCGGTGCGCAGACTGCGGCCACATTGGCGCGGGTCCTTGAAATGGAGATCGATACGCCCGATGCGCCGCGCTTCGACGCCAAGTCGGGCTCACGTGTCGCGCAACTCAACAAGCCGCAAGCCGCCGATGGCCGGGGTCAGTGGTCGGCGCCGACCGGCTGGCCGATCATCGGAATTCACGCTGTACTCACGCCAAATGGCAAGGTCATGAGCTACGGCACCGACCAGGCTGGCCAGCAGGGCGCGCAGCTTTTCTATGACGTGTGGAACCCGACCGGTGGCATCCACAATCTGCTCGCCAACACGACCGGCACCGATATTTTCTGCAGCGCCCAACTGGTGCTGCCGCAAACCGGCCAGGTACTGCTGGCTGGCGGCGACATCCGCGGCCAGCAAATACCCGATGGCAACGGCGGTGTCATCTTCAACCGCGGCGTCAAGGACGTGAACCTGTTCGATCCCGCGAGCCAGACGCTGACGCCGGCCAGGGGGCCGATGACCTATGCGCGCTGGTACGACAGCCTCGTCACGCTCGCCGACGGCCGGGTGTTGACGATGGGCGGCAGCGACGCATCCGGCACTGGCGTGAAGACGCCCGAAATCTACGCCGATGTGCGCGGCGGCTGGACGCCGCTGGCCGGGGTCAACTATCCGGGCGACGTGCTCTATCCGCGCACTTTTCTCGCGCCGAACGGCAAGGTCGTGATCGCGAGCGGCGCGCAGCTCTATTCGCTCGACACGAACGGCGATGGCGCGCTCGAACAGGTCGGCGCGTTGCCGGTCGCAACCAACTGGACGATGCCGAGCGCGATGTTCGATCGCGGCAAGGTGTTGATCGCGAGCGGCGACGGCTCGACCTCGGTCCTCGACATCAATGGCGCCGCGCCAGTGGTCACGCCCACCGCGCCGGTCGGTGGCAATCGCATCTGGGCCACGATGACCGTGTTGGCCGATGGCCAGGTGCTGGCGACCGGCGGCTCGGCAAGAGCGAACGAGGCGAACGATGTGGCGCTCAGTGCCGATATCTGGAACCCGCGCACCGGGCAGTGGACGGTCGGGCCATCCCAGCTCAACTTCCGGCTTTACCACTCGACCGCGCTGCTGCTGCCCGATGCGACGGTGCTGGTCGCCGGCGGCGGCGCACCCGGGCCGGCGCGGCAACTGAACGCGGAAATCTATTCGCCGCCTTACCTTTTTGCCAAAGACGGCACCGGCAACCGCGCGACGCGGCCCTACGTGTGGAATGCGTCGGCAGAGCTGGCGCTGGGCAGGCCCTATCGCATGTATGTCTACAACCGCAAACCGATCGCGCGCGTCCACCTCGTGCGCACCGGCTCGGTCACCCATTCGATCAATTTCGACCAGCGGTTTTTGAGCGTCCCGTTCCGGCAGCGCGGCTGGCGCCTCGACCTGAACGTCGACGAGCCTTCGAACATCGTGCCGCCAGGTCACTACATGCTTTTCGCGATCGACAGCGATGGCGTGCCGTCGATCGCGAAGATCGTGCATATCGGTCCGCGCGCGGGGTAAATGCGGTGCCTCGGAACCCTCGACGTGCCTGCAACTGCGCAGGATTCAGCTTGTACTCGCTATTTATTTGATAGCTGCTTGCGCTCGTCCAATGGACGTTTCGGATACAAAACTATCTGAAATGCTTGGTGGGCGAGCGCAGACAGCTATTAATTTAGAAGCAAATCCGGGTTCGATTCGACCTTGCGCGCAGTGGAAAAACTCAATTCGCCGCTTCGAGCCCCTGCGCAAAATGCTCACGCATCCGCGCCGCGGCCGCGCTGGCGTCGCGCGCTTCGATAGCCGCCATCACCGCGCGGTGTTCAGCCAGTGACTGCGCGATTCGGCCGGACTTCAAAAGCGAGTTGTGGCGATTGAGCTTCATGACCTTGCGCAGGTCGGCGACCATTTGATCGCGCCAGCGGTTGTTGGCGATCGAGAGCAAGCGCATGTGAAAGCGCTCGTTCAGCGCGAAAAACGTCTCGCGGTCGACCTCGCCAGGATTCGCGGCGGCTTCGAGTTCGTCGTGGAGCGCGCGCAATTCGTGCAATTCGCTCGGCGAGGCCTGTAGTGCAACGACCGATGCCGCGTCGCTTTCGAGCAGGGCGAGCAGGTGATAGACGTCTGCCAGGTCCTGCTCCGACACTTCGGTCACGTAGGCGCCGCGCCGGACTTTCATCGTCACCAGACCCTCGGTCGCGAGCACTTTGAGAGCCTCCCGCAACGGGGTGCGGCTGATGCCGTATTCGGCCGCGAGTTTGAGTTCGTCGATCCAGCTGCCGGGCGACAGGTCGCGGCTGAAGATGCGCTGGCGCAGCAGCTCGGCGACTTCTTCGTACAGCGCGCGAGGCGTCAGGAGGACGGCGGACATGGGCGCACTGTACCGCGAAAATAGCGTTTGAATTAATAATTACAGCAGGTTAAAGTGCCCTGCCATGAGCATTCCCGAATCCAATTTTCAGCCTGCGGACCTCGCTTCGTGGAAGACGGCAGCGGCCAGATCGGCACCCGGCGGCAAAGTCGACGCGCTCGACTGGATCACGCCCGATGGCATCGCCGTGAAGCCGCTCTACACCGCGGCCGACTTACAGGGCTTGAAGTACAGCGACACCTTGCCCGGCTTCGAGCCTTATGTGCGCGGCCCGCAACCGACGATGTATGCGGTGCGGCCCTGGACCATCCGTCAGTACGCGGGCTTTTCGACCGCCGAGGAATCGAACGCGTTCTACCGCCGCGCACTGGCTGCCGGCGGGCAGGGCGTGTCTGTCGCGTTCGACCTGGCGACGCATCGCGGCTACGACTCCGACCATCCGCGCGTCGCCGGCGATGTCGGCAAGGCCGGCGTCGCGATCGATTCGGTCGAGGACATGAAGATATTGTTCGACCGCATTCCGCTCGACAAAGTCAGCGTGTCCATGACGATGAACGGCGCGGTGCTGCCGGTGCTGGCCGGCTACATCGTCGCGGCCGAGGAGCAGGGCGTCGCGCAGGACCAACTCTCGGGGACGATCCAGAACGACATCCTCAAAGAGTTCATGGTGCGCAACACCTACATCTTTCCGCCCGAGCCCAGCATGCGGATCGTCGGCGACATCATCGAATACACGGCATCGCACATGCCGAAGTTCAATTCGATCTCGATCAGCGGCTATCACATGCAGGAAGCCGGCGCGAATCAGGCGCTCGAACTCGCGCTCACATTGGCTGACGGGCAGGAATACGTGAAAACGGCGCTGGCCAAGGGTCTCGATGTCGACGGCTTTGCGGGCCGGCTCAGTTTCTTCTGGGCGATTGGCATGAACTTCTATCTCGAAGTCGCCAAGATGCGTGCGGCGCGCCTGCTGTGGCATCGCATCATGAAGCCGTTCAATCCCAAGAACCCCAAGAGCCTGATGCTGCGCACCCATTGCCAGACCTCGGGCTGGAGCCTGACCGAGCAGGACCCGTACAACAACATCGTTCGCACCACGATCGAGGCGATGGCCGCGGTGTTCGGCGGCACCCAGAGTCTGCACACGAATGCCTTCGACGAAGCGATCGCGCTGCCGAGCGAATTCAGCTCGCGCATCGCGCGCAACACCCAGCTCGTGATTCAGGAAGAAACCCACATCACCAGCGTCGTCGATCCCTGGGCCGGCAGCTACATGATGGAGAAGCTCACACAGGACATGGCCGACGCGGCGTGGGCGATCATCGAAGAAGTCGAACAACAAGGCGGCATGACAAAAGCCGTCGATTCGGGCTGGGCCAAGCTCAAGATCGAAGCCGCCGCAGCCGAAAAGCAGGCCCGCATCGATTCGGGCAAGGACGTGATCGTCGGCGTCAACAAGTACAAGCTCGCGAAGGAAGACCTGCACGACACGCTGTCGATCGATAACGTCAAGGTCCGGGAAGGTCAGATCGCGCGGCTTGAGAAAATCCGGGCCGAGCGCGACAACGCAAGGGTTCAGGCCGCGCTCACCGCGCTGACCAACGCTGCCGAAAGCAAGACCGGCAACCTGCTCGCCCTCAGCATCGAAGCCGTGCGCGCGCGCGCCACCGTCGGAGAAATCAGCGATGCCCTCGAAAAATCATTCGGTCGGCACCGCGCCGATACGCAAAAGGTGAGCGGCGTGTATGCGGCTGCCTACGACTCGGCCGAAGGCTGGGACGCGCTCAAAAAAGAGATCGACGAATTCGCCGAAGCCGAGGGCCGCCGCCCGCGCGTGATGATTTCCAAGCTCGGACAGGACGGCCACGACCGCGGCGCGAAAGTCGTTGCCACCGCGTTCGCCGACCTGGGGTTCGATGTCGATATCGGTCCGCTGTTCCAGACGCCCGAGGAATGCGCGCGGCAGGCGATCGAAAACGACGTGCACGCCGTCGGTGTTTCGACCCTTGCCGCCGGCCACAAGACGCTGGTGCCGGCGATCATCGACGAGCTGAAAAAGCAAGGCGCCGACGACATCATCGTTTTCGTCGGCGGTGTGGTGCCGCGGCAGGACTACGACTTTTTGTACGAAGCTGGCGTCAAGGGCATCTATGGTCCTGGCACGCCGATTCCGGCGAGCGCGAAGGATGTGCTGGAGCAGATCAGGAAGGCCGTTCATGGAGAGAGATAGAGACCTCGAATGCCTGAAGCTTGCGAAACATTTCTACCGGGCGGCGCGCTTATCGGAGATCGCTTCGGAGGGTGACAACGCCGATTTCGCCAATCTTCCAGCGGCCTGCAACATTGCGCGGGCACTTCGGCTGACGTTCGGCGCGCTCTTGCGCTCTGAAGGGGAGATCGAGTCGCAGAAAATAGCTGTCGCCAGCTTGGGTTCGCTGTACCTCGCACTTTCTGACAGGGGCCGATCGCTTCTCCAGTTTCAGGTGAGCAGGGAGGGCAGATTCGATATGTTCGGGGAAGCCAGTGCACTGGCCGATGAATTGACTGCAATCGAAGTGGTGTGCAACGTTACCGGTGATGTCAAGGCCGTGGAAAACGGCTTGTCTCCGGAGCGGGCAGGGTTGTTGAGCGCCTTGACGGCGCTGGCCATCCGGTTTGCCGAACAGGAGTTCGGTCTCTCGTGAAATACGTCGATCTGGTGCGGCAGCTACTGGGGCGCGACGCTTCGCCTCAACGCCGCGCCATCGCCAAGGCCATCACCCTGCTCGAATCGACCCGCGAAGACCATCGCGCGCAAGGCGACGAGCTGCTCACCGCGTTGCTGCCGCACACCGGCAAGAGCTTTCGCCTCGGAATCTCGGGCGTACCCGGTGTCGGCAAATCGACCTTCATTGAGGCGTTGGGACTCGACCTGATAGCACAAGGCCATCGCGTCGCAGTGCTGACCATCGACCCGTCCTCGTCCGTCTCGGGCGGCTCGATCCTCGGCGACAAGACGCGGATGGAAAAGCTCTCGGTGCAAGCGCGCGCCTACATCCGGCCGAGTCCGGCGTCGGGCACGCTCGGCGGCGTCGCGGCAAAAACGCGTGAGGCGATGCTCGTGTGCGAGGCAGCGGGTTACGACATCGTGATCGTCGAAACCGTCGGCGTCGGGCAATCCGAGATTGCGGTCGCGGGCATGACCGACATGTTCGCGCTCATGCAATTGCCCAACGCCGGCGACGACCTGCAGGCGATCAAGAAGGGCGTGATGGAACTGGCCGATCTGGTCGTCATCAACAAGGCCGATCTGGACAGCGCTGCCGCGACGCGTGCGCAGGCGCAGGTCACATCGGCGCTGCGCCTCTTCGGCCACCACGGCAATCCGGCGTATGCCGAAGCCTTGCGTGTGGCGCATGCCGAGCCGGGCTCACCAGATGCCGAAGTGCGTTTCTGGCAGCCACGCGTGATGCAGTTGAGTGCGCTGACCGGCAATGGCGTCGATCGCTTCTGGTCCGCTGTGGAAGAGTTCCGCCGCTTGCAACAAGACAACGGCCTGCTCGCCGGTCGTCGCGAAAAACAGGCTTTGGCATGGATGTGGGAGCGCATCGAAGCCGGATTGAAGCAGGCGTTTCGCAGCAATCCGGCGGTGAAGCAGCTTCTGCCCGAAACCGTCGCGCAGGTTGCCGCGGGCCGGCTGCCCGCCTCGACTGCAGCACGAAATATGCTCTCAGCCCAATCTGGACGTGCGCAGCTAGCTATTAATAATATAGCATCCGACAATAAAATATCGAACGGAACGCGATGAAGGAAATCCTCGAACAACTCGAAAAGCGGCGTGAGCAGGCGCGTCTGGGTGGCGGCCAGAAGCGCATCGACGCGCAGCATGCCAAGGGCAAACTCACCGCGCGCGAGCGGCTCGGCTTGCTGCTCGACGACGACAGCTTCGAAGAATGGGACATGTTCGTCGAACACCGCTCGGTCGATTTCGGCATGGCGGCGCAAAAGATTCCGGGCGACGGTGTCGTCACAGGCTACGGCACCATCAACGGCCGGCTGGTGTTCGTTTTCAGCCAGGATTTCACCGTGTTCGGCGGCGCGCTCAGCGAAGCGCATGCCGAAAAAATCTGCAAGGTCATGGACCAGGCGATGAAGGTCGGCGCGCCGGTCATCGGGCTCAACGATTCGGGCGGCGCGCGCATTCAGGAAGGTGTCGCGTCGCTCGGCGGCTATGCCGAAGTGTTCCAGCGCAACGTCATGGCCTCGGGTGTGGTGCCGCAGATCAGTTTGATCATGGGGCCGTGCGCCGGCGGCGCGGTGTATTCGCCTGCGATGACCGACTTCATCTTCATGGTGAAAGATTCGAGCTACATGTTCGTGACCGGCCCCGAGGTGGTGAAGACCGTTACACACGAATCGGTCACGGCCGAGCAGCTCGGCGGCGCCGTCACCCACACCACGACCAGCGGCGTTGCCGACCTCGCGTTCGAGAACGACGTCGAGGCGTTGATGATGCTCAGGCGCCTTTACAACTATCTGCCGTTATCGAACCGCGAAAAGCCGCCGACGCGCCCGAGCGGCGACCCGGCCGATCGCGCCGACGCCTCGCTCGACACATTGGTGCCCGACAACCCGAACAAGCCTTACGACATGAAGGAGCTGATCGCGAAGGTCGCCGACGACGGCGACTTTTTCGAGCTGCAACCGGAATACGCGAAAAACATCGTGATCGGCTTCGCGCGCATGGACGGGCAGAGCGTCGGCATCGTCGCGAATCAGCCGTTGGTGCTCGCCGGTTGCCTCGACATCAAAAGCTCGATCAAGGCCGCGCGCTTCGTGCGTTTTTGCGATGCGTTCAATATCCCGGTTGTCACCTTTGTCGACGTGCCCGGCTTCATGCCCGGCACCAGTCAGGAATACGGCGGCATCATCAAGCACGGCGCCAAGCTGCTCTACGCGTATGCCGAATGCACGGTGCCGAAGATCACCGTCATCACGCGCAAGGCCTATGGCGGCGCCTACGACGTGATGGCCAGCAAGCACTTGCGCGGCGACGTCAACCTGGCCTGGCCGCGCGCCGAGATTGCTGTCATGGGCGCCAAGGGCGCGGTCGAGATCATCTTTCGCGAAGACAAGAACGACCCCGAGAAACTCGCCGCCCGCGAAGCCGAGTACAAGTCCCGCTTCGCCAACCCCTATGTCGCCGGCACGCGCGGTTATATCGACGATGTGATCCTGCCGAGCGAAACACGAAAGCGGATCTGCCGAAGTCTGGTGATGCTCAAAGACAAGAAGCTCGAGAACCCGTGGCGCAAGCACGGGAACATTCCGTTGTGAGCACGCCGTGACGACCAAAGCAAATAACGTGGCTGCGGGTCGATCATGAAGGACTTGTGCTGGATCCAAGGAGTTTGTCGTTGACCACCCGTGAGCCGCGCTAGCCGTGTTCAACATGAAAGGCGTGACGACGCTGCATCCACTGGATCAGACCGGCCCAAATTTCGTAGGTCAGTTTGAGGCGGGGAGCGATCAGTGTTTACGAGCCAACGGATGGCGTAGTCGTCATGCTGCTACAGGATCACGCATTCAAAGGAGAAGCGAAAAGAGATTCGGCTCGACGCAAGTTGCGCGTTGTGGCTGCTGTTCGCCGGTCGGCACAGAACATGTTGGTTTACAGCTGCTCGCTCAATTCGTTCGGCTTTAGCAACATGTTCAAAAAAATCCTCATCGCCAACCGCGGCGAAATCGCCTGCCGCGTCATCGCCACCGCCAAGAAGATGGGTATCGCCACCGTCGCCGTCTATTCCGACGCCGACAAGGACGCGCGCCATGTCGAGCTGGCCGACGAGGCGGTGCACATCGGGCCATCGCCGAGTCGCGAGAGCTATCTGCAGATGGATCGCATCATCGCTGCCTGCAAGAAGACCGGCGCCGAGGCGGTGCATCCGGGTTACGGATTTCTGTCGGAGAACGAAGCCTTCGCGCGCAAGGTCGAGGAAGAAGGCATCGTATTCATCGGCCCGAAGCACGCGTCGATCGCTGCGATGGGCGACAAGATCGCGTCGAAAAAACTCGCCGATGAAGCCAAGGTCAACACGATTCCGGGCTGGAACGCGGCGATCGGATCAGCCGAGCGCGCGGTCGAAATCGCGAAGGAAGTCGGCTACCCGGTGATGATCAAGGCGTCGGCCGGCGGCGGCGGCAAGGGGCTGCGCGTGGCCTGGAACGACAAGGAAGCCTTCGAAGGTTTTTCTGCCTGCAGGAGCGAAGCGGCGGCGAGCTTCGGCGACGACCGCGTGTTCATCGAAAAATTCGTCGAAGAGCCGCGTCATATCGAAATCCAGGTGCTCGGCGATGCGCATGGCAACGTGATTTACCTGAACGAGCGCGAATGCTCGATCCAGCGCCGGCATCAGAAGGTGATCGAGGAAGCGCCGTCGCCGTTTATCAGCGACGAGACGCGTGTGGCGATGGGCGCGCAGGCGGTGCAACTGGCGAAGGCGGTCGATTACCAGAGCGCGGGCACGGTCGAATTCGTGGTCGGCAAAGACCAGAGTTTTTACTTTCTGGAGATGAACACGCGGCTGCAGGTCGAACATCCGGTGACCGAGTGCACCACCGGGCTCGATCTGGTCGAACTGATGATTCGGGTGGCTGCCGGCGAGAAGTTGCCGTTGACGCAGGCAGACGTGAAGCGCGAGGGCTGGGCGATCGAATGCCGGATCAACGCGGAAGATCCGCTGCGCAACTTTCTGCCGTCGATCGGGCGGCTGGTGAAATTTCAGCCACCGAAAGCAACGCTCGCAGCGGCCTCTGGCGAGGGTGTTGCGGACGGCGTGCGCATCGACACCGGCGTCTACGAAGGCGGCGAAATTTCGATGTACTACGACTCGATGATCGCCAAGCTGATCGTGCATGGGCGGGACCGCGCGCACGCAATCGCGCTGATGCGCCAGGCCTTGGACGGTTTCGTGATTCGCGGCATTCACAGCAACATTCCGTTCCAGGCCGCACTGCTTGCGCATCCGAAGTTCGTCGCGGGCGACTTCAACACCGGCTTCATTGCCGAGCACTACGCCGCCGGTTTTCGTACGGAAGACGTGCCGCACGACGATCCCGAATTCCTGGTCGCGCTCGCGGCCTTCGTCGACCGGCGATTGCGCGCGCGTGCATCAGGCATCAGCGGGCAGCTGGCGGGACATGGCGTGAAGGTCGGCGAGCGGTTCGTCGTGGTCGTGCAGGGCGCGGGCGGCGCGCAAACGCAGCATCCGGTGTCGGTCACCGATTTCGAAGACAAATCGGGCTCCAGCGCAATACGGACGGGCGCAGACAGCTATCAAATCAGTAGTGATTCAGGACTCGGCGCGATCCGGATCGAGGGGCTGGTCAACGGGCAGCCGTTCGTCGCGCAGGTCGAACGCGGCGGCGGTCGCAATCCGATCGCGCTGCGGGTGTCGCACCACGGCGCGCAAATCGATGCGATGGTGCTGTCGCCGCTCGGCGCGCAAATGCTCGCGTTGATGCCGTACAAGGCGCCGCCGGACTTGAGCAAGTTTTTGATGTCGCCGATGCCCGGTTTGCTGATCGACGTGGCGGTGCAGCCAGGCCAGACCGTGCAGGCCGGCGAGAAGCTCGCGGTGATCGAGGCGATGAAAATGGAGAACGTGCTGTTCGCCGCGCAAGACGGCGTGGTCGGCAGCATTTCTGCGGCCAAAGGCGAATCGCTCGCGGTCGATCAAGTCATCATGGAGTTCGTATGAACCGTCCATTCAAGGTGCTCGGTGTGCAGCAGATCGCGATCGGCGGCACCGACAAGATGCGGTTGCAAAAGCTCTGGGTCGAGATGCTGGGCCTCGAAGTCACCGGCACGTTCAAGAGCGAGCGAGAGAACGTCGACGAAGACATCTGCGCGATCGGCAGCGGCGCTTGCAAGGTCGAGGTCGATTTGATGCAGCCGCTCGATCCCGAGAAGAAGCCTGCGGTGCACACTACGCCGCTCAACCACGTCGGCTTGTGGATCGACGACTTGCCGCGCGCGGTCGAATGGCTCACAGCGCAAGGCGTTCGCTTCGCGCCCGGTGGTGTTCGCAGGGGCGCGGCGGGTTTCGACGTCTGCTTTTTGCATCCGAAAGCCAGCGAGCAATTTCCGATCGCGGGGGAGGGCGTGCTGATCGAGCTGGTTCAGGCGCCGCCGGAAGTCGTCAGCGCTTTTTCCGCCTTGGCAGGCTCCTGAAGCTTGTTCGGCGTCGCCGCCCCGCGCACTCTCAGGCGGGCCGGCGCCAGATCGCCAGGCTGGCGGCCAGACACCACATCCCAACCGCACAACCGCGGTTGATCGCGCCCACGCTCCTTCTGGAGAGCCAGCGCACGGCGTGCATGCCCGCTGCTGCGTAGGCCAGCATCACGCAGCCGTCCAGCGCGATGAAAATCGTGCCGAGCAACAGGTATTGCATGCCTTGCGGCGCTTTAACATCGACGAACTGGGGCAGGAACGCCGCGAAGAACAGAAACGTCTTGGGGTTCGACAGCGCCACGATGAGGCTGCGCAGCAGCACCCTTCGCCCCGTCTGTTGGACGCCTGATTCTGCTGTGGCCAGGGCAACGCCGAAATCGGTCGCTTTGCTGCGCCAAAGTTGAATGCCCAACCAGAACAGATAGCCCACGCCGACAATGCGCGTCGTCTCGAAAAGCCACCGGGACGCTGCGAATAGCGAGCCGAGGCCGAGTGCCACCAACGCGATCAGCGTGCCACTGCCCACCAGCGCCCCGCCGATGCCCCAGAGGGCGTGCCGCATGCCGCCCGTGATGCCGTTCGACATTGTCAGGAGCATGGTCGGCCCGGGTATGACGGCCAGCGCCAGCGAAGCGACGCTGTAGAGCAATAGCGTATGCGGGTTCATGGCTTGGGCCGTTTGGACTGCGCAGCACCGCGGGCGCGCGCCAGCGCCGCCTGCACCGTCGTGCGCTTTCGTTCGGCGGCTGGGTCGGAATCTGGAGTTTCAAGCGTTTCGATGCCAGAAGCCTTACGGACGTGCGCTGACAGCTATGAATTACATAGCGACTGCGCGCCTGGTCGGCCTGAATCTGCGACCACGCCTCCCAACCGCTACGGCCTTGCGTCGCGACTTCGAGGGCGATGCAATCGACCGGGCAAACCGGTAGGCACAACTCGCAGCCGGTGCAATGCGGCTCTATCACGGTGTGCATTCGTTTTGAAATGCCCAGGATCGCATCGGTCGGGCAGACGTCCAGGCACAACGTGCAACCGATGCACCAGGTCTCGTCGATCACGGCCATCGCGCGTGGCGCTTCGCTACCGCATTCGGGATCGAGCGGCAGGAGAGCGCGGCCAGTGATTCGCGCGAGCCGTTGAATGCCTTCGGCGCCGCCGGGCGGGCAGCGGTTGATGGGTGCGCCGTCGTGCGCGATGGCGTGGGCATAGGCGCGGCAATCGGGGTAGCCGCAGCGCGTGCACTGCGTTTGCGGCAATGCGTTGTCGATGCGATCGGCAAGCGCAACCTGCGCCGACGGCGCGGGCGGTTCTGACGTGGTCTTAGCGGGCACGCCGCGGTTTGGCTGCGACCGAGGCTTGTTTGCGAGTCGCTTGCTTGCGCGCAGCCGCCACTGCCTGCCTTGCTTTCGGCGCTGATTTTGCAATCGACTGGCCCGCCTTCTCGCCGCTGCCGCTCAAATTGGCCGACGGCGACGACGGTGAATAAGGCACGGACTTCTTTGAAGCTGACGCCGAACCACGCGTGCGTTTGCCTGTCACGGTGTCTTCCGCGGTCACCTTGGGGCCCGCCACAACCGAGCGCTTCAGTGGCGCGTCGTGCGCTTTGATAAAGGTTTCGATCCGCGGATAGACCATCTCGCGCCAGCGCCTGCCGCTGAAGATGCCGTAATGGCCGGCGCCCTTGGCCAGGTAGTGCTCGCTGCGGCTATCGGGAATGCCGGTGCAAAGCGCATGCGCGGCCCTGGTCTGGCCCATGCCGGAAATGTCGTCGAGCTCGCCTTCGATCGTCAGCAGCGCAGTGCTTTTGATGTCCTGCGGCTTGACCCGCTCGAGCGTGCCGTCTTCGGCCGCCACGTCCCAGGTGCCGTTGACCAGCGCGAAATCCTGGAACACGGTTTTGATGGTGTCCAGGTAGTACTCCGCATCCATGTCGAGCACTGCGTTGTACTCGTCGTAGAACTTGCGATGCGCCTCGACGCTCGCGTCGTCGCCCTTGATCAGGTCTTTGAAGTAATCGTAGTGGCTGCTTGCATGCCGGTCGGGATTCATCGCGACGAAACCCGAGTGCTGCAAGAAGCCCGGATAGACCCGCCGGCCGGCGCCGGGAAAGTTCTGCGGCACGCGGTCGATCACGTTGTTCTCGAACCATTCGAAGCTCTTCTGGGTCGCGAGGTTGTTGACCGAGGTCGGTGACCTGCGTGCATCGATCGGGCCGCCCATCATGACCATCGACAGCGGCGTCTGCTCGCCGCGGCTCGCCATCAGCGATACGGCGGCCAGCACCGGAACGGTCGGTTGGCAAACGCTCATGACATGGCAATTACCGTACTCGCCTTGCAGATGCCGAATGAATTCCTCGATGTAGCCGACATAGGCCGAAAGTGGAAACGTACCTTCCGCCACCGGCACTGTGCGGGCGTTTTTCCAGTCGGTGACATAGACCTTGTGGCTTTGCAGCATGGTGCCGATGGTGTCGCGCAGCAAGGTGGCGTAGTGTCCCGACAGCGGCGCTACGAGCAAAACCGCGGGCTGCTTTTTGATCTCGTGGAGGGTTTCGGGCGAATCAGTAAAGCGCTTGAAACGACGCAGCTCGCAAAACGGTTTGTCGATTTCGACGATTTCGTGCACCACGACTTCGGTGTCGTGAACTTTGACCGTCTTGATATTGAACTCGGGTTTGACATAGTCTTTGCCGAGTCGGTAAATCAGGTCGTAGCCGGCCGCCATGCGCTGCGCCATCGGCAGTTTCGACAGTGGCGAGGCATTGTTGCCGTAGACCTTGGAGGCGACCTGCGCGAAGTCTGTGAACGGCTCCATCAGAGAGCGCTGGGCTTCGTAGAGGTAATAGAACATCGAGATTCCAATGATGATTGCTGCAGTGCAATATAACAAGATGTGCTCATCAGCGTCAGGCGGCCATCCCTATCGTCATGGCGCCTTGGCGACGCAACCGATGCATTTGCGCGGCGCTCTGCGCACTGCGCCGCAGCGTTCGAATGCTACGTATTTTATAGCTGTCTGCGCACGCAGGACGGGCATTGCAGCATCATTTGATTCAAAAAAGCGGTACGACGGGCGCTTTCACGCCCGTTGCGTGCCAGTGCGTCAAATCACTTTCGCGACGCTCGCGCAGACGTAATCGATGTTCTTGCTGTTGAGCGCTGCAACGCACATTCGCCCGGTGTCGGTGCCATAGACGCCGAATTCGCTGCGCAGGCGAACCATTTGCTCTTTGCCGAGGCCCGAATAGCTGAACATGCCGATCTGGCGCGTGATGAAGCTCATGTCCTCTTTGACGCCGGCCGCTTTCAATCCGTCGACCAGCCGCGTGCGCATCGACTTGATGCGAACCCGCATTTCGCCCAGTTCCTTTTCCCAAACCGCGCGGCGAGCCGGGTCGTTGAGGACAGCCGCGACCACAGCCCCGCCGTGGCTCGGCGGGCTGCTGTAGTTGCCGCGGATCACCACTTTCAGCTGCGACAGAACCCGGGCCGCTTCTTCCCTGTCCTTGCACAGCACCGACAGCGCGCCGACTCGCTCGCCATAGAGGCTGAAGCTTTTCGAGAACGAAGTCGAGACGAAGATGTCGAGTCCGGCAGCGACGAACTTGCCGATGACTGCGCCGTCTTCGGCAATGCCGTGGCCGAAGCCCTGATAGGCCATATCGAGAAAAGCCACCAATTGCTTCGACTTCACCGCCTCGATCACCTGCTCCCATTGCGCGGCCGTGATGTCGTAGCCGGTCGGGTTGTGGCAGCAGGCATGCAGCACAACGATCGTGCCTGCGGACGCCGCATTCAATGCGGCCAGCATGCCGCTGAAATCCACGCCCTTTTCGGCAGCGTCGTAATACGGATAGCTGGCGACCTCGAAGCCAGCCTGGCCGAACAACGCGCGATGATTCTCCCAACTCGGATCGCTGATCATCACTTTGGCCTTCGGATTGAGCTTGTAGAGAAAATCGGCACCGATCTTGAGCCCGCCCGTGCCGCCCACGGCCTGCACCGTGGCGACGCGGCCCAGGCGAACCGCTTCGCTCTCGGCGCCGAAGACCAGGCGCTTCACGGCCGCGTCGTAAGCGGCGATGCCGTCGATCGGAAGGTACCCGTGCGCGCTCGGCGACTTCATCATGTCTTCTTCGACGGCTTTCACGCACGCGAGCAACGGCAGCTTGCCGTTGTCGTCGTAGTAAACGCCGACGCCGAGGTTGACTTTTTTGGGGTTGTCGTCGGCGCCGTATTGCTCGTTCAGGCCCAGGATCGGGTCGCGTGGCGCCATTTCGACAGCGGTGAAGAGGGACATGGAAAATCCTCGTGCAATGAATCGGGTGGTGCCCCGAAAAATCCGGCGCAGCACGCGTGAGATGCGAGGCTGGCTTAACCTTTCAGGTTGGCTTGAATTTTACCGACCCTGCCGCAACTGGAAAACACACTGTCATGCCTCCCTTACTTGAAGTCATTCCCGATTCGCAGAGCGGCGTCGCCAAAGCGCAGGGCCAGTTCGTGAGCTTTCCGGATTCGCCCTTTCAGCTATTTCAGCCGTATCCGCCGGCAGGTGACCAGCCGACCGCCATCGCGGAACTGGTCGATGGCGTCGAAAACGGCGAGGTATTTCAGACCTTGCTCGGCGTCACCGGCTCCGGCAAGACCTTCACCATGGCGAACGTGATTGCGCGGCTCGGCCGTCCGGCCATCGTGTTCGCGCCGAACAAAACGCTGGCCGCGCAGCTCTACAGCGAGTTCCGCGAGTTCTTTCCGAAGAACGCGGTGGAGTACTTCGTGAGCTATTACGACTACTACCAGCCCGAGGCCTATGTGCCGCAGCGCGACCTCTTCATCGAGAAAGACAGCTCGATCAACGAGCATATCGAGCAGATGCGCCTGTCTGCCACCAAGAGCGTGCTGGAGCGGCGCGACACGGTGATCGTCGCGACGGTGAGCGCGATCTATGGCATCGGCACGCCCGAGGACTACACCCAGATGCGCTTCATCATGCGCATCGGCGACAAGATCGGCCAGCGCGATGTGATCGGCCGGCTGATCCGCATGCAGTACACGCGCAACGAGCAGGACTTTGCGCGCGGTACGTTCCGGGTGCGTGGCGACACGATCGATGTGTTCCCGGCCGAGCACAGCGAGTTGGCGATTCGCATCGAACTCTTCGACGACGAGATCGAAACCTTGTCGCTGTTTGACCCGCTCACCGGCCGGATTCGGCAGAAGATTCCGCGTTTCACGATCTATCCGTCGAGCCACTACGTCACGCCGCGCGACAAGGTCCTGCGCGCCGTGGAAACGATCAAGCTCGAGCTTGCCGATCGGTTGAAGCAGTTCGTCGCCGATGGCAAGCTCGTCGAAGCGCAGCGAATTGAGCAGCGCACCCGCTTCGATCTTGAAATGTTGGCGGAAATCGGCCACTGCAAGGGCATCGAAAACTACTCGCGCCATCTGTCGGGCGCCGCGCCGGGCGATCCGCCGGCCACGCTGACCGACTATTTGCCGAAAGACGCATTGATGTTCCTCGACGAGAGCCATCAGATGATCGGCCAGCTCGGCGCGATGTACAGCGGCGACCGTTCGCGCAAGACCACCCTGGTCGAATACGGCTTTCGGTTGCCGTCGGCGCTCGACAACCGGCCGCTGAAGTTCGAGGAGTTCGAGCGCCGGATGCGCCAGGCGATCTTCGTGTCGGCCACACCCGCGGCCTACGAGCGCGAACACGCGGGCAACGTCGTCGAACAACTGGTGCGCCCGACCGGTCTGGTCGACCCGGCAGTCGAAGTGCGGCCCGCGACGCATCAGGTCGACGATGTGCTCGGCGAGATCCGCATTCGGGTCGAAAAGAACGAGCGGGTGCTGATCACGACCTTGACCAAGCGCATGGCCGAGCAGCTCACCGACTACCTCGGCGACAACGGTGTGAAGGTGCGCTACCTGCACAGCGACATCGACACTGTCGAGCGGGTCGAAATCCTGCGCGATTTGCGGCTCGGCGCTTTCGATGTGCTGGTCGGCATCAACTTGCTGCGGGAGGGCCTCGATATTCCCGAGGTGTCGCTGGTCGCGATTCTCGATGCGGACAAGGAAGGCTTCCTGCGCGCGGAGCGCAGCCTGATCCAGACCATCGGCCGCGCAGCGCGCAACCTGAATGGGCGGGCGATTTTGTATGCCGACAAAGTGACTGATTCGATGAAAAAGGCGATCGACGAAACCGATCGCCGCCGCGCGCGCCAAGTCGCTTACAACCTCGAGCACGGCATCACGCCCCGGAGCATCCAGAAGCAGGTGCGCGATTTGATCGATGGCGTCTACAGCGAGAAAAGCGGCAAGGAAGCCGCAAAGCTCGAGCTCGAGCGCGCCAAGGTCGAGGACATGAGCGAAAAGGATATTTCGCGCGAGATCAAGCGCATCGAAAAGCAGATGTTGGAGCACGCGCGCAATCTGGAATTCGAGAAGGCCGCGCGCGCGCGCGACCAGTTGGCGCTACTTCGCGAACAGGCATTCGGCGCCGCGGGCAGCGACAACATCGCGGTGTTGCCCGTGACAGGCCGATAAGCTGACCGATGGCCCCCTGCGGCGAGGCCGATCGCCGCCGACGCGCACCACGCTTTTGTGCGTGTAGGAGGGCGCCGCGACTGGTCGGAATGGGTAGTTACCCCAGCATTCGGAGAGGCTTTTCGATATACTTGAGTAAATTAGTCAACTAGAAAGAAACTTTGCGGTGAAGGATTGGCTCAGACCACTCAAGGTCGGGCCGAGCAAGGGCGGAGACCACGCCATCGCACACCGTGCGATGCCCATGTCTGTTGAGTACAAGAAGGAGCTTGCGATGCGTCTCACTACCAAAGGCCGTTTTGCGGTGACTGCGATGATCGATCTGGCATTGCGCCAAAACGCGGGTCCGGTCACCTTGGCTGCCATCAGCCAGCGCCAGCAGATTTCGCTGTCGTATCTGGAGCAACTGTTCGGCAAGTTGCGCCGCCATGAGCTGGTCGAATCGACACGTGGACCTGGCGGCGGCTACACGCTGGCCCGCAACGCCGCGAAGATTACCGTCGCCGACATCATCGTCTCGGTCGATGAACCCATCGATGCGACGAACTGCGGTGGCAAGGAAAATTGCATGGGCGAAGCAGGGCGCTGCATGACGCACGAGCTCTGGGCGTCGCTGAATCAGCGGATGGTCGAATTTCTCGACTCGGTGAGCTTGCAAAAGCTGGTCGACGATCAGATTGCCAAAGGCATCACGATCGAGGACAAGCCGGCGGTCAAACGTGCGATTTCGAGTCAGCCTGTCATCAAGCCGATTCGCGTCAACGCGCCGAACTCGGTGTTCGCGTTGGGCAACGTCTTTTCCAAGTCGTAAGCCCGAATTATTAAAGGGACTGTTCGGTGTTCAGTCGGTCTGATCCAAACCCGATCGCGTCAGGAAACAGTTCATGGAAGTCACGCCACATTTCCCGATTTATCTCGATTACGGGGCAACCACGCCGATCGACCCGCGTGTTGTCGATGCCATGATTCCGTGGCTGCGGGAGCACCATGGTAATCCGGCTTCACGCAGCCACGCGTGGGGTTGGGAAGCCGAAGAAGCGGTAGAGAAGGCCCGCGACCAGGTCGCGGCCTTGATCGGCGCCGATCCTCGCGAAATCGTCTGGACCTCGGGCGCTACCGAATCCGACAATCTCGCGATCAAGGGCGCGGCCAATTTCTACAAGGGCAAGGGCAAGCACCTGATCACCGTCAAGACCGAGCACAAGGCAGTGCTCGACACGATGCGTGAACTCGAGCGCCAGGGCTTCGAAGTCACGTACCTCGATGTCGAGGAAAGCGGTTTGCTCGACCTGGACAAGTTCAAGGCGGCGATCCGGCCCGACACGATTTTGGCGAGCGTGATGTTCGTCAACAACGAGATCGGCGTCGTCCAGGACATGGTGGCACTGGGCAATGCCTGTCGCGAAAAAGGCGTGATCTTCCATGTCGATGCGGCACAAGCCACCGGCAAGGTCGAAATCGACGTGAAGCAGTTGCCCATCGATCTGATGAGCCTTGCTTCGCACAAGACCTATGGGCCAAAGGGCATTGGCGCGTTGTATGTGCGTCGCAAGCCGCGGGTTCGGCTCGAGGCGCAAATGCACGGCGGAGGTCACGAGCGCGGCATGCGTTCTGGCACCCTGCCCACGCATCAGATTGTCGGCATGGGCGAAGCGTTCCGACTCGCCAAGCTCGAAATGGGCGCCGACATCGCGCACGCGAAGCATTTGCACAAGCGTTTGCTCGATGGTTTGCAGGACATCGAGCAGGTGTTCATCAACGGCGATGTCACGCAGCGCGTGCCGCACAACCTGAACATCAGCTTCAACTTCGTCGAGGGCGAGTCGCTCATCATGGGTATCAAGGGCTTGGCGGTGTCGAGCGGATCGGCTTGCACTTCGGCCAGCCTCGAGCCGAGTTACGTGCTGCGGGCACTCGGCCGCAGCGATGAACTGGCGCACAGCAGTTTGCGCATGACGATCGGCCGTTTCACGACCGAAGAAGAAATCGACTACGCGGTTTCGACGATCAAACACAACGTCGCCAAGCTGCGCGAACTCTCACCGCTGTGGGAGATGTATCAGGACGGCATCGACATCAGCAGCATTCAATGGTCGGCGCACTGAGCGCCGCCGATAGCAAAGGAGCATTTCAATGGCTTACTCATCCAAAGTTCTCGACCACTACGAAAATCCGCGCAACGTCGGCTCGTTCGAAAAAAGCGACGCATCAATTGGTACCGGCATGGTCGGCGCACCCGCTTGCGGCGACGTGATGAAGCTGCAAATCAAGGTCAACGCTGAAACTGGCGTGATCGAGGATGCGCGGTTTAAAACCTATGGTTGCGGGTCGGCGATTGCCTCGTCTTCGCTCGTGACCGAATGGGTCAAAGGTCGCACGCTCGATGAAGCCGCATCGCTCAAAAACGCGCAAATCGCTGAAGAGCTGGCGCTGCCGCCGGTCAAGATTCACTGCTCGATCCTGGCCGAAGATGCGATCAAGGCCGCTGTCGACGATTACCGCAAGAAGCACGGCACATCGGCTGTCAGCCGTCGCGCCCGAAGCCAGCGCTGAAGCCGCCCACTGAAATGGCCGTTACCTTGACCGAGGCGGCCGCACGCCATGTCAATCGCTATCTCGGCAAGCGAGGCAAGGGCGTGGGTGTGCGACTTGGTGTGAAGACGACGGGTTGTTCGGGCCTTGCGTACAAGCTCGAGTACGTCGATGAGTTGGCGCCCGAAGACATTGTTTTCGAGGACCACGGCATCAAGGTGCTGGTCGATCCGAAAAGCCTCGCGTACATCGACGGTACCCAGCTCGACTTCGTGCGAGAAGGCTTGAACGAAGGCTTCAAGTTCACCAATCCGAACGAGCGCGACCGTTGTGGTTGTGGCGAAAGCTTTCGTATTTGATCGCCAGCGCCTGACTGTTTTCACTCGGGCCGCCACCGCGACGCGCTGGCGGCCTTGTTTTGCCCATGAAACTCACCGACACCGACTTCGAGCTGTTTGACCTTCCCGCGCGCTTTGCGCAGGATGCGCCAGCGATCGACGCGCGCTGGAAAGAGCTGCAGCGCGAGGCGCATCCCGATCGCTTCGCCTCGCAGGGCGCTGCGGCACAGCGGCTGGCAATGCAATGGTCGGTACGGATCAACGAGGCATATCAAAGGCTGAAGAATCCGGTAAAGCGGGCGAGCTATCTGTGCGAACTCGGTGGCGTCGCGATCGATGCCGAGCGCAATACGGCCATGCCCGAAGATTTTTTAATTCAGCAGATGGAATGGCGCGAAGCGCTCGAAGAGCTCGAACAGGGCGGTTCGGCAGGCGATGTCGCCCAAATTGAATCGCAGATGCAGTCGGCACGCGACGCGGCAATCGCGCAGCTCGGTTTCCTCATCGACGAGCAGCAGGGCTTTGCCGCGGCCGCTGACCAGGTACGCGCGCTGATGTTTATCGAACGCTTTGCCGAGGACGTCGATGCCCGCGCCAGCGCATTGGAAACCGCATCGCGGAGACAATGAGCCGATGGCTTTGCTGCAGATATCGGAACCCGGCCACACGCCTGACCCGCACGCGAGACGGAATGCGGTCGGCATCGACCTGGGTACCACGCACTCGCTGGTCGCCGCTGTGCGCAGCGGTGTTGCCGAGTGTTTGCCCGACAGCGAGGGTCGGGTGATCTTGCCTTCGGCGGTGCGCTTTATGGCGAATGGCGGACGCCAGATCGGCTTCGATGCGCTGTCGGACCGCGCGAACGATCCCACCAACACCATCACTTCCGTCAAGCGCCTCATGGGCCGCGGCATGGCGGATATCGCGCAACACGCCTCGATGCCCTACCGATTGGTCGACGAGGGTGGCATGGTCAAAGTGCAAACGGCCGATGGCGTCAAGTCGCCGGTCGAAGTGAGCGCGGAGATTCTCGCGACCTTGCGCCAGCGCGCCGAAGACACCTTCGACGATGAGCTGTATGGTGCTGTCATCACGGTGCCGGCTTACTTCGACGAAGGCCAGCGCCAGGCGACCAAAGACGCGGCGCGGCTCGCCGGCATCAACGTGTTGCGTCTCATCAGCGAACCCACGGCGGCGGCGATCGCTTATGGACTCGACAACGCGAGCGAGGGCGTCTATGCCGTGTACGACCTCGGGGGTGGCACGTTCGATATCTCGATTCTGCGATTGACCAAAGGTGTGTTCGAGGTCATCGCAACCGGCGGCGATTCGGCACTCGGCGGCGACGACTACGACCAGGCGCTCGCCGCATTCGTGCTCGATCAGCTCGGATTGAAAGCCGAAAGCGACGCCGATAAGGCCGCCATCGCGAGCGCCGCACGCAATGCGAAAGAGGCGCTTTCTGCTACTAATTCCATAGCTTTCTGCGCAAGACTGGCGGGCGCTGAAGCCCGATTTGACATCTATATCGAACAGTTCGAGGCCGCTACCGCGGAACTGACCGCGCGCACCATGACGGCCGTGCGCAAGACCTTGCGCGATGCGAAGCTGAGTCCAGACGCGCTGCAAGGCGTCGTGCTCGTCGGTGGCGCTACCCGCATGCCGCAAATCCGCCGCGCGGTGGGCGAGTTCTTCGGCAAGGAGCCGCTGGTCAATCTCGATCCCGACGAAGTGGTCGCGCTCGGTGCCGCCATTCAGGCCAATCAACTGGCCGGCAACGGCGGTGCCGACGATCTGCTGCTGCTCGATGTGATTGCGCTTTCGCTCGGCATCGAAACCATGGGCGGCCTGGTCGAACGCATCGTGCCGCGCAACCAGACCATTCCGACCGCAATGGCGCAGGACTTCACGACGTATCAAGACGGCCAGACCGCGTTGGCGCTGCATGTGGTGCAAGGCGAGCGCGATCTGGTGGCCGATTGCCGCAGCCTCGCGCGCTTCACCTTGCGCGGCATCCCGCCGATGACGGCTGGCGCTGCGCGGATTCGCGTCACGTTCACGGTCGATGCCGACGGCTTGCTGAGCGTCGACGCGAAGGAGCAGCACAGCGGTGTCGAGGCGAGTGTCACCGTGAAGCCGTCGTACGGTTTGTCGGATGACCAGATCGCCGGCATGTTGCAAGAGAGTTTTTCCACCGCCAGCGCCGATGTGCAAGCCCGTGCGCTGGCCGAAGCGCGGGTCGAAGCCGATCGGATGCTGCTGGCGACGCGCAGTGCGCTCGCAGCCGATGCCGACCTGCTCGATACAGACGAGCGCGCGGCGGTCGATCACTTGCTTCTCGCGCTCGTTCAAGCCCGCGAGCAGGCCGATGCGCCCGGCATCGAAGCAGCTACCAAAGCGCTGGCCGGCGGCACTGAAGTGCTCGCGGCGCGGCGCATGAACCGCGGCATTTCGCGGGCGTTGTCGGGCCGAAAAATCGAGTCGCTTTGAGCGCACCCGTGTAAAAAGCATGCCCACCATCCACGTTTTGCCGCACGCCGAGTATTGCCCGCAAGGTGCAGAAGTCGTGGCGCCCGCGGGCACCTCGATCTGCGAAGCGCTGCTCGAAAACAAGATCAACATCGAGCATGCGTGCGAGATGAGCTGCGCCTGCACGACCTGTCACGTGGTCGTGCGCCAAGGCTATGCGTCGCTCAACGACGCCGAGGAAGAAGAAGAAGACTTGCTCGACCGCGCGTGGGGCCTGGAGCCGCAGTCGCGTTTAAGCTGCCAGGCGATCCTGGCGCAGGAAGACGTCACGGTCGAGATTCCGCGCTACTCGATCAACCATGCAAAAGAAGACCATTAATGCAGCGTCAGATCGTTCTCGACACCGAAACGACCGGTCTGTCCGCCGAAGGCGGCGATCGTGTGATCGAGATCGGCTGCGTCGAATTGCTCGGCCGCAAGCTCACCGGCCGCAACCTGCATTTTTATCTGAACCCCGAGCGCGACAGCCACGAAGATGCGCTCAAGGTGCATGGCATCAGCAACGAATTTCTGCGTGACAAGCCGAAGTTCGCCGCAGTCGCGGATGAGGTCATCGAATACCTGCGAGGCGCCGAATTGATCATTCACAACGCGGCGTTCGACGTGGGGTTTCTCGACAAGGAACTCGAACTGGCAAGCCTGCCGCGGCTTTCGAGCTTCGTCGGCCAGGTCACCGATACGCTTGCGATGGCCAAGAGCATCTACCCGGGCAAACGCAACTCGCTCGACGCGTTGTGCGACCGGCTCGAAGTCGACAACTCCAATCGCACCTTGCACGGCGCATTGCTCGATGCCGAGTTGCTGGCCGATGTGTACATCAACCTCACGCGCGGTCAGGATGCTTTGCTGATCGACCTGGGCGCCGACGAGCCGCTGCATGCGCGCGTCGCGGCGATCGATCTGCGCAGCTTTGCATTGCCGATCATTTTTGCAACGCCAGCCGAGTGCGCGGCGCATGAAGAAGTGCTCGCGCAAATCGACAAGGCGAGCGGAGGAAGAACGCTTTTTCGGGTGGACGCAAGCGCGTCGGCAGTGGGCGCTGTGGCATAATTTTTGGCTTCGCGCCGCGTCTGCAGACGAGCGCGCAGGGCGGTTAGCTCAGGGGTAGAGCACAGCATTCACACTGCTGGGGTCGGAGGTTCGAAGCCTCCACCGCCCACCACATTCACGGTAAGGAGCATCTCATGGCCGCCTCGACCGAACATTCCCACATCATCATCACGCCCGGCCCGGGCGACATGCCGGTCGAGCCTGACAAGGGTCCGGCAACACCGCCGGGAAACCCTGCAGATCCGGCCAACCCTTTGAGCCCGGTCCAGCCCGTGCATCCGGCGGTGTAAGGCCTTTGGGCCGCACGCCACAGCGCGTCTCAGCGCCCTCGGAGACTTTTTCAAGCTGAAATGGAACAGGTCGATTGCGTCGTGATCGGCGCGGGTGTCGTGGGTCTGGCGGTCGCTCGTGCATTGGCGCTCGCGGGTCGCGAAGTGATCGTGCTCGAAGCCGAAGGCGCATTCGGAACCGGCACCAGTTCGCGCAACAGCGAAGTCATTCATGCGGGCATCTACTATCCCGCGGGTTCGCTCAAAGCCGCTTTGTGCGTCGAAGGCAGAAAGCTTCTTTATGCCTATGCCCAGGAGCGCGGAATCGCGCATCGTCGTTGCGGCAAGCTGATCGTCGCGACCAGCGCGCAGCAGGTTGGCGAACTCGAACGAATCGTCGGCAAGGCGCGCGCGAACGGTGTCGATGGCCCGGACGGGCTGCGCCTTTTGACGCGCGACGAGGCGATCGCGCTGGAACCGGCGCTGCATTGCCACGCGGCGGTTCTGTCGCCGTCGACCGGCATCGTCGACAGTCATGCGCTCATGCTGAGTTACCTTGGCGACCTGCAGGACGCTGGCGGCATTTTGGCAGTGAAATCGTCCGTAGCCCACGCCAGCTGTGCGCAGGACGCTATTGAGTTAGTAGCATCCGACGGAACTGAACTGCGATGCCGGAGCGTTGTCAACGCGGCCGGATTGTCCGCCTCCGATCTGGCGCGGCGCTTCGACGGTTTGCCGGGCGCGCATGTGCCACCTGCTTATTTCGCCAAGGGCAACTACTTCACGCTCGCTGGCCGCGCACCATTCAGCCGACTGATTTATCCGGTGCCAGAGCCGGGCGGGCTCGGCGTTCACCTGACCCTCGATCTGGGCGGTCAAGCCAGATTCGGCCCGGATGTGCAATGGGTTGAATCGGCGGACGATCTGGTGGTCGATCCAGCGCGCGGCGATGCGTTTTATGCCGAAGTCCGCAGGTACTGGCCGTCGTTGCAGGATGGCAGCTTGCAGCCCGGCTATGCGGGCATTCGGCCGAAAACCGCCGGCCCCGGCGAGCCCGCGAGCGACTTTGCGATTGAAGGCCCGGAAACCCACGGGGTGGATGGCTTGGTGAATCTGTTCGGCATCGAATCGCCGGGCCTCACAAGTTCGATGGCGATCGCTTCTCGGGTTGCGGCGCTTCTCGCTTGATTGCGCCGCAGAGCGTGTATAAATGAATGCATGGCATGCCAATTGCACGCATGTCTTTTTGCCGGCGTTTTGCCGATGCAATTTCCTTAAAACGATCGAAAGGTTTCCGATGAATGCATCCACCAAACTCCAGGCTGCCAGCGCTCAAGTGGAAGATCTGGCTGACGACGTGCGCAGCTCGATCGCAAGCAAGGATCTGGACAACTTCCCGCAAATCAAGGCCCTGCGCCAGCGCATCGATGCGCAAGTCCAGCGCGCGCGCGAAGCCACCACCGAGCAGAGCAAACGAGCCGCCAAGAAGGCCAAGCAAGCCGCTGGCACTGCCAATACCTATGCGCACGACGAGCCATGGCAGATCGCCGGTGCAGCACTGGCCGTGGGCTTGCTCGTAGGTTTGCTGCTGTCGCGCCGCTGATCTGGCTGGGCCGACTGCCGCGGCGGCCCACTTCGATCCGACCGGCGTTCGAGCCCCTCCCGCTCAGCGGCGGCTTGCCTTCAATGCGCACGCCGCCTCGCGAACCAATCCCGGGCCGCGGTAAATCAGGCCGGTGTAGATCTGAATCAGGTCGGCGCCGGCTGCGACCTTGCTCGCCGCATCGGCTGCACTGAGCACACCGCCGACGCCGATGATCGGAAAGCCGCCGCCGAGCGTCTGGCGCAATTTGGCAATCACCCGGTTGCTCGCTGCGAGGACCGGAGCCCCCGAGAGACCACCTGCCTCCTGCGCATGCGCGAGGCCCGCGACGGCTTCACGCGAGAGCGTGGTGTTGGTGGCGATCACGCCATCCATTCCGTGCCGTTGCAGCGCCGACGCGATGGCCGCGATCTGGGTATCGTCCAGGTCGGGTGCGATTTTCAGAAACAGCGGAACGCGCCGCTTGTGTTGGGCCGCGAGCGATTCGCGCTGTTCTGCCAGCGCGCCGAGCAGCGCATCGAGGGCTGCATCGCTTTGCAGTGACCGCAAGCCGACCGTGTTCGGACTCGAGATATTGATCGCCACGTAGTCGGCATGCGCATAGACGCCGTCGAGGCAGGCCAGGTAATCATCGGTCGCGCGCTCGATGGGTGTTGCGGCGTTCTTGCCGATGTTGAGGCCGAGCAGCATCGGCGCGCGGCCACGCCGGAAGCGGGCGCGCGTCACGTTGGCGATGAACGCCTCCAGGCCATCGTTGTTGAAGCCGAGCCGGTTGATCAAGGCATTGGCTTCTCGCAGCCGGAACATGCGCGGTTTCGGGTTACCGGGTTGGGCCAGCGGTGTCACCGTTCCGACCTCGACAAAACCGAAGCCCATCGCCGAAAACCCGTCGATGCAGCGCGCGTTCTTGTCGAGCCCGGCGGCCAGGCCGACCCGGTTCGGAAAGCGCAGTCCGGCCAGCGTGACCGGATCGTCGATTCGCGATGCCGTGTAGCCGGCGGCCAGCAAGGTGTTCTGGGTTCGCGCCAACGCGTCGAGCGTCAGTTCATGCGCCTGCTCGGCATCGAGGCCGAAGAGAAAAGGGCGCGCGAGCGGATAGAGCGATGTGAGCGGCAGCATGGGAATGGCGACAAGGAGGGAGCGGCAAGCACCGCCGTCGGATAATCAGGCTGCATATTCTCGCTACCTGACGCTGTCCAACGCCGATTGTCGCCAACCGGAATTCTCTTCGATGCCGCACTTCCAATTCGATGCCCGTGGAGAACCGGCTTGACCCAGGATGAACAAAAGGCGCTGGTCGGCCGCGCGGCGCTCGCGCATGTGGTTCGCGGCGAGTGGCTCGGTGTCGGCACCGGATCGACGGTCGATCATTTCATCGATGCTTTGGCCGACATCAAAAGCGAGATCAAAGGCGCTGTGTCGAGTTCGCAGCGCTCGACAAAGCGGCTCGAAGCGCTCGGCATTCGCGTCGCCGGCAGCAACGAGGTCGACGCGCTGGCGGTCTATATCGACGGCGCCGACGAAATCGATCCGCGCGGCTTCATGATCAAGGGTGGCGGCGCGGCGCTCACGCGCGAGAAGATCGTCGCGGCGCAGTCCCGGCGCTTCGTCTGCATCGCCGATGCGAGCAAACGCGTCGAGGTGCTCGGTGCCTTCGGTGTGCCGGTCGAAGTGGTTGCTATGGCCGCCCGACGCCTGATCGGCCAGTTCGCGGCGTTGGGTGGCTCGGCGCGAGTGCGAGAGAAAGACGGCGCGCCGCTGCAAACGGACAACGGCTTGCACCTGATCGATGTCGCGGGCTTGCGCATCACCGACCCCTTGGCATTCGAAAGCGAAGTGAACCAGTGGCCCGGCGTCGTCACCGTCGGCGTGTTCGCACATCAGAAGGCAGATTTATGCCTGATCGCGACCGACGAAGGCGTGCAAACCGTCCGATTCGACAGTCCGCAGTAATTTATAAGAAAAGTGGCCGAAACGCTTTATGGGCGTGCGCAGACAGCTATAAAAATAATAGCGAACTAGAACTTGATGCCGGCCGGATTGTTCGGGTTCGGCCCAGAAGACCCTGATGGCGCCGGCCGCCGCTCTGGTGCCGGCGCGACGCCGGCTTCCGGCGTTGCAGCAGCGGGCGCTGGCGCAATCGCCACCAGCGGCGCCGCTGGCGAGTTGCGATAACCGGCCGGCAATTGCGTGCTTTTCGGATAGCCCGCCGCGTCGAGGTAACGCGACCATTCGGCATCCGAAAAACCCTTGAGTTGCTGGGTTCCGATAGTGACCACGGGCAGCGAAGCCTGGCCGCTCAAGCGCTGCAGCGCTTGCGAATCTTCCGGCGTTTCGATCGTGCGCTCGGTGAACGGCACGCCACGCGTGATCAAAAGCGAGCGGCCCGACTCGCAGGGCGCGCAGGTGCCGCTGGTGTAGAGCGTGACCGGATAACGGCTACTCACCTGGCGCAGTTCGTAGGGTAGGGCGCCGCCGCTGCGGCGATCGGCCGAGCCGCCGTCGGTGCTGGCCGGCGTGCCGGTACGACTCGCGCTGGAAGACTGGTCAGAAAACGTGACCTTGCCGTTGGCATCGACATTTCGGTAGACAGGTTGCGCAACAGCACAGGTCGCTACCAGCATCAGCGCTAAAAAGGCAACACGGTTCGGATGGGCGAGCTTCATGACGGGCTCCAGGGTCGGATCAGGGCGCAAAGCGCGAGTATCCCAGCACCGCGCGGTCTCCATGCAATCGAATTTGCACCAAGCGTGCGCTAAATCGCGGTCGGCGCTCGTTCGGGGCCCTTCCGCGCGGCGCCCTGCCGATCAAGCCGCGATCGGCTCGGCCATTCCCTGATGCCGCAACAGCGCCTCCAGGCTCGGCGCGCGGCCGCGGAACGCCTTGAACGATTCCATGGCCGGCCTGCTGCCACCGGCTTCGAGAATTTCGGTGCGGTATTTGCGGCCGGTTTCGACGCTCGGCGTGCCGTCGGGCGCAGCGCTTTCCTCGAAGGCCGCGTAGGCGTCGGCGGACAGCACCTCGGCCCACTTGTAGCTGTAGTAACCGGCCGCGTAGCCGCCCGAAAATATATGGGTGAAGGTGTTGGGCGTGCGGCTGAACGGCGCCGACGGCATGACGGCAACTTCGCTGCGCACCTTGTCGAGCAGCGCCATCACATCGCCTTCATTCGCATGCGCCGCGTCGAATTCGGTGTGCAGCAGCATGTCGAAAAGCGAAAACTCGACTTGGCGCAGGGTTTGCAAGCCGCTCTGGAAATTGCGCGCCGCGGTCATTTTGTCGAACAGTTCGCGCGGCAAGGGCTCGCCGCTGTCGACATGCGCGGTCATGTGCTTGAGCACATCCCATTCCCAGCAAAAGTTTTCCATGAACTGGCTCGGCAGTTCGACCGCGTCCCACTCGACGCCGCTGATGCCCGACACGTCGCGCTCGTCGACCTGGGTCAGCATGTGATGCAGGCCGTGGCCGAATTCGTGAAACAGGGTGGTCACGTCGTCGTGCGTGAGCAATGCCGGTTTGCCGCCGACGCCATCGGCGAAGTTGCAAACCAGTTGCGCGACCGGCGTTTGCAAGTGCCCGGTATCGGGCCGCAGCCAGCGCGCGCGAACGTCGTCCATCCATGCGCCGCCGCGCTTGGCTTTGCGGGCCGACGGATCGAGGTAGAACTGGCCGACCTTCTCGCCGTTGCGCTCGATCCGGTAGAACTCGACGTCGGCATGCCATGTCGGCGCCGAATCGCGGCGGATCGATACTTCAAACAATGTTTCGACGATTTTGAAGAGCCCCGCGAGCACGCGGGGTGCCGGAAAGTATTTTTTCACCTCCTGCTCGCTGAACGCGTAGCGCGCTTCTTTGAGGCGTTCGCCGACAAAGGTCCAGTCCCACGGCTGCGGGTCGGCCATGCCCAATTCGTCGGCTGCGAAAGCCTGCAGGTCGGCGAAGTCCTTCTCGGCATAGGGCCGCGCTTTCACAGCCAGATCGCGCAAAAAGGCGATGACTTCGTCGGCCGATTCGGCCATCTTCGGCGCGATCGACAGTTCGCCGAAATTCGGGTAGCCAAGCAAATGGGCTTCTTCCTCGCGCAGCGCGAGAATTTCGCGGATCAGCGCCGAGTTGTCGAAAGCCGGATCGCCGAATTCGCTCGCGCGCGTGGCGTAGGCGCGGAACAGTCGCTCGCGCAATGCGCTGCTTTTGGCGAACTGCATGACCGGCAAGTACGAGGGCAGCTTGAGCGTGAGCTTGTAGCCTTCTGCGCTTTCCGCTTCGGCAGCAGCGCGGGCGGCGTCGATCACGTCTTGCGGCACACCATCGAGTTCGTCTCGCATCGCGAAATAGCCGAACGCATCGGTCGCGTCGAGGGCGTGCTCGCTGAACTTCTGGCTCAGCTCGGCTTGGCGTTCCTGAATCTCGGCAAAGCGCTTTCTGGCCTCGCCCTGCAATTCGGCGCCGCCGAGCACGAAGTTGCGAACCGCGTTCTTGTGGGCCTGGCGCTGCGCGGGATCGAGCGTCACCGCATCGATCGCCTTGTATTTGGCATAGAGCCGTTCGTCCGAGCCGAGCCGGGTCCAGAACTCGGTCACGCGCGGCATCGCTTCGTTGTACGCGGCGCGCAGCTCGGGTGTGTCGGCGACCGCGTTCAAGTGGCCAACCGCGCCCCAGGCGCGTGAAAAATGCTCGCCCGGTACGTCGAGCACGCGCGAGATCGCCCGCCATTCGGCGGGCACATCGGGCCCGACAGCCGATTCGAGCGCGGCTTCGCTTGTTGCGAGCAGCGTGTCGACAGCCGGTGCCACGTGTTCGGCATCGATCCGGTCGAACAGCGGGAGGTCGTTGAAATCGAGCAACGGATTGGCAGTGGCGTTCGAGGATGTGTTCATGGCGTGTGAGATGACGGCAGGCATGGCAAGTTCAAGTCAGCGGCTCTCGGCAAGCGCCGCTTTCTCGGCCGATTCGAGCGTATTGACCAGCAGCATCGCGATCGTCATCGGCCCGACGCCGCCCGGCACGGGCGTGATCCAGCCTGCGACTTCGCGCACGCTGGCAAAGTCGATATCGCCGCAGAGCTTGCCTTCTTCGTCGCGGTTCATGCCGACGTCGATCACGACCGCGCCGGGCTTGACCATGTCGGCGGTCAGGAGCTTCCGCTTGCCGACCGCCGCAACCACCACATCGGCTTGCCGTGTGATCGCGCCGAGGTCCGGGGTCGCGCTGTGGCACAGCGTGACCGTCGCGTTCTGCGCCAGCAGCATCAACGCCATCGGCTTGCCGACGATGTTGCTGCGGCCGATGACAACCGCGTGCTTGCCGGCAAGCGCGTAGCCGATCGATTGGAGCATCTTCATGCAGCCGGCCGGCGTGCAGGGCGCAAAGCCCGGCAGGCCCGTCATCAAAGCACCGGCGTTCGCGACATGAAAGCCATCGACGTCTTTGGCGGGAGCAACTGCGGCGATGACCTTGTGCGCGTCGATTTGCGGCGGCAGCGGCAATTGCACCAGGATGCCGTGGATCGCCGGATCGGCATTGAGCGCGGCGATTTTTGCGAGCAGCGCGGACTCGGTCAGATCGGACGGCAGCTTGTCGAGCACCGAATGAATTCCAGCCTCTTCGCAAGCCCGGACCTTGTTGCGCACATAAACCTGACTCGCGGGGTTGTCGCCGACCAGCAGCACGGCCAGACCGGGTGTGATGCCGCGCTTTTTCAGGTCGACGGCGCGGATCGCGAGGTCATGGCGGATGGTTCGCGCGAGCGCCGCGCCATCGATCAATCGGGCTGTCATCGCATCAATGCAAATTTAAACGAAAACGCCTGCAAACGCAGGCGTGACGCGCGCAGACAGCTATCAAAAATATAGCTGGCTGCGATCAGGCGCGGGCGGTTTCGGGCCGCGCTGCCGCCGGCGCGGATTGACCGAGCGCGATCTTGAGCAAGTCGGCAACGGTATTCGCGTTGAGTTTTTCCATGATGTTGGCGCGGTGCGCCTCCACCGTCTTGATGCTGATGCCCAGGTCGTCGGCAATCTGCTTGTTGAGCCGGCCGGCGACGATGCGCTCGAGCACCTGTGATTCGCGGCCCGTCAACTTGGCGAGCAGCGCATCGCGGCTCGCCGATTGCTGCTGCTGCGAAAAGGCCTGGCGCGCGCGCTCGAGCATGCGCTCGACGAGCGCGACGAGTTCGGGCTCGTCGAAGGGCTTCTGGATGAAATCCAAGGCGCCCTTTTTCATCGAGTCGACCGCCATCGGCACGTCGCCGTGGCCGGTAATGACCACGATCGGCAAGGGCGACTGGCGCTCGATGAGCCGGTCCTGCAATTCGAGTCCGCTCATACCGTCCATGCGGATGTCGACGATCAGGCAGGCGACTTCGCGCGGGTCGTAGCGCGAGAGAAAAGACTCGGCCGCATCGAAGCAACGAACGCGGTAGTCCTTGCCTTCGAGCAGCCATTGCAACGAGTCGCGCACGGCTTCGTCGTCGTCGACGACATAGACCGTGCCCTTTTTCGGAATCAAACTCATGCAGCTTCTTTCGCCTGGTTGCTTGCTTCAACATCGAACGTGGCCGGAACCGGAATCCAGAAGGAAAAACGGCACCCGATCATCTCGTCGCCATTGTAGGTGTTCTCCGCTTTCATCCGTCCCTGGTGCGACTCGACGATGGTGCGGCAAAGGTTCAAGCCGATGCCCATGCCCTCGGCTTTGGTCGAGAAAAACGCTTCGTAGAGCCGGTCCATCACTTCGGGCGAAAGTCCCATGCCGGTGTCCTGGACTGAAAACTCGACCGCCCGCTGGTCGTCCACCATCCGCGGCACCACGCGCAACTCGACGCTGCGCCGGGCGATCGGCCGTTCTGCCAAGTCGATCGATTCGGCTGCGTTTTTCAACAAGTTGACCAGCACCTGCTCGATCAAGATCCGGTCGACCGAAAGCACCGGCAGCCTCGCCGCCACGTAATGATTGAGTCGCACGTTGCGTCGCCGGAGTTCGATGCCCGCGAGTTCCACGGCTTCACTCACCATCAGCGGCACTTCGGCGGCGGCGCGGTTCGGCTCCGAGCGCTTCACGAAAGACCGGATGCGCTGAATGATCTGACCCGCGCGTTGGGCTTGACGCATGGTCTTGTCGAGCGCAGCCAGCAGCGCGGCCTCGTCGATCTGCTGGCCTTTGATACGCGACGCCATGCCGCTGCAGTAATTGGTGATCGCCGTCAGCGGCTGGTTCAGTTCGTGGGCGACGCTCGATGCCATTTCGCCCATCGTGATCAGCCGGCTCGCCGTCTGGGCCCGGTCGGCTTGCGCGGCAGCCAGATCCTCGGCATCGCGACGCGGTGTGATGTCGGTCGAGATCACGAGCTGCGCAAGTCGACCATCGACCCAGGTCAGGTAGCGCGAGCGAACCTCGAGCCACTTGCCCAGCGACGGAATGAAGATTTCGTTGTTCGCCGGCTGCGCCGCGGTCAGGGTGTCGAGTGGCAGGCCGGCGAGCGGATCGACATCGCCGGGGTCTTGCTCGGTGGTTGCCGTGGCCGGTACGCCCGCCTGCGCCACCATGTTCAGGTGTCCGACCGTGTCGGAGCCGAACCATGAACGGTACAGCCGGTTCGCGAAGAGCAGCTCCTCGCTGCCGATTGGCGCCACCGAAACCGACGCGTCGAGCGATTCGAGCACGGTGGTAAAGCGCTCGTACGAAGCCGACAACTGCTCGCGAATGCGGGTCGGCTCGGTGATGTCGGTCATCGAGGTCATCCAGCCGGTCTGGTGGCCTCGGGCGTCGATCAGCGGCGAAACGTACAAGCGCGCGTTGAAGATCGAACCGTTCTTGCGCTTGACGCGAACCTGAAAGCCGCCGGGCAGGGCGCGACCATGCAATTCTTCTTCGAGCCTCTCGTTCATCATCGCGCGGTCGGCTTCGAGCCAGTAAGGAAAGGGCGGACTCTGGCCGACCAGTTCGGATTCGCTCCAGCCGGTCATTGCGCAAAAGGCGGTGTTGACATAGGTGATCCGGCCTTCGAGGTCGAGCACCCGCATGCCGGTCAGCATCGAGTTTTCCATCGCCCGGCGAAAGTTGGTTTCGGCGACCAACGCCTGCTGCGCAGCCAGCCGGCGCCGGGTGTGGCGCCAGGTGCCCCAGAGCATCCAGGCGGTGAAGATACTCAGCGCGCCGGCCAGCCAGAACAGGCCGTTGCCGACCAGGCCGGGCGAGGTTCGGTAAGCCTGTGCCCGCAACACCAGCCCGTTGCCGACAGGGGATATCGGCACCTCGAACTCGTTGATCGTTTCGGCCCACGGCATGGCGCTGGCTTCAGCGGTGCGCGGGCTGGCTGTGTTGCCGGCCAGCAAGCCGCCCTTGGCGTCGAGCAGCGCCACCGCGTAACGAGCGCCGACCTCGGGCGGGACGCCGTAACGCAGCAAGCCGTCGACCGAGAACTCGGCGAGTATTTCGCCGGCATACAAACCCTGGTCGAACAGCGGAATATGCAGTTGCAAGGCAGCGGGCGGCTCGCCGCCGGCAGCGGGCTGGGAATAAACCGGCTGGCGCAACTCGCGCGCCAGCGCGTATTCGGTTTCGGTGTCTCCGGGGCGCAGCACGTCGTCCGTCGCATGCTGCTGGTTTCCAGGCACGCTGGGCGAGGCATAGGTCGCAAGAAAGCGGCGCCTGTCGTCGATCCAGTTGATCGCCTGCAATTCGGCGTGGCGGCTGACCAGCGATTCGGAGCGACTCGTGAACTCGGCCGCATCGATCTCGCGATTGGCCGCGTCACGCGCGAGCCGCATCAACTCCTCCTGACGTTCGAGAAGCCGTAGCCGCAAGCGCTGCTGCGCGTATTCGACGTCGCGCCGAACGGCTTCCTGCTCGCGGTCCGCTTCCTCGGCGCGCAAATACCAGAACGACGAGGCGATCGCAGCCAGAAAAAGCAGCACTGCCACGAGCGGCGCCAAGCGTCGCCAGTGCATCCTGAAAGCTGGGGGTTTGCCGCCGCCACCAACGCCGCCACCAGACCCACGGCGACGCCCTTGCTTTTCGCGGAGCAACGAGCGATCGCGGGCTGGACATGCGGGAAGTTTAAGGTGGCGGGTCGAGGAGCTTGGTGAAAGCCCTAATGAGGGCTTGCCGAGCGTCGCGGGAAAAGAGTTCAGACTGCCTTCGGGCGCAACCAGCCAACCGCCAAATGCATCGGTAACATATCATATGGTGATATGAATAAGCATAATTTGAAATTAACTGCAGTGTGTGCAAGAATTTCAGCAGCGCAAAATTCGTCAGTTCAACCCGAAATCAGGAGACCTCCCATGTCGGCAAATCCAGAAAGCACATTCGGCGCGGCCGCAAACGACGCCGATTCTCAGGAAACCCGCGAATGGATGGACGCGTTGTCGGCCGTCATCGAAAGCGAGGGCCCGGAGCGCGCGCATTTTTTGCTCGAACAACTGCTCGAGCATGCGCGCCAGAAGTCGATCGACATGCCGTTTTCGGCAACCACTGGTTATGTCAACACCATCGAGCCAGAGCAGGAAGCCCGCTTCCCCGGCAACATCCAGATGGAAGCACGGCTGCGGGCCTATATGCGCTGGAACGCGATGGCGATGGTGGTTAAGGCCAATCGGCACCATCCCGAAGACGGCGGTGATCTGGGCGGCCATATCGGCTCGTTCGCGTCGCTCGCGAACATGTTCGGGGCTGGCTTCAACCATTTCTGGCATGCCGAAAGCAAGGACCACGGCGGTGACTGCATCTACATCCAGGGGCATGTCTCGCCAGGCATCTATGCGCGGGCTTATCTCGAAGGCCGGCTGACCGAAGAGCAACTGCTCAACTTCCGCCAGGAGGTCGATGGCAAGGGCCTGTCGAGCTACCCGCATCCGAAGTTGATGCCCGAGTTCTGGCAGTTTCCGACCGTGTCGATGGGCCTCGGACCGCTGATGGCGATCTACCAGGCGCGGTTCCTGAAGTACCTGCATGCGCGCGGCATTGCCGATACGGCGAACCGCAAGGTCTGGGTGTTCTGCGGCGACGGCGAGATGGACGAAGTCGAATCGCTCGGCGCGATCGGCCTGGCGGCGCGCGAAAAGCTCGACAACCTGATCTTCGTCATCAACTGCAACCTGCAGCGACTCGATGGCCCGGTGCGCGGCAACGGCAAGATCATCCAGGAGCTCGAAGGCGAATTCCGCGGCTCGGGCTGGAATGTGATCAAGTTGCTCTGGGCCAGTGGCTGGGATTCATTGCTCGCGCGCGACAACGACGGCGCGTTGAAGAAGCTGATGATGGACACCAACGACGGCGACTACCAGGCCTTCAAGGCCAACGACGGCGCCTATGTTCGCAAGAACTTCTTCGGCCGCGATCCGCGCACGCTCGAAATGGTTTCGCACATGAGCGACGACGAAATCTGGAACCTGCGCCGCGGCGGCCACGACTCGCAAAAGGTCTATGCAGCCTTCCACGCGGCAGTCGCCCACGAGGGTCAACCGACGGTGCTGCTCGTGAAGACCGTCAAGGGCTTCGGCATGGGCAAGATCGGCGAAGGCAAGAACACGGTTCATCAGACCAAGAAGCTCACCGACGAGGAAGTGAAGGCCTTTCGCGATCGCTTCAACATTCCGATTCCCGACAGCCAACTCGCCGAGTTGCCGTTCTACAAGCCGGCCGACGACACACCCGAAATCCAGTACCTGCACGAGCGGCGCAAAGCGCTCGGCGGCTACCTGCCGCATCGGCGCACCAAGGCCGACGAGAGCTTCGCGGTCCCGCCGCTCGAAACTTTCAAGGCGGTGTTGGAGCAAACGGCAGAAGGCCGCGAAATCTCGACCACGCAGGCCTACGTGCGCTTCCTGACGCAGCTGCTGCGCGACGAATCGCTCGGCCCGCGCGTGGTACCGATTCTGGTCGACGAAGCGCGCACTTTCGGCATGGAGGGCCTGTTCCGTCAGGTCGGCATCTACAACCCCGAAGGGCAGCAGTACACGCCGGTCGACAAGGCCCAGGTCATGTACTACAAGGAAGATAAAAAAGGCCAGATCCTGCAGGAAGGCATCAACGAGGCCGGCGGCATGGCGAGCTGGATCGCCGCGGCGACCAGCTACAGCACCAACAACCGGATCATGGTGCCGTTCTATGTGTACTACTCGATGTTCGGCTTCCAGCGGGTCGGCGACCTGGCCTGGGCTGCCGGCGACATGCAAGCCAGGGGCTTCCTGCTCGGCGGCACTTCCGGGCGCACCACGCTCAACGGCGAAGGCCTGCAGCACGAAGACGGCCACAGCCACATCCTGGCCGGCACGATTCCCAACTGCGTGAGCTACGACCCGACCTTCGCGCACGAGGTCGGCGTGATCCTGCACGACGGCTTGAAGCGCATGGTCGAGAAGCAGGAAAACGTCTATTACTACCTGACGCTCCTGAACGAAAACTACCCGATGCCCGGTCTCCAGCCCGGCACCGAGGAGCAGATCATCAAGGGCATGTACCTGTGCAAGAACGCGCCTGCGATCAAGGCCGCAAAAGCCGCAAAAACCGCAAAAGGTGACAAGGGGATGGAAGTGCCGACCGTGCAATTGCTCGGCAGCGGCACGATCCTGCGCGAGAGCTTCGCGGCGCAGGAACTGCTTGAAAAGGAGTGGGGCGTGGCTGCCGCGATCTGGAGTTGCCCGAGCTTCAACGAGCTGACCCGCGACGGGCAGAACACAGAGCGCTGGAACCTGCTGCATCCGACCGACAAGCCGCGCCAGAGCTTTGTTTCGAAGCAACTGGCGGCGAGCGATGGCCCGGTCGTCGCATCGACCGATTACATCAAGGCCTACGCCGAGCAGATTCGTCCGTTCATTCCGGCCGGGCGCAACTACAAGGTGCTGGGCACCGACGGCTTCGGCCGCAGCGACTTCCGCTACAAATTGCGCGAGCACTTCGAAGTGAACCGGCACTACATCGTGGTGGCCGCGCTCAAGGCGCTCAGCGAGGACGGCATGCTGCCCGCGACAAAGGTCGCCGAGGCGATCAAGAAGTACAAGATCGACGCGGAGCGGGTCAATCCGCTCTACGCCTGAGCAATCCGGGCAACGGCTAACGCAACAACAATCGCCGACGGGCGGGAGACAACGATGGCAACAGTGGAAGTGAAGGTGCCGGACATCGGCGATTTCGACGAAGTCGCGGTGATCGAGGTGCTGGTCAAGCCCGGCGACACGGTCAAGGAAGAGCAATCGCTCATCACGGTGGAGTCGGACAAGGCGTCGATGGAAATTCCGTCGTCTGCGGCCGGCGTCGTCAAGGAACTCAAGGTCGCGGTGGGCGGCAAGGTCAGCGAGGGGACGGTGGTGCTGACGCTCGAGAGCGAGGGTGCAGGCGCGTCGGCGCCCGCGCCTGCGGCCCCTGCAGCCGCCCCGGATTCCAAGCCAAAAAAGGCTGAAACACAAGCTGCACCTGCGCAGGCAGCTACGAATTCAGGAGCACCAACGGCTTCGTCGGATGCTTCGCAAGGTGATGGATCGGCCGGCCCGGTCGAGATCAAGGTGCCCGACATCGGCGATTTCAAGGACGTCGCGGTGATCGAGGTGCTGGTCAAACCCGGCGACACGATCAAGGAAGAGCAGTCGCTGATCACCGTCGAATCGGACAAGGCGTCGATGGAAATTCCGTCCTCGGCTGCCGGCACTTTGAAGGAACTCAAGGTCAAGGTCGGCGACAAGGTCAACATCGGCGACCTGATCGCGGTGCTCGAAGGAACGGGCGGCGGCGCGAGCGCGCCGGCACCCTCGGCGGCATCTTCGGCAGCGCCATCGAAGGCCGCATCCGGCGGTGCGGCCGAGGCTTCGAAGGCGGCACCGGCGCCAGTGCCTGCTGCCGATACCAGCGCCCAGGGCGTCGCGACCGTCGCGCCCGCGGGCGCACCGCCGGCCGGCCATGATCCGAGCAAAGCGCCGACCGGCAACTTGCCGCATGCCTCGCCGTCGGTGCGCAAGTTTGCGCGCGAACTCGGCGTGCCGCTCGATGAGCTCAAGGGCTCAGGGCCCAAAGGCCGGATCACGCAGGAAGACGTTCAGAACTTCACCAAAGCCGTGATGAGCGGCCAGCAAACCACCAAGGCCGGCGCGGGCAAGGGCGCGGCATCAGGCGGTGGCGGCGATGGCGCGGGCCTCGGCCTGATTCCGTGGCCCAAAGTCGATTTCGCCAAGTTCGGCGCGGTCGAGCGCAAGGACATGTCGCGCATCAAGAAGCTGAGCGGCGCCAATCTGCACCGCAACTGGGTGATGATTCCGCATGTCACGCAGTACGAAGACGCCGACATCACCGATCTGGAAGCGTTCCGGGTTTCGACGAATAAAGAAAACGAGAAGGCCGGCATCAAGGTGACTTTGCTCGCGTTCACGATCAAGGCGGTGGTGGCGGCGCTCAAGCAGTTCCCCGACTTCAACGCGAGCCTCGACGGAGAGCAGATCGTCTTCAAGCAGTATTTCAACATCGGCTTCGCGGCCGACACGCCGAACGGCCTGGTCGTTCCGGTGCTGAAAGACGCCGACAAGAAAGGCGTGCTGCAGATCAGCCAGGAAATGGGCGAACTCGCCAAGAAGGCACGCGACGGCAAGCTCGGCTCGGCCGACATGCAGGGCGGTTGCTTCTCGATCAGCTCGCTCGGCGGCATCGGCGGCACCGCGTTCACGCCGATCATCAATGCGCCGGAAGTCGCGATCCTCGGTCTGGCCAAGAGCGCGATCAAGCCGGTGTGGGACGGCAAGCAGTTCGTGCCGCGCCTGGTGCAGCCGCTGTGCCTGTCTTACGACCACCGCGTGATCGACGGCGCATCGGGCGCGCGCTTCGTCGCTTACCTGGGCAAAGCGCTGTCGGATTTCCGGCGCGTGTTGCTGTAAGGAGCGCGAACCATGAGCGAACAACAGATCAAGGTTCCCGACATCGGCGATTTCGACGAAGTCGCGGTGATCGAAGTGCTGGTGAAAGTCGGCGACACGGTCAAGGAAGAGCAGTCGCTGATCACCGTGGAATCGGACAAGGCGTCGATGGAGATTCCGTCGTCGGCGGCCGGCAAGGTCAAGTCGCTGGCGGTGAAGGTCGGCGACAAAGTCAGTGAAGGCTCGGTGGTGCTGACGCTCGAGTCGGAGGGCGCTGCCGCTGCGCCGGCGCCTGAAAAGGCGCCTGCGCCGGCGCCCGCGTCATCTGCGCCATCGGCTGCCACGCCTGCTGTCGCACCGGCAGGTTCTGAACAAAAAAAGGCTGAAACGCCCGCCCCACAAGCGCAAACAGCTACGAAATCGATAGCGTCGAGTTATTCCGGCAAGGTCGATATGGAGTGCGATGTGCTGGTGCTCGGCGCCGGCCCCGGTGGCTATTCGGCCGCTTTTCGCGCGGCCGATCTGGGCCTCAAGGTCGTTCTGGTCGAACGCTATGCCACGCTCGGCGGTGTCTGCCTCAACGTCGGCTGCATTCCGTCGAAGGCATTGCTGCATGTCGCGTCGGTGATGGACGAAGTGAAGCATTTCGCCGACCTCGGCGTGAGCTTTGCCGCGCCGAAAATCGATCGCGCCAAGCTGCTCGGCCACAAGAACAAGGTGGTCGCCAAATTGACCGGCGGGCTCGCGGCGATGGCCAAGATGCGCAAGGTCACGACCGTGCGCGGCGTCGGCAACTTCATCGATCCGTTCCATATCGAGGTCGAGCAGACCTCGGGCACGAGCTGGGAAAAGACCGGCGAAAAGGCCGTGGTCCAATTCAAAAACTGCATCATCGCGGCCGGCTCGCAAGCGGTGAGCCTGCCCTTCATGCCGAAGGACCCGCGCGTGGTCGACTCAACCGGCGCGCTCGAACTCGGCATCGAGCCCAAGCGCATGCTCATCCTCGGCGGCGGCATCATCGGGCTCGAAATGGGCACGGTGTACTCGACCCTCGGCGCGCGACTCGACGTGGTCGAAATGCTCGACGGGCTGATGCAGGGCGCCGACCGCGATCTCGTCAAGGTCTGGCAGAAGATGAACGCATCGCGCTTCGACAACATCATGCTCAAGACCAAAACCGTCGGCGCCGAGGCGATCAAGGCGGGGATCAAGGTCACGTTCGAAGGCGAGGGCGCTCCGAAAGAGCCGCAGGTCTACGACATGGTGCTGCAATCGGTCGGGCGCAGTCCCAACGGCCAGAAGATCGGCGCCGAAAAGGCCGGTGTTGCCGTGGGCGAGCGCGGTTTCATCGGCGTCGATATCCAGATGCGCACCAACGCGCCGCACATCTTCGCGATCGGCGACATCGTCGGCCAGCCGATGCTCGCGCACAAGGCGGTGCACGAGGCGCATGTTGCGGCCGAGGTGATCGCGGGCGAAATCCAGGGCAACAAGGAGCTCGCGAGCGCTGCCTTCAATGCCCGCGTGATTCCTGCCGTGGCCTACACCGACCCCGAAGTCGCGTGGGTCGGGCTGACCGAAGACCAGGCCAAGGCGGACGGCGTGAAGATCAAGAAAGGCTTGTTCCCGTGGACCGCATCGGGCCGAGCGATCGCCAACGGGCGCGACGAAGGCTTCACGAAGCTGTTGTTCGACGCCGAGAGTCATCGGATTCTCGGCGGCGGCATGGTCGGCACCCATGCGGGCGACATGATCGGCGAAGTGGCACTTGCGATCGAAATGGGCGCCGACGAAATCGACATCGGCAAGACCATCCATCCGCACCCGACCTTGGGCGAGTCGATCGGCATGGCGGCCGAAGTGGCGCACGGCACCTGCACCGATTTGCCGCCGACCAAGCGCTGACCCTTGCTCAGCCAGCCAAAAAAAATCCCGCTCTGGTAGCGGGTTTTTTTTTAACCAAATCGGGCTGAAGCGTCCGCTGGACGTTCGCAGACAGCTATCGATTCAGGAGCGATTCAGGAGCAATCCGCGGACGACGGCCTGTGCCAGCACAGCCTACTTCGCCGAAACCGCGACGCCTGAATCCGCCTCGACCCGGCGCCCGCCGTTGAAACGCTTCTGCCAATAGGAGAGCGACATGTCTTCGACCCGCACCTTCGCGCCGGTTCTCGGCGCGTGGACGAACTTGCCGTCACCCAGGTAAATGCCGACATGGCTGAAAGCGCGACGCATGGTGTTGAAGAACACCAGATCGCCCGGCTTCAAGTCCTTGCTCGCGACCGGTTCGGTCGCGGCGGCCTGATCTTCAGCGCGGCGCGGCAGGACGAGGCCGAGCGTGTCGTTGAAAGTGGCGCGCACGAAACCGCTGCAATCGAAGCCGCTGTCGGCGGTGTTGCCGCCGAACTTGTACGGAACGCCGAGAAAGCCCATCGCGGTCGACACGAGCGCGGAAGCCCTTTCGCTCATCGCGCGCCGAACATCATCGAGATGTTCGATCAAGCCCTTTTTGGCAAGTAATTGATGCAATTCGTCCTGGGAGGTTAACTTTGGCGCTGCATGGATCGAAACACTGAGGAGAAGAACTGTTAAAAATGTCAAAAAACGCATGGCGCGTAGGATAGGGATTACACCAGTCGGTGTCAACTTCAATCTGTTTCAAGATCCATGCGTTAAGTGCTTGTTTTGTCTGGTTTTTTCCGATGATCCTCCGCGCAAAATTGTAACGGTTACGAAATTCCAGCCACCTTGCTCCGAATTAAAAGAATCAAAAAGTATTCATTGGAAACTACTTGTATTTAGATTGGACAATCCAGTGAGTCGTATGCCAAGAGCGCGTCAATTCGCACCAAGCCGGCTTGTTTCAATCAGCACGAATCAATTGAAACGCCTTATCCACACGACCCAATGCTGCTCGACGCTTCCGACTCCCAACTGGTTCTGATCGACTACCAATCGCGGTTGCTGTCCTCGATGCACGACGCCGAGGCGGTCACGGCCAATGCTGTGCGACTGGCCCGCATGGCGCGTTTGCTCGACGTGCCGGTCTGGGGCACCGAGCACAACCCGGCAAAACTCGGCGCCAATCCGCCGGAAATCCGCAGTGCCTGCGCGCGGACCCTCGCCAAGATGCATTTCAGTGCTGTCGCCGATGGGCTGGCCGGGTGGCTGCGTCCCCCGGCGAACACTGGCCGGCCTGCGCAGGGCAACGCGCGGAGTTTGCCCAAGCATCTGCAGAAGGCCGATGCGCGGCCGCCCGAACGCGAAAGCATCGTCGTCGCAGGTTGTGAAGCGCATGTTTGCCTGCTGCAGACCGCGCTCGACCTGATCGACGAGGAATTCGAGGTGTGGGTCGTCACCGACGCCTGCAGCGCGCGCACCGAGCGCAGCCGCGATGCGGCATTCGACCGGCTGGCCGGCGCCGGCTGCGAACTGGTGACCACCGAAATGGTCGGCTTCGAATGGCTGCGCGGTTGCGAGCATCCGGCATTCAGGGAAGTGCTGGCCCTGGTGCGCTGACGCATTCGCGCAGTGTCGAGGCGAGGACGGCCCGAGCGCAGGCGGCATGATGCGGGTTGTGACCCGCTCCGGGGTGTTCGCACAAGCCTGTTGAAAGAGACTGTCATGACGACGACATATACCGAGTTCTACCGCCGCTCGATCGACGAGCCGGAAGCTTTCTGGGCCGAGCAGGCGCGTCTCATCGACTGGCAGACCGAGCCTGAAATCGTCCTCGATGCGAGCCAGCCACCATTCACGCGCTGGTTCGTGGGCGGCAAGACCAACCTGTGCCACAACGCTGTCGATCGCCATCTGCCCGCGCGTGGCGAGCAGGCGGCGCTGATCGCTGTTTCGACCGAAACCGGCAGCGAGCGTAGCTACAGCTTTGCCGAACTGCATGCCGAAGTGCAGCAGATGGCCGCGAGCCTGGTCGCGCTCGGCGTACAGAAGGGGAACAGGGTTCTGATCTACATGCCGATGATTGCCGAGGCGGTTTTTGCGATGCTGGGTTGCGCGCGCATCGGCGCAATCCATTGCGTGGTGTTCGGCGGCTTCGCGAGCGGCTCGCTGGCTTCGCGCATCGAAGACGCCGAACCGAAGGTCGTCGTCAGCGCCGACGCCGGGTCGCGCGGCGGCAAGGTGGTCGCCTACAAGCCGCTGCTCGACGAGGCGATCCGGCTGTCGAAGCACAAGCCGGCCGCCGTGTTGCTCGCCGATCGCGGCCTTGCAGCTATGGAATTGACAGCTGGACGCGACCATCTGATGGGCGCTCTGGCCAAAAAACATCCGAATCCAGAGGTGCCATGCGAATGGCTGGATGCGACCGACATCAGCTATTGCCTCTACACCAGCGGCACCACCGGCAAACCCAAGGGCGTGCAGCGCGACGTGGGCGGCTACGCGGTCGCGCTCGCCGCATCGATGCAGCAGATTTTCGATGGCCGGCCCGGCGAAACCTACTTTTGCACCAGCGACGTCGGCTGGGTGGTCGGCCACAGCTACATCGTCTATGGCCCCTTGATAGCCGGCATGGCATCGATCGTCTACGAGGGGTTGCCGACCCGCGGCCTCGATGGCGGTGACGACGGCGGAATCTGGTGGCGGCTGGTCGAAAAATACAAGGTGTCGGTAATGTTCAGCGCGCCCACGGCGGTGCGGGTACTGAAGAAGCAGGATCCGGCGCTGCTCAAAAAGTACGACCTGTCGAGCCTGCGCGCGCTTTTCCTGGCCGGCGAGCCGCTCGACGAGCCGACCGCGCGCTGGATCAGCGACGGTCTGGGCGTACCGGTGATCGACAACTACTGGCAGACCGAATCGGGCTGGCCGATCATCAGCATCGCCAATCCGGTCGAGAAGCAACCGACGCGTTTCGGCAGCCCCGGCGTGCCGATGCCCGGCTGGCGCGTGAAAATACTCGACGAAGCGACCGGCGCCGAGCTGACCGCCGCCAACGAGAAGGGTGTCGTCGTGATCGAGCATCCGACGCCGCCCGGCTTCATGCAGACCGTCTGGCGTGACGATGCCCGGTTCGTCGATACCTATTGGAAAAGTATTCCCGACCGGCTCGTCTATTCGACGTTCGACTGGGGCATTCGCGACCAACACGGCTACTACTTCATCCTCGGGCGCACCGACGATGTGATCAACGTGGCGGGGCATCGGCTCGGCACGCGCGAAATCGAGGAAAGCATTTCGGGCCATCCGCAGGTGGCCGAAGTCGCGGTGGTGGGCGTGGCGGACGCCATCAAGGGACAGGTCGCGATGGCATTCGTGGTGCCGCGCGAAGCTGCCGCCCTCAATGAAGAAGCCACGTCGCGCCGGCTCGAAGGCGAGATCATGAAACACGTCGCCGACCAACTCGGTGCGTTGGCCCGTCCGGCACGCGTGCGCTTCGTCGGCGTGCTGCCCAAGACCCGCAGCGGCAAGTTGCTGCGGCGCGCGATTCAAGCCGTTTGCGAGGCGCGTGATCCCGGCGATCTGACGACGATGGACGATCCGGCCGCATTGCGGCAGGTCGTCGAGTCCATGAAGCACTGACCTTTAGGGATGCTCTGCACAAAGCGGGAGCGGATGCCCCAATTCGGTGCCGCGAACAGGGACGTGGCACAATCGTTCGGTACTCGGCCCTTCCCTAGCCACAGTCGCATCCGCCAACCGGTTCAGCCGTGTCGCGGAAGGTTTCTGAAACCAACTCGTGCTTCCCGCAGGGGAGCGAAAGTCAGCGCGTCATGAGTGAATCGTCATCCGCCTCGTCGTCTGCTTACCGGACGTATCAGGGCAACACCTATCTCTTCGGCGGCAACGCGCCTTATGTCGAAGAGATGTACGACAACTATCTGGCCAATCCGGGCAGCGTGCCCGACAACTGGCGCTCGTACTTCGACGCGCTGCAAAACGTGCCGGCGGTCGACGGCACCCATGCGAAAGATCTGCCGCACCTGCCGGTGATCAATGCCTTCGCCGAAATGGCAAAAAAAGGCGCGACGCCGGTGCATGCGCCAAGCGGCGCCGACTCCGAGCTCGGACGCAAACGCACCGCGGTGCAGCAGTTGATCGCGGCCTATCGCAATGTCGGCGCGCGCTGGGCCGATCTCGACCCGCTCAAGCGCGCGGAGCGGCCACCCATCGCCGAACTCGAACCGTCGTTCTACGGCTTCAGCGACGCCGATCAGGAGGGGATGTTCAACACCAGCAACACGTTTTTCGGCCGCGATGCGATGTCGCTGCGCGACTTGCTGAACGCCTTGCGCGATACCTACTGCGGCTCGATCGGTGCCGAGTACATGTACATCACCGACCAGGCGCAAAAGCGCTGGTGGCAGCAGAAGCTGGAAACCGCGCGTGCCCAACCGAAGCTGGACAAGGAGCAGAAAAGGCATGTTCTCGAGCGCCTGACCGCGGCCGAAGGGCTCGAGCGTTTTCTGCACACCAAATACGTCGGGCAGAAACGCTTTTCTCTCGAAGGCGGCGAGAGCTTCATCGTTGCGATGGACGAACTGATCAATTCGGCGGGTGTCAAGGGCGTGCAGGAAATCGTGATCGGCATGGCGCACCGGGGTCGCCTCAACGTGCTGGTAAATTCGCTCGGCAAGCTGCCGGCCGATTTGTTCGCGGAGTTCGACCATACGGCGCCTGAGAACTTGCCGAGCGGCGACGTCAAATACCACCAGGGATTCAGCTCCGACGTGACGACACCCGGCGGGCCGGTGCATCTGACCCTGGCATTCAACCCGTCGCATCTCGAAATCGTCAATCCGGTGGTCGAAGGCTCGGTGCGCGCGCGGATGGACCGGCGAGGCGACCCGCTCGGGCTGCAGGTGCTGCCGGTGATCGTGCATGGCGACGCGGCATTCGCCGGCCAGGGCGTGGTGATGGAAACCCTGGCACTCGCCGAAACCCGCGGCTACACGACCGGCGGCACGGTGCATTTCGTCATCAACAACCAGATCGGATTCACCACCAGCGATCCGCGCGACAGCCGCTCGACCTTGTATTGCACCGACATCGTGAAGATGATCGAAGCGCCGGTCTTGCATGTGAACGGCGACGATCCCGAAGCCGTGGTTCTCGCAACCCAGTTCGCGCTCGACTTCCGGATGGAGTTCCAGAAGGACGTGGTGGTCGACATTGTCTGTTTCCGCAAGCTCGGCCACAACGAGCAGGACACGCCTTCCCTGACCCAGCCGTTGATGTACAAAAAGATCGGCCAGCATCCCGGCACCCGCAAGCACTACGCCGACAAGCTCGCGGCGCAAGGCTTCGATGCCGGCCTGGGCGACGAGATGGTGAAGGCGCAGCGCGCCGCTTTCGATGCCGGCAAGAACACCTTCGATCCGGTTCTGACCAATTTCAAAAGCAAGTTCGCGGTCGACTGGAATCCGTTCCTGCATCAGAAGTGGACCGATGCCGGCGACACCGCGATACCGGTTTCAGAGTGGAAGCGGCTTGCCGAGCGGATCACCACCATTCCGGCGGATTTCACCGTCCATCCGTTGGTCAAAAAAGTCATCGAGGACCGCGCCGCGATGGGTCGCGGCGAAGTGAACGTCGATTGGGGCATGGGCGAGCACATGGCGTTTGCCTCGCTCGTGGCAAGCGGTTTTCCGGTTCGCTTGTCGGGCGAGGATTCGGGCCGTGGCACCTTCACTCACCGCCATTCGGTGTTGCACGACCAGCAACGCGAGAAGTACGACGTCGGCACCTATGTGCCGCTGCAGAACGTCACTGAAAGCCAGGCGCCGTTCGTGGTGATCGATTCGATCCTGTCCGAGGAAGCGGTGCTGGCTTTCGAATACGGCTATGCGTCCAACGATCCGAACACCCTCGTGATCTGGGAGGCCCAATTCGGCGACTTCGCCAACGGCGCGCAGGTCGTGATCGACCAGTTCATCGCTTCGGGCGAAGTCAAGTGGGGCCGGGTCAACGGCATCACCTTGATGCTGCCGCACGGCTACGAAGGGCAGGGGCCGGAGCACAGCTCGGCGCGGCTCGAGCGCTTCATGCAGATGGCGGCCGATGCCAACATGCAGATCGTGCAGCCGACCACCGCGAGCCAGATCTTCCATGTGCTGCGCCGGCAGATGATTCGCAATCTGCGCAAGCCTCTGATCATCCTCACGCCCAAATCGCTGTTGCGCAACAAGGACGCGACCTCGCCCTTGTCGGATTTCACCAAGGGCGGTTTTCAGACCGTGATCCCCGACAGCGGTAATTTGAAGGCCGACAAGGTCAAGCGGATCGTCGCGTGCTCGGGCAAGGTCTATTACGACCTGGCCAAGAAGCGCGAAGAGCGCGGCAGCGAAGACGTGGCGCTGATTCGCGTCGAGCAGCCCTATCCGTTTCCGCACAAGGCTTTCAGCGCCGAAGTGAAGAAGTATCCGAACCTGGTCGACCTCGTCTGGTGCCAGGACGAGCCGCAAAACCAGGGCGCCTGGTTCTTCGTGCAGCACTACATCCACGAGAACATGGCCGAAGGGCAACGGCTCGGCTATTCGGGCCGGGCGGCGGCTGCATCGCCCGCCGTGGGCTATTCGCATCTTCATCAGGAGCAGCAAAAGGCGCTGGTCGAGGGCGCATTCGGCAAGCTCAAGGGATTCGTTCTGACTAAATAAGTCGCGCAACCCCGCTTATTCACGCAACCAGAACGAATCGAAGAACAACATGTCCATCGTTGAAGTCAAAGTCCCGCAGCTCTCCGAATCGGTTTCCGAAGCCACGTTGTTGCAATGGAAGAAGAAGGCCGGCGAAGCGGTTGCGGTCGACGAAATCCTGATCGAAATAGAAACCGACAAGGTCGTGCTCGAAGTGCCAGCGCCGTCGGCCGGTGTGCTGGCCGAAGTGCTCGAATCCGACGGCGCGACCGTTGCGGCCGAGCAGCTCATCGCCCGGATCGACACCGAAGGCAAGGCGGGCGCGGCGGCACCGGCATCCGATGTAGAAGTCAAGCCGGCCGCTGCCGAAGCGCCGGCCGAGGCGCCCGCGCCTGCGCCTGCGGCGGCACCCGCGGAGGGCGCCAAGGGCGCGAAATCCGATGTCGCGATGCCCTCGGCCGCCAAGCTGCTGGCCGACAACGACCTGAAAACTGGCGACGTTTCCGGCACCGGCAAGGACGGCCGCGTGACCAAGGGCGACGTGCTCGGCGCCGTGGCTGGTGGGTCGGCGAAAACGACTGCGACGCCAGCGACCGCCCCTGCTGCGCCCGCTGCTGCCGCCCCGGCGAAGCCTGCACTGCAGCAGGTCGATGCGCCGCCGGGCCCCGACCTCGGCCAACGCCCCGAACAGCGCGTGCATATCAGCCGTTTGCGCGCCCGCATCGCCGAGCGCCTGCTTTCCTCGCAAGCCACCAACGCGATCCTGACCACGTTCAACGAAGTGAACATGGCACCGGTGATGGAGATGCGGAAGAAATTTCAGGACGCCTTCACCAAGGAGCACGGCGTGAAGATCGGCTTCATGAGCTTCTTCGTGAAAGCCGCCGTCCATGCGCTGAAGAAGTACCCGATCCTCAACGCCTCGGTCGATGGCACCGACATTCTTTATCACGGCTACTTCGACGTTGGCATTGCCGTCGGCTCGCCGCGCGGGTTGGTGGTGCCGATCCTGCGCAATGCCGATCAGATGAGCTTTGCCGATATCGAAAAGAAAATCGCCGAATACGGCCAGAAAGCCAAGGACGGCAAGCTCGGCATCGAAGAGATGACCGGCGGCACGTTCTCGATCAGCAACGGCGGTGTGTTCGGCTCGATGCTGTCGACCCCGATCATCAACCCGCCGCAATCGGCGATTCTCGGCGTGCACGCAACCAAGGACCGCGCGGTGGTCGAAGACGGCCAGATCGTGGTGCGCCCGATGAACTACCTCGCGATGAGCTACGACCACCGCATCATCGACGGGCGCGAGGCGGTGCTGGGGCTGGTCGCGATGAAGGAAGCGCTCGAAGATCCATCGCGACTGTTGTTTGATATTTGACGGGCTTGGGGTCAGACCACCGCGCGGCGCTTGGCTCCAATCCGGCGCACGCTGCCCGCAAGCGGTGCTCTGACCCCAACTGATCAGCTCTTTGGATGCCGATCGCCCGAAGCGAACCATTCCGCCGCCGCGCCGGCCTCAATTAAGGCAACACCATGTCCCAAAAATTCGACGTCATCGTCATCGGCGGCGGCCCCGGCGGCTATATCGCGGCGATTCGCGCGGCGCAGCTCGGCTTCAACACCGCCTGCATCGACGAATGGAAAAACGCCGAGGGCGGCCCTGCGCCGGGTGGCACCTGCACCAACATCGGCTGCATCCCGTCGAAGGCGCTGCTTCAGTCGTCGGAGAACTTCGAGGAGGTCGGCAAGGGCTTTGCCGAGCACGGGATCAACGTCAAAGGCCTTTCGCTCGACCTTGCGCAGATGTTGAAGCGCAAGGACCAGGTGGTCAAACAGAACAACGAAGGCATCCTCTACCTGTTCAAGAAGAACAAGGTCACGTTCTTTCACGGACGCGGGTCGTTCGTGAAGGCTGGCGATGGCGGTTATGAGATCAAGGTCGCTGGCAAGGACGAGCAAACGATCACCGGCGAACATGTCGTCGTCGCGACCGGTTCCAACGCGCGCGCGTTGCCTGGCGCCGATTTCGACGAAGAACTGATTCTTTCGAACGACGGCGCACTGCGTATCGGCAAGGATTCAGGGGCCGTGCCCAAACGCATCGGCCTGATCGGCTCGGGCGTGATCGGCCTCGAGATGGGTTCGGTCTGGCGCCGGCTCGGCGCCGAGGTCACGGTGCTCGAAGGCTTGCCCGAATTTCTCGGCGGCGTCGATCAGCAGATTGCGAAAGAGGCGAAAAAGGCGTTCGACAAGCAGGGCCTGAAGATCGAACTCGGCGCCAATGTCGGCGAAATCAAGAAGTCGAAGAAGGGCGTGAACGTCGCCTGGACGAATGCCAAAGGCGACGCGCAATCGCTCGAGGTCGACAAGTTGATCGTCTCGATCGGCCGGGTGCCCAACACGATCGGTCTCGACGCCGAAGCGGTCGGCTTGAAGCTCGACGAGCGCGGCGCAATCGCGGTCGACGAAGAATGCAAGACCAACTTGCCCAAGGTCTGGGCGGTGGGTGATGTGGTGCGCGGCCCGATGCTCGCGCACAAGGCCGAGGAAGAGGGCGTCGCAGTTGCGGAGCGCATCGCGGGGCAACACGGCCATGTCGATTTCAACACCGTGCCGTGGGTGATTTACACCCATCCCGAGATCGCCTGGGTCGGCCAGACCGAGCAGCAGTTGAAGAAATCAGGCCGGGCTTACAAGGCAGGCACCTTTCCGTTCCTCGCCAACGGCCGCGCGCGTGCGCTCGGCGATACAACCGGCATGGTCAAGTTTCTGGCCGACGCGCAAACCGACGAAATCCTCGGCGTGCATATGGTCGGCCCGATGGCGAGCGAATTGATTTCCGAGGCGGTCGTCGCGATGGCGTTCAAGGCCTCGAGCGAAGACATCGCGCGCATCTGCCATGCTCATCCGTCGTTGTCGGAGGCTACCAAGGAGGCCGCATTGGCGGTCGAGAAGCGCAGTTTGAATTTCTGAGAAATTTATAAGAAAAAGGCCAGAAACGCCCGTCCTACGTGCGCAGAAAGCTATCATTTAAGTAGCAATCGGATGGGTTTCAGTTGACTGTCAAAGACGTCTATGAAGCCGAACTCAACGCGCGCAGCTTCAAGAGCGACCCGGCGCAGTTGCATGCCGTCGAAGTGCTCGACCGATGCGCGGCGCAATGGAGCGATTACCGGGAGCGGCGTTCCAACGCGCTCAAGAAATTCATCAACCGGATCGAGATTCCGCGCGGCGTTTATATGTATGGCGGTGTCGGGCGCGGCAAGAGCTTCTTGCTCGACTGCTTTTATCAGGCCGTGCCGCTGCGGCGGAAAGTGCGCTTGCACTTTCACGAATTCATGCGCGAAGTGCACCGGCAGCTGACCGAGCTGCGCGGCACCGCCGACCCGCTCGATGAACTCGGCAGCCGCATGGCCCGGCGCTACAAGCTGATCTGCTTCGATGAGTTTCACGTTGCCGATATCACCGACGCGATGATTCTTTACCGGCTGCTCGATTCGCTGTTTTCTCACGGCGTCGGTTTCGTCACGACCTCCAACTTCAAGCCCGATGATTTGTATCCCAACGGCTTGCACCGCGACCGGATCCTGCCGGCGATCGCCTTGCTCAACGACCGACTCGAGATCATCAGTGTCGACAACGCGGTCGACTATCGCAGCATGACCTTCGCGCAGCTCCAGATGTACATCACGCCCAATGGCGAAGAGGCAGATCGCGAGATGAACGCTGCCTTCGACCGGTTGGCCGAACGCGCCGACGAAGACCCGGTCTTGCGCATCGAATCGCGCGAGATCCGTGCCCGGCGCAAGGCCGGAAGCGTCGTCTGGTTCGACTTCAAGACACTGTGTGGCGGCCCGCGCTCGCAGAACGACTATCTCGAAATCGCGAGCCAGTTCCAGACTCTGTTGCTGTCCGATGTGCCGCACATGCCGGTGCGGATGGCTTCCGAGGCCCGGCGCTTCACCTGGCTGATCGATGTGTTGTACGACCGCCGGGTCAAGCTCATCATGTCGGCCGAGGTTGCACCCGACGCGTTGTACACAGAGGGGCCGATGGTGCATGAGTTCCCACGCACCATTTCGCGCCTCTCAGAAATGCAGTCGGCCGAATTCCTGGCGTTGGAGCGCCGAATCGTCGACACCCATCTGACATGAAAAATCTTCTCCTCGCCCTTTGTCTTGCCGGCCTTGCAAGTAGCGTTTTTGCGCAAACCGCGCCGCGCGCCGAAGGCCTCGATGCCGCGGCCGAGCGGGCGCGTATCGCAGAAGTCCGCGCCGCGCTCGATCGACGTGTGGCTGCCGAACGCGCAGCGTGCTACCAGAAGTTTGCCGTGGAAGGCTGTCTTGCCGACAGCCGCGATCGACGCCGCGCCGAAGCCGAGAATCTCCAGCGGCAGGAAACCGTGCTGAACGACGCAGACCGTCGCCGTCGCGGCGCGGACGCTCTGGCGCGGATCGACGCGCAAAAGAAAGACCAGCAGGAAGAAGCAGCCAAAGTCGCGCGTTCGCGCCAAGCCCAAGCCGATCGCGAAAGGCGCGCCGCCGATGACGAAAAAAAACGTGCCACGCAAGCCAGCGAGGCGCCGGCCAATGCCGCGCGCTTTGCCCAAAAACAGCGTAATTTCGAAGAGCAGCGCGCCAAGGCTGTCGAGCGGCAAGCCCAGGCGCCGACCGAGCGCGAGCGCTACGAGCGCAAGCTTAAACAGGCGGCCGAGCACAAAGCCGAGCTGGAACGCAAAAATGCCGAGCGCACCAAGCCGCGTTCGGCGCCTTTACCTCCTCCGCCGCCGGTGCCAAGGCCGGTGCCGACGCTGCCCGAGGCATCACCGCCAGCCATTCCTGCGAACCCGCGCTAACCAGCGATTTTTCCACCGGCGCAACGGCGCAACGGCGCGCGGTGATCAGCCGGCCGTGCTTGCCGGCAACGGATCGAGCCGAAGCACGGCCAGAGACAAATTGTCGCCCGCGCCCTTGGCCCGTTTGCGCGCTTCTTCGACCAGCAATTCGACCGCTTCGCGCGGCGGGTATTCGGCCAACACTGCGCCAAGCTCTTCGTGCGTGAAGTAATGCCACAAACCGTCGCTGCAGGCGAGCAGGATGTCATGGCGCTGCAGATGTTCGATCGTGTGCACTTCGGCTGGCGGCGGCGTGGTTCGCATGCCGAGGCAGCCCAGCAGAATGTTGCCTTGAGGATGAACATTGGCCTGGGCTTCGGTCAGTTCGCCGCGGTCGACCAGCACCTGTACATACGAGTGATCGCGCGTGCGCGTGACCAATCGGCCGCGCCGAAAATGATAGATGCGCGAGTCGCCGGCATGCATCCAGGTGCAGCCGCCCTTCGGGTCGACCAGAAACGCGGCAACCGTGCTGTGCGGTTCCTGCTCGGCCGACACCGCCGTGAGCTTGATGACCGTGTGCGCATCCTCGATCAGTTGCGCCAGCAATTGCGCCGGGCTGCCGTTGTCGGGTGAATATCGAGAGAAAAGCTGGCGCGCTGTCATCATGACCTGGTCGGAGGCCTTGCGCCCGCCACTGCGCCCGCCCATGCCGTCGGCAATGATGCCCAGAATGCAGCCCGGCGCGCGCGGATGGCTGACCAGCAAGACCTGGTCTTGCTGATAGGGCCGGTCGCCCTTGTGAAGGCCGGTAGCGGCGACGAGTCGGAAATCTCGGGTCATGAACGCAATGCTGGACGCGGTGAATGAAGAAAAGACGAGCTGATTGCTTTGAGAAGAATGGAATGCGACAGCGTCGTATTTTGTGCGCCGCAAGAGCGGCGCGTATTATCCGGCCAGCCCTGATGGGGCTCTAAAACTGCAGTATTGCGCGCATTGGACTTCGATCTTCACTCTCTATCGCGGCGCCTGATCGACTTGCGGATGGAACATGCCGATCTCGATGCCACCATCGACCGGCTCGCGTTCAGCGCACCGCAAGACGATTTGCTCCTGCGCCGGTTGAAAAAGCGCCGTCTCGCGCTGCGCGACCAGATCGCCCAACTCGACCGCGAGCTCGATCCACAGGAACCGGCTTGATGCGGCAAAGAAATCGGCGCGTAGATGTCGCTTGAAGAGCGGGTGCGTGACAGCTTCGCTTCGGGCGGTGCATTGCGGCGGGCGGCCGATCGATTCAGCGAACGCGGCGGTCAAACCGGGATGGCGCTCGCCGTGGCCCGGACGGTGGAGCAGGGCGGCGTGCTGGTGGTCGAAGCCGGCACCGGCATCGGCAAGACGTTCTCCTATCTGGTGCCTGCGCTCTTGTCGGGCGAGCGAGTGCTGTTGTCGACCGCCACCAAGACCCTGCAAGACCAGTTGTTCGGGCGCGACCTGCCGCGGCTGGTCGAAGCGTTGGGGCTGCCGGTGCGAAGTGCGCTGCTCAAGGGCCGGGCCAGCTACCTGTGTCTGCATCGGCTCGAGCTGGCGCGCCGCGAATCGGCTCTGCCCGAACGCGGATCGCTGCGTGCACTGGCCAAGATCGAGCAATGGTCCAAAACGACCCGCAGCGGCGACTTGGCCGAATTGATCGGGTTGGACGAGCGCTCGCCGCTCATCCCGCTCGTCACGTCGACGCGCGAGAACTGCCTGGGCGCGCAATGTCCGCAGTTCCGCCCTTGCCATGTCAATCTGGCGAGGCGCGAAGCGCTGGCGGCCGATGTGGTGGTCATCAACCACCACCTGTTCTTTGCCGACCTGGCGGTGCGCGAATCGGGCATGGCCGAATTGCTGCCGACGGTGCGCGTGGTGGTGTTCGATGAAGCCCATCAGCTCAACGAAACCGGGGTTCAATTTCTCGGCGCCCAACTCGGCACCGGCCAGGTGCTCGATTTCACGCGTGACCTGCTGGCGGCGGGCCTGCAATTCGCGCGAGGCCTGGTCGACTGGCCCGCGCACGCGGCCGAACTCGAGCGCGCTGCGCGTGAACTGCGCCTGGTGGTCGGCAAGCAGTGGCCCGGTGCCCGGTTGCGCTGGAACGAAGCGGTGCCCGAAGGGCTGGAAGCGGACGATTGGCGAGGAGCGCTTCAAAGCATGGACGACGCGCTTGTTCAGGCGGGCGATGCGCTGGCCACGGTGTCTGAACTCGCACCCGATTTCGTTCGCCTGCACGAACGCGCGCTCGTGCTCGCCGAGCGCGCGGCCCGCTTCGGCGAACCCTGTGCGGCCGACTCGGTGCGCTGGGTCGATGTGTCAGCCCAGTTGCGGCTGATCGAATCGCCGCTCGACATCGCCAAAGCACTGCAGACGCGGGTGCTGAAGACCGACAAGCCCCAAAGCAAAAGCAAAAGCGAAGGCGAGGATGCCGGGCGCGCCTGGATTTTTACGTCGGCGACCCTGGGCGACGACCCGCGGCTGTCCTGGTTCACCGAGCCCTGTGGCCTTCAGGAAGCCGAAGTGCTGCGCATCGGCAGCCCGTTCGACTATCCCGCGCAAGCGGCCTTGCTCGTGCCCCGCTGGCTGCCCAAACCCGGCGATCCCGCGCACAGCGGGGCGGTGGCGCAACTCGCAGCGCGCGGCGCGCGAGCGTTGGGCGGCCGCACCCTGGTGCTGACGACGACGTCGCGCGCGCTTCGTGCCATCGGTGAGCTATTGCAGCGCGAATTCGGTGAGACTGGTCGCCCCGGCGCTGAATCGATTGCCGTGCTGGTTCAGGGCCAGTTGCCCAAGCGGGTATTGATGGAACGTTTTCGGGCGGGCTCAGAACCGGGGCAGGCCGGCGCTGTGCTGGTTGCGACGGCGTCGTTCTGGGAAGGCTTCGATGTGCCCGGCGATGCGCTGCAATTCGTGGTGATCGACAAGCTGCCGTTTCCGCCACCCGGCGATCCGCTCGTGGAAGCGCGGGCGCGTCGGCTTGAATCGCAAGGTCGCAATGCATTCAACGACTATTTCGTGCCCGAAGCGGCGGTCGCGCTCAAGCAGGGTGCCGGCCGGCTGATCAGGCGGGAAGACGATCGCGGCGTCCTCGCCATCTGCGACACCCGACTGCTGACGATGGGTTACGGCCGCCGGCTCATGGCCGCACTGCCGCCGATGCGGCGGCTGGACGATCAGGCGTCTTTCGATTCCGCGCTAACGGATCTGGCGTCACAGGACGCAGCGATGGTTGTGGTTGACGGTGCGATCACCACAGCTTCCACCACGGATCGTCCTTGCTCTTGAAGCCGCTCGCGAGGTACTCGCTCTTAGGATAGTTGGTCGTGAGCACGCGCTCGGTATCGTCGCGTAACTGGGCCAGTCCCAACGCGTCATAGGACTTGACCATGATGTAGAGCGCCTCCTCGAGCGCTGGCACCTCGCGGTAATCGCGCAATGCGATCTGGGCCCGGTTGATCGCTGCCACGTAGGCGCCGCGGCTGTAGTAGTAGCGCGCCACATGCACTTCGTACTGGGCGAGCGAATTCACGATGTAGTTCATCCGCTGGCGCGCATCGGGCGTGTAGCGAGATTCGGGAAAGCGCGTGACCAGTTCCTTGAACGATTCGAACGATTCCTTGGCGGCTTTCTGGTCGCGCTCCGCCAGATCCTGCCGGGTCAGGAACGAGAAAATTCCGAGATCGTCGTTGAAATTAACCACGCCTTTGAGGTACAGCGCGTAATCCAGCGCGGGACTCGCCGGATGCAGCTTCATGAAGCGGTCGAGAGTCGCGATGGCCGCCGGCTTCTCGTTCGCCTTGTATTGCGCGTACGCCTTGTCGAGCTGAGCCTGCTGCGCCAGCGGCGTGCCCGCAGCGCGGCCCTCAAGCTTCTCGAACAACGGCACGGCCTTGTCGTAGGCGCCCGAATCGGCTTCATCCTTGGCTTCGGAATAAATCTTCTTCGGGCTCCAGTTGGCTGTTTTATCAACCGTGGTGGTCGAACAACCGGTCGCCAGGAGCGCGGCCAGTGCCAGCAGCAGCGACGAGGCGGGAACCGATAATGGACGGCAAAAATTCATATGCAGCTTTCGTGCAGAAATTGGCATTGATTATATCGAGCCGTCCTTGACGCAGCCCTCCCGAAATGCCTGAACTGTCCGATCTCGACGACCCGGCCGATCCGGTGGCCGACCGCGAGTTGCGGCCGTTCACTATCGACGCCGCGCTGCATGGGCAGCGGCTCGACCGCGCGCTGGCTGCCCTGGTGCCGGAGCTTTCGCGCAATTACCTGCGCCAGTTGATCGACGCAGGTGCGGTGACTCTTTCCAGTCGCGATCAAATCAAGCCGTCAAGCACGGTTCGCGCGGGCGAGCATGGCGCGATCGAGCTGCGCCCGACGCTGCAGAGCCAGGCCTTTCGCGCCGAACCGATGCTGTTGCAGGTCGTTCACGAAGACGCCGATATCCGGGTCATCGACAAGCCTGCGGGGCTGGTAGTGCATCCCGCGCCGGGCCATTGGAGCGGAACGCTGCTGAACGGTCTGCTCGCGCTCGACCCGCAAGCTGCCTTGCTGCCGCGCGCGGGCATCGTGCATCGGCTCGACCGCGATACCAGCGGCCTTATGGTGGTGGCGCGCAATCGAATCGCGATGGACGCGCTGACGACCGCGATTGCCGCACGCACCGTTGCAAGGCAATACATCGCGCTCGCGCATCGGCGTTGGCAGGGCGCGCCGCTGCGGCGGGTCGAGCAAGCCATCGGCCGGGATCCGCGCAATCGGTTGCGGATGGCGGTGGTCGATCTCGCGCGGCAGTCAGGCAAGCCGGCACGCACAACGATCGAACTGCTCGGCAATGCGGCGGACAGCAGCGATGCCTGCGCCGTGCGCTGCACGCTGGATACCGGGCGAACGCATCAGATTCGCGTGCACATGGCATCGATCGGTCATCAGCTGGTCGGAGATTCGCTTTACGGTGGCGCACCCGCGGCCGGGCTCGAACGGCAAGGGCTGCATGCATTTCGACTTGCGTTCGCGCATCCGTCGAGTGGGGCGCAACTCACTTTCGAATCGGCGCTGCCGACGGATTTGCGCAGTGCGATGAATGCGTGGGGGCTGGGCTAGAATTTGTGCAGATGGCCAAACGGCCACGCCGGCAAACTCGAAGCCGGCCCCGCGCAGGCGCCGCCGCACGATCGATCGGCCAGCCGCGCAACTTCCTTTTTTGTCCTGAACAGGCGCCGATGCCGGTGCTTCATTCCCGGATCGACAAAAGCATGAATACGGCGGATGCCAAGCGCATTCTCGAAACCGCCCTGATCTGTTCGGCTCAGCCACTGCCGGTGCGCGAGCTGCGCGTGCTGTTCGACGACGCGTTGGCTGCAGACACGGTGAAGTCGCTGCTGCTCGAATTGCAGGACGAGTGGGCGCAGCGCGGGCTCGAACTGGTCAGCGTGGCCAGTGGCTGGCGCTTTCAAAGCCGGCACTACATGCGCGATCACCTCGACCGGCTGCATCCTGAAAAACCACCGCGCTACACCCGCGCGGCGCTCGAAACGCTGGCGATCATCGCTTACCGCCAGCCGGTCACGCGCGGTGACATGGAAGACATTCGCGGCGTCACGATCAACTCGCTGATCCTGAAGCAGCTCGAAGACCGCAATTGGGTCGAGGTGATCGGCCACAAGGAAACCGTCGGCCGGCCGGCGCTTTATGCGACGACCAAGACGTTTCTCGATGATCTCGGGCTGGAGTCGATCGCCGAGTTACCGACGATCGACAACCCCGCGCAGCAGGCCGCTTTGGCAGGGGCGCTCGAAGGCCCGATGCAAGCCGATCTGCCGATCGACGTGGAACAACATGCGCCGCCGGACGCGCTCCATTCGATCGTGTCGGCGCCTGCGCAGGGCGCCGACGCCTCAACGCCCGGCGTCGAAAAGGTCGGCGGCGGAAGCGCCGGCATCGACGCCGACGCCGACGCCGACGACCCTGCCGACGACGTCAGCGACGCAGACACCGGCCACGTGTTCGCGTTCAATCCCTTGCGGCCTGAAGAAGGCAGTGACGAGGTCGCTGCACCGCGCGAAGTCTTTGCGCACGACGAGGCCGACCCTTCCAGGGCGATCCCCGCAACCCGAGCTGCCGATCCAAAGGACGAAAACGCCCCATGACCTCCAACGAGTCCGACGAGCCCGATCTTCCGGCGTTGCCGAAGTTTATGGAGAAAGAGGCTGAAACGCCCGCAGTACATGCGCAGACGGCTATCAATACTATAGCAAATCCGGAGAAATCCGAAGGACTGGAGACCTCCGAACCCGTGAACGCCGGGGCAGCGGCGGCAGGAGAAGAAGCAATCGAAGCCGGGCAAAGCGCGACGCCATCGGACGGCGACCCGCCGGCACGCGCTCGCAAACCCCGTCGACGCAAACCGCGCGCTGCGCCGGATTCGCCTGCGAGCGACGAAGACGCGACGCGCCCGCCGATGTCCGACCTGTCCGCAGCGCCGGCACCGCCGGATCAACGCAGCGACATCGCTGACGGCGCGTCTTCCTCCACGGAGGAAGTCGAAGACGAAGACGAAGACGAAGAACCCGACGAAGAAGAAGACGACCTCGACCGCGCCCGCCGCCAGGCAGAGCGCGAGAGGCGCAATGCGCCGCCGACCGAGCCGATCCGTTTTGTGGACGTGGTGTCGGGCCAGTTCGATGCCGACGAGACCAGTGACGCCGTTCCGCCGCTCAAACGCGTGCTGTTGCCCGAAGCTGACGCGCCCAAGCTGCACAAGGTGCTGGCGCAGGCGGGGCTGGGGTCCCGGCTCGAGATGGAGCAACTCATCGTTCAGGGCCGCATTTCGGTCAACAACGAGCCCGCGCACATCGGTCAGCGGATTCAGTATGGCGATTCGGTCAAGTTCAACGGCAAGCCGGTTCGCTTTCGTATCTCGCCGCCGCCGGCCCGGGTGATCGCCTATCACAAGCCGGCCGGCGAAGTGGTGACGCACGACGATCCGCAAAACCGGCCGACGGTGTTCCGCAAGTTGCCGCGACTGCAGCAGGGCAAGTGGCAATCGGTCGGCCGGCTCGACCTGAACACCGAAGGCTTGCTGCTGTTCACGAGCTCGGGCGAGCTTGCCAATCAGCTGATGCACCCGCGTTTCGGGCTCGAACGCGAATATGCGGTGCGGGTTCTCGGTGCGCTCTCGCAGGAAGAACGCGCGAAGCTGCTCGATGGCATTCAGCTGGGCGACGGCAACGCACGCTTCGGCACCATCGACGAAGGCGGTGGCGAGGGCGCCAACTGCTGGTATCGCGTGACGATTTCGGAAGGGCGCAACCGCGAGGTGCGGCGCATGTTCGAAGCTGTCGGTCATGCGGTCAGCCGACTGATCCGCATCCGCTACGGCCAGGTGGTGCTGCCGCGGGGCCTCAGGCGCGGCGCCTGGATGGAACTCGACGAGAACGACATCCGGGCACTGATGCGCGTGATGGGTGGTGACGCACGCGGCCCGCGGCAGAACGGCGCGCGTGACGGGCAACCAGGCGCGCGCACCGGCGGCCAGCGCGGTTCGGGCAGCAACGCGGGTGGCGGACAGGGGCGCGGCAAGGGCCCCCGATCCGGGCGGCGAGGCGGTGGTAGTGGTGGCGGCGGCGGTGGCGAGGGCAATCGCGCCGCATTCGGCCCCTCGCAAGGCGGCGGCCAGCGATCGTCGCGGCAGGGCGGTGAGCGCGCCGACAGGATGCCCGGCGGCGACAACCAGCCCGATCCGATGAAAACATCGCTTGGCTACATCGGCGCCGACAGTTATTCGCGTCAACGCAAAGGGCCGCCGCAAGGGCAGCGCCGCGGCGGCGGGGGCGGATCGGGCGGCGGATCATATGGAGGTTCGGGTGGGGGCTCGGGTGGTGGGTCCGGCACGGGTCAGGGCGGACGGCGGCGGCGCGGACGCTGAACCGTTCTCACGGCAGCGTCCCTGCGAGTCGAGTCACCGCTCGCGAGGGTTAAAATGTCTGGCTTTGTTGCAACCTCGATTCGAGTTGCAGCGACGATCGCAAGTGGGGTCTGCAAGCTTGCCTCATCTGCGCCGCATTTCCGCACCCTCTCATCCGTCTGCCAGTCCAGAAGACATTCAGGCTCAGAAAGCATCTCCATGGCCATCGAACGCACTCTTTCCATCATCAAACCCGACGCGGTTGCCAAAAACGCGATCGGCAAGATTGTTTCGCGCTTCGAGGAAGCCGGTCTCAAGGTCGCGGCGGCCAAGCTGGTTCATCTTTCGCGCGCCGAGGCCGAGCAGTTCTATGCGGTTCACAAAGAGCGTCCGTTCTTCAAGGACCTGGTCACGTTCATGATTTCGGGCCCGGTTTTCGTGCAGGCGCTCGAAGGCGAAAACGCGATTGCCAAAAACCGCGACCTGATGGGCGCAACCGATCCGAAAAAAGCCGCCGCCGGCACGATTCGCGCGGATTTCGCCGACTCGATCGACGCCAATGCGGTTCACGGCTCGGATGCCGCCGAAACCGCGCAGGCGGAGATTGCGTTCTTTTTTGCCGGGCTGCAGGTTTATTCGCGCTGAGCCTGTTCAGCACGCCGCCCGATGAGTCTTGTCAACCTGCTCGGCTTCGACCTGGAAGGGCTGGCGGCCTTTTGCGAAACGCTGGGTGAAAAGCGCTTCCGCGCAACCCAGCTTTTTCGCTGGATTCATCAGCGCGGCGCGGCCGACTTTACCCGGATGACCGACCTGGCCCGCTCGCTTCGCGAAAAGCTGTCGGGTGTCGCGCAGGTCGCCGCGCTCCCGGTGCTGTCGCAGCATGTTTCGGCCGATGGCACGATCAAGTGGCTGTTCGACGTTGGCAACGGCGACGCGGTCGAAGCCGTGTTCATTCCCGAGAGCGACCGCGGCACCCTGTGCGTTTCTTCGCAGGCGGGCTGCGCGGTCGGATGCCGCTTCTGCTCGACGGGCCATCAGGGCTTCAGCCGCAATCTTTCGACAGCCGAAATCGTGGCCCAACTCTGGTTTGCCGAGCACTTTCTGCGGCGCCATCTGGCTCGCGATGACCGCGTGATCTCGAACGTCGTGATGATGGGCATGGGCGAGCCGCTGCAGAACTACAGCGCATTGGTACCCGCGCTGCGAACCATGCTCGACGACAACGGCTATGGCCTTTCGCGCCGCCGCGTTACCGTGTCCACTTCCGGTGTGGTGCCGATGATCGACCGGCTCGGCCTCGATTGCCCGGTCGCGCTTGCTGTGTCGCTGCATGCGCCGGACGATGCACTGCGCAACGACCTGGTGCCGCTGAACCGCAAGTACCCGATCGCGGAGCTGCTCGATGCCTGCAAGCGCTACCTCGAGCATGCGCCGCGCGACTTCGTGACGTTCGAATACTGCATGCTGGACGGCGTCAACGATCGGCCCGAGCAAGCGCGCGAATTGGTGGCGCTGATGCGCCGGCAGGGCGTGCCGTGCAAGTTCAACCTGATTCCGTTTAATCCCTTCCCGGCGTCGGGCCTGAAGCGTTCCGCAGCGCAGCAGGTAGCTGCCTTTGCGAGCGTGCTGGTCGATGCCGGTTTCGTCGCCACCGTGCGTAAAACGCGCGGCGACGACATCGACGCCGCTTGCGGCCAGCTGGCCGGAGAGGTGCAGGATCGCACGCGGGCCGCCGCGCGAATGGCAGAGCGGAGAGTCACCTTGCATCCGCGGTCGAAAGCGCCCGGCGGCCATCCGGCGGCGAATCCATCGCGCGCACGAGGAACTGTCACGCCATGATCGGTCGCATGAATTCAGGCGAAACTCCTGCGGGGCAAGGCCGGCGCCTTCCGGCCGTTCGATTCGGATCCGCACTGACTGCGCTGGTCGTTGTGTTGGCTTTCGCCGGCTGCGCCGCCATGAAAGGCAACGGCGGCGTACTTCAGGGCGATGCGCCGGCCGAAAGACCGCTCGTGACCGCATCCGACCAGACCGATGGGCAAAAGCGCGCTCAGTTGCGCCTCGAGCTGGCCGTGGATTATTTTCAAAGGGGCCAGACCACGGTCGCGCTCGACGAGATTAAAAAGGCGCTGTCGGCAGACCCCAATTACGCGCCGGCCTACAACCTTCGCGGGCTGGTCTACATGCGGCTCGATGATCCGGCGCTCGCCGAGGACAGCTTCCGACGCGCGATTGCGATCGAGCCGCAAAACGGCGATGTGCTGCACAACTACGGCTGGCTTTTGTGCCAGAAGCAGCGCTACGCCGACGCACAGGTGCAGTTCGACGCCGCCCTGGCCGCGCCGCGTTATGGCGACAGCGCAAAAACGTTGATGACTGAGGGCTTGTGCCAGATGCGCGGGGGTCAGAAGGCCGAGGCCGAAGCCAGCTTGCTGAAGGCCTACGAGCTCGACGCGGGCAACCCGGTCATCGGCTACAACCTGGCCGTGATGCTGATCGAGCGGGGCGATTTGTCGCGCGCCCAGTTCTATATTCGCCGGGTCAACAACAGCGCGTCGGCCAATGCCGAATCGCTCTGGCTCGGCATCAAGATCGAGCATCGCCTCGGCAACCGCGAAGCCGAAGCGCAACTCGCCAGCCAGCTGATGCGGCGTTTCCCCGACGCGCGCGAGGCGCTTGCCTATGAGCGCGGCAGTTTCAATGAGTGAGCGTGGCAATTTCGATGATTGAATCGGCGAGCGAATTCGGCACCGTTGCATCCGATGCAGCAGCCGATGCTTCTGCCGGCGCCGATCCGTCGGATACGGCGCACCTGAGCGCCGGCCAGATGTTGCGGCACGCGAGGGAGTATCACGACCTGCCGATCGAAGCCGTCGCGACCGCGCTCAAAGTGCCGGTCGCCAAACTAGAGGCGCTTGAAGACGACGCCATCGAGCGCCTGCCCGATTTGGCGTTCGCACGGGCGCTCGCAGCCAGCGTCTGCCGGGCGCTGCGGGTCGATCCTGCGCCGGTGCTGGCCAAAATGCCCGGCAGTCAACCGGTCCGGCTGGCCCAGACCGACCGGGCGATGTCCACGGGTTTTCGCGCCCAGCCCACGCGTCCGAACCGGGGCCGCAAAAGGGGCATGTCGCGGCCGCTGCTGATCGTGGTCGGCCTGCTGCTGGCGGCGGCGCTCGCGCTGTTCATGCTGCCGCAGTCGCTGCTCGACAAGTTCAGCGCGAAGCTCGATGGGTCGAAGCCGACCGAGACGGTGACCGCGACCCAAGTGGGCGATGCGGGTAGCGTCGTCGAGCCGGTGCCTCCAAAGGGCACGCCGCCCACGACGGCCATGGGCTCGGCTTCGGGGGCCATTTCGAGTGGCACGAGTGGCATGGGCGGCAGCGCGGCTTCGTCGCCCGCGTCCACCCCGTCGGCGAGCGCCGCATCGCCACAATCCGGTGCCGCGGCGCCAGCGACCAACGGGGCTGTTACCGCGAATCCAGTTGTTGCTTCGACAACGCCGCCCGCCGGCGGTATGGCGGGTGCGCTTTCTGCGCCATTGCCGGTTGCCACCGCGCCGGGCGCTTTGACGCCAGGAGTCAATCCGCTCGAATTCAAGGCCAAGGTTGATTCATGGGTCAGCGTGACCGACCAGCGCGGCACGGTGCTCTTCAAGCGCCTCGTCAAGGCCGGTGAAGCGGTTGGCGTTTCTGGCGCCTTGCCGTTGAGCGTGGTCGTCGGGCGGGCCGACGGCATGGAAGTCGATGTGCGCGGCCAGCCTTTCGATCTGAAAAGCGTGACCAAGCCCGGCGGCGTCGCGCGCTTCGAGGTCAAGCCATGACAGAAGTTGGTTCTGCGCTGAACAAGCCTGCCGGTTGTTTGCCGATCGAACCTGCAGCGCCCGCCGCGCGCCGCTCGCGCCAGGCGAAGGCGGTGTGGGGCGATCGCGTCGTCACGATCGGCGGCGATGCGCCGGTGCGGGTTCAGTCGATGACCAACACCGACACGGTCGATGCGATCGGTACCGCGATCCAGTGCAAGGAACTCGCGATCGCGGGCTCGGAGCTGGTGCGAATCACCGTCAACACGCCCGAGGCTGCCGCCGCGGTCCCGCACGTCCGCGACCAGCTCGACCGGATGGGCATCGACGTGCCGCTGGTCGGCGACTTTCACTACAACGGCCACCGCTTGCTCACAGAACATCCAGCCTGTGCCGAGGCGCTGAGCAAGTACCGCATCAACCCGGGCAACGTCGGCAAGGGCGACAAACACGACCGTCAGTTCGGCCAGATGATCGAAGCCGCCATGCGCTGGAACAAGCCGGTGCGTATCGGCGTCAATTGGGGCAGCCTCGATCAGGACCTGCTCACCGGCCTCATGGATATCAACAGCCGGCGAGCAGAGCCGTGGGACGCGAAGTCGGTGATGTACGAGGCGCTCGTGACCTCGGCGATCGACTCGGCGAAGCTGGCCGAGTCGATGGGCATGCATGGCGACCAAATCATTTTGAGCTGCAAGGTCAGCGGCGTTCAAGACCTGATCTCGGTCTACCGTGAGCTCGCCAAACGCTGCGATTACGCGTTGCACCTGGGTTTGACCGAAGCCGGCATGGGCACCAAGGGCACGGTGGCGTCGAGCACGGCGCTCGCGATCCTGCTGCAAGAGGGCATCGGCGACACGATCCGGGTGTCGCTGACGCCGCAGCCTGGCGAATCGCGCACCCAGGAAGTCGTGATCGCATCCGAGATATTGCAGTCGCTCGGGCTGCGTATTTTCGTGCCCAGCGTCACCGCGTGTCCCGGTTGTGGCCGTACCACCAGTAACACCTTCCAGACTTTGGCCAAGCAGATCGACGACTACCTGCGCTTGCAGATGCCGGTCTGGCGTAAAAAATACCCCGGTGTCGAAACGCTGAAAGTCGCCGTGATGGGCTGCATCGTCAATGGCCCCGGCGAGAGCAAGCACGCCGACATCGGCATCAGCCTGCCAGGCACTGGCGAAGCACCGGCCGCGCCGGTTTTCATCGACGGCGAAAAAGCGCTGACCTTGCGCGGCGAACATATCGCGACCGAGTTTCACCAACTGGTCGAGAACTACATCGAAAAGCGCTTTGGCGCTGCCTGAAAACGGACTTCCGGACGCACAGGGCGCAGAGGTTTCGCAAAAGGCGCAGAAGGAAATGCATCGCTTTTTGCTCTTTTTTGCGTCTTCTGCGAAACCTTTGCGTCCTCTGCGTCCGGTATTCGTTTAGAGATTCTCCGAAGTATCAATGCCCACCCAACTCACCGCCGTCAAAGGCATGAACGACATCCTGCCGCCCACGTCGGCGCGGTGGGAGTGGCTCGAAGCGGTCGTGCGCGAGCAGATGGCGCGTTTCGGCTATCGCAACATCCGCACCCCGATCGTCGAGCCGACGGCGCTTTTCGTGCGCGGCATCGGCGAAGTCACCGATATCGTCGAGAAGGAGATGTACGCCTTCGAAGACCGGAGCGACAAGCATGGCCAGTTCGAGCATCTGGCGCTGCGGCCCGAAAACACCGCCGGCGTGGTGCGTGCCGTGACCGAGCACAACCTGCTCTACGACGGCGGCAAGCGGCTTTGGTACACCGGGCCGATGTTCCGGCGCGAAAAGCCGCAGCGCGGGCGCTATCGGCAGTTTCACCAGATCGGCGCCGAGGCGCTCGGCTTCGCGGGGCCCGATGTCGATGCCGAACTGATCCTGCTTGCCGCGGCGCTGTGGAAGGCGATCGGCCTCACCGATGTGCGGCTCGAGCTCAACAGCCTCGGCCAACCGCCCGAGCGGGCGTTGCACCGCGCCGCGTTGATTGCCTATTTCGAGCAGCACGCCAGCCAGCTCGACGAGGACGCGCAGCGCCGCCTGCACGCCAATCCGCTGCGCATTCTCGACAGCAAGAACCCGGCGATGCAGGCGTTGGTCGAAGCCGCGCCGAAACTCATCGAATTCCTCGGCGCCGAGTCGCTTGCCCATTTCGGCGGGTTGAAGGGCATTCTCGATGCCAATGGCGTCGCTTACACCGTCAATCCCCGGCTGGTGCGCGGGCTCGACTACTACAACCTGAGCGTGTTCGAGTTCGTGACGGACCGGCTCGGCGCGCAGGGCACGTTGTGCGGCGGCGGGCGCTACGACGATCTGATCGGCTTGCTCGGCGGCAAACCGGCGCCGGCGGTCGGCTGGTCGATCGGCGTCGAGCGAGTTCTCGATTTGCTGGCCGAACAGGGCGTACAGGTGCCGCCGCCGACGCTCGATGCCTATGCGATCGTCCCCGACGCAGCGGCGATGCCCATTGCCTTGCGCACCCTGGGCGCATTGCGCGAGGCTGGCGTTCGGGTCCAGATGCATGCGGCCACGGCCGAAGGCCTCGGCAGTTTCAAATCGCAGTTCCGCAAAGCCGATGCGAGCGGCGCCGCATTTGCGCTGATATTCGGTGCCGATGAACTGGCGCGCGGAGAGGTGGCTGTCAAGCCGCTGCGCAGCGCGGCGGACAGCACTCCCGACAGCGGCGAGGCTCAGGTTGCCCGTCCGCTGGCCGATCCGGCTGCCTGGGCGCCCACCCTACAATCGTCGGTTCGCCCCGATCGACCCTGACCGAACGCACATCACGCATGGCCTCTGCCCTCGACCTGGAAGAACAGGAACAACTCGCCCAGATCAAAGCGTTCTGGAACGTCTACGGCAACCTCATCACCTGGACATTGCTGCTCATCGCGGGTGCGTTCGTGGCCTGGAATGGCTGGCACTACTGGCAGCGCAGCAAGGCCGCCCAGGCGTCGGTGCTGTTCGAGGAAGTCGAGCGCAGTGCGCAGGCCGGCGAACTCGACCGCACCCAGCGCGCGTTCGACGACATGAAGGCCAAATTCGAAGGCACGAGCTATGCGCAGCAGGCCGGCCTTGCGGCCGCCAAGGCACAGTACGACAAGGGCCAGGTCGATGCGGCGCGCGCGTCGCTCATGTGGGTGGCCGAGCACGCGGTCGACTCGGGTTACAAGGCGGTCGCGCGATTGCGTCTTGCCGCGGTGCTGCTCGACGCCAAGTCGTATCCCGAAGTCGACAAGCAACTCGGCGCCGAGTTCCCACGCGAATTCCAGCCGTTGGTCGCCGACATGCGCGGCGACATGTTCAAGCTGCAAGGCGAGCGCGAAAAGGCCGCGGCTGAGTACCGGAAGGCGTGGAAGGAACTCGGTGCCGGCTCCGAATACCGACGCCTCGTCGAGTTCAAGCTGAACGCGGTCGGGGTCGATCCGGCCAGCCTGGCTGCGGCGCCTGCTGTAGCGGCCGCAAGCGCGCCCGTGGAAAAATAGCCATCATGAATTTCAAGCGTTTTATGCCTGTAGCGGCCGTGGGTCGTGCGCAGACAGCTATCATTATAATAGCATTCGGGATAATTCTGGGCGCTTGCTCGTCGGGCGGTGAGAAGCCCAAACCTGCCGAATTGCCGCCGAACGTCGCGGTGGTGCCGATCGCGCAGGTCTGGAACCTCCAAATCGGCGCGGTCAAGTTTCCGCTCCAGATCGACGTGGCGGGCGACAGCGTCGCTGTCGCCTCGGGTGACGGCACGGTCGTGCTGATCGACGCGCGAACCGGCAAGGAATCGAGCCGTGCGAAGGTCGATGCCACTGTCCTCGCGGGCGCCGGCTCGGATGGTACGTTGACAGCCGTGGTCAGCAAGAAGAACGAATTGATCGCGCTGCAAGACGGCAAGGAACTCTGGCGCAAGCCCCTCGAGGCCGAAACCTTTACCGCGCCATTGGTCGCCGGCCGACGCGTGTTCGTGCTGACCGCCGACCGCGCGCTGTCGGCTTACGACGGCCAGAGCGGCCAGCGGCTCTGGAATCAGACGCGTCCCGCCGATCCACTGGTGTTGCGCCGGCCCGGTGTGCTGTTGGCGGTCGGCGACACCCTGGTCTATGGCGTGAGCGGCCGACTGGCTGGCGCCGATCCAAACACCGGCGCTGCGCGCTGGGAAGCGCCGATCGCTGCGCCGCGCGGCACCAACGACATCGAAAAACTGGTCGATCTGGTCGGCCCGGCCAATCGCATGGGCGAAGTCGTTTGCGCGCGCGCCTATTACGCCAGCGTCGGCTGCGTCGACATTGCGCGCGGCCGCATTCTCTGGACGCAGCCGTCGGTTGGCGCAAGCGGTCTCGGCGGCGACGATCGCTTCATCTACGGCGCCGACAACGATGGCCGCATCACCGCGTGGCGCCGCGAGGACGGTCAGAAAAACTGGAGCAGCGAACTGTTGAAGTACCGCACGCTCACCGCGCCGCTGGGCGCCGGCCGCGCGGTCGTGATCGGCGACAGCACCGGTCTGATCCATGTTCTCGCGCGGGAAGACGGCGCGCCGATCAATCGCCTCGCGACCGACGGCTCACCGATCGCGGCAGCGCCGGTGCTGGTCGGCAACACGGTCGTCGTCGTCACCCAAAAGGGCGGCATCTACGGGTTCCGGCCGCAGTAGTCGACAGCGCGCGACAGGATCGACGGGGCTTCGACGGGGCTTCGACGGGGATTCATTGGGCAGCGGCGCATCCTACAGCCTGCCAACCGAAGCGGAATTTGCGCGGGATGGCGCGACAATCGACGCCCCATCGATTCCAGCCGGAGCACGCCCTTGTCCAACGAAAAGCCGATCACCCTGCTCGACGGCGGCACCGGCCGCGAACTGCAACGCAGCGGCGCGCCGTTCCGCCAGCCCGAGTGGTCGGCGCTCGCCCTGATCGAAGCGCCCGAATTCGTTTCGCGGGTCCACCGCGCATACGTCGATGCGGGCGCCGACGTGATCACGAGCAACAGCTATGCGCTGGTACCGTTTCACATCGGCGACGAGCGGTTCGCGCAGCAGGGCGCGGCTCTTTCGGCGCTGGCCGGTCGGTTGGCGCGTGAGGTGGCCGATTCGGCTCCCCTGTCGCCGCGCAAGGTTCGCGTCGCCGGCTCGCTGCCGCCGATCTGCGGCTCGTACCGCCCCGACTGGTTCGACGCAGATTTCGCACGGCCGATCCTGCGCACCCTGGTCGATGGGCTGGCGCCATCGGTCGATCTCTGGTTGGCGGAGACGCTCGGCGCTGTGGCCGAAGCCGAGTTGGTGCGCGAGGTGATCGGCAGGGAAAACGCACGACCGCTGTGGCTGTCGTTCACGCTCGATGACGGTGGGGCGGGCGCCGGGCGGCCACGCCTGCGTTCAGGCGAGCCGGTGCAGGCGGCGGTCGACGCCGCAGTGCGGCTCGGCGCCACAGCGCTTTTGTTCAATTGCAGCCAGCCCGAGGTCATGGGCGATGCGGTGTCGGTGGCACTAGAAACGCTCGGCGGCAACGGCGCTGGGGCCGAGATCGGGATCGAGATCGGCGTCTATGCGAACGCCTTTCCGCCCAGACCCGTCGACACCGACGCCAGCAGCGCACTCGCCGAGATTCGGGCCGACCTCACGCCCGCGGGCTACCTCGGCTGGGTCGAGGACTGGGTCGCGCGTGGCGCCACCATCGTTGGCGGCTGCTGCGGCATCGGCCCCGAGCACATCGGCTGCATGCACGATGCGCTGCGGTTCAAGCTGGCCGGGGATCGTCTGGCGCGATGACCCGCATCGGGGCCAGTCGGCGTTGCCGCACCATCGAATTGCTATAAAAAAAATAGCTGCGTGCGCACGCCCAGCTTTCCAAAGAACCACTTTTCTTTTAAGCGGATAGGGTGAGCGATCGGCTCCGAGTTCCGCTGGCGCGGTTCATCAACCATGGATTGGTGCTTCAGCAGTCGTCAGCATCCGCTCGTGCAATCACCGCTGGCGTCGAACGCCATCGTTCGTCCGCTCAGCGGCAGGTGCACCGGCACCTCGGTGGCCTTGACGAATTCCTCGGTCTTGGTGCCGGCGCGCAGCTTGCCGCCTTCGGTCGCCGGCTCGTTGGCGTGTGACGCGATGACCGATCGGGGCTTGACCAGTTCGTTGACCACGTACGCGGCTTCCTTCGGCCCGGTCGTGAAGGTGCCCCCGATGTTCAAGACCACGAGGCCGGTCTTGTACATGCGGCGCACCACGACGTCCTGCTCGGCGGTGACGCCGGTATCGCCCGACAGATAAGCGACCAGCCCGTTGCTGAACGTCAATACATAACCGCCCGGCGGGCCCATGTAAGCGGTCAATCCGTTGGCTTCGAGCGCCTCGGCATGGTCCTTGTGCAGAAAGGCCGGGTCGAGGCCATTGGAATGCACCGCCGGCACGCTCACGATGCTGACGCCGCCGATTTTGGTGGCCGCGCCGAATCGCAGCAGCTGCACCAGCGAACTGTCGCCGCCGGCTTCCTTGACCTTGAGCGAGAAGTACTTGGCCATCTCGCCGCCGACGATCAGCTTGGCCTTTTTGCCGACGGCGATGTTCACCGTGTTGGAACCCGGTGTGAGCTTTTTCGAGAAGTCAGGTTTGGCGCAGGTGCCCGCATTCTCCGCAGGCTGAATCGCATCGCCGAGATGGTCGCCATGCACATGCGAGAGCAGCACCGCGTCGATGTTGCCGAGCCTCGGATCATCTGCGCCGCGCACGGTGCGGCCAGCGTCGTACAGGATGCGCGTACCGTCCGGATCTTCCAGCACCAGCGCCCGATCGAGCGCGCAGAACTCGCCGGTGTGGCTGCCAATCGGTGTGACTTTGACGTCCTGCGCGGCAGCGGGCAAAGCCACTGCGCAGCCGAGGGAAGCGGTCAGGGCGAAGGAGAGAATGCGAGGCAGAGTCATGCTCGTTTTGCTTTCGGTTACAGGTTGGCTTGGTGCGCCAGCTGGAGGTAGGTGGCGCTTCGCGCCAAAGCGACTGGGTGACAGCCTAGCTGCAGTGCGATATCCACAACCGCGATCGGGCAAGCGGTCGCGTCGATGCGTGGGTGAGCAAGGTGCGCTCGACGTATCGGCCAGTCCAGTGCTGTTACAGGGCTTGCCGGCAAAGCTTGCGTCAGCGAGATCGGTCGTGAATAACGATCGCGTCCCGGGCCAAGCCGAGTTTGACGACGATCCGGGCTGCGATGTCGCGCCCGGCGACTCGGATGATGTTGTGCACTTCATGAGGCAGCGAGCCGAGTTCGCCCTCGCGGCAGGCGAGTGAAAAGGTTCGTGCCAGCGGCGCATAAGGTTCACCGCCGCGAGAGAAAGCCGAAAGCGGCAGGATTCGCAATTCCGGCACGAAATGGCGCGATTGCCAGATGCACAGCGGCGTGGTGATGGCAAATCCGAGCCCGGCGCTGACCAGGCTGAGCAACGGGTCGGTCGCGTCGAACTCGAATGCGCGCTCGATGCCCGGATCGGTACTTCGTAGCGTGCTTTCGATGTGGTTGCCGAGAACAGATCTTGCGCTGTAGCACATCATCTGGAGCCCGCCGCGGGATAAATCGCCGAGCGAGCCTGGTCGCTCGATTCGCCATTGCGCTGGCAGCACCACGCAGTACTGCTCGGTCAGCATCGGGATTTGCTGCACCATGGCTTCGCCAGCCAGATCGCTGGTGGTGACGAGCAGGTCGACCTGCCGGTTCAGGAACTGGTCGTTCAGGTAGGGCGACAGGCCCGATGACAGCCGCACCTTGTGCATGGTGCCCGTCAAACCGCGCACCAGCGCCGGGCCGATCGTCGCAGCGAAGGAGTCGACGCAAGCCAGCCGCACGATCGAGCGCTTGGCGCGGCTAAGGAGTCGAACGCTTTCACTCATGTCGCCGGCGCGGCGCAGCAGATCGGTCGCATGTTCGTAAAGGCGATGGCCGCTGGCCGTGGGTCGCGCCGGCCGGGTACCGCGATCGAGCAGGGCGGTGGAGAATTGCAGCTCAAGTTGCTTGATGTGCTGCGAAACGCCCGCCTGCGAAATGGCGAGCCGCCGCGCCGCTTCGGAAATCGAGCCGGTTTCGACCACGGCGACCCAGCTCGCGAGCAGTTCCCAGCCTGGTGGGTGTGGCGGTTCGTCGAGGGGGCGGGTCATGGCGTCTCCGGATGCAGCCCCGGATTCTGCCGCCACGCCGGGGCCCCTCCGTGCCGAGCTTGCGCCGGCCTCGGATCGCCGCGTTGAACGAATGCTCAGGCTACCGGGGCGAACGCACCATCGAGTTCGCGGCACAACTGCGCGAGGGTTTGCCACAAATAGCGACCGAAGGTGTTGTCGGCCCAGATTCGGATCTTTCCACCTGACTTATCAAACTCCGGCAATGCAATCACCGAAATGCCGATCACCGAAGTAAGCACGACGCTGCGGGCCTTGGGGTCCAACGCGGTGAATTGCACGCTGCAGATCTGGCGCACCAGGGCGTCGATTTCCGCGCCCGAAATCTCGACGCACAGGCTTTGGTTCAAAACCGGATAGACCCGTTCACCGCGCGGCTTGGCAGACAGGCGTGCGTGCGTCGCGACGTGGCATTCGACCAGGTATTCGGTCAACCCCAGCCGCGCCACCAGCCCGTCGCCGAAAGCCACCCACTGATTGGGCAACTGCGGCAACGCGACGCCTTCGGCTTGCAACCATGCAGCGGCGCCGGGCCCTTTGACGCCGAAGCGCGGCGCGGCCGAGCGATCGATCAACCGAAGGCTCATGCCGTCACCTCGTCCGCCTCGGCAACTTCGATTACTTCTTTTTGCCGCATGCCTTGCGGATCGTAGAACGGATGCGCGACCACGCTCGCGGCCACCATCGCGCCGTTGGTCAACCGGATCGCGAGTGTCGTGCCGGGTTTTGCCATTGCAGGCTGGATCATCGCCAATCCGATGTGCCGCTCGAGGTTCGGGCTCCACACGACGCTCGTCACGCGGCCCGCGATTTCGCCGTTCTGAATGACGAGGTGGAATTCCAGCGGCGCGTGCGCGTCCGGCGAGCGGTCGAGCAGTTCGAAGCCGACCAGCACCTGTTTGGGGCACTTGCGTCGCAGGATCTGCAAGCTGCGCTGGCCGACGAAAAACGGCTTGTCCAATTTCACCGCCCAGCCGAGCGCCGCTTCGAAGGGCGTGGTCAGGCCGTCGGTGTCCTGGCCGACGATGATGTGGCCTTTCTCGAGCCGCAAAAGGCGCTGCGCTTCGACGCCGAATGGCCGGATCGCGTGTGAGGCGCCGGCTGCCATCAGCACGTCCCATAGCGCAGGAGCGCGCAAGGCGGGCACATGGATCTCGTAGCCCCATTCGCCGACGAAGCCGACGCGCATGACCCGCGCTGGAATGCCGGCAATCTCGAATTCGCGAAGGCCCAGGTACGGGAATGCCGCACTCGACAGGTCGTCTGCGCAGACCTTGGCCAGTACTTCACGCGAGCGAGGCCCCGCCAGGTTGACTGCCGCAAACGCCCCGGTGTGGTTGACGAGGCCGCAATCCAGCCGCCAGATCGTGTTCAGGCGCGAGAGTTCGCGGTACACCGACGCGGAGCCGCTCGTGCTGGTGGTGAAATAGAAATGGTCTGCGGCGAGCCTCGCCACCACGCCATCGTCGATGACCACGCCCGATTCGTCGCACATCACGGCGTAGCGCGTCATGCCGACTTTGAGGTTGGCATAGCGCGAGACATAGACCCGTTCGAGAAATTCGGCTGCCTGCGGACCGATGACTTCGAGCTTGCCGAGCGTGCCGACATCGATGAGGCCGACCGCGTTGCGCACCGCGTGGGCTTCAGCGCGAATCGCTTCGATGCGGCTGCCGCCATTGCGCGCGTAGTATTCCGGCCGCTGCCAGACGCCCGCGGCCATCCAGACCGCGCCCAGCGCCTCGTGCTGCGCGTGCATCGGCGTTTCGCGCTCGGGTGTGAAGCCGCGGCCGGCGAGGTGCGAGAAAGGCACTGGATGAAAGAACGGCCGCGCCGTCGTCGTACCCACCTCCTCGGGCGACTTGCCAACGATGCGCGCGAGGATGCGCAATCCGTTCATGTTCGAATGTTTGCCCTGGGTCGGCCCCATCCCGTTGGTCGAAAAGCGCTTGAGCAGTTCGATGTTGTCGAAGCCTTCCTTCGCCGCGTTCTCGAAATCGCGCAGCTGCAGGTCTTCGTCGAAGTCGACGAAGTTCTTGCCCTTCGGGTGATCGACGATCGGCCACGCGTGCGTTGGAGACGCTGCAGCCTGCGGTACATCGACCAGCGCCTCGGTGCCGAAGCCCGCACTAGCCGCTGCGGCGCTTCCCGCGCGATGTCCGTCGAGCTTGCGCGCCGCGAGATCGAAGACGCCGTTGACCTTGCCGCAGGCGAACACGCCCGCCGGCAAGACATCGGGAACGAACTGCTCGATGTCGCGGCGGTAACGCATCGAAGCACCGGCCTGGTAGAGCAGGTTGGCTGCCGGCACGAAGCCGGTGTTCATCACGATCGCGTCGCAGGCGATGTCTTCGCAGCGCTGCCACTGCGGCTGGTCGTCAACCCAGGCCGCGATGCGCGCGCCGATCACGCGATCCTTCGCGCGAAGCGCTTCGACGACGCAATGCGCAGGTAAGACCCGGATGCCGCGTTGCGCCAACCGGGCGCGCAGCGCTTCGCCGGGCCCCACGGCGCGAAGATCGACCAGTGCCATGACCTCGACGTCGTGTGCAGCAAGATCCAACGCGGCAGCCGCCGTTTCGTCGTTGGCCGAGAGGACCACCGCACGCTTCGCCGGCTGCACCGCATACCGATAGATAAGACGTTGCGCAGCGCCGGCGAGCATCACGCCGGGCGTGTCGTTGTTGCGAAAGATCGCGGGTTGCTCGTAGCTGCCGCTGGCCACCACGACGGCTCGGGCGCGCATCTTGGTCATGCGCTCGGCATCGACCAACGGCACCCACAGATCTGCGTAGTAGCCTGCTGCCACCGTCGCGCAGCGCAGGTCGATACGCGGATCCGCGCTCACCTGCTGCAGCAGCCGGTCGAGTTCGTCTCGCCGCGTCGGATCGGCGCCGATTTGATAGCCGGCACTGCCGCCGGCGCGGGCGTTCTCGTCGACCACCACCACGCGTGCGCCTTGGGCAGCCGCGGCCAGCGCGGCGCTCAGGCCCGACGGGCCGGCGCCGACCACCAGCACGTCGCAGAAGTCGTATTGCTTGGGCGTGTGGCGCATCGGCGCCGAGCCGTCGATCGCGCCGAGACCGGCGAACTTGCGGATCTGGCGCTCCCAGAAAGGGAAGGCCTTTTTTCCGATGAAAGCCTTGTAGTAGAAGCCCACCGGCAGGAAGCGCGAGAACAGGCCCATGAAGCGGGCCTTGTCGGCATGCAGCCCGCCGACGGTGTTGATGGCGCGCAGGTCCAGCCCATCTTGCAGCGGCATCACACAGGCGCGCTGGTTGGGGCTGGCGCCGTTCTGCACCATCACGTTCACATCGTGATTGGCCAGCGAAAGGATGCCGCGTGCCCGGTGGTACTTAAAACTGCGACCCAGCGTGCGTTCGCCGGCAGCCCACAGCGCCGAACTCACGACATCGCCTTCGAATCCTTCGAAGCTGCGGCCCTCGAAGCGGAAGCGCATGGGCTTGTCGCGGTCGATCCATTCGCCGGGAACAGCCGCCAGGCGCTTCATGCAGAAGCTCCGTACAGGTAAGTGCGCAGCACCTGATCGCGCTCGGTGTCGCGCTCGGCGATGAACCAGGTATTGCTCGGCGTGTGGCACCACCATTCGCGCTTGATTCCCGGCGAGCCGCTGCGATTGAAGACGTACGCGGCCCACTGTCCATCGGTCGCCGTCGTAGGGTCGGGCGTGTCGCGCATCTCGCCCCAATAGAAGAACTCGCTTGTCGGGCGAGCGCCGTTGATCGGGCAGGTGAGCAATTTCATCGTCAGTGCCCGACCGAAGCCGCGCCTTTTTCACCGGTCAGCGCGTAGTTCATGAAGCGGTCGAACGAAAAACCGGTGATCAGCGGATGCGGCTCGTCCTTCGCCACGGTGTGCGCCATGGTTTTGCCGCTGACGGGCGTCGCCTTGAAACCCCAAGTGCCCCAGCCCGCGTCGAGATAGAAGCCGGGCACTGGCGTCAGACCCATGATCGGTGCGAAATCGGGCGTCATGTCGGCCATGCCGGCCCATTGGCGCATCACTTTCACGCTCGAGAGGAACGGGAACATCTCGAGCATGTGTGCGCTGAGCCCTTCGACGAAATCAAGTGTCGAGCGGGTCGAATGCAGCTCGTATGGATCGAGCGAGGCGCCCATCACCAGTTCGCCGCGCGATGACTGGCTGATGTAGACATGCAGGCTGCCCGAAACGAGGATCGGGTCGAGCCAGGGCTTGAGCGGCTCGCTCACCATCGCTTGCAGCGGATGGATGGTGATGGGGCTTTCGAGGGCCACCATGTCGAGCACACGCGGCGTGAACCCGGCGACCGCGCTGAGCACCTTGCGCGTGGCGATGGTGCCTTTATTGGTGCGCACGCCCTGCACGGCGCCCGTGGTATCCAGATCGATGCCGGTCACGGCCGTTTGCTGATGGATTTCGACCCCGCGCTGATCTGCGCCCGCGCCGTAGCCCCAGGCCACCGCATCGTGACGTGCCACCGCGCCGGGCGCGTGATAGAGCGCACCGAGGATCGGCGCGTGCCCGGCGCAGCTCAAGTCGATGAGCGGCGTCGCGCGCTTGACTTCTTGCGCGTCGACGACCTCGGAAGCCACACCGAAGTGCTTGTTGACCTCTGCCCGCCAGCGCATCGTGCGCATCGCCGCATCGGTGTGCGCGAGCGTGTAGTGCCCGCGCGTCGACAGGAAAACGTTGAAGTCGAATTCCTCGGACAAGTCCTGCCATAGCCGGACCGATTCGTCGTAGAACTTGACGCCCTCGGGCGTCAAGTAGTTCGAACGGATGATGGTGGTGTTGCGCCCGGTGTTGCCGCCGCCGATGTAGCCTTTTTCGAGCACTGCCACATTGGTGATGCCGTGGTCGCGCGCGAGGTAGTACGCCGCAGCCAGGCCGTGCCCGCCGGCGCCGATGATGACCACGTCGTAGCTGCTCTTGAGCCGCTCGTGCGCGGTGAACAGGCGCGGCTCGCTGTGGCGACTCGAAAGGCCGAACTTGAGCAGTCTCCAGGGCATAGGGTTCCTAATTCCGATCGGCGCTGGCGATGCTCAGGACCAGGGAAAAGGGCTGTTCGATGTCGGATGCAACTTGCCTTCCGCGAACCTCGAAAAACGAAACGGTTCGAGCAAATCGCTGGTCTTGCCACACAGATCATCGGCCACCAGCTTGCCGACGCCAATCATCTTCCAGCCGTGGTTCGAGTCGGCGATCACGTACACGTTCTGGCAGAAGCGGTCGAACACCGGAAAGCTGTCGGCGGTGAAGCTGCCGATGCCGCCCGAGGACTCCTTTTTGTATTTCGGCATCGTGCCCATGAAGCGCTTTTGGCAGAAGGCGAGCGCCGAAACCCACATGCGCGCGAAATCTTCGCCGACGACGAAATCGGGCGAGGCTGGCCCATAAGGATCGATCTTCACCGACTCCGGCTCGGCCGCTACCTTGAAAGGCATCGCGCCGCCCTGCACGCCGCCGAAGTGGAAGTCTGGTTTGTAATAGATGCCCCAGAGTTGGTCGGTGACGAGCGAGCCGTCGACGTCGTCGTACAGCGGCGCGTCGGTATCGACATGGATGACCGGCGGCATCCGGCCGTCGTTGGTGCGTTGCAGCTTCGGGTCGACACCGAGCGTTCCTTCCTGCAACGACCAGAAGGTCCACATGGGCACGCCATCGTGGGTCACGCCGTCGCGGCCATTGATCGAGATGGCTGCAGGCAGCTCGAGCATGTCCCAGACTTGCTTGATCCAGGGGCCGGCGCCGACGACCACCTGTTCGCAGGCCACATCGCCCTGGTCAGTGAGTACGGCCGTCACGGCGCCGGAAGCGTCTTTTAGAAAGCCGTTCACCTTGACACCGTTCGCGATGTTCACGCCTTCCGACTCGACCTTGCCCCACAAACCCCGCAGTGCGCGTTGGTTGTTGGAATAGCCGCCGCGCTTTTCGTGCAGCACCGAGGTGATGCCCTGCGCCTGCCAGTCGTGGAACAGGTCTGTCATGTACTTCGTGCAATCGGCCACGCCTTCGACGAACACCGATTCGTAGCCGATCTCGCGCTGCTGCTCGTAGATGCTCGCGACATCGGCGTGCATGACTTCGGGGCTGATCTGCATGTAGCCGACCGGATGGTAGCTGTAGGCCTCGGGATCGCTCTCCCAGACCGAGACGCTGTGCGCCATCAGACGCCGCATTGCAGGCTGAAAATAGTTGTTGCGTATCACACCGCAGGCGATGCCCGAGGCGCCGCCGCCGATCTGAGTTTTGTCGATGACGAGCACGTCGCGGCCGCTGCCCTTGCCGCTCGCGCGCAGGTTTTGGGCGAGGTGCAAGGCCGTGGACAAGCCGTGGATGCCGGCGCCGACGATGACGAACTTGGCGAATGAGGGAAGAGCCATCTCGACGTTCCTGGGGAATTCAAAGAAGGGAGCAGTCAGCGAAACCGTTTTGCCAATTTATGACGAGCGATTCCAGCCGGACGCAGCATCGCTCGTATCGATGCAATGGTTCAGGCCTGGATTTGTTGCAAAAGTCGGCGGCGCCATGTTGCTCGCCCATGTCTGAAGGCGAGTGCATTTCGCCATGACCCATGATTCATGACTTTTGCAAATAAGTGCTGGTGCAAAACGTGCTTTGATTCGCCCCGATCGAAGATCGAGAATTCGCTTCTCACGTACCGGCGCCCAAATTCTGGCAAGCCGTACCCGTTCGCGTGAAGGAGGCATCCATGCTGGCATCGACCGAGGCCCGTTCGTTTCCGATCTTCGACCTGAAAAGGGTGCTTGAACCCATCGAGCAGGCCAGCGGTCTCGGCAATACCTTCTATACCGACGACCGCTATTTCCGATTCGAACGCGATGCGGTTCTTGGGTCGGGCTGGGCCTGCATCGGCTTTGCCGGCGACATCGGCCCGAACGGCGCGGTCGAACCGGTCGACTTCATGGGCTTGCCGCTGCTGCTCACGCGCAATCGCGATGGCGCACTGCAGGTGTTCCACAACGTCTGCAGCCATCGCGGCATGAAGCTGGTGCGTGAAGCCAGTGTCATCCAGGGGCTGATCCGATGCCCCTATCACTCGTGGACCTACGATTTGAACGGCGCTTTGAAAGGCACGCCGCACATCGGCGGGGTCAATCAGCACAAGGATCCGCGCTTCGCCTGCGAGGACCACGGCCTCAAACGGCTGCGCAGCCACGTTTGGATGGACATGGTGTTCGTCAACCTGTCCGGCAGCGCGCCGGCATTCGACGAAGTGGTGCAGCCGCTGATGGACCGGTGGAAACCCTTCGTCGGCGACGACGGCCTGTCGCAGCTGCGCGCGCCGGTGGGCGGCAGCGCGCTGCGCATCGACGTCACCTGCAACTGGAAGCTCGCGGTCGAAAACTATTGCGAGGCCTACCACCTGCCCTGGGTGCATCCGGCCCTCAACACTTATTCGCGGCTCGAAGACCACTACAACATCATCTTCGGCGAGACTTTTGCGGGGCAGGGCAGCCTGGCCTACAACCTGGCAGAGGTCGAAGGCACCTCCCTTCCGACCTTTGCCGCATGGCCCGCCGAGCGCATTCGGCATGCCGAGTACGTGGCGTTTTTCCCCAATGTGCTGTTGGGCATCCAGGCCGATCACGCGTTCGCGATGGTTCTGGACCCCATCGCGCCCGACAAGACCGTGGAGCAATTGCGCCTGTATTTCGTCGGCGACGAGTCTGTTGCGGACGTCTATGCGGCCAGCAGGGAGGCGACGCTGAACGCATGGCGGATCGTTTTTTCGGAAGATATCGGCGCGGTCGAGGGCTTGCAGGCCGGACGTCAGTCGCCGGGCTACACGGGCGGGGTGTTCTCGCCGGAGATGGACCAGCCGACCCACCACTTTCACCAGTGGGCCGCGCGCCGAATTCTTGCTGCCGGCGAGCCGGGTTGACCGAGTTGGCGCGCAAGCTCGAGCGAATCCCATCATGAAGATTCAGCCCTTGCCCCCGTTCAAGGCACTGATCGCGTTCGAATCGGCGGCTCGGCTGGGCAGCTTCACGCGCGCGGCAGCTGAACTCAACGTGACCCAGGGTGCGATCAGCCGACAGATTGCGCTGCTTGAAGAGCTGCTCGGCGCGCACCTGCTCGACCGGACGACCCGCGCGATGAGCCTGACGCCGACGGGTGAGCAGTATGTCGAAGCCGCGCGCAAAGCGCTACTGGCACTCGCCGACGCGACCGATCAGGCCCGGCGCTGGCATGGCGAAACACAGGTGACGGTCGCGACCAGCACCGCGCTGGCATCGTTGTGGCTGCTGCCGCGGATTCCGGAATTCAACGCGCAGCACGAAGGCATCGACCTGCGCATCGTCGCTTTCGATCGGGTCCGAGACTATCGAAAGCTGGAATGCGACCTGGCCGTGTACTACTGCAAAACGCCGCCGGCGGAGATGAAAAGTACGCCGATATGCGCCGAGATGATTTTTCCGATCTGCAGTCCGGCTTATCTCGCGAGGCATCCTGACCTTGCCACTGCGAACGACCTGGCGCGCTGCACGTGGTTGTGGCTGGACGAATCCGAGCGCGACTGGATCAGCTGGCCCGAGTGGTTCCGTCGCCTTGATATTGCTGTGCCCGTGCCGCGCAATCGGATCAACCTCAACAGCTATTCGCTGGTGATTCAGGCGGCATTGAGCAGCCAGGGCGTTGCGTTGGGGTGGCGCAATCTGGTGGACGCGCATCTCAAGGACGGCACGCTGGTCCGGCCTGTTCCCGAGATGCTCGAAACCGACGGCCGGTTCTTCGTGCTGGAGCCGGCCGGGCCGCACGAAAGGCGCGCGCGGCGCGGGAGCGTCGCGCGCTTCAGGGAATGGCTTCTGGCATTGGAGTGAAGGCCGACCTGTGCCGGCGCCATCGCCGATACGAGCGGACACGAAGAGGACTTTCATGCGCACCTTGAATTTTGGTGGACAGGCCGAGTCCGTTGGCGCCGGGCTGCGCAAGATCGGCCCGCGCCGCGCAGCCAGGGCCCCCGCTGTCAACGCTGTCGATGCACTCAACATGCACACGCTCGGCCCCGGCGAACCGGCCGTCGGCGAGTGGGCCGCGGCCGGCCTGACCCTGCCGGACCTTCCTGCGATGCGCCGCTACCGGCTCGAACGCATCCGCGCGCAGTTGCGCCGGGCCGATCTGGCGGGCATCGTGCTGTACGACCCGGTCAACCTGCGCTACGCCACCGACAGCACCAACATGCAGGTCTGGCTCATGCACAACGCCGGGCGCTATGTCTTCGCGCCGACCGAAGGGCCCGTAGTGCTGTGGGAGTTCGACCATTGCGATTTCCTCTCTGCCCACACCGCGTCGGTCGACGAGATTCGGCCCAGCCTGCCGTGGTTCCATTTCTGCGCCGGCGACCGCATTGATGAACAGGCGAATCGCTGGGCGGTCGAAATTGCCGATCTGGTCCGCCAGCACGGCGGCGGCAATCTGCGGCTCGCGATCGATCGCTGCAATCACGAAGGCGTCGCTGCGCTTGCCGGCCAGGGCATCGGCGTCCACAACGGCGAAGCGGTGATGGAGGCGGCACGCGCGCTGAAGTGCGACGAAGAGATTCGCGCGATGCGCTGTGCAATTCATGCATGCGAGCAAGGCATCGCGGTGATGCATCGGCAGCTCGAACCCGGCATCACCGAGCAGCGGTTGTGGAGTTACCTGCATGCCGAAAACATCGCCCGCGGCGGCGAGTGGATCGAGACGCGACTGCTGGCGTCGGGACCGCGCTGCAACCCCTGGTACCAGGAATGCAGCAGCCGGGTGATCGAGAACGGCGATCTGGTGGCCTTCGACACCGATCTGATCGGCAGCTACGGCATGTGCGTCGACACCTCGCGCACATGGATTTGCGGTGACAAGGCGCCGACCGCTGCGCAGCGCGATATCTACAGCCGGGCTCATGCACAGATCCAGCACAACATCGCGTTGCTACGACCCGGATTGAGCTACCACGATCTCACGCACCAGGCGATGCGTTATCCGCCGGAGACGTTTCGTCACTATTCCTGCCTGTACCACGGTGTCGGACTGTGCGACGAAGCGCCGAACATCTACTTTCCTGAAAGCTGGAAGTCGTTCGGCTACGACGGTGTGCTCGAAGCCGGTATGGTGCTGTGTGTCGAAAGCTTCGTCGGACGTGTGACCGGTGGCCCGGGAGTCAAGCTCGAGGAGCAGGTGCTGATCACGCAGACCGGTCACGAGGTGCTGACGCACTATGGCTTCGAGAACCGTCTGCTGGACTAGCAATGCTATGCAATCTATAGCTGTCTGCGCACGTCCAGCAATCGTTCCAGCCACTTTTTTCATAAATTCGGGAATTCTGACGATGACCAGAAAACGGATGGTGACGCAATTCGGCATGGGCACGTCGATCCGCAGCCGCAACTACACGGAGGCCGCGGCGCGCGCGATTCGCGACGCGCTCTGGCACAACTCGCTCAACGTGGCCGATGCGTTCGGCTTCCCGCGCGAGGCGATGCTCATCGACGTGCAGATCGGCGTGCAGCAGCCCGATGCGGTCGACCGCGACGCGTTGCTCGCGGTGTTTCCTTACGGTCAGCCTTCGATCAACGTGGTCAAGGGCGGGCTCGATATTCCGAAGCCGGGCGGCGAGAGCATCAGCGTCGTTGCGAATGCAGCGGTGATCGTTTCGTTCGACATGGAGCGGGCCAATGGCTGAAATCACAGCGAGCGGCGCGGCCGAAAAACGCATCATTCTCGAAATGGGCACCGGCAACGACCTCTACGGGCTCGATTACACCAAGGCGGCTTGCCGCGCAGTGCAGGACGCGCTGCATCACTCGTCGATCGTGCTGTTCAAGTCGCTCGGCTACGACCACCGCGACATGCGGGTGCAAGTGACGATCGGGGTTCAGGCGCCTGAAAAAGTCGATCTGGCCGTGGTCGCGGCCGAACTGCCGCGCGGGCGCGCCGAAGTCAGCGCGGTGTTCGGCGGGCTCGACGTCATCGACGCGGCGCAAGACACCACGCATGTGATCGCGACGGCGGCGGTCGAGGCGTTCCTGCCGATCGATGCGGCGGAATGGCGACTCTGCGCCGCTACTTGACGATTCGAGCGCAGCGGCAGCGGCAGCGGCAGCAGAAGCAGCGGTTGCTGCTCAACCTGGTGCCACAACCTTGTCCTGCGTCTTGGTTTCGAAGTCGCGCGCGTCATGGCGCTCGTGCAACTGTTCTGCAGGCTCGCCGAAAGTACGATTGACCATGCGCCCGCGCTGGACGGCGGGCCGCTCGGCGATCTGCTTCGTCCAGCGCTGCACGTTGGCGTAGTCCTCGACCTGCAGAAACTCGCCAGCACCGTAAATCTTGCCTTGGGCCAGCGTGCCGTACCACGGCCAGACCGCGATGTCGGCGATCGAGTAGTCGTCGCCCGCGAGGAACGGACGTTCGGCCAGCCGGCGGTCGAGCACGTCGAGCTGGCGTTTGACTTCCATCGCGAACCGGTCGATGGCGTACTGGATTTTTGTCGGCGCGTAGGCGTAGAAGTGACCGAAACCGCCGCCCAGATACGGCCCGCTTCCCATCTGCCAGAACAACCACGAAAGGCATTCGGTGCGTTTCGCCAGATCGGTCGGCAACAAGGCGCCGAATTTTTCGGCCAGATACAGAAGGATCGAACCCGACTCGAAAACCCGGATCGGCGCTGGCCCGCTGCGGTCCATCAGCGCCGGAATCTTCGAATTCGGATTGATATCGACGAAGCCGCTGCCGAACTGGTCGCCTTCGTTGATTTTGATGAGCCAGGCGTCGTATTCGGCGCCGCTGTGGCCGAGCGCCAGAAGCTCTTCGAGCATGACGGTGACCTTGACGCCGTTCGGCGTGGCCAGCGAGTAAAGCTGCAAGGGATGTTGGCCGACCGGCAATTCCTTGTCGTGCGTCGGGCCCGCCATCGGGCGATTGATGTTGGCGAACTGGCCGCCGTTTTGCTTGTCCCAGGTCCAGACTTTCGGCGGGCTGTAGTTGGAGGAATCGGAGGAAGAATCGGTCATGCGTTGGAGCTTTCAGTGTGAATGCGAATGCGTGTTGCTTCGGCACAGTCAATCTTCGCCGAATTCGCTATTTGCATCCTTGGCGCCGCAGCGTGCGCATGATGCGGTCGAAGGTTTCGCGAAACAGGGACAATGGCGATCAGCACTCGAAAACAATGAATGCTATAAAATATATAGCTGCTTGCGCAAGTACAGCGGGCATCGCAGGCCCATTTGGCTTATAAATTACCGCACTCCTCCATGAAACCCGTGCTCGCGCTGGTCGGCCGGCCCAACGTCGGCAAATCGACCCTTTTCAACCGCATCACGCAGTCACGCGATGCGATCGTGGCCGACTTCGCAGGCCTCACGCGCGATCGGCATTACGGCAACGGGCGGCTCGGACCGCGCGAGTTCATCGTGATCGACACCGGCGGTTTCGAGCCCGATGCAGCGACCGGAATCGTCAGCCAGATGGCGCGCCAGACCCGGCAGGCGGTGGCCGAAGCCGATGTGGTGCTGTTCATCGTCGATGCGCGCGACGGCATCTCGGCGCAGGACCATGAAATTGCGAACGAGCTGCGGCGCCTCGGCAAACCCTCGCTGCTGGTCGCCAACAAGGCCGAAGGCATGCAGGGCAGCGCGCAAACCGCCGATTTCTACGAACTCGGTTTCGGTGACGTGTACGCGGTATCGGCCGCACATGGGCAAGGCGTTCGGGCATTGATGGAGCTGGCGCTGGAGCAACTGGATTCAACGAGCACCGACGATGAGGCAGAAACGATTGGCGCAGCCGACGACGACATTCCCGCGGCGCTCAAACCGATCCGGCTCGCCGTCGCCGGCCGGCCCAACGTCGGCAAATCGACCCTCATCAACACCTGGCTCGGCGAGGAGCGGCTGGTCGCATTCGACCAGCCTGGCACCACGCGCGACGCGATCCGGATTCCGTTCGAGCGCAACGCCCAGCGCTTCGAGCTCATCGACACGGCCGGACTCCGGCGCAAGGGCAGGGTGTTCGAAGCGATCGAGAAGTTCTCGGTCGTCAAGACCTTGCAGGCGATCGAATCGTGCAACGTGGCGCTGTTGCTGCTCGATGCGACGCAGGGCGTGACCGACCAGGATGCGCACATTGCCGGCTATATCCTCGAATCGGGGCGCGCGGTGGTGGTCGCGATCAACAAATGGGACGCGGTCGATCGTTACCAGCGCGAGCAGGTCCAACGCCAGATCGAGACCCGGCTGCCTTTCTTGAAATTCGCCGCGCTGCACTTCATCTCGGCAGCGAAGCGCCAGGGGCTCGGTCCGGTCTGGCAATCGATCGTCCAGGCGCACAAGGCGGCGACCCGGAAGATGACGACGCCGGTGCTGACCCGGGTGCTGCTCGAATCGGTCCAGTTCCAGGCGCCGCAGCGCGCCGGCATGTTCCGCCCGAAGCCGCGCTACGCACACCAGGGCGGCATGAATCCGCCGGTGATCGTGGTCCACGGCAATTCGCTCGACAAGGTGACCGACGCCTACCGGCGCTTTCTCGAGGGCCGGTTTCGCAAGGAATTCGACCTCACCGGAACACCGCTGCGGATCGAGTTCAAAACCGCGGCAAACCCTTACGCCGACAAGGCGGGCTGACGAGCGGGTCGGAGCGCAGCCAGGTTTCTCGCGGTTCCAGTGTTCCTTGCTCTGCCAAGGGCCATTGCGCCGCTTTTGCTGCAGTGCGGAAACGCTGTGTTATCGTCATTTTTTATCAACAATGTTCGTCGAACACGGAGAATATCGTGAGCAATAAAGGGCAACTTTTGCAAGACCCGTTCCTGAATACCTTGCGTCGGGAACATGTGCCGGTTTCTATATATCTGGTCAACGGCATCAAGCTGCAGGGTCAGATCGAATCGTTCGACCAATATGTCGTGTTGCTGCGCAACACAGTGACGCAAATGGTCTACAAGCACGCGATTTCGACGATTGTTCCAGGCCGCGCGGTCAACTTCTCGGCCGCCATCGAATCCGAAGGCGCCGAGGCGGCTTGAACCCGGATTCGCAGCGCGCGGTCGCCTTCCGGCGGCGCTGAATACCCGTCTCGATGGTTGCCATTGACTGAGTCAACCGTGCCGATCGCGCGCCAGCAAGGGGCTGTGGTGCTGGTCGGCGTCGATTTCGGCCGGCCGCATTTCGACGCGGATCTGGAAGAGCTCGGCCTGCTCGGGCAAACCGCCGGCTTGACGGTTGTCGCGCGATTGGTGTGCAAGCGCCAGGCACCCGATGCGCGACTTTTCGTCGGCAGCGGGAAGGCCGACGAGATCAAGGCGCTGTCCGATCTCCATGGCGCAAGCGAGGTGATCTTCGACCAGGCGCTGTCGCCCGCCCAGCAACGCAACCTCGAGCGACATCTCGGCATCGCGGTGTACGACAGAACTTTCTTGATCCTCGAAATCTTCGCCCAACGCGCACGCTCACACGAAGGCAAGTTGCAGGTCGAGTTGGCGCGGCTTCAGTATTTGAGTACGCGACTCGTGCGCCGTTGGTCCCACCTGGAACGCCAGCGCGGCGGCATCGGCGCACGTGGCGGCCCCGGCGAGGCGCAGATCGAACTCGACCGCCGGATGATCGGCGAGTCCATCAAACGCACCCGCGACCGGCTGGGCAAGGTGCTGCGCCAGCGCGACACCCAGCGCCGTCAGCGCGAGCGCCGCGAAACTTTCAATATTTCGCTGGTCGGCTACACCAACGCCGGTAAATCGTCGCTTTTCAATGCGCTGGTCAAGGCGCGCGCGTATTCGGCGGATCAACTCTTCGCGACCTTGGACACCACGACGCGCCAGCTCTATCTGGGCGCGCGGGAAGACGGGCGCCGCATCGAGGTGTCGCTGTCAGACACGGTCGGTTTCATTCGCGACCTGCCGCATGGCCTGGTCGATGCCTTCAAGGCGACCTTGCAGGAAGCCATCGACGCCGACTTGCTGCTGCATGTGGTCGATGCGTCGAATCCGCGCCATCCCGAGCAGATCGATGAAGTGCAGCGCGTGTTGCGCGAGATCGGCGCAGCCGAGGTACCGCAGATGATGGTTTTCAACAAGATCGATGCGTTGTCTCCGGCGCTTTTTCCGCGTGCCTTGCAAGACGAAGTCACCTACGACGGCGTGGCGCTGCCGCGGGTTTTCGTGAGCGCGCACACGGGCAGCGGCGTGCCGGCACTGCGCGACGCCCTGGCCGTGCTGGCGGGTGCGGCGAACGAAATGACCTTGGAAAGTGCAACCCCATCGGACGAACGCGCTGGCTGATTGGGCACAATCGGCACCAGTCAACGGAAATCAAGACGCATGAATGTTGTGAAGATGGCTTCGGCCTCTGCCCCCGGATCTCGCCCGCGCGTCGGGGGTCGGTGGCGCTTTTTGCGCGGGCTCGGGATGTTCAACCTCAACGACGGTCGTTGGGGTCGGGGCGACGATAACAACAGCGCGTCGTCGGACGACGATCGTCCCGCCGCACCGCCGCCGCCCCCGCCACCCGAGCAGCGTCCGCGCGGCCAGGGTCCGAACCAGGGCCCGCCCGACCTGGACGAACTGTGGCGCGACTTCAATCGCAAGCTGGGCGGGATCTTCGGTGGCAAGCGCGGCGGCGGACCGCGCGAGCCCCGGCCTCCGGCTGGTGGAGGAGGCGGGCGTTTCAGTCCCGACATGAAAAACGCAGGCGTGGGCCTGGGGCTGATTGCGCTGGTCGCGATACTTATCTGGCTCGGCACCGGCTTCTTCATCGTTCAGGAAGGCCAGCAGGCCGTGATCACCCGGTTCGGGAAGTACAAGACGACCGTTGGCGCGGGCTTCAACTGGCGATTGCCTTACCCGGTCGAGCGCCACGAAACCGTCTTCGTTACCCAGATTCGCTCGGTTGACGTTGGCCGCGATGCGATCATCCGCACCACCGGGCTGCGCGAGTCGGCGATGTTGACCGAGGACGAAAACATCGTCGAGATCAAGTTCGCGGTGCAATACCGGTTGAGCGACGCGCGCCAGTGGCTCTACGAGAGCAAGGATCCGGCCGCGGCCGTGGTACAGGTGGCCGAGACGGCGGTGCGCGAGGTGGTCGGCAAAATGAGGATGGACGCAGCGCTGGCCGAAGAACGCGACCAGATCGCGCCGCGTGTGCGCGAGTTGATGCAAACCATTCTCGACCGCTACAAGGTCGGCGTCGACGTGGTCGCGATCAACTTGCAGCAAGGTGGCGTTCGCCCGCCCGAGCAGGTGCAGGCCGCATTCGACGATGTGCTCAAGGCCGGTCAGGAGCGCGAACGCGCCAAGAACGAAGCCGAAGCTTATGCCAACGACGTGATTCCGAGGGCGGTCGGCACCGCGTCCCGGCTCACGCAGGAAGCCGAAGGCTACAAGGCGCGAACCGTGGCGCAGGCCAAGGGCGATTCCGAGCGCTTCGACCAGGTGTTGACCGAATATAAGAAGGCGCCGCAAGTCACGCGCGACCGCATGTACACCGACGCGATGCAGCAGATTTACTCGAACACCACCAAGGTCCTGATGGATTCGGGCAAGAACCAGAACCTGATGTACCTTCCGATCGACAAGATCGTGGAGATGGCCTCCGCTTCGAACGGCGACGACACCAAGGCCGATGCGAGCGCTACGCCGCCGCCGCCGCCCACACCGACCTCTTCCGCCAACGACGCGCGCGTGCGTGATGGCCGCTCGCGATCGCGCGACGCGCGCTGAAATCCGGCGAACTCCTATGAACAAGATCGGATTTCTTCTCTCTTCGCTGCTGGTGTTGCTCGCATTGGCCAGCTCGATGCTTTTCGTTGTCGATCAGCGCCAGTTCGGAATCGTCTATGCGCTCGGTCAGATCAAAGACGTGATCATCCAGCCGGGCTTGAACTTCAAGCTGCCACCGCCGTTTCAGAACGTCACCTATCTCGACAAACGCCTGCTCACGCTGGTGAGCCTGGACGCCGAGCCGATGCTTACCGCGGAAAAGCAACGGGTCGTGATCGACTGGTATGTGCGCTGGCGGATCATCGATCCGTCGGTCTACATCCGGAACGTCGGCCTCGACGAGGAAGCCGGCACGGTCCAACTGAACCGGGTGGTGCGCAACGCCTTTCAGGAAAACGTCAACAAGCGCACCGTGCGCGACCTGATCTCGGTGCGGCGCGAAGCCGTGATGGCCGATGTGCAGCGCGAGGTGCTCAAGGTCGTCAAGGGCGTGAAGCCCTGGGGTGTCGATATTGTCGACGTGCGCATCACGCGGGTCGACTATGTCGAAGCGATCACCGAATCGGTCTACCGCCGGATGGAAGCCGAACGCAAGCGGGTCGCCAACGAACTGCGCGCGACGGGCCAGGCCGAAGGCGAAAAGATCCGCGCCGATGCCGACCGGCAACGCGATATCACCGTCTCGAACGCTTATCGCGATGCGCAGAAGGTCAAGGGCGATGGCGATGCGCAGGCCGCGGCTGCGTTTGCGGAAGCTTTCGGCCGCGATCCACGCTTCGCCCAGTTCTATCGCAGCCTCGAGGCGTGCAAGCAGGCGTTCAGCAAGAAGGCCGATTTGTTGCTGGTCGATCCATCGACATCCGACCCTTGTCGTGCGCTCGAGGCACCCGCCGGGTTGAAAGGGTTCTCGGCACCACCGGAAGCGCCCGCTGCGGCGGTAGGCACGGGACCCGCCGCGCGTCAATAGCGCGTGGTCTACGGCGGGTCGCGGTGACATCGGACGCCTTCTGGAGCGCGATCGCGCTGGTGCTCGTGATCGAGGGCATCTTGCCATTTGCGGCGCCCAATCAATGGCGTCGCGGCTTCAGCCAGTTGCTGCAGATGCGCGACGGCCAACTGCGCTTTTTCGGGCTGTGCAGCATCCTCGTCGGCTTGGTCATTCTCTGGTTCGCTGGATGAGTCTCGATCGTTGTCAATTTTCGCAAAATAGGGCTGAAACGCTTGCTGCACATGCGCACACAGCTATTCTTTCAATAGCAATCGAGCCGCTGCGCCGCAACCCGGATGTCTGTGTATCGCCGGTTCACATCACGCGTGGCGACTAGAATCGCGTTTTAACAATCCGCGACTTTTCATGTCCGCCTGGGTTCTGCCGGATCACATCGCCGATGTGCTGCCTTCCGAAGCGCGCCACATCGAAGAGGTCCGCCGCCAACTGCTCGATGCCGCGCGTGGCTATGGCTACGAGCTTGTGATGCCGCCGCTGCTGGAGCATCTGGAGTCGCTGCTTTCGGGCACCGGCGAGGCGCTCGATCTTCAAACCTTCAAGCTCGTGGACCAGTTGTCGGGCCGCACGATGGGCTTGCGCGCCGACACCACGCCGCAAGTCGCGCGCATCGATGCGCATCTGCTGAACCGTGCCGGCGTGGCGCGGCTTTGCTATTGCGGCCCGGTTTTGCATACCCGTCCCGACAGGCCGCACGCAACGCGTGAGCCGCTGCAATTCGGCGCTGAGATCTATGGTCATGCAGGGCTCGAAGCCGACGGCGAAGTGCTGCTGCTCGCATTGGACTGCCTGCGCCACGCGGGCTTTACGGGCCCGAATTGCGTGCCGATCGTTGACATGGCCGATGCACGAATCGTTCGCGCGCTGATGGCGGGCGTGCCGGTCGATGCGACGGTACTGCTGCGCGTGCAGGCGGCCTTGTCGGCCAAGGACACGAGCGAGCTGGCGAAGCTCACGCGCAGCTTTCCGGTTGCTTCGCGCGAAGGCCTCATCGCGCTGGTCGATCTGTACGGCGATATCGGGGTGCTCGATGAAGCGGCCCGCGTGCTGGCAGACATCGCCCCGGTGCGCTCGGCTCTGGCAGAACTGCGGCAGCTCGCGGCCTACGTGCAAGAGGGCGCAGGCGCTGGAGAGCTGGCCTTGAGCTTCGATCTGTCTGACCTTCGCGGCTATTCCTACTACAGCGGCATGCGCTTCGGCGTCTACGCCGAAGGCGCGAGCGATGCCCTGGTGCGGGGCGGGCGTTATGACGAAGTCGGTGCGGTTTTCGGTCGCAACCGGCCGGCCGTCGGGTTCAGCCTGGACGCGCGCGAGTTGGTCGGCGTGCTCAAACCGCTCGCGTTGCGCCGCGCGATCCGCGCGCCATGGAACCAGTCGCCGGCCTTGCGCGGGGCGGTCGCAGCGCTGCGTGCGCAAGGCGAAATCGTGATCTGCGCGCTGCCCGGCGACAAGGGCGAGATCGACGAGTTCGAATGCGACCGCGAGCTGATCGATCGAGCGGGCCAATGGCAGATTCAAGCACTTTGATATTTTCAGAAACTGCGATTCGAGAGCGTCACATGAGTATCACCACAGGCAGAAACGTGGTCGTCGTCGGCACCCAGTGGGGCGACGAGGGCAAAGGCAAACTGGTCGACTGGCTCACCGAAAGCGCGCAGGGCGTGGTGCGCTTTCAGGGCGGCCACAATGCGGGCCACACGCTGGTTATCAACGGTGTGAAGACCGCATTGCACTTGATCCCGAGCGGCATCATGCGACCGGGTGTCAAGTGCTACATCGGCAACGGCGTCGTGCTTTCGCCAGCCAAGTTGTTCGAGGAAATGGAAGGGCTCGAGAAAGCCGGCGTCGAAGTGCGCTCGCGCCTTCGCATTTCGGAAGCCTGCCCGTTGATCCTGCCGATTCATGTCGCGCTCGACGTGGCGCGCGAAACATTTCGAGAAAAGAGCGGCATCGAGAAAATCGGCACCACCGGGCGCGGCATCGGCCCGGCTTACGAAGACAAGGTCGCGCGGCGCGCATTGCGGGTCCAGGACCTGAAAAATCCCGAGCGTTTCGCAGCCAAGCTCAAGGTGCTGCTGCATCTGCACAACCACGTGCTGACGCAGGTGCTCGATGCGAAAGCGATCGAATTCGACGCGGTTTACGACGAGGCGATGGGACACGCCAAACTGCTGGCACCGATGATCGCCGACGTCTCGCGCGAGCTCAACGAAGCGCACCGCTCGGGTGAAAACCTGCTCTTCGAAGGTGCGCAAGGCACGCTGCTCGATGTCGATCACGGCACCTATCCCTATGTTACGTCGAGCAACTGCGTTGCGGGCAATGCCGCTGCGGGCTCGGGTGTCGGACCGGGGATGCTCCACTACATCCTGGGCATCACCAAAGCCTATTGCACCCGCGTTGGCGGCGGACCGTTCCCGACCGAGCTCGACTGGGAAACTCCCGGCACGGTCGGCCATCATCTGGCGACAGTCGGTGCCGAAAAGGGCGTAACCACCGGTCGCAGCCGGCGCTGCGGCTGGTTCGATGCCGCGCTGCTCAAGCGTTCGGCGCAGGTCAACGGCTTGTCGGGCCTGTGCATCACCAAGCTCGATGTGCTGGACGGGCTCGAGCATCTCGAGTTGTGTACCGGCTATGACCTCGACGGCGAGCACACCGACATCCTGCCGCTCGGCGCGGACGAAATCGCACGCTGTGTTCCGGTTTACGAAACGCACGAAGGCTGGAGCGAAAGCACCGTCGGCGTGACGCAGTACGACAAGCTGCCGGTCAACGCCCGGCTCTATCTGCAACGCATCGAGCAAGTCACCGGCGTGCCGATTCACATGGTGTCGACCAGCCCCGACCGCGATCACACGATCATGATGCGACATCCTTTTTTGGCGGATTGAATAGTCATTCAATGCGGGCAGCCGAACGCAAAGACGCGAAAGAACCGCGAAGGTCGCGAAGAAGACATTTGAAAAATCTGGAGTTTCCTTTTTGCGTCCTTCGCGAAATCTTCGCGTCCTTCGCGTTCGGCTGCCCAGATTTCTTAAGCAAATAATCCCCGAAACGCCCGCCCCGCTTGCGCAACCAGCTATTAATTCAGGAGCATCACTCATGTTGACCGAAGACGGTAAACACCTCTACGTGAGCTACGAGGAGTATCACAACCTGATCGAAAAGCTCGCGATCAAGGTGCATCAGTCGGGCTGGGCGTTCGACACGATCCTTTGTCTCGCGCGCGGCGGGATGCGGCCGGGCGACATGCTGTCGCGGATCTTCGACAAGCCGCTGGCGATCATGTCGACCAGCTCCTACCGGGCCGATGCTGGAACGGTCAAAGGCAACCTCGATCTCGCGCGGTTCATCACCACACCGAAGGGCGAGATCGCCGGCAAGGTATTGCTGGTCGACGACCTGGCCGATTCGGGCCACACATTGCATGCGGTGATGGATCTGCTGCGCAGCAATTACAAGCCGATCACCGAACTGCGCAGCGCGGTGATCTGGACCAAAGCGCTGTCGACCTTTACGCCCGATTACTCGGTGGAATACTTGCCGACCAATCCGTGGATTCACCAGCCGTTCGAAACCTACGACGGCATGGGCGCGGAAAAGTTGCTGGAGAAGTGGTCGGTGTAGAGCGGCTCAGTGCGGTTTAGCGCGGTGTAGCGCGCTCTAGCGCCGCTCGGTGTGCCGTTTCATTCGAACATCGCCGTGTAGCGTCGCTGCATCTCCTCGGGCGAGAGCTGTTCGATCTCGTGACCGACATTCCAGCGGTGCCCGAATGGGTCGCGGAAGTTGCCGGATCGCTCACCATAGAACTGGTCCTGCACCGGCATTTCGAGTGTGGCACCCGCGCGAACGGCGCGCTCGACCAGTTCGTCGGCATTGTCCACGTGCAGGTGCAGCTTCACCGGCGAGTTGCCGATGGTTTTGGCGCCGAGCATGCCGTACTCCGGATATTCGTCCGCCAGCATCAAGGTGGCGCCGTTGAAGTCGAGCTCGGCATGCCCGATGCGCCCGTTGGGCTCGGTGAGTCGGAACTTCTCCTTGGCGCCGAACACCTCGCTGTAAAAGGCGATCGCCGCTGCGGTGTCGTGCACGGTGAGGTAGGCGAAGAGTTCGTGAATGGCCATCGTGGATCCCCCGAAAAAGCTGCTGCTTGAGTTCGGATTGTGGGACGCACGGAGCGCCGGATCAAGCCGTGGTTCATTGCACTAGCATCGCGCCATGCGCCATCCGATCACCGATCTTATTCACCATGCCTACCAGCCGCCGTCGACGTTCGGCGCGCCGCTGCCGCCTATCCACAAGGCCTCGACCGTCTTCTTTGCCGACGTGGCCTCGATGCGCGCGCGCGACTGGAAGTCCAAGGCCGGGTACACCTACGGCCTGCACGGCACGCCGAGCACCTTCATGCTCGAGGAGCGGCTCGCATCGCTCGAAGGCGGCAGTGAATGCCTGTTGCTGCCGAGTGGTCTCGCGGCGGTCACGCTCGTCGGATTCGCCTTGCTGAAAACCGGTGACGAGTTCCTTTTGCCCGACAACGCCTACGGGCCGAACAAGGCGCTGGCGCTCGGTGAGTTGGCCAACTTCGGCATCACCCACCGGCTCTACGACCCGATGAATCCGGCCGATCTCGCAGCCAAGCTGTCGGAGCGCACCCGGCTGGTCTGGCTCGAAGCGCCGGGGTCGGTGACGATGGAGTTCCCCGATCTGCCCGCGCTGGTCGCGCTATGCCGCGCCCGCAACGTGACGACGGTGCTCGACAACACCTGGGGCGCGGGACTCGCGTTCGCGCCCTTCGATTTTCATGGCAGCGGCGAGGGTGTCGATGTGTCGGTGCATGCGCTCACCAAATACCCGAGCGGCGGTGGCGATGTGCTGATGGGCAGCGTGGTCACGCGCGACGAGCGCTTGCACCGGGCGCTCAAGCTCACGCACATGCGCATGGGTTTCGGCGTCAGCGGCGGCGATGTGGAAACCCTGCTGCGGTCGTTGCCCAGCATCGCGCTGCGCTATGCGGCGCACGACCGGGCGGCGCGCGAACTGGCGCGCTGGCTGGACCAACGTGAGGAAATCGCGCAAGTGCTGCATCCCGCGCTCGAAGGCTCGCCCGGGCACGCGCACTGGCGCGCCCTGTGCGGCGATGCTTCGCGCGTGGACGACGACGGGCCGGACGCCCAAGAGCCCGCGCCGATCGGGCGCGCAGCCGGCTTGTTCTCGGTTGTTTTCGATACCGGCTTCAGCAGCGAGCAGGTCGATCGTTTTTGCGATGCGCTCGAATTGTTCCGGCTCGGCTACTCATGGGGCGGGCCGATCAGTCTGGTCGTTCCCTACGACGTCGGCTTGATGCGCGATGCGAGCGTGGCCCAATGGCCGCACCAGGGCACGCTGGTGCGCTTCTCGATCGGACTCGAAGACGTGGCCGATTTGCGCGCGGATCTCGAACAGGCGCTTTCGGCGCTGTAGACGCCGACCGCACCTCGAACGGCGAGCCGGGTCAATCGCTTACAGTCAAGCTGAGGCGCAGCCGTTTCGACCGCGCCCGTTCAAGGAGAAAGAGTGGCAACACCCAATTACGGATACGAAAAGCGCCAGAAAGAACTCGCCAAGCGAAAGAAGAAAGAAGAAAAACTGCGGGACAAGGCTGCTCGCAAACTGTCACCGAGCACTGAAGGCCTGGCGCCCGGCGATCCGGAATCCGACATGGCATCGCTCGAACGCGAAGCCCCCGTTGCGCCCGAGCTGCCGACCAAAAACGGATAAGCGCTCACTTGACCAGCAGCTTCTTCAACTGCGGCCAGACGTTGTCGAGCATCCGCGGATGCGCCGCCGCAACAGGATGAATGCGGTCGGCCTGAAACATCGATGCGGCATCGGGACCGTCGGCAACATTTTTCAGAAGAAAAGGTACCAGCGGCGCACGGGTTGCGCCACTCACATCGGTGAAGACTTTCGTGAAGCTTTTCAAGTAGCTCATGCCGTAATTCGGCGGCACCTGAATACCGACGATGAGCACCTTGGCGCCGGCTTTCTGTGCGGCCGTGACGATGTCTTTCAAATTGGTTTCGGTTTGCGCCACCGGCAGGCCGCGTAGCGCGTCGTTGGCGCCGAGTTCGACCACCACCGTCTCGGGATGATGCTCGCGCAGCAATGCGGGAAGGCGTGAACGACCGCCCGACGTGGTTTCGCCGCTGATGCTGGCGTTGACCACCGTGGCCGGAATGTTTTCTTCTTGAAGGCGCTCACCGAGCAACGCGACCCAGCCTTCGCCGCGTTTCAAGCCGTACTCGGCCGACAGCGAGTCGCCGAGCACCAGGATGACTGGCGCGGGCTTTGTCTGCGCCATTGAAGATAGCGCCGGCAGCCCGCAAAACCCTGCCAAGCCGGCCAGCGCGAGCGCCGGGATAAAGTCTCTGCGATACAAGATGAAAGCCTTTCGATGTCCCAATCCCCGACCAGCGCAATTGTTGGCGTAGACCATGTTTTCAAGTCCGTCACCGACTCGAGCGGCACGCTGGACATTTTGCAGGACATCCATTTTTCACTCGGCGCGCGCGAGACAGCTGCCATTGTCGGCGCGTCGGGCTCGGGCAAGAGCACCTTGCTGTCGATCGTCGCGGGCCTCGATGTGCCCAGCCGCGGCACCGTGCGATTGGACGGCGACGACATCTTTGCGATCGACGAAGACGAGCGTGCGGCATTGCGGGCGCGCAAAGTCGGCTTCGTGTTCCAGAGCTTTCAGTTGCTCGGCAACCTGAGCGCGCTCGAGAACGTGATGCTTCCGCTCGAACTGGCCGACCGCCGGGATGCGCGCAAGGCCGCGACCGACATGCTCGGACGGGTCGGGCTCGGCCAGCGGCTCGGCCACTATCCAAAGGTGTTGTCGGGCGGCGAGCAGCAACGTGTTGCACTCGCGCGCGCTTTTGTCGTGCAGCCGCAGTTGCTGCTGGCCGACGAGCCGACCGGCAGCCTCGACTTCGCGACCGGCCAGCAAGTGATGCAGTTGATGTTCGAACTGAACCGCGAACTCGGCACCACCCTGGTTCTGGTCACGCACGACCGCGCGATTTCAGAGCAATGCGAGCGCCGCATCACGATCGAGGCCGGCCGCATTGCTTCTGATGAAAAAGTGGTTCCAAGCCAAGCTGCGTGAGCGCAGGCAGCTATTTTTTCGATAGCATTCGGCGCAAATTCGTGAAACGGTAATCCGGCCATGGCAGCCATCAAGACAATCTACGGGTTCCACGCTGTCGGCGTGCGGCTGAAAACCGCGCCGCGATCGATGGTCGAACTGCTTGTCGATGCGAGCCGGCGCGACGCGCGAATGCGGCAGCTTCTCGGGCGGGCGCAGGAAGCGGGGGTGCGCCTCGTCGAGGCCGATGCGCTGCGGCTGTCGCGTCTGGCGGGCAGCGATGGGCACCAGGGCGTGGTAGCGCGCGTGGAGGCGGTGACGCCGGTGCATTCGCTCGACCAGTTGCTCGAAGATCTGGAGGCTGCCAACGTGGTGCGCGCCGCAGCGAGACAGCCGGTCGACTTGCCGCTGCTGCTGGTGCTCGACGGCGTGACCGATCCGCACAACCTCGGCGCCTGCTTGCGGGTCGCCGACGGTGCCGGTGCGCATGCGGTGATCGCGCCCAAGGACCATGCGGTCGGCCTGAACGCGACGGTTGCCAAGGTCGCGAGCGGCGCTGCCGACACCGTGCCGTATTTGATGGTGACGAATCTCGCGCGCACGCTCGGCGAGCTCAAGGAACGCGACATCTGGTGCGTCGGTGCGAGCGACGACGCACCGGGAACGCTCTACGAGTGTGGGCTGCAACGTCCGATCGCGCTGGTGCTCGGCGCCGAGGGTGCCGGCCTGCGCCAGTTGACCCGCAAGACCTGCGACGAACTGGTGCGCATTCCGATGCTCGGCGCGGTCGAGAGCCTCAATGTGTCGGTGGCCAGCGGCGTGTGTCTTTACGAGGCAAGGCGCCAGCGCGGCGCGGTCGCTCCCGCGTCCGCATAGCACCGGAGATCGCAGCTCGCCCGGCTTATTCGCGGGATTACCCCGTTGCGGATTACCCCGTTGTCAGCATGCACGGCGCGACCGACAGTGAGCGGCTTCAACTGACAAACGAGGAGACAGCCTTGAGCGACAAACATTCTCTCGCCGTGGATTCGGCGGCCGGTAGCACCACCGAGCCGAAGCCAGCGCGCCGCCGCTTTCTGGGCGCCGCAGTGTCGGGTGTTGCAGGTGCCGCGGCTCTGACCGCACCGATGATTTCGCGCGCGCAATCGACGGTCGTTTTGAAGATGCAGGGCGCCTGGGGCGCCAAGGACATCTTCAACGAGATGGCCGAGGAATATGTCAAGCGCGTGAATGAAATGTCGGGCGGCCGGCTGCGGATCGACTTTCTGGTCGGCGGCGCAGTGGTCAAGCCCTTCGAAGTGATGGACGCCGTGAGCAAGGGCGTTCTCGATGCGGGCCATGAGGTGCCGGTCTATTGGTACGGCAAAAGCAAGGTCGCGTCGTTGTTCGGCTCCGGTCCGATCAATGGTTGCGATGCGCCACAAACCCTGGCCTGGATCTACCGGGGCGGCGGACTCGAGATGTACCAGGAATTGCTGACCAAGCTGAACCTCAACGTGGTCGGTTATTTCGCGATGCCGATGCCGACCCAGCCGCTCGGCTGGTTCAAGAAGGAAGATCAAAGGCGCGGACGACATGAAGGGCCTCAAATACCGCACGGTTGGGCTCGCGGCCGACCTGATGCAGGAAATGGGCGTCAAGGTCACGCAATTGCCCGGCGGCGAGATCGTGCCTGCGATGGACCGCGGCGTCATCGAGGCGTTCGAGTACAACAACCCGACCTCGGATCGGCGCTTCGGCGCGCAGGATGTCGCCAAGAACTACATGATGGGCAGCTTCCATCAGGCGATGGAGTTCTTCGAGATCATCTTTAACAAGAAGAAGCACGATGCGCTGCCGAAAGACTTGCAGGCAATCCTGCGCTATTCGGCCGAGGCGGCGTCGCAGTCGAACTGGTGGACTGCGATGGACAACTATTCGAAAGACCTCGACGCGCTCACCACCACCGACAAGGTCACCGTCACTCGCACGCCCAAGTCGATCTTCCAGGCCCAACTGGTTGCCTGGGACACGGTGACTAAAAGGCTATCCGATGAAGACCCGTTCTTCAAGAAGGTGGTCGAAAGCCAGCGCGCCTGGTCGAAGCGTGTTGCCAAGTACATGTTCCTCAACGAAGCCGATTACCAGCTCGGTTACGAACACATTCACGGGAAGATTCCCGGCATGTCTGCATAAAGCTTCGTTGTGATCTTGTCTGTCACCGGGGGAGGCAAATGCCTCCCCTGTTTTTGAGGAGCCAGCGCGATGCGCGCCATCATTCGCCTGATCGATCTGCTCAATAAATCGGTCGGCCACGCCTTCGCCTGGTGCATCGTGATCCTGACGCTCGGCGTGAGCTACGAGGTGTTCGTGCGATACGTGCTGCGCGACCCGACCAGTTGGGCATTCGACTTCAGCTACATCCTCTACGGCGCGCTGTTCCTGATGGCCGGCGCTTACACGCTTTCACGCGGCGGTCACGTTCGCGCCGACGTGTTTTCGCGCAGGTGGCCGCCGCGCTTTCAAGCCGGCCTCGAAATGTTTCTCTATTTCACTTTCTTTTTTCCAGGCGTTCTGGCGCTCGTTATCGCGGGTTGGGGTTATGCCCACGACGCATTCGCGATCCGGGAGGTCAGCGTCAACAGTCCGGTGGGCGTGCCGATCTGGCCGCTCAAGATGCTGATTCCGGCCGCGGGTGTGTTGCTGACCTTGCAGGGCATTGCAGAAGTGCTGCGCTGTGCCTTGTGTCTGAAGGAAGGCGCATGGCCGCCGCGGATGCACGACATCGAGGAAATGGAGCAGTTGATGCAAGCCCATCCGTCGGGTCCGGACGCCGGAGTGCGGTCGTGAGCGGCACGCCATCGCCGCTCGGTGCCGCGGCGATCGGGAGACAAAAATGAGCAATCCCCAGCTCGCCCTCTTGATGCTGGGCTTGTTCATTTTCATCATCCTGTTGGGCTTTCCGATCGCCTTCACCTTGATGGCGATGGGCATCGCTTTCGGCTTCTACGCCTACTACCAGTCGGGTCAGGCGTTCTTCGACAACGTCGTTTTCTACCTGTTCACGCAGAACACCTTCAGCGTGATGAACAGCGACATCCTGGTTGCGATTCCGCTCTTTCTGTTCATGGGCTACATGATCGAGCGCTCGAACATCCTGGACAAGCTGTTCCTGTCGCTGCAAGTGGCGTTCCGGCGTATTCCGGGCGCGATGGCGATTGCCGCGCTTGTGACCTGTGCGCTCTTCGCGACCGCTACCGGCATCGTCGGTGCGGTCGTCACTTTGATGGGTTTGCTCGCGTTTCCGGCGATGCTCAAGGCCAACTACGACCCGCGCATTTCCGCTGGCGTGATCTGCGCGGGCGGGACGCTCGGCATTCTGATTCCGCCGTCGATCATGTTGATCGTGTATGGCGCGACAGCCGGCGTTTCAGTTGTGAAGCTGTATGCGGCCGCGCTGATACCGGGCTTTTTATTGGCCGGTCTCTATATGGCTTATGTGGTGACCATCGCGATCCTTCAGCCCAACAAAATGCCGAGGCTCCCGAGCGATCAGGCCAACCTGAGTTTCATCGAAATAGTGCTGTTGTTGCTCAAGGCGTTTCTGCCGCTGGCCGTATTGATCATGTCGGTGCTCGGCGCTATCTTGTTCGGACTCGCGACGCCGAGCGAGGCCGCTGCGATCGGCGCGCTGGGTTCGGTGGTTCTCGCTATCGCCTATCGGGCCATGTCGTGGCAAAAACTGCGCGAGGCGGTGTACCTCACGGCACGCACTTCGGCGATGGTGTGCTATCTGTTCGTCGGGTCGTGGACCTTCTCGTCCATCTTCAGCTACCTCGGAGGCGAGGGCGTCATCAAGGATTTTGTGCTGGGACTGAACCTCAACACGATCACCTTCCTGCTGATTACCCAGGCGATTATTTTCCTGCTCGGCTGGCCACTCGAGTGGAGCGAAATCATCATCATCTTCGTGCCGATCTTTTTGCCCTTGCTCGGCCACTTTCAGGTCGATCCGATTTTTTTCGGCATTCTGGTGGCGCTGAATCTTCAAACCTCGTTTCTCACGCCACCGATGGCGATGTCGGCCTACTATTTGAAGGGGGTCGCGCCGCCGAGTGTCCAGTTGGTGACGATCTTCAAGGGCTGCCTGCCGTTCCTGTCGATGGTGTTCGTTGCGATGATCGCGATCTATGTCTGGCCGGGCCTTGTCACGTGGCTGCCCGATGTGCTCTACAGTCGTTGAGATGAATGGTGATGTCGAGTCCATAGCGGGCGCGAGTGCGGTCGATGCGCATGCACGTATGCGCGCAGGCGAGTATTCGGCGACGGGGTACGCAAAGGCGCTGCTCGAGCGCGTCGATGCGGTCGAGCCCGAGGTCCAGGCCTGGGCCCATCTGGACCGCGCCTACCTGCTCGCGCAAGCCGACCAGGCCGATTCGGCGCATGCAGCCGGCGAGCCCGCAGGCGCGCTGTCCGGTTTGCCGGTGGGTATCAAGGATGTGATCGACACGGCCGCACTGCCAACGGAAGACGGCTGCGTTCTTCACGCAGGCCGGGTACCGGCGCACGACGCCCATGTCGTCCGGCGGCTGCGCGCCGCGGGCGGTTTGGTCATGGGCAAGACGGTGACGACCGAACTTGCGACATACGCGCCGGGCAAAACCCGCAATCCGCACCATCGCGATCACACGCCCGGGGGGTCGTCCAGCGGCTCTGCCGCGGCAGTTGCGGCGGGCATGGTGCCGCTCGCGATCGGCACCCAGACCAACGGTTCGGTGATTCGCCCAGCGTCGTTTTGCGGCGTTTACGGCTTCAAGCCGAGCGCTGGACTGATCGGTCGAACAGGTGTGTTGACCCAGTCGCCGCCACTCGATGCGGTCGGCGTGTTCGGGCGCACGCTGGACGATGTCGCGTTGCTCGCCGAAGCACTTTGTGGCGACGATCCACAAGATCCGGCGACCCGCACGCGGGCCGCACCGCCGATGGTGCGCATCGCAGCATCCGAACCGCCGCTGCCGCCTTCGCTGGCGTGGGTCGCCACGCCGTTCTGGGAGCGCGTCGCACCCGACGCGCAAGCGGCATTCGGCGAACTGATCGATTTGCTCGGCGACCGGATCGCGCCCTTCGCACTGCCCGCCAGCGCGGCCGATGCCGTTGGCTGGCATCGGACGGTGATGGAGGCCGACCTCGCCGGCTCGTTCGCAGTCGAGTTCAAAACCGGCCGCGATCGACTGTCGGATTCACTGTGTGCACAGATCGAACGCGGCCGCGCGGTCACGGCTGTCGCGTACCGATCGGCGCTGGCCCGCGTGCCGATCCTCAAGGCCGGCCTGGCGCCGCTGTTCGAGCACTTCGACGCGATCGTCACCCCCGCTGCGCTCGGCACCGCGCCAGCTGGCCTGGAAGCAACCGGCGACCCGGTCATGTGCACGCTCTGGACATTTCTGGGCCTGCCAGCGATTAATCTGCCGTTGCTCCATGGCGAAAACGGCTTGCCGATCGGCGTGCAGCTGGTCGGCTCGCACGGCGACGATGCGCGGCTGCTGCGAACCGCGCGTTGGCTGGTGCAGACAGTTGCCGCTGCGACCCGATGAGCGTGGTCGCTACGCCTTTTGCGGAATAAACCATGAAACTCTTGTTCGGATTGATCGGCGCCGTTTTGATGATCGCGTTTCTCGCGAGCCTGATCTTCAAGGTTCGTGAAACCGCGATGATCGTCGTGGTGCTGGTTGGCGTGGCGATGATGTTCATCGACCTTTGGCAGGCGCGTAACGAAGCCGACACCTGAAGCTTTTCGTTGTGCGTTTCGCTCGATGAACGCGACACAGGTTGCTATTGTCGGAGCCGGCCCCGCCGGCCTGTTGCTGGCTGCATTGCTGCATCGGAATGGCATCGACGCGGTCATTGTCGAGCAGCGCAGCGCCGACTACGTGCTCGGTCGCATCCGCGCCGGCGTACTCGAGCAAACCACGGTCGACTTGTTGCGCGAGGCCGGGGTTGCCGGCCGGCTCGAAGCCGAGGGGCTGCCGCACGACGGCATCAACCTGGCGTTCGACGAACGGATTCACCGGATCGACCTGCACGCGCTCACCGGCAAACGCGTCTGCGTCTACGGCCAGACCGAAGTCACGCGCGACTTGATGGATGCGCGCGCCGCAGCCGGTTTGACGACCGTCTACGGGGCCCAGGACGTTCAGCTGCACGACATCGATGGCGAGCGCCCGCACATCACGTGGCGCAAGGATGGCGAAACGCAGGCCTTGCACTGCGACTTCATCGCCGGCTGCGATGGCTTTCATGGCGCGAGCCGCGCCAGCGTCCCCGAAAGCGCAATCGCGTTGCACGAGCGGGGCTATCCATTCGGCTGGCTCGGCATGCTCGCCGACGTGCCGCCGGCCGAAGACGAATTGATCTACGCCAACCACGCACGCGGCTTTGCGCTGTGCAGCATGCGATCGATGACGCGAAGCCGCTACTACGTGCAGTGCGGGCTCGACGAACGGGTCAAGACTTGGAGCGATGCTGCGTTCTGGGACGAACTCAGGCGCCGCTTGCCCGCGCATGTGGCCGAGCGCGTGGTGACCGGCGCGTCGATCGAGAAAAGCATCGCGCCGCTTCGCAGCTTCGTCGCCGAGCCGATGCGATTCGGGCGACTGTTTCTGGCCGGCGATGCCGCGCACATCGTGCCACCGACGGGTGCCAAGGGCTTGAACCTCGCCGCATCCGATGTCGGCATGCTGGCGCTGGCGCTCGCGGAACACTATGGCGAAAAGTCGTCGGCCGGCATCGACCACTACTCGGCGCGTTGTCTCGCGCGGGTGTGGCGCGCGGTGCGGTTCTCGTGGTGGTTCACGACATTGATGCACCGCTTTCCGGACAGCGGCGAATTCGGCCAGCGGCTGCAGCATGCAGAACTCGACTACCTCGTCCATTCGCAAGCCGCGGCAACGGCGCTGGCCGAAAATTACGTCGGGCTGCCTTTCGACTTCGCACCGGGTGCTTGACGCGGATGGAACGCCGCGCCCTTGGTGCGCGCAGGCAAAAAAAACCCGGCGACGCCGGGTTTTCTTCGACTGCGCAGGGTAGGAGTCAGGCGGAAGCCAACTTCGCTTTCTTTACCTTCCGCAGCTCGCCGTTGGCCAGTTTGGCCTGATAGTTCGCCAACTCGCGCTTGACCACCGGCATCAGGAAATACAAGCCGACGATGTTGGGCAGCGCCATGATGAAGATCATCGAATCCGAAAAATCGATCACCGGCCCCAGCGTCATGCTCGAGCCGATCACCACGCACAGCAGGAAAAAGGCCTTGAAGATGATTCCGCTCGCTTCGCCGAAGAGGTAAGTCCAGGCTTTGAAGCCGTAGTAGAACCACGAGATCATGGTCGAGTAGGCGAACAGGATCACGGCCACCACCAGCAGGTAAGGGAACCAGGGCAGGGCGCTCGCGAACGCGGCCGAGGTCAGGTCGACGCCGGTCAGTGCGACGCCGTTTACTTCGGTTCCGAGCGTGCCACTGATCACGATCACGAGTGCCGTCATGGTGCAAATCACCACGGTGTCGACGAAGGGCTCTAGCAGCGCCACATAGCCCTCGGTCACCGGCTCGTTGGTTTTCACAGTCGAGTGCGCGATGGCCGCCGAGCCGACGCCGGCTTCGTTGGAGAACGCCGCACGCTTGAAGCCCTGGATCAGCGCGCCGACAACTCCGCCCGCCACACCTTGCGCGGTGAACGCGCCGTCGATGATCTGGTTGAACGCCCAGCCGATCTTTTCGTACTCGATGCCGATGATCAGCAAGCCGGTGCCGACATAGAGGATCGCCATGAAAGGCACGAGTTTGTCGGTGGTCGATGCGATCGACTTCGCGCCGCCGATGATGACGACACCGACCAGCACCGCCATGACAACGCCGAACAACCAGCCGAGGCCACCCATGAAGCCGGTGGCGCCGCCGGTCACGCCGACCACCTGCTGAAACGCCTGGTTGGCCTGGAACATGTTGCCGCCGCCGATCGAGCCGCCGATCGTGCAGACCGCGAAGATCACTGCGAGCACCTTGCCCAAACCTGCATGACCGCGTTCGGCCAGTCCACGGCTCAGGTAATACATCGGCCCGCCCGACACCGTGCCGTCGGCGTTCTGCAGCCGGTACTTCACGCCAAGCGTGCATTCGGTGAATTTGGAGGCCATGCCGAGCAAGCCGGCCAAAATCATCCAGAAGGTGGCGCCCGGCCCGCCGAGCGACACAGCCACCGCCACGCCGGCAATGTTTCCAAGGCCCACCGTGCCCGACAGTGCCATCGTCAGCGCCTGGAAGTGCGTGGTTTCACCCGGCTCGGAGTAGTCGGGGTCTTCGTAATCGCCTTTGACCAGCGCGATCGAATGCATGAATCCGCGAAACTGAATGAAGCCGAAATAGAGCGTGAAGATCGTGGCGGCCAGAATAAGCCAGCCGACAATCAGCGGAAACTGCGTGCCGCCGACCGGCACCGAATAAAAAACCGCGCCGGCGATCACATTGGAAATCGGCGCGATCGCTTCGTTGATTCGGGTATCGAGCGATTTGGTCGCTGCGTCCTGCGCCCATAGCGGCATGCTGCCGAGCGAAGCCGCCAGAGCGACCAGCGGTACGAAAATGCGCTTCATCGTTTCTCCTTCAATTTGTCGTATTTGAACTTGCCGTGCCATGTCAGCGATTCGACTGATCGTGCGGAAACGAAGGGTAGACCTCCGCGCGCTGTTTGCAAATCCGGACCATCCCGAAAACAACACTGGATGTATCTGGATGTTGGAATCTTTGCGCGAATCCGATCGTGCAAAAGGTGGGCCAACCGATCCGCCACCCTTCGATCGGAAGTGCCATGCAACGCAAATCTGGGTTCGCGATTGCGCTTGGTGTTGCTATTGAAATAGTAGCTGTCTGCGCTTGCACAGCGGGCATTTCAGCCTCTTTCTTCTTAAATTCTCAAGCGTTGGCGTCTTCTGCTTGCCCGCCTTCACTTGCGCTCGTCAGCATGGCCAGCTGTTCATTGTCGAGTGTCAATTCCGCCGATCGTGTCAATTCGCCCAGTTGATCGAGCGAGGTAGCGCTTGCAATCGGCGCGGTGATGGCGTCCTGCTTCATTTGCCAAGCCAAGGCAATTTGCGAAGGCGTTGCGCCGGTTTGTTTGGCGATGGCATCGAGCGCTTGCAGAATCCGCTTCCCGCGGGAATTCAGATATTTCTTCGTCACGCCCGCACCGCGCGGGCTTTTTTGCGCATCGGCTTCGCTTCTGTATTTGCCGGTCAGAAAACCCGAAGCCAGCGACGAGAAATTGATGACGCCGACACCGCGTTGTCGGCAAAGCGGCTGCAATTCGGCTTCGAAAACCGCTCGGTCATACAGGTTGTAGAGCGGTTGCAGGCATTCATAGCGCGGCAGCGAATTCGCTTCTGAAATATCCAGCGCCTCGGTCAATCGGGCGGCGCTGTAATTCGAAGCGCCTATCGCGCGCACTTTGCCGGCCTTGATGAGCTCTGCGTAAGCGCCCAGCGTGTCCGCAAGCGGCGTTTGTGCATCGTCGTCGTGCGATTGGTACAGGTCGATGTGATCGGTCTTCAAGCGCTTGAGCGATGCCTCGCAAGCCGCGCGGATATAGGTCGGCGCCAGTCCCGATTTACCTTCGCCCATCGGCTTGCCGACCTTCGTCGCGAGTACGACGCGATGGCGCTTGCCGGTTTCGCGCAGCCATTTGCCGATGATCGATTCCGATTCGCCGCCCACGTGACCGGGCACCCAGGTCGAATACATGTCGGCCGTGTCGACGAAATTGAAGCCGGCGTCCAGCCACGCGTCGAGCAGGCGAAACGACAGCTTTTCGTCGACCGTCCAGCCGAACACGTTGCCGCCGAAAGCGAGGGGTGAAACATCGAGGCCGCAGCGGCCGAGGGGACGCAAATTCATGTGGGTTCCTTGGAGCGATTGCACGAAAGTATCCGCATTCGAAGGGTCCCGTGTTGCCAACGCCTCAAACCCATCCCGCCACGCCGAGCAGCGCGCCCGCGCCGAGCAGCCATAAAAGATGCAGCCGGGTGCGCCAGACGATGAAGGCCGCGACCGCCGAAACCAGCCAGAGATGCCAGGCCGGCGCATCACCCGCATGGTGGCCGGTGGCGATCACGAAGCCGGTCGAGATCAGCAAGCCGATCACGACCGGCGCCATGCCTTGCTTGAAAGCGCGCACGCCGCGCCGGTTCCGGTTGCGGTGGCCCCAGCGGGTCGCGAGCCAGGTGACGGTGGTGCTCGGCAGCATGATGCCGACCATCGTGATCGCGAGGCCCAGCAACCCGAGCGGCCAGGCCGCGGGGCCGGCGCCGATGCCGCCCGCGGCGTTGATCCCGACGTTCCAGCCCATGAGCGCGACGAACAGCACGTTGGGTCCGGGCGCGGCTTGCGCGATCGCGACCGACGAGGCGAATTGCGCATCGGTCAGCCAGCTGTGCTGCTCGACCAGATAGCGCTGCATGTCGGGCACAGTGGTGATCGCGCCGCTGATCGACAGCATCGACAGCAGCAGGTACTGCCCAAAAAGCGCGAGCCAGTCTTGCCAGCCGAGAACGATGCTCATGGTCGATGTCGCACCGAAAGTTCAGGCCGCGATGCTGCGCCAGGTCCAGATGCAGGCCAGGCCGCCGACGCCGAGCAGCACCCAGGCGAGCGGCAGCCGCACCAGCGCGCTCAGAACGAAAACCACCGCGACAAAGCCAAGGCACACCGCGAGCCCGAGCGGATGCCTTTTCAGCTGCGGCAGCAACTTGATGCCGGTCGCCGCGATCAACCCGCCCGCGACAGCGCCCATGCCGCGCAGCGCACCGGCGACCTGCGAATTGGTCGCGAAATGAGCGTAGAGGAGGGCGAGCGCGATGATCAACAGCAATGGCACCGTCAACATGCCCGCCAGCGCCGTGAGCGCGCCGCGCAAACCGAAATAGCGGTCACCGATCATCAGCGACAGATTGCACACATTGGGGCCCGGCATCACCTGCGCCACCGCCCAGTCCTCGAGAAATTGGTCGGCCGTGAGCCAGCGCTTTTTTTCGACCAGCTCGCGCTGCACGATCGCGAGTACCCCGCCGAAGCCTTGCAATGCGAGCCAGGTGAACGAGGCGAACAGGTCGCGCAGCGATTCGGGCCGGGGTTGCGGTTCGGGCGATTCGGCTGAGGTCGAGGAGGCAGAGACCGTGGCGTGCATGGTGTCGAATCGGTCGTGCGGCATTCAACCCGCAAACCCGCCCTGCGCGAGAAAAGCAATTTCTTCGGGCGTGTTCTCGCGCCCGAGCGGGGCGTTGCGGTGCGGAAAGCGGCCGAAGCGCGCAATGATGTCGCGGTGCAGTTCGGCAAAGCGCTGGGTGTTGAGGTCCAGCGCTTGGTTGAGCCGCACCGAGCGATCCTGGTCGGCCCGATTCTCCGAGTGCATGAACGGCAGATAGAAGAAGGCGCGCAGCCCGTGCTCGAATCGATCGTCGAAGCCGGCTGCGACAGCGGCGTTGGCCACGTCGCGCGCCATCGCATCGGTGGCGAACATGCGCTCCGAGTCGCGGTAAGCATTGCGCGGAAACTGGTCGAGCAGGATCAGGAGCGCGAACGAGCCTTCGGCGTCGCGCTGCCAGTCGTCGAGTCGGCCACCTGCAGCGGCTCGGTGCGCGGCTTCGAAGCGCGCCTTGAATTCGGCGTCGAAGGCCGTGTCTTTGGCGAACCAGCGCTCCGGCCCGGCGTCCCGCCAGAAAGAGGTGACATCGCCGGGTGAATCGGCATGAGGAGGCTTCGAAGGCATCGTGTCGATGATGCCATCGACGCTCGCGCCATGCGTGGTTCGCGGGCCAACGGAAGTTCGGCCTATGCTATCGGCTTCGTCAACTCTGAAGCTCCCACGAATGAAAACCGACCGCACCCGTCTTCACGCAACCCTGCGCATCGCCGGCGCCGCAACCCTCGTCAGCTTCGCACTGGCAGGCTGCTCGATGATGTCGAAGTCCCATACGACGACTTTCACCGGCCTCATGAGCGGCGCCAGCGAAGTGCCGGCCAACGATAGCAAGGGCACCGGCATGGCCGAAGCGTCGTTGAACCAGGACAATTACATGCTCAAGTGGCGCGTGAGCTATTCCAACTTGAGCGGCCCCGCGAAGGCTGGCCACATTCACGGTCCGGCCGCGGCCGGCGCCAACGCGCCGGTGGTGTTTCCGTTTGCCGATCCGGCCAGCGTCATCGAAGGCAGCGCGACCCTCACGCCCGCTCAGGCGGCCGACATGCTCGCTGGCAAGTACTACGTCAACATCCACACCGCGAAATTCCCGAACGGCGAAATTCGCGCGCAACTCGTGCCGAAGTCCTGAAGCGAAGGTTCGGGTTCGTGCTGAACCAAGGGTCATGAGTACGCGCGCCAATCGCCGACGCGCCGAAGGCATCGACACTCGCCCGAACCCGGCGATCGATCTGCGCAACGCTTGCAAGGCGCTGGTTCTGCAGGGCGGCGGCGCGCTGGGCGCTTACCAGGCCGGTGTCTACGCGGCTTTCAGCCGAACGCGCGAGGAGCCGCACTGGATCGCGGGTGTTTCCATCGGCGCCGTCAACGCGGCGTTGATCGCTGGCAATCCGCCTGAAAAGCGGGTCGAACGATTGCGCGAATTCTGGGATTTGGTCTCGAGCGGTCCGGCCCAGCGCCTGCCGCCCTGGCTGGCCAACCGCGAAATGCTCAACCAGTGGAGCGCGAACTGGGCCGCGCTGGTCGGCATACCGGGCTTCTTCGAGCCGCGCTATTCACCCGAGCTGCTGCGCGGCGGCGCGGCGCGACTTTCGAGCTTCTACGACACGGCGCCGCTCGCGGCCACGCTCGAGCGTCTGGTCGATTTCGACCGACTCAACGATGCGGGCATCCGGGTCAGCATCGGCGCGGTGAACGTGCGGACCGGCAATTCGATTTACTTCGATAACACCATGCAGCGCATCGGCGCGCACCACATCATGGCCAGCGGTGCGTTGCCGCCGGGTTTTCCGCCGGTGCGGATCGGCAAAGACGACTATTGGGACGGCGGCATCGTCTCGAACACGCCGCTGCAGTACGTGCTCGACGAACACCCGCGCACCGATCCGCTGGTGGTGCTGCAAGTCGATCTGTTCAGCGCGCGCGGCATGTTCCCGACCACGCTCGCCGAGGTGCTCGAGCGGCAAAAGGACATCACCTATTCGAGCCGCACCCGCATGAACACCGATGCGCTCGCGACCAATCTGAATTTGCAGCAGGCGATCGCCGACTTGATCGACAAGCTGCCGCCTGTGCTGAAGAACGATCCGTCGGTCGCCGCGGTGCAGGCGCAGCTCGAGCATCAGCCGATCGAGATTTTTCATTTGATCTATCGCGACCGGCCGTACGAGCTCGAATCCAAGGACTACGAGTTTTCGCGCGCCGCAGTCGACGAGCATTGGCAAGCCGGCGAGCGCGACATGCGCGCCACGCTCGCGCATCCCGAGGCCTTGCGCGGCATCGCGCTGCAGAACGGCGTGACGACTTTCGACTTGACCGGCGGCGAAGTCGCGCGGATTCGGCATCCGGTGTCAGGCCCGCGCGCAGGTTCGCTGAAGTACTCGAATATTTAAGAGAAAAGTGGCTTAAACCCAGCGGGGACGTGCGCAGGCAGCTATATTTTCGATAGCATTTCACAAGCTTTCTCCGGCGTTCGTTGCGGTCAAAGTCTGAGCGTCCAGGTTTCGCCGACCAGCGCTTTGCCGAAGCCCTCGTAGGCTTCCGAGCGGCTCAGTTGGAAGCCGCGCTTCGCATAGATGCCGCGCGCCGCGAGCAAACAGTTGTTCGTCCACAAGACCATCTTCCGGTAGCCCTTCGCACGCGCGAACGCGATGCATTCGTCGGTCAGCCGCGCGCCCAGGCCGAAGCCGCGCGCCTGCGGCGTGAGGATCAGCATCCGCAGCTGCGCGACGGTTTTCGACTTTCGCACCACGAACACCGCGCCGGCCCGTTCGCCGTCCAGTTCGGCGATCCAACAGCGCTCCCATTCGGGTTGGAATTGGCGCAGGAATTGCCCTGCGATTTCCGCGACCAGCGCTTCGAATTCGCTGTTCCAGCCGTATTCGCGGGCGTAGATTTCGCCGTGCTGCTCAATCACCCAGCCGATGTCACCCGGCTTGGGCTCGCGCAACAGCGCGGTCGCGGTTCGCGGTAGCGGCTGTTTTTCCGGGGCCAGCAGGTTCTGGAGTGTCTGCATCGCGTCGAGCGCGCACTGCCGGTCGGCGGGCGCCAAAGGCCCCAGCAGCGCAGCCGCCTGGTCGCGCGAGCGTTGTTGCAGCGGCGCAAACGCGGCTTGGCCAGCGTCGGTTAACGCGAGATGGCTCTGGCGAGCGTCGGCGGGGTTCCGTGATCGCGCCAGCCACCCGTTGCGATCGAAGCCACGCAGGATGCGGCTCAAATAACCCGCGTCGAGGCCGAGTGCCTGCGCAATGTCGCTTGCAGTGGGTTGTTCGCGGTGCGCCAGCTCGTACAGAACGCGCACTTCGGCCAGCGATAGCGTGCTGTCCAGATACCGGTCGAAAGCGCCGATACGCGCCGTGTGAAAGCGGTTGAAGCGGCGAACGGCTTCCACGCTTGCGCTGTCGGTACTGGAAAACATCGTGTTCATACTTGCCATTGTCATGGAATTTATTTGACAAAAGCAATTAGTTGCGCGCGCATGACAAAGCCGGTAGGCGACAAGTCGAGCCCGAAAACGTAAAATAGCGGCTTCTCCCGCCAGCTGTTCCGCGCCAGATGCTTTCGGCGTGCACATTCGCAGGCGCATCACGTCCTGCACCTCGTGACGATCAGCCGAGACGCTTTCCATCCATTTCATGAACGCCCCCGTCGACGTTTCCTTTTTCCATCGCGCCGCCAAGCCGCTTTCGAGTTATCGCAAGCACTGGGCGCATCGCTTCGGCACGGCGAAGTTTTTGCCGACTTCGCGCGCCGAGATGGAGGCGCTCGGCTGGGACAGCTGCGACATCGTGATCGTGACCGGCGACGCCTATGTCGATCATCCGAGCTTCGGCATGGCGGTGATCGGGCGCATGCTCGAGGCGCAGGGGTTTCGGGTCGGCATCATCGCGCAGCCCGATTGGCAGAGCGCAGATCCGTTCCGCGCACTCGGCAAGCCGCATCTCTTTTTCGGTGTCACCTCGGGCAACATGGATTCGATGATCAACCGCTATACGGCCGATCGAAAAATCCGCAGCGACGATGCCTACACGCCCGGCGACATCGGTGGCAAGCGGCCCGATCGCGCGGCGATCGTCTATTCGCAGCGCTGCCGCGAAGCGTTCAAGGATGTGCCGATCGTGCTCGGCGGCATCGAAGGGAGCCTGCGCCGTATCGCGCATTACGACTATTGGAGCGACAAGGTGCGCCGCTCGATCGTGGTCGATGCAAAAAGCGACTTGCTGCTCTACGGCAACGCCGAACGCGCGATCGTCGAGGTCGCGCATCGATTGGCCGCGGGTGAAGCGGTGCAGCGGATCACCGACGTTCGCGGCACCGCCTTCGTGCGGCGCTCAGGCGACGAATCGGCCGAGGGCTGGTTCGAGATCGATTCGACGCAGGTCGATGCGCCGGGTCGAGTCGAGGCGCATGTCAATCCGTACCTCATGATTTCGGAGCAGGCCGCGGCCAACGGCGCGAGCTGCGCGCGCGAGGACGAGGCGAAAGCCGTGGCGAGTGCGGCGGAAGGATCTGCATCTGCATCTGCATCGGTCGGCGCAATTGACACGGCGATCAAGCCACTCAACTTCGTGCCGAATCCGCGCGTCCAACTCAAGGTGCCGCCGCGCGACAAGAGCGTGATTCGCCTTCCGAGCTACGAGCAGGTCAAATCCGACCCGGTTCTTTACGCGCATGCGAATCGCGTGCTGCACCTCGAAACCAATCCCGGCAACGCGCGCGCGCTGGTGCAGGCGCACGGCGAGGGCGCGACGGCGCGCGACGTCTGGATCAATCCGCCGCCGATTCCGCTGACCACGGCCGAGATGGACCAGGTGTTCGACTTGCCGTATGCGCGCAGTCCGCATCCGATCTATGCCGACGACAAGGGCGGCCACGACGGCGCGACGAAGATTCCGGCCTGGGAAATGATCCGCTTCTCGGTCAACATCATGCGCGGCTGCTTCGGCGGCTGCACCTTTTGCTCGATCACCGAACACGAGGGCCGCATCATCCAGAGCCGCTCGGAAGATTCGATCATTCGCGAAGTCGAGGCGATTCGCGATTCGGTTTCCGGCTTTACCGGCACGATTTCCGACCTAGGCGGACCGACCGCCAACATGTACCGGCTCGGCTGCAAAAGCTCCGAGATCGAAGCCGCTTGCCGCAAGCCCAGTTGCGTTTATCCGGGCATCTGCTCGAACCTCGGCACCGACCATCGGCCGCTGATCGACATCTACCGCCGCGCGCGTTCGCTCAAAGGCATCAAGAAGGTGTTGATCGGCTCGGGTCTGCGCTACGACCTCGCGGTGCAAAGCCCCGAGTACGTGAAGGAACTGGTGCAGCACCATGTCGGCGGGTATCTGAAAATCGCGCCCGAGCACACCGAGCAGGGCCCGCTCACGAAGATGATGAAGCCCGGCATCGGCAGCTACGACAAGTTCAAGCAGCTGTTCGAAAAGTACAGCGCCGAGGCCGGCAAAAAGCAGTACCTGATTCCGTATTTCATCGCGGCGCATCCCGGCACCAGCGACGAAGACATGATGCATCTGGCGCTGTGGCTCAAGAAAAATGGTTTTCGCGCCGACCAGGTGCAGACTTTCTATCCGAGCCCGATGGCGACCGCCACGGCGATGTACCACTCGGGCAAAAATCCGTTGCGCCGGATCGGTCGCGCGAGCGAGTCGGTCGACGTGGTGCGCGGCGAGCGGCGCCGGTTGCACAAGGCTTTTTTGCGCTACCACGACGCCAACAACTGGCCGCTGTTGCGAGACGCGCTCAAGGCTATGGGCGGGCGGATTTGATCGGCAATGGCAAGCAACACTTGATTCCGACCTGGCAGCCGCTGACCGATGGCAGCTATGCGAGCGCACGGCGAAAGAATTCGAGTGGGGTGGCTACGGCTGTCGCGCCCAAAAAAGGCCGCATGCTGACCCAGCACACCGGCTTGCCGCCGCGCGACACCGGCGCGGCAGAGAAAGACGCGAGGCGCGAGGCTGGCGGTGCGCGTGCCTCGAAGCCAGCGCGCCGCACCAAAGCGCGCTGAGGCCAGGTCGCGCGACGCGACGCCGCAAGAACCTTCCCAAACAGACGGGCGCCGGTTTTCTCCCGCCGTGAAACAGTGGCGGTGGTTGCGGCAAACATATCCGCGCCTGGCATTGCAGCAGGCGTATGCGCGCGTGCCGCTCTCGCGATAATTGACGGCTTGTGTTCTGCTGCTACCCAGCCCCATTTTTTGCAAGGAGGCCTACCGATGATCGACCCCGACCGCCAGCTCAAGATCGGCTCACTGCTGTTCGAGGGACTGGACCAGATCGACCTGACAGGACCGTTCGAGGTGCTCTCGCGCATCCCGAACTCGACCTACCAGCTTTACGGCAAGACTGCCGACACCATCCGTGACCTGAAGGGCCTGCGGCTGACGCCCGACGCGACGCTGGCCGAGGCGCCGCAACTCGACGTCCTCCACGTGCCCGGCGGCTTCGGCCAGGAAGCGCTGATGGAAGACGAAGAGGTGCTGGGCTGGATTCGCAAGCAGGCGGCTGGCGCGCACAGCATCTTCTCGGTGTGCACGGGCGCGCTGGTTTGCGGAGCGGCGGGACTGCTCAAGGGCCGCAGGGCGACGACGCACTGGGCCTCGTTTCATCTGTTGCCGTTCTTCGGTGCCATCCCCGTAAACGAGCGGGTGGTGCAGGACGGGAACTGGGTATTCGCCGCTGGCGTCACGGCGGGGATCGACGGCGCTCTGCGTCTCGCCGCCGAACTGCGCGGTGACGACGCCGCACGGGCCATTCAGCTTTACATGGTCTACGCCCCGGAGCCGCCTTTCAACAGCGGCACACCCGAAACAGCCCCGGCGCCGATACTGGCGCAGGCGCGCCACTCGGTCCGCGACATCACCGCGCAGCGCGAGGCAACGGCGCGGCGGGTCTGCGCCAAGCTGGGCCTTGCCGCACCCCACACCGCGGCGGCCTGAGGCTGGGCCCAATCGGTCAGGTCTGCAACAACAACCGCCACCCCACAATGCGAGCCGGCTGCCAGCAAGGATGCTCTGCATAAGCTCCGCGGCGAGGCCGACACGCCAGGTTTGCAGAGCACCACCGGACCCATCCGGCTTTTTATAGACCTCCGGCGGCAGCGCTTTTACTCGGGGCTTCGCATCAATCGTTGGCTTCTTGCTCCGGCATCGCGTTGACTTGCATCGAGAGGTCGAACAGCTTCGCCTTGCCCGCGTAATAGCGGTCGATACGCCATTCCTTCAGGATGTCGATCGCGAGGTCGAAGCTTTCGAGGTCGAGCTTGTAGAGCGTCGAAACATCGAAGTCGCTCTCGGACTCCAGTGCCAGAACCAGCTGGGCCAATGTCCGCGCAGCCTCGGTGTCGGAGTGGTTGTGAATGAACTTGCGGGCAGTCTTGATCGCGTTCATGGAGCGTCCAGTGGGGTTGGCAAACGGCGCGCGACGGGCGCATCGACAAGTCACGGCAGCTCAGACTCGGGTCGCCGCGACGCAGTTTAAAGAAAGACAGCCTGCGATTGTGGCCGGTCTCGTGTGACAGATTTATGACGCCCGGTGCATGCTTTCGGCTGCGTCTACCGTTTTTTTCGATCTACGACAAAAAAGGCTTTAGCGCCGGCCGGTATTGCGCAAGCAGCTATGAATTCGATAGCAAGTCGTCGTCTGGCATCAGGCTGAACGGCAGATCGTGCTCACGCGCGAGCGATTCCAGCTGGCCGCACGAAAGTGACGCCACGAAAGCCGCGACCGCGACATGTGTGGAGGAGCGGAACATCGCCGCAGCGGCGTTCGCCCCCTGCGCCTCTTTATCGAGTCCGGCCACGGCCGCGAGTGACGCGGCGAAATGCGGTTCGAGCGCCGCCATGGCCACCCGGCCATCGGCGCAGCGATAAACCTTGTAGCCGGCATGCGCACCGCCGACCGCACCGGCGGGCGCGGTCAAGCCCCAGTCGAGTGGCATGGCCAGGTAGCGAGCTGCGTCTGACAAGGCCACCTCGATTCGCATGCCAACGCCATGCGTCGCACGGTGTAAGAGCGCCTGCAAGACCGCTTCACTGGCCATGACCGAACCAGCCGTGTCGGCGAACAAGGTCGCCGGCAATTCACAGCCGGGAACGAGGCCGGCCTCGGCGAGATAGGTCAGGTCGTGACCGGGTTCTTCGGCGCGCTCACCGGGGGCACCGACGATCGCGACCATCGACAGCCGCGGATGCCGCGCGTGCAGTGCGTCCCAATCGAGCCCGAGCCGCGCCAATGCCGACGGTCGGAACGAGGTCAGCAGTACATCGGCCAGCGCAAGTTCGGCTTCGAGCGTCTCGCGGCCGGCAGCGCTTTTGAGATCGGCCTGCTGGCGCTCGACGCCCTCGTGCAGTGCCGCGAAGGCGTGCGGCGCATAGCGCTGCATCGGGTCGGCCGATGCGCCTTCCGGCGCCGATGCAGGCGCGGGCGGCTCCAACTTGATGCAGGTCGCGCCCATACGTTGGCAGCGCATCAACGCAGCGGGGCCAGGCAGGTTCAACGCGAGGCTCAGCACGCGGGTGCCGGCCAGCGCAGAAATTGGTTCGGCAACGAGGTTCGGCATGATTTTCAATCGGTTCGAAATTCAAGAGTGCTATATAAAATATAGCTGCTTGCGCAATAGGGGCGGGCGTTACAGGCCCTTTTATTCCAAATTTCCGCTGCTGGCATCCGCGGCCGGCCAGTCAAGTTTGCGCGCGCTTGAGAAGCGGCGTGCCTCACCGCTGACCGGGTCGATGAAAGCCAACGATTTCGCAAGCAACTGCATCGGTCGCGAAAAATCGTCGCTGCCCTCGGGCATGAGTTGCGGGTAGATCCTGTCGCCCTCGATCGGTATGCCGAGCGCCGCGCAGTGCACGCGCAACTGATGCTTGCGGCCGGTCACCGGAGCCAGCGCGAGCAACGCGCGATCGCCGCGAGCATCGAGCAGATCGAAGCGGGTTTGCGAATTGGCGAGTCCTTCCACTTCGCGCATGCGCATGAACCGGGTGTCGGCGACCAATCGGCTGCAATGGCGAGCCGGCAGCACGATGCCGCCCGGCCAATGAACGACCGCTTCGTACTTCTTCTCGATCCGACGTTCGGCAAACAGTTGCTGGTACGCGCCGCGTGTTCGGGGCAGCAACGAAAACAGCACCAGACCCGCAGTTTCGCGGTCGATGCGGTGAATCGGTACCAGCGTGTCGATTCCGAGCCGTCGCTTCAATCGCACCAGCAGGCATTGCTGCAGATAGCGACCTCCGGGCGTGACCGGAAGGAAGTGCGGCTTGTCGACCACGAGCAGATGCTCGTCGCGGTAGAGCAGCACTTCTTCGAAAGGAATCACCGGCTCGACATCGATGGCCCGCGCATCGCGGTAGTAGTAGAGCCGCAGCCGCGCCTCATAGGCGCGCGATGGCGTGACTTGCGCGCCGTGCTCGTCGAGCAGTTCGTGCGCCTGCATGCGCGCCAGCCAGACCGCGCGCGAGACAGCGGGAAAGCGCTCGACCAGGAAGTCGGTCATCGTCGCCCACGGTCCCGGTGGCAGCGCAACGCAGCTCGGGCCGACGCCATCACGCGTCGGCAGGGGCAGGTTCGCAAAGTGGGCAGCGATCATCGAGCGGGCGAAAAATCCAGCATTCATCATCGTCGATACTGCCGATCCCGGGTGTTCCGCTCGGCGCAAAGGTGAATCGATGAGCGATCGCATTCAAGTCACGAGGCACAAAGACGGCGTGGTCGAACTGCTGCTCGTACGTGCCGACAAGATGAACGCGCTCGATCCGGCCATGTTCGACGCACTGATCGAAACCGGAGAATCGCTGCGCACCGACAGCGCCGTTCGCGCGGTTGTGATCTCGGGCGCGGGACGGGGGTTCTGCGCCGGGCTCGACGTGCACTCACAGCGCCGCGGAATTGTTGATGGCCGAATCGGTCGAGCAGCAACGGTTGATCGGCAGCGCGAACCAGACCGAAGCGGTGATGGCCAATCTCGAAAAGCGTGCGCCGCGCTTTCGCACTGCGGTCGTAGTCGAATGAGCCGCGCCTCTCGGCTGATTCAAAGTCCGATAAAGCGTACGAATTCCTCGAGTGGCGCGCGGCTGCTTTCGAGCGCATTGAGCGGGTGCGCCAGATCGGCATAGCCGATCGACATGCCGCAAAACAGCATGCGTTCGGCGGGCAACTGCAAAACGCGCGAAACCTTATTTGGAAACGCAGCCCAGCACTCCTGCGCGCAACTGTCGAGCCCTTCCTCGCGCAGTAACAGCATCACGGTCTGCAAAAACATGCCGAGGTCGGACCATTGGGGCGGGCCCATCAAGCGATCGACCGAACAGAACAACGCGAGCGGCGCGCCGAAAAAGTCGTAATTGCGCGCGAACCAGGTGAGCCTTGCAGCGCGGTCTTCTCGCGCGATGCCGAGCCGCGCGTACATCGCCTCGCCGACATCGAAGCGCCGCTCGCGCCACGGCGAGGGCAGCGACGGCGGATATACGGCGTAGGCCGCCGTCTCACGCTCGCCCGCCGCGAGCAAGCGCCGCATTTGCGCCTTCAATTCGGCCAGCGGTTCGCCGGCCAGCACATCGATGTGCCAGGGCTGCAAGTTGCCGCCCGATGGCGCGCGGGTCGCGGTTTGCAGGACCTGTCGGATCGTTTCCGCCGGCACCGGCTCGGGAAGAAACGCGCAGACCGTGTAAGCGGACGCGTGGTTCTAAATTTTGCGGACGCGCAGAACTAAATTTCGATGAAGTGCTCACTGACAAGGCACCAAGCGCGTGCGCGAAACTGTAACAGGGCGGCGCAAGAAAACGAATTTTGAGATCGTCATTCACTCGGCCGATCGGACTGAAAACGGCTTGCTACGCGGCCGAAAAGTCGGTGGTTAGAGTGACAGATTCACGGTCCCCGGGCAGTTGGAAATTATTTATAAATCTCGCCAAGCGAAGGCCTTTGACGGCTGGAGTCATCGCGCCAAGGAAGCCTACGTCGCGCAGATAGTAAGTTCCAGGCGTCGGACTGTTTAGAAAGTCAGGCATATAAAGGCGCGCTGAAACCTTCTTGAAAGTGCCTTTTTGGAACAGTGCCAGAAAGTCATCGTCGACCTGTTCGGCCTGTGCAACCAAGACGCCTTGGCTGTCAACACTGAGGCTTCGCACCCAGCCGTAGGCCGGAGCGTCGTGGTCAGGATGGCCGATTATCAGAGGGGCTTCGTGATGGTGAGGGTGGTATCGATCAGCGATGCCGCGCAAGTCGGCAATGGAAATCGTCACGCGAACGCCCTCCAAGCTCTCGAAGCTGCCCGGCTTAAATATCGGGATCAACATCGATTTGCCGATGACGACAAGGCTCTCCGCCGAATCGGATGCCTGAGCAGCCGGGAGAATACGCGTGTCAGAAAAGCTGACTGCGTTGGCTGACAACCCTGTTTTCACGTTGTTGGAATTCTGGCTGGATGCAGCCATCGCCGCTTCGGACAAGTCGCCAGGTCGAAGGTTGTAGACCCGCTCGAAATAGGCGTTGCTGAAGACGGCGCCGGCCGCCTGCAGCTTTGCGTCCCGCGAGGCCTGAAGCTCATCGAGCTTCTTCTGCGCCCAAAACCGATAGACCGGGGCCGGCTTTCCGTCGAAGTTGATCTGGCAGAACAGCCGCACCAGCTGGTTGATGCCGTCGGCCACCATCTCGGCATCGTCGTCGCGGAGATTGGCCTCGATGTCGCGCGCGGCGGTGGCGCTGGCCTGGTTGCTCTGCATCTCGACCGACTGGTTGTTGCCGAGCAGCGCGATCGAGATCTCGGAGCGGCAGAACATCAGCAGCTCCTTGTACATGTCGGCATTGGCCGTGGTGCCGGTCTGGATCAGCTCGACCGAGGAATCGTCGGGAATCACCGCGACCGCATCGCGCACCATGCCCGCGAGCTTGTCGGCAAGATCCTCGGACTCCTTCGGCGATGCCTGGCGCGGCAACTTGCCCACCGCCCACGGACTGCCGTACTTCTCGGTGAAGGTGACCCAGAACTTCATCCCGCCGCGCTTGAAGGTCACCGGCCAGAAACAGGCCGCGAGGTCGGGCTCGCCGCAGGGGTTATCCCAGCTGCGCATCTTGCCGACCACGATGAACTTGCGCGGGTCGACCGGAACGCCGGAGGTCGAGTGCAGCGGCCGAAAACGCAACGAGCCGTCGACGCCGTCGAAGCAAAACCACTCGGCCGGCTTGGTAATGAGCTTCGGATACAGCATCCCATCGACGCTCGACCACATCACTTCACCGACGCGGTAGCCGAAGAAAGCGCCATCGATCAGCTCGCGTACCAGCTGCTGAACGTCGATCGTCTTGAACCAACGCTCGACGGCAGCGCCCATCGCAGGAGGCACGCGCGTACTCTTGGCAAAGCCGCGCTGCATTGACAATACGGCGGAACAACGTCGCTTCCGAATGCCGCTCACGAGCGGGTCAGCCAGCAAGTCGCGGTAGCTTTTTATGTCTCGTCCCAACGCCTTGAGGATCGGGTCAGGGTTGGGCAGCGCACCGAACACGCCGGAAATATCCCCAGCTGCGAGCCGCGTGGCGATGTGGCTCGTGAGAGGGCCTTCGAGTTCGGCCAGGGCTCTGAATGCGCTGGAATGATCTGCGTTCATGGCTTTGATTAGAAGGGCGACTCAGCTGGCCGTCATCGCATATCAGTTGCGGCGCGCCTGGCTGGTGTTGTTCTGGTTGACGGACGCCGCAATCTCCCGCCCGTCAATCTGAACCGAGATCGGTCGGGTGTTGGCCTGATTCAAGGTGCTGATGGTTTTGTCAAGGCTCGCCAGCAGTCGCTCGAAATTCACTCTCTGGTTCGCCTCGTCTTTGGCCTTCAGGCCCTCTGGCCCTTCGCCTCGTGCAAGCGCACGTGGATCGACGAAGTTCTTTCCCCGGTACCCAGACTTGCGCCGATCCATTTCGCGAAGCTTGGCGATGTCCTCCGCGCTCGGTTGCGTGAGTGCCTCGATCAGAAACAACGGGTTTGCTGCGCTCAGACCCGCGCGCGCCAGAGTGCCGAGCTTCGACAGCGTCGACATTGCACCCCCGGCCCCGGCCCCAGCGCCGGGCGCACCCGGTGTGACGACAGGTGGCGTGGTGACTGGTGGCGTCGTAGGCGGCGCAGGGGTTGGCTTGAGCCGGTTCAGGATGCTGATGCCGGTCAGCGCGGTAGCGGCGGCATAGGCGGCGAGCTTCACCGCCTCGAATCCGGCTGCCAGATTCGGGTATTCCGCAGACAGCTTTGCCAGTTGCACCTGGAAATCGCCAAGCTGGTTGTTGACGCCCTGCAACGCATCGAACTGGCGGTCAAGCATGGCATTCTCGCCCTGCTGATTTTTCATTGCAGCGGTGGCCATCAGGGTCTGCTGATCCACGTCCACGCCGCCCTCTGATTTGCGAATCTTGGTTCGCATCGCGTTGAAGCCCTCGGGGTCATTCATGATCCCGAGCAGACCGAGCAACGCCTGCCGGTCCTGCACCATCTTGCCGATGCTCTTGCCCATCATCAGGTCGCGCATTGCCGTGAGCGTCTGCAGTTCCCCCTTCTTGTCGCCGCTCTCCTGGGTCTTTTGAAGCTTCCCCTGCAAATTCTTGTATGCGGGGTCCTGGTCGGCGGTTTTTCGCATCAGCCCGATGAAGGCGTCGATCGGGTTCATTCCCTCGCTGCGCGCTTTTACCAGCGTTCCGGTTAGATCGATGCCGAGCTTCTTCGCGTCGTTGCCTGTATCGACGCTGTTGATCTTTCCGAGGAAGTTGACCAAGTTGTTGCCGGCGGCGTTGTTGCTGCCGGCAGAACGCGCCGCGAATTGGTTGGCGGTCAAGAGTGTCGGCAGGTCACTCAACCCTTGCATGCCGAGCATGTTCTTGGAGATGGCCATCTGCTCAGGGAGCCAATGCGCCATGTCCTTGAATTCGAACTGCCCTTCCTTGCCAGCGGTCAACGCCATTTGAAGAGCGGCCGGCATCTCGCCCGCTTTGATGCCGTAGGTTTGCTGCGCCTTGACCGCGATGTTGGCAACGTCAGACATGCTGGCTTCGCCAGCCATGCTGAACTTGGCCAAGCCCGGCAGCATGTCCATCGCGTCCTTGCGGTTCACACCCGCACCGATCAGGGTCTTCAGGCCAACCAGGGCATCGTCGCGCGTAACTCCCTCGACGGTCGCGGTGCGGATGGACTTGTCCATCTCGCGTTGCCCCTCTTTGCGGCCCGCCACGGTGTTGCGGTCGGAATATGCAATGTTCGAGAGACGCGCGAGGTCGAGCTCGTAGTCGGCGGCTCGCTTCATCGGCTCGGCAAGCACCGCCCTCGCGGCGGTGAGCGCGACCACTGCATTCGTGATGCCCTTGGCCAAATTGGGGAATCGCCCCATCTCGTCTGCCAGCTTCTTCGTCTCGCGCTGCGCTCGATCGGCAGCCTGGCCGACGGCTTGCATCTCTCCTTTTAGCTTGGTGGCGCCGGCGCCTTGGCCCAAGCGATCGGTCTGTTTTGCGACATTGGCGATCTTCTGGGACGAGCGGACCATCGTCTGCTCGAGATCTTCCATGTGCCGCTTGAGCGGCCCGGTCAGCCGATCGTTGAGGCTGGTGGTCAGCGCGATGCGCAAGTCGGAAGTCATTTGCCCTTTTTGACGGAAGCCTTGCGTCGGCCTTTGCGAGCGCGCGTTTGCCGGCGCGAGATGTAGGTGGTCCCGGTGCCCTCAGGTCGCGAGGGCGACCAGCTGGCGAGGATCGCGATCAGTTCCTGAGGCGCCATCGCGCGCGCCTCGTCAACGCCTATGCCGTGGCGGGCGAGAGCTGCGCGAGAGGCTGTCCACCACTGATTTCTTGCCCATCGCGCATCAGCTTTTTTCGCAGCTCCGTGTCGGCCTGCTCCAAGGCGTTCCAATCCATCGGGTTGAGCTGCATCAGCAAAGAAGCATCGATTTTCTTGGCGTCGAGCGTACCCAGGCGAATCAACTGCCGCGCGTATACACCCGTCGACATTTCCAGCGGCGTGCCATCGACAGATTCGAGCGAGGCGTCGACGTTGTCGCCGACCGTGGGCGGGCGCAGCTCGAATTCCTGGTGGCGAACACCGTCAATTACGAGCCCGATCGGTAGCGTTCCGGTTTGAGTCAATGCAGTCATGAGACAGTCCTCTAGAGTGAATCGCTTTCGGCCAAAACAGCTAGGTCTGGCGCTACTGCAGCCGCGCGCATTTGACCCAGAGACAACCCGCCCAGGAACACGGGTCCCTCATCGCCCATGCCACTCAAGATGTTGCTTTTGACGATGGACCGGCGACCGCAGCTGATCAAGAAGCTGGACTGATCGAAGCCGTAGGGATACCGACGCCGCGCGCATGCCCCAATCGCCTGGGCAGCGCGCACGTGGGCACAGACAGCGGCGTTGGTGGCTGCATCGCACTCGATCAGCGCCAGGCGTGCGACGGCTTGCTGGCGCTCTTCGCGTGCCTCCCCGACCGCTTCGATGGCCTGCTGCAGCGCCTCGTTTTCCTTGCTTTCGGTCTGCTGCAACGCCTGAACAACCATATCGGAAGGTCCACGTTGCGCCGCAGCGTCGCGCGCTTCGCCGTCGCGCTCGGCAATGGCTTTTTGAACCGCTCTGGCCGCCTGCATTTGAGCTGCATCGGTACCAGCGTCCATTTCCTTTTCGAAGGCGGCGCGAGCAGCCGCCAGGCGCGCGTCCGCCTCCTTCAGTTCCCCCGCCTTGGGTTTGCTGAGCTTGGCGATTTTTTGCTGCGCGACCGCAAGTCTCTGGCGGACCGCTTCTTTGACGGCCCAAGCCTGTTCCAGCGCCAGTTGCGCTTCGCCCAGCGCTGCAGAGGCCGCCGCGCGGTCTGCGTCGATCTCCGCTTCGGCACGCTGCACCTTGCCACGCAATCCGAAGTATTCGATCAGTGTCCGCAGAACACCCGCCTGGCGCTTGCGCAGAGAGGCAGGCCGCCCGGTCTGCTCGGCCGCCTGCACTTCGAGCCGGTGCGCCAGCTCGCTGATGTCCTCGACGTTCGTGAGCTTGGACGCAATTTTCGGTGGCAGGTCGGACAGGTCCGGTTGGGGCAAAAGGTCGATGGCTTTCATATTTGATGGCTCTGGTTGAAAAGGCGTTCAGCGGAGTGGGTTCTGACAGGCGTCGTTCGCCGCGTTGGTCGGCTTGATGGCATTGCCCGAAACAATGAGGTTCGGGATCATCTGATCGAGCGCGAACGCGCTTGCTCGCGCGTGCTGCTCTTGCGTGGCATCGAGCGTTTTGGCCAATGCCTGGAACGAGAGCGGGCGCGGCTCGAATTCGCCATCGCAAGCGATCGCCTTTTGGAGCGTCTTGACGGCGCTGGAACGCAATGACTGCGTCCCGGCCAGCGCTCGTGGTGCCTGCGATCGATGGACCATTTGAATCACTCGACCTTCTTCAGAATGCGGAACAGATAGCTGCGCGTGATGCCGAACCTGCGCTGCATGCTGTCCATGACTGTTGTGACCGGCTGACGGCACTGCAACTGATGGTCATAAGCTTCTCGAATGATTCGGTTGCGCCGTTGCCGCTTCAGCGAATCGATCCGAGGCACGTACATCCTGTCGCCGCCCCATTGATTTAGCAGTCGTGCATAACTCTGCTCGGTCAAGAGGTCACGCAGCTCGCTGCGGAGCGCGTGCTCGTGACTCTTTTGAGTGTCGGGCGCGGGCAGCCTGATCTCAAAGCCGGGATAGGCTTCGCACAGGGCGACGGCTTCTGGTACCGAAGTCAGGCGAACCAACTCGCGAAACGTTTCGGGGGCGGCTTCCAGCTCTTCTGGTGACATGTCCCGAAATTCGAAGATATCGATTCCGATCAATTGGCGAACTCCTGGCCTGTGGTGTCGGTGCCAGGGTTTGCGCGGCGTTTTCTCGATGCGACAGCCGGGGAAAGAGGATGAGAACTCCCCCCGGCCCTGTTGCACACCCCGCAACTCCTGGCAAGGGTGACTGTGTACATGTAGCCGCGACAAATGAAGCGTCACAGCGGTCACTACTCGGAAAGGGCGCGATCGGCCCGCCGTCTTATGATGAAGCGGTCAGCGTCGGAATCTGTCCGAGGCCTTGCCGGTAGGCATGAGCTGTAGCGAAGCTGGATACTTCGCGCTGGCACCCCTTCGAAACCGGGTGAGACAGGCCAAAAGTTCCCTCTTTTTGGCCGTCAGCGCCAAAAACCTCCGATCTGGACGCGAGCTCCATTTTTGAGGCCTAATTAAAACTCGGTCGATACTCGCAGGTGCGCTCAAGACCGGGGGGTTGGTACTCTGGGTACTACCAGACCTGAAAAACGGCTCTGAGGGCCGATTTGGGCGGTCAGATTGTGCGGTTTTGGCTCGCTGATTTTGCGAATCTCGCCGGCTTGCCCGGTCTGAAGGGGCACAATCGGCTCGGCTGGCGTCGGAACACCTTCCGACCCTGCCCCCTTCCGGGGGGCGATGAGGGCTAGCGGCGGCGGGTCCGCCGCGCCAGTCTTTTTTGGCTCAACTGGCCGATGCGAGTTCCTGGCAGTTCCGCCGAGCGTCCGCACCGTCGCTGTTTTCAGACGTGACTTCTCCTCCGTCGCCTCTGCCCAGGTCCGCAAACAACCGCTTTTTCTCCGACCCGATCATTCGTCGGACTTCCGCCGACACCAGGCTCGATGCAGCGCTGAATTCTTCGTAAGAAGGAATTTTTTCGCAGAGCATGTCCATCAAGTCGGGCCAGTAAAGATCGGCGAGGTCGCCACTGCTCCCTTCGGCGTTGCAAGCGGCATGTTGGAATGCGTTGGCGAGCGTGCGAAGCGCCAATATTTGGCTCGTCAGTTCGTTCTGTGCCGCTTCCATGCGCGACAGCGCTTCGGCGAGGTTGATAGCTTCTTTCATCTCGATTTCATTCACTCATTCGCCGCGGATGCGCGCGGCACGCTTTGCCAAAAAAATTCTCCGGTATTGCGATCGAAGACGGACTTGTCTTTCGTGATTGCGGGCGGGCGAGCGCCGGTATCCCTGACCAGCCGGTATCGCTTTGGCGTCCCCGGCCTGCCCAGCTGAACGACGCGGAAGTAGCCCGCCCGTCCCAGTAGCTCGACATATCGCTTCGCCGTGTGGGCGGTCACCTGACAGCTTGCAGTCAGGCTCGCCGCTCGGCGAACGTCGTGAAAATCAAACTCGCGAAGCACCTTCACGGCTCGCCACATCGCGAGCGTTTGCGTGCCTTGCTCGACGCGCCGGCCGGACCGTCTGACGCGAGGGACCTCGAAGCTGTCTCTTGCCTGGCGAAAGTAGATGGCATCGAATTTGGAGCCCGCTTTGCGATCTGATTGTTGCAGCGGTGCAATCCAGCCGGCACGGCTCAGGCCGACCAGATAGTCCTTGATCGTGTCCAAATTCACGATCGGACGGCACATAGTCTCTTGGAGAGACATGACGCTGAACCTCGGCGATTGCCGAATCGCCGCCCACATGCGATCGCGCGGCATCATCAAGTCGACAGTTTCCTCGTCGATCGATCTGCGCATCAGTGAAACCGCCGACCCGGCGCCGCGCCGGTGTACAGCTCCACGTCGCAATCGGCCTTTGCCTGCTTATGGCCGCGCTGGCCGCACCATCGCTTGATCGCTTCCAGGTTGACCACCACGCGGCGGGTGATGCCGTGGGTTTGCTCGAGCACCCGCTTCTTGAGCTCCGGCGCGATCTCGATCTGAGCCGCGTACTGCTTAGCGAGCTGGTCGAAGTCCCCGGCGCTGCATTTGACCGCTGGTTGCCACACGAGCACCCGGTTATCGAAGCGCTCGTGACGCTTAAGCTTTGTCGGAAGGTGCTCTTCGCCGATCAGCAGCACCGCTGCGCCCGAAGCGTCGTGCAAATCGCGGATCAGCTCCAGCGTGCGGCTCTCGACGATGTGGTCGACCTCATCGACGATCAGCGGCCGGCCACTCAGGACGAGCGCCTGAACAATGTCTTCCGCGATTGCGGGCACAGTGCCGCGGGCTCGAATGCCGATCGCCTTGCAGAGTTGCTCGACGAAGCTCTTCTTCGTCTCGAAGCTGCGGCAGCAGACATAAACGCCGTTGAAGCCGACAGGATGGCTTGCGTAGCTGGCGCCAAAGCTTTTGCCCAGGCCGCTGGCGCCGTAGAAGGTGCCGATGCCTGGCAATCCCGACGCGCGCTGCGTAAGCACGTCCATCGTGCCGTGAATGAGCGCGATGTTATTGGTCGGGCAGAACGAACTGCCGGCGCCCGCGTTATCGATTGAAATATTCTTCGTCATGACTCGCTGTTCAGATGGCGGCGTCTTTGCATGCCTGAAAAGTGTCTTTTCAACCCGCCAGAACTTGCTCGAAGGTCAAACCGAAAGACTCGAAGTAACCCTTCATGGAGTCCCATTCAATGCTCTTGGGGTAGCCTTCGAACCAGTTGCGATCTGCGCTTGACAGCGGCTCATCGAGAGCGACCCGCGCCTCGATTTTCAGCCATCGGGCGTACCGTTCTTGCGGACTGGCGCGTAGCTGAGAAACCTCTGTTTTGGTTCGCGCCATGTGCTCGGCCAAGGTGGCGGTTGCGGCGGCGACGCGTGACTGGTCTACGGCCGGTGCATCGGCCGCGGCGATCGACGCGATCGCGGGGCTGGTATGCGCAGCGGGCGTGCGCACGATCGACACCACGTTGTCGGCCGCGGCGACGGCTTCATCGGTGCGCGCGGTGGTGATGGCGTCGATCGCGGCGCGGGTGTCGAAGGCGCGGGTCACGGTCTTGAGCTCGCGCTTCTGCTGGCGCAGCACCTGCGCCTGGTGCGCCTTGCGGGTCATCGCGACCTCGGCGCTGCTGATGCCCAGGCGCTCGTAGTCCAGCGCCTCGCAGATGTAGAGGCCGTCCAGGTCGAACACCCAGCAGCGGCCGAGGTTGGCCTCGTCGACCTTGATCTGGACCTGCTTGCCTTCCCAGCCGCCGAGCTGGGCGTGGTTGTAGAAGCCGCCGCCGATCCGCAGGCCCTTCTTGCCGACGGTGCGCAGGCCCCCTTCGGCGCCCGGCGCCAGCAGCACGTCGAGTGCGCGCTCGTCGACCTCGGTGATCGCGTGGCCGGCGGCCTTCTGGTTCGGGCTGCGGCCTCCGAGCTCGTCGCGGGCCTGGCCGTGCAGCCGGTCGCAATAGGCGTCGACGCCGGCCTGCAGCTGTTCGGGCGTGATCCGCAGTTCGAGCCCGAGCTCCTTGTCGAACAGCCGCTCGCTGAACGCGCGCCGGGCTTCGATGCCCTTGCGGTCGGCCACGCTGTGGCCGATGAAGCCGTCGAGCAGCTCGAAGTGCTCGTGCATCAGCGCGCCGATCGCGCGTTCGATGTGCGGCTTGGCTTGCGGCGTGAACGGCGGGCACAGCGGATGCGCGATGCCCAGGCCGAGCAACGCGGCATCGAGCTGGCGCGCGACGTAGTCCTGCCCGTTGTCGGTCTTGATCGCGGCCGGCACGCCCCAGGCGGCGATCGCACGGCGGATCAGGCTCATGATCGCGCCGCTCTTGCTGGTGCGGGTGATCATGAACATCCGGCGCCGGGTGTAGACATCGATCACGCCGACCACCGCGTGGCGCCGGCCGTCGGCGAGCATCACGTCGCCGGTGGTGCTGTCCATCTGCCAGAGCTGATTCGGCGCCTGGATGCCTTCGCTCGCGTTTCCGGCCGCGCTCAGATACTTGTTGCGCCAGGCGTCGGGGTTGGTCACCGCTTCGAACAGCTGGGCGTTCTTGGCCTTCCAGTGCGCGAAGGCGCGGCGGAAGGCGCGCTCTGTCGGCAGGGTTTGAAATTGGGTTTGAACCGCGTTGTAGATCGCGGTCGCGGACAGCTGCGGCTTGTCCATCAGCAGCGCCAGCACCGCGGCGCCGACTTCGCCGGACAAAGCCGTGAAGCGGCCCTTGCGATGCGATTCGCGCGGCGTGATCGCGGCCAGGCCTTTTTCCTGTACGCCCAAGTGCCAAGCGCGCAGGGTTGAGAAGGTCGGGCGCGGAAAGGCTTCTCGCAGCGACTTATCCGCCGGTATTTCGATCGAGCAGAGACCGCCGCCCCAAGCATGGCAAAAGGCCTTGACTGCCGGCGTCAGAGGTCCGCCGAAGGCTTGCCAGAATCGATCGAATAACACCAGCAGCTGCGCAACTTGGCCTTGCCGCTGCTTTCGCCAGCCTGTGACGAGGGCGCTCGACGGCGCGCCGAGCGCCCGTTTCAGCGCTATCGGCCCGACCTGTGTCACCGACTGGTCGCCCTCCATCTCCGCCGCGCTCGCTGAACGACGCCCCTGCAACGCAAGCCGCGCAGCCGGTGGCAGCGCACTGGCGTCGTACTCCAAGCCGCCGCCGCTGGCTTGCCTCGGCCTGGTCGGCAGACCGAGTTCTGCTGCACGAGCTCTCGCACGGAATGCCGAGGCCGGGAAGCCCGGCAAGCCTGCTAAGTCTGCTGCGGAGACAAACACGAGCGGATCAGCCCTGTCAGTCTCAGGCGGTTTCGTTCATACGTCGCACTTGATGTTCGGTCGGCAACCGACGCAAGCCAAGGGCTACCGCAGCTCGAAACGATTCGCCTCGAAGTCCTCTTGTTCGACCCGCGAGCGTTTGGCTGACAATGCTGTAATCCAGGCCCTTTTCACGGCACCAGTCAGTAACCGGGCGGCCCTGGCGAGTAATGCGATTTTTCGCGTCCGCCAGCTCTCTGGAAGTGAATGGCTTTTTCATATTGCTAGTGCCCATGTAAAAAGTAGTGGAGCCAATACTACCACTAAATTCCACCGAGAATATTTGTTGCTACGAACAAGATGGAGTCAGATGCTTTTCCTGCGCGCCTTCGCGAGGTGATCTACCGCTCGGGTTTGTCTCAGACCAAGTTCGCGATCCTGATCGGCTTCGAGCTTCAGAAGCTGAAAGACGTACTGCGTGGCCAAGTGCGCCCCTCGCTCGATCTCATTCAGCGGGTTGTCGGAGCGACGGGCGTCGAATCCGACTGGCTGTTGCTGGGCCGGATCGGAGACGCGGGCGAATTGAGCCCGACCGAACAATTGCTGATTGACGACTTTCGCGCGCTGCCTTCGACGGATCGGGCGTTTGTGAAAAGGCTAGTTGAGTTGATGGCGCAGGATGATCTTGCAAAGCGTCTCTCCAAAAACGGTGGGCTTCCGGCCGAATTTTTCGCATCTGGCGGCAAGCCATGACGCCGGTTACTCTACGCAGTCGTGGGAAGTACCGATACATTTCTAGCTTTCGAAAGCGCCCCATGCCCAGAATCTCGCCCCTCGCTGCTCTTCCAAAGCCGATCCATGAAAGCCTTGTCGCGCGACTGCGAGCCGCCGCTTACGGCGAGCTGGTGAAAACAGAGGGATGGCTTGCTGAACAAGGGCATCGAATCGGGAAATCGTCCATTCATAGATACGCGGTGCGTTTACGCGCGCTCGACGCTGAGAGCGGCGATGTCGCCGCAAGCGTCGCCACCTATTCGACTGTAGGAACGGCGCGTGCGGCAAGACCGGCCGAAGGGCGGCCAGTTGACCTAGAAGGTGCGAAGGCGATCCGAGCCGAAATTGATCGCTTGTTGGACAGGCTCATTGACGTATGACCTGGCCGCAAATCCGCTCTCGCGCCTGTTACATATCGAGCGCCACGATGTTGCACTACCACAACACCACAGGGTGGGCGCCGTGCGACCTGTTGCTCTTGCCCGTGCAAGCTACTCCGGACCTCACCGAGATCAAGCATGTTCTGGAAACAGAACGTCGGCGGGCGGGCCACGCCTCATTTCCCCAATGAAAGGCGCCCTTTTATGGCTTTGGAAAGAGACCGAAAAACCTCAGCGAAGCTCCAGCTAGCACAGCTTGAATTCATGCGTCCGCTCTTCCGAGTTCGGGAAGGCATTTCAGGCGCGTCGAATTTCGCATAACCGCCCGCGCCGCTCTCTAAGTCATTGTTCTAAAACGTTTTTTTCTTTCTCGTCCCAAGATGCCCCGATAAATCCAGGCTCTTCCCTTTATCTTGTGCAAGTTCAGAACCACGCGTCCGGTCACAGACCGAGCGGCGGGAGCTAACGGCTTCGTGGACGTGCATGGCGGCAAAACCGGGGGATGTGCAGCGCCGCATGCAGAGCTGGGATGGCCTGTCCGGAGGGGATCGAACCCCCGACATTCGGCTTAGAAGGCCGATGCTCTATCCAACTGAGCTACGGACAGAATGGGCTCGGATCGCGGCGTGCGCCGCTCGGAAATTCGATGGTCGGGGCGAAAGGATTCGAACCTTCGACCCTCTGGTCCCAAACCAGATGCGCTACCAGGCTGCGCTACGCCCCGACATGGACCGATTCTACCCGGCGGGGGCATGCGACCCTCGCTCTGGCGCGTCGCGCACAGGCTCAGCGCTTTTCGTACTGGGTATTTCCAAACAATGTCTGGCGCGCCTTGTCGTCGGTGAGCGGTTTGCGCAGGCTGGCAAGCACTTCGACGCCACGCTCGACGGCGGGTCGCGCAGCGATCGCATCGAACCATTTTTTCAAGTGCGGATAGTCGGTGATTTCAACCCCCTGGTTCTGCCAGCTGCGCAGCCACGGGAAGATTGCGATGTCGGCGATCGAATAGCTGTTGCCTGCAATGAATTGGTTGGCGTGGAGCTGTTTGTCGATCACGCCGTAAAGTCGCTTCGCTTCGTTGGTGTAGCGATCGATCGCGTAGGCGATCTTCTCGGGCGCGTAGAGCCGGAAGTGGTGTGCTTGCCCGAGCATCGGGCCGACGCCGCCCATCTGGAACATCAGCCACTGCAACACGTCGTATTTTTGCCGGTCACCTTCGGGCATGAATTTGCCGGTCTTGCCCGCCAGGTAGACCAGGATTGCGCCTGATTCGAAGATCGAAATCGGCTTGCCATCGGGTCCCGCCGGATCGGTGATCGCAGGAATCTTGTTGTTCGGGCTGACAGCGAGAAAGGCCGGCGCAAACTGGTCGCCATTGCCGATGTTCACCGCGTGGGTGCGGTAGGGCAAGCCGCACTCCTCGAGCATGATGTGGACCTTGTGGCCGTTGGGGGTGGCCCAGGAGTAAAGATCGATCGGGGCTTTTTGCATGGTGGCTTGACCGGGTAGCTGGAGGTCGCTCAGGATATACGCGTGCCATGGTCTGCCATCCTGTGTCCCGCCTGACGGTCAGAACGCAATCCTGCCGACATATCCCGGTCACACGGCAGTCCGAAACTTGATGCCCGCTGCAGGGTTGGTCCGTCAGGTTCGGACTGCAATGACATGTCCGATCGCCTGCTCTACGATGAAGAGCCGATCGCGGATGGGCAGGCTCTCGCCGCCCGCGCGTTCCGGTTTGAATTTTTCCGCCATGCTTCTGCCTGCCGCCAACGATCCGCTCGAAGCCGTCGAGGCGCCCACGCTCACCTTGCTCGATCGGGATCACAGCATCCTCGCGTTCAATGAGCGCGTGCTGACGTGGGCTGAACGCGATGATGTGCCCTTGCTCGAAAGACTGCGCTATTTGTGCATCGTGTCGTCCAACCTCGATGAATTTTTCGAGGTTCGGGTCGCTCCTCACCTGATGGCGCATCAGGCCTCGGACCAGCGAGGCAACTACACCGTCGAATCGTTCGAGGCGCTCGCTGAGGCCGCGCACGCGCTGGTCGGCAAGCAATATGCGCTCTACAACGATGCGCTGATGCCGGCCTTTGCAGCGCACGGCATCCGGGTCTTGTCGCATGCGCAGCGCGATGCAGCGCAGCTCAAATGGGTGCACGACTATTTCGAGCGCGAAGTCCGGCCGCTGTTGATTCCGATCGGGCTCGATCCGGCGCATCCTTTTCCGCAAGTTGCCAACAAATCGCTCAATTTCATCGTGCGACTGTCGGGCAAGGATGCGTTCGGCCGTGACAACCCGATCGCGATCGTCAAGGTGCCGCGCGTGCTGCCGCGCGTGATCCGCATGCCGGCGCGCGTTGCGGGCGGCAAGACCTCGTTCGTGGCGTTGTCGAGCGTCGTGCGCGCGCATTTGTCCAGCATGTTTCCGGGACGCCAGGTGGGCGAGTTCTCGCAGTTCCGGGTCACGCGCCATTCCGATCTGGCGGTCGACGAAGAAGACGTGAAGAACCTTCGCACGGCGCTGCGCCAGGGCTTGCAACATCGTCATTTCGGTCAGGCGGTCCGACTCGAAGTGTCGGCCAGTTGCGCCGAATCGCTGGCGACTTTTCTGCTCGCGCAGTTCAATTTGCCCGAGCAGGCGCTGTATCGGGTGCATGGGCCGGTGAACCTTGCGCGGCTCACGCAACTGATCGACCTGATCGATCCGAACGGCGCGTTTCAGGCGATGCGCTTTCCGGCCTACAAGGCTTCTTATCCGATCACGCTGTCGACGAGCCAATCGTTTTTCGAGCGGCTCCGGCGTGGCGACGTGTTGATCCACCAGCCTTTCGAAAGCTTCGACGGCGTGCTCGCCTTCCTGCGCGAAGCCGCCTTCGATCCGCAGGTACTTGCGATCAAGCAGACCATCTACCGCACCGGCGCCGATTCGGCGTTGATGGAACTGTTGCGCGAAGCCGTGCGGCGCGGCAAGGAAGTGACGGTGATCGTCGAGCTCAAGGCGCGCTTCGACGAAGAGGCCAACATCAACTGGGCCGAGATGCTCGAGTCGATCGGCGCCCAGGTCGTCTATGGCGTGGTCGGCTTGAAGACCCACGCGAAGATGCTGCTGGTCACGCGTCGCGAAGGGCGGCAGCTGCAGCGCTACGGCCATCTCTCGACCGGCAACTACAACCCGCGCACCGCGGCGCTCTACACCGACATCAGTCATTTGACAGCCGACCCCGCCCTCACCACCGACATGGAGGCGGTGTTCGTTCACATGGCCAGCCAGAGCCGCGCGCCGAAGTTGAACCGGATGTGGCTCGCGCCTTTCGACCTGCATCGCAATCTGGTCGAGCAAATCAACGCGCTCGCTGCGGCCGCGAGCAAAGGCGAGCCGGCGCGTATCGTCGCCAAGATGAACGCGCTGACCGACGAAGCCCTGATCGCGGCATTGGTCAATGCCGGACAGAAGGGCGTGAAGATCGACCTCGTCGTGCGCGCTGCATGTACCTTGCCGGCCCAGGTGCCGGGGCTGACCGACAACATCCGCGTGCGCTCGGTCATCGGGCGTTTTCTGGAGCACTCGCGGGTTTTCTACTTTCGCCGTGGCGAAGAAGAGGCGCTGTATCTGTCGAGCGCCGACTGGATGAACCGCAACATGATGCGGCGGATCGAGATCGCCTGGCCTGTCACCGATGTCACCTTGCGCCAGCGCCTGATCGACGAATGTCTGGTCGCCTATTTGCACGACGGGCGCGACGCCTGGGAGCTGGGCGCCGACGGCCGCTACAGCTGCGTGACCCGCGACACCCACGCGCAGGAGCATGGTGCGTCGCGCACGATCGAAGCGCATGGCGCACAGGGCGCGCTGATGGGTCGCTATGGCGCGCGCGGCACAACGCGAGTGGCTTTGCGGGATTGATGCCTTTCCAGCATCGGGAGACGAATCGATGGACCTGATTTTCTGGCGCCATGCCGAAGCCGAAGAAGGCGCCGGTGACACGGGCGATCTCGACCGCGCGTTGACCGCACGCGGCGCGAAGCAGGCCAAGCGCATCGCGGCGTGGCTCGACCGTCAGTTGCCCGAAGGCACGCGCGTGATCTCGAGTCCGGCGAGGCGTTGTGAGCAAACTGTGCTCGCGCTGGGCCGCAAATACAAGCTGCGCGCCGAGCTGGCGCCCGATAGCTCGGCCGACGCACTGCTGGCTGCCGCGGGATGGCCGCAAAGCAAGACAGCCGTGGTGCTGGTCGGGCATCAACCGACGATCGGACAGGCCGTTGCGCTGCTGTTGGGCCTTGCGCAAGACAGCTGCCCGGTGCGCAAGGGCGCGGTCTGGTGGATTCGCAGCCGCGAACGCGATGGCGACACCCAAAGCGTCGTCGTGACGGTTCAGTCGCCCGACATGCTGTGAGGGCGCATCACACCGCCCAGTTTCAGGATTTACAAGAAAAATGGCTGAAACGTATACTGGACGTGCGCAGACAGCTATTTAATTTGTAGCAGTTGTGAATGGTCAGCCAGAAACTCAATCCTCGATAGCAACGTCCCACCGGGTTTTCTGCCACGCCACGGTTTCTTCGCGCAGCAGGTGCGCCGATTGCGGGAACGCTTCGGCCCAGCCATTTTTCCAGGCGATCGAGAACCGCTTGTCGCCATTGAACGCGAGCGTGAGCGCTTTGGCTTCGGGATCGCGGCGCGCATGACACAGGATCACGGCGAGCCGCAGCGCGAGCAATTGATGCGCGTAGCTTTCGTCGTCGAGGGCTGCCTCGAGCTTGCGCAACTTGCCGCGATGGCCCAAAACGAGTTGGCTGAGCCCGTGCAGCTCGTCGCTCGTGAAGCCCGGCACATCGTTGTTGTCGAGGATGTAGGCGCCGTGCTTGTGATAGGTGCTGTGCGAGATGAGGGTGCCGATCTCATGCAACTGCGCGGCCCAGCGCAATGCGCGCAGCGCGCGGCCGGCCCGGCTTTCGGCGCTGCGGCGATTTTCGGCGCTCCCGCGGCGCGCGGCCGGCACCAGTTGCACGAAGAGCGCCTCGGCGGTTTCGCAAACGCGCTGCCGTTGCGCTGCGTCGGTGCCGAAACGCTCGGCGAGCCCAGCGACTGCGGCGTCGCGCATGTCGGCCACTTCGCTGTCGCGGGTCAGCAGTTCGTACTGCACGCCGTGGCGCAGGGCACCGACAGCCACATGCATGCGCTCGATGTCGAGCAGGTCGAATACCGCGCGCAACACCGCCAGGCCGCCGCCGATCACCGGCTTGCGGTCGTCGCGCATGCCATCGATGCGCAGCTTGTCGGCATGGCCGGCCTTGAGCAAACGCTCGCGCAGCCAGTCGAGCCCGTCGCGCGTGACGATGCCGGCCTCGCCACCGGCTGCGACGAGCACGTCGCCGACCGCGCCGATCGTGCCGGACGCACCGTAGGCCGCATCCCAATGCTCGCGCGTGTAGTTTGCTAGGGCGTCGTCGAGCACCGCCTTGGCTGCCACCTCGGCATTGTGGAAGGCGCCGGCGGTGAACTGGTTCTCGGGGAAGTGCTTCATCGACCAGGCCACGCTGCCGACTCGGTAAGACTCCATGGTTTGCGGCTCCAGCCCCTGGCCGAGCACCATTTCGGTCGAGCGCCCGCCGATATCGACCACCAGCCGGCGCTCGCTGCCGGAGTTTTCCGTCTGCGGCAGCATGTGGGTCACGCCGCTGTAGATCAGGCGAGCCTCTTCGCGTCCCGGAATGATGTCGATGCCGAAGCCCAGTGCGGTCCGCCCGCGCAGCAAAAACTCCTGCCGGTTGCGCGCCTCACGCAAGGTTTGGGTCGCGACGGCCCGCACCAGCGATGCGTCGCAGCCGGCCAGTCGCTCGCCGAAGCGCGCCAGCGCGTCCCAACCGCGCTGCATCGCTTCAGGAGTTAGGTTGCGCGCCGAATCCAGCCCGTTGCCAAGCCGAACTGTTTCCTTCAGGTATTCAACGCGGTGGATCTGGCCGTTTTCGAGTTCGCCGATTTCGAGTCGGAAACTGTTGGAGCCGAGATCGACAGCGGCCAGTCGTGTTCCGTTTTTCATGAGGATCGGTGTTCGGGGTGTTCGCGGTGTTCGTGGGGTTTGGGCCATCGTCGGGGTGAACCCATGGCATGAGGTGACACCGGCACCTGGCGATGGATTTAGCGATGGATTTAGCGATGGTAGCCGGCAGGCGCCCCGTGCAGGCGACGATGCAGCGTGCATTCGCATCGTGACAAGTCGGTGACACGGTTATCGAGGGGTCGAAAACTGTCACGAGCACGTCACACAAGCTTCCTACAGTTCCCACAGGCCCGCCGGAGTCGAATGGCTCTCGCCGGGATTCAGCCAGATTCAAACGAAGGAAACACGCATGAAAACCACCTCTCCGTTCCGCCTGGCCGCTGCCGGTCTTTTTAGCGTCGCATTCGCACACACGCCCGTATTCGCGGAAGACGTGACCGGTGCTGGTGCGAGCTTTCCGGCGCCGCTGTATGCCAAATGGGCCTCCGAATACAACAAGGCAACAGGTGACAAGGTCAACTATCAGTCGGTCGGTTCCGGCGCCGGCATCAAGCAGATCAGCGCAAAAACCGTCGATTTCGGCGCCTCGGACATGCCGCTCAAGGACGAGGAATTGAAGGAAAAGGGCCTGATGCAGTTCCCGACGGTGATCGGCGGGGTCATTCCGGTCGTCAACATCAAGGGAATCGCACCTGGACAGCTCAAGCTCGACGGCCAGGTGCTCGGCGACATCTACCTCGGCAAGATCACGAAATGGAACGATCCGGCGATCAAGGCGCTCAATGGGTCGCTCGCGCTGCCTGACGCGGCGATCGCGCCGGTGCGCCGCGCCGATGGCTCTGGCACCACGTTTTTGTTTACCAACTATCTTTCGAAGGTCAACGCAGACTGGAAGAGCAAGGTTGGCGACGGTACGGCAGTGAACTGGCCGACCGGTGCCGGCGGCAAGGGCAACGAAGGCGTTGCGGCGTTCATCAGCCGCCTGCCCAATTCGATCGGCTATGTCGAGTACGCCTATGTCAAGCAAAACAAGATGACCTATGCGCAGATGAAGAACGCGTCGGGCGCCTTCGTGTCGCCGGACGATAGCGCCTTCAAGGGCGCAGCTGCCGGCGCGGACTGGTCTAAAACCTTCTACCAGGTGCTGACGAATCAGGAAGGCAAAGACGCCTGGCCGATCTCGGGCGCCACTTTCATCCTGATGCACAAGTCGCAGGACAATCCCGAAAAAGCCGCTGCGGTGCTGAAGTTTTTCGACTGGGCTTACGCCAACGGCGACCCATACGCTGCGGCACTCGACTATGTGCCGATGCCCGATCCGGTGAAAAAGTCCATCCACACGGCATGGACCGAAATCAAGGATGGTTCGGGCAAGACAGTCGCCGCAAAGTAAAACCGCGCACCGGGACGGCGCGCGCATGGCGAGCAGACGGGACTGAACCGGCCGTCCGCTCGTCGTAAAGTGCGCGCCATGAGCAAGCCTGTCGGCCCGGCGCCCTCGGCGCCCCTTGTTTCTTCGGAGGCATCCGTGTCATCGACCTTTCCCGCGACAGCGACCACGCTCGATCTGGCGGCCCGGCAGCGTGCGAGTGCTTCGGTCAATCCGCCACCCGCGAAAAAGCCGCGCACCGGCGCGATGACCGACCGGCTGTTCGGACTGGCTGCGATGGCCGCGGCGGTGTTGACCTTGCTGCTGTTGATCGGTATTTTGTTGTCGTTGCTGGTCGGCGCCTGGCCCGCGATTTCGAAGTTCGGCCTCGGATTTTTGACGACCAGCGTTTGGGATCCGGTGCAGGACGAGTACGGCGGGCTGGCGATGATTTACGGCACCCTGGCGACATCGCTCATCGCGTTGTTGATCGCAGTGCCGGTGAGCTTCGGCATCGCGCTTTTTTTGACCGAGATGTCGCCGGGCTGGCTCAAACGACCGCTCGGAACGGCGATCGAGCTGCTCGCCGCGGTGCCGTCGATCGTCTATGGCATGTGGGGTTTGCTCGTGTTCGGGCCGATTCTCTCGACCTATATTCAGCAGCCGTTGCAACGCCTGTTCGCGGGCGTACCGTTTCTGAGCAATCTGGTGACCGGTCCGCCTGTTGGCATCGGCATTCTGTCGGCCGGAATCATTTTGGCCATCATGATCATTCCATTCATCGCGGCCGTGATGCGCGATGTGTTCGAGGTGACGCCGCCGCTGCTCAAGGAATCGGCCTATGGACTGGGCTCGACGACGTGGGAGGTCGTCTCCAAGGTCGTGCTGCCTTACACCCGCGCCGGTGTGGTCGGCGGCATCATGCTCGGCCTGGGCCGCGCGCTCGGCGAAACCATGGCCGTGACCTTCGTGATCGGCAACACCAGCCAGCTCGATTCGCTGTCGCTGTTCGAGGCGGCCAATTCGATCACGTCGGTGCTGGCCAACGAATTCGCCGAAGCCGGTGAAGGTCTGCATCAGGCGTCGCTGATGTACCTCGGCCTGGTCTTGTTCTTCATCACCTTCGTGGTGCTGTCGCTGTCCAAGCTGCTGCTCGCGCAAATGCAAAAACGCGAGGGCAAGAAGTCGTGAATACCGCATCGACCAACGCATCGACCGCTTGCGCGAAGGCGTCGCAGGCGTCGCGGGCGCGGGCTTCCAGATATGCCGCGCGCAAGCGGATGAACATCGTCGCGCTGACCCTGTCGCTGGCCGCAATGGCTTTCGGCGTTTTCTGGCTGGTCTGGATTTTGTGGTCCACCTTGCGCCTGGGTCTGGGCGGCCTCGCCCTGTCGGTGTTCAGCGAGATGACACCACCGCCGAACGAAGCGGGCGGGCTCGCCAACGCGATCTTCGGCTCGCTCGTGATGGTCGGGCTCGCGACTTTCGTCGGCACCCCGATCGGGATCATGGCGGGCATCTATCTGGCCGAGTACAACCCGCATGGCTGGCTGTCGTCGGTGACCCGGTTCGTGAACGACATATTGTTGTCGGCGCCATCGATCGTGATCGGCCTTTTCGTCTATGCGGTAGTCGTGGCTTATTTCAAAACTTTTTCCGGGTTGGCCGGCGGACTGTCGCTGGCGTTGATCGTGATTCCGGTCGTGATCCGCACGACCGAGAACATGCTGCAACTCGTGCCCTCGGGTTTGCGCGAGGCAGCCTATGCGCTCGGCACGCCGAAGTGGAAGGTGATCATGAGCATCACCTTGCGCGCCGCACGAGCCGGCGTCGTGACCGGCGTGCTGCTCGCCGTGGCCCGCATTGCCGGGGAGACTGCGCCGCTCCTCTTCACCGCGCTGAGCAACCAGTTCTGGACCGCCGATGTGTCGCAACCGATGGCGAGCCTGCCGGTGACGATTTTCAAGTTCGCGATGAGCCCTTATCAAAACTGGCAGGAGCTGGCGTGGGCCGGTGTGTTCCTGATCACGGTCGCGGTGCTCGCGCTCAACGTCCTCGCGCGGGTTCTCACGCGCTCCAAACACTGAAAGCCGACCGATGTCCGCCGTTCTTGCACCCCAAGCTGTTCGCTCCAAAATATCGGTGCGTGATCTGAATTTCTACTATGGCAAGTTTCAGGCGCTGAAGAACATCAACCTCGAGATTCCCGAGAACAAGGTCACCGCTTTCATCGGCCCTTCGGGCTGCGGCAAGTCGACCTTGCTGCGCACCTTCAACCGGATGTTCGAGCTCTACCCCGACCAGCGCGCCGAAGGAGTTATCGAACTCGACGGCGAAAACCTGCTCACTTCCAAACAGAACGTGGCGCTGGTACGCGCGAAGGTCGGCATGGTATTTCAAAAGCCGACACCGTTCCCGATGTCGATCTACGACAACATCGCTTTCGGCGTGAAGCTGTTCGAAAACTTGAGCGCGACCGAAATGGACGAGCGCGTCGAGTGGGCGCTCAAAAAGGCGGCGCTCTGGACCGAAGCGAAGGACAAGCTGCAGCAAAGCGGCTCGGGTCTTTCGGGCGGTCAGCAGCAGCGCCTGTGCATCGCGCGCGGCATTGCGATCAAGCCCGAGGTTTTGCTGCTCGACGAACCGTGCTCCGCGCTCGACCCGATCTCCACGGCGAAAATCGAGGAACTGATCGCCGAGCTCAAGAGCGACTACACGGTGGTCATCGTGACCCACAACATGCAGCAAGCGGCGCGTTGCAGCGATTACACCGCCTACATGTATCTGGGCGATTTGATCGAATTTGGCGATACCGAACGGATGTTCTTCAAGCCGCAGCGCAGGGAAACGGAAGACTACATCACGGGTCGTTTCGGGTAGGGCAATGGCCCGGCACCCGTATGTTCACGACGCAGAAGGAAGGCAAGCATGACCGAAAGACATCTCTCCAGCCAGTTCGACACCGAACTCAACGGCGTTTCCTCGCGTGTGATGGAGCTCGGTGGCGTGGTCGAAGCGCAGATTCACCAGGCGGTGTACGCGCTCTCGCATTTCGATGCCGAAACCGCCGATCGCGTGATGCAGATCGAGCACCAGGTCAATTCGATGGAGATGGAGATCGACCGCGATCTGTCCTCGATCATTGCGCGGCGCCAGCCGACAGCGCGAGATCTTCGATTGCTGATCGCGATCTCCAAGACAACGGCCAACCTCGAGCGCGTCGGAGACGAGGCCAACAAGATCGCGCGCATGGTCAAGTCGATCATCGAGAGCGGGGCGCCGCGCTCGTTGCCTTCGAGCGAAATCCGGATCGCGGCCGATATGGCATCCAACCTGCTGCGCAAGGCGCTCGACGCATTCGCGCGGCTCGACACTGCCGCGGCGCTGTCGATCCTGAAGGAAGACGACCTGATCGACAAGGAGTTCGACGGCTTCGTGCGCAAGCTGGTGACTTACATGATGGAAGATCCGCGGACCATTTCGTCGAGTCTCGATTTGCTGTTTCTGGCCAAGGCGATCGAACGCATCGGGGATCACTCGAAAAACATCGCCGAATTCATCATCTACATCGTCAAGGGCGCCGACGTGCGCCACCGCTCGATGGAAGAGATCGAATCGGCGCTGTCGTGATCGGGCGCAGCCCATGATGATCAAGCCCCGCGTCCTGATCGTCGAAGACGAATCGGCGATCGCCGAGTTGATCGCGGTCAATCTGCGGCACAACGGCTTCGATCCGCTGTGGGCTGCCGACGGTGCGGCCGCACGGCGCGAAATCGAGAGTGGCGTACCCGACTTGATCCTGCTCGACTGGATGTTGCCCGGTGAGAACGGGCTGGAATTGGCGCGGCGCTGGCGCCGTGACGAACGGACGAAAAAGATTCCGATCCTCATGCTCACAGCGCGCGGTGACGAGCCCGACAAGATCGCCGGGCTCGATGCAGGCGCGGATGACTACATCACCAAGCCGTTCTCGACCCAGGAAATGCTTGCCCGTATCCGGGCGGTGCTGCGCCGGCGCGCGCCCGAACCGACCGCGGAACGGCTCGACATCGGCGAACTGGCACTCGACACCGCCACCCATCGCGTGAGCTGGCAGGGCTCGGCGCTCAAGGTCGGCCCGACCGAATTCAAGTTGCTCGCCTTTCTGATGCAGCATCCGGAACGGGTGCACAGCCGTGCCCAGTTGCTCGACAAGGTTTGGGGCGATCACGTCTACATCGAAGAACGCACGGTCGACGTGCATGTCAAGCGACTGCGCGAGTCGCTGGGCGCTGCAGCGGTCATGGTGGAAACGGTGCGCGGCGCCGGCTATCGGCTCACTGCGCAAGCCACGGTTTAGGGTTTTGCAGCGTTCGAGCACTCGGGCTCAACCGATAATCGCTCGCGATGCCTTTTCGACTTGCTACGTTTTTAATAGCTAGCTGCGCTGGTGCAGCGGGCGTTTCAGCTATTTTTGGCTTGAAATACGCGTGGCTTGGGGCTTGGTGCGGCGTGCTGTGCTGGGCGCTCGTCGAAGGATGGCATGCCGGGCGGCTGCTGCGTGCATTGCGCTCCGATGCGGTGGCGTTGCCGGCGAATGGCCCAGGCATCTGGGGCGAGTTGTCGGAACGGACCCGGCACCTTCTGCGCTCGCGTGAGCAGCTCACGCGTCAGGCCGAAATGCGGCTCGACGAATTCCTGGCCGCCATTCAGGCGTCGCCCAATGGTGTGGTGTTGCTCGACGAGCAGGGCCGAATCGAATGGTGCAACCAGACGGCAGCCGCGCAATTCGGTATCGACCCCGATCGGGATCTGATGCAGCACCTGGTGAATCTGGTGCGTGAACCGACCTTCGTCTCTTACCTGGGTTCGTGGAACTATGCCTACGCGGTGCAGTTCAATCTGCCGCCTGCTTCGGGCGCTCGCCAGGGGCCGCCGATCCGGCTGTCGGTGCAGGCCCATCCGTATGCGGGCAGCCGGCGGATGCTGCTCACGCGCGACGTGACCGCGCTCGAGCAGGCCGAAGCGATGCGGCGGGATTTCGTCGCGAATGTCTCGCATGAAATCCGCACGCCGCTCACCGTGCTGATTGGCTTTATCGAAACGCTGCAGAACTTGCCGCTCGATGCGCGCGAGCGAGCCCGCTACCTCGCGTTGATGGCGCAGCAATCGCAGCGCATGGGGACCCTCGTCGATGACTTGCTGACCCTGTCGAAGCTCGAAGGCAACGCACCGCCGCCAGTCAACCAGTGGACGTCGGTGCACGCTTTGCTGCAGCGCTGCGAGGAAGAGGCACAAGGGCTGTCCGGGCGTCTCGCGTTGCTCGGCCATCGCCTCCGGGTTCATGCCGAACGCGACTGCGAGCTCGCAGGCGCACCGACCGAGCTGCAAAGCGCGATGTCCAATTTGCTGAGCAATGCGATCCGCTATACGCAGGACGGCGGCACGATCGACGTGAGCTGGCGCGTGCTGGCCGATGGGCGCGCCGAATATGCCGTCACAGACAGCGGCCCCGGAATCGCCCCCGAGCATATTCCGAGGCTCACCGAGCGCTTCTATCGGATCGACCGCAGCCGCTCGCGGGAAACCGGCGGCACCGGGCTCGGCCTGGCCATCGTCAAGCACGTCGCGCAACGCCATGGTGCGGAGTTGCAAATCGACAGCCAGCTCGGCAGGGGCTCGCGGTTTGCACTTCTGTTCCCGAAAAACCGGGTCCGTGAGGCCCAGGCCGAGTTCGCTGTACCAGTCGACGCGTGAGGGGCGTTTTCCAAGCCCGAAGTCGCTCGTGAAATCGCTCGTGATGGCACTTAGATCGAGCGCCTGGCGGTTCGCCACAGCAGTACGCTGAACAGCGCTGCGGTGAGCACCAGGGCGGCAGAACTCGCGATCCAGAACGCCATCGGGCTGCGCATCGCGGGCCACGGCCCGATGCCTGTGTAGGCAAGCATGTAGCCACCCGCCAATCCGCCGCCCCATAGCAAAACGCAATAGATCACGAGCGGTGCAATCGTCACGCGCCAGCTTCTGAGCACGAAAACGCACAAGGTTTGCACGGCGTCGGCCAGATGGTAGACGGCTGTCGCCAGCAGAACTTGCGATGCCGCCATCGCCACGACGGCGTCCTCGGAATAAAGGTTTGCCAGAGGGTGCCGCAGGAGCACCATCGCCGCCGCAAGCACCAGTGCAGCGCCGATCGTGATCGCTGCGCCGATGGCACACGATCGGCGTGCTTGCGCAGCGTGGCCTGCGCCGAGCCAATAGCTGACGCGCGCGCTGGTCGCAATGCCGAGAGACAAAGGTGCCATGTAGGCGACGGCAGTCAAGTTCGATGCGATTTGATGGGTCGCCGCGGCAGTGACGCCGAGCCGCGCGATGAATAGCGCCATCAAGGTGAACGACGTGACCTCGACCAGAACCGCGAGCCCCGCAGGAACGCCGAGCCTTGCGAACGCGCGCATCTCGGCCCAGTCGATCCGTTCGATCGAACGCCACAGCGCATAAGGCCGATACAGCGACTGGGTGCGCAGCAATGCGAACGCCACCGTCATCATGCCGAGGTGAACTACGAGCGTCGCCCAGGCGCATCCGACCAGGCCCATCGCCGGCAAGCCGGCGCCACCGAACGTGAACCAGATCGACAGCGGCAGCTTGATGCCGAGCGACGCCAATTGAAGCCAGCTCACCAGTAGCGGCTTGCCCAGGCTCTGGTTCAGGGTGCTGTAGATGCGAAACAGCAGCATCGGCGGCAGCGCGAAGGCGAGTATTTGCAGGTAACGGGTCACGCCGACCCGCATGGGAGGCGGCACTTCCGTCCAGCGCAGCAACGCGTTCGGCGCGAGCAGTACCGTCATGCCGAGCACGCAAGCAGCAAGGCAGAGGTAGAGCGATTGGCGAACTGACCGGCCCACCTCCGTGGTGCGACCCGCGCCGCGCAGTTCGGCCCAGATCGGCAGCAGCGCCTGCAACATGCCCATCAGCGCGACGTAAACGGTGATGAAGATCGCAGAGCCAACCGACAGCGCGGCAAGCGCCGTCGCGTCGAAGCGGCCCGCAACGATGGTGTCGGTCACGCCGAACGCCATAACGGCCAGCTGGCCGACCAGCACGGTGCCCGCGTGCTGGCCGATGACGCGCGCTTCGCTCACCGGCCGATAGAAGCCGGATCGGGCACGAGCGTCGCCTGGGTCGGCTCCGGCTCCGGCGCTGGCGTTGCAGGTTTGCGTGCCGTTGGTGATGGACCGCCGCCGACGCCAATGCGCTGGTAGAGCAATAGATCGTCGTTCGCACTGGTCGGGCGCCGCAGCGTGCCGATCAGGCGCCATTCGCTCAAGGTCACGAGAAAGCGCAATCGCTCCAGCGCCTCCGGATTTACCAGCAACCAGTCACAGGTGCTCGCACTCGTGAGCGGCCGCAAGAGGAATCCACCCGCATGCCGTATGGCGGCAATGTGTGCACGTGCGAGCCCCAGTTCCGAAATGCATTCGGGGTTGCCAACCTTCGCCTCGATCGCACTGACCTGCGGCGCATAACTGCGCGCGTAATCGAGCGCCGGCAGCCAAAGCGTGTTGACGAGCAGCCAGCATAGCGCCGCGCCCCCGGCCGGCAGTACGAAGGTCTTCCAGAGCGCGGACCGATGGCGACCGGTTCGCCATTTGACGAGCCAGCACCATGCAACGGTCGCGATCAATGCAAAAGCGAATGCGGGTGCCGAGAACTCGGGCACGAAACCGGGCGCGAGCCGGGCCACGTTGGCTGCGGGCTTGGGTGGTATGCCGGTTTGCACCGAGATCCAGATGACCCAGATGACGATTGCCGATCCGCTGAAAAAAAGCAAAGTGAACCAGTCGATCAGCGCGGCTGCGCTGCGCCGGAAAGTCGGCAGCGCGAATGCCGCCAGAGTCGCCAACGCAGGCAGACCGAGCAGCAGCGAGCGCTCTCCGAAACTCGTGGTGAACGTTGCGAGCAGCGGAATCGCGAGGAAAAGGACGGGTAAGGCGACATGGCGCGCCTTGAGCTGCCTGCGCCAGCGCCAGAGCGTCCAGATCGCGAGCGGCCAGGTCGGCCAGGTAAACCACAGCAGCAGGTTCAACAAGCTCCTCAGTTCGGACGGCGCGCTGACGCCGTTTCGACTGCCCGGCAAGTTGAAGCGCCACTGCAGCAAGTGGAGCGCGAGCGAGAGCGCGAGCGCCATCACGAAGCCGATGACCAGGGTCAGTATCGCGCCGGCCGGATAGGAGGCGCCGGGCGCCGGTGCGCCGTCGAAGTCGATGGAAGCCATCGCGGGCGATCGGCCGACGGCGCGGCGACGCTGCCGCCAGGCAATTGCCAGGCTACCGAAGCCGAGCAGCAACGCGAGCGCGGGTGCGCCGCTGAGCGCCAATCCGGTGCTGCCGAGCAACACGGCGATGGTCGGTCCGACCCTCCGATAGGGAAGCGCACAGACACCATAGAAGAGGCTGGACGCGAAGAAGAGCTGCGCCAGGGCCGGCGTGGTCTCGTGCCCGAGCTGCGCCAGACCGAAACAGCCGATCAGCGCCAGAAGCCCACCGTCCGCAACCGCGCGTGCATAGTCTTTCGGCTGTGCCTCGCCGCCGAATGCGAAGGCCACTGGTTGCGCGGCCGACGTGCGTGCGAGAAAGTACACGGCCGACCAGGTCGTGGTGAAAGTACCCCATAGCAGCAGCGCGAACACGAACCGCACTGCCAGATCGGGACTGATCCAGGCCGGTGAAATCTTGATCGCCCAGGCGCCAATCCAGTAGGGCAGCAGCGCCGGCGTTTCCGGCGGCAGATAGAGCAGACGCGGATCGAACCATTGCGCCAGGCTGTGGCCCGAACGCGCCAATTCCGCCATGTAACCGAACGCCACGACATCGGCCGTCTTCCAGGGACCCCGACCGACAAGGCCCGGTAGCAGGTAAGCCGCACAGAGCAATAGCAACGCAAGCCGCGGCAACCTGCGGACGGCACTCTGGGCAACGATGGCTGGGGTCGGCTGATTCAAGGGGGAGGCGTCAACTGAAAACGCAATAAAAAAGGGCAGCACGGAAATCCGGGCTGCCCTTCGGGCTGGAGCAACGTCCGGCGCCTGGCCGGTACCGACTCGAGGCAGGCCGCTTATTTGGCGGCGGTCTTGCCGAAGCGATTGCGGAACTTCTCGACCCGCCCACCCATGTTGTCGACCGACTTTTGAGTGCCGGTATAGAACGGATGCGATTCGCTCGAAGTGTCCAGCTTGTATTGCGGCAGTTCACGCCCATCGTCGGCCTTGACCGTGTCCTTGGTGTTCACGCACGACCGCGTGACGAACTTGAAGCCGTTGGAAACGTCCACGAAGCAGACTTCGCGATACGCTGGATGAATACCTTCTTTCATGGGAGTCCTTCGTTGTGAGAGCCACAGTGCAGGGTTGCGAATTTGCCTGCTCGACGATCCGTTCGGGTAACAGGCGCTGCACTTTTCACGTTAACCCACGATTATCTCATAGCGCGAACAGTGGAATCCCGTGTCAGCCACCGCGGCGCATCATGTCGAAGAACTCGAGATTCGTCTTGGTCGCCTTCATGTTCTTGAGCATGAGCTCCATCGCCTCGACCTCGTCCATGTTGTACATGAGCTGGCGAAGGATGCGGGTCTTCTGCAAAATTTCGGGTGGCAGCAGAAGTTCTTCGCGGCGGGTGCCGCTGCGGTTGAGCTGGATCGACGGAAACACGCGCTTCTCGTAAAGCCGCCGATCGAGATGGATCTCGGAGTTGCCGGTACCCTTGAATTCCTCGAAGATCACTTCGTCCATCCGGCTGCCGGTATCGATGAGGGCCGTTCCGATGATCGTGAGGGACCCGCCTTCTTCGACGTTTCGTGCCGCGCCGAGAAATCGCTTGGGGCGCTGCAGCGCGTTCGAATCGACGCCGCCGGTCAACACCTTGCCCGATGACGGAACGACGTTGTTGTAGGCCCGCGCGAGCCGCGTGATCGAATCGAGCAGGACGACCACGTCCATCTTCAATTCGACCAGCCGCTTGGCGCGCTCGATCACCATCTCTGCCACGTGCACGTGGCGCGCAGCCGGCTCATCGAAGGTCGAAGCAATGACTTCGCCCTTGACCGTGCGTTGCATCTCGGTGACTTCTTCCGGCCGCTCGTCGACCAGCAACACCATCATGTGCACTTCAGGGTAATTGGCGGCAATCGCATGCGCGATGTGCTGCATCATTACCGTCTTGCCGCTCTTGGGTGGCGCCACCAGCAGCGCACGCTGGCCTTTGCCGATCGGCGCGATGATGTCGATGATCCGGCCGGTGATGTTCTCTTCGCCCTTGAAGTTGTCGCGCTCCAGCCGCATCAGCTCCTTCGGGAACAGCGGCGTCAAGTTCTCGAACATCACCTTGTGCTTGTTCTGCTCGGGAAGCGCGTCGTTGACCTTGTCGAGCTTGGTCAAGGCGAAGTAGCGTTCACCGTCCTTGGGCGTCCGCACTTCGCCCTCGACCATGTCACCGGTGTGAAGATTGAAGCGCCGCACCTGGCTCGGCGAAATGTAGATGTCGTCGGTGCTGGCCGTGAAACTGGTGTCGGGGCTGCGCAGGAAGCCGAACCCGTCGGGCAGAATTTCGAGCACGCCATCCGCAAACACCTGCTCGCCAGCCTTCGCGCGCTTCTTGATGATGGCGAACATCAGCTCCTGCTTGCGCATTCGGCCGACGTTTTCGATCTCGAGCGCTTCTGCCTGCTTGAGGACTTCAGACACGTGCAGTGCCTTGAGTTCGTTTAAATGCATGGAGTACGTCCCCGTGTGGGGCAAAGAATTCCCGCGAAGGGGATGGTCGACGAATGATCGGACGCGAACAACAAAAAGGGGAGGTCTGCAGTGAGGCGAGAGGAGCCGCACAAACCGGGGAATTCGAACCAGGCGCTTGACCAGCACCTTGGCGATTTGACAATGATTATGTCAGGAAAGCGCCGTCGCTACCAACTATGTTCGCGGGCGGCACCTGGCACGCCGCTCGCAAAAACCCCGGTCGTCGCGGGGGGCCGGCGCGATTCACGCCAGTTGCTGATCGATGAAAGCAGTGAGTTGGGCCTTGCTCATTGCGCCGACTTTGGTGGCAGCCAGCTTACCGTCTTTGAACAGCATCAGGGTCGGAATACCGCGAATGCCGAACTTGGCGGGAATGTCGCGGTTTTCGTCGACATTCATCTTGGCGACCTGCAAGCGGCCTTCATAGGTGCCCGACACTTCGTCGAGGATCGGCGCAATCATCTTGCAGGGGCCGCACCATTCAGCCCAATAGTCGACCAGTACCGGCTGCTCGGATTTCAATACCTCGTCGTCGAACGACGAATCGGAAACATGTTTGATACGTTCACTGGCCATGATGATTCCTTCGGCACGGAAAGGCTCCATGCGGCGCTAAAGTCGAATTCATTGTGACAGAAACCTCGTATGAAAGCGTCCCGTGCAGCGGCCGACGCGACACCAAGTATCAGTTTGAGCATATGTACGGAAAGGCGCAGTGACTTTGCCTGAATCTGCGATCACGCCATTTTCAAAAGTCGCAATCGAATCGGCTGCATCACCGCTCTGGTTCGCCTCGAATGGATTGATCTACCGGATCGCCGAGCTGATCGGCAAGCATGCGCTGCATCCGGCACGGGTCGTCGTGCTGCTGCCCTATGCGCAGTTGGTGCCAGCCGCGCGCAATGCCTGGTCGCAGTGCGCAGCGCCGGGATTCGCACCGCGTTTCGAAACGACCCGAAGCTGGGTGCGAAGTATTGGCGCTTCGGTGCCAGGCGAGGGGGATCTCGCATTCGATCGGGCGATCGACCTCGTCGTGGCGCGATCGTTGCTGGAGGCCGCGGGGCTGGGTTCGCCTCAAACGGTGCTGCCAGGACGCCTGCTCGACATGGCGCACCAACTCGCACCGCTTGCCGCTGCCGTCCCCTTGCCCGATCGGCGCGATTGGAGCAGCCGTGCCGATGCGATCGTCATGGCCGGCTCGGCAAACTCCGAAAGCGGGTGGTTCGCGACTGAAACAGCGCTGGCGCGGATCGCCGTCGCGTGGGCGGGCGCCTCCGGCTATGCAAGCGACCTCTTGCTCGATGGAACCAGCACATTTCAAACCAATGCATTGATCGTTCTTGATGGCTTGCAGGCGGAGCCTTTGGTCAATGCGCTCGCACCTGCGTTCGGCGACCGGTTTTTCCGGATGTCATTGCTGGATGGTGCATCCGCCTCGAGGCCTGAACTGCCATCCGACCCGGTACAACTGCACGAAGCCACCGATCCGGAAGACGAAGCCGAACGTGCGGCTGCCTGCGTGCTGCGTCATCTGGGCGAAGGCCGCGCGCCCGTCGCGCTGGCGGCAATCGACCGGGTGCTGACCCGGCGCATTTCGGCGCTGCTGGCCGGACGAGGTGTCGTGCTGCACGACGAAACCGGCTGGAAGCTTTCGACCACGCGGGCCGGAGCGACCCTGATGAGTGCATTGCAGGCGGCCATGCGCGGCGCCGGCAGCGATGCGGTGCTCGATTGGCTTAAATGGGCGCCGGCTTTCGATGCGACGACGGTCGCGCGGCTCGAAGCGCGCTTGCGTCGCCTGGGGTTGCGCGATTGGTCGGATTGGGTTTCGGCTTCGGCTGCGAGCCATCATCCGGACGATGTCGCCCTGCGCACTTTGACCGACACGATCGAAGCCTTCCTGGCACCAGCGCGCGAAAAGCGTTCTCTGCCCGATTGGCTCGATGCGATGCGCGCGCTGCTTCGGCTCGGAAAAAGCTGGGAGCCGCTTTGCACCGACCGCGCCGGTGCGCAAGTGCTCGGCGCGCTGCATCTCGATGCCGATCCATTAGAAGCGCTGTGGCCAGCCGCCGCGTCGCGTGACGGCCGGACGGCTTCACGGCCCGTTTCGCTGGCCGACTTGATCGCCTGGGTGCGCGACGTGCTCGAAGCGGAATCTTTCGTGCCGACCTCGCCGCCGGAGGCCGCAGTCCAGGTGGTCGTCATGCCGCTGCACCACATGCTCGGGCGCAGCTTTGCGGCCGTCGTCATGCCGGGCTGCGACGAGCGTCGGCTGCCCGCGGCGCCGGAGCCGCCAGGTCCCTGGAGCGCCCGACAACGCGCTGCGCTAGCAATGCCATCGCGCGACGCGCTCGCAGCGGCACACCGGGCTGCGTTTTCGCAGTGGATCGAGGCACCGGCGAGTGCCCGGCATTGCGACGTCCTCTGGCATTGCGGCGATGGCGGCGGTGAAACGATGCGGCCGAGCCCGCTGGTGCAGTCGCTCCTGCTCGATGGCCGCGCGACACTGGCGCCCGACCCGCGCGTGCAGCGCGCGTTGACGCCGGTGCCGACTCTTCATCCACTGCCGCAGGGCGATCGATTGCCGATCGCCGCGCTGTCGGCCAGCGCATACGAAGACCTCAGGCGCTGTCCGTACCGGTTCTTCGCGCTGCGCCAACTTGGTCTGGCCAGCGCCGACGAGCTCGATACCGAACTCGACAAGCGCGATTTCGGCACCTGGCTGCACTTGGTCTTACGCCATTTCCATTCGGCATTAAAAGAGTCGCCAACGTCCGACCGGCGTGCGCGGACCGCTCTTATTTCGATAGCGTCGGAGCGCAGCATGCGGGAGCTTGGATTGTCGGACGCGGCGTTTTTGCCGTTCGCGGCCGCGTGGCCGGCGACGCGCGACGGCTATCTCGACTGGCTCGAGGCGTACGAGAAAAGCGAATCGGCGACCTTCGCCGAAGCCGAAAGTGCGCGTGAGCAGCCGCTCGGCCAGTTGCGGCTGATTGGCCGGATCGACCGCATCGATCGTGTCGGTCGCATCGGTCGCATCGGTCGCATTGATGAGGAGGCCGATAGCCGCACGCTGGTGATCGACTACAAAACAGAGGCGCTTGCCAAAACCCGCAACCGCGTCAAGCAGCCCGACGAGGATACGCAACTTGCCTTCTACGCCGCGCTGCTCGAAGACGACACCTTGCGCGCCGCCTACGTCAACGTCGGAGAAAAATCGAGCGGCACGCGGCTCGTGGAACAGCACCAGATCGTCGACGCCCGCGACGCTTTGATCGAAGGCATCGTCCACGATTTCGCGCGTATCGAAGCGGGCGCGCCGTTACCAGCGCTGGGTGAGGGCGCGGTCTGCGATCACTGCGCCGCACGCGGCTTGTGCCGAAAAGACTTCTGGCCTTGAACCATGGCAACCCCGAGCACCGACGGCCCCGCGCTGCGCCATAACGGCGCCCCGGTATCGCGCGAGCGCTTCTATGCGATCGCCTGCGATCCGCGTCGCCATGTGGCCGTCCAGGCGTGTGCGGGCGCCGGCAAGACCTGGATGCTGGTCTCGCGGATCGTGCGCGCGTTGCTGGAATTCGAGCCAGATGCGTTCAGGCCGCACGAGATTCTGGCGATCACTTTCACCAAGAAAGCCGCCGGCGAAATGCGCGAGCGGCTCGACCAATGGCTCGAACGTTTCGCGACGCTGTCGCTGCCCGAACTGGCTCGTGAACTTCGTGCGCGCGGGATGGACGCGACAGCCGCCGAGGCTGCAGCGCCACGCCTCAAAGGCCTTTATCGGCAAACGCTCGAAGCCGGAAGGCCGGTCCAGATCCGCACCTTTCACGGCTGGTTCGCGAGCTTGCTGGGCCATGCGCCGATCGCGTTGCTGCGCGAACTCGGCCTACCGGCGGCCTACCAATTGCTCGAAGACGACGGCCCCGCGAGGCGCAAGGTCTGGCGCCCCTTTTACGCGGCGTTGCTGGCCGATCCCGCGTTGGGCGCAGATTACCGGGCGCTGGTCGCCGACCATGGCCGTTCGCAGACTGGCAAAGCGCTCGACGAAGCATTGACGCGAAGAGTCGAATTTTCGCTGGCGGATCGAGGCGGTGACGTCGGCGATCACGTCTTGCCGTTCGGGCGGCAGTATCCAGACATGGCGGGCTTTGCCGCCCCGGCCCGATGGTTGCTCGAAGAGCCGGCGCAGCGCGAATTGCTGACAGTCGCGGCACGCGCTTTGGGCGGTGCGAACGCGCCGTCGTTTTCGCAGAAGGGCGTCGAGCTCGAGGCCGCGCTCGAATCGGGCGACGCGAATGGCGTGCAAGGCGCCTTGCTGACCCAAGCGGGCGAGCCGCGCAAGTTCAGCGCCAAGGTGGTGGGGCTTGAGCAGGTACGCACCGCGCAGGAGATTGTCGTGCGCTGCTGCGCGGCTTCGGCGCAGCATGCGGCCTGGCTCTATCAGCAGCGGATGACGCGGCTCAGCCGCAAGCTGGTGGCGGTCTTCTCCGATCTCAAGCGCCAGCATGGATGGGTCGACATGAACGATGTCGAAGCGGCTGCGCACCGGATGCTGTCCGATCCGATCCTGTCCGGCTGGCTGGCCGAGCGGCTCGATGCGCGAATCCGGCATCTGCTGATCGACGAGTTCCAGGACACCAATCCGATGCAGTGGCAGGCGCTCTGCGGTTGGCTTTCGGGCTACGCTGGGTCCGGCGGCGGCCAGGCCGGCCCCGGCGTTTTCATCGTCGGCGATCCGAAGCAGAGCATTTACCGCTTTCGGCGCGCCGAGCCACAGGTGTTCGTCGCCGCCGAACGCTTCATCGCCGAGGCGCTGGGCGGCGACCTGCTCAGCGGCGACCACACGCATCGCAACGCGCACGCGGTGCTCGCACTGGTTAACTCGGCGATGGCAGCGGCGCAGCAAGCCGGAGAGATCGAGGGCTTTCGCAAGCATACGACCGAATCGCTTGCGACCGGCGATGTGCTGGCGCTGCCCCTGATCGAGCGGGTCGACAGCGAGATCGGACCAGAACCGGATTCCGGGCCACCCCTCTGGCGCGACAGCCTCGCGACACCCCGCGTTCTGGCCGAAGAACGCGCATCGACCCACGAATGCCGTCAGGCCGCGCAGTGGCTGGCAAACGCCATCGCACAAGGTGTGGCGCCTGCCGACATCATGGTGTTGTCGCGGCGTCGCGCGCGGTTCGGTGTGATGCAGGACGAGTTGCGCGCGCTCCATATCGCCGTGCAGCAGCCCGAAAAAAACGACCTGCACGATGCGCCCGAAGTGCAGGATCTGGTCGCGTTGCTCGACGTGCTGGTTTCGCCAGGGCACGACCTGTCGATGGCGCGCGCATTGCGGTCGCCGCTGTTCAACTTCGGCGACGACGCGCTGGTGGAATTGGCGTTGCTGCAGAGAGAGCGCAATGCGCCGACTGCAGCGATTACCGGCGGCGTCGCCGACGCTCGCGCCACCTGGTTTTCGCTGCTTGTCGAAGCAGACATGCCCGAACAGCTTGCCTCAGCCGGCGCCTCAGCCGGCGCCTCGCTGGCGCGCTGGAAGCAATGGGTAGATGCGCTGCCGCCACACGATGCGCTGGCCGCCATCTACGAGGACGGCGATGTGCTGGCGCGCTTTGCGCAAGTCGCGCCAGCCGCGCTTCGAAGCAGCGTGCTGGCCAATTTGCGCGCGTTGCTCGCAGCGTCTCTGGCCGTCGACAACGCACGCTTTGCGACGCCATATGCGCTGGTCCGTACATTGCGCGCCGGGGGTGTCCAGGCGCCGGCGCTGGCGCCGACAGACGCGGTGCGCTTGCTGACGGTGCATGGCGCCAAGGGCCTGGAAGCCGAGTTGGTACTGCTGCTCGATTGCGACGCGGCGCCACCTCGCGCTCAGACGATGGGCACGCTGGTGGTCTGGCCTGGCGAGCGGCCGGTGCCCACCCGTTTCGTCTTTCTGGCCAGCGAGCGCAGCCCTTCGGCATGCGTCCGTCGCGGATCTGGCGTTCGAGCGAGGCGCACGCCAGCGCGAAGAAGTCAATGCCTTGTACGTTGCGACGACACGGGCGCGCAGCAGGCTGGTGCTGTCGGGCGTGCGTGCGTCGCGGTCCGATCCGGATGCGCCGAGCTGGTGGGATCGACTGGCAGAACATGCCGCTCAGGTCGACTTGAGCGATACGCCCACCGCGCTGACAGTCCCAACGGAATCAGAACCATTTTTTATATTGAATTGGGCTCTGAACCATACTGGACGTGCGCAGACCGCTATTAAAAACATAGCAAATGAACAACGTATGGAGTCCCGTGCACCCGACACCGCCGCCACCGCTTTCGGCCAGGCGATGCACCGGCTCCTTGAGTGGACCGGGCACGGCAAGGCTATCGATGCGGGGCAGTTGAAAGCGATTCGGCGTGAATTCAAACTCGACGCCGAGGCGGCCCGTGATGCATTGCGAATGGCTGAGCGCATTAGTGCAGGCGCCGGCGGCTGGGCCTGGGACGCGCAGCGCATCGACTGGCACGGGAACGAAGTCACACTCGTCCATGCGGGCCGGGTTTTGCGCATCGACCGGCTCGTGCGGCACCGCGAAACTGCGGTCTGGTGGGTGCTCGACTACAAATCCGCCGCGCGACCGGAGCGCGATCCGGCGCTGATGGCGCAACTGCTGCTCTATCGCGAGGCGGTGCAGGCGGCGTATCCCGGCGCCGGCGTGCGCGCGGCATTCCTGACCGGGCAGGGCGAACTGATCGCGCTCGAATGAGCGCGCCGGGCTCGAAAAAGCGCCGGGTCGCCGTTGTCGGCGCAGGTCCGGCCGGTCTGATGGCTGCGGAGCACTTGGTAGCGGGCGGCGTCCAGGTCGATGTGTTCGATGCCATGCCCTCGGTCGGACGCAAATTCCTGCTCGCGGGAAGAGGCGGCCTGAACTTGACGCACACGGAGCCGTTCGATGCGTTCGCTGGCCGCTTCGGCGTGGCTCGGGCCGAAGTCGAGCGCTGGCTGCGCGCCTTTGGCCCCGACGATGTGCGCTCGTGGGCGCGTGGCCTCGGCATCGAAACTTTCGTCGGCAGCTCTCGGCGGGTCTTTCCGCTGGGTATGAGAGCGTCGCCGCTTCTGCGCGCGTGGCTCGCGAGGCTGCGCTCGGCGGGCGTCGGCTTTCATTTGCGCCATCGCTGGCAAGGTTGGCCAGAAGCCGAAAACGAACGCGGTGCGCGTGCCACGAATCTGCGTTTCGACACGCCTGCCGGGGTGCTGGATGCGCATTTCGACGCCGTCGTTCTGGCCCTCGGCGGTGCTAGCTGGTCGCGGCTCGGCTCGGACGGCCGCTGGGTTCGAATGCTCGTGCAGAGAGGCGTTCCGGTGCAGTCATTGCAGCCGGCCAACTGCGGCTTCGACCTGGCATGGAGCCAGTGGTTCGTCGAACGCTTTGCCGGCAAGCCGTTCAAGTCGATCGCGATCCATTTCGTCGATCGCCAAGGCCGAAGCTTCGCGCGCGAGGGTGAATTCGTTGCGAC
>CBDCKT010000003.1:0-587500 GCA_965218415.1 Variovorax sp.
AGCAATATGTTGCGCGGCTGCATTCGACCTTGATGGACCGCAGCCGGCCGATGTGGGAATTCTTCGTGATCGACGGGCTGCAGAGCGGCGAAATCGGGCTCTACCTCAAGGTGCATCACGCGGGCATCGACGGCCAGGCCGGGGTCGAACTCGGCAAGGCGATTTTCGATACCGCGCCGACGGGCCGCGTGGTCAAGCCGCCGCGGCCGCGCGCGCGCGCCGGCGGCTACCAGCTCGGCATGGCCGAACTCGCCTCGGCGGCCGTGCGCAACACGGCCGCGCAATACGTCAAGCTCTACAACATCCTGCCGGCGCTCGGCCGCGCGATCGGCGAATTGGCGTCGCCCGGCGCGCTGCCTGGGATGAAGGATGTCGACGCGAAGGATCCGAAGGCGCTCGCCAAGCGCTTCGACATTCGCGCACCGCGCACGCCGTTCAACGTGTCGATCACGAATCAGCGCAGCTTCGCCGGCCGCACCATTCCGCTCGCCGAGACCAAGGCGATCGGCAAGCACTTCGGCGTGACCCTGAACGACGTGGTGCTCGCCACCGTTTCGGGCGCGGTGCGCCGCTATTTGAAAGACAGCAACGAGTTGCCCGACAAGTCGCTCGTGGCCGGCGTGCCGGTGAGCCTGCGCGAAGCCGGCGACGACACCGCCAACAACCAGGCCAGCATGATTCTTGTCAGCCTCGCGAGCGACATCAAGGATCCGCTCGAACGTTTGAGAAAAATCAACGCATCGGCGACCGATGCCAAGTCGACCATGAACCGCTTCAAGGCGGTGATCCTCGACGACTTTCCGATGTTCGCCGCGCCCTGGCTCATGTCGGGCGTGGCGTCGATGATCGGCCGCTCGGGGCTCGTCAACCTGCTGCCGCCGGTCGCCAACATCGCGGTGTCCAACGTCGCCGGCGCGCCGTTCGCCATGTACTTCGCCGGTGCGCTCGTCACCTGCTACTACCCGGTGTCGATCGCGAGCCACGGCACCGCGCTCAACGTCACCGTGCAAAGCTACAACGGCCGCATGGACTACGGCCTGATTGCCTGCCGCCGCGCGGTGCCCGACATCACCGAGATCGGCGACTACATGCTGGCCGAGCATCAGGTGCTGCTCGACTTGATGAAAAAGACGACCGCTGTTGCCAGGCCGCAGGAGCCCGCCAAGCCGGGCGTGACCGGCGTGACCGGCGTGACCGACGTGATCCCGGCGCCGCCGTCCGCGATGCCGGGCGAAGTGGCGGGCCGCGATATTGGCGAGGGCGGCAAGGGCGCCGCTGCGAAACCTGCAGCGAATGCCGCCGCAAAACCTGTCGCGAAAAAGGCGACGCCGAAAAAGAGTGCCGCGCGCACGGCCGCCGCGACAAAGGCGCCCGCGAAAAAAGCGCCTACGAAAAAAGCGCCCACGAAAAAGGCCGCCACGCGTTCCGGGACCGCGCCGGCAGCGGTCAAGAAGACGCCGCCGCGAAAAGCCGCCAGCCAAAAGAGCCGGCGCCGCGGCACCACGGCGCGCTGCTTGACGGCCCGCGCAGGGCGCGTCGGCTTCAAGCAGAAAGTGGCCGAAACGCCCGGCTGACAAGCGCAAACAGCTATTGAAAACATAGCATCGTCGGTTGCGCCGGGGTGGGCGCTCAAGCGGTTCACTGCGCCGCGATCGCCTCGATCTCGAGCAGCCACCGTTCGTCGAAGATGCCGGTGACGATCACCGTCAGCGCCGGCGCGTGGGTGGCGAGCACCTGCTCGCGTACCTTGCGATTGGGAACGGCATGTTCGCGCGATGACAGGAAGGTGGTCACTTTCACCAGATGGCCGACCGACATGGCGGCCGCCTCCAACTGCGCGAAAACGTTCGCCCAGACCTGCTTCGCCTGCGCCTCGAAACCCGCCGAAATCTCGCCTGCGATCGATTCGGGAATCTGACCGCTGACGAACAGCAACCGGCGGAAATCGTGCACATCGACCGCTTGCGAATAGCCGGCCGAAGGCGCCGGCGCAGACGGGGAGTTGAAGGGCGTGACGTTCATTCACGGATCGTATCGGCTCGCCGGGAATCGCGCGAGAAGCTGGGAGCGATCGCCACCATCGCAACTGCTACAAAAATAGTAGCTGCATGCGCTTGCTGGACGGTCGCTGCAGCCTCATTTCTTCCAAATTGCGCTACGCTGCCCGCGCGACCCGCCGCAACTGTTCGCCGAGCGCGCCGAACCGGCGCCGGTACTGTGCTGGCGTCAGCACCACCTTGCGTTTGAACAGACGGCTGAAAAAGCTCGCGTCCTGGTAGCCGACGTCTTCGGCGATCGCCTCGATCGGCAGCTTCGTCGCTTCGAGCATTTGCTTGGCCTCTTCGAGCCGCAAGGTGTGGACGTATTCGAGTGGGCTCATGCCCGTTGCGAGTTGAAAGCGGCGCTTGAAGGTGCGCTCGGGCAGGCCTGACAGCAGGGCCATTTGTGTCACCGGTGCTTCCGTGCGGTAGTTCGACGCGGCCCACAACTGGCAGCGCGCGATCAGCGCGTCGCCGGCGCGGCCGCCGCGTATGAGCGACGCATAAGCCAGCGGGCTGGTCTGGTTCATGTCGAGCAGGTTGATGCGGGCGACCTGCATCGCGTCCTCGGGCGAAGCGAAGCGCGCGATCAGCGCCAGCACCAGCATGTGCCAGGCGACGCCGCTGCCGGCCATCATGATCCGGCCATCCGGCCCGGCGATAACCAAACCGCGGTCGGCCCGCCAGCGGGTGCGCGGATGCTCGCGTGCAAGGCGGTCGCAATAAGCCCAGTGCGAAGTCGCGTCGCATTCATCGAGCAGGCCGGTCTCAGCCAACACCAGCGCGCCTGAGCAAGCGCAAGCCAGCGTCGCGCCGGCGTCCCAGGCGCCGCGCACCCAGGCCGCCACTTCCCGATAACGCGCGGGCAACGGCGCATCGGGCGCGATCAGGAGATCGGTGAGGCAGACCACATCGGGGCGCGGGCATTCGGCGAACGAGGCTTCAGGCGTGATCCGGATGCCGTTGGCGGCGCTGAAAGGCGCGCCGTCGGCATTCACCACGAGCGGGCGAAACGGCGATTCGGCTGCCGCGCCGCCGTGCAGCAGTTGCCAGTCGCGCTGCGTGCCCGACAGCAGGTCGTAGAAGCCGAACAGCGTCGCGGCGCCGACTTCGGGCGTTCCGAGTAGCGCCACGGTCACGGGCAAACGAGATGCAGGCATGGCAGTTTCGGCCGCTTTATTGCACGAATGACTTTAGTCCAAACGCGCGCGCCCAAACAAACTAAGCTCCTTTCCGAACACCCCTTCGCCCGTCTTGCCGAGGAGAAATGCAATGCACCTGATCGATTCCACCGGCCATCGCATTTCGGGCGCGACCACGAAGAGTCTGGCGCTGTACGAACGCGCAGCGCGCGAATTGCTGTGCCTGGTCGACGACCCGGTTGCGAGCGTGGGAGCCACGATCGCAGCGAGCCCCGACATGACGATGGCGCATGTGCTCCACGCCTGGCTGAACCTCCTCGGCACCGAGCCGTCGGGCATCGCGCCGGCGCGCGCCAGCCTCGATGCGGCCGAAAAGCTCGACGCCGACGAACGCGAACGCGCGCACATCGGCGCGGCGCGTGCGTTGGCCCATGGTCGCTGGAAGGAAGCCGGGTTGCGGCTCGAAGACCTGAGCGTGCGCTTCCCGCGCGACACGCTGGCGTTGCAGGCCGGGCATCAGATCGACTTCTTCCGCGGCGATTCACGCATGCTGCGCGATCGCATCGCGCGGGCCTTGCCGGCCTGGGACGAAGGTGTGCCGGGGTGGCACGCGGTGCTCGGCATGCACGCCTTCGGGCTCGAAGAAGCCGCCAACTACGATGCCGCCGAAGCGGCCGGTCGGCGCGCCATCGACATCGAGCCGCGCGACAGTTGGGCCTGGCACGCGGTCGCCCACGTGCACGAAATGCGCAACCAGCCGACGGCCGGCATCGACTGGCTCGCGCCGACGCGCGCCACCTGGTCGAACGGCAGTTTTCTCGCGACGCATAACAGCTGGCACCTGGCGCTTTTCTACCTGGAGCAGGACCGCCACGACGAGGTGCTGCGGCTCTACGACGAGGCCATCGGCGGCACCGGCTCGCAGTTGGCGCTGGACCTGATCGACGCCAGCGCGATGCTGTGGCGGCTGCACCTGCGCGGCGTGGCCGTCGGCGAGCGCTTCGAGACGATCGCCGACCATTGGGCAGAGGCCAACGTCGCGGGCCAGTACGCGTTCAACGATCTGCACGCGATGGTCGCTTTCGTCGCTGCGGATCGGGCGCACCAGCAACATGCGCTGATCGAAGCCATGCAGGCGGCGGCGCAGAGCGACCTCGACAACGCGGTTTTCACGCGCGAAGTCGGCTTGCCGGCGAGCCTCGCGATGCAGGCCTTCGGCCACGGCGACTACGCGCGCGCCACGGCGCTTTTGCGCGCGATCCGAAGTAGCGCGCACCGCTTCGGCGGCAGCCATGCGCAACGCGATCTGATCGACCTGAGCTTGATCGAGGCGGCTCATCGTGCGGGTGATCGCCCGCTCGTTGCCGCGCTTGCCGCCGAAAGGCTGGCGCTCAAGCCGCGCAGCGCGTGGGCGCAACGGATGGCGGTCGAGGGCCGGGCGTCGTTTTGAACTGGTTGCGTTATCGTCGCGTTTTCCAAAATTGACGGGTACTCGCCATGCGCCGATTCGCCTTGCTGCTGTTGCCGATGTTTTGCTTTCATGCGCCCGCGATGGCGCAGATGTTCGGTCCCGGCTATGCACCCTGCGGTGAGCAGCAGTCCACGAGCGGTAGCGTCGATTGCGTCGCGGCCAAAACCAAAGTCTGGGATCGGCGCCTCAATGCGTCGTACAAGGCGCTCGCGGCGCGCAGCGATCCGACGCAGCGCGAGCCGCTCAAGGCGGCGCAGCGCTTGTGGATCCAGTACCGCGATGCCAATTGCCGCTTCTATGCGCTCGGCGAAGGCACGATCCATCAGATCGAAGCGGTTGAATGCGAGCGCGCGATGACACGCCAGCGCGCTTGCGAAATGGAAACAGCGAACCTCGGCGAGGGCCAGCCAGCGGCCGATTGCAAATAGCGGATCGCGCTTTCGAACGCTATCAAAAACGTAGCTGTCTGCGCAATACCGACGGGCGCTAAAGTGCTTTTCGATCCACATTCGCGGTCGATTCTGCCGCGCGACCACGCCCGAGCAGCGCCCACAAAAAAATCGCGCCGAAAGTCGCGGTGCCGATCCCGCCGAGCGCGAAGTCGCCGAACTTCAAGGTGAAGTCGCCGGTGCCGATGACGAGCGTGATGGCGGCGACAATCAGATTGCGGTTCTGCGAGAAATCGACCTGGTTGTCGACCCAGATCCGCGCGCCGGCGATCGCGATCAGCCCGAACACGACGATGCTCACGCCGCCCATCACCGGCAGCGGAATCGCCTGGATCAGCGCGCCGAATTTGGGTGAAAAGCCGAGCACCAATGCGATCAGCGCCGCCGCCACGAAGACCGCGGTCGAATAGATGCGTGTCGCGGCCATCACGCCGATGTTTTCGGCATAGGTCGTGACACCGGTGCCGCCCGCCGCGCCGCTCACGACGGTCGCGATGCCGTCACCGATGAAGGCACGGCCGATCAGCGGATCGAGATTCCGGCCGGTCATCGCCATCACGGCTTTCAAGTGCCCGAGGTTTTCCGCGACGAGGATGACCACCACCGGCGCGATCAGAAGGATCGCATTGCCGGTGAATACGGGCGTCGTAAATTGCGGCATGCCGACCCACGCCGCCGCCGCGACACCCGACAGATCGAGCGCCGGACCGAGCCCGAAGCCGTTCGTCAACAGCGCATACACCGCGCTCGCCAGCAGCAGCCCAACCAGGATCAGCAACCGCTGCACCATGCCGCGCGTCAACACCGCAACCAGCCCCACGCACAGAAACGTCATCGCCTGCATCCAGGCGCCGAAGTTGGTGCCGCCTGTCATGTTCTTGATCGGCACGCCGGCGAGGTTGAGCCCGATCACCGCGACCACCGCGCCGGTGACGACCGGCGGCATCAGCCGCTCGATCCAGCCGGTGCCGATCGCCTGCACCAGCGCGCCGATCGCGATGTAGATCACGCCGCAGGCGACGATGCCGCCGAGCGCCACCGCAATGTTCGGATTGAGGCCCTTGCCCGCATAGCCGGTGGCCGCAATCACCACGCCGATGAAGGCGAAGCTCGAGCCCAGATAGCTCGGCACCCGCCCACCGGTGACGAAGTAAAAAATCAGCGTGCCCACACCGCTCATGAGGATCGCGATGTTCGGATTGAAGCCCATCAAAATCGGCGCCAGCACCGTCGAGCCGAACATCGCGATCACATGCTGCACGCCCATCGCGGCGGTCTGCGGCCAAGCCAGCCGCTCGTCGGGCGCGACTACGGTGCCATCTGATGGTGGGACCTGGCGCCATTGAAAAAGCGACGGTGAGGGCATGTCGATTCCGATCGAACGGGTTGCGCACGCACGCCGGAACCGGCGCGGGCGCTGAACTATAAGCCGCCGGGCAAAGGCCGCACATTGCTATTGAATCGATAGCTGTTTGCGCACGACCATCAAGCGTTGCAGGCCGATTTGATTCAAATTGCGAATGCAGCTTCGCACGGCCGCGGCGCCGCGGCCGCAGCGCGAATTCAACGCGGCGCGAGGATCGCCATCGTGAGCCGCGAGATGCAGGTCAACTCGCCCGCGTCGTTGCGCAGTTCGATCTGCCAGACATGCGTGGTTCGGCCCAGATGCACCGGCCGGGCCGTGCCCGTAACCCAGCCTTGCATCGTCGCGCGCAGATGGTTCGCGTTGATGTCGAGCCCGACCGCGCGATGCCCCTCGGGAACCGCGAAATGCGCGCCGACCGAACCCAGTGTTTCGGCCAATGTCACCGACACGCCGCCATGCAGGATGCCGTAGGGTTGCACCGTGCGCTTGTTGACCGGCACCCGGCCCGAGATGAAATCGTCGCCGACCTCGGTGAATTCGATGCCGAGCGTACCGACGGCGGTGTCTTGCTCGGTCGCGCGCAGTGCTTCGAGCGAAATCGGCTTTTGCCAGAGAATGGGCACGGACAGTCCTTCAGATGCGATCCGAAGAATTGTGAGTCGAAACGCGATCAGGTGCTTTTCGACAGCAGCACCAGCGCCGCATCGAGGCGCCGCCGCAAAGCAATGCATTCGATGAACGCCGCGCTGCCCAGAAAAAAGCCGACGCCCGCAACCATGCACGAAAGAAGGTGGGTGGCCGGGCCCGCACCCGCCGAGAGGCTCCAGCCGAGCGCGGCTCCGACCGCAATCAACAGCGGGTAATGCCATCCCGCCAATGCGCGTCGACCGCTGCGCACAATGTCGCGGGCACGGGCCTCGGCCGCGACACTGCGGGCGATGCTTTCGGCGTCGAAATCGGTTGCGATGTTCATCTTGAGCTCCCTGAAAGACCGTTGAAATCCGCCCCGGATTGTGCGGCCGGCGCACCGTGCGATCAAGCGCGGCGCAGAGCGCTAGCCGAGCCCCCTCAGCGCGTGCGTCAGGAAGAATCGCAGCATTTCCGCCGTGGCATCCGGTCCCGCGGGGTCGGTGAACGAACCGGTCGAGCGACCGCCGGACCAGGCATGCGGCGCGCCGTGCACGGTCCAGAGTTCGGCTGTGATCAGGCCCGCCGCGTCGGCATGCACCTGTCGCGTCGCCTGTCGCGTCGCGCGACGTGAACCCGTCGTGCTTCCGGTCGGCGAAGGCGTCAAGGCCGCGTCCGGTCCGATGCTTGCGGCGACGACGCGCTCGGCATTGCGGTGGTTCACGGTCGGGTCGGCATCGCCGTGAAACACGATCGTCGGAATGCTGCCGCCCGACGGCGCGACGGGTCCGCTGCCGCCGCCTTTCATCGCGGCAAAGGCCGACGGCAGATCGGTGGCCGCGCCGGCCGCGAGGCCGGAATGCACGCCGACGGCGGCGAACACGTCGGGATAGGCCTGTCCGAGAATCGCCGCCATCGCTCCGCCGGCCGAAAGACCTGCGACGTAGACGCGCGACCGGTCCACCGAATGGCGGCTCATGACCTGGCGCGCCATGTCCGCGAGCAGCGCCGGCTCGCCACGGCCGCGTTGCTGGTGGCTGTGCTTGAACCAGTTCCAGCAGCCCTGCGCATTCATCTTTCTGGATTGCTGCGGATAGAGAACGAAGAATCCTTGCTGCTCGGCTGCCTGGTTCATCGCGGTGCCGCGCGCGAAATCGTCGGCGTTCTGGGTGCAGCCATGCAGCATGACGACCAGCGGCAGCGGGCCGTTTCCGGCTGCGGAGGGTATGTACAACTTGTAGGCGCGTGTTCCGGCGGCGTGCTCGAAGCTGCCGCTGACGAACTGGCCGCGGTGCTCAGTGGAGTTTGCGACCGGATTTGCGACCGGATCGCCGACCGGATCGACCGCGGGGTGGCGCTCGGCGCGTGACGGCGCATCGATCTCGCGGGCAACGACGTCGATGACATTGCTGGCGGCAAAAGGAAACGGCATCCGTTCGGAAGAGCGAGCGATCGGCGATTCGTTGCTCGCTGTGACGGTGTCTCCGATGCCGGCGGACCCGTTCAGCGCGCGCTGAATCAGGGTCGTGGCGGCAGCGAGTTCGCCGCTTCGGGTCAGGCGGGCCGCCTCGGTCATGAGTTGGTGGTAGTCGGGATGCATGGCAGGTTGGTGGTCGAAGCGTGGAAAGAGGGAAAGAAGAGCTGTGGCGTCAGCGCATGCGCGGCAGCAAGGCGGCTTTCACGCCCGCACTTGCGTGCAACGCACCGAGCACCGTCATCGCGCCGATCGCCGCGAGCGCGAGATCGACGCTTACATCGGGGCCGATCACGACCAGCCCGAGCACCCGGATATCGAGTTGCTCACCGGCGTCGACAACGGCCTGCAATTCGGCCGCGCCGTATTGCTGAATGCCCAGCACGAGTGTCTTTCGGGCGACGGCCTGTCGCACCACGTCGCCGTGGCCGGCGAGCTGGTTGCGCACCGCCGTCCGGATGAGGTCGGCGCGGTTGGCATAAAAACCTTCCTGTACCAGCAAATCGATCTGCCCGAGATCGACGCAGCCCAGGTTGACGGTCAGCTTTTCGTCGGGCGGTCGGGCGGCGGCTTTGAGCGTGTGGGATTTGGATGGCATGAAGCCATCCTACCACCATCCAAGTGGATGATAAAATCCATCTGGTCAGCGATGATATTGGCCCGTCGCGCAAGAACGACCACCGGCGCGACGCCCTGTGTTCAAAGGCCCAGCAACTGCGTCAGCGCTGCTGGAGTCGCGCTCACTTCAGCGGATCCAGCGGCGAGTTCGATCCGCCCCTTCTCCATCACCACCACCCGATCGGTATGCGCGAGCACCTTGCGCCAGTCGCGGTCGACGATCAGGGTCGCGATGCCGGTCGTGCGAATCCCGGCGATCACGCGCCAGATTTCGGCGACGACGAGCGGCGCCAGTCCTTCGGTCGCTTCGTCGAGGATCAGTAAGCGCGGGTTCGTCATCAACGCGCGGCCGATCGAACACATTTGCTGCTCGCCGCCCGAAAGCTGGTTGCCGCCGTTGCCGAGCCGCTCCGCGAGGCGCGGAAAGGTCGCGAGCACGCGTTCCAAAGTCCATTCGCGCTTTCCATCGATGGCCGCGCGTTCGCTCATCACGAGGTTCTCGCGCACCGACAGGTTCGGAAAGATGCCACGACCCTCGGGCACATAACCGATGCCGAGCCGCGCGACCTTCTCGGGCGGCCAGCCGGTCACGTCGCGGCCGTCGATATGCGCTTGGCCCGACACCGGCTGCACGTAGCCCATCACGCTTTTGATGAGCGTCGTCTTGCCCATGCCGTTGCGCCCGAGCAGGCCGAGCGAGGTGCCTGCGGCCAAGTCGACGTCGACACTGCGCAGGATGTGACTTTCGCCGTAGCGGGTGTGGAGGGCGCGGACTTCAAGCATGGAAAGCTCGCCGCAATCCGGGAACGGACAGCCGAACGAAGAAGAAATACAAAAGTGACGCAGAGCACGCAGAAAAGACTAAAGAAATTCTGGTATTCCTTCTGCGCACTTTGCGAAACCTCTGCGCCCTCTGCGTTCGGCTGCCCGATTTCAAAACGTTTCCTCCTCGCCCAGATAAGCCTCGCGCACCTCCGGATTCGCGCGGATCGAATCGGGCGCCCCCGTGGCGATGACGCGGCCGTTGACCATCACGGTGATGCGGTCGGCGATGCGGAAGACGGCGTCCATGTCGTGCTCGACGAGCAGGATCGCATGCGTGGCTTTCAGCTCGGCCAGCAGTTTCAGCATACGGTCGGTTTCCTCGGCGCCCATGCCGGCGAGCGGCTCGTCGAGCAGCAGCACGCGCGGCTCGGTCGCGAGGCACATTGCGATTTCGAGCTGCCGCTGCGCGCCATGACTCAAGGTGGCGGCGACGCGATCGGCTTCGGCTGCGAGGCCCGCGGCGTCGAGTGCGCGGGATGCGGCGGGGTTGCTCTCCTTGCACGTAGCCGACGATTGCCAGATCGCCCAGGGTCGCTGGGTTGCCGCTTGCGCAGCGAGGCGGCAGTTTTCGTGCACCGTGAATTCGGGAAAGATCGTGGTGCGCTGGTAGCTGCGGCCGATGCCGCCCTGCGCACGGCGCGGTTGCGCGCGGCGCGTGATGTCTTCGTCGCCCTGCGCGATGCGGCCCGCAGATGCGCCGAGTTCGCCCGACAGCATGTTGACCAAGGTCGATTTGCCGGCGCCGTTGGTGCCGATCACCGCATGCACTTCGCCCGGATGCAGGTCGAGCGTGACGCCATCGACGGCGATCAGGCCGCCGAAGCGGCGGGTCAGCTTGTCGATGGAAAGCAAAGGCGTCATCGGGCGGGCCTCGCCGCAGGTCGGAAGGCGATTCGGCAAGTGGTTCGCCAATCGCATGACCCGATCGAACTACAACGAACGCTATTGAAAAAATAGCTGGCTGCGCAATTGCAGCGGGCGTTCCAGGCACTTTTTGCTTGAAAGTTCGGCTCGCTGAGAAGCGCTTTCAGATCAGCCACGGCAGCGCGCTTCACGACAGCGATTTCCTCGAAAAGCGGCTCGCCAATCCAATCAACCCTTTCGGCAGCAGCGCGACGAACGCGATGATCGTGAGCCCCAGCGCGAGTTGCCAGTGGTCGGCGAGCGGCCCGACCAGCGCGTGGGTCGAGAACAGCTCCTTGAGCAACGTGAACGCGATCGCGCCGATGACAGCGCCGCGCAAGTGGCCGAGGCCGCCGAGGATGATCATGAGCAGCACCTCGCCCGAGTTGTGCCAGGCCAGCAGCTCCGGGTTGACCACGCCGTCGCGCGACGCGACCAGCGCGCCCGCCAGGCCCGCGAGCGCACCCGCGATCACGAAGGCCGCGAGCTTGTAGAAGTAGGTCGAAAAGCCGGCCGCGCGCATGCGCTGCTCGTTGACCCGAATGCCCGCCAGCGCAGCACCGAAGCGCGAGCGCCGGAGCAATGCAAGAAAGGCGTAGGTCGCGACCAGCGCCGCCAGCACGACATAGAAGCGCGTGATGGGTTCTTCCATATCGATCGGCCCGAGCGTCGGCCGCACGTAGAGATAGATGCCGTCGCTGCCGCCACCGACCGGCGTGTCGTGGAACACGAAGAACAGCATCTGCGCGAACGCGAGCGTGACCATGATGAAGTAGACACCGCGCGTGCGCAGGCTGAGCGCGCCGACCACCGCCGCGCAGGCGCCCGCCGACAGCATCGCAAGGGACAGCATCGCCGCGAGATTGCCGCCATGGTCACCCGAGCCGAGCACCAACGCATAAGCGCCGACGCCGTAGAACGCTGCATGGCCCAAGCTCACCAGCCCGGTCATGCCGACCAGCAGTTCGAGGCTCAGCGCCCATATCGCGAGAATCATGACCTTCACGACAAGCGACGAAAGATATTCGCCGAACAGCGGGCCGCACAGCGCAAGCGCCAGCGCGCAGATGAGCGGGAGCGAGCGTTTGAGGAGGCTCATGAATTCGGGCAGCCGAACGCGAAGGACGCGAAGGGTTCGCGAAGGACGCGAAAGAATTCATTTAAAAAAGGGCTGCAACGCTTGTTGCATGTGCGCACACAGCTATTTTTTTGATAGCAATACGCCTCCACGCTCAGCCCGCGAACTAGCCATCCGGTTGCCTGATTGCCCGCTTGGTCACAACGACAACGAATCAAAGAAAATTTTGGCTGTTCTTTCGCGCCCTTCGCGAATCCTTCGCGTCCTTCGCGTTCGGTTCCCGCTCCCTTTCCCGCTCCCGCCTTCATACCCGCCGCCCCATCAGCCCCTCGGGCCGCCAGATCAACACGATCGCCATCAGCAAATACACGCCGATGCCGCTCGCGCCGGCGAAGAACACCTTGCCGAAGGTATCGACGAAGCCGACCAAAAGCGACGCGACGAGCGCGCCGGTGATCGAGCCGATGCCACCGATCACGACCACGACGAAGCAGACGATCAGCACGCCCCCGCCCATGCCCGGATAGACCGAACTCATCGGCGCCGCGATCATCCCCGCGAGCGCCGCGAGCGCCACGCCGGCCGCGAACACGATGCGGTAGAGCGTGCGGATGTCGACGCCCAGCCCGCGCACCATGTCGCGGTTGCTCGCGCCCGCGCGGATCTTCATGCCGAGCCGGGTGCGATTGACCACCGCGTACAGCCCGATCGCGAGCACCACGCAGGCCGCCGATGCGAAGAGCCGATACCACGGATAACTCATCAAGTCGCCGAGCGCGAAGCTGCCATCGAGCCAAGCCGGAATCGGCACACCGTGCACGTCGTTGCCCACCAGCATCGAGCGCAACTCCTCGAACACAAGAATCAGCCCGTAGGTCATCAACACCTGCTGCAGGTGGTCGCGCTGGTACAGGTAGCTGAAGAACGCCCATTCGAGCAGATAGCCGAGGAGCAGAGCCAGCACCACGCCGGCCGCGAGCATCAGCAAAAACCGGTCGCCGAACAGCGGCGACAGCGCGAACGCCATGTACGCGCCGATCATGTAGAAGCTGCCGTGCGCGAGGTTGATCACGCCCATGATCCCGAAGATCAAGGTCAATCCCGACGCGACCAGAAACAGCAGCAAGCCGTACTGAACCGAGTTGAGGCACTGAACGAGGAAGGTGCCGAAGTCCAAGGCTCAAACGCTCATTTGTAGATAAAAGTGCTGCTAAAGCCCGTGGATACTGCGCAGACAGCTATAAAAGTCATAGCAACCAACTGTCGCGCGAGCGTGGTGCAAACCGTTTGCCGGGCAACACGCGACGCGAAGTCGCTTCCGCGGAACACCTCGAAACCGGCTCCCTCAAGCCGGATCGGCCGCTACCCGCAGTGAGCGGCGAACGGGGTGCGTCACATCCTGCAGCCGCGCGCCGGATCGGCCAGATCCTTGATCGCCACGCCGACCATCTTGTTCTCCTTGCCCTCGACCTTGCGCAGGTAAATGTCCTGCACGGGGTTGTGCGCCTTGCTCAGCATGAAGGTGCCGCGCGGGCTGTCGATCTTCGCCTTCTCGACCGCCGCCGCGAATTCGGCTTTCTTGCCGATGTCGCCGCCCGTCGCCTTCAGGCCCGCCGCGAGCACCTGCGCCGCGTCGTAGCCCTGCACCGCATACACATCGGGCTGCTGCTTGTAGGCCTTGGCATAGGCGGTGCGGAAGGCGGTGTCGCGCGGCGTGTTGAGGCCGTCGGCATAGTGCAGCGTGGTCAGAATGCCTTGCGCGGTGGCGCCTTGCGCGTCGAGCGTTCCGTCGGTCAAAAAGCCCGCGCCGTAGAGCGGAATGGTTTTGTCGAGCCCGGCTGCCGCATAGTCCTTGACGAATTTCACCGCGCCGCCGCCCGCGAAGAAGGCGTACACGGCGTCGGGCTTGGTCGATGCGATTTCGGTCAGCAGCGCCTGGAATTCGACGTTCGGAAACGGCACGGTCAAATCCTTCAAGACCTTGCCGCCGTTCTTCTCGAAGCCTTCCTTGAAGCCTTTCACCGATTCGTCGCCGGCCGCGTACTTCCACGTGATCGTGACGGCGGTCTTTTTCTTCTCCTGCTTGGCCGCGACCACGCCCATCGCGTAAGCCGGTTGCCAGTTGGAGAACGAGCTGCGGAAGATGTTGGGTCCGCACATCGGGCCGGTGACCGCGTCGGCGCCGGCGTTGGGCACGATCAATGTCGTGCCCGAATCTTTCGCGGCCTTGGCCATCGCCATCGCGACGCCCGAATGCACGGTGCCGACGATCACGTCGACGTTGTCGCGCTTGATCAGCTTGTTGACGTTGTCGGTCGCCTTGGCCGGATCGGATTCGTCGTCGACCTTGACGTAGTCGATCTCGCGTCCACCGACCTTGCCGCCGTGTTCGTCGACATAGAGCTTGAAGCCGTTTTCGATCGCGTTGCCGAGCGCCGAATAGGTGCCGCTGTAGGGCAGCATCAGGCCTACCTTGAGCTTGCCGGCAGCTTGTGCGCCGACGCCGAAAGCCATGCCGGCGAGCAGTGCAGCGGCCAGCGCGTTGCGGGTTGTAGAAAAGTTCATGAAGCGTTCCTCGCGTGGATGAATGAAGTGGTTTCGATGATCACAGCTTCGGGCCGATCGCGATGCGGGGAATGCCCGCAGTCGGGCAGCTCGACGATGCAGGTTTGCGGCAAGCGGTTGGCGAACGCGTGAATTTGCGCCATGGTTCCGTATTCATCGCCCATGCCTTGCATCGCGAGCACCGGGCAGGCGATTGCGCCGAGTTCGGCCTCGATGGTCCAGTCCCTGAACGCGGGCGCCAGCCAGATCCGGTTCCAGCCCCAGAAGGTCGAGTCGACGTCGTCGTGATAGCGCGCGAGCCGCTCGCGCAGATCGGTTTCCAGATAGGCGACCCGCGCCTTTTCGATGTTCAGGGTCGTCAGGTCTTCGACGAAGACATGCGGCGCGAGCAGCACCAGACCCAAAACCTTGTCGGGGAAGCGTGCTGCGTACAGCAGTGCGATCGAAGCGCCGTCGCTGTGGCCGAAGAGGATAGGCGGCTCGTCGATGCCGAGCGCGACGAATAGCGCGGGCAGCACTTCGTGGGCCTGCCGGTGCATGAAATCGATGTCCCAGGATTCGTCGGCTTCGCGCGGTGTCGAGCGACCGTAGCCGGGCCGCGAAAAGACGAGGCCTCGCGCGCCTGTCGCCTCGCACAGCCGGGCCGGAAAGTCTTTCCACATCGCGACCGAGCCGAGGCCTTCGTGCAGGAAGACGACGAGTGGCGCGTCGGCTTGCTGGACGCCGATCCATTGGAATTCGATGCGCACTTCGCGACCGCGCCAGTCGATCCGCGCGAATTCGGATGCCGGACCCACGCTGCCCGCTCGCGTCACGCCATCCGCTCGCGCTCGCGCAGCCGAAAGCGCTGGATCTTGCCGGTCGCGGTCTTCGGCAGCTCGGCGATGAACTCGATCTCGCGTGGGTATTTGTAGGCTGCCAGCCGGTCTTTCACGAATGCCTTGAGCGCGTCGGCGTCGGTTCGATGCCCGTCCTTGAGAACCACGAAAGCCTTCGATTTCATGAGCCCGTCGGCGTCGGGCTTACCGATCACCGCGGCTTCGAGCACAGCCGCGTGCTGCATCAAGGTCGACTCGACCTCGAATGGTGAGACATAGATGCCGCTCACCTTGAGCATGTCGTCGCTGCGGCCCGAATAGGTGTAGTAGCCGTCTGCGTCGCGCACGTACTTGTCGCCGCTTTGGGTCCAGCCGCCCTGAAAGGTGGCGCGCGATTTGTCGCGGTCGCCCCAGTACATCAATGCGGCGCTCGGGCCGCGGATGAAGAGATCGCCGATATCGCCGTCGGCGACCGCGCGGCCGTCTTCGCCGCGCAGTTCGATTTCGTAGCCCGCGACGGGCTTGCCGGTGCTGCCATAGCGCACATCGCCGGGCCGGTTCGAGATGAACACATGCAGCATCTCGGTCGAGCCGATGCCGTCGATGATGTCGCAGCCGTAGTGGGCCTTGAATCGCTCGGCGATCTCCCCAGGCAGCGCCTCACCGGCCGATGAGCACATGCGCAGCGCGACCGCACCACGCGCGGGCCGCTCGGGCGACGCCAGCATGCCCGCGAAAGCGGTCGGCGCGCCGAAGAAAACGGTCGGCCGCGGCGCCGCCTTTTCGCCATTGCCGGTCCAGCGCTTGAAGATCGCACCGGGTGTCGGTCGCTCGGCCATCAACACCACGCTGGCGCCGACCGAGAGCGGAAAGGTCAGCGCATTGCCGAGGCCATAAGCGAAGTAGAGCTTGGCGGCCGAGAAGCAGACGTCGTCTTCGGTCAGTTGCAGCACAGCCTTGCCGTACAGCTCGGCGGTCCACCACAGGTTGGCATGCGTGTGAACGGTACCTTTGGGTCGGCCGGTCGAGCCCGACGAATAGAGCCAGAAGCCGGGATCGTCGCCAGCCGTATCGGTGGGTGCGGCCATCGGCTCGGCGGCGGACAGCGCGGATTCGAACGGCTGCTCGGCTTCGCTCAAGTTGTCTGCCGCATGCGAGACGAGCACCGTATGCAACTCGTGCGGCTCTTTGTCCATCGCTTGCCGCAGCACCGGCAGCAGCGCATTCGACACCAGCACGGCCTGCGCCCGGCTGTGCGCCAGCATGTAGGCGTAGTCGTCAACGGTAAGCAGTGTGTTGACCGCGACCGGCACGATGCCCGCATACAAGCAGGCTAGAAAGCTTACCGGCCAGTCGTTGCAGTCGTGCATCAAAAGCAGCACGCGTTCCTCGCGGCGCACGCCGACTGCCATGAGCGCACCGGCGAGTCGCCGCGCGCGGTCTTCCAGCGTGCCGTAGGTCATCGAGCCGTGATCGTCGGTGTACGCGACGCGCGCATTGCGCGAGCGGTTCAAGGCAAACAGGTGGGCGGCGAAATTGAAGCGTTGCGCAGGCGCGTTCATCGTCTCATCTCCTCGTTCCTCGTCTTTCGCAGATGCCACGCCGTCGACGGACCGCTGTTTGCACGATTCGATAGCATGCAGTATCTTGCGCGCAGAAGCAAAATAGCACCTTGCACCATACAAGCAAGCAATATAGTGCAGATACCGTAATTACCCTGATGAAGACGCATGAGATGGATGGACGGGAAATGTCAGGTTCGGTGCGCGCCGCAACGGATCGGCCGATCGATGCAGGCCCGGCAAACGACGAAGCGCGCAATCCGTTGCTGGTGTTGCTCGGCGAGCGCGTGCGCAGCTTGCGCGCCCGCCGCGGCCTGACCCGCAAAGCGCTCGCGCGCTCGGCCGATGTGTCGGAGCGGCATCTGGCCAACCTCGAATACGGCGTCGGCAACGCATCGATCCTGGTGCTGGCCCAGGTTTCAGGCGCATTGCAATGCTCGCTCGCCGAGCTGGTCGGCGATGTCACCGCGAGTTCACCCGAGTGGCTGATGATCCGCGAGCTGCTCGAAGACCGCAGCGAGGCCGATCTGCGACGCGCACGGGTCGCGCTCGGCGAACTGCTCGGCACTGCGGGTGTCGACCCGGCGCGGCATGGGCGCATTGCGCTGATCGGCCTGCGTGGTGCGGGCAAGTCCACCCTGGGCGAAATGCTGGCCGACGATCTGGACTTGCCGTTCGTCGAGTTGAGTCGCGAGATCGAAAAAATCGCCGGTTGCAGCGTGCGCGAAATCCACGACTTGTACGGCACGAACGCTTATCGTCGCTACGAACGCCGCGCGCTCGAAGCCACTGTGCAGACCTACACCGAAGTCGTCATCGCGACGCCCGGCGGCATCGTGTCGGACGCCGCGACCTTCAATCAGTTGCTCGCCCACTGCACAACCGTGTGGCTGCGCGCAGCGCCCGACGAGCACATGGCGCGTGTTGCCGCGCAGGGCGACACCCGGCCGATGGCGGCGAGCAAGGAGGCGATGGACGACTTGCGCCGCATCCTCGACGGCCGCGCGGCGTTCTATTCGAAGGCCGATTCGGTGGTCGATACCAGCGGCCAGACCCTTGCCGACAGCTTCGCGCGCCTGCAGGAGGCGGTGCAGAAGTCCGCGAGCGCGGACCCGTGAGCACAGCACGGGCGGGGTCTAAAGACATGTTGACGGGACATGTAAACACGCAGTATTATGCATGTGTCTGCACGCGAGGGATGCATTATTGTTCCGCAGACGATTTTTGCAGGAGACAGCGATGAGCGAAACAGAGCAACAAGAAGATGTTGGCAAAGTCGATTACCGAACCGAGCCGACGCAGTACCGCCACTGGTCGCTTGCGACCGAGGGCGCGGTTGCGCGCTTAACGCTCGACATCGCCGAAGACGGCGGCATCCGGCCCGGCTACAAGCTCAAGCTCAACAGCTACGACCTGGGTGTCGATGTCGAATTGGCCGACGCACTCAATCGGGTGCGGTTCGAGCACCCGGAAATCAAATCGGTGATCGTGACCAGCGCCAAAGACCGGATTTTCTGTTCGGGCGCCAACATCTTCATGCTCGGTGTTTCCAGCCATGCCTGGAAAGTGAACTTCTGCAAATTCACCAATGAAACGCGCAATGGCATCGAGGATTCGTCGGCGCATTCGGGCTTGAAGTTTCTGGCGGCGGTCAATGGGGCCTGCGCGGGTGGCGGTTATGAACTCGCGCTGGCCTGCGACGAAATCTTGCTGGTCGACGACCGCTCGTCGTCGGTGTCGTTGCCCGAAGTGCCGTTGCTCGGCGTGTTGCCCGGCACCGGTGGCTTGACGCGCGTCACCGACAAAAGGCATGTGCGGCACGACCTCGCCGATATTTTCTGCACCAGCGTCGAAGGCGTGCGCGGTCAGCGCGCGGTCGACTGGCGGCTGGTCGATGCCGTCGCGAAGCCCGCGCAGTTCGCGGCTGCGGCGCAAGAGCGCGCAGCCGAACTCGGAAAGACCAGCTCGCGCGGCGCAGCGGGCGCCAGGGGCGTCATGTTGCCGCGCGTCGAGCGCAAGGACGAGGCCGACAGCCTGGGTTACGCACACGTCGACGTTGCGATCGACCGCAAGGCCCGTACCGCGACGATCAGCTTGCGCGCGCCGATCGGCGAGCAGCCCGAAGATATCGCCGCGATCGAAGCCGCGGGCGCTTCATGGTGGCCGCTTGCGATGGCGCGCGAACTCGACGACGCGATCCTCTCGCTGCGTACCAACGAACTCGACATCGGTTGCTGGCTGCTCAAAACCGAAGGTGATTCGCAAGCCGTGCTCGATGCCGGCGCGACGCTGACCGCCCACAAAGACCACTGGTTCGTGAACGAAACCATCGGCGCGCTCCGGCGCACCTTCGCGCGGCTCGACGTGTCATCGCGCAGCCTGTTCGCGCTGATCGACAAAGGCTCGTGCTTCGCCGGCCTGTTCGCCGAACTCGCGTTCGCGGCCGACCGCGCCTATATGCTGGTACTGCCAGACGCGCTCGAAGCCGCGCCATCGTTATCGCTCGATGAATTCAATTTCGGCCTGCTGCCATTGGTCAACGGCCAGAGCCGCCTGCAGCGCCGTTTCTACGAAGAAAGCGCACAGATGGAAGCTGCGCGCGGCGCGGCCGGCAAGCCGATCGATGGCGACGAAGCGATGAAGCTCGGCTTGGTCACGATGGCGCCCGACGACATCGACTGGGCCGACGAAATCCGCATCGCGATCGAAGAGCGCGCCGCCATGTCTCCCGACGCATTGACCGGCCTCGAAGCCAACCTGCGCTTCGCGCAGCGCGAAAACATGAACACCCGCATCTTCGGCCGGCTGACAGCCTGGCAAAACTGGATATTCCAGCGCCCTAACGCCGTCGGCGACAAAGGTGCGCTCAAGGTCTATGGCACCGGCGAAAAAGCCGGCTTCGATTTGAACCGCGTCTGAATGTCTAGTGGAAGCAGGACGAAACAACTCAAGCGCTACACAAAAGCAGAAACAGGCGAAGTAAAAGCTCTTTTTCGGGTTTCCTTTCGCGTCCTTCGCGAGTTTTCGCGCCCTTCGCGTTCGGCTGCCCGATTCCGACCCACCCCACACTTAAAAGGGCCCCTTCCATGAGCACCATCAACTACTCCGAAAAAATCCCCAACAACGTCAACCTCGGCGAAGACCGCACCTTGCAGCGCGCGCTCGAAGGCTGGCAGCCGAACTTCATCAACTGGTGGGACGACGTCGGCCCCGAAGGCTCGACCGACTACGACGTGTATCTGCGCACCGCAGTCAGCGTCGATCCGTCGGGCTGGGCCCAGTTCGACCACGTGAAGATGCGCGACTACCGCTGGGGCATTTTTTTGAACCCCGGCGACGAGAACCGCGAGGTGCATTTCGGCGACCACAAGGGCGAAAAAGCCTGGCAGGACGTGCCCGGCGAGCATCGCGCGAACCTGCGCCGCATCATCGTGACGCAGGGTGACACCGAGCCCGCATCGGTCGAGCAGCAGCGGCATCTCGGCCTTACGGCGCCGTCGATGTACGACCTGCGCAACCTGTTCCAGATCAACGTCGAGGAAGGCCGCCACCTGTGGGCGATGGTCTATCTGTTGCACAAGCACTTCGGCCGCGACGGGCGGGAGGAAGCCGATGCGCTATTGCAACGCCAGTCGGGCGACGTGGACAACCCGCGCATCCTCGGCGCGTTCAACGAGAAGACGCCCGACTGGCTCGCGTTCTTCATGTTCACCTACTTCACCGACCGCGACGGCAAGTTCCAGCTCTCGGCATTGACGGAAAGCGCGTTCGATCCGCTCGCGCGCACCACGAAGTTCATGCTGACCGAAGAAGCGCACCACATGTTCGTCGGCGAGAGCGGTGTGTCGCGCGTGATCCAGCGCACAGCGCAGGTGATGAACGAGCAAAAAACCGACGATCCGAAGACGATCCGCGAAGCCGGCGCGATCGACCTCGGCACGATCCAGCGCTACCTCAACTTCCACTACAGCGTGACCATCGACCTGTTCGGCGCCGACCAGTCGAGCAACGCCGCGACCTTCTACAGCTCAGGCTTGAAAGGCCGCTACGAAGAAGGCAAGCGGGTCGACGACCATGTGCTGAAGGGCCAGACCTACAAGGTGCTCGAAGTGCAGAACGGCCAGTTGCAGGAAAAGGAAGTGCCGATGCTCAATGCGCTCAACGAAGTGCTGCGCGACGACTTCATCAAGGACTCGGTCGCTGGCGTCAACCGCTGGAACAAGGTGCTCGAAAAAGCCGGAATTCCAACCCGTCTGATCGTGCCGCACAAGGCCTTCAATCGCCAGATCGGCGCGCTCGCCGGCATCAAGATGTCGCCCGAAGGGCGGGTCGTGAACGATGCCGAATGGCAGGCCAAGAAGGACGAGTGGCTGCCGACCGACGAAGACCGCGCCTTCGTCGCGAGCCTGATGGGCCGCGTGGTCGAGCCCGGCCGTTTCGCGAACTGGATCGCGCCGCCGAATATCGGGATCAACAAGCAGGCGGTCGATTTCGAATACGTGCGGTTCGGGTAGGAAGGAATCCGGACAGCCGAACGCGAAGGGCGCGAAGGTTTCGCGAGGCACGCGAAAGAGAGCAAGAATTTAGATGAAAAGAGGCCGGAACGCCCGTCGCTCGAGCGCCGGCAGCTACAAAAATACTAGCATTATCTGTTGCTCGTGTGGGGCTGAACGCATCGCCCTGTGCCTGGATTGGCTACCAGCGCCACCTCGCGCCCGGCTCCAACAAGAGAATTTGGAATTCCCTTCGCGCCCTTCGCGAAACCTTCGCGCCCTTCGCGAAACCTTCGCGCCCTTCGCGTTCGGCTGCCCGCTCCCGTATTCAACAGCGGCCGAAGAACACAGGAGACCCCATGGACACCGACCTTGCGCCCGGCCTGATCAAGCAGCATCTGATCGACCCCGAAATCTGCATTCGGTGCAACACCTGTGAAGCGACCTGCCCGGTCGGCGCGATCACGCACGACGACAACAACTATGTTGTGCGCTCCGATGTCTGCAATCTGTGCATGGCGTGTATTTCGCCGTGCCCGACAGGCTCGATCGACAACTGGCGCACGGTGCCGAAGGCGCAGGCGTATGCGATCGAAGACCAGTTGACCTGGGATGAGTTGCCGGCCGAGCTGCCGGCCGAAGCGCTGGCTGCTTCAGTGCATGAGACGGCTATGGAGAGCGACATCGACACTGCCGCCGAAGGCAGCGGCTCGGCACCGCAGGCCAAGGTTCAACAGCAGGCGCCTGCAGCCGAGCCCGAACCGGGCAGCGTGCCGTTCAACTCCGCGCAATACGGCGCCGTCGCGCCGCCCTGGTCGGCGGCGCGTCCGTTCACGAATCTGTATCCGCCGAAATCACCAACGACAGCCTCGGTCACCGGCAACTTCAACTGCACCGAAGCCGGCTTCGACAACCAGACGCATCACATCGTGCTCGACTTCGGCGCGATGCCTTTCCCGGTGCTCGAAGGGCAGTCGATCGGCATCGTGCCGCCGGGCACCGACGAGCGCGGCAAGCCGCATGTCGCGCGCCAGTACTCGGTCGCGAGCCCGCGCAACGGCGAGCGGCCCGGCTACAACAATGTGTCGCTCACGGTGAAGCGCGTGGTCGAGGACTACGACGGCAAGCCGACGAGTGGCGTCGCATCGAACTATGTCTGCGACCTGAAGGTTGGCGACAAGGTGCAGGTGATCGGCCCCTTCGGCCATTCGTTCTTGATGCCGAACCATCCCAAGTCGCACATCGTGATGATTTGCACCGGCACGGGCAGCGCACCGATGCGTGCGATGACCGAATGGCGTCGGCGGCTGCGCAAGTCGGGCAAGTTCGAGGGCGGGAAGCTGCTGCTGTTTTTCGGCGCGCGCACGCGCCAGGAGCTGCCGTATTTCGGCCCGCTGCAATCGCTGCCGAAAGATTTCATCGACATCAACCTAGCGTTCTCGCGCACCCCGGGCGAGCCCAAGGTGCATGTGCAGGACTTGATGCGAACGCGTGCAGCCGACCTGGTCGCATTGCTCAAGGATGGCGCCAGCCATTTTTATGTGTGCGGGTTGAAGGCGATGGAAGAAGGCGTGGTGATCGCGTTGCGCGACGTGGCCGAGGAAGCCGGGCTGGACTGGCCTTCGATCGGCGACCAGCTCAAGCGCGAAGGTCGATTGCACCTGGAAACTTATTGATCCGCGCGGAGTGAAATTCGCCGACTTTCACGCGGGCCAGGCCATCGAGGTCGGCCCGCATGTCGTGACCGAAGCGGAGGTGCTGGGTTTCGCGAGCGAGTGGGACCCGCAGTGGTTTCACACCGATGCCAAAGCCGCGGCCGACGGCCCCTTCGGCGGCCTCATCGCCAGCGGCTGGCACACCGGCGCGATCGCGATGCGCATGGTCGCCCTGCACGTGCTCAAAGATTCCGAATCGTTCGCCTCGCCCGGCCTCGCGCACTTGCATTGGCCGAATCCGGTGCGGCCTGGCGATGCATTGCGGCTCGTCGTCGATGTGCTCGAAGTACGGCGCTCGGCGAAGAGGCCGACGCTCGGCATCGTGCGCTGGCGTTGGCGACTCATCAACCAGCGCGATCAACTCGCGCTCGACCTCGAGGCGACCAGCCTGTTTCGGCTCACCGACGGCGCTGTATCTCCCGATTGAGCGATGCTGCAGTGCGCGCTACGCTCGCACGATGACCGCAACTTATCTTCCCCAGATCCGCCTCTATCAAGACTGGCTGCGCGACACGCAGGGCCTCGTCTTCGACAGCTACGACGCACTGCACCGCTGGTCGGTCACCGATCTCGGCGCGTTTTGGCAGAGCATCTGGGACTTCTACCGAACCCAATCGCCGACCCCGCATACGGCGGTGCTGGCCGAAAACCGGATGCCGGGCGCGGTGTGGTTTCCGGGCGCACAGGTCAACTACGCGCGTGAAGTGCTGCGGCACGCCGACGCCGCACATGCGGCCGGCGTGCCGGCGATCGTCAGCGAGAACGAGCGCGGTGAAGTGCGCGAAATGGCGTGGCCCGAATTGAAGCGCCAGGTCGCGTCGGTCGCGCTCACTTTGCGCGCGCTCGGCGTCGAGCGCGGGGACAGGGTCGCGGCCTATTTGCCGAATATTCCCGAAACGATGGTCGCGTTTCTCGCGTGTTCGAGCATCGGCGCGGTGTGGAGCGTTTGCGCGCCCGACATGGGCACCGCAGCGGTTACCGACCGGCTCAAACAGATCGCGCCGAAGCTGCTGATCGCGGTCGACGGCGTGTTCTATGGCGGCAAGGCGATCGATCGCTCGGCGGTGGTCGAAGCATTGCGCGATGCCTTGCCCAGCGTTCAAAACACCTTGTTGATCGGCACGTCGTTTGCTATCAAAAAAGTAGCTGCTTGCGCAGACTGGGCAAGAGCTGCAGGCCGAAATGATTCAGAAGTCGCAGTCTTCGAACCCGAGTGGTTGCCCTTCGACCATCCGATCTGGATCGTTTATTCGAGCGGCACCACCGGGCTGCCGAAAGCCATCGTCCACGGGCAGGGCGGTATCGTTTTGTCGACCCGCGTGAGCGGACTGCACTACGACCTCGGTGCGAGCTACAGCGAGAACAACCGCGGCGAACGTTTTCACTGGTACAGCTCGACCGGCTGGGTGATGTGGAATGCGCAGCTTTCGGGACTCGCCTTCGGCGCCACGATTTGCATTTACGACGGCAACCCGGCGGGCAGCAAGGAAAAGCCCGACTGGGGCGTGCTGTGGCGCTTTGTCGCGCGCCATCGCTGCACTTTTTTCGGCGCGGGTGCAGCGTACTTCGCGAGCTGCATGAAGGCGGGAATCGACGCTGCAGAAGTCGGCGATCTTTCCGCGCTGCGCACGCTCGGCAGCACCGGCTCGCCATTGGCCGAAGAAGTGCAGCGCTGGGGCTCGACGTTCGCGCGCGATGCCGGATCGGCCGTCGTGTGGTGGTGCAACATTTCGGGCGGTACCGACTTTTGCGGCGCCTTCGTCGGCGGCAACCGCGAGCTGCCCGAAGTGCCGGGCCAGATGCAATGCCGCTTTCTCGGCGCCGCGGTCGAAGCCTGGCGCGAAGACGGCCAAAGCGTCATCGGCGAAGTCGGCGAGCTGGTCTGCACCCAACCGATTCCGTCGATGCCGCTTTACTTCTGGAACGATGAGGGCAACGCGCGCTATCTGTCGAGCTACTTCGACACGTACCCCAGCGTGTGGCGCCACGGCGACTGGCTCAAGATCGGCAACGATGGCGGCTGCATCATTTACGGTCGCAGCGACGCGACCATCAACCGCCAGGGCCTGCGCATGGGCACCAGCGAGATCTACAGCGCGGTGGAGGGCCTGCCCGACATCATCGATTCGATGGTCGTCGACCTCGAATATCTGGGCCGCTACAGCTACATGCCGCTTTTTGTCGTGCTGCGGCCTGGTGTCGCGCTCGACGATGCGCTGCGCGGCAAGATCAACGGCGCGATCCGGTCGCAATTGTCGCCGCGCTTCATGCCCAACGACATTTTTGAAGTGCCTGAGATTCCGCGCACCCTGTCGGGCAAAAAGCAGGAACTGCCGATCAAGAAACTGCTGCTGGGCCAGCCGATCGAGAAGGTGGTCAATCGCGAGGTGATGGCCAATCCCGGATGCCTCGACTGGTATGTGACGCTGGCGGAGAGCAAGCAGATCAAGCGCCTGAGGCACTGAACGTGAACGCAGCCGCATCTTGCGCCACATCAGGTCCGCGATGCACATTTATGGTGTATAAATGACGCATCAAACGCGCAGCGAGTGCGCATGGAGTGCATATGTCCAGCCGGTACAACCTCGTTCTTTCCGATGACCTGAACCGCGAGCTCGAGCGCGTGGTCGAGCAGGCCGAAACCAGCAAGAGCGAGATCTTGCGCAAGGCCTTGCAGCTTTATCTGGCGGCGCGCGAGGGCAAGCAAGCCGGCATGAAGCTCGGCCTGGTCGATCCTGAAACGCGCAGCCTCAAGACCGAATTCGTCGGTTTGTAGCTGCGAGGGATTTGCGGTGAGCAGCATCGACTTGAGCACGCCGCCCGCGGGCCATGAATTCAAGGTCAACATCGATCGCTCCGAAACACCGGGCGAGCGATCGGTGCGCCTTTTCAAGGAGCTGGCGCTTTTCGTGCTGGCCGTGGCGTTCGTGATTCTGATCGCGTGGTTGTGCCTCGACACGCTGCGCTCGGCCGGCGCGGGGCCCGACGAAAAGCGATGGGCGATGTCGGTTCTGTCGGCTGCGACCGGCGGCATCGTCGGCTATCTGGTGCGCAAGTAGGTGCTGTCGAATACGTCGTCCGGCGCAGGTCGAGCGCACGCGTGTCACACGATAGTCGCCTGTGTTTGAATCGAGGCGCAAGCCCTTGTGGCGATCAACAACCGGAGCATCCGATGGACGACGAAACCCTCAACATCAGTATTCGCAAGTTCCTTAAAATGGTCGGCGTCAGTTCGCAGCGCGAGATCGAGCAGGCGGTCGCGAAAGCAATCGCGACCGGCAATGCAACGGACAAGGTAAAGGCCACCATGACGCTCGATATTCCTGCTCTGGGATTGAACGTGAAGTTCGACGGCGAGATCGACTTGCAATGAGCTTGCATCGTGCCGGTGCCTGAACTGCACCGGCTGAATGCAGGGTTGGATGCGCGGTGTTTGCTATAATAAATATAGCTGTCTGCGCAATATCCACGGGCGCTGAAGCCCTTTTCCGCTTAAATCATCCTCAGAGCCACTCGCCGCCTTGCTCGATCTGGATCGTCGTCGCGGGCGTGCCGTCGTCGACCAGCGTGCCCACCACCATGCTGACGATCGAGATGAAGATGCTCGCGAAAAACGCGGTCCAGAAGCCCTGAAGCCTGAACCCGCGGACCGGCGCCGCCACCAGGAGCAGCACCAGCGCGTTGACCACCAGCAGAAAGAGCCCGAAGGTCAGCAGAGTCAGCGGCAAGGTGAGCAGAATCAAGAGCGGCCGGACCAGCGCATTGGCGAGGCCCAGCAGCAGCGCCGATCCGATCAGCGCACCGGCACTGTCGAATTTCAGGCCCTTGAAAATAAGACTGGCGAGCCAGAGCGCGAGCGCGCTGATGGCCCATTGCACGAGGTAGGGCGTCAGGTTTTGCAGCATGCGGCGGATGATAGCGAGGCATGGCGCGCACGTTGCGCCAGAATGAATCCTGTGCTGGCGAATGAGGCTGGCGAATGGCTCAGCCCCGACAACGAACAACAGGAGACAGCGATGCAATCCGTTCCCGTCAATCAATTCAAGCGCGCGCTCGCTGCCGGCCGGCCGCAAGCCGGGCTCTGGTCGGCGTTGCCGTCGCCCTATGTTTCTGAAATCGTCGCCGGATGCGGCTTCGACTGGGTCTTGCTCGACACCGAGCATTCGCCGTCCGATGTGCCGCTGATATTGCAGCAGCTGCAGGCCGGCACCGCCGCGTTGCCGTTCGACGGCGAACATCGCTCGTCGTTGCTGGTGCGTCCGGCCTGGAACGATCTGGTGCTCATCAAGCGCTACCTCGACATCGGCGCGCAAACGCTCTTGCTGCCCTACGTGCAAACCGCCGACGAAGCGCGCGCCGCTGTGCATGCGATGCGCTATGGACCCGAAGGCATCCGCGGCATGGGCGGCTCGGTGCGCGCATCCAACTTCGGCCGCATTCCGGGCTACGCGCAGGCCTGCCAGAGTGAGCTGTGCTTGCTGGTGCAGGTCGAAACCGCCGAAGCGATGGAGCAACTCGAAGACATCGCCAAAGTCGATGGCGTCGACGGCGTTTTCATCGGCCCGGCCGACCTGTCTGCGAGCATGGGCCATCCGGGCGAAGTGAACCACCCGGAAGTACGCGCCGCAGTCGACAGCGCAATCGATCGCATCCGCGCCTGCGGCAAGGCGCCCGGCACCCTGTTCCTTGACGAAACCCGGGCGCGTGAATGCCTGGACCGCGGCGCGCTGTTCGTGGCTGTAGCGCTCGATTTAACGATTCTGGCGCGGGGCGCAGAAGCGGTCGCGGCGCGCTTCAAGGCGGGTGCATCCGTAGCCGGAAGCGCACCGCCGAAGAGCAGCTACTGATCTGGTTTGCTATTGATTCAGTAGCTGGCTGCGCTTGTCTGGCGGGCGCTAAAGGCACTGTTGCCTCATGAGTCGATGCGTCGATGGCGCTATCGCCTCGCGTTGAACAGAGAAGCGCTTCGACCCCTCAAACCGTTGCGCGCAAGGCACGCGCCGCCATACGGATGCGTCCAGGTTGTGACCTCGTGTAAGCGTGCAACTGTCAAAGCAAAGTTTCCCGCGCAGCAACTTTTCGCGGTTTGCAATCGTTTGCATTAGGTCGCGTTACACCTTCGATATCCCGCGCTGCATGGCTTGACCAGACTGGCGTTGCAGTCCGATCCGATGTGGCTGTGCATCCCCGCAAGGGGTCCTTGTTCCAACGGAGTCAAACATGAAAAAGTCAATCATCGTGGGCGCGGTTTCGCTGATCCTCTCATCGACTGCGGCGTTTGCCGGCGGCGGTGGCGAGCTATGTGTTCCAGGCATCGGCTGCGCCAAGGGCGGTTCATCGGGTTCGCACCTGAAAGGCGGCAGCCAGATCAACGTCATCAACAACAAGTCGACCGGCACGGTGACCGCCGGCGGGGGCGAGGCGGGCGGCTATGGCGTCAGCGCGAAGATGAATAGTGTCGCGAACGTCAACTCGGTCAATCTGAACAATTCAACGCTCGAAGGCGGCTCGAAAATCAACGTGAGGGACAACACGTCGAAGGATGTCAACGCCTATGGCGGAACTGCCAACGTCAACTCGGTCAATTTGAACTGATCCGGCGTCCAGGCGCTGCCCGACTGACGGGCACCCATCGCGATGACGACGAAGCAGACTCACAGGATCGGATTGCGCGCTTGCGCCGCGCTGGTGGCAGCAACGCTGCTGCCGGTGGCGCACGCGCAGTACGACCCGGGCAGCCCGGGATGGCTCAAGACGCGGTCCGGCTCGACGGTCGACGGCAGCTCGAGCTTGTCGGTCAGGGGCAACCGCGCCGATGCCGAAGTCAGCGCGACCGGTGGGCAAGCGTCCGTCGGCGCCAATATCGGCGGCAGATTTCAGATGAATGCCGCAGCGCATGTGAACAGCATCAATCTTGCCGCGACCGCCGCCGACAACGCGCAGATCGCGGTGTTGAACAATCAGGCCGTGGGCTTCGTCAGTGCGAGCGGCGGTTCGGCCAATGCCAATTCGGTCCTGCTGTTCGGCGGTGAAGGACACAAGGCACTCACCGCAAGCACGCTCTCGATCCAGAACAGCACGGCTTCGAACGTGCGATCGGTCGGCGCCGGCGCCGACATGCTGCTCGGCGCAGCTTCGGTGCAGATGCCGGGCCAGGCGTCGGCCAACGCCATGCTGATCACGCAGGCCGATGTGCGCAGCAGTCGATTGACTTCGCGCGATAACGTCGCAGCAAATCTGAACGGCTTCGGCGGCTCGGCGTTGGGCAACACGGTGACCGTGCAGGGCGGCAGTCTCGACAACGTACAGGTCGGCCAGCACCACAACACGGCCAAAGGAGTCACCTCGGGCGGAGGCAGCGCTGAAGTTGGCTGGAGCGCTGTCGCGAGTGTCACGCTGCAAGGATTGTCGGTCGCGAATTCCGTGCTGTCCGGCGGCGGAAACTTGAAATCGGTGGTCATCGATCAAGCCCACAACATTGCCAAAACCGTCCGCAGCATCGGCGGCAGCGCCTTGGCCAACAGTGTGAATTTTGCAGGCGAAGTCAAGGACTATCGCGGCACGATGAAGGGCAACCGGGCCACCGATATCGAAGCGCATGGCGCCGAAGCGTCGCTTGGAGGCGGACTTCTGGCCGATGTGAAAGTTGCCGCGGTCGCGTTGGCGAACTCGGTCTCGATACTGGGCAGCACGACCGGGAGCCAGACCGAGCATCGCCTGATCGACAACGTCGCCAACGGCGTCGGCGCTGCGGGCGGCGGCGCGGCCGCCAACAGCATCTGGCTGGACAACGCGAAGAGTGAGGGCAGCAAGGTATTTCTGAGCCGAAACACGGCCAACGGTGTCAGCACCGCAGGTGGTAGCGGCAGCATCATGGGCGGCTGGGTAGGGTCGGTCGAACGCAACGGCCGGGCGATCGCCAATTCGGTCGCCTTCAGTGACGGCGGCGTTCTGTCCAATTCCCCGCTGACTCTCCAGACCAACCAGGCCGATGGCGTGCGCGGCTCAGGCGGCGTGGCTGCCGCCAACAGCGTGCTGGCCCCGGGCGGCACGCTGGACGGCAGCCGCATCGCGCTGCTGGCGAACCGGGCAAGCCGCATCGATGCGACCGGCTTTCAAGCCGAGGCCGTGAAAGGCGCGCTCTACTCCGCGAGCAAGAATTCGCTCGCACTGGCCAACGGCATCGGCGTCTTCCGCCAGTCGTCCATCACCAGCCCGTCGATCGTGCTGGACCGCAACACGGCCAGCGACGCCATTGCCAACGGCGGCACGATCAACGCCAACGCCGTGCACGTGGAGGACGGCTCGCGCCTTTCGGCGTCGGTCGATATGCGGGGCAATGCGGCCGTCGGATTGTCGACCGCGGCGGGTTCGTCCTCGGGCGTTGCCGGCGCGACCAGCAGCAAGAGCCGCGCGCGCGCCGCCGCCAATTCACTCGTGCTGGCGCACAGTGCGAATGTCGACAACCTTTCGGCGAGCTGGCTGGGCAATCACGCCGACCGCATTGGTGCGAGCGGCGGCACGGCGCTAGTCAACTCCGTCGGCGCGTACTCGCAAGCCAGCGTGAGCGGCGGCTCGCTGTTGCTCGCCAACAATATCGCAGCCGACATTTCGGCGGGTGGCAATTACAGCCAGACGATGGGCATCGGAGGCGCCCGAAATGGCATCCTGGTTGCGAACGGCATTTATCTGGAGGGCGACGGGGCGGTGCACCTGAACGGCACGAGCGTGGCCCTCAACGACAACGTCGTGCGCACCACGGGTGCAAACGGCGGCCGCGTCAATGCCAATGCCCTGTCGATCAACGGCAGCGGCAACCTGGCGGGCGGAACACTGGTGCTGGCGCGCAACCAGGCTTCCAACGTGCACAGCGAAGGCGATCAAAACACCGTGCTGGGGCATGCGGTCGGCGGTGGCTTCGGCATCGTCAACGCCAACGCGGTCCAGATCTATGGCGCCTTGATGGGTGGCCGCCTCGATCTCGTCGACAACGTTGTATCGGCCGCTTCGTCCAGCCGTGGCACGGTCGTGGCGAACAGCGTGCTCGTCGATGCGGGTGGCGTTCTTGAAAATTCCTCGCTGCGCCTCGCGAGCAACACAACCGAACAAGCCAGCGCCGGCGACGGCAAGATGGCACTTGACAACGCATTCGCAGGCAAAGGCCGGATGACTGGTTCCGACGCTTTCATCGAGAACAACACAGCTCGCGTCACCGACGAGGGCGCGGCCAACAGCGTGTTCAACGACGGCACGATCGAAAACAAGAGTCAGCTGCGGATCGTGAGGAACCACGGCACCGTCGACAAGGGAATCGCGAGCAGCGTCGTGAACCACGGACGCATCGCCAGCTCGCGGATCGCCGTGCTCAACAATTATGGAACCGCATCGGCAGGCGCGGTGGTCAACAGCGTATTGAATCTGCCGGGCGCGACGATGGAAAACGCCGATGTGACGATCTCGCAAAACATCGGTTCGGCCACCGGATCGGGAAGCTTCGGCGGCAGGGGCAAAGGCGCCATTGCCAACAGTGTCGTCAACGCCGGCAAGTTGCGCGGCAAAGTGGTCATTGCCAATAACACGGGTGCCGCGACGGGCAACGGCGTCATCAACTCGCTCGTCAACACGGGCACGATGTCGGGAACGGTGCGCATCACCGGCAACAGGGGAACGGCAGGCTCGGGCGAAATCGCGAACTCGGTCATCAACCGAGGCAACATATCCGGTACCGTGAGCATCATCGGCAAGGGCGGCGGCGATGGAAGCAACATCAAGCGCGGTGGCGGCGGTGGAAACATCGTGCGCAATTCGATCACCATCCTGCCGCCCGGTGGCTGATCGGCGCAAGGAGACAGCATGAACTTCGATAGAAGCAAGACTGCATCGAGGCCCGCCTGGCTGCCAGCCACGGTTCTTGCGGCCACTGCGCTTCTTGCGCAGGGCGCGATGGCGCAGCCGCAAGGTTTGAACTACGGCGAGGCGCTGGCAACCTACAAGGATCAGGCGACGGCTGGCGTCAAGCTTCAGGATGGCGTGTTCCCCGGTGTCAGCGCCAAGGCATCGATCAACCGCGCAATATCTCGGGATTCGGTGATCAATCAAAGTGCCTTGCTGCAACCGGACGGCACGCTCAAGTTGCCCGACAACCAGCAAAACTTGGTAATCCGCTCGACAGTGACCGACGTGCAGCGCGATGCCAACGGCACGGTCCGCGTGGCGAGCCCGACCATTCAGGGCAACGTCACCGGCAACGTCACGCTCTTCGTCGACGGACAAGGCATCAAGAACATCACGGTGCTGAACAACCCGCCCTGAGTCTGCCGAGTCCTCGCAAGCCCGGCCACGGTCGGACCAAGTTTTCAAAAAATCAAAAGAATGATCCGACGTCACCGCTCACCCCTACGCGTACGCGCCCTCCCCCGCCTCGCCGGCATCGCGTTGTCCGTGCTGCTCATCGGCGGATGCGCGACCCACCAACGAACGGTGGACGACGCTGAACGGCTGCTCGCAGAGCGCACAGCGGCACAGCAGTTGCCGACCGCGAACTTGAGTCAATACGCGTCGGCGTTGACCTGTTTTGGCGGAATGCTGTCGGTCTACAAAGAGGGCGACCCCGTCATCTACATGCAGACCCGCGCCATCCTCGACGCGACGAATCTGTCGAACCCGCTGGTCGGCGCCGAGATTCCGGGCGACATCACCGAAATGGTTCGCACAGCCGTGAACCGGATCGGGGCGCGCATCGTGTATGTGCCATTTCACCCTGACTATCTGGTCGCTCAGGCCCAACTCGGCGGTAAGTTCGGCGTGACGATGCCCGACTTTCTGATCACCGGCGCGCTGACCGAATTCGATCGCGCGCTGTCGGGTGCGGGCCGCTCGAACAACGCGAGTGTCGAGTTCGGCGGCGGCAGGGGCAAGACCGACCTCGGCGCGGAATTCAAGCGCACCGCGATCCTCTCGTCATTGGCGCTCGACCTGAACCTGGTGAGCTTTTCGACCCAGCAAATGGTGCCGAGGGTGCAGGCTGCAAACGTGATCAAGGTGCTCAATTCGACCTCCGAGAACAGCGCGAGCCTCGGCTTTTACGGCGACGCGTTCGGGTTCAAGCTCGAAGACAAATACCTTCAGGGCCGCCATTCGGCGATCCGTACGCTCGTCGATCTGAGTGTGCTCGAACTGATTGGCAAGGCGACTAATACGCCGTACTGGCGCTGCATCCCGAATGGAACGCCCGACCAGGTTGTGGTCGACAACATGCGCACCGCCTTCGAAGCGCTGACGCCGGAACTGAAGGCCGGCTTCGTTCAGATCACGTTGCGAAAGTACGGCCAGTCGGTCGAAGTGACGCAAAAACTCGACGATCCGACCCGCGAAGCGATCCGCACCGTGTATTCGCAGCGCTTTCCGCAGCTCGGCGACAACGTGGATGTGATGACATGGAATGGCTTCGAACCGTTGTTCTTCGGCGTTCCCGTTGCGTCAGCTGCCCGTGTAGCTCCGCAGGCCCTGGCCGCCCCTGCGGCAGTAGTGCCACCGGCGAAAGCGGGAGGCACGTGAAACCGGATGCCACGCTGACCGTGCTTGCCTTCCTGGCAGGTTTGGCAGGTTTGGCAGGACTGGCAGCGGGTGACAGCGCGCTGGCGCAAACCACCGTTGTCGCTCCCGGCAGCGCGGCGCGCGCCACGGCGGTCGAAGGCGCGACCCGGCTGCCTTCGGGCGCACTCGCACCATCGCCGTCGATCAGCGCCCGCTACATCGAGTCGTGTCAGCAAGGCGTCGAGCGCGGCGTGGTGGCGCCCGGATGCCAGGGACCGCTCTACCGCAGCGAAATCGAGCGCCTTCAGAAAGACGCGCTGCGTACCAACGACGCGAGCCTCTTGACGCTGCTCGGCGATGCCTTTCAAAGTAACCGGAGCGCTGTTTCCGACATCGGCCAGGCCTACCGCTGGTACCTGCTCGCAGCCGTGCGGGGCGATCCGCGCGCGATCGAGCGCCTCAGCGCGTTGTACAAGGACGGCCGCGGGGCTCCGCAAGACAACATCAAAGCGCTCGGCTATGCGCGCCTGGCCGAGCGCCTCGCGGTACCTGGCAGTGCGGGCGCGAAGCGGGCCTCGGCCACGATCAATGCCCTGGGCAAGGACATGGCCGCCGAGGAAGTCGCATTGGCCGACCGCTTTGCGACCGATCTGGAGCGGAACCTGCAATTGAAGGGTGTGCCGCTTCCGTCACAAAGTGCTCTCTCGACTGCAGGCGCGACCGCGGGTGTGCCCAGTGCAGCGCTGTCGCCATCGCAGCCTGCTCAAGCAGTGCAACCGCGCTCGCCACCGAGCGCTCAACTGCCAGGCATCGGCGCCCTGCCTTCGCCCCAAGCGGATCAATCAGCGCCGGCGGCCACCGCTTCGCCTGGCAACCGCATTCCGGGGCGCACGGATTTTTCTCCGCCGCTTGATTAGGGGCCTGAAACGATGACCTCCCATCGGCTTCTTTGCTCCCTGGCCTGCGCGACAGCTGGGATCGTTGTCGCGGTGCATCCCGCCATGGCGGGAGGGGCCGGCGACGCAACGCAGACCACCACCACCATCGTGCAATCGCCCGGCAATGGCGAGACGCGCATCGAAGTGACCGGCAATACGGCGGCGAACGTGCGCACACGCTGCCGCACCGGAGCAACGCAATCGGGCGCGGCGCAATCGGGCGCGGCGCAATCGGGCGTCAATGTCAACAGCGTCAACGTCGAGGGTCGGGCCCTGCGCGGAAAGACCGTGATCGTCACTGGGCGCAACAGCCGCGATGTCGACGTCGATGTCGATTGCGACCGGGGCGCCGGGGGCGCCGGGTCAAGCGCCAACGTCAACAGCGTCAATATTCGTTAGCAAACGATGGCACTGGTTTCATGTTCCGAGTGCGGCAAGCAGATTTCGACGCTTGCCGAGCGATGCCCTTCTTGCGGCGCGCCGGTCAAGGCCGGGCATTCACCTGAGCGAGCGTCCAGCCCGGCGCCGACGAGTGGCGCAGTCGGCAAGATCGCGATGGTGGTCGGCGCCTGGCTGGTCGTGCCGTGGATGGCGCGTGCGCTGGCGTTCGTGGTCGGCGTGGTTGCGATCGCGATGATCGTCGTTTATTCAAGTTGAGCGGCCGCCGCGGGCCGTGGCTTCTGCAGCATTGGCGTGCCTTTCAGGCGACCACGCCCTTGCTGCGCAATTCAGCAATGTTTTCTTCGGACAGCCCCATCTCGCGCAGCACCTGGTCGGTGCCCTCGCCAAGCCGTGGCGCCGCTGTCCGCAATGAGCCGGGCGTGCCCACGAGCTTGGGCACGATGCCGGGCACATCGAGGGTGTCGCCGTCGCGCGTGGCCTGCGACAGGATCATGTCGCGGGCGCGAAAGTGCGGGTCTTCGGCGATGTCTTTGGCGTCGTAGACCTTGCCGGCCGGAACCTGCGCTTGTGCCAGCACCGTGAGTACGTCGGCAATGGAGCGTTCGAGCGTCCAGGCACCGATGGCTGCGTCGATTTCTTCGACTCTTTTCACGCGGCCCGCATTGTTCGCGAGTTGCGGGTCGCTGCCCAAGTCGCTGCGGCCGATGGCTTGCATCAGCCGCTTGAAAATGCTGTCGCCGTTGCCCGCGATGAGCACATAACCATCGGCGCAGCGGTAGGCGTTCGATGGCGCGATGCCGGGCAACGCGCTGCCGCCGGCTTCGCGCACCGCGCCGAACGCGCTGTATTCGGAAATCAGGCTTTCCATGACGTTGAAGACCGCTTCGTGCAGCGCGACGTCGATGACTTGCCCTTTGCCGCCATTGACTTTGCGGTGATATAGCGCCGTGAGCACACCGATCACGCCGTGCAGCGCGGCGAGCGTGTCGCCGATCGATACGCCGCAACGCACCGGCACCCGGCCCGGTTCGCCGGTCAAATGACGCAGGCCGCCCATTGCCTCGCCGATCGCGCCGAAGCCCGGCAAGTCGCGGTACGGGCCGGTTTGGCCGTAGCCCGAAATGCGCAACATCACGAGCTCGGGGTTCTGCGCCGACAACGCCTCGGGGCCCATGCCCCAACCTTCGAGCGTGCCGGGGCGGAAGTTCTCGATCAGGACGTCGGCTTCGGCGATCAGTCGGCGTGCGATGTCTTGCCCCTCGGGGCGCCGCAGGTCGAGCGCGATCGAGCGCTTGTTGCGCGACTGCACCTGCCACCAGACCGAGGTGCCGTGCTTCATGAGCCGCCAGTTGCGCAAAGGATCGCCCGCGCCCGGCGGCTCGATCTTGACGACATCGGCGCCGAAGTCGCCGAGCGTTTTTCCTGCGAACGGGCCGGCGATGAGCTGGCCCATTTCGACCACGCGTAACCCTTGCAGGGCAGCGGGTGTGGGCATAGCTGTCGCAGACGTGTCCGCGGGCTCGGCAACTTCGGGCATGGGTGTTCCTTCGATTCAGGCGTGATGGTAGAGGTTGCGCTACCCCATCATGCTATACAAAACATAGCTGTCTGCGCTCGTCCAGTATGCTTTTCAGGCACTTTTCTTATAAAGTCTGACGAATTCCAGAATGCATTCTGCGGTGCCGACGATTGCGTGTTGATTGCGTGCCGATCGCGTCGTGTGGACGTAGGCCTTGTCGTTTGCGCCCCCTGCGCAGCGCCGTTAGCATCGATCCAGTACTTGTAGTCATTGAAACCTCCGGAGACCGCGCATGTCCAAACCACATTTCCACTGGGACGACCCGCTGCTGCTCGAACAGCAACTGAGCGAAGACGAGCGCATGGTGCGCGATGCCGCCAACGCCTATTGCCAGGGACAGTTGTTGCCGCGCGTGCTCGAAGCCTTTCGCAAGGGCGAGAGCGATCCGGCAATTTTTCGCGAGATGGGCGAGCTTGGCTTGCTCGGGCCGACGATTTCCGAGGAATACGGTGGGCCAGGACTCAACTATGTCTGCTACGGCTTGATCGCGCGCGAAGTCGAGCGTGTCGACTCGGGTTACCGCTCGATGGCGAGCGTGCAAAGCTCGCTCGTGATGGTGCCGATCAACGAGTTCGGCACCGAGGCGCAAAAGAAAAAGTACCTGCCCAAGCTCGCGACCGGCGAATGGATCGGCTGCTTCGGCCTGACCGAACCCGACCACGGCTCCGACCCCGGCAGCATGATGACGCGGGCGAAAAAGGTCGATGGCGGGTATTCGCTCAGCGGCTCGAAAATGTGGATCAGCAACAGCCCGATCGCCGATGTGTTCATGGTCTGGGCGAAGGAGGTCAGCGCGAGCGGCGCCGTCGGGCCGATCCGCGGCTTCATTCTCGACAAAGGCGCCAAGGGCCTCACGGCACCGCCGATCCACGGCAAGGTCGGCCTGCGCGCGAGCTTGACCGGCGAGATCGTGATGGACAACGTGTTTTGCCCCGAAGAAAACGCGTTCCCCGACGTGGAGGGGTTGAAGGGCCCGTTCACCTGCCTGAACAGCGCGCGCTACGGCATCTCGTGGGGCGCGCTCGGCGCGGCCGAAGACTGCTGGCATCGCTCGCGCCAGTACGTGATGGACCGCAAGCAGTTCGGCCGCCCGCTCGCAGCCAATCAACTGATCCAGAAAAAGCTCGCCGACATGCAAACCGAAATCACGCTCGGGCTGCAAGCCTGTCTGCGCCTCGGCCGCATGAAAGACGAAGGCATCGCCTCGCCCGAGATCACCTCGATCGTCAAGCGCAACTCGTGCGGCAAGTCGCTCGACATCGCCCGCCTGGCGCGCGACATGATGGGCGGCAACGGCATCAGCGACGAATACGGCGTCGCACGGCATCTGGTGAACCTCGAAGTGGTCAACACCTACGAGGGCACGCACGATGTGCATGCGCTGATTTTGGGGCGGGCGATCACGGGTATTTCGGCGTTCGCGAATTGAAAGCGGGAAAGCGGGCAGCCGAACGCGAAAGACGCGAAGGTTTCGCGAAGGGCGCGAAAGGAAATCAAAAAATTGAATTCGAATCTTTTGCGTTTTTCGCGTAGTTTTCGCGCCCTTCGCGTTCGGCTGCCCGACCCCGCATTGAAGCGTCGCCTGCCATGACGCAATCTGCCCTCGACGGCATCAAGGTGCTCGACTTGTCGCGCGTGCTTGCGGGGCCGTGGTGCACGCAGATCCTCGGCGATCTGGGCGCCGACGTGATCAAGATCGAGCGGCCCGGCGTTGGCGACGACACGCGTGGCTGGGGGCCGCCGTTCTTGAAGGATGCCAACGGCAAGGACACCGATCAGGCGACCTACTTCACCGCCTGCAACCGCAACAAGCGCTCGGTGACGATCGATATGTCGACACCCGAAGGGCGGGTCTTGCTCAAGCAAATGGCGGCGCAGAGCGACATCGTGGTCGAGAACTTCAAGACCGGCGGGCTCGCGCAGTACGGGCTCGATCATGCGAGCCTGCGGGCGGTGAATCCGCGCCTCATCTACTGCAGCATCACCGGCTTCGGCCACCACGGCCCGTATGCCCAGCGCGCGGGCTACGACCTGATGATTCAGGCAATGACCGGCATGATGAGCATCACCGGCCGGCCCGACGATGTGGCTGGCGGCGGGCCGCTGCGGGTCGGCGTGGCGCTCACCGACATCTTCACCGGTGTGTACGCGAGCAGCGCGATCCTCGCCGCGCTTCATGTGCGCGCACTGTCGGGCGAGGGTCAACACATCGACATGGCCTTGCTCGACGTCGGCATGGCGATCCTCGCGAACCAGGCGAGCGCGTTTTTGAACACCGGCATCGCGCCGAAGCGCCAGGGCAATAGCCATCCGAGCCTCGCGCCCTACCAGGACTTCGCGACCGCTGACGGCGCGATGTTGCTCGCGATCGGCAACAACGGCCAGTTCGCGCGCTTTTGCGCCGCGGTCGGTCATCCCGACTGGGCGGCAGACGATCGCTTTGCGACCAACAGCCTGCGCGTCAAACACCGCGATGTGCTGATTCCGATGATCGAGGAACTTACCCGCAGCCGCAGCACCGCAGTGTGGATCGCGTTGCTCGAAGACAAGGCCGTGCCGTGCGGGCCGATCAACGACATCGGTCAGGCCTTCGACGATGCGCAGGTCAAGGCGCGCGGCCTGGCGGTGACCTTGCCGCGCCAGTTGCAAGGCGAAGGTGATGGCATCGCTCACATCAGCGGCGTCGCGAGCCCACTGCGCCTCGCGGCGACGCCGACCGTGCTGCGACAAGCGCCGCCCGCGCTGGGTCAACATACCGACGAGGTGTTGCGTGAACTCGGACTGGATGCTGAGGAAGTCGATGCCTTGCGTCTCGGCGGCGTGATCTGATGCCGCTGTGCTTTTAAGAGAAAAATAGCTGAAACGCACACTGGATGTGCGCAGACAGCTATTAAAATAATAGCAATCAAGTAGCGGCTTGCGCAGGGTCGGCACGTCGGCGCGCATCCTGCGGCACACTGCACCGCACCCGCACGATCGCCATACCACCGCCGCGCCGACGCAATCGGCGCGGCCTGCAACCAGCGCTAATCATGTCGAACCATCCAAAGCTCCAACACAAGATCGCGCTCGTCACCGGCGGCGCGCAGGGCATCGGCAAAGCCATCGCGCTCGCGCTGGCCGAAGCGGGCGCCGATATCGCGCTCAACGTGCGCGAGGAAGACGATCGATCGCGCGAAATGGCGCAGGCCGTCGAAGCGACCGGCCGGCGTTGCCTCGTGTTGCCCTTCGACGTGACCGATCTCGCTGCGATGCGCTCGGCGCTCGATCGTGCGGCGAGCGAACTCGGCGGCATCGACATTCTGGTCAACAACGCGGGCATCGAAAAGCGCGCCGACTTTCTCGATGTGACCGAGGCCGATTTCGACGCGGTCATGCAGGTCAACCTCAAAGCCGCGTTCTTCCTGGCGCAAACTTTTGCCGCGGCGCGAAAGAAAAGCGGACAAGGTGGCAAGATCATCAACCTCAGTTCGGTTCACGAGGAGCTGCCGTTCCCGCATTTCAGCGCGTACTGTATGAGCAAGGGCGGCATGAAAATGATGATGCGCAACCTCGCGATCGAGCTCGCGCCGCTGCAGATCACGGTGAACAACATCGCGCCGGGCGCGATCGCCACGCCGATCAATGAAAAGCTCATGAACGATCCGAAGCTGCTCGACCCGTTGCTGGCCAACATTCCTTTGAGGCGCCTCGGCAAGCCGGCCGACGTGGCCGCGCTCGCGGTGTTTCTGGCTTCGAGCGATGCCGACTACATCACCGGCACCACCAGCATCGTCGACGGCGGGCTGCTGTGGAATTATTCGGAGCAATGAGAAAAGACGAAAGCATTCTGCCGGCGCCTCATTTGGCCGAAGCGGCCGATCCGCCCGATGCGCCGGCGCTGCCCGAGCACGAAAGCGAGCGCGCCCGGCGCGCCGCGCAGGCGCCCGAGCCCGACACGCTGACGCCGGCTGACCGCTACCAGGAGCTTTTCACCGCGGTGCAGCGTTCGGGTGTTTTCGCCGACAGCAAAACCTTTGTCGATTGCGCGCCCCGCGGCGCGCCGCGCGCCATTCTCAAAGCCTACCGGGCCGAGAACCAGAAGCCCGGCTTCGATCTCGCGGCATTCGTGCACCGCCACTTCAAGGTGATTCAACCTGCGCCGAGCGACTACGAGTCGGAGCAGGGCCAGTCGATTCGCGCGCACATCGATGCCTTGTGGCCGGTGCTCACGCGGCATCCGCAGGCCCATCCGCCGCATGCGTCGCTGTTGCAGTTGCCGCATCCGTACGTGGTGCCGGGCGGGCGCTTCGGCGAGCTGTACTACTGGGATTCGTACTTCACGATGGTCGGGCTGGCCTGTTCGGGTCAAGGCGATCTGCTGCGCGACATGGTCAACAATTTCGCCTATCTGATCGACACCTACGGCCACGTGCCCAACGGCAACCGCAGCTATTACCTGAGCCGCTCGCAGCCGCCATTGTTCGCGGCGATGGTCGCGCTGGCGGAGGAGCAGGGCGAAGTCGATGGCGTCGATCATTTGAGCCAGTTGCATCAGGAGCACGCCTACTGGATGAACGGCACCGACGATCTCGCGCCCGGCAAGGCCTATCGCCGCGTGGTGCGACTTCCCGACGGGCAATTGCTCAACCGATATTGGGACGATCGCGACACGCCGCGCGAGGAGTCGTGGCTCGAAGATGTTTCGACCGCGCGCGCATCCGACCGCGAGCCGTCGGAGGTCTATCGCCATATTCGCGCGGCATGTGAATCGGGCTGGGACTTCAGTTCGCGCTGGCTGCGTGAGACGTCATCGGCCACCGGTACAGATGCAGATGCAGATGCAGATGCCGATGCCGATGCCGATGCAGATTTACCGCCGGTACCGCTCGCGCGTGCCCAATCCGCGCCGTCGCTCGCCAGCATCTGCACCACCGACATTGCGCCGGTCGATCTGAACGCATTTCTCTATCAGCTCGAAATGAAAATTTCGCAGCTCGCGCGAAAAGACGGTGATGAGGATCTGGCGCAGCGCTTTGCTTCGTTCGCGCAGCTGCGAAAGTCGGCGATGGACGCGCTGATGTGGGACGAAGCACAAGGCGCCTTCTTCGACTACGACTGGCGCCGGCAAGCGCGCCGCAGCTGTCTCACGGCGGCTTGTGCGGTGCCGTTGTTCGTCGGTATGGTCGACACGCCCCGGGCCGATGCGCTCGCAGTGACCATCGAGGCCCGCTTGCTCGCACCGGGCGGTCTTGCGACCACCGAATGCGCGAGCGCTCAGCAATGGGATCGGCCGAACGGCTGGGCGCCGCTGCAGTGGATGGCGATCGAAGGGCTGAAGGCGTACGGCCACGACGCGCTCGCGCGCACCATCGCCGAACGCTGGCTGCACACCGTGGCGGCTGTGTACGAGCGCGAGGGCAAGCTGGTCGAAAAATACGCGCTGCGGCGCGTCGAGCGCGACGCGTCCAAAGGCGGCGGCGGCGGCGAATATCCGCTGCAGGATGGCTTTGGCTGGACCAACGGCGTGACCTGTGTGTTACTGCATCGGTACGCCGAACATGTCGCGAATCAAGCGGTCGCGCACGCCGACTGCCCGAACTGCGTCTGACAATGCGCGCGCGAGTTTCGCAAGAAAAAAGGGCCCGGAAGGCCCTGTGGACAAGCGCAGACGGCTATTGATTTAATAGCAACCCGGATCGCCGCAGCGGTTTTGCCGCACGCGATCCGGCGCCGCGACTTCAGGCGCGGGCTGTGGTGGGCACCACGGTGCGGCTCGAGTCCGCCATCAATGCCTTGATCAGGCTGACCATCAGCACCACCATCAGCAGCATGAAGGGCAGCGCCAGCGCGATCGCGCCGGCCTGCACCGCCTTCAGGGCGTTGTCGCCGCCGACGATGAAGATCGACAGGCAGATCACGGCGGTGATGAAAACCCACATCACCTTCTGCTTGCGCGGTGTCGCTTCCTTACCGCCGGCTGCCAATGTGTCGACCACGAGGCAGCCTGAATCCATCGACGTCACCATGAAAATCACCAGCAGCAACACGACGAGGATCGCGGTGATGTTGGTCAGCGGCAAGACCTCGAGGAACTGGAACAGCGTGAGCGTCACGTCCTTGATGCCGTTAACCAGTTGGCCCTTACCAGCCTGGATCTGGTCGATCGCGGTGCTGCCAAAGGCGGTCATCCAGAGCAGTGCCACCACAGTCGGTGCAATCAGCACCATCGAGATGATCTGGCGAATCGAGCGGCCGACCGAAATGCGCGCGATGAACATGCCGACGAACGGGCCCCAACTGGCCCACCAGGCCCAGTAGAAAACCGTCCAGCCCTGGAACCATTCCTGGTCGGGTCGGTGAATCCAGTTGGCCAACGGAATGAAATACGTGACGTAGTCGGCCGTGGTGCTCGCCAGTCCCGCAAAGAACGTCGTGATCCCCGCACCGATGATGATGAACACGAACAGGCCAAGCGCCAGCAGCATGTTGATGTTGCTGAGCAGCTTGACGCCGGCGTCCATTCCCGCAGCCACCGAATACGCTGCCAGACACGAGACCAGAATGATGAACACGAGCTGCATCCCGAACGAATTGGGTGTGCCGAGCACGTGGTTGAGTCCGGCGGTCGCCTGCAATGCGCCAAGGCCGAGCGAAGTCGACAGGCCAAACGCCGTGAGGACAACGGTGAAGGTGTTGATGACGGTGCCGATCCAACCCCGGTAGGCATTGCCGATCAACGGCTGCAGGCCCGAACTGAGTGAACTCGGCAAACCCAGGTTGTTACTGCAGTAGGCAATCACGAGTGCGACGGTGCAATAAATGGCCCATGGATGCAGACCCCAATGAAACATCGTCGCGCCCATTGCTGCGTGCTGTGCTTCGGGTGTGAGTTTGGCAATGTTCAATGGGGTCTTGAACCAGTCGGTGAAATAGGCCACCGGCTCGGCCACGCCCCAGAACAGCAAGCCGACGCCCATGCCCGCGGCGAACAGCATCGAGAAATATGAAAGCATCCCGTATTGCGGCTTGGCGTTGGCGCCACCGATCCGGATCTTCCCGAGCGGGCTCACGAACAGGACGACGCAAAACAACACGAACAGATTGCCCGCGACCATGTAGAACCAGTCGAAGTTCGCAATGGTCCAGCCTTTGGCTGACGCAAGTGATTTGCTCGCGAGTTCAGGGTTGAACATCGCATAGCCGGAAAGCAAAATGATGACCAGCAGCGCAACCGGAAAGATCACCGGGTGAAAATCCAGTCCGAGCGCTGTCGAATTGCGGTGGCCGGCGCGGTCCTCCGGTGCGATTGCTTCGTTGTCCATTGATTCGATTCCTTCAATCAAAAATGAGTACCGCCAATGTCCAGCGGCAAGACGGATCGCCAAAATAACGCAAGCATTCGTCGAGCGCTAGGGTATTGGCCCGCGTTTTTCGCAACCAATTCATACGTGCGGCAGGCATTCCGCAAGAAGCAGACCACAAGTCGTAAAACGCGCATTGAAGGTCGAACGCAGCGAATTTGGCGCGCCCGATGCATGCTTCAATCACTGCCCATTTTTTGAAGCCTCGTGCAGTCCCCCGAAAACCATCCATGACCATTCCGCAAGCGCGCCGCCTGATACTCACCGCCAGTTGCGACAGCCGGGTGGGTACCGTCGCGGAGATTTCGACCTTTCTCGCCGCGCGCCATTGCAACATTCGCGAACTGCAACAGTTCGACGACACGCTCACCGAGCGCTTTTACTTTCGCTGCGCATTCGACACGGATGCGGCCCGGACGGCGCCGCTCGATGCGTTGCGTGAGCAGTTCGCTGCAGTCGGCCAGCACCAGGAAATGCAATGGGCCGTTCACGACCCTGCAGTACGCGCGCGGGTGCTCATCATGGTGTCGCGTTTCGACCATTGTCTGGAGGACCTGCTATACCGGCGCCGCACCGGCGAGCTGGAGGTCGATATTCCGATGGTCGTGTCGAACCATCCGGATTTGCGCGAGCGGGTCGAGCGCGAGGGAATCGAGTATGTCCACCTGCCGGTCACGCCCGACACCAAGGCGGCGCAGGAAGCGCGCTTGCTCGAACTGGTCGAGCAAACGCGTGCCGATCTGGTCGTGCTAGCGCGCTATATGCAAATCCTGTCGGACGATCTGTGCCGAGCCTTCAACGGCCGTGCGATCAACATTCACCACTCGTTCCTGCCGGGATTCAAGGGCGCCAAACCCTACCATCAGGCCCATGCGCGCGGTGTGAAGCTGATAGGCGCCACGGCGCACTACGTGACGGGCGACCTCGACGAGGGGCCGATCATCGAGCAGGTGGTCGAGCGCGTCGACCATGCGAGCACGCCCGACATGCTGGCCGCGATCGGCCGTGATTCGGAGCGCATGGCCTTGTCGCGCGCGGTGCGCTTTCATGTCGAACACCGCGTGTTCCTGGACGCGGAGCGGACCGTCGTTTTTCGCTGAACACGCACGCGTTGCCGGCTGTCGAGAATGTCGCAAATGGACAACTCTTCGTCCGTGGCGCGCAATCGGGCGCTTCGGCCCGCTCGATAATTTGCCACCTTTTGCAACAAAGCTTCGTCGACTGGACCTGCGTAGATCATGCGTGGTGAAAATTATTCCTGGTGGAGCCTGTTCAAACATGGGCTGAAACATCACGACGATTGGGGTCCCGCATGGCAGCGGGTGCCGCTCAAGCCGGATTACGACGTGGTCATCGTCGGCGGCGGTGGTCATGGGCTCGCAACCGCGTATTACCTTGCCAAAGAGCACAAGGTCGGGCGCATCGCAGTGCTCGAAAAAGGTTGGCTCGGCGGCGGCAACACCGCGCGCAACACCACCATCGTGCGCTCGAATTACCTCTGGGACGAGTCGGCGATGCTTTACGAGCATGCGCTGAAGTTGTGGGAAGGCCTGAGCGGAGAACTGAATTTCAACGTGATGTTCAGCCAGCGCGGCGTTTTCAACCTGGGGCATTCACTGCAGGACATGCGCGATATCGAGCGACGCGTCAACGCCAACAATCTGAACAAGATCGACGCGTTCGTGTTGAACGAAAAAGAGGTCAAGGAAAAAATCCCGTTACTCGATTGCAGCACCAGCCGGCGCTATCCGGTCATGGGCGCGAGCTGGCAGCCGCGTGCGGGCATCGCGCACCACGACGCGGTCGTTCGCGGGTTTGCGCGCGCGGCCAGCCGGCTGGGCGTCGACCTGATCGAGAACTGCGAAATCACGGGCATGGACATCGAGAGCGGCCGAATCAAGGGGCTGCAAACGAGCCAGGGCTATGTCAAGACCGGTCGGGTCGGTTGCGTGGCCTCGGGGCACTCGTCGATGCTCGCGAAGATGGCGGGATTTCGCATGCCACTCGAGAGCCATCCGCTTCAGGCCTTCGTATCCGAATCGATGCAGCGCTGCATCGACACCGTGATCATGTCGAATGCGGTGCATGGCTACCTGAGCCAATCGGACAAAGGCGAACTCGTCATCGGCGCCGGCATCGACAGCTATGTTGGCTACGGCCAGCGCGGCAGCGCCCATGTCATCGACCATACGGCGGCAGCGATCATCGAGCTGTTCCCGATGTTTTCGCGCGTTCGAATGAACCGGCAATGGGGCGGCATCGTCGATGTATCGCCCGACGCCTGTCCGATCATCAGCAAGACGCCAGTCGAGGGCCTGTATTTCAATTGTGGTTGGGGGACGGGCGGATTCAAGGCGACGCCAGGCTCGGGTCATGTGTTCGCGCACACGCTGGCGAACGAGGCGCCGCATCCGCTGGCCGCGCCCTTTGCGCTCGACCGCTTCCACACTGGCCATCTGATCGACGAGCACGGTGCGGCCGGCGTCGCGCACTGAGCGCACCGACCGCGTCACTGGCAACACGATGCTGCAATTGCACTGCCCTTATTGCGCCGAAACGCGCGACGAAGAAGAATTCGCCTGCGCCGGTGAAGCCTACATACAGCGGCCTGCCGAACCCGAACAGGTCGACGACGCGACTTGGGGCGACTACGTCTTCATGAAGCGCAATCCCAAAGGCTGGTATTGGGAGCAATGGCAACACGTTGCGGGCTGCCGCAAGGTGTTCGTGGTGCGTCGCAACACTTTGAGTTATCACATCGATGGCGCCTGGACGCTGGCCGAAGGCAAACCGCTGTTCGAAGCCGAAATGCGCGCAGCAGCCGAGGCTATGCCATGAGCGCGCCGCGTATAGCGGGCGATGGCGTGCGGGTCGACGCGAGCCGCACGATCTCTTTCACGTTCAATGGCCAGCGCATGAGCGGCCATCCGGGCGACACCCTGGCGTCGGCCCTGCTTGCCAACGGCGTGCGCATGCTGGCGCGCAGCTTCAAATACGGTCGCCCGCGCGGCATCGTCGGTTTCGGCGCCGAAGAGCCGAACGCACTCGTTCAGATGGAAACCGGCGCCCATACCGTACCCAACGTAAAGGCAACACAGGCCGAGTTGTACGACGGGCTCACCGCCAGCTCGACATCGGGTTGGCCGTCACTGAACCTGGACGTCAAGTCGATGCTGGGGGTCGGATCGCGCTTCATGCCGGCGGGCTTCTACAGCAAGACCTTCAAATGGCCTGCCAGTTACTGGCTGCGCTACGAAGACGTCATCCGCAAGTTCGCAGGCTGGGGCCGCGCGCCGGCGCTGCCCGACCCCGAGCGCTACGACCATCTGCACCATCACGTCGATGTGCTGGTCGTCGGCGCCGGCGCTGCGGGTGTGCTGGCGGCGTTGCAGGCCGCGCGCGTGGGACGCAAGACGTTGCTGATCGACGAACAAGCCGAGGCGGGTGGATGGTTGCTGTCCGAACCAGATGCGCTGGTCGAAGGCCGGCCTGCGCGGCAGTGGCTCGACGAAGCGTTGCGTGAATTGCGCGGGCTCGATCACGTCACGGTTCTTTCGCGCACGACCGCGTTCGGCTTCTACGATCAGAACCTTGTTCAGGCGGTAGAGCTTTTGCAGGATCACCTGCCGATTCCGGCGCGCAATGCCGAGCTTGCGCGCCAGCGTATGCACAAGATTCGGGCGCATCAGGTCGTGCTGGCGACCGGTGCGATCGAACGGCCGATGGTGTTCGGCGGCAACGACAAACCCGGCGTCCTGACGCTGGCGGCCGGCCGAACCTATCTCAATCGATACGGCGTGCTGGTCGGCCGCGACGTGATCATTCTCGGCAATAACGATGCGATCTACGACGGCGCGACCGACTTCGCGCGTGCCGGCGCAAAAGTCACGGTGGTCGACGTGCGGTCGGGCGACGCGATCCGCGCCCTTGCACCGGGTGTGACCGTTCTGCGCGGTCAGGGCGTGGCCGAGGTGATGGGCACGCGTGTCCTGTCGGGCGTGCGGCTCGTCAAGTTGGTCGAGGAAGATGCAGCGAGCGGCACGCTGCGTGCAGGCGGAGACAGCCCGACGTTGAAAGCCGACCTCGTGCTGTCCAGTGCGGGACTCGTTCCTACAGTGCATCTGTATTGCCACAATGGCAGCCGTCCGGATTGGAACGAGGCTTTGCAGGCCTTCGTATTGCCCGCGGACGGTCGCGAAGGTGTCTGTTGCGTTGGTGCGGTGACCGGCGCTTTCGCACTCGACGCAGCGCTTGCCCAAACCGCGCAGGCCATGCAGGCCCTCTTGGGCGAGCCCGCGACCGCAGCGATGAATGCCGCCGTCGAATCGACGTCCGGCGAGCCCGCGCACCGCTGCGTTCGCGTGCCCGACGGCCAACGCGAGGGCCATGGCGCCAAGGCTTTCGTCGATTTTCAGAACGACGTGACAGCCGCCGACATTGCGCTGGCCGTGCGGGAGAACTATCACTCGATCGAGCATGTCAAGCGCTACACCGCGCTCGGTTTCGGCACCGATCAGGGCAAGCTCTCCAACGTCAACGGCGTGCTGCTGACTGCGGCCGCTCTCGGCTGCCCGGTGCGGGATGTGGGCACCACGACTTACAGGCCGGCCTACACGCCGGTCAGCTTCGGGGCTTTGGCCGGTGTGCTCGAGGGCGACACGTTCGAGCCGCGCCGTATCACGGCGATTCACGCGTCGCATGTGGCTGCGTGTGCGGCCTGGGAAAACGTCGGCCAGTGGCTTCGCCCATGGTATTTCCCGAAGACTGGTGAAGACCTGCACGCGGCGGTGGCGCGGGAGTGCCTGGCCGCACGCAATAGCGTTGCGGTGATGGATGCCTCGACGCTCGGCAAGATCCAGATCGATGGTCCCGACGCACGCGAATTTCTCAACCGCATCTACAGCAATGCGTGGAAGCAACTGGCGCCCGGCAAGTGCCGCTACGGCCTGATGCTGGACGAGAACGGCATGGTGATGGACGACGGCGTGACGGCCTGCATCCACGACACCCAGTTCTACATGACCACCACCACGGGTGGCGCGGCGCGCGTGCTGACCTGGCTCGAACGCTGGCACCAGACCGAGTGGCCCGAGCTGCGCGTCTGGATGACCTCGGTCACCGACCACTGGTCGACCGTCGCGGTGGTCGGTCCGAAGGCGCGTGAGTTAATGGCCAGCTTGTGCTCGGACATCGATCTGGGCGCGGAGGCTTTCAAATTCATGGACTGGCGGGCCGGCACGGTGGCCGGTGTTGCGGCACGCGTCTTTCGCATCAGCTTCTCGGGCGAGGTTTCGTTCGAGATCAACGTCGAATCGGGCTTCGGCCGGCATGTTTGGGACGCGGTGATGGCAGCCGGCGCGCCGCTGGGCGTCACGGCCTACGGAACCGAAACCATGCACGTGCTTCGGGCCGAGAAGGGCTTCATCATCGTCGGTCAGGACACCGACGGTTCAATGACGCCGATCGATCTCGGCATGGGCTGGGCGGTCGCGATGAAGAAGCCGTTCTCGTTTCTCGGCAAACGTTCGCTGGCCCGTTCGGACACGGCACGCGCCGGTCGCAAGCAATTGGTCGGTCTGCTCACGGAGGAGTCGGGAGCGGTGCTGGCCGAAGGCGCGCAGGTCGTCGAGCAATTGGCAACCGAAGGACCGACTCCCATGCTCGGGCAGGTCACTTCCAGCTACCACAGCGCGTTTCTGGGCCGCTCCATTGCGCTGGCGATGGTCGCAGGCGGCGCCGATCGGCAGGGCCAGACACTGCAGGTGGTCGCGCGCGGCAAGCCGATCGCGGCAAAGGTGGTCGGCACTGTCTTCGTCGATCCTGAAGGAGCGCGCCAAAATGGCTGATCCGGATCTGGCGATGGCATCGCCCGTATTTCGTCCGGCGCTGGCGGACTTTGTGCCGGAGCCGACCGGCCGCGCCGCATCGGCCGAAGTCGGCGTTCGCGTGGCCGAATATGCCAACCTCGGCTGTCTGGTCCTGCGCGGCCGCGCAGACGATGCGGCTTTCATGGGGGGCGCACGCGACGTTCTGGCACTCGATCTGCCGACGCGGCCTTCCACGCTCGCAGCGAGCGACCGATGTACCGCGCTCTGGATCTCGCCAGACGAATGGTGGGTGCTCGTGCCGCGCGCAGCGCGAGACCGGGTTGTTTCCGAATTGACCGGGTCGCTGGCGGGCGTCGATTCGCAGTTGGTCGACAACAGCGGTAGCTTGACGTGCCTCCGGCTCGCTGGGCCTCAGCATGTGATGGTCTTGCGTCACCTCTGCGTTTACGACGTCGAAAGCATCGCCATCGGCCGATGTGTATCGACGGTTGTACCGAAGGCCGGCTGGACCATTGTGCGCACCGATGACGAGGGCGTCACGTTGGTATTTCGCCGCAGTTTCGCCGACTGGATATGGCGCCTGGTCGAGCGCAGCGCCGCGCCCTATGGAATTTCGGTGCTGACACCCGAACAGTTGCTCGCGCCGCATTTTTCCAATCTGCTGGCTTCGCGTGTCTGACGCGCGCCTGGCATCCGCGATCTTCCATTCACCTCTCACGACGGACACTTTCATGAGCACATTGCACAAGGACGCCATCGTCCTCGACGGCTTGATCATCGCCAACTGGAGCCGCGCGGTTTTCGAAGACATGCACAAAGGCGGGCTCACGGCTGCCAATTGCACGGTCTCCGTATGGGAGGGCTTTCAGGGCACGGTGCACAACATCGCGGCAATGAAGAAAAACATCCGCGAAAACGCCGATCTGCTGACGCTCGTACGCACCACGGAAGACATCGACGCAGCCAAGAAAAGCGGCAAGACCGGCATCATCCTCGGCTTTCAAAACGCGCATGCTTTCGAAGACCATCTGGGCCATATCGAGGCTTTTGCCGACATGGGCGTGCGCGTGGTTCAGCTTTGCTACAACACGCAGAACCTGATCGGCACGGGTTGCTACGAGCGCGACGGCGGACTTTCGGGCTACGGGCGCGAGGTGATCGGCGAGATGAATCGGGTCGGCATCATGGTCGACCTGTCGCACGTCGGCGCGAAGACATCCGAAGAAGCGATCCTCGAATCGAAAAAGCCGGTGACTTATTCGCATTGCCTGCCTGCGGGGATGAAGGAGCATCCGCGCAACAAGAGCGACGATCAACTGAAGTTCATTGCCGACCACGGCGGCTTTATCGGCGTGACCATGTTTCCGCCGTTCCTCAAGCGCGGCATCGAGTCGACAGTCGATGACTATGTCGAAGCGATCGACTATGTCATCAACCTGGTGGGCGAGGACTGCGTGGGCTATGGCACCGATTTCACCCAGGGTTACGGACAGGAATTCTTCGACCACATCACGCATGACAAGGGCATCAACCGGCGCCTCACTAACTTTGGCACGGTTCAAAACCCCGAGGGCATTCGGACCATCGGCGAAACACCCAATCTCACCGCGGCAATGGAGAAGGCGGGCTGGAGTGTGGCCAAGATCGAAAAGATCATCGGGCGCAACTGGGTGCGCGTGTTCAAGGATGTCTGGGGCGCATGAGATGCAACCGGAACTGCCCATCGACGTAGACCCTGCGACCGGCGTGTGGACCACCGACGGTTTGCCGATGATCTATGTGCCGCGCCATTTCTTCGTCAACAACCACGTCGAGGCCGAAGCCGCGATTGGGCGCGAAACTTATGCGCAGAGCCTCTACAAGGCAGGCCATCGGTCCGCCTACTTCTGGTGCGAGCAGGAGTCGAAGACGCATGGGCTGCAAGGCCTGGCGGTCTACGAGCACTACCTGAAGCGCCTGTCGCAGCGCGGCTGGGGCCAGTTCGGGTTCGAGACGGTCGATGCCGATACCGGGCACGCGACGATTCGACTGGGTCACTCTGTGTTCGTTCTGGCGCAGGGCGTCGCCGGCGTGCCGGTCACCACAGACAAGGTTTGCTATCTCTTCGCAGGCTGGTTCTCGGGCGCCATGGACTGGGTCGGCCACGCGACCGGCAAGTCCTGGAAGACGACCAGCGCCGAAACCCGCTGCGCCGCCGAAGGCCACGAACACGCGCACGACCCTTGCGTCTTCACCGTTCAGCCGCTTTGAAGGGTTCGCCGTGCGCTATCCCCATCTGTTCGAGCCGATTCAGCTCAACCAGCTGACGATCCGCAATCGCGTGGTCAGCACCGCGCATGCCGAGGTTTATGCGGAGGGTGGCATACCGGGCGAGCGCTACATCCGCTATTACGAAGAGAAAGCCAGGGGCGGCTTGGGGCTTGCCATTTGCGGAGGCTCGAGCCCTGTAGGCCGCGACAGTCCCTCGGCCTGGTGGAGCTCGGTCAACCTGTCGAACGACAAAGTGGTCGATGGTCTTGCCGCGCTGGCACAGGCTATGCACAAGCATGGCGCGAAGATCATGATCCAGGCGACCCACATGGGTCGACGCAACGCCTGGCATGGCTTCGACTGGCCGCATCTCGTGAGTCCATCGGGTGTGCGCGAGCCCGTGCATCGCGGCAACGCCAAGACGATCGAGGTCGAAGAGATCAAGCGCATCGTTGCCGACTTCGTGAAAGCCGCGCGGCGGGTCAAGGCGAGCGGCCTTGACGGCATCGAGATATCGGCCGCGCACCAGCATCTGATCGACCAGTTCTGGAGCCCGCGCACCAACTTCCGCACCGACGAATGGGGCGGCTCGCTCGAAAACCGCATGCGCTTCGGCGTCGAAGTGTTCAAGGCCGTTCGCGCCGAAGTAGGGCGCGACTTCTGCCTGGGTCTTCGCATGTGCGGCGACGAATTTCATGAGGACGGACTCGATCACGAAATGCTCAAGGAAATCGCGCAGGCGATGAGCGAAACCGGTTTGATCGACTTCATGAGCGTTGTGGGCTCCGGTGCCGATACCCACAACACCCTCGCCAACTGCATGCCGCCGATGGCGCTGCCTCCGGAGCCTTTCGTGCACCTGGCCGCGGGCATCAAGTCGGTAGTGACGGTGCCGGTCATGCATGCGCAGAGCATTCGCGATGCCGGGCAGGCCGAGCGTATTCTGGCCAACGGATGGGTCGACATGGTCGGCATGACACGCGCGCAGATCGCCGATCCGCACATGGTTTTCAAAATCCGGGACGATCGCGAAGACCAGATCAAGCAATGCGTCGGCGCAAACTATTGCATCGACCGGCAGTACAACGGGCTGGACGTGCTGTGCGTGCAGAACGCTGCGACCAGCCGCGAAAGCACGATGCCGCACCAGATCGTCAAGACCGCTGGTCCCAAGCGCAAGGTCGCGGTGGTGGGCGCCGGCCCGGCTGGCCTCGAAGCCGCCCGCGTGGCACGCGAGCGCGGCCATGATGTGGTGCTGTTCGAGAAGTGGCCGCAGGTCGGCGGACAGGTCAACCTGGCAGCCAAGGCGCCCAAGCGCGAACAGATGGCCGGCATCATTCGCTGGTTCGACATGGAAACGCAGCGCCTGGGCGTCGACCGGCGACTCGGACAAGAGGTGACGCACGCCGACATTCTTGCCGAAAAGCCCGACATTGTTGTGCTCGCCACTGGAGGCTCTCCAAATACCGACCAGGTTGCCGGATGGGGTGCGGCCGAAGGACTGAGCATCAGCTCATGGGACATCTTGAGTGGCGCGGTTGCACCCGTCGGCAATGTGTTGGTCTACGACGTCATGAGCACGCATGCCGGCACCGGGGTCGCCGACTACATCGCAAGCCGCGGGCACGCAGTGGAAATGGTGACGCCGGACGTCAAGATTGCCGACGATACGGGCGGCACGACATTTCCGATTTTTTATCGGTCGCTTTACGCGCATGGCGTGATCATGACGCCCAACCACTGGCTCGACCGCGTGTATCGGGAGGGCGACAAGCTGATCGCCGTACTGCGCAATGAGTACACGGATGCGCTCGAGGAGCGCGCTGTCGACCAGGTCGTTGTCGAAAACGGCATCAAGCCCAATGAAGGGCTTTACTGGTCTCTGCGCGATGGGTCGGTGAACAGGGGTCAGACCGATCTCGACGCTCTTTACGACGCGGCGCCCCAGCCGGCGCTGGCCGACGACAACGTGAGCGGACCCGCCGGCCGCTATCTGCTTTATCGCGTTGGAGATTGCGTGTCGATGCACAACATCCACGCTGCCATCTACGACTCGCTGCGTCTCTGCAAGGACTTTTGACGATGGTCTGGCGCGACGCTGTCACAGCGATCTTCTGGCTGGCGGTCGCTGCGCTGGCCTTCGGTACCTGGCGCCGCTCGTTGGCCTGGCGCAGCGGGCGATCGGCAGCTGCCGACTGGCCGGGATTGCTCGCAATACCCAAGCGTTATTTTGTCGATTTGCACCATGTCGTGGCGCGCGAACCGTTCGTTGCGAACGCGCATGTCGCGGTTGGGGGTGGCGCGGTGCTGGCGCTTTTGCTGGTCGGGCTCAACGATGGCTTGCGGCTGCGGGTTCACTGGCTCGACGTGGCTTTGGCCATTGCCGGCGCCGTGATGCTCGGCGGTGCGCTGGCCATGGCCTGGCGCCGTCGCGAGGCGCCGTCGCGATTGTCGGCCGGGCCGTGGAATCGGCTGCCTGTATCGCTGGGCTTTGGCGCCGTCGGTGTGCTCGGCGTCGCGCTGACTGCATTGTTCGCGAGTAGCGTGGCGCCCGTTCTGGCGGTCTTGTTCGTCGCTGCACTGGCGCTCGGCGCAGCCGAACTGGCACTGGGCATCGGGCTGGCGGCGCCGATGAAGCACGCCGTGGCCGGCTTGCTTCATCTGGGACTGCATCCGCGACCCGAGCGTTTCGGCGAGCAGCCCGTCGGCCCGGGGACGTTGCGTCGCGCGACCGCATTGCGACCGCTGGCGCTCGACGCCGGCGAGCGCGGGCAGGCCCGGACGACCGATTTCGCGTGGAACCGATTGCTGTCGTTCGACGCCTGTGTCCAGTGCGGCAAGTGCGAGGCCGTGTGCCCTGCCTTCGCGGCCGGCCAGCCGCTCAACCCCAAGAAACTGATCCAGGATCTGGTCACCGGCATGGCGACCGAGGCGGGCGCGGTTGCGGCGCCATACCGCGGTAGTCCGTATCCGGGCAAGGCCGTCGATGCTTCGTTTGACGACGACACGCTATGGTCGTGCACGACGTGCCGCGCCTGCGTCCAGGCGTGTCCGATGATGATCGAGCATGTCGATGCGATCGTCGGCTTGCGCCGGCACGCGACGCTGGTACGCGGCGAAGTGCCCAACAAGGGCCGCGATCTGCTCGACGCATTGCGCGAAACCGATACCCAGGGCCGTTTTCCGCTTGCGGCCCGCTACCACTGGGCGATCGATCTCGATCTGCCCGTGTTGCGCGTCGGCGAGCAGACCGAGTGGCTGTTGCTGGCGGGTGAGAGCGCTTACGAACCCCGCACGCAGAGAACGCTGCGCCTTTTGGTCAAGACCCTTCGCCAGGCCGATATCCAGCCCGCCACGCTGGGCGCTGAAGAGACCGATTGCGGCGATGTTGCTCGCCGTCTTGGCGATGAAGCGGGCTTCCAGCGCCTGGCGCGTCGGTTGATTCGCGCGCTTGCAGAGCGCAAGGTTCGGCGCATCGTCACCGCCGACCCGCATGTACTGCACTGCCTTCGCAATGAGTACCCGGTGCTCGATGCCGGGTTCGCAGGACGCATCGAGGTCTGGCATCACACTGAGTTGCTTGCGAAACTGCTGGCTGATCAGCGCCTGAGACCTTCGAAGGATGCCGTGAAATCCGCGAGCGTCACGCTGCACGACCCATGCTATCTCGCGCGCTACAACGGTCAGACAGACGCTCCGCGCGCCGCGTTGCGCGGCATAGGAATTCAGGTCATCGAAATGGAGCGAAGCGGCACCAACGCGCGCTGCTGTGGCGGCGGTGGCGGAGCGCCTTACACCGATGTTCCGGGCCAACGCCGCATCCCTGATTTGCGGATGGACGATGCGCGCGCCACGGGCCAGTCCACCGTCGCGGTCGCTTGTCCGCAATGCACCGCCATGCTGGAGGGCGTGGTCGGCGATCGGCCCGAAGTGCTGGACGTGGCCGAACTTGTTGCGCGTTCACTCGGAGTGCAACCATGAATGCAGCTGCCATACAAGCTTCGGGCGCAGGCGCACGTCCTTCGGTTCCGCGCATCGACCCGCGCCGCCCGGCGTTGCAGACGCCGGCTGGACTGCGCCGCATCGTTTTGGGCAGCGATGAAGGCGAACGATTGACGCGTGGACCGGCAACCGAGGCCGCGGTCAAGCCGCTGCGCAGCGCCGGGCCGTTTGCAGGTTGCCTGCTCGTGGTGCTTCATACGGACCGCGGCGCGCTCGACGAACATGCGCGCGAAGTGATCGCTGCGGCGGCGTTGCTAGCCAGGCCCGACGAGGCGGTGGTGCTGATCGCGCTCGGCGAATGCCGCGACGATCTGGCCGCCGCCGGCGTCGATCGTGCCGAGTGGCTGGTTGTCGATGCGCGTTGGCAACCCGGCGCGCTCGCCGCGTGGGTGGCGGAGCGTTGCGGCGAGCTGTCGCCTCGGCACGTACTCATGCCGGACGCGGGCGCCAACGCCGACCTGGGTCGCCGGATTGCGCTGCGAACCGGCATGGCGACAGCGGCCCATGTGGTCGAGATTGCCCAACACGCCGCGCGGGTGCGCATGGCGGGCGGGAAGGACGCGCTTGCGCCGTGCCCCACTTTCATGTTGCTCGCACGGCAGGTGGCGCGCAGTGCGCTGCCATTTGTCGGGCACGGCAAAAGTTCGCAAGCCGATCCGGCGCTGGTCTCGCCCGGGGGTGTGGAGGATCTGGGCGTTGAGGACGGCAATGCCCAAAACATTGCGCTCGAAGAGGCCGACTTCATTCTGGCTGCCGGAAATGGCGTCAGCGACGTAGCGCTTTTCAACAACGTCGCCCTCGCGTTGGGTGCCGCGACGGCAGCATCGCGCGTCGCCGTAGATGACGGGCGCTTCCCGCGATTGAAGCAGGTCGGCGCCACCGGCCGCACGGTACAGGCGCGCGGCTATGTGGCGATCGGCATTTCCGGCGCGGTCCAGCACCTCCAGGGTATCCGCGAATGTCGCCACGTGATTGCCGTCAACACCGATGTATCGGCGCCGATTGCGCAACGCGCCGAGTTCACGGTGCAAGCGGACGCGCAGGCATTGCTGCAAGCGTTGCTGGTTCTGGCTCGCAAGGACGCACCTCCTGCAACGGTGACTGCGACGACTCCATCGGCTGCCATAGCGTCATGACGAAAATTGCCGTTCTCGTCAGCACGCGGATCGACCCGGTCAGCGCACGCGCCACGCGCAGCCTGGCCGATTCGGCTGCCGTAGCCATGGCCCTTCGTATCGACCCCGCGCCCGGGCTTTTCACCGCCGGCGACATGCAAAAAGACGTTGCGCAAGGCTATTTCGCGCTTGGCGCGCCGGTACTGACAATGCTGAACGATGCGTCACCTGACGCCGTCGCGCCCGCGCTCGCCGAGGCGGTGCGCGGTTCGAGCCTGGTGTTGGCCGGCGCGCGCGGCGAGAGCGGTCTTGCATCGGGCCTGCTGCCGTACGCCGTGGCGCATGCGCTTCAACGGCCGCTCATCGACAACGTGATCGATCTCGAGCGCGATGGCGCTAACTGGATCGTTCGTCAGGCATTACCTCGCGGTGCACGACGGCGATTGCGAGTCAGCGTTCCCGCTGTCCTCGTCCTGAGCGACAAGGCGCCGCCCGCGACGCGCCATTCATATGACGCGTCGCTCGCAGGCCGGCTGGCGACGCTGCCTGCCCGCGCGGATGTGACGAAAGCTTTCGGCACGCCGCAGTGGCGCGTCGAGCCGGCGCGGCGCCAGCTGGTGCCACTGGTTGCGCGAACGACGCAAAGCGGCCACGCTCGCATGAGCGGCGCAACGGGCGGCGCGACAACGTCCAGGGCGGGGATCGTTTTGCGCGACGGCAGCATCGAAGACAAGGCGCAGGCGCTGCTGGCGCACCTGCGCGCTCAATCTCTCATCCATTTCTGAACCGGGAGCAAGCCATGGCCAACGCGACCATTTCCCTCGAACAACTGCTCAAACATCGCAAGACGGGCTACAGCCTGCCTGCGCCCTTCTACACCGACGACGAGATCTGTCGTGCTGATGCGGATCTGATTTTTTCGCGCCACTGGATTTGCGTCGGCGTGGCGCCGCAGGTGCCCGAAGACGGCGACTACATCACCGTGGACGTCGGTCGCAGTTCGGTGCTGATCTTGCGCGACGATGACCTGCAGCTTCGCGCCTTCCACAACGTCTGTCGGCACCGTGGCGCCCGCCTGTGCGCGTCGCAGAAGGGCACGCTGGGCAATGTGGTGTGTCCTTACCACCAATGGACCTACAACCTCGCTGGCAATTTGATCCACGCCGACCATATGGGCGCCGAGTTCGACCGCAGCCAGCATGGCTTGAAGCCGGTGCACCTGCGCAATGTCGAAGGATTGCTGTTCGTCTGCATCGCCGAAGAGCCTCCCGGGGATTTCGACGAAGTGGCGCGCGTTATCTCGCCCTACATCGCACCGCATCGGCTCAATGAATGCAAAGTTGCCGCGCAGTCCGAAACCATCGAAAAAGGCAACTGGAAGCTCACCATGGAGAACAACCGCGAGTGCTATCACTGCTCGGTCAACCATCCTGAGCTCACGCACTCGACCTACGAGCAGGCCTATGGCTATCAAGCCGGCCCGGAAAGCGCCGCGGGCATGCAGCGCTACGAGCGGGCCGTCAGCGAAAGCGCCGAGCGTTGGGGGTCGATGGGCCTGCCTTCGAAACTGGTGGAGGAACTCGACGGTCGGGCCACGGGCTTTCGCATCCAGCGCTTGCCCCTCGAACGCAGCGGTCAATCGCAGACGCTCGATACAAAAGTCGCATGCAAGAAGCTGCTCGGCGATTTCACCGACCCGGTGCTCGGCGGGTTGTCGGTCTGGACGCAACCCAACAGCTGGCACCATTTCATGAGCGACCACACCATCACTTTCACGGCGCAGCCGATCAGCGCCAACGAGACGTTGGTGAGAACCGTGTGGTGCGTGCACAAGGACGCTGTCGAAGGCGTCGACTACACGGTCGAGAATCTCACGCGGGTCTGGAACGCGACCAACGAACAGGACCGCCATCTGGTCGAGGAGGCGCAAGCCGGCATCTCGACAGCGGCGTACGAGCCCGGGCCTTATTCGCCCTACACCGAAGGGCTGGTCGAGAACTTCACCAACTGGTACACCGAGCGCATGCGGGCCGGGATGGATGCCTGAACCCCATGGCCGATCTGCAGATCCCCGATTTCAGCGCGATGCCGCCAGCATGGTCGCGCGATGATGAATGGCTGCAATGCGTGCAGGTGCGCGACGAAACCCACGACGTGAAGACCTTCGTCTTTCGGGCCGAAGAGACGCGCGCCTTTCGCTATCGGCCTGGCCAGTACATGACCTTCACACTGCCGGTCGAGGGGCGCACGGTCTACCGCTGCTACACGATCGCGAGTTCTCCGACGCGGCCCGACACAATGTCGATTACCGTGAAGCGCGTGGCGAACGGCCCGGCGTCGAACTGGCTGCACGACTTCATGGTGCCCGGCAAGCGTGTATCGGTGAACGGACCCGGCGGCGAATTCAGTTGCTTCACCAGCGCAGCAGAAACCGCACAGCATCCGCTGCTCTTTATTTCCGGCGGCAGCGGCATCACACCGATGATGGCGATGGCGCGCGCCTTTCACGACATCGGCACCAATGTCGACTTGACTTTCGTTCACGCAGCGCGCTCGCCGCAAGACATTATTTTCGAGCACGAGCTGCAACTGCTCGCGCGCAACATGCCGCGCTTCCGGCTCAACACGGTGTGCGAGTTTCGCGGCCAGTCGCCCTGGTATGCGGGCATGCTGGGGCGGCTGAATCTTCCGATGCTCGAAGCGATCGCACCCGACTTTGCGCAACGCCATGTTTATTGCTGCGGTCCGGCGCCTTTCATGGCTGCGGTGCGCAGCTTGCTGGCGACAGCGGGCTTCAACCCCGAGCAATATCGCGAAGAAAGCTTCTCCTTCGAAAAACCGGCCGCCGAAATTCCTGAAGCGTCGGACGCCCAGGCCGCAAACGCCGAAGCGACCTTCGAAATCTCGCTGAGCAAGCGCGGCGTCGCATTCCGTTGCCGGCCCGATCAGACCATCCTGCAAGCCGCGACCGAAGGCGGCTTGCGCATGCCCTCGTCCTGCACCCACGGTGTGTGCGGCACCTGCCGGGCGATCAAGGTCAGCGGCGAAGTGGAAATGAACCAGAACGGCGCCTTGCGTCCGCGCGAAGTCAAGCAAGGTTGGATGCTCCCATGCTGCAGCAAACCCCTGAGCGATGTGGTGATCGAAGCCTGAGGCGCGGCCGGTCCGGCAGCACCTGCACGCGCGGGGATGCATCGAGGAATAGACTTCCGAACGGTTGGCGCGCCGGTCCTTTGCATCAAAATTGCTACTGCTCCCACCGCGTCGGGGCTGACGCGGTCACATTCGAGTTCATCTCGGCGCCGTGATCGCCAGAGCTTCGCGATTCGCGCTCCGCTTCACACCATCGATCAACGGGAATTTGCCAAATGCCAGCTGACCCCAAGGAACCGATCCGAATCGGCTTTTTGCTGCTGCCGAACTATTCGATGATTGCGTTCGCCAACGCCGTCGAGGTGTTGCGAATGGCCAACCGGATCTCCGGCCGGAATTTGTATGCGCATCACGTCTGCGGCGCGGCCGGCCCCGAGACGTCTTGCAGCAACGGGCTTTCGGTACGTGCCGAGGCAACCCTGGCGGAGCTCGATGCGTGCGAGATCGTGTTCGTCTGCGGCGGGATCGAGGTGCAGGCCGCTACTTCCGACGCGGTGCGTCGGGATCTGCGCCAGCGCGCGGCTGCGCGGCAGCGGCTCGGCTCGCTTTGCACGGGCAGCTATGCGCTGGCGAGCGCCGGGCTGCTCAACGGCTACCGCTGCGCGATTCATTGGGACGGCCAGGCTGCCACGCGCGAAACCTTCGGCAAGGTGCAGTTCGTCGACGAAATTTTCGTCATCGATCGCGATCGCTACACCGCATCGGGCGGTACCGCGCCGCTCTACCTGTTGCTGCAGCTGGTCGAACAGCAATTCGGAAATCCGCTCGCGCTGGCTATTTCCGAGCAATTCATCCTCGACCGGGTGCGCCCGGCGACCGACCGCCAGCGTTTGCCGCAGCCCGGCAGCATCGGTCCGGGCTATCAGCATCTGGCCGCGGCGGTCGAAATCATGGCGGCCAACATCGACGAGCCGTTGTCGCTCGCGCAGGTGGCGACGCGGGTGCGCATCTCGTTGCGCCAGCTCGAGCGCATGTTCCTGCGCTACTACGGCATCGGGCCTGCGCAGCATTACATGACGATCCGGCTGCGACGGGCGCGCGAGCTGCTCACGCACACCGCGCTGCCGATCATGCAGATCACGGTGGCATGCGGATTTCAATCGTCCTCGCATTTCTGCAAGGCCTACCGCACGGCCTTCGGCGCCGCGCCGAGTGCCGTGCGGCGCCGGCCCAAAGCGAGTGTCGACGCAGCCGCTTCTGCATCGATGCCGGCCTCGACCTCGGCCACGCCATCGGTGACTGCGTAGCGCGATCGCGCTATGCAGCGGGGGGCTGGTTTCTTGAAAGAAAAGTAGCCAGAACGCCCACTGGACGCACGCAGACAGCTATGAATTAGATAGCATCGATTGCGCCCAGGCGGCTGCCAGGGCGAGCGCCAGGGCCGACGGCATCACGACCGCGCCGACCTTCAGGAATTGAAAGCCGCTCACGGTTTCGCCCTCGCGCCTGATCGCTTCGAGCCAGAGCAAGGTCGCAAGCGATCCGGTGACCGAAAGATTGGGCCCCAGGTCGATGCCGATCGTCACCGCGGTCTGGACGAATCCCGAGACGTCGGCGCCCTGCACCACCGCGCCAGCGACCAGTCCCGCAGGCAGGTTGTTGACCAGGTTGCAGCCGAATGCGGACAGCGCGCCGCTGACCCAGGCTGCCGCATCGGGCGATGTCGCGGCAAGCGCGCGCAGCGCATCGGTCAATTCCGCGATCACGCCGGTTTGCGCCAGCCCTTCGACCAGCACGAACAAGCCCGCGACCAGCGCGAGCACATTCCACGACACCTCGCGCGGCACCTCCAGAATGGCGCCGCGGTCGCGCAGCGCGATCGCACCGAGCAGCAGTGCGCCGACGACGAGCGTCGCGGCGCCGAGCGGCCATTCGAGCGTCGACGCGGTCAAGAGCACCGCAGCCAAAGCACAGACTCCGCCGAGCGCCATTCGGCCGGCGGCTGAAAGACTTGGCACCTCGGGATCGGCTTCTATCCGATCAGCGAGCGACCTGCGGTGAAGCGCAAAAAGCACGAGCCCTGTTACGGCGATGGCCGCGATCGATCCCATCGCGAAGCGCGAGAGCCACTGCGAAAGCGCCGGCAGGTGATGGCCGAAGATCACCAGATTCGCCGGGTTCGAAATCGGCAGCACGAAGCTCGCCGCGTTCGCGACGAATGCGCAAGCGAGCAGATAGGGCAATGGCCTGGCGCCGGCTTTTTTGGCTGCGGCGTAGACGGCCGGCGTCAAGACGACCGCGGTCGCGTCGTTCGACAGAAACACGGTGACCACTGTGCCGATCGCGTAGATCAGCGCGAAAAGACGCCATTGCGAGCCGCGCGCGTGCCGAACGGCGAATGCAGCGGACCAGTCGAAGACACCTTCGCGCCGCGCAATTTCGGAGACGATCATCATGCCGGCGAGGAACATGTAGACGTCCAGCCCGCGACCGATCGCATGCCAAGAGTCGGCAAGCGGCACGCGCTGCGTGACCACGAGTGTCAACGCGCCGGTCACGGCCCAGACGGCTGCCGGCCAACGGCCCGGTCGAACGATCACGCCCGCCGTTGCCAGCCCTGCGATCGCCCAGACGGCCCAGATCCCCCACTGGGATTGCATCACGAATTTTTAAGAAAATAATAGCCAGAACGCCCGCTGGACGTGCGCAGACAGCTATGTTTTAGATAGCAAAATGGCACGCTGGGGTCGCTTGCGATTGACCAGCACGATGCCCACGCCGACAGCCACCAGCGCCAACACCAATCGCGCGGTCAACGGCTCGTCGAGCAGCCAGACGCCGAAGACCAGCGCGAACAGCGGCGTCAGGAAGGTGAACGACGACATCTGGGTCGCCGGATAGTGGCCGAGCATCCACATCCAGGTGAGGTAGCTCGCGAATGCGCCGATCGACGTTTGCAACGCGAGCGAGCCCCACGCAGCCGTCGAATAGTCGAAGCGCCATGGCTCGCCGAGCGCGATCGAAAGCAGCGGACAGATGAGCGATGTGACGCCGATTTGATAGAACAGCGTTTTCTCCGCGCTCGCGCTCGCGAGCCGGGTCGAGCGAATCACCAAGGTGGTAAGCCCCCAGAAAAGCCCCGCCGCCACTCCGAGCGCATCGCCGCGCAATTGGGTGCCGCTCGAACGGCCAAACCCTTCGCTGAACGCGACCACGATCGCCGCGAACGCCAGCGCGAGGCCGAACCACTGCACGGCGCGCATCCGCTCGGCCGGCACGAAGCGCGGCAGTAACAGCGCAACCCAGAAAGGCGCGGTGTAGAGAAACACCGCCAGACGCGACGCCGCGGTGTACTGCAGCCCGATATAGATGCTGACGAACTCGCCGGCGAAGAGCCCGCCGGCCAGCAACCCGGCCGCCAGCGTGCCATCGCGTGCGAACAGCTTCACATGGCGCGCCTGACACCAAAGCCACAAAAGCGTCGTCGCACCGACCATCCGGATCGTCGCCTGCCACAGCGGCGGCACTTCGGCGACGATGCCCTTGATGAGAATCTGCTGCAGGCCCCAGAAGGCGCAGCACGCGATGAGAAGCGTCATCGCGAATGTGTCGAGGTGGTCTTTGCGAGGTGTCATGGGGCGCCGAGGTGGGCAGTGATGGTAACGGTGCAATCGCGCCAGCGCTGCGGCAAACTCGACCGATGGCGCTCTCAACCATCCCCATGATCGACGTCTCGGCGTTGACCCGTACCGATGCTGCCGCCCGAGCCGGCGTGGCTGCATTGATCGGCGCGGCATGCCGGGACATCGGCTTCTTCGCGATCACCGGACACGGCGTGGCGCCCGAATTGATCCGCCGGACATTCGACGCGAGCGCGCAATTCTTCGCGTTGGACATGGCCGCCAAGGCCGCGTTGGCGATCGACCGGCTCGGCCACAACCGCGGCTATGTCGCATCCGGCGTCGAGGCGCTCGACGAAACTGCCGGCGGTGACCACAAGGAAGCCTTCAATCTGATCTGGACCGACGGACATAGCCGGCCGCCCAACGTCTGGCCGCCGATCGACGGCTGGCGCGGGCGTGTTCAACCTTATTTCGATGCGGTTTTGGAGGTCGCGCGGCTGCTGCACACCGCGTTTGCGATCGATCTGGGGCTTCGCGCCGATTTTTTCGCCGACAAGATCGACGCACCGCTCGCTGCGTTGCGGCTTTTGCACTATCCGGCAGCCGCTATGCACGGTGCCGAGAACGAGGGCGATGGCCTCGATGAACTCGGCGCCGGCACCCACACCGACTACGGCAATGTCACGCTATTGGCGACCGATGGTGTGGCCGGCCTGCAAGTTCGCCGCCGGGATGGCGCGTGGATCGACGTGCCGGCATTGCCCGGCGCATTCGTCTGCAATATCGGTGATTGCCTGATGCGATGGACCAACGATGTTTATGTCTCGACGCCGCATCGCGTTCTGCGTCCGGCGCGCGAGCGCTATTCGATCGCGCTGTTTCTAGATCCGAATCCCGATGCAATCGTGAGTGCCATTGCATCGTGCGTGACGGCGGGCGAAGCGCCGCGCTGCCCGCCGATCACGGCGCAGGCTTATTTGCAAAGCCGTTTCGACGCGACGTACGGAAAGTCGAAGGCTTGAGCAGCCTCAGATCGGCAGCTCGGTATAGAAGCGCCCGCCGTGAAACAAGAGCGGCGATGCGCCGGCCAGGTGGGTGCAGCGCTCGACCTCGCCGACGAAGATCACATGATCGCCTTCCTCGTACCGGCTGCGGTTGAAGCATTCGAAGCTCGCGGCCGCATCCTCGAGCACCGGCGCGCCGCCGATGCCTTCGCTGAACGCGACGTTCGACCAGCGGTCGGTGTCTTTGAGCGCAAAGCGTTCGGCCAGATCCTTCTGGCTCGCTGCAAGGATGTTGATCGCGTAATGGGAGCCGGCGCTCAAAGCCGGCATCGAACCCGCCGCGCGCGCGAGGCTCCACAAAACCAGTGGTGGCGCGAGCGATACGGAATTGAACGAGTTGGCAGTCAATCCCACCAGCGCGCCGTCCGCATCGCGCGCTGTGACGATCGTCACGCCAGTCGCGAACATGGCGAGTGCGGCCCGGAATTGGTCGGGCGAGAACGAAGGGGGTTGTGCGCGAGCAGGAACAGACACAGCGAGCCAGTAGGACGTGAGGCGTCATTCTGGCCGAAGGGCGGCGGTGACCGCCACGCTCCTGAAGAGCTCAGCGTGGCGCTAGCGTCACAAGCCGGCCAGGTAGTGACCGAGGTTCTCGATGTCCTGGTCGCTCAGTGTGCTCGATACGCTCGTCATGTTGCCAGCGTCGTTGGTTCTTCTTCTGGCTTTGAAATCGGCCAGTTGCTTGACGGTGTAGTCGAAGTGCTGCCCGGCCAAACGCGGAATTTCGTTTTGCCCGAGAAAGCCGCCGAGGTGGCACATGGTGCAGAGGGTTTCGTCGGCCTTGAGTTTGCCAAGGCGTGCCTTTTCAGGATCGGGTTTGAACGGCGCAGCGACGAACTTCTGCCCGGCGAAGTAGTCCGCGAGCGCGTGCATTTCGTCGCGGCTCAGGTCAGCCGCCATTGGCGACATTTGCGGGTCTTTGCGGCGCCCCTCTTTGAAGTCGCGCAATTGCAGATAGATATAGCGCGAATTCAGTCCGGCGATGGACGGATTGAGCGCTATCTGCGAGTGTCCGTCGGACCCATGGCAGGCTGCGCAAGTAGCGGCCTTGGCCGGCGCAGCAGCGTCGGTCGCCTGCGCCATTGCGCCGATGTGCGCCAGCGCCAGCGCGACAGCGGCAGAAATTTGTTTGATCCGTGTCATCGAAAGATGGCTCCAGTGCGACGCAGTCAATCCCGAAAGCGCCGCGGTGACAGTCTGCACCGCGGCCAGTCCGTGCGCTAGAAATCGCCCGCCTGCTCGATCAAGGCAAGCCGAACACCACCAGCGAATTGCCGCGTTTGAAGTCGAGTTGGGTGTTGCCGCCCGCCGCGACCGCGACATATTGCTTGCCACCGACCGAATACGACACCGCGGGCGCGTTAACGCCGGCGCCGAGCTGGTATTCCCACAGCTTCTTGCCGGTTTTGGCGTCGAAGGCGCGGAACAAGCCGTTGCCCTCGCCGTTGAAGACCAGCCCTCCCGCAGTGGCGAGCACGCCGCCGATCAGTGGCTGCTCGGTGTCGAACTTCCAGGCGACCTTGCCGGTGTCGATGTTCACGGCCGACAGGCGTCCCCACTGATCTTCACTCGGAATGACCTTGAACGCGCCGCCAAGCCACAGTTTCCCGCCCGGGTATTGCGCATCTTCGACGTGATAGGTCATCGGCTGGTGCAGATTCGCGGCGTAAGCCAGATGCAACGTCGGGTTGACCGCCATCGGGCTCCATTCGACGCCGCCGTTGGCGCCAGGCAGCATCCGCGCGCCGTCCTTGGTCGGCAGGGTCCACATGCCTTCCTGCGGAATCATCGCTGCGCTGTAACGCAGCAGTTCGCCGTTGGTCCGGTCGTGCACGTAGATCTGGCCGGTCTTGCCGCCGTGGATCGCGACCTTGCGCATCTTGCCGCTTTTGTCCTTGGCCTCGGTCAGGATCACCGGCGATACCGCATCGAGATCCCAGACATCGTGGGCGATGTACTGGTAGTGCCATTTCTTCTCGCCGGTCTTCAAATCGACCGCAACGATCGAATCGGTATAGAGGTTGTCGCCGGGCCGCTCGGTGCCATACAGGTCGGGGCTCGGGTTGCCGACGACGAAGAAGACCGTGTTGCTTTCCTTGTCGACCGCCGGAGTCATCCAGACGCCGCCGCCGAGCGACTTGTAGAAGTCGCCGCCCTTATCGGCGAGCTGCTTTTTCTCGGCTGCGATGTCGCGGTGCATGTTGCGGCCGGTCGCATCCTTTTCGGCCCATACGCCCTCGTGGCCCTTTTCGGGAATCGTCGCGAAGCTCCAGATCTCCTTACCCGTCTTCGCGTCGAGCGCTTTCACGAAGCCGCGAATGCCGTATTCGCCACCGTTGGTTCCAATCAGCACCTTGCCGTCGACCGCGACCGGCGCCATCGTTTCCGAATAGCCGAGCTCGGGGTCGCCGAGTTCGGTAGACCAGTTCACTTTGCCGGTCTTCGCGTCGAGCGCGACCAGTTTGGCGTCGAGCGTGCCCATGAAAACCTGGCCGCCCATCACGGCGACGCCCTTGTTGTTCGGGCCGCAGCAGAAAGTCGTGACCGGCCCCATCTTGTGCTTGTAGTGCCAAAACTCCTTGCCGGTCTTGGCGTCGATCGCGTAAACATGGTTGTAGGAGGTTGTCAGAAACATCACGCCATCGACCACGATCGGTGCGGTCTGCATCGACTCGAGCACCTCGGTCTGAAAGATGAACGCCGGCTTGAGCTTCGCGACGTTGGCGGTGTTGATCTGTTTGGCCGGGTAATAGCGCGTCTGCGCGTAGCTCATGTTGCTGTGCAGAAAGTTCGTGCCGTCCTGGCCGGCGGCGTCGAGCCGGGCCTGCGACACGTCGATGGTTTTAGGCACAGTCTTGGTCTGGCCCTTGCCCATGTCGGGCTGCTTGATTTCTTTCTGACCCGAAATCTCCGCCTGCGCCCATGCCGGCGCACTCGCCATACCGGAAGCTGCAGCCAATGCCGTCGTCGCCGCCATGGCGAGCGAGCACCTCGATCCGAATTTGCCGTGTCGCATTTTTGTCTCCGTTTTGTTTTTGAACCCGTTTTGCACTCACCCTTGCGCGCTCGCGTAGCCCGATCGCACTCGCTGACGCGCAGTGCGGCAAAGGTCTGCCGCGGTGAAGCGGCGGGTTGCAAGCCTAGCGCTTTTGCGGCAGGCTCGCCAGCCGATTTCAATCATCTTTCGATTGTCCAAGTCATGCCCGATTTCGCCGTTTTACCGTTGCGTCGAATCCTGATCGCCGGCTGCGTCGGCGCCGTGGCCGCACTGGCTGCGCCGCTGAGCTGGGGCCAGGCCGCAAGCGATCCGACCCTTAACGGGCAATTGCTGGTGGCCACGCGGGCTGGCGACGTCGCGCGGGTCGACCGACTCCTGGCGCAAGGAGCCATCGCCGATTCGCGCAACCGGTTCGGCAAGACGGCGCTCATCATCGCGAGCGAAAAAGGCAATCTTGCGCTGTCAGACGCCTTGCTGCGTCGCGGTGCAAAGGTAAGTGCCACGTCCGTCGAAGGCGTGACCGCGCTGATGGCTGCCAGTTACGCAGGAAACGCGGAGCTGGTCAAAGTCCTTCTTGCGGCCGGTGCGCGCGCCGATACGGTGGACGGCAGAAGAAAGCCGGCCATGGTTTATGCGGCCGGGCAAGGCCACGCGGCGGTGGTCGATGCGCTGTTGGCTTCGGGCGTTGCCGTCGATGCGCCGTACGAGCATCGACTGACGGCGCTGATGTGGGCCGCCGGACAAGGCCATCCCGAAGTCGTCAAGTTGCTGCTGGCGCGCGGCGCCGATGCCGCTTTGCGCGACGACCGCGGCAAACGTGCGATCGATATCGCGACGGATGCCGGGCAAAGCGCTGCGGCCGAAGCGCTGAGGTCTGCGCAGGCGAGCAAGTGACGTGAGGTGGGCATCGTTGTTGGGTTCGGCTTTTGTCCGAAACCTCGGAGCCTCTGCGCGATCAACACCATCAATTGGTGCTTGTGCCCGGGTTTCGCACCGCCTACGATGCAGCAAAGAAGAAGCAAAAGCGTACCAGCGGAGCGCCCCATCCGCCGACAACGGAGACAACAATGCAGAATTTTTCGGTTCGCCGGTTGGCGAGCGGCGCGGTAGCGGCGATCCTGTCGCTCTGCGGCATCTCGGCCGCTCAGGCCCAGTCGCAAGACGACCTGCTCAAGGACCAGTCCACGCCGGGCAACGTGCTGACTTACGGCATGGGTTACGCCAACCAGCGCTATAGCCCGCTCAAAACCATCGACAAAAGCAACGTCGACAAGCTGGTACCGGTCTGGAACTACAGCCTGAACAATTCGCAGGGTCAGGAGTCGCAGCCGATCATCTACAACGGCGTGATGTACGTGACGACCCACACCGCGACGATGGCGATCGACGCGCTGAGCGGCAAGCAAATCTGGAAGCAGGAACTCGAGTTCGCCTCCGATGTACCCAAGATGGCGTGCTGCGGGCTTTTGAATCGCGGCGTTGCCATTCAAAACGGAAAGATCTATCGCGCCACGCTCGATGCGCATGTGATTGCGTACGACGCGAAAACCGGCAAGCAGCTGTGGAAGTCGAAAGCCGCCGACTACAAGCTCGGCCACGCGATGACTGCGGCGCCGTTGATTGCGAACGGCGTGCTGATCACCGGCATCGCGGGTGGTGAGTACGGCACGCGCGGGTTCATCGATGGCTGGGATCTCGAAACCGGCAAGAACGTCTGGCATCTGTTCACCACCGCGGCGCCTGGCGAAAAGGGCGGCGACACCTGGCCCGGCGACACCGCGATGAAGGGCGGCGCGCCGACCTGGCTGACCGGCGCCTACGACCCGGATCTGGATCTCGTTTACTGGGGTACCGGCAACGGCGGGCCGTGGAATCCGGAAGTTCGCAAGGGTGACAACCTCTACATCGATTCGGTCCTGGCGATCCGGCCCAAGACCGGCGAGCTGGTGTGGCACTACCAGTTTTCTCCGAACGATCCCTTCGACTACGACTCGACCGAGGTCGGGATGCTGGTCGACATGGACATCGAAGGCGCCAAGCGCAAGGTGCTGGTGCAGGCCAACCGCAACGGCTTCTTCTACGTGCTCGACCGGACCAACGGCAAGCTGCTGGCGGCGAACCCCTACGTGAAGGTCAACTGGGCCGACAAGATCGACATGGCCACAGGGCGGCCGGTCGAAGCGGAAGTGGTCAAGCGCATTCGTGCAGGCGCCGACGAAGAGATATTTCCGTCGGTCCTCGGCGGAAAGAACTGGCAGCCGATGTCCTGGAACCCCGAAACCAAGCTCGCCTACGCGAACACTCTCAACGTCAGCTGGCCCTATGTGCTGGTCAAGCCCGAATACAAGCAGGGCGAGTGGTACACCGGCGTCAATCTGCGTGGCATCAACCTGCCGAAGGATCAGACGCACGGTCATCTGAGCGCAATCGACCCGATGACCGGCAAAAGCAAATGGCAAATGGCATGGCCGGGCCAGCCGAGCATGGCGGGCACCTTGTCGACCGCGGGCGGGCTCGTTTTCACCGGCGCCGCGACCGGTGAAGTCATGGCGGTCGATGCCGAAACCGGCAAGAAGCTCTGGCAGTTCCAGACCGGCTCCGGAATCATCGGCTTGCCGGTGACGTGGGAGCACGACGGCAAGCAATACGTGTCGATCGTTTCGGGCGGTGGGGGCGTATGGGCCGTGATCGGCGACGAGCGCATGGCCAACACACCGGCCGGCGGCTCGGTCTGGACCTTTGCGGTTCGATGAAGCCGACAGGCAGGCGATGCATCGCTTTGGCGGCCGCGTTTTCGGTCGTTGGATCGATGGCGTCTGCCCAGTCAGCGCAGACTGCGCCTCGGTTTTCGGCCGAGGAGATTGCCGCCGGGCATGCGCTATACAACAGAACCTGCGTCCATTGCCACGGCTTCAACATGGTCAACTCCGGCACCACGGTCTACGACCTGCGCCGCTTTCCGGTCGACGACTCCGATCGCTTCTTCAGTTCGGTCACCAACGGCAAGGGCAACATGCCGTCGTTCAAGGATGCACTTTCACCCGACCAGATGAAACAATTGTGGGCCTATGTCGGCAGTCGCGGTGGCAAGGAGCCGTGACGTGATGCGTTGTGTGGCAGCGCGGTGTGCCGCTCTGGCCGTGATGCTGGCTTGCGGCGCTGCGCTGGCAGAACCGCTCAAGGTCTGCATGGCCGAGAACAATCCGCCGCTGTCCTGGCAGGCCGAGGGCCGCACGCGCGGGCTCGACGTACGGGTGACCGAAGCGATCGCCGGCGAGCTCGGGCGACCGTTGGAGATCGTTCCTTTCGAGTCCAAATACGAAGGCGACAGCACGCTCGCGCACGAGGTCAATGCGCTGCTTTCATCGGGCGTTTGCGAGCTCGCTAGCGGCTTTCCGTTGCTCGCGCCGGAACTTGGTGCGCCGTCTCGGCCAACCGCGCGAGTGCCGGACCATGCGGGCGCCAAGCCGCCGCCGAAACGACCGTGGGTACCGTTGGGAGCGCTCGGCGGGAGCCATGCCTATCACGCGGCCGCAATGGCACTGGTCGTGCGCGACGCGTCGCGCGAAACGGCCTCGCTGGCAGACCCGGGCGATGCGCGCATCGGCGTGACGGCCGGCACCATGGCCGGCACCATCGTCACGCTGTACCGCAACGGCAAGTTGCGGCCGCAGCTGATCGGCGTTTCGCAAAACGAAGACGCGCTCGCCCAGCTGGAGGCGGGCCGCTTCGATGCCACACTGGTGCCGCTCGATCGCTTCGACGCCTGGCGAATCGCCCATCCATCGAGCATTTTGCGCAGAACCGGCTACCTGCATCCGCTGCGAATCAACATTGGCTTTGTCGCGCTGGCAACCGCACCCGATGTTCTGGCCGCGGCCGACAAGGTCATCGATCGCGCTCGCGCCGAAGGGGCGCTGGAGCGCTGGACGAATGACAACCATGCCACCTGGATCGAGCCTTCGTCGCCCGATGTCAGCGGCCCGATCGGGCTCACCCAGCTGATGAGCGAATGAAAGCGCAGGCCGTGCCGCGCTACGACCGTGTCGCCATCGCGCTGCACTGGCTGATCGGAGTTGCGCTGCTCCTGCAAATCGCATTCGGCTTTTTGCTCGACGAGATCGCGCCGCGCAACACGCCGGAGCGCGCGGGAGTGATCAATCTGCACAAGTCGATCGGCATCACGCTCGGCGTGCTGATCGTGCTGCGCCTGATCTGGCGCATCGCGCATTCGCCGCCGCCGTTGCCGGCCGGCTTGCCACGCTGGCAGCGCACGGCTGCGCACTGGAACCAGTGGGCGCTCTACGCCTGCATGGTTTTGATGCCGTCGTCGGGCTACATTGCATCGAACTTCAGCAAATACGGCGTCAAGTTCTTCGGCATTTCGTTTGCGCCCTGGGGCCCGCAGTCGAAGGCCGTCTATGAGTTCTTCAATGGCGTTCATGTCGTGACAGCCTTTGTATTCGCAGGACTGATCACCTTGCACATTGCCGCCGCGCTCAAGCATGCGTTCATCGAGCGCGACCACGTTGTCGCCCGCATGTGGCCGCCCACGAACCGATAGATTGGTTCGTCGCAGCCTGACGGTCCGATTTTTTTCGATGGAGTTCAACATGAAATTGTCCCGCCTCTTCACGCTCTCGGTCTTTGCCGCCTCGGCCATCGCTTCGGCCGCCACGCTGGCTGCGCCGATGGCTTATGTACCGAACGAAGGCTCGGGCACCCTCGGCGTCATCGATACCGCAACCGACAAAGTTGTCGCGACGATCAAGGCCGGCGACAAGCCGCGCGGCACGGTCATCAGTCAGGATGGCAAAACCGCCTATGTCAGCGATCAGCCGAACAACCGGCTGGTCCTCATCGACCTGCAGGCACGCAAGCAGAAAGGCACCATCGCGCTCGGTGAATCGCCCGAAGGCGTCGGCATGTCGCCCGACGGGCGCTGGGTGGTTGCCGCGATCGAGGAGAGCAACGACATCGTTTTTGTCGACACCCGCACCAACAAAAAAGCATTCGTCGTCGCAGTGAAGGGCAAGAACCCCGAGCATGCGGTGTTCACGCCCGACGGCAAACATGTGTTCGTGAGCGCCGAGGAAGGCGAGGCCATCGACATCGTCGATTTTGCGACCCGAGAAGAAGTAGCGCAGCTTCCGGTGGGCTCGCGCCCGCGCGGCATCGGCTTTTCGCCCGACAGCAGCAAGGCCTATGTCGCGGCCGAGAATGCGAGCGAGGTCTACATCATCGACGCGCGCGAATTTAAAATTCTGAAGAAGATCAAGGCCGGCGCACGCAGCAACGGCATCGCGGTGCATCCCGACGGTTCACGGGTCTATATCTCCAATGGCGGCGAGGCGAGCGTGTCGGTGCTCGACACCGCGACCGACACCATTGTCGCGACCATTCCGGTCGGCCAGCGGCCCTGGAACATGGCGATCACGCCCGATGGCAAGAAGCTTTACGTGGCCTGCGGCCGCTCGAATGCGGTGTCGGTGATCGACACCGAGCAGAACAAGAAGATCACCGATATTCCGGTCGGAAAACGGCCCTGGGGCGTGGCGATTCGTTGATTGCCGTCTTTCGCGATCAGCCGAAGAACCAGTAACACACGCCGATCGCTGCGACCATGCCCGCGAATTCCGCGGCGAGCGCACAAGCCACCGCATGCCGCGCGCGCTGGATGCCGACGGCGCCGAAGTACACCGCGAGAACGTAGAAGGTCGTTTCGGTACTGCCCTGCAGCGTTGCGGCGGCGAGTGCCGGAAAGCTGTCGACGCCCCTTGTCTGCATGGTTTCGATCAGCATCGCGCGCGCCGCGCTTCCCGAGAAAGGCTTGACCAGCGCCGTCGGCAGCGCGTCGACGAAGCGCAGATCCCAACCTGCATGGGCGACCACCCAACGGACGCCATCGAGCACGAAATCGAGCGCGCCCGATGCGCGCAGCACGCCGATCGCGCACAGCATCGCGACCAGGTAAGGCAGCAGGTTCTTCGCGACGTCGAAGCCCTCTTTCGCACCTTCGATGAAGGACTCGTAGACCCGAACCCGCCGCAGCGCGCCGGCGGTGAGTATCAGCACGATCAGTCCGAACAGCACCAGATTGCCGACCAGCGACGACAGCGCCGTGAGCGCCGCCGCCGACAATGTGCCGAGCAAAGCCATGAACGCGCCGAGCAGTAGCAGGGCGGGCAGCAAATAGGCGAGCACCACGGGATTCCACAGCTTCAGCCGCTGTACAAGCGCCACGGAAATGAGGCCGACCCCGGTCGAAGCGCAGGTGGCGAGCAGGATCGGCAAAAACACCAAGGTCGGATCGGCCGCGCCCTGCTGCGCGCGGAACATGAAAATGCTGACCGGCAGCAAGGTCAGCGACGACGCATTCAGCACCAGAAAGAGGATCTGCGCGTTGCTGGCGCTCCTGGGCTCGGGGTTGAGCGTTTGCAGTTCCCGCATCGCCTTGAGGCCGATCGGCGTCGCCGCGTTGTCCAGCCCGAGTGCATTGGCCGCGAAGTTCAGCGTTATCAAGCCGAGCGCGGGATGGCCCGCTGGCACTTCCGGCATCAGCCTGCGAAACAGCGGCCCGAGCAGCCGCGCGAGCAGTGCGACGAGACCGGCGGCCTCGGCGACCCGCAGCAAGCCAAGCCACAGCGTCAGCGTGCCGAACAGAAGCACCATCACCTCCACGGCGAGCTTCGCCATCGCGAACAGGCTTTCGACGATGGCGGCGAACACCGTTGCATCGCCGCCGATCCACCAGCGGCCCAGCGCCGCGACGGCTGCCGTCAGGAAAAAGCCGAGCCACAGGCCATTCAGCATGCGCGACAGTGACTATGTGCGGCCATCGGCGCCGATCATAGGCGGCAGGCGTCGGGCCGCATTCCACGCGGGCCTGCAATGGTCCGCGTGCCGTCGTACATTTCCGTCCATGCGAGAAAGCCGGTCTGTTTCGCGTGGCTGGATCAGCGCCACGACCCTTGTGCAAGCCTTCGGATTGGCGTGCCTGCTGATGGCCGGTGGCTGCGCCAGCCTGCCGCCGCCAATGGCGCGGCCCGCTTCGCACGCACCTACCGACTTCGCACGAACCCGCCTCGCCCGGATCGCGGATTCGGGTCCGCCATCGGCGTCGGTTTCGCCTTTGGGTGCGCACGAACTCTCGGGCTTTCGGCTGCTGCCGGAAGCATCGTTCGCGTTCGACGCCCGCATGGCGCTCATCCGCAACGCCGAGAAGACCGTCGATGTCCAGTACTACCTGATCCAGAACGACGACATCGGCCTGACATTGCTGGCTGCGCTGCGCGATGCGTCAAAGCGTGGCGTGCGGGTGCGACTCCTGATCGACGACCTTTACGCCGCTGGCGAGGACGACCTGCTGGCGTCGCTGGCGGCTTATCCCAACGTCGAGGTGCGGCTCTTCAACCCGCTGCCGTCTCGCGCAGGCTGGTTGCCGCTGCGCCTGGCGAGGTCGGCCGACGATCTGGCGCGGATCAACCACCGGATGCACGACAAGCTGATGGTGGGCGACAACGCGCTTTCGGTTTCGGGCGGCCGCAATATCGCCAACGACTATTTCATGCGCAGCACGGCGGCCAACTACATCGACATGGATTTGCTTGCGACCGGACCGGTGGTGCGCGAGATGTCGGCCTCGTTCGATGCGTTCTGGAACAGCGCGCAGGTGCGCACGATCGGCGATCTGGCGCCGAGCGCGCGAACGCCGGCCGAGGCGCGCCGCCATTTCGATGAACTGGCGAGCAAGGCAGCGCCCGATACGCCATTGCCCGGGCAGGATGCGCTGGGCTACAGCGCGGTATCGCGCGAGATCGATCGAGGCGAGCTCGCGTTGATCCGGGCTCCGGCGCGGCTGTATGCCGACGATCCCGAAAAAATCGAGCGCAACGGGCTGGCCGCATTCGAGGGCAGCGTAACGCAGGGCGTGATCGATGCCTTTCAAGGCGCAAGTAAAAGTTTGCACATCGTCTCGCCCTACTTCATTCCGGGCGACGCCGGGATGGACAGGATGCGCGAATCGCTGGCGCGTGGCGTGAAGATCGTGGTCGTCACCAATTCGCTCGCGGCAACCGACGTGCCGCTCACCTATGCGGGCTACCAGCGTTATCGCGCGCCGATGCTGCGAATGGGCGTGGACATCCACGAGATCGCGCCGCTCGGCACCAACCGCGAGAAGCGTTCATCGCGTTTCGGCGACTTCGGCAAGTCGACCAGCCGCCTGCATGCGAAGGTGGCGATCATCGATGACCGGCGCATGTTCGTCGGCTCGATGAATCTCGATCACCGCTCGGCCGAGCTGAACACCGAAATGGGAGTCATTGTCTACAGCGAGCAGCTCGCGGCCGAGTTCGAGCGACTGGTGTCGGCCAAGAACCTCGATGTTTCCTACGATCTGCGGCTGGATGCCGATGGCCAGGTCGAATGGGTCGGACAGGGCGTCGGGCCCGATGGCAGCGACATCGTGCTGCACCACGAGCCCGGCAATGTCTGGCGCCAGCGGTTGACCAACTGGCTGCTGCTGCCGCTCGTCGGCGAGGACGCGTTGTAAATCGCGCCCTTGCCGACGTGTTTGACGTGTATGACGCCTTTAACGCCTCTCGTCAGGCTGCCGGCAGCAACACCTTGTCGATCAGGTGCACAACGCCGTTGGTGTTGAAGATGTCGGCCGCGACGATTTTCGACAGCCGCCCCCGCTGATCGGTGACCTGCAGGTTGGCGTTGATCGAGAGGGTTTCGCCCTCCACCGTGGCGATCGGCGTGTCGAGCGGTATTTCGGCTTTCAACACCTGTTTGGGAATCACGTGATACGTCAGCACCTTGGTCAGCAGTGCGGTGTCGGCTAGCAGCGCTTCCTTGGTCGTTCCCAGTTCGGCGAGCAAGGCGGCAAACGCGTCGTTGGTCGGCGCGAAGACGGTGAACGGCCCGGCGCCCTTGAGTGTGTCGACCAAACCCGCAGCGACCACTGCTTCGACCAGGATGCTCAGGCTCGGTGTCGCTTGCGCTGTTTGCACGATGTCCTTGTTCGCCGACAGCAGCACCTTGTCGACTACATGAATCACGCCGTTGCTCGCGATGATGTCGGTCGCGACGATGTTGCTCGTGCGGTTGCGGCCGTCGGTGATGACAACCAGATCGCCTTGCGACTCGATCTTGAAAAAGCCTCCTTCGAGCGGGGTGACCGGTTTGCCAAGCGGAATTTGCGCTTTCAAAACGACGCCGGATACCACGTGGTATTTCAGTACGGCGGTCAGGAGCGGCTTGTTCGCGAACAAGGCGTCTTTGCTCAGGCCCAATTCGCCAAGTAGCGCCGTGAAAGCGGAATTGTTCGGCGCAAAAACGGTGAACGGACCGGCTCCTTCCAAAGTGGTCGCCAGGTCGGCAGCCGTAAGCGCCTCGACCAGCAGACTCAGCTGCGGATCGGCAGCGGCACGCTGCGTGATGGTTTGCGGCAAGTTGCCGAAGCCGTAGGGTCGGTCGTCGCCGCCGCCACCGCAGCCGGACAGGAATACGGCGCCGGAAGCAAGGGCCACAGCGCCCAGCACGAGCGATCGGCGTTGAATCGTGGATTTCATAACGTCTCCAGGTTGGTATGAATGAACAAACACAGAAGTCGATGCGACTGCCGCGACGTAGTTTGCACTGCATTGGATTCAAAAAAACCGTTCGGTAATGTTACGAACTGTTTGGTATCCAAATTCAACGTGGGTCTCGACCGAGCGGTAGCTTGCTGTTCGGCCCGCCCAATTTGCGACGCAATCGACTAAACTCGATGTATGAATTCCGCAGTCATCGCCAAGCCGTCCTTCAAAGCGCAGATGCTCCTGGCTCGTGAGGAGGCCATCGTTCAGACCGTCAATCGACTGCTCGCCGAAAAGGGTTTCGATGCGATGACGGTCGACGAAGTCGCCGCCGCCGTCGGTATCGCGAAGGCCAGCCTCTACAAACACTTCCCGAGCAAGGAAGACCTGGCGGCAGCGGCGATGGTCCGCATCCTGCGCCGGGCGCAGGAATTTCTTTCCGCATTGCCGAAAGACCGGCCGCCGATCGAGCAATTGCGCTCGATTGCGCGTTGGACGATGGAGGTGCAGTTGGCTGGCGAAATGCCCTCGCTGCCAAGCCAGAATTCCACCTTGCGTGCGACGCTCATGGCCAAGCGCGAATACCTCGATCGGCTGATGGCCGTGAGCGATCAGTTGGGCCAGTGGATCAAGGCAGCGCAAGCCGATGGCACGCTGAACGCAAATCTGCCTGCGGTGGCGGTGCTCTACACGCTCTATGCACGCGCCTGCGATCCGGTGCTCGAGTTCCTCAAGGTCGGTGGCCTCTACGACAACGAGCAGATCATCCAGATGGTGCTCGCGACCTGTTTCGACGGCTTGGCAGCGCGCCGGGATTGACGCCTTCGCGATCCTTGCTCCAGCCGCGTCGCACGACGCAGAATTTAAACGAAAAGTGGCCGCAACGCCCGCCCTGCATGTGCAGACAGCTATTTATTTGATAGCACCAGGATGGTCTTGATCGGGTCGAAAGCAGCCTGCTCGCCCTTGCTGGCGTAGCCGAGCGGATTGGCGACAACGCGGCAACCGTTTTTCACATAGTCGAAAGCGCAATGCAGATGACCGTGCAGCCAGACGTCGGCCAGCGGCAGCAGTGCGTCGAGCGAATTGCAGAAGCCGGCCGTGCCGGGCGTCAATCCATAGCGCGGGTCTGCGCTTGCGAGCGTCGGCGCGAAGTGGGTGATGGCGACGGTCGGGCCGTCGAACGGCGAGGCCAGCGCGTTTCGCAGCCATTGCTGGCAGACCAGCGCCTGCTCGCGCACCGCTTCGGCCATGAACGGCAAGCCGTGGCGCGTGGTCGCCGCCTTCGCAAGATAGTGATTGGCCGCGCGCATCGCCTTGCCGCGCTTGCGCTCGCGCGTGGCCGGGTCGTCGGCGGGGTCGATTAACGCGTCGAAGTCGCTCCACAAGGTGGTGCCGACCAGCCGCACGCCGCCGATGACGCATGTTTCGCGCTCCAGCCAGCGGATGCCGAGCGATTCGCAAACCTCGCGCAGCGCGAGATGCACATTGTCGAAATCGCGCCCGTCGTACTCGTGGTTGCCGGGCAAAAACACGACCGGCGTGGGCCAACCGGCTTTCGGCGAAAAGCGGCCGAGCCCGTAATCGGCCTCTACCAAGCGCGAGCCGGCCTGATACGAGCCGATGTCACCTGCCAGGATCAGCAGATCGCCGCCGGGCGCCGGCGTCGGCGCGAAGCGGGGATGGCTTTCGAGGTGCAGGTCGGACAGCAGCTGGGCTTTCATCGTGCGACGAGTTTAGGCAGCGGCTCAGGGCGCCGCTCGTCGGACCCTGATCGGCGCGCGCTCAATCCGCAGCGGCTTCCGCCTGCACGTCGCCGGCGCCGCGCTGCAACCGGGTCAGCGCCGCGTTGGCGCTTCGTGCGAGCGAATTGCGCAGCCACGTATGCGCCGCGTTCGCATTGGCGCGCCGGTGCCAGACCGCGTCGACCCGCACGGGTGACAAGGTCAGCGGCAGTTCGCGCATCAGCAATTCGTCGGTCCGGCCTGCAATGCTCACCGAATGGCGCGGCAGTACCGTGAGCAGATCGGACGTCGCGACCACCCGGCCGGCGGTGAAGAACTGATTCACCGTGAGCACGATGCGCCGCTCGCGGCCGAGCGCGCTGAGCGCCTCGTCGACGAAGCCCCAGGGCCGGCCGGAAAAGCTCACGAGCAAATGCCGGGCGCGACAGAATGCATCCAATGTGAGCACTTGCTCTGCAAGTGGGTGGCCCTGCCGCATGACGCAGACATAGTCGCTCGAATAGAGCTGGCGCGACTCGAAAGGCAGCGGCGCGCCCGCTTGAACGCCTGCGACCATGCCGGCCAGCACCGCCGGAAAAAACCCGACCGCGATGTCGATGGTTTCGTCCTCGAGCTGCGCGCGCGGGTCGCGGGTCACCAGCGGCAGGATCCGGATCGACAGCGCGGGCGCTTCTTCGTCGAGCCGCGGAACCAGGCCGGGCAACAATTCGGCCGCTGTCGCGTCGGCCATGCCGAGCAGGAAGCTGCCGCTGGCGAAACCCGGCGAAAAGTCGTGCGGCGCCAGCGTTTCCTGCAGCTGGCGCAGCGCCGCGCGGACGCTCGGCCACATCATGAGCGCGCGTGGTGTCGGCTCGACACCGGCACCGGCACGGCGGACCAGATCGTCGCCGATCAGCTCGCGCAAGCGGCGCAGCGCATTGCTCACCGCCGGCTGGGTGATCGAAAGATTCCGGGCGGCGCGTGTGAGGCTGCGCTCGGCCATCACTTCGTCGAACACCCGGAGCAAGTTCAGGTCCAGCGTGCGAAAGTTGACATCTATCATGACTACGAATGATGAGCATCATTAATATAAATTTGAAGAACACTAGGATAAACCCTAATATCGCTGTATCGAAACACTTCAAACCCGTTCCTTAAGGAGGAACATCGTGAACCACACCGCTCAACTTCATTCCCAAACAATCCCCGCAGCGCTGCCGTCGCGCGCCTCGCGTCTCGGCTACCGCATCACGGGCGCCCTGAGTCTGACGGCTGTGGGGCTCGGCCTCGCGGCATGGGCGCTGCTGCTTTTGACCGATGTGTTGGTCGATGCTTTCGACGAAAGTACCCTGCTCGTCGCCTGGACTGCCTTCTGGGCATTTGCGTTCATCGCCCTCGCATTGTTCTCGGACGTGCTGATGGGCTGGGGCCGGCGGTTGGCCGATGTCTGGAACCAGCGTGCGGCACGTCGTCATGCGGCTCGGCAAGACGAGGTGATGCGGCAGACCGCGCGAACCGACCCGCGTGTCATGGCCGACCTCCAGGGCGCTCTGCTGCACGCGCGTGCCGACGCAGAACTCGCCGTTGCGCCAGCGCGCGCTGCATACCGCTCGAACAGGATCGAATCGCTGTATGAGCTCACGGCACGCCTGCGCGCTGCCGGCTCCACCGGCAAAGCCGACCCTCGCAGCGCTTACGTGCTGTGCTGAATCGGCCTACGAACCACGAGTCGACGATGCCTTTGTCGCAACCAAACAACGAAAGAATGTCATGCTCATCGCACAACTCAGCCGACTGACCGCCCCGCTGTTCGCGGCCGTCAACACCTCCCGCCAGCGCGCGGCGCAATTGCGCGCCGATCGCGCCTACTGGGCCACCGCGCAGAGCGATCCGCGCATCATGGCCGAGCTGCAAGCTGCAGTGCGGGCCAACGATGCCGACGCCTGGGCCGAAGACCCACTGCGCACTTTCGACGAGCCGCTGCACGTCCGACGCGGCCGCGTGCTGGCCTGATCCTCGGTCGTCACCCGTCCTCACCGCTCGCAAAAAAGCCGCTGCTTCCGGTCAGCGGCTTTTCTTTTTGGGCGCGCCCCGGGTCAATGTCAGGCCGCGAGGCGTTCCGCGATAGCGGCCTTGGTGCGAGGCAACTCCTTCGGCAACCCGAGCGCCAGTTGCTGGAACAATTCTTCGTGCAGTTTCAGTTCCGCCTGCCAAGCAGCTGTGTCGATCGCGGTCACCTGGCGATACTGATCGGCGCTGAAGTCCAGTCCCGTCCAGTCGAGGTCGTCGTAGCGCGGCGAAATGCCGAACAGATGTTCGCTGCCCGTGGCTTCGCCCTCGACTCGCTCGATCATCCAGCGCAAGACCCGCATGTTCTCGCCATAGCCCGGCCAGACGAAACTGCCGTCTTCGCCCTTTCGAAACCAGTTGGTGGTGTAGATCTTCGGCAATTTGGCGCCGGAAGCTTCGAGCTTTTTGCCCAGGTCGAGCCAGTGCTGGAAATAGTCGCTCATGTTGTAGCCCATGAACGGCAGCATCGCGAACGGGTCGCGCCGCACGACGCCCTGCTTGCCGCCCGCCGCGGCGGTGGTTTCGCTGCCCATCGTGGCAGCCATGTAAACGCCTTCGACCCAGTCACGCGCCTCGGTCACGAGCGGCACCGTGGTCGAGCGCCGGCCGCCGAAGATGAAGGCATCGATCGCAACGCCCTTCGGATCGTCCCAGGCCGGGTCGAGGGCGGGGTTGTTCGTGGCCGCGACCGTGAACCGTGCATTCGGGTGTGCGGCCGGTTTGGGCTTGCCATTGACCGCGTTGTCTTTCGCGATCTGCGGCGTCCAGTCGCTGCCCTGCCAATCGATGCAATGTGCGGGCGGCTCGCTCATGCCTTCCCACCAGACATCGCCGTCGTCGGTGAGCGCGACGTTGGTGAAGATCACGTCGCGCGCGAGGCTCGCCATGCAGTTCGGATTGGTCTGCTCATTGGTGCCGGGCGCCACGCCGAAATAGCCCGCCTCGGGGTTGATCGCATACAGCCGGCCATCGGCGCCGGGCTTGATCCAGGCGATGTCGTCGCCGATCGTCGTGACCTTCCATCCCTCGAAGCCGGCCGGTGGCACCAGCATCGCGAAATTGGTTTTGCCGCAGGCGCTCGGGAATGCGGCAGCGACATGGTGCTTTTTGCCATCGGGGCTTTGCACGCCGAGGATCAGCATGTGCTCGGCGAGCCAGCCGGCACTTTGCGGCGATCCTTCCTTCGCGTCGCCGGCCGCGGCATGGCCCATGGTCGACGCGATCCGCAGCGCGAAGCATTTCTTGCCGAGCAGCGCGTTGCCGCCATAGCCCGAGCCATAGCTCCAGATTTCGCGCGTTTCAGGGAAATGCACGATGTATTTGGTCTTGTTGCATGGCCAGGCCACGTCCTTTTGGCCCGGCGCGAAGGGCGCGCCGACGCTGTGAACGCAGGGCACGAATTCGCCATCGGTGCCGAGCACCTCGAGCGCGCCTTTGCCCATGCGGGTCATGATTTTCATGTTGACCGCGACATACGGGCTGTCGGACAGCTCGACGCCGATGTGCGCGATCGGAGAACCGAGCGGACCCATCGAAAACGGCACGACATACATCGTGCGGCCGCGCATGCAACCCTCGAAAAGCGGCTGCAAGGTCGCGCGCATCTCCTCGGGTGCCATCCAGTTGTTGGTCGGGCCGGCGTCTTCCTTTTTGGCAGCGCAAATGAAGGTGCGATCTTCGACCCGGGCGACATCGCTCGGGTCGGACCATGCGAGGTAGGAGTTCGGGCGCAGCGCAGGGTCCAGCTTTTTGAAAGTGCCGGCGTCGACCAGCGCCTGACAAAGCCGCTCGTACTCGGCGTCGCTGCCGTCGCACCAGTGAATCTGGTCGGGCTGACAGAGGGCCGCCATGTCGGCCACCCAGGCAATCAGTTTCGCGTTGTCGACATCAAAAGGAGGCCGGCTGGACAGTGCCTGCATCACAGGTGCGTTCATCGAAAAGCTCCGAAGTAAAAAATCCGTCTTTTCGAACAGACCTCGGCAGCGAGGCGAAGGCCGTTGGAGAAAAGGATTGATCTGCCAGAGCTTGCGATGCGGCCGAGGCCCGTGCCTCGTTCGTGGCCTGTGTAGAACGGCTGCTTGCGAACGCTGGCCGCTTCAGGCCATGAAAACTGCGATCGACGCGAGCAGCAGCATCAGCACGGCGCCGGCCAGCGGCAGTACGAGCGGCATCATCGGCACCACCGATTCGACGGCATCCTTTTCGACCTTGGCGCTTTCGCTGGGCTCGACGGGTGTGGGAGTGTCCGACATATGTATACCTTCGTGTTCCAAATCGATACGATTTTACATTGTGAGGACGCTCCGAAGCCCCGTCCAGCGATAGGGAAACCACGCAAAGCCCGATCCGCGCCTCAGCCGCCCCTCTGCCGCCCGTTAAACCCTCAACGCCGCATCCGACGCCTCAGCGCAATTCCTCTGCAGTGAAGCCCGCCGCATGAATGGCGGCCAGCACCGCCTCCAGATGCGCCCGGCTGCGCGTTTGCAAAACCAGTTCGATCTCGACGTTTTGCGCCGCCAGCAAGGTGAAGGCGCGCTGGTGATGCACCTCGTCGATGTTCGCGCCGGCCTCGGCAACGATCGCCGCCAGACTCGCGAGTACGCCCGGTACGTCGCGCGCGCTCACCTTCACCCGCGCGAGCCGGCCCGCGCGCACCATGCCGCGTTCGATGATCGCGGTGAGCAGAAGCGGGTCGATGTTGCCGCCGCACAAAACCAATCCGACCTTCTTGCCACGAAAACGCTCCGGATAGCGCAACATCGCCGCCAGACCTGCGGCGCCTGCGCCCTCGACCAGTGTCTTTTCGATTTCAAGCAGCATCAATACCGCCTGTTCGATCTCGCCTTCGTCGACCAGCACCAGGTCATCGACATGGCGGGCGATCACCTCACGCGTGAGCCGGCCCGGCGACGCCACCGCAATGCCTTCGGCAATGCTGCTCGTGCCCTGCGCGTGGTTCGTTCCCTTGATCGCGTTGACCATCGCCGGAAAGCGCTCGGTCTGCACGCCGATGATGCCGATCGACGGTTTGCGCGCCTTCGCTGCCACGGCCATGCCGGCGACGAGGCCACCGCCGCCGACCGACACCACCAGCATGTCGAGTTGCGGTACCGCATCGAGCATCTCGAGCGCGATCGTCCCCTGCCCGGCCATGATCGCTTCGTCGTCGTAGGGATGTACGAAGGTCAGCCCATCGCGCTGAGCCAATTCGAACGCATGCGCGCGCGCCGCATCGAGCGTGTCGCCGACCAGCACCACTTGGGCGCCGAAGCCGCGGGTCCGTTCGATCTTCACCCCCGGTGTGAAACGCGGCATCACGATCGTTGCCCGCAAACCGAGCCGCTGTGCATGAAAGGCGACGCCCTGGGCGTGGTTTCCTGCCGACATCGCGACCACGCCCTGCACCCCTTCCGCGGCCAACTGCGCCAGCTTGTTGCACGCACCGCGTTCCTTGAATGAAGCAGTGAACTGCAGGTTTTCGAACTTGAGGAACACCTCGGCGCCGACGATTTGCGAGAGCGTGCGCGACTCGACGCACGGCGTGGCCAGGATCTGGCCTTGCAGGCGCCCGGCCGCGCGTTCGACGTCTTCGACTTTGAGCATCGGCAAATTGTGATGTTTGACACCGCAAGGGTAATTACTCTTCCCAAGTCTTCCAGAACTTGCGGGTCTGCGTTATGGTCGCTTTCGGTTATCTCTCTGGAGGTGTCTTTCATGGTCAAGCGTTCGGGGGTCGATGTGGTCAGTGCCGCTGCGCGCGGTCACGTCCTGCCGTCGCCGGGACTGAAGGAAGCGCCGGTGCTTGAGCTGATGTGCTCGCACTTCGTACTGACACTTGCGGCCAAGCAGGGGCCGCGCTTCAATGTGCGGCGCGATCTGAACGGGCTTTTGTCGCTGACCGGGCGCCATCTGGTCTGGCCGACCTCGGTGCTGCTCAAGCTGCGCGAATTCCTCGCGCGCCGATGCGCGGGCAATGAAATCTGGAACGACGTCGGGTCGCTCGATGCGCGTACCCTGCTCGCGCGCCATGGCACCTGGCGTGGACCTTACGAAGAAGGCACGCTCTTTTTCTACCTCGACGAATACGCCAAGGACCAGCCGAAAGACCTGCTCACCGTGTTGTCGGTTACGCGCGACTGGCTCACGCATGCGCTGCGCAAGCAGTCGACGCTGGTCGAAAAAAACATCGACGCGCTCGCCGGCTTGCTGCAACTGAACAAGGCCGAGCGCGCATTGCTGTTGTACGGCACGCTCGCCCGCTATCAGCGCGACCTGCGTTCGTTGCTGGTCGAGTTCAAGGTCAACAACGCGCCCGAGGCCTATGCGGCACTGGCCGAGATCGCCGGCGTCAATGCGAGCGAGGTCGGCGAGGCATTGCGCGCCGGCTCGCGGCTCGAGCGCATCGGGCTGGTCGAAAACCTGATCTCCGAACACAACATCACCGATCTGGCCGACTTGATGAAGGTCAGCGAGAAGCTCCCGCCGGTGCTGATGCGCGAGTACCGCGATCACAACGAATTGATGGCGGTTTTCACCCGGCCGTCGGCCAAGAGCGCACTCGACGTGAACGATTTTTCGTTCGTGGCGGAGGATGCGCAGATGCTCGTCACCTTGCTGCGCGCGGCGGTCGCGCGGCGCGAGCCCGGCGTCAACGTGTTGCTTTATGGCCCGCCCGGCACCGGTAAAACCGAGTTGGCCAAAGTGGTGGCGCAAGCTGCGGGAGTCGAATTGTTCGAGGTCGAATATGCCGACCGCGACGGCAATTCGCTGTCGGGCCGCGACCGCTACCGCTCGCTGCAAATCGCGCAGGTGTTCTTGAAGGGCAGCGCGCAGGCGGCACTCTTGTTCGACGAGGTCGAAGACGTGTTCCCACCGATCAGCACCGAAGCCGCGCAGTTCATGGCGCGCGCCGAGCAGGTGCCGGCGCCCACCAGCGGCAGCGTCAGCGGCAAGGCCTGGGTCAACCAGATTCTCGAATCGAACGCGGTGCCCACGTTGTGGGTCACCAACCGGATCGAGCAGATCGACCCGGCTTTCCGGCGCCGTTTCGCCTATCACCTCGAACTCAAATCGCCGCCGCCCGGCGCTCGCGAGCAGCTCGTGCGCAAAACGCTCGAAGGCGTTGCGGTTTCCCAAGCGTTCACCGCCAAGCTGGCCGAGCGCCGGGGGCTCACGCCTGCGCAAATTCGCACCGCGGCGCGCTTTGCCGAACTGGCTCAAAGCGACACCATTTCGGTCGAAGCGTTGATCGAGCGTCAGTTGCAGAACGCCGATGCCGCGCTCGGCACCATGGCGGGCGGCCATGCCGCGCGGCGCAGCGTGACAACGTACGACCTGGACATGCTCAACGTCGAAACCCGCTTTGAAATTCCGCGCATCGTCGAAGCGATCAAGGCTCGCGGCCACGGCACCTTGTGTTTTTATGGCGCGCCCGGCACCGGCAAAACGGCGCTGGCCGAGCATTTGGCCAAAGCCATCGGTCGGCCGCTGATCATCAAACAGGCGAGCGACCTGATGAGCAAGTACATCGGCGAAACCGAGCAGAACATGGCTGCCATGTTCCGCGAGGCCGAGGCCGAACAAGCCGTGCTGCTGCTCGACGAGGCCGACAGCTTTCTGCAGGACCGCCGCGGCGCCCAGCGCACCTACGAAGTGACCGAAGTCAACGAAATGCTGCAAGGCATGGAGCGCTTTGCGGGCGTGTTCGTTTGCACCACCAATTTGATGGACCGGCTCGACCAGGCCGCGCTGCGTCGCTTCACGTTCAAGATCAAGTTCATGCCGCTCACAAGCGTGCAGCGCGAGCGCATGTTCACGACCGAGGCACTGGCCGGCGATGCCACGTTGTTCACGCCCGAATTGCGTGCGCGGCTCGCGAAACTCGATCAACTGTGCCCCGGCGACTTCGCCGCCGTCAAGCGCCAGATCGACATCCTCGCAACCGCGTTCAGCGCAGCGGAGTTTCTCGATCAACTCGAAGCCGAACACCGCATCAAACCCGAAGTGCGCGAATCGCGCGGCATGGGGTTTGTGCACTGAGGTCGGTGTTCAGCGAGCGCCGTCAGCGAGCCTCAAGGCTCGCCCCGCTCTTTTCGGGCGCGATTCTGACGCGCCAAATGCTATGAAATCAATAGCTGTCTGCGCAAGCAGGACGGGCATTCCAACTACTTTTTTCTTGAAAATCCCGGTTGTGGAAGGTTGCGTCATCGGCCTCGGAGCCATGTTGCGAACAGGCACTTCAATACCCTGCGCACTTGATATCCGACAACTCAATAACATCGCCGGATGCAACGAATGACGACGGCCGCCTACGACCACTTGCGGCTCGACAACCAGCTGTGCTTCGCGCTGTACGCGGCGACCAACGCCGTGACGCGCGCCTACCGGCGCTCGCTCGGCGGACTCGGCCTGACATATCCGCAGTACCTCGCGATGCTGGTGCTGTGGGAGCAGGGCGACCAGACGGTCGACAGCCTCGCCGACGCTTTGAAGCTCGAAGCGAGCGCGTTGACGTCGCTGCTCAAGCGGCTCGAATTCGCAGGCTGGATCCGCCGCAGCAGCGATCCGGACGACGAGCGACTGGTGCACATCGCGCTCACGGCCGAAGGCCGGCAACTGCGCCGCCCGGTCGCCGACATCCAGAAAAACGTTGCCTGCCGAACGCAGCTGTCCGATGCCGAGTTCGTCGATCTGCGATCGCGCCTGCACACGCTCACGAAAAGCCTTTCCGCTTCCGGCGAGGCCGAAATCGCCGATTGAACCGGCGCTCTGCGAGGCCTCGCCGCGCACAGACTTTTCTCGCCTTTTCTCGCCTTTCCTCGCCTTGGCTGTGCGCGAGCGCCTTCTCGAGTGGCCGCACGGGCGCGGCGCGCGCCAGGATGTCGACCCTTTGTCGCGGCGACCCGCTCGCAGCCGGATCGCACTGCGCCGCTTCAGCGCCGTAGCCCGCCGTCGGCCTCGATGATCTGCCCGGTGATCCAGTGCGCATCGTCGGAAAGCAACAGCGCAGCCACATCGGCGATGTCTTCGGGCGTCCCCAATCGACCGAGCGCTGTCGATTCAATCGTGCGTTGCTGCACTGCTTCGGGCACTTCCTTGCTGAAGGTGTCGCTGGCGGTGGCACCGGGCGCCAATGCGTTCACGGTGATGCCGCGCTGACCCAGATCGGCAGCGAAAGCACGGGTCAGCGATTCCATCGCGCCCTTGGTTGCAGCGCAGAGCGCGGCCTGCGGCATCGGCGTGCGTGCCTGACCCGATGTCAGGTTGACGATCCGGCCGGGCCGCTCGCCAAGCCGCTGCGCCAATTCGACCATGCAACGCAACGGTCCTTTGACATTGGCGTCGAACATGGCCTGGTAGCTCGTCATGTCGATTCGGTAGGCCGGAAGGGGGTCACCGCGCCGGGCTGCATTATTGACGAGCAGAGTCACTGTGCCGAAAGCGTCTGCTGCGGCATGGAACAGCCTGACCACATCGGCCTCTACCCCCACGTCGGCCTGCACGGCGATCGCCTGACCACCCGCGGCGACGATCTGCTCGACCACCGCATTCGCGTCGTCTGCGCTCGAGCGGAAATTGACGACGGTTTTGACACCGAGTGAGCCCAGCTTGCGGGCGATGGCGGCCCCGATCCCGCGGCCGGAGCCCGTAACAACAGCAACTTGTCCAACCAATGAATCCGACATGGCAAAACCTTCATGAATGCAAACCGGGAGTGTTGGTCGGTCGGGCGATTCGCGTGCGACCGGCACAGCCATGGCCTTGCTGCTGGCGCGAGCATCTGTTGAATTTCGGCGAAAAAAATCGCTGCTGCGCGGTCGGGCGTTGCGTCTTGGGCCGTCGATTGCGCCGTTTATCATTGCTTCCAATTGCAGCGCGGACACCGTCGGCGCCGCTGCGGCGGCAATCGCATTCAAGGGCGTCATGACATCTGATCGGGGTTTGGATAAGCGGTCTTGCGCGGCGCATCGGCCGTGTTGGGTCGATCTCTCGCGCCGGGCCGGGCTGTGGCCGATCGTGGCGGCTACAGTGGCGACCTTCGGGTTTACAGGCTGCGGTGGTGGCGGAGGCGGAGCAAGCTTTCCGGTAATTGCGCCAGTCGCGGGGACGACGACGCAGCCCACCCAACCGATCGTCGCCTCCGCCAGCGTCGCCAACGCGTGCGCCGCGCCGCGGGCCGGAGTCAATCCTGCGACCGGCGGCTTTTACGCCGATCGGCCGGGCTCTGCCGCAGACGAAAAACTCTGGATTCGCGGCTGGATAGACGAGACCTATCTGTGGTTCGACGAAGTTCCGAAGACCTTGCTCGCAACCGACTACTCAACGCCCGGCAGCTATTTCAACGTTTTGAAGACGCCATTGCTCACTGCGTCGGGCAAGCCGAAAGACCGCTTTCACTACACGATAGACACATCCGCTTACCGCGCTCAGCAGCAAAGTGCCGAGCCTAATTACGGGCTCGAGTTCGCTTTTTTGAGCCGCACCGTGCCGCGCGATGTTCGCGTCGCCTATACCGAGCCGGGTTCGGCTGCGGCGGGCCAGGGCATCGCGCGCGGCGCGCAGGTGCTCTCGATCGATGGCGTCGACGCGGTGAGCGGCATAGATACCTCCACACTCAACGCGGGACTCCTGCCGAAGACCGCGGGCGAGTCGCACAGCTTCACGTTCAAATTCCTCGACGGCAGCACGCAGAGCATCACGCTCGCCACCAGCAACGCAGCCCGTACGCCGGTACAGAACGTGCGCAGCATCGATACCGCGAGCGGGCGGGTCGGCTATCTGCAGTTCAACGACATCGTTGCGCCGGCCGAGGCGCAGCTCGTCGCGGCGGTGAACCAGTTCAAAAGCGACGGCATCACCGACCTGGTGCTCGACTTGCGCTACAACGGCGGCGGCCTGCTCGACCTCGCGAGCGAGCTGGCCACCATGATCGCGCCGCCCGCTGCGACCGCGGCCACGACCTTCGAGCGGCTGCGATTCAACAGCAAGAGTGCGTCCAACACGGCGGTGATTCCATTTCATGCCGTCTCGCGCGGCTTGTCGGTGCCCGCAGGTCAGCCGTTGCCGCAGCTCGGTCTTTCGCACATCACGGTTTTGGCCGGGCCCGACACCTGCTCGGCCGCCGAGTCGGTCGTCAACAGCCTGCGCGGCGTCGGCGTGAAAGTCGATCTGGTCGGCGGCACCACCTGCGGCAAGCCCTATGGTTTCTATCCGAAGGACAACTGCGGCACGACCTATTTCGCGATCCAGTTTCAGGGCGTGAACAACGTCGGTTTCGGTGACTACGGCGATGGTTTCGCGCCGACCTGCGCCGTGGCGGACGACTTCGACCACGCGCTCGGCGATCCGGCCGAAGCGCGGCTCGCGGCAGCGCTCGGCCTGCGATCGAGCGGCGCCTGCCCGGCGGTCGCTGCGTCGAAATTGGCAGGGACGTTGCAGAAGAGCGAGGCTGCGCGCGAGCCCTATCTGGAACGCTCGCCGCAGCGCGAGAACCGGTGGATCGCGCCCGGCGTCGGCGTCGAATAGCGGCGCAAAAACCCGGTGGGCGCGATCAGCGCACGGTCGACATCACCGTCGCACGACAGCGGCGCTGGTCGCGCCAGGCAAGCATGCTGCAGTTGTCGAGCGCCCGCCGCTGCATGTCGCTGAGCCTCGGCTGCTCGTACTCGCGGCCGCGCTGCCAATCGTCCCGCCGGCCGTAGCCGGGTTGCGGCCCGTAATACTGCGGCGGCTGCTGGTAGTAAGTGGGCGGCGCGGGTTGTTGGTAATAAACCGGCGGCGGTGCCCGGTAACGCGGCGCGGGCTCGTAATAGTTGGGTCCGTCGTTGTACCAGCCCGACTGGGCCGTGCAAGCGGTACCTGCTGCGAGTGCCGCGATCGCAATCGCGACCCGCACGGCCATGGTGGAATGAATGAAGTGCATGGGATTCTCCAGACAGCGCGAACGCGCCCTTGCCCTATTAAACGCTGCCTGGACCCATTCGGTAGACACGGCGAGCGGTTTCGGGCCGACACATCTGAGAAGCGTGGCTCTGGCGGAAAACCACGCGCGAGATCCGCGCGCGCGAACCGGATCAGTGCAACGCCGGCGTCGCCTCGCGAAGCATCGGCGCGCCGTATTCGCGGCCCATCAGGGCACGGACGAAGAGGTAATTGCTGCGGGCACGTTCGCTCATCGCGTCCATATCGACCAGGCCGTCGGCGTCGCAGGGAAAAGCGAAGCCGCGGCCCGGATGAAACAGCGAGGTAAAGCGCAGCTCGAAGCTGGCGACACTGTCGTTCAAGGCGTTGACGAGGGTGCTCATGCTGCCGGATCTCCTTGGCGTTGTGCGCTGCCGCGAGGGCTGCGCTTTGCTACGGAATAGATAGCAGCTTGCACTCGACGCCAAAGCGATGCAATGGCTTTGTTTCCAAAGCGCAACGCATGCGGGCGGCTTTACGTGACCGAGTTCGCGATATCGCTCCGGGCTTCGGATTCAGATTGCTTCGAAGGCTCGCGATCGTTCGCGGCGGGCGCGCGAGGCGCTCAGTTTCCCGCGCAGACCCGCACCACCTGCTCGCCGTATTTTTCGCGCTTGGCTCCGCCGATGCCGCTGATGCCATGCAATTCATCGAGCGTCGCAGGCGCGCGCGCCGCAATCGCCGCCAGTGTGGCGTCATGAAAAATCACATAGGCCGGCAGGTTGTGTTCCTTCGCGACCTCGGCGCGCCACGCTTTGAGCGCCTCGAAGCGGGCGAGCGCGGCTTCGTCGAGTGCCGCGGCAGCAACCGGCTTGGTCGCGGAGCTGCTGCGCGTCGCGCGCTCACGGCGCTTCGACTTGGCTGCCGCGCGTTCGGCCGGCGCGGCCGAAACCGATTCGCGCAACAACACCGGCTGCTCGCCCTTGAGCACCGCGCGCGACGCGTCGGTGAGCTTGAGCGTGTTGAAGGCTTCGGCATCGACGGCGAGCGCACCGGTCGCGATCAGCTGGCGCAGCACGCCGCGCAATTGCGGCTCGGTGAATTCGCTGCCGATGCCGAAAGTGCTGAGCCGTTCGTGGCCGAACTTCGCGATCTTCTCGCACGCCTTGCCGCGCACGATGTCGATGATGTGGCCCGCGCCGAAGTGGATTGCGCTCATCTGCTGCACCCGGTAGATGGTCGAGAGCAGCTTTCTGGCCGCGTCGGTGCCGTCCCAGACCGACGGCGGCGCGAGGCAGTTGTCGCAATTTCCGCATTTTGTGGATGCTTCGCCGAAATACCCGAGCAGCCGCACCCGGCGGCAATCGCAGGCTTCGGCGAGCGACAGCAGCGCGTCGAGCTTGCCGCGCATTGCCTGCTTGAAGGCCTCGGGCGCGGGGCTTTCGTCGATCATCCGGCGCTGGTTGACCACGTCCTGCAAGCCATAAGTCATCCAGGCGTCGGCCGGCAGTCCGTCGCGACCCGCGCGGCCGGTTTCCTGGTAGTAGCCCTCGATGTTTTTCGGCATGTCGAGGTGCGCGACGAAGCGCACGTCGGGCTTGTCGATGCCCATGCCGAAGGCGATGGTCGCGACCATGACCACCGCTTCGTCGCGCAAAAAGCGGTCCTGATGCGTGCGCCTGATATCGGCGTCGAGGCCCGCGTGATAGGGCAGGGCATCGATGCCGGCAGTCTTCAAGGTGGCGGCCACTTCTTCGACGCGCTTTCTCGACTGGCAGTAGACGATGCCCGCTTCGCCTGGATGTTCATCAAGGACGAAACGCAGCAATTGCGCGGTCGGTTCTTTCTTTTCGATGATGCGGTAGCGGATGTTCGGCCGGTCGAAGCTCGAAACGAACTGCGCCGCATCGTCGAGCTGCAGCCGCTCGACGATGTCGGCCCGCGTGAGCGCATCGGCTGTTGCGGTGAGCGCAATGCGCGGTACGCCGGCATAGCGTTCGTGCAGCACGGTGAGCGCGCGGTATTCGGGCCGGAAGTCGTGGCCCCACTGGCTCACGCAGTGCGCTTCGTCGATTGCGAACATCGACAGTTGTCCGCGCGCTTTCAGGTCGTCGAGCAGTTCCAGAAAGCGCGGTGTCGTCAGCCGCTCGGGCGCCGCGTAGAGCAAGGTGATTTCGGCGCGCGCGAGGCGGCGCTCGATGTCCTGGGTTTCCATCCAGTCGAGCGTCGAATTGAGGAATGCCGCATCGACACCGGCTTCGTGCAGCGCACCAACCTGGTCGTGCATCAGCGCGATCAGCGGCGAAACGACAATCGCGACGCCCTGATTTGCACGTCGGCGCGCAATCGCCGGAATTTGATAGCAGAGCGATTTGCCGCCGCCTGTCGGCATCAGTACCAGCGAATCGCCGCCCGCGACCACGCGCTCGATGATCGCTTGCTGCGCGCCACGAAAAGCCGCGTAGCCGAAGACTTCGTGGAGGATCTCGGCCGGCCGGGACGCCGATGACGCGGCGGGAGCGGTTGAGGTGGCAGTCAAGATTGCTATCTAATTAATAGCTGTATGCGCACGTCCAGTGGGCATTTCAAGCACTTTTGGCTTGAAAAAATAGGGCGCGGGCGGTGTACGGCAGCGCCTGATTGTCGTCGGTCTCGCGGACGCTCCCGGGCTTTGGCGCCCGATCCGGCTGAAAACTCAATGCAGGCTGGCCACCCAGGTTCGCGCGATCGCGACGGCGGAGGTCAGCAGCTTCGGCTTCGACGTCTTCGCCTGCCGGGGCGAACTGAGTCGGCCTGTATCGCGATGTTGGCCGAGCGCCGTCACCATCGCCTGGATGTCCGAAGTTGAAATGGAGGCGTCGCGGCAAATACGCATCAGGTTCATCGAATGATTCATACGCCTTACGTCCCGTCGTGGACGCCCATCGAGTTGTGTTACCGATGGATACGAATGCAGGGCAGGAAATGGATGAATCAATTCTGCGTTGCGGGAATGGCAACAATCAAGTGCGCGACGGAACGGCTTGCTTGTAAGGCGCACAGCCCCGCGCGATGAACAGGTCTCTGAAGACCGGTTCGCAGGCTTGCCAAGACTGGCCACGCGTTTTCAACGTAAAAAGCAGCTGAAAGCGTTACTGGACCTGCGCAAAAAGCTATGTTTTTAATAGTATTGCATCGATTGGGGTCGGTGGGTCGTTCGGCTCGGCAAACGCACTTTTTCTACAATCGACCCCATGAAACCGCTTGTATACACCCGCGCCCAAGAACTGCCCGCAATCCTCTCCGAGCGCATCGCGATCCTCGACGGCGCGATGGGCACGATGATCCAGCGCTTCAAGCTGAGCGAGGCGCAGTACCGGGGCGAGGGTTACGCCGGGCCGGGTGCGGTGGGCGACCGGTTCAAAGACCATCCGCGCGATGTCAAAGGCAACAACGAGTTGCTCTCGATCACCCGACCCGACGTGATCGGCGCGATCCACGAGAAATACCTTGCGGCCGGCGCGGATTTGATCGAATCGAACACTTTCGGCGCGACCACCATCGCGCAGGCCGACTACGGCATGGAAGATTTGGCGCGCGAGATGAACCTTGCGTCGGCGAAGCTCGCGCGCGCCGCGTGCGACAAGTTTTCGAAGCAAGATAAGCCGCGCTTCGTCGTCGGCGCGCTCGGGCCGACGCCGAAGACCGCGAGCATCAGCCCCGACGTGAACGATCCCGGCGCACGCAATGTCGATTTCGAACAGCTTCGCGCGGCGTATTACGAGCAGACCGAAGCATTGTTCGAAGGTGGCGCCGATGTGCTGATGGTCGAGACGATCTTCGACACCTTGAACGCCAAGGCAGCGCTGTTCGCGATCGAGGAGTTTTTCGCGGCGAGCGGCGAGCGCCTGCCGCTCATCATCAGCGGCACCGTGACCGACGCCTCGGGCCGCATCCTTTCGGGCCAGACCGTGACCGCGTTCTGGCACAGCGTTCGGCATGCGCGGCCACTCGCGGTGGGCCTGAACTGCGCGCTCGGCGCGGCGCTGATGCGGCCCTACATTCAGGAACTGGCGCGCGCCGCGCCGGACACTTTCATCAGTTGCTACCCGAACGCGGGCCTGCCCAACCCCATGAGCGACACCGGCTTCGACGAAACGCCCGATGTCACCTCGCGCCTGCTGCACGACTTTGCGTCTGAGGGCCTCGTGAACATCGTCGGCGGCTGCTGCGGCACCACGCCCGAGCACATCGGCGCGATTCGCGACGCGGTTGTTCCGCTCGCCGCGCGGACGCTGCAACGCGGACCGTTTCGCAGCGACACGGCAGACGCGACAAGCATCGCCTGACAAGGCGCGCAAGGTCGCCAGTGCAGGGCATCAAACGCAGGGTCGTCTATGTCGCGTTGTACGAGGCGATCGCGATCGTGGTCGCGAGCTTCGGCTTCGCAGCGTTGACCGGCGCGGACCTCGGCCATTCGAGCGTGCTGTCGGTCATGGCATCGGTCGTTGCGGTGCTGTGGAACCTCGGCTTCAACTGGTTATTCGAGCGCTGGGAGATGCGTCAGGCCAAACGCGGGCGCAGCATCGGCCGGCGGATCGCCCACGCGATCGGGTTCGAAGGCGGGCTCGTGGCGATTCTCGTGCCGCTGGTGGCCTGGTGGCTCGATATTTCGCTCTGGCAGGCATTGCTGCTCGATCTGGCGCTGGTGGTGTTTTTTCTGGTCTACACCTTTGTCTTTGCCTGGGTGTTCGATCGCGTGTTCGGGTTGCCTGATTCGGCGAAGGCGCCTGCCCGTACGGCCTGAGACCGCAGATCCGTTTGGCGCAGCCGGTAAAATCGGTCGCTTCCCGAGGAGCGTTGCAGCAGGGTTAGAGGCTTGCCCTGTCAGGCTCGGGACGATGTGGCTAGCCAGTCGGCATGCCAATTCATTGCAACGACGCTCACCTGCCCCTTTTTTCAGGTGCGCCCATGTCTTCCTTCGATCCTTCCTTTTCTGCGCCGCCGATGAAGCTGTCCGGCCTGGAGCCGGTCACGGTCGAAGCCGACAGCTTGTTCGTCAACATCGGCGAGCGCACCAACATCACCGGCTCGAAAGCGTTCGCGCGGATGATCCTCGCCGGCGAATTCGACCAGGCGCTCGCTGTCGCGCGCCAGCAGGTCGAGAACGGCGCGCAAATCATCGACATCAACATGGACGAGGCGATGCTCGACAGCAAGGCGGCGATGGTCCGCTTTCTGAAACTGATCGCGAGCGAGCCCGACATCGCGCGGGTGCCGATCATGGTCGATTCGTCGAAGTGGGAAGTCATCGAAGCCGGCTTGCGCTGCATTCAGGGCAAGGGCATCGTCAACTCGATTTCGATGAAAGAAGGCGTCGAAGAATTCAAGCGCCAGGCCACGCTGGTCAAGCGCTATGGCGCGGCTGCGGTGGTCATGGCTTTCGACGAAAAAGGCCAGGCCGATACCTATGAACGCAAGATCACGATCTGCGAGCGGGCCTACCGCATGCTGACGGGCGAGGTCGGCTTCGCGCCCGAAGACATCGTCTTCGATCCGAACATTTTCGCGATCGCGACCGGCATCGAAGAGCACGACAACTACGCGGTCGATTTCATCGAGGCCACACGCTGGATCAAGGCGAATCTGCCGGGCGCGAAGGTGTCGGGCGGCGTGTCGAACGTAAGCTTTTCCTTTCGCGGCAACGATCCGGTGCGCGAAGCCATCCACACCGTATTTCTGTATCACGCGATCAAGGCGGGCATGGACATGGGCATCGTCAACGCCGGCATGGTCGGCGTGTACGACGACCTCGATCCCGTGCTCCGCGAGCGTGTCGAAGACGTGGTGCTCAATCGGCGCCCACGGATTGCCGAAGGCGAGCCCGCCATGTCCGCGGGCGAGCGGCTGATCGAGATCGCCGAAACCGCGCGAAGTGGCGCGAAGGACGAAAGCAAAAAGCTCGAATGGCGCGGCACGGCCGACGAGCCCGTGAGCGTCGGCGAGCGTTTGTCCCATGCGCTGGTCCATGGCATCACCGACTTCATCGTCGCCGACACCGAAGAGGCCTACCAGGAAATTCTCGCGAAGGGCGGCCGGCCGCTGCATGTGATCGAAGGGCCGCTCATGGACGGCATGAACATCGTCGGCGACCTGTTCGGCGCCGGCAAGATGTTCCTGCCGCAAGTCGTCAAGTCGGCGCGCGTGATGAAGCAGGCCGTCGCGCATCTGATTCCCTACATCGAAGAAGAAAAGCGTCAGGACGAAGCCGCTGGCCGAGACGTGCGCACCAAGGGCAAGATCGTGATCGCGACGGTGAAGGGCGATGTGCACGACATCGGCAAGAACATCGTCACCGTCGTTTTGCAATGCAACAACTTCGAGGTCGTGAACATGGGCGTGATGGTGCCGTGCCACGAAATCCTCGCGAAGGCCAAAGTCGAAGGCGCCGACATCGTCGGCCTGTCGGGCCTCATCACACCGAGCCTCGAAGAGATGCAATACGTCGCGGGCGAAATGCAGAAAGACGATCATTTCCGCGTGAAGAAGATCCCGCTTCTGATCGGTGGCGCGACGACCAGCCGGGTGCATACGGCTGTCAAAATTGCGCCGCACTACGAAGGCCCGGTCGTCTATGTGCCCGATGCGTCGCGCAGCGTCTCCGTCGCGCAGTCGCTGCTCAGCGATGCGGCGGCAAAGTACATCGACGACCTCAAAACCGATTACGACAAGGTGCGCACCCAGCACGCCAACAAAAAGCAGGTGCCGCTCTGGCCGCTCGCGAAAGCACGCGCGAACAAGACGCCGATCGACTGGTCTTCCTACACGCCACCGGTACCGAAGTTCATCGGTCGGCGCATGTTCAAAAACTTCGATTTGACCGAGCTCGCGAGCTATATCGACTGGGGGCCTTTCTTCCAGACCTGGGATCTGGCCGGGCCGTTCCCCGCGATTTTGAAAGACGAGGTCGTCGGCGCCGAGGCGGTGCGCGTCTTTTCCGATGCCAAACGCATGTTGCAGCGCCTGATCGAAGGGCGATGGCTCACCGCCAGCGGCGTCGCCGGTTTCTGGCCGGCAAACGTCGTGAACGACGACGACATCGCGTTCTACGCCGACGAGTCGCGCGATGCGCCGGTGCTCACCTGGTACGGGTTGCGCCAGCAAGCCGAGCGGCATGTGATCGACGGCGTGCAACGTCCGAGCCGCTGTCTCGCCGACTTCGTCGCGCCGCGTACATCGGGCGTGAAGGACTACGTCGGCATGTTCGCCGTGACCGCGGGGCTCGGCATCGAGAAGAAGGAAAAGTATTTCACCGACGATCTCGACGACTACTCGTCGATCATGCTCAAGGCACTCGCCGATCGCCTGGCCGAGGCATTCGCAGAGGCCCTGCACCATCGCGTGCGGACCGACTTGTGGGGTTATGCGAACAACGAGTCCTTGAGCAAGGACGAGATGATCGGCGAGAAGTACCGTGGCATCCGGCCTGCACCCGGCTACCCGGCCTGCCCCGACCACAGCGTCAAAGGTCCGATGTTCGACTTACTGCAGTGCACCGATATCGGCATGGGCTTGACCGAATCGCTCGCGATGACGCCAGCGGCCAGCGTCAGCGGGTTTTATCTGAGCCATCCGGCGTCGACTTATTTCAACGTCGGCAAGATCGGCCCCGACCAGTTGAAGGATCAGGCCATGCGTCGCGATCGAAGTGAAGCCGAACTGGCGCGATTGCTGGCGCCGAATTTATAGATAAAAAGTGGCTGAAACGTCCAGTGGACGTGCGCAAGCAGCTATTGAATATATAGCAAATTGACGTTGCTTCCAGTGCATTCATCGCTGTAGGCTCAGGTCATGGCACTGGTCGGTCCCGCGTTTACCCGCAAGCTTGAAACCCTCGCGAAGCCGCTGCGCCCGCTTGCGCCGCTTGTGCGCGCCGCATCGCTCTGGAGTGGCGCCGACGGCTTGCGGATGAGCGCGGCGATGTCGTTCTACGGCATTTTGAGTCTGGCGCCGATGCTGGTGCTGCTGGTGGCGGTGCTCGGCTGGTGGCTCGACCGGAGCCTCGTCGAAACGCGGTTGGTCAGCGAAATGCAAGCCGTGGTCGGTGACCGGGCAGCGGGCGCGATCAAGCAGGCGATCGAGAGTGCGCAAAAACCGAAGGAAGGCGCGATCGCTTCGCTGCTCGCCTTCGGGTTGCTGCTGTCGGGCGCGACCGGGGTCTTTGCCGAACTGCAATCGGCGATCGAGCGGCTGTGGCGCTATGGCCGCGAGAATCCGCCGGCATTGCCCTGGTGGCACAAGGTGTCGCTGCGGCTGCGCGGCCTCGGCTACATCCTGGTGTTCGGCTTTCTTTTGATGGTGTCGCTTGCCATCACCACGGCGCTTAATTTTTTTACGAGCTGGGCCGGAGGATGGGCCGGCAAGTGGGTGCCCATGGAGCCGCTCCTGCAACTGCTCAACGAGTTGCTGTCGTTCGTTTTCGTCACCGGCCTGTTCGCTGCCCTGATGCGCTTGTCGAGCGGACCCAAGCCGCGGCTGCGCTATCTGCTTCTCGGCGGCGCGGTCGGCGCGGTGTTGTTCAACTTCGGCAAGCATGCGCTCGCCTATTACCTTTCCACTGCGGCTGTCGGCTCGGCTTACGGCGCCGCAGGCTCGCTCGTGGTGCTTTTGATGTGGATTTATTTCTCGGCTGCGATCCTTCTGTTTTCGGCCGGTTGCGCGCGTGCGTGGTCCGATGCGGCGGCGGCCACGCTCGCGCTGGCAGTCGAGCGAATGCCGCCTGCATGACACGCGCCCGAACACAGCCGCGCGTATGACCGATTGCCGGCCGGCGCCGGATGTGGCAGTCTGCACAAAACATTCAAATCCGGAGACACCGACATGCACACCTTCGCTCGCCATTCGCTCCCAGCTTTCCGTCTGACCCGCCGCGCGCTTGCAACCGCCGCCGCTTGCATCGCTTGCGGCGTATTGGCGCCATCGGCATTCGCCCAGGGCAAGCCGATTCGCATCGGCGTGCCGACTTCCCTGCAATTACAGGTCGGGCGCGACACGCAGGACGCGCTCCAGATGGCGATCGACGACATCAATGCCAAAGGCGGCGTGCTCGGACGCAAGCTCGAAATGGTGGCTGCCGACGAAACCGAGAATCCCGAAACCGGCATCAGCGCGATCAAGAAGCTGACCGGCGACGAGAAGGTCGATGTGCTCATCGGCGGCTACACCAGCGGCGTCACCCTGGCCCAGCTGCCCCACATCTCGGCCGCGAAGACGATCTATCTCAACGTCGGCTCGGCGTCGCCTTCGACCAATGCCAAGGTCAAGACCGACTACGACAACTACAAATACATTTTCCGGGTCGGGCCGCTCAACGCGGCGCATCAGGCAGCGGAAATGACCGGCTTTGTATCGGGTTTTCTGAAAGACGACCTGGGCATCAGCAAGATCGCGATCGTCGGCGAAAACGCGAAGTGGGTGCAGGACCTGGTGCCGATCCTCAAGAAGGGCGCGGTGGCTGCGGGCGCCGACGTGCGCGCGACCGAATTCTTCGATGCGCAGACTTCGGATTTCTCCCCGCTGTTCTCCAAGATCAAGGACTCGGGTGCCGAGTATCTGGTCGTGATCCTCTCGCATGCGTCGAGCGACGTTTTTGCCAAGCAGTGGTTCAACACCCGCTTTCCCATGCCCTACGGCGGCATCGACGTCAAAAGCATGGACGGCGATTTCTGCGACCGCATCGATGGCAAATCGGTCGGCGAAATGGCCGGCAACTTCGCGGTGAAGGCGCCGTTGACACCCAAGACGGTGCCTTTCTTCGAGGAATTCAAGAAGCGCACCGGGCGCTCGCCCGTCTACACCGCATTCGGCGCCAACGACGCCGCCTACATCTATGCCGAAGCCGTCACGCGCGCGGGGACGACCGATGCCGACAAGGTCATCAAGGAGCTCGAAAAGACCAGCTACATCGGCATTCCCGGAACCATCGAGTTCGACGACAAGCACGATGTCAAGCCCGGCACAGCCACCTACAAGGGCCCGAACCTGCTGTTCGCGCAGTGGCGCAAGGGCTGCACGCGCGAGGTGATTTATCCCAAGGCGCGGCGCACCGCAGAGTTCGTCAAGCCCGAGTGGATCAAGTAGCCGCCGGCATCGGCACCGACTCCGCTGGTCGTACCGATCGACCCGGCAACGAAGCTTTTCCTGAGCAGCTGCTACCTTGCTTGAAATCCTGATCGTCGGCGCGGTGAGCAGCGCCATCTACGCCATGCTCGCCGTGGGCTTCACGCTGATTTTCGGCGTTGCCCGGGTGTTGAATCTGGCGCATGGCAGTTTCTATGCGCTCGGCGCCTACGGCACCTACTTCTTCACGTCGCGATTCGATCTGCCGCTCTGGGTCGCAGCGCTCGTGTCGGTCGCGCTGGTCGCGAGTTTCGGCGTGCTGGTCGAGCGAATTCTGATCCGGCCGATGCGCAAGTCGCAGCTGGCCGTGCTCATGATCACTTTGGCGCTGGCATTGGTGGTCGAGCAGGCGCTGTTCCTGACTTTCGGCTCCGAGTACCGCAACGTGCCCGCGTTCGTCGATGCCAAGGTCAATATCGGCGGTGTCTCGATCGGCGGTGCGCGATTGCTGGCGCTCGTGGTCGGTTCGGTGTTGATCGCAGCGCTGTGGCTTTTCATCCAGCGGACACGCCTCGGGTCGGCGATTCTCGCGATCTCGCAGGATCCGGAGGCAGCGCAATACATGGGCATTCCGAGCGACCGCATCTTCGCGCTGGTGATGGGCATTTCGGCGGCCTTCGCGGCTGCTGCCGGGGTGCTCGCGGGCCCGTTTTTGACCGTTCAGCCCACCATGTGGTTGTTGCCGATCGTGAAGGCCTTCGCGATCGTCGTGGTCGGCGGGCTCGGCTCGATCCCCGGCAGCATTCTCGCGGCCTTCATGCTCGGCTATGCCGAAACCATCGTTGCCTACATGGTGTCGAGTTCGTGGACCGAAATCGTCTCGGTGCTCGCGACCTTGCTGATGCTGGTGGTGCGGCCGGCAGGTATTTTCGGGCGCCGTGCGGCGTTCTGAGGCGGCCATGTTCGGCAAAGGCAAACCGATCGATGTTGTGGGCGCTGCCGTGTTTGTCGCGCTGATGGCGGTGTTGCCACTGATCTTCGGTGGCAGCTATCTGATAGGCGTGCTCACGGTGAGCGTCATCTACGCGATCTGGGCCGTGACATGGGATTTCATGTCGGGCCTGACCGGGCGGGAGAATTTCGGCCACAGCCTGTTCATCGGCGTCGGTGCCTACACGGCCGGTTTCATGAACACGACCTTCGGCCTGCCGGGCTGGTGGAGCCTGCCAGCGGCGATGGTCGTCGCGGCGCTGTTCGCACTGCTGCTCGGCTTTCCGACGTTGCGGCTCAAAGGCCCGTACTTTGCGCTCGCGATGCTGTCGGCCGCTGTGATCATGCAGCGGCTCATGCTGATTTTCTGGGAATACACGGGCGGCGAAGAGGGCATCAACGGCGTCGAGCCACTGATCCGCGCGCCGCTCGGGTTTTACTACTTCGCGCTCGGCGCGCTCGTGCTGATCACCGCGCTGCTGCTCGCGCTCGCGCACTCGCATTGGGGCCTTGTGTTGCGCGCGATTCGCGGTGACGAAGCGACCTGTCAGGCAGCCGGCATCAACGTCACTTTCTACAAGATCGCGTCGCTCGTGATCAGCGGTTCGCTCGCGGGCCTGGGCGGCGCGATGTATGCGCACTACCAACTGCAGGTGAGCCCGCAACTGTTCGCGGTGGTCACGTCGATCACGATCATCACGATGGTCTATGTCGGCGGCATGGGCAGCATCTACGGCCCGGTCGGCGGCGCGATCCTGCTCACGCTCATGACCGAGCTGCTGCGCGACTTCGGCGAGTGGCGGCTCATGATCTACAGCTGCACGCTGATATTGATCTTGTTCTTTCTGCCGGGCGGCCTCGTCGCGCCGATCTGGCGCCGCATCAGCGGTGGTGCGGGTTCGCGCGCGCAAGGAGCGAACCCAGCGGCGAATCCAGCGCCATCTGCGCGCACGGTTGCCGAGCCGAAATAGGCCGGGCTGAAAGCTACCCGAAACCGCACGATGCCTGCCCTGCTCGACGTTTCCAATCTCAACAAGCACTTCGGTGGCTTGCATGCGGTCAAGAACGTGTCGATGGCGATCGAGCACGGCGAGTTCGTCGGCATCCTCGGACCGAACGGCGCCGGCAAGACCACGCTCTACAACCTGCTGACCGGCTTCATCCCGCCCGACGCTGGCGCGCAAGTCGTATTCGATGGCCGCTCGATCCTCGGCATGGCGCCCTACAAGGTGGCCGCGCTCGGCATATCGCGCACCTTTCAGTTGTGCCGTCCGTTCATCGGCCTGAGCGTGCTGGAGAACGTAATCGTCGGCGCGCTCGGCACGAAGCGCGCCGCTGCCTCGGACAAAGCCGATCTCGATATGCAAGCCGCGCGGCTTCTGGCGCGAGTCGGCCTCTCGGGCAAGGAAAGTGTGCCGGTCGAAGTGCTGTCCTACGGCGACCAGAGGCGGCTCGAAATCGCGCGTGCGCTCGCCGCAAAACCGGCGCTGCTTCTGCTCGACGAGCCGTTCGCGGGCCTGGGCAGCGGCGAGATCGACGAGCTCTCGACCCTGCTGCGCCAGGTGCATGCCGACGAGGGCCTGACGATCATGCTCATCGAGCACAAGCTGCGCGAGTTCATGCGGCTCGTCGGCCGCGTGATCGCACTCGACTTTGGTGAAGTCATTGCCGAAGGCGTGCCGGCCGACATCGTGCAGCATCCGGCGGTGATCGAGGCCTACATCGGTCGCGACAATCCGATCGAAACCGATGCCGCGGAGCCCGCCGATGCTGCTTGAACTGCGCAAGCTCTCGGTGTCCTACGGCAAGGCGGTCGCGCTCGAAGACGTGTCGCTGCATATCGCTGAAGGTGAATTCGTCGCGGTGCTCGGTCCGAACGGCGCTGGCAAGAGTACCTTGCTCAAAGCGATCTCGTGTGCCCAGCCTTCGACCGGCACGCTCGAGTTCAAGGGCCGGTCGCTGCAGGGCCTGCCTGCCCACGCGGTCGTCGGCCAAGGCATCTGCCACTGTCCCGAAGGGCGGCGTCTGTTCCCTGAATTGACGGTGTTGAAGAACCTGATGCTCGGCGCTTACCTGCGGCGTGACAAGGTCGAGGTTGACTCTGACCTGAAGCGGGTCTACACGCTGTTCCCGATCCTCGAGGAGCGCGCACCGCAGATCGTGAGCACGCTCTCGGGTGGCCAGCAGCAAATGGTCGCGATCGGCCGCGCGTTGATGGGCAAGCCTTCGTTGTTGCTGCTCGACGAGCCATCGGTCGGCATCGCGCATCGGCTCAAGATGGAAATCTTCGGCGTGATCAAGCGCATCCAGCAAGCCGGCACGGCGATCCTCATGGCCGAGCAGGATGCCCAATCGGCCCTGCGCATCGCCGATCGCGTCTATGTGCTCGAACACGGCCAGGTGGGGCGAGAGGGCACGAGCGCGGAGCTGGGCTCGGACGACTACATCCGGCAGGCTTATCTGGGCGTCGGTTGAGGCCTGGCAGCGCGTCCGGCCCGCAAGGTGAGTGCGGCAGCCGCGCATGGTCGTTTTAAGCAAAAAGAGCCTGAAACGCCCGCTGCGCGTGCGCAAGCAGCTATTAAAAAAATAGCATTTTTAGGCGATCGTCGATCCGATTGACTACTGAGCAGTCGGGCGTGCGATGCGCACGAGCGCCGTGTGCGTGCCGCCGTCGTTCGCCAAGGCGATCGCGCTGTCGGCAGAGGCCACGCCATCGATGCTGACCTCGGCCGTATCGGCTTGTTCGACCCGCACGTGGTAGGCGGTGTCGCGGAAACGATAGGCCACCGTGAAGCCGGGCCAATCCACCGGCATGCAGGGGCGCACATGGAGGCGGGCGCCTTCGTCGTCGATTTCGAGCTGCAAGCCGAGCAGCGACTCGACGATCAATCGGTACATCCATCCGGCCGAGCCGGTGTACCAGCTCCAGCCGCCGCGGCCGGTGTGCGGCGCGACGCTATAGACATCGGCAGCGACGACATAGGGCTCGACCTTGTATACCGCCACTTCCGCTTCGGTGCGACCGTGGTGCAAAGGATTGATCAAAGCCATCAACTGCCACGCGCGCTGTGCGTCACCCAGTGCCGCGAACGCCATCGTCGCCCACACCGCGCTGTGCGTGTACTGGCCGCCGTTTTCGCGAACACCGGGAACGTAGCCGGCGATATAGCCGGGATTCGGGCCCTGGCGGTCGAATGGCGGGTCGAGCAGCTGCACAAGGCGCGCCTCGGGTCGTACCAGGCGAACCGCCAGCGAGTCCATCGCGCGATGCACGCGGTGCTCGCCGCCGACGCCGGACAGCACGGCCCAGCTTTGCGCGATCGAATCGATCTGGCATTCGACGTTGTCTTTCGATCCCAGCGCCGCGCCGTTGTCGAACCAGGCGCGGCGATACCAGTCGCCGTCCCAGGCGTGGGCCTCGAGCCGGACAGCGAGTCGATTGCGCTCGTCTTCGCATTGCCGGGCGAATGGTTCGTCGTCATGCCCGCGCGCCAATGGCGTGAATTGCTGCAGCACTTCGCAGAAGAAGAAGCCCAACCACACACTCTCGCCGCGGCCCCGATGCCCGACTTCGTTCATGCCGTCGTTCCAGTCGCCGCTGCCCATGAGTGGCAGACCGTGTTCACCGTAGCGCATGCCGTGCAGCACGGCACGCACCGCATGCTGGTAAAGACTGGCGCTTTGGTTCGAGCGCTGCGGCAAGTCGTAATAAGAGTCGTCGGCACTCGGTACCGGCCGGCCTTCGAGGAAGGGCACGACCTCATCGAGCACCCCGGTGTCGTGGGTGGCTTGCACGTAGCGACACAGCGCCAGCGGCAGCCAGAGGTAGTCGTCGGAAATGTGCGTGCGCACGCCGCGGCCAGCGGGCGGGTGCCACCAATGCTGGACGTCGCCCTCGACGAACTGGCGACTTGCGCAAAGCAACAGGTGTTCGCGCAGCACTTCCGGGCGCGTGTGGACCAGCGCCATCGCGTCCTGCAACTGATCGCGAAAGCCGAAGGCGCCGCCGGATTGGTAGAAGCCGCTGCGCGCCCACATCCGGCAGGCCAGCGTCTGGTAGACCAGCCAGCCGTTCGCCAGCAGGTTCAGCGATGCATCCGGCGTGCTGACCTGCACCGCATCGAGCGTGTGGCGCCAATGCGCATGGACCGCATCGAGTGCCTCGCGCTTGGCCGCGCTGCCGCGAAAGCGCTGCACCAGCGTGCCGGCTTCGTCGAGGCTGCGGCCCATGCCGAGGCGAAAGACGATCTCGCGCGTCTGCCCGGGTGCCAGCTCGAAGGGCACCTGGATTGCCGCGCAGGGGTCGAGGCCGACGCCGACCCGGCCCGACAAATGCAAACGCCGAAGCGCGGCCGGGCTCGCCAGCGACCCGTTGCGGCCGATGAACTCGGTGCGGTCGCAGGTGATGGTGGCCACCGCGCGATCGGCGCCATCGACGTCGAAGAATCCGATCCAGTCGCCAAATTCGTTGCTGAACGGATTGCGTGCATACATCGCGCCGCTGTCTTCGGCGATTTCGGTGCCGATGTGCGGCGCTGTCGTCTCGCGCAGGTCGCCGAGCACCCATTCGACATAGCCCGTGGCGGACAGGCGGCGCGGGCGGTCGCTGTCGTTGCGCATCACCAGCACCGAGAACTTCACGGCGGCATCGAGGGCAACGAACAGGGTCAGCGCACTGTGAATTCCCGCGGCATCGTGCGCGAACACGCTGTAGCCGAAGCCGTGCCGCGTCGAAAAGGTCGCTTTGTCGTCACCGTTCGCCGAACCGTGCAGCGAGGTCGGCAACCAGACCTGGCCTGAATCCTCGTCGCGCAAATAGATCGCCTCGCCACTGGGATCGGTGACCGGGTCGTTGTGCCAGGGCGTGAGACGCAGCTCGTGGGCGTTTTCGCACCAGGTGTAGCTGCTGCCGGCTTCCGACACCACCGTGCCGAAACGCGGGTTGGCCAACACGTTGACCCAGGGCGCGGGAGGGCGCTGCCCGGCCGAAGGCGCGATCACGTATTCGCGTCCGTCCGATGCGAAGCCGCCGAAGCCGTTGTCGAAGATCAGCTTGCGCGGCGGGCTGAGCCGTGCGCCCGCTTGCGCCGGCTCGATGGCGTTGTCTCGTCCGGGGGAAAGAGCCGCCTCGACGGCGCGCGTGGGCACGAGGGGCGCCACGCGCCGCTCGACGACCGGCTTGCGCATCACCTGCTGTTCAAGCGATCCGTGCTGGTCGTCGATGACCACGCGTGCCACGGCCTGCAACAGAATGCGGTCTTCGCCGGCGATCTGCTCGGCATGGCGCACGAAGATGCCGCCCGGCCGGTCGACGACATGCGCTTCGATGCCGGCGGCGATCAACCCGAGGATCTGCTCCTGCAGGCGCTGCCGGTAGCCGTCGCGTTCTTCGTTCCAGATCACCAGGTCGACCGCCAGCCCTTTGAGGCGCCACCAGGCGTGCGCTTGCACCATTTGCCTGACCAGATCGATATTCGTCGCCTCGCGCACCTGCAGCAGCACGATCGGCAAGTCACCCGAGATGGCATAGCCCCACAGGTCCGATTGTTTGCGGCGATTGCGCACCAGCAAGCCGGCATCGGCGCGATACAAGGCTTGCGAATAGACCACCGCACTGGCCAGGCCCGCGTAAAGCCGCGCGTCGGCCTCGCTGGCGTTGATCTGGCGCAGCACGACCTGGCTGTGCGTCCACGCCAGGTCGAAAACGCGGTCGGCCAGACGGCGGTCCGCGTACTTGTGCGCCAACGCCACACAGACTTCTCGCGTCGCGGCCATGCCGTAGACGATGTCGATGGTCGCGGCCTGATCAGGCGCGAGCGTGATGACACGCCGGGTGGCGACCACCGGATCGAGCACCGAGCCGACACTGCCCGACAGCGTACCGCTGTCCTGCAGGGCTTGCGGCGATCGCAGGCTGCGGCCACGGCCGATGAATCGTGCCCGATCGGTTTCATGCGACACGATTCCGGCCTGGGCACCATGCACGGCCATCAGATGAAACATGTGTGGCGGTTGTTCATCCGACGAACGCGGCCGGCGCGTGCACAGAAGCGCCGCCGGTTCGGTGAGTGCTTCGGTCTGCACGAAGAGTTTGCTGAAGGCCATGTGCTGCGCATCCGCGGCCGCCGGCGCGATCACGACCTCTGCATAGGTGGTCAGCTCGATGCTGCGTTGCTTGCCGCTCAGGTTTCGCAAGCGCAGTCGCCGCAATTCGATATCGTCTTCCGGCGAGACGACGATCTCGGTGTAAGCCTCGATGCCCTCCTCGCGACGCCGAAACTCCGCGCGGCCTTCGCTGAAGATGGCCTCGAAGGAATCGGCCGTTCGACGCGTCGGCTGGTGCATCGTCGACCAGAAGGCGCCCGATTCGGTGTCGCGCAGAAAGCAGAAGCTGCCCCAGGCGTCGCAGGTGGTGTCTTCGCGCCAACGCGTGACGGCCAGATCTTTCCAGCGGCTGACGCCGGCGCCGGTGTGCGTGAGCATCACGTGATAGCGGCCGTTGGACAGCAACTGCACTTCAGGGGTCGGCGTATCGGCGCTGGTGATCACGCGCAACGGCGTCGGGGCGACGGCGAATTCGTTTTGTACCTGCGTGCGGTCGGCAGTGTGCGGATGGAAAGCCAGCACCCGGGGCACTCGTTCCTGCAGCAGCAGCAGCGTGGCCTGAAACTCGGGGTCGTCGGTGAACCGGCGCTGCATCGGCTGCCCGAGCAGCACGTAAGTCAAAGCCAGCAGGCTCATGCCCTGGTGGTGCGCCATGTACGAGCGCACGATCGCGCTGGTCTGGCCACGCGGCAGGCGCGACGGCGTGTAGTCGATGGCCTCGAAATAGCCGAAGCTGCCGGCCAGGCCGGCATCGGCGAGGCGCTGCAGGTTCTGGCAGGCCGAGCGTGGATCGACCATCAGCGCCATCACCGTGGCGTAGGGCGCCACCACCAGGTCTTCGCCCAACCCGCGCTTCAATCCGAGGCCCGGAATGCCGAAAGCGCGGTACTGGTAGTTTTGTTGCGCGTCGATGGCGTTGTAACCCGACTCCGAAATACCCCAGGGCACTTCACGCTGACGTCCGTAGCTGATCTGTCGCTCCACCGCGGCGCGCATCGTCTGGTCGAGCAAGGTGTCCGCATAGCTGGGCATCACCAGCATCGGCATCAGATACTCGAACATCGAGCCGCTCCACGACAGCAGGATCGCGCGGCCATCCACGGTCGTGAGCAAGCGGCCGAGGGCAAACCAGCTCGCTTGCGGCAGCACGCCTTGTGCGATCGCCGTGAAGCTCGCCAACCGGATCTCGGATGCGAGCAGGTCGTAGTGGCCTGCGTCCAGCCGCCGCTCGTCGACGTTGAAGCCGATGGCCAGGAGATTGCGCGCCGGGTCGTAGAGAAAGCCCCATGCCATGCGCGCAAGTACGCCGGCACGCTCGGCAAGCTGGCGCAGTGTGGCGCTGCGCTGCGCCGGCGCGTCGATCTGTCTTCCGTCGATCTGCTCTCCGATTGCGGGTGCGAACGCATTCAGCTCGGCAACTGCAGCCACGCATTGGCTCTGCAGGGCTTCTGTCCAGCGTTGTGCCTCGGCGGGGTCCTTCTCGTCGCCGGTGGATGGGCCGTGCGAGGCCAGCGCTTGTGCGCGCCGATCCAGTTCGTCGAACATCGCGCGCAATTCGAGCGATGTCCGTGGCGGCTGCCGCTGCGCTTCGATCAAGAACTGTGCGAAACGCTCGAGGGCGTCGTCACGGCGTGCGCCCTCGCTGGCTTCTTCGAGCAAGCGCAACGTATCGGCGAGGCCGCTCAGCAGCAGCGATTCGGGGTGCGGATTCTCGTCCAGCTCGATCAAGCCTGCGCGCAAGGTCAACAGGTGGCCGGCCAGGTTGCCGCTGTCTACGGTGGACACATAGCGCGGGCGCAGTGGCGCCAGTGTCTGCGTGTCGTACCAGTTGAAGAGGTGGCCTCGGTGCTTTTCCAGCCGCGCTATCGTTTCGAGCGTCGCGCCGGTGCGCGCAATCAACTGGCCGAGCGTGATGTAGCCGAAGTCGTGCGCGGCCAGGTTGCAAAGCAATGCCAGGCCGATGTTGGTCGGCGATGTCCGATGCGCGATGCGCTCGACCGGATGCTCTTGCATGTTGTCCGGAGGCAGGAAGTTGTCATCGGGTCCGACAAAGGTTTCGAAGAAGGCCCAGGTGCGGCGGCTCAAAAGACGCAGGGTTGCGGCTTGCGCGCCAGTGAGGGTCGGGCGTCCGCGCCGCAGGGGCTGGCTGACCCACCAGACGATGAGTGGCGAAAAAAACCACAGCGTCAGCACCGGCAAAGCGAACGCCAGGGCCGCCGGCCGGTAGGCGCCGAGGCCGGTCGAAATGCCGATAGCGAGCATTGGCCCGACCCACATGGCTCTCGCTGTGCGCAGCAGGTCAGCCGTCGCATCGCCGGCTTTGGGTGCGACCGATTCGGAAGAGGCGCGCCATTCGAGCAGGTGCCGTTTCGTCACCCACAGGCGCCACAGCGTGCGGGCCACGGCGTCGAGGCTGAACGCGGCTTCGTAGGGCAGGCAAGCGAGAGCGAACGTGGCTCGACCGAGCGATGCCCACGCAGCTGGCAAGGCGACGCGCAAATGCTGGCGCAGCCGTAGTTCAACCGGCTTTCTCAGCAGGCTCACCAGCATGGCGACGAGCGGCGGTACGAACAGCACCGCCAGGCCCGCCACGGTCCATAGCCACACCGGCTGCAACACACTCCAGCCGAGCACGAACAGCGTCGTGAGAGCCGCAGGCGTCAGGCTGCGGCGAAGGTTGTCGGCGATCTTCCAGCGCGACAGTGCCGACAACGGGTTGCCGATCGTGGCGACGCGGATGTGTCGGGTGCCGTCGCCCGCGACGTCTGTCACCGGTACCTTCAGCCACGGCATCGTCCAGCCGACGATCTGCCAGTCGCCGCGTATCCAGCGATGACGGCGCCTGACGTCGGCGTCATAGCGTGACGGCGGCTCTTCCACGAGTTGCACGTCGCTCATGAGGCCGCTGCGCGCATAGCAGCCTTCGAGCAGATCGTGACTGAGGATGCGGTTGTCGAACAGGTGATCGCCGAGCACGTGCTCGAACGCATCGACGTCGTAGATGCCCTTGCCGATGAATGAGCCTTCGCCGAACAAGTCCTGATAAACGTCGGATACAGCGCGCGTGTACGGATCGATGCCGGGCTCGCCGCCGAATAGTCGTGCATAGCGGGAGCGGTTGACCCCGGGCAGGCTGACGCTGATGCCGGGCTGCAGGATGCCGTAGCCTTCGACCACCCGCGGCGCCCCGGCCGCGCCTCCGAAGCGCGGGCGATTCAGCGGGTGTGCCATCGTGGCGACGAATTGCCAGGCGCTGTCGCGCGGCAGCTGGGTATCGGTGTCCAGTGTTATCACGTAGCGCACGTCGCGCAATGGCAGCGTGTCGCCGACGATCATCGAAAAGCGCTCGCCCGGCCCGGCGGCGGCGCGTCCGCGCAACAGCGCATTCAAGGCAGCCAGCTTGCCGCGCTTGCGCTCATGGCCCATCCACACACCCTCACCCGGGTTCCAGAGGCGGGGCCGGTGAAACAGAAAAAAGCGGTCGCCGTCATGCGCGCCATGTACCGGCGTGCCGTGCTTTCGGTTGAGCGCCTCGATCCTGTCGGTGGCCAGGCGCAGCAGTGCATCGTCGTTGCTGCAGGTTTGCGTTGCCGCGTCGTCGAAGTCGGTCAGCAGGCCGAAGTAGAGCTGCGCGTCGCGATTGGCCAGGAACCGCACTTCCAGTTGCTCGGCCAGATCTTCGACCGCCTGCTCGCTGCCGAGCAACGTCGGCACGACGACGAGGGTCCGCGAGGCCGGTGCGATGCCGAATGCGTAGTCCATGCGCGGCAGCATTCGCGGCGTGGCGATCAAACCGGTCGCCCAGTTGACCAGCGCCACCGCCAACTGGCTCGCTGCCAGCAGCAATGCCGCGCCGGCGGGCAGTAACCACCAGCCAGTCGGCACCACCGCAATGGAAACGGTCAGCCCGCGCGAGGCCCACAGCACCAGCGCCACGCCGAGCAGCAGCGTCAGGGCGAGGATCGATCGGCTGTACAACTGCTGACGCCGGTTCACGCCCACGCGACGCAGGCGCTGCCATGGCGACTGGTGCACGCGAGCTCGCCGCAACAAGTCCGCCTTGCCGCCCCCGATCAGGTAATGGCCGAGATGCGTCGGCGCGCTGGCCTGGGCGGCGCCATGGGCTGCCGCCTCGTTGGCGAGCGCGACGGCGGCTTGGGCGACTTCGGCTTCGCTGAGCGGGCTGGCACGGGCCAGTGCCTCGACCACATGGCGGTAGTGGTCTCGCGTCGTGAAATCCATTCGCGCATAGACATCGGCAGGGTCTTGGCGCAAGGTCTGCTCGACCAGCGACAGGGTCTCGACGAACTCGCGCCAGTCCATTGCACCGAGCATGCGCAGGCTGCCGATGCTGTTGCTCACCGAGACCTGCGCACCGGCCTGGGCCTGCGCTTCGGTCTGCACCATCTGTTCGATGGTCTGGCCGAATTCGACGAGTCGCTGTTCGACCCAGGTCAGCGGCAGCGCCAGCGCCGCGCTGTGGCCTTGCAATCGGCGCACCAATTCGGCGACAAAGGCACTGGTCGTCGACGGCTCCGAACGCGCCATGTCGGCGATCACGAGGATCAGGCTCTTCGGGTCCTTCTCGGCCACATCCAGCATCCTTTCGGCCCACTCGTTGGCCAGATTGCGATCGGTGCGCGCGGCGCCGATGCGAACCGCGACCCGGCGCAGGTTTTCGACCAGCGCCAGGCGCAGCATGATCGGCACTGCCCACAACTCGCCGAGCTGCAGCGGCTTGGCCGTCTGGTAGGCCGCGATGAAGCGGCTCAAGGTGCCACGGCTGACCCGTGCGTCGCTGTGGGAAACCGCCTGGAGTGCAAGTTCATAGACGCGCGGCAGACCCGCCGACGGTCCGCTGGACAGGCGCGGCAACTCGCGGCTGTAACCCGGCGGCAGGTGGCGCTTGGCGGTGCGAATCTCCTCTTCGATGAAGTAGAAGTTATCGAGCAACCATTCGCCGGCGGGCGTCACCCTGAGCTGCAATTCGGCGCTGCGCGTGAGCAGCGCATACACATCCACCAGAACCTTTTCGTTGGCTGCCAGTCGCGGCAGCAACCGGTCGGGCGCACTCGAAGGCGTCAGTTCATGGCCGGTCGCGAGGCTTGCGCCATGCAGCGCCATTTGATCGGCGGAGAACAGTTCGGCACGCAGCGGCGCCTCTTCAAAACCTGCGACCGCATCATTCCCGCTGTCGAGCAGGCTGAAAAAACCGGGCCGACCGAGCCAGGCGCGGACGGTCTTCCACAAAAGATACTTGGAATTCAAAGGTGCTCCGATGTGGCAACCGCATGATCAAAATGCACGCCGGCTGTACCGGCATAAGGCATACGGCTCACGGCACGCAGCGCAGAGCGGTGGAAAGAGACTTCCGTGCTTGCGGCAACCAAGTCAGGGACGAAGCGATTGCAGCGTCGGCGAATTCAAGGCTGGCCGGCTTGCCGTCATCAACCGTCGGCAAGCAGAATTTTTCGATTTTCCTGGACCAGCATTTCGCGAGCATCGTGCGAGAGTTACGCGGCAGATAGCCGACGAACGCCAATGCACTTATCCCTGCATTCGCGCCGAAGTCGCTCTTCGAAATCGCTCTTGCCATCCATCTTCATGAGCTGCGTTCAAGCGCAGTATGCGCGCGCCGGAAATAACGTTCCTCCGCCATCGCGAAGGTTACCTTCGAGGCGGATGTCCGGTGACACGGCGTGGCCGAATTGCCAAAACTAGATTCGATAGTAAAATATGCAAATCACTGCAATTGGCCCATCCTGCAGTGGTTGCAGTCTGACAGGGCAAATGGCGTTTTCCGCCTCATCCCTCGTACTCCTTCGGTTGGCATCGCTGACCCTTCCAGTCGTCAAACTCCCCAGAGGCGGGCTTTACCACTGGCCGCATTTTTCCTACTTTGCGACCTCATCCAGGACTTTGTCGAGAATTGAATCGGGTTGATTTCCGGTTTGACTTGGCATGGTTCTTCCGCATGACTGGCATTGAGCAAATGCCATTCCGTTGATGGTTTTTTAGTCGGAGCCGTCATTTCCCCGCGACGCGCGGTTCATCGAAACCGCAGTCGCTTTTTGAAAGATCCCAAAATGGGCAAGAAACTTTACGTTGGCAATCTTCCTTATTCGGAAGACGACCAATCCCTTCATCAAAACTTCTCCGAATTCGGTACGGTGACTTCCGCCAAAGTCATGATGGACCGCGACAGCGGCCGCTCCAAAGGCTTCGGCTTCGTCGAAATGTCGAGTGACGCGGAAGCCCAGGCGGCCATCAGCGGCATGAACGGCAAATCGGTCGGCGGCCGCGACATGGTGGTCAACGAAGCGCGACCGATGGAACCGCGTACCGGCGGATTCGGTGGCGGCGGCGGTGGTGGTCGTCGCGATGGCGGCGGCGGTGGTGGTGGATATGGCGGCGGCGGCGGTGGTCGCGACCGCTACTGAAGCGTCTGCACTGCAGCTGAAAAGACCGGCCATCTGGCCGGTTTTTTTTTGGCCTGGTCGTTTCGAGATGCCGGGTTTTTCTCGCAAAGGGCCGATTTTGATGGCCGCTGGCCGGACAATTTCGATGCGCTGCTCAGGTCGCGAGAGACTGACGGTCTTGCCTGACCACGCAACCTCCGATCCGCCAGCTGTTGTCGGGCTGGCGCTGGAGCGCGTACACCGCGCGCCAGAGTTTGCCGTTCGGGTCGCGAAAGCGCACGGCCTGCGTGATCAGGTCGCCGTCTTTTTCAGGCTCGAGAAAGCTCACGCCAGACGGGCGAATCAGCATCGGGTACCCGCGCTTTACCATCGTCATAAAGGTGGCCGCATCGCCGAACTGCTTTTTGATCTCGGGCGCCGCGAACGAGAAGGCGCGCTCGCCGTCATCGGCTGCCAGCGCTTTCAGTTGCGACTCGACCAGAGTGCGGATCGCCAGGCGGTCGCTCTCACTGATGGCCGTCGGCGCAGCCTGTTCTGCCTGATCGGCCTTCGCGGTCTGCGGTGAAGGCGCGCCTTGTGCAATGGCCGCGGCGCCCGCCGCCAGGCAGAGGCACAACGCGGTGATGGCCGACTTGGTCATGGCGATTTCTTTCGATTTTTTTCGATGAAGCCGGTACGCGGTGGCGATCGCGCCGGATTCAGCCGCCATCGGGCGCCGTGCTCTTGAAGCACTCAAGCGCTTGCACCTTCTGCCACCAATCGTCGAAGCCGGCGACCCCGCCATAGACCGCTTCGGCGTCCGGCGTCATCGAGACATAGGCCACGATCGGCGCCAAGAACAGATCGACCAGGCTCAATTCGCCGGCAACGAAAGCCGACGTGCCGCGGGTCTTCATCGCGTAGTCGAGCACCTTGCGCCCGGTCTCGATGCCGCTTTTGCGCATCGCCTCGTTCTGGCCGCCGACGAAGTCCGGAAACAGGTGAAAGGCCGCGACGCCGCCGACCAGCGCGCCATAGCCATACGAATCGACGAGGCCGATCACCATGTCCATCCGAGCGCGATCCTTGGGATCGGCGGGGGTCAGCGACTTGCCCGGCAATGTGTCGTTTAGATAGCGGCAGATCGCCGCGGTCTCCAGCAGATGCAGCCCGTCGACCTCAACCACGGGCACCTTGCCGAAGGGATGGCGCTTCAGATGCTCGGGCGATTTCGGCTCGCCCTCGAGCACGTTCACCGGCACCTGTTCGAAATCGCTGACACCCTTTTCGGCCAGCAACATTTTCACGGTGCGCACATAAGTCGAACCATCGAAACCCCAAAGCTTGATTGCGGACATGCCCGTCTTTCCCGGTTGGTCGATCGCGACATGCGACCGTTCCGCGGTAGCTTATGTCGGTCGCCACCACCTTGCACAGCGAACGGCATGGCCGATGCCATATTTTATAAAAAAAGTGCTCAAAACACCCGCCAGTCATGCGCAGTCAGCTATGCTAATAATAGCATCAGATAGGTCGTGCGATGGAAGCCTGCCCGTTTGGCGCAGGGAGGCCGCGCCTGATCCGCTACCGAATTTCCTTCGCCAGCGCTTGCAGCTTCTTGAACGCGACGAAGCGCGCCTCGTGCAGCGCCGCGATCGCGCCTTCGGCCGGCGCGTAGGTTCGGCCGATGTGCGACATCTGCGTCATCGCCGACGGGACGCTGGTGCACCGGCCCGACGCGACGGCACCGAGGATCGCTGCGCCGAGCAACACCGGTTCTTCGGCGCTGATCGACAGCACCGGCTTGCCCGTCGTGTCCGCGAGCAACTGGCGCACCAGGTCGAGCCGTCCTGCGCCGCCGCTGATCACGATCTGTTCGATCGGCGCGCCGGCCGCTGCCTGGGCTTCGATGATCTGGCGCAACCCGTAGCCGATGCCGCAAAGGCCTGCGATGTAGAGCGCGACCAGGCTGCGTTCGTCGCGTTCCATGCCGAGGCCGGCGATCACAGCGCGTGCGTGCGGGTCGGCCAGCGGCGCGCGGTTGCCGAGGAATTCGGGCACCACGTGCAACCCCTCCGCGAGCCTCGCGGCCGCCGATGGCTTTCCGGCTTTCACCAGCGCCAGACCCGCCAGAAACGTCGGCAGCGACTTGCCCGCATCGCGCGCGCGGATTGCGGTTTTTGGCGTCGCCGGGTGCATCGCAAGCAATTGCTCGATCGCCGCGCCGGCCACCGACTGCCCGCCCTCGTTGAGCCAGACCTCGGGAACCATCGACGAAAAATAAGGCCCCCAGACACCGGGCACGAACACCGGCTGGCCAGTCGTCGTCATCGTGCACGACGAGGTGCCGAAAACATAGGCGAGCGACAACTCCGGCGCGCCCGAGGCACCGACCGTGCCGATGCCGCCGGCATGCGCATCGATGATGCCGGCCGCGACCGGGGTGCCGCGCGCGAGGCCGAGTTCCGAAGCCGCGCGTTCGTCGAGCCCCTGGCCGAGCGGCGTGCCCGGGTCGACCACGCGCTGGCCGATGCGCGCGAATGCCTCGTCGGCCAGCGCACCCAGCCCAATCGCCTGGAAGTAGCTTTCGTCCCAGCGCTGCTCATGCGCGAGGTAAGTCCATTTGCAGGTCACCGTGCAGGTCGAGCGCGCCAGGTCGCCGGTCGCGCGCCAGGTCAGGAAGTCGGCCAGATCGAAGAACTGCCAGGCGCTTGCAAACACCTTCGGCTTGTTTTCCAGCAGCCACAGCAACTTGGGCGTTTCCATCTCCGGCGAGATGGTGCCGCCGACATAGCGCAACACCGGATGCGCTGTCGCGTTGATGCGCGCCGCCTGGTCGACCGCGCGGTGGTCCATCCACACGATGATGTCGCGCTCGGGTGAATCACCGGGGCCGACCGCCAATGGCGTGCCGCCTTCACCGAGCACCACCAGCGAGCAGGTCGCGTCGAATCCGATGCCGGCGACCTGGGCTGGCGCGGCGCCGCTCGATGTGACCGCTTCGCGTACCGAGGCGCACACCGCTGTCCAAATTTCGGTGCTGGACTGCTCGACGATGGCGCCCGGTGCGGTGTAGAGCGTGATGTCGCGCTTGGCCGACGCGACCATCCGGCCCTGCAGGTCGAACACGCCGGCGCGGGCGCTGCCGGTGCCCACATCGACGCCGATGACGTATGTGGCGCCTGCGTTGCCGGCCGTTCTGTCGATCGAGGCGCTCATTGCTTGGTCAGAGATCGACTGCGTTGGGAAGAATAACGAGGTCGCGCACCGTGACATGGCGCGGCCGCGTGAGCATAAAGACCACTGCCTCCGCAACTTCCACTGGCTGCATCAGGCTGCCCGAGGCCAGCGCCTCGTCCATCTTGGCTTTGGGCCAGTCGTCGAGCAAGGCCGTGACCACCGGGCCGGGCAACACCGCGCCGACGCGCACGCCGTGCTTTGCGAGCTGACGCCGCGTGGTGTGAACGAAAGCCTGCACCGCGAACTTGGACGCGGTGTAGATCGGCTCCCAGATCACGGGCACCACACCCGCGATCGAGCTCGTGAAGACGATGTCGCCCGACTTCTGCGCCACCAGATGCGGCAGCACCGCGTGCACCGAGCGGAACGCGGCGTTGATGTTGAGGTTCAGCACGCGGTCCCAGACGTCGGGGTCGCCCTCGGTCACGTCGCCGCCGATGTAGCCGCCGGCGTTGGCATGGAAGATATCCAGTCCGCCTGCGAGCGCGACGATGCGCGGCAGCATGCCGGAGACTTCCTTCGGCGCCAGCAGGTCGACTGTGAGCGGAAGGGCATTCGGGCCCAGTTCGCTGCACAGCTTCTCGAGCCGTTCGGTGGCGCGGTCGATCAGCACGACCTTGACCCCCGCGGCAATAAGGCCGCGCGCGCATTCGAGGCCGATGCCCGACGCGGCGCCCGTGATCGCGGCGACTTTTCCTTCGAGTGATTCAGCCATGGGTGGGTCTATCGATGGTTGCGAATGGCGAGACGGCGTCGGAAGGGCGGCGTGGGCGAGGTAGCAATAGCGAAAGTGATTGCACCGTGGCTTCCCTCACGACCGCCCGTGCGACATCCGCGACTGCCGTGCCAGCGAATCGACGATCACCGCAATCGCGAGCACCGCACCGGTGATCATGAAGCGCAGCGATGAAGACAGGTTGAGCAAGGTCAGGCCACTCGCGATCGACTGGATCACGATGATGCCGAGCACCGCCGAATAGGCGTTACCGCGTCCGCCGAACAAGCTGGTGCCGCCGATGACCGCCGCTGCGATCGCGTTCAGGTTGACGTCGCCGGTGCCTGCCTGCTGACTGGCCGATGCCAGCCGCGACGCAGTCAGCACGCCGCCGAGTGCAGCCAGGCCCGCGCACAGCATGAACGCGCTGGTGAAGATGCGGCTCACGTTGATACCGGCGCGGCGCGCGGCTTCCTGGTTGCCGCCCACGGCGAACATCGAGCGGCCCCACTTCGTGCGCGTCAGCGCATAGTCCATCGCGACAGTCAGACCCAAGAACAGGCCGAACATCCACGGAACGCCGCGGCCGGTATTGAGATAGAAAACCACGGCCTCGAGCGCGACCGTGATGATCACGCACTTGAGCACGAGACCACTCATCGACGGCGCCGAAAGGTTCGATGCGATGCGCTTTGCGCGGGTGCTCCTGCCGGTGAAAAAGATCACCACCCCGGGCACCAGCGCCAGCAGGTGCGAGACCACCGGGTGCATCACCATCAACTGGCCGAAGTTGACCATCGTCGAGTCGTAAGGCAGGTTGATCGAGCCGCTGGTGCCGAGCAAATACAACTGCATGCCGAGGATGGCGAGCAGGCCCGCCAAGGTCGTCACGAAGCTGGGCATGCCGAGCCGGTTGAGCAGCAGTGCATACAGCGCGCCGATGGCCGCACCGACCGCGATCGCCGCGACGATCGCCAGCAGCACCGGCCAGCCCTGGTTGACCCAGAGCACGCCGACCATCGCCGACGCGAAGCCGCTCATCGAGCCGACCGACAGGTCGATCTGGCCGACCATCAGCACGCAGACGATGCCCAGCGAAATCACGCCGACCGTCGAGCAGTCGAACAGCAAATTGACCAGGTTGTTCGACGACAGGAACACCGGGTTGAGCACAGTGAAAGCGCCCCAGATCAGCACCAGGCCGACGACCACCGGCAGCGAACCGAGGTCACCGGACTTGACCTGCGTCAGAAAGGCCGAGACGGCGCCGCCGAAGCCCTCGGCGTGTTTGACGCGCACGTCGCTGCGATCGAGCAGACTGGGTTGAGGCGCTTCGGGTGTGGCGGGCGGCTGGCCCGTGGTGGGTTGGTCGGTCATGCTTGCTCCTCGGCGTGGGCCATGCGCTTGCCGACGCGGCGCGAGACGGCGTTTTCGGTCGCGCCGGTGATCGCCGCGATCAATTCTTCATTCGACGAGGCGGGCGTGAACACGCCGTTGTTGCGGCCCAGGCGCAGCACCACGATGCGATCGGCCACCTGGCGCACGTCTTCCATGTTGTGGCTGATCATGATCACGCCGTGGCCCCGGTCGCGCACCCGTTCGATCAGGTTCAGCACCTCGGCCGTCTGCGCGACGCCGAGCGCGGCGGTCGGCTCGTCGAGCATGATGAGCTTGGGGTCGAGCAGCAGCGAGCGCGCGATCGCCACGGTTTGGCGCTGGCCGCCCGAGAGCGAAGCGACCACATCGCGCACGTCGGGAATGCGCGCCGACAGCTCGTTGAGCAAGGTCCAGGCCTTGACCTCCATCGCGGTTTCGTCCAGCCGCATCGGGCTCAGTTCGCGGCCCAGATAGATGTTGGCCACCACGTCGAGGTTCTCGCACAGCGCGAGGTCCTGGAACACGGTGGCGATGCCCAGGTCAAGCGCTTCACTCGGGCTCGAGAGGGTAACAGGCTTGCCGTCGAAGGTGATGGCGCCCGTGGTGGGCTGATGCACCCCCGCCAGCACCTTGATCAAGGTCGACTTGCCGGCGCCGTTGTCACCCACCAGCGCCACCACTTCGCCGGCACGCACTTCGAGGTCGATGTCGGTCAACGCCGAGACCGCGCCGAAGTTCTTCGACACCTTCTTGAGGCTCAGCACCACCTCGCCGGGCGAGCTGGTGCGTTGCGGCTTGTCGTTCATGACATGTCTCCTTCTCGTTGTGTGCGGCAGCTGCGGGCCCGTTCTCGCCGCGGCCCGGACCCTTTTCGACCGATCAGCCGCCGATGCCCAGCTTCTTGCAGCCTTCGGCGTAACGGCCAGTGCACAGCTCTTTGGCTGGTGTGATGCCCTTGTCGATGACTTCGGCCTTCAGGTTCTTCGCCGTGACGACGGCCGGCGTGAACAATTGCGAAGGCGTGTTGTAGAGCGTCGTTTCGGCCTTTGGTTTTTCGCCCGAGAGGAAGCCGACCGCGACCTTGGCGGCCGCGGCAGCGACGATCTCGCTCGGCTTGGAGATCGTGTTGTACTGGTCGCCCGCGATGATCAATTGCAGCGCCGCGATCGTCGCGTCGTTGCCCGAAACCGGTGGCACCGGATTCACTCCCGCCGCCTTGAAGGCTGCGATGGTGCCGCCCGCCGTGCCGTCGTTGGCCGCCACCACGCCGACGATGTCCTTGCCGAAGCGTGTGATCTGGCCGCTGACCCACTGCTGCGCCTTGGGCGGCGCCCACTCGGGCGTGTCGTACTCGGCCAGCGTCTTGTAGCCGCTGCCTTCGAGGCCCGCGTGAATGCCGTCGCGAATCAGCCCGGCGGCCGCGTCGGTCGGCGAGCCATTGACCTCCAGCACACCGCCCTTGTCGGTCGGAATCTTCATTTCCTTCATGTGTGCGACCAGCGACTCGGCAATCGCCTTGCCGATGCCCTTGTTGTCGAACGAGACGTAGTAATCGGCAGGTGTCGATGGAATCGGCCGGTCGTAGGCGATGACCTTGATCTCCTGGCTCTGCGCCAGCTTGACCAGCGATGCCGCCGAGGTCGAGTCGACCGGGTCGATCACGATCACCTTGGCGCCCTGCGAAATCACCGAGTTGAACTGCTGCTGCTGCAGCGAAACGTCGCCGTTGGCGTTTTGATAGATCACCTTGCACTCGGCGCAGAGCTTGCCCATTTCGGCCTTGAAGCCCGGAAAGTCGTGCTGCTCGTAGCGGGTCGACGCCTGGTCGGGCATCAGGAAGGCAACCGTGCCGCTCGCGGCGGCAGTGGCGTTGGTGCCAGCGAGCATGCCCAAAGTCAGGGCGCTGGTGGCAAGGAAGGTTTGGGTCAGTCGTGTCATCTCGGTCTCCGTTAAAAAAATGGTTCGGTGCAAATCACTGCGTTCGGCTTTTGCGCCGTTCACGCTCTTGATGCAGTTGCATGAGTCTCCGGTGCGGCGCAGCCTGTTGGAGCTGAAACGCGCGTCACCCTTCGATGGGGTCCTCCTCTTCCGCAACGCTCAGAGGTGGTCGAAGGTGGCGTTCTCCGCCAGCGCCGCGCGAAAGCGCGAAGGCTGCATGCCCTTCTGGCGCAAGAACTGGCGATTGAAATTCGAGACGTTGCGAAAGCCCGCTGCGAAGCACACCTCGGTCACCGAAATACCGTCTTCGCTCATGAGCATCTGACTCGCCAGGTTGATCCGTAGCCGGTTCACATACTGGCCCAACGCCATGCCGGTGTGGCGGCGAAAACTGCGCGAGAACGCGCCCGGGCTCAAGCGTGAAATCGCGGCCAGCTCTTTCTCGCCGAAGTCTTCGGTGAGATTGGTGTTGATGTAGGCCAGCGCTTCGTTGATGCCCTGCGTCATGAAGTTGGACGGATCGGGGTGGTAGTCGGCGCTGCTCAGCGCTTGCACACCCGTCGCACGGCTCAAGACGCCGATGATCGCGACGAACAACTCGACCCGCCGGATGTCGCTGGCACTCACCAGATCCTGCAGCAGCGGCCCCACGCGCTCGGCTGTCTCCGGCGTGAACAGCGCACCGCGCCGGCTCAACGCGAGCATCGGCAAAAAGGCCGACAGCTCCGGCATCAACGCGATCGCATCGCGCACGAACTGCTCGCTGAACTGCAGCAGCCGGCAGCGCAGCGGAACACTGGTGCCCGGCGGCAAGTCGCTGACCCAGTTGTGCGGCAGGTTGGGGCCCGTCAGCAGCAGATTCCCCGGCGCGAAGGAACCGATGTAGTCGCCCACGAAAAACCGCCCCTGCGTTGCCACCACGTGATGCAACTCGCACTCCGGATGGAAATGCCAGCGCACCGTGTGATACGGATAGCCATGCTCGCGCGCCGTGAAAGATTCGGCCCGCCCGATCTGCACCACTTCGAGGTCCGGGTTCACTCGTGCTCCCATCGCAGAAACGCCGTCCGGCTTGTCCGGCAATGCGCGTTCCGCTGAAAACTTCGTTCGTCGACATGCAACGAATCGTAGAAGCCCTGTTGTGCCACAGCCAGCGGGTTTTGAGCGTTGTGCTTGTACTTTTTTGTCGTTTCTCAGGGTTAATGGGTACGGGTTTGCGGATTGTTACCGAGCCACTCAACGCCGCCACGAGCGTGTCGGCCTTTGCTGCGCTACAGCCTGCCGATCATCGAAGACGACGCCTACGGCATGCTGCCGCGCCAGACGCCGCAGGCCATGGCCACGCTCGCACCCGAACTCACCACCTACATCACCGGTTTTTCCAAATGCGTCGGCGCCGGCCTGCGCACGGCTTACGTGCGGGCGCCCAACGCGCGCCTCGCGCAGCGCCTGGCCGGCGCCATGCGCGCGACCACCGTGATGGCATCACCGATCACCAGCGCCCTCGCCACCACCTGGGTCAACGACGGCAGCGCCGAAGCGATGCTGCTCGCCGTGCGCGAAGAATCGATCGCGCGCCAGGCGCTCGCCGAACGGCTGCTCGGCCCGCACGGTGCGCAGGCACAGCCCGAAGGCTTTCACCTCTGGCTGCCGCTGAACTCGGCCTGGAGCACGGTCGAATTCGCGTCGTACCTGCGCACCCAGGGCGTCGGTGTGGTCGCGAGCGCCGCCTTCTCGACCGACGGCGACCCGCCCGAAGCCGTGCGCATCTGCCTCGGCGGCCCGATGTCGCGGCGTGAGTGCGAAGCGGCATTGCAACTCATCGCCGACACGCTGGAGCATCCGCGGCATCCGCATGCGACGGTGAGTTGAGGGGGTTAACGTTCGCAGAAGATCGCTTTGCGGAGATTGCGGCGCGGCGCCGGTGCTTCAGCGAGAAAAAAAGGCGTAATCCGTCGTCAGAACATCCCGTTGCCGTGCTGCGCTCCGGCAGGAATAGTCTGGAAGACGTCCCAGTGCTAGACGACCTTTCGCGCCTCGTCGAAGCGGAAGATGTAGATGCCGGCCCAGTCTTGTGGGCGTCTGTCGGCCAGACCTGATGGCAGTGCAGAACCACGAGATTGCGCTCGGCCACCGTCCGCTTGAAGGTCACCTTCTTGCCCGGTTACTCGCGCGCCATCTGCTCGAAACATTCGACGAAAGCCACCTTGCCGTCGGCGACCTGTGGATTGTGTTGCGTATCGTTTGAGCCGACATATCGCTCGACCGCCTCTTTCGGCTTGCACTGGTTGAACATCAGGTCGTAAAACGCCCTGGCATTGCGACGGCTTCGTTCTGTGGGTTAGGTCATGGGTCTCCTTGGGAAATCCGGGTGGCTCGAGCAACCCATTGCCGACGATTGAACGAACCTAAGCGCGGCATGAATTGATTGCATTTCGAAGCACCACGGCGCGGCGCTTAGGACATGCAGAATTAAGTCTGGATGCGCACGCGCTGTCGCAGTTGCTGATAGAGCTGCAACTCGGCTTCATGGGCCAACTCGACCACCACGGCGAACCGTTGCTCCGTCTCAGCCGGCGCCCACCCTGATTCGCAGCGCACTACAAGAAAATAGTCGCTGCCGTATTGCGCGATATCTTGTTGAAATCTCACTGATGCGCGCTGCAGCGTTCCCCGTTCTCGCTGAGTTATCGCAGGCTTGAGATCGCACTGGTATCTCTTTTCGATCTCAGGAATGGCTTCACCCTTTGGACGCCACTTGAAGTGTTCGAACACTTGCTCTTGCGTGCAGCCGCGCAGAAGTCGAAAGCTCATGCTCAAGCCCGTGTAGGCGTTCCTCGTGTGGCGCACCGGCGGGTCATATGCCAGGGTTACGGTCACGGTGCGGCTGCCTCTCTCTGTCTGGAACGGCAGTGGAACGGGGATGCGGTAGACCGCAAAGTGATCCGACTGCAGCGCGTCTTGGGCGTAGAGGACGACGCGCGCGTCGTCTGAATATCCGGCTCGGCCCAAATCGGGCTTCCCGTGGCCACAAACATTGCCGGTGCGTTCCGAACCCTCAAGCAAAAGGCGCTGAGCCGCCTCTACCGGCACCTGCGCCGAACCAGCCAGTAGGGCCCTTACCAGATTTGCCGACGCCTGCGGCATCAGCTTGAGGATCTGCGCTGCGGTATGCGCCACCAGGGGCGCGGCATACGACGTGCCGGAACCCGAAGACAGCAGGCGCTCCAGATAGCGGTGGTGCAACGTAACCACACCTGCGCTGGCCATCTGCTGCCCGCCCTTTAGGCTGCGCGTCACGGCATCGAAGACGAGTGTGCCGCCAACTTCAACCAAATCAGGCTTCAGCCCGCCACCAACGCCGGGACCGACGCGCGTGAAAGGCGAGGGCTCATGTCTTTGTGTGATCGGCCGCACGTTCAGGTCATCGGCTAGCTTTGCATCAAGACCGAGTCCGTGCGACAACGATCCTACGGTGAGTACGTTCACTGCGCCTGCTGGCTCGAGAAGTCGATTCGCTGGCTCCGACAAATACTCGGGATAGGCAGTTACCCCTTCTTCGACGGCTTGGCCCAAGCGGGGAGTGCGGTTGCCGGCAGCCACGATGACGAGCACATCCAGCTCCCTGGCCAGTTCATCGAGGGTGGCGGCCCAAACGCCGACCTTGCCGCCCGCGTAAGTCGAGTGACGATCAGCGAGGGAGCATACGAAGATGCGGCAACCCTGCTCCACGTGCAGACGCTGGATAGCCTCTCGCATCTGCGCTGGCACTAGGCTGTACTCGTCAAAGTCACCTTTGTCATTGGTGACCTTCGCCACGCAAAGACGGGCGGACCTGGCCAGCGCTTCGCCTTCGATCTGACTGCGCAAGTCACCGAAGAGGGCTATTCCAGCCACAGCCGTACCGTGGCCCCACTCATCGGCGGTGCCGAGGTTGGTTGGCACGCCAATTTGAGCGACAACGGCGCCACGCAACAGCGGGTGGGCGCTGTCAATGACGCCGATCAGCGGCGGCTCGTCTGCATCGGGCAACAGCTCGGGTAGGTCAGCCAAGCCTAGTTCGACCAGCGCCGACGTGTCGGAGTCTGCCTTCGGCGGCAGGTCTATCGATGCAACCTCGACCACCTGCAGCACAGCTCGTACCAGCAGGCCGTCGCCGCGCAGGCGAAGCATCGAAATGGACGGGCCGAGGTATCGACAAAGCTCAGCACCGCCCAAGTTGATGAGTAGCATTCGAATCTCGTTCAACTTGCGCTCGCGCAAGCCACGTAGGCCGATATCCCACAGTTCAACGTCCAGCACGTATTCCGTGTTCTCAACGAAGTCCTCCGGCTCTGCAAAGCCCGCATCCCGCAGCGACTTGCCAAGACGGTCTCGGGGCCCGACGGTTCCGATGTTCTCGATGTTGGCGACCAGGCCCGCATACTGTGGATTCGCCCGGTCTCCTGCCCCCGCAGAGTAGGCTTCGATCTTGCGTCGAACCTCTGCAAGTTCTGCAGCACTGGCGAACAAGACCAAGGTACGGTCGGAGTCGCTAGAGAGGACGCGCAGGCCCATTTGCTCCCAAGCTTCTTCCTGGAGTGCCCCAGACATGTGGACCGTCAGAATCAACGCTGGGTCGACAAACTCAGGGCGTCGAACGGCATTTTGGGCTGCTATGGCATCGCCAAGTTCCCGAGCCAAGCGAGCGCCGTGCACGCCACTTTCCCGTGGACGGCTGCGGCCAAAGCCAGGTTTCTTCCGCCGGGGCAAACGCTCCGGGAGTCGCGCCATCTGAATGTGTTCATAGCGCGGCAAACTGATCTCCCCTTACTGTTTTAGTCGCGTGCGTGTCGATCTGCGGCGCGATTCGTCTGCGATCGCTTGCCGGAAGTCTGACGCCGTCACTCCATCCCGCTGTTCAATGATGCCTGCCTTTATGGCTTGCAGGCACACGCGCTCCACCTCTGCAAATGAGTAGCCATTCAACTCCGAGATAAACGTTGCCGGGTCGAACAGGGTGCGGATGTTTTTCAGCTTGAGCCTGACGAAGCGTTCGGCCATAGCCGCGTCGGGCTTGTCGAACCAGATGACCTCATCGAATCGGCGCCAGATGGCAGCGTCGAGCGATTGATCCAAGTTGGTCGCTGCGATCATGAACCCCTTGGGACGCAGCCGGTCTACGAAGATGAGCAAGCTGTTGACAACCCGACGCAGCTCGTTGTGCTCGGTGTTGTCCTCGCGAGAGCGCGCCAGTGCATCGAACTCGTCCAAGAAGAGCACACAGGGCTGGCGGCGAGCAAACTCAAAAATCTTCCGCACGTTCGATGCGGTCTCGCCCAAGTAAGAGGAAATAAGGCGGTCCAGCTTTACGACGAATAGCGGTAGCCCGACTTCGGCAGCGAACACCTCGGCACAGAACGTCTTGCCGCATCCTGGCGGTCCGCAGAACATCAGCTTGGACCGAACCGGCAAGCCATGACTTCGAAGCAAGTCGGCGCGTCGAAATTCTTTGATCAGGCCGGAGAACAGGCGCACGTTACCGACGCTGAGGACGATCTCATCCTTATAGTGGGAAGGCTCAACGCGCTCAATAAATTCACCGGCTTCGTTTGGGAACGTTATCAGCGGTGCGAGCGGCTTAGCCGCCGCTGCTGGTGTCGCTTCAAGCGAGCGGCGCAGAGAATTAGCTAGAACTCGGTTGTTCTTCTTCTCCTCCTCAACAATGATCTGCTCCGCGACGGCGCGAAAATCCGCGTCTTGCCCATAACTCGCAAGCAGCTTCTTCATCAGTTCGCCGCGGGCCATATCGCTTTCTCTTGTGTCGTCTCGGGTTGTCTGTTTCGATGATAGCGGACTGACCTGTAAGCGCTGGAAGACCTGAATCGGATGAACCGTCGGAAGCCAAATCAGGTGATACGCAAAATGCCTTGCGGGAGCCATTTGGGTGCCGCGTCAGCGGGACCGAACGGACGCTACTGGCGGCATTCTTCGCAACCGGCTCCCTAGCAGCCAGCGATGCGTCACCCTAGGATCGCGCCGCCCCCTCAAATCACCACCGCCACCTCCGTCCCCGGCGGCGTATTCCGACTCCGCCCGCACCGCACGATGCCGTCGATCATCACCATGCCGATGCCGGGGATGTCGCCGAGCTGCACGCTTTCGAGCAGGCCTTCGGCGGGCGAGTGTTGGGCCTTGTCCATGAAGACGAAGTCGGCGGCGCGGCCGGGCTCGATCAGGCCGCAATTGAGGTTTCGGATGCGCGCGGTGTTGCCGGTCGCGAAGCAGAACACCTGCTCGGCGGGGATGTTCGCGAACGCTGCGATGAAGGCGATCATGCGCAGGATGCCGAGCGGCTGAACGCCCGATCCTGCCGGGCTGTCGGTGCCGAGGATCACGCGGTGCGGGCACTTGAGTTCGATCGCGGCGCGGGCGGCGGCGATCGCTGTTTTCTCATTGCCGTTGTGCACGATTTCGATCGCGCGGCTCGATTTTTCGCACAGCTCGCAGACATGCGCTTCGGGCAGCGAGGTGTGGCCGCCGTTGATGTGGCCGATGATGTCGGCGTCGGCTTCGAGCACCGTGTCCTTGTCGATCAGGCCCGAGCCGGGAATCGACGGACCGCCCGTATGGATGGTGCTTTGAATGCCGTATTTGCGGGCCCAGGCGACCATCTCCTTGGCTTCGTAGCCGGCCTTGACCGAGCCGAGGCCGACCTCGCCGAGCAGGCCGACACCGGCTTCGGCGAGTTCCTTGAAGTCGCTCTCGACCATGCCTTTTTCGATGACCGGCGCGCCGGCCAGCACCTTCACGCCGCCGGGTCGAAAGTTGTCATACGCGCGCTGCGCGGTGATGGCGAGTGCTTTCAAGCCGACGATGTCTTTGGGCCGGCCCGGCAGGTGCACTTCGCCGGCCGAGATCATCGTGGTCACGCCGCCGTTCATGCACGAGTCGATCCAGCCGAGCTGGCTCTGGCGCGGCGTCCAGTCGCCGAACACCGGGTGGACGTGGCTGTCGATCAGGCCGGGCGCGACGCAGGTTCGCTTCGCATCGATCGTGGTCGTCGCGCCTTCGAGGTCGCAGTCTTTCTCCTTGCCGACTGCGGTGATCAAGCCATCGTTCACGACGATGGTGTCGGCATCGAGAATAGGCCGGTCGATGTCGCCCGAGAGCAAGAGCCCGATGTTGCGGATGACGACCTTGCCCGATTTGGCGTGGGTGGCGACTTCTGCCATGGTGCGAATCCTCGTTGAAGTTGGAGTGCGAAATTTATAAGAAAAAGGCCTGAAACGCTTACCGGACGTGCGCAGACAGCTATAAATTAAATAGCACTACTGATTCGGCTTCGTCGTGCGCGAGCGGATGCACTGGCGCGCGAACCGCACGCAACACCGTGTCGATCGCAAAATTTTCCCACCGCGCGACGGCTTCGGGCGTATCGATCGCCTCGCCGAAAAATGCGCCGAGCGTGTGTCGGTTCGACTGCGGAAAATAACCGGTCGAAGCGATCAGCAGATACACCTCGCGCGCCGCCACGTCGGGCCTGAACAGCCCCTGCGCCACGCCATGCGCGAGCACGTCGCGAATCACCGCGATGGCCTGCGACGCATATTCGCCGGCGCGGCGCGCCTTCGCGATATGCCGGCCCTTGTGCAGGTTCTCGGTGTTGAGCAAGGTGACGAATTCGGGATGCGCGCGGTAGTAGCCGTGCACGAAGCGGATCACCGCAGTGAGGCTCTCGACCGGCCGCGCCGCATCGAGTTCGAGCTGCGCCTCGGCCTCGTCCATCGCGCGGTAGATCGATTCGATCACCGCGACGAACAGCCCTTCCTTGCTGCCGAAGTAGTAGTAAATCATGCGGTCGACCGACTTCGCGGCCTTCGATATCTTGTCGACGCTGCCGCCGTCGTAGCCGTATCGCGCAAAAACCTTGGTCGCAGCCTTGAGGATGGCCGTGCGCGTGGCTTGCGCCGAAGCGTCGCGCGTGCCGGTGCGACGGCGGGAGGTGGTGTTGCGAGCGGAATTCACAAGCGACTACAGATCAAACCGGTTGCGGGGAGCCGAACGCTTCAGGGAGCGGAGCTTTCGCGGAGGGCGCAAGACAACAAAGAAGAAAATTTGGTTTTCCTTTTGCGACCTTCGCGAAACCTTCGCGTCCTTCGCGTTCTGCTGTCCGTATCCAGGCTGTCCGTATTTACTTCTCCGCGAACGCCCGCTCGATCACGAAGTCGCCGGGCGTCGAAGTGTTGCCTTCCTTGAAGCCGCGCGATTCGAACAGCTTCTTCAAGTCGGCGAGCATGGCCGGACTGCCGCACAGCATCGCGCGGTCGTGCGCCGGGTCGAGCTGCGGCAGGCCCAGGTCGTCGGTCAGCTTGTTGCTCGCGAGCAGCTCGGTGATGCGGCCCATGTTGCGGAAGTCCTCGCGTGTCACGGTCGGGTAATACAAGAGCTGCCGTTCGATCAACTCGCCGAGAATCTCGTGCCGCGGCAGGTGCTTGAGCACCAGGTCGTGATAGGCGAGTTCGTCGACCTGGCGCACGCCGTGCACCAGGATCACTTTCTCGAACTTCTCGTAAGTGTCGGGGTCGCGGATGATGCTCATGAACGGCGCAAGCCCGGTGCCGGTGCCGAGCAGGTACAGCCGCTTGCCCGGTAGCGTGTAGTCGATCAGCAGGGTGCCGGTGGGCTTGCGGCCGACGATGACGGTGTCGCCGACTTTGATGTTGCGCAGGTGCGAGGTGAGCGGCCCATCGTCGACCTTGATCGAAAGGAACTCGAGGTGCTCCTCGTAATTCGCGCTCACGATGCTGTAGGCGCGCAGCAAGGGCTTGCCGTTGATGCGCAGGCCGATCATCGTGAAATGGCCGTTCGAGAACCGCAGCGCCGGATCGCGCGTGGTCGTGAACGTGAACAGACGGTCGGTCCAGTGGTGGACCGTTAAAACGGTTTCTTCGGAGAAGGCACTCATGGGGCGCTCGAAAAATACACTAGGAATACGCTTGAATTTTTGAAATCGGGGCAACCGTTGTTGCGCGTCGGCAGAGCCTTTGCTACATTGCGTTCGAATGTAGCGTTTACAACACCAAATTGGAGTGAATGCTACACACTCGGCAATGCACTCACAAGCAACCGCTGGATTGGCACGCACCCAGAATGGATTTTGCCCGATGACCGAACACACCAAGACCGACGGCTTGCCAGGCATCGATCTGCCCGCCGAGCGTGTCAGCGCGACAGTCGACCGCACGGCCGGCGCCAAGATCGAATGCAACGCCTGTCCGGTTCTGTGCCAGATCTCCGAAGGCCGCAGCGGCGCCTGCGATCGGTATGCGAATCAGGGCGGCAAGCTGGTGCGGGTCGATCCGGTGGTGCTGCTCAGGCGCACGCTCGCGAGCGATGCGCCGGCGCTGGTCGCGTTCGCGCAGGGGGCGGCCGAAAGCACGGCCGAAAGCGACCGCTCTTTGATCCCGATCGCGCCTGACTGGGATGGCGATCTGTTGCTCGCCGACGAAGTGTTCGTCACCGGCATCGGCTCGTCGACCACCTATCCCGACTACAAGCCCGCGCCCTTCATCGTCGCCTCGAAGGCGCAGGGCGTCGACATGGTGACGGTCGTCACCGAAGGCATCTTCAGCTATTGCAGCTTCAAGGTGAAGATCGACACCGACCGCTTTCTCGGCCCCGAGCAGGCGAACGTGCGCTATCGCGGCGAAGTGGTCGGCCATGTGACGACGGCCGAATACGGCTCGCAGATGCTCTCGCTCGGCGGCGTACACCACCTGACCGGCGGCAGCAAGAAAGAAGGCCGCATCACGATGGAATTGATGCAGCGCCTGGGCAACCGGCAGCCAGTAGACTGCACGATCGATGGTGGCGCGGGTGTCGTGGTGCAGGCCGGCGCCGCGCCAGTCGTCAACGGCGTCGCCGAAGCGCGGATGCGGGTCGGTTGCGGCTCGGCCGCGATCGGCATCTTCGCGCGCCAGTTCGCCAGCGTGGCCGATGAGGTAGTTGTGGTCGACGATCACATCACCGGCGTGCTGACCGAGCACCAGGCCGGCCGCTGCCTCGACATGCCGCGCTCGGGCATCCAGATGCGCGGGCGCAAATCGACGCCAGGGCGCTATTTTCAGGTCGCGAATCCGGGCGAGGGCTGGGGCGGCACCGACATCGACGAACCGTTGTCGATCATCGAAGGCTGGGCCGAGGGCGTGGCGCGACCGGGCCTGCGCCTCTTGATGACCTCGACCACGGGCGAGCATGCGCAGTGGTATGTGCTCGACGATGCGCTGCAACCCGTCGAAACGCAGATGCCCGATGAAGTCCGCGCCATCGTCGAGCGCATCGGCGAGAACTGCGAGCCGGCGCTTTGTTCGGTGCTGTTCCTCGGCGGTGCCGGCGGCAGCCTGCGCGCGGGCGTGACCGACAACCCGGTGCGCCTCACGCGCGCGATCAAGCAGGCGCTGGTCAACGTGACTTGCGGTGGCGCGCCCGCCTACGTGTGGCCCGGCGGCGGTATCACGGTGATGGCCGACGTGATGCGCATGCCCGAAATGAGCTTCGGCACAGTGCCGACACCCGCGCTCGTCGCGCCGATCGAGTTCAGCCTGCGCCTGGCCGACTACGCCGCGCTCGGCGGGCATATGGACCACGTGGCCACGCTGGAGCAGGCCTTGCAACGGGGCGCCTGGCATCATGACGGCGCTCCGCTGTCGCGGCGGTGGCAAGTCATCGATGCAGCCAACCCTTGGCCGCTCGGGCAGCCGCCCATGCTCGGATGACCGCGTCATGAGTGCCCTGCGCAGACAACTCGATGCTGATCGCTGGCATTGGCAGCACGGCCCGATCGACATCGTGGCGCAAGCCGATGGCGAGTCGCGCGCCGTGGGAGAAGCGCACGAAGCGGCATGGCAACGCTTCGAAACCGTCCTCGGCGAACTCGTCAGCGAACTGCCGGCGCTGCGCTCGCCAATAGCCGTTGCCGGCGACACGCACGTCGTCAATCCGATGAATGGCCCCATTGCGCGACGCATGTGGACCGCATGCCGGCCGCATGCACAAGATTTCATCACGCCGATGGCCGCTGTGGCCGGCGCCGTCGCCGAGGAGCTGATCGGCTTTTACAGGCGCCCCGGAATCGCGCGCGCCTGGATCAACAACGGCGGCGACATCGCGCTGCACCTCGCGCCGGGGCAACGCGCACGGGTCGGCTTGTTCGCCGATCTTTCGCGCGTCGAGCGACTGCTGTCGGGTGGCGCAGCGCTCGACGGCGCATTCGAAGTCAGCGCCGACATACCGGTGCGCGGCGTTGCAACCAGCGGCTGGCGCGGGCGCAGCGTGTCGCTCGGCATCGCCGACAGCGTGACGGTGCTCGCGGCGAGTGCGTCGATCGCCGATGGGGCGGCGACGATGGTCGCGAATGCGGTCGATGTGGCCGACCCCGGCATCGCGCGGCGTCCTGCGTGTGAAGTCAAAGACGAAAGCGACCTCGGCGAGCGCCTGGTGACGGTCGACGTCGCCGAACTGCCGGCGATCCAGGTGCGTCGTGCACTGGATGCGGGCGTGGCGGTCACGCGTCAGTTGCAGCGGCGCGGACTGCTGCATTCGGCTGTGCTGGTTTGTCAGGGGCAGATTCAGGTCATCGGCGCCGTATGCTCGACTTCGAAGGCCGCTGCTCGCGCCGTCGTCGCGAGCGCATGCGAAGCGCCCGCCCCGCTTGGTTCAATCTTTGCTTGACGTCTTTCAGATGATCGAAATCCGCCGCGTGTTCACCCAGGTCGAGCACATCCACCACGAGTTCGGCCCGCGCGCCGAGCATCCATTGGTGCGCGGCGCGATCGGCGCGGTGTTGACCAATCCATTCGCGGGTCGCTACGAGGCCGACATCCTGCCGATGATGACCCTGCTCGAACCGGTCGGCATCGACATGGCGAAGCGCCTGCGCGCTGCGATGGATGTGCCGGTCGAACAGATTGCGACTTACGGCAAGGGTGCGATCGTCGGCGCTGCCGGCGAGCTCGAACACGGCGCGCTATGGCATGTGCCCGGCGGCTACGCGATGCGCGAACTGCTTGGCTGGAAGGGTGACCGCAATGCTTATCGAAAAGGTGCGGCGGCCAGCGTCGACAAGGCTGCCGCAAGCGTTGCAGCTGCGGCGCCCGCGCAGCCGGGCAACGCACTCGCGATCGTGCCCTCGACCAAGAAGGTCGGCCCGCCCGGCGCCACACTGGATGTGCCATTGACCAACATCAACGCGAGCTATGTGCGCGGCCAGTTCGACGCGATCGAAGTCTGCGTGCCCGGCGCGCCGGCCGCTCATGAAATCGTCTTCATCCTCGCGATGACGACCGGCTACCGAATCCACGAAAGAGTCGGCGGCCTGCGCGCCGAGGACATCGCGCTATGGAACGGTTTGAGATAACGAAACACCATGACAGCCAACATTCGAAAACTCATCGTTCAGGTCGACGAAACCCGTATCGAAATGGGGCAACCGGTGTCGCCGCCGACGCGTCGCGCGGTCGCGATCGCGGTCATCGACAACCCTTACGCTGGCCGCTACAGCGAAAACCTCGATGAACTGGTCGCGATCGGCGAAGAACTCGGCGGCCTGCTGGGCAGCAAATGCGTGGCCGCGCTCGGTATCGAACCCGGCCAGGCGCAAAGCTACGGCAAGGCCGCGATCGTCGGCGAGGCCGGCGAGCTCGAACATGCGGCCGCGATCCTGCATCCCAAGCTCGGCGCACCCTTGCGTGCGGCAGTGGAGAAGGGCGCCGCGCTGGTGCCTTCGAGCAAGAAGCGCGGAACGCTCGGCACAGCGATCGACGTGCCACTCGGCCACAAGGACGCGGCTTTTGTACGCAGCCATTTCGATGCGATCGAAGCGCGCGTTTCCGATGCGCCCCGTGCGCACGAAATCGTTGTCGCCGTCGCCGTGACCGACAGCGGGCGTCCGCTGGCGCGCATCGGCGGGTTGAAGGTGGACGAGGTCGTGGGCAAGGATGGGCTGCGTTGACAGCGGAGCCTGAAGCGGGCAGCCGAACGCGAAGGACGCAAAGGTTTCGCGAAGGACGCGAAAGGAATGCAAAAATAGTTTTTGAAGAAATAGTCGCTGAAACGCCCGCGCAACTAGCGCAGACAGCTCCTATTTTCATAGCGCTTGTGTGCAAATTGCCGAGCGCCGAAAGAAACCGCTTGGTATGCGGATGACGCAAGAAGAAAAAAAATTTTGGTTTTCCTTTTGCGCCCTTCGCGAAACCTTCGCGTCCTTCGCGTTCGGCTGCCCGATTTCCGGTATTGAAACCTTTCAAGGAGCTCCCATGAACCACCTGCGCCATGTATTCACCGCTGCCGCGCTTGCCGCCGCGACCATCGCACCCGCCTATGCCCAGGGCACGATCAAGATCGGCGAGATCAACAGCTACAAGGCGCAGCCCGCCTTTCTCGAGCCCTACAAGAAGGGCATGGAGCTCGCTGTCGAGGAAGTCAACGCAGCCGGCGGCATCGACGGCAAGAAGCTCGAACTCATCACGCGTGACGACAACGCCAATCCGGGCGACGCGGTGCGGGTCGCCGAAGAACTGGTGTCGCGCGAAAAGGTCGACATGCTGGCCGGCACCTTTTTATCGAACATCGGGCTCGCGGTCGCCGACTTCGCCAAGCAGAAGCAGTTCTTCTTCCTGGCGGGCGAGCCGCTGACCGACAAACTGACCTGGCAAGGCGGCAACAAGTACACCTTCCGGCTGCGGCCGGGCACTTACATGCAGGCTGCGATGCTGGTGCCCGAAGCGGTCAAGCAGAACAAGAAGCGCTGGGCCATCGTGTACCCGAACTACGAGTACGGCCAGTCGGCGGTCGCCGCATTCAAGCAATTGATGAAGGCGGCGCAACCGGATGTCGAATTCGTCGCCGAGCAGGCGCCGCCGCTCGGTAAGCTCGACGCCGGCAGCGTGGTGCAGGCACTTGCCGATGCCAAGCCCGATGCGATCTTCAACGTGCTGTTCGGCGCCGACCTGTCGAAGTTCGTGCGCGAGGGCAACACGCGCGGCCTGTTCAAGGACCGCGAAGTCGTGAGCGTGCTCACGGGCGAGCCCGAATACCTCGATGCACTCAAGAACGAAGCGCCCAACGGCTGGATCGTCACCGGCTATCCGTGGTACGGCATCGACACACCCGAGCACAAGACCTTTCTCGCCGCGTATCAGAAAAAGTACGACGACTTTCCGCGCCTCGGCTCGGTCGTCGGCTACAGCATGATCAAGGCCGCGGCTGCGGGCATCGCGAAGGCGAAGAGCACCGACACCGACAAGTTGATCGCCGCGTTCGAAGGCCTCAGCTTCGACAGCCCTTTCGGCAAGGTCATGTTCCGGCCCGAAGACCATCAATCGACGATGGGCGCTTTCGTCGGCCGCACCAAGAACGACAACGGCAAGGGCGTGATGGTCGACTTTCAGTACGACGATGGGGCGAAGTTCCAGCCATCAGCCGAAGAAGTAAAGAAGGCGCGCGCGGAGTAGCGAAAAGCGGACGAGCAGAAACGACGCTGCGTTCTCGCTTGCTCGAACGACTCTCCGTGGACGAATACGTACGGGCACCCGCATGAACCTGTCGAGCTTCATCGGCCAGCTGCTCAACGGACTGGCTGGTGCGTCGTCGCTGTTCCTCGTCGCGGCCGGCTTGTCGCTGATCTTCGGTGTGACCCGCATCGTCAACTTCGCGCACGGCTCGTTCTTCATGGTGGGCATCTACATCGCCTACACATTGACCGAACGGCTGATGGCCTGGGGCGGGGTTGCGTGGTTCTGGCCGGCTTTGCTTCTGGCTGCGCTGACGGTGGGTGTGCTCGGCGCGCTGATCGAGATGATTCTTCTGCGGCGCATTTACAAAGCGCCCGAGCTGTTCCAGTTGCTCGCGACTTTCGCGCTGGTGCTCGTCATCAAGGATGCGGTGCTGTATTTGTGGGGTCCGGACGAACTGCTCGGCCCGCGTGCGCCAGGGCTTTCGGGCGCGGTCTCCATCCTCGGCCGGCAGTTTCCGAGCTACGACCTGTTTCTGATCGTGGTCGGGCCATTGGTGCTCGGCCTGTTGTGGCTGCTTCTCACACGAACCCGCTGGGGCACGCTGGTGCGCGCGGCGACGCAAGATCGAGAGATGGTCAGCGCGCTCGGCGTCAACCAGGCCTGGTTGTTCACGGCGGTGTTCGCACTCGGCGCGCTGCTCGCGGGGCTCGGCGGCGCGTTGCAATTGCCGCGCGAGCCGGCCACGCTCGAACTCGACCTGAACACCATCGGCTCGGCTTTCGTCGTCGTGGTGGTCGGCGGACTCGGGTCGATTCCGGGTGCGTTCGCGGCCGCATTGCTGATCGCCGAGATCAAGGCGATCTGCATCTGGCTCGGCGTGGTCGATGTGTTCGGCGTCGAAGTGTCGTTTTCCAAGCTCACGTTGATCGTCGACTTCATCGTGATGGCCGTGGTACTGGTCTGGCGACCGTGGGGCTTGATGGGCCGGCCGCAGGCACCGAGCCGCTACGTCGGCACGCCGGAAGCGCCATTGCGGCGTGGTGGCACCGGCACGCTGATCGCGATCGCCGGGTTCGGCATCGCGCTGGCACTGGTGCCGTTCTTCACGTCCGGTTCGCCCTACACGGTGGTGCTGATGATCGACCTGCTCGTCGCGGCGCTGTTCGCGGCCAGTCTGCACTTCATCATGGGGCCGGCGGGGATGCATTCGTTCGGCCACGCCGCGTACTTCGGGCTCGGCGCTTATGGTGCCGCGCTGCTGGTGCGTGGGCTGGCTTTGCCGATGGAACTCGCACTGGTCGTTGCGCCTCTGGTCGGCGCGGCCGGCGCACTGCTGTTCGGCTGGTTTGCCGTTCGGCTCTCGGGCGTGTACCTCGCGATGCTGACGCTCGCTTTCGCCCAGATCACCTGGGGCGTGACCTACCAATGGGACGACCTGACCGGCGGCAGCAATGGCCTCACCGGTGTCTGGCCAGCGGAGTGGCTGTCGGACAAGAACGCCTACTACTGGCTCACATTGGCGCTCGTCGGCGGCGCAGTGTTGCTGCTGTGGCGGGTGCTGTATTCGCCGTTCGGCTACAGCTTGCGAGCGGGCCGCGATTCGGTGCTGCGCGCCGATGCGATCGGCATCGATGTCGATCGCATGCAGTGGATCGCCTTCGTCATCGCCGGCACGGCGGCGGGGCTCGCCGGCGCGCTCTATGCATTCTCGAAAGGCAGCATTTCGCCCGAAGCGATGAGCGTGACCAAATCGGTCGATGGTCTGGTCATGGTGTTGCTCGGTGGCATTCAGACCCTTGCCGGGCCGGTGGTCGGCGCAGTGACTTTCACCTGGCTGCACGATGCGGTCGCGCGCAACACCGACTACTGGCGCGCGATGCTCGGCGGGGTCATCTTGCTGCTGGTGCTCTTGTTTCCGCAGGGCATCGCCGGCTATGCGAAGCAATGGTTCGATCGGCTGCTGCGGCCTGCGGCGCGGGATGCTGAACCGACAGACCCGAGCAACTCCGCGGAACCGACTGTCCGCGAGGCGAAGGCATGAGCGCCGCGAAACCCCTCCTCGAAGTGCGAGGCCTCGGCAAGTCCTTCGGCGGCGTCAAGGCGGTCGACGGCATCGCATTCGACCTTGCACCGGGCGAACTGCTCGCACTGATCGGCCCGAACGGCGCCGGCAAGACGACCACGTTCAACATGGTCAATGGCCAGTTGCGCGCCGATCGCGGCTCGATCCGGCTAGAGGGCGAGGAACTCGTCGGGCGCCGGCCGCGCGCGATCTGGCGGCTCGGCGTCGGGCGCACCTTCCAGATTGCCGAAACCTTTGCCTCGCTCACCGTGATCGAGAACGTGCAGGTGGCGCTGCTGTCGCACGATCGGTTGCTGTACGCAATGTGGCGCCGCGCCGCGGACCATCGCCGCGCCGACGCGCTGGCCCTGCTCGAGCAGGTGGGTATGCGCGCACAAGCCGACCGGCCCTGCAGCGAACTCGCGTATGGCGACGTGAAGCGCGTCGAACTTGCCATCGCGATGGCGAACGAACCGAAGCTGTTGTTGATGGACGAACCCACCGCTGGCATGGGCCCCGGCGAGCGCAACGAATTGATGGCCTTGACCCGCGACCTGGTGCAGCAGCGCGGCATCGGCGTGCTCTTCACCGAGCACAGCATGGACGTGGTGTTCGCTTTCGCCGACCGCATGATCGTGCTCGCGCGCGGCCTGTTGATAGCAGAAGGCAAGCCACTCGAAGTTCGCGACGATCCAAAAGTGCAGGAGGTGTACTTCGGCAGCGGGAAGACGTTCGAGAAGGCGATCGCATGAACGCGGGAGCGAGCAGCCGAACGCGAAGGACGCGAAAACCACGCGAAGGACGCAAAAAAGTCCATTGGATGTTAGTCAACCCGGCTTCTACGGCTGTGTTCTGCAGGTTCAGCAATATGTCATCGATGGTTTCTTTTGAGCTATTTTCACGACTGCTCTTTCGCGCCCTTCGCGAAACCTTCGCGTCCTTCGCGTTCGGTTGCCCGACCCCGATTTCAAGCCGATGAATGACCAGCAACTTTTGCTTCAGGCCAAAAGCCTCTCGGCCTGGTACGGCGCCGCGCGCATCCTGTTCGATGTCGATCTCGAGGTGCAGCGCGGCGAAGTGGTGGCGCTGATGGGGCGCAACGGCGCGGGCAAGTCGACGACGCTCAAGACATTGATCGGGTTGGTCGCCAAGCGGCGCGGCAGCGTTCGCTTCATGGGGCACGACATATCCAGGAGCGAGCCGCATGTCGCTGCGCGTCTTGGGCTTGGCTTCGTGCCGGAAGACCGGCGCGTCTTCACCGACCTCACGGTGATGGAGAACCTCGAAGTCGGCAAGCAAGCCGAACGCAATTGGGCCGATGGCAGTGCGGCGCCGACGTGGACGCCCGAGCGCTTGTTCGCGTTGTTCCCCAATCTCGGCCAAATGCCCGATCGGCCCGGCGGCCAGATGAGCGGCGGCGAGCAGCAGATGCTGACGGTGGCGCGCACCTTGATGGGCAATCCTTACCTCGTGCTGCTCGACGAGCCATCCGAGGGCGTGGCGCCGGTGATCGTCGAACAGATGGTCGTGATGATTCTCGAACTCAAGGCCAAGGGCGTGAGCATCCTGCTCTCGGAGCAGAACATGCACTTTGCCGAGCTGGTGTCCGATCGTGCTTATGTGCTCGAAAAGGGGCAAATTCGCTATACAGGCACGATGCGCGAGCTCGCGGCCAATGAAGAAGTGCGCCGTGCTTACCTGAGTGTTTGACCCGTTCACCTAACAGCCAATTCAACTGAAGGAGTCCGTCATGTCTTCGTCCATTCAACGCAGAACCATCCTCAAGGCCGGCGTCGCGCTCGGCATCGTGAGCGGCCTCGGCTTCGCCGGGCCGCTTTTCGCCGCCGCAAAGATCAAACCGGGTACGCATGCCGCATTGCTGGTGATCGATGTGCAGAACTGCTTCGTCGATGGCGGCACCTTGCCGGTCAAAGGCGGCGCCGAAGTGGTGCCGTTGATCAACAAGCTGGCGGCTGACTTTCAGACCGTGGTCGTCACGCAGGACTGGCACACGCCGGGCCACGCGTCCTTCGCGAGTGCGCACGCGGGTGCGAAGCCGTTCTCGACCATCAAACTGGCCTACGGACAGCAGGTGCTCTGGCCCGACCACTGCGTGCAAGGCACCGACGATGCCGCGCTGCTGGAGGGCTTGAAATTGCCGAATGCGCAAGTCATCGTGCGCAAGGGGTTTCATAAAGGCGTCGACAGCTATTCGGCGTTCGAGGAAGCCGATCGCAAGACGCCGACCGGCCTCGGCGGCTACCTGAAACAACGCGGCATCAAGACCGTGTTCGTGAGCGGCCTCGCGACCGATTTTTGCGTCGCCTGGACCGCGATGGACGCGCGCAAACTCGGTCTCGAGGTCTATGTGATCGAAGATGCGACCCGCGCGATCGACCTCAACGGCTCGCTCGCCGCGGCCTGGAAAGACATGAAAGCCAAGGGCGTGAAGCGGATCCAGTCGAGCGAGCTCATCGGCGTCTGATTCCAAAATCTCACTGATGCCGACGCTCGCGCTCAACCTGAACGGTCTCGCGATCGCACGCGAAGCGCCGAATGAAGCGAGCTTGCTGCATTTCCTGCGCAACGACGTCGGTCTGAACGGTCCCAAGTACGGCTGTGGGCTCGGCCAGTGTGGCGCCTGCACGGTGTGGGTCGATGGCGTCGCGGCGCGCGCTTGCGTGATACCGGCGCATGGCGTCGCGGGCCGTTCGATCACCACGCTCGAGGGACTCGGCACGCGTGACGACTGGCATCCCGTCCAGCAGGCGTTCGAAGATGCGCAGGCTGCCCAGTGCGGCTATTGCTTGAGCGGCATGGCGATGCAGGCAGCGGCATTGCTCGCGCGCGAACCCGCGCCGAGCGAAGCGCGCATCCGCGCCGAACTTTCGGGCAACCTGTGTCGCTGCGGCACGCATGTCGAGATCGTTCGCGCGGTTCGAATCGCGGCCGAGCGGATGTCCGCCAAGGCTGCTTGACGCCGGATCGCCAGGAAAGCCGGATGATTCGCCGCGCCGATCTGCCGCGCACGCGGGCCGATTACCTGATAGCCGAAGGCGTGCTCTTGGTCGTGCGACCGACGCCGCCCGCGACGCCGCCGGGCAAAGGCCAGCCGCCGACGGTGCCCGGCAACCCGACCGAAGGCGACGAGGTGCTGCTCGCGGTGTGGGACGACGGCAGCGTGAGCGCGCTCGCCGGCCATGTCGATCTCGGCACCGGCTTGCAAACCGCGCTGGCCCAGATCGTCGCCGAAGAACTCGACGTGGCCATCGACTGCGTCGCGATGGCGCTCGGCGATACAAGACGTTCGCCGAACCAGGGCGCGACGATTGCCAGCGCCTCGATTCAGATTCACGCGCAGCCCATGCGCATCGCCGCGGCGCAGGCGCGCGGCTGGTTGCTGCGGCGCGCGGTTGAGCGGCTCGGTGCATCGATCGATGCGCTCGACGTGCGGAACGGATCGGTCCGCGCGGTGGGCGACCCCGCACGGCGCGTGGACTTCGGCACGCTGGTGGTCGGGCAACGAACGGTGCTTCGCCTGGCGCCAGAGACTGCGCTCAAGGCAGTTGTCGACTACCGCATGGTCGGCACGCGTCAGCCGCGGATCGACATTCCGGCCAAACTTGCGGGCGAGCCGGTGTTCGTGCACGACATGCGTATGCCCGGCATGCTGCATGGGCGGGTGGTGCGGCCGCCCTATGCCGGCGCAGCCCACGGCGACTTCATCGGAAATACGCTTGACACGGTCGACGAAACGTCGATCGCACACATTCCCGGGATTCGCGCGGTCGTCGTCATCCGCGATTTCGTCGGCATCGTCGCCGAGCGCGAGGAGCATGCCGAGCGGGCCATGCACGAGCTGCAGGTGCGGTGGAAGGCCTGGCCCGGTCTCGCCGACCTGAGCGATCTCTCGCAGGCGATCAAGCGAAACCCGTCGACGCAACGTCTGCTGATCGATGAGGGCGATGTCGACAGCGCAATGCACGCGCTCGATGCGGGTGGCGCGGCGATGCGTCGCACCTATGTCTGGCCGTATCAGATGCATGCGTCGATTGGCCCGTCGTGTGCGGTGGCCGATTGGCTCACAGGCGAGGCGACCACGCCCGACGGCATCGCGTTGCGCGTCTGGACTGGCTCACAAAACCCACATGTACTGCGAGCCGATCTGGCACGACTTACCGGCTTGCCTGATGTGACCATCGAAGTGATCCGGATGGAAGCCGCCGGCTGCTACGGCCGCAACGGCGCTGACGACGTGAGCGCCGACGCGGCGCTGCTCGCGCGCGCGGTCGGCGCGCCCGTGCGGGTGCAGCTCACGCGCGCGCAGGAGAACGCGTGGGAGCCGCTCGGTGCCGCGCAGTTGATGGAAGTCGCGGGCGGCGTCGCGGCCGAAGGCATCGAGTCCCGCATCGCCGCCTACGACTTCGAGACTTCGTATCCGTCCAACGGCGCGCCGACCCTGGCGCTGCTGCTCACCCGCACGATCGAGCCGGTTGCGCAGGCCTTCGAGATGGGCGACCGCACCGCGCGCCCGCCCTATGCCATCACCAATTTGCGGGTCGCGGTCAACGACATGGCGCCGATCGTGCGCGCGAGCTGGCTGCGCGGGGTGTCGGCCTTGCCGAATTCGTTCGCGCACGAATCCTTCGTCGACGAGCTCGCGACCGCAGCCGGCATCGATCCGGTCGCGTTCCGGCTTGCGCATCTGCGCGATCCGCGCGCAGTCGAGTTGGTGCAGGCCACGGCGCAAAAGGCGAACTGGCGCGTGCGCAACGGGCCACAAGAAAAGGCCGATGGCGGCTTGGGCGCAGGCGGCGACATTCTGTTCGGCCAGGGCTTCGCCTATGCGCGCTACATCCACAGCCAGTGGCCCGGTTATGGCGCTGCGTGGGCCGCGTGGGTGGCCGATGTCGAAGTCAACCGCAAGACCGGCGAAGTGCATGTGCGCCGGGTCGTCGTCGGCCAGGACGCGGGGCTATTGATCAACCCGGCCGGCGTCGAACACCAGACCCATGGCAACGTGATTCAGACCACGAGCCGCGCGTTGAAGGAACAGGTGCAGTTCGCGCCTCGGCGGGACGGCGACGGGTCGGCGAATGCGCTGCAGAACGTGTTGTCCGGTGTGCTGCCCTCGGGCGTGGTCGCGAGCCGCGAATGGGGCAACTATCCGATCCTCGATTTCCGCAATGTGCCGGTGATCGAGGTGATGACGATGGCGCGTCCCGGCGAGCCGCCGCTCGGTGTCGGTGAATCGTCGTCAGTCCCCGGCACGGCGGCGATCGCGAATGCGATCTTCGATGCGACCGGCGTGCGTTTTCGTGCGCCTCCGTTCACGCCCGAGGTGGTGCGCGCAGCGTTGAATCCGGATGCGCTCGCGGCTCCGGCAACGGCTGGCGGTCGCAGCGCGTCGGCGGAAGCAGGGAACGAAAGCGCAGCGGCGGGCGAGTGCGCCATTCCACAAGCGGTCACCATTGCAGCCCATCAAAGACGATCGCTGTGGGCAACGGCTGCCGCCCTCGCCGTCGCTGGCATTGGCGTTATCGCAGGACTCCTCGGCTGGCGTCCTGCGATCGCGCCGGTCACCCTGAGTGCTTCGGTCTACAGCTCCGAGACCGTCGAGCGCGGCCGCGTGCTCGCCGCGATCGGCAATTGCGCGGTTTGCCACACTGCAGCCGGTGGCGCCGTGAATGCCGGTGGTCGCGCGATCGACACGCCGTTCGGCACGGTCTACGCGACCAACCTCACGCCCGATCCCGAAACCGGCCTCGGTCGCTGGTCGTTCAGCGCCTTCCAGCGCGCGATGAGGGAGGGCATCTCGCGCGACGGGCGGCATTTGTATCCGGCGTTTCCTTACACCGCATTCGCGAAAACCAGCGACGACGACTTGACCTCGCTGTATGCGTACCTGATGGCGCAACCCGCGGTGCGTGCCGAAACGCCGCCGGCCGACATGCAATTTCCATTCAACCTGCGGCCGCTGATGGCCGGCTGGAACGCGCTGTTTCACGATCCGGCGCCGCTGCAGCCGGTCGTGGACCGAAGCGCCGAATGGAATCGCGGCGCCTATCTGGTGAACGGCCTCGGTCATTGCGGCGCCTGCCATTCGCCGCGCAATGCGCTGGGCGCGGAGCAGGGCGGTGCGAAATTCCTGTCGGGCGCGGTCGCAGACGGCTGGGAAGCGCCGGCGCTGACCGCGCTTTCGACCGCGGCGGTGCCATGGAACGCCGGCGAGCTGTACCGCTACCTGCGCAGCGGCCATACCTTGCAGCACGGCATCGCGGGCGGACCGATGGCCCAAGTGGTGCGCGATCTGGCGAACATGCCCGATTCGGATCTGAGTGCCATGGCGACTTACCTCGCATCGTTCAACCCGGCCGCTAGCGACGAAACTGCCGCAACGCAGGCCCGAGAGGCGGTGGTGCGCGCCGCGAATAGTCAAGGCCAGTTACTCGGCCCCGCGCAGCGCATGTTCGACAGCGCCTGCGCCGCCTGCCATCACGACGGCGACGGCCCGACCTTGCTCGGCGCGAATCGCCCGCTCGCGCTGAACAGCCAGCTCACGAGCGACCGGCCCGACAACCTGCTGCGCACGATTCTGGACGGCGTGCGCGAACCGGCGAGTCGCGATATCGGCTTCATGCCCGCGTTCCGCGACGCCCTCGGCGACGACCAGATCGCTGCGCTCGCCGGCTACATGCGTGCGCGCTTTGCGCCGCAACGGCCGGCGTGGAATGATTTACCGGAACAGGTGGCGCGGGTGCGGGGTGGGACGCACTGAAATCGGACTACCGGACGCAGAAGTCGCAGAGGTTTCGCAGAAGGCGCGGAAGGAATACCAAAATATTTATGGATGTTCTTCTGCGACTTTTGCGTCGCTTTGGTTTCCTTTCTGCGGCCGGTAGCCCGATTTTTAAGCCAAAAGACCTTGCAGCGCCCGTCCATCATGCGCAGATAGCTACAAATAATATAGCAAACTGTATTTCTATCGGAGACCCCTCAGCATGTCCCTCGAACTATCTCCCGCCGCCAGCCTGCCGCAGGGCGCCGATCGCGCGACGCTTGTAGGCCGCATTTGGCAGCCCGATGTTGGCCCGGTGCTGGTTGCCCTGCATCGCGGTGGCTTGCACGATTTGTCGCGCATTGCGCCGACCGCGAGTGCGTTGTTCGAGCGCGATGCGCCGGCTTCGGATGTACGTGCTGCAATCGATGCTGGTTCGGCACCGCGAATCGCGGCCTTCGACGCAGTGCTCGCCAACAGCGATGAAAGCTCGCGCGACGAGGCTGAACCCTGGCTGCTCGCGCCGATCGACTTGCAAGCGGTCAAAGCCAGCGGCGTGACCTTCGTCGAAAGTCTGCTCGAACGTGTGATCGAGGAGCAGGCGCGCGGCGATGCCGGCAAGGCCGAGGCCACGCGCGCGGCGGTCGGCGCGGTGCTCGGCGACAACCTCGCGGGCATCGTGCCTGGCTCGCCCGAGGCTGCAAAGGTGAAGGAAGTGCTGCTCGCGCAGGGCGCATGGTCGCAATACCTGGAAGTCGGCATCGGGCCCGACGCCGAGAGTCTTCACCAAGGCGCCAGTGCTCTCGTCGGTCGGCACTGGCGCCGACATCGGCATTCATGCGCAATCGCGCTGGAACAACCCCGAGCCCGAAGTCGTGCTGGCGGTCGACAGCCGCGGCCGCACCGTCGGTGCGACGCTCGGCAACGACGTGAACCTGCGCGACTTCGAAGGCCGCAGCGCGCTCTTGCTCGGCAAGGCCAAGGACAACAACGCATCGTGTGCGATCGGGCCGCTCGTGCGGCTGTTCGACGACCATTTCGGCATCGACGACGTGCGCCGGATCACGGTGTCGGTCGAGGTGCGCGGGCCGGAGGGCTTTCTTCTCGCGGGTTCGAGTTCGCTCGAAAAAATCAGTCGCGATCCGCTCGATCTGGTCGGCCATGCGATTGGCGCGCATCACGACTATCCCGACGGGCTGGTGCTGTTTCTGGGCACCATGTTCGCGCCGACGCAAGACCGGCACGGGCCGGGTCAGGGCTTTACCCATGTCGTCGGCGATCGCGTGACCGTATCTGCGCCCGAACTCGGCGCATTGGTCAACCGCGTGGTCCATTCGCAGAATGCAGTGCGCTGGACCTTCGGCATTGGCGCGCTGATGCGCAATCTCGCAGGGCGGGGCTTGCTCGGTTGACGCATCGTCAGCGTCGGACCGCTGCCGCGGCGGGTCGGGCTGCGAAGGGTTTCGTTACACCTGCCGCGCAGTCGAACGAATCCGGTCGTCGCGGCGCAACGTAAGTCGTACGAAGGTTTTCAATCGAAGGGTGTCGATGCCGGTGAATTGCGAGGCGTGTGGCTGTATCAATCGAGCGAAAGCGATGTTCTGCATCGGCTGCGCGCGTCGCCTGCCCGCATTCGCGCCGACCGGGCCGTCATCGCTGGAAGCAGTGGGAGCGATGGGAGCGTTTGCGCCGCCGCTGCGGCAGACGCAAGGCAATGCAACCAGATCGCGTGATGCCGGTAGCGCCTTGCGGCCGCGTGTTGCCAGGAGCGCCTTGCAGCCGCCGGGTGCCGTTAGCGTCTCGCAACCGCGTGGCTTCTGGCTTGCCATCTCGTTCATCGTGGTGGGCGCGATCGTCGCCTTTGCCGCATGGGCGTTCCGTGTGGTCCTGACTGCCAGGGCGCCTGCGCAGCCGATACCGCGCGCGGTCGTGCCGGCTTTACCTTCGCCCGTTGTCATCCAGCGGACCGCGCTGCAGCCGGGCGCATCGTTGCCCCGGAATGAGGTTTTCGCCGACACGGTGGTCGCGGCAAAGTCGCCGGACGATTCGGGGTCGCTGCGCGCCTCGACTCGAGTGCGAGTCCGAGTCCGAGTGCGAGTGCGAGTGCGAGTGCCGAGTCCGAGTCCGAGTCCAATTTCGACCCGGACGGCACCAGTGGTGGCGCCTGCACCGCAGATCGCGACGGCCCCGGTGGCAAAGCCGGTCATTGAAAACACGCCGACTGCGCCTATTGCTCCGACCATCTCGACTGCGCCTGCGCCCGCACCGGCCTCGACGACCTCACCCGTCGCCACCGTATCCGCGTTCTATCGCGCGCTTTCGGTGGCCGATGGGCGCGCGGCCGCGGCGCTCGTGGTGCCGCAAAAACGCGGCGCCGGGCCGTTCGAGGCTGCCGCGATGACGCGCTTTTACGGCTCGTTCAGGGAGCCTCTGACGCTTCGTGCGGTTCGCCAGATCGACCGGGACACGGTGGAAGCGAAGTACCGTTATCGGGCTGCGAGCGTCGCTTGCGACGGCACCGCGACAGTCGATACGCAGCGGGTCGCGAACAAGACCTTGATCGCGCGAATCCGGGCCAATTGCTGATCAACGCTGTTTAAAGAAAAAGTAGCTGAAACGTCCACTGGACGTGCGCAAACAGCTATAAAATAAATAGCAAACCAGGTTCCGCGAGGTCGGTGCCGCAGCACGCCGGCAAGCCGCCGTTCAGCCCGCCCCGCGCAATGCGCGCCGGTATTGAATCGCTTCGGCCACATGGGTCAGTTGAACCGTTTCCGCGCCGGCCAAATCGGCGATGGTGCGCGCGACTTTGAGCGCGCGGTGCGTTCCGCGCGCGCTCCAGCCGAGCTTGCCGGCGGCGCTGTGCATGAAGCGCAAGGCGGCGTCGTCGAGTGCCGCATGGCGGTCGATCTCGCGGCCTTGCAGCGCCTGGTTCGGCGTGCCTTGGCGCGCCATCGCCCGCGCGCGTGCCGCCTCGGCACGCGCGCGAATCGGCGCCGTGGGCTCACCGGCCGGTGCGCCGAGCAATTCTTCTGACGACAGGGCGGGCACTTCGATGTGCAGGTCGATCCGATCGAGCAGCGGGCCGCTAAGCCGACCCTGGTAGCGCGCCACCTGGTCGGGCGTGCAGCGGCAGGCGCGCTGACCGCGGCCGCTCGTACCGAGATAGCCGCAGGGGCAGGGATTCATCGCCGCGATGAGCTGAAAGCGCGCCGGAAACTCGGCGCGACGTGCAGCGCGCGCGATCGTGATGGTGCCGCTCTCGAGCGGCTCGCGCAGCGCTTCGAGCGCGGCACGAGGAAACTCGGGCAGTTCGTCGAGGAACAGCACACCGTTGTGCGCATGCGAAATTTCGCCGGGCCGGGGCGGCGAGCCACCGCCGACCAGGGCGACGGCGCTGGCCGAATGGTGCGGCTGCGCCGTCGGCCGATGGCGCCAGCGCGCGATGCCGAAGCGCCCGCCGAGGCTCGCCACGGCCGCGCTTTCGAGCGCCTCGTCGATCGTCATCGCGGGCAGCAGGCCGGCGAAGCGGTGCGCGAGCATCGACTTTCCCGAACCCGGCGGGCCGACCATCAGCACGCTGTGCGATCCAGCTGCGGCGATTTCGAGCACCCGCTTGGCGGCGCTCTGGCCTTTGACGTCGGCGAGATCGGCATAGGCTTCGGTTTCGGCGTCGATCTTTCCTTCCACGCGGGTCCAGCTAATGTCGAATTCGGCTGGATCGGCGCCGTCTCCGGCGTCTTTCCCGGCGCTTTGCGGCGTGAACTGGCGCACCACGTCGAGCAGATGCCGCACGCCGTAGACCTCGGCGCCTGGAACCAACGCAGCCTCCGCAGCGCTCTCTTCGGGCAGCACCAGCCGGGTCGCGACCTTGCTTTTGTGCAGTGCCAAGGCCATCGCGAGCGCGCCGCGTACGGGTCGCAACTGGCCCGAGAGCGACAGCTCGCCCGCGAATTCATGGCCCGCCAGGCGGCTCGCATCGATCTGGCCGCTCGCGGCGAGGATGCCGAGCGCGATCGGCAGATCGAAGCGACCGGAATCCTTCGGCAAATCGGCTGGCGCCAAGTTCACCGTGATCCGCTTGTTGGTCGGAAATTCGAGCCCGGCGTTCTGGATCGCCGAGCGCACCCGTTCGCGCGCTTCTTTCACTTCGGTTTCGGCCAGGCCGACCAGGGTGAAGCTCGGCAGGCCGTTGGCCAAGTGAACTTCGACCGTGACGCTGGCGGCTTCGAGCCCCAGCAAAGCCCGGCTTTGCACCAAAGACAGACTCACGGTGGTGGCTCCCCAAATTGGTGCATTAAGACGCGCCCGGCGACAGTTCCGACGACTGGTTCGGCAGGCGGACCGGCGAATCGCCCTATTTTGCGGCACGCGCTTCACGATTCGACAAGCGTGTTGGGTGTGTGCCGTTTGCGCCGGATGTGACATTTGGCACGCTCCCTGCTTTAACCGGGCTCTGTCGTCCACAAACCCGAGGAAGCTCCGATGCGCACCCTTCCCCAAGCCAGCGCGATGGCGATCACATGGCGGATCCCGGCTGCATGCCTGGTCTTGGTCTGCGCGCCGGGCATCGCGCTGGCGCAAACAGCGCCCGGCAGTACCGCTGATTCGGCTGCGCCTGCCGCAGCGCCGGCATCGCCGTTCACAGCCAATATCAGCTTGACCACGAACTACAAGTTCCGCGGGCAGGACCAGGACACCATCGGCAAAAACGACTACGCGAAAACCAAGGCATTCAAGCCCGCGATTCAGGGCGGTTTCGACTATGCGTCGGAGGCCGGCTGGTATGTCGGAAACTGGAATTCCAGCGTCAACTGGCAAGCCGGCAACAGCATCGAGAGCGATATCTACGGCGGCTACAAGTTCAAGGCCGGCGTGATCGACATGGACGTTGGGGTCCTCACCTACATCTATCCCGGCAACACGGCTGGCAATACCACCGAGCTGTACCTGGGCGGCACTTACGTCAACGAGCAAATCGGCTCGCTCACGCTCAAGTATTCGCACACGGTGTCGAAAGACTACTTCGGCTATGCCGGCGCGAGCGCCGACTCGGGCCTGCGCGGGCGCAACACGGGTTACCTGAACCTGGCCTACAGCAAGGAAGTCGTACCCAAGCTCACGCTCAAGGCCGCGGTGGGCTACACCCATATGAACAGCGACATCCGCAGCGTCGGCTACAAAAGCTATTTCGACTACAACGTCGGCGCCGCCTACGACCTGGGGCAGGGCTTTTCGGTCGCCGGATCGGTGCAGGGCGCAACGCAGCAAAGCGCTTACCAGCTCGTTTCGAACCCGGGCTTCGACTACGGCTTCGGACCGGTCGGCGCGAGCAACTACTCGATCAACAAACCGCGGTTCATCGTCGCGCTGACAAAGACTTTCTGAAACCCGGCGCGAAGCAGCAACGGCCGCGACGCGCATCCCCAACGCAAGTTCATAGAGGAATCCCGCCATGAAGCTGGTCACAGCCATCATCAAACCCTTCAAGCTCGACGAGGTGCGCGAAGCGCTCTCGACGATCGGCGTGCAGGGCATCACCGTGACCGAGGTCAAAGGCTTCGGCCGGCAAAAAGGCCACACCGAGCTGTACCGCGGCGCCGAGTACGTGGTCGACTTTCTGCCCAAGGTCAAGATCGAAGCAGCCATCTCCGACGATCTGGTCGAGCAGGTGATCGAAGCCGTCGAAACGGCGGCTCGCACCGGAAAGATCGGCGACGGCAAGGTGTTCGTCTACGACATCGAACAGGTGGTGCGGATCCGCACCGGAGAAACCGGCGCCGAGGCGCTCTGACGGCGGTCCGATTCCCTTATCGAAACGCCTCCTCGAAACACCTTCTCGAAGCGCCTGCCACTTCCAAGAATTCCAAGAATTTTCAAAATGAAAAAACTAATTGCTTCTTTCGCGCTCGGCCTCGTGCTGCTGACCACCGGCACGTTCGCGGCGGCTCAGACGACCCCCGCCGAACCTGCTGCCACCGCGCCGGCCGCAGCCGATGCGACGCCCACCGCCACGGCGCCCGCTGCGCCGGCCGCCGCCCCGGTGCCGAAGATCGATTCGGGCGACACGGCCTGGATGCTGACCTCGACCGCCTTCGTCATCCTCATGACGATTCCGGGCCTCGCCCTCTTCTACGGCGGTCTCGGGCGATCGAAGAACATGCTGTCGGTGCTGATGCAGGTGTTCGTGATCTTTTCGCTGATCAGCATTCTCTGGGCCCTGTACGGCTACAGCCTGGCGTTTTCGGGCGAGGGGCAGTTCTTCGGCGGCTTCGACAAGATATTTCTGAAAGGCGTCACGCTCGAAACCTTCGGCGCGCTCACGACAATTCCCGAATACGTGTTCGTCTCGTTCCAGAGCACCTTCGCGGCGATTACCGTCGCGCTGATCGTCGGCGCGTTCGCCGAACGCGCCAAGTTTTCGGCGGTCCTGTTGTTCTCGGTGCTGTGGTTCACGTTCAGCTATGTGCCGATCGCGCACATCGTCTGGGGCGGCGGCCTGCTCGGCGCGGCCGGGGCGCTCGACTTCGCGGGCGGCACGGTGGTTCACATCAACGCCGGTGTCGCGGGTCTGGTCGGCGCGTATCTGGTCGGCAAACGCGTCGGCTTCGGCAAGGAAGCGTTCACGCCGCATTCGCTCACCTTGACGATGGTCGGTGCGTCGCTGCTGTGGGTCGGCTGGTTCGGCTTCAACGCAGGCTCGGCCGGTGCGGCCAATGCGTCGGCGGGTCTGGCTTTCATCAACACGGTGCTCGCCACCGCAGGCGCGGCGCTCGCGTGGAGCGCGGGTGAAGCGATGCACAGGGGCAAGGCGTCGATGCTGGGTGCGGCATCCGGCGCGGTCGCGGGCTTGGTCGCGGTCACGCCGGCAGCGGGCTTCATCGGCCCGATGGGCTCGATCGTGCTCGGCGTGCTGGCGGGCTTTATTTGCCTCTGGGGCGTCGGCGGGCTCAAGCGCATGCTCGGCGCCGACGATGCATTCGACGTGTTCGGCGTGCACGGTGTCGGCGGAATCCTGGGCGCGATTTTGACCGGCGTGTTCGCGGCGCAGAGCCTCGGCGGCACCGGCGGGTTGACGCCCGACACCTTCTCGATGGGCCCGCAAGTCTGGATTCAGGTCAAGAGCGTGGCGCTCACGATCGTCTGGTCGGGCGTGGTTTCCGTGATCGCCTACAAAATCGCCGACATCACGATCGGCCTGCGGGTCACTGAAGAGCAGGAACGCGAAGGCCTCGATATTTCGTCGCACGGCGAGACCGCCTACAGCCGGTGATCCCTTCCGCCGTAACGCTATGGCGCTGGCCGCGTGTGTCTGAAACATGAGTTCATAGCCAGTCTCTTCCTCGTTGAAGTTTGTCCGCATCGGCGTCGGCCCATGCGGACATTTTTTTGTTTCGACCTGGACGCCGCGTCGCACAATAAGGCGATGTGGCAAACCCTGGCGACCACCTTTTGTCAAACCGGCGAATCGCCGTTCTGGCATCCCGAAGAGCAATCGCTTTATGCGATCGACATTCCGGGGCGCAGTGTCTGGCGAACGCGCGGACCGGTCGTTGGCGACGGTGCAGAGCCGGTCGTCGAACGCTGGACGATGCCGAGCGAGCCGGGCTGCATCGCGCCGGCACGGCGGGGCGGAATGGTGATCGCATTGCGCGACGGCATTTACCGAGCGCGCGCGTGGGGTGGCGCGCTCGCGCGCATGACCCCGGTCGACTACGACCCGCAAACTGTCCGTTTCAACGACGGCAAATGCGATCCTTTCGGTCGCCTCTGGGCGGGCACCTTGATCGAGCCCAAAGACCGCAACGAGGCGACGCTGTACTGCCTCGATCCCCGCGCCGCGAATCGTGCGGTGCCGATGGCCAGCGATGCGATGACCGCCAACGGGCTCGCCTTCGCGCCCGATGCGAAAACGCTGTATTGGGCCGACACGGCTGCCCATTCGGTTCGGGCCTGGGACTGGGATGGCGAAGCCAACCTGTTGTCGAAACCCCGCGTGTTCCTGCAGTTCGGGATGAAGCAGAAGGGCTGGACACCCGAATCCGGCGTGGCCTACGAAGGCCGGCCCGACGGCGCGACGATCGATGCCGAAGGAAACTACTGGCTCGCGATGTACGAAGGGGCCCAGCTTCTGTGCTTTGCGCCCGATGGCACGCGGCGCGCGGCCCTGCCCGTGCCTGTGCAATGTCCGACCATGCCCTGCTTCGGCGGCGCAGATTTGAAAACGCTGTTCGTGACCAGCGCGCGCCATGGCCGTTCTGAAGCCGAACTCTCGCGCTTGCCGGCTTCGGGTGCGGTGATCGCATGCAAGGTGCAAACCGCGGGCCGGCCAGTCGATTTCTTCGACGACTGAAGACATCCCAGTGATCGGTTGCCGGCGCCAGCCATGTCGGACACGCGCGCCGGGTCGTGTCCGACGCTTCGCGTGGCGCAGCGCGGCACACAATCGAATGTAACTATTTTGAAACCGGAGATCGAATCATGAACAACAGTCATCGCCTTCTTGCGGCCGGCGTCCTCGCATCGTTCGCGGCCCTGGTGTCAACACCCGCATCGGCGCAAGGCGTTCCGCCGATGAAGACCGACGGGGCAGGCGGCTACGTCTGCGGCGGGATCGGCATCGACCAATCGACGGCTTTTCGCTCGGCGATGCGCAAACATCCGCTGTCGCTGCTGTTCGCTCGCCCGAATGGCGACTATCTGGCCAGTGTGAATGTGTCGATCAAGGGCCGGGGCGGCGATCAGGCGATGGGGTTCGAGGCCGACGGGCCGGTTTGCCTGGTCGATCTGCCAGCAGGCCGCTATACGGTTCAGGCCACCTCGGCCGGCGTCACGAAAAGCCGGGCCTTGAAAGTTGGAAAAGCGGGTTCGGCCCACGCCGACTTCCGGTTCGCCAAGTAGGCGATTGCTATTGAAAATATAGCTGTCTGCGCACGATTTACGGGCGCTGCGGCTATTTTTTGCTTAAAGGCCGGTCCGCAGACGCGAAGGCCGAACGCGCCGAAGCCGCGGTTAGCGCCGTCAGTACTGAGCCGCGATCGGCTTTGCGCCCGGTTCGGTGAACTTGTCGCGCAGCGCCTGGCTCGCCATGCGCAGCAGCCCCAAGTCGCTGCCGACCGCAACGAAGCGCATTCCCATGTCGAGATAGCGCCGCGCATCGACTTCTGCGGGAGCCAGGGTGCCGGTCGCTTTGCCAGCCGCCTGCGCGGCCGCATGAACCTGTGCCATCGCTTGCTGGACCTCGGGATGATTCGGCTGGCCCAGATGCCCGTATGCGGCGGCGAGATCCGAGGGCCCGATGAACAGGCAATCGACGCCATCGACCGCTGCGATGTCTGCGGCGGCTTCGACACCCGTGCGGTTTTCGATCTGCACGATCACCGCGACATGCGCGTTGGCCTGCTTGAAATAGTCGGGCACCGCGCCATAGCGATTGCCGCGATGCGACACCGACACGCCGCGCACGCCCTCGGGTGGATAGCGCGTGGCCGCAACCGCTGCGCGGGCTTGTTCGGCGTTCTCGACGAAAGGAACGATGAAGTTGTTGCAGCCGGCATCGAGCAGCCGCTTGATGACCACCGGCTCGTTCCACGGCGGCCGCACCACCGGCGCACTCACGCTGTCCTTGAGCGCCATCAATTGCGGAATCAAGCTCAGCACATCGTTCGGCGCATGTTCGGCGTCGAGCAGCAACCAGTCGAAACCCGCGACGCCGAGCACTTCGGAGGTGATCGGGCTCGCGAGCGACAGCCAGCAGCCGATGAGCCGTTCGCGCGCGAGCAATCGCTGCCGAAACTGGTTGGGTAGGGCGGTGTAGGCGGATGTCATGGGTGCTCCGGAGTCGGGGGACGGTTGAACCTGGAAACGGCAGTCGAATGCGCCCTGGTGCGCCGTGATCGGCGTGTCAGGCAAGGCGCGACAACGCTGCGGGCTCCAATGCATCGTTGACGATCAGCGGCAATTCGCGGCGATTGAATTATCAGTCATCATATGACCAGCGGCTCATGGCTGGGCTGGCTCAGCGCCAAAATGCTATTAAAAACATAGCTACTTGCGCACGAATCACGGGCGTTTCAATCACTTTTCTCTTGAAAATTTGCAGAATTAGAAATCGCAGAAAGGGAGGCGGCAGGCGATCGCCGCGTTATTCCTGCTTCAGATCGGCCCGTTGGCGGCGCTCGCGGCTGTTGGCCAGGTGGGTGCGCATGGCGGCGCGGGCTGCTTCCGCGTCCTGATTCGCGATTGCCTGGAAGACGCTTTCGTGCTCCAGGCCAACGCGCCGCAGGTATTGGCGCTGTTCGCCTGTCAGCGCTTCTGCGCTGTCGAGCCGTGCTCGCGGAATGATCGTCGCGCCGAAGCTCGCCATGAGCTGCGCGAAATGCGGGTTCCGGGTGGCGCGCGCGAGCTGCAGGTGAAACTGAAAATCCGGCCCGACCGCGTCGCGGCCTTCGTCGACCGCCTGCCCGAAAGCGTCGAGCGCAATGCGCATGTCATGCAGGTTCTCGTTCGTGCGGCGTCGCGCGCACAGGGCCGCGGCTTCGGTTTCGACGCCGATCCGCAGTTCCAGCACCGCGATCACGTCGCGCAAAGTCGCCAGTTGCTCGGGTTCGATCCGGAACGACGAGGCGTCGCCCAGACCCAGCGCGAAAGTGCCGATGCCATGCCGCGTCATGACCAGGCCGCTGGCCTGCAATTTGGAAATCGCCTCGCGAACGACCGTGCGGCTGACACCGAACTCGGCCACGATCGCGGCCTCGGTCGGCAATTTGGCGCCCGGCTGAATCTGGCCATTGCGAATCCGGTCGCCGATCGATTCGACGAGCTCGATGGCCAGCGTTCGCGGGCGGCGCTCTCTGGGCAAGACGGTTTCCATGTCAGTCGTTCGATGGTCTGTGTTGGGGTAAACCCGGGAAGAACGCGCTTGACAAGTCTGCCAGAACCGGGAACCATAGTTGTACGACATCTGATGACTCATGACAAGTCTTGGATGGTGAGCCTTTTCCACTTCGTTGTTCTCCTTATCGAATTTTTCGCGCATTCGCCGACCTGCCGGTTTCGCTCATTACCCCTCTCGCCTTCCGATGCTCTCCTCTCCCGTTTCGCCCTTGCGCCTTTCCCGTCTGCTGCTAACCGGTGCCGCCGGCAATCTCGGGCGTGAGTTACGCCAACGTCTGAAACGCTATTGCGACGCGCTGCGACTCAGCGATGTGCAGGCCGTCGATGCAGCAGCTCATGGTGAAGAAGTCGTGACGGCGAATCTCGCGGACGCCACCGCCGTCCATGCGCTGGCTGCCGATGTCGATGCGATCGTGCATCTGGGCGGCGTCTCGACCGAGCAACCCTGGCAGCCGATCCTCGAAGCCAACATCGTCGGCGCGTACAACCTGTACGAAGCGGCGCGCCAACACAAGGTGGCGCGCATCGTCTTCGCGAGTTCCAACCATGTGACCGGCTTCTATCGTCAAGACGAAGTCATCAGCGCCGAAGATCGCGTTCGGCCCGACGGGTTCTACGGCCTCTCCAAGGCCTTCGGCGAGAACCTGGCGCAACTTTATTGGGACCGTCACGGCATCGAAACCGTGAGCCTGCGCATCGGATCGTCCTTTCCCGAACCCAAAGACCGCCGGATGCTCGCGACCTGGATGAGCTTCGACGATCTCGAGCGACTGGTGGTCGCGGCGCTTACGGCGCCGGTCGTCGGGCACAGCATCATCTACGGCATGTCCGACAACGCCATCTCCTGGTGGGACAACACGCCCGCGCGCCATATCGGCTATCGGCCGCAAGACAGTTCCGAAAAATTTCGCGGCGAGGTCGAGGCGCGGCAGCCGACGCTGGATCGGAACGACCCCGCGGTGATTTTTCAGGGTGGTGCTTTCGTGCGCACATCGTTTTTCGACTGACCCGCACGTCGCTATCCAATCCACTTCCCAACCAGACATCGAGGAGACATTGATGCGCTTTCGCCCGACCCTTCTTGCAGCGAGCCTGATGCTCGCCGCATCTTTCGCTGCCAACGCGCAGAACATGACGATGAAAGCTGCCGACGTCCATCCGGCAGGCTACCCGACCGTGGTCGCGGTCGACAACATGGGCAAGCGCATCGAAAAGGAAACCGGCGGCCGGATCAAGTTCCAGATGTTCCCGGGGAGCGTGCTCGGCGGCGAAAAGGAGATGATCGAGCAAACCCAGGTCGGCGCGATTCAGATCCTGCGCACCTCGCTCGGGCCGATCGGGCCGGTCGTGCCCGAGGTGAACGTGTTCAACATGCCGTTCGTGTTTCGCGATGTCGCGCACATGCGCGAAGTGATCGACGGGCCGATCGGCCAGGAACTGCTCGACAAGGTCAGCGCCTCGCCCGCGCGCCTCATTGGCCTCGCCTGGATGGATGGCGGCGCGCGCAGCCTGATCACCAAAAAGCCGGTGCGCAGCATGGCCGACCTGAGCGGCCAGAAGATCCGGATGATGGGCAACCCGCTGTTCGTCGACACCATGAACGCGATGGGCGGCAACGGCATCAGCCTGGGCATGCCGGAAGTGTTCACGGCGCTCCAGACCGGCGTGGTCGATGGGGCCGAGAACAACGCACCGACCTTCTTTACCGCTAATTGGCAAAAGACCGGCGCCAAGTATTTCACCCAGACCAACCACCTGATCATTCCCGAAATTCTGGTTATGTCCAAGGTGACCTGGGACAAGCTCAAGCCCGCCGACCAGGCATTGGTCAAGAAAGAAGCACGCGAAGCCCAATTTGAAGAACGCAAGCTCTGGGACGCGGCGGTGGCCGACTACTCCGCCAAGCTCAAGGCCGACGGCGTCGAGTTCATCGCCATCGACAACAAGCCCTTCTACGACGCGACCGCGCCGGTGCGGGCCAAGTACGGCGCCGAGTTCACCGGCCTCATGAAGCGCATCGCCGATACGAAATAGGACTGCAATCACGGCTGCCGGGCGACGGGCCGCGGCATGCCGCTGCACGGCAAGCGCGTCGCATTCGCATCGCAAGCGCTCCGCAATTTCGCCGTACAGAAACGGACCGGAAGGCGTTATGGACCCCCTCTTCATTCGCTGGATGGACCGGCTCTACCTGCTATGCATCTGGGTGGCCGGCACGGCGATCTTCGTTATGTCGCTGATCATTCCATTCGGCGTGTTCACGCGCTATGTGCTGGGCACCGGCTCGCAATGGCCGGAGCCGATCGCGATATTGCTGATGATGTCGTTCACCTTCATCGGCGCCGCCGCTGCGTACCGTGCCGGCGCGCACATCGCGGTGTCGATGCTCACCGATTTGCTGCCTCGCGGGTTGCGGCGGTCGGGCGAAGTCCTGGTGCATCTGCTGATGATCGTCATTTGCCTTTTCGTGGTGGGCTACGGCACCCAGCTCTGCCTCGCGACGATGGGCCAGTCGATCGCCGAATTGCCGTGGTTACCGGTCGGTGTGACCTATGCCGCGATTCCAATCGGCAGTGCTTTCACCTTGCTGTTCGTGATCGAGCATCTGCTGTTCGGCTCGCAGGCGACGCGGCCGCTCGTCGCCTATGACGAGGGCGCAGCTGCCGCCGACGCTGCGGCCGAGGGAGTTCTTTGATGGACGCCCTCGTTCTGCTCGGCAGCTTCGTGGTGTTGATGTCGATCGGCATGCCGATCGCCTATGCGCTGGGGTTGTCCTCGCTCGTCGGCGCGCTGTGGATCGACCTGCCGCTCGACGCGGTGATGATCCAGCTCGCGGCCGGTGTCAACAAATTCTCGCTGCTCGCGATTCCGTTTTTCGTATTGGCCGGCGCGATCATGGCCGAGGGCGGGATGGCGCGGCGGCTGGTGGCATTCGCGAGCGTGGCGGTGGGGTTCGTGCGCGGCGGGTTGTCGCTGGTCAACATCCTCGCGTCGACTTTCTTCGGCGCCATCTCGGGCTCGTCGGTTGCCGACACCGCATCGATCGGCTCGGTGCTGATTCCCGAGATGGAAAAGAAGGGCTATCCGCGCGATTTCGCGACTGCGGTGACCGTCAGCGGCTCGGTGCAGGCGATCCTGATTCCGCCCAGCCACAACGCGGTGATCTATTCGCTCGCGGCCGGCGGCTCTGTGAGCATTGCTGCGCTTTTCGTCGCCGGTGTGTTGCCGGGCCTGTTGATGGGCTTGACCCTCGCCGTGCTGTGCCTCGTCATCGCGAAGAAAAAGAACTATCCCAAGGGCGAAGTCATTCCGATGCGCCACGCGCTCAAGATTTGCGGCGAGGCGATGTGGGGAATGATGACGATGGTGATCATCCTCGGAGGCATCTTGTCGGGCGTCTTCACCGCCAACGAGAGCGCTTCGATCGCGGTGCTCTGGGCCTTCTTCGTCACGATGTTCATCTACCGCGACTACAAGTGGCGCGACCTGCCCAAGCTGGTGCATCGCACGGTGAAAACCGTGACGATCGTGATGATCCTGATCGGCTTCGCCGCTTGCTTCGGTTACCTCATGACCTTGATGCAGATTCCGCTCAAGGTCACGGCGTTCTTCACGAGCCTGTCGAGCAACAAGTATGTGATTTTGATGCTCGTCAACATCATGCTGCTGGTCCTGGGCACCTTGATGGACATGTCGCCGCTGATCCTGATCCTGACGCCGATTTTGCTGCCGGTGGTCAAGACGATCGGCGTCGACCCGGTGCATTTCGGCATGATCATGATGGTCAATCTCGGCATGGGGCTGATCACGCCGCCGGTCGGCACCGTTTTGTTCGTCGGCAGCGCGATCGCCAAGCTCAAGATCGGCGTCGTGGCGCGCGCGATGACGCCGTTTTTCGTAGCGCTGTTCGTGGTGCTGATGCTGGTGACCTATGTGCCGTGGCTATCGCTGTGGCTTCCGCGGTTGTTGGGCTTGTGACGGCCCGATCGCCGAAAGCGGCGGGACGCGTTGGTGCTGTTCAACCCGGCGCCGGTGACCTTAATCTTCGCCCCCGTGTTGGTCGGGCAAACATCGGATTTGCTATTAAAAAAATAGCTGCCTGCGCACTTCCAGCATGCGTAAAAGCCACTTTTTGCTTAAGAAAATAGACCGCGCGATCCGAGGATTCTGGTCGACCGAGCAGGGCCTTTTCAAGCGCGCAACGACTTCTCCCATCATTGAGCCAACGCCGCCACGATGTCGCGCTCGAACGAAGTCGGTGCCTCCATGGGTGCGTAGCGCCGCCTCACCTTGCCGTCGCGCCCGACCAGGAATTTCGTGAAGTTCCACTTGATCGCCGTGCTGCCGAGCAGGCCGGGCTTTTCCGCGACCAGCCATTGGTAGAGCGGCGTCGCACCGCTGCCGTTGACGTCGATCTTGGCCATCATCGGAAAGCTCACGCCATAGTTCTTGACGCAGAACGCACCGATCTGCTCGTTGCTGCCGGGGTCTTGCGCGCCGAACTGGTTGGAGGGAAAGCCAAGCACGACAAGACCTTCGTCCGCATACTTCTGGTGCAACTTTTCGAGCCCTTCGAACTGCGGCGTGAAACCGCATTGGCTGGCCGTGTTGACGATCAGCAGCACCTTGTCTCGAAAGTCGGCGAGCGCCACGGATGTTCCGTCGATGCGCTCGGCTTCGAAGTCGTAGATGCTGGCCATGGCGTTCTCCCGGTTCGGTGGTGATCGCTCATCTTAGGCACCGATGCCGCTGCGTCAAACCCGCGCACTGTTCGCAGCACCGCAGAGAACCGGTCCTGACCAACCCGTTCAATGGTGCTTGTCGCTGCGCGCAATCGCCAGCAGATGCTGCAATTCCTCGGGATACGCGCGCAAGTTGTGTGCGTGCCAGCGCTTGATGAGGTACATGCAGCCGGCGACCACGCCACCGAACAGCGCGATCGCGGTGTAGGCGGACAGGCCGAGGCCTGTGCATGCCGCGTAGAGCGCGCCGAGCAGGAGGATGCAGGTTTGCTCATTGAAGTTCTGCACCGCGATCGAGCGACCCGAGCCCATCAGGTTGTGGCCGCGGTGCTGCAATAGCGCGTTCATCGGCACCACCATGAACCCGCCGAGCCCGCCCATCAGCAGCAAGAACGGAATCGCGACCCAGACGTTGGTGATGAAGATCATCAAAATGACGAGGATGCCCATCCCGATGCCCATGGGAATGACATTGGTCGCAACGTCCAGTCGCATCCGCATCGATGCCAGCACCGCGCCGATAGCAGTGCCGATTGCGACCACGCCTGTCAAAAGCGAGGCTTGTGTCACGTCGTAGTGCAGCGCCAATGCACCCCAGGCCAGAACGACGTATTTGAGGTTGCCACCCGCACCCCAGAAAAGCGTTGTGGTCGCGAGCGAAATCTGGCCCAGCTTGTCGTGCCACAAGCGGGAGTTGCAATGCCAGAAGTCGGGCAGAAGCCGCGCCATGTTGTGCAGAAAGCCAAGCCGCGGATCGGCACGCAGTGGCCGCATCTCGACCCCGGTCAGCGGAATGCGCAAGTTGAACCAGGCCGCCAGAACATAGACGAAGATGAGGACCGAAATCGCCGCCTGGGCCGGCGAATCGACGCCGGTGTTGATCATCGGCAAGTCGAAAGAGAGCAGCCGGCTCGACACCGCATCGCCGACCAGCTGTCCGCCGAACGCGATGCCCAGAATGATCGAGGCGATCGTCAGGCCTTCGATCCAGCCATTGGCCTTGACCAGTTGCGAATGCGGCAATAGCTCGGTCAGGATGCCGTACTTGGCCGGGGAATAAGCAGCGGCACCCAGCCCGACCACCGCGTAGGCCAGTAATGGATGGGTGCCGAACAACATCAGAAGGCAGCCGACGATCTTGATCGCGTTGCTGACGAACATGACGCGGCCCTTGGGCAGTGCGTCCGCAAAAGCGCCCACCAATGGCGCGAGCACAACATAGAACACCGCGAAGATCGGCACCAGCGCGGCCCGTTGCCATTCCGGCGAGCCCGACGTCTTCAACAATTCGACACCGGCGACGAAAAGCGCTTGGTCAGCCAGCGACGAGAAGAACTGCGCCGCCATGATGGTGTAGAAACCGCGCTTCATCGATGGGCTGGCTGGCCGGTGTCTCCAACGGGCGAGGGGATTCGATGCAAAAAAAACGGGGGAAACCCCCCGCGCTGATCGTTGGTTATAGCATGGGGGTCGATGCCAAATTGACCTGTAGAACCCGCAGTGGGTCGCGCGATAAGTGACTTTTTTCTGCACTATTTCTCCTTCGATGCCCAGACCGATCCTCGCCACGATCCACCGCGCTGCATTGCGCCATAACGTCGCCGAGGCCAGACGGATGGCCGGACCTGCGCGCGTCTGGTCGGTGGTCAAAGCCAACGCCTACGGACACGGCATCGAGCGGGCCTACGAAGGCCTTCGCGGCGCTGATGGATTCGCGTTGCTCGATCTGTCGGAGGCCGAGCGAATCCGCGCACTCGGATGGCGCGGCCCGATCCTGTTGCTCGAAGGCGTTTTCGAGCCGCGCGACCTCGAAATCTGCTCGCGACTGGACCTGTGGCACACCGTTCATTGCAACCAGCAGATCGACATGCTGGCCGCGCACAAGACGCAAAGGCCGCATCGGGTTTACCTCAAGCTCAATTCCGGCATGAACCGGCTCGGCTTCGTTCCGGCACGGTATCGGTCGGCATGGACGCGACTCGACGCGCTACCGCAAGTCGAAGAGATTTCCCTCGTCACGCATTTCAGCGATGCCGACGGCGAGCCTGGCATCGCGGCGCAGATGGACATCTTCAGGCGAGCGACCGAGGATCTGCCCGGCGAGCGCTCGGTCGCCAACAGTGCCGCGCTGCTGCGGCATGTCAATTCGGCAGTCGCCAAGTCGGAACGGCCCGATATGGCGGCAGCAGACGTCGGTGCGGACTGGGTCCGGCCCGGGATCGCGCTGTACGGAAGCGCACCGGACTTTCCGGGGCACGACGCCGCGCATTGGGGCTTGCGTGGCGCCATGACATTGGCATCGCGCCTGATCGCGGTCCAATCGCTTCAGGCGGGCGACGCGGTCGGGTACGGCTCGCGCTTCGTCGCATCGACGCCGATGCGCATCGGCGTCGCGGCAGCCGGTTATGCCGATGGCTACCCGCGCCACGCGCCTGACGGCACGCCGGTGCTCGTCGACGGGGTTCGCACGCGGGTCGTCGGGCGCGTGAGCATGGACATGATCACCGTCGATCTGACACCCGTTCCCGGCGCCGACGTGGGCAGTGAAGTCACCATGTGGGGCCAGGCTGCCGACGGCGCGTTGCTCGGCATCGACGAGGTCGCGAATGCAGCAGGGACTGTCGGCTACGAGCTGATGTGCGCGCTGGCCTTGCGCGTGCCCGTTGTCGTCGAGGACTGAGCCCGGCGGGCGGTCCGGAGGCTCAGCCCTTCGACGGAACCAGCGTGCCGCGGGCTTTCAGGCCGCGCGTCAATGCGCGATGAATCGGCGCCTCGAGCAGGTGGTAGGCCACGCCGCCGATGGCGATCGAACCGAAGATCGACACGCTGACCGCCACCGCCCATCCCGAGTGACCGTTCATCCCGACGGACTTCAAGACTTTGCAGACCAGGCTGATCACGGGCGCATGAAGCAGGAAAATCGCGTACGACCACAGCGCGATCTTGCCGACTGCCCAACCGACGCCGCCCGAATCTCCGCCGACAACCTGGCTTCGAAAGCGCGACATCGCCACCATCAGAACCGCAAAGCCCACGCCGTACCACACGACGATGCCTTCCATGTCCGAGTCTCCCTGCCTTGCAAATGCGTACTGCGCCAACGCGCAGCCAGCAAGCCAGAGCAGCGCCAAAGGCAGTGCCGCGTGGACGTACCGCAACTGAAGTCCGCGCCCGATTTGTGCGGCAACCGCGCCGAACCAGATGATCAACAGCCACTTCGATCCGAGGAACTGCAGCCAGAAAATGTCGCTGTCGTGCCAAAGCAGAAAGAAAACCGGAAATGCGAAAAGATAGAACTGGCGCAGGCGCGGCTGCCATATCGCCAACGCCAGAATCACGAAAGCAGCCAGCTCGTACAGCAATACCCAGACGGGATAGATCATCATCGCCTGAGCACCTCCGACGGCTCCAACAGCCCCGGCGACCTCATCTGTTTGCTGCGGCAAGAGCATGACCGATTGAACGAGATCCCAGCCTTCGGGAACGGCGTCGGTGTTCTTGAGTGCGAAGTGAGAGGCGGCAACCAGTGCAAATGCAATCCAGTAAAGCGGATAGATCCGCACTGCGCGTTTGACCAGAAATGAACGTGCGGAGCCCGCGGCAGCGTCTTCCTTGCGCGTCAAATAGAACCATGAGAGCAGAAAACCGCTCATCGCAAAGAAAAACGGCATCCGGATATAGCTCACGGTCATCGCATCGCTGAGCGGATGATGGCCGAAATATTTGTTCATCGATGCGGTGCCGGTCGCGTGGTACAGCACGACCAAAAGGCACGCAATACAGCGGCCCCAGTCCAGGAAAGTGAAGCGTTCTTGTGGTGGCATCTAAGCGGGATCTGACCGGAACGCCGAAGGATTCGGCCGTTTTCTTCCACGATCTTAGAAACAACTGTCACACGAGAACGTAAGCCAATTTCGCAATTGCAAACTAAAGCAATTGATTTGCAAGGCAGGTAAACAAAAAGATACGTCTGCGCCGTGCTGAGACCGATCAGCCTCCATCCATGACGCGCAACAGCAACGTTGTCAGATCGCCCATCGAGCCGATCGGCGGTTGCGAGGGTTCGAGCCCGAGCGCGAAGCCATTCGCGGCAAATCGCCGCATCAGTGCCGCGTCGCCACTGATCACATGCACCGGAACATCCCACACGGCGCCCTGGCCGCTGACACGGGCCAGCGGTTGATGGTCGCCGATCACGATAGTCAGCAAGCCGGCCGGCGCGCGATCGGCAAGATAGGCGCCGAGCCACTCGAAGGTTCGATCGATCGATTGCAGATAAGCCGCCGTGAGTCCCCCCTTTGCCGGGGCCGCTTCGTCGAGCGACCTGGCAACCTGCGTCGCGCTGTAGGCATCGCGCGTCAGCAGACGGTTCCAATCCGCCGTGTAGGCCATCAGGGGTCCGAAAGGCGCGTGGCTCGCAAGCGTTGGAAACACGACGAAGCGGGGTCCAGGAATAGCGCGGCGAGCCATGTCGGGTGCCAGTTCCTGCTCGGCCAGCAGTGCCATGCTGGCCTGATCGGGAGTGCGCCAGTAGCCGACAGCGGGGCCGAGATAGCCGATCGCGTTCGCGTCGGCATAGCGATCGAATCCGTAAAAGCCGCCTTCGGGCCACGGTCGTTGCAGGCCCGGCATCCAGTTCACAGTGCGCCAGCCGTGCGACGCAAAGTGGCTGACGAGCGTCGGCCTGTGGCTTGCGAGCAGCAGCTCGTAATCGAGCGGATCGCGGGTATCGACGCCGGCCAACAGCGACGCGTGCGCCAGCCAGGAGCCGCCGCCGAAAGTAGGTGAGCGTACGCGCGCCGAAAGCACCTCGCGGCCCGAGCCGGCGATTGCCTGCGCCAGCAGTCGGCGTCGCGGCGCCAGCGCGGCGGCCTGGGCGGGATTGTCGAGCGTCGTGACACCGTAAGACTCGGCGAACAGCACCAGCACGTCCGCGCCGTGCAACGCCGCCAGTCCGCTGTCGAAGCGGGGACTGGCTGCCAGGCGCAGGTGACCGCCGTCGAAGCCGAGTTGGGCGATGGCCATTTGCGCCTGGCGCGCGAGTACAGGCGCGACAGGCAACGAAAAAACCCGCCGCGTGTCGTGTCCACCGACGCCCTGCGCTGCGAAGCTCGCCAGCATCAGAAGGCCGAGCGCGATGCTCGTGCGCCTGACAGGGTTCGAATCGAGCAGATTTGCGATAGCGCCCCAAGCGGCGCGCGCTGCCGCAAAGACCGCCCAAAGCAACGCGACGACCCCTGAAACCGCAGCCACTATCTGCCAACTGTGAATACCGGACATTTCGAGCACATCGGCCACATGCCTGCCATCCCAGTAAAAATTCACCGGGCGGCCGAATAGCGCCATCACGGTCACGTCGATGTAGCGCGCGAGTGTCCACACCACAGTCCACACGGCGAGCCACGTCAGAAGCCGCGGCCTTGCCGCACCGCCCCAGGCAGTGCAGCAGCCGAGCACCAGAAGCGCCATGCCCAGTTCGAACGAAATGCGCGGGCTCCAGCGCGGCCACAGTGTCGGCCAGGCGTTCTCGAAGGTGAACAGGGTGTTCAGCAGCACCAGCGCGACAAAGCCAACGATCCAGCGCCAGCCCCTTACCCGGGCCGCGAGATCGCTCACTCGCGAATCGCCTCGAACTCGATGATCAGTTCGATGTCGTCGCCGACCCATCCATTCGCAAGCGCGTAGTTCATGCCGTAGGCACTTCGCTTGAAGCTGCCGCGCGCCGAAACGCCGGTCACGTAGGTATCTGCGATCGGCGACTTGGCACTCTTGTTCCAGGTTGCCTTCAAGGTCAATGGCTGCGATCGACCGAGCAACTCCAGTTGGCCGGCGATCTCGAAGGTCCGGTCGCCGGTACGCTGCGCCTTGGCAGCGGTGAACACCATCGCCGGAAATTCGCCGGTGTTCAGAAAGTCCGCGCTCTTCAAATGCTGGTCGCGCTTGCTTCCGTTGGTGAAAACGCTGCGGGTGTCGACCTCGATCCGGATGTTTTTCAGTTCTGCCTGGGCTTCGTCGAATTCAAAACTGCCGCGGGCGGCGCGAAACATGCCCAGAACCTTCGCATAGCCGATGTGCTCGATCAGAAACCCAACGCTCAAATGGTCAGGATCCAGTGCGTAGCGCGTGGGCTCTGCATGCAATGGCAAGGAGACACATGATGCGAAGCACAGCGCGGCGAACAGTCGGCGTGGCGAGATCGATTTCATGGTCGGGCCCTTATGAAAGTGAACGGCGCCGCGCCAGCCAAACGGCATCGATCGCGAAAGAAATCGTGAGCGCCGCGAGACCGGTCGCTGCAATCCACCCTGAAGCCGGCCGATCGACGATCGGCCCGAGCGCCACGATCAAGGTCACTATCTGAAAAACGCAGACTGCCTTTCGCCGCCCGCTCGGCGCCAGCGGCTCGGCGAGCCAGCGCCAGATCCAGCCTGCCGCGACGAACGCATAGCGCAGCAGTCCCGCTGCCAGAATCCAGTTGCCGACTTTCCCGAAATGCACCAGCAGCAGGCACAGCACCAGCACCAGCAGCGCATCGGTTTCCATATCGAAGCGGGCACCGAACGCGCTCGCGAGTCCACTGCGCCGGGCGAGGGGCCCGTCGATCGCATCGAGCAGTGCTGCTGCGGTCGCCAGGCCGACAGCGCCCCAGGCCAAGGTCCGTGAGCCCGCCAGAGCTTCCCCGGCGCCTGCCGCGAGCAGCGCAATCACAGCGACCCGGCACAGCGTGACCGCGTTGGCGAATCCGAAGCGAAGCGCATGGGGGTGGTGTCCCTGCGGGCGATGTGCCTTCAGTCCGGCCATCATCAAAAGCACGGCGATGGCGAAGAAGATCAGTGCCCTGACCGGATACCAGTGATCGAACTCCACCAGAAGCATGATCGCCACGGTGGACACCAGAAGGCCGGAAGCGCAAAGCGACGAACTGAGCAATGCGCCGCGGCGCGGAGGTGAAATCCATTTCACAGGCAACATCTGGCGATCGCGGTCTTGCTGCGGTCCCATCCGCCCGGGAATCGTCGCGCCAAGCCGGGCGGGTGGCTTGATCGACATTCTGTTTTGCTGGAGATTCAAAAGTGCAGCCTGACTTGTGAAAACCAAAGCATGACACCAAATCGTTCCCGCGTCGGCGCCGATGTTTCCCGTGCCTGCTGGATCGAGGCACCGGGTCGCGCCGCGCTTCGAAACGAAGCGCTCTCACTGCCGGGAGATGGCGAAATTCTGGTGCGCAGTCTGCACAGCGCCATTAGCCGCGGAACCGAAATGCGGGTATTTCGTGGCCAGGTACCGGCGAGTGAGTTCGAGCGCATGCGAGCGCCGTTTCAGGTCGGCGAATTTCCGGCGCCGGTGAAATACGGCTATGCCAACGTCGGCCGGGTCGAGGCCGGCGCCGCGCATCTGGTGGGAAAGACGGTTTTCTGCCTATACCCGCATCAAACCCGCTACATCGTGCCGGCAGATGCCGTGCATCCATTGCCGGCGGGTCTGCCTCCGGCGCGTGCGGTGCTCGCCGCGAATATGGAAACGGCCGTCAATGCACTGTGGGACGCACGCCCCTGCATCGGCGACCGGATCAGCGTCGTCGGCGCTGGTGTGGTCGGCCTGCTCGTGGGCTGGCTCGCGTCGAAGCAGGCGGGTTGCGAAGTCGAAATGGTCGATACGAATCCGGCGCGCGCCGAGGTCGCCGCGCGCCTGGGCCTTGCGTTCTCTTCACCTGAAGCGGTCCGGCCCGAAGCCGATCTGGTCTTGCACGCGAGCGGCAACCCGCGCGGATTGGTCACCGCGCTGTCGCTTGCCGCCTTCGAGGCGACGATCGTCGAGCTGAGCTGGTATGGCGACCAGACGGTTTCGCTGCCCCTCGGCGAAGCTTTTCATGCGCGCCGGCTTCGCCTGTGCAGCTCGCAGGTCGGAAGCATTGCCAACGCGCAGCGCGGGCGCTGGGATCATCGACGCCGCATGGCACTCGCGCTGTCGTTGCTGCAGGACGATGCGCTCGATGCGCTCGTCACCCACCATGCGCCCTTCGACACGCTGCCGGCTGTTCTCGAGCGACTTGCAAACGGCAGCGCCGATACGCTGTGTCAGCGGATCGATTACGACTGATTTCTCACCCGAAAGAAACTGCACCATGTACACACTCAACGTCCGTGACCACTTCATGATCGCGCACAGCTTCCGCGGCGAAGCCTTTGGGCCGGCGCAGCGGCTTCATGGCGCGACTTACGTGGTCGATGTCGAATTCCGGCGCGCGCAACTCGACGCGGACGGGATGGTGGTCGATATCGCGCGGGCCACCGATGTTTTGCGCGAGGTGCTGGCCGAATTCAACTTGCGCAATCTCGACGACGATCCGCGCCTGTCCAATCAAAACACCACGACCGAGTTCATGGCGCGCGTGGTGTTCGACCGCGTCGCCGAGGTCATCGCATCCGGGCGACTCGGGCCGCATGCGAGTGGCCTCGAAAGCTTGCGGGTCTGCCTTCACGAATCGCATGTCGCCTGGGCGGCCTACGAGGGCGCCTTGCCGGGCCTCGACGGGCGCTGAACGCGGCATGCGTATCGGGCGTTGCATCTGGCGTGACGAGACGCATTGCGCATGACAGAGCGCTACTGCGTCTTTCTCGTCCCCGGTGATTTCGACGCACCGACCGGCGGCTATGGCTACGACCGCCGGATCGTGGCGGGCCTGCGCGAATCGGGCTGGCATGTCGATGTCCGGTCTCCCGGCGAGGGGTTCCCCCTGCCCGACGAAGCAACGCGCGAGAAGGCTGCCCGCATCATCGAGGCGCTGCCCGACGGCGCGCTGATCGTGGCCGACGGCTTGGCCTTCGGCGCGCTGCCCGAAGCGGCCGAGCGGCATGCCGATCGCCTTCGCTGGATTGCTTTGGTGCATCACCCGCTGTCGCTCGAAGAAGGCCTGGCGCCGCAGGTCAAGACAACCCTGTTCGAAAGCGAACGCCGCGCGCTCGCCACCGCCCGCCATGTGATCGTGACCAGCGCAGCCACGGCGCGCGGTCTGCCGTCTTTCGGCGTCCCCAGTGAGCGGATCACGGTCATCGAGCCCGGCACCGAACCGGCGCCGCTCGCCACCGGTTCGGGCGCCGACGGGCTCTCGCTGTTGTGCGTCGCCAGCGTCACGCCGCGAAAGGGGCACGGTGTGCTGCTCGAGGCATTGGCCGGCCTGCGCGATCGGCGCTGGCACCTGGACTGCGTCGGCAGTCTCGCGCTCGACACCGACGCGGCTGCGGCGGCCCGACATAGCGCGCTGGTTCATGGGCTGGACGATCGTGTGACCTGGCATGGCGCGGTCGCCGATGCGGATCTGCGGCCGCTTTACGCGCAGGCCGATGCGTTCGTTCTCGCATCGTTTCACGAGGGCTATGGCATGGCGCTGGCCGAAGCGCTGGCGCGCGGCTTGCCGATCGTCAGCTCCACGGCGGGCGCGATCTGCGACACGGTTCCGCCCGATGCCGGTTGCCTGGTGCCGCCGGGCGATGCCCTTGCGCTGCGCGCGGCCTTGATGCGATTGATCGATGACGATGCCTGGCGCGCCGCGCTCACCGCAGGCGCACGCGCGGCGCGGCTGCTCCTGCCGACCTGGCCCGAGGCCATCGCGCGCTTCGACGCCGTATTGCAAGCGGTCCTAGCGCCATCGAAGGACGAACGATGACCGGTTTCGACGCCGACTGGCTGGCGCTGCGCGAACCCTTCGACCGCACGGCCCGCGCGTCTGCCGCGCAAGTGCTCGACTGGCCTGCCATCGCTCGGGACTTGCGCAGCCGAGGCGCGCCGAACAAGCCGCTCACCGTGATCGATCTGGCTTGTGGCACCGGCGCCAACTTGCGCGAAGTGGCGCCGCGTCTGGGTGGCCGTCAACGCTGGCTGATGGTCGATCACGATCGACGGTTACTCGATGCGCTGCCCGACGCGCTCGCATCCTGGGCTTTGCAAAGTGCGCTCGCGCTGCGGGTCGAAGACGATGCCATCGCGATCGAAGGCGCCGGACTCGCTATCGAAATTCGCAGCAGGCCGCTCGATCTGGCCAGCCAGCTCGACGCGTTGCCGTTGGCCGATGCGAGCCTCGTCACCGGCTCAGCCTTGCTCGACCTCGTGTCTTACGAATGGCTCGATGCCCTCATCGCCCGCTGCAGCGAACACCGGGTGCCGATGCTTTGGGCACTCAATGTCGATGGCCGAGTCGACTGGGCGCCGTCCGACCCGGGCGACGCGCTGGCGCAGTCGTTGTTCAGCGCGCATCAGCAGCGAGACAAGGGCTTCGGGCCAGCGCTCGGCGCTCTCGCGGTGCCGATTTTTGCCGACCGCGCACGCGCAGCGGGCTATCGCATCGTGCAGGCAGCAAGCGACTGGCGCGTCGATGCGCAGGCGCAGCAGGACGCGTCACAGCAGCGTCACCGGGACATGCTCGGCGCGATGATCGATGGCATCGGCGCGGCCGCACTGGCGCAAGACTCGCATCAGGCGACCGCGCTGCGGACCTGGCAAACGCGGCGCAAAAGCTGCATCGCCGACTCACGCCTCATGCTCGGCCATACCGATCTGCTCGCCTGGCCTAGAGACGATTGATAGCGGCATGAAATCGGCCGCTATTCCTGTGCCGCCCGAAAGTCCAGATCCCACAACACATCTCTGCCCAGCGCAAAGGTGCGCGCTGCCGGCCGCAGCGCATCGCTGAGCCTGGCTGCGCGCGGCAGCTGAAGGCCGGGCCGCCCACCGCCGACCATCACCGGCGCCTGCAGCAGATGCATTCGATCGAGGCAGCCCTGCCGAATGAACTGCGACACCGTCACGCCGCCACCCTCGACCAGCAATATGCGCAGCCCGCGTTCGAGCAAAGCATTTTTCAGCGCGACGAGTGACAGGCTCTCCGGCTCGCCGTCGAATGCCGGCAGCGCGATCACGCGATCCGCGCCCCAAAGCTTTCGGGCCTTCTCGCGGCTCGATTCGTGGCACACCAGCCAGGTCGGCGCCGCCCTGTCGTTGAACATCCGCGCCGAAGTCGGCACGCGCAGATGCGCGTCGAGCACCACGCGCACCGGATTCGGCCCCGGCACGCGGCGGGTCGTGAGCTGCGGATCGTCGGCCACAGCCGTTCCGGTGCCGACGATCACCGCATCACTGAGCGCGCGCAGTCGATGCAGATGGACCAGCCCCTCGGGCCCGTTGACGAACTGCGAATCGCCGCTGTAGGTGGCGATGCAGCCGTCGAGGCTTTGGCCGAGCTGGCCGATCGTGCAGTCCCCACCGGCGCTGCGCGGTACGAGCAGAGGCTCGAACAGATCGAACAGCCGCATCGCTTCCGCGTTCCATGCGCCATCGAACGCTGTCCGGACGCTGCGCACCCCGTTCGTGCGCCGCGCGTGTGCGATCGCAACGCAGGCGGCCCATGCCGCGTCCACGCCGCGTTCGCTGTCACCAGTCGGGCTTGTAGTAGGCGTCGTCATCGGTAGTTTGCGGGGCGTTCGGCAAGGCAGTCGGTGCCGCGAGCAGCATCGTGCCCACTGCGCTCGCTGCAACCAGGGCGGCAGCAATGCCGCGAAGAAGCGGCTCGCGCCAGTCGGCGCGCGCCGATGCGACCACGTGTTCGTCGTTCAATGGGCCTTGCCATGCCGTGGCGCGTGCGACCAGCGCACCGGCGCCGAATGCGGCGGCGAGCAGCGCGAGAACGTAGCCGGGTGTCGGCGTCAACCGAACGGTCGCGATAGCGATGCCCAACCATGCGAATGTCGCCGGCATCGTGGCGCGTGCTCCGAATGCTATTCGTGGCTTCGGCCATAGCCAGAACAGCGCGCCTCCCGCCAGCGCCGCCGCCGTGCCGAGCGCGAACTGGAACAGCAGCAGCGACGCACCGAGCATCGCGACGCCTGCGAGTCCAAGGCTCGCCATCGCCAGAATCGCCGACGCATCGGCTCGCGCTGAGGATTCGCGGACGACCGCAGCGATCACCAAGGTGCCGATTGCGAAAGCCGCCAAGAAAAGGGCGATGGAGTCCGGCCCGAGCCAGGCCAATGCGGCTGCCCAGAGCGCGCTCGCCGCGGCCCACTGAAGCCATCGGCTCGCGCGCATCGCTTCGAGCGACAAGCCGAGCAGCCAGCCCGCTGCGATGACCCACGGCAGCTTGCCGGTCATCGTGTTTGGCGACACCGCCCAACCCGCCACAGCACCAGTGCCGGCGATGAGTGCCGGTCCGATTGCGACCGCCGCCCATCGCGCGCCGGCGCCGGGTCCGCCTGCACTGCGCACCAATCCGCAGCCGACGAACGCGATGCCGGCGGGCAGTAGCAGGCTCTGGACGAGCGGATGGTGCAGATTCATGGCGCGACGTGTCTGGTTCAAGGCATTCGACCACAGGATGCCGCGCGTCGGCGCGATGGCAATCGGAGCCGCACGACGCGTGCTGCGCCGCGCTTCAGCGTTCTTAATACAACCCGAGCTGCCGTCCCTTCAGCCGGGCGAGTCCGAGCAGCGCATCGGTGAACGGCGTCGGCACGTCGGTTCGCTCGCCGAGTTCGCGCACCACGCCGACCAGCGCGTCGAGTTCGATCGCGCGACCGGCTTCCACGTCTTGCAGCATCGATGTTTTGAACGCGCCGAGCTTGCGCGTGACGGCGTGGCGATCGGCCGGCTCCTCGGCGATCGGCACGCCGATGCGCGCGCCGATCTCGCGTGCTTCGAGCATCACCGCCGAGATGAAGCCGAGCACCAGCGGATCGTCCAGGATCCGGTCGGTGGTGGCGCCGGTCAGCGCGCTGATCGGGTTCACCGTCATGTTGCCCCAGAGCTTGAACCAGATGTCGCGCTGGATCTGGCTGGATACCGGCGCTTCGATGCCTGCGCCTTCGATCAGTGCCGCGAGCGCCTGCACTCGCGGCGTGGTTTCGCCCGAAGGCTCGCCGAGGATGACCTTGTTGCCGAAGTGATGCCGCACCAGCCCGGGTCCGTCCATCGAACAGCTCGCATGGACGACCGCGCCGATCACCTGCGCAGCCGGAATTGCGCGCGCGATCGCGCCATCGGGGTCTATCGCTTCGAGGCGCGTGCCCGCCAACGCGCCGCCGAAGCCACCTTCGAAAAACCACCACGGCACGCCGTTCATCGCGACGACTACGACGGTATCGGGCTTGAGCAGCGGCGCAATGCGCTCGGCTACCAGACGCAGCGACGGCGCCTTGACCGCGACGACCACCATATCCTGCGCGCCGAGCTCGGCCGGATCGGCGAGCGCGCGCACCGGCACTCGCGTGCGTTCGTCGCCATGCAGCAATGTCAGGCCATCCGATTGCAGTGCGTGAAGGTTGGCGCCGCGCGCGATGACGCCGAGGTTCAGTTCACTGTCGGCACGCACCAGCGAGGCGCCGAGCCAGCCGCCGATCGCGCCGGCGCCGAAAATACAAATGTTCATGATATTTAAAAGAAAAGTGGCTGAAACGTCCACTGGGCTTGCGCAGACAGCTATATAAATAATAGCATCCGATCGATCGAAAGCAAAGGCCGAACGAGCCTCAGCGCCGCGCGCGGCGCCAGGCTTGCGTTGCCAACACCGCCAGGGTGATGAGCGTCAACGGAATCGCAAAGTACAGCATGACCTCGCTGAACACAGCGAGCGCCGCATGGTGCGACGCGGCGAGCAAAAGGTACAGCGTGTAGGCAATGTAGTAGGCCAGCAGCAACCCGCCTTCGGCCCGGCTGATGAGGCCACCGGTGAAGAAAATCGGCAGGCAGGCGAAGGTGACGACCAGCATGATCGGCAGGTCGAAGTGAAAGGCCTCGGGCGGCACCTCGAGCCCGCCGGGCGCGGCCACGCTCGCCGCGCCGAGCACGCCCATGAGGTTGAACAGATTGCTGCCGATCACGTTGCCCACGGCGATGTCGCGCTGCCCGCGCAAGCTCGCGATGACCGAGGTCACGAGCTCGGGCAGGCCGGTGCCGGCCGCGACGATGGTCAACCCGATGACCAGCTCGCTCACGCCGAAAAATTCGGCGGCAGTGACCGCGGCTGCGACCAGCCAGTTCGCGCCCAAGGCGAGCATGGCGAGTCCCGCGAGCGACAGTGCGGTGTTGCGGATCCAGCTTGTCGGCACGTCGGCGGAACGCGGCGCTGCCGAATCTCCGTCGTCCACTGTCATTGAAACAGCGCTCGCGCGGCGGCTCTGGACGACCGAAAACACCACGTAGCCTGCCAGCCCCGCCAGCAACACGCCGCCCTCGACTGTGTCGAGCCGGCCGTCGCGGGCGAACCAGAGCACCAGCGCCGACAGGGCGACGGTCAATGGCACCTCGAGTCGCACCACGCGCTCGGCGACCACGAGCGGCGACATCAGCGCGGCCATTCCCAGAATGAACAGCACGTTGAAGATGTTGCTGCCGACCACGTTGCCGATCGCCATCGCGCCCTGGCCCGCAAGCGCGGCGCGCACGCTGATCGCGAGCTCCGGCGCGCTGGTGCCGAAGGCGACCACTGTGAGCCCGACCACCAGCGGGGAAATGCCCCACGCCATCGCGAGCCGCGACGCGCCGCGCACCAGCAGCTCCGCGCCGCCGACCAGCAGCAGCAAGCCGCCGAGAAACATCAACCAGACCACACGCACCGCCTTTCCAAAAACAGCCGCTCAGTGTGAGCTAAGTCTGGCCTTCCAAGCTGCTCCCCACGCAATCTTCTGCGTGTCACCTCGAGGAGAGCCTCATGAATATCCGCAAATTCAATTACACCTGCACGGCCGTCGCCGCGGCAGCCGTTCTGGCAACGACCACCGTCGCGTTCGCGGCGATGGACAAGGACAACGATGCGCGCGTCATCGACCAGGCCAAGGTGTCGATGACCCAGGCCGTCGCTGCCGCCGAGCAGCACGCGAGCGGCAAGGCGGTGAAAGCCGAATACGAAAAGACCGAAGCCGGCTGGGCGTGGGATGTCGAGGTCGTGAACGGCGCCAAAGTGATGGATGTGCGTGTCGATGCGGCGAGCGGCGCCGTGCTGTCGGCGAAGGAAGATGCGGCTGATCAGGACGACGAGCGCGATGAGATCGATTGATCGACGTTACCCGGGAGCCGCCTCCATGAACACCGATCGCAACGACGCCCTGCCGCCCATGCTGAACAAGGTGCCGCAGGTGACGCTGATCTTCTGGATCGTGAAGATGATGTCCACGACCATCGGCGAAACCGGCGCCGACTATTTGAGTGCGAGCTTGAAGTTGGGCTTGATCGTCACGTCGGCCGTGACGGGTACGCTGCTGTTGCTGGCGCTGGCCGCGCAATTCCGCACCCGGCGCTATGTGCCCGCGATCTACTGGCTGACGGTCGTACTGATCAGCACTTTCGGCACGCTCGTCACCGACACGCTGGTCGACGACTTCGGCGTGTCGCTCGTCACGACCACCGTTATCTTCGGCGCCGCCCTCGTCGCGACCTTCGCGCTTTGGTATGCGAGCGAGCGCAGCCTGTCGATCCACACGATCATCACATCCCGTCGCGAAGGCTTCTACTGGCTCGCGATTTTGTGCACCTTCGCGCTCGGCACGGCCGCGGGCGATCTCATGGCCGAGGGGTTGGGCCTCGGTTACGCGACATCGGTTCTGGTCTATGCAGGATTGATCGCGCTGGTGGCGCTGGCGTTCTACGCGTCCAAAATGAATGCGGTGCTTGCCTTCTGGCTGGCTTACATATTTACCCGGCCGCTCGGCGCGTCGCTCGGCGACTGGCTCACACAGCCGGCATCCAATGGAGGCCTCGGACTCGGCACCTACGAAACGACCACGGTTTTCATTGCCGCGATTGCCGGGTTGGTGATGTACATGACACTGACGCGCTTCGATGCGTTCGACGATCCGGACACACGGCACTGAAATCGCATACTCCGACGCACGACACGCACGACACGCACGACACGCACGACACGCACGACACGCAAGGCACCCGCGCCATCGCAAACTTTTCAAGTCACAACAGTCAAATGAATCGACAACTCAAGGAAATCCTCGGCAAAGTCCCCGAAGTCACGTTCTGGTTCTGGGTCGTCAAGATCGCCGCGACCACGCTCGGGGAGACCGGCGGCGACGCAGTGACGATGTCGCTCAAGCTCGGCTACGCCGTGGGCACAGCGATCTTCGCGGCGATCTTCGTTGCATTGGTTGCCGCGCAAATCAGCGCCAAAAAGTTTCACGCGTTCCTGTTTTGGGCCGTCATCGTCGCCACGACGACGGTCGGCACCACGCTCGCCGACCTGCTCGACCGCTCGCTCGGCATCGGCTACCTGGGAGGCACCTCGATCCTGGTCGTGCTGCTGGCCGGCACGCTCGCGCTGTGGCACTGGAGCGAAGGCTCGGTGTCGATTTCGAACATTGCAAACCGCAAGGCCGAAGTCTTCTACTGGACCACCATTCTTTTCTCGCAAACCCTCGGCACCGCGCTCGGCGACTGGATGGCCGACAGCAAGGGCGGACTGGGCCTCGGCTACGGCGGCGGCGCGCTGGTGTTCGGCGCCGCGCTGGCGTTGGTAGCAGCGGCTTACTTCTGGACGAAAATTTCGCATGTCGCCTTGTTCTGGGCCGCGTTCATCCTGACCCGGCCGCTCGGCGCGACGGTCGGCGACTTTCTCGACAAGCCGATTGCCAAAGGCGGTTTGCACTGGAGTCGCTATACCGCCTCGGCTGCCCTGGCTGCGTTCATAGTCGTTTGTATTTTTGCGCTGCCGCAACGCGCCGAGCGGCGACCGGCTTGAGCGCCGGCCCTGATTGATTCCATGCGGATCCTGCTGGTCGAAGACGATCCGATGATCGCCGAGTCGGTCGAGCAGTCGCTGCGCGATGCGGCCTATGCGGTCGACCGTGTCGCCGACGGGCAAAGCGCATTGAACGCCTTTGCGAGCCAGGCTTACGACCTGGTCTTGCTCGATCTCGGTCTGCCCAAAAAAGACGGCATGAGCGTCCTTCGCACGCTTCGCGCCAAAGAAAGCACAACGCCGGTTTTGATCATGACCGCACGCGACGGGCTCGACGACCGCGTCAGCGGGCTCGATGCAGGCGCCGACGATTACATCGTCAAGCCCTTCGAAATGGCCGAGCTGCGGGCCCGCATGCGCGCGGTCGTGCGGCGCAAGGGCGGCAACGCGGCGCCGGTGCTCGGCAACGGCGTGCTCTCGCTCGATCCGGCCACGCGCGAAGTCAGTTTGCGCGGCGAAAAATCCGTTCGACTGTCGGCGCGCGAATTCGCCTTGCTGCATGCCTTGCTGGTGCGGCCCGGCGCGATTTTGTCGCGCAGCGATCTCGAAGAGCGCATCTACGCGTGGGGCGACGAGGTCGACAGCAACGCGGTGGAATTTTTGATTCACGCGCTGCGCAAGAAGCTCGGCCGCGATGCGATCAAGAACGTGCGGGGCGTCGGATGGATGGTCTTCAAGCAAGCCTGACGCGCTCGCTTCAGTTTCGGCTGTCGCTGTGGCTCGCGATCGCGATCGTGGCGGTGGCGCTGTTGACCGGCGCGCTCGCCTACGCGATCGCGTTCGACGAGGCGATCGAAATTCAGGACGGCCAGCTGATTCAAATCGGCGCGTTGATCCAGCGCCAGCGCGGCTCGTTCGAGGCGCCGCCGCCGGGCGCCGTGTCGAACGAAGTCGATCTCGACGCCCGGGTGGTCGTGCAACCGCTGCCGCAAGGCGACCCTCACGACCCTCAGGCCCGGTCACAAAAGATCGAGCGCGGTGACCTCGCTGGCCTTCCGGCCGGGCTGGCCGATGGCATCCAGACCCGCATCGCCGGCGGCCGGTCGTGGCGCCTCTTCGTTGTCACCACCGCGCGCGGCGAGCGCCTGGCGGTCGGTCAGCCGACGCGCGTGCGCGAAGGAGTGGCGCGCACCAATGCGCTCGGCACATTGCTGCCCTTGCTGGCGCTGATTCCGATCCTGCTGCTGCTGGTCGGCCTCGTCGTTCGCCGGATCTTCAGGCCCGTCCAGCTTGTCGCGCGCGAAATCGACGGACGCTCGGAGAGCGATATGAGTGCGATCGACGGCACGCGGCTGCCCGGTGAAATCCATCCTTTCGTGGTCGCGATCAACCGGCTGCTCGTACGAATCGAAGAATCGATGGCGACCCAGCGCCGCTTCGTCGCCGATGCGGCGCACGAGTTGCGCTCGCCGTTGACTGCGCTGACCTTGCAGGCCGAGCGCGCCGCCGAGGCCACGAGCCTGCCGGATGCGGCCGAACGGATCGCGATCTTGCGCACCGGCCTGGCCCGAAGTCGCGCGCTGCTCGAGCAACTGCTCGGCTTGGCGCGCGCGCAAACGGCTGTCGTCGCTCCGCAACCGAACATGCCGTCGGCGCTACCGGTGCCCCCTTTGCTCGCATTGCGAAAAGCGGTGCAAGGCTTGCTCGAAGACCTGATGCCGCTGGCCGAGAGCAAAAAGCTCGATTTGGGCATGGTCGGTGCGCACGACGCGGCGGTGGTCGCGAGCGAGATCGACTTGAAGGCGCTGCTGCGCAATCTGATCGAGAACGCCGTGCGCTACACCCCGGCCGGCGGGCAAATCGACGTTTCGGTCGAAGCGGGCGCCGATTCGGTGACGGTGCGCATCGACGACACCGGCCCGGGCATTGCAGCCGACGAGCGCGAACGCGTGTTCGATCCGTTCTACCGGATTGCGGGCAGCGGCGCGGCGGGTTCGGGGCTCGGCCTGGCGATTGCGCGGACCATCGCCAGCCGACTCGGCGCGCAGATCGTGTTGGGTCAGACCGCGATCCCGGGCGCAGTGTCGGGGCTGGGTGTGTCGATCGCGTTCCGCGCGCAGCGACCGACGGATCGCGACTGAATTCGCTCGATCGCGATCAATGCGCGCCACCCAGAAGCGCTTTGCCAGCGGCCTGCGCGAGCGTTCGAACGCCCTCGAAAGTGTCCGCGATCTGCCAGGTCGCGAGGAAAAGCAGCGGATAAAAGGTTTGTGGCCACACGATCGACCAGTGTTCCAGTGCACGAAAGCCCCGGCTGTTCGTGAGCCCCAGGTTCACGAGCAATGCGATCGCGATGCCGAGCAGCGCGCCCGCGAGGATATCGGTCGGGTAGTGCAAGCCGAGATAGATGCGCGGCAAGCAGACCACCAGCGCGGTGTAAGCCAGCGCGACCCAGCCGGCCGTGCGCGAGACGAACAGAAGCCCGGTTGCGAGCGCAAAAAAGAGCAACGCATGGTCGCTCGGGAACGAACTCCAGCCTTCCAGCACGCCGCGCTCCATGCCGAATGGCAGCACGAAATGCAATGCATCCTCGTGCATCGGCCGCAGTCGGAAGGGCAGCGCCCAGGCCAGTGCACGGCCGACGACGATTGCTGCCGCGCAGCCAATCAACGTGGCAATCACATGCCGCCGACCGACCGATGCGCGGTCGCCATCCTTGAACCATGCCCACCAGACCAGCATCACGATCACGCCATCTTTCACCAGGTTGTTGGCGGTAGTGAAGCGCATGAGCTTGTCGAAGGTCCACGAATGCCCCGCAAACTGGTTGACCCAGTGCACGAGTGATGCATCGAAATTATTCATTTGCGCCGATGTTTCCGGTCTGCTTCGATAGACCGTGTTTTGATTTCAATGACGATGCCGAGGGTGGCCAGAAGCGCAACTGCGTATGACATCGCTGTGACATCGGCATGACAGTCAAGTGTAAGTTCCGTATCGAACACCAGCTAAAAATGCCCTCCAAAGGCCGTGGAACAAGCGCAGACAGCTACCTTTTTAATAGCAACCGAATTCGATCGCGCAGATACACTCATCGCCATGGCCCGCGAAAAATCGACTTATGTATGCACCGAATGCGGCGCCGCGAGTCCCAAATGGCTCGGCAAATGCCCCGCGTGCAATGCCTGGAACACGCTGGTCGAAACGGCCGCCACACCCGCGCCGGGCAGCGCACAAAACCGCTTCGGCAACACGGCCTACGCCGCGCTCGCCCAGACCGCCGAACTCGCGACCTTGTCGGAAATCGAAGCGGCCGAGGTCGACCGAACGCCGACCGGCCTCGCCGAACTCGACCGCGTGCTCGGCGGCGGCATCGTCGCGGGCGGCGTGACCTTGATCGGCGGCGATCCGGGCATCGGCAAATCGACCTTGTTGCTGCAAGCCGGCGATGCGTTGCAGCGCGCGGGGCTCAACACCTTGTACGTCACCGGCGAAGAGAGCGGCGCGCAGATCGCATTGCGTTCGCGCCGGCTCGGACTCGACCATTCACAGGTGCAGGTGCTCGCTGAAATCCAGCTCGAGAAAATCCTCGCCACGCTCGACGCGACGCGGCCGGCGATCGCGGTGATCGATTCGATTCAGACCGTGTATTCGGACCAGCTCACGTCGGCACCCGGTTCGGTCGCGCAGGTGCGCGAATGCGCGGCGCATTTGACGCGCTTCGCCAAGGCCAGCGGCACAGCGGTGGTGCTGGTCGGTCATGTGACCAAGGAAGGCGCACTCGCCGGGCCGCGCGTGCTCGAACACATGGTCGATACGGTGCTGTATTTCGAAGGCGATACGCACTCGGCTTTCCGACTCGTGCGTGCGATCAAGAACCGCTTCGGCGCCGTCAACGAGATCGGTGTTTTCGCGATGACCGAGCGCGGGCTCAAAGGCGTCGCCAATCCGAGCGCGATTTTTTTGAGCCAGCATGCCGAGCCGGTGCCCGGCAGTGTGGTCTTGGTCACGCTCGAAGGCACGCGGCCGATGCTGGTCGAGATTCAGGCGTTGGTCGACTCGGGTGGCCCGAGCCCGCGGCGCTTGTCGGTCGGCCTCGATCGCGACCGGCTCGCGATGCTGCTCGCCGTGCTGCACCGGCATGCGGGCATCGCCTGCATGGATCAGGACGTGTTCGTCAACGCGGTCGGCGGTGTGCGCATCAGCGAGCCGGCGGCCGACCTCGCAGTGATGCTCGCGATCACCTCGAGCCTGCGCGGCAAGCCGCTGCCCAAGGGCTTTATCGCGTTCGGCGAAGTCGGTTTGGCCGGCGAGGTGCGGCCCGCGCCGCGCGGGCAAGAGCGTTTGCGCGAAGCCGCCAAGCTCGGCTTCAGCGTGGCCGTGGTGCCCAAGGCCAATGCGCCGAAACGCGGCGCAAAAGACATCGAGGGCTTGACGATCCATGCGGTCGATCGGATTGAGGAGGCGATGGATGTGGTGCGCGGATTACAGTGAGGCTGAGGTACTCACCGGCCCGCATCGAGACTACAAACGCTATGAATAACATAGCTGTCTGCGCACGAAGGACGGGCGATCCGACCACTTTTCTTATAAATCGAGGCAAGCTGTGCCGATGAGACGTATGTTGATTGCAGCCGTGGTCGTAGTGGCCGCATCCACCGGCCTCGGCGCCTGCGGCGAAGTCCGGAACATCATCGCGCGCGCGGCCGGACTGCCGACCGACAAGAACATCCTGTTCTGGACCGACCCGCAGCGCGCCAGGGCCTTCCGGATGATGGAGCGGCTGACCGACGCGCATGCGATCGCGGCGGGCGGCACGCCGTATCCGTTGACACCCGGCAAGCCGATCGCGCCCACCGCCCTCAAATGGCAGGCCGACGGCAAATCGTGGACGATCGACTCGTTCATGGAAGACCAGCACACCGCGGGCCTGGTCGTGGTGCAGCGCGGCGAGATCCGGCTCGAGAGATACGGGCTCGGCTACGACGAAAAAGGCAAATGGACCAGCTTTTCGGTGGCCAAATCGTTCACCTCGACTCTGGTCGGCGCGGCGATTCGCGATGGCCATATCAAGAGCCTGGGCGATCCCGTGACCCGCTACATCCCCGAACTCGCGGGCAGCGGCTACGACGGCGTGAGCATCGAGCAGTTGCTCACGATGCGCTCGGGCGTGCGCTGGAACGAGGACTATGCCGATCCGAAATCGGATGTGGCGCTCTTCAACGCGCAAGAAGCCGAAGGCGACATCGACCCGGTCACCGCCTATATGCGCAAGCTGCCGAGCGAGGCCGCGCCCGGCACCCGCTGGCACTACAACACCGGCGAGACCAATCTGGTCGGCGTGCTGGTCGAAAAGGCGGTGCACAAGAGCTTGTCGGACTACCTGTCCGAGAAGGTCTGGAAGCCTTTCGGCATGGAAGCCGACGCGGCCTGGCTGCTCAACAGCGCGGGCCACGAGATCGCGGGCTGCTGCGTTTCGGCGCGCCTGCGCGATTACGCGCGATTCGGCATCTTCGTGCTGCAGGATGGGCGGGTAGGCGGCAAGAGCGGCGAGAGCGGCAAGAGCGTCGTGCCTGAAGGCTGGTTCGAAGCCGCAGGCCACAAGCAGGCCGACATCGGGGATGCGGGCCGCGGCTATGGCTACTTCTGGTGGACCTACGACGACGGCAGCTTTGCCGCCCAGGGCATCTTCGGTCAGGGCATCTTCATCGACCCGAAGCGACAGCTCGTGATCGCGAGCAACGGCAACTGGCCGATTGCGAGCGACAAGGCGCGCGGCGCGCGGCGCACCGCGTTCTATCGCGCGGTGCAGGCGGCGGTCGATCGGGACGATCGAGGCCCGGACTCCGCCAAACCTCGCTGAAGTCGCGCGCGCGGGTAGCCGATGCGCGCCGATGCCGAAAGCCGCTTTTTTCCGACACTCTGATCGGCTCGGCCAGCGCATCCTTTTTGTGTGGCTGAATTCTCGGCCGCAGACGAAATACCCATGAATTCATATCGGAGATCTCTCATGCCCACATCGACTCATTCTGGAATCCGCACGGCCGCTGCCATTGCCGTATCGATGTTCGCGCTCGCTTGCAGCGCAAACGCGTTCGCGGCTGACAACAAACTCAGCGGCGCCGAGGAAGTTCCGCCAGTCACCACATCGGCGACGGGCGAAAGCATGATCAAGATTTCGGACACCGGCGCTGTGAGCGGCAGTGTCAAAACCATGGGAATCGACGGCACCGCCGCGCATATCCACGACGGCGCGGCCGGCAGCAACGGCCCTGTCATCGTGCCGTTGCAAAAGGGCACCGCCGGGATGTGGATGGTTCCCGATGGCGCAAAGCTCACCGACGCGCAGATGAAGGACTACAAAGCCGGTCATTTGTACGTGAATGTCCACAGTGCGGCACACAAGGACGGCGAGATTCGCGATCAGCTCGAGCCGTGACCGCGGGCGGCGTGGCCGCCCTTTTCTTGTATCGGGTGAAGGCTCGACTTTTGAATGAGTGCGGTGGCCGCCGCACCGTAAAATTCAATGCTCCCAAACAAGCGACCTCGCCCGAAAGAAAACTTATGAGCGCCATTCCGACCGTGACCGCTGCGGTGCCGCCGTCGATGGAAGACCGCGACGGCAAGATCTGGATGGACGGCGAGCTGGTCGACTGGCGCGACGCCAAGATCCATGTGCTGACCCACACATTGCACTACGGCTGCGGCGCGTTCGAGGGCGTGCGGGCCTACAACACCACGGACGGCACCGCGATCTTCCGCCTCGCCGAACACACCGAGCGACTCTTCAACAGCGCCAAGATCCTGCGCATGAAGATTCCGTTCTCACCAGAGCAGATCAGCGCCGCACAGTGCCAGGTGGTGCGCGAGAACAAGTTGGAGAGCTGCTACCTGCGCCCGCTGGTCTGGATCGGCTCCGAAAAGCTCGGCGTCAGCCCCAGGGGCAACACGATCCATGTGATGGTCGCGGCTTGGCCTTGGGGCGCGTACCTCGGCGAAGAGGGCATGAAGCGCGGCATTCGCGTCAAGACCTCGAGCTACACCCGCCATCACGTCAACATCACGATGACGCAGGCCAAGGCCGTCTCCAACTACACCAATTCGATTCTCGCGAACATGGAAGCATTGGACGATGGCTACGACGAGGCCTTGCTGCTCGATGCGAGCGGTTTCGTCTCGGAAGGCGCGGGCGAGAACCTGTTCGTGGTCAAGGGCGGCGTGGTCTACACGCCCGATCTGTCGGCCGGCGCGCTCAACGGCATCACCCGCAACACCGTGCTGCACATCGCCAAAGATCTCGGAATCGAGGTGGTGCAAAAACGCATCACGCGCGACGAGGTCTACATCAGCGACGAAGCCTTTTTTACCGGCACCGCAGCCGAAGTCACGCCGGTGCGCGAACTCGACCGTATCGAGATCGGCGCCGGCAGCCGCGGCCCGATCACCGAAAAAATCCAGAGCGCGTTTTTCGATATCGTGCATGGCCGCAATCCGAAATACGCCGAATGGCTTACCAAGGTCTGAACGAATCTGATGGCTACTTCCGCTTTCATCGAACTGCTCGCCAAGGATGTGAACGATCTGGGCGGCGTTTTTTGCCCCAATCCCTTGGCCGACATGAAACTCTGGAACACCCATCCGCGCGTGTATATCGATGTCGCGCACACCGGGCAGGGGAAGTGCGCTTACTGCGGAACTGTCTACAAACTCAAGGCGGGCGAAGTGCTCGACCCGCGGATCGGGCATTGAAGGCTTCGGCGAGCAAGGAGACTCGCTGCGAAGACGTCATCGCGCTTCGGCGTGCCAATCGATCCACTGCAAGCCCCGCACCCGGGAAAACTCGCACACGTTTCGCGTGATCAGGGCGGCTTGGTAACGCAATGCTGTGGCAGCAATAAGGGTGTCGTGTGGGCCAATCGGCATGCCGGCTGCTTCCAGTTCGACCCGAACGCGCGCTGCATGGGCGGCGCATTCGCTGTCGAAGGGCAAGACCTGCATTGGTTTAAGGAACTCGGTCAGCGCTGCCAGTCGCGTTTTCGCAGCTTGCGGTGGCAAGCGCAAGAGACCGTACCGCAGTTCGTACTCCACGATGGCCGGTACACCGAGTTCCGACGGCGCCAGCGCCTGAAGGCGCGGCACCACCTTCGGGTCACCGCGAAAGTAGTAGCTGATGGTATTGCTGTCGAGGAGCAGCATCAGCGGCTTCAGAAACCCAACCGAGGCACGTCCGCGACTTGCGCACCTTCGCCATGACGCCCGGATGACGCGTCCTCACGCAGTGGGAAATCGGCAAACCGACCAGCCAGGTCGATGACATTTTTCGGCCATTCGTGCCCAGCATGTTTGCGAACGCATTCCGCGACCCATCGGCTTTTGGACATGCCGCTGGCGGTCGCAGCTTGCTCGACCAGGAGTTGGGTTGCGTCATCGAAATAGAGCGTAATTTGTGACATGACAAGCCTTGTATAAAGCCGGGGAAGACAATTATACTTCAACTTATAAGCTGTACGTAGAGGAACGCCTTTCAGGCATTCGGACTCAATGAAACGTTCGCTTTGCGCTGCGGCATTACTTCCTCCCAAGGCTCGCCATCCTCATCGACCAGCCTGAGATAAAGCATCGCGACCCACAGCAAACACAGCCCGATCTGCGCATCGCGCAGGGCCGAGTTGAGGCTGGTCGCGAGCGCGAGGATCGCCATCGTGACGAAGGCGAGCCGGCCGGTCAGGTCGTCGCGGCGCCAGGCGTGCCACAGGCCGACCAGCATGATCGCAAGCAAGGTCAGCGCGCCCGGAATGCCGGCCTGCGCGCCCATCCACAGGTAGTCGTTGTGCGGCATGTTGTAGTCGGCCAGCAGCTTCGGGCCGCGCAGGTGCCATTGCTCGGTCCAGCCGCCGATGCCCCAGCCCGCGATCGGACGATCGAGCATCATCTTCGCGGTGTCGCGGTACATGTAATAGCGCACCACCCAACTGCCTTCGGACACCGCGCCGGCTTGCGCGGCCTCGACTTCTTTCACGCCGAGCTCGAACTTCTGCTGCACGTTGGGCGATTGCCAGATGCCGACGCCGATCGCCGCGCCGCCGATCACCATCGCGAGCGCGAGCATCCGCAACTGCCGCCGCCACTGATGCAGGCAGGCGAGCAGCAACGCCGCCAACATCGCGACCAGCGAAGTGCGCGACGGCAAGGGCCCGGCGACAATCGCGATCACCGCGACTGGCAGCGCGAACGCCATGAGCGCGCGGTACGGCCGGCCTTCCTCGGCCAGCCAGTACAGGCCGAGCGTTCCCGCGCTCGCGCCGACGATGGTCAGCAGCAGCGCATTGCTGATCGACTTGTTGCCGACCAGAATCAGCACGCCGCGCCAGGCTTCGACAACCGGAAAGCCGACCGTGTGATAGAGCGCGATCATCACCAGACTCGCGATTGCCGCGACGCCGAAGCCGCGCAGGCCCCAGATGGCTTCCTCGCGCGTGAGCGCCAGCGCGATCAAAATCGTCGCGGCGATGCGCAACCCATGCACCAGGTTCTCACCGGTTTGCGGATAGTGCGGCCGCAGCGCCAGCACCACCAGCGTCCAGCCGACGAACACCAGCGTCGGCCACCACAGCGGATGCGCGCGCAGCCGCGTGTACCGGTCTTGCCAACCGCCCGCGATGAGCAATGCGAGCAGCGTCAAGCCGAAACCCGTGTAATCGAGTCCGACCGGCATGAACACCACGAGCCCCCAGATGAATGCCGCGGGTCTAACGAGTTGGGCTCTTTGCATGGCGCGGATTCTAGGGATGCTCTGCATAACCCCAGCGGAAAGGCCGGCGCGGCGGGTTGTGCAGAGCACCCTAGCCAGGCGAATGACCATCGCTCTCGCGCATGCGGATTTACCGAGGCCGTCGGATCGTCCAGGTGCTATGAAATATGTAGCAGTCTGCGCACGTCCAGTGGGCGTTTCAGCCACTTTTCATTCAAATCGCAATCCAGGCTCAAAGTATCGACACACCACCATCGGGCCGGACGCGTGCGTCGGCCATGCGCGGCAGCGCGATCACGAAACTGGCGCCGCCGCCGGGCCGCTCCTCGCAGCGCACCGCACCGCCGTGACGCTGGGCGATCGATTGCACCAGCGCGAGTCCGAGGCCGACACCGCCGTTGTGTTCGCTCGCGCCGGGCAGCCGGTAGAAGGGCTCGAAGATCCGCTCGCGCAATGCAGCCGGCACGCCGGGGCCCCGGTCGTTCACGCGCACCAAAGCGTGTTGTTCGTCAGCGGCGAGTTCGAGCGTGATGTCGCCGTTGCCATAGCGGCGTGCGTTTTCGAGCAGGTTGCGCACCGCACGTCGGAGCAAGCGCGGTACGCCGTTCACCGTCAACGCTGCGCTGCTGCTGTGCGGTGCCACGTCGAGTTCGGCGCCGGTGCGGGCGCATTCCTCGGCGGCGAGGCCGGTCAAGTCGACCTGCTCCGGCGTGCCCACGTCGGCCTCGCTCGCATCGAGCCGGCTCGCGAGCAGAATCTCGTCGATCAACTGATCGAGTTCGCCGATGTTGCGGGAGATCTCGCTACGCACCGCCGCGGTCGGCCGTTCGCTCATCAGTTCGAGCCCCATCCGGATCCGCGCCAACGGCGAGCGCAATTCGTGGGACGAATTCGCGAGCAGCGACTTGTGCGAGCGCACCAGCGTTTCGATGCGCGCTGCCGCGTCGTTGAAGCGCTTGCTCAAGTCGGCGATTTCGTCTTCGCCGCCCTGCGGCACCCGCACCGACAAATCGCCTTCGCCCCAGCGCTGCACGCCACGCTGCAGGGCTTCGAGCCGCTTGGTGAGCCGGCGCACGATCGGGTAGACACCGAGCGCCACGATCACGCCGACCAGCGCGATCATCCAGGTCAGCCCGAACGGCGTGCGCCAGGGCCGCCAGATACGCTCTTCGTTGTTGCTGCCTTGCGTCTGATCGCGCGGTTGAAGCTGCAGCGAAAACGCCTGGCCGGTATCGAGCGTGACGTCGAACTCGACGCCCTGGCCGCGCACCCGCGTCGCCTGCCCCATGCCGATCGGGCGGTCTTTCGCGTCGGTCACGATCACGCCACGCGGCTGGCCCGAGAGCCGGTCGCGTTCGTTTTCTGCCGCTTGCCGCACCAGCCAACTCGCCATCAAGGTGAGCAACACCACGCCAGCGACCACCGCGAGCCAGATGCGCACGTAGAGATGGCGGGTGTAGAGGTTTTTCATGAGGCAGAAATTGGATTACCGAACGCGAAGGACGCGAAAGTTACGCAAAAGTCGCAAAAGACCAAACTTTTTGGATGATTTTTTTGCGTCCTCTGCGAAACCTTTGCGACCTCTGCGTTCGGCTGTCCGATCCCGCTTCCTTCAATCCTGCTGCTTCGCGAACACGTACCCCACGCCTCGCACCGTGAGGATCCGCTTCGGATTTTTCGCATCGGCTTCGATCGCGGCGCGAATCCGGCCCATGTGGACATCGATCGAACGGTCGAAGGCTTCGAGCTCGCGCCCGCGCACCGCTTCCATGATCTGGTCGCGCGTGAGCACCCGACCCGCCCGCTCGGCGATCGCCACCAGCAGGTCGAACTGATAGGAAGTCAGCTCGGCAGGCGCATCGCCGACCGTGACGGTGCGCGCATCGCGATCGATTTCGAGCGAACCGAAGCGCAGCATTCCGGCGCCGTTCTCGTTCGCCCCACCGTCGCTCTTTCGCCTGAGCACCGCGCGAATTCGCGCCAGCAATTCGCGCGGCTCGAAAGGCTTGGGCAGGTAGTCGTCGGCGCCGATTTCGAGGCCGATCACCCGGTCCATCGCATCGCCCTTGGCCGTCAGCATCAACACCGGAACCCGGGCCAGCGCGCCGGGCAGCGCACGAATGCGACGGCACACATCCAGCCCGTCGGTATCGGGCAGCATCAAATCGAGAATGACCAGATCGGGCTGCTGCTGCTGCAACTGCTCGAGCCCGCTCGCGCCATCGCCCGCATGGCGGAACGTGAAGCCCGACGGCCCGAGGTAGTCGCCGACCATCTGGGCCAGGCGGCTATCGTCTTCGATCATCAACAGTTGCGGTGTGCTCATGGGCGCAATCGTGCGGCGTCTGCGGCAAGAGGGATTGAAGGATTCGTAAAGTTGGGTAAATGGGATCGGGCCGCCGAACGCGAAGAGCGCGAAAACTCGCAAACGACGCAAACGACGCAAACGACGCAAAAGATGCCAATGGATCCAGTCAATTGTCTGGCTTTCCTTTCGCGCCTTTCGCGGAACCTTGGCGTCCTTCGCGTTCGGCTGTCCGCCTTCAGCCGCGCTTCCTGAAAATCACCACATGCTGCCAGGGCAGCGTTTCGACTGTGCGAACCCAGTCCAGCGGATGCACCTGGGCTTCGCGCCGCACCTGCGCTTCGCTCATCTTGTGCAGCGCCTTGATCGGCACGTTCGGGTCTTCAGCGCGGTATTCGACGAAGATCAGCCGGCCGCCGGGTTTGAGCGCTCGCACGATGCTGGCTGCCACTTCGCAGGGATGCGACAGCTCGTGATAGACGTCGACCATGACCGCCATGTCGAGCGAGTCGGCGAGCAGTTGAACATCGGTCTCGGTGCCGAGCGAGGGCACGATGTTGCGCAGCCCTTCGCGCTCGGCGCTCTTGCGAAGCATCGCAACCATCTCGGGTTGAACATCGACCGCCAAAACTTTTCCATCGGGCGCCACTTGCCGCGCCATCCGGCGCGACAGGTAGCCGGTGCCGGCACCGATGTCGGCCACCACCATGCCGGGTCCGAGCGCCAGTGCTTCGAGCAACAAATCCGTTCGTTCTTCCTTCGAGCGTTCTTCGCGCTCCAGCCACGCCGCGCCCTGCCAGCCCATGACTTGCGCGATCTCGCGGCCCATGTAACGGGTGCCGATGCCGTCGGCGCTGGCCATGCCCTTCGCGTATTCGGGCGGCCCGGCGACTGCCGCCACGAGTGGCGTCATCGCGAGAACAAGCGTCGCGCACAGCACCGCGATGCCGCGCTGGATACGGATGATCATGCGCGAAGTCATCGTCGCTCCTCTGTCATATAGCTTCAAAAAGCATAGCTGTCTGCGCTTTATCCACGGGTGTTTCAAGCTGATTTGACTCTAAAAGCGTATGCAGCGCCGTATCGCCCAGCGCCGTGTTTCCGGTGCAGGCGCGCTCGAGGATTTGGCGCGCGAGCGTATGCAGCAGCGCGGTGTTGGTGCGAAGGCGCTGCTTGAACGCCTCTGCGTCTTCACGCTCGGTCAATCCGCGGTTGAGCTCGGCGAACCAGGGCAGCGCAGCCTGATCGCGCATCGCGGCCGGGTTGCGTTTGTCGGTATGCGCCGACCAATCCCTGAAAAACGTTTGCACCGCGCGGTTCAATTCCTGGCAGTAGGCGAGCTCGCTGCGCAACGCGCCAAGCACCACCAGATCGGTGAGCCGGTCCTGAAAAAACAGCTGTGCGAGCACACCCCAGTAATAGCTGTAGTCCCAGATCACTTTCGCCGGCAGCACTTCGGGGTCGCCGAACAGCGCGTACTGGTCCTGGTACAGCGCCAGCGTGCTGTCGTAGAACGAGTGAAAGATCTGGTCGTAGAGCTGCGCGCGTGCTTCGATTTTGCGGCCCCTCAAGTCGTGGCCGATCAGGTCGACGATATAGGTGTTCGCGATCGCGATGAAGTCGCTGCCCGGAGAATAGAAGGGGTCGAGAAATAGCCCCGCTTCACCAGTCAAAGCCCAGCGCTGGCCCGAAAAAAGCTGTTTGCAGCCATACGAGAAATTGCGGAAAAACGCAAAGTCCTGCAACTTGTCGCGCTCGGCGTCGAGCGCATCGAACAGCCCCGGTTGCCAGCGTTCGAACCAGTCCATCGCCTTGTCGAAGGTATCGATCTGCGCGAGCGGATGAAAGCGCGGATCGGCCACGATGCCGATCGAATGCGAACCCGAGGCGAGCGGAATCAGCCAGACCCAGTAACCGGTGCCGACCAGGTGGTTGGTCGAGAGCCAGCGCTCGGGCGCAACGCAGCGCGCCTGCCAGTCGGCATCATCGGACCAGTTGTCGATCGTGATCCGCGCGCCGATCCGAAACCACACCGCATTGACGTCGTGCGCATTCGATTCGGCCAGATCGAGCTGGCGTTTGAGCAAACCCGCGCGGCCGCAGGCGTCGATGACCCAGCGGCACTCGGCTTCGCGGGAGACACCGTTGTTCTGCCCATCGACTTCTGTCCACCGAATCCGGTGCGGCTCGTTGCCTTCGGCCAGATCGATGCTGCGAACCATCGCCGCGTCGACGAAGCGCACGCCGCGGCGCTGCGCTTCTTCGGCCAGATAGTTCTCGAAAATGCCGCGGTCGATCTGATAGCTCGGCACCGAGAGGTAGCGGCTTGCGCCGACTTCCGTCACCTGATCGATATCACGCCGGCCTTCGGAAAAGAAAAATCGAAAGCCGAACTTGCGCAACTGGGCGCCGTGCAGATGCGGGGCGAGGCCGAGCACCGTGTCGAAGTAATGCCCGCCGATCTCGACCGACGACTCGCCGACCTTGTGCGTCGCATGCGGCACCGGGTGGCCGCGCCGTTCGAGCACCAGCACGTCGATGTCGCCGAAGCGCTGCTTCAGGTGCAGCGCCAGGGTCAGGCCCGCGAGGCCGCCGCCCATGATGACGACGTCGTGCCGGTGCGGCGAGGGCGCAGTCGATCGGGATGGCGCGGATGCAACTTCGACGCTGATGGACATGGTGTCAGCCTTCCTCGATCGGGGCCAAGCGAATGGCCAGCGAGAGCGCATCGGCGATCGGCAATGCTAACGACGCGCGTTCGCCGGTCGCCAAGGCTTCGAAAAACGGCAGCGCATCGGCCATCGCGTTGCCGCCGAGGCTGCGCGCGGCAGCGCTCGCCGCCGGCTGGATCGGCGATGCATCTTCATTCGTCGGTGTGCCGGTTTCGAGCGACCAATCCAGCGCCGCCACGCTGCGCTCGCCAGCTTCGGGCGCGAGCACCAGCGCCACGGCCAGCAGTCCGTTGCTCGCGGTCGCCGACGCCAGCGCGCCGACCGCCTGCACGTCGTAGCCGACCAGCAGCACGGCTGTGCGATCCGCCGCACAGAGGGTCGCGGCTTCGAGCAGGCCATTGGCGAAACTGCGCTGGAAGGCCGCGAGCGAGGTGCTCGATTCGTGGCATCCCGTGCCGATGGTCCAGTAACCGACGGCCGCGTTGTGAACCGAGTTATGAAACTTGATCGGCGACAGCAATTTCGGATCGCTCGCGAGCGTCGCGCACATGTAGTCGTTGATCGCGAGGTCGCCATGCGCCGAGGCGAACACGCAAGGCAGGTCGGCGGCATGGCGGCCCGACGCGGCGATGGCCTGCGCGGCGACGTCGAGCGCCAGTGCGACCGTGTCCGGTGCGCGGCGCCGCTCGGCTGCAGCCAACATCTGTGGCGCGGGCCGCTTGGCGGGCGGATCGGAAAGCCCACCTTCGCCGCGAAACGCAGCGCGCGCCTCGGCCCAGCCCGGCAGTGTCGGCGACCAGAAGGCCGGGCCTTCGATGTAGAGCGTCGGCGGGTGGGTGCTCATGCGACTGTGCTCTTGCCGAAGATCAGCGCGCAGTTGTTGCCGCCGAAGCCGAAGGAATTCGACAGCGCGATCCGCACCTCGCCGCGCGCCGGTGCGAGCCGAATCTGCGGGCCGCAATCGGCATCGAGTTGTTCGGTGTTCTGCGTGCCGGGCATGAACCCGCTCTCGATCGCGTTCAGGCTGATCGCGGCTTCGACGATGCCGGCCGCGCCGAGCGTGTGGCCGGTGAAGCCCTTGGTCGAGCTCGCATGCGTGCGCGCCGGAAAGCGGCGCGCGACCAACGCGGCTTCGACCTCGTCGTTCTTGTTGCTCGCGGTGCCGTGCAGGTTGATGTAGTCGATCGCATCGGCCGCGATGCCCGCGCGCGCGAGCGCGTCGCCCAACGCGCGTTCGGCGCCCGCGCCTTCGGGATGCGGCGTGGACATGTGGTGCGCGTCGCTGGCTTCGCCGTAGCCGAGCAAACGAAGGCCCGCCCCATCTCCGGTATCGCCGCGTTCCAGCAATGCAAAACCGGCTGCTTCGCCGAGGCTGATGCCATCGCGCGCCGCATCGAACGGCCTGCAGGGCGAAGGCGACACCAGTTCGAGCGAGTTGAAGCCGAACAGCACGCTGCCGCACAAGGTATCGACGCCGCCGACCACCGCCGCGTCGACCAGGCCGAGCCGGATCATGCGTTCGGCGCTCGCGAACACCTTGGCGCTCGACGAGCAAGCGGTCGAAATCGTCGATGCCGGCCCGTCGATGCCGAGCACCTCGGCGACGAACATCGCGAGCGAATGCGGCGTGTGTACGAGCGGCCGGCGCTGCGCCGGCGAAAAGCGGCCTTCGGCATCGACTTGGGTGTATGCGGCTTCTGTTTCGCCGATGCTCGAGGTCGATGTGCCGAGCAGCACAGCCACACGCGCTGCGCCGTATCGCTCTCGCACGGCAGCGACCGCAGCGCGGAATCCGTCGGCTTCGAGTCCCATCCACGCGAGGCGGTGATTGCGGCAGTCCCAGGCGCGGAATTCGGCTGGCAGCGGCGTGTCTTCGACGCCCTCGACCCGGCCGATGAAGGTGGCGAGCGGGGCGGCGCTGAAGTCGTTTTGCCGCAAGCCGCTTCGGCCCGCTTCGAGCGCGGAACGCATCGCCGCGTTGCCGCTACCGAGCGCAGTGGTCGTGGTGTAGGCGCTGATGCGCAAGGGAGCGATGCGGTCCGGCACGGTCTGATTTTGGGTAAAGAACTGGAAAGGCTACCAGCTTGCGCCGCTGCGCCACTGCGGTGTTCGTGGAGTCCCCGCACAGCGGGTCAGTGCCGCGTCGCACATATTCGCAGATGCTATCGAATAAATAGCTGTCTGCGCACTATCCACCGGCGCTATCGCCACTATTTACGCTCAAACTGCGCGAAGCCAGCCATACCAGCCACAGCACCGGCACACCGAGCGCCGCGGTCGAAACGAAAAACGCCGAATAGCCATATGCATCGACGAATCGGCCCGAAAATCCCGCGATGAATTTCGGCGCGAGCAGCATCAGCGAACTGAACAACGCGTACTGCGTCGCCGAATAGTTGATGTTGGTGAGGCTCGACAGGTAGGCGATGAAAGCTGCCGACGCGATGCCGCCCGCGAGGTTGTCGGCCGATACCACCGCGACCAGCGCTGTGAGATCGTGCCCGCGCGATGCGAGCCAGGCGAAGAGCAGGTTGGTCGCCGCGCTCAGCACCGCGCCGAGCATCAGCACCCGCATCACGCCGATCCGCATTGACATCACGCCGCCGACGAAAGCACCGACCAAAGTCATGATCACGCCGAAGATCTTGCTGACCGTCGCGACCTCGTCCTTGGTGTAGCCCATGTCGACATAGAACGGGTTCGCCATGATGCCCATCACCACGTCGCTGATCCGGTAGATCGCGATCAGCGACAGGATCAACGCGGCCTGCCAGCGGTAGCGGCGGATGAAGTCGGCGAAAGGTTCGACGAGCGCGCTCTGCAACCACTCGCCGACGCTGCGGGCCGGTGCGAACGCGCGCGGCGCCGGCTCGCGCGAGATCAGCACCGTGATGACGCCGACTGCCATCGACGCGGCCATCACGAGGTACGCAGTTTTCCAGGCCGCGTTCTGATAGATCGAGGGGCCTGCGATGTTCCCGCTCGGCGCGACCTCGGCCCAGGCCGCGACCCACAACACGCCGGCGCCGGCCCAGATCATCGCGAGCCGATACCCGGTTTGATACGCCGCCGCGAGCGCCGCCTGTTTGCGCGTCGCGGCCGATTCGATGCGAAAGGCGTCGAGCGCGATGTCCTGCGTCGCCGATCCGAAGGCCACGACGAGCGCGCAGACGACCAGTGGTTGCAAACCCGCGCGAGGATCGTTCAAGGCCATGCCGATCAAACCGCCGATCACCACGGCTTGCGACAACAGCAGCCAGCCGCGCCTGCGGCCGAGCCATGTCGTGAGCCCTGGCAGCGGCAAGCGGTCGACCAGCGGCGCCCAGACCCACTTGAATCCGTAGGCGAGGCCAACCCAGCTCAGGTAGCCGATCGTCGATCGGTCGATGCCCGCTTCGCGCAAGCGAAAGCTCAATGTGCCCAATACCAGCAACAGCGGCAACCCGGCCGAAAAGCCGAGCGCGAACATGCGCAAGGTCGGCGCTTCCAGATACACCTTGAGCGTGTCGCGCCACGGCGGTCGCGCTTCCTCCGGCGAGGGCGTGGATGCGCTGGAAGACGCGGATGTGGCAGCGTCGGAAGAAGGAGATGGCATGAACGGCGCGAAGGGCGCTGAGGGCGCAAAGGACCAAGGCGCATTATTCCCGCTCGATGCAGCTGTCGCTCTCCGGTTGCAAACTCCTCACGCTTGAACGAGCCCCAATCCGTGAGCGACCCCAAACCACAGCCCGAGGATCAGCCGGCCAGCGCATCGACGTCGGCGCCGATCGCGAAGCCGGTTCCAGCGCAAGGCGCGAGTGGCTTCGCCCACCGCCTGCTGTGCCGCGCGATCGACGTACACGAGGCGGAAATGCCATCGCTCGCTTGGGCCTGGCTCTACATCCTGGCGCTGCTGTCGGCCTACTACATCCTGCGGCCGATCCGCGACCAGCTCGGCGTCGCGGGCGGCGTCGCGAATCTGCCCTGGCTCTTCACGGGCACGCTGGTCGCGATGCTCGCGTTCAACCTGCCGTTCGCGGCACTGGTTCGCAAACTACCGCGCAGCCGCTTCATTCCGCTCACCTACCGCTTCTTCGCGCTCAACATCCTGTTGTTTGCCGCTGCGCTGCGCTGGGCCGATCCGGCGGCGCAGGTCTGGGTCGGCCGCGCGTTCTTCATCTGGACCTCGGTGTTTAATCTGTTCGTGGTCTCGGTGTTCTGGGCGCTGGTGGTGGATGTGTTCAGCGCCGAGCAAGGCAAGCGGTTGTTCGCCTTCATCGCTGCCGGTGCGACCGTCGGCGCGATCATCGGCTCGGGCCTGACCTCGGTGTTGGCTGAGCATCTGCCAGCGCCGTTGCTCTTCATCGGCGCGGCGTTGCTGCTCGAGGTCGCGGTGTTCGGTGCGCGCCGGTTGTCGAAATGCGCGGTGCATTCAATCGCGGTCGACAATCGCCCGGCGGCAGCGCTGCAGGTGGCGCAAGTTGACGCAGCCATCGGCGGCGGTGTGTTCTCGGGCATCCGCGACGCCCTGCGCTCGCCCTATCTGCGCAACGTCTGCCTCTACATGCTGCTGTTCGCGGTCGGCTCGACTTTTCTCTACTTCGAGCAGGCCGGCATCGCGAGCACCGCGTTCCAGACGCGCGGCGCGCAAACCGCGTTCTTCGCCCGCATCGACTTGCTGGTGAACCTGCTGACCTTGCTGGCGCAAGCCTTCGCCACCGCGCGGCTGATCCGGTTGCTGGGCTTCACGGTCACGCTCGCCTTGATTCCGGCGTTGAGCATGCTCGGTTTCGGCCTGCTCGCGGTCGTTCCGGGCATCGCGACAGTCGTCGGCTTTCAGGTCTTGCGCAGAGCTGGCAACTTCGCGATTGCACGGCCGGCGCGCGAGGTTCTCTTCACAGTGCTTTCGCGCGAGGAACGTTACAAGGCCAAGAATTTCATCGACACCTTCGTCTATCGCGTGGGCGACCAGGTCGGAGCCTGGTGTTACGCACTGATCAGCGGCGTGGGAGGAATGGGCTGGGGCATGAAAGGCGTAGCGGTGGCCGGCGTGCTGCTCTCAGCCGCGTGGCTCGTCAACAGCATCTGGCTCGGGCGCCGACAGGAAACCCTGGCGCGGCGCGTCGACGCGGCCAGGTAGGCGCGCGCGACCAGCGCCGCCTCGTTACATTAGAGGGTTTGCCATCCCCGTCTCGCCAAGGAAAGATCATGCCCAAGAAAATTCGTGTCGAAGCCGACATCCACGCCCCCAAGCCCGTGCCCGCTCCGGGTTTCACGTTGCCCAAAATGGGCACCGGCCAGAAGTCGAGCCAGGAGCGCGGCTCGCACACCCGCAGCAAAAAGAACCCGGGTAAGCGACCGCATCAGGGCGGTTGAAGAATTTATAAGAAAAAGTGGCTGAAACGTCCAATTGGCGTGCGCAAACAGCTACAAAATACGTAGCATTTTCCGCTTGAATTTGTGCTTGGCGCATCGGGCGTCTGCATAATTCGCCCGCAACACGGCTATTGACCATTCTCCGGACTGCGCTTTCCGGCCTTCCCGGTAGACCGCTCATCTTTCAATTGACGGGGATGGATTTCGCGCCAGGCCAATAGAGGACGAGTCCTTTCATGCGGGCGAACAGACCCTGAGTGACGCACATCCGTCATCTACCCAAGCGCGGTCTCCGTCACAGCCTGTCGAAACTGATGGCGCCATGACTTTGGCACGCGCCTTGCATCTCATCTTGTGCACAAGACAGGATGCTTTGAGATGGTGCATGAACAGGATGGCAGCGCCGGAGCGGCGTGGATCGATCGGCTCGAAGCGCCGATCCGAAGCGCTGCGGCCGGGCCACGCGGGCCGCTGGCTGCATTGCGCTTTGCGGTCAAAGACAACATCGACGTGGAAGGCATACCGACCACGGCTGGATGCCCGGCATTCGCCCGGGTTGCGAAAGCGCATGCCCATGTGGTGCAGCGCCTGCTCGATGCGGGCGCCGAGCTGGTCGGCAAAACCAATCTCGATCAGTTCGCCTGTGGTCTGAGCGGCACCCGCTCGCCCTATGGCGCGGTGCCGAACAGTTTCAATGCGCGCTATGTCTCGGGCGGCTCGAGCTCGGGCTCTGCGTTTGTCGTTGCGACAGGGCAGGTCGACTTCGCGCTCGGAACCGACACGGCGGGTTCGGGTCGGGTGCCCGCGGGTTTGAACAACATCGTCGGGCTCAAGCCGTCGCGCGGCCTCGTCAGTACGAGTGGTGTGGTACCCGCGGCGCAGAGCCTCGACTGCGTTTCGATTTTCGCGCGCACGGTCGGCCTGGCGGTGCGCGTACTCAAGGCGTCGATGGGGTTCGACACGGCCGACCCTTATGGCCGTGCATTGCAGCTTGCGGTCGATCCGTTTCCGGCGCACTTCCGTTTCGGCGTCCCGGCGCAGCTCGAATTTTTCGGTGACAGCGCCACCGCCGACGAATTCGCCGCCGCAGTAGTGCGTCTGGAAGCGATGGGCGGCAAGCGGGTCGCGATCGACTATGCGCCGCTCGCAGCGGTGGCAAGGCTGCTGTACGACAGCGCGCTCGTGGCCGAACGCTACGCGGCCGTGCGCGCCTTCTTCGATCGGCATCCGGAGGAGGTGATAGAGCCGGTGCGCAGCATCCTGGCCAACGGACAGTCGTACGGCGCCGCCGACCTGATCGAGGCACAAACGCGACTGCGCCAGCTCGCGCAACAGGTCGAGCCTCTGTGGAAGACGATCGATCTGCTGTTCCTGCCCACCGCGCCGACGCACTACACGATCGAAGCCATGCAGGCCGATCCGGTCGCGCTCAATCGCAACCTGGGCGCCTACACCAACTTCGTGAACCTGCTCGACTATGCCGCGATCTCGGTGCCGAGCAGCTTGCGCCCGGATGGTTTGCCGTTCGGCGTGACCTTCGTCGGTCGGTGCGGCAGCGATTTGCAACTCGCCGAATTGGCGCAGCGCTACCACCATGGCACGGCGCTGTCACTCGGCGCCACGGACGAGCGACTACCCGACCCGGTGGCCGTGTTCGGCGCATCAGCGACGGAAGCGGCATCGATCCGAATTGCCGTGGTGGGCGCGCACCTTTCCGGCATGCCGTTGAATGCGCAGCTGACATCGCGTGGCGCCGGATTGATAGCAACCACCTCGACCGCGCCGCTCTATCGCCTCTATGCATTGCCGGACAGCACACCACCCAAGCCGGGTCTGGTGCGGGTCGGGCCAGGGGAAGGCGCGGCAATAGAAGTCGAGGTGTGGGAAATGCCGATGCCGCACTTCGGAGGCTTTGTCGCGCAAATCCCCTCGCCGCTCGGCATCGGGACGCTAATGCTTGCCGACGGTTCCGCCGTTAAGGGCTTCGTCTGCGAGCCGCATGCGCTCGGCAACGCCGAAGACATCACGCAATACGGTGGCTGGCGCCGATATGCCTCGGCGATCTGTGACCCGACGAATTGATCCACGACGCCATCCTCCCGCTCGGTTTTCAACCCTTCCACGGAAATCTTCCATGCAGCAAAAGCAGCTCTCTCCATCGACTTCCAGACGCAAGCTTCTCGGCGCGGGTGCGGCGGGTCTCGCCGTGCTTGCGGCACCGGCGCTCACGCGCGCGCAGGCCGGCCCCAAGATCCGGATCGGCTATTGGCCGATCGCCGCCGGACTGCCGTTCTATTCGGCTGTCGAGCAGGGCTATTTCAAGGATGCGGGCCTGGACGTCGAAGTGCAGCGCTTCGCAGGCGCCCAGCAGATCATGGAAGCCATGTTGTCCGAGCGCAGCGACGGCAGCGCCAACGGCACCGGCTCGGCCAATATCGCGGTCGGCGAGATCGCACAGGCGGGCACCTTCAAGATCTTCTGCTCGAATCCGAGCAACGTGAAGAACGTGCTCGACGAAGTGCTGGTGCCGGTCGCGAGTACGGCGAAGGTGATCAGCGATCTGAAGGGCAAGCGGGTCGCTTCCGGCCCCGGGATCCAGAACGTCACGCTCGCCAAAACGGTGCTGGAGCGTGCGGGTGCAACCGGCGCGACGGTCGTCGAATTGCCGATCGGGCAGCACGTGGCGGCACTCGCTGCGGGCCAGGTCGACGGCTGTTACACCCTCGAGCCCACGGGCACCATCGGCCGACTGAAAAACGTCACTCGAACACTCGAGGCCGGCGTCATCGCCCACTATGTGCTCGGCGACCCGATGGCGCCGTGGTTCGGCGGCTCGGCCTCGCTGACCGCGAACTTCATCAAGGAACATCCTACCGAAGCGAAGAAATTCATCGAGGCCTACGGGAAGGGCGTGGCCTACGTGCGCAGCAAACCCGTCGAAGCACGCCAGTACCTGAAGGGCTACACGGCGATCGACGGTGCGCTGACCGGCGAGGTGCCGCTCGCGGCTTACACGATGTACAACGAATTCACTGCGGCCGACGTTGCCTACTTCCAGAAATTCTTCGACCTGTTCTCCGAGAAAGGCGTTTTCTCTTCACGCCTTCTGGTGCATTCGATGCTCTACAAGGGCTGAGCGGCATGAGCGAAAACGCTTCGGCCAAACCCGCGCAAGCGGCTCCGTGGGCGCCTCCATCCGGATCGATCGGGCTAGGCCAGGCGTCGGCGCCGCGATCGTCGCGCTGGCTGAAAGCGCTGCCTTTCATCGGCCCGATCGTGCTGTTCATCGTCTGGGACCTGGTCGTACGTTTCGGTTTCATTAAGCCGATCCTGCTTCCGCTTCCGGTCGATGCCATTGCTGCATTGCTGACCGGGCTGGCCGGTGGCTCGCTGCTGACCGACTTCGGCGTCACGGTCTGGCGCACGCTCCAGGCGTTTCTGATCGCGGGGGTGGTGGGGATGCCGCTCGGCGTGCTTCTCGGAAGCAACGAAAAAGCCTATCGCAGCGTCGAGTTTCTGATCGACTTTTTTCGCTCGACCCCGTCGTCGGCGCTGATTCCGTTGTTCCTCATGATCTTCGGCACCTCGGACATCAACAAGGTCGCGATCGCAGCGTTCGGCGCGCTGCTGATCGTCGTGTTCAACAGTGCTTACGGCGTGATGAACGCGCGCAAGCAGCGCGTGATGGCAGCGCGCGTGATGGGTGCGTCGCGCTGGCAGATTTTCAGGGACGTGCTGGTTTGGGAGAGCCTGCAGCCATCGTTCGTGGGGCTGCGTTCGGCGGTGTCGATGGCGCTGGTGATCGTGATCGTCGCCGAAATGTTCATCGGATCGGATCGCGGATTGGGCCATCGCATCATCAACTCGCAGCAGGTGATGAACGTGAAGGACATGTACGCGTCGATCCTCGCTGCCGGCGCGCTCGGCTACGCGCTCAACATCCTGTTCCTCGCGATCGAGCGCCGCATCGTGCACTGGAGCGGCCGGTGACGGAGACCATTCATGCGCATGACTGAGAGCGTCATCGGCGGGCCGGTCTATGCCGACGTGCCAGCGCCGAAGTTCGAGCCCGGACCGCCGGGAACCCACATCACCATTCGCGGCCTGACCAAGCACTTCGCCGGGTGGCCGCTGTACCAGGACTTCGACCTCGATATTCCGAAGCGCGCGATCGTCTCGGTGTTCGGGCCGAACGGCTGCGGCAAGTCGACGTTGATCAACATGATCGCCGGGCTCGTTCCGGTCGATGCGGGCCAGATCCTGTTCGATGGAAAGGAGCGCAAGGACACCAAGCTCGGCTATGTGTTCCAGAACTACCGCGAAGCGCTGTTTCCGTGGATGCGCGCGATCGACAACATCGCTTATCCGCTCAAGCTCGAAGGCCGCAGCAAGGCGCAGGTGGACCGGCGCATGCAAGAGCTGGTCGCGTCCTTCGACGTCAAGTTCGACCTCGAGCGCTTTCCGTATGAATTGTCCGGCGGACAACAGCAAACCGCATCGATCATGCGCGCGCTGGCACCGAATCCGGAAGTGCTGTTTCTCGACGAGCCTTTCTCCGCGCTCGACTTCGAGATGACACTTTTCATCCGCGAAAAGCTGCAGGAGGTTTTCATGCAAACCGGCACGACCATGCTGCTGGTGTCGCACGACCTGGAAGAAGCGGTGTATTTGGCCGACCATGTGCTGCTGTTGACAAAGCGCCCGACCCGGGTTGCCGAAATTCTTCACTACGCCGACGCGCGGCCGCGCACGGTCGAGACCTTGAGCGAACCCGGCTTCGTGGCGACCAAGAAGCGCAGCCTCGAAATCTTCCAGCGCGAGGTCAGGCGATGAAACCAGTCGAGGCGGAAGCCTATGTCGACGCTGTAGCCGTTGCGCTCGGGCTGGAACTGCAACCCGCGCATCGGCCGGGTGTGTTGCGTTACTTCATGCTCGCGGCTGGGTATGCGGCGATGCTCGACGCGGTGCCGCTCGCGCCGTCCGACGAGCCGGCACTGCACTTCGTGCCGCTGAACCCGGCGGAGAAACAGCCATGACCGCCGCCAGAATTTTGGGCGGCGACGCCTGGGCGATGGCCGAGGCGGTGCGCGCGGGCGACGTCAGCGCGGTGGCGCTGGCTCAAGCCAGCCTCGATCGGATCGCCGCGACCGATGGCCGCATCAATGCGTTTACCGAAGTCCTTCGCGAACGGGCGCTGCGACGCGCGGCGCAGGTCGATGCGTCGCTCGCGTCGCCACATGGCCCGAGAACGCGAGAGTTGCCATTGCTCGGTGTGCCGTTCGCGGTGAAAAACCTGTTCGACATCGCTGGCATCAGCACGTTGGCGGGATCGACGATCGAGCGCGAGACATCTCCCGCGCGCAGCGACGCGACATTGGTGCGGCGGCTCGAAAGCGCCGGCGCTGTGCTGGTCGGTGCGCTCAACATGGACGAATACGCCTACGGATTTACCACCGAGAACAGCCACTACGGCGCGGTGCACAACCCACATGATCCGGAGCGGATCGCGGGCGGTTCGTCGGGCGGTTCGGCCGCCGCGGTTGCCGCGGGGCAGGTGCCGATCACGCTCGGCTCCGACACCAACGGATCGATCCGCGTGCCGGCCTCGCTGTGCGGCGTGTTCGGGCTCAAGCCCACTTTCGGGCGCCTTCCTCGCACAGGCAGCTTTCCTTTCGTTTCTAGTTTGGATCATCTCGGCCCGTTCGCCCGCTCGACGCGCGACCTTTCATTGAGCTACGACGCCATGCAGGGCCCTGAGGGCACCGGGCCGCGCGACCCAGGTTGCGCGCAGCGGGCGGTCGAACCCGTCACGCCCTTGCTCGGCCAGGGCGTGCGCGGGCTGCGAATCGGCGTGCTCGGTGGCTACTTTCGCGCGCGAGTGCAGCCCGACGCGCTCGGGGCGGTCGATCGGGTCGCCGATGCGCTCGGTGCCGGTGCGACGGTCGAACTGCCGATGGTCGAAGCCGGCCGCGCCGCCGCCTTTCTCGTGACCAACTCGGAAGGCGCCGCATTGCATCTGCACAACCTGCGCCGCCGGGCGCACGATTTCGAGCCTTTGTCGCGCGACCGGTTTCTGGCCGGTGCGCTGCTGCCCGCGGCCTGGGTCGCTCGTGCTCAACGCGTGCGCCGTGCCTATGCCGAAGCGGTGGCGCGCGTGTTCGAGCGCTACGACATCCTGATCGCCGCCGCGACGCCTTCGGCTGCGACCCCGATCGGCGCGGAGTCGTTCGAACTGAACGGCCAGACGCTTTCGGTGCGACCCAATATGGGGCTGTTGACGCAACCAATCTCGTGCATCGGCTTGCCGGTATGCGCCGTTCCGGTGTGGGGCGTTCACGCGACGCTGCCGATCGGCGTGCAGATCATCGCAGCGCCCTGGCGCGAAGATCTGGTGCTGAGCACTGCTGCGGCGCTGGAGGCGGCGGGCGTCGCGCGAGCGCCTGTCGCAGCTTTGAACTGATGGCTGGAGGCCGCATGGAACTCGCTGTCAACTTGCCCGACGTCCAGGCCGAGGTCGCGGCCGCTTTCGCGCGCTACGAAGATGCGCTGGTCCACAACGAGGTCGAGGTGCTCGACGAATTGTTCTGGGACAGCGAGTTGACGCTGCGCTACGGCGCGGGCGAAAACCTCTACGGCTATCCCGCGATACAGGCTTTTCGTGCGGCGCGGCCGTCGCAGGGCCTCGCGCGTGAACTGTTGCGAACGGTGATCACGACCTATGGCCGTGATTTCGCGACCGCGAATTGCGAGTTTCGGCGCGCTGGGTCGGAGCGTACCGGGCGCCAAAGCCAGACCTGGATGCGAACGCGCGATGGCTGGCGCGTGGTGGCCGCGCATGTGAGTTTGCTCTGACACACGGACTCGGTGAAGCGCGGGCACGTTTTATGCATCCAATCTTGTATCCAAGATCGATCATTCCCTCACTTTCACTGGAGAGAACCATGAAGCAAGCGTTCAACCGTCGCGATTCCCTCAAATCCCTTGCCGCGCTCGGTGCCGCCGGCACTTTGGGCGGCTGGAGCGCGCTCGCCGCTGCGCAGAAGCCGCTGACGATCGGCGTGATCTACGTCGGCCCGCGCGACGACTACGGCTACAACCAGGCCCATGCAGAGGCCGCCGCGTTGGTCAAGAAGATGCCCGGCATCAAGATGGTTGAGGAAGAGAATGTGCCCGAAACCGTCGCCGTTCAAAAATCGATGACCGGCATGATCGCGCAGGACGGCGCCACGCTGCTGTTCCCGACCTCGTTCGGTTATTTCGATCCGCACATCCTCGCGGTGGCACCGAAGCATCCCGACGTGCGTTTCTCGCACTGCGGCGGACTTTGGAGCGAAGGCATGCCGAAGAACGCGGGCAGCTTCTTCGGCTACATCGACGAATGCCAATACCTGAACGGCGTCGTCGCAGGCCACATGACCAAAAGCGACAAGATCGCCTTCGTCGCGGCCAAGCCGATTCCGCAGGTACTGCGCAACATCAACGCGTTCACGCTCGGTGCGCGATCGGTCAAACCCGGCATCACTTGCAGCGTGATCTTCACCGGCGAGTGGTCGATGCCGGTCAAGGAAGCTGAAGCCACCAACAGTCTTGCCGACCAGGGCTGCGACGTTTTCACGATGCACGTCGATGGCCCGAAGGTGGTGGTCGAAACCGCGGCCAAGCGCGGCAAGATGGTGTGTGGCTACCACGCGAGCCAGGCCAGGCTGGCGCCGCAGGCGTACTTGACCGGTGCCGAATGGAACTGGATCACGGCTTACAAGACCGTCGTCGACGCGGCGCAGGCTGGCAAGCCGCATCCGAATTTTCTGCGCGGCGGTCTGAAGGAAGGCTATGTGAAAACCTCGCCTTACGGCCCCGCCGTGACCGACGCCGCGAAGAAGAACGCCGACGAGGTCAAGGCGAAGATGACGGCCGGCGGTTTCGACATATTCAAGGACGGCATCAAGGACAACAAGGGTGCCGTCGTGGTGCCGGCAGGCAAGTCGCTCAAGCAGACCGACCTCGAGCTCGAGAAGATGAACTATCTCGTCGAAGGTGTGCTCGGCTCAGCGTGACAGCACGACGATGCCCGCCGCGCTCAAAGAGATCGCCCTGCCGGCTTTCGCCATCACGGCTGCGCTGCTGCTGTTCGGCGTGCTGGTCTGGTTCGCGGGAGTCGGCCCGCTCGATGTCTGGGTAACGCTTTTCAAAGGCGCGTTCGGCAGCTGGTTTTCGTGGCAGAACACACTGCAGCGCGCCGCACCCCTGATGTTGACTGCGCTGTGCGTCGCGTTGCCGGCGCGCGCGGGGCTCATCATCATCGGCGGCGAGGGCGCGCTGGTGCTTGGTGGCCTGGCCTGCGCGGCGCTCCCGTACGCCCTGCCTTTGCCGGCGAATGCATTCGGCACGGTGCTGGTCTGTTTGGCGGGCGCGGCGGCCGGCGGCGCATGGATCATGCTGGCCGGCTGGTTGCGCCAGTACCGCGGCATCAACGAAACCATCAGCAGCCTGCTGTTGGCCTACATCGCGATCGGGATCTTCAAGCATCTGGTCGAAGGCTTGCTGCGCGACCCGGCGAGCTTGAATAAGCCTTCGACCCGGCCATTGGCCGACGGGCTGCTGATCGGGGGGATGGGCGGCTCCGACATTCACTGGGGTCTCGCGATCGGCTTCGTGGTCTGCCTCGGGCTCGGACTCTGGCTGCGCATGACGCCATCGGGATTCGCGATCCGCATCGTCGGTGGCAATCCGCGCACCGCGCAGTTGGTCGGGTTGCCGGCGAACAAACTGATCCTGTCTGCCTGTGGCCTCGGCGGCGCTTGTGCAGGGCTTGCGGGTGCCATCGAAGTCGCGGCAGTTCACACCAATGCCAACGCATCGATCATTGCAGGCTATGGCTACGCGGGCATCCTGGTGTCGTTCATCGCGCGCCACAACCCGATCGCGATCATTCCGGTGGCGATTCTTTTCGGTGGCTTCGGCGCCGCAGGCAGCCTGCTGCAGCGCCGGCTCGGGCTGCCCGACGCATCGGTCCAGGTATTGCAGGGCATCGCTTTCGTGCTGATCCTTGCGAGCGAAGGGCTGCGCATGATCGATTGGAAACCGTTGCGGGCGCGCCGGCTTTTCAAGCAGAGCGCGCAGGTGCCGGCGTGAGCTCGGACCAGTGGGTCGCGTTCATCGCTGCCATCGTCGGCGGCGCATTGCGGGTTGGCGCACCGTTCCTGTTCGTGAGCCTGGGCGAGTGCCTGACCGAAAAATCAGGCCGCATCAACCTCGGACTCGAGGGCGTGCTGGTGCTGTCTGCCATGGCCGCTTTCGGCGGGTCGTACCTGACGGGCTCGCCCTGGCTCGGCGCCCTGATCGGCGCCTGCACCGGTGCTGCGCTCGCGCTCTTGCATGGGCTGTTGTGTTCGCTCGATCGCGTCAACGACGTGGCGACCGGGATCGCGCTGATGCTGTTTGGCACCGGGCTCGCGTTCTACCTCGGCAAGTCCTTGATCCAGCCGCAGGCGCCACAGATTCCGGCGATCGCGCTGGGCTTCTGGAGCGACAACCCGGTTGTTCGCGCAGCCTTGCGGCTGAATGCGCTGGTACCGATCGGCCTCGCACTGGCCGTATTGCTGTGGTGGGGTTTCGCGCGAACGCGTGCCGGCCTGCTGGTGCGCATGGCGGGCGATTCGGCCAATGCGACCCGGGCACTCGGATACTCGGTTTCGGGCATCCGCATCGCCGCAACGACTGCAGGCGGCTTTATCGCCGGGCTTGGCGGCGCATCGCTCACGCTCTTCTATCCCGGCAGCTGGAACGAAGGTATTTCAAGCGGGCAAGGTCTGATCGCGGTGGCGCTGGTGATCTTCGCGCGCTGGAGCCCGCTGCGCTGCGTCTGCGCCGCGCTGTTGTTCGGCGGCGCGGGCGCGATCGGGCCGGCGCTGCAGTCGGTCGGCATCGGCTGGGGCTATCACCTCTTCAACACGGTGCCCTATGTGCTGACGCTGGTGATCCTTTTCATCACATGCAAGCCGGGCAGCGTGGCGATCGGCAGCCCGGGCGAATTGTCGTCAACCCAATGAAAGGAAATATCGGATGAGCGGATTCGGTGGTCTCAACAAATCGACCCACGGCGTGGTCATCGGTCTGGTGCAACTTCAACTGCCCAAGGTGCGCACCAAGGCAGAACTCACCGCGCAGACCGAGCGTGTCTGCGACATGGTGGCCAAAGCGCGCCGCAATCAGGCAACGATGGATCTGGTCGTGTTCCCGGAGTACTCGCTGCACGGCCTGTCGATGGACATCTCGGTGGAGATCATGTGCTCGCTCGACGGCCCCGAAGTCGCGGCGCTGAAGCAGGCTTGCATCGACAACCGCATTTGGGGCTGCTTCTCGATCATGGAAGCGAATCCCGAAGGCAATCCCTACAACACCGGGTTGATCGTGGACGACACCGGCGTCGTTCGCCTTTATTACCGCAAGCTCCATCCGTGGGTGCCGGTCGAGCCGTGGGAGCCGGGCAATGTCGGCGTGCCGGTGTGCGACGGGCCCAACGGCAGCAAGCTCGCGCTCATCATCTGCCATGACGGCATGTTCCCGGAAATGGCGCGCGAGGCTGCGTACAAGGGTGCCGAAATCATCCTGCGCACGGCAGGCTATACCGCGCCGATCCGGCATGCCTGGAAGATCACGAACCAGGCCAACGCTTTCTGTAATCTCGCCTGCACGGCAAGCGTTTGCATGTGCGGCAGCGACGGCACCTTCGACTCGATGGGCGAAGGCATGTTCTGCAACTTCGACGGCACCATGATGGTGGAAGGCGGCGGACGTGTCGACGAGATCATCACCTGTGAGCTCCGGCCCGACCTGGTGCGCGAGGCCCGAACCGGTTGGGGCGTCGAGAACAACATCTACCAGCTCTATCACCGCGGCTATGTGGCGGTGAAGGGTGGCGCGCAGGATTGCCCGTACACCTACATGAAGGACATGGCGGCGGGCCGCTACAAGCTGCCGTGGAGCGATCAGGTCGCGACCGTCGACGGCACCTCATGCGGTTTCGAGGCGCCGACACGCGCCTACAAGGGGCCGGAGGCCAATCCGGTCGTATTCGACAGCGTTGGCGCAGCCGTGTCGGATCCGAAACGGAGCGCCAGCCAATGAATGCGGCCAAGTCGATGGCGCGGCGCCAGATCGTGGCCGAACCTTATGCCTGGCCCTGGGACGGTGCGCTGCGATCAAATAACACAGCGCTCATCGTGATCGACATGCAAACCGACTTCTGTGGCAAGGGCGGCTATGTCGATGTCATGGGCTACGACCTGTCGCTGGTGCAGGCGCCAATAGAACCGATTGCACGCACCTTGGCGACGCTGCGACCGCTCGGCTATCACATCATCCACACCCGCGAAGGCCATCGGCCCGACCTGTCCGATCTTCCGCCGAACAAGCGCTGGCGTTCGCGCCAGATCGGCGCGCATGGCGTGGGCATCGGCGACGACGGGCCCTGCGGCCGCATTCTGGTGCGCGGCGAGCCGGGCTGGCAGATCATTCCCGAGCTGGCGCCGCTCGAGGGCGAAACCATCATCGACAAACCCGGCAAAGGCGCGTTCTATGCGACCGATCTCGAACTGATCCTGCGCACTCGCGGCATCGTTAACCTGATCCTCGTGGGCATCACGACCGACGTCTGCGTTCACACCACGATGCGCGACGCCAACGATCGCGGCTTCGAGTGCCTGCTCTTGTCCGACTGCACCGCTGCGACCGACCATGGCAACCATCTCGCGGCGCTCAAGATGGTCACGATGCAGGGCGGCGTATTCGGGGCCCACGCCACCTCCGGCGCGCTGATCGAAGCCGTCGCTGCGCATTGAGCGGAACACCCGGTGGCCGCTTTACATTCTTCCGCGTCACATCCGATCGGCGCCCTGCCTGCGGGCACCGGCGCGCTGATGCTCGACACTTATCAGTTGACCAAGCGCTTCGGCAGCTTCACCGCGATGGATGCGGTCACGATGCATGTCGCGCCCGGCACCGTTCATGCGCTGCTCGGCGAAAACGGTGCGGGGAAGAGCACCCTGGTGAAGTGCGTGGCCGGCTTTCAGCGCGCCGAGGAAGGCGGCATCCTCATCGATGGCCGCGAACAGGAGATCGCGAATCCGATCGTCGCGCGCGCGCTCGGCATCGGCATGGTCTATCAGCATTTCACGCTCGCGCCCGGCATGACGGTGGCTGAAAACCTGCTGATGGCCGGCGGCAAGACACCTGCCCTGATCGACTGGAAAGCCAAGCGCGCCGAGCTCGAAGCTTTCCTCGCGACCACGCCGTTCAGCCTCGATCTCGATGTAACGCCGTCTTCGCTCGCGGCCGGCGAGAAGCAAAAGCTCGAGTTGCTCAAGCAGCTGTACCTGCGGCCGCGTCTGTTGATTCTCGACGAACCGACGTCGGTTCTGACGCCGCAGGAAGCCGACGAGGTGCTCGGCCATGTGCGCGATTTCGCGAAAAGCGGCTGGTGCACCGTGCTCATCATCACGCACAAGTTTCGCGAGGTGATGGCGTATGCCGACAGCGTGACGGTTTTGCGCCGCGGAAAGGCCGTGATGCATTGCGAAGTCGCCGACACCAACCCTGTCCGGCTGGCTGGCGCGATGATGGGCGACGGCGCGGTGATGACATCAGAATTTAAGGAAAAAGTGGTTGAAACGCCCATGGATAGTGCGCAATCAGCTATTAATAAAATAGCAATCAAGGACCCGACAAGTGGACTCCGAATCGACCGCCTGCAAGCCATGGGCGACCGCGGCACGCTGGCGCTGCACGACCTGAGCCTGTCGGTGGCGGCCGGCGAAATCCTCGGTGTCGCGGGTGTTTCGGGCAACGGCCAGCGCGAACTGGTCGAAGCCCTGGTCGGCCAGCGACCGCGCCTGTCGGGCCAGGTGACCGTCGCGGGACAGCCCTATGCCGCGACGCGCGCAGAGAACCGCGCGCTGAAAGTCCGCAGCCTGCCCGAAGAGCCTTTGCGCAACGCCTGCGTGGCCGACCTGAGCGTCGCCGAGAACATGGCGCTGCGCGATTTCGACCGGGCTCCGCTGACGCGCGGTGGCGTGCTTAATTTTCCTGCGTGGCGCAGCCGGGCCCGCGAATGGATCGGTGAATACGGCGTCAAAACGCAGGGCGAGAGCGCGCCGATCCGCAGTCTTTCCGGTGGCAATGTGCAGCGTGCGGTGCTCGCGCGCGAGCTCGCTGGCGAGATCGATGTGCTGATCGCCGCGAATCCGGTGTTCGGGCTCGACTTTGCAGCCGTCTCGGAAATCCACGCGAAGATCGTTCAGGTGCGCGAGAAGGGCGGTGCGGTGTTGCTGATCAGCGAAGACCTGGACGAACTGCTCGAACTGGCCGATCGCATCGTGGTGATGAGTGAAGGCCGGATCGTGTTCGAGACACCCGCCGCAACCGCCGAGCGGCATGTGCTGGGCGCGCACATGGGCGGAGGGCACCACTGATGCTCCGGCTCCACATCGATGCAAACCCGTTCGGCTACGAGTTCGAGATCGCGCGCACCGCACTCGTGCTCATCGACATGCAGCGCGACTTCATCGAGCCCGGCGGCTTCGGCGAAACGCTGGGCAACGACGTCGCGTTGCTCGAAGCGATCGTGCCGACCACGCGAACAGTGCTCGCGGCGTGGCGCAAGGCCGAGGGACTGGTTGTGCACACCCGCGAATCCCACAGAGCCGATCTTTTGGACTGCCCGCCGGCCAAACGCAACCGCGGCAATCCGACTCTGCGCATCGGCGACGTCGGTCCGATGGGGCGCATCCTCGTGGCCGGCGAGCCGGGCAACCAGATCATCGACGCGCTGGCGCCGATCGACGGTGAACTGGTCATCGACAAGCCGGGCAAGGGCATGTTCCATGCAACTGGATTGCACGAGATACTGCAGCAGCGCGGCATCACCCATCTGATTTTCGGCGGCGTCACGACCGAAGTCTGCGTGCAGACATCGATGCGCGAAGCCAACGACCGAGGCTACGACGGACTGTTGCTCGAGGATTGCACCGAGAGCTACTTTCCGGAGCTCAAGACCGCAACGCTCGCGATGATTCGTGCGCAGGGCGCCATCGTCGGCTGGACGGCGCCGGCCAGCGCGCTGCTTTCAACGCTGGCGATCGGCGCCGGCGCGAGCGAATAAGATTTGTCGGTGTCCAGCGTTCGCATCCGTCCCGAGCCCGCCGTCGCTGTGCTTCCCGTGGACGCTATGCCGGGAGTCGAGCTGGCAATCTTCCGCACCCGGGCCGACGAGGTGTACGCCCAGCTCAAGCGTGACGTGGCCGAGTTCCGGCTCGTGCCCGGTGACCGTTTCACCGAAAGCGAAATCAGCGATCGGCTCGGCGTCTCGCGTACCCCGGTGCGGCAGGCGCTGTTCCGGCTGCAGCAGGAGGGCTTCGTCGAAGTGTTGTTCCGCAGCGGCTGGCGTGTGCTGCCCTTCGACTTCGACCGATTCGAGCAGCTTTACGATTTGCGCATGGTGCTCGAAACCACGGCCGCGCATCGGCTGTGCGAAACCGATGGGCGCATCGACCGCAGCCTGCTTGCGAAGCTGGTCGGCATATGGCTGGTGCCGTCGGTGCAGCGCAGCTCGGATGCGGCACAAGTAGCCGCGTGGGACGAACAGTTTCATTGCGCGCTGGTCGAAGCGGCCGGCAATTCGGAAATGGCCCGCGTGCACCGCGACGTGACCGATCGCATTCGCATCATCCGACGGCTCGACTTTACCCAGCAGCCGCGCATCGACAGCACCTACGAAGAGCACGCCAAGATTTTGAAAGCCATCCGCGCGAATCGCGGCGACCAGGCGGCGATGCTGCTGCGCGCGCACATTCAAACCAGTCAGGCCGAGGTACGCAAGATCACGCTGCACCAGGTGCATCTCGCGCGCCATGCGGCGCGTTGAGCCGCGACGCGATGCGCATTTCTGTCGCCCACCATGAAGCACCCCGGCGGGGCTCGCTCGACGGGGATGCGCCGTGACGGCCCAGCGCGTCGGCGTCTTTCGCGTGGTGTGCGGCGGTCCGGGCGATCTTTCGGGCGCGGAGGCGCTCGTCGAAGAAGGTCGGATCGATCCGAAGCAGATCGTCGCGGTCCTTGGCAAGACCGAAGGCAACGGCTGCGTTAACGATCACACCCGCGATTTCGCGACCATGGCCTGGTGCCACTTTCTAGCGCCCCATCTGGCGTGTGCTCCCGACGAGGTGCATCGGCGGGTCGCGCTCGTGATGTCCGGTGGCACGGAGGGCGTGTTGTCGCCGCACTTCACCGTGTTCACCCGAACGACTGTCGATCGCATTTCGGCGCTGCCACATCAAAAGCGGCTGGTCGTCGGCGTCGCACACACCCGCGATTTCATGCCCGAAGAGATCGGCCGCAAGGCGCAAGTCGATGCGACGGCGCAAGCGGTTCGCACGGCGATCGAGGATGCAGGTATCGCCGACGCGGACGACGTGCATTTCGTCCAGGTGAAGTGCCCGCTGCTCACCTCGGCCAAGGTGCTCGACGCGCGGCAGCGCGGCGCAGCGACGGTAACGCGGAACACCTACGAATCGATGGGATGGTCGCGCGGCGCATCCGCGCTCGGCGTGGGGCTCGCGCTCGGTGAGTTCAACTCAGTCGAAAACGCGGCGATCCTGCAAGACGGCGCGTTGTATTCGGCCCGCGCATCTGTTTCGGCCGGCATTGAACTCGAGGGCAACGTGGTCATCGTTCTGGGTGAAGCGGCGGGGAGTAGATCGGACTTTCGCATCGCGCACACCGTGATGCAGGACGCGGTCGATGCGACAAGCGTTCGGCATCTGCTGCGCAACGCGTTCGGGCTCGACGTCGAGCGCGACCCGGCGCAAATGGCCGAGCAACTCGTGGCGCTGCTGGCCAAGGCCGAAGCAGCGCCCGATGGTCTTGTGCGCGGTGCACGCCATACCATGCTGAACGACTCCGACATTCATTCGACCCGGCATGCGCGGGCGGTCGTGGGTGGCGTGCTGGCTTCGGTCGTTGGGCAAACCGCGCTTTATCTCTCAGGCGGTGCCGAGCATCAGGGCCCGCCAGGAGGCGGCCCGGTCGCCGCGATCGTCGCCATGCAGAAGCGAAAAGATGGCGCGCTTCCACCTTCCGAATGACCGGATTGCCGACCAATGCGGCGCACCAGCGCCTGGACTGCGAATGGCTTCTGGCCGACCCCGGCACGGCGCCGGCACAGGCCGCGATGCGAATCGCGGTGGCGGGCGATCGCATCGCCTCGATTGGTGCGATGCAAGGCGCAACCGGAAGCTTGCGTCATCTGGCGCTACCGGCGCTGTCCAACGCGCACGACCATGCGCGCGCTTTTCGCAGTGCAAGCTTGGGCGCATTCGGCCAGCCGCTGGAGAGCTGGCTGCATTTTCTGGGCACTGTCCCGGGAATGGACCCCTACCTGTGCGCAGCCACTTCGTTCGCGCGCTCTGTGCGCCATGGCGTCGCGAACTTGATGGTGCACTACACTGGCGTGCAGGGCGGCATGCCCTATCTCGACGAAACGCGGTGCGTAGCGCGCGCCGCGCGCGACGTGGGCTTGCGGATCGGATTCGCGATCGCGATGCGGGACCGCCACGGCATCGGCTACGCGCCCGACAAGACCGTGCTGGCTGCCCTTCGCCCGGGCATTCGGGCTTCGGTCGAGCGGCGTCTTTCGGCCAAGCCCGAGTCGCCGGCGCAGCAGCTTGCGCAGGTCGACGATGTCGCAGCCATGGTCGACGAGGAGGGATACGCCGACCATGTCACGGTGCAATACGGCCCCACCGCCGTCCAGTGGTGCAGTCGGCCGCTGCTCGAAGCCGTGGCATTGGCCTCGGCAGACCATGGCCGCCCGGTGCACATGCACCTGCTCGAAACGCAATATCAGCGCGCCTGGGCCGACGAGGCGCATCCGGATGGCATCGTGAAGTATCTGGACGCCATCGGGCTGCTGACGCCACGCCTCACGCTCGCGCACTGCACTTGGGCGCGGCCCGATGAATTGGCGCTGGTCGCCGAGCGCGGTGCGACGATTGCCGTGAACACCAGTTCGAACCTGGGCCTCAAGTCCGGCATCGCACCGCTGCCCGAGATGCTCAATCGCGGCTGCCGCGTGGCGATGGGACTGGACGGCATGGCCTTCGACGAGGACGACGATGCGTTGCGCGAACTGCGACTGGCCCATGCCATGCATCGCGGCTGGGGTTTCGAGACAACTATGACGATTGCACAGGCGTGGGCCTTTGCCGCACGCCACGGGATACGCAGCGTGAGCGGTCCTCATGCGCAGACCGACGGCCGGATTGCGGTCGGCGCAGCGGCCGACATCGTGCTGCTCGATTGGCATGCGTTAGACGACGACCGGCTGCTGCTCGACATCGACCCGCTTCAGTTGCTGCTCGCACGCGCCACCGGCCGTCACATCGACAAGGTGCTGGTGGGCGGGCGAACCGTGGTCGACGCCGGACGGGTCACTGGCATCGACGCGCCTGCATTGCGCGCCGAGTTGCTGGTTCGGATGCGGATGGCACTGGCGTCGAACGATGCGCATGCGGACTGGCGAGCGAGTGTTCGGGCGCTCGCCGAAGATCTCGCGCCGTTTTATCGACACGTACGCTTTTGCGGCTGCAGCGATTGAAGATCGATCGATCAATCGCTTCTTCAGAGCGTTAGAGCGTCAAGTCGTAATCCACCGTGATCGGCGCGTGGTCCGAAAACTTGACCGTCTTGTAGATGTGCTCGCTCTTCGCCAGCGTCGCGATGGCTGGTGTCGCGAGGTGGTAATCGAGCCGCCATCCGACATTGTTCGCGTAGGCTTGTCCGCGGTTGCTCCACCAGGTGTAAGCGGCGTCGGTGGCTTCGGGCTGGAGCATTCGGTAGACGTCCACGAGCCCCGCGCCGTCGGCGCCGGTGTGTAAGAGCCGCGTCATCCAGGCCCGCTCTTCGGGCAGGAAGCCGCTGTTTTTCTGGTTGCCGCGCCAGTTCTTCAAGTCGATTTGCTGGTGCGCGATGTTGATGTCCCCGCAGAGCACGAACTCGCGCTCCTTCTTGAGCGCGATCAGGTGCGGGAAAAAGCCCTTCAGAAATCGGAACTTGGCCGATTGCCGTTCTTCGCCCGAACTGCCGCTCGGAAAGTAGCAGCTGATGATCGAGAACTTGCGTTTTGGGCTGTCGAAGCGCAGTTCGAGGTAACGGCCCTCGGCATCGAACTCGGCATCGCCCCAGCCCACCACGACCTCGCTCGGCGCGTGCTTCGTGTAGATCGCGGTGCCCGCATAGCCTTTCTTCTCGGCATAGTGAAAGTGGCCGTCGAGGCCGGCCATGCGTTCGAAGCGGCCCGCGACATCGCTGGCCTGCACCCGGATTTCCTGCATGCAAATACAATCCGGCGCGGTTCCGGCGACCCAGTCGGCGACGCCTTTGGCGCTCGCCGAGCGTAGTCCGTTGAGGTTGAGGCTGGTCAGTTTGAACAAGAGGATTCCGATGGCTGAAGTCAATGAACAGGGCGCCTCGCAAGCCTTGGCCTTCGTGCAGTTCGCGATCGAATCGGGCGTGCTGCGCTTCGGCGAATTCAAGACCAAGGCCGGCCGCATGAGCCCCTATTTTTTCAATGCGGGGCTGTTCGACGACGGCGCCAAGCTGCTGCGGCTCGCCGAATTCTATGCAGCGCGCCTGCTCGAGAGCGAGCTGTCCTTCGACATGATTTTCGGCCCGGCGTACAAGGGCATTCCGCTCGGTGCGACCGTGGCCGCCGAGCTCGCGCGGCGCGGGCGCAACGTACCGTTCGCCTACAACCGCAAGGAGGCCAAAGACCACGGCGAAGGCGGAACGCTGGTCGGCGCGCCGCTCTCGGGTCGGGTGCTCGTCATCGACGATGTGATGTCGGCGGGCACCGCGGTGCGCGAATCGATTGCGCTGATCGAAGCCGCGGGCGCCACGGTGCAGGCAGTGGCGATCGCGCTCGACCGGCAGGAAAAAGCGGTCGAGTCCGGCACCGAGCAGCCGCACAGCGCCGTGCAATATGTCCGGAATCAGCTCGGGATCGAGGTGATCGCTATCGCCACCCTCGACGACTTGTTACAGTATCTTTCAACGCGCAAAGACGACCGGTTGGCCGCCCACCACGAAGCCGTGGTGGCTTACCGAAGCCGCTACGGTGCCTGATGCGCGTCACGTTCAAACCTGCAATGCAACAAGTTCTGCAACCCCTCACGCGCAGCATGCGGTTCCTGCGCTCGCTGTCGATTCCGATCGCGCTGGCGTCGACCGCGCTGTTCCCGGTTGTCACCGCGCACGCACAGGGCGCGTTCGAATCCGGCATCTACAGCTGTGTCGATGCGAGCGGCAAGCGCCTCACGTCGGACCGGCCGATTCCAGCCTGCAACGATCGCGAGCAGCGCCTGATCGGGCCCACGGGCGTGACCCGCGCGATCGTCGGGCCGACCTACACCGCGCGCGAACAGGCCGCGCGCGAGGACAAGGCGCGCGAAGCCGAACGCGCCGAATTGCGCAAGCTGGAGGAGCGTCGGCGCGAGCGAGCGTTGCTCATTCGCTATCCCAACCCCAAGAGCCACGAAACCGCCCGCAGCGATGCGCTGGAACAGATCGATGCCGTACTCGGCGCCGCGCGCAAGCGGGTCGCGGAGTTGATGGACGAGCGCAGGAGCAACGACGCCGAACTCGAGTTCTACGGCAAGGACGTGTCCAAGGCGCCGCCGTCGCTGCAGCGCCAGATCGAGGACAACACGCGCAGTGTGGCGGTGCAAAACCGATTTATCGGCGAGCAGGAAGACGAAAAGCGCCGCGTCAACGGCCGCTTCGATGAAGAGAGTCTGCGGCTGCGCGCGCTGTGGGCGGCGAATGGCGTGTCGTCGCGCTGAATGCCGCGGCGAGGCGGTCGGTACAGCAAGCCAAACGCTACTAAATTAATAGCTGTTTGCGCACGCGCAGTTTGGGTTTCAGGCCTTTTTCTCTTGAAAATTCAGCTCAACCAAGACGCGATTTCAGCAACGCGTTGACCTGTGCCGGATTGGCTTTGCCGGCGCTCGCTTTCATTACCTGGCCGACCAGCGCGTTGAAAGCCTTGTCTTTTCCGGCGCGGTATTCGTCGATGTTTTTTTGATTCGCGGCGAGCACGTCGTCGACGATTTTTTCGAGCGCGCCGGCGTCGTTCATCTGCTTCAGCCCCATGCTTTCGATCGTTTCGTCGACACCGGCCTCGCGGTTGCTCCAGAGCGCATCGAACACTTGCCGAGCCGCCGCGTTCGACACCGTGCCATCGGCGATTCGGCCGATCAAATGCGCGAGTTTTTCCGGCGGAACGGGCGCTGCCTCGATCGCGATCTCTTCGGCATTGAGCCGCCGCGCCATTTCGCCGGTGATCCAGTTGCTCGCGAGCTTCGGTGCGGCGCCATTGGCGACCGCCACGTCGAAATACCGCGCGAATGCCGGGCTCTGCGTGAGCTGCGCGGCGTCGTATTCCGACAGGCCATGCGCGCGCACATAGCGCTCGGCCATCGCGCGCGGCAACTCCGGCATCGCGGCCCTGACGCGCTCGATCCACTCAGCCGCGATCACGAGCGGCGGCAAATCGGGGTCGGGAAAGTAGCGGTAATCGGCCGCATCTTCCTTGGTGCGCATCGCGCGCGTCTCGCCTGAATCGGGGTCGAACAGCACCGTGGCCTGCTCGATCGCGAGGCCGTCTTCGAGTCGCTCGATCTGCCAGCGAATCTCGAAATCGATTGCCTGCTGCATAAATCGAAAGCTGTTCAGGTTCTTGATCTCGCGCCGGGTGCCGAGCGGCGCGCCGGGCTTGCGCACCGACACATTCGCGTCGCAGCGGAACGACCCTTCCTGCATGTTGCCGTCGCAAATGCCGATCCAGGTCACGATCTTGTGCAGCTCTTTCGCATAGGCGACCGCCTCGGCCGTGGAACGCATGTCGGGCTCGGTCACGATCTCCAAGAGCGGCGTGCCGGCGCGGTTCAAGTCGATGCCGCTTTGACCGACGAAATCTTCGTGCAGCGACTTGCCGGCGTCTTCCTCGAGGTGCGCGCGCACGAGCCGCACCGACTTCTCTTCGCCTTCGAGAAAGAACTCGACATTGCCACCCTGCACGACCGGAATGTCGTACTGGCTGATCTGATAGCCCTTGGGCAAGTCGGGGTAGAAATAATTCTTGCGCGCGAACACGCTGCGTGGCGCGATGTGCGAGCCGAGCGCCAGGCCGAGCTTGATCGCGCGCTCCACAGCGCCCTTGTTCATGACAGGCAAGGTGCCCGGCAATGCCAGATCGACCGGCGAAGCCTGTGTGTTCGGCTCGGCGCCGAAAGCGGTCGAAGCGCGGCTGAAAATCTTCGATTCTGTCGACAACTGCGCATGAGTTTCGAAGCCGATGATGACTTCGTAGCCTCGCACCAGCGGGCCGGTCGGGCGGCCTTCCTGCATCTTGGCGAATGCATCCACAGGGGACGGGATCGAGCTCATGTCAAATCCCTTCCGGCGTGCGCTTGTGCCAGTCGGTCGCCTGCTGAAATTGGTGCGCGGCGTTGAGCAGTCTCGACTCGCCGAAGTAGTTGCCGATCAATTGCATGCCGACCGGCATCCCGTGCTCGCCGAAGCCGACCGGCACGCTCATACCCGGCAGGCCCGCGAGCGAGGCGGGAAGGGTGAAGATATCGGCCAGATAGTCGGCGACCGGGTCGTCGGTGTGTTCGCCGAGCTTCCAGGCCACGCTCGGCGCGACCGGGCCGGCGATCACATCGCAGTGCGCGAACGCTTGCTGAAAGTCGCCCGCGATCATGCGGCGCACCTTCTGCGCTTGAAGGTAGTAGGCATCGTAGTAGCCATGCGAGAGCACGTAGGTGCCGATCATGATTCGGCGCTTGACTTCGTCGCCGAAGCCTTCCTCGCGGGTTTGCGCGTACATGTCGGCCAAGTCTTTGTATTTCGCCGCGCGATGGCCGAACTTGACGCCGTCGAAGCGCGACAGGTTGCTCGATGCTTCGGCCGCGGCGAGCACGTAGTAAACCGGAATCGACAGCTCGGTGCGCGGCAGGCTGACTTCGACGCGCCTCGCGCCGAGCTTTTCGAGTTCGGTCAATGCAGTGTCGATCGCCGCGCGCACGCCCGGTGCGACGCCGTCGCCCGAAAACTCTTTCGGCACGCCGATCCTCAGACCATCGAGCGACTCGGAGAGATTGCGCGAGAAGTCCTCGGCCGACCTGTCGAGCGAAGTCGAATCCCGATCGAGGTCAGGCCCGCAGATGGCCGACAACAACAACGCGCAGTCTTCGGCCGAATGCGCCATCACGCCAGCCTGATCGAGGCTCGACGCGAAGGCCACCATGCCGTAGCGGGACGCGCGGCCGTAGGTCGGCTTGATGCCGGTGATGCCGCAGAACGACGCGGGTTGGCGAATCGAGCCGCCCGTGTCGGTGCCGGTCGCGGCTGGCGTGAGGCGGGCCGCTACCGCTGCGGCGCTGCCGCCCGAAGAACCGCCCGGAATGCGCGCCGTGTCCCAGGGATTGCGGACCGGCTGCGGACCATCGAAACCCAGCGCGGGCACGGCCACGTTCTCGTTGGCCGAGCCCATCGCGAATTCGTCGCAGCTCAGTTTGCCGAGGGTCACGGTGCCGGCTTCGGCGAGCCGGCGCACCACGGTGGCGTCGAACGGCGAGCGGTAGCCGGCGAGCATGCGTGAGCCCGCCGTGGTCACGAAATCGCGCGTTGTAAAAATGTCCTTGTGTGCGATGGGAACGCCTGCGAGCCGTGGCGCGTTGCCGGAGGCGAGCAGGGCATCGGCCGCGCCGGCTTGTGCCAGCGTCACTTCGGGGTCGATCGCGACGAAAGCGCCGATGGCCTGCTGCGCGTCGATGCGGGCGAGGAAGTGCCGTGCGAGTTCGACTGCCGACACTTCCCGCGCCGCCAATGCGCGCGCCAGACCGGCGACCCCTTGCGCGTGGAGCGGAGCCGCGCTCATTCGATCACCTTCGGTACCAGATAGAGCCCGTTCTCGACCGCCGGCGCACTGCGCTGATTGGCCTCGCGTGGCGTCGATTCACCGACCCGGTCTTCACGCAGTCTCAGCGTGATGTCCTCGATCGCGGCCACCGGATGTGCAAGTGGTTCGACGCCGGCGGTGTCGACCGCGCGCATCTGCTCGACCAGGTTGAAGAAATCGTTGATCTGGCCGAGCATGCGCCCGGCTTCGTCCGGCGCGAGCTTCAGGCGCGCGAGGCCGGCGATCCGGTCCAGGTCTTTAGAGCTGAGTGGCATTGCAAAAGTAAAAACCGCGGATCGGCGCGATGCGAATAGCGCGATTCGCGCAAAACCTGCAAAAGGCGCATGCGTCGCAGCCGCTTTCTCGAGCTTCGGCGAGCCCGAACGAGCCCCAGAGAGCCGCCGCGAGACATTTGCGCACCAAGGGCGCGAAAAATCGATCGGGTATTATCCGGCCTTTGCCGCAACCCCCGCGAACGCGCCGGTTTTTGCCGCGAAAAGCCATCCATCCGACCCGTCAAGAACAAGGGCGACGCCATGCCGAAGCGCATGCCGTGCCTCACAGGATTCCGCCATGTTCGGTACTTTCCGCCGATATTTTTCGACCGACCTTGCGATCGACCTCGGCACCGCCAACACCCTGATCGTCGCGCGCAACAAGGGCATCGTTCTGGACGAGCCCTCGGTCGTCGCGATTCGCCATGAAGGCGGGCCGCACGGCAAGAAAGTGATTCAGGCGGTGGGCCGCGAAGCCAAGGCGATGCTCGGCAAGGTGCCCGGGAACATCGAGGCGATCCGGCCGATGAAAGACGGCGTGATCGCCGACTTCGTGATCACCGAGCAGATGATCAAGCAGTTCATCAAGATGGTGCATCCGCGCTCGCTGTTCACGCCGAGCCCGCGAATCATCATCTGCGTGCCTTGCGGCTCGACCCAGGTCGAGCGGCGCGCGATCAAGGACGCCGCCGATGCGGCGGGCGCGACCTCGGTGTACCTGATCGAAGAGCCGATGGCCGCGGCGATCGGCGCCGGGCTGCCGGTGTCCGAAGCCTCGGGCTCGATGGTGGTCGACATCGGCGGCGGCACCACCGAAGTGGGCGTTATTAGCCTCGGCGGAATGGTCTACAAGGGCAGCGTGCGGGTCGGCGGCGACCGTTTCGACGAAGCGATCATCAACTACATCCGGCGCAACTACGGCATGCTGATCGGCGAACCCACGGCCGAAAACATCAAGAAGAAGATCGGCTCGGCCTTTCCGGGTTCGGAAGTGCGCGAAATGGAAGTCAAGGGCCGGAACCTCTCCGAAGGCGTGCCGCGCAGCTTCACGATCAGCTCCAATGAGGTGCTGGAAGCACTGACCGACCCGCTCAACAACATCGTCTCGTCGGTGAAAAATGCGCTCGAATCGACGCCGCCCGAACTCGGCGCCGACATTGCCGAGCGCGGCATGATGCTGACGGGCGGCGGCGCGCTCTTGCGCGACCTCGATCGCCTGCTGGCCGAAGAAACCGGCTTGCCGGTGCTGGTCGCCGAAGACCCGCTGACTTGCGTGGTGCGCGGCTGCGGCATCGCTCTGGAGCGGATGGACCGGTACGGCAGTATCTTCACGAGTGAATAAAGATTCCCGCGCAAACGCCGTGAGGTGAACACTGGCGTAGATTGAGCCAATGCCTCTCGGCACCGTCGATCGCACCGCGCCGCCCTTGTTCGACCAGGGGCCTTCGGCGCTCAGCAAGCTGATTTTTTTCAGCAGTCTGTCGTTGCTCCTGATGGTGGCAGACGCCCGGTTTCACATCGTTGCGCCACTGCGCTCGGCGGTTTCCACCGTTCTTTTCCCGGTGCAATGGGTGGCGATGAAGCCGGTTCAGGTGGTGCGGCTCGGCACCCGCTATTTCGAGGAACTGCAGGCTGCGCAAGCCGGCGAGGCCCAGGCACGCAAGGCGCTTGCGCAGCAATCGATGCGGGCCAGCCAGGTCGAGACGCTGGCCGGCGAAAACGCCCGACTGCGGGCGCTTTTGGCGCTGCGCGAAAGCACGCCCACAACCAGTCATGGCGCCGAAGTGCTCTACGACGCGGCCGATCCCTATTCGCGCAAGGTCGTGATCGATCAGGGCCAGACCGAGGGCATCGTTCCCGGCTCGCCGGTGATTGACGAGCTCGGCGTGATCGGCCAGGTGACATCGGTCCAGCCGTTCTCCAGCGAAGTCACGCTGGTGATCGATCGCGAGCTGTCGGTGCCGGTGAAAAACATGCGCACCGGCGCGCGCAGCGTGGCCTTCGGCGATGCGACTGCCCTTGGTGGTGGCATCGAATTGCGCTTCACGCAGGCGAGCAGCGACGTTCAGGAAGGCGATGTGCTCGCCACCAGCGGTGTCGACGGCATTTACCCGGCCGGCCTGCCTGTCGGCCGAATCGAGCGGATCGAGCGGCGGGCCGATTCGGCTTTTGCACGGATACGTTGCGAGCCCTTCGCCCGGGTAAGGTCGGCGCGCTATGTGCTGGTGCTGTCGCCGGTCGGGGAGGCGCCGCCGCTCGGTGCGGGCACGCCAGCCGCCGCGAGTGGGGCGCCGGCCGCGGGGAAAAAGAACGATGCCGGCAAGACCAGCGGTTCTAGCGGCGACCCCGGCAAAGCCGATGCCAAAGCGCCCGACGCGTTGGACAAGCCCGGGAAAGCCGAGAAGGCAAAGAAGTCCGACAAGCCCGATAAGCCCAACAAACCCGAGAAAGCAGCCGACAAGCCGCAAAAAGCCGTCGGTCCCGGTGCCGCACCCAGGCAGAAATCCGAGGGAGCCGCCCGATGATGATGCGTCGCGGCCAGCAGCAGCTTTTGCTGCCTGTCAATCCCGTTTTCATCTGGCTCAGCCTGTTCGGTGCGCTGCTCCTCAACATGGTGCCGCTCGGCCGGGTTGCATGGATGCCCGATCTTCTGGCGTTGTTGATCGTGTTCTGGGGCGTTCACCAACCGGCGCGCATCGGCATTGGCGCGGCGTTCGTGTTCGGCCTGGTGATGGACGTGCAGCAGGGCGCGATCCTGGGGCAACACGCGCTTTCTTTCATCACTTTGAGTTTTTTCGCGATCGCGCTGCATCGCCGGCTGTTGTGGTTTTCGGTAGGGTTGCAGGCCTTGCAGGTGCTGCCCCTGTTTTTGTTGTCGCAGGCGATCGAAGTGGCCTTGCGGATGATCGGCGGCGGCATCTTTCCAGGCTGGATCGTTCTGGCGTCGCCGCTGATCCAGGCAGCGCTTTGGCCGGTCGCGCACTGGCAGCTGCTCGCGCCGCAGCGGCGCGCGCCCGCGCCCGATGCGAACCGACCGCTGTAGCGGCGTTCGATCGACCGTTGCTGCGCAACTGGCCGATCAAAATGCTACTAAAGTAATAGCTGCCTGCGCAGTATCCACGAGCGCTGAGCCCATATTTAGATCCGAAGTTTGCCAATACGCCCGCACCCGCCTAAGCTCGACCTGTGATAACTGAAATCCGAAATTCCGCCGCCGATACCACGCGCTTTCGCCGCCGTATTCTGGCGATGGCGCTGGTGGTGCTGGCCGCCTTCGGCATCCTCGTCGCGCGGCTTTATTTTCTGCAGGTCACGCGCCACGAAGACCTGGCCGAGCAGGCCGAAAGCAATCGCACCGCGGTGCTGCCGGTGGTGCCCAACCGCGGTTTGATTCAGGACCGAAACGGCGTCACATTGGCGTCGAACTATTCGGCCTACACGCTGGAGATCACGCCGTCGAAGGCCGGCGATGTCGAGCGAACGATCGACGGGCTCGGCGAAATTGCCGAGATCACGCCGCGCGACCGGCGCCGCTTCAAGCGCCTGCGGGACGACTCGCGCAGCTTCGATTCGATTCCGATCTTGACGCGGCTGACCGACGAAGAAGTCGCACGTTTCGCCGCGCGGCGCTGGCGCTTCCCGGGGGTCGAGATCAAGGCTCGCCTGTTTCGCAACTATCCCTACGGTGATCTCGCGAGCCATGTGATCGGCTACATCGGCCGCATCAACCAGCGCGAAAAAGAAGCGATGGAAGACTGGCCCGAGGAAACCCAGGCCAACTATCGCGGCACCGACTACATCGGCAAGCTCGGCGTCGAGCAAAGCTACGAAACCACCTTGCACGGCCAGACCGGCGTCGACGAAATGGAAACCTCGGCCGGCGGGCGCGCGGTGCGCCGGCTCGCGAACCATCCGGCCACGCCGGGCAACACCGTCATGCTGTCGCTCGACATCAAGCTGCAGAAGATGGTGGAAGACATGTTCGGCGAGCGTCGCGGTGCGCTGGTCGCGATCGATCCACGCACCGGTGAAGTGCTGACCCTGGTGAGCAAGCCGACCTTCGACCCGAACCTGTTCGTCGAGGGCATCGACAGCGAAAGCTGGGCCGAGTTGCGCGACTCGATCGACAAGCCGCTCTTGAACCGCGCGATCCGCGGCACCTACCCGCCCGGCTCGACCTACAAGCCCTTCATGGCGCTCGCGGCGCTGCAAACCGGCAAGCGCGGGCCGCATGTGCTGGTCAACGACCCGGGCTATTTCAACTTCGCCGGCCATCGCTTCGGCAGCCCCGAGGGTTACCTCGGCAATGTCGACATGCGCCGCGCGATCCAGCTGTCGAGCAATATCTATTTCTATTCGCTCGCCAACGAGATGGGCGTCGACACGATCCACGACTTTATGGCGCCGCTCGGCTTCGGCCAGGTCACCGGCATCGATCTGCGCGGCGAAACCCGCGGCGTGCTGCCGAGCACCGAATGGAAGCGCAAGGCCTACAAACGGCCCGCGCAGCAGAAGTGGTATGCAGGCGAGACGATTTCGCTCGGCATCGGTCAGGGCTACAACGCGTTCACGATGCTGCAACTGGCCGAAGCGACCGCCACGGTCGCCGACGGCGGCATCCGGCACACGCCGCATCTCGGGCTCGCGACGCGCGACACCGTCACCGGCCAGACCGTGCCGATCGAGCAACCTCCGGCAGTCGATCTCGGCTACAAACCCGCCAACGTCGCAGTGGTGCGCGATGGCCTGGTCGCGGTGGTCAATGCCGGCACGGCGCGCGGCGTGTTCGCCGGCGCCAGCTATCAGGCGGCCGGAAAAACGGGTACCGCACAGGCCGTCGGCATGGCGCAGAACACCAAATACAACGCCAAACTCGTCGATGAACGCAAGCGCGACCATGCCTTGTTCATGGCATATGCGCCGGCCAACGATCCGAAGATCGCGGTGGCCGTCATCGTCGAGAACGCCGGCTGGGGCGCTGGTGCCGCCGCACCGATCGCGCGCCGGGTGATCGACTACTGGCTGCTCGGCCAGTATCCGAGCGAAGCCGACATGGCCGCGATCCAGATCGGCAAAGCCACCGTGCCGATCGGCAAACCGCGCCGCGTTGTCGATGTGCCTGGCCCGGGCGAGGCGGTTGCCGAACTGCCGCCTGCGCCTTGAGCCACCCTTGAGCGATCACGCGCCGATCACGCGCCGATCACGCGCCGACGCTCACCACTCTCCGATTTGCCGCACGCGTTGATCGAGCGCGAGCGGCTCGCGCGAATCGCGGATGCGCTTCACGATGGGTCGGACTCTGGCCGAGACGAACGCTAATCCGTGTGCAAAGCCTGTCTCGAGCATCTCTTTGACGCGGGCGACGCAGACACCACGGTGGTCAGACCGACTGCGCGTGTCGACTGCCGTCATGGATGGCGCAACGACGTCTGTGTCCGGACGGGCAGTCGTTGCGCGCGATGAAACAGGTTGCATGGATGGGCACCTCCTGCAGCCTAGTTTGTTCGTCGTCCGTGTCGTGCTGATGACAGGGGGTGCTATATAAATAGTAGCTGTTTGCGCAATAAGGGCGGGCGTTTCAGCCGCTTTTCTCTTGAAATCTCGGTTTCTTTGCGCACAAAAAAAAGCGCCCCTCGAGCGCCTGGTCTGAAAAGCCGCGCTTCTTGGCGAGCGCATGCGGGGTGCATTCTTGTTTGGTGAATCTTGCCTCTATCTCCTCTGTCTCCTCGGTCCTCGCAGCAGGCCACGCCTTCTGGGAGTGCCTTAAATTTAAGCGCTGCACCGCTCTCGTGCATTGGGGCTTACCCGCTGCACATTTTGGTGCGTCACGGCGCGATCGCGATCGAGAATCCGGCCGTTGACGGCTTCGTCGACACGCATCAGGCCCGTTAAGCCCAGCGGTTACGATGACCTTCGATCGCACTTCGTCCTTCAGCACCGAGCCGCCTGCAATTTGTGCCTGCCATTTGTGGAACCGATCGCGCCATCGTCAACTCCCGCCTCGAACCCGAACGATCCCGTGCCGCGCGCGGTCGTGGCCAAGGGCGTCGATGGACTCGGTGTGGTGGCCCATGGCCGCTGGACCGCGTTGGCGTTTGCATCGCCCCAAGCCTGGAAAGAACTGTCGGCCAACCTCGCCGAAGTACCGCAAGGGCCGGGCGCGGCATGGGATCTGCGCCCGCTCGCGCAGCTCGACCATATCGGTGCGCAGCTCTTGTGGCGGCAGTGGAACGGCGCCTGGCCGGCAAAGCTCGCGCTAAGCGATTCGCACCGGGCGGTGCTCGATCAGGTTGCCCGATACACGACCGCGTTGCCGCCGGTGCCGGGGCTCGGCCTCGCGGGCCGGTTCAAGCAGTTCGCGAACCAGGGCCCGCGCATGCTCGGGGTGGCGCGCGACTTGGTGCGGCTGTTCGGCCAACTGGTGCTCGATTTGCTGCGCCTCGTGCGCGCGCCGCACCGCGCGCCCTGGCGCGATTTTTCGGGCCAGCTCTATTCGACCGGCGCTACCGCGATGCCAATCACCGCGCTGGTCGGCTTGTTGATCGGCGTGGTGCTGGCCTACCTCACCTCGCAGCAACTCGCGCAATACGGCGCGGAGACTTTCATCGTCAACATCCTCGGCCTGTCGCTGTTGCGCGAACTCGGGCCTGTGCTGGCGGCGGTGTTGATCGCGGGCCGCTCGGGCTCGGCGATCACCGCCCAGATCGGCGTGATGCGCGTCACCGAAGAGCTCGATGCGATGCGCGTGATGGGAATTTCGCATGGCTTCAGGCTCGTGATGCCGCGGGTGCTGGCGCTGGCGATCGTGATGCCGCTCATCAGCATCTGGACCTCGCTGTGCGCCTTGTTCGGCGGGATGATGGCGGCCGATCTGGCGCTGGAGATTTCGCCGGCGTACTTTCTCGAAGCGCTGCCCGGCGCGGTGCCGATCGCCAATCTGTGGCTCGCGATGGCCAAATCGGCCGTGTTCGGCATATTGATCGCGCTGGTGGCCTGCTATCAGGGCCTGAAGATCGAGCCCAATACCGAGAGCCTCGGCCGCGGCACCACGAGTTCGGTCGTGAGCTCGATCACTGTCGTGATCCTGGTCGATGCGCTGTTCGCGGTGCTGTTCAAAGGCGTCGGGTTTCGATGAGCGCGCCGCGGAACGACCTGGTCGTCGAGATCGACAAGCTCTGGACCGTGTTCGGCTCGGGCGCCGACGAGCAGGTAGTGCACCGTGATCTCGATTTGAAGATCGCGCGTGGCGAAGTGCTCTCGCTGGTCGGCGGTTCGGGCACCGGCAAAACGGTGCTGCTGCGTCAGATTCTCGGGCTCGAGCATCCGACGCGTGGCGAGGTAAAAGTGCTTGGCGCGCCGCCCGGCGAGCTGTCGGCGCGCGGCGCGGCCAACGTCGGCATGCTGTTTCAACACGGCGCGTTGTTCTCGGCTTTCAACGTGCTCGACAACATCGCGTTCGCGCTGCGCGAATTGAAGGTGCTGCCCGATGCGCTGGTGCGCGATGCGGCGATGGTCAAGCTGCAAATGGTCGGGCTCGAGCCGCAGGTCGCGCACCGGATGCCGGCCGATCTGTCGGGCGGCATGATCAAGCGGGTCGCATTGGCGCGCGCGCTCATCATGGATGCGCCGCTGTTGCTGCTCGACGAACCCACCGCGGGCCTCGACCCCGAAAGCGCCGACGCGTTTTGCGATCTGCTCAAGGGCCTGCACCGCGAACAGCAATTGACCGTCGTCATGGTCACGCACGATCTCGACACGTTGTTCGAGCTCAGCACCCGGATCGCGGTGCTGGCCGACCAGAAGGTGATCGTCGCCGGCACGGCGAAAGAGGTGGTGGCCTGCCCGCATCCTTTCGTGCAGCATTACTTCCTGGGCGGCCGCGGGCGGCGCGCGATGGAGGCCTTGCACGATGGCGTGACTTCCGATTGGGCCGTGCTGCCGGCGGCTGCGCCAGCCCCATCGAAGACTGCAGAAGCTCGCGCAACTGAAAGGAACTGAGGATGGAAAACAAGGCCCACGCCCTTGCCGCCGGCGCTTTCGTGCTCGGCGTAATCGCGATGATCGTCGCGCTGGTGGTCTGGTTCACGCGCGACGACACGGTACGCGACGTCTACGAGCTGTCGACCAGCAGTCCGGTCACCGGCCTGCGGCCGCAAGCGCCGGTGCGCTATCGCGGTGTGGCGGTCGGCAAGGTGCAATCGATCGACTTCGACCCGAAGAAGAACGGCAACGTGCGGGTGCTGATCGCGGTCGACCGGCAGGTGCCGCTCACCGAATCGAGCTTTGCCAAGCTCGCCTATCAGGGCGTGACAGGGCTGGCTTTCGTTTCGCTCGACGACTCGGGTCAGTCGACGGTCGCGCTCAAACCCGATGCGAAGAATCCGCCGAAGATCCCGCTGCGCTCGTCGATGTTCGCCGAGCTGCAGGACCGTGGCGAGGCGATTCTGGGCCAGGCCCAGTCGGTCGGCGACAAGGTCAACGAACTGCTCAGCGACGCGAACCAGAAGCGCATCGCCGATGCCCTCGAAAACATCGCGAAAGCCGCGGCGAGCGCCAATCAGCTCACCACGCGGCTCGAGCGCAGCATGGCGACCGGTGTCGATCCGACCCTGGCCAAGTTGCCGCCGCTGGCCGAGAACACCCGCGAAACATTGGCGAGCTTGAAAAAGGCCGCGGGCGATGTCTCGCGCGCGGCCAACAACTTCAACACCACCGTGGCGAAGCTCAACGAGAAAGACGGCGCGCTCGCCAAACTCGGCGACAGTGCCCAATCGCTCTCGCGCGCTGTCGAGTCGATCAACTCCGCCACCCTGCCGCGCGTGAACCGGGTCGCCGAAGACGCCGACCGCGCCGTGAGGCGGCTCGGCCGCGCCGCCAACACTTTGACGGACAACCCGCAATCGCTGATTTACGGCACCGGCAAGCCGGCGGCCGGGCCTGGTGAAGAAGGCTTTCGAGCGCCCGCCGAAAATCGTTGATGAACTTCGGTGATGAAGGTCAGTGCTCATGAAAAGAAAAGATAAACGCTATGAATAATATAGCTGTGTGCGCACGAAGGACGGGCGTTTCGGCCCTTATTTTCTTGACTATGGCAATCCTTGCGGCAGTGCTTGCAGGCTGCAATGTGCTGCCCGAAAAGCCGCCGCGCGCGACGCTTTACGACTTCGGTCCAGTCGCTTCCGCGCAGCCTAAAGTCGCGCCGCCCGCACGTGAGGGCGCCGCAGCGCGCCAGCCGATCGCGCTGGCCGATATCGAGACCAATTCGCGCCTCGACGGCACTCAGCTTTTGTACCGCCTCGGCTATGCCGATGCGAACGAGTTGCGGCCGTACAGCCAGGCGCGCTGGAGCCAGCCGCCCGCGCAGTTGTTCGCGCAACGGCTGCGCGATGCGCTGGCCGAAAGTCGCACGGTGCTCGATCCGATCGATGCCGGCCGCGTCGCGCGCTCGGGCGAAGCTGCGCCCGCGGTGCTGCGCATCACGCTCGAAGACTTCACCCACAACTTCGAATCGCCCGAGCGCAGTTTCGGCGTCGTGCGGCTGCGCGCGACCTTGAGCCAGCGCAAGAACGGCGCAGAACGGGTGCTCGGCCAGCGGCTCTTCACCGAGCGTCGTCCGGCGCCGACCGCCGATGCGGCCGGCGGTGTGAAAGCGCTCGGCGCCGCGAGCGACGCCGCAGTCGCGCAGATCGTGCAGTGGGTCGATGAGGCCGGTCGCTGAGGAGGTCCGGATGCAAAGACGATATTTTTTGAACGCATTCAATGGCGTCATCGTGCTGCTGGCTGCCGCCGGTACGAACGCATTGGCCGCGCAGTCTTCCCGCAGCTATGCCGCGCCCTATGACAAGGTGTGGCGCGCGACGCTGGCCGCGGTCGACGAGGTCGGGCTCGAGCGCCTTTCGGCCGATCGTGCGAAGGGCGTGATCCTCGCGCGGAAAGGCGTGCGCGTGTTCAGCTGGGGCGAAAAAGTGCGCATCGACGTGCGCCGCATGAATGCCCGAAGTACCCGGGTCGAAGTCGCGAACCAGCGCAACATCGCGGGCAACGTGCTTGGCCCCGAGTGGGACGAGCGGCTGCTGGAAGCGCTCGACAAACGCCTCTGAAGCTGACGATGCGCTATTGAAAATATAGCTGCCTGCGCTCGTCCAGTAACGCTTTCAGGCATATTCGGCTTGAAAATGCGGTCGATGCACGAAGCGGGTATCGTCGGCACCCATGTCTTCCACCATGACCTCAGAAACAACTTCGCGTGCGCCTGCTTCGGAAACCTCGCCCGACATCATTTCGATTTCGGGTCTTTCCAAAACCTACGCCACGGGTTTTTGCGCGCTCAAGAACATCGACCTCAAAATCCGGCGCGGCGAAATTTTCGGCCTGCTCGGGCCCAACGGCGCGGGCAAGACCACACTCATCAGCATCGTCTGCGGCATCGTCAACCCGAGCACCGGCAGCGTCGAGGTCGACGGCCACGACATCGTTGCCGACTACCGGGCCGCGCGCGCGCTGATCGGCCTCGTGCCACAGGAGCTGACCACCGATGCGTTCGAAACGGTGTGGGACACGGTGTCGTTCAGTCGCGGTCTGTTCGGCAAGAAGGCCAATCCGGCGCACATCGAAAAGGTGCTGCGCGAACTCTCGTTGTGGGAGAAAAAGGGCAGCATGATCCGCACGCTTTCGGGCGGCATGAAACGGCGCCTGCTGATCGCGAAGGCGCTGTCGCATGAGCCACGGGTGCTCTTCCTCGACGAGCCGACCGCTGGTGTCGATGTCAATCTGCGGCGCGATATGTGGCGGCTGGTGCGCGAGCTGCGGGAGTCGGGTGTCACGATCATTTTGACCACGCACTACATCGAAGAAGCCGAGGAAATGGCCGACCGGATCGGCGTGATCAGCGGCGGCGAAATCATCCTGGTCGAAGACAAGGCCGCGCTGATGGAAAAGCTCGGCAAGAAGCAGTTGAAGCTCGAGCTCAAAGCGCCGATCGAACAGGTGCCGCAAAGCCTCGCGCGCTACGGTTTGATTCTTGCGGCTGGCGGCAACGAGCTGGTCTACACCTACGACAAGCGTGAAGACGTCGAAGGCGAAGGCATCATCGCGCTGCTGAAAGACCTGGCCGACGCGGGCGTCGGCTTCAAGGACTTGAAAACGTCGCAAAGTTCGCTCGAAGACATTTTTGTGAATCTGGTCGACGACGCGCGTGCGGAAGACACGGCACAGAAGGCACCGGCGGAGGCGCTGTCGTGAGCATGAACCTCACCGGCGTGCGCGCGATCTACCTGTTCGAGATGGCGCGCACCCGGCGCACATTGCTGCAAAGCATCGTCTCGCCGGTGATATCGACAGCGCTTTATTTCGTCGTCTTCGGCGCGGCGATCGGCTCGCGCATCCAGAGTGTCGAAGGCGTGAGCTACGGCGCGTTCATCGTGCCTGGGCTCATCATGCTGTCGCTGCTCACGCAGAGCCTGACCAACGCCTCGTTCGGCATCTACTTTCCCAAGTTCACCGGCACGATCTACGAGCTGTTGTCGGCGCCGGTGTCGTATGTCGAAATCACCATCGCCTACGTCGGCGCGGCGGCGACCAAGTCGATGCTGCTCGGGCTCATCATCCTCGCGACTGCGACCTTGTTCGTGCCGCTGCGCATCGAGCATCCGTTCTGGATGGTGCTGTTCCTCGTTCTCACGGCAGTCACTTTCAGCCTGCTCGGCTTCATCATCGGCATCTGGGCCGACGGCTTCGAAAAGCTGCAGATGGTGCCGCTCCTCATCATCACGCCGCTCACCTTTCTGGGCGGCAGTTTCTATTCGATCAGCATGCTGCCCGAGTTCTGGCGCAACGTGACCTTGTTCAACCCGGTGGTCTATCTGGTGAGCGGCTTTCGATGGAGCTTCTACGGCCAGGCCGATGTCAGTGTCGGCCTGAGCCTGGGCATGACACTGGTGTTCCTCGCGGTTGCGCTGCTCGCGGTGCGCTGGATTTTCAAGACCGGCTATCGACTCAAAGCCTGAAGGGAAGCTTCAAGCAAAAAGTACTTGAAACGCTTGATGGACGTGCGCAGACAGCTATGAATAACATAGCATCTTGAATTAGAACAGCAGAACGCAGAGCGTATAAAAGAAAAAGCAAAAAGGATTTTGGTTTTCCTTTCGCGTTCTTCGCGAAACCTTCGCGTCTTTTGCGTCCGGATGTCCGATCCCGCTTCCGATGACCTACCGCCCACCCGTCACGTCGAGCACCGACCCCGTCGTGTAGCTCGCCTCATCCGAAGCCAGCCAGACGATTGCCGCAGCGACTTCCGCTGCGCTGCCGGTGCGCTTCATCGGCACGGTCGGCGCGAGTTGCGCGGCGCGATCGGGCTGGCCGCCGGCGGCATGGATTTCGGTGTCGATCAGGCCGGGACGCACCGCGTTGACGCGAATGCCTTCGTCGGCCACTTCCTTCGCCAACCCGATCGTGAAGCTGTCGATCGCGCCCTTGCTCGCGGCGTAGTCGACATACTGGCCGGGGGAGCCGAGCCGCGCGGCGGCGCTCGACAGGTTGACGATGACGCCGCCGGTTCCGTAGCCGTCGCCGAAGCCATTGCGTCCGAGTTTCGTGCTCATGCGCCGCACCGCCTCGCGCGCGCAGACGAAGCTGCCGATCACGTTGATCCGCAGCATGCGTTCGAGCCGCGCCGGAGTGATCGCATCGACTCTGATCGCCAGATCGACGATGCCGGCGTTGTTCACGAGTGCGGTCAGCGGGCCGAGTTCGCGGTCGATGCGCTCGAACATGGCGACGATCTGGCGCTCGTCGCCGACATCGGCTTGCACGGCGAACGCGCGTCCGCCGCCCGCTTCGATCCGCCTGACCACCATTGCGGCCGATGGCGCATCGTTCGCGTAGTTGACCGCGACCGCCCAGCCACGCTCGGCCGCAGCGAGCGCCGTGGCTGCGCCAATGCCGCGGCTGCCGCCGGTGATTAACATTGCCTTCGTCTTCGAGCCTGTCATTGCGACTTTCTCCTCGTCGGATGGAGGGCGGGCGCGAATTCACCGACCCGGTTAAAGCTGCGACGCTGCGCATATGGCGCCGTCCGGGAACAGAATGCCACGAAAGCCTGCGACTACCATGCAACCGACCATCGACTATTACTTCGCACCGCAAAGTCCGTGGGTCTACCTCGGTCATGCGCGTTTCGCCGAAATCGCCCAGGCGGCCAATGCACGTGTCGAGGTGCGCCCGGTGGACCTGGGCCGGGTCTTTTCCGTATCGGGCGGACTGCCGCTCGGCCAGCGCGCACCGCAGCGCCAGGCGTACCGGCTGGTCGAACTCGAACGCTTCTCGCGCGAACTGAATCAACCACTGCATCTGCATCCGGAATTTTTTCCGGTTGCGGGCGATCCGGCCGCGTTGCTCATCGCTGCCACGGCGCTCGGCGCGGGCACCGCCGCGGCGATGAAACTGACCGGCGCCATCCTCGCGGCCGTGTGGCGCGAAGAGCGCAATATTGCCGATGCCGCGGTGCTGGCGGCATTGCTCGACGAATGCGCGCTCGACGCCGCGCTTGCCGCACAAGCGCAGTCGGACGCCGCGCGCGAACGCTACGAAGCGGATACCCGGCGCGCGATCGATGTCGGCGTGTTCGGCGCGCCGTCGTACGTTATCGATGGCGAAATTTTCTGGGGCCAGGACCGGCTCGACTTTCTCGAACGTGCGCTCGAGCGCACGCGTTCTTCTTCATGACCCGACCAAAAGGAGCATTTCCATGGGTAAATTCATCGATCTCAAAGCCGCCGATGGCTTCAGCTGTCCCGCTTATCTCGCTGAACCGTCGGGCCAACCAAAGGGCGGCATCGTCGTGTTGCAGGAGATCTTCGGCGTCAACTCGCACATCCGCTCCGTTGCCGACGGTTATGCGGCAGACGGTTATCTCGCGATCGCGCCGGCGACTTTTCAAAGGGTCAAGCCCGGCGTAGAGCTCGGCTACACCGATGCCGACATGAAAGCCGGCTTCGAGCTCAAAACCGCTGTCGACGCCTTGCCCGCGCCTGGTGTGATGCAGGACATTCAGGCCGCGGTCGACTACGCGGCCGGACCCGGAAAAGCCGGCAAGGTCGGCATCGTCGGCTACTGCTGGGGCGGGCTGTTGACCTGGCGCGCGGCGGCTTCGCTCAACGGCTTGTCCGCAGCCGCGCCCTACTACGGCGGCGGCATGACCTCGCCCGAGGAAAGCGCGCGCAAGCCGAAGGTGCCAGTGATGGCGCACTTCGGCGACCAGGATCACTACATTCCGCTCGACACGATCGAGGCTTTCAAAAAGGCGCATCCGGAAGTCGAGGTTCATGTCTACGCGGGCGCCAACCACGGCTTCAACTGCGACCAGCGCGGCTCCTACAACGCCGAAGCTGCGACGCTCGCGCGCGAGCGCACGCTGGCTTTCTTCGCAAAAAGCATCGGTTGATTCGGGCGGTGAGCGGCGGGCGTAGGCGATGACCTTGCAGCACATCCCGCCGATCCAGTGCCTGCTGACCTTCGAAAGCCTGGCGCGCTTGCGTCATGCGGGCCGCGCGGCCGATGAGCTGTGCGTGACGACCAGCGCCGTGAGTCACCGCGTGCGCCAGCTCGAGTCGCATCTCGGGTTCAAGCTGTTCGGGCGCAACGATTTCAACCTCACGGCCGACGGCGCGGCCTATCTCGCCAACGTGCGGACCGGCATCGCGGCCTTGCGGCAGTTGCCCTCGCGCGCCGCAGATGCGAGTGGCGTGCGGCGCACGCGGCTCAAGGTCGCCGTCACGCCGACGTTCGGGCGACAGTTCGTGATGCCGCGGCTCGAAGTCTTTCGCACCACCTACCCTGAGATCGATCTGGTATTGCAGGTGTCGATTCCGCTGCTCGATGTCACGGCCGAAGCTTGCGACCTGGAAATCCGTTTCGGCGCGGGCAACTATGCCGATTGCGAGCACCGGCTCGTTCTGCAGGAAGACGTCGTGCCGGCCTGTTCGCCGAACTATTTGAACGAGTTCGGTCCTTTCGATGGTTTGGCCAGTGCTTCGGCGATTGCGAGCGCGCATCTCATCCGCAGCCCGCTCGAACCCTGGAGCACCTGGTTTTCGCACGTCGGCCTGACACAGAGCGAGCCAAGCGTCGGTGCCCAGTTCAATGATCTGGGATTGGTCTACGACGCCGCATCGACCGGTTTCGGTGTCGCGCTGGTGCGGCTCAAGATGGGCGCGACCTGGTTCGAATCGGGCCGATTGGTGCCGCTTTCGGCAACGCCGGTGCGCTCGCCGCACCGGCACTACATCTGCTGGCAGCCCGGAGCACTGGAGCGCTGGGAGTGCACGGCCTTCGCCGACTGGTTGACCCTGGCACTGGCCTGAGACTGGATTCGCAAAAAATCGTCAACGCGCCCGCAAAAAACGATCCTCCGGATCGGACGCGGCGTTCGTAGACTTCTCATCACGCAACGGCACGTCGCGCAGCGAGGGTGTAGCGTGGTGCTGGCCTGTGGATCGCAGCAATCAATAACAACCTGTTCGGAGACACTCCATGCCCTGGCAGCAGATCTACAACCCGTTCGGCAACATGTGGATTTCCACGTCGCTTGCCGCCATTCCCGTCGTGGTGATGCTCGCCGCGCTGGGCTTTTTTCATATCAAGGCGCATATCGCCGCCGGCATGGGCTTGCTTGCAGCGATTCTGGTCGCGATATTTGCCTACGGTATGCCGCCGCAAATGGCGGGTCTGGCTGCGATGTACGGCGGTTTTACCGGCTTGCTGCCGATCGGCTGGATCGTGCTGAACATCATCTTCCTGCAGCAATTGGCCGAGCAGAACGGCAGCTTCAAGGTACTGCAGGATTCACTCTCGGGCATTACCGAAGACCGTCGCTTGCAACTGCTTTTGATCGCGTTTTGCTTTGGTGCGTTCTTCGAGGGCGCGGCCGGGTTCGGCACGCCGGTCGCGGTGACGGCGGGCATTCTGATCGGCCTCGGCTTTTCGCCGCTGGCGGCGTCGGGCCTTTCGCTGATTGCCAACACGGCGCCGGTCGCATTTGGTGCGCTCGGCACGCCGGTGATCACGCTGGCAAAGGTCCACGGCTACGATTTGATGGAAGTCACCGCGATGATCGGGCGCCAATTACCGTTCTTCTCGCTCTTGGTGCCGTTTTGGCTGATCTGGGCTTTTGCGGGGCGCAAGGCGATGATGGAAATCTGGCCGGCGATCCTGGTGACGGGTCTCTCGTTCGCGATTCCACAATATCTCGTGTCGAACTTCATCGGCCCCGAGTTGGTCGACATCATCGCGGCGCTGGTGTCGATGGTTTCGCTGGTGCTGTTTTTGCGCGTATGGCAGCCCAAGAAGGTGTGGACTTCGCCCTCGTTGCGCGGCAATGACCTGAGCGCGCACGAGGCCAAGCCGCCGACGCCGATCACCCGGCATCCGCGCGCGGCACTGGTGCGCGCATGGATGCCGTGGATCATCCTCTCGGTGTTCGTATTCGTTTGGGGTCTGCCGCCGGTGAAGGCCGCGCTCAACGGCTTGTTCGCGCCCGCATTTCCGATCGACGGCTTGAACAACCTGGTGCAGAAAATGCCGCCAGTCGTCACCAAGCCGACCGCCGAAGGTGCGGTTTACGTGCTGGGCCTGCTTTCGGCCACCGGCACGGGCATCTTGCTGTCGGCCATCGTGAGCGCGCTATTGATGAAATACAACCCGGTGCAGATCGTGGCCACCTGGTTTCGTACGCTCTGGCTGGTGCGCTTTTCACTGATCACCATCATGCTCATGCTGGCATTGGGAACCATCACGCGCTATTCGGGCACCGACACCACGTTGGGCCTTGCTTTCGCCAATACCGGCGTGCTCTATCCGTTCTTCGGCACATTGATGGGCTGGATCGGCGTCGCGATGACCGGGTCGGATACCGCCAGCAACGTGCTGTTTGGTGGCATGCAAAAAGTCGCGGCCGATCAGCTGGGCTTGTCGGTCAACCTGATGGGCGCGGCCAATAGCTCCGGCGGTGTGATGGGCAAGATGATCGATGCGCAATCGATCGTCGTCGCATCGACCGCCACCAAGTGGTTCAACCACGAAGGCGACATCCTTCGCTTCGTGTTTTTCCATTCGATCGCGCTGGCGAGTCTGGTCGGGTTGTACGTGACGATGCAAGCTTATGTCTGGCCGTTTACGCTGATGGTCGTACATCCGCACTGAAGACCAACGCGAAAGAAAGTTCTTATGGGCCACGCCGATTCCGCCATTCAGATTCCGCCAGAAATCGGGACGGTCGATCCCGATGCGCGCCGGGCCGAAGTTCGCGCGGCGCTGGCTGCGGTCATGCCGCCACATGCGATTCTTTCGCGCGGCGAAGACACGGTTCCCTATGAATGCGACGGGCTCACGGCATATCGCGCCAAACCGCTGATCGTTGTGCTGCCCGAGAGCGAAGCACAGGTCGCCGCGGTTCTCAAGACCTGCCACGCGATGCGCGTGCCTGTGGTCGCAAGGGGCGCCGGAACCGGCCTTTCGGGCGGCGCGTTGCCGCACGAACTCGGCGTGACCTTGTCGCTCGCAAAATTCAATCGCATCCTCAAGGTCGATCCGGTCGCGCGCACGGCTGTCGTGCAATCGGGCGTGCGCAACCTCGCTATCAGCGAGGCGGCTGCGCCGCATGGCCTCTACTACGCGCCCGATCCGTCGAGCCAGATCGCCTGCACCATCGGCGGCAACGTGGCCGAAAACTCGGGCGGCGTGCATTGCCTCAAATACGGGCTGACGCTGCACAACGTGATGAAAGTGAAGGGCTTCACGGTGGAAGGCGAGGCGGTGGAATTCGGCAGCGAGTCGCTCGATGCCGCCGGACTCGATCTGATGAGCCTCCTCGTCGGCAGCGAAGGCATGCTCGCGGTAACGACCGAGATCACTGTCAAGCTGGTACCCAAGCCGCAGCTCGCGCGCTGCATCATGGCGAGCTTCGGCGACATCGAATCGGCCGGCGACGCGGTGGCCAGCGTCATCGCTGCCGGTATCATTCCGGCCGGGCTCGAACTGCTCGACAAGCGCATGACGGCGGCGGTCGAGGAGTTTCGTGCACGCGGGCTACGACCTCGAAGCAGCCGCGATTCTGCTGTGCGAAAGCGATGGCACACCCGAAGAAGTCGAGGAAGAAATCGTGCGCATGAGCGAGGTGTTGAAGGCCAGCGGCGCAACCCGGCTCGAAGTGAGCGAAGACGAAGCGCAACGCCTCAAGTTCTGGAGCGGCCGCAAGAACGCCTTTCCTGCTTCCGGCCGTATCAGCCCTGACTACATGTGCATGGATTCGACGATTCCGCGCAAGCGTCTGGCCGAAATCCTGCGCGCGATCGAGGCGATGGAAAAGAAGTACGAGCTAGCCTGCGCCAACGTTTTTCACGCGGGCGATGGCAATCTGCATCCGCTGATCATGTTCGATGCGAACGATCCCGATCAGCTGCATCGCTGCGAATTGTTCGGCGCCGATATTCTGGAGACCAGCGTCCGGCTCGGCGGCACCATCTCGGGCGAGCATGGCATCGGCGTCGAAAAGCTCGATTCGATGTGCGTTCAGTTCTCGGCAGCCGAACATGCGCAGATGCTGGCTGTCAAGCGCGCGTTCGATCCTGCGGGCACATTGAATCCGGGCAAGGTCATTCCCACGCTGCAGCGCTGCGCCGAGTACGGAAAGATGACCGTGTTGCGCGGCATGCTGCCGTTTCCCGAGCTGCCGAGGTTTTGATGCTGGCACCGCAGACCGCCTCGGACCCGGTGCTCGCGCGTCTGGCCGATCAGGTGCGCGACGCGGTTTCGCGTCGCGCAGTGCTCGAACTGCGGGGCGGTGGCACCAAAAGCTTTTATGGCAATCCGCCGCGCGGCGAGCCGATGGATCTGCGTCCGCTCACGGGCATCAGCAACTATGAGCCGACGGAGCTGGTCGTCACGGTTCGCGCGGGAACGCCGTTGGCAGAACTCGAAGCGACGCTGGCCGAGCGCGGCCAGTTCCTGCCTTTCGATCCGCCGCAATTCGGGGTGGGCGGCACGCACGGCACTGTGGGGGGCATGGTCGCGGCAGGCCTCTCCGGGCCCTCGCGCGCCGCAGTCGGCTCGGTGCGCGACCATGTGCTTGGTGTGACGCTACTCAATGGCCAAAGCGAAGTACTGACCTTCGGCGGTCAGGTCATGAAGAACGTCGCAGGCTACGACGTCTCGCGCGTCATCGCTGGCTCGCTCGGCGTGCTCGGCGTGCTTTGCGAAGTCTCGCTCAAGGTGTTGCCGCTGCCGGCTTCGATGCAAACCGTTCAGTTCGACTGCGAGGAAGCGCATGCGTTGCGCCTGCTCAACGAGTGGGGCGGTCAGCCATTGCCGATCAACGCGAGCGCCTGGTTCGACGGGCGACTGCGGGTTCGACTCGCGGGCGCCGATGCCGCGGTTCGCGCGGCGCATGCGCGGATCGGCGGCGAGGTCGTGGCGCACAACGAAGCGGCCGAATGGTGGGACGGTGTGCGGGACCACCGCCATTCCTTCTTCGCTCTCGATGAAGCCGATCTGGCAAGTGGCGAGAACCTGTGGCGACTCTCGCTGCCATCGGTCGCAGCGCGGTCGACGCTGGCCGGCGCTGTCTTCGTCGAATGGGGCGGCGCTCAGCGCTGGCTGCGCAGCCGAGCTGTGGCCGCCGAAGTCCGCGCTGCTGCCGCGACGGTCGGCGGTCACGCGACATTGTTTCGCTCGGCAGACAAGTCTGGCGGCGCATTCGCGCCGCTGGCCGAGCCGCTGATGCGGATTCATCGCGGACTGAAAAAAGCTTTCGATCCGGCCGGCGTGTTCAACCCCGGGCGCCTGTATCCCGAACTTTGACGTCCGAACTCTGACGCCCCGATGCAAACCAATCTCGCACCCGAATTCAAAGCCACGCGCGCTGGCCAGGAAGCCGAGGCGATCCTGCGCAAATGTGTGCATTGCGGTTTCTGCAACGCCACCTGCCCGACCTATCAACTGCTCGGCGACGAGCTCGATGGGCCGCGTGGGCGCATCTACCTGATGAAACAGGTGCTTGAAGGCGCCACGCCAACCCGCAGCACGCAACTGCATCTCGACCGCTGCCTCACCTGCCGCAACTGCGAGAGCACTTGCCCGAGCGGGGTCGAATACGGCCATCTGGTCGATATCGGTCGCGTGATCGTCGATCAGAAGGTCGAACGGCCGGCTGGTGAGAAGGCGCTGCGCTGGTTGCTCAAGGAGGGGCTGCCATCGCCGCTGTTCGCACCCGCAATGAAGATCGGCAAGGCGGTTCGGCCGCTGCTGCCGCACGCGCTGAAGAACAAGGTTCCCAGTCCTTCGTCGGCGCGCGCCAACGACTGGCCCACGCGCCAGCACGCTCGCAAAGTGCTCATGCTTGCCGGCTGCGTTCAGCCGGCGATGATGCCCAACATCAACAGCGCCACCGCGCGGGTGCTCGACGCGGCCGGCATTCAGACCTTGGTGGCCGACAAGGCCGGATGTTGCGGTGCCTTGCGCACCCATTTGAACGATCACGAAGGCGGCCTGGCGGATATGCGACGCAATATCGACGCGTGGTGGCCGATGATCGAAAGCGGCAAAGTCGAAGCGATCGTGATGAACGCATCGGGCTGCGGTGTCACCGTCAAGGAATATGGACACGCCTTTGCAGCTGACCCCATCTATGCGGGAAAGGCCAAACGCGTTACCGAACTCACGCGCGACCTGAGCGAATTACTGCCCGACCTGGTGGCGTTGCTGCAGGGCAAGCTCACACTCGATCGCGCGGGCCAAGCGCGGCGACTTGCCTTTCACCCGCCGTGCACCCTGCAGCACGGTCAGCAATTGCGCGGCGGGGTCGAAAAGCACATGGGCGCACTCGGCTTCGATGTGCGCCTGGCGCCCAGCGAAAGCCATTTGTGTTGCGGTTCTGCCGGCACCTATTCGGTGCTGCAACCCGAGCTGGCGTACCAATTGCGCGATCGCAAGCTCGGCCACCTCGCGCCACTCGAAGCCGAATGCATAGTCTCGGCCAACATCGGCTGCATCCAGCATCTGCAGACCGGCACGACGACGCCGGTTCGGCATTGGGTCGAAGTGCTCGACGACGCGCTGGCTATGCCTTCTGATTGACCGACAAATTCCTGGACCCGATTGCTTCGCCGAGGCCGCGCGCCTTGATCCGGGTTTCCAGAAAGTCGAGCAGGGCGCGCAGCGCGGCGCTGTTGTGGCGCCGCTGCAGGTAGGCTGCCGACATCCACAGGTCGCCACGCATGTGCTCGTGCAAAACCGCTTCGAGCTCGCCGGATTCGATGTGCGGCTGCACCAGCAGTTCAGGCGCGTACAGCACGCCGATGCCGCGCAAAGCGACCGGTACCAACACCGAAAAATCGCTGGCGTCCATGCGGCTGCGCATTTCTACGGCAACGGGTCGGCCGGCGCTCTGAAAGTGCCAATGCGGATGCGGCCCGTCGGCCGAAAGCGTCAGGGCATCGTGCGCGGCCAGATCGTCCGGTGTCGACGGGCGGCCGTGCTTGTTCCAGTAAGCCGGCGTGGCGCAGACCACCAGACTTGCCGGCAGCAGGCGGCGCACGATCAGGTTGGCATCGATCACGGGCCCGAAGCGCAGGACCATGTCGAAGCCGCCCTCGGCCAGGTCGACCATCTGGTTTTCGAGCTGCACGCTGAGGGTGACATCGGGGTAGTAGCCCATGAATTCCGCCAGCAGTGCGGGCAGAGAGGAGCGCTCGATGCCGTGTGGTGCCGAGATCCGCAGTCGCCCGGCGGGCGCAGTTGCGCGACCCTGAACTTCTGCCTGCGTCGATTCGGCCATTTCGAGCAAGGGTTTGCTGCGCTCGAGCAGCAGGCTGCCAGCGTCCGTGAGGCTGACCGAGCGGGTCGAGCGGTTGAGCAATCGCACGCCGAAGCGTGATTCCAGCTCGGCCACGTATTTGCTCGCGGTGGCCTTGGAGATGCCGAGCTTTTTTGCAGCGAGCGAAAAACTGCCCTTTGCAGCGACCTCGTTGAAGGTCTTGATCAGGTCGAGGCTGTCCATGATCGGAGCTCCCTATGCCTTGTTCGATTGTTTCGCGACCGCGAACAGCGTGACCGCGTTTGACTAGGGTTTATACCTAGATTTCGACGCACACTTGTTTTCACGGCAAAGGCATGACGCCAAGCCGGGAGAACAAGGCCCCCGAGCGAGGAATCCAGAAGGATTTCCACCCAAGACCGGTTCGATTCACTTGATTCCAACTTTGAAGGAAACCGAAATGAAAAACGCAAAATTCGTCGCCGCTGCTGCGCTCTCGATTTTCGCCGCCGCCGGCGCACACGCCGAAACCTATGACGGCGTCCATTCCGTGACCCATGAGCGCACCCGCGCCGAGGTCAAGGCCGAAGCCCGTCAAACTGCGCTGGCTGGCAATCCCTACGGCAATGCGGTCGGCGAAGGCGTGCATGGCGTGACGGGCGAGAACAGCCGTGTCGCGGTCGCCCAGGGCGCCCGTCAGGTTGCGCGCGAAGGCAATGTTTACGGCGAAGCGGCTGACGACGGCGTGCACACCGTGACCGGCCAGCGCAGCCGGGTCGCCGTCAAGTCCGAAGCGCGCCAGATGGCACGCGCGGGCAACGTCTACGGCGAAGGCTACGGCCGCGCTGAAGGCAGCTGATCGCAACGCGTGACTTGATTTCGCACCGCCCGACCGATCAGGTTAGGCGGGTGTGAGCCTCGCCAAGCAAGACAAAACGACGCGAGAGCGTCGTTTTTTTTGTCAACGCCCGCCGCGCTCGAGGTAGCGTTTACGCCGGAACACGACGATCGATACGAGCGCGATCAGCGCCATCGCCCCCATCGCGATCCAGAAGCCATCGGTCTTGTGCAAGAGCGGGATCGACTCGAAATTCATGCCGAAGATGCCCGCGATCAGGTTGAGCGGCAAAAACACGGCGGTGAGCACCGTGAGCACCCGCATGATGTCGTTGGTGCGGTTGCTTTGCACGTTGAAGTGCATCTGCACGGCAGCCTCTGCGTTAGCTTCGAGCCGCTCGACATGGCGCACCACTCGCTCTATGTGTTCGAGCACGTCGCGTCCGCGCACCAGCAGCAGGTCGCGCTCGCGTGTGGCACGCGGGCCATCGGCCGGCGGCAGCGTTTCGAGTTCGTCGATCCAGTCCTGCACTGCGGAACGCTGGTCGTCGCATACATCGTCGAGCTGACGCAACGATTCGCGGGTTTCCATGAGCGCGCTCCAGTCCTGCAGGCGGCTTCTGGGATCGATCAGTTCGCGCTGCCATGCGTCGATGCGCTGGGTCAAATCGCGCCGGAGGTCGAGATAGCCATCGACGACCTGATTGACCATGCGCAGCATCAGATCCGCCGGGCTGGCCGGCAGCCGGGCCGCGGAAGTGCGGTTTTCGGCGGCCGCAGCGGCCGGCTCACCCGCCTGCGCCGTCGCAGTGACGAGGCGCGCAGCGAAGGCGTCGCGCAGCAAGAGGTCATCGGCATGCACCGACAGCAACACCCGATCGAAAACGACGAAGCCGACCGGCCGGGTGTCGATGCGGCGCAATGTCGGCGGAGGCTGGCGGCGTGAGGGCGGCGGTGGCGGTGGCGGCGAGGCCTTGGCGAGAACGTTGTCGCGAGAGGGCGAAGCGGCAGCCGCGGCCTGCTGCGCGCCCGGCAGCGACGCGAGCCGGCGAAACACCAGCAGGTCGTAGAGCGAGGTGAAGTCATAGTGCGATGGCAACTGCTCGTTGAGCAGATCCGACACATGCAAATCGACCAGCGCGGTGCCCGCCAGGCGTTGCAATGCCGTTTGCACCGAAGCCAACTCGGTGCGGAACGCATCGCGGGATAGCGAAATCCAGAGATAGCCGGTGCCCGGCTCTGCGCTGCGTGATGCAGCGCGCTCGAACTCCACCGCGAGGGAATCCAATTCGGTCACCGCCAGATCGCTGATCGAGAAGATTCGCATGACCATCGACCCAGTTCCCGGATTTAAGAAAAAAAGGCCTGTAACCCAAGGTGGACGTGCGCAGACAGCTATTATTTCTGTAGCAATCGTGCCGCGTCGAGAGCGAAGTAAGTGAGCACGCCATCGGCACCGGCGCGCTTGAAAGCGAGCAGGCTTTCCATCATCACCGCGTCGTGGTCGAGCCAGCCGTTTTGCGCCGCAGCCTTGAGCATCGCGTACTCGCCGGAGACCTGATAGACGAATGTCGGCACCCGGAACTCGTCTTTCACGCGCCGCACGATGTCCAGGTAGGGCATGCCGGGTTTGACCATCACCATGTCGGCGCCTTCGGCAATGTCGATCGCCACTTCGCGCAGCGCTTCGTCGCTGTTGCCGGGGTCCATCTGATAGACCTTCTTGTTGCTCTTGCCGAGCTGCGCTGCCGAGCCGACGGCGTCGCGAAACGGGCCGTAGAAGGCGCTCGCGAATTTGGCGCTGTAGGCCATGATGCGGGTATGGATCGCGCCGTGCGCCTCGAGCGCGGTGCGGATCGCGCCGATGCGGCCGTCCATCATGTCGCTCGGCGCGACGATGTCGACACCGGCTTCGGCTTGCACCAAAGCCTGCTTGACCAGCACCTCGACCGTCGCGTCGTTGACGATGTAGCCGGTGTCGTCGAGCAAGCCGTCCTGGCCATGACTGGTGTAGGGGTCGAGCGCGACATCGGTCATCACGCCGAGTTCGGGGAATTGCCGCTTCAACGCAGCGACGACACGCGGAATCAGCCCGTCGGGATTGAAGGCTTCGTCACCCGCGGGCGATTTGAGATTTGTATCGATTACCGGAAAGAGCGCGATCGCCGGAATTTTCAGCGCCACGCATTCTTCGGCCAACAGCAGCAGCAGGTCGAGACTGAGCCGTTCGACACCCGGCATCGAGGCCACCGGATCGCGTCGATGGTCGCCTTCCTGCACGAACACGGGATAGATCAGATCGTTGCAAGTAAGCGCGTGCTGTCGAACGAGATCGCGCGTGAAAGCGTCACGTCGCAATCGGCGTGGCCGGCCGGCGGGGAACGGGGCAATCACGTGGCCGAATAGCGAGCTGGAAATGGTCATGCGGAAAATTGTGCCCTATGGCTGCCGGGTATGCGCCTTTGACAAGCCCGCGACCATCCCGGCGTCTATCCGCGTGCCCACCAGTCAATCGGCAGGCGCCGCGCGTTGCGTGTTTTTGGGACTGTCGCCAACCCGACTGAACTGTCAAAAAAGGTGACCGCCCGCCTTGTTGCCCGCGACATAGTTTGTTAAATTCTGCGCCGGGCGGCTTGCCGCTCCCCGCTTTTCCTCCCTGAGCGGGTGCCTTGATGTGTGACAGCAAAAGGGCTTCCCGGCCCGGCGTTTTCGCCGGGCTTTTTTTTGCCGGGCCTTTTTTGGCTGCGCGCGCGTCGGTCGGTGCGGCTGGCGCCATGCAACCGCTCGCTCATAGACTTGCCCGATGCTCTGGATCAAGTCGCTTCACATCGTTTTCGTCACAAGCTGGTTTGCCGGCCTTTTCTATTTGCCGCGCATCTTCGTCAATCTGGCGATGGTGCCGCGGGAGTCGGTGGCCGAACGCGCGCGGCTGCTGCTGATGGCGCGCAAGCTGCTGCGTTTTTCGAGTCTGCTCGCGGTGGTGGCATTGGTGTTCGGGCTCTGGCTGTGGCTTGGCTACGGCATCGGCGCTGGCAGCGGCTGGCTGCATGCGAAGTTGGCGTTGGTCGCGCTAACGCTCGGCTATCACCACGGCTGCAGCGTGTTGCTGCGCCGGATCGAGGCCGGCGCAGATCGGCACAGTCACCGCTGGTTTCGCTGGTTCAACGAAGTGCCGGTGTTGCTGTTGCTCGGCATCGTCGTGCTGGTGGTCGTGAAGCCGTTCTGATGTGTCGACGCATCTGGTGACGCCTCCGGTGACACGTCAAAAGACCGCTGCGCTGCCGCTCGCGCTGAGCTACGCGGCGCTCATCATGTATGCGAGTCTTTACCCGTTTTCCGAGTGGCGCGACCAGAACGTCGCGCCGTGGGCCTTTCTGACAGCGCCGTTCCCCAAATACTGGACCGGCTTCGATTTTGCGATCAACGTGGCGGGCTATGCGCCGCTCGGTTTCCTGCTGGCGTTGGCCGAGTTGCGCCGCCGGCCGGGCACGGGCGTCTGGATGGCGGTTTGGCGCGCGACCCTCGCGGGCGGGCTGATCTCGCTCGTCATGGAGGCGCTGCAAACCTATCTGCCGGCGCGCGTTCCTTCGAATGTCGATCTGGCGTTGAACACGACCGGCGCGCTCGTCGGCGCGCTGCTCGCGGGCGGGCTCGAGCGGGTGGGCGCCATCGCCCACTGGAGCCGGCTGCGCGGCAGCTGGTTCGTGGCCGAAGCGCGCGGTGCGTTGGTGCTGCTCGCGCTCTGGCCGGTGGCGCTGTTGTTTCCGACGGCCGAGGCCTTCGGGCTGGGCCAGGTTTTCGAGCGGGTCGAAGGAGCGATCACCGGGCTGCTCGTCGACACGCCCTGGCTCGAGTGGTTGCCGGTTCGTCAGTTCGAACTCGAGCCGCTGGTTCCCGCTGCCGAACTGCTGTGCGTGATGCTGGGCGCGCTGGCGCCGTGCCTTCTGGCGTTTTCGGTGACCCGCTCCACTGCACGACGCAGCATCTTGTTGCCCGCAGTGCTGGCCGTCGGTGTGCTGGCGAGCGCGCTGTCGGCGGCCCTGAGCTACGGGCCGACGCATGCCTTCGCCTGGTTCACGGCGCCGGTCGGCGCGGGTCTGGCGGCCGCGGCGATCGTCGGCGTACTGCTGTTGCCCGCGTCGCGGCGGTTGTGCGCGGCCTTGCTGCTGATCGCGCTCGTGGTGCATTTGCTGCTGGTCAATCAGGCGCCAGAAAGCCCTTACTTCGCGGAGACGCTGGCGGCCTGGGAGCAGGGCCGATTCATCCGCTTTCATGGCGTCGTTCAATGGCTCGACTGGATCTGGCCGTTCGCCGCACTCGCCTATGCGGTGGTCGTGCTCTCACGCACCCGGCCGGAGGATTCCACCGCGCCGCGTTGACTGAGATCCTCGGCGTGGCCAAATCCCCGCCGCGGCGTGCAAAAGCACCACGCCGCGGCACGCAAAGGCGGCCCTTCCTAAAATCAGGCGATGACTCAATCGAAATCCGCTTCCGACAACGCCGAAGCGCCGCGGCACCCCGGCGAGGTATTGCCAGCCGCGCATCGCGCCGGTGAGGGCTCGCTGCCGCCGAATTATTTCGCGCGCCAGATCTTCTTTTGTTTGAACGAGCGCAAGGGCGGCGAGGAATGCTGTGCCCAGCAAGACGCGCAAACCGGCTTCGAGCGCTGCAAATCGCGCGTGAAGGCGCTCGGCCTCGCTGGTGCCGGCAAAGTCCGCGTCAACAAGGCGGGCTGCCTCGACCGCTGCGCCGGCGGCCCGGTGGCCGTGGTGTATCCCGAGGGCGTCTGGTACAGCTATGTCGACCAGGAAGACATCGACGAAATCGTGGCCACGCATCTGCAAGGTGGCAAGGTCGTCGAGCGTTTGCTGTTGCCGCCGGATGTGGGCCGTTGAAGGCAGAGGCGCCTCATTTGAACAAATAATGCCTGAAATCGTTACTGGACGTGCGCAGACAGCTATAATTTATGTAGCAAATGAACATTAAAACCGAAAAGCTGAATCTGGCGGGCGCTGCCGGCGCGATCGTGGCCTTGCGCGATCTGCCCGCCGAAGGAGCGAGTCCGCAAGGCACGGCCGTGATCGCCCATCCGCATCCGCTCTTCGGCGGCACGATGGACAACAAGGTGGTGCAAACGCTCGCGCGCGCCTTCGTGGCGCAAGGCTGGACGGCAGTGCGTTTCAACTTTCGCGGCGTCGGTGCGAGTGAGGGCGTGCACGACGAAGGGCGCGGCGAAACGGGCGACATGGGCGCGGTGATCGAACAGGTCGCGCCCGACGGTCCGCTCGCGATCGCGGGCTTCTCGTTCGGCGCGTTCGTCGCGAGCCGGGCGGTGCTGCCGCTGTGGTCGACGCGCGACGTCCGCAAACTGGTGTTGATCGGCGTCGCGGCATCCAACTACGACGTCGCCACCTTGCCGCCCGAGGCGCACGAGCGAACGTTGGTCGTGCATGGCGAGGCCGACGACACGGTGCCGCTCGCCGCGGTGATGGATTGGGCCAGACCCCAGTCGCTGCCAGTCACGGTGGTTCCCGGAGTCGGCCACTTCTTTCACGGACAATTGCCGCTCCTCAAGAGCCTCGTCATCCGGCATCTGTGCGCTTGAATCGGTGCCGGGTCTCGTTTTGCTATTGCGCCACGCGGCACAATGCGTTCGATTCGCGACAAGAACGTCATTTATCCTTTCTGCATGCTTTCATGAAACCCATGTCACAGGCGCTTCGTGCGCTGCTCGCGATTTCGCTGGCGTCGCTCAGCGTTGTTGTTTCGGCCCAGGTGCCGACGCCGCCCGAGATCGCAGCGCGCAGCTATCTGCTGCTCGACGTCACGGCCAATCAGATCCTCGTTCAGAAGGACATCGACACCCCGATCGAGCCGGCATCGCTGACCAAGCTGATGAGTGCGTATCTGGTCTTCGATGCGTTGAAGTCCAAGAAGATCACGCTGGAGCAGAAGGTGCCGGTGAGCGAGCGAGCCTGGAAAACGCCCGGTTCGCGGATGTTCATCGACCCCAAGATGGAAGTGCCGGTGGACGACCTGATCAAGGGCATGATCGTTCAGTCGGGCAACGACGCCACGGTGTTGCTGGCCGAAACGGTCGGCGCCAGCGTGGAGCACTTCGTCGAATTGATGAACGAGCAAGCCAAGGCGCTCGGCATGAAGAACACCACCTTCAAGAATCCCGAGGGATTGACCGAACCGGGCCACACGACCACCGCGCGCGACCTGAGCATTTTGGCGACCCGGCTTTACCGTGATTTTCCCGAAGAGGTGAAGTACTACGCGATCAAGAGCTATCGCTATCCGGGGACACCCAAGAGCAACGATCAGAACCGCAACACCTTGCTGTTTCGCGATCCGACGGTCGATGGCTTGAAAACCGGCCATACCGAAGCCGCCGGCTATTGCCTCATTGCCACTGCCAAACGCGACTTTCCCAATCTGGCGGGCGGGCGGCGGCTGCTGAGTATCGTGCTCGGCGCGGCAAGCTCCAATGCGCGCACGAACGAGTCGCAAAAGCTGCTGAACTGGGGGTTCACGTCCTACGACGCGGTCCGATTGTTCGATGCGGGCCAGCCCGTGGCGACCCCGGTGGTTTGGAAAGGCAAGCAGAACACCGTCAAGCTCGGTCGGCCCGAGCCGATCATCGTCGCGATCCCTGCTGGCTCCGCGGGCAAGATCAAGACGGAAGTTGCCCGGCCCGATCCGCTCGTCGCGCCGTTCACCAAATATCAACCTATTGGCACGCTCAAGGTGACGCTGGGCGACCAGCCGGTTGCCGACGTTCCGCTGGTGACGCTCGATGCGGTAGAGCAAGCCGGCATCATGGGCCGAGCATGGGACGCCGTGCGGCTCTGGATCAAATAGCGGCCTGCCGCGCTCCGCGGCTTGCCCTCCGCGCGCTGCGGAGCTCGCGCCTGATATAATCGAAGGCTTTTCCGGAACTTTCCGGACAGGTCACCACACGCTTAGTCTAGAAGTGAAGTCTAGATAGGCTCACGAGCCAAGTTCACACATGCCAACCATCAATCAACTGGTGCGTCAGGGTCGGGCGGTCGAAAAGATCAACTCGAAAAGCCCCGCGCTGCAGGATTCGCCACAACGCCGCGGCGTTTGCACCCGCGTCTACACTACGACACCGAAAAAGCCGAATTCCGCGTTGCGAAAGGTCGCGAAGGTGCGCCTGACGAACGGGTTCGAAGTCATCTCCTACATCGGCGGTGAAGGCCACAATTTGCAGGAGCACTCGGTCGTGCTGGTGCGCGGCGGACGGGTCAAGGATTTGCCCGGTGTTCGCTATCACATCGTGCGCGGTTCGCTCGATCTGCAGGGCGTGAAAGACCGCAAGCAATCGCGCTCCAAGTACGGCGCCAAGCGTCCCAAAAAGGCCTGAGCCAGCAGATTCGCAATGTGCTCGAGGGGCCTTGGCAGGCTCGTCGGGCGAAATGGCCCATTTTCGGGTCGAGTAAGTGAGGGTTCGGCTGGACCCTCGCGGCGCTGCACCAACAGCGCCAACTGAAGTCAAGAGGTTGAAGAAATGCCACGTCGTCGCGAAGTTCCCAAACGGGAAATACTGCCGGATCCGAAGTTCGGCAATGTCGAGTTGTCCAAGTTCATGAATGTGATCATGGAAGGTGGCAAGAAAGCAATTGCCGAACGCATCATCTACGGTGCGCTCGAGCAGATCGAGAAGAAGAATCCGGGCAAGGATCCGGTCGAAGCCTTCACCATGGCAATCAACAACGTGAAGCCGATGGTCGAAGTGAAGTCGCGCCGCGTGGGTGGCGCGAACTATCAGGTGCCGGTCGAAGTGCGGCCCGTACGCAGGCTGGCGCTATCGATGCGCTGGATCAAGGAAGCGGCCCGCAAGCGCGGCGAAAAATCGATGGCGATGCGGCTTGCCAACGAACTCATGGAAGCGACCGAAGGCCGCGGCGGCGCGATGAAGCGGCGCGACGAGGTGCATCGGATGGCGGAGGCGAACAAAGCCTTCTCCCACTTCCGCTTCTAGGCGACCGGGCGGCTACTGCGCGAACCGCAGGCGTCGTTGAAGCGGCTGGCCGTGCTGAAGCACTGTCTGCGCCGCTCCGCGTAGCCTGCGGCCCGCTCGCTATGCTGCGCTTCCGGTGGCGCTGCGGGGAAGCCGGGGCCGCTGGCCGCACACGAACTGTTGCGTTGTGCGGCGTTTGTTTTTTTACAGATTTTTTGAGAGATCACCATGGCCCGCAAGACGCCCATTGAGCGCTATCGCAACATCGGTATTTCGGCGCACATCGACGCCGGCAAGACGACGACGACCGAGCGCATCCTGTTCTACACCGGGGTGAACCACAAGATCGGCGAAGTGCACGACGGCGCGGCAACGATGGACTGGATGGAGCAGGAGCAGGAGCGGGGTATCACGATCACGTCGGCGGCGACGACCTGCTTCTGGAAAGGCATGGGCGGCAATTTCGACGAACACCGCATCAACATCATCGACACGCCCGGCCACGTCGACTTCACGATCGAAGTCGAGCGCTCGATGCGGGTGCTCGATGGTGCGGTGATGGTGTACGACGCGGTCGGCGGTGTTCAGCCTCAGTCAGAAACCGTCTGGCGCCAGGCCAATAAGTACCGCGTGCCGCGGCTCGCATTCGTCAACAAAATGGACCGTACCGGCGCCGATTTTTTGCGCTGCCGCCAGATGATGATCGATCGGCTCAAGGCCAATCCGGTCGTGATCCAGATTCCGATCGGCGCCGAAGACAAGTTTCAGGGCGTTGTCGATCTGGTCAAGATGAAAGCGATCATCTGGGACGAAGACAAGGGCATCACGTTCCAGTACGGCGAGATCCCGGCGAACCTGAGTGCGGTCTGCAAGGAATATCACGAGAAGCTTGTGGAGGCGGCGGCCGAATCGAGCGAAGAGCTCATGAACAAATACCTTGAAGGCGAAACGCTGACAGAAGACGAAATCAAGGCCGGCATTCGCCAGCGCACGATCGCAGGCGAGATCCAGCCGATGCTGTGCGGATCGGCTTTCAAGAACAAGGGCGTGCAGGCGATGCTCGACGCGGTGATCGAGTACATGCCCGCGCCGACCGATATTCCGCCGGTCAACGGGCTCGACGACGACGAGCATCCCGTCACTCGCAAGGCCGACGACAGCGAAAAATTCTCGGCGCTTGCATTCAAGCTCATGACCGATCCGTTCGTCGGGCAATTGACCTTCGTGCGGGTCTACTCGGGCGTTCTCAGCAAGGGCGATAGCGTCTACAACCCGGTTCGCGGCAAGAAGGAGCGTATCGGCCGGATCGTGCAAATGCACGCGAATAACCGCGCGGAAGTGAGCGAAATTCGCGCCGGCGACATCGCGGCTTGCGTCGGATTGAAGGAGGTGACGACCGGTGAGACGCTGTGCGATCCGCAGGCGATCGTGACGCTCGAGCGGATGGTGTTCCCCGAATCGGTGATCTCGCAGGCGGTCGAGCCGAAGACCAAGGTCGATCAGGAAAAGATGGGCATCGCCTTGCAGCGCCTCGCGCAGGAAGATCCGTCGTTCCGCGTCAAGACCGATGAAGAATCGGGCCAGACCATCATCGCCGGCATGGGCGAGCTGCACCTCGAAATCATCGTCGACCGCATGAAGCGTGAATTCGGCGTCGAGGCCAATGTCGGCAAGCCGCAAGTCGCCTACCGCGAAACCATTCGCAAATCGGTCGACGAAGCCGAAGGCAAGTTCGTTCGCCAGTCGGGCGGCAAGGGCCAGTACGGCCACGTCGTGCTCAAGATTGAGCCGCAGGAGGCCGGCAAAGGCTTCGAGTTCGTCGATGCGATCAAAGGCGGGGTGGTGCCGCGCGAATACATTCCCGCCGTGGAAAAGGGCGTCATCGAGGCACTCGGCCAAGGCGTGCTTGCCGGCTACCCGGTGGTCGACGTGAAGGTCACCTTGCACTTCGGCTCGTATCACGATGTCGACTCGAACGAGATGGCATTCAAGATGGCCGCAATCTTCGGTTTCAAGGAAGGTTGCCGCAAGGCGAGCCCGGTGATTCTCGAACCGATGATGGCCGTCGAAGTCGAGACGCCCGAAGACTACGCCGGCAACGTCATGGGCGACTTGTCGTCACGTCGTGGCATGGTCCAGGGCATGGACGACATGATCGGCGGAGGCAAGGCGATCAAGGCCGAGGTGCCGTTGTCCGAGATGTTCGGCTACTCGACCACTTTGCGCTCGATGTCGCAGGGCCGCGCCACGTACACGATGGAGTTCAAGCACTACGCCGAAGCGCCGCGCAACGTGGCCGAGGCCATCGTGGCAGCCCGCGCCAAGTAAGAATCGGAATCGGACTTCCGGACGCAGAAGGAAAACCAAAGTTACGCAGAGGACGCAGAAGAGACAAAACAAATTTTGTATTGCTTTTGCGCTCTCCGCGAAACCTCTGAGTCTTCTGCGTCCGGTGGTCCGAATTCGCTTACGAATTTTTGTCTGCGATCACACGCCCTTCGCTGCCCGTGGCGAAGGAACCAGCAGTGCGATGCAGACGTTAAACCCTCTCACGGGCATTGCTCTTTTTGAAAGAAACTGAAAATGGCCAAAGGCAAATTCACCCGCACCAAGCCCCACGTGAACGTGGGCACCATCGGACACGTCGACCACGGCAAGACCACTTTGACGGCGGCCATTGCCACTGTGCTGGCAGCCAAATTCGGCGGCGAAGCCAAGGGCTACGACCAGATCGATGCGGCGCCCGAAGAGAAGGCCCGCGGCATCACCATCAACACCGCCCACGTCGAGTACGAAACCGCCAACCGCCACTACGCCCACGTCGACTGCCCCGGCCACGCTGACTATGTCAAGAACATGATCACCGGCGCCGCCCAGATGGACGGTGCCATCCTGGTCTGCTCGGCCGCCGACGGCCCCATGCCCCAGACCCGCGAGCACATCCTGCTGGCGCGCCAGGTCGGTGTCGGCTACATCATCGTGTTCCTGAACAAATGCGACATGGTCGATGACGCCGAACTGCTCGAACTGGTCGAGATGGAAGTGCGCGAGTTGCTCGACAAATACGAATTCCCCGGCGACGACACCCCCATCATCCATGGCAGTGCCAAACTCGCCCTGGAAGGCGACAAGGGCAAGCTCGGCGAAGAAGCCATCATGAAGCTCGCCGACGCCCTGGACACCTACATCCCGCAACCCGAGCGGGCCATCGACGGCACCTTTTTGATGCCTGTCGAAGACGTCTTCTCCATCAGCGGTCGCGGCACGGTGGTTACCGGCGCCGTGGAGCGCGGCGTCATCAAGGTCGGCGAGGAAATCGAGATCGTGGGCATCCGCCCCACCGTCAAGACCACCTGCACCGGCGTCGAGATGTTCAGGAAGTTGCTCGATCAGGGCCAGGCCGGCGACAACGTGGGCGTCTTGCTGCGCGGCACCAAGCGCGAGGAAGTCGAACGCGGCCAGGTGCTGTGCAAGCCCGGCTCGATCAAGCCGCACACCCACTTCACAGCCGAAGTCTATGTGCTCTCCAAAGACGAAGGCGGCCGCCACACGCCCTTCTTCAACAACTACCGCCCGCAGTTCTATTTCCGCACGACAGACGTGACCGGCGCGATCGAGTTGCCCAAGGACAAGGAGATGGTGATGCCCGGGGACAACGTGTCGATCACCGTCAAGCTGATCAACCCGATCGCGATGGAAGAGGGCCTGCGCTTTGCGATCCGCGAGGGCGGGCGGACCGTGGGGTCGGGGGTGGTGGCCAAAGTGCTCGAGTGATTGACTGAACGAAAAGGAATCACCTCATGGCCACCAAACAGAAAATCCGCATCCGCTTGAAGGCGTTCGATTACAAGCTGATCGACCAGTCGGCAGCCGAAATCGTCGATACCGCCAAGCGCACGGGCGCCATCGTCAAGGGGCCGGTGCCCCTGCCCACGCGCATGAAGCGCTTCGACATCCTGCGCTCACCGCACGTCAACAAAACGTCGCGCGATCAGCTCGAAATCAGAACGCATCAGCGGCTGATGGACATCGTCGACCCGACGGATAAAACGGTCGACGCATTGATGAAGCTCGATTTGCCAGCCGGCGTCGACGTGGAGATCAAGCTTCAATAGCGTTTGCTTACTTGCATTGTCCGGCCCGCCAGCAGTGATGCTGACGGGCTTTTTATTTCCATTTCGCCAAGGTGTGGCATCCTCGTGTACGCGTTATCCATTACAGATCATTTACAGCTTCAATTCGCACCTTGCTCATGAGATCAATCCGTATCGGCCACCTTGGAGGGGCCATGGCGATCGCCCTCGTTCTTGGCGCATGCGGCGGCGGCGGCGGTAGCAGCGGGATTCCGGTCTTTCCCGCGGCTGGTGTCAGTCTGCCTGCCGCTGGTGGTCCACCCGAAGCGGGCGCTTCGATTCCGCCTGCGGGCAGTGGCGGTGCGGGAGCGTCGACCGTATCTGGCGCGGTGAGCTTCGATTCAGTGCCCAACCCTACCGGACGTCTGGTCTATGGCGGCGTTGTCAGCAAGCCGGTGCGCGGCGCGACTGTCGAAATTGTCGGCGCCGATCAGACAGTTCTGGCAACGTCGGTGACCGACGATCGTGGAACCTATTCCGCCAGCGTGCCGGTGGGTCAGGAAGTGTTCGTGCGGGTCCGGGCCTCCTTGCAGAAGACTGGAACCGATGGCGCCTGGGACGTCACGGTGCGAGATAACACGCAGGGCGATGCAATCTATGCCCTTCAGACACCGACTTTCCCGACCGGCGTTGGCGCCATTCAAAAGAATCTCAGCGCACCGTCCGGGTGGGACGGCAACAGCTACACGACGACGCGCTCGGCGGCGCCGTTCGCGATCCTCGATGACATTTATACGGCGCAAGCCAAAGTGCGATCTGTCGCGCCTGCGATTGTGTTTCCGCCTTTGAAGTTGTTCTGGAGTGTCAACAACGTTCCGGCTTCGGGTGATGCGAACCTCGGGCAGATTGGAACAACTTCCTTTACGAAAGCCGGGCAGGGTCGGGCGATCTATGTCCTCGGTAAGGCCGACGTCGATACCGACGAGTACGACGAATCGGTCGTCACGCACGAGTGGGGTCACTATTATCAAAGTGCGTTCAGTCGGGACGACTCGGTTGGCGGGGAGCATGGTCCGGGTGACCGGCTCGACCGCCGCGTTGCGTTCTCCGAAGGCTGGGGCAACGCATGGTCGGGAATTGCCCTAGCGCGCGGCAACTACACCGACTCGTTCGGCGCAGGGCAAGCAGTCGGCGCGAACATCGATTTGACGGTCGGCGCAAGCGTCAACAAGGGATGGTTCAGCGAGTCGTCCATTCAATACGCGCTCTGGACTTTGGACCAAGCGGTCGGCTTCGGGGCGATTCATGCAGTCATGACAGGCCCACTGAAAAATAGCTTGCCGGTGACCTCGATCCATCTGTTCAATGCGGCACTCAAAGCGATCGATCCGGTGGCCAGCGCAGCGTTGACGCCATTGTTGGGCGCCGAAGGAATCAATCCGCTTGCGGATGCCTGGGGCGTAGGGGAAACCAACAACGGCGGCTTGCCGATCGCGCTGCCGATGTACCTAAGCCTGACGCCGGGCATTCCGATAACGAACGCCTGTGTGTCGAATCAGATCGGTGCTTCGCGCGGCGACAACAAGCTCGGGAACTATGCGTATATCCGCTTTGCGGCGACGGTGGCTACGCGCTATCAAATATCGATTGCGGGCGCCGATGCCGCCACGGATCCCGACTTCCGCCTTTACGGGCCCGGCGGTCCGATACTCGAAGGGAATACATCGGCACCCGGTAGAGAGCGTCAAAACGTTTCCTTGCTGCCGGGCGAGTACGTTCTCGCGGTGACGGACTATCAAAACACGTCACCGTCGACCTGCTTCACAGTGGCGGTGACCGCGAATTGAAAAGGATGCGATTCATGCTCACACCGTCGCGGTCGCGAATCGCGTCCATCATTCTGTCTACCTTCGCGCTGTGCGGTGCTTCGCTGTCATGCACGGCGGGACCAGCGGCACCCGTATCCGGTATTACCGGGCCGCAAGCCCGCGGGGGCTTCACGACGTCGGTGCAAAAATCCAATGGCGCAGGAATTGAGATGCAGTATCGCGTCGACGCAAGTGCGGGCGCGGGTCAGCCGGCATCGGTGAGATTGATTTTCAGTGGCGTCACGGACCCGGATGCCAGCGTCCGCTTCACGGCTGATGCGAGTTTGAGTTCGCCGGCGTCGGCTGGTTTGCCGATCGGGACAAGCGAACTGACGCTTAGGATCGTTCCATCTTCCGACGGTCTTTTCTATTTGAACGCGTTCATCAGCCAAAGAGGCGCGACGAGCGTGGTTTCCATTCCTGTCTCATCAGGCAAGGCGGAACCGAAGCTCAAGTCGATGGGCGAATCCAAACCGACGCCCGACGGAGAGAAGATCATTCCGTTGCCAGTGCGCTGAAATGGCCAAGGCGTTGCGCATAGCAATTGCCTCGCGCTATAATTTGCGGCTTGGCTTTTGGGACAGCCCGTCATGGGCTTTCCAGACAAGTAGCTGACGGTAGCTGAAGGATTTGCGTTTCCTGTCTATTATTTCTGCGCGAGAGCCTTCTTGAAACGAAGGCCCGACATGCGAAGCAGGGCATAGGCGGCAATCCTCGCTTTATCAACCTTCTCTCGTAGTTGAAACGTTGTCGCCAATTGAAGCGACGACGGCGGGAGTTTTGGAGAAAAAACAATGAGTCAAAGCAACTCGCTCGGGTTGCTGGGCCGCAAGGTTGGGATGATGCGTCTCTTCACCGACGACGGGGATGCCGTCCCCGTCACGGTGCTGGATGTTTCCAACAACCGCGTGACCCAGGTGAAGTCCGCTGATGGCGACGGCTATAGCGCCTTGCAGGTGACATTCGGCTCGCGCAAGGCGTCCCGCGTGAACAAGCCAGCTGCGGGCCACCTCGCGAAAGCAGGGGTCGAAGCCGGCGAAGTCATCAAGGAATTTCGCGTCAGCGCGGACATCGCGACTGGCTACGCCGCAGGCGCGGTTGTGCCGGCTGGTTCCATATTTGCGGTGGGTCAGAAGGTCGACGTTCAGGGCACGTCGATCGGCAAGGGCTTCGCTGGAACCATCAAGCGTCACAACATGAGTTCGCAGCGCGCGTCCCACGGCAACAGCCGCTCTCACAACGTACCGGGGTCGATCGGTATGGCGCAGGATCCGGGCCGTGTGTTTCCCGGCAAGCGCATGACGGGCCACTTGGGCGACGTCACTGTCACCACGCAAAATCTGGAGATCATCCGCATCGACGAAGCGCGTCAGCTGTTGATGATCAAGGGCGCTGTGCCGGGCTCGTCGAACGGGTTTGTCACTGTCCGGCCGGCTGTCAAAGCCAAGCCCCAAGCAGCTGAAGGAGCGAAGTGATGCAACTCGAACTCCTGAATGAGCAAGGCCAGGCGGCATCGAAGTTCGATGCGCCCGAAACGGTTTTCGGGCGGGACTACAACGAAGATCTGGTGCACCAGATCGTTGTTGCCTATCAGGCCAATGCGCGCCAGGGCACGCGTGCCCAGAAGGACCGTCAGCAGGTCAATCACTCCACCAAGAAGCCCTTCAAGCAAAAAGGAACGGGGCGTGCGCGCGCCGGCATGACGTCGTCTCCGTTGTGGCGCGGAGGCGGTCGCATTTTTCCGAACAGCCCGGACGAAAACTTCAGCCAGAAGGTCAACAAGAAAATGTATCGCGCCGGCATGGCGTCGATCTTTTCGCAACTGGCGCGCGAAGGAAGGCTGGCCGTGGTCGATTCGATCAAGGTCGATTCGCCCAAGACCAAGCCGCTGGCCGCGCGCTTCAAGGCGATGAATCTGGAATCGGTCCTCGTCATTGCCGACGAGGTCGACGAGAACCTTTATCTGGCGTCGCGCAATCTGGTCAACGTCATGGTTGTCGAGCCTCGCTACGCCGATCCGCTGTCGCTGGTGCATTACAAAAAGGTGCTTGTCACCAGGGCTGCTATGGACAAGCTCAAGGAGATGTTCGAATGAGCCGAATCAATCCCTCACCTGCCGAGCGCAAGTTCGACGAAGGTCGCTTGATGAGCGTGTTGGTCGCTCCGATCGTTTCCGAAAAAGCCACGATGGTCGGCGAAAAGTCCAACACAGTGACGTTCAAGGTGCTGCAAAACGCGACCAAGCCCGAAATCAAGGCGGCTGTCGAGTTGATGTTCAAGGTCGACGTCAAAGGCGTTTCCGTGCTGACCTTGAAGGGCAAGACAAAGCGCTTCGGTCGTTCGATGGGCCGTCGCGATCATGTGCGCAAGGCTTACGTGACCCTCAAGCCGGGCCAGGAACTCAATCTCGCCGGGGAGGGCGCCTAAATCATGGCAGTCATCAAGATGAAGCCGACCTCACCGGGCCGTCGTGGCGCGGTGAAGGTTTCGCGTGGGCATTTGCACAAAGGCGCGGCGTACGCGCCTTTGCTCGAGCCGCAATTCCAGGCCGCGGGTCGCAACAACAACGGCCATATCACGATCCGCCATCGGGGCGGCGGTCACAAGCATCACTATCGCGTGGTCGATTTCGTGCGCAACAAGGATGGCATTTCAGCCAAGGTCGAACGCATCGAATACGACCCCAACCGCAGCGCGCATATCGCGCTGGTTTGCTATGCGGACGGTGAGCGCCGTTACATCGTCGCGCCGCGTGGCGTGGAGGCCGGGACGACGCTCATGAGCGGCTCCGAAGCGCCGATTCGCGCTGGCAACACGCTGCCGATCCGTAATATTCCGGTTGGCTCGACCATTCACTGCATCGAACTGCAGCCTGGAAAGGGCGCACAGGTCGCGCGCTCGGCCGGCACGTCCGCGACCCTGCTGGCGCGTGAGGGCGTCTATGCACAGGTGCGGATGCGCTCGGGCGAGGTTCGCCGGGTGCATGTCGAATGCCGCGCCACGATTGGCGAAGTTGCCAACGAGGAACACAGTTTGCGTCGGCTCGGCAAGGCAGGCGTCAAGCGCTGGATGGGCATCCGCCCGACCGTGCGTGGCGTGGTGATGAACCCGATCGATCACCCGCACGGTGGCGGCGAAGGTAAAACAGGCGAAGGCCGCCATCCGGTCGATCCGTGGGGCAACCTCACCAAGGGTCATCGCACCCGCAACAACAAGCGCACGCAGTCGATGATCGTGTCGCGGCGCAAGAAGTAAGGCCAGACCATGACGCGCTCACTCAAAAAAGGTCCGTTCGTGGACCAGCATCTGGTGGCCAAGGCCGACAAGGCCGTGACCACCAAGGACAAGAAGCCGATCAAGACCTGGTCGCGACGCTCGATGGTCTTGCCCGAATTCATCGGCTTGACCATTGCGGTGCACAACGGCAAGCAACATGTTCCGGTCTACATCACCGACCAGATGGTCGGCCACAAGCTCGGGGAGTTTGCGCTCACGCGCACGTTCAAGGGCCACCCGGCCGACAAAAAAGTCGTTCGGAAGTAAGGAGCACACACCATGTCAGAAACACGTGCAGTCCTCCGTGGCGTTCGCCTGTCGGTCGACAAGGGCCGATTGGTGGCTGACCTGATTCGCGGCAAGAAAGTCGATCAGGCCCTCAACATTCTTCAGTTCACCCAGAAAAAGGCAGCTGTGATCGTCAAAAAGGTGCTCGAGTCGGCGATCGCCAATGCCGAGCACAACGACGGTGCCGACATCGATGATTTGAAGGTCAAGACGATTTTCGTCGAGCAGGGCGCCACACTCAAGCGCTTCACGGCGCGCGCCAAAGGCCGCGGCAACCGCATCAGCAAACCAACCTGTCATGTCTACCTGACAGTCGGCAACTGAAAGACCCCCACCATGGGACAAAAAATCCATCCGACCGGCTTTCGCCTGGCGGTTACCCGTAACTGGAACAGCCGCTGGTATGCCAGCGACCGCGACTTTGCCGGCATGCTGGCCGAAGACATCAAGGTTCGCGAGTACCTCAAGAAAAAGCTCAAGAACGCGTCGGTGTCACGCGTTCAGATCGAGCGCCCTGCCAAGAACGCCCGCATCACGATTTTCTCGGCGCGTCCGGGCGTCGTGATCGGCAAAAAGGGCGAGGACATCGAGAACCTGAAGCGCGAGCTCGGCAAGATGCTCGGCGTGCCGGTGGCCGTGAATATCGAAGAGGTTCGCAAGCCCGAAGTCGATGCCCAGTTGATCGCCGACAGCATTACGCAACAGCTCGAAAAGCGGATCATGTTCCGCCGCGCCATGAAACGCGCGATGCAGAACGCGATGCGGCTCGGTGCCCAGGGCATCAAGATCATGTCGTCGGGTCGCCTGAACGGAATCGAAATCGCGCGTTGCGAGTGGTATCGCGAAGGCCGCGTGCCCCTTCATACCTTGCGTGCCGATATCGACTACGGAACCTCCGAAGCAAAGACCACCTACGGTGTGATCGGCGTCAAGGTCTGGGTTTACAAGGGCGACCGGCTCGGACGCAACGAGGCGCCATCGCTCGACAGCACCCCCCGCCCCGAGGGTGAAGACCGGCGCGGCCCGCGCGGCCCGCGCCGCGATGGCCGTCCGGGCGGCGGTGGTCCCGGTGGCGATCGCCGTGGCGCGCCGCGCCCCGGCGCGCGCGCGCCGATGGGTAGCAATTTGGCGCCGGCCGACGGCAGCGACAAGCCTGCAGAGGCAACCGACGGCGTCACACCGGCCACTGCCGGTGCCGACGCCCCGAAACCCGCCGTTAAGCGCGTCCGCAAGGCCGCGCCCGCTGCAGCAGCGGACGGCGGAACAAAGACCGAGTAATCGGCTTCAGGTCACTCGGATCACCCGGATGTGCGGCCGCAGCGGCGGCCCGATCCACATGGAGTTAATACATGCTGCAACCCGCACGCAGAAAGTTTCGCAAGGAACAAAAAGGCCGTAACACCGGCATCGCGACCCGTGGCAACGCGGTTTCGTTCGGTGATTTCGGACTCAAGTCGGTCGATCGCGGACGCCTCACCGCGCGCCAGATCGAGGCCGCTCGGCGCGCCATCTCGCGCCATGTCAAGCGCGGCGGACGAATCTGGATTCGCGTGTTTCCCGACAAGCCGATCTCGACCAAGCCGGCCGAAGTACGAATGGGCAACGGCAAGGGCAATCCCGAGTACTACGTTGCCGAAATTCAGCCCGGCAAGGTGATCTACGAGATCGTCGGCGTTCCCGAAGACCTGGCGCGCGAGGCGTTTCGACTGGCAGCGGCCAAGTTGCCGCTTCGAACCACCTTCGTTGCGCGCCAACTCGGCGCCTGACCCCGGAGAAAACGATCATGGCAACCCGTAAAAAGAGCACCAAGGCCGCGCCGGCTAAAACATCGAAGGCCGCCGAACTCCGCAAAAAGGATGTCGCCGGCCTTCAGACCGAAGTCAAGGATCTGCAGAAAGCCCACTTCGGGCTGCGTATGCAAAAGGCGACCCAGCAACTATCGAACACTGCAACGCTGCGCAGCACGCGGCGCGACATTGCCAGGGCGAAGACGATCCTGGCTCAGAAGCAAGGCGAAGCGCTGCAGAGCGCCGCCCACCCGTAAGAGGATGAAGGACCGAGCATGACGGAAGAAAAGAAATCCCTGAAGCGCACGCTGGTGGGCACGGTCGTGAGCGACAAGCGTGAAAAGACAGTCACCGTACTGGTCGAGCGCCGGGTCAAGCACGAGCTGTACGGCAAGATCGTCGGCAAATCGAGCAAGTACCACGCGCATGACGAGAACGGCGACTACCACACGGGTGACATGATCGAAATCACCGAGAGTCGGCCGATTTCGAAGACCAAGAACTGGGTCGTGACCAAGCTGGTGCAAAAAGCCGCGCAAGTCTAGCCAGTCCCTGTGTCCGGCGCTTTGCGCGGCCGAATTTCAGGTGTGCGGTGAATGCACGAACATAGCGAAAACGGCCCGACGCGGGCCGTTTTCTTTTCGGGTCTAATTTCGACTCCGTTCAAGTTTCAAACTTCAAAATCGAGGAGCCAGACATGATCAAAGTGGGCGACACCCTACCGGCCACCACACTTCAGGAATACTCCGAAGTCGACGGCGAAGGCTGCAGCATCGGCCCGAATCCGGTCGACGTGGCCAAGGCAACAGCCGGCAAGACGATTGCCCTCTTCGCACTGCCGGGTGCGTTCACGCCGACCTGCTCGGCCAGGCATGTGCCGAGCTATGTCGAGCACGCCGATGATCTGAAAGCGGCTGGCGTCGAAGAAATCTGGTGCCTGAGCGTGAACGACGCTTTCGTGATGGGCGCCTGGGCGCGTGAGCTGAAGACCGGCGCCACGGTGCGCATGATGGCCGACGGCAGTGGCGACTTCGCGCGCGCTACCGGTCTCACGCTCGACCTCACCGGCCGCGGCATGGGGGTTCGCAGCAACCGTTATTCGATGCTCGTGAAAGACGGCAAGGTCGAAACGCTCAACATCGAAGCGCCGGGAAAATTCGAAGTCAGCGGCGCTGACACGCTGCTCGCTCAGGTCAAAGCGCAAGGCTGATGGCTTGACTGGCGGCTCTGGCAGCGCCCCGAAGCGCTGCCAGTTGCCTGTAGGATGCTATGTATTTAATAGCTGATTGCGCAAGAATGGCGTGCCCTGTGGGCACTTTCTTCATAAAATTCGCGCTCGGGAAAACCGGCGCGACCGCTTACAGCTCGACTTTGAGGTAGTGCGCTCCCGCAATCGGGTTGTGATAATAAGGCGGCACTTCGGCAAAGCCGAGTTCCTCGTACAAGGTGCGCGCGGTTTCCATTTCGTCGAGCGTATCGAGCAGCACGCAGGCGTAGTCGGCGGAGCGCGCGGCATCCAGAATCGCCTCGGCCAGCTGACGCCCGAGGCCGAGGCCGCGAAACGCGGGGCGCACGTACAGGCGCTTCATTTCCGCCGCGTTGGCGTGATCCACGTCGTCGAGCGGACGCAGTGCGCAGCAGCCTGCGACGTAGGCGCGCGATCCGTCGTCGAAGCTCAACATTGGGGTCGCCGTGATGTCAGCGGCGCTGCCGGAGGCGTCGTCGGCGCTTGAAGAAACGGCGGCGGAATCGACCAGCGCCAGCAGCAGCGCGCCGCGCGGCTCCGAGTATTCTCCCGGCAATGTGGCCAGTTCGCCCTCCAGGTCCTGAAACCGCAGGTCGACCTCCAGCGCAGCCGCATAGTCCAGGAAGATTCGTCGCGTTGCGTCGATGGCAATCGCGCTCTCGGGCGCCAACAACCTGATCCCCCGCTGTCCGGCGGGATCGAGCGGTCCCGGCATGGAGCGATTGGCATTCATGGCGCTCCAAGCCTCAAAAAGACGCGATCCACACGGCGAATGCGGCGCAGACGAGAAATACACCCAACGCGCCCAGCCGGGAATAGGCGTCGTCCCGGCTCGGTTCGAGTCCCTGCGGCGCGGACTTGTCGCCCGACAACATCGGTGCCACGAGCCGCTCCCGGCGTGCGAAGACGTAGTAGCAGATCGCCACCACGTGCAGACTGACAAGTGCGATCACGATCCATTTGCCCCAAACCGCGTGCCAGCTCGTCGAGAGGCTCGTCGTGGCGTTCGACACGAAGCGTGCCAATGGCCCGGTGGTCGCGACTTCGTCGTCGGCGAAAAGGCCACTTGCCACTTGCAGCGACAGCAGCGTCAAAAGCGCAAATACAGAAAGACTGCCGAGCGGGTTGTGGCCGAAAGTGTGCGCCGGCTCGCTTTCGCCTTTGAGATAGGCGATCACCGACGCAGGGCTGTAGATGAAGGCGGCAAAGCGCGACCATCGCCCGCCGACAAAACCCCAGACGAGCCGGAACGACAGCAGCGCCAGAACCAGAAGGCCGATCCGCATATGCAAATCGAGCCAACCGCCGAAGCCGGTCACCAGCTGGCCGATCACAGCCAATGCCAGCGCCCAATGAAACAGGCGGGTCGGCAGATCCCAGACCCTGAGGCGGCGCGATGGTGCGCCATCCGGCTGGTTTGCGGCCCTGGTGACGGGCTCGCGTTCGGATTCGGGTTGGGGCTCGGGCGCGAGGTCGCCAAACGAAGTTTTCGGCTCTTGGCGAGGCGGCATGGACAATTGGATTCAAGAAGTTCGGTGGGCGCTGGCGGCATGGCTGCTGTGCCGCCCGATTGGGTCGGCGAGCCGGCTGGTCGCGTGGTCGTTTGCACAAAGCGTAGCAAACTCGCCGCCCTGCGGGAATGCCTGCATTTTCAACCTTCTCTCGACCGGCGAGCGCCTACACTGGAATCCGGTAGCGGGGCGAAATCGCGCCGCGCGCCGGTCCGACCCTCAGCTTCAATCAACTTCAACCGATTTCAATCAAGGAGATTTCGATGTCTGGTTCCAGATTCGCGGCAACCCTGCTGGCTTGTACCTGCGCATTCGCAGCACTTCCAGCTGCGGCGCAGTTCGCCAAGGCCGACGATGCGATCGAATACCGCGAGGGCGCGCTCGCCGTCATGGGCCATCATTTCGGCGTGATCGGCGCCATGGTCAAGGGCAAGATTCCGTACGACGCTTCGATGGCGCAGTCAAATGCCGATATCGTGGCCTACATGTCCAAGCTGCCTTGGGCCGGATTCGGACCGGGCACCCAGGGCGGCAAGGCGAAACCCGAAATCTGGCAGGAAGAAGCCAAATTCAAGGAATTGCAGCAAAAGATGATCGATGCCACCGCAAATCTCGCGGTGGTCGCCAAGGCCGGCGATGCGGCGACGTTGAAGACCGCATTCGGCGCAGCCGGCGAGTCCTGCAAGGCTTGCCACGACAACTATCGCAAAAAATAGCCTCGATCTGAACCAGGCAGAGGCGCGATCCGAGTTTCCCAAAAATCGGCAGTCACTATTTTATTCATAGCTGTCTGCGCAAGCTCAGCGGGCGCTTCAGGCCTTTTTGGCTTGAAGATCAGGCTTCAGCCAACAGCTTTTCGATGAGCTGGTGCAGCTCGCCGAAGTCGGGCTCGCCGACATAGCGCTTGACGATTTCGCCGCGCTTGTTGACCAGGTAGGTGGTCGGCGTTAGCTGCACGTCGCCCCACGCCTTGGCCACCGCGCCAGTGTTGTCGATCGCCACCTCGAACGGCAGCTTGCGCGTTTGCGCGTAATTCACGACGTAGCTAGGCGGGTCGTAGCTCATTGCCACCGCCAGCGTGTCGTAGCCCTGCGCGTGATACTTGTCGAAGGTGGAGATGACCTTTGGCATTTCAGCCACGCACGTCACGCAGCTTGTGGCCCAAAAGTTGACGAGCGTGACTTTCCCCTTCAAGTCGGCGCTGGTTTTCTTGCTGCCGTCGAGCAGAACGAAAGTCGATGCCGGTGCGGCCGAGACACCGGTGGCGAGGTAGACACCCGCGCCCACCGCCAGCACGATGGCAAGCGCAGCGGCTGTCGCGACTTTGGCAGTGATTTTTTTCATACGCATTCGATCGGATCTGGCGAACCCATTTTAGTTCGGGGCGAGCGCGCGTGTGGAAAGCGCCCTTTGGCGCAAGCCGCCATAATTTCTTCCCATGCCGATCCTCGAGCGCCGCCCGATCTTGCCGGGCTCATCGACGGTGCTGGCGCTGTTGGTGCAGCGTCCGCTGCCGGCGCGGGTCGCAGGCACTTTAGTGATCGCACTTTCGCTTTCTACTGTCGGCTGCAGCCCGGTTTTCAACTGGCGTGACGTTTCGGTGGGTGACGATGGCGCTCTTGCGGCACTGCTGCCGTGCAAGCCCGACCAAGCCGCGCGCGACGTGGTGCTCGCAGGCAATCCCGCATCGCTGCAGATGACCGGCTGCAAGGCGGGCGGCGCGACTTTCACGATCGCGCGTGCATCCGCGCCAGACCGCATGCGCGCTGCGGCCTGGCTTGCCGACTGGCAAAGATCGGTCGCTGCGAAGTTCGTCGTCACGCTGCCGGGGCAAGCCGTCCCGCCGAGTGCCGGCGAAGGCAGCGATGCGGCTCCGAGGATGGCGTTGGTCGAACAGCCGTTCCCTCTTTCAGGTGCCGCCGCGGCACCGCCTCCGGTGCGCTGGCGGATTGCGGCGCCCAGCGAAGGGCGGCAAAGCGCCGGATCTGCCGCTCCCGCGAAGCCGGGCGTTGAAATAGTCTGGTTCATGGGCCATCCTTCGGGCAGCGTGGCCGGGGCATCGGGAAGTACGGGCACGGCGGTCTATCAGGCCATCGTGCTCGGTGCGCCGGAGGATGCCCAGGCCGCCAGCACCTTTTTCGAAGGCTTGCAACTGCGTTGAAGCGCTGCGCGGCGCGCACGGGGCGCGGCGTCCGGAGAACGGCGGAGAACGCCGGGGAGCGCCGGGAGTCAGCGCGCTTGCGCCCCGCGCATGGCGCAAGTTTGTCCTTCGAGCGTGCGTTTCTTCCTCTCGCTGGAGAGCGCGCGCTCGCATAATGATCGTCCTCCGGCACCGCTACGGCGTGGCCGCGCTTCCCCGACCCTCCCGCATGACCCGAATATTCATCATTGCGCACGCGCCGTTGGCCCAGGCTTTGCGTCAATGCGCGTTGCACGTCTATCCCGATTGCGAAGACGCGCTCGCCGCATTCGACGTTCTGCCCAACATTCCGCCCGAAGAAACGCTCGCCGCTGCGCGCATCGCCCTGGCCCAATTGCAGCGTCCGCGCGGCGCCGAAAAAGTGCTGGTTCTGACCGATGTTTTCGGTGCCACGCCGTGCAACGTGGCGCAACGGCTGATCGATGCGGACAATGCGCGTCTGGTGGCCGGCGTCAATTTGCCGATGCTGTTGCGCGCGCTCGGCTATCGCGCCGAAGGCCTCGAGATGCTGGTGCAGCGCGCGGTCGCCGGCGGTGCGTCGGGTGTCATGCAAGTGGCAGTCGCAGCACCTCAAAATCAGGCGAAACGAAAATTCAGTGAACAAGACATCCGTCACCATCAGCAATAAGCTCGGCCTGCACGCGCGCGCCTCGGCCAAACTGACCAAGCTAGCAGGCACTTACCCCTGCGAGGTGTGGCTTGCGCGCGGCGAGCGCCGCGTCAACGCCAAAAGCATCATGGGCGTCATGATGCTGGCGGCCGGGCTCGGCGCGACGGTCGAGATCGAAACCGATGGCGAACGTGAAGACGAAGCGCTCGAAGCGCTGGTCGCACTCATGAACGACAAGTTCGGAGAGGGAGAATGAGCATGCAACCGATGACGAACCTCAGGCCCCGGCACCGCTGAGCCGATGACCTTCGCCGTCCACGGCCTTCCCGTCGCCCGGGGCATCGCCATCGGCCGGGCGGTGCGGGTCGTGTCGAGCCGAATCGACGTCGCGCACTACTTCGTCAAGCCGCACGAAATCGCAGCCGAGATCGATCGGGTGCGTCGCGCCCGAATGGCGGTCGGCGACGAATTCCATCGTTTGCAAGCGAGCGTCGCGCTGATGGGTCCGAGCGAAGCTCCGCACGAACTGGCGGCGCTGCTCGACGTGCATCAGATGCTGCTGCAGGACGAGGCGCTGACGAGCGGCGTGGTGCACTGGATCGAGGAGCGGCTCTACAACGCCGAATGGGCGCTGACCACGCAGCTCGAAATCATCGCGCGCCAGTTCGACGAAATGCAGGACGAATACCTGCGCGAGCGCAAGGCCGACCTGGAGCAGGTGGTCGAACGCATGCTGCGCGAGATGCGCGGCAGCGCCGCGGTGCTCACGCCGAGCCCGCCGCGCAAGAAAAGCGCGGCAACGCCGACGCCGACAGCGGCAACGAACTATTGGCCGGCGAAGGCATCGACGTGCCGCTGATCCTGGTCGCGCACGATTTGTCGCCGGCCGACATGCTGCAGTTCAAGCAGAGCGTGTTCGCCGGCTTCGTGACCGACGTCGGCGGGCGCACCTCGCACACCGCGATCATCGCGCGCAGCATGGACATTCCGGCGGTGGTCGGCGCGCGCGGCGCGAGCCAGCTGGTGCGCCAGGACGACTGGGTCATCGTCGATGGCGACGACGGCGTGATGGTGGTCGATCCGTCGCCGATCATCCTGGCCGAATACGGTTTCAAGCAGCGCCAGGGCGAACTCGAGCGCGGCCGGCTCTGGCGCTTGCGGCACAAGCCCGCGGTCACGCTCGACGGCCAGCCGGTCGAATTGCTGGCCAACATCGAACTGCCCGAAGACACCGAAGGCGCGGTCAAGGCCGGCGCGGTGGGTGTCGGCCTGTTTCGCAGCGAGTTTCTATTCATGGGCCGCGAGGCGCAGCGGCTCGCGCGCCTGCCCGACGAGGAAGAGCAATACCAGGCGTATCGGCGCGCGATCGACGGCATGCACGGCATGCCCATGACCATCCGCACGATCGACATCGGCGCCGACAAGCAGCTCGACGGCAAGTCGTTCACGGACAGCCATCTGAACCCCGCGCTCGGCCTGCGTGCGATTCGCTGGAGCCTGGCCGACCCGTCGATGTTCCTCACCCAGCTGCGTGCGATCCTGCGCGCTGCGGCGCATGGCGAAGTCCATCTGCTGATTCCGATGCTCGGCGCCGCGAGCGAAATTCGCCAGACGCTCGCCCTCCTCGACACCGCGCAACGTGAGCTCGACGCGCGCGGCGCAGCCTGGGGGCCGGTGAAGCTGGGCGCGATGATCGAAATTCCGGCCGCCGCGCTCACCCTGCCGATGTTCCTGCGCTATTTCGACTTTTTGTCGATCGGCACCAACGATCTGATCCAGTACACCCTCGCGATCGACCGCGCCGACGAAGCGGTCGCGCATTTGTACGACCCCGCGCATCCGGCGGTGCTCGCACTCGTCGCGCAGACGATCGCCGAATGCGTGCGGCAGGGCAAGGGCGTGAGCGTTTGCGGCGAAATGGCCGGCGACGTGCATTTCACGCGCTTGCTGCTCGGCTTGGGCTTGCGCAGCTTTTCGATGCACCCGTCGCAAATCCTCGCCGTCAAGCAGGAAGTGCTGCGCGCCGACACGACGAAACTGGCGCCCTGGGCACAGCAGGTGCTCGCCGCGGACGATCCAGGCGAGCTGCTGGGACTCGCGCGCTGAGCGTTCCGGTTCTGGACCGACGGCGCGATGCCGTTATAAGCAAATAGTAGCCAAAACGCCCGCCAGTCGTGCGCAGACAGCTATTAAATATGTAGCAACTGATATGACTTCGCCATCAAAAGAAACACAGGCGAAACACGCCGCAACCGCGCTGAAATCACGTCGAGCGATCTGCCGCGCACCATCGGGGCTTCTTCAATCACATCCTTTTTTCAAGGAAGACCCATCATGAGAAAACACTGGATCAAACGCAGTCTGATCGGCTTGTTCGGCGGCGCATTGGTCGCCGGCAGCATCGCCGGCTGCGCCGGAAACCGGCACGGCTGGAACCAGGCCGACGCGGGTGAATTCCGCGCGAAGATGGTCGAGCGTGTCGGCGACAAGCTCGAACTCGACGCGGGCCAGAAGCAGAAGCTCGCGGTGCTCGCCGACAAGCTGCAGGCCCAGCGCGCGGCCATCCGGGCGGCGGGCGCGGCAGGTGCGGCCAGCGGCGCGGCGAGCCCGCGCGCCCAGTTCACGGCGCTTTTCAGCAGCGACAAGCTCGATCAGGCCGGCGCCACCCAATTGATCGATGAGAAGACCGCGGCCGTGCGCGCTGGCAGCGGCGAAGTCATCGCCGCAGCGGCCGACTTCTTCGACAACCTCCGGCCCGAGCAGCAGCAGCAGGTGCGCGAATTCATGCAGCGCGGACGGCGCTGGGGGCGGCATGGTTGACGCAGTGCGCGAGGAGGGCGAAAATCTACATACACCGTCAACATACACCATCATGCAGCGCTCACAAATCTATCTTTCCATCGCTCACCTCAAAGCGCTTGCGGTCACGGCGCGGGCCCGCGGTACCACGAACAGTGCGCTGATCCGCGAGGCGCTCGACCAGTATCTCGCGCGACAGACCCCGGCGGAGAAGCGTTCGGCGCGCATGCTGGGCTTCGGTGCCTGGGCTTCGAATGCCGACGCACCTTCGCTCGCGCAACTGCGCTCGGAGGAGCGGCACTTCTGACATGGCCGCCGTCGCACAGCGGCCCTGCCTGATCGACACCGACGTCGTCATCGACTTTCTTCGCGGCCAGCCGGCAGCGCGCAGCGCGTTCGAAAAGCTGCCCGACGATTGCGCTCTCAGCGCGATCACGGTGGCCGAATTGCATGCGGGTGCGCGCGATGGCGCGGAGCGGTCGATGCTCGATGCAACGCTCCAGACCTTCGAGATCGTCGATCTCGACGCGGACATCGCCGCCGAGGGCGGATTGTTGCGCCGCGATTGGGGCAAAAGCCATGGCGTCGGCTTGAACGACGCACTGATCGCTGCAACGGCCCGCCAGACCGGCCGCGTGCTGTGGACATTGAATGAGAAGCACTTTCCGATGCTTGGTAAGAGCGAGCTGCGCGTTCCCTACGTCAAAGCCTGAATCGAAGGCTGAACGATCGCCATGCCGCGCATCCTCCTGATCGACGACGACGAAGAATTGGCCGCGCCGCTCGCGACCTACTTCGCGCGTTTCGACCTCGCGCTCGACAGCGCATCGCGGCCGAGCGAAGGTCTGGCGCGGCTGGCCGGCGGCGGGTACGACGCCGCGATTCTCGACGTGATGCTGCCCGAGATGGACGGCTTCGCGCTCTGCCGAGCGATCCGGCAACAGAGCGACATTCCGATCGTGATGCTCACGGCGCGCGGCGAATTGACCGACCGCGTGGTGGGGCTCGAACTGGGCGCCGACGACTATCTGCCCAAGCCCTTCGAGCCGCGCGAGCTGGTCGCGCGGGTGCAGACGATCTTGCGGCGCCAGCGTTTCGCGCCGGCTCCGGCGCATCCGAATCAGCGGCGTTTCGACGGCCTCCTGATCGATCTGGACAAGCGCGAAGTGGTGCGCGGCGGCAGGGTCGCCCAAGTGGTCGAACTGACCGGCACCGAATTCGACCTCCTCGCCCTGCTCGCGAGCCAGCCGGGCAAGGTGTGGAGCCGCGACGACATCCTCAATCGGCTGCGCGGCATCGACGCCGATGCCGACATCCACACTCGCGCGGTCGATATCGTCGTGAGCCGGCTGCGCAAGAAGCTCGAGCCGCTCGACGCCATCAAGACCCTGCGCAATGCCGGCTATGCGTTGGCGCTCGGCTCGGCGCTGGCCGATGAACGCACGAGCCAAAGCTGAGCGCCATCACTGGCGCCATCACTGGCGCCACCGGTGGCGCCATTCGCTGCGGGCACGGCTCATCACGGTGTTTCTGCTGCTCGCCCTCGCGATGGGCGCGGTCTTCATCGGCGGCATGCGCAGCGGTTTTGTCGCCGGCTGGCGTAATGCAGGGCTGCCGCTGGTGGCGGACTATGTCGACCGGCTCGCGGCCGAGATCGGCTCGCCGCCCGATGTCGGTCGCGCCAGGGCATTGACCGAACGCCTGCCGATCGCGATTCGCATCGAGGGCCCGACGGTCAACTGGGATTCGATGCCCGATCGCGCGGTTCGCGAGCGACATGACCGAAGCTTCGGCCGAGCGGGTTCGGACGCGGGCGCCAACGGCCCCGATCGGGTCCTGCGCCGCATCACACAAGACGGTCACCGCATCGATTTTTCGCTCGACGCGACCCCGCTGCGCGAGCCATCGCATGGCGTCGGCTGGATCACCCTTGCGCTGTTGCTGGCGCTGGTGCTCGCCGCTTACGCTTATGTACGCCGACTGCTGCGCCCGCTCGACGATATTCGCGCCGGCGCGGAGCGATTCGGTGCCGGCCGCTTCGACGCGCCGATTCCGGTGCGCCGGCGCGATCAGCTCGGCGATCTGGCCGCCCGCATCAACACCATGGCGCACGACATCGAAGCCATGCTCGATGCCAAACGCGCGTTGCTGCTGGCGCTGAGTCACGAACTGCGCTCGCCGCTGACCCGGGCGCGGCTCAATGCCGAGCTGCTGCCCGACACGCCCGAAGGCATTGCGGAGCGCGCCGCCTTGCTGCGCGACCTGGGTCTGATGCGCGACCTGATTGCCGACCTGATCGAAAGCGAACGGCTCGCGAGCCCGCATGCGGCTTTGCAGCGCGAAGGCGTCGACTTGGCTGCATTGGTGCGCGAAGTGGTTGCCGGGCATGCCGATGGCGCCGGCGTCGCGCTCGATCTCGCAAGCGACCTGACGCCGATGCCGCTCGACCGGCTGCGCATGCGCCTGCTGCTGCGCAATCTGCTCGACAACGCGCTGCGCCACGGTGGCTCGTCGCCAAACAGCGAACCGGTGCGGATCACGCTGCGCGGCGCCGATGCCGGCGGCGTGCTGCTGTCGGTGCGCGATTTCGGACCCGGCGTCGACGAAGCGCAGCTCGCGCATTTGACCGAACCATTCTTCCGAACCGACTCAGCGCGCGGCCGCGCGACCGGCGGCGTGGGCCTGGGCATGACCCTCTGCCGCCTCGTCGCCGAAGCCCACGGCGGGCGCCTGATGGTGCGCAATGCGCAGCCGGGGCTGGAAGTCCAAGTGCTATTGAATCAATAGCTGTCTGCGCACCAGAGGCGGGCGTTTTGGGGTGATTTGGCATGGAAATGCGGGCAGCCGAACGCGAAGTACGCGAAGGATTCGCGAAGGACGCAAAAAATACGGATTTCCTTTTTCGATTTCTTTTTTTTGGCTTCTTTTGCGTCCTTCGCGGAGTCTTCGCGCCCTTCGCGTTCGGCCGCCCGAATCCGAATCCGTATCCGCCTGTCGCTTCCGCAACGGCGCGCTCGATCGCGCAGGTCTACGATGCGCGGTTCCAGCTTCAGGAGATCTCATGCCGACCACCGCCGCCCTCACCAACCACCAGGTTCGCCTCGCCAAGCGCCCCGAAGGCCTGCCCAAGCGCGAGGACTGGAAGTTCAGCGAAGAGCCGGTCGGCGAGCCGGCCGAGGGCGGGGTGCTGGTCAAGGTGCTGGCGCTGTCGCTCGACCCGGCCATGCGCGGCTGGATGAATGAAGGTAAAAGCTACATCCCGCCGGTCGAACTCGGCGCGGTGATGCGCGCGGGCGGTATCGGCCGCGTGGTCGCGTCCAAAAGCCCGGACTTCGCCCAGGGCGACATGGTGTCCGGCGGCTTCGGCGTGCAGGAATATGCGCTGCTACCGCCTGGCGAAATCAAAAGCAACGGCCTCGCGCGCATCGACCTCAAGATGGGCTCGATCACCCAATGGCTCAACGTGCTCGGCATGCCGGGCATGACAGGCTACTTCGGCCTCATGGACGTCGGCCAGCCGAAAGAGGGCGAAACGCTGGTCGTCTCGGGCGCCTCCGGTGCGGTCGGCCAGACCGTCGGCCAGGTCGCGAAGATCAAAGGCTGTCGCGTGGTCGGCATCGCGGGCGGCGCAGCCAAGTGCGAGTGGGTCGTGAAAGAACTCGGCTTCGACGCCTGCATCGACTACAAGGCCGGCCCCGACGCGGTGAAAAACGGCCTGAAAGAGCATTGCCCCAAGGGCGTCGATATTTACTTCGACAACGTCGGTGGCGACATTCTCGACGCCGTGCTGGCGCGCATCAACCGCAAGGCGCGGATCATCATCTGCGGCGCGATCAGCCAATACAACAACACCACGGCCGTGCAGGGCCCGAAGAACTACCTGAGCCTGCTCGTGAACCGCGCCCGCATGGAAGGCATCGTGGTCTTCGACTACGCGGGCCGCTACCACGAGGCGGTGAAAGAGATGGCCGGCTACCTCAAAGACGGCAAGATGAAGAGCCGCGAAGACGTGGTCGAGGGGATCGAGAAATTCCCGGAGACGTTGCTCAAGCTCTTCTCGGGCGAGAACTTCGGCAAGCTGGTGTTGCAGGTGGCGAAGGAATAGGGCGGGACCGGGATCGGGATCGGGAGCGGACTACCGGACGCAGAAGACGCAGAAGGTACGCAGAAGGCGCAGAAAAAAGATCGAAATGTCGACGGGATCGCACTTGGCCTGGCCTGCGCGCGGTTGTCGACGGGCTCAGGATGCTTCGGTCGTGATCAAGACGCTATTTAAATGATAGCTGTCTGCGCACGCGCAGCGGGCGTTCCGACCACTATTTTTATAAGTTTTCCGGTTTTTACCGCGACACACTCGAGTGATGCAGCGCGCGCACAAGCGACCCATCTGGCTCGGCCTTCTGGCCGCGTCGCTGACGCCGACGCTTTGTCTGCTGATCTGGTCGATAGTCTTCTTGGCCAATCCGTCCGCCGAAACGTTCGGCTACGAGGCTTTGCTCATCGTCGTCTTTCCAACCTGCTTCGCCTTGCTCGTGGCGTTGATCCTCATGCTGCCCTTCGTGCTTTGGCTGCGTGCGCGGGGTCGCCTGACTGCGACCTGGGTGTGCACGGGTACTGCATTCGCTGGCGTGGTGCCCGTTCCGTTTCTTTATTCACCGTTGGTTCCGGACCGACCGGTGTTCGACGCACTTCCACCAAGCCTGTTTTTCGTCTTCGCGCTGCTCGGGCTGCTCGCTGGCGTCGTGTTCTGCGTGGTCAGTGGCGTCGCATTTCGTTCCGGGTCGCGCGCACCGATGGCAGCGCCTGATGCCGCGCTCGCGAAGACGGTCGATAGAGGCGACCGATAAGGTCGGCCGTGCGCTCGGCGGAGCGTCTCAGCCGGACGTCTTGTCCGGGTCACGCCAGGCCCGCTCGAAGGGCAGTCGCCAAGCGTTGGGTGCGATGAGCTGATGCACCGGCTTCGGCCCCCACGAGCCGGGCTGGTAGAGCCGCACGGGCGGTGGTGCTTCGAGCAGCGGCGTGGAGACTTCCCACAGCCGTTCGATTCCCTCGGCGGTGGTGAACAGGGTGCGGTCGCCACGCATCGCGTCGAGGATCAGGCGCTCGTAGGCTTCGAGCACTTCGCCGACCAGGCCGGTGTCGCGCATCGCGAACTGCAGGCTCAGCTTGTCGAGCCGCATGCCGGGGCCGGGGCGTTTGCCGTAGAACGAAAGCGACATTTTCGACACGTCGGCCAGGTCGAATGTCAGGTGATCCGGGCCCTGCGCGCCGACGCCCGAGCCGGCCGGGAACATGCTCTTGGGCGGCTCGCGAAAAGCGATCGAGATGATCCGCTGGCCTTCGGCCATGAGCTTGCCGGTGCGCAGAAAAAACGGCACGCCGGCCCAGCGCCAGTTGTCGATGTGGCATTTGAGCGCGACAAAGGTTTCGGTGTCGGAATCGGGATCGACGCCTTCTTCGCTGCGATAGCCCGCGTACTGGCCGCGCACCACGTCGACGGGCATCACCGGCAGCATGCTGCGAAAGACTTTGTTCTTTTCCTCGCTGATCGGTTGGGGCTCGAGCGCGGTGGGCGGCTCCATCGCCATGAACGCGAGAATCTGGAACAGGTGCGTCACCACCATGTCGCGGTAGGCGCCGGTTTGTTCATAGAAGCCCACGCGCTTGCCCAGGCCCAGGGTCTCGGGCACGTCGATTTGTACGTGGTCGATGAAGTTGCGGTTCCAGATCGGCTCGAAAAGGCCGTTCGCAAAACGGAACGCGAGGATGTTCTGCGCCGGCTCCTTGCCGAGAAAGTGGTCGATGCGAAAGATCTGGTCTTCGTCGAACACTTCGTGCAGCCGGTCGTTGAGCGTTTTCGCGCTTGCGAGGTCGGTGCCGAAAGGCTTTTCCATCACGATCCGCGCGTTCTTCACCAGGTCGGCCTCGCCGAGCATCCGCACGACCGACAGCGCCGCGTTGGGCGGCACGCTCAGGTAGTGCAGGCGTCGGCACTCAGGGGCTGAAAGTGCCTGTTCGGCGTTCTGGACCGCGGTTTTGAGCGCCGGCGCGCCGGCCGACAGCGGCACGTAATCGAGCGTCGCTGCAAAGGCATCCCATTCGCTGGAGGTGAATTTGCGGCTCGCGAACTCTTCGAGCGCCGAGCGGGCCGAGGCGCGAAAGCCTTCGGCATCCATCTCGTCGAGCGACACGCCGACGATTCGCCAGGACGGAATGAAACCCGCGCTGCACAAATGAAACAGCCCCGGCAGCAGCTTGCGCCGCGCCAGGTCGCCGGTCGCGCCGACGAGCACCACGACTTGGGGAAATTTCGGGCCGACGCCCGGTGGGATTTTGGCCATGAGGATCGCAGCGGTTGGTTGGTCGCGAAGGTTTTTGTCGCAAAGGCTATACGAGATTCGTGCCAGGGCAAGTCCAAATCAGGTCACCGCGACTGGCCGTGCCGGCATGGAATACTGAACGCAGCGAATCCGTTTCAAGAAAAAAGTGGCTGAAACGTCCGCCCGACGCGCGCAAACAGCTATCAATTAGATAGCATCGACCAGCCTGCCGCGGCGTCTGGAATAGGCCGTGCTGCGCCACAATCGGCGGATGCGTACCTCCGTTCGCCCCTCGGCTCTTTTCACGACCGTTGCGATGGCCTTTTTGCTGGCCAGCCTGGCCAGTGCCAATGCACGCGCCGAAGTGCTGCGCTGCATCGACGCGCGCGGCAAAACGACCTACACGAACGACCCATGCCCGAGCGGCAGCCGGTCGGTGCGGCGGCTCGAGGTACCGGATGCGCCGCCGGCTTTGAGCGACGCCGAACTGGCGGCGCGGCGCGAGGACGAGGCAGCGCGCGAGCGCCGGTCGAGCGAGGCGCTGCGCGATTCGGAAGCCTCGATCGCGCGCCAGTTGCGCCTTGGCTCCCGGGCGGCTTCGCCCGGCGCCGTCGGCACCGGGCGCGATGCGCTTGCCTCACCCCCTGGCGCTTCAGTCGCGGAGCCGATTGCCGAGGCACCGCCCTCTGTGCTGTATGGGGGCGACGTGTGGCGCGGCGGACAATGGATCGATCGCGGCCCGCGCGATTTGCGCGCACCGCTGCGCAATTGCGACCGGGGCGGCTGCACCGACACGCTGGGCAATCACTTCGATCGGACGGGACAGCTCAACCGCTACCGTAGTCTCGATGGCAAGACCTGCCAGCCGGTTGGCACGACCACGATCTGTCGTTGAACGAGATTCAAACGCCGGCTGCGTGCGCCTGCTGATCGGCGTGGTAGCTCGAGCGCACCATCGCGCCGACGGCAGCGTGGCTGAAACCCATTTCGTAAGCGGCGCCCTCGAATACCTTGAACTGGTCGGGATGCACATAGCGGCGCACCGGCAGGTGGCTGGTGCTCGGCGCGAGGTACTGGCCGATGGTCAGCATGTCGATGTCGTGCGCGCGCATGTCGCGCATCACCTGAAGGATTTCGTCGTCGGTTTCGCCGAGGCCGACCATGATGCCGCTCTTGGTCGGAACGTTCGGGTGCAGCGCCTTGAATTTCTTGAGTAGGTTCAGGCTGAACTGATAGTCGCTGCCGGGCCGCGCTTCCTTGTACAAGCGCGGCGCGGTTTCCAGGTTGTGGTTCATCACGTCAGGCGGCGCGGCCTTCAGAATTTCGAGTGCGCGGTCGTCGCGGCCGCGAAAGTCGGGCACGAGGATTTCGATCTGCGTTTGCGGTGACAGATCGCGGATGTGGCGGATGCAATCGACGAAATGCCCGCTGCCGCCATCGCGCAGGTCGTCGCGGTCGACGCTGGTGATCACGACGTACTTGAGCCGCAGTTTGGCGATGGTTTTTGCGAGGTTGACCGGCTCGTCCTTGTCGAGCGGGTCGGGCCGGCCGTGGCCCACATCGCAGAACGGGCAGCGCCGGGTGCACTTGTCGCCCATGATCATGAAGGTCGCGGTGCCATTGCCGAAGCACTCGCCGATGTTCGGGCACGAGGCTTCTTCGCAAACCGAATGCAGGTTGCTCTCGCGCAGGATCTGTTTAATCTCGTAGAAGCGCGTTGTCGGGCTGCCGGCGCGAACGCGAATCCAGTCGGGTTTTTTGAGCACTTCGGCCTGTTCAACCTTGACCGGAATGCGAGAGAGTTTGGCCGCGGCCTTCTGCTTGGCGAGCGGGTTGTAGTCCTCGAGCGATTGGGCGTCGCGAACGACTTCGGTGGTGCTCATGGCTTGTCTTTTCGTTGCAGGGAAGCAGTCACGGCGTCAGAAAAATGCTGAGCTTTTCGCCCAGCACCTGCGCCGCCTCGTCCCAGCTCACTTGAACACCGATTGTAGAAAGATCGACTGTTTCGAGCCCTGCGTAGCCGCAGGGGTCGATCCGCGAGAAGGGTTCGAGGTCCATCGCGACGTTCAGCGCCACGCCGTGGTACGTGCAGTGGCGGCTGACCTTGATGCCGAGCGCGGCGATCTTGGCGAGGCCTTTGAAGCGGTCGACAGGATTTGACGGACCGACTAGCGCGGCATGAGAGAAGGGATCATGGCGCCGCACGTAGATGCCCGGTGCGCCCGCAACACGGTGCCCCGTGACGCCGAAATGCGCGAGTGTTCGGATCACCGATTCCTCGAGTCGGTAGACATATTCCTTGACGTAGTAGCCGGCGCGCTTCAGATCGACGAGCGGGTAGGCCACCACCTGCCCCGGTCCGTGATAAGTCACCTGGCCGCCGCGATCGGTTTGCACCACCGGAATATCGCTGGCGTTCAGCACATGCGCGGCGCGGCCGGCCAGGCCTTGCGTGAAGACCGGGGGATGCTCACAAATCCATAGCGCGTCGCGCTGATCGGGCTTGCGCTGTAGGCTGAATTGCTTCATGGCCGCGAAAGTGGTGGCATAGTCCGCGCGCCCGAGCATTTCTGCAGCGATCAAAGTGTCGGCGGCGACCATCGGGCAGCTTTCGGTCAGAGTACGACCTTCACCATCGGATGCGCCGACAGCGTGCGGTACAGCTCGTCGAGCTGTTCGCGGCTGGTCGCAAGCACGGTGATGGTCACGCCGAGGTAGTTGCCGGCTTTGCTTTCGCGCAGCTCGACGGTGGCTGCGTCGAAGTCCGGGTCGAACTGCTCGGCAATCTGCGTCACTGCGTGGACGAAGCCGTTGACCTTCGGGCCCATCACCTTGATCGGAAAGCGCGACGGGTATTCGATGAGGGACTTCTCGACCGGCGCCGTCGACAGCGTGGGCGGAACATGAGGGTTTGGAGGCGTGATTGAAGTCATCGTCCAGTCATTTTGAGGCGGCGCCGCCATGCCGTGGCGGATGCCGGGGACTCTCCGGAATGTTGTGAAGCTTTACCTATAATCAATGGCTTTGCTGAAAATCGACGCAATGCCGGGGCAGGTGTGAGTACGACAAGAATGGCGCCCGACGATGACTTCGACGATCCGGAGGTTGAATTCAGGCCTCTGAGCGCGCAACAAGCCCAGGCATTGCGCGAGAAGAATCCATCCGTGTCCCCGTGGAGAGTGATTGCGTTGCAACTTGCTTGCGGCGCTTTGACAGCAGTGGTTGCCTGGGCAGTGACGGGGCAGCGCGAGGCGGGATGGTCGGCAGGGTACGGTTCGCTTGCGGTTGTCATACCAGCAGGTGTTTTCGCGCGGGGCCTGACCGGACGGTTGGCGTCCCTCGGGCCCAGCTCGGCGTTGATCGGTTTTTTCGTTTGGGAATTGGTGAAAATGGCGCTGACTTTCGCCATGCTGCTGGCAGCGCCGAAATTGGTTTCGGCGCTCAATTGGCCGGCGATGCTGGTGGGGTTGGCACTGACGATGCAGGTGTATTGGGTTGCGCTGGCTTTTGTGAGCAAGCCCAAAACAATCATTTAGAGACTCGGGAAACATGGCTGTAGAACACGCTGTAGAAGAGGGCCGAACGTCCGGTGAATACATCATTCACCATCTGACGCACCTGCAAAACGCCAAGCCGCGCAATGTGGTCGATTTTTCGGTCTTCAACTTCGACTCACTCTTTTTCTCGATCGTTCTGGGCGTTATCACCTGCTGGCTTTTGTGGGCCGCAGCGCGCAAGGCGACTTCGGGTGTGCCGGGGCGATTTCAGGCTGCGGTCGAGATGCTGGTCGAGATGGTCGATAACCAGGCCAAGGGCATCGTTCACAACAAGACAAGTCGCAAGTTCGTCGCGCCGCTCGCGCTCACGATCTTCGTATGGATTACTTTGCTTAACGCGATGGACCTCTTGCCTGTCGATCTGTTGCCGCTCCTGTGGGAGAAGGTGTTTGGCATGATGGGTGGCGATGAGCATCGCGCGTACCTGCGCGTCGTGCCGACCGCGGACCTCTCGATCACGATGGGTTTCTCGGTTGCGGTGCTTCTGATTTGCCTTTACTACAACGTCAAGATCAAGGGTCTCGGCGGCTGGGTGCACGAGCTCTTCACCGCGCCGTTCGGCAATCATTGGGCGCTGTACCCATTCAACTTCGCGATGCAGATCATCGAGTTCGTTGCGAAAACCGTTTCGCACGGCATGCGGCTGTTCGGCAACATGTATGCAGGCGAACTGATCTTTTTGCTGATCGCCTTGATGGGCGGTGCATTTACCTTGTCGGCCACCGGAATCGGGCTTGCGATCGGGCAAATTATTGCTGGAACCGTCTGGTCGATCTTCCACATCCTGATCATCATCCTGCAGGCTTTCGTCTTCATGATGCTGACGCTCGTGTACGTCGGTCAGGCGCACGACAAACACTGACGGCTCTGTATCCGCCGTCTCATTTTTCCTTTTCTCTCGTCAACCAAGTCCCCTAGGAGTCATCATGGAAGTAATCAGCTTTGTTGCACTGGCCGCCGGCCTGATCATCGGTCTCGGCGCGTTCGGCGCCTGCGTCGGCATCGGCATCATGGGCAGCAAATACCTCGAATCGGCTGCACGCCAGCCCGAGCTGATGGGTGAACTGCAAACCAAGATGTTCCTGCTGGTCGGTCTGATCGATGCGTCGTTCATCATCGGCACCGGCGTGGCGTTGTGGTTCGCCACGGCCAACCCGTTCCTGGCCCAGATCGCAACTCTCGCCAAATAAGGCGCGAGCGCTATTGACTGAGGTTCGTTTCGCTTCGCGCACGCACCGTGCCTGGCGAATTCCACCCCAATAAGGCTGAAACGTGAGCATCACCTTTTCCCTGATCATCCAGATCATCGTGTTGTTGATCCTCGTCGGGTTCACGATGAAGTTCGTCTGGCCGCCGATCGAAAAAGCCCTCGACGAGCGCGCCCACAAGATCGCCGACGGCCTGGCCGCTGCCGACAAGGCCAAGTCCGAGCTTTCTGCTGCCAACAAGCGGGTCGAAGCCGAGCTGGGTCAGGCGCGCAACGACTCGGCGCAGCGCCTGGCCGATGCCGAGCGTCGTGCCCAGACGATCATCGAAGAAGCCAAAGGTCGCGCGACCGAGGAAGGCAACAAGATCATTGCCGCGGCGCGTGAAGAAGCCGAGCAGCAGTCGGTCAAGGCACGCGAATCGCTGCGCGAGCAGGTGGCGGTGCTGGCCGTGAAGGGCGCCGAACAGATCTTGCGCAAGGAAGTGAATCCACAGGTTCATGCCGATCTGCTAGCCCGGTTGCAGACCGAGCTTTGAGCCGCAAGGCTGAACCCGAGGAAACCTATGGCTGAAATCGCCACCATTGCCCGACCTTATGCCGAAGCGCTGTTTCAGGCGTCGCAGTCCGACCTGCAGGGAACCGGCGATTGGCTCGATAGGGTCGCTGCGGTCGCGGCCGATCCGCGCCTCAAGCAATTCGCCGACAACCCGAGGGCCACGCCCGATCAGGTGATCGGCATTGTCGCCGGTGCTGCAGGGGAGAAGCTGCCGCGCGAAGCCGACAATTTTCTCGGCATGCTGCTCGAAAACGGCCGGTTTCAGGCACTGCCCGAAATTGCGCGCCAGTACCGCGCTCTGGCCAACGCCCGGCAAGGCTCGGCCGACGCAGTCGTGCACAGCGCTTTTCCGATCGACGATGCGACACTGGACAAACTCAAGACCGCACTCGAGAAGCGTTTCGACGGCAAACTCAAGGTCACGGTCGAGATCGACCCGACGCTGATCGGCGGCGTGCGCGTGGTCGTGGGCGACGAGGTGCTCGACACCTCGGTCAAGGCCCGGCTCGAGCAGATGAAAGTGGCGCTGGCAGCCTGATGGCGCCGGCTTCTTCCCAAATAAAACAAGGAACGGGTCATGCAACTCAACCCCGCTGAAATTTCCGAACTCATCAAGAGCCGCATCGAAGGGCTTGGCACCAGTGCCAACATCCGGAATGAAGGAACCGTCGTTTCGGTGACCGACGGCATCGTGCGCGTGCACGGCCTGTCGGAAGCGATGCAGGGCGAAATGCTCGAGTTCCCGCCCACTGTCGACGGCACGCCATCGTTCGGCCTGGCGTTGAACCTCGAGCGCGACTCGGTCGGATCGGTGATTCTGGGCGAGTACGAGCACATCTCGGAAGGCGACACGGTCAAGTGCACCGGCCGCATTCTGGAAGTGCCGGTCGGCCCTGAACTGATCGGCCGCGTGGTCAATGCGCTCGGCCAGCCGATCGACGGAAAGGGCCCGATCAACGCCAAAATGACCGACGTGATCGAAAAGGTCGCGCCCGGCGTGATCGCCCGCAAGAGTGTGGATCAGCCGATGCAGACCGGCTTGAAGGCGATCGACTCGATGGTGCCGATCGGCCGCGGTCAGCGCGAATTGATCATCGGCGACCGGCAGACCGGCAAGTCGGCCGTGGCAGTGGACGCGATCATCAACCAGAAAGGTCAGAACATGACCTGCGTCTACGTGGCCATCGGCCAGAAGGCGTCGACGATCAAGAACATCGTGCGCTCGCTCGAGCAGCACGGTGCGATGGACTACACGATCGTGGTTGCGGCTTCGGCCTCGGAATCGGCAGCCATGCAGTATGTGGCGCCCTATTCGGGCTGCACCATGGGCGAGTATTTTCGCGATCGCGGCGAAGACGCGCTGATCGTGTACGACGACCTGTCCAAACAAGCCGTGGCCTATCGCCAGGTGTCGTTGCTGCTGCGTCGCCCGCCAGGCCGCGAAGCCTATCCCGGCGACGTGTTCTATTTGCACAGCCGCCTGCTCGAACGCGCCGCGCGTGTCAGCGCCGATTACGTCGAGGAGTTCACCAAGGGCGAAGTCAAGGGCAAGACCGGATCGCTCACGGCGTTGCCGATCATCGAAACCCAGGCGGGCGACGTGTCGGCCTTCGTTCCGACCAACGTGATCTCGATCACCGACGGCCAGATTTTTCTCGAAACCAACTTGTTCAACGCCGGTATCCGGCCCGCGATCAACGCGGGTATTTCGGTGTCGCGCGTGGGTTCGGCGGCGCAAACCAAGGTTATCAAAAACCAGTCTGGTGGTATTCGGACCGACCTTGCGCAGTACCGCGAACTCGCTGCGTTCGCACAATTCGCATCGGACCTCGACGAGGCGACCCGCAAGCAGCTCGACCGCGGCGCGCGCGTGACCGAACTGCTCAAGCAAGCCCAGTACAGCCCGATGCCGATATCGATTATGGCGTCGTCCCTGTTCGCGGTGAACAAGGGCTTCATGGACGACATCGAGGTCAAGCAGGTGCTGCCGTTCGAGCACGGCATGCACCAGTTCCTTAAGTCCAGCCACGGTGCACTGCTCGACAAGATCGAAAAAGACAAGGCGTTCGACAAGGATTCGGAAGCCGAGTTGACGGCGGCAATCACCGCGTTCAAGAAGTCGTTTGCTTGAAATGACGATCACCCTCGTTTCTCGCTTATTGCGTCTAGCTCGCAGACTCCCTCAAGGGAGCGACACCTGCGGCCCGGCAAAGCCGGATCCGCGGTGTCCCGCGACCCACGGCGCCGAGCGTCGGTTCGTTGCGAACAATTAGGAAATCGTATGGCAGCCGGCAAGGAAATCCGCGGCAAGATCAAGTCGGTGGAAAACACCAAGAAGATCACCAAGGCCATGGAAATGGTTTCGGTCTCGAAGATGCGCAAGGCGCAGGAGCGAATGCGCGCCGCTCGTCCGTATAGCGAGAAGATTCGCAGCGTCGCCCACCATCTGGGCCAGGCCAATCCCGAGTACACCCATGCGTTTATGAAAACGCATGAGGCCAAGGCGGTCGGCTTCATCGTCGTGACCAGTGACAAGGGCTTGTGTGGGGGCCTCAACACCAACCTGCTGCGCGCAGTGACCAGCAAGCTGCGCGAGGCGCAGAGCGCGGGTACGCAGATTCAGTCGGTCGCGATCGGCAGCAAGGGCCTCGGCTTCCTGAACCGCATCGGCGCACCGGTGGTCGCGCATGTCACGCACCTGGGAGATGTTCCGCACCTGGAAAAACTGATCGGCCCGGTCAAGACGCTGCTCGACGCCTATGCCGACGGCAAGCTGAGCGCCGTGTACCTTTGCTACACGCGGTTCATCAACACGATCAAGCAGGAGCCGATGGTCGAGCAGCTGCTGCCGTTAACGAGTGATTCGCTCAAGGGCGAAGAGAAGCCCACGCATTCATGGGACTACATCTACGAGCCCGATGCCCAAAGCGTGATCGACGAGTTGCTGGTGCGCTATGTGGAATCGCTGGTCTATCAGGCGGTGGCCGAGAACATGGCGTCCGAGCAGTCGGCGCGGATGGTCGCCATGAAGGCGGCGACCGACAACGCGGGCAACGTGATCCAGGAACTCAAGCTCGTCTACAACAAGACTCGGCAGGCCGGAATTACCAAGGAACTGTCCGAAATCGTCGCTGGCGCGGCCGCAGCGGCCGGCGCGTAGCAACCGCTTCGCAGCGACCACGCAATTCATCCTTATTTGGAGCAGCCAATGGAACAAGCACAAGCTTTCGCAGAGCAACCTAAAACGACCGCGCAACCGGCCCAGGGCCAGGCGCAGGGCAAGATCGTCCAGTGCATCGGCGCAGTGGTCGACGTGGAATTTCCGCGTGACCGGATGCCCAAGGTGTACGACGCACTCAAGTACGACGAAGGCGGCCTCACGCTCGAAGTGCAGCAGCAAATCGGCGACGGTGTGGTGCGCACGATTGCGCTCGGCTCGTCCGACGGCCTGCGCCGTGGCCTCATGGTCACCAACACCGGTGCGCCCATCACGGTGCCGGTCGGCAAAGCCACGCTGGGCCGGATCATGGACGTACTGGGCCGGCCGATCGATGAGCGCGGCCCGGTCGATCAGACGCTGACCGCGTCGATCCACCGCAAGGCGCCCGAATACGACGAGCTGAGCCCTTCGCAGGACTTGCTCGAAACCGGCATCAAGGTGATCGACCTGGTCTGCCCGTTCGCCAAGGGCGGCAAGGTGGGCTTGTTCGGCGGCGCTGGCGTCGGCAAGACCGTCAACATGATGGAACTCATCAACAACATCGCGAAGGCGCACTCGGGTGTGTCGGTGTTCGCGGGCGTCGGCGAGCGCACGCGCGAAGGCAACGACTTCTATCACGAGATGTCGGATTCGGGCGTGGTCAACCTCGAGAACCTCGGGGAGTCGAAAGTGGCGATGGTCTACGGCCAGATGAACGAACCGCCGGGCAACCGGTTGCGCGTCGCGCTGACGGGCCTGACGATTGCCGAATCGTTCCGCGACGAAGGCCGGGACGTGCTGTTCTTCGTCGACAACATCTACCGTTTCACGCTCGCGGGCACCGAAGTGTCGGCGCTGCTCGGCCGGATGCCGTCCGCCGTGGGCTACCAGCCGACATTGGCCGAAGAGATGGGCCGGTTGCAGGAGCGCATCACCTCGACCAAGGTCGGCTCGATCACCTCGATCCAAGCTGTTTATGTTCCGGCCGATGACTACACCGATCCGTCGCCGGCCACCACCTTCGCCCACCTGGATTCGACCGTGGCGTTGTCGCGTGAAATCGCTTCGCTCGGTATCTATCCGGCGGTCGACCCGCTCGATTCCACTTCGCGCCAACTCGACCCGAACGTGGTCGGCGAGGAGCATTACAACGTCGCGCGTGCGGTGCAAGGCACGCTGCAACGCTATAAGGAACTGCGCGACATCATCGCGATTCTGGGCATGGACGAACTCGCGCCCGAAGACAAGCTGGCGGTCGCCCGCGCGCGCAAGATCCAGCGCTTTTTGTCGCAACCCTTCCACGTTGCCGAAGTCTTTACGGGCTCGCCCGGCAAGTACGTGCCGCTGTCGGAGACGATTCGCGGTTTCAAGATGATCGTCGAGGGCGAGTGCGACCACTTGCCGGAGCAGGCTTTCTACATGGTGGGGAATATCGACGAAGCCATGGAAAAAGGCAAAAAAGCTGCGTAAAGCGGCGCATTTGACCGCCTGGCTTTGTTGCCGTGCTCGCCGTACTTCTGTACGGCTGTGCGCGGCGCCTCACCAGACGCCCAACTGCTTGCTTTCCACTCGCTTTTTGAACGTTCGAAAGAGCAGCAAGGATTCAAATGGCAAACACACTTCAAGTCGACGTGGTCAGTGCAGAAGAGTCGATCTTCTCGGGTGAGGCGCGCTTTGTTGCGCTGCCGGGCGAAGTTGGCGAACTCGGCATTTATCCCCGTCATACGCCGCTGATCACGCGCATCCGGCCGGGTTCGGTGCGGATTGAAACGGCCGATGGCAACGAGGAATTCGTGTTCGTCGCAGGCGGCATTCTCGAAGTGCAACCCGATCGCGTGACGGTGTTGTCGGACACGGCCGTGCGGGGCAAGGACCTCGACGAAGAGAAAGCTTCGGCCGCCAAAGCCGCGGCCGAGGAGGCGCTCAAGAATGCCAAAAGCGATATCGACATTGCGATGGCCCAGTCGGAACTCGCCGTCATGGCTGCGCAAATCGCCGCGCTGCGCAAATACCGCGACAAGCGCTGACACGCTTAGTGGCGTGGTTCGAGCAGCCGCCTTTCGGGCGGCTTTTTCTTTGCTGCTTCGCATCAAGGGGGCCTCGCTCATCGACACCACAACCGGCGGTTCGGCGGTTTTGGCGGTCTACACTGCAACGAACTGGTGCAAATGCCGGTTTCGACTTTAAAACAACGAGACATGTCCTCGACTTACTGCACTGTTCTGCGCGCTGAATCGGGCCCGGCGCTTCGCCGGCCGCGTGCGTCCAGCGCATACGTTTGGCGACGGTATCAACGATGCCGGTGGTGAACCCGGCACCGCCGCCGATCGGCGCTGCGGCGCGCAGCGTCGCAGTCGAGTTCGACTGCATATTCAAAGCCTTCGGTCCGGTCGAGGTCCTTCATGGCGTCAGCTTCGCGCTGGCGCCCGGCAAGGTCTATGGTCTGCTTGGCGAAAACGGGGCGGGTAAATCGACCTTGATGAAGATCCTGGCTGGCTACGAGGTGCCCACGAGCGGAGCCCTGCGCGTGAACGGGCAGCCACAGTCGTTCGCGAGTTCGCGCGACGCCGAAACACTCGGCATCGTTCTGATTCATCAGGAATTCAACTTGGCGGACGACCTGTCGATCGCCGACAACATTTATCTCGGGCACGAAAAGAGAAAGGGCTGGTGGCTCGACGATCGCGCGATGTACGCAGGCGCGGCCGCGGCCCTGGCGCAGGTCGGCCTTTCGATCGATCCCGCAACCAAGGTGCGGCGCCTGATCGTTGCGGAAAAGCAGCTGGTCGAAATCGCGAAGGCGCTGGCGCGCCAGACGCGCCTTTTGATCATGGACGAGCCGACAGCCACGCTCACACCGGGCGAAACCGAACGCCTGTTCGATCTGATCGCGCAATTGCGCGTCGATGGCGTGACCCTCGTCTATATCTCGCACAAGCTCGACGAGGTCGAGCGGGTCACCGATGAAGTGATCGTGCTGCGCGATGGCGAATTGGTCGCCCAAGCGCCGACCGCGGACCTTTCTCGCCAGCAGATGGCCAACCTGATGGTCGGGCGCGAATTGGCCGACCTTTACCCGCCGCGTGACCCTTTGCCGACGACCGGCGCGCCGACGCTGGCGGTGCGCGGTTTCAGCGTGCCGGGCTGGGCCCAGGATGTGAGCTTCGAAGTACGACCCGGCGAAATTCTCGGCTTTGCGGGACTTGTCGGCGCTGGCCGCACCGAGCTGTTCGAGGGTTTGCTGGGCCTGCGGCCCGCGAGCGGCGAGGTCGAAATTGCAGGCGATGTCTTGCCCGGCGACAAGGGCTGGCGCACGCCACGCGCCGCCGCCAGGGATGGTTTGACCTATCTCAGTGAAGACCGCAAGGGCAAGGGCCTGATCGTGCGCTTCGGCTTGAAGGAGAACCTGACCTTGATGGCGCTCGAGCGCTACGCAGCGCCGTGGCTCCGGCCGAAAGCAGAGCGCGAAGCGCTCGACGTGGCGGTCGCGGACTACGGCATCCGAACGGGTTCACTGGAAGCGCGCGCGGCGTCGCTCTCGGGCGGCAATCAGCAAAAGCTCGCTCTGGCGAAAGTGCTGCAACCGCAGCCGAAAGTCGTGGTGCTCGACGAGCCCACGCGTGGCGTCGACGTCGGCGCCAAGCGCGACATCTACTTTCTGATCCAGCGACTCGCGCGTGAGGGCCTGGCCGTGATCGTGATTTCGTCCGAGCTGATGGAGCTGATCGGCCTGGCCCATCGAGTCGCCGTGATGCGCTCAGGCCGGCTCGCGACCACGCTCGATGCGGACTGTTTGACCGAAGAGGAGCTGATCGCCCATGCCACCGGAACAGCCGACGTTCACTGATTCACCCACCGAACAAATGCATCGAGGCGTTGCGGCGGCGCGATGGGGCGAGCGCTTGCGCAGCCTCGGCCCGATCATCGGGCTCGCGCTGCTGTGCATAGCCGGCACTTTGCTCAACAGCGATTTCGCAACGCTCGGCAACGTGATGAATGTGCTGACGCGCACTGCGTTCATCGGCATCATCTCGGTCGGCATGTGCTTCGTCATCATTTCGGGCGGAATCGATTTGTCGGTCGGCTCGATGGCGGCGCTGATCGCGGGCTGCGTGATCCTCGCGATCAATACTTTGACTTTGCAGCTCGGCTCGCCGCTCTGGGCGGTGGTGATCGGCGCGGTCATCGCGATCGTGCTCGGCGCGTTGTTCGGGCTTGCGCACGGACTGCTCATTACCAAGGGCCGGATCGAGCCTTTCATCGTCACGCTCGGCACGCTCGGCATCTATCGTGCCTTCCTCACGTATTTTGCGAATGGCGGCGCGATCACGCTAGACAACGATGCGTCCGATCTGTACAGCCCGGTCTACTACGGGGGGCTGCTCGGTGTGCCGTTTCCGGTCTGGGTTTTTCTACTGGTCGCACTGATCGGCGGTTTGGTTCTCAACCGCACCGCCTACGGCCGCTATGTTCAGGCGATCGGCTCCAACGAGCAGGTCGCACGCTATGCGGCAGTCGATGTCGACCGGGTCAAGATCCTGACCTACGTGCTGCTGGGCGTTTGCGTGGGCATTGCCACCCTGCTCTATGTGCCGCGTCTCGGCTCGGCATCTCCGACCACCGGCCTGCTGTGGGAGCTCGAAGCCATCGCGGCCGTGATCGTCGGCGGCACTGCGTTGAAAGGCGGTGCGGGCAGTATCACTGGCACGGTCGTCGGCGCGATATTGCTGTCGGTCATCAGCAATATCCTGAACCTGACCAGCATCATCAGCGTTTACCTCAATGCGGCCGTGCAGGGATTTGTCATCATCGTCGTGGCGTTCCTGCAAAGAGGGCGACGCTGAACCGGTTTTGTTTGTCAACCAGAAGGAGACCCATTCCATGATTTCATCGACCCGACGCTTTGCGCTTGGCACCGTCGCTGCCGTGGCACTCGCCGCACTTCCGCTCGCATCGGCGCTGGCCGACGAAAAGGTCAACCTCGGCGTCTCGATTCCGGCCGCGACACACAGCTTCATGGGCGGCATCAACTACTGGGCAGAGCAGGCCAAGAAAGACCTCGAAAAAGCCCACAAGGATTTGAAGATCACGATCAAGACAGCCGCCAATGCGCAGGAGCAGGCCAATCAGTTGCAGGACTTCACGACGGTGAGCAAGATCAACGCCCTCGTAATTTTCCCGTTCGAGTCGGCTGCGTTAACCAAGCCGGTCGAACAAGTCAAGAAAAAGGGCGTTTACGTCACCGTGGTCGACCGCGGCTTGACCGACCCGAGCATTCAGGATGCCTACGTCGCGGGCGACAACACCGCCTTCGGCCGTATTCCCGCCGAATACATCGCGAAAAAGCTGGATGGCAAAGGCAATGTGGTCGCGCTGCGCGGCATCGCGACGACGCTCGACAACGAGCGCATGGACGCCTTCACCGAGGTGCTCAAGAAATACCCCGACATCAAGCTGCTCGACGCCAAGTACGCGAACTGGAACCGCGACGACGCGTTCAAGGTCACGCAGGATTATTTGACGCGCTTCAAGGACATCGACGCAATCTGGGCTGCCGACGACGACATGGCTGTTGGCGTGATCAAGGCCGTCGAGCAAGCCAAGCGCACAAACATCAAGATCATTTTCGGCGGCGCCGGCGCCAAGGGCATGGTCAAGAGCATCATGGACAGCGACAACAAGATGATCGATGCCGACGTGAGTTATTCGCCCAAGTTCATTTACGACGCGATCAAGCTCACGGCCGAGGCGCGCCTGAAGGGTGAAAAGTTGCCAGCCAAGACGATCATTCCGTCGGTGCTGATTACCAAGGAAAACGCGAAAGAGTTCTACCACCCGAACTCGCCGTTCTAGGCGCTTGCCCGGGCTTTTGGGTCCGGGGCCGGGCCCGACAGCCCGGTCGGCCGCGAAAAGGCGCGCGTGCATGTTCGGAGATTCGGGGCGCTTCTTGCGGGGTCACTTCAAGGAGCAAGGACGCTTATCCACGGAGGCTCTTCGCGTGCCGGTCCCAACTCAAGGTTAACGGTCAAATCTCGCGTTGAGCTTTTCTGGTATTGCGCAGACAGCTATTTAATTGATAGCGACTGTGGATCAATGCCGAGCGCTCGACGAAAGGCCGGCGTAGCGGGCGTCGGCTGCTGTCGCTGCGATCGCCTCGCGCCCTACAATGTCAACTGATCGTACGCGGCGTCGCCGCGTCATTCGGTTCGCCCGCTGTGTCGCCGCCCTGGCACCGCAATGCTGGAACTGCGGCGAGCCGCCGTGCTCGTACCCCAACCCGTTTCGTCTGGAGTTCTCCCTTGTTTATCTCTTCTGCTTTTGCGCAATCGGCGCCTGCTGCCGGTGAGGCCGGCAATCTCATGAGCACACTGGGCGGCATGCTGCCCCTGGTGCTGATGTTCGTGGTTCTTTATTTCGTGATGATTCGACCGCAAATGAAGCGCCAGAAGGAGGCCCGCGCCATGATCGAGGCGCTCGCCAAAGGCGACGAAGTCATCACCACGGGTGGCGTCTTCGGCCGCATTACGCGGCTGGGCGACAGCAATCTGGGCCTCGAGATCGCGAATGGCGTCGAAGTGCAGGTACAGCGCACCGCAGTAATCCAGGTGCTGCCGAAAGGCAGTATCAAGGCCTGATTGCAAAGCCTTCAAAGCCTGCAAAGCCGATTCGGACCTGAAGATGGTCGACCTGCGGATCAAGCCCGATGAGAGATGCTGGCGCGAAACCGGCCATAACACAGTCGCTGCACGCCATGCGGCCCTGGAGATTTTGAACAGATGAACCGGTATCCAGTCTGGAAGTACGCGATCATCGTGATCGTGCTGTTGGTGGGCTTCGTTTACGCCCTGCCGAATTTCTTCGGCGAAGCACCTGCGGTGCAGGTGTCGAGCGCCAAGGCGACCGTCAAGATCGATTCCGGCACTCAGGCGCGGGTCGAAAAGGTGCTCGCCGACGCCGGGCTTCATCCCGATCTGGTGACGCTGGACCCGACTTCGCTGCGCGCGCGTTTCACGACCACCGACGCCCAGCTCAAGGCCAAGGACGCGATCGAGCATGCGCTGATTCCCGATGCGTCCGATGCTTCTTATGTGGTGGCGCTCAATTTGTTGTCGCGGTCGCCGCAATGGTTGTCGGCGCTCAACGCGCATCCGATGTATCTGGGCCTCGACTTGCGCGGCGGTGTCGACTTTCTGTTGCAGGTCGATATGAAGGGCGCGATCGATAAAAAGGCCGAATCGTTTGCCGGCGATATCCGAACCGCGTTGCGCGACAAGAAGATTCGCGGCGGCGCCGTCAACCGCAACGGCCAGACCATCGAAGCGAGCTTTCGCGATGCGCAGAGTGCGGACGTGGCAAAACAGCTGCTGCAGGACGATTTCGCCGATCTGGTGCCTGTCGTCGCGCCGCAAGGCGACGAATTCAGGCTCACGGCAAACATCAAGCCCGAAGCCGTGCAGCGTTTCCAGCTCGCGGCGCTCAAGCAGAACATCACCACGCTGCACAACCGCATCAACGAACTCGGGGTTGCCGAGCCGGTGATTCAGCAGCAGGGGCTCGACCGGATCGTGGTGCAACTGCCCGGCGTGCAGGACACCGCCAAAGCCAAGGAAATTCTGGGCCGCACCGCAACCCTGGAGATGCGGCTGGTCGACGAGTCGACCGAAGGCCAATCGGCCGAGCGCGGGCAGGGGCCGGTGCCTTATGGCTCCGAAAAATTTCTGGATCGGTCGGGCCGGCCGGTCATCGTCAAAAAGCAGGTGCTGGTCACCGGCGAGAACTTGACCGACGCCCAGCCAGGCTTCGATTCGCAGACCCAGCAACCCAAAGTCGACCTGACGATGGATGCCAAGGGCGGCCGGATCATGCGCGATGTGAGCCGCGAGAACTTCCGCAAGCGTATGGCGATGCTGATCTTCGAGAAAGGCAAAGGCGAGGTGCTCACCGCGCCATCGATCAACGGCGAACTCGGCAACCGGTTTCAGATTTCGGGCGCGATGACGGCGCCCGAGGCGACCGACCTCGCCTTGCTGCTGCGGGCCGGTTCGCTGGCCGCGCCGATGGAGATCATCCAGGAGCGCACGATCGGCCCGAGCCTGGGCGCGGACAACATCGCCAAGGGTTTCAAGAGCGTGATGTACGGCTTTGCTGCGATCATGGTCTTCATGTGTGTGTACTACGCCCTGTTCGGCGCGTTTTCCTCCATCGCATTGGCGGTGAACCTGCTACTTCTGGTAGCCGTTCTTTCGATGTTGCAGGCGACACTCACGTTGCCCGGAATTGCAGCGATGGCGCTCGCAATCGGCGTGGCGATCGATTCCAACGTGCTGATCAATGAACGCGTCCGTGAAGAATTGCGCAATGGCGCTTCGCCGCAGGCCGCGATCAATACCGGCTATGAGCGGGCCTGGGGCACCATTCTCGACTCCAACGTCACGACATTGATCGCTGGGCTGGCGTTGCTGGCTTTCGGCTCGGGCCCGGTTCGCGGCTTTGCCGTGGTGCATTGCATCGGTATCGTGACCTCGATGTTTTCGGCGGTATTTTTCTCGCGCGGGCTGGTCAACTACTGGTATGGGCGCAAGAAGAAGCTCAAGACCGTGTCGATCGGCACCGTGTGGCGGCCTGGCGCGGATCCCGCGGCCGCGCTCGCGAACGCCAAATAGGCTGGCTGGAAACAGATCATGGAATTTTTCCGATTTCGCAAAACCATTCCGTTCATGCGCCATGCCCTGGTGCTGAACATCATCTCGGCCGTCACATTCCTGCTGGCGGTTTTTTTCCTGTTTTCGCGCGGCTTGCATTTGTCAGTCGAATTTACCGGCGGCACGGTCATGGAAGTCGCGTATCCACAGTCGGTCGACGTGGGCCAGGTTCGCGACACCGTGGGCAAGCTCGGCTATGCCGACGTCCAGGTGCAGAACTTCGGCAGCTCGCGCGATCTGCAGATCCGGCTGCCTCTTCAAAAGGGCCAAAGCTCGGCCCAGCAAAGCACCCAGGTCCTGACCGCGCTCAAAGCGGCCGATCCGGCGGTGCAATTGCGGGCCAACGAGTTCGTCGGCCCGCAGGTCGGCGACGAACTCACGAGCAACGGACTGAAGGCGCTCGCGATGGTGGTGGTCGGCATCATGATCTATCTGGCGTTGCGCTTCGAGTGGAAGTTCGCGCTCGCCACCGTGCTGGCGAATTTGCACGACGTGATCATCATCCTGGGCTTCTTCGCGTTTTTTCAGTGGGAGTTTTCGCTCGCGGTGCTGGCGGCGGTGCTCGCCGTGCTCGGTTATTCGGTGAACGAGTCGGTCGTGATCTTCGATCGGATTCGCGAGAACTTCCGGCGCTATCGAAAAATGACGACCGTCGAGATCATCGACAACGCGATCACCTCGACCATCAGCCGCACCATCATCACGCACGGTTCGACGCAGCTCGTGGTGCTGTCGATGTTCTTCTTCGGCGGGCCGACGCTGCATTATTTTTCGCTGGCGCTCACGATCGGCATTCTGTTCGGCATCTATTCGTCGGCCTTCGTCGCGGCGGCGATCGCGATGTGGCTCGGGGTCAAGCGGGAAGACCTGATCAAGACGCCGGTCAAGCGCGATGGCGACCCGGAAGACCCGAATGCGGGCGCCGTGGTCTGATGCATTGAGGATCTTCGCCGTCGCAGTTCCACACGGCTTTCCATGACCACCGCACGCTCTCGCGACTCGTCCCTGGCGCTTGCACGCGAAACGCGTGAGCGTTTCGTTGCGTCTACCGGGGCACTAGTGGCGCCGCTTGCCCTTGCGATTCGCGAACGCTTGAGCCGCGCGACCGAGACGACGGGCAACGCGCGCGAGATGCAGCAGCACCGGGACGACTTCCTCGCATTTCGCAAGCTCGAGCTCGACTGGGTTGCGCAGTGTGCCAAGGTCTGGGGGAGCACCGCCGTTGCGAGTCCGGGTGTCACGACACCCGATTCGCTCGCCGGACTCTCGCTGATGGGCGACGACGCGGTCGAGAACAACATCCTCTATTCGCGCCTGGCCCTTGTGATGCAGGACAAGGTCAGCCTGGAATTCAACGAGCTTCGGTTGCGCGTTCTCGAGCTCGATGACCGGAAAGAACTCGCGACGAGCGATGTGCTCAAGCCGGAGTCTTTTGCAAAAATGCTGGTCGAGCAATGGCTCGATGCCGGTCTCCAGCGCCCGTTGTGGACCAAGGTGCAGGACACTCTTTCGGCGCAGTTGCTCGACCCGATCGTTGCAGCCTACAAGGCGGCCAATACCTACCTGATCGAAAGCGGCGTGATGCCCGAGATCGATCTCAAACGTTTCGTCAAACGCACGGGTGGGCCCGCGAGCGACGGCGCGCCGCTCGGCGGCAGCTTTGCCGCCAGCAATTTGTCGGATGTGCATACGCCGAGCGCGACGCAGCGTGCTGCAGCAGGCAGCGGAGCGACCTTGCAAGGCGCGCCGACCAACTTTCCGGGCCAGATCGGTGCCTTCGGGCCCGCGGCGATCGGCGTGGGCATGGGCCAGACCGTGCATGCCGGCGCGATGCGCGGCCGGGGCGGCGGCGGCGCATCGCCGATGCAGATGGCCCGCAGCCGCGCGCAAGGCGTTTTGCTGAATTTGAAGCGCTTCGTCACCGGCAGGCTCGGCGGCGACCCGGAAGCGGTCATGGCCGATGCGGACGGCAGCATCATCGATCCGAGCGTACCGCTCGAGCGAGGTGCAGGCGGCGCGGGCGCGGGCGGAGGCTCGCACGCGTTCATGGCCGCGATCGCCGAGGCCGAGCAGGCCTACTACGTGCAGGCGCCTCAATATGTCGATGGTCCGGCTGCGCTGCAGCAAACCGCGGTCGACCTGCGCCGGCGCACGGCCGAACTCAAGCGCAAGGCGCCGACCACCGCCGACAAGGCCACCGTCGAAGTCGTCGCGTTGATGTTTCAGGCGATTCTGGCCGAGGAGCGGATTCCTTTTTCGGCGCGGGTCTGGTTCGCCCGCCTGCAGATGCCGGTGTTGCGGGTCGCGATCGCCGAGCCCGAGTTTTTTGCCACGCTCGCGCATCCCGCGCGAATGCTGATCGACCGGATGGGCTCGTGCGTGATGGGCTTCGACGCCGCGACCATCTCGGGCAGTGCGCTCGAATCCGAAATCCGCCGCGTTGTGCAGGTGATCGAGCAGTATCCCGAAACCGGCCAGCGCGTGTTCAAGCTGGTGTATGACGAGTTCGTCGCGTTTCTGTCCAAGTACCTCACCAAGAGCGAGTCGACCCAGAAGGTCATGAGCATCGCGCAGCAGGTCGAGCAGAAGGAAACGATGGCGATCCAGTACACCATCGAGTTGCGCAAGATGCTCAACGACATGCCGGTGCGCGACGAGATCCGCGAATTCCTTTTCAAGGTCTGGGCCGAGGTTCTGGCGATCGCCGCGCTGCGCTATGGCGGACAGGATGAGCGCACTGCGACCTTCAAACGCGCTGCGTCCGAACTGGTGTGGGCAGCGAGCGCCAAACCCAACCGCAACGACCGCGCGCGCGTCATTCAGGATTTGCCGCGGCTGTTGCAGCGCCTGCGCGAAGGCATGGCACTGCTCGGTGTGGTCGGCGAGCCGCAGGAAGCGCACATCAAGTCGATCGGCGACACGCTCACCGATGCGTTCATGTCCAAGACCGAAGCGATCGCGCCGGCCCGGATCGAGGCAATGGCCGGCCGGCTCGCGCACATCGAAGATTTCATCAGCAGCGAGGCCGAGAGCGGTGACCTGCCGCTCGATGCGGCGAGCATCGAATTGCTGCTGGGCGTCGATGCGTCGTCGATCGAGGTCGTGCCCGACGCCGGCACCAAGGTCGCGCCCGAGATGCTCGAATGGGCGCATGCGATCGACGTCGGCAACTGGTTCATGCTCGACCACAACGGCAAGGTCAGCCAGGTCCAGTTCGTCTGGCGCAGCGACAAGAAGCAGTTGCACCTTTTCGTCTCGACAGACGGTCGCAGCTTTTTGATTCAGGCCGGCCGCCTGGCTTCATATCTTCAAGCCGGCTTGCTCGTACCAGCCGAAGACGAAACGCTCACCGCGCGCGCAACCCGCGAGGCGCTGGCCCGGCTCGACGCCAATCCCGAGCGCTTGCTGAACTGATCCGAAGCGCCCGGGTCGGCATGCTCAGTGCCCCACCCTTTTCTCTGCGTTTTCGCAAAGCTCCGCCTGCACCAGCACGGCAGGCTCGATGCCGCTGCTCCGGTAGACGAGCAGCAAGATGATCTTGAGAGTGCCGAGTTCGACCGGCGCGCCGGGCGCGGCCATCGCCCGGTCGATCACGATCTCGCGAATATGGCCGGGCAGCGCATCGGCGGCTTCCAGAAAACGGATAAACGCCAGACACTCGGCGCCCAGGTGCGATTGCTCGGCGACCGCGTAGACCCGCAACGCGCCGGGCGACTGGGTCCAGGCGGTGCCTGCTTCGACTGGGCGGGTTGCGATCCTCGCAGTGCCGGCTTCGCCCTCGGGCCGAACGATGTCGATTCCCTGCGTGGCGAGGCTCAGAGCGTCGAGCCAATGCAGCGCTTCGCCGATCTCTTCGTCATCGAAGCCATGTGCGCTCAGCTTGCGCCCGAGCAAAAGAGGCTCGGGATAAGCATCTGCGCGCCAGTAATGTTGGTAGACGAAAGCGAGCACATCGATCATCGGCCCAATATAGCCGACGGTCTGGCAGCCACTTCAACCACGCCCGATGCGCTGAACGAGGCCGCCCGGCAGTCGCGCGACGTCGCCCGCGAGTTCGGCTTCGAGCAACCTCGCTTGCAGGTCGGCTGCGCTGAAGCCGGTTCGCGCCACCAGGGCATCGAGGCCGACCGGATCGTGGCCGATCGCATCGAGCAGGGCGTCGGGCAGCATATTTGCGACTGGCTCGGGATTTGAGTCAAAAGTGGTCGAAACGCCCACTGGACGAGCGCAAACAGCTATTGAATTAATAGCATCCGGTGCGAAGCGCAGCTCTTCCAGAACGTCCTGCGCGGTTTCGACGAGCTTCGCGCCCTGGCGAATCAGGGCATGACAGCCGCGCGATTGCGGTGCATGGATCGAGCCCGGAATCGCGAACACCTCCTTGCCCTGCTCGACCGCGAGACGGGCGGTGATCAGCGAGCCCGACGCAAGCGCTGCCTCGACGACCAATGTTCCGCGCGACAGCCCCGCGATGATCCGGTTGCGCTTGGGGAAGTTGCCGGTGAGCGGCGGCGTGCCGAGTGGGAATTCACTCACCACCAAACCGTGCGCTGCGATCTGGTGCGCGAGCGCGCGATGCCGCGCAGGATAAACCCGATCGAGCCCGGTGCCGACCACCGCGACCGTCGCCGGTTGCGTGTTGTGGCCCGCCGCATCCGCTTTCATGCGCGCGTCGATCGCACCTTGGTGCGCCGCGCCGTCGATGCCCAGCGCCAGACCCGAAACAACGCAAATGCCGCGTTCGCCCAATGCGCGCGCAAAGGCCTGCGCATTCGCTTCGCCCTGCGGGGTCGGATTGCGGCTGCCGACGATCGCGATGCTGCGGCCGAGTTGCGTCAAATCGAACGTCGCCGCGCCGAGCATGTAAAGCATCGGCGGCGGATCGGCGCTTTCGAGGAGCGAAGGTGGATATAGCGGATCGCCGAGCGTCACGATCCGTCGCGTGGCGCCGTTCCCGTCGATGTGAGCGAGCCATTTCCAGGTGTTTTCCAGAAGCACGGGAAGTGCGGCGGGTTCTTGCCGCAGCGCCTCGGCCTGAGTTCGCGACACCACATGCGCGAGCGCGGCGCCGGATTGGGACAGCACCGCATCGGGCAGGCCGAAGGCCGCGAGCAAGCGACGCGTCGCGTCGTCGCCGACACCCGGTGTCAGCGCGAGGCGCAGCCAGCCGGCAAGTTCATCGCGTTCCACGGAGTCGCATTGTCAGGGCCGAGCGCTGACCGGGTCGCCCGTGCACCCGATGCAGGACCTGCCGCAGGTTCAGGGATTGACCAGCCGGTCGCCCTTGCGCACCGCACGGTTGATTTCGAGCACCAGCGCATAAGACACCTTGTCGAAGACCCGGAACACCATCAAAAGACCCGAACGCTCGTTCGGCAGCTTGATGACTTCCTTGCCGCCGTTGGTGCGGTCGATGATGGTGTCGCCGTCCGACAGGATCGCCAGCACATCGCCGCTTTCGACCCCATCGCGCTCGCCCTTGTTGATCGCGACGACCTGGTTTTGCGCTGCGAACTGCACCGCGTTGCCGTAGACCGAAACGATGCGGCCGTTGGTGACCGGAACCGACGGCGCATGCGGCGTGTAGCTCACGAGTTGGCGCGGCGGCTCGGGCAGAAGCCGATCGCCGGCGCGCATCTCTTCCTTGGCCGCGGTGATGTCGATAGTCGCCGGCACGATATCGACGACCTCCTTGCCTTCCTTGACTTCGGAGGCCGTGGTCTCGCCGCGAACGATCCGTGCCTTGCCGAGGTACTGGGCTTCGTAGCCGAGCACCTCGCCGGTGCCCGGATCGACCAGTGGCGTTGCGCTGCGGAAAATCCGGAACTCGCGCAGTGGCCCGGGCACTTCGACCAGCGGCGAATTGACGTCGCCGCGGGCATAGGCGCGATCGCCGCGCGCGAGCAGTACCCGGCTGTCGTCGCCGGCCACGATGCGCGGCGCGGTCGCGAGGGTGTTCTCGTCGACCACCACCGGCTCGGCCAGAAATGGCTCGATGTCGCCCGGGTTCAAGGTCGGCAGGGCCATGCCTTGCAGCGATTCATAGCGGGTGCGCGGTGACAATTTGACGGTCGGTACACCGCCTGCACCGCCGCCGCGCCGCGTGCTCAGGCGCGCGCGGCCGTTGGTCTTGTCCAGGTACAGCACCTGGCCCGGGTAGATCAGGTGTGGATTGCGGATGTCCTGAAGATTCATGCCCCACAGCTCGGGCCAGCGCCAGGGGCTGCGCAGGTACATGCGCGAAATCGCCCACAGCGTGTCGCCGCGCCGCACCGTGTATTCGTCCGGCGCGTTCGGCGCGAGTTCGCTGACGGGAATCCCGGACTGCGCCGTCTGCCGCGCGGTCGCGCGCTGATTCGGCGTGATCGGATAGTTCTGTGCCTCGGCGGCAGTGGCGGCGCCAAGCAGCATGCACGCGGCCAGCGCCACGCTCGAAAAAGACGGCCGGTGGACGAAAAAAGCTGTTTTCATGTTTGGATGGTGTGCACGCACTGCGCTCGTATTTGACAACAGGCGCCGACAGCGTCCAACGACACCCCGGCCGGCGGCCGTTTCCTCACAATTTGCAACGAATTCTGCGCTGAAGGCCTTGAATGGGCAACGCAAATGGGGCAGCAACGCCACGGCGCGTCGCGAAAATGGCGAAAATAGCCCCATATCGTGTGAACTTTCATGGCCAAACTGAACATTCTGAGTTTCCCCGACCCGCGTCTGCACACCGTCGCCCGGCCTGTGCAAGGCGTCGATGCGCGCATCAAGGCACTGGTGGCCGACATGATCGACACCATGCACGATGCGAACGGCATCGGCTTGGCCGCGACCCAGGTCGACGTGCACGAGCGGCTGGTCGTGCTGGATGTCTCCGAAGCGCGCGACGAGCCGCTGGTGCTGATCAATCCCGAGATCGTCTGGGCCAGCGACGACACAGTGTTGAACGAAGAGGGATGCCTTTCGGTTCCGGGCATTTACGACGGCGTCGAGCGGTCGCGTGCGATCCGTTGCACCGCTCTCGACATCGATGGTGAGCTGCGCACGATCGAAGCCGAAGGGCTGCTGGCGGTCTGCATTCAGCACGAGCTCGATCATTTGCTCGGCAAGGTGTTCGTCGAGTATTTGTCGCCGCTCAAGCGCAACCGCATCAAAAGCAAGCTGCTCAAGCAGCAACGCGAGGACGCCCGCGAAAAGCGCGGCTGAGTCGGGGATCGTGCAGATGCCCCGGGTGATCGTTTTCGGAATGGCAGCGGCGTTATTGGGTGCCGCGATGCTCGGCGGCTGCGCGAGCGAGCCGACCCGCTTGCCGCTCGGCGTCTCGAAGGCAGAGGTGCTCGAGCGGCTCGGCCAGCCCACCGGGGTGTATCCGCTCGCGGGCGGCGAACGGCTGCAATATTCGCGCGAGCCCGGCGGCAGCGAAGTCAGCAATGTCGATCTCGATGCGAGCGGGCGGGTGGTTTCGGTGCGCCAAGAGATGGAAGAGGGCTTGTTTCCTTCGACGATCGAGGTCGGCACCTGGACCCGGGCTGACGTGCTTCGCACCTATGGCCGGCCGGTCGAAATCGCCGAGGTGACTTCGTTCAACGGCACGATCTGGAGCTGGCGCTACCTGCACATCAACAATCACCGGCTGCTCAACATCTATATCGACCCGCAAGGCGTGGTGGTGCGCTGGCATTCGAGCGACGATCTGCGCTACGAGTGGGTCGACATTTGAGCGGCTCCGGAGCATCCCTGACGGCATTCGGGTAGGCCGGCGTCGTTTGAAAGTCGTGGTTTGAGAATTGTTTTCGCCGGCACGCCGGCATTCGCCCGCCAGGCGCTGCAATCCGTCGCCGCCGCCGGATTCGACATCGCGCTGGTGCTGACCCAGCCCGATCGGCCGGCCGGCCGCGGCTTGAAGCTGCAGCCGTCGCCCGTCAAAACACTCGCGCTCGAACGCGGCTGGCCGCTCGCGCAGCCGCGCAGCCTTCGGCAGCGGCGGCAAATTTCCGAGAAGATGCGCGCGCCGCCGCCGAAGCGCTGCAAGCCGCGCAGGCCGATGTGATGGTGGTCGCCGCCTATGGCCTCATCCTGCCGCAGTGGGTGCTCGATGTGCCACGCTTCGGTTGCCTCAACATCCATGCGAGCCTGCTGCCGCGCTGGCGCGGTGCGGCGCCGATTCAGCGCGCGATCGAAGCCGGCGATCGAGAGGCCGGCGTCACGATCATGCAGATGGATGCCGGCCTCGACACCGGCGCGATGCTGCTTGCCGAGGCGATCACGATCGGCAACGACAGCAGCGCCCGGCTGCACGACCGGCTCTCCGTTCTCGGCGCGCGGCTGATTGTCGAGGCGTTGCAGCGCCTCGAAGCCGGCGCGCTCGCCCCGACGTCACAGCCGGCCGAAGGCGTGACCTACGCGCACAAGCTCGAAAAGCACGAGGCGCAGGTCGATTGGGCGCAGGACGCGGCCACCATCGTTCGCCGCATTCGGGCCTTCGATCCGTTCCCGGGCGCATCAAGTAGGGTCGCGGGACAAACGGTGAAGTTGTGGAACGCCGACGTATTGCCAGCACTGCCCGACACCGATCGAAAATCTGGAGAAATAGTGGCTGTAACGCCCGCTGGTATTGCGGTGACAGCTATTAATTCAATAGTAAGCCTGACCGAATTGCAGCGCGCGGGCGGCAAACGGCTCGCAGCGGGCGACTTTCTGCGTGGCTTCGACTTGCAGCCCGGCCAGGTATTTGGCGGCTGACAAACAGAGATCGAAGGGGTCGGCACGCGTGTTTTTTCTTGCCTCGGTTCGCAACCACCCGGAATTTCGCGCGGGCATGCGCGACATGGCGCCGCTGTCGCTCGGCATCGGCGCCTGGGCGTTGATGACCGGCGTCGCGATGGTTCAGTCGGGCATGAGCGTGGTCGAAGCAGTGGCGATGACCTTGCTCGTATTCGCCGGCAGCGCGCAGCTCGCGTCGATTCCGCTCTTGGTCGCCGGTGCGCCGGCCTGGGTGATTCTCGCAACCGCGTTTTGCGTGAACCTGCGTTTCGTCGTGTTCAGCCTGCACCTGCGCGCTTATCTGATGCATTTGCCGCGCTGGCGCCGACTCGTCGACGGCTATTTCACCGCCGACCTCAACTACGTGTTGTTGGTCCGGCGCCATCCCGAGCCCGCGGCAGACGCCGAAGGCCGCGCGGCACAGGAGGCGTATCTGGTCGGCAACGGCTTTATGGGCTGGAGCGTCTGGATCGCGATGAGTCTTCTGGGCATCGCGCTCGCAAAATTTATTCCGCTCGCATGGGGTCTCGGCTTCGCGGGCGTGCTGGCACTGCTCGGCATTTTGTGTTCGATGGCCGATTCGCGGCTACGCCTGCTCGCGATCGGCATTGCCGGCGCGACTGCGGTGGCGGCTTATGCGTTGCCGTTCAGGCTCAACATCGTGGTTGGCATCGGCACGGCGGTGTTGCTGTGCTTCTGGCTCGAAAAGCAGTTCGGACCACCGCTCATGCGCGAAGGGCGCGAAGAAGGCGATGCGGCATGACGGCCGGCGGTGGTGGCGCGAGCACGGTGGCCGGCCTTACCGATGGCTGGACCCTGGGCGTGATCGTGGGGCTGGCCTGCATCTCGGTGCTCACGCGCTGCTTCTTCTTCATTCTCGACCGGCCCTGGAACTTCCCCGCATGGGCCGAACGCGCCTTGCACTACGCGCCGATCGCGGCACTGGCCGCGGTGATCGTGCCCGAGATTTTTACAGGCGACGGCGGGATCGTCTCGACCTGGCAAGACGCGCGGCTTTACGCGGCAGCGGCGGGCGTCGCCTGGTATTTCTGGCGGCGCGGCGTGCTCGGCACCATCGTGGCCGGCATGGCGGTGTATTTGCCGTTGCACCTGGGCCTGGGCTGGTAGCGCGCTCTGCACGCGGTGCGTGACGGGCGCCGGTTTCATAATGATCGGCTGACTCCTCCCATCACCGCACGCACCATGAAATTCATCCGCTTCACCGATCTGTGTCAAAAGGGCGCGCTCGCCGGCAAGCGCGTCTTCATTCGCGCCGATCTGAACGTGCCTCAGGGCGACGACGGCCGGATCAGCGACGACACGCGCATCCGCGCCTCGGTGCCGTGCATCCGGCAGGCACTCGACGCCGGCGCGGCGGTGATGGTCACCTCACACCTGGGTCGACCGACCGAGGGTGAGTTCAAGCCCGCCGACTCGCTCGCACCTGTGGCTGAACGCCTGGCCGAATTGCTCGGACGCGACGTGCCGCTGCTGCGCGACTGGATCGATGGTGTCGACGTGTCTCCGGGCAAGGTCGTGCTCCTCGAAAACTGCCGGGTCAACAAGGGCGAGAAGAAGAACGATCCGGCGCTCGCCAAAAAGATGGCGGCGCTGTGCGATGTGTATGTCAACGACGCCTTCGGCACCGCGCACCGCGCCGAAGCCACCACCTACGGCATCGCCGAATACGCGCCGGTCGCTTGCGCCGGGCCGCTGCTCGCGCAGGAAATCGACGCGATCACAAAGGCGCTGGCGAATCCGAAGCGACCGCTGGTCGCGATCGTCGCGGGCTCGAAGGTCTCGACCAAGCTCACGATTCTCGAAAGCCTTGCCGGCAAGGTCGATCAGTTGATCGTCGGCGGCGGGATCGCGAACACCTTTCTCGCGGCAACTGGCCATCCGATCGGCAAATCGCTAGCCGAAGCCGACTTGATCGGTCAGGCGAAGTCCGTGATCGACGCAATGAAAAAGCGCGGCGCCGAAGTGCCGATCCCGGTCGATGTGGTGACGGCCAAAAAATTCGCCGCCGACGCGAAAGCCGAAACCAAGGCAGCCGGCGATGTCGCCGACGACGACTTGATCCTCGACATCGGCCCCAAAACCGCCGAACAACTCGCGACGCAGTTGCGCGCCGCCGGCACCATCGTCTGGAACGGCCCGGTCGGCGTGTTCGAGTTCGACTCTTTCGCGCACGGCACCGCAACCGTGGCCAAGGCGATCGCCGACAGCGACGCGTTCTCCATCGCCGGCGGCGGCGACACGCTGGCTGCAATCGCCAAATACGGCATCGAAGACAAGATCGGCTACATCTCGACCGGCGGCGGCGCGTTTCTCGAAGTGCTCGAAGGCAAGACCTTGCCAGCGTTCGAAATTCTGGCGCGGCGCGCGAATGCGTAGCGGTTGCCGGCGCGTGCATCACTGCCGGAACCAACTCGATTTGCTACTGAAATGATAGCTGTCTGCGCACGTGCGCCGGGCGTTTCAGCCACTTTATTCTTGAAAATTTGCGCGGGCGCACGCTCGCCTGAAATCGTCACTCGAAACGACTAAAATTGTATACAGTACAGCATACAAAGAGGAGACCGCCATGAGCACCGCCCGCATTCCCCGCCACGCCACCAAGATCGTCGCCACGCTCGGCCCCGCGTCGAGCGACCCCGCGCTGATCGAACAGATGATTCGCTACAAGGTCAGCGTGGTGCGGCTCAACTTCAGTCACGGCACCGCTCAAGACCATATCGACCGCGCCGCCGTGGTGCGCGAGGCGGCGCGCCGCACCGGCCGCGAGGTCGCGATCATGGCCGACTTGCAGGGCCCGAAGATCCGCGTCGGCAAATTCGCCGAAGGCAAGGTCATGCTCGAGAACGGCGCCGCATTCGTGCTCGACGCGGTGCGCACCGAGCCGGGCGACATCAACGGCGTCGGCCTCGACTACAAGGAGTTGCCGCGCGACGTGAAGCCCGGCGACCGCCTGCTGCTCAACGACGGATTACTGGTGCTGACCGTGAACCGGGTGCTCGGCGAGCAGGTTCACACCACTGTCACGCAGGGCGGCGTGCTCTCGAACAACAAGGGCATCAACAAGGAGGGCGGCGGGCTCACCGCCCCGGCGCTCACCGCAAAGGACATGGACGACATCAAGACCGCGATGAGCTTTCAGGCCGACTACGTCGCTGTGAGCTTTCCGAAGAACGGCACCGACATGGAAATGGCGCGCCAGTTGTGCAACGTGGCGGGTGCCGAGTGGGGCCACAAGCCGGCGCTGATCGCCAAGATCGAACGCGCCGAGGCGATTCCGAATCTCGAAGAAATCCTGCGCGCAAGCGACTGCATCATGGTCGCGCGCGGCGACCTCGCGATCGAGGTCGGCAACGCCGCGGTGCCGGCGCTGCAGAAAAAAATGATCAGGATGGCGCGCGAAATGGACAAGACCGTGATCACCGCGACCCAGATGATGGAGTCGATGATCTCCAATGCGGTGCCGACGCGGGCCGAGGTCAGCGACGTCGCCAACGCGGTGCTCGACGGCACCGACGCGGTCATGACCAGCGCCGAAACCGCCTCGGGCAAGTACCCGCTCGAAACCGTGCAGGAGATGAGCCGCATCTGCGAGGCCGCCGAGCAAGCCGAAGACAAGATGCACGACATGGATTTCACTGGCCACACCTACAACCGGATCGACCAGTCGATCGCGATGGGTGCGCTTTTTACGGCCAATCACCTGGGCGCGAAAGCGATCGTCGCGCTCACCGAATCGGGCAACACCGCGCTCTGGATGAGCCGCCACGCCGCGCATATTCCGATGTTCGCGCTGACGTCCCGCCTCGCAACCCAGCGAAAAATGGCGATGTACCGCAACGTGCGCCCGCTGCTCATGGATTCGCACGGCGACCGCGACACCGCTCTCGCGCAAGCCGAATCGCACCTCAAAAACCTGGGCGTGGTGCAAAAGGGCGATGTCTACGCGATCACCTGCGGCGAGCCCATGGGCGCACCGGGCGGAACCAACATGCTGAAGATTTGCCGCGCGGAATAACTCGCTAAAAATCGAACAGCCGAACGCAGAGAGCGCGGAGGTTTCGCAGAAGGCGCAGAAGGAATACCGACGTATTTTTTGGCGGTTTTTTTTGCGGTTTCTGCGCTGACTTGGTTGCTCTTCACTTCCCGGATGTTCTGGTTTAGCGCTGGCTTGCGACCAGGGGCCTGCCCGGCGGTGCGAAGAAGCACGCGCTTCAATTCAAGCGAAAAGTAGCCACAACGCCCGCCCGCATGCGCAGACAGCTACAAATTAGATAGCATTGGAATGTCGGTCGGCGCATTCGACGCTCGGGTCGGCAGAGTTGGGCGCAGCACAGTGAGCGCTGTCCTACCGCGTGCGCAGCCGATCGGCGGTAGGCTTCGGCTGTCCCGAAGCGGGTCGCCTTGCTCATGAATTCTTCTCATTCCTTCTGGTCCAGACCGCCGCGTTCGATCGCGCGCGGCCTGTGGCCGTTCGCGCTCGCCGCGCTCGCGGGCATCTTGCTGCTCGCGGCGTGCTCACCGGTCAAACTGCTGAACAAAGCCATTCCCGACAGCACCTACGCGTTCGAGGATGGCATTGCCTATGGCAACGAAGTGCGCCAGCGGCTCGACGTGTATCGGCCATTGCCTTCGACGGCGCCAGCGCCCGGCGCGCGACCGCTGGTGGTGTTTTTCTATGGCGGCACCTGGTCGAGTGGCGACCGCGCGATCTACAAGTTCGTCGGCGAAGCGCTGGCCTCGCGCGGTGCGGTGGTGGTCATCCCCGACTATCGCCTCGCGCCGCGCTACACCTACCCGGTGTTCGTGCGCGACAGCGCGCTGGCGGTGAAGTGGGCGCTCGACCATGCGGTGCAGCTCGGCGCCGACCCTCGAAAAATTTATGTCATGGGCCACAGCTCGGGCGGCTACAACGCCGCGATGATGGCGCTCGATCCGCGCTGGCTCGGCGAACTCGGCGCGAGCCCGAAGCAGCTCGCCGGCTGGATCGGCCTCGCTGGCCCCTACGACTTTCTGCCGATCGAAAACCCCGAAGCGCAAGCGGCTTTCAGCTGGCCCGACACGCCGGCCGATTCGCAGCCGATCAACCATGTGACGGGTGCCTCGCCGCCCGCATTGTTGCTGGCGGCCACCAAAGACAAGCTCGTCAATCCGGTTCGCAACACCGAGCAGATGGCTGCCAAATTGCGTGCAGCGGGTGTTGAAGTGCGGATGCAGGAGTTCAGCGATTTGAGCCACATCACATTGATCGGCGCGGTGGCCGATCCCCTGCAATGGATCGGCGGGCCGGTGCTGCCGCCGATCCTCTCGTTCGTCGGTCTGGCGCCGGATTCGAAGGGAGGGAAGGAGAAGGACGCGAAGGACGCCGCCGATACAATCATTCCTCTCGCCGACACCGGCATGGCCGGCTCGGCAAATACTCAAAGAGGGGCTATTCAATGAACCAGGAACAACTGAGCAAAATCGCCGATGGCAAGGGCTTCATCGCCGCGCTCGACCAGAGCGGCGGCAGCACGCCTAAGGCGCTCAAGCTCTACGGCGTCGACGAGAGCGCCTACAGCGGCGAGGCTCAAATGTTCGATTTGGTTCATGCGATGCGCACCCGGATCATGACCAGCCCGGCCTTCGACGGCCGCCGGGTGTTGGCGGCGATTTTGTTCGAGCAGACGATGGATCGCGAAGTCGAAGGCTTGGAAACCGCCGCCTATCTGTGGCAGAAAAAGCAGGTCGTGCCCTTTCTCAAGGTCGACAAGGGCCTCGCCGACGAAGCCGATGGCGTTCAGCTGATGAAGCCGATGCCCGAACTGTCCAGGCTGCTCGATCGTGCGGCGGCCAAAGGCATTTTCGGCACCAAGATGCGCTCGGTGATCAATTCGGCGAACCAGAAGGGCATCGACCAGATTCTCGACCAGCAGTTCGAGGTCGGTGCGCAAATTTCGGGCGCCGGCCTGATGCCGATCCTCGAGCCCGAAGTGTCGATCGGTGCACCTGACAAAAAAGAGGCCGAAGCGCTGCTGAAAAAGGGCTTTCAGAAGCGTCTCGATGCGCTGGCGTCCGATCGTCAGGTCATGCTCAAGCTCACGATTCCAACCGTCGACGGTTTTTACAGCGACCTGGTCGCCCATCCGAAGGTCCTTCGCGTGGTGGCGCTTTCGGGCGGCTACGAGCGCGACGAGGCCAACCAGCGGCTTGCGCGCAATCCGGGCTTGATCGCGAGCTTCAGCCGCGCGCTGAGCGAAGGTTTGAGTGCGCAACAGTCCGACGCCGAGTTCAACAAAACGCTCGACGCGGCGATCGCGGCGATCTACGGCGCATCGGTCGCCTGACCCGCGCCGCCCGGAGCTTTTTTTAAGGAATGTTCCGGCTCAAGCTATTGTGGCGGCGCCTGCGCGGCCAGCTCTGGTTTCTGCCCGCGGTCTGGAGTCTCGCGGCCATCGGGGTGGCGTTGCTGGCAGCACTCACGAGCTTGTTCGTCGACGACGACACTTTTCCCGATCTGAAACAGGACACGCTCGAAGGCCTGCTCAAGATCATCGCGTCGAGCATGCTCACCGTGAGCACCTTTTCGCTCTCGATCATGGTCGCGGCGTTTTCGTCCACCGCGCAAAACGGCACGCCGCGCGCGACCCGGCTGGTGATGACCGACAGCGGCGCGCAGCGTGCGATCTCGGCCTTCATCTCGGCATTCATCTTTTCGATGACCGGGCTCACCGCGCTCGGCTTTCACTACTACAGCTCGTCCGGCCGGTTCGTGATGCTGATGTTCACCGTCGTGGTGCTGGCCTACCTGATCCTCGCGCTGCTGCGCTGGATCAACACGCTGTCGCAGCTCGGCCGCATGAGCCACACGATCCAGACCGTGGAACGCGCTGCGACCGAGGCGATGACGAACTGGCGCCAAAGTCCGTCGCTCGGAACCCAGCCCGGTGCGCCGGCCGATCCGCTGGGCTGGGCGATTTATCCCTCGCGCACCGGATATCTGCAGTACGTCGATTTTCAGACTGTCGAAAACCTGGCGAAGGAACTCGGGGCGCAGGTGCATGTGCGCGTCTGGCCCGGCACCTTCGTCGCGCCGGCCACGCTGATCGCAGTCCTCAGCGGTCCGCGCACCGCCGATGCCGAACAGGCGCGCAAGCTGGCGCGCGCGTTCGAAGTGGGTTCCGAGCGAACCGAAGAGCAGGATCCGCGCTACGGCCTTCTGATCCTGAGCCAGATCGCCCAGCGCGCGCTGTCGCCGGGCATCAACGATCCGGGCACCGCGATCATCGTCGCGAGTTCGCTCGCGCGGGTGCTCATCGACGGCATGGCCAAGCGGCCCGGCGCCCGGGCGGGCGATCAGGCCGGCAACGAAGGTGGCAAGGTCGATTTCCCGAATGTGACGATCCTGCCGCTCGACGAGGGCGAACTGCTGCACGATGTGTTCGAGCCGATCGCACGCGATGGCGCGGGCACGCTCGAAGTCGGCGTTGCGATCCAGGACATGCTGGCGCTCATCGCCTCCAACACCACCGGCTCCCTGAGTGCCGCCGCGAAAATCGAAGCCGCGCATGCCGACGAACACGGCCAGCAGGGGCTCGCGATCGAGCGCCAGCGTGAAGTTCTGGAATCGGTCGTGCAGCGCATCGCCTGAACCGAAAGCCGCGAGAGCCGCCAGAGCCAAGATAGCCGCGAGACCCCGAGAGCCCGATCTCCTTCATCCCACCATGACCACCGTTCACACCAGCGCCATTCACAGCTTGCCCCTCATCGCGCGCGGCAAGGTCCGCGACAACTATGCGGTCGGCGCCGACCGCATCCTCATGATCGCGAGCGACCGGCTCAGCGCTTTCGACGTGATCATGGGCGAGCCGATTCCGGGCAAGGGCGAAATCTTGACGCAAATGGCGCTCTGGTGGTTCGACCGACTCGGCCATCTGAGCCCGAACCACCTGACCGGCGAAGCGCCCGAAAGCGTGGTCGCGCCCGACGAATTGGCGCAGGTCGAACGCCGCTCGATGCTGGTCAAACGCCTGAAGCCATTGCCGGTCGAGGCTGTCGTGCGCGGCTATCTGGCGGGCAGCGGCTGGAAGGAATACGCGCGAAGCCACAGCATCTGCGGCGTGCTGCTGCCCGGCGGAATGGCCAATGCGAGCCGCTTGCAGCGCCCGATTTTCACGCCCGCCGCCAAAGCTGCAGCGGGCGCGCACGACGAGAACATCACGTTCGCGCAGGTGGTCGATGCGATCGGCCCGGCGCTCGCCGCGCAGATGCGCACGACCAGCCTCGCGCTCTACGAATCCGCGGCCGCCATCGCGCTGGAGAAGGGCCTGATCATTGCCGACACCAAGTTCGAATTCGGCCTCGACGACGCCGGCGCGCTGGTGCTGATGGACGAGGTGCTAACGCCCGACAGCTCGCGCTACTGGCCGGTCGAGGGCTACGAAGCAGCGCGGGCCGCGGGCACCAATCCGCCGAGCTTCGACAAGCAGTTCGTGCGCGACTGGCTCGAGTCGGTGCGCATCGCCGGCAAGCCCTGGAGCAAGACGCCGCCCGCGCCACGCCTGCCGGCCGAGGTGATCGAGAAGACCGCGGCGAAGTACCGCGAGGCGTTCGAGCGGCTGACCCGCTGAGGGCGCGCTGGCCGTCCTTGCCAGCATCAGTCGTTTTGAGTATCGAATCGGTCTGAAACCCATACTGGGAGAGCGCAGACAGCTATTAAATAAGTAGCAACAAATAGTCGGGAAAGCGTGAATAGTTCACATTTCCTGCGGCATTAGTCCCCACCCGATGCTGCAGAAATTTTCGACACTGTCCTCACCCAAACAGATGAGGAGATCGAAATGAACTTTGCAACCCAAGCCACTGCGGCGCGAAATGACGCGGCCCGTTCGGCATTTTCAAGCGGTTCGGTGGCACCGGCGCTTTCCAGCTTCCCCGCGCCACTCCTGAATGCCGCCAGCGCCGCCAGCCAGCCACCGAACGGGCTTCAGGCCGGCATGCTGGCCAATGTGCTGGACGAAATCGATCATGGCTTGTTGCTGGTCGATTTGACCGGCCGCATCGTCCATGCCAACTATCCTGCGCGGCGCGAACTGGCGGCGGGCCGGGCGCTGGCGACTGCGGGCGGAATGCTCACTGCGCCGAGTGGCGAATCGCAATCGAGGCTCCGCCAGGCGCTCAAAGACGCGGCGCACGACTGCCGCAGCATCGTCGAACTCGCGCATGCGGACGAGCCCTTGTCGCTGGCCTTCATTCCGATGGGCACGCCGGTCGACACCGTGCTCGTCATGTGCAACCGGCGCCGGGGCGTCGAAAGCCTCACCGTCCAGATGTTCGCGCGCGCCAGGCGCCTGACCAAATCGGAGCAGAACGTGCTGTCCCAGTTGTGCGCGGGCCACGGCGCCGAGGAAATTGCCGCTTTGCAGGGCATCCAGCTCTCGACCGTGCGCACGCACATCAAGAATGTGAGGCAAAAAACCGGCAGCACCAGCATTCGCGAAATCGTCCAGCGGGTCTCGCGGATGCCGCAGATCGTGTCGGCGTTGCGGATGGCGGCGGCGTACGACTAGCGTGCGGGCGACCGGCGCCCTGGAATGCGCTGCCCCGATCCGTGACGCGAGAAGAAGGTGCGATTCGCAGCGCGCGGACCTATAGTCCGCGCATGCCGTATCCGATTCCCGCGCCGCGAGGCGACCCCGGCCGCAACCAGGACGACGCCGCCCTCGCGGCGCTGCCGCAGGAGCTGCGCGCGCTGGCCGAGCGCGGAACGATCCGGCGTTTTCGCAACCATGCGGTGCTGATCGAAGAGGGCGAGAGCGGCGACTCGATCTACATCGTGCTGTCGGGGCGCCTGCGCGCTTTCGTCTCGGATGAGCGCGGGCGCGAGGTCACGCTCGGCTACCACCTGCCCGGCGAATATGTCGGCGAAATGTCGCTCGATGGCGGGCCGCGCTCGGCGAGCATCCAGGCGGTGGAACCGTCGCTGTGCGCGGTCGTCACGCGCGAGTCGATGCTCCGGCATATTGCGGAAGAGCCCGAATTCGCGCTCGCGCTGATCGTCCGCCTGATCGGCCGGGCCCGGCTCGCAACCGACAGCGCGCGCAGCATGGCTTTGCTCGATGTCTACAGCCGCTTGCGCCAAATGCTCGAGCGCCGCGCAGAGGCGCAGCCCGATGGCAGCCGGCAAATTGCGGAACGCCTGACGCACCAGGCCATCGCGAGTGAAATCGGCTGCTCGCGCGAGATGGTCAGCCGGCTCATGAAAGACCTCGAAACCGGCGGCTATCTCGAGGTTCGCCAGCGCATCCTGGTGCTGCCGAAGGCGTTGCCACCGCGCTGGTAGTCGGGGCGGGAGGGTGTGGCAGCGCGGATGCCATCTCGGCATCCTCCGCCCGAGGGATGCCGAGCGCGCTGCCCTGCGATACGCTGGCGCTCCATTCCACTTTATGCCGCGCAGCGTCGACGGGTCCGCACCAACATGCCTCTCATCACCCAGCCGGCGACCGTCAGTGCAGAGCTATTGGCCGACCCGTCCCGCGGCTGGCGCCGGATGCTGCGCATCGAATCGGCTAGCGGCGACATTGGCGACGTGATCCAGACGACCAATGCCTTTTTGCCGGAACGGCTGGTCTACGCGGAAGGTGACTCATGGTTCGACAAGTTCACGCCCATTCCCGCGGTCGGCACCAATCTGCTCGATGCGATCCGAACCCCGTTCAACACTGCGGTGGTCGACGTGGCGCATATCGGCGACGAGGTGCGCGACATGGTTCGCGGGCATCAGGCGCGCCAGACCCAGGCCATGTTCAGGCTGTTCGGCTTTCAGGCGATTCTGTTGTCGGCCGGCGGCAACGACTTGAAGAATGTTTTCGTCGACCGCTTCGGCGCGAGCGCGATGACCGGCAGCGGTGCGCCATCGCCGTTTCAGCCCACCGACCTCGAGCAGCTCGCGCGGCCCGCGAGTTACACCGAATTCTTCGGCGAGGTCATGCGCAACATCGGCCGCTTCGTCGATCTGAGGAATGCCGCGCAGAACCAGGTCACGCGCAATGCGCCGATTTTCGTGCACGGCTACGACTACTTTCAGCCGCGTCCGGCCGGCGCGTCTGTGTTTGCCGGATCGCGCATCGGTCCCGGCCCGTGGCTCTATCCGGCGCTTGCCGCCGCGGGTTTGACCGACACCGAAATGCGCTCGGCAGCCGATGCCGTCGTCGACGAGATGAACCGCCAGCTCGCGCGCGTGATCGCGCCATTGCCGAACGTGCATGTGATCGACCAGCGTGGCTTCCTCGCGCCCGCGGCGCCCGGCAGCGAAGGCGCGAGCGGCGACTGGGAAGACGAGATTCATCCGAGCCAGAACGGCTTCAACCAGTTGGCTCGCCAGCGCTGGGATGTCGCGTTGTCGCGCGCGCTCGGCTGGACGCCGCGCGCTGGCGAAACAATGCCGGCCATGGCGCCGACTCACCGAAGCACGGCGCGCGCCGATCCGGACGATCGCAACGCGGTCGCTTGACCTAACGTCCGAGCGGACAAGGAGATGACCGATGACAACCGATGTAGCCAGCACGCCAGCCAGCACGCATCTCGGCGGCATATCGAATCTCGCCCTGATGGCGCCGATCAAGCCGGGTTTCGTCGACGGCATCGAAGCTGTCACCTACACCAAGCGGCTCGAGATTCTGCTCACCTTGCTCAACGCGGCGCGGCTGACGGTGCGTGAAGTGGCGTGGGAGCAAAGCCCGTTTCCGGATTTGCTCGGCAGCGTCGGCATCCTGCGCTCGTTCCGCTATGCGATCGTGTCGCCCGACATCGGCTCGGCGGGCGAAGCGTCGGCGGCGTCGAATGCACTGCCGGGTGCGCCGCCGACCCCCGGCGTGCATCGGTTGTCGCTCAACGTCAGTTTCGACGGCGGGTGGGAGTCGTACATGCGGGTGATTCACCGCGACCTTGGCCCCCTGCTCGACGCGATCCTGTGCCATTGCGAGGGCTATCCGCTGGCACGCGCGAACACCTACGAAACCTACACGCGCTGGGTCAGGGCGCATGATTTTTCGGGCGGGCTTTTCTACACCGGGTCAGACCAGACGGTGATGGATCAGGCCTATCACGCCGGCATCGCCAAAATCCAGCGCGAGAGCGCCGACCCGGTTGCCGCCGAGCTCGCCTGCACCCGTTATTCGCTCAAGGACGCGCGCGCTCCGTTCACGTTGCCGGAAGTCGTCGAGGAGGCCATCACACCCGAAGGCCAGGCTTCGGTCAAACGCGCTTTGAGACTGGTGCGCGCGCTCGACGACATGCGGCCGATCTATCCGACGAACGATTTCGGCGACGACAAAACCCTGCAGAATTTCGCGTTCTGCCTGATTCCGCCGCAACTGCGCGGGTTGCTCAAACTGTTGGCGCCGCTGGTTCTGCAGCACGCGCAGGCTACGACGCCCGGCAGCCATCCGAACGCCGCACCGCCGGCCTCAGCGCATTCCGCAGCCCCGTCCGGTGGCGCTGCCGATGCCGGGCCCGATCACGCCGCGAAGCTCGCGCAGGCCTTTGGACCATTGATCGTGGCGAATCAATCCCGAATCGGCTGGCTGACAAGCCGCAGCGAACCGCCGCCGCCGCCCACCGGAGCGCTCGCCGATGCCGGCGAAGCGATCCAGGCCGGCATCGTTTCGCGCCAGGACGGTACGACGCACGGCTGTCTCGTGCTGCTGCAGGTGACTGACGCGGCAAAGGCCCGCGAAAAACTCAAAAATTTGCCTGTGAGCGCCGACGGCGCGACGCCGTTGGACGTGCAATGCAACGTCGCGCTGAGTGCGCAAGGTTTGAAGGCGCTCGGCCTGCCGCAATCGCGCATCGACAAGTTTCCGCGCGAATTCATCGACGGCATGGAAGCGCGAGCCGGCCTGCTCGGCGATGTGCGCTGCAATCATCCGGTCAATTGGCATCGGCCCCGCCAGAGCTCGGATGGCCCGGCGATCGAACTCAGCTCGGTGCATGCGGTGGTGCAGTGGCGGCTCATGGACGAGACCAACCCCTCGGCCGCGCTGCATGCGGATCTGGAAGCGATGGCGCGCCAGTTCGACGCCGCCTGCGGCTTTCGGGTGCTCGCGGTGGAGCCGATGCGCAGCTATCCCGAAAAGGTCGGGCTGACGCGCGAGCATTTCGGCTTTCGCGACGGATTCAGCCAGCCGGTGATCCAAGGTGCCAGCGGACCCGCAGCAGCGAGCGGTTGGCGCGACAGCGTGCCCCGCGGCGAGTTGCTGCTCGGGCATGCCAACGACCGCGGCGATCCACGCTTTCCGACCGAGCCCGATCCGCTCATGGACAACGGCAGCTTTCTGGTCGTGCGCAAGATTCGCCAGCATGTGGGCCTGCTGGAAAGCGTGCTGCAAAAGGCCGCCGAGGCTCAGGTGCCGGCGGCGACACCAGAGCGGGATGCGGCCATCGCGCGTGCCAAAACGACGATCAAGTCGAAGATGATGGGGCGCGATCCGGAGGGTCAGCCGCTGATGCCCGTCGCGCCAGCGCCGAATGGCCAACCAACCAATGATTTCGACTTTGGCGCCGATCCAGATGGCGATGCCTGTCCTTTCCAGGCCCATGTCCGGCGCACCAATCCGCGCACCCACAGTCCGATGCCGCGCATGATGCGGCGCGGCATGTCGTACGGGCCGCGTGGTGACGCCAAAGACGGCAAAGACGGCACCGAAAAAGACGCGGAGCGCGGCCTGTTCTTCATGGCCTATTGCGCGAGCATCGCCGAGCAGTTCGAGATCGTTCAGCGCTGGGTCGCGGGTGGCAACAGCAGCGGCGTCTCGTCGAGCCAGCACGATCCATTGCTCGGCGTGCCGCAAGAGGGTGAGGCGCGAATCTTCAAATATGTCGACAACGACAAGGTTTGCCGCATCGATCTGGGCAACCGGCCCTTTACCGAACTTCAGTGGGGGCTCTACCTTTTCACACCGTCGCTCAAGGCGCTGCGAACGCTGGACGATATCGTTCTGGAACAGCCGGTCGCCGAGATCGAAAAAGCGGCCGCGCGATGTTCGGAATTCACCCGTTGGCAGCGCTTGATCGGCGATCGCACCGAGCGCGATGGCGCGTGGAAGTACGTGCGTGAGAACGCGGGTCAGGACGGCCTTCACACCGCCTACGGCGACCTGGTCGCAACCCGGGCCGGAATGCTCGCGGTGCTGCAGGACGAAACGCGCTATTCGGTGCGTGGCTATGGCGAGCGCCTCGGCGACACGGTAGGGCTCGGCTTTCTCGGCCTGGACCGCGAGTTGCACGCGCAGCAAGCCGAAACGCCGCCCGGCGAAAGCGTGAACGAGGCGATCGAAAGCATTTCCGAAGAAGCCGCCTTCGCGGTTGCGGTAGCAGCGACCACCGCAGCGCTGCAGACGCTGCGCGAAGAACAGCCGCCCGATGGGGCGACAGGCAACGCCACGCCTATCGACATCGCGCGCTTGAGCCAGCTCGCGTTGGCGTCGATGTGCACGGCCTGGTTCGGCCTGCCGAACGCCGAGAGCGAGAGCGGTTCGATGCCGGCACGCGACAGCGCCGACCACAGTATCAAGGGCTGCCCGGCGCAGTTCTTCTCGATTGCGCGATATGTGTTTTGGCCGCATCCGTCGGATGCCGAAACGCGCGAGGCGAAGACGCAAGGCTTGGCGATCCGAAATGCGGTGACGACATTCCTCGCTTCCGCGAAAAGCGATCCTGCCGCGCCTCAGCCCGGCCCGCTCGCTGCGAAGGTTCAGCAAGCGCTCGCCTTGCAGGAGAAGGACGATCCCGGCATCGTGGCTCGCACCCTCGCGGGTGTCATGCTCGGCTTTCCGCCGACGGTGCATCTCAACTTCGTCAACGTGATGCGCGGCTGGATCGCCAACGCGGCGGGCCAATCGACCGGGCGTTCGCCCGCGTCGCTGTGGGATCTGCAGGCCGGGTTGGTCGCGATGGAGCGGAAGCCGGCGACGCACTCCGACTACGCGATCGCCAGTGAAGTCCTGCGCAGCTCGCTGCTCGCGCAGATGGCCGACGATCCGGCGCCCGAGGTGCTCTGGCGCCGACGAACCGATGCGCCGGCCGACGACGCGTCCGCCACCGTCGTGCTGGGCATCGCCGGCGTGATGCAGGACCGTGATGCCCATCACCTGATGATGTTCGGCGGCGCGCGGGCAGGCGATCGCAGCGCGCCCGCCGGCCTCGTGGCGCCGCATGCCTGCCCGGGCACCAAGATGGCGATCGGCGTGCTGCTCGGCATGACGAGCAGCTTGCTGCGGGCTGGCACGTTGCGCGCCACCGGGTTCACGAGCGCCGTCGATCTGGTGAAAACAGCGCCGCCCGAGGCTTGAAAGCAGCGCTAACAGGCCGGCGCCAGCCGCTCGCGACGCGGTTAGAAATTTAAATGAAAAGTGGCCGAAACGACCGTCCTTCGTGCGCAGACAGCTATCAAAAATGTAGCTACAACAAGCGACTCAGTTGCTGGGCCTGCGCCAGATGCCAGCGCATGTTCATCGCCTCGAAAGCCGTCATCGCCTGGTCGACGAGTCCGCGCGCCGGGGCTCGCTCGCCGCGGGCCGCGCGAATTTGCGCCTCGCACAGTCGGGTGACTGCATGTTCGTGGGCCGACTGGCGCGTTGCCGCAGCCCGTAACGCACGTGCCAAGTAGTGTTCGCTGCGCGGCATGTCGTCGACGGCAGCGGCTGAACGCGCCAGCGCGCGCAATGCCATCGGCACGCCCAGCCAATCGCGCTGGCGCGAGCGCATTAGCGCCAGCGCTGCGTGGTGGCGCGCCTCGGCGGTGCGCCCGCTCGCGGCCAGTCCTTCGGCCAGCCAGCCATGGTTCAGCGAGCGGTACAAGCCGCTTTCGCGCGATTCGATCCACGCGGTCGCGTCCTGCAAGGTGTCGAGCGCGTCGGTACGCTGTTCGAGCATCCAGCGCGCGTACGCGCCGATCGCGCGCGAGATCGAATACTGGTACAGGCTGTGGGTTTGCGCTGCGATGCGTTCGGACTCCGCGGCGGCCTCGCCGGCTTCGGCCCAGCGGCCTTGCCAGAGCAGGATCGCGCCCTGCCAGCCCGAGATGGTCGCGCCGATTTCGTGCGTCGCGCCCTGCATCGTCCGGTGCGCGTCTTCGATGCACGCGAGGCCCGCGCCGAACTCGCCGCGGTCGCCGAGGATCCAGCCCTTGCAGACCAGCGAAAACGCGAGTCCGACCGCAGCGGTACGTGCACTCGCCGCATGCGGGCGCCGATGGGTGATCGCGCCGTCGAGCAAGCCGATCGCCTTCGGATAGTCGCAGGCAGCCGTCAGCGTTTCGCCCAGCGTCGCGCGGATGTTGGCGGCCAGCCGCTCGTCGCGCGCTGCATCCGCCGATTCGAGCGCGGCTTCGCAGTAGCCGATCGCGGCGCGCAGCTCGCCGAGCGAATAGTGGATGTAGCCGAGCCAATACCTTGCTCGCGCCAGCGCCGCCGGATCGTCGGCCTGGCTCGCCAGCGCGACCGCTCGATGGAACACCGGCAGGTCGGCGCGCGCGGCATCGAATACGCAGACCAGGCCCAGGCGCTGCGAAATGGCGCTCCAGCGCCTGGCGGTGTCGGTCGAGGGGTCGAGCGCATCGAGCGCCGACAGCGCCGCGTGGTATTGGGTCTTCGCGCGGTCGAGCGCCGACGCAGCCACCGCCCTGTCGCCGGCCAGCTCGGCATAGTGCGCGGCATCCGCCGGCCGATTCGCGGCGCCGTAGTGGTAGGCCAGGCCTTCGAAAGCGTCTTCGCCGACGTTGCCGATGGTTTGCTCCTTCAGCGCCTCGGCGATTCGCAGGTGGATCGCGCGGCGCTGGTGCAGTCCGACAGAGTCGTAGATCACGTCGCGCGTGATCCCGTGCTTGAAGCGCAGCGTGCCGGCCGACTCGCCCGGAAAGATGAAATCCTGCGCCGACAGCTGACGCACCAGCGCCTCGTCCAACGCCGCGCCGGTGATCCGTTCGAGCAACCAGACCGGCACCACGGTACCGACCACCGCGGCGGCGCGCACCAGTTCGGCTTGTGCGACCGCCAACCGCGCGAGGCGCGATTCGATGAGTACATTGAGCCACGCGCCGCCGCCGTGCATGCGCACCAGCCGGCGGTCCATGTCCTCGTGCGCCGCCGAATGGCAAAGCTCTTCGATAAAGAGCGGGTTGCCGCCCGAATAGCGATGAATTTCGGCGACCAGAAACGGGTCCATGCGCGGCAGCAGCGCGGCGATCGTGCGGGCCGAATCGTCGCTGCCGAGCGGCGTGAGTTCGATCACTTCCGCGCCATCGATCGGCGCCGGTCCGCCGGCCGGATCGCGGGTGGTCAGCATCACCATCAGCGTGCCGCGATGCAGCTTGCAAATAAGCCGCAGCACCTTGCGGGACGCATCGTCGGCCCACTGCCAGTCGTCGATGAACAGCACCGTGGGCGTCTTGTCGATCAGCGCGGCGAGCAGGGCGTGGGTCGCGTCACCGCTTCTCTGCTTGGCAGCCGCGCGGTCGGCGCCGTCCTTTTGCTTGTCTCTCGAAAAGGACAGCGTGCGCAGGATGTCGGGCGCATGCACCTGCAGATGGGGCGCGAGTTCGGCCAGCTTGCGCCGCACCGCCTCCTCCGCCTCTGTGGCCGACATGCCATGCGAAAGGGCGAACAGCTTGCGCGTCATTTGCAGAAAGGGCTGCAATGGCTCGGCGCTGGGGATCTGGTCGCAATAGCCGCGCAGCACCCGACAGCCCCTCGCCGCGGCGGCTTGCAGAAATTCCTCGGCCAACCGAGTCTTGCCGACACCCGGCGGCGCCGACACGACGACCCGGCGCGGCTCGCCGGCGATCACTTCGGCCAGGCAGCGCTCGAGTACCGCGCGTTCGGCCTCGCGCCCCGTGAAAGGCGTGAGCCCCTGCCGGGTGTGGGCCTCGAAGCGGGTCTGCACGGCGGCGCGTCCGAGGATCGCGTGCGCCGCGATCGGCGCGCCGAGGCCTTCGAGCGACAGATGTTGCGCCGGCCCGGTTTCGAAGAAATGCAGCTCGGGCCCGAGGGTTTCGGCGCTGACCAGAATCTGGTCTTGCCCCGCCGAGTCGGACAACCGCGCCGCGAGGTTGGCCGCATTGCCGAGCAGTTCGAGGCGCCCGAGGATATCGTCGCCGCCCTGCACCAGCACCAGCCCCGAGTGAACGCCCGAATGCAGGGCGAGCGGCGTCTGGCCGGCGACGCCGAGGCTGGGCCGCAGGTCGCGCACCAGGCGATGCAATTCGAGCGCGGCTTCGACGGCGCGCCGCGCGTCGTCCTCACGCGCCTGCGGATGGCCGAACACCGCGAGCACGCCGTCGCCGTGAATCCGCGCGATCGTCCCGCCATGCTGCGGAATTGCTTGTTCCCAGGCATCGCGAAGCGCGCCGAGCAATTCGGCATAGGTTTCCGCTTCCATCGCCGCAGCCAGCCGGGTCGAGCCGCAGAGGTCGGAAAAAAGGATCGTCAGGTTGCGCCGTTGCGCGATGGCCTGACGCGGCGGGAAGGACACACTCATTAACGAAGTGTCGCTCTTTTTTACGCTTAAAGCGACTGTTTGCGAGTGCACGCTTCGACCTGACCCATCGTAGGCCGATCTTCTAAAAATTCAAGCGAAAAGAGGCTGAAACGCCCGATACACGTGCGCAGACAGCTACTGATTCAATAGCATCAAGGCTTCTTTCGCACGCCCAGTTCGAACACGGCGAGCGGCAGCAGCCGGTTGTCGAGCAAGGTCAGTTGCGCGCCATGCAGATCGAACTGGTCTGTGGCCTTGAGCGCGGCGAGAAAGCGCTGCTCGACACCCGATCGTTCGGGTTCGGCGCAGGCGCGGCGGGTGGTTGCGACCGGGCCGACCAGCAGCCGGCTGCCGTCGCGCTGGTAGCCCGCATTGAAGCTGTTGCAGCCGGTGTTGCCGGTGACGCGCAATGCGGCGTCGTCGAATTGCAGCATCGGCTCGGCGCCGGAGTCGCCCTCCAGCCGCGCCACGTTGGTGCCGCCGATCTGCGCCAGCCGCCATGGCGTGCCCGCGAGCGGCTCGTCGAGACTCACGCTTGCGCAGGCGGCGAGCAGCGTCGCGGACAACGCTGCGACGGCAGTCAAAGCGGTACGGCGGCGGCTACTGCTCTGGGCGGGCTGTGGCACGGAATGGCTCCTTGTGGCGAACGACAGGTGGATCGCGCTGCAAGTCGGGACGAGCCGATCACAGGCGCGCACTATCGTATTCCAGCGCGGCACGCCGGTGGCGCGCGCGTGTCAGCCGTGCGTCATACCGCGCGCGTCTTGCGCTCGATCACATCGCGCCGGTCCTTGAACGACGAGCCCGAGCGATGGAACACCAGTTCGCCCGGCGCCGCGATGTGGCCTTGCGCCGGCGCGGCGCCGGCGACTCGCGCGAGCATCGCCGCGACCGTGTCAGCGTCGTCGTCGAAATCGCCGTGGTGGCGGCTGCGCGACGCATAGAGCGATCCGGTCGGCGCGGTGTTGGGCGCAAGCACCAGTTCGCAGGCGGGCGTTGCGAAGCGCGCCATGATCTCGGCATCGGCGCGCAGGAATTTCTCCATGCCCGCGATCGGCGTTCCTTCGCCGAAAGCCGATTGCTCGAAGGCGCGCGCCACCAGGTAGAGCAGCGATTTGTTGTAGAGCGCCGCGACGTTATCGGCTCTCTCGGCCGCGTCGGTGAGCGCAAAAAGCGCAAAGCGCGCGATCTGGCCCGCATCGATCGCGGGCAGATAAGCCTGGCGGAGCAGCTCGGTGGTGCAGGCGGGCGCCCAGAGCGTGCAACTAGTCACCTTCATGCCGTAGCCGGTCTGGCCCTGCAGATAGCCCGACGGGATCGGGCCTTCGCTGGTCGCAAGCCGCGCCAATGGCGCCTGAAAAATCGCGCCCGCGCTGTGGCCGACCAGATGCAGTTCGAAGTCGTGCGTCTTGGCAAGTTGCGCGAGTTCGTCGAGCACCAGCCGCGCGCCGCTGCCGGCGTCCGAAGCGGCCTGGGCGTTCTGCTTCATCTGGTCCCAGATCGTCTTGCCGCCGAGTGAGCGGGTCAAAATTTCGAGCGTGTCGTCGAGCCGTTCGAGCATGAAGTTTTTGGCCGAACCAAAAAAGCCTTCGGGCCGGCGCCGACGCATCGCGTCTTCGAGCACGTTGGTGAGGCTCGACCACATGTCGCTGTGCCACAGAAAACTGACCGGGTAAATCTGCGCGGCCAGCATCGGCGCGCGGTAGTCGGCGAGGCGCTGGGCCGCGCTGCGCGCATCGACCAGCCCGCCGTGGGCATAGAGCAGCAGATGCCGCTGGCCTTGCCATTGGTCCATCACGCGCGGAATGTCGTCGCGAAAAATCTGCGCGAGCTCGGCGGCCGAAGTGCCGTTCTCGCCGCCGGGCTGCAACCGGCCGTCGTTGCCCAGGCTCACGATGTGCGGGCGCAGGTCGGCGAACGAATAGCCAGCCGATTCGCCCGCGGCAGCCGAATGCGCGATCGCCGACGAGGGCGACAGACGCAAGGTCACCGGCGCGCCGAGCCGTGCGACCCAGACATCGGTGCCATTGACCAACCAGTCGTCGTAGCTGATGCGGCCCATCCCACCGCGACCCCAGCCTTTGCCCCAGGAGTTCTGGATCCAGAAGCCGTCCTGATCGAAGGCCACGATCGCGAACGCGTGGCCACCTGTGAGCGGCGCCGGCCAGTCGATGATTCCGTCTTTGCCGACCTGTTGCCAGTTTGCGTGTACGGCTGCGGTGGCGTAGAGCACGCCGACTTCGGCCAAGGCGCAGTGCATCGCGATCAGGTCTTTGTGATTGACGCGCAGATACGCACCGAGCGGACGCCGCAATGCGTCGGCGGTGCGTGCGGCGTTCAGGCCGACGGGGTCCATCATGTCGGCCGAGCCATTCGTTCCGCTCTTCGGCGTGCGCTTCAACGGTGTTCCCGGCCAGCTCGCTTCGCTGCACAGGCCCTGCTTGAACCAGCCTTTCATCGCGCCGCGCGCGCTCGAGCCGCTGTAGTTTTCGCCGGGCCACTCGTCGTAGCGGCGCGCCATTTCGTAGAGCATCCGCGGGCTCACGGGCGTCCGGTCGGGTTTGACCTTGCGCCGGGCGAGCAGCGACAGCGCGACAGTCGCGAGGCCGTAGCCGGTGCAGGCGCCTTCGCTGCCCTGGTCGAGCACCGGCAGTTTCAGCCGCAGGAATGCGGAGAGCGGAATTTCAGCCGGCACTTCGACCAGCGAGGGCTCGAACATCCTGTCGCGAAAATCCAGTGTGTCGGCGCGCGCGTCGAGCGTGCGCAGGGGCGGTGCAGCGCGGGATTTCGCCGAGGTCAACCGGTTGGCCATCCGCTTCATGACCATAGGGTGCTTTTCAACTACGGCGCGCGCCGAGGGCGCCGGTGCCGGGGTCTTCTTCACGGATCGGGCGCTGCGCGTGCGCTCGCGATTGCGTACGTCCGGTGCAGCAGCCCCGGCGGCCAGCCTGCTGCGGTCGGGTCGGGCGGCCTTTTCGCTTTTTCTTTTTCGAGTCGCCATCGATTGCCCCCTCTTGATCCAAAGCGCTCTTCTACGCTGGCGACGCAGGGGGGTCAACGCGATGCCGTAGGACGGCACCGCGTGCCGCACCGCGCGGCGGAAGCGGTCGATCAGCTCAGGATCACGCTGCTGAGCCGGCGCCGATAGCTCGCCACGGTCGGGTCGTCGGGCGGGATCTGACCATCGGCAACCTTCGGCTTCGGCGGCTCGATGAGTTCGAGGATCGCGATATAGGTCTTGCGCGCGGCGTCGTCGTTCCAGGCCTTGTCACGCATCAGGATGTCGAGCAATTCGTCCATTGCATCGGTCCAATGCTGGCCCGCCATCAATACCTGCGCGCGGTCGAAGCGGGCCTGGAAGTCGCGCTTGTCGGCCGCAATTTTTTGATCGAATTCGGCCGCAGCGCTTTGCGGGTCTGCGCAAGCAGCTACGAAATCAATAGCATTTATCCAGCGCTGAAGCGCGTCGAGGCGGCGCACTTGCGCGGCCTTCGCGATCACCGGCGCGAACGCGACCTTGGCATCGTCGGTGTGGGTTAGCGTGAGGAGGAGCTTCACATAATCGAAGCGCGCGTCTTCGTTGGCCGGGTCGGTCGCCACCGCCTGCGCGAGCTTTTCGAGCGCGCTGTCTGTATCGCCCGCCGCCAGCGCGGCATGGGCCTCGTCTTCCTGCTGTTCGGCTTCGACCTCGGCGGCGGCGGGCACGTGTTTGTCCAGAAAGGTGCGGATTTCGGCCGCCGGAATCGCGCCGACGAAGCCGTCGACCGGCTGGCCGTCCTTGAACATCACGCAAAACGGAATGCTGCGCACGCCGAACATCTGCGAGAGCTGCTGCGAAATCTGCGGCACCTTGTCGGCGTCGAGCTTGGCGAGCATGAAGCGGCCCGCGTACTCGACCTCGAGCTTTTCGAGCACCGGCCCGAGCTGCTTGCACGGGCCGCACCATTCAGCCCAGATATCGAGCAGGATCGGCTGGGTCATCGAGCCGTCGACGAGCTCGGTCTGGAAGTTTTCGAGGGTGATATCGATCATCGGAAAGGTCTCTGGTGAACCGTAGAATTGAAGGGATGAACCCGCCCCAACCCGCGCACGATGGATCGCAACGTCCAGCGGCCGTGCGGATCGGCCTGGTGATGGGCTCCGATTCCGACTGGGAAACGATGCGCCACGCGGCCCTGATTCTGGGCCAATTCAAGATCGCTCACGAAGCCCGCGTGGTGTCGGCGCACCGCATGCCCGACGAACTTTTCGCCTATGCCGAAAGCGCCCAGCCGCGCGGCTTGGTCGCGATCATCGCGGGCGCGGGCGGCGCTGCCCATCTGCCCGGCATGCTCGCGGCCAAGACGGTTGTGCCGGTCCTCGGCGTGCCGGTCGCGAGCCGCCATCTGCAGGGCCTCGATTCGCTTTACAGCATCGTCCAGATGCCGCGCGGCGTGCCGGTCGCGACCTTTGCGATCGGCGAGGCCGGCGCGGCCAACGCGGCGCTGTTCGCTGTCGCCTTGATGGCCGTGCACGATGCATCGCTGCGTGCGCAACTCGAAGAATTTCGCGCCCGCCAGACCGAAAAGGCGCGGGCGATGACGTTGCCGCCGGACGGGAACCTGTCGGAGGTGTCGCAGGCGTCGCAAGTTGCTTCGGCAGTCGGTCGACCGGCGGCCTGAGCCGTATTCAAGGGAGCAAAAAATGAACAACAAGTCCGCGCAGGACAGTTTGCCGATCGCGCCCGGCGCGATTCTCGGCGTGCTCGGCGGTGGTCAGCTCGGGCGCATGTTCGTCCACGCGGCGCAGCGCATGGGCTACTTCACCGCGGTGCTCGACCCCGATCCCGACAGCCCCGCCGGTCGCGTGAGCCATGCGCATGTGCACACCGATTACCTCGACATCGATGGCCTCGCGAAGCTCGCGGGCCTGTCGGAGGCGATCACCACCGAGTTCGAGAACGTGCCGGCGCAGGCGCTCGACCATCTGGCGACCGCGCGTCGCGTGTCGCCGTCGGGCGCCGCTGTCGCGATCGCGCAAGACCGGATCGCCGAGAAGGCCCAGTTCGCGCGCAGCGGTGTGGCGTGCGCGCCCTACGTCGCGATCGAAACCGCGGCCCAGCTCGAAGCGGTCGGCGATGATCTGCTGCCCGGCGTGCTCAAGACCGCGCGGCTCGGCTACGACGGCAAGGGCCAGATTCGGGTTGCCGATCGCGCGGCGCTGGCGGCGGCATGGCAGCAGCTCGGCGAAGTTGCCTGCGTGCTCGAACAACTGCAAACGCTGGCTTATGAATGCTCGGTGATCGTCGCGCGCGGTCGGGGCGGCGCGCTCGTCCACTTTCCGCCGCAGCGCAACCTGCATCAGGACGGGATCCTGCTCGCAACCGAAGTTCATGCACAAAACATGCCTGAAAACGTTGCACAGCAAGCGGTACTAGCTGCGACTTTGATAGCAGACGAGATGAACTATATCGGCGTGCTGTGCGTCGAATTTTTCGTCCTCGAAGGCGGCGAACTGCTGGTCAACGAAATCGCGCCGCGCCCGCACAACTCGGGCCACTACACGCTCGACGCCTGCGATGTCTCGCAGTTCGAACTGCAGGTGCGCACGCTGGCGGGCTTGCCGCTCACCGCGCCGCGCCAGCACAGCCCCGCGATCATGCTGAACCTGCTCGGCGACTTGTGGTTTCAGCGCGATGACGCTTCCCAGGCGCTGGCCGGGGTGCAGGTGACCGAGGTCGACGCCGCGCCGGGTGTGGAAACGAAGGATCTGGGTCCGGACTCGGGCCTGCGGGCGCTTGAAGCACTCGAACGAGACGGTGAAACCCGGGAAGAAACCGATGCCGCCGCCGCTGCGCCGACGTCGTCACCGGCCGAGACGGCCGGCCTCGCACCGCCAGAAGCAGCTGATGCTGTTGAAGTAGCCGAAGTGGCCTTTGAGCCAGCCTGGGAGCGGGTGCTCGCGATTCCCGGCGCGCATTTGCATTTGTACGGCAAGGCCGAGCCGCGGCGCGGCCGGAAGATGGGGCACTTGACGCTCACCGGCGCCGACCTCGCCAGCGTGCGTGGCAGCGCCGAATGGGCCTGCGCGGCGCTGGGACTGCCGCTGTTCGACTTCGGATGACCGGCGTCGCCGTCGTTGTCGCCTTAGTCGAACGTGGTGGCGATTCTTGATCGCGTCCGGCGCCATGCGGAGCGTTCTCGACGGTCGCGCACGTGAAGCGATCGCCCGCGCGGCCGATTTGCTGGCGGCCGGTGAGATCGTCGCGTTTCCTACCGAGACGGTCTACGGACTCGGCGCCGATGCGCTGCAGGATGGGGCAGTGGCCCGAATTTTCGACGCCAAGGGCCGACCGCCAGACCATCCGCTGATCGTGCACATCGCCGCAGGCGCATCGCGCGAACGGGGCGAACAATCCGCGGCCGGTTCGGCGCTGGCTGACCTGCTCACCGATTCGCTGGCCCGGTTCGCGCAGCCGATGCCGGATTTTGCACATCGCCTGATCGACGCTTTCTGGCCCGGCCCGCTGACCTTGATCCTTGCGCGCCGGCCTGGCGTCGCCGATGCAGCGGCAGGCGGGCAGCCGACGATCGGCTTGCGTTGCCCGGCGCATCCGGTCGCGCAGGCGCTGCTCGAAGCCTGCGCCGAGCGCGGCATCTCCGGCCTGGCCGCGCCGAGTGCGAACCGCTTCGGGCGGATCAGCCCGACCACCGCCGAGCATGTGGTGCGGGAATTCGGCGCTGGCGTGCCGGTGCTCGACGGCGGGCCGTGCGAGGTCGGCATCGAATCGACCATCGTCGACTGCAGCCGCGGTGTGCCGGTGCTGCTTCGGCCCGGCGCGATCACGCGCGACCAGATAGTGGCGGCGGGCGGCCAGCCGATCGACGATGCGCTGATCCCCTCGGCGCCGCGCGCATCGGGCACCCTGGCCGCGCACTACGCGCCGAACGCCCGGGTGCGGTTGATGGACGCGCGTGCGTTGCAGACCGCGCTCGACGTGTTGGGTGCCAAGGCGGCGAATATCGCGGTGTGGTCGCGCACGGTGCTCAAAAGTCCGTCGCAGCGCATCGTTCAGCGCCGGATGCCAGACGATCCTGCCGCTGCGGCACACCAATTGTTCGCGGTGTTGCGCGAATTCGACAACCAGGACGTGAAATTGATCTGGGTCGAATCACTGCCGGACGGCGCCGATTGGGAGGGTGTGCGCGACAGATTGCAGCGTGCCGCAGCCGCAGGCTGACCGCGGTTTGCACCCTCCTGGCAGGGTCCGTGCTTTTGACGAAGTCAGCGGACACTGTTCGGTGAAAAGCCCAGAACGGAGCCGCAGACTGTCAAAAACTATTACATTTGTGTCCACTTTGGTCTTATTCCGTGACATATTTCGCATTTTCCAAGACCGTATTGGCTCCCCGGCGCTGTCACGAGCGGCGGCGGTGGAAGCATTGGTCAATCCGGGAGCGCTACCGCGCTTCTGACTCCGGGAGCACCGCATGAACCAACAAGCCACCGAAGTGGCGCTGATCGAGTCGGCGATGGAAACCATCGAACAGGTGCTGGCCCGGCTCGCGCGCACGCAGGATGCGATTCCGTTCTTCGGCCCGACCGATCTCAATGCGCTGTCGGAGGCCGAGCAACAAGACGCTCGGGCCAGAGAGCAAGCGACCTACCGCAATCGTCCAGCCGAATCCGCGGCCCATTTTTGCCTCATGTCGGCCGCCTCGTTGCTGGATGTGAGCCGGATCCTCATGGACACGCCCGAGGGCGCGGCCCGACCAGCGCGCGCCCAGCAATGGAAAGAGCTCATGGACCACACCAAGGTCGCCGGCCGGGCGGCCTATCGCGCGGCGTTGATCCTGGCCGATCCGGCGGTACCGGACGACGAACCCTTGCCGCCGCCCGCGAAAATCGGCGCGAGCGACGAAGCGGGCAGCAGTGCGCCGGCGCCGGTTTCCACGTCGATGCGTTGATCGGCCTGTGTTGGTACCGGCCATCGCCTGGCGCTGAGCGACACGGACCGGCGCTCAGCGCCACAAAATGCATCGCCAAAAAAAAGGCGCCTCCAGAGGCGCCTTTTTCGATCCGGGCCGGGCGCGCGTTCCGGCGCCCGGACGGCTCACCGAACCGTATCGAACAGCTTGCGCGCCGCTGCGTGGCAGAACGGCGGCTCGTAGCTGCCGTGGTAGTTGCCGTAGTAGGTCGCGAACTCGGGCGACGCCGGATCGGTCGGGGCCGCACCGCCGGGACCGAACACCGCTTGCACTTGCGGATCGACATCGACCGACGTCACGTTGGTGATGCCGCGGGCGTCGAAGTCGGCCTTCAGCACCGCCTGATTCAGGGCCGGCGGCACGGTCGGGTCGCCCGCTCCGCCGCACAGCAAGGTCGGCGCGCGCGGTGTCCAGCCGAGCAAATCGTTTTTCGCCGCATCGAGGTAGAACCCGTTGTTCGGATCGTTCTGGGTCGCGGCCAGGAACGCCGGCTGCATGAGCAGATCACGCGCCTGGGCCGGGCTTTCGCCGTTCTGGCCCGGCAGCGCGCCACTCGTGACCAGGGTGGTGTAGGTCAAGGTCGGGCTCGGCAGCAGGGTCTCGATGCCAGCGGCATACGGCGGCTTGAACGCATCGGTCGGCGTCGTGTAGACGTTGCCGTAAACCTTTTGATAAGACGTGATCCAGTACGGAATGAAGAACTGGTAGCCGGCGATCGCATTACCGACTTTCAAGCTGCCCGACAGGTTGTATGGCCCTGCCAGATGCGCGGCCGCCACCGTGTTGATTTCAGTCGCGTTGTCGCGCTCGGCAGCGCGCTGCGATGCCGCCGACGAATGGCCGCCCTGCGAGTAGCCGGTGAACATCACCTTGCCCGAGAAGCGCGCGCTGACCTGCGCAGCCGCCAGGCGCGCCGCGCGGATCGAATCGATCACCGATTGGGCTTCGGAATCGGCATGCAGATACGGGTGATACGGGAAGGCCGACTTGGCGAAGCCGAGGTAATCGGTCGCGACCACCGCATAGCCCTGCGCCGCATAGAACGCGGTCAGCAGAAAGGTTTCGCCGTCTTTCGGATTCGCCAGGGTGCGCGGCTTCTGCACGTCGGTGCCCTTGGCATAGGCGACCAGCGGCGCCGGCGCGTTGCAGGCGTCGCTGCCGGTGGGCACCAGTAACACGCCCGAGGCGTTGGTGTCTTCCTTCTTGGGGCCCAGGGTCGAATAGTTGATCGCCACGACCTTGACGTCGCATTTGGCCTTGCCGGTGAGCGCCTGCAGCCCGCTCGCTTCGCTCGAAGCGTCGATTTGCGCCGCGGTCAACGTCGCGACCGTGGTCGGCGCTTCCTTGAGCTGGCCGGTCGTGGCCGCGGGTGTCGTGGGCGTTGCCGCGATCGGGAAGATCGGATAGCCACCGCCGCCGCCACCACCACCGCAGGCTGCCAGAGAGGCTGCCAGGACGGTGGCTGCGCCGGTCAAGGTCGCGCATCGCAAAAATGTCATGAAGAATCTCCAGCAAAAAAGAAACGGGAACAAAAAAAGGGCCGACTCGCGCCGCGCGCGATCCTAAAGCGCCAACGCATCGCCAGGCACGCGGGAAACCCGCAGCCTATGCGAGGCGTGTCTACTCTGCGACATCCAGCGCAGCGCAGGCCTGCGCAAGCGTCGGCCTTGATTCAAGAGAAAAGTAGCCGAAACGCCCACTGGACGTGCGCAGGCAGCTATAAAAAATATAGCAATTGGGTCGGGTGCTCGTGGACCGAAACGGCAAGCAATCGCAGGAAGCGGACGAATAAGCAGCCTCAACGATCTTGCGCCGCCCAGTCGATCAGCGCATCGAAAGCCGGCCGCGCCGCGCCTGCATTGGCGCCGTTGGCGATCGCCACCAGCACCCAGCGCTTGCCGTTCGCACCATCGACATAGCCGGCGATCGCGGCCACGTCGCGCAGCGAGCCGGTCTTTAAATGCGCCGCGGCGCCCGAAGCCAGACTGCGCTTTTTGAGCGTGCCGTCGACCCCGAACGACGGCAGCGAGGCCATCAATTCCGGCATCACCGCCGAACGCCAGGCGCTTTGCAGCATCTGCGCTAACGCCGCGGCGCTGACCCGCGCATCGCGCGACAGGCCCGAGCCGTTGTCGAGCACCGGCGGTGCGGGCTTATTTGCAACCGTGTCGGCAACCGTTTTGGCGCTCGTGGTGGCGACCGTACCGGCGACGCGCTCCTCCCACCACCGGCGCACCACGCCGCGTGCGGCCTCACGGGTGGCGGGCTGACCGCGCTGCATTCCCAAGGTCAGAAATACCTGCTGCGCCATCACGTTGTTGCTGAACTTGTTGATGTCGCGCACCACGTCGGCGAGCGGCGGTGACTCGAAGCTGAACGCCGGCTGCAACCCGGCCGGCACTTTCCCGCTCTTCATCTGGCCGCCGACCCGGCCGCCCATTTCGGCCCACATGCCGCCGATCGCGCGCAGTGCATAAGTGCGCGGGTCGGCATAGGCGACGGCCCAGGTTTTCTCGCCGCAAGCCGCAGGCAAAGCGCCGGCGAAGCGGATCTGGTTCGAGTCACTGAAGTCGGCGCCCAGCGCGGCATGCCAGTCGCCGCAGCCGCCTGTGCTCGTCGGCACCTGCGCTTGCGTTGCGACCGCGGCCATCGGCGGCGCGTAATCGATGCGCGCGGCGCGGCCGTCCGGGGTCGGCGTGAATGTCATCACCACCGATTTGAAGTTCAGTAGCAGGGCGTCGGGCGCGGCGTTGTAGGGCCGCAGCGGCTCGCCGTCGAAAGCGCCCGGATCGCTCTCGCGCATCGCCGCGAAGGCGCTGTTATCGATGACGATGTCGCCCGACACCGTGTGAATGCCGAGCGCCTGCACCCGCCGCAACAAGAGCCACATGCGCTCGATCACCAGCTTCGGATCGCCCTGGCCCTGGATGTAGAGGTTGCCCTTGAGCACGTCGCCTTCGATCTGCCCGTCGACGTAAACCGGCGTGCGCCAGGTGTAGGCCGGCCCGAGCCGGTCGAGCGCCGCATAGGTCGTGACCAGCTTCATGACCGAGGCCGGATTCATCGGCACATCGGCGCGCCAGGCGAGTCGCGGTGCGCCGCCACCGCCGCCACCGCCGATCCCGCCGATCCCGCCGTCGGCATCGACGACCAGCATCGCGACCGAATCGCGCGGCACTTTGGCCCGCGCCAGCGCCGCGTCGACCGCGGGCGGCAGCGTTTGCGCCAGCGCCTGCGCCAGTGCGAGGTGGCAGCCAAAGCAAAGCGCGATCGAGGCAGTCAGACGCATGGCCGGCATTATCGGGGCCGCCAGAGAATTTATAGAAAAAGTGGCTGAAACGCTTTCTGTATGTGCGCAGAAAGCTATATAAATGATAGCATCACGATGTCGATTCTGCGTCGGATAAGGGTTCGGCTCGCAGCCGCTTCGCACCCGGCCCACGCGCACTGGCTCGATAATCACGGGGCTGCAACCTTCCGTTTTTCCGCACGTCGATTCTCCGATTCTCCGATTCCTCCGATTCCTCCGATTCGCCCGATGAATACCGCTCCCACGCTGCTTGCCTTCGACACCAGCACCGACCGGCTGTCGATCGCGCTCGTGCACCGCGGCGAGCGGCTCGAGCACAGCGCGGCGGGCGGCGCGCTGGCTTCGGCGAGCTTGATTCCATCGGTGCTGCGCCTTCTGGCCGAAGCCGGCCTCGCACTCGGCGACCTCGACGCGATCGTGTTCGGTCGCGGACCGGGCTCGTTCACCGGCCTCAGAACCGCCTGCGCGGTGGCGCAGGGCTTCGGCTTCGGCGCCGATGTGCCCCTGCTGCCGATCGACACCCTCGCCGCTGTCGCCGAAGAAGCTCGTGCGCGCTTCGGCGCCGAGAGGCTGGTCGCATTGCTCGACGCGCGGATGGACCAGGTCTATGTCGCGCATGTCGCGTTCGACGGCAGTTCCGTTCGGGCCGAAGACCAGGCGCCGCGGCTCGCCGACCCCGCGCAGGTCGTGGTGCCGCCCGGCTGGGCGCTCGCAGGAAATGCGTTCGCGGCTTACGGCGCGCGGTTGCCCGCTGGCACCGCGCGACACGAGGTGTGGCCGACGGCAGCCGCGATGCTGCGTCTCGCGCCGGCCATGCTCGCGGCCGGCCTGGCGGTCGACGCAGCCGATGCGTTGCCGCTCTATGTTCGCGATAAAGTTGCCGAAACCAGCGCCGAGCGCGCGGCGCGGGCACAGCCGGCGCCAGGCGCATCGACGGCCGCCGCCATCGGAACTCAGGCCGAATTTCCGTCCGCGCCGTCTTTATCTTTGTCCGCGATGCCCCGATGAGCGCCGTTCTGCAACCCCTCGAAGCCCGGCTCGAAGCGCTGACGATCGAGCGCCTCGCTGCGGTGCTCGCGATCGAAACGCGCGCCTACAGCCATCCGTGGACCCGCGCGAATTTCATCGACTCGCTCGCCGTCGGCTACCACTGCCAGGTGCTGCTCGGCTCCACGCCGAACGGCCCGGACAGCCTGATTGGCTATTACGTCGCGATGCGCGGCGTCGAGGAGGTGCATCTGCTCAACTTCACCGTCGCGCCCGATTTCCAGCGCCAGGGCTGGGCACCGCTGATGATGGAAGCGCTCTGCGGCTGGTCGCGCGCGAACGAGGCGCAATGGCTGTGGCTCGAAGTGCGCACCAGCAATCGGCGCGCGCTGGACATTTATGCCGAACAGGGTTTTCGCCGCGTCGGCATCCGCAAGGGCTACTACCCCGGTGTGCACACGCCGCGCGAAGACGCGGTGGTCATGAGCCTGCGGCTCGACGAACCACCGAGTGCGTGGGGCGGATTGCGGTGAGCGCGTCGGGCACTTCAGGCACTTTGAGTGATGCTGGCGTGGTCGACGAACGATCGAGCTTGCATCTCGATCCGCGCCAGCGCGCGATGCTGCGCGAGATGGGCATCGAATTCTGGTGGCCGACCGCGCAACCAGTGGCGTTGGCCGTCGCTGCAGAGGACACTGCGGATGCTCCAAAAATAATAGCTGACAGCGCACGTTCAGCAAGTGTTTCAGCCCGATTCGATTCAAAAGCAAAAGACATTCCCTCGCGCGGCGACACATCCGCCCGGATCGCCGCCCAAAGCGCCGCGCCCGCATCCATCGCGCGGGCGGCCGAAGCTTCCGGCCCCGGCGGCGCCGTGCGAATCGGCCCCGCGGTGCGCTTGTATCGCCCGGCCGGCGAAGCCGACGAAGCCGATGATTCCGTCCCCGCGCCACGCGGCGGCTGGCTGATCGTGGCCGACATGCCGCCTGCTCCCGATGGTCCGAATGCCCCCTTCGCTGGCGATGCTGGCCGGCTGCTCGACAACATGCTGCGCGCGCTCCGGCTGCACGAGGGCGCGGCGCCGGTGCATCTGGCGAGCGTGCACCGAGCCGCCGGCGCGCAACACGAGCCCGCTGGCGACAGCGCGCTTTCAGACGGTTTCGCCCAGCATGCCGACGCACTCGCGCCGGCCCTGGTGCTGGCGCTCGGGCCGCTCGCCGCGCAGGGCCTTCTGCAGAGCAACGAGCCGCTGGGCAAACTGCGCGGCCGCGTCGCCGCAGTCGGTGCGCGCCCCGATCTGGCGCTGGTCGCGAGCTATCCGCCCGCTTATCTGCTGCGCAACCAGGCCGACAAGGCAAAGGCCTGGGCTGATCTGTGCCTGGCGGCGGATGTGGCGGAAAGACGTTAATGCGTCCGGTAGTCCGGCTTTGTTTTCCGGCTTCGCAGTCCGCGCTTCCTAGAATCGGTCCATGACGATGCGATTCCTTGCCCAGTTGCGCGCGGCCGAACTGCAAAACCGCTCGCTGCTCTGCGTCGGCCTCGATCCCGATCCTGCGCGCTTCCCGGGCCGGCTCGCGAACGACGCCGGCCGCATCTACGACTTTTGCGCGCGGATCGCCGATGCGACGGCCGATCTGGTGATCGCGTTCAAGCCGCAGATCGCTTACTTCGCGGCGAACCGGGCCGAGGACCAGCTCGAAAGACTGATGGCGCATTTGCGCCGCAACATGCCGCACGTGCCGGTGATCCTCGATGCCAAGCGCGGCGACATCGGCGCGACAGCCGAGAAATATGCAATCGAGGCCTTCGAGCGCTATGGCGCCGATGCGGTGACCTTGTCGCCTTTCATGGGCTTCGATTCGCTCGAACCGTACCTGCGGCGCGAAGGCAAGGGCGCGTTCCTTTTGTGTCGCACCAGCAATCCGGGCGGCGCCGACCTGCAGGCACAGCGCCTGGCCGGACTGCCGGACCAGCCCTTTCTCTACGAGCATGTGGCGCGGCTCGCGGCAGGGCCGTGGAACATCAATGGCCAGCTCGGACTCGTGGTCGGCGCGACCTTTCCGGCCGAAATCGAGCGGGTTCGCGCGCTTGCGCCGCATTTGCCGCTGTTGATTCCGGGGATCGGCGCGCAGGGCGGTGATGCCGATGCGACGGTGCGCGCGGGCTGGCGCACGGATGCGCCGATCATCGTCAACTCGTCGCGCGCGATTCTTTACGCCTCGAGCGACGACGACTTTGCCGAAGCGGCTCGTGCTGCAGCCCAACAGACCCGCTCGGAACTCGAAAAGGCGAAGGGCGCGCGCTGACCGGAGCGCCTGAGCACCACCGTGCGCGGGGCTGAAAAGCACGCGCCGGCAGCGGCATTGTTTGTGAGCCAACCGCGCTCGCGTCGGCATCCGCGCCACATCAAATGTGACGAGATATTTCAGGTATCGGCCAAAAACCCGCTGGATTCGTGACATTTCCGTCAATTTGGCATGCCGCGTGCCCTCGCTCTGCCGCAAAAAGTCACACTAAATCACTACTTTTTGTCGGATAACGCCGCTACATTCGCCGCCTCAAGCAAAAAAACCGGCGGGCATGTCCTTTGCACGCCATCGGCCGCGCAACCAGCGCAATCGGCGCAACGAGGAGTTGGAATGATCGAAGAATGTGAGCGGGCTACCGCAGAAGCAGCCAACAGCGAGGCGCGCGCGCTGTTCGAGTCGGCGCAGGCCGAAACCATCCGGACATCCGGCTCGGGGTCGGTCGCGCCGGCTGTCGCCGCGGCGCTGGCCGCCGCAGCCGCGCTCGCGGCCTGTGGCGGCGGCAACGGCAGCGGCGGTTTCGGAGGTGTCGGGGGTGGAGCAGGCGAGGGCGGCGCTGCAGGCTCTGGCGGCTCGGGCAGCGACATCGTCAACGGCACCAATCCGCCGGTGTCGACAGGTTCGAATGCGCCGACCAATCCAGCCGCGCCCGGCACACCCGGCGCGCCCGCAGGCGGCAGCCCTCCGGCACCCGGCGGCTCGCTCGGACCGGTCGCCACCACGCCGACGGCCACCGGCTATCTGTTCACGCAGGCCAAGACCGATGCCGAAGCCGCGCGCTTTTTATTGCAGGCCCAGTTTTCCGCGTCCAACGCGGAAATCGCGGCGGTGCGCGCCAAGGGCTATCTGCCATGGCTCGGCGAGCAGATGGATGCGCCCAAGGCCCAGACCGGCTGGGCCTGGCTCAACGCCAAGCCCTACCGCACGGTCTACACCGACAACATGGTCTGGAAACAACTCATGGCGTCGCCCGACCCGGTGAGGAAACGGGTTGCGCTGGCGCTGAGCGAGATCTTCGTGGTGTCGCAAGAAGGCATCGGCTCGAACTGGGCCGACCACATGATGGCGAGCTATTGGGACACGCTGGTGGCCGGCGCGAGCGCGAACTTCCGCCAGCTGCTCGAAGATGTGTCGCTGCATCCCGCGATGGGCTATTACCTGAACGTCAAGGGCAACCTGAAAGAAGACGGCAAGGGCCGCCAGCCCGACGAAAACTATGCGCGCGAGGTCATGCAGCTCATGACCATCGGCTTGTATCAGCTCAATCCGGACGGCACCGCGAAAGGCACCGGCGACCAGCCGGCCTACAGCTATACGCAAGACGACGTGAGCAATCTGGCGCGCGTGTTCACCGGCTGGGATCTGGACATCCGCACCGCCGAAAAGAACGCCTTCACGCCGCCCGGCGAAAACTACACGATCGAGAGCAACCAGTGGACTTTGCGGCCGATGGCGCTCGATGCGTCGCGCCATTCGACGCTTGCCGCGACGTTTCTGGGCACCACGGTGCCCGCCGGCACCGATGGCAAGGCGGCGCTCAAGATCGCGCTCGACGCGCTCTTCAACCATCCGAACGTCGGCCCGTTCATCGGCCAGCAACTGATCCAGCGGTTGGTCACGAGCAATCCGAGCCCTGCTTACGTTGCGCGCGTGAGTGCGGTGTTCGCCAACAACGGCGCCGGTGTGCGCGGCGACATGAAAAGCGTGGTTGCCGCGGTGCTGCTCGACAACGAAGCGCGCGATCCGGCCGGCCTGGCCGACTCAGGCTTCGGCCATTTGCGCGAACCCATGCTGCGTTTCATTCAGTGGGGCCGCACCTTCGGGCTTAAATCGGCTACGGACGACTGGAAGATCGGCAACCTCTCGAGTTCGGCCTACCAGCTCGGCCAGAGCCCGCTGCGCTCGCCGTCGGTGTTCAACTTTTTCCGGCCCGGCTATGTGCCGCCTTCGACCGCGCTCGCGGCCAGCGGCAAGGTCGCGCCCGAGTTTCAGCTGGTCAACGAAACCACGGTGGGCGGCTATCTGAACTTCATGCAGAACAACCTGGCCAACGGGTTCGCCAGCAAGGACGTGATCGCGCCCTACACAGCCGAAAAGGCGCTGGTGCTCGACCCGGTCGCGCTCGTCGCGCGCCTGAACCTTTTGATGGCGGCCGGCCAGATCGCGCCGTCGACGCAAAAGATCATGTCCGACGCACTGGCCACGCCGGCCGTGACCGCATCGAGCAGCGACACCGTCAAGGCCAACCGGGTCTATGCCGCGGTGTTGATGACGATGGCCGCGCCCGAATACCTGATCCAGAAATAAGAAGGCCTCGAAATGCACCTGATTCAGCCCAAAGACCACGGCCGCCGCGCCTTCCTGCGCCGCTCGAGCCAGCTCGCGCTGGCCGGCAGCGCGCTGCCCTTCGCGCTCAACCTCGCCGCGATCGGCGATGCGGCCGCGCAAAACGCCACCGACTACAAGGCGCTGGTCTGCGTCTTCCTGTTCGGCGGCTGCGACTATGCCAACACCGTCGTCACCTACGACGATGCCAGCTACAACGCCTACAGCAAGATTCGGGGCGGTGGCCCGGGCCAGACGGCGGGCGGCATCGCACTCGCGAAAGGCGATCTGGCGGCGACCTTGCTCAAGCCGACCACGCCGCTTGCGGACGGCCGCCAATACGCGCTGCATCCGGCCATGAAGCAGCTGGCCGACTTGTACAACACCGATGGCAAGGTCGCGGTGCAGCTCAACGTCGGTCCGCTGATCGCGCCGACGACCCGCGCGCAATACAACGCGGGCAGCGTTCCCAAGCCGCCCAAACTTTTTTCGCACAACGACCAGCAATCGGTCTGGCAGTCGTCGCATCCCGAAGGCTCGACCGTCGGCTGGGGCGGTCACATCGGCGACCTGGCGCTCGCAAGCAACGCGAATTCGCTGTTCACCTGCATGTCGGTGTCGGGCAATACGGTGTTTCTGTCGGGCGACAATGCATTGCAATACCAGCTCTCGACCGATGGCGCGGTCGCGATCAACGCGATCAACAACAACGTGTTCGGGTCGAGCTCGGTGAAGGCGGCGATGGCCCAACTGGTGCAGCAAAGCCGCGGCCATACGCTCGAGAACGAGTACAACAAGATCACCTTGCGCGCGATCTCCGCCGAAGGCCAGATCAACAGCGCCAAGGGTGCGACCTATCCCAACGGCGCGCCGGGAACCGCGGGCAGCTTTCCGTACGGCCAGTCGGGCACGGTGCCCTATCCGCCGGCAACGCCCGCGCTGCCGGGCATTCCCTACACGAACAATTCGCTCGCCTCGCAACTCGCGATGGTCGCGCGGCTGATTCGCGGACGCGACACGCTCGGCGCCAAGCGCCAGGTGTTCTTCGTCTCGATCGGCAGCTTCGACTTTCACGACAACCTGATCGCCAACCAGCCGGCGCAACTCGCGCGCGTGTCGGATGCGATGGCCGCGTTCCACAAGGAAATGACCGCGCTGGGCCTCGCCAACAACGTGACGGCGTTCACCGCTTCCGACTTCGGCCGCACCCTTGCGAGCAACGGCGACGGCGCGGATCACGGCTGGGGCAATCACCATTTCGTGGTCGGCGGCGCCGTGAAGGGCAAAGACAAGATCTACGGCAAGGCGCCGGTCGTCTCCATCAACAGCGATTCGAAGCTCGACGGCTACGAAGGCCATGTCGGCCAGGGCCGGCTGATTCCGGGCGCCTCGGTCGATCAGTACGGTGCCACGCTCGCCAAATGGTTCGGCGTGAGCGCGGCTCAGATGCCCGGCGTGCTGCCGAACCTCAAGAATTTCGGCGGCGGGGACTATCCGGTCGATTTGGGGTTTATGGGGTGAAAGCGGGAGCGGGAGCGGGAGCGGGATCGGACTACCAGACGCAGAAGTCGCAGAGGTTTCGCAGAAGGCGCAGAAGGAACAGCCACATCATTTCGCCTGATTTTTGCTACATTATCCATAGCTGTCTGCGCACGCGCAGTAAGCGTTTCAGGCACTTTTCTCTCGAATTCAAGCGTCTGGAACGGCCGCAGCTTCATCGGAGCGCAAAGCCTGAACTTCGATGGGGGTTTGGTTCGCACTTGATGCGGCGACCGGTTCGGCTCGACACTGGCGTGCATCGATCACGATTCAAAGGAGACCGCCGTGTCACGTTTTGCCGCATTTCGTTTTTCATCGCTTGTTGCCGTTGGAGCACTCTCGATCTCGCCTGCCGTACTTGCACACCACGGCTGGGCCTGGACCGAGGACGAGGAATCGCGCTTGTCGGGCACCATCGAAGAAATTCAGCTCGGCAACCCGCACGCCGGCGTTGCGCTGCGAAACGAGCAGGGCGTCTGGGCCGTCGATCTCGCGCCGCCTTCGAGTACCGAGCGCGCGGGCTTCGTGAAGGGCGTGGCGGCGGTCGGTGACGAAGCCACTGTCACCGGGCATCGCTCGCGCGACAAAGGCGAACGGCGCTTCAAGGCCGAGACCATCACGGTCAAGGGCAAGACCTACGACGTGTATCCGAACCGGCCGAAGAATTTGAAGCCGGCTCCCTGAACGGCGTATTTCAGGTTGTGCGAGCGGCGATGACGGCGCTGCTCGCGCCTGACCCGCAGAAAGCGCCGAATTCACGCACGCCGTTCGCATGATCGAACAGCTTCTGTCCTGGCTCGCCGCATCGCCCTGGGCCGAGGCTTTGAGGGCTTCGCGCAATACTTATCCGATCGTCAACGCGCTGCACATCATGGCGATCGGCAGCTTGTTCGGCGCGATCGTGGCGTTCGATCTGCGGCTGCTCGGTTTCGCGCCGGCCATCGAACTTCGCGCACTGGCGCGCTACCTTCCGCGCATCGCCGGCGTTGGGCTCGCCATCGCGGTGCTGACAGGATTCGCGCTCTTCAGCGTCAAACCCCTCGAATATGCGGACAACAGCGCCTTCCTGCTGAAGATCGCGCTGGTCGCTTTCGGCACGGTACATGCGCTGTGCTTGCACCGCCGTGCGCAGTGGCAGCGGCTCATTCGGGGTGTCGGTGCCGAAGTGCCGCCCGGCGCCGGATTGAAAGTGTCCGCAGCCGTTTCGATCTGCACCTGGATCGCGGCGATTCTGGCGGGGCGTTTTATTGCGTTCTAGGGATGCCCTGCAGAGCAAGTCACGCGAAGTTGGACACAATGCAAGCCTTGAAAGTTGAACCGAAAAACAGCGAGTCTTGATGAGCTTTCTGCCAATGGGGACGGTCTACGGCGTCCTTTTGAACTTCAGCCCGGAGCTCGAGGCGCTTGCGCCGCAGATGAGTGAGCCGCCTTACAAGGCAGCGCCTGTGGCACCCGTCTTGTACGTGAAAACCGTGAACACCTGGAGTGCGAACGGCAGTGCGATCGCGCTGCCATCGGATGTTCCGCAAGTCGAGATCGGCGCCACCATCGGGATGGTGATCGGAGCCCGTGGCGCAGCCGATTCCTATGTGCTGCTAGACGACTTGTCGGTGCCGCACGACAGCTTCTTTCGCCCGCCCGTCAAGTTCAAATGCGTGGACGGCTTTTTGGCGATCGGGCCTGCGACACGTCCTGCCGGTGAATTGGATCCGGCGCAGTTCACGCTCGAGGTGTTCGTCAACGACGTCCGCGAACAGACCGTCGACTTTTCGCAAATGGTTCGAAGCGCTTCGCAGTTGCTCGCGGACGTGGGCGAATTCATGACCCTGGCGCCGGGCGACATTTTGATGCTGGGCTGCGGCGTGGGGCGACCGCTGGCCGCAGTCGGCGATCGCATCGAAATCGAGGCACCCGGATTCGAAACGCTAGTGCACACGCTGACAGGAGAAGCACTTTGAAGCACGCCCGCGTGGTCTATGAAGGACGGCTTTGGGAGGCGACCGAAAGCGATGGGCAATTGCGCTTGTCCGATGGCCGGCGCGTGGGCACGGAAGCGGTCGATTGGTTGCCGCCGTTCGCGCCGACCGCGAGGCCGCGCACCATCCTCGCGCTCGGCCTCAACTATGCAGACCATGCGAGCGAGCTCGAATTCAAAGCACCGACCGAGCCGCTCGCGTTCCTCAAGGGAGAGAACGCGCTGACAGGTCATCGCCGCCTCTCACGCCGCCCGCCCGATGTGAAGTTCATGCACTACGAATGCGAGCTCGTGGTCGTCATCGGGCGAACCGCGAAAAAGGTTCGTCAGGGCGATGCGCATGACTTCATCGGTGGCTACACGGTCGCCAACGACTATGCGATTCGCGACTATCTCGAAAACTGGTATCGCCCGAATTTGCGGGTCAAGAACCGCGATGCCTGCACGCCGATCGGCCCGTGGTTGGTCGATGCCGCCGACGTGCCCGATCCGATGGCGCTCGCACTGACCACCACGGTCAACGGCAAGCAAACGCAGTCGGGCAACACGCGCGACATGGTTTTCGATCCTTATTTTTTGATCGAATACTTTTCGCGCTTCATGACGCTGTCGCCGGGCGACTTGATACTGACCGGCACGCCCGATGGCGTCGTCGACTGCCAGCCCGGCGATGTGGTCGTGACGCGGATCGAATCGATCGGCGCGCTGGCGAACACGATCAGCTGACGCTCACTCCACCTTCATTCCGGTGGACTCAATGATCCGCGCATAGCGCTCGCGCTGCTTGTTCAAAACCGCTTCGGCTTCCTTGCCGGTGGTTTTTTCGACGAACAAGTCGAGCTTGGACAGTGCCTGCTTCACGTCGGGTTGATCCAGCGCATCGCCCATCGCCTTTTGCAGAATCGCGAGCGTCGGTTCGGGCGTGGCGGCCGGCACCATCGCCACGTACAGCACTTCGACCAACAGTTCCTTCTGGCCCGCTTCGGCTGTGGTCGGCACATCGGGCGCGAGTTGCGAGCGTTTACTGCTGGTCACCGCGAGCGGTATCGCCTTGCCGGTCGGCACATGCGGCATCAAGCCCGGCGTCGCCAGAATGCCGGCATCGACTTCGCCCGAAATCAGCGCCAGCACCGCCGGGGAATTGCCCTTGTACGGGATGTGCGTGACTTTCACGCCCGTCGCCTCGGCAAGGATCTCGGCCGCGATATGGCCCGGGCTGCCGTTGCTGCCCGAGCTGAAGGTCAGCGGTTGGGCCTTGCCTTTGGCGATCAATTCGTCGAGCGTTTTGACGCCCAGCGCCGGATTCGCACCGACCATCAAGCCCGACGACGCCATGATCATGAGCGGCTTCAAATCTTTTGAATTGAACGGCATCGACTTGTAGATCGCCGGGTTGATCGTGAACGTGGTGTCGATGCCGGACATGATGGTCAAGCCGTCCGGCGCAGCCCGCGCGACCTGCGCGGCGCCGATGTTGCCGCCCGCGCCGGGCTTGTTCTCGACGACGACCGGTTGCTTGAGCGCCTTCTCCATCTTCTCGGCAAGCAGTCGGGAAATGAGGTCCGACGGTCCGCCGGGCGGGAATGTATTGACGATCTTGACAGGGCCGCTCGGAAAGGTTTGCGCCGAAGCCAGTCCGCAGCCCGCGATGGCAAGGATGACACCGGCGCCGAGCAGTGCCGCCCTGCATAACGAATCGAATTTCATGAAGTCTCCTTGGTTTATTTGCTATTAAAATAATAGCTGCCTGCGCACGCTCAGTGGGCGTTTTGGCTATTATTCGTTTAAATTCACGGGCCTGGAATCGACGCCGCTCCATCAACACATTAACTATTCCGGTGCAATCTTGGGCCAACGCAATCCGAGCTTCCGGGTATCGTGTTCGCACACCGCACCGCGAGGATCACGCGCCATGGAAATCAACCATCTGATCGACGGCAAATCGCTGGCGGGCAACGACTACTTCGCGACCGTGAATCCGGCCACGCAAGACGTGCTGGCCGAAGTCGCATCGGGTGGCGTCAGCGAGGTGAACGCCGCGGTCGCCGCCGCCAAGGCCGCGTTCCCGAAATGGGCCGGGCTGCCGGCGCTCGAGCGGGCCAGAAAAGTGCGCAAGCTCGGCGACCTGATCGCCGCGCATGTGCCCGAGATCGCGCAGACCGAAACCAACGACACCGGTCAGGTGATCGCGCAAACCGGCAAGCAACTGATCCCCCGTGCCGCCGACAACTTTTATTATTTCGCCGAAATGTGCGTGCGGGTCGATGGCCATACCTACCCGACGCCGACCCACCTGAACTACACGCTGTTCCACCCGGTCGGCGTCTGCGCGCTGATCTCGCCGTGGAACGTGCCGTTCATGACGGCGACCTGGAAAGTCGCGCCCTGCCTCGCCTTCGGCAACACCGCGGTTCTGAAGATGAGCGAGCTGTCGCCGATGACGGCCGCGCGGCTCGGCGAACTGGCGCTCGAAGCGGGCATTCCGGCAGGCGTGCTGAACATCGTGCATGGGTACGGTAAGGACGTCGGCGAGCCGCTGTGCGCGCATCCCGATGTCCGCGCGATTTCTTTCACCGGATCGACCGCGACCGGCAACCGCATCGTCCGCAGCGCCGGCCTCAAGAAGTTCAGTATGGAGCTCGGCGGCAAATCGCCGTTCGTGGTGTTCGACGATGCCGACCTGCCGCGTGCGCTCGACGCGGCCGTGTTCATGATTTTTTCGAACAACGGCGAGCGCTGTACGGCGGGAAGCCGGATCCTGGTGCAGAAATCGATTTATGCCGAATTCGCCCGGCAGTTCGCAGAAAGGGCCCAGGGCGCATCACAGGTCGGCGACCCGCTCGACGATGCGACGATCGTCGGCCCGATGATCAGCCAGGCGCATCTGGCCAAGGTGCGCAGCTACATCGAGTTGGGGCCGAAGGAAGGCGCGACCTTGCTGTGCGGCGGCCTCGATGCCCCCGCCCTGCGCGACTTGCCAGAGCGCGTCAGGCGCGGAAACTATGTCGCGCCGACCGTCTTCGCCGATGTGCGCAACGACATGCGGATTGCGCAGGAAGAAATCTTCGGCCCGGTCGCCTGCCTCATTCCGTTCGACGACGAGGCCGACGCGGTGCGCATCGCCAACGATATTCAATACGGCCTGTCCAGTTATGTGTGGACCGAAAACCTCGGCCGCGCGCATCGCGTGGCCGCGCAGATCGAAGCCGGCATGTGCTTCGTCAACAGCCAGAACGTGCGCGACCTGCGGCAACCTTTCGGTGGCACCAAAGCGTCGGGGACGGGGCGCGAAGGCGGCACCTGGAGCTACGAGGTGTTCCTCGAACCGAAAAACATCGCGGTCAGCCTCGGTGCGCATCACATTCCGCACTGGGGTGCTGCGGAAGCCGTTCAAACCGGGGAGCCACACCATGGGTAAGCTCGCGCTCGCCGCGAAAATCACGCATGTTCCGTCGCTCTATCTGTCGGAAATTCCCGGGCCGAACTTCGGTTGCCGTCAGGCCGCGATCGACGGGCACGAGGAGATCGGCCGGCGCTGCCGCGAACTGGGCGTGGACACCATCGTGGTATTCGACGTGCACTGGCTCGTCAACTCCGAGTACCACATCAACTGCGCGCCGGAATTTTCGGGCAACTACACGAGCAACGAGCTGCCGCACTTCATCAAGAACATGGAATATGCCTATCCCGGCAATCCTGAGCTCGGACATTTGCTAGCCGAGGTCGCGAACGGCATGGGCATCAAAAGCCGGGCGCATAGCGACACGACGCTCGAACTTGAATATGGCACCCTCGTTCCGATGCGCTACATGAATGCCGACCGGCACTTCAAGGTCGTTTGCGTCGCGGGCTGGTGCATGTGGCACGACCTCGCCGAAAGCGAACATTTCGGCCTCGCGGTTCGAAAAGCGATCGAGGAGCGTTACGACGGCACCGTGGCCGTGTTCGCGAGCGGCTCGCTGTCGCATCACTTCGCGCCCAACGGCCGGGCACCCGAGTTCAAGGACAAGGTCTACGACCCTTTCCTCGAAGAAACCGATCGGCATGTGGTCGCGATGTGGGAGCGCGGCGACTGGAAGACCTTCCTCGACATGCTGCCCATGTACAACGAAAAATGCTGGGGCGAGGGCGGCATGCACGACACCGCGATGCTGCTCGGCCTGCTCGGCGGCAGGGCCTACGACCAAGGCGTCGAAGTCGTTACGCCCTATTTCGGCAGCTCGGGCACGGGGCAGATCAATGCGATCTTCCCGGTCACGCCACTGCCCCCCTGAGGCGCATCGATGCCACACCTCGTGATTCTTTATTCGGGCAATCTGGAAGCACCGATCGATGAGGGCGGCACCGATGTCGGCGCGCTGTGCCGCACGCTCGCCGACACGATGCTCGGGGTGCGCGACGACGACGGCAAGCAGGTTTTTCCGACTGCGGGCACCCGGGTGCTGGCGTATCCAGCGGCCCATCATGCGGTGGCCGATGGGTCGCGTGCGCAGCTGAATTCCGACGGGCCGAGCGGCTTCGCTTTCGTCTACCTCAACCTGCGCATGGGGCGCGGCCGAAGCGAAGCGGTGCATCAGCGCATCGGCGCCGCGCTGGTCAACGCGGCGCGTGCGCATTTCGCGTTGCTGCTCGAAACGCGGCTGGTCGGCATCACCCTGCAGATCGATGTGGGCGCCGAAGTGTTCGATGCCAAGTTCGGCAATCTGCATGCCCATTTCGATAGAAAAGGCTGACTCGCATGCTCTCGACTGAAATCATCGGAAACCTCGCGCGCGAGCTCTACGACGCGCGCAAATCGCGGTCGCAGCTGCGTCATTTTTCCGCGCGCCATCCCGACATGACCATCGAAGACGGCTACGCCATCCAACGCGAATGGGTACGGCTCGAAAAGGCCGACGGGCGCATCGCCAAAGGCCGCAAGATCGGCTTGACATCGCGTGCCATGCAGCAAGCTTCGCAAATCACCGAACCCGATTTCGCGCCGTTGATGGACGACATGTTCTTCGAGCAGGGCGGCGATATTGCGTTCGACCATTTCATCGCGCCGCGCATCGAGGTCGAATTGGCGTTCGTTCTGGGACGGCCGTTGCGCGGGCCTCGTGTGAGCCTGTTCGATGTGCTCAAGGCGACCGATTACGTGACGCCAGCTGTCGAGATCATCGACGCACGCATCGAGCAGTTCGATCGCGAAACCAAGGCGCCGCGCAAGGTCTTCGACACCATCAGCGACTTTGCGGCAAATGCCGGCGTGGTCACTGGCGGGCGGCCGGTGCGGCCGCTCGACGTCGATCTGCGATGGGTCGGCGCCATGCTCTACAAGAACGGCGTGATCGAAGAAACCGGTCTTGCCGGTGCTGTGCTGAACCATCCCGCCGCCGGCGTGGCCTGGCTGGCGAACAAGATCGCGCCCTTCGACGAGCAGTTGAACGAAGGCGACTTCATCCTCGCCGGCTCTTTCACCCGGCCGACGACCGCTGTGGCGGGCGACAACTTTCATGTCGACTACGGGCCGATGGGGTCGCTTGCGTTTCGCTTCGTGTGAAGAGCCGCGCGTATCCGTAGGCGATGCCCGGTTGCCGCAACCTGCCGCTTCGGTAGAAACTACTACCCTTCGACCTTGCGTCGCGCACAACGCGCAGATGCGTTCCCAACCGAGGAATTTCCATGACCCAAGCCCAGAAAAAATTCGCCAGCCAAGCCGACCTCGAAGAGAAAAAGATCAGCTTCAGCCAGATATCGGAGCACGCCTGGGCGTACACCGCCGAGGGTGATCCGAACACCGGTATCGTGATCGGCGACGACTGCGTGCTGGTCGCCGACACCCAGGCCACGCCGGCGATGGCGCAAGACGTGATCCGGCGCATCCGTGAAGTCACCGACAAGCCGATCCGCCATGTGGTGCTGACGCACTACCACGCGGTCCGCGTGCTCGGCGCGAGTGCCTACGGCGCGCAGAACATCATCGCGAGCGACGATACGCGCGACCTGATCGTCGAGCGCGGCGAGCAAGACAAGGCGAGCGAGATCGGCCGCTTCCCGCGCCTGTTCCAGAACGTCGAGAGCGTGCCGGCCGGCATGACCTGGCCGACCATCACCTTCAAGGGCAAGCTCACCTTGTGGCTCGGCAAGCTCGAAGTGCAGTTGCTTCAATTGGGCCGCGGCCATACGAAGGGCGACACGGTCGTCTGGCTTCCGGCCGAGCGCGCGCTGCTGTCGGGCGACCTGGTCGAGTTCGATGCGACACCGTATGCGGGTGATGCGTATTTCAAGGACTGGCCGCAAACGCTGGACAACGTCGCGGCATTGAAGCCGGCCGCGCTGGTGCCGGGTCGCGGCGCCGCGCTCACGACGCCTGAAGCCGTTGCGGCCGGGCTCGCGGGCACGCGCGGCTTCATCGCCGACGTCTGGAAAAACGTCGAGGCGGGCGTCAAGGCCGGCAAGGACCTGAACGCGGTCTACAAGCAAACCCATGCCGCGCTCAAGCCGAAATACGGCCATTGGGTGATCTTCGACCATTGCATGCCCTTCGACGTGACACGCTGCTACGACGAGGCGACGCAACATGCCGATCCGCGCATCTGGACGGCCGAGCGCGACCAGCAGATGTGGGCGACGCTCGAAGGCTGAAGTTGGTGCAACGATCGTGAAGTTCAGCGCACTGGCCGAGCAGACCATCGATTCGCTCGATATCCAGCAGCTCGTTTTCGACAGCGTTCGCCATTCCGATCAGGATGCAGAAAAGCCCGCTCGCCATCCGGTCGTGATCGTCGGCGCCGGCCCGGTCGGTCTCGCACTCGCGATCGACCTCGCGCAGCAGAAGGTGCCCGTGGTGCTGCTCGACAACGACGATCGGCTGGCCGGCGGATCGCGTGCGATCTGCTTCGCCAAGCGCACGCTCGAGATCTTCGACCGGCTCGGCTGCGGTGCGCCGATGGTCGCCAAAGGCGTGTCGTGGAGCCGCGGTCGGGTGTTTCTCAAAGCCGAGCAGATTTACGAATTTGATCTGCTGCCCGAGCCGGGCCACGCGAGGCCCGCTTTCATCAACCTGCAGCAGTATTACGTCGAAGGAATGCTCGCGTGTCGCGCGGCCAAATTGCCGTTGATCGATCTGCGCTGGCGGCACAAGGTGGTCGGCATCGAGCAGGCGAGTGCGCACACTCTCCTGACCATCGAAACGGCCGAAGGCCAATACCCGTTGATCGCCGAGCATGTGGTGGCCTGCGACGGCTCGCGCTCGAGCGTGCGCCGCGCGCTCGGGCTCGAAACGCAGGGCCGCACGTTTCAAGACCGCTTTCTGATCGCCGATGTGCGGATGAAGCTCGAACAGCCAGCGGAGCGCTGGTTCTGGTTCGATCCCGACTTTCATCCCGGGCAAAGCGTGTTGCTGCATATGCAGCCCGACAACGTCTGGCGGATCGACTTTCAGCTCGGCTGGGACGCCGATCCCGAAGAAGAGAAAAAGCCTGAAAAAATCATTCCGCGCGTCGAAGCATTGCTCGCGCACTCGGCAATGAAAGGCGTGCCCTTCACCCTCGAATGGGCCAGCGTCTACACCTTTGCGTGCCAGCGCATGGCGCGTTTTCGGCACGGCCGGGTGCTGTTCGCGGGCGATGCGGCGCATGGCGTATCGCCGTTCGGCGCGCGCGGTGCGAATTCGGGCATCCAGGATGCCGACAACCTCGGCTGGAAGCTCGCGGCCGTGCTGCGCGGCGAGGCATCCGATGCATTGCTCGCAAGCTATGCGCAGGAACGCGAAGCCGCGGCCGACGAGAACATCCTGCATTCGACCCGCGCCACCGACTTCATCACGCCCAAGAGCGCCGTGAGCCGGATGTTTCGCGACGCGGTGCTCGAACTCGCCAGGGACCACGCGTTTGCGCGCCAGCTCGTCAACAGCGGGCGGTTGTCGACCGCGACCGTGCTGCGCGATTCAAAGCTCAACACGCCCGATGCAGGCGGCGACGAATTTGCCTGCGCGATGGAGCCCGGCGCTGCGGCGGCCGACGCGTTGATCGAAGGCGAGGATGGAAAAAGCGGAAACAGCGGAAACGACGCGTATGTCGGCTCGTTGCTGCAAAAGCTTTGCTCCGGCCAGTTCACCGCGCTGCTGTTCGGCAATGCAAGCGATGAACCCACATTGCGCAGCAAACAAGCCGTCGCGCAGGCGATCGGCCAGGCGGGCCAGGCCGGCAGACAGCTCACGCTGGTGCGCGTGCCGATGAACGATGCGCATGCGCTCGCTGCCCGACGCTACGACGCGCAGCCCGGCACGCTCTACCTGCTGCGCCCCGACCAGCATGTGTGCGCACGCTGGCGCCGGCCCGATGCGTCGGCTGTGCGCCAGGCGCTCGCGCGCGCGTTGGGCAAGGCATGAATGGAGGCGCGCATGTCGGCATCGCTACTCATCACCAGGGCCCATCTCGAAGCGCCCGATGATTTTTATCAAGCCTTGATCGAAGCGCATCAAGGGCTGTCGGAAGCGCAGAGCCACGCATTCAATGCGCGCCTGATTCTGGTTCTGGCCAACCATGTCGGATCGCTCGCGGTGCTGCGCGATGCGTTGGCCGCAGCGCGACCTGGCGAAGCAGCCGGATCTTCAAAACTTCAAGAGAAAAGTGGCTAAAACCTAGCCCATCTTGCGCAAACAGCTATTATTTGCATAGCGCCTATCGCTATATTCAGAAAGCCGTCCCCATCATGACCCGCACCTTTGAAATCGACGAAACCCACGACCCCGCACGCCGCAGCTGGGTCGCCTCCGCCAACGAAGCCGCTTGCGATTTCCCGATTCAGAACCTGCCCTACGGCCGCTTCAAACCCGCCGGCAGCGACGAGCCGATCCGCATCGGCGTCGCGATCGGCGACCGGGTGCTCGATCTCGAAGCCGCGCACCTGGTCGACCATGCCGACATGAATCGGCTCATGAATGCGTCGCTGGCCGAACGCGCGGCGCTGCGGCGCGCCATCTCCGATGGCCTCGCCGAAGGCAGCCCGCGCGAAGACGATTGGGAACTCGCGCTCTACGCCCAGTCGGCGGTCGAGATGGCGCTGCCGTGCCGCATCGGCGACTACACCGATTTCTACACCGGCATCCACCACGCGACCGCAATCGGCAAGCTGTTCCGCCCCGACCAGCCGCTGATGCCGAACTACAAATGGGTGCCGATCGGCTACCACGGACGCGCCTCGTCGATCGTGGTCAGCGGACATGGAGTCAAGCGCCCGCACGGCCAAACCAAAGCGCCCGATGCGCAGGCGCCGAGCTTCGGGGCTAGCCAGCGGCTCGACTACGAACTCGAACTCGGCTTTTTCATCGGCCGGGAAAACGCGCTCGGCGAGCCGATCGCGATCGACGCCGCCGAGCAGCATCTGTTCGGTATCGGCCTGCTCAACGACTGGTCGGCGCGCGATCTGCAGGCCTGGGAATACCAGCCGCTCGGACCGTTTTTGGCGAAGAATTTCGCGACCACGATCTCGCCGTGGATCGTGACGATGGAAGCGCTCGCGCCGTTCCGCGTCGCGCCCGCCGAGCGGCCGGCGGGCGATCCGCAGCCATTGCCGTACCTGGACGGTCCAGCCGACCGCGAAGCCGGCGCGATCGATGTGGCGCTCGAAGTCTGGCTGCAGACGGCGAAGATGCGCGAGGCGGGCGAAGGGCCGACGCGCCTGAGCCGCAGCAATGCAGCCCAGGCCGCTTACTGGAGCGCGGCCCAGCTCGTCACGCACCACACGGTCGGCGGCTGCAATCTGCAAAGCGGCGATCTCTTCGGCTCAGGAACCTTGTCGGGTGTCGCGGCCGGCGAAGCCGGTTCGCTGCTCGAACTGAGTCAGGGGGGGAAGCAGCCGATTCATTTGCCGAATGGCGAGCGACGTACTTTTCTGGAAGACGGGGATACGTTGATATTGCGGGGGTCGTGTGAGCGGGACGGTGCGGTGCGGATCGGGTTGGGGGAGGCGAGCGGTACGGTGGGGGGGTGAGGTTGGGCCGTCGATCGGCGGCAGTCTTGGTGAGCGCTGCGTGTCGCCGACGCCTCGGTCAGATTTGCCTATATCGTTTGCTATTTAATTCATAGCTGGTTGCGCATGTGGGGCGAGCGCTACGGGCTCTTTTGGCTTGAATTGCTTTGGATGCACCGAGGCCGGGATGTGCGCCCGGCGGCGCAATCACTTTCTTTTGCTTCGCCAAAAGAAAGTGACCAAAGAAAAGGCGACCCCGCTGTCTGCGTCCCTGCATTCCGCTTCGCTCCACTCCGGGCACCCTGCGCTGCTCGCGAAACGGGGGAAGTCCGCAAACTCGGCTATCGCCTCAAACATGCGTCCTTCTTTTTCCCCGTTTCGCTGCGCTGCTCGGCGCAGCCAGAGGGGAGTTGGGAGCGGGGTCGGGATCGGGTTTGGGGTCAACGCCTCGCTGCGCTCGGCGTCCATTTGTCCGCAGAATTTTAAGTTTGACTATTCGGTTTTTTACTCCTTCGGGAAGGAAAGAGTCGTTGTCCATCAGAGACTTATTGGATTCGCCGACGAATCTGTCTCAAAATGGTCGACTGAGATGGCTCTTGGGTTCCAATCCATTACTAGTTAGATTTAAGTGGAACAACTAAAGGCCTTCGCTGACAGTCGCCTTATCGACGGCTGCGTTTATTGCGGTGGACTATCGGATACCCGCGATCACGTGCCGACGCGATCACTGCTCAACGCACCGCTTCCCGAAAACCTCCCCGTGGTGGAGGTCGTGCAGGAAATGCAATAACGCATTTTCGCCGGACGAGGAGTACTTTGTCTGTCTTCTCGAAACCATTCTTCGCGGATCAACGGATTCAGTGCAGCGCCCACTCGTCGCCAATATCTTTCTTCGAAGTCCTGCACTGCGCGCCCGAATTGATGCTGCGCGGCAGGAGCGTGATGGCCAAGTCATCTTTTCAATCGAGGTAAATCGAGTCAAAGTCGTCCTTCTAAGGCTTGCACGCGGCCATGCTGCGTTCGAACTCAGCGCTATACGCCGCCGAGAGCCCTCGATATTCGCCTGGGGTCCGCTTGCGCTGCTATCAGCCGAACAACGCGAGTTCATTGAGGACGTTCACGTGCAGGATCTTTACCCAGAGATCGGGTCACGTGCTATGCAGCGCATGGTGGTCGCACAGTTCACATTCGCCAGCCCTGACGGTGTCGAACACCAGCATGATGCTCTCCTTGTCGATGATTGGTTGGAAGTTCAGGAGGGGCGGTACAGATATCTGGCGTACGAAGACGGTTCGGGAGTCCATGTCAAGATCGTGATCGACGAATACCTTTACTGCTATGCAAACTGGGACGAAGAGTGAAGGTTTCTAACTCTGCGTTGCAGTGGATCGGCTACGCCGCCCACTGAACTTGTTCGTTATAAAGGAGTCTTGGTGAATACTGCTATGTTTTCTTTGATCGGCCTTGTTGTAGGAGCCGTCATGCAGTTCCTGTTCACGCGGCACCTTGATAATAAGAAGCATCAGCGCGACCTCCGTGCAAGGGCATATGCTGACTACTTGCAGTGCGTTAGCGAGCACGCCAATCTCGCGCACCCAAAAAGTTCATTAGAAGGGCGGCAACTTGGGGCAAAGACAGCAGACGCAAAATGCAGAATCTCGCTCTATGGCGCGCCTGCTGTTATCTCAGCATTTGCAGTATTCGAACGCTTGGGCGCAACCATGAACACTGATGAGCAGTGCCGTGCCTTCACTGAAATGGTTGCATCAATGCGCCAAAACACGCTCGGCACTTCATCAGTGGCTCCAAGAGACCTTGAAGCCGTCTTGCTTGGTGGACGCCGGGCAACATAGCAAGTCCGTCCATCAATCCTGGGAAATAGGTAGGAAAATAGGGGTCAGAGTCCAATTAGCGTTTAGGAGCGGTCATAGAAAATAAGGGTCAGGAAAATAGAGGTCAGATTCCAATTAGCAAGAATAGGGGTCAGAGTGCAATTGATTCAACATGCATTCACCCGCCGTGCCAACGGTCAACCCGTCTATCCGGCCGACTGCCTCCGGCGGCGCCTGAACTCCCACGATCGTCGTCGCAAGCCAGCCCCACTGATACCATCTAGCCATGATTGACTGGTCAACCTGCAAGGCAGCTGAGCGCGACCCGGAACGTGTCAGCGGGACATGGGTGTTCCGGGGTACGCGCGTGCCCGTTGCGGCGCTCTTCGAGAATCTTGAAGACGGCGTTGCGGTAGGGGACTTTCCCAAGCTGTTCCCCGGTGTGAGTCTGGCGCAATCGCGCGCTGTGCTGGAACACGCGGCGCGTAGTGCGCTTGCTCCGGCGTAAATGCGTGTCCTGTTCGATCAGGGAACACCCGCGCCATTGAGGCAACTGCTTGTGGTGCACGAAGTGTCGACTGCCTACGAATGCGGTTGGTCTACCCTCAAGAATGGGGAACTGCTTGCGGCAGCTGAAGCGGAAGGTTTTGAAGTGTTGATCACAACGGATACAAACCTCAAATATCAGCAAAACCTTGCGTCGAGAACGATTGCGATCGTCGTCCTCAGCACCACAAGTTGGCCCCGCATCAAGGCCGCACCCAAAGTTGTTATCGCAGCAGTTGCAGCTGCTACTCCGGGATCATATGCAGAGGTTGCCATCCCGAGTTCCTGACTTGGCGTTGCGACGAGCCGTCTTTTCGCTCAATACCTGATCGTCACCCCCGCCTTCACCTTCGCGTTCTTCTTCTTGGTATCCGACTCCAGGTCGGTCGTGAAAGACACATCGCCGCCGGTGCTGGCGCCGATCGAGTAGATGGGTTGCTGGCCGGAGGTATCCATGCCCGCGTGGGCGCCGCCGCCTTCGGAACCTTTCACGCCGAGCGATCCACCGTGGGTTTGAACCGACTTTTCGGTGGACTCGGTGTTGGGTTGCACGTAGACGATGCTGTCGTCACTCGTCTTGAGGGGCAGCTTCGGTGACTGGGCGAACGCGGTGACAGTCCCCAGAATGCCGATCGAGGCGAGCAGGCACCGAGGCAGCGCGGTCGTGGTGAATTTCATGGGCTCGATGATGCCGCATCGGCTGCGGGGGCCGCAACGGTGCGGTGCGCGGCCCGCGCACAAAGTCCGAGAATCAGGCTTTTTCGATCACCATGTCAGACGACGCACCCCGACTCAAGGTCGGTCAACCGATCACGCCCGAGCAGTTCGATGAGCTGAGTGATGCGCAACTCGAGCGCCTGGTGCCGCGCGCGTATCGCGAGCACTTTCCGGGCAAGGATGGCTGCGCGGACGGGCACTTCTATCTCGACGATGGCACCGCCTGGTGCTTTTATCGCGGCGGTTTTCTGGACCAGTGAGCAATAGCGATGCGTGGTCGCTGCCTTGCGCACGGCGTGCATGGCGTCCAGGCGACAGCCTGGTCGGCAAGTGCCCGGTACGATCGATCGCTGACGACATCCTGATTTTTTCGAATGACCGATTCCGATCTTTGCACCCATGGCGCACCCGATGACGCCACCAAATCTCTCGCAACCGACGACGCGCTGACTCCCGAAGCCCGCGCGCAATGCGTGGCCGATCTGGTTGCCCTGATGCGGCTCGAGCCCATCGGCACCGATGATTTTCGCGGCCAGACCGAAGACATCGGCACGCCGGCGGTGTTCGGCGGCCAGGTGCTCGGCCAGGCGCTGATGGCCGCGAGTGCGACGGTCGATGCCGACCGGCCGGTGCATTCGCTGCACAGCTATTTTTTGTTGCCCGGCGATCCGCAGGCGCCGATCGATTACGCGGTCGAGCGGCTGCGCGATGGCCGCAGCTTCGGCACCCGGCGCGTGCTCGCGCGGCAGGGCGATCGAACGATCTTCGCGCTGTCGGCGTCGTTTCAGCAGGTTGAAACAGGCGGCATCGAACACCAGTTGCCGATGCCGCCTGCACCGCCGCCAGACACGGTGCAAAGCGAGGTCGCACACCGCCGCGCAGTGATCGACAAGCTGCCCGCACGCTGGCAGGGCAAGCTCGGCGGAGAGCGACCGATCGAATTTCGCACCGTTGATCCGCAAGATCCGCTCGCGCCCGAGCCGCGCGAGGCCAGGGCGCAGATCTGGATGCGCGCACTGTCGGCGTTGCCCGACGATCCGCAGTTGCATTGCGCGCTGCTCGCCTATGCGTCGGACCACGGCCTGCTGCGCGCGGCGTTGCTGCCGCACGGCTTGTCGTTCATGCAAAAGCGCCTGCGCGCCGCGAGCATCGACCACGCGATGTGGTTTCACCGGCCGTTCCGGCTCGACGACTGGTTGCTCTATGCGATCGATTCGCCGAGTGCGCAGGGCGCGCGCGGGCTGTGCCGCGGCAGCATCTTCTCGCGCGATGGGACGCTGGTCGCGTCGGTCGCGCAGGAGGGGATGGTGCGGGTGAGGGAGTGATACACCCGCGCTGACGGTGGCGCTGGCGGGGGCGCGCAATCGAACAAGCAATCGATTGGGCTGAATCAACCTTCGGCAGCGGGTTCGTTGGTGCGCCGGAAGACATGCTTCATGACGAAGTCCGCTGTGACTTCCTCGCCGCTGAGCACCATCGCGATCAGTTCGCCGCCGAGCACTTGCGGCGAGATCACGACGTCGGGCTGGGCCAGCTTGACGCGGCTCAAGTTTCCTGCGTCGTTCACCGCAGCCACGGTTCGGGCTTTGCCGCCGAGCTCTTTCACGGCGAGGATGACGAAGGCGTTTTCCGAATCGTCGACCATCATCGCCAGCACCGCTTCCGCATGATTGGCGCCGGCTTCCTTCAACACGTCCACGCTGCTCGGGTCGCCGAAAACCGTGTCGGTGTCACTGTCGCGCGGGTCGACTTCGTCGGGTTCGCGTCGCAGCACGCGGGTCACGGGATGACCGCGGCGCGCCAGCTCGCGCGCGCTGTTGATGGCCAGCGAGCCGTTGCCGATGACCACGAAATGGTTCTCCCGTTTCATGCGCGATCCTTTGCGGTTGACGATGCGTTGCAGGCTGTTGCTGACCATCGGCGCGATGACGGCGGTAAGCGACGTGGCGAACACCGCCACACCCAGAATGATGATCGAGATGGTGAAAAGCTTCGCCTGCGCTGTCTGCGGCGTGATGTCGCCGTAGCCGACGGTGCTCATCGTCACCAGCGCGTAGTAGAGGGCGGTGACCAGGTCGGCGATCTCGGGCTTGAAGTCCTTGCCGAGGTAATACGCACCGAACGTCGCATACATCATCAGCATCACCACCGAGGTCACGGCGAACAGGGTGCTCGCCGCGACGCTGCTGCGGTCGAACTGGCGCCAGGCGATGAAGAGCGCCACCGCCATCACCACGAAATAAACCAGCAAAAGGTGATTGCTCGTATGCCGGCCCATGACCAGGCTGGCAACGCCGGTGAGCGCGAGCAGCAGCGCCATGGTCCAGGCCAGGCGCGAGCGCAGCAGCAAGCCGCCCGCCATGATCAGCATGCCGCCGCCGATCAGAAGCGGCGGCAATTGATCCGGCGGCAAGCCGAAGCGGCCATGGAGCAGCGCCTGCGTGTATTGCTGCCACTCGCCCGCGAAGTTCAGCTGAAGGAGCAGCAGGCCGCCCGCGGCCATGATCAAGGCCAGCGGCACATGCGGAAACCAGGCATCGCCGTGAACCGCGGCAAACGCCCGGCGCAGGGCGGAGCGCAATCTGGAGGTGGGTCGAATAGTCGCCATAGTCGATCGATTTTGGTGCAGGCGATCCATCGCCGTGGCCTGTGTGCCTTCCGTCGCCGTCACCGGATCGGGTCGGAACGAATCGACACGTTGCCGATTCGCCCGCGCCATCAACCCATCAGAGCCATACGAAAAGCCCGACGACCGCGGCCACCAGCGCGACCCGCGTCAGTTGATACACCGGCTCGTTCCAGCGCTTGAAGCGGCGTCGCCACTGGCCGGCGGTGTGCGAGATGAAAAAAAGCCGGTTGATGACGCCGACTTTGTCGCCGGCTTCGTTCGGTGAACTGGCTGCGGCTACCAGATGGCGTCCGACCCAGTGGTTGACCGCCTGCGCCCAGCGCCAGCGCATCGGCCGCTCGATGTCGCAGAACAGAATCAATCGATCCGAGCCCGCGTCGTTGCGCGCGGTGTGGATGAAGGTTTCGTCGAACACCACACCTTCGCCGTCGCGCCAGCTGTAGCGCTCGCCGTCGACGTCGATATAGCAGCGGTCGTCGTTCGGCGTGACCAGCCCCAGGTGATAGCGTAATGAGCCCGCATACGGATCGCGGTGCGGATTGAGCACCGCGCCCACCGGCAGTTCGGCGAACATCGCGGCCTTCACGCTTTTCAAATCGCGCAGCAGTGCGGTGGTTTGCGGGCACAACCGCGCGGCCGACGGATGGGCCTGGTCGTACCACTTGAGATAGAAGCGCTTCCAGCCGGCCTTGGCGAACGAGTTGAAGCCGGCATCGTCGTGGCGATCGGGCGCGCGCAGACTGGCCTCGCGCATCAACTGCACGCCCTCATCGCGAATCGTGGGCCAATGGCGCTCGAGTTCAGCCAAATCGGGGAACGACCTGGTCGCGATATATGGCTCGTTCGGCACTTTCGAGAACGTATACATCAACACATTCAGCGGAGCGAGCAGGCCTGAGTGATCGATGAGCTGACGGAAGAAACGGTGGCGCACCCGGCCGCGCATATGTACGTAAGCGACCGACAGAACGAATAGCGCGAGCAGAAACCACTTGAGCATGGATCCGAGGAGGAGTGTGTCTTTCCCCTATTGTCGCGAAACTCGCGCGCCTTTGACCCGCCAAGGTCCTCAGCAAGCTGCGCAAATGCTATTGAATATATAGCTGTCTGCGCACGTCCATCGGGCGTTTCAGCTACTTTTCATCAATATTTTGCGGTGTCGGTACGAACCGCCGGATGCCGCTGTGGAGAAGCGGCCGCGGTCGGGCGAGGTCGGTTTGCGTCATCCTGAATCTCCTGCATATTTGGCGCAATCAGCGCTCCCCCGAAGCGCCGCGCCGCCCCGAGACGATCAGAAACGGGGCACGCCGCTCGGTTTCGTCGCTCCAGACTTCGAGCAGGCTCGCGGTGGCCACGTCGTTGCCTTCGTCGCGAACGCCGTGCGATTCGCGCATCGCTGCGGCCAGCGCCTGATTGTCCTGGTGAGCTCAGCCAGCATGTCCGATGTCTCGACGTAGTCGGCGTCGTTGCCGCTCACGCGTTGCAGCTTGCCGATCTGTCCGGTCTGTCCGATCGATTCGAGCGCCTGGCGGCCGAACTTGCGTGCGCGATCCATCTCCCGAGCCCTACCGACTCACGCGCTTTGCAAGACGACTTCGCTAGCGGGCGCGAAGTATCGTCACAACTCGTATTTGCTACTGAAATAATAGCTGTTTGCGCGCGTCCAATGGTCGTTTCAGTCACTTTTTGTCTAAAGCGCGGGCGCCTCGCACGAAAAGCTCAGCTCCTGAACGGGTTCGCGGTTGCAAACCATAGTCCGATTCCGGTCGCGATGATGAACGCGCCGTCGGTGATGCCCGCAACCAGAAAAAACTTCGATTGCAGCGTGTCGACCAGCTCGGGCTGGCGCGCCGTGCTTTCGAGAAACTTCATTCCCGACAGGCCGATGCCGATGCACGAGCCGAAGGCGGCGATGCCGATCAACAACGACACGGCGAGCGGAAGAATGTCGGAGGCGGACATGGCGGATTCCTTTTGTGTGCGTGGATGCGTTGGCGCAGAAGCGACTGTGCGCCGGAGTCGGCTCAGGGTCGATGACCTCGCAGGTCATGGCTTCGTCGCGAGAGGACGGCCGGGCCTGGTCGATGCGGTCTTCCAGGCCACGCCGCAGATGACGGCCGGCTACATCCTCGTCGGCATCGGGTTCGAGGAACGCGACCTGATCGCGCAGTTCGGCCATCGCGATCGCGCGTATCGCGAGCGGGTCGGTAGGTTGCTGCCATATCGCGGCAGGGGGTGGGATCGAACCGGCGTGGCTCCGGAGTGATCGTTCGAGCGGAATGGCGCTCTGGTTTCGACTCGAACCCCGACCGCGCTGCGCAGGGTCGCGCATCAGGTGCGCACCACGAGCGTGACGGGCCGGCTCGGCCACAGCACCGAGCCGATCGCAAGCACCATCAACGCCACTGCCACCAGGTCCTGCCAGTGCAGGACTTCGCCGAGCCACAGCGCGCTCGAAAACACGCCGAGCACCGGAATCAGCATCACGCTCAAGGTCGATGCGACCGGCGGCAAACCGCGAACCAGTGCGAACCAGGCCGGCTGCGCAAAGCCGAAGATGAGCACCGCGTTGTAGCCGATTGCGCCCCAGGTCGTAGCGGGCGGCGGCTGCCACTGATCGCGCTCGAAGAGCCATGAAAGCATGCCGATCACGACGGCGGTGAGCGCTGTCATCCAGAACGCGATGGTCAGTGTGTGCAAGGGCAGGGTGGTGCGCCGCAGCAACTGCGTGCCGAGCGCCCAGCTCGCAGCGGCGGCAAGTGCCAACGCGACGTAACCGGGCTCGCCGGCCAGTGCGGTCAATTCATGCCACAAAAGGAGCGCCACCCCGACGGCTGCCGCGCTCACACCGAGCCAGCTGCGCCGGCTGAGCAGTGCTCCGAAGACGAGCGCGCCGAGCACCGCCGAAAAAATCGGCATGCTGTAGCCGAGAATCGCCGCCCGCCCGCCGGGCAAATGCTTGATCGACACGATGATCAAGGCCTGCCAGATCACCATGTTGGTCGTTCCCAGCCAGAGCAGCTCGGGCCAGTAGCGCCGCGGCACACGAAACGGCACCTTCATCGCGATCAACGCCAACGCGAGCACCGGCAGGCCGATGCCGATCGACAGCGCGCGAAAGCTGAGCGGCGGGTAGCCAGTGACGCCGAGCTTCATCACCGGCCAGTTCAGGCCCCAGACCAGGGTCAGTGGAATCAGCAAGGCGAGTTGCAGGCGGGTGAGGGATTGCATGGATATTGGTGACCGGGTGCTTGTTGGCTCGGCGTTCGAGGCGCGCGCCAATCGCATTCGATTGTGGTGCCCGAAACAGGGAAAGAACGAAACGCGCGTGGCCCGGGGGACGCTGCATCACCCGAACGCCTTTCCGCTCGGCTCGCCCGCCCGGAATTAATTACCATCGACTACCAGCGCCGCACGATCAGCGGCGCGCCTCCCGAAATCGAAGGAAATGCCATGCCCTCCCGCCCTCCCGCTCACCTCACCGTGCTCACCGGCGCTTCCCGCGGCATGGGCCGTGCGATGGCCGAGCAGTTGCTGCAAGCGGGCGGGGTGCTGCTGTGCATCTCGCGGCAAACCGACAGCGCACTGACCGACGCGGCGAAGACGAACGGATGCGAGCTCACGCAATGGCAACACGATCTGGCCGATGCGGCGCCGGTCGCGACGCGGCTCGAAGAGTGGCTGCTCGGCTTCGATACGCGCCGCTTCGACGCGGCCACGCTCATCAACAACGCGGGTGCACTCGCACCGCCCAAGCCGCTGGCCGAAGCCGATGCGGCCGATGTCGCCAACGCGCTGCGGGTCGGCCTCGAAGCGCCGATGCTGCTGACGTCGGCCTTCCTGCGCGCGACGCGCGACTGGCCCGCGGCACGTCGCGTCCTGAATATTTCGTCGGGCCTGGGCCGCCATGCGATGGCAAGCGCGGCGTCGTACTGCGCTGCCAAGGCCGGCATGGATCACTTTTCACGCGCGCTCGCGCTCGAGCAGGCGACCACGCCGAATGGCGCCAGGGTCGTTTCACTCGCGCCCGGCGTGATCGACACCGACATGCAAATCCAATTGCGCGAAAGCGACCCCGCGCGATTTCCCGATCGCGAGCGATTTATGCGCCTGAAGCGCGAAGGCCAGCTCGACTCGCCCGCGCAAGCCGCGGCCAGGCTGATCGCGTATCTGGCGCGGCCTGACTTCGGCGAAACGCCGGTCGCGGACGTGCGCGACGCCTGAGCGGGCGAACGATGGGTGGGCGGAGTGATGCGCCTGAGGACACTTCTCGCTGCAGAATACTATCGATTTTATAGCTGCTTGCGCATACCCACTGGGCGTTTCGGCCATTTTCTCTTGAGTTTCCGAACAGCCTATGTCGAACGGCTGCTTGACAGGCGCGCGGAGGTCGTCTAAATTTTGAACAAGTGGTTAAACCGATTGTTCAAACGATGACATCCGACGACGAGACGCGTGCAGCGACGACTGGCGATGCGGCACTGGAACTGCGACTGTTCGCCGACGAGGAATTGGGTACGACCAGAGCCAGAATCCTCGAAGCCGCCTTTCGCCGGCTGGCCCGCAGCGGCTACGCGGCGCTGAGCACCCGCGAAATCGCGAAAGACGCGGGCCTCAATCACGCGCTGATCAACTACCACTTCGGCTCCAAGGACCAGCTGGTGATCGAGGTGCTGGACGCTGCCAACCGCCGTTTGCTCGCGCGCCAGAAGGCGATGTACGGCGAGCCCGGCGGCTTCGCCGTCAAATGGGCCGAGGCCCGGCGCTTTTACGAGAGCGACCTCGCGTCGGGCTTCGTGCGGGTGCAGGCCGAGTTGTGGGCCGCAAGTATTTCCAACGCCGAGCTGCGCGAAAAGTTTCTGCCGCGCCTGCTGGCCTGGCGAGACGTCGTGCTCGGTGCGGTGCGCGAGGCGCTGGCGTCGCTCGAGGCACAGGGCACGCGGCTGCCGCCGCCCTTCAGCGCCGAGGCGATCGCCACCTGGATCTCGGAGTTCTGGCTCGGCATGGAGTTCGTCGACCTGATCAGCCGGCCCGAAGAGCGCGCCGAGCACGTGACGGCGCTCGACGCGGTGGGGCAACTGCTCGAAGCGCTCGACGCGCGCACCACGAAGCCGAAGGGCCGGAGGACGAAGCCATGACAAGCGAACGTCTGCCAGAGAGTTTTGCCAGGGTCGTCGGTGAGTTGCCGGACGCCGGCAAGCTGCCGTCCGGCGACGCGGAAGGGCCTTACGAAACCGTGCGGCCCGCGCGCGAAGGCACGGTCGATCGCGATGGCGTGAAGCTCTGGTACGCGGTGTGGGGCGAGGCCGGTCCGTGGATCGCGTTCGCGCCGCCGTTCCAGATCGTGCATTCGCAACTGCTCAAGGCCACGGTGCCGTATTTGTCGCAGCACTTTCGGGTCGTCACGACCGACGGCCGTGGCAACGGACGTTCGGATCGGCCGCAGGGACAAGCGGCCTACGACTTCGACCATTACTACGCGGACTTCGTCGCAGTGCTCGATGCGGCAGGTTGCGATCGTGTCGCGGCGATCGGCATTTCCGCCTCCGCGATGACGGTGCTGCGGCTGGCGGCCGAGCTGCCCGATCGGGTCACGCATGTGGTGATCGCCGGCGGCTTCGCCGATGCGCGCCTCGTCGGCGAAAAAGCCGTACAGCGCGCGCACGCCGACAGCGAGCGCATGAAGAACGACTGGCCCGGCTACCTCGAATCGTTCATCACCTCGATCTTCAGCGAGCCGCATTCGACCAAGCCCTTCGAAGACGGCGTGCGCTACGGCTGGAGCACGAGCGGCGAAGTGATCGACTGGTGCCGCAACGGCTGGGCCGGCCACGATGTATCCGAACTGGCGCGGCGCGTTCGCTGCCCGACATTGGTCATCCACGGCGACGACGATCACCGGGTACCGTATGCGGGTGGAAAGGCGATTCATGCGCTGGTGCCGGGCTCGCGATTCGTGACCGTCGGCGGCGGCGGCCACGTCACGGCGGCGCGCGACCCGGTGGTGTTCAATCGCCTGCTCCGTGAATTTGTCGAAGGCGCCGCGCGCCCCGCGACCTGGGTGCGTGCGATGCGCCGCAAGCGTCGCGCGCTGTTCATTTCGAGCCCGATCGGCCTGGGCCATGTGCAGCGCGACTTGTCGATCGCGCGCAAACTGCGAAAGTTGCAGCCCGATCTGGAGATCGACTGGTTCACGGTCGATCCGGCCGCGAGCTATCTGGTGCGCGAAGGCGAGCGACTCCATCCGATCACGCGCCGGCTGGCCAACGAGAGCCGGCATTTCGAGTGCGTGGCCGGCGAGCACGACCTGCATGCGTTTTTCGCGCTGCGCTCGATGGACGAGATCATGGTCGCCAACTTCATGACCTTCTGCGACCTGATGGCTGCCGAGCACTACGACCTGGTGATCGGCGACGAATCGTGGGAGGTCGATTATTTCTATCACGAGAACCCCGAACTCAAGCGCCAGCCGTTCGTGTTCATGACCGACTTCGTCGGCTGCCTGCCGGTCGACGGCAGCGAGCGAGAAGCGCATCTGTGCGCCGACCGCAATGCCGACGACATCGAGCATGTGGCGCGCTATCCGTACCTGCGCGACGCAGCGATCTTCGTCGGCAATCCCGAGGACGTGACCGAACAACACTTCGGCCCCGGCCTGCCGCGCATCCGCGACTGGACCGACCGCAACTTCAGCTACAGCGGCTACACCCTGCCCTTCGATCCGAAGGCGCTGGCCGATACCGAGCGGCTGCGCGCGCAGCTCGGCTATAGCCCGCACGAGAAAGTGGCCATCGCATCGGTCGGCGGCACTGGCGTCGGGGGACATCTGCTGGCGAAGATCGCCGCTGCATTCCCGACGATGAAGCGGCAACTGCCCGAACTGCGCCTGATCCTGGTGGCCGGTCCGCGCCTGCCGGCCGATGCGTTCCCGCAGATCGACGGGCTCGAAGTGCGCTCCTACGTGCACAACCTGTTCGAGCATCTGGCGTGCTGCGACCTGGCTTTGGTGCAGGGCGGGCTGTCGACCTGCATGGAGCTGGTCGCGACGCGCCGGCCGTTCTTGAGTTTTCCGCTCCAGCGCCACTTCGAGCAGAACGTGCATGTTCGCCGGCGCCTGGCCAACTACGGCGCCGACCGCTCGGTCGACTGCGCGAAGTTGTCGCCCGAGGCGCTGGCTGACCGGGCGCTGACTGCGATGCACGAATCGGTGCGCTACAAGCCGGTCGAAACCGACGGCGCGGCGCGCGCCGCCACGCGCATCGCACAAGTCCTGGACAACCGTTGGTGGGCGACGAGATGAGTCCGGCATTTCGCGCGGCGATGTGGCTGCACGCCGTCGGTCGGGCGCATCGGACGGCCGGCGCCCTGATCGCGCAGGCGGGCGCCGCGATGTCCGGCACGCCCGTCGCTGGGGTCCGGTTGCTGCGCCGCCAGCCACGCCGCGTGCGCTGGCGAACCGGGCCTGTTTGAGGCTTTTTTCGCCGAGCGAGCCGCCCTGTTCGGTCGTGGCTTCGCTCATTATCTGGCTCAATTCGCGGCACCGGGCCGCCTTTGGAGAATTCGCCATGGGAGCAATCCTGTCTGTTTGTTATGGCCTTGCGGCCTATGTTTTCTTTCTCGTGACATTCGTCTACGCGATCGGCTTCGCCGGCAACGTGGGGGTGCCGTCTTCGATAGACGTGGGGCGCGCGGCGTCGCTGCCGGAAGCACTGATCGTCGATGTCCTGCTGCTCGGCCTGTTCGCGGTGCAGCACAGCGTGATGGCGCGGCGCGGCTTCAAACGCTGGTGGACACGCATCGTGCCGGAAGCGATCGAGCGCAGCACCTATGTGCTGGCTGCGACGCTGGCACTCGCGCTACTGCTGTGGCAATGGCGGCCGATCGCCGAGCCGGTGATCTGGAATGTGCAAAACGCGGTCGGCGTGACGATGCTGCACGCGGTGTTCTGGCTCGGCTGGGTGGTGCTGCTCGTCAGCACCTTCCTCATCAACCACTTCGAACTGTTCGGGCTGCGCCAAGTGTTCGCCGGGGTCGGCCAACGCGAACTGCCGACACCGCAATTCAGAACGCCGCTGTTCTACCGCTACGTGCGCCATCCGATCTATTTGGGCTTCGTGCTCGCCTTCTGGGCCACGCCGCGGATGACCGCCGGCCATCTGCTGTTCGCAATCGCGACAACCGGCTACATCCTTATCGGCATCTGGTTCGAGGAGCGCGATCTGATCGCGCAATTCGGCGAACGCTACCGCGCGTACCGGGCGCAGGTCGGCATGTTGCTGCCCCGGCCGCAGCGCAAACCGCGCAGCGGCCCGGCCGTGAAGTAAGGAAGCGTGAAAGGCGGGGCGAAGCAGGGCTCGCTAGCCCCGCAGCTCGGGCAGCGCCTCGCCCTCGGCGACGAAAGCCAACGCCAATCCGTTGTTGCACCAGCGTTCGCCGCGTGGTTGAGGGCCGTCGGAAAAGCGGTGGCCTTGATGCCCGCCGCAGCGCGCGCAGTGGTACTCGGTGCGCGGAAAAATCATCTTGAAATCGCGCTTGGTCTCGATGTGGCCTTCGATCGGCTGGGTGAAGCTGGGCCAGCCGGTGCCGCTGTCGAACTTGCTTTTCGCGTCGAACATCGGCAGATGGCAAGCCGCGCAGACGAAGGTGCCGGGGCGCTTTTCATGATCGAGCGGGCTGCTACCGGCCGGCTCGGTGTTTTCGTTGAAGAGCACGCCGAAGGCCTTCGGATCGACCTTGTCTTGCCAGAAAGAATCGGGATGGTCGACTTTAAGGGCGTTGGCGGAAGTCATGCGGGTTTCCTTTGCGGTATCGGTTTGGGACTGTGAGTCGCTGCAGGCTGAAAGCATGGGCAACACAGGCAGTGCAGCGAGCGGCAGCAGGCTTTGCAGGATAGAACGGCGGCTTGTGCGCATAACTGTCGTTTCCCGGTTTTTCATGTCAGTGCGAGTGCCGGCGTCGCGCAAAGGTTCCTGCCCCTCGACCGCACACTCGACCGCACTATTGCTATGAAAATAATAGCTGCTTGCGCACGTCCAGCATGCGTTACAGCCACTTTTTTCTTATAACAACCGCTTGAGATACGTCCCCGTGTGGCTCGCTTCGCTGGCCGCGATCTGTTCCGGCGTGCCTTGGGCCACTACATCACCGCCGCCCGCGCCGCCTTCGGGGCCCATGTCGATCACCCAGTCGGCGGTTTTGATCACGTCCAGGTTGTGCTCGATGACGACGATGGTGTTGCCGGCGTCGCGCAGCTGGTGGAGTACTTTCAAGAGCAGCTCGATGTCGGCGAAGTGCAGGCCGGTGGTCGGCTCGTCGAGGATGTAAAGCGTGCGGCCGGTGTCGCGCTTGCTGAGTTCGAGCGCGAGCTTGACCCGCTGCGCTTCGCCGCCCGACAAGGTGGTCGCCGACTGGCCGAGCTGGATGTAGCTCAGGCCAACATCGAGCAGCGTTTGCAATTTGCGCGCGATGGTCGGCACGGCTTTCAGGAAGTCGTGCGCGGCCTCGACCGTCATCTCGAGAATCTGCGCGATGTTGCGGCCGCGGTAGAGCACTTCGAGCGTTTCGCGGTTATAGCGTTCGCCGTGGCAGACCTCGCACGGCACATACACGTCGGGCAAAAAATGCATCTCGACTTTGACCATGCCGTCGCCCTGGCAAGCCTCGCAACGCCCGCCCGCCACGTTGAAGCTGAAGCGGCCCGGTCCGTAGCCGCGTTCACGCGCGGTGTTGGTTTCGGCCATCAATTCGCGGATCGGCGTGAAGAGGCCGGTGTAGGTCGCGGGATTGCTGCGCGGCGTGCGGCCGATCGGCGACTGATCGACGTTGATCACCTTGTCGAAATACTCGATGCCTTCTACCGTGTCGTGCGGCGCGGGCTCATCGTGCGCGCGGTAGAGCGTGCGCGCGACCGCGGCGTAGAGCGTGTCGTTCACGAGGGTCGATTTGCCCGAGCCCGAAACGCCGGTCACGCAGGTGAGCAAACCGACCGGGAACGCGACATCGATGTGCTTCAGGTTGTTGCCGATCGCGCCGAGCACGCGAATCTCCTGCAACGTCCCCTGGCTCGCGAGGTGCGCAGCTTCGCGTGCCTGGCGTTTGATCGCGGCGGCGCTCGGTGGAAATTTCGGTTTGACGTTCGCGTATTTGTCTTGCGCATCCGCCGCCTTGCGCAGCACCGGCAGCCAGGGTGTGCGGCGAGTTGGCACCGCGACTTCGCGCGTGCCCGAAAGATACTGGCCAGTCAGCGAAGCCGGGTTGGCTTTTACGTCTTCGTAGGTGCCTTCGGCCATCACGCGCCCGCCATGCACGCCGGCGCCCGGTCCCATGTCGATCACATGGTCGGCGGCTGCGATCATGTCGGCGTCGTGCTCGACCACGATCACGCTGTTGCCGATGTCGCGCAGGTGCTTCAAGGTGCCGATCAGCCGGTCGTTGTCGCGCTGATGCAGTCCGATGCTCGGCTCGTCGAGCACGTACATCACGCCGGTCAGGCCCGAGCCGATCTGCGAGGCGAGGCGGATGCGTTGCGACTCGCCGCCCGAGAGCGTTTCGGCACTGCGATCGAGGCTCAGGTAGTTGAGGCCGACATCGTTCAAGAACTTGAGCCTCAAGCTGATCTCGCGGACCACCTTGTCGGCGATGTCGGCCTTCGATCCACGCAGATGCAGATGCTCGAAATAGCTGAGGCAATCGCGCAAGGTCATATGGCTGGCCTCGAAGATCGGCATCCGGGATGGCGCCTCCACGCTCGGCACTGGCGTGTCCTCGGTGCCCCCCGAGGTGGCGCTCGCCGCCTTGGAGAGGCCCTGCGTGGGCCCGAGCAGCGCGCTCGATTCATCGACCAGATAGACATGCCGCGCTTCGCTGCGCAGCCGCGAGCCGCCGCAATCCGGGCAGGGCTGCATGTTGCGATAGCGCGCGAGCTCGTCGCGCACCGCGATCGAATCGGTCTCGCGAAAGCGCCTCGCCATGTTCGGAATGATGCCTTCGAAGGGATGCTTCTTCGTGAGCTTCTTGCCTTCACGCGCATTGCTTTCCGTCGAATAGTCGAACTTGATGGCCTCGTCCCCCGAGCCGTGCAGCAGGACTTGCTGTACCGACGCAGGCAGGTCTTCGAAAGGCGTGTCGACGTCGAAGCCATAGTGCGAGGCAATGCTCTCGATATTGCTGAAGTAATAGGCGTTGCGCCGGTCCCAACCTTTGATCGCGCCGCTCGCGAGCGAGAGCGTCGGAAAGGCGACGACCCGCGACGGATCGATGAATTCGCGGTGCCCGAGTCCGTCGCAGGCCGGGCAGGCGCCGACCGGCGAGTTGAACGAAAAAAGGCGCGGCTCGAGTTCGGCGATCGAGTAGTGGCAAATCGGGCAGGCGAACTTCGCGTTGAACAGGTGTTCGGGGGGTGCGGCGGAGGGCATCGGTGCCGGCGTCGCCGGATCGCCATCGCCCGCTGCATCGACGCCGTGCGCCATCTCCATTGCAATCGCACGCCCATCGGCCAGCCGCAGCGCTGCTTCGAAGCTTTCGGCCAGCCGCTGCTGCATGTCGGGCCGCGCGCGCAGCCGGTCGATCACGACGTCGATGTCGTGCTTCTCGTTCTTCCTGAGCTCGGGCAGGTCGGCAACCTCATAGGTCTGGCCATCGACCCGAAAGCGCACATAACCCTGCGCCTGCATCTGCTCGAACAGTTCGATGAACTCGCCCTTTTTTTCGCGCGCGACCGGCGCAAGGATCATCAGGCGAGGTTCGCCCGGCAGTGCGAGCACCGCATCGACCATTTGAGACACCGTTTGCGCGGCCAGCGGCAGGTCGTGGATCGGGCAGTACGGCGTTCCCGCGCGGGCGTAGAGCAAACGCAGGTAATCGTGAATTTCGGTCACGGTGCCGACCGTCGAGCGCGGGTTATGGCTGGTCGCCTTCTGCTCGATGCTGATGGCCGGTGACAAGCCTTCGATCACATCGACATCGGGCTTGTCCATCAACTGCAAAAACTGCCGCGCGTAGGCCGACAGGCTTTCGACATAGCGCCGCTGGCCTTCGGCGTACAGCGTGTCGAAAGCCAGGCTCGATTTGCCCGAACCCGACAGGCCGGTGATTACCACCAGCCGATTGCGCGGAATGTCGAGATCGACGTTCTTCAGGTTGTGGGTGCGCGCGCCGCGAATGCTGATGCGTTGCAACTGCAATGCGGCGCCGAGGTAGGGCCCGCCGGCATTTGCTTCGGACCCGGCAGTCGGCCCGCTGGTCAGCCCGGTAGTCGGCGCGGATGAAACTGAATCGGAAGCGGGGGAAGCGATATCGGGAACGGTCACGGTGGGTCGACGAAAGACAACCGGCCATGATAGACCGCAGCGCGTTTCAGGGCCGGGGTACGGCTTCGCGCGGGGGCGGCGTGTCTTCGTCGGCGTCCGGATCGGCTTGCACCCCCGGCATGCCCGCCAGTTCGGGCCGCTCGCCCGAATCGGGCGGCGAGTCGGGCGACTCTGCGCGCGGTGGCTCGACGGGGCGCGGCGCCTCCAGGGTGCCGTTCGCCACGGCCACCATGTGCTCGGCCAGCGTCTCGTACAAGGGCCGGCTGATCATCCGCGACAGCAGGCTGCCGAGCATCGCCGCGACCATCAGGCTCAGAACCATCGAATGGCCGTCGACCATCTCCATGACGATGATGAACGCGGTCAGCGGCGCTTGGGTTACGGCTGCAAGAAATGCCGCCATGCCGATCGCCATCAATGTCGCGGCGAGTTCGGGCGTGGTCAGCATCGACACACCGTTGCCGATGCCCGCGCCGATCGACAAGGCCGGCGCGAAGATGCCGCCCGGCACGCCGCACCAAGCCGTAAGCCAGGTCGCGACGAATTTGAGCAAGGTAAAGAGGGGCGTCAGCTGTTCCTGACCCGACAGCATCAACTGCACCGGTTCGGAGCCGGCGCCGAAAGTCACGCCGCCCGTCACGAGGCCGATCACCGCGACGGCCAGCCCGCCGATCGCGCCGAAGCGCACCGGATAGCGGCTGCGCCAATGGTTGAGGCGTTGCGGCGCGTTCGTGAGCGAGGCAATCAGAAGCCGCGAAAAAAGCCCCCCCGCCGCCCCCGCGATGACAATCGCCAGCAGGCTAGGCCACACCGCCGTCCATTGCAGCACCGATGCCGCGCGAACCCGGCCGAAGTAGCTCAAATTGCCGAAGGCCGAGACGGCGACCAGACCGGCCAGCACGATCGCGGTGATGATCAGCCCGCTCGAGCGTGATTCGAGCTTTCCCGAGATTTCCTCGATCGCGAACACCACCCCCGCGAGCGGCGCGTTGAACGCCGCTGCGATGCCCGCGGCGCCCCCCGCGACCAGTAATCCGCGCGCATTGATCGTGCTGCCGGGCGACAGCCAGCGCCGCGCATGCTGCATCACGCCCGCCGCAACCTGCACCGACGGCCCTTCGCGCCCGATCGACAAGCCCGCCGCGAAGCCCGCGACCGAGAGCGCGATTTTGGCCACTGTGAGCCGCAGCGAGACGAACAGAAAGCGCCGCTCGGGCGGCAGCGCCGGATCGATCGCGGCCTTGACCTGCGGAATCCCCGAACCGCTCGCACCCGGAAAGTAACGCCGCGTGGCCCAGACGATCCCCGCCGTAACGAGCGGTGTCCACAACAAAAGTAGCCACGGTGCGCGGTGATAGAAGTGCTGAAAGCCCTCGAACACCCGGTCCACCGCCATCGTGAAGCCGACCACGAACAAGCCCGCGATGACAGCATAGGCCAGCACGATCGCACGATCGAGCCAGAGTCTCCCGCTCGACAATTCGGCACGCAGGTTTTCGAGAAAATTCGGCTCGTGGTGGTTCATCGAGGCAGCTTCATCGGGACGGCCGATTCTGGCACCGCGCACGGGTTCGCGACGCCGCGGTTTCCCCGACGGCGGTCGGTGGCGCCTGCGGCACAATCCCTTTGCGCACCGGATTCCATGCGTGGAAATCCTCGTTCCTTCCTCTTCTATCCATTCATCAGAGGCAGTTCACATGGCATCGCTCAACAAAGTCACCCTTATCGGCAACCTGGGGCGCGACCCCGAAACCCGCACATTCCCCAGCGGCGATCAGGTTTGCAATTTCAGTGTCGCGACGACGGACAAATGGAAAGACAAGCAATCCGGCGAGATGCGGGAGGCCACCGAATGGCACCGCGTGGAGTGCTTCGGACGGCTCGCCGAAATCGCCTCCCAGTACCTGCGCAAGGGCAGCCAGGTGTACATCGAAGGCAGTATCCGCACCCGCAAATATCAGGACAAAGACGGCGCAGAGAAAACTGCGGTGGACATCCGTTGCAGCGAGATGAAGATGCTCGGCAGCCGACAGGGGATGGGCGGGCCTTCGGGTGATGACGAAGGCGGTGGTGGCGGAGGTTATTCGCAGCGCGCGCCGGCGCCGGCATCGCGGCCGGCGGCCTCTGCGCCGCGGCAGGCGCCGGCCAAATCGTCGTCGGGGTTCGACGATATGGATGACGATATTCCGTTTTGATTGCTACTTTATTGATAGCTGTCTGCGCTTGTCTGGTAAGGGGTTTTGGGCTAAAAGGCTTTGAACCTTGCTGAGGCTGCTGGCCGGGATGTGCGCCCGGCGGCGCAGTCACTTTCTTTCGGCGAAGCAAAAGAGAAGTAGGTCCGCCACCGGGCGGATATCCCGGCTCCAGTCTCGTGCAAAGGAAGCAGCTTCAAACCCTGCCCAAGGCCCGACCGAACGTGACCCGCCCTCCTATCCTGCGCGGATCAGTTCCCGAATGCCTTACGCGACCCGTCTGCCAGCAAGGCTTCGTCGCGCAGCAGCGTGCCGTTCGCGTCCCACGCGCGCTCGCGGGTTACGCGGCCCTGGGCGTCGTAGTGGGCTTCGGCGATCAGGTGGCCGGCTTCGTCAAAGCGCTGGTGAATGTCGATCGGCACTTCGGGCGCGCCGGGTTTGGCGCTGAAGCGGCCCTGGGTCGCAAGGGCGCCGTTCTCGTGCCAGGTTTTGAGGTCGTCCACGCGCCGCTCGCCGCCGCCGCTGTAAGTCGCTTCGCTGCGCGGCCGGCCATCCGCATAGAACGAGCGCTCGCCGACCGGTTCGGCTTGTGCGTTCCAGCGCTGCTCGCGCAGCATCACGCCGGTTTCTGAATAGTCGGTCTGGACTTGTTTGACCGGGCCGTGGGTTTTGACGTCGGATACCGATTCGACGCGCTTCACGCCTTCGGATGAAAAGCGCCGTTCGATGCGCTGGTTGCCGTTCGTTTCTTCCTCGGTTGCGAGTTTGCCGTTGTCGTAGAAGCTGTCGGCGCGGATCCGCTTGCCGGCCGACCAGGCTTCGCGGCCGCGCAACAGGCCTTTTTCGTCGAAAAGTTCGACCCTGGACGGGCCCTTGGTGAAGCCGCAGAGTCTGGCGTCGTCGACCACCGGCGAGAGCAATGCCTCGTCGCCGCATTTCAGCTGCGCGAGTTGCCCGCGTGGCGTGAACTCGGCCGCAGCGCGCTCGCCGGGCGCATCGCCATGAAACCCGGCCCGGCGCAATGTGCCGTCTGGATAAAAGCTGCGTGTGATGCCGGTTTCCACGCCGGCGTCGAACCTGGTCTCGCGAAGCAGCGCGCCGCCCGGACCGAATTCGCGCGCGACGCCGTCCTTACGGCCTTTGGCATCGACGCTCCATTCCTGGGCCAGCTTGCCGTTCTCGAAAATCCGCACCGCGCCGATCAGTGCTCCGCTGCGCAGTTCCTGTTCCCGCAACAGCTGGCCGCTGGCGCTGTCCTTGCAGACCATCATCCCCGTCCGGTCACGAAAACTGGCCGGATCGGCGAGGTCGATCGCCTTGCCGTCGAGAACACAGGCTTCGCGCGCTTGCGTCGGCAAATTGGTCTGCGCCTGTGCATCGGCGCACCACCCGGCCAGCAACAAACCCGCCGACAGAAGCGCTCGCACTGCGATGGCAGATGTGATGCTAGATCCGGTGGCAGACGCAGTGCGCGCAGCGCTCATCGCCCCATCTCCAGCGCAAGGCTTTTCACGCCGCGAATCAGCATTTCGACCGCGACCGCGACCAATATCAAGCCCATGAGGCGCTCGAAGGCCAGCACCACGCGCTCGCCGATCAGGCGCTGAATTCGTTCGGCCAGCACCAGCACCACGGCGCACACCGCCATCGTCACGCTGAGCGCTGCGACCCATTCGAGACGCCGCTCGGGCGCCTGGGATACCAGCAGCATCACGGTCGCGAGCGCCGACGGGCCGGCGAGCGCGGGAATCGCGAGCGGCACGATCAGCGGCTCGCCCGCGGGCAAATCGGTGGCGACGCGCGGTTGCGGAAAGATCATCCTGAGCGCGATCAGAAACATCACCACGCCGCCCGCGATTTGCAGCGACAGGCCCGACAAGCCCATCACATGCAGGAAACCGTCGCCGACGAACATGAACACGAGCAGCAACCCGAACGCGATCAGCACTTCGCGCAAGATCACGCGCGGCCGGCGCTCGGGTGCCACAGCGCGCAACGCATTCGCAAAAATCGGAATGTTGCCGAGTGGATCGGTGATGAGCAGCAGCAGCACCGTGGCCGAGGCGAAGGTGTAGTTCACGGCGCGCTTATGCGTTGGCTCAGTGTTCGTACACCGCGTCGAGCGAGCGAAAGCCCTTCGCCTCGATCGGGTTGCCCGACGGATCGCGAAAGAACATCGTCCACTGCTCGCCGGGCTGGCCTTCGAAGCGCAATTGCGGCTTCATCACGAAGTTGGTCCCAGCGGCTTCGAGCCGGTCGGCAAGCGCGCGCCATTCGGGCACTTCGAGCACGATGCCGAAGTGCGGCATCGGGACCATCGCGTCGCCGACATGACCTGTATTTGCGGTCGCCAAAGGGTCGCCCCGATGCAGCGAGAGCTGATGGCCGAAAAAGTCGAAGTCGACCCAGCTGTCGGCGCTGCGGCCTTCGGTGCAGCCGAGTATGCCGCCGTAAAAGTGTCGCGCTTCGGCCAGGTCGCGGACATGAAAGGCGAAATGGAAAATCGATCGCATGCGGTGCATTATCGGTTTCGCGCGGCGTTAACGGAATCCGGATTCGCCCGATCCGTTGCTCGCTGAATCGTTGAATCAAAACACGTGACCGATGTCTTTTTCATTGCGCCGGCGGCTTGCTCGCCACCCTTGGTTGCTCGGCTGGTCGGTCGGGCTAGTACTGTGCGTTTTATTGGCCGGGGGACTGTGGCTGGGCAGCGCAACCGGACCAGCGTCGCGATTCGGCACGGCCGCGAAACCCGAAGCGCTGCCGAAGTCTGCCGACGCGCATGCACCGTCGTCGGCGCCTTCGGCGAGCGGCTCCGCTACGCCCATCCCTTCGATCCCTTCGAATTGCCCGGCGCCCTATCCGAGCGCCGATTTTTCGCGCGAGGCGGCCATCCGCGGTCTGCGCAACGCAAAAGACCGCGGCCTGCTGTGGCGCATCGAGCGCGATGGGCATGCGTCGTGGCTCTACGGCACGCTGCACATCGGCCGCATCGAATGGGCGTATCCGGGGCCGAAGATGCTGCAGGCGCTCAAGGAGGCGGACACGATCGCGCTCGAACTCGATCTGGGCGATCCGGTGACGGTCAAGGCGCTTCTCGCAAAACCCGCGCCGGACGCGCGGGCAACCGATGCCACCCGTGGCGCCCTCCTCACACCCGAGCGGTCGCGCAGGCTCGCGCGTCAGAAGGAAATTGCCTGCCTGCCTGAAGACGCGCTCTCCAATTTGCGGCCGATTCAGCAGGTCGGCGGGCTGATTGCGCTGGCCGGGCGCAACGACGGCTTGTTCGTCGATCTCGGATCCGAATTCATTCTCGGAGGCTTCGGGCGGGCCGCGGGCAAGACGGTGCTGGCGCTCGAAACCGTCAGCGATCAGATGAAAGCGCTGGGCGGGTCGACGCAAGCCGATATCGGGCAGGCGATCGACAGTGCGCTGGACACGCTCGAAAGTGGCAAGGCGCGTGCCGAAATGATCGAAATCACCGATGCCTGGAGCCGGAGCGACCCTGCGCAGCTCGACGCTCTTCGACAGCGCATGTCCGATCCAGACAAGCCCGAAGAGCGCCTGCGCACGAAGCGCCTCGTCGACGATCGCAACCTCGGTTTCGCGGACAGCGTAGAGAAGCTGCATGCGGGCGGCAAGCGGGTTTTCGCTGCGGTCGGCGTGCTGCACATGGTCGGGCCCGGCAGCCTTCCGGCCTTGCTCGAAGCGCGGGGATTCAGCGTGACACCGCTCGTGCCGCCGGCGCAGTGACTTCAGTGCCGGCCGTCGGTCGACGGATTCGGGATCGGCCCCTGGCCTACAGCTTCCGGAGTATTCACGCCGTGCGGCAACCGGCCTACATTGATTCGCATCGCAATATCGCGTGAGTCGAAGTTCCCGGAAAGGTCGATGCCATGTCCGCTCCCTATCTCTTCGAAGCGCCAGCTCATCTCGATGTGGGCAAGGTCGCGTTGGTCGTGGTCGGCGCCGTGCTGGCATTGGGTGTCGCGCTGCAGGTTTCGGGCGACGCGGCCCCGGTGCCGTCCGGCGCATCGGCGTCTGCGCAGGCCGGCGCCAGCGCTGCCAATGCGTCGACGCCGTACCTGGACGAATCGCAGGTTTTGCTGCTCGACCCGCCCGCCGAGCGTGCGGCCGGCATCTTCGAGCCCGCGCCGAAGTTTTGAGGCGGGTAACGCGGCGCCTCGCGCTGCGCCGCCCGCGCGCGACGGTGACCGCCGCCACCCCACGCGCCGCCTGATAATCGGCCGATGCAGTCCCTGCGTCGCGCCCGCCTCCTCGCTCGCCTCGTGCTGGCCTGGTTCGGGTTGGCGATCGGCGTGGCGATCGCTTCGCCGCTGGTGCATCCGCAGGCGTTACAGCGCATCTGCTCGCCTGCCGGCGCGGTCAAGTTCGTGGTGCAGGGCGACGATGGCACAGTGCCCGCGGTCGCCGCGCATCTGGATTGCCCGCTGTGCCTGCATGCGGGCGCAGCGCCGCCGCTGCAGCTCGCCGTCCGGGCGCCGCGGGTTGCGCCCATGGAGCGGCTTACCGAGCCGATTCCCGCTTCGTGCGCTGTGCGCATGGCGCTGGCGCCGCTGCCCGCGCGCGGCCCGCCGAGCCGCATCTGAACCTTTCGTTGTCGGTACCGCTGCGCGCCACCGTCGCGCGCGATGCGGCGCCCATTTCTTTCGGATTCAGCGGAGCGAAATCACCATGTCCATGTCTAATGTTGCTATTAAAAATGTAGCTGTCTGCGCTCTATTAGCCGGCGTTTCAGCCACTTTCTCCATAAATTCTCAGGCTGCCGACGCCAGCGCACCGGTGGAGGTGCAGGGCGCCTGGGCGCGCCAGTCGGTGCCGGGCCAAAGCGGTACCGGCGCGTTCATGAACCTGACCGCGCCGACCGACATGCGCCTCGTTGGCGCTTCGTCGCCCGTCGCAGGCGTCGCGCAAATTCACGAGATGCAACGCGTCGGCGATGTCATGAAGATGCGCGAAGTGAAGGGTGGCATCGCGCTGCCCGCGCACCAGACGGTCGCGCTGAAAAGCGGCGGTTTTCACGTGATGCTGATGGACTTGAAGAATCCGCTCGAGGCGGGCACGCGCGTGCCCGTGGTGCTCCTGTTCCAGGACGCCACCGGCGCCAAAAGCACGGTCGACCTCGACGTGCCGGTCGGCATGACGGCGGCGGCCGCGGGTGTTGCCAGCAACAGCAGCACCGCTCCCGCTGCGCCGAAATAGTCCGCGGGAATTACTTGCCATGAATTCATTGGCCTCGAGGCCGGGTTGCGCGCGCAACCCGGGGGACAAACCTCGCCATCCGTTCACTGCGCACGCGCTGTCGATGACGATGGCCGCGACGATCGTGGCGGCGATGCCGCTTCAACATGCAATCGGTCAAACGCCCACGCCATCGGCCGGTCGTCTGCCCGAAGTCAGCGTCACTGCGCCGGCTTTGCGGCCCGAACAGCAAACCGGCAACCTCGCGACCGGCTTGCCCGGCTCGACGCTGGACACGCCTTTTTCGACCACCACCGTGCCGCAAACGCGCATCGCCGACCAGGCCGGCACCACTTTGCAGGATGCGCTGCGCAACGTGCCGGGCGCGCAGGCCGATTCGGGCTTCAACGGCTCGCACACGCAGTTCTACGTGCTGCGCGGCGCAATCACCGATAGCGGCACCGGCTCGAACCGGGTGCTGCGCGATGGCGTGCGGCTGTCGAACTATCCGTATGTGCCGGCCTTCGCCCTAAGCGTCGATGTGCTGCGCGGGCCGGGCGCGGCGATCGGGGTGCGCAGCGAGCCGGGCGGCACGGTCGACATCGTGACCAGGCAGCCGCAGTTGGCGAACTTCGGCAGCGTCTCGGTCGGCGGCGGCAGCCACGGCGTCCTGGACACCACGGTCGACCTGAACCGGGTGCTGTCGCAGGACAAGGAATTGGCCGCGCGCGTGATCGCGACCCATTCGGCCGCGAGCGAATGGCGCGGCGTGCCCGATCGGCTCACGGGCCTGAAGTTCGGCATCGCCAAAAGCGACGCGAACCGCTACCACCTGCGGCTCGGATTCGAAGCGACCAACCAAACGTATCAGGCCGACTACGGCATTCCCGCGCTCGGCAACCGGCCGGTGGCGGTGCCGCGCAACCGGCAATTGGGCGAGCCGTTCGCCGATTCGACCACCGACAACCGCATCGCCGACCTGCATGGCGACATGGCGCTCGGCGGCGATTGGCGGTTGGCCGCTGACCTCACGCACCTGGAGGCGCATTCGACCGCGGTGCGCAACGTGCTGTTCGGCAATCCATTGCCGCGCCAGCTTCCGGGCACCTGGAACAGGGTGACGGCCTGGGAGCCCGACACGAACCGGCGAATCGATTCGGCCGCTACCGCGTTGACCGGCTCGCAAACCTGGGGCGGCGCGAAGAACAACTTTTACTTCGGCCTCGACTACTACAAGGAAAACCTGAACCAGCCCGCGGCCTCGGTACCGGCTTCGACCAGCCCGCCGATCAACGTGTTCTTCCCGGTCTACGGCCGCGTCACCGCGCCCCTTCCCGCGGCGTTTCTGAGCAGCGCCCTGACCACCGAGCGGCTCGAATCGGCGGCCCTGTCGGCGCAGGACCAGATCGATTTCGGGCCTTGGTCGCTCGTGGCGGGGCTGCGCTACACGAAGCAGAAGTTTCTCTTCGGACCGGTCGGCACCTTGCCCGTCGACGAGTCGCGCTGGTCGCCCAAGATCGCGCTGCTGCGGCGCTTCGGCGACAGCGACACCGTGTATGCCAACTTCGCGACCGGCATTTCGCCGAACCAGGTCTCGTCGTCCGGGAACCAGTCGCTGCCGTCGCGCCGCTCGGCGCAGGTCGAAGTCGGCTGGAAGGCGCTCTGGCAAAACGGCCAGTTGATCAGCGACCTGGCGCTGTACCAGCTAAACCAGCGCAACCTGATTGCGGCCGACCAGAGCACGCCGACGAACTTGTTCGACTTCACGGTCAACGGCTCGGCGCGCTCGCGCGGACTCGAGGCCTCGCTCACCGGCCGACTCGGCGAGCGGATCGACATCGCCGCGACCTACGCCTATACCCAGGCGCTGTACCGCGAAAACCCGGTCTACGGCGGCAACCAGGTTCCGAACGTGGCGCGCCATTCGGCGAGCCTGTGGGGCCAGTACGACTGGCACCGAAAGTCCGACTGGCAGTGGAAAACCGGCGTCGGCCTCTATGCGCAAAGCAAGCGCTTCGCCGACGAGGCCAACGCCGTCGTGCTGCCCGGCTATGCGCGAATCGACCTGGTGCAGAGCTGGACCCGAAAGCTGGCGGGTGGGCAGTCGGTCGAGCTGCAATTGGCGCTGCGCAATTTGCTGGACAAGCAGTATTTCGTGTCGAGCCACCTGCATGTGAGCCGGTGGATTACGCCGGGGGAGGGGAGAAATTTTGCTTTGACGGGGACGTACAGGTTTTAGGTTTTGTGTTGCGGCAACGCGCCTTTTCGTGTGCGTGATCTGGGTGCGTTGTCTTCTCTACGATAGCAAGAGGCCGGGATGTCCGCCCGGCGGCGGGCCTACTTCTCTTTTGCTTCGCCAAAAGAAAGTGACTGCTTCGCCGGGCACACATCCCGGCCTCAGACCTCAGTAGATTTCCGAGCCTGTTAGCCCCGAAACCCATAACAGCCGAGCGCAGCCAGCTATGATTTGAATAGCACAAACAACGAAGAAAACGCCGAACACTTCCGCTCGCCACCCGGAGTAAGCTGCCCCCAAACAACAACCACTGGAGACCAACATGCCCGATTCCCCCAAACCCTTCGCCTTCACCGACTTCGTCCCCGGCTTCGATTTCCTGAAGAACCTTGCGACCGGCGCTGCGGCGAACGCAGGCAGTCCGGGCAGCGTTGCCAATCCGGCCGCCGGCCTCACCGGCCTGTCGAGCTGGATCGCGCCGACCCTGAGCGTCGAAGAGGTGGACAAGCGGATCAAGGAATTGAAAACGGTGCAGTTCTGGCTCGAACAGAACCTGCATGCGCTCAAGGCGACGATCCAGGCGCTCGAAGTGCAGCGCATGACGCTTTCGACGCTCAAGGGCATGAACGTGCAGATGGAAGACCTGGCCAAGGCGTTTTCGCGAGGCGCCGGACCGATGACCGCGCCGAAGGCCTCGCCGACACCCAAACACGACGCCGCTTCTGCGCCTGCGCCTTCGCCGGCGCCGATGGAAGTCAGCCGCGCCGCGCCTGAGCCGTCCTGGCCATCCGGGCGACCGTCCGCGCCAGCCGCATCCGATGCGTCCGCGGCGCCGGCTGCTGCCGCTGGTGCGACCCCTGCGGGCGTGATCGACCCAATGCAATGGTGGGGCGCGTTGACTCAGCAGTTCGAGCAGATCGCGAGCACCGCGTTGCGTGAAGCGGCAGCGCTCAAGATGCCTGGCATGCCGGAGCCTGGAAAGGCGAGGTCTGCTACAAAAAACAGAGCTGCGTCCGCTGACGGGACGAGCGCTCAAGGCTCGAAAGGCTCGAAATCCGGCGCTGCGGCGAGCCCCAAGCCAGCGCAAAAGGCAGCAAAAAAAACCACCCGAAAATCCGCCGCCAGTTCAAAAACATCGCGGCGTTCGGGTTCCGGCGCGGCCTGACTCCCGGCCTGCGGAACGGACTGTGCTGTGGGCCGGGATCGGCCTCCGCCCGCGTGCCGCCGATAATGAATCCGTGATGAAACTTTTCCCCGCCGGTCACGCGACCCACCCCCAATGGCAGATGGCCGCCGGCCTGGTTCTGGCCCAGCTGCGCGCGCAGATGGCGCTGCCCGAATGCGCCGACGCGCCGACCCTCGGCCTGGTCTATCTCACCGACCACTATGCGGGCGCCTCGCAAGAGATCCTCGACCATCTCGGCGCCGAATTGCCCGAGATCACCGATTGGGCCGGCACGGTCGGTATCGGCATCGCGGCCAACAATGCCGAGTACTTCGACGAGCCCGCGTTGTGCGTGATGCTCTGCGCGGTGCCGAGCGACCAGTACCGCGTGTTCTCCGGCGTCGCGCCGCTCGCGGGTTCCGAGATCAGCGGCTTCGAGGCGCATACCGCATTGGTCCATGCCGATCCGGCGGCGCCCGACCTGCCCGAGCTGCTCGCCGATCTGGCCGCACGCACCGAAACCGGTTACCTCTTCGGCGGCCTCTCGTCGGGCCGCGCGGGCGCATTGCAGTTCGCGATCGGTGGCAACGGCAACTTGCCGGGCCATGGCGCGGCGAGCGGCGTTTTTTCAGGCGGCTTGTCGGGCGTGGTGTTCGGCCCCGAGGTGCGGCTGATCTCGCGCGTGACGCAAGGCTGCCAGAGCATTTCGCCCGCGCACGAAATCACCGCGGTCGAATCGAACCTCGTCACAAAGCTCGACGGCGAGCCCGCGCTCGATGTGCTGCTGCGCGATCTCGATATTTCGCTCGACCGGCCGCAGCCCGCGATCGAGACCGTGCGCGCGACGATGGTCGGGCTCTCGCATCCGGGCAGCGACACGGTGCGCCGCGGCGGCGATCTCGGCGCCGACGTGCTGGTGCGCCACATCATCGGGCTCGATCCGACGCGGCGCGCGGTCGCGATCGCCGACCATCCCGAGACAGGCATGCGCCTCACCTTCGTGCGCCGCAACGCGCAAGCCGCGCGCGCTGACCTGATGCGCATCTGCGCCGAAATTCGCGAAGAACTCGAGCCTGAAGAGCAAACTCTCGAAACCGCCAGCGCCCTCGCGGCCGGCTTCTCGCCCGGCATCGAAGCCGGCCCGCATCCCGCACGCCGCATCGCCGGTGCGGTCTATGTGAGCTGCGCCGGACGCGGCGGCCCGCACTTCGGCGCACCGAGCGCCGAGATGCAGATCGTCCGCCACGCGCTCGGCGACGTGCCCCTCGTCGGCTTTTTCGCCGGCGGCGAAATCGCGCGCCATCACCTGTATGGCTACACCGGCGTGCTGACAGTTTTCACAGACGGTTGAGCGTTCCTCTCCTGCACGGCAACGCGCAACTGCAAACGCTGCGTACCGTCGGCTAAACAAGAGAAGTGACTCCTTGAAAAGAAATTTTCCCTCTTCTTTTCTGCGCCTTCTGCGAAACCTCTGCGTCTTCTGCGTCCGGAAGTCCGCTCCCGAATCCGTTCCCCTGCCGGCCCCCGCGCCGCATCGAGACCCGCGATAATTCCAGCCCGGTCACCGCCCACCCCCATGAACCCGAGCTACCAACCCAGCGAAGTCGAATCAGCCGCGCAAGCCCACTGGCGCGCGGCCGACGCCTATCGTGTGACAGAAGACCCGAGTCGCCCGAAGTACTACGCCTGCTCGATGTTGCCCTATCCGAGCGGCAAGCTGCACATGGGCCATGTGCGCAACTACACGATCAACGACATGCTTGCGCGCCACATGCGCATGTGCGGTTACAACGTGTTGATGCCGATGGGCTGGGACGCGTTCGGCCTGCCTGCCGAGAACGCTGCGTTGCAAAACCGCGTACCGCCCGCGCAATGGACGCTCGACAACATCGCCCACATGAAGCAGCAGTTGCAGGCGATGGGTCTCGCGATCGACTGGAGCCGTGAGGTCACGACCTGCGACCCGGCCTACTACAAGTGGAACCAGTGGCTGTTTTTGAAGATGCTCGACAAGGGCATCGCCTACCGCAAGACCCAGGTCGTCAACTGGGACCCGGTCGACAAGACGGTGCTGGCCAACGAGCAGGTGATCGACGGCAAGGGCTGGCGCACCGGCGCTGCGGTCGAGCGGCGCGAAATTCCGGGCTACTACCTGAAGATCACAGACTACGCCGAAGAGCTGCTCGACCACACCCGCCACAAGCTCGGCGGCTGGCCCGAGCGCGTGCGCTTGATGCAGGAGAACTGGATCGGCAAGTCGACCGGCGTGCGCTTCGCTTTCACGCATGACATCCGCGATGCGAGCGGCGCGGTGATCGGCGACGGCCGCATGTATGTTTTCACGACCCGCGCCGACACGATCATGGGCGTGACCTTTTGCGCGGTGGCGCCGGAGCATCCGATCGCGACAGCGGCAGCAGCGACCCGGCCCGAAGTCGCAGCCTTCATCGAAGAGTGCAAAGGCGGCGGCACTTCCGAAGCCGACCTGGCGACGCAGGAAAAAAAAGGTGTCGCGACCGGCCTTCACGTGACGCATCCTCTGACCGGCGAGCCGGTCGAGGTCTGGGTCGGCAACTATGTGCTGATGGGCTATGGCGACGGCGCGGTGATGGGCGTGCCCGCGCACGACGAGCGCGACTTCGCCTTCGCCAACAAGTACGGCATCGGCATCACGCAGGTGATCTGGGTCGATCACATGCCGCGCTTCGACTACCACCAGTGGCAGGAGTGGTATGCCGACAAAACGAACGGCGTCACGATCAACTCCGACACCTTCAGCGGCATGCGCTTCGAGGAGGCGGTCAATGCGGTCGCGCATGCGCTCGCGCAAAAAGGCCTCGGCGGCAAGATGACGACCTGGCGGCTGCGCGACTGGGGTGTGAGCCGGCAGCGCTATTGGGGCACGCCGATTCCGATGATCCATTGCGCCGAGCATGGCGCGGTGCCCGTGCCCGAGCGCGACCTGCCGGTGCTGCTGCCGACCGACTGCGTGCCCGACGGCTCGGGCAACCCGCTCGAAAAGCACGAGAGCTTCCACGCGGCGAGTCCAGGGAGCGACAAGCGTGTCGCGTGCCCTGTCTGCGGCAAACCCGCGCGGCGCGAAACCGACACGATGGACACCTTCGTCGATTCGGCCTGGTACTTCATGCGCTATTGCGACCCGGACAACGAGGAGGCGATGGTCGGCGAGGGCGCGCGCTACTGGATGCCGATGGACCAGTACATCGGCGGCATCGAGCATGCGATCCTGCATCTGCTCTATGCGCGCTTCTGGACCAAGGTGATGCGCGACCTCGATCTGGTTTCGATCGACGAGCCCTTCACCCGCCTGCTCACGCAGGGCATGGTGCTCAACCACATTTATTTCGAACGCGATCCTCAAGGCGGCAAGCGCTACCACCCGCCGGGCGAGGTCACGCCCGTACTCGATGCGCAGGGCCGCATCACCGGCGGCAAATTGGCCGATGGCCGCGACGTGCGCTATGGCGGCATCGGCAAAATGGGCAAGAGCGAGCGCAACGGCGTCGATCCGCAAGCGCTCATCGACCAGTACGGCGCCGACACCGCGCGGCTCTACACCATGTTCACCGCGCCGCCCGAAGCGACGCTCGAATGGAACGATGCGGCTGTCGAGGGCAGCTTCCGGTTTTTGCGTCGACTCTGGAATTTCGGCGTGGCGCTGGCTGCATCCGAAGCGGCAAATGCTATTGAAAAAATAGCTGGCAGCGCTGATCCAATGGGTGTTTCAACCACTTTTAGTTCAGACGCCAAAGACTTGCGTTTAGAAATTCATACAGTGCTGCGCCAAGTCGAATACGACTACCAGCGCATGCAATACAACACCGTGGTGTCGGGCGCGATGAAACTGCTCAACGCGCTGGAGGCTGAGAAAGATTGCCTTGTCTCCGCATTGGATCTGTCGGGTCTTAACGAAGTCGAGCGTGCCCGAATGCGCGGTCTCGCTGAGGAAATGTTTCCGGCAGTGCGCGAAGGCTTCGGCATCCTTCTGCGCGTGCTCTATCCGGCGACGCCGCACATCACGCACCAGCTCTGGCGCGAGTTGGGCTACCACGACGCCTGGGGCAGCCTGCTCGATGCGCCGTGGCCGCAAGTCGATGAAGCCGCGCTCGAACAGGACGAGGTCGTTCTGATGCTGCAGGTCAACGGCAAGCTGCGCGGCGAGATCACCGTGCCGGCCGATGCGAGCCAATCGCAGATCGAAAAACTCGCGCTCGCGAGCGAAGCGTTCACCCAGTTCGCGCCGGGCGCCAAGGCCAGGCGCGTGATCGTCGTGCCGGGTCGCCTGGTCAACATCGTCGTATGAAAACTGCTCATCGATCGGATCGCCGCGCGCTGCTGGCAGCGCTCCTCACGGCCACCGCCGGTATCGCCGGTTTGGGCCTCAACGGCTGCGGCTTCGAGTTGCGCAAGGCGCCCGAATATGCGTTCAAGACCATCTCGGTGCCCGGCGAATCGGCGATCGTGCGATTGCTGCGGCGCGGCCTGCCGCTCGGCGGCAACGTCGTCGTGCTGCCGCCCGAACGCAAGGCCGAAGCCGAGGCGATCCTCACCATCGTCTCCGAGAACCAGGAGCGCGCCGTCGTCTCGACCAATGCCTCGGGCCAGGTGCGCGAACTGCAACTGCGCCTGCGCGTCGTCTTCAAGCTCGACACGCCCGCCGGCAAGGCGCTGCTGGTCCCGACGGAGCTAACCCAGTACCGCGACATCAGCTACAACGAAACCGCCGCGCTCGCGAAGGAAGGCGAGGAGCAGTTGCTGCTGCGGGACATGCAGAAGGATATTTCGCAGCAAATTTTGCGGCGCCTCGCTGCGGTGAAGTAGTCCCACCCCCGTTTGGAATTCACTTCGTGTAATTCCCATACCCCCTCGAGGGGGCAACACCTGCGGCCGGGCGAAGCCCGTTCCGTGGTGTTCTGGTCCACCCCCGTTTGCCGCTCACTGCGTGTAGCGTCCATACCCCCTCAAGGGGGCAACACCTACGGCCGGGCAAAGCCCGTTCCGTGGTGTTCTGGTCCACCCCCGTTTGCCGCTCACTGCGTGTAGCGTCCATACCCCCTCAAGGGGGCAACACCTACGGCCGGGCAAAGCCCGTTCCGTGGTGTTCCACTGGGAATGCTGGTGCCACCTTTTTTCCAAGGCGTTCGAATCGACAATCAGAATCATGCAACTGCCTGCGGCGCAACTCGCAAACCATCTCCAGAAGAGTCTGAAACCCCTCTACGTCCTGCACGGCGACGAACCGTTGCTGGCGCAGGAGGCGGGGGATGCGATTCGGGCGGCCGCCGTGGCGCAGGGGTGTTCGGAGCGCTCGTCGTACACGGTGGCGGGCGCGCATTTCGACTGGAGTGCGGTGCTGGCGGCGGGCGGTTCGTTGTCGCTGTTCGCGGACAAGCAGATGGTCGAGATTCGGATTCCGTCAGGCAAGCCGGGCAAGGACGGCGCGGTGGCGTTGCAGCAATTGGCGGAGTCGGCCGAGGGGAACGACAGCACAGTGACTTTGGTGTTATTGCCGGCGCTCGATCGCGCGACGCGCAACAGCGCCTGGTTCGGCGCGCTGGAGGCGCATGGCGTCACCGTCGCGGTGGAGCCGGTCGAGCGACATGCGCTGCCGGGCTGGATCGCGCAGCGGCTGGCGCGACAAGACCAGCGGGTGCAGGCGAGCGAGGCGGGGCAGCGCACATTGCAATTCTTCGCCGACCGGGTCGAGGGCAATCTGCTCGCGGCGCACCAGGAAATCCAGAAGCTCGCGCTGCTCTACCCGGCCGGTGAATTGAGCTGGGAACAGGTCGAAACCGCCGTCAGCAACGTCGCGCGTTATGACGTGTTCAAGCTCTCGGACGCCGTGCTCGGCGGCCATCCGATCCGGCTCGCGCGCATGCTCGACGGTTTGCAAGCCGAAGGCGAAGCCGCGGTGCGGGTGCATTACACGCTGGCCGAGGACATTCGCGCGCTCAAGCGCGTGAAGGATGCGATCGCCGCCGGCCGCCCGATGCCGATGGCATTGCGCGAAAACCGAATCTGGGGTCAGCGTGAGCGCGCTTTCGAGCGCGTGCTGCCGCGGCTCGAGCCGCGCCAACTCGCACAGTTGCTGCACTCGGCGCATGTGGTGGACGGCATCGTCAAAGGCTTGAAACAACCCGATTGGCCCGCCGATGCATGGCTCGCATTGCAGCGGCTCGCGTTGATGCTGTGCCGAGCTTGCAGGGGTTGAAGTTCGGGTATGAAGGCGGATGCGGGCAGCCGAACGCGAAGGGCGCGAAGGTTTCGCGAAGAACGCGAAAGGCGATGCCAAAATACTTTCTGGATTCGGGGTGAGCGGCGCTTGCGAAGATGAAAATGAAGAGTGCGTTTCCGAATGCAGCGGAATCGAAGAGCTGGATTGCTACTTATTCGATAGCATTCTGCGCACTCGCAGCGGCTTCCTCAATTACTTTTCAATAAATTTTCCGCGGTTTCCCTTCGCGTCCTTCGCGAAACCTTCGCGCCCTTCGCGTTCGGCTGTCCGATTTCCTGACCGCCGATTCGCACACCCGTTGCCATGGGAAAATAAAGCCATGAACGCGTTCAACATCAACGAGCACATGCAGGCCCTCGGCTCGCAGGCCAGGGCAGCGGCGGGGCTGATGGCGCGGGCCGATTCGGCGACGAAGAGCAGGGCGTTGCGGGCGCTTGCGCGGCGGTTGCGCTCGGCGGGGCCGCAGCTCGCCGATGCCAATCAAAAAGATCTCGCGCGGGCGACCGCAGCCGGCCTCGCGGCGCCACTGCTCGATCGGCTCAAGCTCACGTCGAAAGCGATCGACACCGTCGCCGAAGGCTGCGAGCAGCTCGCGGCGATGCCCGATGTGATCGGTGAGATCATCGGCATGCGCCAGCAACCGAGTGGAATCCGGGTCGGCCAGATGCGGGTGCCGATCGGCGTGTTCGGCATGATTTACGAGAGCCGTCCAAACGTGACGATCGAGGCGGCGAGTCTCGCGATCAAGAGCGGCAACGCGGCGATCTTGCGTGGCGGCTCGGAGGCGATCGAGTCGAACAAGGCATTGGCCGCGCTGGTCGGCGAAGCGCTGGCCGAAGCGGGACTGCCCGCCGAGGCCGTGCAACTCGTGCAAACCACCGATCGCGAAGCCGTTGGTCAGCTGATCGCGATGCCGCAATTCGTCGACCTGGTCATTCCGCGCGGCGGCAAGGGCTTGATCGAGCGCATCAGCCGCGACGCGCAGGTGCCGGTGATCAAGCATCTCGACGGCAACTGCCATGTCTACGTCGACGACAGAGCCGACTTGGACATGGCGCTGGCGATCGTCGACAACGCGAAGACGCAGAAATACAGCCCGTGCAATGCGGCCGAAGGCTTGCTGGTCGCGCGCAGCGTCGCCGAAGCCTTTTTGCCGCGCATCGGCGAAGTGTTCGCGGCCAAGCATGTCGAAGTTCGTGGCGACCGAGAAGCCATTCAGATATTCAAGAAAAAAATGGCTGAGACGCCCAGTGGGCGTGCGCAGACAGCTACAAAATACATAGCAAACCTGACGCTCGTCGAAGCCACCGAAGACGACTGGTCTAGCGAATACCTCGCGCCGATCATCAGCATCAAGGTGGTCTCGGGAATCGACGAAGCGATTGCGCACATCAACCGTTATTCGAGCCATCACACCGACGCGATCGTGACCCGCGATCACATGCATGCGCAGCGTTTTCTGCGCGAAGTCGATTCGGCGAGCGTGATGGTCAATGCGAGCACGCGTTTCGCCGATGGCTTCGAGTTCGGGCTCGGCGCCGAAATCGGCATCAGCACGGACAAGTTCCATGCGCGCGGGCCGGTCGGCATCGAGGGGCTGACATCGCTCAAATGGGTCGTGCTCGGCGAAGGCCAGTTGCGTCATTGACGCGCGGTGCGCGGATGCAGAAACGATCCGCCTTGACCGAGTCCACGCTTTGAAAATCATCATCCTCGGCGCCGGCCGAATCGGCCAGAGCGTGGCTTCGGCGCTGGTCTCCGAGCGCAACGACATCACGGTGATCGACCACGATCCGCGCTGTCTGCGCGAACTCGAAGAGCGTTTCGAGCTGCGCGGCGTGCTCGGCAACGGGATCGAGCCCGACGTGCTCGCCGAAGCCGGCGCGGGAGACGCCGACATGTTGATCGCCTGCGCCCAGGCCGACGAAACCAATCTGGTCGCCTGCAAGGTCGCCTATCAGCTGTTCAACGTTCCGACCCGCATCGCGCGGGTGCGCTCGGACGGCTTCAAGGGCGACAGCCCGCTTCTCGGCAAGGAAGGCTTTGCGGTCGACCGCATCATCTGCCCCGAAGAGTCGCTGGTGCGCTACATCGGCAAGCTGATCGAGTTTCCCGAGGCGCTGCAGGTGCGCGAGTTCGCCGGCGGTCTGGCGCAACTGGTGTCGGTGCGCGCGGTGTCGGGCGCGCCACTGGTGCGCCACACCATCGCCGAGCTGAACCAGTACGTGCCCGATGCCGACATGCGAATCGTCGCGATCTACCGGCGTCTGCTCGACCAGCCCGACCGCTTCATCATCTGCGAGGGCCAGACCCGGATCGAGCCCGGCGACGAGGTGTTCGTGCTGTCGGCGCGCGAGCACCTGCAGGCCGTGCTGCATGCGCTGCACCGCAACGAAGGCAGCGTCAGCAGGAAGGTCGAGCAGATCATGATCGCGGGCGGCGGCCGGGTCGGGTTGCGACTGGCGAAGCAGCTGTCGGCGAACGGGAGCGAGTTCAAGATCAAGATCATCGAGCGCAATCCCGAGCGCTGCGTGATGCTGGCGTCGAGCCTGCCATCCCGGGTGCTGGTGTTGCAGGGCGACGCGACCGACGAGGACTTGCTCGCCGAAGAAGGGATCGAGCGGATCGATTTGTTCCTGTCGCTCACGCCGGACGACGAAGACAACATCATGGCTGCGCTGCTCGCCAAGCGGATGGGCGCGAACCGGGTGCTGGCGCTCATCAACCGGCGCAGCTACGCCGACCTGATGCATGGCACCCGGATCGACATTGCGCTGTCACCGGACCAGACCATCCTCGGCGAGCTGCTGGCCTATGTGCGCCAGGGCGACGTGCAGGCGGTGCACAGCCTGCGCCGCGGCGTGGCCGAGGCGCTCGAAATCGTTGCGCGCGGCGACCCCAAGACTTCGCGCGTGGTCGGCCGGCGGATCGACGACATCACGTTGCCGAAAGAGGCGCACTTCGGGTTGATCTTGCGCGGCCTTCCCGATGCGGAAGCGGCTGCCGTCGAGCGTGGGCTGCCAGTAAAAGCCCGGCGCAGCACCGATGCACCGCCGCAAGTGATCATTCCACGCGGCGACACGGTGATCGAGCCCAACGACCATGTCGTCATCTTCATTCCGCGCAAGCGCCTGGTTCGCGAGGTGGAGCAGCTGTTCCGCGTGAGCGCGACCTTTCTCTGAACGCGCAGGCAGAGCACGCGAATGCGCGAGTTTTTTCCGGTCCTGCGCGTGCTGGGCGTGTTGCTGACGTTTTTTGCATTGACGATGCTGGCGCCCTGGACCTTGTCATGGTTCGAAGCCGACGGGCTTGCAACGGTCTGGCCGATCGCCGCGGGCAGCGCATTCGGCGTCGGCGTCGTGTTGTGGTTCGGCCTGAGGAACTTCCGGCGCGAACTGCATCCGCGGCACGGCGTGTTGCTGGTCACATTGACCTGGCTGGTGCTGCCGCTTTTCGCGAGCTTGCCGTTGTCGCTCGGCCTCGCAGCCGCGGGCCGACCGGTCAATTTCACGCATGCCTACTTCGAGGCGGTATCCGGGCTCACCACCACCGGCGCGACGGTGCTGGTGGGCCTCGATGCGTTGCCGGTGTCGATCAACTTCTGGCGCTGCTTTTTGCAGTGGCTCGGCGGGCTGGGCATTCTGGTGCTGGCGGTGGCGATCCTGCCGCTGCTCGGCGTCGGCGGCAGCCAGCTCTTCAAGGCCGAAGTCGCGGGGCCGATCAAGGACAGCCGCATCACGCCGCGCGTCACCGAAACCGCCAAAGGCCTCTGGGGCATCTACGCGGTTTTCTCGCTGGCCTGCGGCGTCGCTTACTGGGTTGCCGGCATGACGCCGACGGACGCGGTAATGCACATGTTCAGCACCGTGAGCCTGGGCGGCATGTCTTCGCACGATGCGAGCTTCGGCTACTTTCATTCGCTGCCGCTCGAATGCATCGCGCTCGTGTTCATGTATGTCGCGAGCTGTAATTTCGCGCTTTATTTCGTCGCGATGCGCAAGGGTCATTGGCGCGGCTTCTGGGCCGATCCGGAATTGCGCGGCACGCTCATCGCGCTCACCGGCGGCGGACTGATCGTCGCGTTCGTGCTCTGGGCCAAGGGCCTTTACGGCCCGATGGAAGCGTTTCGCTTCGGCATGTTCAACGCAGTGTCGATCGCGACCACCACCGGCTATTCGTCGGTCGACTACCTGACCTGGCCGGTCTTCGCACCGATGCTGATGCTGCTGCTGTCGGGCATCGCGACCAGCGCCGGCTCGACCGGCTGCGGCATCAAGATGGTGCGGGTGCTCATTCTGCTCAAGCAGGCCAAACGCGAGATGACGCGCCTCGTGCATCCGCGCGCGGTGCAGCCGGTGACGCTCGGCTCGATCGTGATCGACCACCGCGTGATTTTCTCGGTGCTGGCTTTCATGCTGGTCTACGGCGTGACGATCATCACCTTGTCGATGCTGATGGTGCTGACCGACGCCGATCCGGTCACTGCTTTCAGCGCCGTGATCGCGAGCGTCAACTGCATGGGCCCGGGGTTGGGCGCCGTGGGGCCGGCGGCGCATTTTGCGGTGCTGAGCGACTTTCAGGTCTGGATCTGCACTATGGCAATGGTGCTCGGACGGCTCGAAATGCTGAGTTTCATCGTGCTTTTGACGCCCTCTTTCTGGCGCCGATAGGGCGCCCGCGCACCCCGGCGGACATCACGGTTGCAAATTTGAGCGCTTGCCTGACAGGCGCGCAGTCCACGCTGTTGCATGCTCTGCATTCGGCCCCATCTGCATGACCTACAGGTGCCAAAGGCATATTCCTACAACCGCCGCTGCGTTTCATCGAGGCAATTTTTGCATGGTTCCCCATCTCGTCACTGCCCTCACGGGTCCGATCAACGAACTGGAGCAACGGGTGCTCGACTCGATGCCCGCAATCGAGCGCTGGTTCCGGCTCGAATGGATGGAGCACACGCCGCCGATCTACAGCGCGGTAGACATCCGCAATGCGGGCTTCAAGCTCGCGCCGGTCGATACCGACCTCGTACCCAACGGCTGGAACAACCTCACCGAAGAGATGATGCCGCTCGCGGTGCAGGCGGCGCAGGCAGCCATCGAAAAAATTTGCCCCGAAGCGCGGAACTTGCTCATCGTGCCCGAGAGCCATCTGCGCAACAGTTTCTATCTGTCGAATGTGTTGCAGTTGCAGCGCATTTTCCAGATGGCCGGGCTCAACGTGCGGATCGGCTCGATCGATCCGGCGCTGACCACCGCCGAAGAACTCGTGCTGCCGCACGGTGAAACGATCTGTCTGGAACCACTGGCCCGCAGTCGGCGGCGCCTGGGCCTCAAAAACTTCGATCCCTGCACCATCCTGCTCAATTCGAGCCTGAAAGCCGGTGCGCCGGGCATTCTCGAAGACCTGCACGAGCAGTACCTGCTGCCGCCGGTGCATGCGAGCCAGACCGTGCGACGCAAAAGCAACCACTACCGCAGTTACGAAGAGCTTTCCAAACGCCTGGGTAAATTGCTCGGCATCGATCCATGGCTGATCAATCCGATCTACGGCAAGACCGAAGAAGCCGTCGACCCGACGACGAGCGCGGGGCTCGAAGCGATCACGGCGCAGGTCGATGCGGTGCTCGGCAAGGTGCGCCGCAAATACAAGGAATACGGCATCAACGAAAAGCCGTTCGCGATCGTCAAGTCCGACAGCGGCGATGCGCGCATCGGTGTCGTGACCGTGCACGATGCGAAGGAAGTCGAAGCCGCCCTTCAAAAGTCGCGTGAGCGCAAGGCGGGTGGCGACGGCGCGGCCCGGCGCGGCGGCAAGGCCAGCGGTGCCAGCGGTGCCGAGGCGGCTGCGGCTGCGGCTGCGGTTGCCTCAGTTGAGGTCGTGGTCCAGGAAGGCGTGCTCACGCACGAACGAGTGCATGACGGCGTCGCCGAACCGGTGGTCTACATGATCGACCGTTATGTGGTGGGCGGTTTTTACCGCGTGCATGCCGATCGACGCAGCGACGAAAGCCTGGACTCGCCCGGTGCAAGTTATGTTCCATTGGCTTTCGTCGAGAGTGCGCGCTTACCTCAGCCTGGCGCGAAGCCGGGCCGCAGTGCACCGAACCGGTTTTACATGTATGGCGTGGTCGGCCGGCTCGCGATGGCTGCTGCGAGCTACGAGCTGGAAGTTACCGACCCCGAAGCCGAGGTGTACGAGTGACGCAGGCCGGTGTGTCAACCCGGCGGGCTGCACTTGTCGCGCTGGCGCTTTCGTGACGCCCTCCTGACGCGCAAGCGCCACGCAGCCATAGGTGCGAGGCCGCTGCAACGGCAGAATAGCGGGCGCAACGTGGCGGGTGCGGCAGGCGCCGGACGATCGCAGCGGCTACGCTGCGTTCGGCTCGCACCTGTGCGGCCGGCAGCGCCGAACCGTCTACCCCAGCGACCCCTGTGTCTCATCCTCCCAAAAAAATATCGCCCGCGCTGATCCTCGCGGCCATCGGCGTCGTCTACGGCGACATCGGCACCAGCGTGCTGTATGCGGTGAAGGCGGTGTTCGGCGAAGGCCGGGTGCCGTTCACGATCGACAACGTCTACGGCATCCTGTCGATGTTCTTCTGGACGCTCACGGTGATCGTGTCGATCAAATACGTGGTGCTGGTGCTGCGCGCCGACAACGAAGGCGAGGGCGGCCTGGTCGCGATGCTCGCGCTCGCGTCCCGCGCGGTGGTCGATCGGCCGCGATTGCGGCGCGTGTTGTTGATCGTCGGCATTTTCGGCACCTCGCTTTTCTATGGCGACGGCGTGATCACGCCGGCGATCTCGGTGCTTTCGTCGATCGAGGGGCTCGAAGTCGTTTCGCCGCAGCTCGAGCACTATGTGATTCCGATCACGCTGGTCGTGCTGCTGTGTTTGTTTCTGGTTCAGAAGCGCGGCACTACGGGCATCGGCCGTTACTTCGGGCCGATCACCCTGGTCTGGTTCGTGACGATCGCGGTGCTCGGCGTGATGCAGATCGCGAACCATCCTGAAATTTTGAAAGCGCTCTCGCCCTGGTATGCACTCAAGTTCATCTGGGCCAACCCGGTCACGAGTTTCATCATCCTCGGCGCCACCGTGCTGTGCGTGACAGGCGCCGAGGCGCTGTATGCCGACCTCGGGCATTTCGGCAAGGCGCCGATCCGGATCGCGTGGTTCTCGGTCGTGATGCCGGCGCTCACGCTCAACTATTTCGGCCAGGGCGCGTTGCTGCTCGAGAACCCGATGGCGGTCGCCAACCCGTTCTTTCTGATGGGCCCCAAATGGCTGCTGGTGCCTTTGGTGCTTCTCGCGACGGCAGCCACGGTGATCGCTTCGCAAGCGCTCATCACCGGCGCGTTCAGCGTCACGCGTCAGGTGATCCAGCTCGGCTACCTGCCGCGCCTCAACATCGAGCACACCAGCGTGCGCTCGGCGGGGCAGGTTTATATACCGCTCGTGAACTGGTCGCTGTTCGTCGCCATCGTGATCGCGGTGGTGCTGTTCCGTTCGTCCGAAGCGCTCGGCGCGGCTTACGGCATCGCCGTGACCACCGACATGCTGATCACGACGGTGCTCACGTTCTTCGTGATTCGCTTCGCATGGAAGCTGCCGCTCGCGTTGTGCATCGGCGCCACGTCGGTATTTTTCGTGGTCGACTTTCTGTTCTTCGCCTCGAACCTGCTCAAGCTGTTCGCTGGTGGCTGGTTCCCGCTCATGATCGGCGCGGCCGTTTTCACGCTCATGATCACCTGGAAGGAAGGCCGGCGCCTGATGGGCGAGGCGCAGCACAAGGACGCGATCGACTTGCGCGGCTTTCTCGATTCGGTGTTCGTTGCACCGCCGACCCGGGTCGACGGCACCGCGGTGTTTTTGACTGTCGAGCCCGGCACCGTGCCCAATGCGTTGCTGCACAACCTGAAGCACAACAAGGTGCTGCACGAGCGGAACCTTTTCGTGACCGTGCGCAGCCACGAAGTGCCCTGGATTTCGATGGACAAACGGGTCGAAGTGGAGCCGCTCGGCCACCACTGCTGGCAGGTGATCGTCAACTACGGCTTCAAGAACGACCTAGACCTGCCGAGCGCGCTCGAGCGTGTGCGCAACCGCGGCTGTCAGCTCGATCCGATGACGACCAGCTACTTTCTCTCGCGCGATGTCGTCATCCCGACCATCGGCACCGGCATGGCGCCCTGGCGCGAAAAGCTGTTCGCCCAGATGCACCACAACGCGAGCGGCGCAGCGGGCTTTTTGAGTCTGCCGAACAATGCGGTGGTGGAGTTGGGATCGAAGGTGGAGATTTAAGGATGCTCGGCATAAGCAGCCAGTGCGCCGGCTGAATTCGCGAGGATCAAGTCGCCAGCAGCGTCACGCGGGGCAGGCCGCGCATGGTTTTGTCGAAGGTCGGTGTGCTGTCCGATCCAAGGCGGGCATTGGTGCAAGCGATGAGGCAGTCCGAAAAAACGGCCGGGCCGGCGGCATAGAGCACGGCCAGCTGGGCGTTTCGATCCCTTTGTGTGTAAATCTGAAGCGCTGTCCCAGGGCGCTGCGCGCACTGCGTTTGCCGATGCGCGTTCAGCGCCCGCTCGCATCCAGAGCCCTTCTCGACCCGGCGCGGTCAGCCGCTTTCCGCGCCCGCCGCTCATTTCTGCGCCGCACATACCAGTCGTGCGCGCGATCCAGATACAGATACACCACCGGCGTGGTGAACAAAGTCATCGCCTGCGATAAGAGCAAGCCACCCACCATCGCGAAGCCGAGCGGCCGTCGCAGTTCGGAACCGGCGCCCTGACCGAGCATCAGCGGCAGGCCCGCGAGCAAGGCGCAGGCCGTGGTCATCATGATCGGGCGGAAGCGCAGCAGGCAGGCTTCGTAGATCGCCTCGCGCGCCGGCAGCCCGCGCTCGCGCTCGGCACTGAGCGCGAAGTCGATCATCATGATGCCGTTCTTCTTGACGATGCCGATCAGAAGAATGATGCCGATCAGCGCGATCACGCTCAGATCGTAGCCGCCGAGCCGCAGGATCAAAAGCGCGCCGAGACCGGCCGACGGCAAGGTCGACAAGATCGTCAGCGGATGAATGAAGCTCTCGTAGAGCAGGCCCAGCACGATGTAGACGGCAATCAGCGCCGCGGCGATCAGGTACGGTTGGCTCGCGAGCGATTCGCCGAAGGCGCGCGCCGTGCCCTGAAAGCTGCCCGCGAGCGTCGCCGGAACGCCCATCTCCGCTTGCGCCTTGCCGATCGCCTTCACCGCGTCGCCGAGCGACACACCGGGCGCGAGGTTGAACGAAATCGTCACCGCCGGGAACTGCCCTTGATGGGCGATCAGAAGGTACGCGGTCTTGTCGGTTTCGACCTTGACGAAAACCGACAGTGGCACCTGTTTGCCGCTCTGCGGCGAGGTGAGGTAGAGCTTGTCGAACAACGCCGGATCCTTTTGAAGTGCCGGCGTCACTTCCAGAATCACGTGGTAGCTGTTGGTCTGGGTGAAGTACTGGGCGACCTGACGCTGGCCGATCGCGTTATTGATCGTCGCATCGATCAATGCCGGTGATATGCCGAAGCTCGAGGCGCGCGCGCGGTCGATGGTGAGCACCGCTGCGGCTGCACCGTTTTGCTGGTCGGTCGCGATGTCGGTCAGTTCGGGAATCTTCTTGAAACGATCGGCCAGCCGCGGCGCCCAAAGGTTGAGTTCGGCCAGGTCGGTGTCGGTCAATGTGTATTGGTACTGGGTACGCGCGAGCCGACCACCGACGTTGATGTCTTGCGGCGCCTGCATGAAGAGGTTGATGCCCTGCAGCTTTGCGAGCTGCGGCCGCAGGCGAGCGATGACTTCGTCGGCTGTGGCTGTGCGGCCTTCATTGCGTGGCTTGAGTGCGATGAAGTAGCGCCCGGTGTTGACCGAGCCACCGCCGGTGAACATGCCGAACGCCGTCACGTCGGGATCGCTGCGCACCACCTCGGCGGCTTGCGTCATGCGCCCGGCCATCGCGTCGAACGAGGAATCCTGCGCCGATTCGGCAAAGGCGTAGATGGTGCCGGTGTCTTGCTGCGGGAAGAATCCCTTCGGGCTGAAAACGAACATCAGCACCGTGAGCGCGAGAGTCGCAAAAAATACGCACAGGGTCAGAAACTCGTGCCGCAGCACCACGTCGAGCCCACGCTTGTAGCCGGCCAGCATCGCAGCGAAGCCGCGCTCGAACGATCGATACAACCGGCCGTGCGGCTTCACGTGGTTGTCGCTTAAAAACCGCGAACACAGCATCGGCGTCAGCGTGAGCGACACCAACACCGACACCACGATCGTCATCGTGACCGTCACCGCGAATTCCCGAAACAGGCGCCCGACGATGCCGCCCATCAGCAACAGCGGAATGAACACCGCAACGAGCGACACCGAAATCGAGATGATCGTGAAGCCGATCTCGGCCGAGCCTTTGAGCGCGGCCTCCATCGGCTTCATGCCTTTCTCGATGTAGCGGTAGATGTTCTCGAGCATCACGATCGCGTCGTCGACGATGAAGCCGACCGAGATCGTGAGCGCCATCAGCGACAGGTTGTCCAGGCTGTAGCCGACCACGTACATGCCCGCGAAGGTGCCGAGCAGCGCGAGCGGCACCGTCGCACCCGGAATCAAGGTGGCCGGCACGTTGAGCAGAAAAATAAAGATCACGCCGATCACCGCGGCGATCGTGATGAGTAGCGTGTGTTCGACTTCGCTCACCGACGCCCGAATGTTCTGCGTGCGGTCGACCAGGATGTTGACCGACACCGATGGCGGAATCGCAGCCCGTAGGCGCGGCAGCGCGGCCTTGATGCGCTCAACCGTTTCGATCACGTTCGCGCCGGGCTCCTTGGTGATGAACAAGGTCATGCCGCGTCCATTCTTTACAGCGCTGTCGGCCGGCGCCGCGCCGCCTGCATAAGCCCAGGCGGCCGCGCGAATGTCTTCGGGACCTTCGACCGCGACGCCGACATCGCGCACCCGGATCGGTGCGCCGTTGCGCCAGGCCAGCACGATGTCGTTCCAGGCCGCCGCTTTCAGAACCTGGTCGTTGGTGTAGACGGTGAAGCTCTGCTGTTTGCCGTCGACCAGGCCGGTCGGCTGGTTCACCGTGGCGGTCGCGATTACGCCGCGAATTTCTTCGAGGCCGATGCCCAGTGCCGCCAATTTCGCCGGATCGACCTGGATCCGCACGGCAGGCTTTTGCACCCCGCCGATATTGACCAGGCCAACGCCCTTGATCTGCGAAATCTGCTGCGCGAGGATGGTATCGGCGAACTCGTTGACCTGGGTCAGCGGCAGGGTGTCGGACTGCACCGCGAGCACCAGAATCGAGAAGTCGCCGGGATTGATCTTGCGCAATGTCGGCGGGTTCGGCAGGTTCGACGGCAGCTGCCCACCGGCCGCGGTGATCGCCGATTGCACGTCGAGCGCGGCCGCGTCGATGTTGCGGCTCAAATCGAACTGCAAGGTGACCTGGGTCGTGCCGAGCGAGCTGGTCGAGGTCATCTGCGACAGACCCGAGATCAGCGAAAACCGGCGTTCCAGCGGTTGCGCGACGCTCGAAGCCATGGTTTCGGGGTTCGCGCCCGGCAACTGCGCCGACACCTGGATGGTCGGGAAATCGACCTGCGGCAAGGGAGCGACCGGCAGCAGCGGGAATGCCGCGATCCCCATCAACAAAATCGCGAGCGCCAACAACGTCGTGCCGATCGGCCGCTTGATGAACGCGGCGGAAACATTCACTGAACGGTTCCGGTGCCCGGCTTGGCGTCGGATTCTGGTGCCTTGATTTCCTCGGCTGCTTCGGCTGCCTCAACTGCCTCGGAGACACGCGCGCCCGGCGCGAGTTTGTACTGCCCATCGACCACCACGCGCTGGCCGGCCGACAGGCCTTTTTCGATGATCGCGATGCCGTCCTGAATCGGCCCGACTTCCACTGCGACGTTTTTCACCGTCTGGCTGTCGGCATCGACCGCATAGACATACACACCCTTTTGCCCGCGCAGAACCGCAGCGGCCGGAATCGTCAGCGCATCTTTTTTCACGCCGAGCACCAGCCGCACGTTGACATACTGGCCCGGCCACAGCGCGTGGTCGGGATTGGCGAACCGGCCCTTGAGTTGCACGGTGCCGGTGGCCGTATCGATCTGGTTGTTCAAAAGCACCAGGCTGCCGCGACCGATCGGCGTGCTGCCCGTGGCCGGTAGCACCTCGACCGCGAGCGGTGTGCTGCGAGCTTTAAGCGCGTTGTTGATCGCCTGAAAGCCGTCGGCCGGCAAGGTGAAAACAACCGAGATCGGATCGATCTGGTTGATCACGACCAGTCCCGCTGTGTCGCTCGCGCGCACGATGTTTCCAACATCGACCAGTCGGGCACCGACCCGGCCGCTGATCGGCGCGGTGATCGTCGTGAAGCTCAACTGCACTTGCGCAAAATTGATCTGCGCATCGTCGGTTTGCAGCGCCGCTTCGAGCTGCGCGACCAGCGCCGTCTGGGTGTCGTATTCCTGCTGGGTCGAGGCGTTGGCGGCGATCAGCGTGGCATAGCGCTTCAAATCGCCTTTCGCATTCGCGAGCAGCGCCGCGTCTCTGGCGCGCTGGGCCCGCGCTTGCGCCAGTTGCGCTTGCAAGGTGCGCGGATCGATCCGCGCGAGCAATTGGCCGGCTTTCACATCCTGGCCTTCGGTGAAGCCGATCTGATCGAGCTGGCCGTCGACGCGGGCACGCACGGTGACGCTCTGGGCCGCGGCGACGGTGCCGACGCCGCTCTGGTAGATCGGCATGTCGCGCAGGCGTACCGGCGCCGTGGTCACTGCAACCGGCGGCGCTGCTTCTTTAGACGGCTTGTCGGCCGCTTTCGCACCGTCACGGGCCAACAGCCAGCCGCCGACGCCGAGCAACAAGGCCAAGAAGGCGATTCCAACGGCTTTAGCGGCGCCGGGCCGGCTCGGTTTGTGCGCGCTGGATCGTTCATTCACGCCTGCAACTGTACGCATCCGCGCGGTCTGATGCAGCACCGGCGCTCACTCGGCATTGCGCGCGTCGGGATTTATGGTGCAGCGCCAAGGCGCCTCGTGCGGGTCGGGCCAACGCGCGGATGCATCGTCCAAACCAGGAACAGATGCTAGATAAATAATAGCTGTATGCGCATGCAGAGCGGGCGTTTCGGGCATTTTTGTTTAATTTCCAGCCCGCCGCTCAGACGGTATGTCGCGGCGGTTGGCCCATCCCGCATCGGGCTCGCTTGGCGTCGCGCTCGCATCTGCATCGGCAACCGGCTGCCATCCCAACCCAAGGCTTTTTTGCAGCGACACGTAGTCGGTCACCAACGCCGCCTGCGCTTGCGCCAGGGTTTGCTGCGCCTGCATGCGCTGGGTGTCGGCTGAAAGCACGTCGAGCAGGCTCGCGGTACCGCCGCGGTAGCGCACTTGCGCCAACTCGGCGGAACGCTCGGCGCTTTTGACCGCGTCGATGCGTTGGTAGACGGTCTGGCGCTGCTGGCCGAAACGCGCGAGGCTGCTTTCCGCGTCTTGCAGCGCGGCCAGCACCGCGCTCTCGTAATTTGCAATCGCTTCCTGGTTGGCTGCGCGCGACTGGTCGATCTGCCCCTGGATCGCACCGAAACTCAAAAAATTCCAGCGCAGGATCGGGCCACCGAATGCAGCCAGACTGTTCACGTCGAACAGCTTTCCGAACTGCCCATTCGAAAAGCCGATGTTGCCGAACAAGGTCACGCTCGGAAAGCGCTTGGCGATCGCTTGACCGATCGCGGCGTTGCTCGCGGCCAATGCGCGCTCGGCAGCGCGCACGTCGGGCCGGCGCCGGAGCATCGTCGCCGGATCGCCGACCGCGACCGATTCGGGCAGCGCAGGCAACGGCGCCGGCGGCAGCAACAGCGCGTCGAGCGTGCCGGGCTCCTGGCCGGTGAGCAATGCGAGTTGGTCGAGCGACTGCGCGACCTGGCCCGGCAGCGGCGCGGCGTTGGCACGCGTGCTGATGAGCTGGGTGCGCGCGCGCTCGACATCGAAGCGCGCGGCGGTGCCGTAGCGCACCCGCGCTTCGGTCAGTTCGAGCAACTTCCGCTGGTTCGCCTCGTCGCTTTTGGCGATCGCCAGCAAGGCTTGCTGGCCGCGCAGCCCCACATAGGCTTGCCCGACCTCGGCTGCCAGTTGCACCTGCGCGTTGTGATAGCGCGCCGTCGCGGCTTCGACATTGGCGCGCGCGCCTTCGACCCTGCGCCGCACACCACCGAACAGGTCGAGCTCCCAGATCGCATCGAATCCGGCCGAATAGAGGCTGAAGGTTTCGCGGCCACCAGAATCCGTCTGGCTGCTGCCGCCGCCGCTGCTCGCGCCCGCGCCCTGAGCGCCCTGAGCGCCCTGAGCGCCCTGAGCGCCCTGAGCGCCGCTGCCGCCCGATCCGGTCGACCCACTTGGACTCGATCCACCTGACTTGCCGCCCCCGCTCAACCCTGCCAGTGGGCTGCCCGCCGGCACGTTGGCGCGAATCGCGGCGCCGGTCGCCGTGGCCGACGGCAACGCGGCCGAGCGGGCCGTCCGTACCGATGCACGTGCTTGCAGGATGCGGGCCTCCGCTGCGCGCAAATTCGGGCTGTGAGCCAACGCGCGGTCGACCAGATCGGTGAGCACGGGATCGTTCAATGCCTCCCACCACCGCGCGGGCGGCGGTGCGGCCAGGTCGGTCGGCGCCGCGCGGCGGAATTGGCTGGCTGCAGTCGAGAGCGGCGCCGCGTCGGGCGGGCCGGGGTAAGTCGGGCCGACGGTGCAGGCGCCGAGCGCCACCAGCGTCGACACCGCCAGCGCCATCGGCGCAAGGCCACTCGCAGTGCACTGGCGAATCGAATCGGCAACAAAGGTTTTCATGCAGATGCTTTCTCGTTGGCGCCTTCCTGCTGCCCCAGCGGCTTCATGAACAGCACGAGCGGTATCACGGCCAGCAGGACGAATCCGAAAACATAGAAGAGGTCGTTGAAAGTCATGACCGTGGCTTGCGTACGCATCTGCTGCCCGATCATCGCCATCGCGCGGCTCGTGCCGCCGATCGCGCCGCCGGCCCCGGGAAGCTGCGAAAGCTGACCGATCCAGTCCTGTGCTTGCACCGAATTGGCGCTCAACGACTCCTGCACCCGGGCCATATGAAAAGTCATGCGCCGGTCCTGCAATGTCGCGACCAGCGCGAGCCCGAACGAGCCGCCGAGATTGCGCGCCGCGTTGAAGAGACCCGATGCGTCTTCGGCGAACTTTGTCGGCACCGCGTCGGTCGCGGCCGAATTGAGAAACGCCAAGGTGAAAAACTGGCCGAGCCCGCGCAACACCTGGGCGAGGATGAACTCGTTGCCGTTGGCGTCCGGAATCAGGGTCGAATTGAGGAAGCAACTCGACGCGAAGCAAACCAGCCCGGTGATCAAAATGATGCGAATGTCGACCGCCGCGACGATCTTCGGGTAGAGCGGAAACAGCATGATCGACGGCAACCCGCTGATCAGCACGACATAGCCGGCCTGCTCGGCGTTGTAGTCGGCGCCGAACGGTAGCGAGAGGAATTGGGGTATCAGATAGAGCAGCGAATAAAGGCCCGCGCCGACCGATAGAGCGATCAAAAAAACCAGCAGGAAGCTGCGTTTTCGCAAGATCTTGAGCGCGACCACAGGTTCTTCGGCGGTGAGCTGGCCGATCGTCAGCAGCACGAAGCCGATCGCCGAAATCACGCTCAGGACGATGATGAGGTTCGAATCGAACCAGTATTCCTGCTGGCCTTCCTCGAGCACCACCGTGAGGCATCCCAGCCCGAGCGTCAGGCCGATGATGCCGACCCAATCGGCGCGCGCGAGCATCTCGGGTTTCGCGCGTTCGGACTTGAGCCCGAGCACCAGCAGCGCGAGCAGCAACATGCTGACCGGCAGGTTGATGAAGAACGCGTAATGCCAGCTCGCATGCTCGGTCAGGATGCCGCCGAGCAACGGCCCGAACACCGGCCCGCTCACAGCGGTGAAGCCGAACAGCGCGATGCCGATCGGCCGCTGGGCCGGCGGCAGGCGGGTCGAGACGATGGTCAGCGCGGTCGGAATCATCGCGCCGCCGGTAAAGCCCTGGCCCAGGCGTCCGATCACCATCTGGACCAACGAGGTCGAGAAGCCGCACACCATCGAAAACCCGATGAACGCAACGGTTGCGATGATCAGAAAGCGGCGCAACCCGAGCAGCTTCGAGAACCAGCCGGCGAGCGCGATCATCACGATCTCGGCCACCAGATACGCCGTCGAAATCCAGGTGGCCTGTTGCGCATCGGCGCCGATCGCGCCTTGAATCGTCGGCAAGGCAGTGTTGACGATCGACACATCGAGCAGCGCCATGAACGCGCCGATCGTGCCGGCCGCGACCGCGAGCCAGGCAGCGGCATCGGCTTTCTCGCCGCCCTGTGCCTGGCCCTCGCCGCGCGCGTTGGCGTTTTTTTTCGAACCTTTACCGCCGTTGGCGGTACCACCGTCGGCAGTCGCGGCGCTCATTGACCTGGCCCGGGTTGCGCCGCATTGCGGTCGCGGCGAACCGCCTCCTGGCTGTCTTCCTTACGCTGGTTTTCGCGCCGGCCGGCTTCGTTGTCGACCTTGTCTTTGAATGCTTTCGAGCCAAGCGTATTGATCGTGACCGTCACCGACAGGCCCGGCAGCAGCACCTTGCGCGCCTCGGGCGTCTGGTCGACGTGGATTCGCACCGGAACCCGTTGCACGATCTTGGTGAAGTTGCCGGTCGCGTTTTGTGGCGGCAACAGCGCGAACTGGGCGCCGGTGCCAGGCGCGAAGCTCTCCACTTCGCCCCGCAAGGTTTCGCCGGAGAGCGCATCGACTTCGACCGTCACTGGTTGGCCGACGCGCATCAAGCCGATCTGGGTTTCCTTGAAATTCGCGACCGCGTAGAGGTCGCGCACCGGCACGATCGACATCAACCGTGTGCTCGGCTGCACGTACTGGCCGACCCGCACCGACTTGTCGCCGACCCGCCCGGCGATGCTGCTGCGCACTGTCGTGTCCGACAGGTCGTCCTCGGCCTTTTGCAATTGCGCCTCGGCCGCCTGAATCTGGGCTTTGGCCACGCCGATCTGCGCTTGCAGGGTTTCGATCTGGCGGCTCGCGCTTTGCCGTTGCGCCTGATCGGCTGAAAGCGCGGCCGCCGCCTGGTCGCGCATCTGGCGCATTTGCGTCAGTTGCTCGGCGGTCTGGGCGCCGATGGCGCTCAATTGGGTATAGCGGTCGAACTGGACTTGCGCATTGCGCAAGGTGCTGCGCGCGCCACGCACCTGCGCGTCGGCCGCCGAAATTTGCGAGCGCTGTTGCTTGATTTGCGCTTCGACCTGCACGATCGTCGCATTGCCCTGCGCCACCTGCGCCTGCGCCGCATCCCGCGTCGCGCGCGAGTCCTGCGGGTTGATGCGTGCGAGCGGCTGGCCCTCCTCGACCTGCTGATTCGACTCGACCAGCACTTCCTCGACATAGCCCGGAATCTTCGACGAAACCACGACCTGGTCGGCCTGCAAAAACGCATCGTCGGTCGATTGCATGTAGCGGCCGACCGTCCAGTAATGCCAGAACCATATCGCTCCTGCGACCAGGATCACGATGGCCAGGATGATCAGGCCGATGCGGACCTTCGGGTTCTTGAGCTTGGACGACTTCTTGTCTTCGTCGCTGTCGCTGTCGCTGTCGTCACCGTTCTTCTTGTCGTCGCTCTTCTTGCCATTCTTCTTTTTGTCCCCGTTCTTCCTGCCGCCATTTTTCTTGCCACTGTTTTTGCGATTGTCGGTATCGGCGTTCGCGCGAACGGCTTCGTTCTCCTCGCGCGGTTCGGCGTTGGCTTCGCGGGCACGTTCGTACTCACGTCCCTGCTCGAACTGGTCGCGGTCTCGCCGGTATCGGTCGGCGTCGTGGACATCGGGCTCGCGATTGACCGGAGCTCTTTCCGGTCGCGAATCGGGCGGGTTCGGGTCGGGATCGTTGATGTCGGGCATCGCGGCACGGTAAAAGACATATCAGGGATTCCTCGTAGGAAGAAACCTTTATGTTTTGCGCGCTTGTCGCGTCAGCCATTCCTTAAGCCGAAGAGCGATACGCAGATGCGTCTGGCCTGTACGCCTGTACGACTGCATGCCGGCACGCCAAGTCAAAATGCCGCGCATGCGCTTCTTTCGTGACCTCAGTCTGTCGGCGTTCACCGCCGGCTTCGTGGCGGTGCTGGTCGGCTTGACCAGTTCGGTGGCGATCGTTTTCCAGGCCGCGCAGGCGTTCGGCGCGACGCCGGCGCAACTGGCGTCCTGGATCTGGGCATTGGGCATCGGCATGGGGTTGACCACGGCGCTGCCGTCGCTTTGGCTGCGGATGCCGGTGATGGTCGCGTGGAGCACACCCGGCGCCGCGGTACTCGCTGTCGCCGGCCAGGGCCACATCATGGGCGAGGCGATCGGCGCGTTCATCGTCTGCGCGCTGCTGATGACGTTGGCCGGCGCGACCGGCTGGTTCGAGCGCGTGATGAACAAAATATCGATGCCGATCGCCGCGGCGCTGCTGGCCGGCGTGCTCGCGCGCTTCGGGCTGCAGGCCTCTCTGGCGGCGCAGACCGCGCTGCCGCTCCTGCTGCTGATGCTCGGAACCTACCTGCTCGCGCGTCGATTCGTGCCGCGCTACGCAGTTCCGGTGACCTTGCTGGTTGCTATTATTTTCGTAGCTGCTCGCGGACAACTGGTATGGGCTGGCGTGCATTTCGACCTGACATGGCCGGTGTTCACGATGCCGGTTTTCACATGGCAAGCGGCCGTCAGCCTCGCGCTGCCACTGTTCGTGGTGACGATGGCGTCGCAAAACTTGCCGGGCGTCGCGGCGATTCGCGCGGCAGGTTATCCGATGCCGATCAGCAAACTCATCACACTCACCGGCGTGGCGACATTGGTGCTCGCGCCATTCGGTGCGTTCGCGATGAATCTGAGCGCGATCACCGCCGCGATCTGCATGGGCCGCGAGGCGCACGAAGACCCGGCGCGTCGCTATACCGCAGCCGTGAGCTGCGGCGCGATCTATGTCGTGATCGGACTTTTCGGCGCAGCGGTCGCCGGGTTGCTGACCGCGTTTCCCAGCGAGCTGGTCGCCGCGATCGCCGGGCTGGCGCTGCTCGGCACCATCGGCGGCGCGCTGGCAACGGCGGTGAAGGACGAAAACCATCGCGAAGCGGCGTTGATCACCTTTCTGGTCACGCTTTCGGGCTTGACGCTCGCAGGCATCGGCTCGGCTTTTTGGGGCGTGGCGGCCGGAGCGGTGGCGCTCGGCGTGCAGCAACTGGGCCGGTCGCGCGTCGACGCCGCTGCACCGGGACCAACCCCGTCGGCATCGAACCACGCGAATGCGGGCGAAGCCGAATCGGCTGCACGCTCCGCCGGTTCGCCATCTGCCGGAAAATCCAGTCCATGAACATCCTCTTCGTCGCCGACCCGCTCGATCAATTCAAGATCTACAAGGACACGACCTTTTCGATGATGCGGGAAGCGCAAGCCCGGGGTCATCGCATCGCGGCTTGTCTGGCGCAGGATCTGCAATGGCGCTCGGGTGGCCTCGCGAGCGCACGGGCGCAGCAGATCACACTGACCGGCGACGCCGACACCTGGTATCGCGCGGAGCCGCCGGAGACCACGGCGCTCAAGGACTTCGACCTGGTGTTGATGCGCAAGGACCCACCCTTCGACGCCGAATACATCTACGCGACCCACCTGCTCGAGCAGGGCGAGCGCGAAGGTGCGCGCGTTGTCAACCGGCCGCGCGCATTGCGCGACCATCCCGAAAAGCTCGCGATCATGGAGTTTCCGCAGTTCGTGACGCCGACACTGGTCACGCGCCGCGCCGACGCGGTGCGCGCCTTCCATGCCGAGCACGATGACATCATCCTGAAGCCGCTCGACGGCATGGGCGGCACGGGCATCTTCAGGGTCAAGGCCGATGCGCTGAACCTCGGCTCGATCATCGAAACGCTGAACAAGAACGGCGCCGAGACGATCATGGTTCAGCGCTTCGTGCCCGAGGTGACGGCCGGCGACAAGCGCATTTTGATCATCGCGGGCGAGCCGGTGCCCTTTGTGCTCGCGCGGATTCCGCAGGGCACCGAGGTGCGCGGCAACCTTGCGGCTGGCGGCAAAGGTGTGGCGCAGCCGCTCGACGCACGCGACCGCGAGATCGCGCTGGCCATCGGCAAAGTCCTCGCGCCACGCGGATTGCTTTTGATCGGGCTCGACGTGATCGGCGACAAGGTCACCGAAATCAACGTCACCAGCCCGACCTGCTTTCAGGAAATCACCGAGCAGACCGGTTTCGACGTGCCGGCAGTGTTCGTCGACGTGCTCGAAAAAATTCAAAAGAAAAGTGGCTGAAACGCCCGCTGTACATGCGCAAACAGCTATCAATAGTATAGCAAAAAGAGACTGAAAGTAGTCGTTGCGAAAGGCGTTTTCGGGCGCCGATGCGAGAACTAGTTCCTTGAGTCGGAACATCGGCTGGGCCGAAGATATGTATTGAGACGTAACTTCAATTCAGCTGACCATTGCACTCCGCGAACGGACGAATGGTCGCCTACCAAGGACCGCCATGACCGCCGATGTGCTCGAACGAACCCGCGTGTACGTGAAGACCCCGCTGGGTCAGACAGAAATTCAAAGCCGCGCCTTGCGACTGACGCCGCGGCTGCGCGCGGCGCTGATCCTCATCGACGGCCGTCGCACCGACGCCGACATCGCCGCGCTGGCCGGGCAGGAAGCCGAATCGTCGATCGAGCGCCTGATGGAACTGGGCTGCATCGAAATCGCCCTGCCGACGGTTGTGCCGGTCGCACCGGCCCAGCCGCGTCCAGCTGTGGCGGCGGTCGCGGCTGCGCCGGTGAAGATAGAAGCTGTCCAGGTGGTTCAGGCCGACCATGCAGCCGAACTCTTGCAACTGCCGCCGGCGGAAAGCCGCAGCGCCAAGCAAGTCGAGATGGCCCGCAATTTCATGACCAACACCATCAACACCATGTTCGGCCAGAACATGCGCCTGAGCCTGGTCCGGTCGTTCTTCGAATGCCGCACCGCCGAGGAATTGCGCGGGGTCTATCCGTCGTGGGCCGAAGCGATGGCCGGCGATCGTTCGGCCGCGAAACGTCTGCCTGACCTGCGCAAGAAGCTGTTCGACGTGCTTTGACCGGTCACTGACGCTCGATCGATTTCTATCGATTCGAAGGCATTCGCGCCTCGAAGCGCTGGCTGAACTCCTTCATCCGCGAACGGTTCTTGCCCCAATCGATGAGCGCAGCGAGCGAGTGCGAGCGGTAGTCGATGCGTCTGGACGCCGGATCGATTTGGAATTCGACACCGTCCTTGAAGCCGATCTTTGTCGAAAAAACAGTTTCCAGCGACAGATCATCGGCGCGCTCTATCGTCGCCTCCGGAAAGCTTTCGACGGTCGCTCGCAATGCGGCCATGGCCTCGGCCGTCGTGCCCGAGTAAGTGAGCGGCGCTGCGTCGCCGTTGCCGTTACCTTTGCCGGTCGAACTGACGCAATTGGTCGGCAAGCTGCACGCGAGTTCGCTTGCGGGCGGCGTCGAGCCGGCTGGCTGTGCGGTCGGCTGGCTGGCACAACCGACCAGCAAAACGACCGACGCGAGCAGAACCCAACGAAAAAAGCAGCGGAGTGGATGCAACGCGCGCTCCTGAATCAAAACGCCAGTGTCGCGTGTCTGGCGTTCTCGTGCTGCACCGACGACGGCTGGCCCTCCAGCACAGGGTCAGTTCGCGTACTGCTTGAGCAAAGCACGCGCATCGTCCAGCAGTTTCTTGCCGTCGCCGCCCTTGGCTGCCACGTCCTTGATCCATTCGTCGTCGACACCGGCGCTCGCCTTGACCCAGCGCTGGTATTCGGCTTCGGGCAAGTAGTAGAAGGTGTTGCCATGGTCCTTGGCGACTTTCTTGAAGCCCGCGACCACCTCGTCAAAGCCGGTTTTGCCGGCCCAGGCCGATGTCGCGAGCCCGCTGTTGTCGTCGATCACCTTTTTGAGATCGGGCGGCAGCTTGTCGTACTTCGTCTGGTTCATGCCGAACAAAAAGATCGTGTTCGAAATCCGCGGCGAGCCGAGCGGCACGTCGAGGTGGTACTTCGAAATTTCGGACAACTTGATCGCGGGCGACGCTTCCCAGGGCACCGAAGCCCCATCGACCACGCCTTTGGACATGGCTTCGGGCACGCTCGGCAATGGCATCTGCACCGGCGTCGCGCCGATCGCCGAGATCATGCGCGAATTCATGCGCGTGGCCGAGCGGATCTTGAGGCCCTTCATGTCTTCGAGCGTCCTGGGCTCCTTGCTCGCGAAGTTGAACAATGTGCCGTCGTGCACGTGCATGAAGATCGGATGCACGCCCTTGAACTCGTCAAGCGCATTTTTCCGCACGTAGGTCCAGAGTGCTTCGCTGCCGCCTTTGGCGGTGACGGTCATCCACGGCAGCTCGAAAACTTCGCTCTTGGTGAAGCGGCCGGCGGCATAGGTCGGCACCGTCCAGACGATGTCGGCGACGCCGTCGCGTGCCTGATCGAACAGTTGCGACGGCGTGCCGCCGAGCTGCATCGCGGGATAGATTTGGCACTTCATCTTGCCGGCCGATTCCTTTTCGACCTTGTCGCACCAGGGCTGGATCAACTTGATCTGGGCGCTCGAGGTCGAGGGCAGAAAGTGCGCGACCTTGAGCGTGACTTCCTGGGCTTGCGCGCCGATCGCGCAGGCGAGGGCGGCCGATGCAACGAGTGCGAGTCGCAGTGTTGTGCGGTTCATCTTCATGACGCGTGTCCTTGAATCGAGGAAAGAATGAAAGAAGGCAGGCTTGCTACAAGGCGCCGAAGGTGCGCACCAGGTACAACGCAATGCCCGGAAACAACACCATAGCGATGATCCGCACGAAATCCGATAGTAGAAACGGCATGACGCCCTTGAAGGTTTCCACCAGCGGCACGTCTTTCGCGAGCCGGTTGATGATGTAGACGTTCATGCCGACGGGCGGATGCACCAGCCCGATTTCGACCACCATCAGCGCCAGAATCCCGAACCAGACCGACTTGTCACCCTGGCTCAGGCCATAGAAATCGAGCGCCATCACCATCGGATAGAAGATTGGAATCGTGAGCAGAATCATCGCGAGCGAATCCATCACGCAGCCGAGCAATACATAGATCAAGAGGATCATCGTCATCACCAGCAGCGGCGGCATTCCGCTGGCCTTCACCCACGCCGCGAGCTCGGCCGGCATCTGCGACAGCGCGAGTGCGGTGTTGAGCATGTCTGCGCCGAGCAGAACCAGAAAAATCATCGCCGTGGCCTGCGCGGTGCCGAGTGCACTGTCGATCAGCCCTTGCAACCGCATGCCACCCGAGATCACGGCGAGAAGTCCGCATGCCGCAGCGCCGATCGCCGCCGCTTCGGTCGGCGTCGCCCAGCCCGCGTAGATGCCGACGATCACGACGAAGAACACGATCAGCACCGGCCCGACGCCGATGAGCGCGCTCCAGCGATCGGGCCACGCGGTGCGCTCGCCGGCCGGTCCCATCGCGGGCTTCCAGCGCACCATGATCTGCACCACCAGCATGTAGCCGAGCATCGCGATCAGGCCCGGCAGCACCGCAGCCATGAAGAGCTTGCCGATCGACTCCTGCGTGAGGATCGCGTAGATGATGAGCGGCACCGACGGCGGAATCATGATGCCGAGCGTGCCGCCTGCGGCCAACGCGCCGGTCGCGAGGCTGCCCGCGTAGCCGAAACGCCGCAACTCGGGCAGCGCGACCTGGCCCATCGTCGCGGCGGTCGCGAGCGACGAGCCGCAGATCGCGCCGAAGCCCGCGCAGGCGCCGATCGCCGCCATCGCGACGCCCCCCGGCCGATGGCCGATAAAGGCATTGACGAAGCGGAACAGCCCGCGGCTGAGGCCGCCATGCGTCGCGAACTGGCCCATCAGCAAAAAGAGCGGAATCACCACCAGGTCGTAGTTCGACAGCCGCGCATAGGCCAGCGACTTGAGCGAATTCATCAGCACCAGCGATTCGCCGCCGGTGAGGTAAACATAACCCGCCGCGCCAGCCGTGAACATCGCGATGCCGATCGGCACCCGCACCACCATCAGCGCCAGCAGCCCCGCGAACATCACGAGGCCGATCGCGATGCCGCTCAAGCGCGTGCTCCGGAGCCTGTCCGACCTGCCGACCGCCGCACATGGAGGCAACGCGCCGCCATGTAGAAGCCCGCGAGCGCCAGCAGCAAGAAGCCCGGCACCATCGCGACCTGCGCGACCCACACCGGCCAGGCCAGCAGCGACGAGGTTTCGCCGGCTTCGCGGATCGACATCGCGCCGACGAAGCTGCGCCATGCGATCAGCGCGCCGAACAAGCCGACCATCGTGGAGCCGAAGGCGTCGAGCAGCAGCACCGTGCGCGGCGACGCATTGTGGGTGAAAAAGTCGACCTTCACGTCGCCGCCGGCCAGATGGCAGTAGGCGAAAAAGCTCGCCGCCGCCGAAGCCGCGACCATCTGCAAGACCTCGACATCGCCCGGAATAGGCGCAGACATGAGTTTGCGCCCGACGATCGAGATCAGCACCATCACGACCAGCCCGACGAAGGCGAGCCCGCCCGCGATGGCGAGCAGCTTGCTCACTGCCAGCAGCAGCTTTCCGGTGGGGCCGAACGCGAGACGGGTTGCCGGCGTTTGGTCGGTATCGAGCGCAATGTCTTGCAAGGCGGTCTCCTGCCTGGGCGCGTTGCCGCGTAGTTCACCGGGATTATTCATGATCGAGGCCGCCGGAAGTCAGACGAATAGCGCGCGCCCCCACCCTCGCGCGTGCGCCGCTCAGACGACGATGACCTCGACCAGTACAGGGCCGGTCGTTCGCAACGCCGCGTCGAGCGCGCTTTTCAAAGCGCTTGCGTCACTGACCAAAATGCCATCGCAACCCTGAGCTTTCGCGAGCGCGACGAAGTCGATCGCAGGCAATTCGCTGCCGACCAGCCGCTCGTCTTTTTTGAAGCCGAACACCGACGCGAATTCCTGAATCGCCGCATAGCGATGGTTGTTAAGCACGATAAACGTAATCGGCAGCGCCAACTGCGCCGCGTTCCAGAGCGCCTGAATTGAATACATGCTCGAGCCGTCGCCGACCAGGCCGATCACGCGGCCTGAAATCGATTTGCCCGACGCTGCTGCATCCGATCGGGCCATTGCCACACCGACGGTCGCCGGCAGTCCGAAGCCGAGTCCGCCGCTCGCCATCGTGTAGAACGATTCGCTCGCGCGCATCGGCAGATAGCGTTGCATCACCGGCCGCGCGCTCGGCGCTTCTTCGACCACCACATCGTGCGGGCCACGCACTTCGGCGAGCGTTTGCAAAACGAACGCGACCGACATCGGATCGGACGGCTCGGCGCGCTCGGGCGGCGCGCGCAGCGCAGGCGCCGTGCGCTTCGCGGCAGCAGGAGCAGCTGCCCGCGCGAGCAGGTCCAACACGCCGAGCCGAACGTTGCAAACCGCGGTGGTGCCGACCGGCGTCCAGGCCGCGACATCGGGATCGTCGATCAACTGGCCGAGGGTTGCACCGGGCGGCAAATGCGGGCCCGCGCCTTCGACGTGGTAGGTGAAGGCCGGCGCGCCGATCGCGAGAATGAAATCGTGCCCGTCGAGCAGCTGCACGATCCGCTCGCGCATCGCGGGCAGATGGCCGGCGAACAAAGCATGGTCTTCCGCGAAGCCGCAACGCGGCGACATCGGCGCGGCGAAAGCGCGCGCCTGATGCCGCTCGGCGAGTTGCAGCACAGCGTCCCATGCGCCATCGCGGTCGACGCCGCCGCCGATCACGAAGGCCGGTCGCTCTGCTGCATCGAGCGCGGCGCCGATGCGGTCGAGCACCAGCGGATCGGGCCGCAGCGCGGTGCTGACCACACGCGCAGCGACCCACTCGGTGCTGCGTTGCCAATCGTCAGCCGGCACCGAGATCAGCACCGGCCCGCACGGCGGCTGCATCGCGAGGTAGTAGCCGCGCGCGATCGCCAGCGGCACGTCTTCGGCCCGCGCCGGCTCGCAACTCCACTTGACGTAGGGCTTGGGCAGCTCGGTCGCGTGCGCCGAAAACAAAAACGGATCGAACGGAAGGATCGCGCGCGACTGCTGTCCTGCGGTGATCACGAGCGGCGTGCGGTTCTTGTATGCCGTGAAGATCGCGCCCATCGCATGGCCCACGCCGACGGCCGAATGCAAGTTCACGAACGCGGCGTTGCGGGTGGCTTGCGCATAACCGTCTGCCATGCCGAGCACTGCCGATTCCTGCAGGCCGAGCACATAGCGGAAGTCTTCGGGGAAATCTTTGAAGAGCGCGAGCTCTGTCGAACCGGGGTTACCGAAGATCGTCGTCATGCGGAAGTCGCGCAGCAGTTGCAGCACGGCTTCGCGGACCGTGGGAATGTCCGAATGCGCGTCGTTCGCCGAGTCGATCACCGAGTTTGCGCGAGGGACGTTCATGATTTATTTTCTTAAGCAAATAGTGGTCGAAACGCCCACTGGACGTGCGCAGACAGCTATTAATTCAGGAGCATTCAGCGGATCGTTCAGCCCATCTTCTGCCCATTCGCGAACACGGCGAGTTCGCCCGGATGGAATACGGTCCAGTTCTCATTGCGGGTCAAGGGCGTCGTCGCCACCACTGCGACCCGGTCACCCGGTGTGGTGTGTTCGGCGAAGTCGATCGCGAGATCGTCGTCCGACAGTTCGGCGGTCGCGAAGGGATGGCGCCGTTCGATGTAGCAAAGATGGGTCGACGCATGCGCCCACAGCGCCTCGCCGTTGCCGAGCATGAAATTGAAAGTGCCATGTTTGGCCGGTTGCGGCGCCAGCTCGCGCAAGGTCAAGGTGAGTTCTTCGACACTCGGCACGTCGGCGTGCGACTTGGCCAGTTCCTGCATCAGCCAGCAAAACGCCCGCTCGCTGTCGGTCGAGCCGACCGGTCGAAAGTTGCCGTGCAGCCGCGGCGCGTAATCGTGCAGGTCGCCGTTGTGCGCGAAGACCCAGTAGCGGCCCCACAGCTCGCGCACGAAGGGGTGGCAGTTCTGCAAATTCACTTCGCCGTAGGTCGCCTTGCGGATGTGCGAAATCACGTTGCGGCTCTTGATCGGATAGCACCGGATCAACTCGGCCACCGGCGAATCGCAGGCCGGCTGGTGGTCGACGAAATGGCGCAGACCCTTGTCTTCGAAAAAGGCGATGCCCCAGCCGTCGGCATGGTGGTCGGTGCGGCCACCGCGCTGCGCGAAACCGGCGAAGCTGAAAGTCACGTCGGTCGGCGTGTTGCAGTTCATGCCGAGCAGCTGGCACATTTCGTCAGCCCTCCTTTCCGGACGGATGCGGCAGCACACCGGCTTCGGCATCGCGCACGTCGGTCGAAGGCCCCGAGTCACGCAACTGCCAGGCTGCTGCGATCGCGATCGCGCACAGCGCGGCGAGCATCCAGAACACTTCCGTGAAAGCAGCGAGTCGGGCCGGGCTGGTCGCGGCGTTGGCGAGCGAATCGCCATGCGCGGCGAGCCGCCACTCGAGCACGATCGCGCACAGGCTCACGCCGGCCGCGCCGCCGAGCATGCGCAAAAAGCTGATGGCGCTCGCGCCCTGCGAAATCAGCGGCTTGGCCAGCGGTCGCAACGAGCCGAGATTGAGCGACGGCAGGATAAAGCCGAGCCCGATCCGCCCGATGGTGACGAACCCGACCAGCAGCCAGAGCGTCGTTCCCGGACCGATCCAGCGCATGAGTCCGAACGACACGGCCAGCAATACGAGTCCGATCGACACCAGCCAGCGCGTGGGTTGTCGGTCGGCGAGTCGCCCGACGCCAGCGATGGTGAAAGCCAGCACGATGCCGGCCGGCAGCATGATCGTTCCCACGTTCGACGCCGAAAGATGCAGCGCGACCTGCATGTAGACCGGCAGCAGGTAGGTCGAGCCGAACAGCGCCGCGCCGTAGATGAACGCGACCAGGCTGCCCATCGCGAACGCGCGGTAACCGAAAAGGTCGATGTGCATCAACGGCTCGCGCCCGCGCGTGACCAGCCGCCGCTGCCACCAGACGAAGAGCGCGAACGAAGCGAATGCGCCGGTCAGCAGCAATGCGGCTGTCCACGGCGTGCCGCCGCGCAGCTCGACCAGGCCGTTGAGCAAACACAAGGTGCCAGCGGTTCCGAGCGCAAGGCCACGCAGGTCGAGTTGGGCGCCGCGCGCGGCTGCGATGCCGCCGGGCGCGGTGTCGGGCACGAACTTGCGCGCCAGCCACAGCGACACGAGGCAGAACGGCACCACCATGAAAAAAATCGAGCGCCAGCCGAACAGATCGACCAGCACGCCGCCGATGCTCGGCCCGATCGCCGGCGCCAGCACCACGCCCATGCCGAAGATGCCACTCGCGCGGCCCTGCTCGTGCGGCTGAAAAGCACGCAGGATGATGATCGCGGGAATCGGCTGCACTACACCCGCTGCGAGGCCCTCGGCCACGCGTGCTGCGAGCACCAGCGGGAACCAGGCCGACAGCCCGCCCACGACGCCGCCCGCGAGCAGCACCAGCATCGTTCCGCTGTAGGTCTTGCGATAGCCGAAGCGGCCGAGCAGCCAGGGCGTTGTCAGCATCGACACCGTCATCGCGACCATGAAGCCCGAGCTGACCCACTGGGCGCGGTCCTGCCCCAAGGAGAAATGCGCGCTCATGTCTGGAATCGCGACATTGACGATGGTCGACGACATGATCGAAGCCATCGTGCCGACCATCACCGACAGCAGCAGCAGCCAACGGTAGCGCGCGCCGTAACGTTGCTGCAGCGCGCCCAGCGAAGCGGCGCTTTGCGGCGCAATGGGGGTTTCGGAGGCGGGCGAAGGCGAGGTCATCGGCGGGAGGGATGGCGCGGCAGGCTCGCCGGACTGTCCTACAGGATATCGGGCTTTGCGTGCCCGCCGCCGGGCCGGCGCCCGTCACAATCGTCGATTTCCAGGTTTGCCACGACCGTACCCGCATGCAGAACGATTCATCGCCCCCGACCGGCGCCCCGGCTTTCGACAACGATTCCGCGCCGACCCATTCGGTGCAGCCCGACGATCCCGGCGACGTCGCCGCGCCGACCGTCAATCGCGCCTACGTCTGCCAGTGCGGTCGCCCGGTGTTTCTGGGCAATACGCGCTGCCTGGCTTGCGGAACGCCGCTCGGCTACGTCATCGAGCGGCTGGGCGTCGTGCCGTTGGCCGTTGTGCCGACGCCGGTGCGCGCGCCAGCCCGAATCAAGAGCGCACCTGACGGCGTACCCGATGGCGGCCCTCCGAACACGGCGACCGTTCTTTCGGAGCGCCACACCGTGTTCGGCGACACTGGCGGGTTGCAGTACCAGCGCTGCGCGAATGTTCTGACCCCATCGGGTTGCAACTGGATGGTGCCGGCGCCGTGCGAAGGCGACCCGCCCGAATTCAACACGCTCGGCCTGGCGCCCGGCTATTGCCTGTCGTGCAGCAGCACCCGGACCATTCCAGATCTTTCGCAGCCCGACAACGACGTGCGCTGGCGCAAGCTCGAACAGGCCAAGCGCCGGTTGCTGTCGCAGCTGCTGGCGCTCGGACTGCGCGTGGTCACGCGCCACGGCGATCCGGTGCACGGCCTGGCCTTCGACTTTCTGAGCAACCTGCCGGGCGGCCCGCATGTGCTCACCGGGCACGAGATGGGCGTGATCACGCTCAATGCCGAAGAAGCCGACGATTCGGTGCGCGAACGCATCCGGGCCGAGATGCGCGAGCCCTATCGCACGCTGGTCGGTCACTTCCGGCACGAGATTGGCCATTACTACTGGGATTTGCTGCTGCCGGGCAGTGATTGGCTCGATGATTTTCACGCGCTGTTCGGCGATGAAACCCTGGACTACGCGCAAGCGCTGCGCGACCACTACGAGAAAGGTCCGCCCGCCGACTGGCCCGTGCGCTTCGTCACCAGCTACGCCAGCTCGCACCCGTGGGAAGACTGGGCCGAAACGTGGGCGCACTACCTTCATATGGCCGACACTGCCGACACCGCGCTGAGCTTCGGCATCGACGCGCGCCATGTCGAGTTGGCCGGCGACCTGTTTCAGATGAGCGACCTGTGGCAGCCCGATCATCCCGGCGCTGAGCCCTTTCTCGACTTCCTCAACGGTTGGGTGCGCCTGACCAACGTGTTGAACGAGTTGTCGCGCAGCATGGGCCAGCCCGACTATTACCCCTTCGTGCTGCCCCGCGCCGCGGTCGGCAAGCTGCAGTTCGTGCATCAGGTGATTCGGGGCGAGCGCCGGGTGACTGAATCGGCGCCGGCCTCCGATGCGCCGGCTGCCACTGCTGCCACCGATGCCAGCACCGAAACGCCGCCGGCGACGGTTTTGCCAGCGCAGCAACAACACCAGAACCAAAGGCTGGATTCAGGCGACATGCCGGGCTGAACGAGCGCCGACGTGCCGGTAGTCGCGCTTATGCAGTTATGCAGCTATGCGTCGGCCGGGAAGCCGCCTTCGAACACCACTTCCGACAACGGCCGCCGCTCGTTGGGCTGTTCCTTCTGCTGCAGCATCTCAGGCAGTTTTGACTTGTCGCCCAGCTTGCCGACCGCATAGGCGGCTTCGACGTGGTAGCCCTTCGGTACTTTCAGTTCGGCGAACGCGCGATCGAAATCGATGCCGCTCATGCCATGCACGTACCAACCCATCGTGCGTGCCTGCAGCGCGAAATAGCCCGATGCAGTGCCGGCGTCGAGCGAATGGGTGCGCGCCGGCACGTCGGCATCGGCGCCTGGCGCGCGCATCACCGAATTCGAGACGATGATCACCAGCGCCGATGCGTCCCTGGCCCAGCTCTGGTTGAAAGGAACGAGCAAGTCCAGAAACTTCGCCCAGTGCGGCGTGTCGCGGCGAGCATAGAGAAATCGCCAGGGCTGGCTGTTGTACGACGAGGGTGCCCAATGCGCCGCTTCGAGCATGGTGAGCAAATCGTGCTCTGAGATCGTCTCTCCGGTGAACGCGCGCGGCGACCAGCGGTCGAGGAACATCGGATCGATCGGGTATTCGGCTTTGCGCGGATTGGCTTGGGTCATGTCGTTTGAGAACGTTGGAGATTTTGAAAGGTGCAACTGTGTGCACCCGTGGAGAAGCAATATGCCACCCATCGCCAGGCGACGCTGGCGGAAGGATTCGGCGTACCAGGTCCTCAGGCGATTGCAAAAGGCGGCAGCTTTTTGACGACGGTGCTGTTCTTCAACGTCACGTAAACCGGTAAACCGCTCTCGTATCGAGGCGCGTCTTCGCCCTGAATAAGCGGCAGCAAGTAACGCCGGCATTTTTCAGTGATGCCGAAGCCGTCTTCGCTGATGAAGTCACGCGGCATCATTTTTTCGGCGTTAGCGACTTTGTCGAGCGGCGCGCTGCCGAGCCGCCATTCGTAGGGTTCGTCTGATACGCGCTCGATAGTCGGCATCACCGCGTTCTTGCCTTCGAGCGCCAATTCCACGGCGCGCCGGCCGAGCGCATAGGCCTGCTCGACATCGGTGGCCGAAGCGATGTGCCGCGCGGCGCGCTGCAGATAATCGGCCACCGCCCAATGAAATTTGTAGCCGAACGCCTCCTTGACCATCTGCGCGACGACCGGCGCGGCGCCGCCCAACTGCGCATGGCCGAAGGCGTCGCGTGAACCCTGTTCGGCCAGGAAGGTTCCGTCCGGATGATGCGCGCCCTCCGACACGACCACGCTGCAGTAGCCATGTTGCTCGACCATCGCCTTCACGTGCGCGAGAAACTTCGCCTGATCGAATTCGATCTCGGGAAACAGGATCACGACCGGAATCCCGTGCGCGGAGGCGAGCCCGCCGGCTGCCGCGATCCAGCCCGCATGGCGACCCATCACTTCGAGCACGAACACCTTGGTCGAGGTGGCGGCCATCGAACGCACGTCGAGCGAGGCCTCGAGCACCGACACCGCGATGTACTTCGCGACCGAACCGAAACCGGGGCAGCAGTCGGTCAATGGCAAGTCATTGTCGATCGTCTTCGGCACATGGATCGCCTGCAGCGGGTAGCCGAGCGATTCCGACAACTGACTGACCTTGAAGCAGGTGTCGGCCGAATCGCCGCCGCCGTTGTAGAAAAAATAACCGATGTCGTGCGCCTTGAACACCTCGATGAGACGCTCGTACTCGCGCCGGTTCTGCTCCAGCGACTTGAGCTTGTAGCGGCACGAGCCGAACGCGCCGGCCGGCGTGCTGCGCAGCGCTGCAATGGTTTCGGCCGACTCCTTCGAGGTATCGATCAACTCTTCGCCCAGCGCGCCGAGGATACCGTTGCGGCCGGCAAACACGGTGCCGATGCGGTCCGCGTGCTCGCGCGCGGCTTCGATCACGCCGCAGGCCGAAGCGTTGATGACGGCGGTGACGCCGCCCGATTGGGCATAGAAGGCGTTCTTTGGATCCATTCGGCTTCTCCCTCAATAAATCGATGCATGTGTCGCTTGCGCCGCACAGCGGGCGCAGATGCAGACTCGTCCGCGCGCTGCCGGCGGCACGCGGGCCAGCGCAGAGTCGTCGACGCGGACCGCTTCGCACCAGCAAGGCGCCAGAACGGCGCCCGGGCTGTTGCCCGCGCCCCCGGTTGCCATCGCGCAGCCGTTCGCGGCGTTGCAAAGCGGGCAGCGCGCCGTGTCGACGTGCTGTTTTCCATCCGGGTCGGTGGCCATGATGGTGCATTCTGCGGCAGCATTCGGCTATGAGCCAAATCGAGCTCAAAAGCCCGCGGCACAAGCGCAGGCAGCTATTATTTACATAGCAATACCGATCTTCGCTGCGTGTGACAGCGTCGCCGCGCGTTCGCGCGGACAATTCGCGCTCCATGTCGTTCCAACCCGCTGCGCCGGTCGTGCCTTCTTCCTCCCCACCGCCGCGCTTCGTCACCGGTTCACTGCTGCGCCACACCTTCGTCATGGCGGGTACCGGTGCGGTGGGGCTGGTCGCGGTGTTCGCGGTCGATCTGATCAACCTGTTCTACATCTCGCGGCTCGGCCAGCGCGAGATCGCAGCGGCGATCGGGTTTGCCGGGGTGGTCGGGTTCTTTCATGTCTCGATCGCGATCGGGCTGACGATCGGAATTACGGCGGTGGTGTCGCGCACGCTGGGCGCGGGCCGGCGCGCCGAGGCGGGGCGGCTGGCGACTTCGAGTCTGGTGCTGATGGTCGCGATCTGCGCGGCGCTCGGCAGCGGCACTGCGCCGTTCCTCGATCCGCTACTGCGAGCGCTCGGCGCGAGCGGGGAAACCGAGCGGCTCGCAGCGCGCTTTCTGTCGATCACGGTGCATTCGCTGCCGCTGCTGGGCATCGGCATGGCCAGCTCGGCTTTGCTGCGCTCACTTGGCGACGCGCGCGGCGCCATGAATGTGACGCTGGGCGCGGCGCTGGTGACCGCGGTGCTCGATCCGATTCTGATCTTCGGTTTCGATCTGGGCCTCGACGGCGCGGCGATCGCCTCGGTCGTTTCGCGCTGCGTGCTCGCCGGCGTCGGTCTGCGCGGCGTGATCGGCAAGCACCGGCTGCCGGGGCCGTTCGAGCGCCGCTACCTCGGTGTCGATGCTCGGCGCCTTGCCGCAGTGGCCGGGCCTGCGGTGTTGACCAATCTCGCAACGCCGGTGGCGGCTGCGTTCGTGACCCATTCGATCGCGCAGTTCGGCGCCGAGGCGGTGGCCGGGCAAGCCACGATCGACCGCGTGACGCCGGTCGCATTCGGGCTGATCTACGCGCTCTCGGGCGCCGTCGGGCCGATCCTGGCGCAGAACCTCGGCGCGCGGCAACACGATCGGGTCCGCGAAGGCCTGCGCGCCGCGCTGGGATTCATGGTCTGCGCGGTCGGCACGGCGTGGCTGATCCTCGCTCTCGCGCAAGGCTTGCTGGTGCGGGCCTTTTCGGCCACCGGCATTGCGGCAGCGCTGATCCATGCCTACTGCAGCTGGATCGCCGCAGGCTTCTTCTTCGTCGGTGCGCTGTTCGTCGCCAACGCCGCTTTCAACAATCTGGGCAAACCACTGTGGTCGACCGGCTTCAACTGGGCCCGCGCCACGCTCGGCACGATTCCGTTCGCGTGGGCCGGCTCGCACTATGGGCCGATCGGTGTGCTGGCCGGGCAGGCGGTGGGGTCGGTGATCTTCGGTTCGCTCGCCCTGGCGGCGGCGTTCTGGCTCACGGCCCGGCTCGGCGTCGGCGCGAAGGGAGTGCTCCCGCCCGCCGGCCCGGTGCAGGCGAAGCCGGATGCCCGGTCGGGCGAAGCGCCGAACGCGGTGCCGGTGCCGCCCACGCCGAACGCTTCGGCGCTGGCGCCGCTGGTCGACTGAACATCGACCTGCCCGGTTTTGAGCGGCGAACGCAATGCACAGGAACGGGCGTGAGGGCCGTCAGGGCGAGGCGGGCTTTAAAGAATAAGGTGGCTGCTCCGCAAGCGGGACGTGCGCTGACAGCTACCTTTTTGATAGCAAATCTGCGATTGCCCGGCGATTTCCGGAACGACCGCGCTCGATTGCGCGCAACCTTCAGCGCGGTGACTGCAACGGTCCGGTGGCGCACTGCACATCGGTACGACTGCGCGGCGTCCTCCGAAGCGTCGATGCTTCGGTTCGGAAAAAAAAACGGCCGCGAAGCGGCCGTGGCGTCAAAGGGCGCGGGTCAACGCAATCGTTGTCCCGGCCGCTTGGTTGGCTTAGTTAGGCACCAGAACCGCGTCCACCACGTGGATCACGCCGTTGCTCTGGTAAACGTTCGGAATCGTCACGACCGCGGTGCCGCCCTTTTCGTCGGTTATCAGCACGTTCTTGCCATCGGTCGTCGCGACCAGGGTGTCACCACTGACGGTCTTGAGCATCGCGCGGCCATTGCCGGCGGCAACCATCTTGCCGAGTTCGGCCGCATCGACCTTGCCGGCTACCACATGCGCGGTGAGGATCTTGGTCAGCAGCGGCTTGTTCTTGGGCAGCAGCAGTGCGTCGACCGTGCCGGGCGGCAACTTGGCAAAGGCTTCGTTGGTCGGCGCGAAGACGGTGAAGGGACCCGGGCCCTTGAGCGTTTCGACCAGACCGGCAGCCTTGACCGCGGCGACGAGCGTGGTGTGGTCCTTGGAGTTGACCGCGTTATCGATGATGTCGCGGTTCGGCAGCATCGGCGCGCCGCCGACCATCACCGACGGCAACTTCTCGCTCATGCTTGTCTTGCCCTTTTCCATGGCCATCTTGTCGTCTTTCATGCCCATGCCCGAACAGGCGGAGAGCAGCGTGGCGACGCTGGCGATGATGATGAGTTTTTTCATGCGATGTGTTCCTTCATTGTTGAATTGAAATATCCGAGTGCCTACGCATTCCGGTGACCTATGGTGACACGCGGGGTGCACTCCGGATACGTGGACGGCGCGCGGCTGGTTTGTAGGAGAAGACGCTGTGTTGGATCTGCGGAAGGCCCGTTTGGAACGTTCTGATTACAAAAAAACGTCATTTCTCCTTGACCTTCAACCGCCACGCATGCAACAGCGGCTCGGTATACCCACTCGGCTGTTCGATGCCCTTGAAGACCAGATCCTGCGCGGCCTGATACGCGGCGGAGGTTTTGAAGTTGCCGGCCATCTTTTTGTAAGCCGCATCGCCCGCGTTCTGCTTGTCGACCACCGCGGCCATGCGCTCGAAAGTCTTGTTGACCTGCGCCTTCGTCACGATGCCATGCAGCACCCAGTTGGCGATGTGCTGACTGCTGATTCGAAGCGTCGCGCGGTCTTCCATGAGGCCGACGTTGTGGATGTCGGGCACCTTCGAGCAGCCGATGCCCGCGTCGATCCAGCGCACCACGTAGCCGAGGATGCCCTGGGTGTTGTTGTCGAGTTCCTGCTGGATCTCTTCTTTCGACCAGTTCGGTTTGGCGGCGATCGGAAAATGCAAAAGGCCGTTCAGCAGTTCGTCGCGCAGCGCGGACGCATCGGCTTTCTCGATCTGCTTTTGCACCGCGGCGACATCGACCTGGTGGTAGTGCAGCGCATGCAAGGTCGCGGCGGTGGGGCTCGGCACCCAGGCGGTGTTGGCGCCGGCTTTGGGTTGCGCGACCTTCTCTTTCAGCATCGCGGCCATCAAGTCGGGCATTGCCCACATGCCCTTGCCGATCTGCGCGCGCCCGCGCAGGCCGCAGGCCAGACCGATGAGCACGTTGTTGCGCTCGTAGGCCTTGATCCATTCGCTGGCCTTCATGTCGCCCTTGCGGATCATCGGGCCGCCCTGCATCGCGGTGTGCATCTCGTCGCCGGTGCGGTCGAGGAAGCCGGTGTTGATGAAGGCGACGCGGGCTTTCGCTTCGGCGATGCAGGCCGCGAGGTTGACGCTGGTGCGGCGCTCCTCATCCATGATGCCGAGCTTCACGGTGTTCTCGGGCAGGCCGAGCAGTTGCTCGACCCGGCCGAACAGCTCGCTCGCGAACGCGACTTCTTTCGGGCCGTGCATCTTCGGTTTGACGATGTAGACCGAGCCTTCGCGCGAATTGCGCAAGCCGTCTTTCCCCTTGCCCTGAAGATCGGCCATCGCGATCGCGGTGGTGATGACCGCGTCCATGATGCCTTCGGGAATTTCCTTGCCGCCGTCGTAGAGGATCGCCGGATTGGTCATCAGGTGGCCGACATTGCGCAAGAACATCAGCGAGCGGCCATGCAGCCGGACCTGGCCCTTGCCGTCAGCCGCGGTGTACATCCGGTCGGGGTTGAGCCCGCGCGTGAAGGTCTTGCCGCCCTTGGTCACCTGCTCGGTCAGCGTGCCGAGCTGGATGCCTAGCCAATTGCGGTAGGCGAGCGTCTTGTCGTGCGCGTCGACTGCTGCGATCGAATCCTCGAGGTCGAGAATCGTCGACAGCGCGGCTTCGAGCACGAGGTCGGACACGCCCGCCGCGTCGCTTTTTCCGATGGGCGTCGCGCGGTCGATCACGATTTCGGCATGCAGGCCGTTGTGCTTCAAAAGAACGGCTGACGGTGCCGAGGCCTCGCCGCGATAGCCCGCAAAAGCTTTCGGATCGGCGAGCTTCGTGGTCTTGCCGCCTTCGAGTGCCACCACGAGCGCGCCGCGCTCGACGGTGTAGCCGGTCGATTCTTTGTGCGAACCTTCTGCGAGCGGCGCTATCGAGTCGAGAAACTGGCGCGCGTAAGCGATGACTTTTGCGCCGCGCACCGGGTTGTAGTCGCCGCCGCGTTCGGCGCCGCCGGATTCGTCGATCGCATCGGTGCCGTAGAGCGCGTCGTAGAGCGAACCCCAGCGCGCGTTGGCCGCGTTGAGCGCATAGCGCGCATTGAGGATCGGCACCACGAGCTGCGGGCCGGCCTGGCGCGCGAGTTCGTCGTCGACATTGGCGGTGGTGGCTTGCATTTTGGCTGGCGCCGGTACGAGATAGCCGATGTCTTCGAGGTGCTTTTTGTAGCGGGCAAGCGCGTCGGCGTTTGCCAGCGGGCCGGGATTGGCGCGATGCCATTTGTCGAGTTCGGTTTGCAGCCGGTCGCGCTCGGCCAGCAGCGCGAGGTTCTTCGGCGCGAGGTCGTGCACGATCGCGTCGAAGCCTTCCCAGAAATGCGCACTCGCGACGCCGACCGCAGGCAGCAGTTCATGCTCGATGAAGTGATGGAGTTCGTTGGCCACTTGAAGGCCGTGGACGGTGGTGCGTTCTGTCGTTGCTGTCATTGAATAAGTCTCGGCGGAAAAAAGAAATAAGAGAAGGCGATTGCGTTTCGTCCGCAAGGCTTGCGGCGGCGCGGCGCGGCGCGGCGCGGCGCGCGCGTGAGTTTGCGAATCAGGTGAAAAATCCGAGCGCGTCGCGCAGGTCGCGGCCGGTGCGTTCGGGCGCGGTGCCCAGCGTTTCGAACGGAAGATCCATCCGGTTGATCCAGAGGGTGCGAAAACCAAACCAGGTCGCACCCAGCGCATCCCAACTGTTGCTGCTGACGAAAGCGATCTGACCGACATCGCCGCCGGCCTCGCCGGGTGCCTCGCCATAGATGGCTTCGACGCCGAGCCGGTAGACATCGGGATCGGTCTTGTACTTGCGAATTGCATCGGCGCTCACCACATGGTCGAGCAGCGGCGCGAGGCCCGCACTTTGGATCGCAGGGTCGAGCATCGCCCGGTCACCGTTGGACAAGATACCGGTGACGACGCCGCGATCGCGCAGTGCGGCAAGCACATCGCGCGCTTCGGGAAACGCCGGCAGCGCGAGGTACTGCGCCATCAACTGCCGCTCTTCATCGGCACCCAATGGCAGCCCAAGCCGCGCGCAGGCATAGCGAAGGCCGGCCCGCGTCAATTCGCTGAATGGCCGGTAATGCGCGCCGCCATTGCTGGTGGTCACGAGCCGGGTGTATTCGATCTGCTTGTCGCGCCACAGCACCGACAGCGCCGGCCCGTGGCCCGGAAACAGCCGCTCGGCCAGCGCACCGACGCTATAAACGTCGAACAACGTGCCATAGGCATCGAACAGGATCGCGGTGGGTTTGGGCATGGAGGCATTTTCGCAAATCGAACGGCCAGGGTCGCATTCAATGACGCATCAGAGACTTCGCGTCGCCGTTGCAAAGGCCGTAGGGGTAATTTCTTAAGTGACTACATGCTATTAAAATAGCAGCTGTCTGCGCACGTCCAGTAAGCGTTTCAGCACTTTTTTATATTTCGAACCGAGCTGACAAGCCGACGCGTGGACGCATTACCGACCCGGCGGCGCGGTCGATTCACGCACAACGAGCGAGCCGTCGACCTCGTGATGCATCTGCGTCGGCAGCCCTGCCAGATGCCGCACCAGGTATTCCCCGGCTCGGGTCCAGACCTCGTCTGTCGGCAGGTGGATCGTCGTCAGGCTCGGGCGCAGGTGGCGGCTCCATTCGAGGTCGTCGAAGCCGATCACCGACAGGTCGCGCGGTACGTCGAGGCCGCGGCGCTCGGCTTCGAGCAGCACACCGTAGGCAATCACGTCGTTGCCGCAGACCAGCGCGCTCGGCCGGTCGACCGGACGGTTCGAACGAGTCAGCAAGGTGCGCGCAGCCTGGCGCGCGTCATCGAGGCGATAGGGCACTTCAATCATCCATTCGTCCGGCAAGGTGAGGCCGGTTTCGGCCAGCGCGCGGTAGGCGCCGGCGATGCGCGCCGAGGCGCGGTCGTTGTTGGCCGAAATCGCAGCCACCATGCCGATGCGCCGATGGCCGAGCTCAATCAGGTGACGGCAGGCTTTCCACGCCGCGAGTTCGTTGTCGGCGCCGATGCTCGGATAGGGCTTGTGCGGGTGGTACACGCCGACATTGACGAACGGAATGCGCTGCGTCGCGAGCAGGCGCCGCAAGCCGTCGGTATGCACGTCGCCGCGCAGGATCAGGCCATCGATACCGCGGCTTGCCATGTTCTGCACTTGCCGGTGCTCGACCTCGGGGTCGTAGCCGCTGGTCGCGAGCAACAGCAGATAGCCTTGCAATGACAGATGGCGTTGCAACGCCTCGATGCCACGCGCGAACATCGCGTTGTCGACCGTCGGCACGATCGCGCCTATGGTCCGGGTACGGCGCGACGACAACGCGCGCGCGGCCGCATCGGGGATGTAGCCGAGCGCGTCGATCGCGGCGTCGATGCGCCTTCGCAGCGCCTCACTCACCGAATCGGGCTGGTTCAAAGCGCGCGAAACCGATGCGGTCGAAACATTCGCACGGCGCGCCACGGCGCGAATTCCCACGTTGCTGCGATCGGCCATGACGCATGTTACAGAAATCGGTACATCGCGCCACAGATCTTCCCTTGCATTCAAATTTGGGGAAACCCCCTATGAAAGAGGCGGCAAATCGACCATTCGACGCGTTGACATAACAGCCTCCTCCTTTCAGACTTGCTGGAGACTCGCGTAACCGGTTACAGCAATAAACGATGAGTCGTCGTCATCCCACCAAGCCATTCCGAATGCCCGCGCCGACCCGCCCCAACATCGTTTTCGTGATCACCGACCAGCAGCGATACGACACGATCGCGGCCACAGGCCATCGGTGGATGGCCACGCCGAATCTGGACCGGCTGGCGGAAGGTGGCGTCAACTTCAGCCGCATGTTCGTGACTTCGCCCTCGTGCGCACCCTCGCGAGCGAGCATCTTCACCGGCTTGTATCCGCACACGCACGGCGTGCTGCGCAACGACGAAGTCTGGCGCTGGACCTGGGTCCAGATGCTGGCCGAAAGCGGCTATCGCTGCGTCAACGTCGGCAAGATGCACACCCATCCGTTCGAGCAGTCGTTCGGCTTTCATGAGCGGCATGTGACCGAGAACAAGGACCGCGCGCATCCCGGCCTGCCGTTCTTCCTCGACAACTGGGACAAGGCGCTCTGGATTCGCGGTGTCGAGAAGCCCAGCCGCGTCACCTATCGACGCCGCGCCGACTACCGCGAACGGCTCGGCGCCTTCGCCTGGGAGCTGCCGGCCGATCTGCATCCCGATAACTTCGTCGGCAGCATGGCGGTGCATTGGCTCGACAGCTACACCGGCACCGAGCCGTTCTTCTTGCAGGTCGGCCTGCCGGGCCCGCATCCGCCTTACGACCCGACGCCCGACATGCTCGCGCTCTACGCCGATCGCGATCTGCCGGCGCCGATCCTCGATGCCGACGACCTCGCGCAGCAGCCGCAGCCGCTGAAGGACCTGCGCCGCGAGCACTGGGAGTCGGACCACGACGCGATCGTGCATCTGCCCGAGCCGACGCCGGAGCAAACGCGGCGCCAGCGCCAGCACTATTTCGCCAATGTGTCGATGATCGATGCGCAGGTTGGCCACTTGATTGAGGCGCTTGAAAGGCGTGGTGTGCTCGACGACACGGTCTTCATCTTCAGCACCGACCACGGTGACTGCCTGAACGACCACGGCCACAGTCAGAAGTGGACGATGTACGAGCAGAGCGTGCATGTGCCGGCGATCGTCTGGGCACCGGGGCTCGGCGTCGCAGCGCGCGAGTGCGACGCGCTGGTCTCGTCGATGGACTTCGGCCCGACCATTCTCGAGCTGGCCGGCTTGGCGCCGCCCGACTGGATGCAAGCGCAGTCGATGTTGCCCTTGATCCGCGGAACATCGACGCAAGGCCGGGACACGGTGTTCTCCGAGCACGCGCGCGACATGATCCTGAAAGGCACCGAGCAAATGACGATGGTGCGCGATGCGCACTGGAAGCTGGTGCACTTTTCGGACAGCACCGAAGGCCAGTTGTTCGACCTCGAGAACGACCCGCAGGAAATTCGCAACCTCTGGAACAGCGCGGACGAACAGAAAACGCGCGCCGACCTCATCGCATGCATCGACAACTGGCGTGCCGACACCGAAGCTGATGTTGAACGCTGGACTTCTGCCATCGCAGCGCCGCCAGAATCAATTTCAACCCAAACCCAGGAGACAACATGAGGCACCACTTCAACCGCCCCCAACCAACCCTGCTCGCGAGCGCGCTTGCAGGCGTCCTGCTCATCGCAGGCGCCGCCCAGAGCGTGCATGCGCAAACCTTCGACTGGAAGAAGCACAAAGGCGAGTCGATCAGCTTCCTCGTCAACACCAACACGATCGGCAATGCGTTGATCAAATACAAGGGCGAGTTCGAAAAGCTCACCGGCATCACCGTCAAGACCGATGCGTACTCCGAGCAGCAGATGCGGCAGCGGCTGGTCACCGTGATGAACGCGCGCAGCGACGAAACCGATGTGTTCATGTCGTTGACGTCGCGTGAAGGGCCGCAGTTTTCCAAGGCCGGCTGGTACGCCGACCTGAACGGGCTGATCAAGAACTCGACGACGCCCGACTACAACTATGCCGACCTGAGTCCGGCGATGTTGTCTGACGCGACATACGACAAGAACGTGATCGGCGTTCCGCTGAACATCGAGGGACCAGTCGTTTACTACCGCAAAGACATCTTCGACAAATGCGCTGTGGCCTACCCGAAGACCCTCGCCGACATGGAGCCGACGGCAAAAAAGCTCAAGGCTTGCGACGCGGCGATAACGCCTTGGGTCAGTCGGGGCCTGAAGCCGGCGGTTGCCTTCACCTACAGCGTGTTTTTCCACAATATGGGCGGCCAGTACATCAAGGACGGCAAGTCGCAAATGTGCAGCCAGCCCGGCAAGGACGCGCTGGCGCTCTACGCCAAGCTGCTCAAGGATTACAGCGTGCCGGGCGTGGTGAATTACAGCTTCCACCAGATCTCGTCGCTGTACCGCGAGGGCAAGGCCGCAATGGCGTTCGAGTCATCAAATGAATTGCCGAGCGTCATGAGCGGCGATGCAAGGCTCAAAGACACCGGCGTGGCCTTGCTGCCACCGGGCCCCGGTGGCTTGCACCCGAGCGTGATCGGCTGGACGATGTCGATTTCCGCCTACAGCAAGAAGAAGGATGCCGCCTGGTACTTCCTCCAATGGGCGACCAGCCCCGCGATGCAGGCCAAGCTGGCGCTAGAAGGCATCGCGCCGCCGCGCGCGTCCGTTGCCAGCGGAGCCGACTACAAGAAATGGATGGACGAGCAGCCGGTGCGCAAAGCCTGGGTCGAATCGCTCAACGAGATCGCGAAGACAGGCACTTCGGAGCTGGGTTATCCGATCGTCGCCAATCCGGCGTCGCGCGAGTACATCGGTCAGATGGTGGACGAAGTATTGCTCGGCCAGAAGTCGGTCGACCAGGCATGTGCCGATGCCGACGAGCAGCTCGATGCGCTGATCGAAAAGGACAAGTAAATGATCGAGAGTTGAACCGTGACGCGCGGCAGGCGCTTCCCGCCGCGCGCGTCGTTCGGCCCCATCGTTTCATCAAGTCGCCATGAGCCAGTCCATCGGAACCACGAGCCAGCTGAAAATGCTGTCGGTCCCCGCGGTGGTGTTCACCTTCGCGTTGATCGCGTTTCCGTTCGCCTACACGGTCTGGATGAGCCTGCACGAGTTCAGCCTCGGTGGCACCTCGACCTTGAATTACGGCCAGAACTATGTGCAGATGGTCCATGACGGCGAATTCTGGAACGGCCTGAAGATCACGCTCGTCCTGTATGTGTTGTCGCTGGTGCTGCAATTGATCCTCGGAACCTATGTCGCGTTGTTGCTGCACACCTCGAAGAAGCTCTCGGGCATCGTGCGCACGCTGATGATTTCGCCGTTCGTGATGCCGCCGGTCGTGGTCGGCATGATGTTTCTGGTGGTGCTCGATCCGTCGATCGGCGCCGCCAACTACCTGCTTCAGAGCGTCGGCTTCCCGCGCTCTGACTGGCTCGCGTCGCCGCAGTGGGTGGTGCCAACGGTTGCGTTCATCGACACCTGGCAGTGGACGCCGTATGTCGCGCTGATCGTGCTCGGCGGCCTGCAATCGCTGCCGCCCAACGTTTACGAAGCCGCGCAGATCGACGGCGCATCGCGCTGGAACACGTTTTGGCGCATCACGCTGCCGCTGCTGGCGCCGACGCTGGTCACAGCGGCGATTTTGCGCAGCGTCGACTTGCTGCGCTTCTTCGACATCATCTACATCACCACGCAGGGCGGCCCCGGCAACGCATCGAACACGCTCAACATCTACGGCTTTCGCAAGGGCTTCGAGTTTTTCGAGATCGGCTATGCAAGCGCGCTGATGGTCACCCTGGCGGCGATCGTGCTCGGCGCCGTCATGGCGTTGAATATGGCGCGCCGACGCGTGGCTTGGTAAGGACGTGGCATGAGCGATACCTGGATTCGGCGCCTCTCGCTGCTTCAGATCCTGCTCGTGGCGATCGCGATCCTCGCGCCGATCGGCTGGATGGTCTTGTCGTCGTTCAAGCCGAGCGCATTGGTCACGGCTTACCCGCCGCAACTTTTCTTCAGTCCGACCCTCGAGAACTACCGCGAGCTCTTCGGCAATACGCCGTTTGCGCACTACACGTGGAACAGCACGGTCGTGACCGTTGGCTCGACCCTGATCGGCATCGTGCTCGGCGTGCCGGCATCATTCGCGGTGTCGTGGACGCGCATCACCTGGCCGGCCACCGTGACCCTGCTCGCGCGCATGGCGCCAGGCGTTCTGTTCCTGTTGCCCTGGTACATCATGTTCCGGGGCCTGGGCATGATCGGCAGCTATTGGGCGTTGATTCTCACGCATGCGGTGATCACGATGCCGATCGTGATCTGGGTGCTGCTGCCGTATTTCGACGGCATTCCGCGCAGCGTGCTCGAAAGCGCGCAGGTCGATGGTTGCAGCGTGCCGCGCATTCTCTGGCGCATCGCGCTGCCGCTGGTGATGCCGGGGCTGGTCGTCGCATCGATCCTTGCGTTCGTTTTTTCGTGGAACTACTTCCTGTTCGCGCTGGTGCTGTCGAACGGCGACACCAAGACCTTGATCGCGGCGTCGTTCAACTTCATCGGCGAAGGGTCGACCAACTGGGGCGCGCTGATGGCCGCCGCCACATTGATCGCGTTGCCGCCGCTGGTGCTCGCCTTCTTCGTACAGCGACGGCTGGTGAGCGGGTTAGCGATGGGCGCGGTCAAAGGGTAGGAATTCGATATGCAGGCAGCGGTTTTTCACGGTGACAAGAACATCACGATCGGCGAGATCGATCGACCCGTCGCCGGCTCCGGTGAGCTGCTGCTGCGCGTGAAGCGCACGGCGCTGTGCGGCTCCGACACCAAGCTCTGGATCAAGGGCGCCGAGTTCACGCCAGGGCACGAAATATTCGGCGTGGTCGAAGCGCCCGGCCATCGGCTCGATGGCAAGCGCTGTCTGGTTTACATACCGGTTCATTGCGGCCATTGCACGAGCTGCCTCGCAGGCGACACCCAGATGTGCCTCAATGAATCGGTGCTGGTCGGCTGGAACCGTCCGGGCGGCTATGCCGAGTACCTCACGGTGCCCGAGCAATGCCTGCTGGAAGTGCCCGACGACATCGAGGACGACTTTGCGCCGCTGTTGCTCGACACCATCGGCACCGCGGCGCACGGCATTCGCTTTGTGATGCCGCTGGTCCCGCCCGCAACGACGAGCCCGGTGCTGGTCACCGGCGCCGGCCCGGTCGGGATGGGCGCGATCGTCGCGCTGCAGAACCTCGGCTACAGCGATGTCTTCGTCTCCGACCTCAAGGAAGAGCGCTTGCAGCTGGCCGAAAAATTCGGCGCCAGGCGGCACTCGGTCGGCTCGCATGACACGCGTTTCAAGCTCATCGTCGAATGCAGCGGTGCGCATGCGGCGCGCTCGCGCGGCATGGAAATCGTATTGCCGCGCGGGGTGCTGATCCTGATCGGCGAGAGCGACTTGCCCTGGCCGGTGCAGGAGAACAAGGCGATTCGCCGGAAGGATTTCTACATGGTGCGCACTTTCTATTTTCCGAAGAGCGACTTCGCTCTGAATGTCGAATTGCTTCGCAAGGAGAAAGCGCGCTATCGGCAGCTGGTCGACGCACAGTTCGGCATCGACAAGCTGCCCGAGATGTTCGGCCGCTTCGTGGCGGGCGAGCTGGTCAAGCCGCTCCTCGTGTTTTCCTGAACGGCGCGCACCCATGGCCTCGATTCGATTGCAGCGGCTGGTCAAGAAATACGGCGACGTGACCGTGATCCCGGCCATCGATCTGGAAATACAAGACCAGGAATTCGTCGTGTTCGTCGGCCCTTCGGGCTGCGGCAAATCCACTCTGCTGCGGGTTATCGCGGGGCTCGAACCGATCGACGGCGGCGACCTCTACATCGGCGATGCGCGCGTCAACGACGTCACGCCGTCGGGCCGCGACATCGCGATGGTGTTTCAGGATTACGCGCTCTATCCGCACATGACGGTGTACGACAACATGGCTTTCGGGCTCGAAATGCGCGCGATGCCGAAAGACGAGATTCGCCAGCGCGTCGAGCGCGCCGCGGGCATGCTGCACATCGAGCCATTTCTTTTGCGCAAACCCAAAGAGCTGTCAGGAGGCCAGCGCCAGCGTGTCGCGATGGGCCGCGCGATGGTACGCAACCCGAAGGTGTTCCTGTTCGACGAGCCGCTGTCGAACCTCGACGCGAAGTTGCGCGGGCAGGTCCGCACCGAAATCAAGGCGCTGTCGCAGCAACTGAAAACCACCATGATTTTCGTGACCCACGACCAGGTCGAGGCGATGACCATGGCCGACCGGATCGTGGTGCTCAAGTCTGGCGTGGTGCAGCAGTTCGATACGCCCGAAGGGGTCTACAAGCATCCTGCCAATCAGTTCGTCGCCGGCTTCATCGGCTCGCCGGCCATGAATTTTTTCGAAGCGACAAGAACGCCGAGTGGCGTGCGACTAAAGGGCGGCACAAGCTTCGACTTTCCGGTCGATCGCAGTGCTGCGGTGAGTACCACCGCAGACGCGGCCGTGGTGCTCGGCGTGCGGCCCGAACACATGCAGATCGTGCCGTCCGGCGCGCCGGGCTTGAAGGTCGAGGTCGGGGTCGTGGAGCCGCTCGGCTCCGACACGCTGGTGTATTTCGATCGCGACGAGACCCGATATGTCGCACGCGTTTCGCCTGACACGCATGTGCAGCCGGGCGATGAAGTGACGCTGGGCTTCGACATGGCGAAGGCGCATCTGTTCGACCCGAAAGACGGCAGCGCCTTGCACTGAAGTCGCGGATGTTCGATCTGAAATCTCCGCCGCGTCCGCGGTTGATCTGTCTCGGCCTGTCGGCATTCGACATCACCTGGATTGTCGATACGTTACCGGTCGGTGGCGGCAAGACCCGCGCGCTCGATCTGCGCGAAGGCGGCGGCGGTATGGCGGCGAATGCGGCCGTTGCATCGGCCCGGCTCGGCGCGCTGGTCGCTTTCTGGGGCCGCGCCGGGGAAGATCGCGCGGGCCGTGAGATGCGCAATGCGCTGGCCGCTTGCGGCATCGACGTATCGCAATTTCGCCTGTTCGAAGGCGCGCGTTCGTCGGTCTCGGGCATTGTTGTCGATGCGCACGGCGAGCGCGCGATCGTGAATTTTCGCGGTGCGGATCTGCCGGCCGATCCGTCGTGGCTGCCACTCGCCGCACTCGATGGAGTCGATGCGGTGCTCGCCGATCCACGCTGGCCCGAAGGCGCGCTTGCACTGTTTCGCGAAGCGCGCCGCTGCCGTATTCCGACCGTTCTGGACGGCGACGTGGCGGACGCCGAAGTGTTCGATGCGTTCTTGCCGTGGGTCGACTTCGCGGTGTTTTCTGAGCCGGGCCTCGCAGGATATGCCGCGTCGGCGTCCGGCACTGAAGCGCAGCTTGGTTATGCACGTAGCCGGGGCTGCACGCTCGCTGCCGTCACCCTCGGCGAGCATGGTGTCGTCTGGCTCGACGAAGGCGGTTTGCACACCCTGCCCGCACTGCCGGTCGAGGTGGCGGATACGACCGGCGCTGGTGACGTGTTTCATGGCGCGCTCGCATTCGCGATTGGCGCCGATGCGTCGACCCGCGATGCGTTCCGCTTTGCCTCTGCGGTCGCAGCGTGCAAATGCATGCACGCTGGTGGCCGCGAGGGAGCGCCCGATCTTTCAGCCGCGCTCGCGTTCCTTCACCGATTCAAGGAGTTCACATGAGTGCCGATTCGCATCCGGACCTGCGTCTGGGAAAACAATGGGGCCTGCGTCGCATGGCCACGGCCGAAGGCCATTTCGCGATGGTTGCACTTGACCAGCGCCCGCCGATCCAGAACCTCGTGGCTGCGAAGCGCGGCATTGCGCCGTCCGGCGTGGCGTTCAAAGACATGATCGATGTCAAGCGCACGATCGTCCGCTCAGTCGCGGGGCATGCAAGCGCTGTTTTGTTCGACCCGAACTACGCGTACCCGGCGGCGATCGATGTGTTGCCAGCACACACCGGTCTGGTGCTGACGCTCGAAGACCACCGCTTCGAAGACACGTCCGGCGGGCGCCGATCGCATTCGATCCGTGACTGGAGCGTGGAAAAAATCAAGCGCGCCGGTGCCGATGGCGTCAAGGTGCTGGCGTGGTACCGGCCTGATGCCGCGCCGGAGGTTCTCGCGCACCAGAAGAAATATGTCGAAGCGATCGGCCGGGAATGCATGAAGCACGACATCGCCTATGTTTTCGAGCTACTCGTCTACCCGTTCCCCAACCGCGCATCACACACGACCGACTATGTTAAGTCGCCCGAGAAAATGCCCGAACTCGTGATCGGGAGCGTGCGCGAATTTGCCGATCCGAAATACGGCATCGATCTGTTCAAGCTCGAAAGCCCGCTTCCCGGTGCGACCTTGCCCGAGCGCGATGGCGGCGCTGCGCAACACAAAGCGCAAGCGGGGTTCGACGAGATGGGTCGCATCTGCAAGGAGGCCGGCATTCCGTGGGTGATGCTGTCGGCCGGCGTGACGTCGCCGCAGTTCGTTCGCGTAATGGAATACGCCTACGCCGCGGGTGCGAACGGCTTTCTCGCGGGGCGCGCAATCTGGCTCGAAGCGATGCAGCACTTCCCCGATCTCGAGAAATGCGCGGCGCAGCTGGGTGTGCAGGGCGCCGCGACGCTCGAGGAGCTCGACGCGCTCACGCGGCGTAGTGGACAGGCATGGAGGCCCGAGTACGCGCGCCTTTCAGATTTGCACGCCGAGGGTGAATTCTGTGCAGCGTACGACTGACTTTTCTGTGTTGAATGCTATAAAAAAAGAGCTATCTGCGCTATTCCAGTGGGTACTTCAGCCACTTTCCTCTTAAATATTTGATTAGCTGATGCGCTGAAAAAACTTCTTTTTGCCCGCGATACCCGCGCCGCCTTCCCGCGGCCAATGCACACCTTGATGGATTGGGTTAGAAGACTCGTCGATGCCTTCCAACTCTTCAATCGCTGCCACGCTATCGCGCAACCTTCGCCTCGGTCGCCAGTCGTCGCTGTGGCTCGCGATGACCACGATCGTGACCTTCCTCGCAGCTTCGAGTGCACCGTCGCCGCTGTATGGCATTTACCGCGAAGCGTGGGGATTCTCTGCGCTGGTGCTGACGTTGATCTTCGCGAGCTATGCGTTCGCCTTGCTCGCTGCCCTGTTGGTGTTCGGTGCGCTGTCGGATCATGTCGGTCGCCGGGCTGTCATCGTCGCGGCGCTGGCGCTCGAATTGGGCGCGATGATGTTGTTCCTCAATGCCGATTCGGTCGGCTGGCTGGTCGGAGCGCGCGTGCTGCAGGGAGCGGCGACTGGCATGGCGACGAGCGCGCTGAGCGCCAGCTTGCTCGACCTGAGCCCGATGCGTGGCGCCTTGTTCAACAGCATGGCGCCGTTGGTGGGCATGGCGATCGGTGCGCTCGGCGCCGCGGGGCTGGTGCAGTTCGGATCCGAGCCGACTGTGCGCATTTACGAAGTGCTGCTGGTGATTTTCGGATTGCAGCTTGCCGGAGCGCTGTTCCTGCCCGAGCTGGCGAAGCGACGACCCGGCGCATGGCGCTCGCTGGTGCCGAGCGCTTCGGTTCCGCGCCACGCGCGCGGCGCCTTGCTGCGTGTGCTGCCGCTCAACACGGCGGGCTGGGCGCTCGGCGGCTTTTATCTGTCGCTCGGCCCGACCCTGGCGCGGCAGGTCACCGGATCGTCGCTGCCATTGGTCGGCGGCGGCCTCATCGCCACGCTGGTCACTGCCGGCGCTGTGACGATCTTTTTCGTGCGGCGTCGCGAAGCCCGCCAGGTGATGCAGGGCAGTGCGCTGGCGCTGGTCGCTGGACTGGCGCTGACATTGACGGGGGTGCATCTGCATTCGAGCGCGATCTTTTTCGGCGGCACCCTGCTCGCCGGCATCGGCTTCGGCGCGGGCTTCAACGCCTGTGTGCGCAGTCTGGTACCTGCCGTGCTGCCGCACGAGCGCGCGGGATTGATGTCGAGTTTTTTCGTGCTCGGCTACCTCGCATTCAGCGTTCCGGCCATCGGCGCGGGCCTGCTGGCAGGGCGGGTCGGACTGGAAACGGCCACGCTGGCGTATGGATCTCTGTTGGTTCTGATGTGCCTCGCCAGCTATGGCATGACCCGTGCCGAAGCCCTGAACGCATCGCGGCCATGAATCATGGTCGAGGTCAACCGTGCGTGGCTACGCCTTTGAAGCAGGGCGCGGCGGAAACGACTCGTATTGCGGCAAGGCATCGGTGATCTCGTACCACGGCGCCTTCGACCCGACGAAGACATGGCAAGTCGGGCGGCTGCCTGGATCGTCGTCGAGGATGCCCATGGCCAGGCCCAATTCCCCCGGCACGCGATCGAATTTGGTGAAAAGTTTCTATCCGCAGTTCAAGCAAAAGCCCCTGTGTTCGCCGGGCGACGACTCGTCGAAGCGAACCAGCTCCTCGCCCCGCACGCAGCGCAGGTCTTTGGTTCTGATGCGGCCACGCGCCCTGAAAGCGCTGCCGTGCGCCATGCGGCACATGGCGCAATGGCAGAACAAGACATCCCGAACCTTGCCGTCGATTTCGATCGCAACACCTTGGCATAAGCAACTGGCGTGGAGAGTCATAGAGCCTCCCGGGGCGGCGGAAAACGGGCGGCAAGCCCGATCCTGAAACCGGTACGAAATGCTACAAAAAGAGTAGCTGATTGCGCAACACCCACCGACCTTTCGGCCCTTTTTTATCTGAATTCCTTTTGCGCCTTCTGCGAAACCTCTGCGTCTTCTGCGTCCGGAAGTCCGCATTCACTGCGCATCGATCAACGCCCCGCCTGCACCGCCCGCAATGCCTTGCGATTGGCTCGCAGCCGCAACAACGGCGGCACCACGATCATCAGCACCGCGCAGATCCACAAGCCGATCGAGATCGGGCTCTCGAACAGGATGCCGATCTCGCCGTTGGTGATCGACAGCGCGCGGCGGAGGTTCTGCTCCATCAGGTCGCCGAGCACGAAGCCGAGGATCAGCGGCGCCATCGGCACGCCGAGCTTGCGAAGCAGATAACCGATCACGCCGAACACCGACATCAGCACCATGTCGAAGGTGGTGGCGTGCACTGAATAGACGCCGACCGCACTGACAGCAAGAATGCCGGGCACCAGCATCCAGTTGGGCACCTGCAAAATTTTGGTGAACACGCCCACGAGCGGAATGTTGATGAGCAGCAGGATCACGTTGCCGATAAAAAGCGATGCGATCAGGCCCCACACCAGATTCGGCTGCTGCGTGAACAACGCCGGCCCCGGCGTGATGTTGTAGAGCGAGAGCGCGCCGACCATCACCGCCGTCGTTCCCGAGCCCGGCACGCCGAGCGTGAGCATCGGCACGAACGAGCCGTTGGCCGATGCGTTGTTGGCTGCTTCGGGCGCTGCGACGCCGCGCACATCGCCGGTTCCGAACAGCTTGCCCTCCTCGCCGGCCATGCGCTTTTCCATCGAATAAGTCATCGCGCTCGCGATCGTCGCGCCCGCGCCCGGCAGCACACCGACCACGAAGCCGACCACCGACGAGCGGAAGGTCGGCCACCAGGTCAGCTTCATCTCGGCCCAGTTGAACAAGTTGCGTCCGGTCGCCTTGATGAGGCCTTCGCTCGAATGGTGCTGCTCGAGCATCAGCAAAATTTCGCTGACCGAGAACACGCCGATCACGACCACGATGAACTGGATGCCGTCCGACAAGTGCACGTCGCCGCCGGTGAAGCGGTAGACGCCCGAATTCGAATCGAGGCCGACGGTCGACAGCGACAGCCCGATGATCGCGGCGAGTGCGGCCTTCATCGGAGAGTCGCCCATCAAGCCCGCGATGCAGGCGAAAGCAAAGCACATCAGCGCGAAGTATTCGGCCGGCCCGAAGGCGAGCGCCCAGCGCGCGAGCAATGGCGCGAACAGCACGATGCCGGTGGTCGCGATGATCGAGCCGACGAACGAGCTCCAGGCCGAGATCGACAGCGCGACGCCGCCGAGGCCTTTCTTGGCCATCGGATAACCGTCGAGCGCAGTCATGATCGCGCCCGCGTCGCCTGGAACGTTGAGCAGAATCGACGAAATCCGGCCGCCGTATTCGCAGCCGATATAAACCGCTGCGAGCAGGATCAGCGCCGTTTCGGCCGGCAATTTGAGCGCGAACGCGAGCGGCATCAAGATCGCGACGCCGTTGATCGGCCCGAGCCCCGGCAGCATGCCGACGATGGTGCCGATGAACGCGCCGAGCGCAGCGACCAGCAGGTTGGTCGGCGTCAGCGCAACGGCGAAGCCATTCATGAGTGCGTTGAAGGTTTCCATCAGCGGCCTCCGAAGGCGAATTGCAGCAAGCCGGTGGGCAGCACCACGTCGAGAAGCTTGTCGAACAGCAGGTAAAAGCCGAGTCCCAGCGCGAGGCCGCCGACGAGCGACTGCTTCCAGCTGCCGCCGAATGCCATGCCGACCGGCACCGCCATCACCGTCGTCGCGATCGTGAAACCCAGCGTCTGGAACAACGCGGCATAAATCACCACCGTCAGTGCGCACAGCCCGATCGGCTTCAGGTCCGCTACGCGGAACGGGCTGCCATCCTGATTGGGTTTGAACGCAAGCCACAAGCCCGCAATCGCCATGAGCGCCGCGAGCACGCGCGGAAAAGCGCGTGGGCCCACCGGCTCGTAGGAAAACGCGGGTGCGTAGGATTGCGCGAACCAGGCCATGGCGGCGGCTGCGATCACGCAGACAACGCCGAGAATGCGATCACTCATGTCAGATCTCCTGCGACACCGCCGACAGAGAGTCGGCGCCTGTGGTCAGAGCGAAAGAAAGGCCGCAAAGGCGGCCGTGGGGAATGGTTCAAGAAGCTGTTGCTGTCACGCGGTCACTGGGTCACTTGATCACTTGATCACTTCGAAACAGCCAGGCCGAAATCGCCGGCGAGCTTGCGGTAAACCACAACCCGGTCCTTGATGTACTTGTCTGCCTCGGCGCCGGTCAGGTCGAACGGGAACAGGCCGCGCTCGGCGCGCAGTTTTTCATAGGCGGGTGTCGCCATCATCTTCTTGAAGGTGTCGGCCCAGGTCTTGAAATCGGCATCGCTGACCTTCGGGCCCATATAGAAGCCGCGGATGATCGGCCACTCGATGTCGGCGCCTTGCTCCTTGGCGGTCGGCACATTGGCCAGGTCGCCCGTGAGGCGCTTGTCGGCCATCACCGCCAGCACCCGGATCTTGGCGCCGGCCTTCATCTGATTGACGGCTTCCGATGCATCGCCCGAATAGACCTGCACATGGCCACCCTGCAGCGACGTGACCGCCTCGCCGCCGCCTTCGAACGCAACGAAGCGCATCTTCTTCGGATCGAGCCCGGCGGCCTTGGCCGTGAGCGCGGCCTTCATCCAGTCCTGGCTGCCGACGGTGCCACCCGCGCCGAACACCACCTTGGTCGGGTCGGCCTTGACGGCATCGAGCACGTCCTTGAGCGACTTGAAGGGCGAGCTGTCGGACACGATGATCGCGCCGTAGTCGGCGCCGATCGCAGCCAGCCAGCGCACGTCGTTCTCGTTGTAGCGGCCGAACTTGCCTTGCGCGAGGTTGAGCAGCGAACCGCCCGAGAACGCGACGATGGTGCTTGCGTCGTCCGGACGCTGCGCGATCACGGTGTTGTAAGCCACCGCGCCGATGCCGCCGGGCATATAGGTTTCGCGCATCGGATCGGCGATGTATTTGCCTTCGAGCAGCGCGGTCTGCGCGAGTTTGCAGGTCAGGTCGAAGCCGCCACCGGGCTTGGCCGGCGCGATGCATTCGGTTTTGTCGAGCGGGCCGGCTGCGGCGAGGGTGGCGGCGCAGGCGAGTGCGACGGCGATGAGGGGGCGCTTGAATTGCATGAGCTTCTCCGAAAACGGGGTGTTGATCGAAGCCCGTTCCAGGGCCGATCTTCGAGCCAGCAACTTTAACGAAACGCAGCCGCGATCGGCCTGCGCCCCGCGCGCTCGATCCTCGGGGCTAACCCTTGGGCAAGATGCGCGTGCGCTGCAGGTATTTCAAGAGAAAAATGGCTGAAACGACCGCTGCACGTGCGCAGACAGCTATTAATAGAGTAGCAATCTCAGGCCTTCGTGCACAATCCGCCGCAAATGAAATCCTCGCCCTACCGCTGGCTGTTCGCACTCATCATTTTTTTGAGCGCGTTCCTGCTGTTCCTGGTACAGCCGCTGATCGCCAAGCAAATCCTGCCGTGGTTCGGCGGCTCGGCCGCGGTCTGGTCGATCTGCATGGTCTTCTTTCAATCGCTGCTGCTCGCGGGCTATGCCTATGCCGACTGGAGCACGCGCCGGCTCGGCGTGCGCACCCAGGCCCGGTTGCATGTGGCGTTGCTCGTCGCGAGCCTCGCGCTGCTGCCGATCGTGACCAATGCGCGCTGGAAACCGACAGGTACCGAAGACCCGACCTTGTGGATTCTCGGCCTGCTGTTCGCGACCATCGGGCTGCCGTATTTCCTGCTCTCGACCACCGGGCCGCTCTTGCAATCGTGGCTGTCGCGGCTGCCGTGGGGCGCGCAGGTGTATCGCTATTTTTCGCTCTCGAATCTGGCCTCGCTGATCTCGCTGGTGTGCTATCCGATCGCGATCGAGCCTTACAGCACGGTGCATCAACAAAGCTTCGGCTGGTCGTGGAGCTACGCGCTGTTCGCGCTCTTGTGCGCGAGCGCGGCGCTGTATGTGCAGGGGAGGATCGGGCCGGTGGATGCGGCCGAATCGGAGACGGCAGAAAGCGCCGCCAAACTCGCAGCTGGCGAAGCCGCGCCGAACCTGTCCAGACATTTGTCATGGCTCGTGCTGCCCGCGCTCGCGTCGTGGCTGCTGCTCGCGATCACCAACCACATCACCCAGAACGTCGCGGCGATTCCGTTTCTGTGGGTGCTGCCGCTGTCGGTGTACCTGCTGACTTTCGTGCTGACTTTCGAGAGCGATCGCTGGTATCGGCGCGGTCTTTTTCTGCCGCTCGGCGCCGTGATGCTGCTCGCTTGCGCATTCGGCCTGAACGACAGCCTCGGCGCCGACGTCAAGACCGCGATTCCGCTCTATGTCGTCGGCTTGTTCGTGTTGTGCATGTTCCTGCACGGCGAAACCGCGCGCCGACGACCCGGGCCGCGCTGGCTCACCCGCTTTTATCTGATGCTGTCGCTCGGTGGTGCGATCGGCGGCATCTCGGTCGGCCTCGTGGCGCCGCATGTACTGCCTGCCTATTACGAACTCGGGATCGGGCTCGTGCTGGTGGCGCTCGCTGCCGCGGGCGTGCTGCGCCAACACCGCTTCAGCTTGCCCGCCACGGCAGTGCTCGCGCTGGGCTGTGCCTGGTTTCTAGTGCAACAGATCCGCGCCGATACATCCGATGCGCGGCGCATGGCGCGCAACTTCTATGGCACCCTGATCACGCTCGACACGCATCGCACGAGCAGCGCCGACAACGTGCGGCAGATGTACCACGGCTCGGTCAAGCACGGCGAGCAGTTTCTGGCCGATGCGCGCCGGCGCGAGCCGACCGCCTACTACGGCGCCAGCTCGGGCATCGGCCTGGCCATTGCGGCAGCCCAACGCGCGACGGCCGGCGCCCCGCTGCGGGTCGGGCTCATCGGTCTGGGTGCCGGCACGCTGGCCACCTACGGCCGCAGCGGCGACGTCTATCGCGTCTACGAAATCAATCCGCAAGTCTTCGCGCTGGCCGACCAGGAGTTCAGTTTTCTCGCCGACAGCGCCGCGCAGATCGAGCGCGTACCCGGTGACGCGCGGCTCGCGCTCGAGCGCGAAGCGCCGCAGCGCTACGACGTGCTCGCGGTCGACGCGTTCTCGGGCGATTCGGTGCCGATCCATCTGATCACCACCGAAGCGATGGACGTCTACCTGCGCCACATCCGGCCTGCCGGCGTGATCGCCTTTCACGTCACGAACCGCTTTTTGTCACTCGCGCCGGTGGTGCAGGCGATTGCAAAAGCGCGCGGGTTGCAAGCGGTGTTGGTGCACGACGAGGCCGAAGGCCGGCCGGCGTTGCGGCGCACCGACTGGGTGCTGGTCGCGCGAGACCCGAGTGCGCTGTCGGCATTTCGTTCTGCCAGCGCGCCGATCGACGCCGTGGCCGGCCTCGCGCCCTGGTCCGACGATTTCAACTACTTGTTCGGCGTGCTGAAGTAGCGCGCAGCCAGCGCAGCACAGACCCGAACTGGCGCAGCAACAGCAATGCGAATGCGATCGCGGCCAGCGCGGGCCGGGCGGATAGCCGCACCGGCGCGGGTGTCGTGAGCGCGGGCGCCATCAACGCACTCGCGAGCGACGGTTCGACTTGCAGCCTGTAAAAGCCCATGCCCTGTTCGCGTGCGAGCAGCCGCAGATAGCCTTCGCGCAGCGACGACAGATGCTCGCGTCCGGCGGTTGCGCCGAGGCTCGCAGCGTCCTGTGTGGACGCAGACGGATCGGCCGCCAGCGAGCGCGCTGCATCGCCGCCCGCGCGTGCATTCGCGGTGCGTGGATCGATCTGCATCACCTCGTCGGCGCGCCAGAAGCCGATCGGCTTGCCGTCGGGATCAGTCTTCGGAATCGGCGACGGACGCGCATCGCCGACGCCGACGATGAGCCCCGGCACCTCGCCGGCCTTGTCGTCGAATGCGGGCCGAAAGCGCGGGTTGAGCGGTGGCGCCTCGTGGCCGTCGGTCACGAACACCAGCGCCGGTTGGCCCTCCAGCTGGCGGGCGATGTCGATCGCGCTGTGCAGGCCCTTGGCGATTTCGCTGTTGCCCGACCAGGCCATCCGGGAATCAATGCGAGCGAGGCTGGCGCGCAGCTCATCGAGATGGGCGCACACCTCGATCGGCGCGAGCAATAGGAACGAGCGGTATTCGGTAAAGACCGCCCAACCCACTCTGGAGCCGCACGGCATTTGCAGCAAGGCGGCGCGCAGGGCCTGTTTGGCCGCGTCGAGCCGCGTGACCGGCTTTCCATCTTGTTGCATGTCCCCGACATTCATGCTCTGGGTCACATCGAGCACGACCACCTGATGGACCAACGGGCGCTGCAGCATGAAACCCGGATCGAGCAGGCTGACGCCGAGCGCGAGCAAGGCGCCGAACAGCAGCCAGCGATCGGCGCTGTCGCGCACGATTTTTAGCCGGCCCTGCCAGCGGCTCATGGCAAGCCCGGCGAGTAGCCGCGCATCGTGGTGGCCGCGCGCTCGGACTCGGGTTGCGCTTCGGGCGGTGTCGCGTCCGATGCGGCCGGATCGGGCAGCAGGCGCTGGGCCCGCTCGAGGTTGTAGCGCGCATCCCAGTTCCGCGGATCGGCGCGCAGCACATCGCGGTAGAACTCCTTGGCGAGTTCGATCGGCGCGATCGCGTTCCCCGGCTCGGGCCCGGCGCGTTCTGCAACGGCCTGGCGCATCAGCAGGTTCGCGCTGTTGTAGCGCGCGGCCAGTCCCAGCGCCGGGTCGTTGTCGAGGCTGCGGTAACGCTTCAACGCGCCATCGCGGTCACCGCCGGCGGCCTTTGCATAGGCATCGGCGAAGCGCAGTTGTGACGGCCGATCGTCGTCGGGATCGGTGGCGGCTTGCCGACTTGCGCTGATGTCGGCATTCCAGCGCAGCTGTCGCCGCCAATGCAGGCCGTCGATCACGATGGCCAGCAGCACGAGCGCCAGCAGCACCAGAGTGATCCGCGTGACGGAACGGCTGCTCAAGCCCATCGCCGAATCTCCACAAGCTGGGCCGCGAGCAACAGCAGCACGCAGCCCAACGCAAGCCCCAGCGCAAACGGCGACATGTCTCGCCTTGGCAAGGTGTCGTGGTAGGTGATCGGTAAATTCTCGAGCCGGTTCACCGCTTCGATCGCCTGCTTCAGCGCTTCGGCATCGCCGGCTTCGTATGCGTGATAAGACGTCGGCAGCGACTCGAAGTAACGGTTCAGCGCGACTTCGGGAATCGCATCGGCCGCACCGGGATTGCTCGCGGGCACCTCGCCGGGTGCCAGGGTCAATCCGGGGCTGTTGGCAGACCGCAGATAGATCCAGTAGAGCCCGACCCGCTCCCTGCGCGCGAGCCAGGCGATCCGCTCTTTCGCGAAAGTGTCGAGCTGGTCGCCGCCATCGGACACGAGCATGACGATCCGCGAACCCGTGTAGAGCCGGCCTTCGAACGAAGACAACGCCGCCTGCAGCGCGAGGCCGATGTTGGTTTCGGACAGGCCGCGGCCGATGTTGCCGGCAGCGATCGCGGCTTGAATCGCGGGCTGCTTCTGGGTGAATTCGAGCACCCGGATCGGCAGCGTGCTGAAAACGATCATGCCGAAGCGGTCGTCGGGCCGCTTCGCGGCGAAGTCGGCGAGCAGCTCGCGCGCCACCTTGCCTTTCGATTCGCGCAGCCGCGCCGGTGACTGCGCCGCGTAGTAGTCGATCGCTTCGGGCCCGGTGCCCGGCCGCGCACCGGGCCTGACACGTGCGCGCGCGCCCGCAAAGCCCTGATCCATGCTGCGGCTGCGATCGAGCAGCAGAACGATCTCGGCGCCTTTGCCGACCCGCTCGACATCGACCTCGGGCCGATACGGACCGGCCATCGCCGCCACCAGCGCAGCCAGCGCCAAGACACCGGCCACGCGCAGCATGCTGCCGAGCACGCGCGACAAACGGTCGCGCGACTGCATCAAAAGCCAGCTGTTGGCGAGCGGCCGGCCTGGTTGCCCGAAGAGCGGCAGCGCTGCCAGCGGCAGCAACCAAAGGAGCCAGGGATGCGCGAAATGGACCCAGTTCATCGCGAATCGGTAGAACAGCAATCAGGCCGAGCCGCGTTCGGCGTCGCGGCAGCGGCGGCAGAAGTCGACCAGCCAGCCTTGCTCGGATGCAGGCGAGGTCGCGGTCTGATCACTGCCGACGCCCGCGAAGTGGGCGCGTCGAGACTGCGCAAAGAACTTCACAAGATCGGCGCGCAACGGAGCGAAGCGCGGATGCTCCTCGACGAACCGTGCGATGCCGGACTCGAACAGTATTTCGCCCGCGGTCTGGTTCAGCGCCTCGTGCAGCAGCCGCAATGCATTGCGCGATCGAGGACCAAGCCCATCCAGGCTCGCGGCGCCCGTTTCGCGCAGCGCGGCCCACGCCAGTCCAAAAGGTCGATGCCGGCGCCGCCACCACGGCAAGCCGATGTAGACATGCGCGAGCCAGGCCAGTAGCGCGGTCAGCGCGATCGCATAGCCCGTCAGGCGCAGACGTGCGGGTGCGGTATCGATCAACGGCGGCGCGACGTCGGGCCGCAAGTCGCCGAGTCCACGCCGTGGCGATGCATCGACCGGCACCAATGGCGCGACCGTGATCGGCCAGGCTTCGACACGCGCTTCCTCGCCGCGCGGCAGGCCTGAAAAGCGCAGCTTGAAACCCGGCAGTTCGAGCGTGCGCACCTGCGGCGGCGAGAAAAATACCTGGTAGACGAAACGAAATTCGTGCTCCCGGCCGCCAGTGCGGGCCCGCGATGCGTGCGCCACGCTGCGCAGCTCGATCGCATTGCCGCGCGCGCCCGGTTGCGGCACGCTCGATTCGTCGAGCACCATGCCGTCGGGTGCGCGCACTGTCACATCACGGGTCAGCGTGTCGCCGACCTGGTAGCCGAACGCGCGCGGTTCCGTGGTGGTCCATGCGAAAGCAGCAGCTGGCGTTGCGTGCGTGGTTTCGAGCGTTGCCACCGCGCAAGTGGCCGTCAACAGCAGTGCAAGCATTGCGCGCTGCCACGCGCCGAGCCGACGGCGCAAGCCAATGCGGTGTCGCAGCTTCATCGGCAATGCGCGCTTTGCGGCTGGACTGCGACGCCGATTCACGCTTACGCTTCACAACTGGAAGTGGCGCGTCACCGCGTCGGCGTCGAACGCGCCTTCGATGAAGAGCGGCCGCAGCCGATGCGCGCGAAACAATTGCTGCAGCGCCTCTCGCTGTGCCTCGCGCGCGGCGAGCCAGCGCTTGCGCACGCCAGGCCGCCACCAAACGAGTGTTTCGCGGCCGGTTTCAGGATCGTTCGCGCGCAGCAGCCCGTGCGTGGCCGTCAAGCCGAATTCGAGCCGATCCCACAACACGACGGGCACCAGGTCATGCAATGCCATCGCCTGGATCGTGGCGCTGATCTCGGTCGGCGGCAGGTGAAAGTCCGACACCAGAAAAACCAGCGCGCGCTGCTGTCCCAGATAGCGCGATGCGCTCGTCAGCGCGCGTGCCGAGTGGCCCCGAAAATCCAGCGTGCGCAGGCGTTCGGCCAAATCGGCGCCGGCAGCGCGGTTGCGCGTGGGCGGCAGCACCAGATCCTCGCGCACTGCATCGTCGCAGCCGACGAAACCGAAGCGGTCCCCCGAGCGCCACGCCGAAAACGCGAGGCTGGCCGTGAATTCGGCAAGCACGTCGCGCTTTCGATGGGCGCCGTCGAAGTCCATCGACGCCGACAGGTCGGCCACGACCACGACTGCAATCGCCTGGCGCTGGCTGTAGATGCGCACCTTCCAGGCGCCGAACGGGTCGCGCAGGCTCGCATGCAGATCGAGCCGACGCGGATCGGGCGCATCGAACAGATTCGCGTGGGCGCGAAACTCGAACCCGCTGTCACCGCGCTGGCTGCGATGCGCGCCCGGAAAGTGGCCGCGCGCGGGTGTGCGAACGCGGTAGTGCAGCTCGCGCACTTGCGTCGGTTGCTGCGTGGGATGCTGCATCGGGAGCGACGCCGGTCGATGCGCTTTTCCGACTTCGGGCAGAAGGGTCACGGCGCTGCCACCCGGGCCAGAATCTCGCTCATCAGCGGCAAGGCCACTTCGTGGCGCCGCATTTCATAAACCGGCTGAAAGCACAGCCGGTGCGCGATCGTCTCGACGAAAACCGCTTGCACGTCTTCGGGTGTGATGTAGGCGCGCCCATCGAGCCAGGCCGTCACCCGCGCCGCGCGGAGCATGAGGCTCACGCCGCGCGGGCCGGCGCCGGCCAGCATCAATTGCGCCATGTCCACATCGGGGAGCCGGACGCCGAAATGCGCCGGATCGGCGGTCGCGCGCCACAGGTGCAAGGCGTAGTCCTGCAGGGCATCTGAAGCCTGGATGCTGCGCTGGATGAGATGCGCGGCATCGTTCAACTGGTCGAAGGCGATTTGTGCGCCATTGAGCCCGGCGATCAGCCGGTCGGTATCGTGAAAGCGCGGATCGAACACCAGCGCACGGCGCTCGATGTCGGCTTCGGGCGCGTCGATGGTGATTTCCATCATGAAGCGGTCCCGCGCGGCGGCCGAAATTTCAAAAGTTTCCTCGCGCTCGACGCGATTGCGGTCGGCGAATACGAGCAGGTGCGGAAAACTGAACTCGCGGTTGAACGCGGTAACGCTGCGCTCGGCCATCACGCGCAGCAGCAGCGAATGCACCTGTGGGCGCGCGCGGTTGATCTCGTTGAAAAAGAAGAGTGCCAGCGATTCGCCCTGCGCGAGCAGCGGGCCGGCTTCGACCGCCGGTTTGCCGGCCGCGTCGATGTAGGTGTAGTAGACGAGGTCGTTCGGCATCAGGTCGATCGTGCCCTCGATGCGCGCGAACGCCCCACCGAGCACCTGCGCGAATGCGCGCAGGAGCGTCGTCTTGCCGACGCCCACATCGCCCTGCAGCAGCACATGGCCTCGTGCGAACACGGCCGTATTCACCAGCCGGATCGTTCGCGCCTGGCCGATCACCGCGCGCGCGACCTCTGCTTCGAGTGCCAGCGCGCGGCCGCGCCAGTCGCTCAGTTGCGCATCGTCTCCGTTCATTCTTGTGTCGCCTGCCATTTTTTCTGCGAGCTTCGGGACGCCATGCGCCCGCCAGCGCCGCATTGTGCGCGCGGTAGGCCGTAGGCGGTTGGCAGTGCGGCAACGCAAATGCCCTGCCAGCGGATGCCGGCAGGGCATTGTGTGGGGTCAAGCTGTCCGATGAGGCGCCGGTATGGAGCGCCCTCGGTCACTCGATTACTTGGCGCTCAGGCAGGTCTTCATGAAAACCTTGCGCTCGTCGCCCTTCAAAGCGCTGGTCTTGGCTTCGGCGTTGCAGGTTTTCATTTTTTCCTGCTGGGTTTGCTTGACCACGGGCGCCGAATAGGAAGGCTGGTTGCTCAGGCATCCTTTCATGAAGGCCTTGCGCTCGTCGCCCTTCTTGCCGGCGGCATCCTTGTTGCACATCGACATCTTGTTTTGCTGCGTGGTCGGTGCTTTCTCGGCCATGGCCGGCGCGGCGGTCTGGGCCAGCGCATTGAGCGAAAACGCGGCGCCGATGGCGAGGACGGAGATCAGTTTTTTCATGGGTTGGCTTTCTGAGCAAGTTGTGATTAAAAGTAACGAAGCCAGGCGGCATCGCGTCGCTCCGGTCTCGCGTTGATCACAACGCGCGAACGGGCTGCCCGGCTGACCGGCTGACCGGAATCGGGAGCCCAGCCACCCGCCGATAAAATCAGCCGATGATTTCAGCACGAGAAGAGTTGCTCGCGGCATTGGCCGAAGCGCTCGAAGCCATCGAGCCCGGTGCGGGCGCCAAAGCCGCGTTCGAATCGCCGAAACTGGCGGCGCATGGCGACTTTGCGAGCACTGCGGCGATGCAACTGGCACGGTCGCAGAAGAAGAATCCGCGGCAACTCGGCGAGCAACTGAGGGAAACCTTGCTCGCCAAGCCGGCGTTCGGGCGCTGGGTTGAATCGATCGATATCGCGGGGCCGGGTTTTTTGAACATCCGGCTGAAAAACGCAGCCCGGCAAGCGGTGGTGCGCGAGGTGCTGGAGGCCGGCGCCGGTTTCGGCCGTCGCTTGCCTCATGAATCCGGCGAAGCGCGCCGTGTGCTTGTCGAATTCGTCTCGGCCAATCCGACCGGGCCGCTGCATGTGGGGCACGCACGGCAGGCGGCGCTCGGCGACGCGATCTGCAACCTGCGCGAAATCCAGGGCGACGCGGTCTGGCGCGAGTTCTATTACAACGACGCCGGGGTCCAGATCGCGACCCTCGCGCTGAGCACGCAGGCCCGCGCGCGCGGCCTCGCGCCCGAGGACGCAGGCTGGCCCGAGCCGGCCTATAACGGCGCCTACGTGGCCGATATCGCCGCGGACTTCATCGCGCAGAAAACGGTGCGCGCCGACGACCGCGAAGTCTCCGCCAGCGGCGACATCGACGACCTCGATGCGATCCGCCAATTCGCGGTCGCTTATCTGCGCCACGAGCAGGACCTGGACCTCAAAGCCTTCGGCGTGCGCTTCGATCATTACTACCTCGAATCGAGCCTGTACACCTCGGGCCGGGTCGAAGCCGCGGTACAACAACTCGTCGCGGCCGGCCAGACCTTCGAGCAAGACGGCGCGCTGTGGCTCCGCTCGACCGATTTCGGCGACGACAAAAACCGCGTGATGCGCAAGTCCGACGGCAGCTACACCTATTTCGTGCCCGACGTGGCCTACCACCTCGCGAAATGGGAGCGCGGCTTTCACGAGGTGGTCAATATCCAGGGCACCGACCATCACGGCACGATCTCGCGGGTGCGCGCCGGGCTGCAGAGCGTGTCGGCTTCGGAAAAGCTCGGCATTCCATCGACGTATCCCGACTACGTGCTGCACACCATGGTGCGGGTCATGAAGAACGGCGAAGAGGTCAAGATCAGCAAGCGCGCCGGCAGTTATGTGACCTTGCGCGACCTCATCGAATGGACCAGCACCGACGCGGTACGGTTTTTCCTGCTGAGCCGCAAGCCCGACACAGAGTACATGTTCGATGTCGACCTGGCGGTGGCAAAAAACAACGACAACCCGGTGTACTACGTGCAATACGCGCATGCACGCATCCGCAAAATGCTGCGTGACTGGGGCGGCGATGTGGCGTCGTTGCGCGATGCCGATCTGTCGTCGCTCGCGGCACCGCAGGCGCATACGCTGATGCTGCAGCTCGCCAAATTTCCGGAGATGCTGCGCTCGGCCGCCGAGGAATTCGCGCCGCACGATGTCACCTTCTATCTGCGCGAACTGGCCGCGCAATTGCACAGTTACTACGACGCGGAGCGGGTGCTGGTCGAAGACGAAAATCTCAAAAAAGCCCGCCTCGCGCTGGTCGCCGCCTGCGCACAGGTGCTGCACAATGGGCTCGCGGTGCTGGGGGTCGGCGCACCCGAGAAAATGTAGGGCCAAGCGGATGGAGCCGCGCAAGTCAATGAAGCAAACCAAACAATTCGGTAACGCCGTCGTCGGCGTGATCATCGGCCTGGTGGTCGGGTTGGGCATCGCGCTCGGGGTCGCGGTCTATGTCACGAAAGTGCCGATTCCCTTTCTGAACAAGAGCCGGCCCGGCGGCGCCGAGCAGGACGAAGCCGAGGCGCGCAAAAACCGCGACTGGGATCCGAATGCGCCGCTCGCGGGCAAGAACAGCGGCCGCACCCCACCGCCGGCAGCGGCCGGTCAGGCGCCCGCCTCGAACACATCCGCTTCGTCAGATTCGTTGACGCCGTTTTCGCCGGTTGCTCCGGCGGCGACGGGTGGGCTGCTCAACGCGCCGAATGCCAATGCGAACACGGACGCGAATGGAAATACCCCGCCGCCGCCGGCCGTAGCGCCGCCGCCTGCGGTCGCTGCGGCAACCCGCCCGCCGCCGCCAGCGGTTGCGCCGCCCAAACCGAGCGACGACCCGCTCGGCGACTTGCTGCGCTCGCGCCTTGGCGGCAGCAAGGTCGGCGCTGTCCCTGGCGCGGTTTCCGGTGCGGTGGCCGCAAACCGGGCGCCTGCGGCATCCAACGGGGGCGCCGGAGCGGGCGGCGATCCGTTCATGTATTTCGTTCAGGCCGGCGCGTTTCGCAGCCAGAACGATGCAGAAGGCCAACGCGCCCGTTTGTCGTTGATGGGCGTGCCCGCGCGCGTGACCGAGCGCGAGCAGTCGGGCAGCACCGTGTTCCGGGTGCGCGCCGGTCCGTTCGACAAGAAGGACGAGGCCGACCGGGTCAAGCAGCGCCTGGACGGCAGCGGACTGGACACGGCACTGGTGCGGGTGCAGCGCTAGCCGAACCCCCACAGGGCGTGCACGACCTGTCGACCGGACGCCGATCCGGGTGTTTTTCGCGCTTAGGGATGCTCTGCATAACCTCCGCGGTAAGGCCGGCGCGCGGCTGTGGATGGGATGCAAGGCGCTTTTTGCAGCCAACAGCTTGCTATTGGCAAGGAAAGCAACGCCGCAGACCGCCGCAGTCCGCGTGATCGGCCGACGCGGCAGGTTGTGCAGAGCATCCTTCAGACTTTGCTTTTCTTTATGCCGTTCGCGCAGGCTTTCGAAGCGCGCCGTGCGTTATCGTGTTGCGACAGGCTGGCCGCGGGAACTGAACGGCCAATTACGCCATCCAAATTTCTCTTTCGAGGAGCATCCATCTTGATCAACCGTCGCCATTTCACGATCACCGCCGCCACGCTGGCCGGCTTGCCTTTTGCGGGCTTCACGGGCGCCCTGCATGCCCAGGCAGCAGCACCGAAGGCCGGCAAGGACTACCTGGTGCTCGGCAAGCCGGTCGCGACCGAAGCGCCCGCCGGCAAGGTCGAAGTGATCGAGTTCTTTTCGTACAACTGCCCGCATTGCGCCGAGTTCGAGCCAACGCTCGAAGCCTGGCAGAAGAAGTTGCCGCAGAACGTGGCCTTCGCCCATGTGCCGGTTCCGTTCGTCGGCAGCGACGTCGAGGCCAAGCAGCGCTTCTATTACACGCTGGCCGCGATGGGCAAGGTCGATGCGATGCAAGCGAAGATTTTCAAGGCGATCCACGAGGAGCGGCAGAACCTGGTCGGCGACCAGGCGATCCTGGCCTGGGTGGCCAAGCAGCCGGATCTGGACGCCAAAAAGTTCGAGTCGCTATTCAACTCGTTCACCGTCGTGACCAAGGCCAAGCGCGCGAGCCAATTGACCGATGCGTACAAAGTGAGTGGCGTGCCGGCGTTCGGCGTGGCCGGCCGCTTTTATGTCGATGGCGAAACGGCGGGTGGCATGCCGCAAACACTCAAGGTGGTCGACGCGCTGGTCGCCCAGGCACATAAAGGTTGAGCGGGCGGCGGCACTGTCAACGGTGTTGCACGGTATCAGGTCGCTATTAAAAAGGTAGCTGTCTGCAAACGCCTGACGGGCGTCTCGGACACTTCTCTTAAGAATCTGGCTGTGCTGTCGGCCGCAATTGGCCGCAATTGGCCGCAATTTCAGGGCTGGATCGCGGTCGCCTTGAAAGCGCCGCCGTGCTCCGCAGCATCGGCGACCGCATCGTTGGCCTGATCGAGGCCGAAGGCGGTCACTTCCCACTGCGCCAGGTCGAGCAGGCCAGCGCGCACCAGCCGGACCAGTCCGCCGTTGGCTTCGCGCGGATACATCCATTGGCCGATCACGCTGATGCAGTTACGCATGATCCACGGGTAGGGCAGCGCCAGGTCGTCGCCGCCGAGCATGCCGACGCCGCCCATGAGCACCACCCGGCCATATTCGCGCACCGTCAAGGCGGCCGCGCGAACGACCTGGGTACTGACCGACGGCGGCAGGATGTCGAGCACGCAATCGATTGGCCCCGGCGCGGCCTGCTTCATACGCTCGCGGTCGTCGGCCTCGTCCCCGCTGAGCCGAACGGTGCGAACCCGGTCGCCGAAGCGCTGTTCGAGCGAGGTCAGAATCGCTTCGTTGCGGCCCGGTGCAACAACACAACCCGCGCCCATGGCGAGCGCCACGGCGACCGCCGCGCTGCCGAAGTTGCCGGTCGCGCCGCTGATCAGCAATGTTTCGCCGGGCGAAAGCCGTGCCGCCAGCAAGCCGCCATACGGAACGAGCAACAGGGTCAGCAGGCTCCAGCGCGCGGCTTCGGCGGGGTCGATCGGGCCGATCGGCACCGCGTTTTCAGTCGGCACCCTGATCTTTTCGGCGAACGAGCCGTCGTGAAAATGGCGTTGCAGTCGCATGCCGCCGTCGCCGCGCGCGCTCCAGCCTTGCAAGGTGATGTCGGGCGTGCGGGCATCGTCGCGCGCGCGCACCGTCGGGTCGCAAAACACCCAGTCACCGACCTGCAATCGGGTCGCGTCGGGGCCGATGGTACGGACCCGGCCGACGGCGCCCGCGCCCGGCACCATCGGTAGTTCGATCATGTACTTGCGTTCGCCGCTGAAAACCTCGCGGGCATAGGGCGCGACAACTGTGGCGACGACATCGACGATGACCTCACCGGTTCCAGGCGCCGGGTCGGGCAAATCCCCGATCACAAGCGGCGATCCGAAGGACTTCAAAATAGCGGCTTTCATCGCGGTCGATTCGTTGTTGGGATCACTCGATCCTGCGATGAAAATTGAGGCGCAACAAGGCGCGGCGCGATCATGGGATCGGGCGATGCCAGCTTGACGGCCGCGGCGTCCACACTGCCCTTGTCACCTCCTCGCAAAAAGATATGGCCGCCTCCACCCACGACGAACTCGGCGATTTCCTGCGCTCGCGGCGCGCGCGACTGCAGCCCGAATCGGTCGGCCTCGCCGACCAGCGCCCGCGCCGCACGCCCGGCCTGCGGCGCGAAGAGGTGGCCGAGCGCGCGGGCATCGGCATCGACTGGTACATCCGGCTGGAGCAGGGGCGTTCGGTGCGTCCGTCGCACGCGACTGTCGAAGCGTTGGCGCGTGCTTTACGGCTCGGCGACGCCGAACGAGCGCATTTACGGCTGCTGGCGCAACCCGGTCGAAGCCGTGCATTCGTGCGGGAGCGCGTGCCCGACGCCATCCGGCGCCTGGTCGAAGGGCTCGATCAACCGGCTTACGTCACCGGCCGCCGATGGGATGTGCTGGCCTGGAATCGCGCCGCCAGCGAGGTTTTCTGCGACTTCGGAGATTTGCCCGAAGCGAAGCGCAACATCCTCGACTACATGCTGACCGACCCGGCCGCGAGGCGCCTGTTCGGCGCCGGCTGGGCCGCCGAAGCGCAGCGCATGGTGGCCCAGTTCCGCGCCACGCACGATCTGTGGGCTGGCGACCCGGCGTTTCAGAACCTGATCGATGGATTGCGCCAGGCGAGCAGCGAATTCGCGCTCTGGTGGGAAGCCCACGAAGTCCGGAGCCATGCGGCCGGGCAAAAATTACTGCATCACCCGACCCTGGGCGCGCTCACCTTTGAGTACGCGACCTTTCAGGCCAACGATGATCCGGCGTTGAAGCTGGCGATTTACACGCGCGTCTGAGCTTCGAATCCGACGCCTGAGAATGCTATTGAAATAATAGCTGTTTGCGCAATCTGGATAAGCGCTACAGGCCAATTCGGCTTGAATTTTCTGCTTTGATCAGGCCGGCAAGGCGCCACCGCATGAAGCCGAATTCAGGCATCCGACCGGTCCAGCAAGCGCGCTGTCGAGCGCCACTCAAAAAGGACCGGCGAGCGCTGCCCCTACAATCGGCTGCAAGTTTCGTGCCTTTTGATGCAGCCCATTACTCCCACTCTTTCCGCCCGCCCTTTCGAGCGCGTTTTCCACGTCCAGGCGCGTGCCCGCCAAGCGCTTGCTGCCAGCTTTTGGGTTCTGGCGCTTTCGGCGACTACGCCCGCGCTGGCCGAAAAAGCCGACCGCGACAAGCCGATGAACATCGAAGCCGATGCGCTGCGCTACGACGATTTGAAGCAGACCAGCGTTTTCACCGGCAACGTGGTGGCGACCAAGGGCACGATCATCGTGCGCGGCGCCCGCATCGACGTGCGGCAGGACCCCGACGGCTACCAGTACGGCATCGTCACAGCCGCGCCCGGCAAGCGCGCCTATTACAAGCAAAAGCGCGATGCCGTCGGCGATGAATACATCGAGGGCGAAGCGAACCGCATCGAATACAACAGCCGCGCCGACGACGTGCGCTTTATCGGCAACGCGGTGATGCGGCGCCTGATCGGCGCCAAGGTCAACGACGAAACATCCGGCGCGCTGATCGTCTACGACCAGACCAAGGATACCTACACCGTGAACGGCGCCGAGGTGCCGCCCGGCACCAGCGTTGCGGCCGGCTCGGGCGGGCGGGTGCGTGCCGTGCTCACGCCGCGCCCAGCGCCTGCTCCCGCTGCACCAACCGCACCTGCCGGCGCCGCCGCGCCCAAACCCGCCGCAAGTGGCGCCGGGCTGCGCCCGAGCACGACCCTGGGCGGGGAGCGGCGCAAGTGATCGAGTCCGCGGGAAGCGATGCGGGCACCGATGGCAGCCGCCTGATCGCCAAAGGTCTGCAAAAGCGCTACGGCAGCCGCCAGGTGGTGCGCGACGTCTCGCTCGAAGTGCAAAAGGGTGAGGTGGTCGGACTGCTTGGCCCGAACGGCGCGGGCAAGACCACCTCGTTCTACATGATCGTCGGGCTGGTGCGCGCCGACGCGGGCGACATCTCGATCGACGGCGAGCCGATCGCGCACATGCCGATCCATCGCCGCGCGCGGATGGGCCTGTCGTACCTGCCGCAGGAAGCCTCGATCTTCCGCAAGCTCTCGGTCGAAGACAACGTGCGCGCGGTGCTCGAGCTGCAGCGCGAACCCGACGATCGCGGCAAGCCCGTGCCGCTCACGCCGCCGCGCATCGACGAGCGCCTCGCGGAATTGCTCGAAGATTTGCGGGTCGATCATCTGCGCGATTCCCCGGCGCTCGCGCTCTCGGGCGGCGAGCGGCGGCGGGTCGAGATCGCGCGTGCGCTCGCGACCCAGCCGCGCTTCATCCTGCTCGACGAGCCGTTCGCCGGCATCGATCCGATCGCGGTCATCGAAATCCAGCGGATCATCAGTTTTCTCAAGGAGCGTGGCATCGGGGTGTTGATCACCGACCACAACGTGCGCGAAACCCTCGGCATTTGCGACCACGCTTTCATCATCAGCGACGGCGAAGTGTTGGCCAAAGGGACGCCGGGCGAGATCGTCGACAACGCCGAGGTTCGACGGGTCTACCTGGGCGAACACTTCCGCATGTAGCCGACGCCATGAAGCAAGGGCTCTCGCTTCGCGTCTCGCAACACCTCGCGCTGACGCCGCAGTTGCAGCAGTCGATTCGGCTGCTGCAACTGTCGACGCTCGAACTGTCGGCCGAGGTCGAGCAGATGCTCGATGACAACCCGTTTCTGGAGCGCAACCAGGACGAAGCGCCGCGCGAGGAATTCGGCCTCGACGCGGCGGATACGCCGGTCGCCGAAGCCGACAGGCAAAGCGAGAGGTCGGAGGACGGTTCTGAGTCCCTCGATGGTTTTGCTATTGATTCGATAGCTGTCTCCGCAGATGGGGTGAGCGCTAAAGCCACAAAAGACACTGAATCAGCGCCTTCTGAAAGTGCCGAAAACACCGAGGCGATCGACAGTTCCGAACCCGACTGGGACGGCGACGGCTCGGCCGACATCGCGCCCGACGACGGCGAGTGGGGCGGCGACGCCCCCGCGCGCAACAACAATGCGTCAGACGGCGAGCGCACCGACGCGACCGAGCTCGCGAGCGCGACCGAGTCGCTGCAATCGTTTTTGCATCGGCAGGCGCTCGGCTTGCGACTGTCGGAAACCGATCAGGCGGCGCTGCGCTTTTTGATCGAATCGCTCAACGACGACGGCTATCTCGAAGACTCATTGCCGGCCCTCGCGGCCGGCCTGGCCGGCGACGACAACGACCAGTTCGACGAGCTGGTGCATCGCTTCACGATGGCGCTGTCGTTGCTGCAGAGCATGGAGCCGGCGGGTGTCGGCGCGCGCCATCTGGGCGAATGCCTGTCGATTCAGTTGCGCGCGATGGCATCGGCCACCGCGCACGATGCGAGGGCGGAAGTGGTTCGCACCAGCGCTTTGGCGATTTGCCGCCATCCGATGGACCTGCTCGCGCGGCGCGACTTCAAGCGGCTCGTGAGCCTCACGCGATGCAGCGACCAGGACTTGCGCGACGCGGTGCATTTGATCGCGCGGCTCGAACCCAAACCGGGCCGGCGCTTCGTCGATGTCGAGCGCAACGTGATCGTGCCCGACGTGATCGTGACCCGGATCGGCGCCAATGGAAAAGACAATCAGACAGGTACCGAGGGACGTCATGTCAGGGATTCGCAACCCCGCTTCCGGGTTCAGCTCAATCCCGATGTGATGCCGCGCCTCAAAGTGCACGACCTGTACGCCGGCGCGCTCAAGGGCAACAAAAGCGAGGGCGGGCAGGCGCTGTCGGCGCGCCTCCAGGAAGCGCGCTGGTTCATCAAGAACATCCAGCAGCGCTTCGACACGATCCTGCGGGTGTCGAATGCGATCGTCGAGCGGCAGAAGAACTTTTTCGTCCACGGCGAACTCGCGATGCGTCCCCTGGTATTGCGCGAAATCGCCGACGAACTCGGACTGCACGAGTCGACCATCAGCCGCGTCACCACCGCCAAATACATGGCGACGCCCTACGGCACGGTCGAGCTCAAGTATTTTTTCGGCTCGGCGCTCGGCACCGAAACCGGCGGTAACGCGTCGAGCACCGCGGTGCGCGCGTTGATCCGGCAACTGGTCGGCGCGGAAAGCATCAAAAAGCCGTTGTCCGACAGCCAGATTTCCGAGATGCTCAAGGAGCAGGGCATCGAATGCGCGCGCCGAACGGTCGCCAAATACCGTGAGGCCTTGCGCATTGCACCCGCCAATCTGCGCAAAGAAATTTAAGGAAAAAGTGGCTGAAACGCCCACTGGACGTGCGCAGAAAGCTATTATTTATATAGCAACTGCATTAAACCAACGCATTTGGGAGTTGCATGAAATCGCGAGACATAGCGCAAGGGTTTCCTTCGGCGGTTAGAACGGATGCCGAAACGCGCTGTAACCGACCCGCACGGGCGCCCGAACTGTTTTCACCTCGCCCGCATCGGAATTGCGCTGCAACGCGTACAAACCGGAGCTGATTCAATCAGGCACTTGCGCGAGCCGCGCCCGGATTCACCCTCTTTCCCGCCCAGACCATGACCCACCTCTCCCGCCGCGACATCCTGCTCGCCACCAGCGCCGCCCTGTTTCTGGGCAGCCGCGCCCATGCCGCGGCTGAATCGCGAAGCTGGGACAACATCGTGAAGGCCGCCAAAGGCCAAACCGTCTACTGGAACGCCTGGGCCGGCGACGAGTTCACCAACGCTTTCATCGGCTGGACCGGCGAGCAGTTGAAGGCGCGCCACGGCATCGACGTGGTGCATGTCAAGCTCAAGGACACGGCCGAGGCCGTGACCCGCGTGGTCGCCGAAAAGAGCGCCGGCCGCGACTCGGGCGGCGGCGTCGATTTGATTTGGATCAACGGCCCGAACTTTCTCGCGATGAAAAAGCAGCAATTGCTGCACGGGCCTTTCACCCAGGTGCTGCCCAATATTCGCTTTGCGGCGACGACCACGATCCCGTCGAACCAGGTCGATTTCACGGTGCCGGTCGACGGCATGGAATCACCCTGGCGGCTGGCGCAAATCATTTATGTCTACGACAGCGCGCGCTACAAACCCGACCAGCTCCCGCACACCTCGCGCGCGATGGTCGAGTGGGCCAAAGCCCATCCGGGCCGGCTCACCCATCCGACGGTGCGCAACTTTTTGGGCGCAACCTTTTTGAAGCAGGCGCTGCTCGAACTCACGCCCGATGCAGCGGCATTGCAGCAGCCGTCGACCGACGCGAGTTTCGCGACCGCCACCGCGCCACTCTGGACCTGGTACGACCAATTGCGCCCGCATCTGTGGCGCGAAGGCCGCGAGTTTCCGCAAACCGGTCCGGCCCAGCGCCAGCTCATGAGCGACGGCGAAGTCGACATCCTGATTTCGTTCGACCCGTCCGAAGCCGTGGTCGCAATCACCAAAAAACTGCTGCCCGACACCGTGCGGCCCTACGTGCTGGACGGCGGCACCATCGGCAACACCAGCTTCGTCGCGATTCCCTACAACGCGGCGCATAAGGAGGCAGCCATGGTGGTCGCTGATTTCCTGCTCGCGCCGGCGTCGCAAGCGCGCGCGCGCGACCCGCAGCATGGCGGTTATCTGAGCGTGCTCGACCTCGCGAAACTGCCCGCGGCCGATCGCGCGCTGTTCAAGCTCGACCAGGAAACGCCCGGCATGCCGACCACCGCCCAGCTCGGCACCCCGCTTCTGGAACCGCATCCGAGCTGGATGACCGGCGTCACCGCCGAATGGGAGCGGCGCTACGCGCGCTGACCTGAGTTCGTGGCGGCGCCGGCCTTTTCCCTGACTGCCGACCCGCTTGTCGGCAGGCCGCGCACGCGTTCGAAGGGCGGGTACCTCGGCTGGGCGCCGGCGCTGACATTGAGCCTCTTTCTGCTGCCGATCCTGGCCGGGCTTGCGGGCACCTTGCTGCCGGCCTTCGGGTATCTGCCGGCGATCGGCGGGCATGCGTTCTCGACAGCACCCTGGCGCGAGCTGGCCGTGCAACCGGGTTTCGCGCGCTCGGTCGGCTTGAGCGTGCAGATCGGACTGCTCGGCGCAGCGCTGTCGCTCGCGGTGGCGGTCGGCTTTTGTGCCTTGCTCGCCGACAAGCGCTGGTTTCGGCGCGCCGCGGCACTGGTGTCGCCGATGCTCGCGACACCGCATGCGGCGGTCGCGATCGGCTTTGCATTTTTGATCGCGCCGAGCGGCTGGCTGGTGCGCCTTGTTTCACCCGAATTCACCGGCTGGGATCGGCCGCCGATCGATCTGGTCACCTTGCGCGATCCGGCAGGCCTTGCGATGGTCGGCGGTTTGATGTTGAAGGAAGTGCCGTATCTGGTGCTCATGATCATGGCCGCACTGCGTCAGGTGCCGCATACGCAGCGCGCGATGACCGCCGCCGCGCTCGGCTACCGCGGTGCGACCGGGTGGCTCAAGACCGTGTTTCCTGCCGTCTATGCCCAGTTGCGGCTGCCGGTCTATGCAGTGCTCGCGTTTTCGCTGTCGAACGTCGAAGTGGCGCTGATCCTCGCGCCGGCCAATCCGCCGCCGCTCGCCTTGCTCGCCGCGCGCTGGTTTTCCGATTACGACCTGCAGCGCTACTTTCCGGCTGCCGCGGCCGCGGTGTTGCAGTTGCTGATCGTCGCGGCTGCGCTGGTCGCATGGCGTGGTGCGGAAGCGATCGTGGCGCGGCTCGGCAGGGCCTGGTGCGAGCAAGGGCGCCGCGGCGGTGTGGCCGAATGGATCACAGCCACCTTCGGCTGGAGCGGCGTCGCTTGTCTGGTGCTCGGCGTGGCCGCGCTCGCCGGCATGGGCCTGTGGTCGATCGCGCAGGTCTGGCGCTATCCCGATGCATTGCCGGGCGTGTTCGGCCTCGGCACCTGGATGACGCAGGCCGCGCAGATCGAAGGCACGGTGGCGACCACGCTGTCGCTCGCGCTCGGCACGTCGGCGGTGGCGCTCGCGCTCGTTGTCGCCTGCCTCGAAAACGAGTCGCGCCGCGGCGCCACACCTGGCGGGCGCGCCTTGTGGCTGCTCTACACGCCCTTGCTGGTGCCGCAGATCGCGTTCCTCTACGGCTTTCAGGTGCTGCTGGTGAAGCTGCACTTCGACGGCATGTGGATGGCGGTGGCGTGGGCGCATCTGGTGTTCGTATTGCCCTATGTTTTTCTGTCGCTGGCCGACCCGTGGCGGGCGCTCGATCCGCGCTTCGCGCGCAGCGCGGCGGCGCTCGGGCTCACGCCGGGCCGGGTACTGTGGCGGGTGAGATTGCCGTTGCTGTTGCGGCCGATCGCGGTCGCGTTCGCGATCGGTTGCGCGGTGAGCGTCGCCCAATATTTGCCGACCTTGTTCGCCGGCGCCGGTCGTGTCGCGACATTGACGACCGAAGCGGTCACCCTGTCGTCGGGCGCCGACCGGCGCGTGCTCGGGGTTTATGCCGTGCTGCAATCGGCAATTCCGCTCGCGATCTATGTGGCGGCGTTCTGGCTGCCGGCGCTTCTGTACCGGCGCCGGAAGGGGATGGCATGAACATGCAATTGCGCGCGAGTCGGCTGCCCGGCGCACCTGCGCAGGTCGCGCATCGCGGCGGGATCGATGCACAGGCTGATGGGCAGGCCGCAGACCGTGCGCTCCATCTGGACCAAGTTCGCATCGCGCTGCCGGGGCGGGTGTTGTTCGACAGTCTCTCGCTCGACGTGCCGCCGGGCGAAACCGTGACCTTGATGGGCGCGAGCGGATCGGGCAAATCGACTTTGCTCGCGTGGATCGGCGGCTTTCTCGATCCCGCTTTCGAAGCGACAGGCGACGTGCGGATCGGCGAAAGGCCACTCGACGGCTTGCCTGCGCATGCGCGGCGGGTCGGAATCCTGTTCCAGGATGACTTGCTGTTTCCGCATCTGTCGGTCGCCGGCAACCTCTTGTTCGCGGTGCCGGCCGAGGTACGTTCGCGCGATGCGCGGCGTGCGCTGGTCGACGATGCGCTGGCGCAGGCCGACCTGGCCGGTTTCGGAGCGCGCGATCCGGCCACGCTCTCGGGCGGCCAGCGCGCGCGCGTCGCGCTGATGCGCACCTTGCTCGCGCGGCCCGATGCGCTGTTGCTCGACGAACCTTTCGGCCGGCTCGACGCGAGCTTGCGGCAGGACTTCCGGCAGTTCGTTTTCGACCATGCGCGCCAACTCGGATTACCGAGCTTGCTGGTCACGCACGATGCAGAAGATGCGCAAGCCGCGGGTGGCCGGATCCTGACCGCGGAAGGCGTGCGATGAAAGCCGAGTCTTCGCCACGGCATGCCTCTGCGACAACCGCCGTCGACCTGATGCCGCGGCTCGCCCATGCACTTGCGCGAGAGCCATCTGTGAGCGACAAGCGATGGCAAGGCAGCGAACTCGCATTGCTGCCCGACAAGGGCCTCGCGCATCACCATGTGCGGATTGGAGGGCACGGCGTGCTCGCGCGCATTCCCAAGCAAAGCCAGTTGCAACTCGATGCGCGCGCCAATCTTGCGTATCAGGCCGCGTGCTTCGAACGCGCGAGTGCCAGCGGCCACGCGCCGCGCCTTTTTGCCGTGCTGCCACCCGGCGCTGAATTGCCGCGCGGCGCGTTGATCGTCGAGGAAATCGGCGGTCGACCCGCTGCGTTGCCGAAAGATCTGGATGCGATTGCGGTGGCACTGGCGCAAATCCATGCATTGCCATTGCCGAACACCGATGCGCGCGCGCCACTGCAGGATGCCGCCGATCCGCTCGCCGCGCTGCAGCAGGAAATCGAAGCGCAGGCCGCGCATCTGGACGCGGCGCGCATCGACCCGGCGGTGCGCGCCGCAATCGATAGCGAGCGCGGGCGTTTGCGCGCGATCTGCGCGCATTCGGCGCGGCCCGAAAAGCGCTTGATCTCTTTCGACGCCCATCCCGGCAATTTCGTCGTTCGCGCCGATGGCAGCGCGGTGCTGGTCGATCTGGAGAAATGCCGTTACAGCTATCCCTCGCTCGATCTCGCGCACGCCACGCTCTACACCTCGACCACCTGGGAGCCGGAATCGTTCGCGGTTTTGCGGCCGGGTCAAGTCGGCGCTGCCTATACGCGCTGGCATGAATCGTTCGGCGATGGCGCAGAGTCGATGCGCCAATGGCATCTTCCACTGCGCCGCGCGATGTGGCTTTGGTCCATGACCTGGTGCGCGAAATGGCGGGTGCTGTCGGGTGCGAAGGCGCACGCCGCAGCCGACGGCGAAGACTGGTCCGGCGCGCTCAGCGACGCGGCGCTGATTCATCATGTGCGAGGCCGTGTCGACGATTACCTGAGTCCGGCCGCGGTGCGATTCGTTCTGGAGGACTTCGATGCGTTTTGACAAACGGTGGCTCGCCCTGGTGGTGCTCGCCATTGCGGTTGCAGCTTATTTTTATTTCGACATCGGCAGTTACCTGAGCATCGGCGCGCTCAAGTCGCGGCAATCCGATTTCGAGGCCTGGCGCTCGGCGCAGCCATTCACCGCGGCGGCGATTTTCTTCGGCATCTATGTCGCGGCGACCGCGCTGTCGGTGCCCGGTGCGGTGATCCTCACGCTCGCGGCCGGGGCGTTGTTCGGCTTGTGGTGGGGAACGCTGATCGTGTCCTTCGCGGCGTCGATCGGTGCCACGCTCGCTTTCCTCATCTCGCGCTATCTGCTTCGCGACTGGGTGCGCTCGAAGTTCGGCGAGCGGCTCGAAACGCTCGACAAGGGCATTGCAAAAGACGGCCCGTTCTACCTGTTCACCTTGCGGCTGGTGCCGGTGTTTCCGTTCTTCCTGGTCAACCTCGCGATGGGTGTGACGGGTATCAAAACGCTCGTGTTCTACGCGGTGAGCCAGATCGGCATGCTGGCCGGCACCTTCGTCTACGTCAACGCGGGCACGCAGCTCGGGCAGATCGAATCGCTTTCGGGCATCGTCTCGCCGGGTGTGATCGGCTCGTTCGTCGTACTCGGCATCTTTCCGCTGCTGGCCAAGAAGGCCGTCGACTGGTACAAGGCGCGCCAGGTCTACGGCGACTGGAAAAAACCAGATTCATTCGACTGCAATTTGATCGTCATCGGCGCTGGCTCGGCTGGACTGGTCGCGGCTTACATCGCCGCCGCGGTCAAAGCCAAGGTCACCCTGGTCGAGCGGGCCGAGATGGGCGGCGATTGCCTCAACACCGGCTGCGTGCCATCGAAGGCATTGATTCGCTCGGCCCGTCTTTTGTCGAACATCCGGCGCGCGAAGGAGTTCGGCCTCGGCGACGCGCATGCGGACTTCGACTTTGCCGAAGTCATGGAGCGCGTCCAGCGCGTCGTGACCGAGGTCGAGCCGCACGATTCGGTCGAGCGCTACAGCAGTCTCGGCGTCGATGTGGTCAAGGGCGAGGCGAAGATCATCACGCCCTGGACGGTCGAGATCGCGCATGAAGACGGCCGCATCCAGCATCTGACATCCCGCGCCATCGTGATCGCGACCGGTGCGCAAGCCGCGGTGCCGCCGATCCCGGGCCTCCAGGATGTGGGCTACCTGACGTCCGACACGCTGTGGTCGTTGCGCGAACTGCCGCGCCGGCTGGTGGTGCTCGGCGGCGGGCCGATCGGCTCGGAGATGACGCAGGCCTTCGCGCGCCTCGGCGCCGAGGTCACGCAGGTTGAAATGGCGCCGCGGATCATGGCGCGTGAAGATGTGGAAGTTTCGGAGCTGGTGAAGAAGCGCTTCGAGGCCGAGGGCATCCGGGTGTTGGTCTCGCACAAGGCATTGCGTTTCGAAACTGATGGCGGGGACAAGATTCTGGTTGCCGAACACCAGGGCGCCGAAGTGCGCATTGCGTTCGACGCGGTGCTGGTCGCGGTCGGCCGGGCGGCGCGGCTCACCGGCTTCGGGCTTGAAACGCTCGGCATCGAAACCGGCAAGACCGTAGCGACCAACGACTTCCTGCAAACGAAGTTCCCGAATATCTACGCGGCGGGCGATGTCGCGGGGCCTTATCAGTTCACGCATACGGCGTCGCACCAGGCCTGGTATGCGGCGGTGAATGCGCTTTTCGATCCGTTCAAGAAATTCCGGGTCGACTACCGCGTGATTCCGTGGGCGACCTTCGTCGATCCAGAGGTCGCGCATTTGGGCTTGAACGAGCTCGAAGCGAAAGAGAAGAACGTCGAGTACGAGCTCACGGTGTACAAGATGGATGAGTCCGATCGCGCGATTGCCGACGGTGAAACCGAAGGCTTCGTCAAGGTGCTCACCGTTCCCGGCAAGGACACAATTCTGGGCGTGACGATCGTCGGCGAGCATTCGGCCGAGGTGCTCGCCGAATTCGTACTCGCGATGAAGTACAAGCTCGGTCTGAACAAGATTCTCGGCACGATTCACACTTATCCGACCCTGTCGGAAGTCAACAAGGGCACGGCCGGCAAATGGAAGCAGGCGCACGCGCCCGAGGGCCTGCTGCGCTGGGCCGGACGCTTTCATGCCTGGCGACGCGGTTGAAGGCGACATGACCGGAGCGGCCGATCTTTGCATCGTGATGCCGGTGTTCGACGAAGCAGCCCAGCTTGCGCGCCATCTCGAACCGTTGCAGCCGCTGCGTCGGCACGGCGCGCGGCTGGTCGTTGTCGACGGCGGCAGCCGCGATGCGAGCCCCGCGATCGCGCGCGGCCTCGCCGACCAGGTCGTCGAGTCAGCACGCGGGCGCGCGGTGCAGATGAATGCCGGCGCGCGGCATTGCGTGGATGCCGGAACGCTGCTGTTCCTGCATGCCGACACGCAGCTACCCGACGATGCCGACCGATTGATCGAAACTGCGTTGTCGAAATCAGCGCAGTGGGGCCGCTTCGACGTCGCGATCGACAGTCCGCGCCGCCTACTCGCGGTGGTCGGCTGGTGCATGAATCGGCGCTCCTGCCTCACCGGCATCGCCACCGGCGATCAGGCGATGTTCGTGCGGCGCGAAGTGTTCGAGGCGGTGGGTGGTTTCGCCGAAATTGCCTTGATGGAAGACATCGAGCTGTCGCAGCGCCTGCGTCATCTGGGCCGGCCGGCCTGTATTCGCGAATGCGTGCGCACGTCGGCGCGGCGTTGGGAGGAGCACGGCGTTTGGCCGACCGTCTGGCTCATGTGGCGGCTGCGGGCGGCTTATTTCCTTGGCGCCGACCCGGCGCGGCTGGCCGAGCGCTATGGTTATCGGGGGCCGGATGACTGACGCCGTCGATATCGCCGTGTTCGCGAAGGCGCCGGTCGCGGGCTATGCCAAGACCCGGCTGATCCCGGCGCTCGGCGCGCGCGGCGCGGCGCGGATGCAGCGCAGGCTGCTGCAGCAAACCGTGCGCACGGCGCTCGCGGCCGAACTCGGCGGCGTCACGTTGTGGTGCGCGCCCGATGTCGGCCATCGCGCTTTCCGCGCACTGCGTTCGGCATTCGGCGTTGTCTGCCTGCCGCAATCCGAAGGCGATCTCGGTGAACGTATGGCGCAGGCATTCGCGCATTGCGCCGGCCAGCGCCCGTTGCTTTTGATCGGCTGCGACTGCCCCGAATTGAGCCCCGCGCACCTGCGCGATTGCGCCGACGCATTGCGCGCCGGCTCCGACGCGGTGCTGCTGCCGGCCGAAGACGGCGGCTATGTGCTGATCGGCCTGGCGGCGCCGCGGCCGGAAGTGTTCGCCGGTATCCGCTGGAGCACGCCCAGCGTCCTGGCTCAAACCCGCATCCGGCTCGCCGAAGCGTGCTTGCATTGGAGCGAAGGCCCGACCTTGCGGGACCTCGACCGGCCCGAGGACCTCGCGCGCTTTCAACGTTTACAACCTGCCGAAGGAATTTCCGCATGACCACCGATCGTCGTTCCCTCCTCGCGTTGATGGCTGCCGGCATCGTGCTGCCGTCGCAGACACTGCTCGCCGCTGAATCCGCGCCGCACGATGCGATTCCGCCATTCAAACCGGCTTCTGGCAGCAAGTCGGTCGCCGAGGGCTGGATGCACCAGCCATTGCCGAAGGTCGATCGACAAAACCAGTTTGCGCTGGTCGACGACGGCGGCAGCAAGGTGCTGCAGGTGAAGTCTGACAAGTCCGCGTCGAGCTATGCCACTGCGGTGACCATCGACCCCGCCAAAACGCCGTGGCTGCATTGGCGCTGGAAGGTGTCGCACGCGCTCGACGGCTCCGACATCTCGAAAAAACCCGGCGACGATTTCGCGGCCCGGGTCTATGTGCTGTTCGATTTGCCGCTTGACCAGTTGTCGTTCGGCGACCAGTTAAAGATCCGTGCGGCACGTGCGTTGAGCGGCGGCGATGTGCCGGCTGCTGCGCTCTGCTACGTCTGGGGCAAGGTGCAAGCGGTCGGCTTCACCGGCTGGAACGCGTACACCGATCGGCTGCGGATGATCGTGGTCGAATCCGGCGCCAGCCATGCGGGCGAATGGCGCAGCGAAAGCCGCGATGTCGCGAAGGATTTCCGCGCGGCGTTCCAGCTCGATGCGCCACCGGTCGGCGGCATTGCCGTGAGCGCCGACACCGACAACACCGGCGACTCGGTCGAAGCCTGGTTCGGCGACTTGTCGTTCAGCGCATCGCGTTGAGCGCGGGCTCGAAACGGCTGCTTCTGCTCGGCGGCGGGCATGCGCAGTTGCAGGTGTTGCGCGCGCTCGTGGCAACGCCGCTCGAAGGCTGGCAGGTGCTGCTCGTCACACCCTACCCGCGCCTCCTATATTCGGGCATGGTGCCGGGCTGGATCGCGGGACACTACGCGCTCGAAGAATGCGCGATCGATACGGCGCAGCTTGCTGAACGCGCGGGCGCGACGCTCGCGCTCACGACGGGTGCGGCGCTCGACCTGACTGCGCGCGAAGTGCATTGCGCTGACGGTCGATCTTTCGCCTACGACCTGCTTTCGATCGATACCGGACCGCAGCCCGCGCTCGGCGATCTTCCGGGCGCGGCCGAGCATGCGCTGCCGGTGCGTCCGATCGAGGGCCTTGCAGCGGCCTGGCCGACCTTTCTCGAGCGCGCGCGCGGCCAGCAAGCGCCGTTCCGGATCGTCGTGCTCGGTGCGGGCGCGGCCGGTGTAGAGCTCGCGCTGGCATTGCGACAACGTTCCAATGCCGAGGGCTGGGCGCCGGCGCAGATCACGCTCGCGGGTGACGCGGCCGAACCGATGGCCGGTGCGCCGCATTCGTTGCGGACGCACATCGATCGCGCACTGGCCGCGCACGGCATCGACTGGCGCGGCGGGCGCAGGGCAGTCGGCGTGCATCCGGGCGAGTTGCTGCTCGGCGACAGTGGTGAAGGCGGCGAGGGTGGCAATGGCATTTCACTGCCCTTCGACCTGTGCCTCGTCGCGACCGGCGCCGCTGCGCCCGGATGGGCCGCTGCGAGCGGACTCGCGACCGATGCGCGCGGTTTTATCCGCGTCGACGGCAGCCTTCGCAGTGAATCCCACGCGGAAGTATTCGCGGCCGGCGATGTCGCGGCACTGCGCGATCCACGCCCGAAGTCGGGCGTGTTCGCGGTGCGTGCAGGGCCGGTGCTCGCGGCCAGCCTGCGCGCGGCGGCAACCGGCAAAACACCAGAACCCTGGTCGCCGCAACCCCGCGCGTTGGCGCTCGTCAGCACCGGCGAGCGCCATGCGATTGCGAACTGGGGCTGCATTTCCATCGCCGGCAACTGGGTCTGGCGCTGGAAAGACTGGATCGACCGGCGCTTCGTGCGGGGCTTTCAGGCCAAAGACAAGCCCTGACGTGAATTTATAAGAAAAATAGCTGAAACGCCCACTGGACGTGCGCAGACAGCTACTAATTCGATAGCTAATATACGTGCTTCAAGCGTTCGCCAACGCCGCCCGAACGATGCGCCCGATCAGATTGCAGTCTTCGCTCGTCAGCGACAACGCGATGCGCATGTCGCAAAGCCCCGCCATCAACGCGAGGGACGACGGCAACGCCTGTTCGCTCTTCACATAGCGCCAATGCGTGTAGTTGCTCGTGAAGCCCTGCGGCGTCGCGCGGCCGAACCACTTGATGTGCAGGCCGCGCGCATCGCATCCGGCGAGGAAACGTTCGATCCGCTCGGCCGGCAGAGCTAGCGTGAACTGAATCGAGCTGGCGACGAATTCTTCCTCGGGGTCGCGCGGCGGCACGTGCAAATGCGCGATGCCCGCGAGTTCGCGTTCGAGCGTGCGATAGAGCCCGTTCCATGCTTCGGCGCGGCGCGGCAGGTCGGCGAGCTGCGGCCGCAACATCGCCGCGGCCTGGTTCGACATGCGCAGGCTGAAATTCGGCGTGGTGTATTTCCAGCGCTCGAAGACTTCGGCGGACGGCTTGCAGAGGTGCTGGCCATAGAGCATGTAGCTGCCCGAGTAAAGGATCGCGCGAGCACACACGTCGTCATCGTCGGTGACCAGCAAGCCGCCTTCGCCCGAGTTGATGTGCTTGTAGGTCTGCGTGCTGTAGCAACCGACCTGGCCCCAGGTGCCGGTGTGGCGGCCGGCCCAGCGCGCGCCCATGGTGTGCGCGCAATCCTCGACCAGCGCGATGCCATGCGCATCGCAGATCGCGCGCACCTCTTTCAGGTTCGTGATGTGACCGCGCATGTGCGAGATCAAAAAAACGCGCGCGCCGCTGGCTTCGGCTTTGCGCGCCAGATCGCCCAGATCGGTCGTGTAGCCGGCCGTGGTTTCGACCATCACCGGCTCGGCGCCCGCATGCGCGATCGCTCCCGGAACCGGCGCGAGCGTGAAGGTGCTGGTCAACACCTTGTCGCCAGCTTCGACGCCGAGCGCCTTGAGCGCGACGAACATCGTCGCGCCGCACGAGCTCATCGCCACGCAATACTTCGCGCCGACATAGGCCGCGAATTCCTGCTCGAGCAGCGACGGCTCGGGCGCGCTGCCGCCGGTTTCGCCATAGCGATGGAGCCGGCCGCTCTGCATCAACTGCACGACGCGGTCGATGCCGGCTTGCGGAATCGGCTCGGGTTGGCTCAGGTCCTTGTCGAACCACAGGGCGTCGGCGGAAAGTAATTGCGGTTGCGCGCTCATCGCTGTGCTCCTTCGACAAGAAGTGCAGCAGGGAGCCTGTCTGGGCTGATGTCTTCGGGCATGGCGTGATGGATGGTGGGCGGAAAAACCGATGGGCCGACAGGGCGGCCAGGAACACCCTCGATTGTCTGCAGAATCGGCCCACAGTGTTGCTTTTCCCGATCCGCCTCTCGCCCGCGGCTGAATTCCGATGATCGACAAACAAGCGACCGCTTTTCTCAAACCCCTCATCGATCGCATCGCGATCGGTCTGGTGCGCGCCGGCGTGAGCGCCAACACGCTGACCTTCGCGGCATTCGGTATCGGCATGGCGGCCGCCGTGGCGATCGGGCTTGAGTGGTTTCTGACCGGCGCCGCCGCGATCGGGCTTTCCCGGTTGCTCGATGCGCTCGATGGGGCTGTCGCGCGCCGCACCCTTGCGACCGATCGCGGCGGCTTTCTGGACATCGTGCTCGACTTCGTTTTCTACGCCGCGGTTCCGCTCGGATTCGCGTTCGCCGACCCGGCCCGCAATGCGCTCGCGGCCGCCGCGCTGCTCGCCGCCTTCATTGGCACCGGTTCGAGCTTTCTGGCCTTTGCCGCCATCGCCGCGAAGCGCGGATTGGCCAGCAACGACTATCCGGATAAATCGTTTTACTTTCTCGGTGGCCTCACCGAAGCCTTCGAGACCATCGTGTTCTTCATTGCGATGTGCTTTTGGCCTGCGCAGTTCGCGCTGCTGGCCTGGATTTTCGCGGCGCTGTGCGTGGTGACGACGGCGACCCGCATCGTCTGGGGATGGCGCACTTTCGGCTGAACTTGGCAGTCGATCGCGGGGCATTGGCGCAGCCGCGACAATCGGCAGGGTGATGAATGCGCTTTCCCTCTTTTTGCCCTGCGCAGCCGGCGTCGAAGAATATCTGGCGCACGAAGTGCATGGCCTGACCGGCCTCGCCGGCGACGATCTGCAAAGCGCGCGCGGCGGTGTGTTCTTGAAGGCGTCGTGGCGCGAGGCATTGCAACTCAATCTGCACAGCCGGTTGGCGCAGCGCGTGCTCGTCGAGCTTTCGAGCAGCGCATATCGCAGCGAAGACGACTTGTACGAGGCCGCGAGCGGCGTCGCCTGGGAGCTGTGGTTCACGCCGAAGCAGACCTTCAAAGTCGAAGTCACGGCGCAGCACAGTCCGTTGCAAAGCCTCAATTTCGCGGCACTGAAGATCAAGGACGCGATCGTCGACCGCTTTCGCGCGAAAGCCGGCGGCGTGCGGCCGAGCGTCGAAACCCAATGGCCCGACGCACGCGTATTCGCGCATCTGACGCACGACCGGCTCACGCTCTACATCGACACCAGCGGCGAGCCGCTTTTCAAGCGCGGTTGGCGCACCGACAAGGGCGATGCGCCGCTCAAGGAAACGCTCGCTGCCGCAATGCTCGCTGCAAGCGGCTGGTGGCAGCCCGAAGCGCCCGATATCGCACCCGAACAACCGCTCTACGACCCCTGCTGCGGCAGCGGCACGATCGCGATCGAAGCGGCGCAAATCGCGCTGCGCATTCCGGCTGGCGGGGCGCGGCGCTTCGGTTTCGAGAAGTTATTGCCATTTCGGTCCGATGCCTGGCTTGCTATCAAAAAAGAAGCTGGCAGCGCACGCAGGACGGGCGCTGTGGCTATTTTTGGTTCGGATGTAGCGCACCGCATGGTCGATTTCGCCGAGCGAAACGCCGAGCGCGCCGATGTTGCGCAATCCATTCAGTTTCGCGGGGGTGATGCGCTGCAGCGCATGCCGCCCGCGGAGCGTGGATTGATCTTGCTCAATCCGCCGTATGGCGAACGGATCGACGTGGCCGGCGTTGCCGGTGTGGCAGGTGTCGGGCGCGCGCGCGAGCGGCGTCCGACGGGAACGGATGCGCCGAGGATTCCGATCGACCCACCGCGTGGACGTGAATCCGCGCAAGCCGAAGACGGCGGCGAGTTCTTCGTGCAGCTCGCCGCGCACTGGAAAAAGAATTACGCAGGCTGGACCGCCTGGGTGCTGACGCCCGATTTGAAATTACCGCAGCGCATGCGCCTCAAAGAATCGCGCCGCGTGCCGCTCTGGAACGGACCGATCGAATGCCGACTGTTTCGCTTCGACATGGTCGAAGGTTCGGCGCGCGGCAGGCAAGCGCCCGCATCGTGAGCGTCGACTCGCGGTGGGCCGCCGATGACAGCGCTGCGTCCACGCTCGTCATCGACACCAACATCGTGCTCGACTTGTTCGTGTTCGACGACCCGGCCGCGGCGCCACTCGCAGCAGCGCTCGAAGCCCGCGCCGTGATATGGCTCGCAACCGCCGCGATGCGCGCCGAGCTCGAACGCGTGCTCGCCTATCCCAAGCTCGTGTTACGGCTCGAACGATGCGGGCGCTTGGCGGTCCAGGTGCTCGGCGCATTCGACCGGCATGCGCGCATCGTCGATGCCGCGCCGCGCTGCGCGCTCGTCTGCAGCGACCCCGACGACCAGTGTTTTCTCGACCTCGCAGCCGCTCACCATGCGCTACTGTTGAGCAAGGACCGGGCGCTGCTTTGTAAGAAAAAAAGGCTTGAAACGCTTACTGGACGACCGCAAACAGCTATTTAATCGATAGCATGGCGGCGCCGCGAGTCGGGATCGGCAACCTGTTCAAGATGCGGCGCGGCGTCTTGCCGAATGCGCGAGGGCAGCGCGTTCGATCGCTTCGTGCGAAAGCTCGGTCATCGCGTCGATCCTCACATCGGCCAGCGCCAGAACATCGGGCGCAAGCGGAAACTCCGCACCTGGCGCCGCGATGATCCCCATGCCTGCCGCGCGCAGCGAGCGAATGCCATTGCCCGAATCCTCGACGCCGACCGCGTGTTCGGGCGCGACGCCGATCTTCGCGAGCACGTCGAGATAGATGTCGGGCGCCGGCTTGCCGTTGTCGACATCGTCGCCGCAGGTCATCGCGACAAAAACCTGGTCGAGCCCCGTCGCCCGCATCACGAACTCCGCGATGTCGTTGGCCGACCCGGTCGCAAGCGCGACCTTGTATTTTTCGGCCGACCGGCGCACCGCATCGAGCGCGCCGGCGCGCTCGGGCAAATGTTCTTCGAACTTGCGCAGCAAACGCCCCTTGATCTCGCGCACGATCGCCGCTTCGTCCATGCCGAGCCGCTCCTTCAGTTGAAGGCGCTCGACCATGAACCGCGACCAGGCGCGCGTGCTGAAGCCCATCGCCGCTTGCTGGTCTTCAAAGCGCCAGCGCAGACCGTTCTGCGTGGCGAACTCCTCGCGCACCTGCCACCACAGCGGTTCCGAGTCGATGAGGATGCCGTCCATGTCGAAGACGACGGCTTGAATTTCGGTTTTGGAGCGGGTCATCGGCCACAGGTTACCCGGGCCATTCGCGATGCATCGCTTCTTTTTAAGCCCACGCGTTCAGCCCGAATACCACCTCGTAAGCAGCCGCGCCGCCGCCCGAACCTGCTGCGTATCTCGGCCCCAGCGCCGATCCGCGGGCAGATGGCGTAGCCAGCCCATCCGACGCGCGGTCGTGGCGAGCAGCGGCGCCACGCCTGCATCCGCGGCTGCCAGTGCGGTATGCCAGCGCTCGGCCGCGGCTTGCGGATCGCAAGCATCGATCAGCGCGGCGGTCGAATGCAGGTAATTGAGCCAGTCGCGCGCGCGGCACTGCGCGAACGAGAGCGTGGCGGCCGGGTCGTCCTCGAAATCGACGAAGCCGATCGCGCCGTCGGGGCAGCAGATCATGTTGCGCGCGAACGCCTGGCTCAGGTAGTGGCCCCGCGCATGCACGTCGGCGATCGCCGCGAGGCCTTCGTGCCACAACGCGAGCACATTCGCGGGGCCGGCGCCGGCTGCGCGCTCGGCCTGCTGCAATTGCGCGAGCAAAGGCGTCTGGCTGCTCGCGCTGGCGCTTTCGCCCAGATCCGATAAAAGCAAACCGTCTGCCTGTTGCGCCAGCAAAGCGGGCACGCGCAAGCCGGCAGTGGCGAGCCGGTCGAGCCGGGCGCCCTCGACGGCGATCGCGGCCTCCCCTCCCGGATTGGGAATCGGTGCCATGAGGTCGAACCGGAGCAACGCGGCGCCAACGGCCTGAAGCTGATAGCGCCAACGACCATGCGGCGGTCCGGCCTTCTTGAGCCAGACTCGTTCGCCGTCGAACCGGTGACTGGCGATGCGGCTTGTCTGGGTGGGCAAGGTTCGGCCGAGAAATGCGGCGTAGTCAGTCGGCATCGTGGCCGCAATCGCGTCTGCAATCAGTTGCTTGTTTCATCGATGGCTTATTCTGACGGGTTGATGAACGATACAAATCCTCCCGATCGCGAGCCACCCGAGGCCGCTCTCACCCTCGACGACTTCGTCGCCATCGAGAACGCGCTGGCGGACATGCGCGAGTCAAAGCCCGAAACGCCCGTCTGGGAGTTTCTGGAGGGCGCTTTGGCCGCGCTGGTCTGCACCCGGCGTAAGGTGGAGCCTGCCGAATACTGGCCGGTGCTGCTCGGCGACAGTTTCGTGCCGATGCAGCAGATGGAATTCGTCTGGCGGTGGAACCGCCGCTGGCGCGAGGTCGAAACCGCGCTCGACGCGGATGTGAACGAACAGGACGACGAAGACTGCTACGCACCCGAAGTCTTCGATGTGCGCGGCGCCGTGGCGGCGGCGGTCGCGGACGGGTCGATGCCCGAACCCGACGAGCCGACGGCACCGTTCGGCCAGTTCTGGGCGGAAGGATTCCTCGCGGTGGTCGAGGCCTGGCCGCAGGAATGGACACTGCCGCGCGAAGACGAAATTGCGAAGATCTGCGTCGACGCGCTCTATGCCATCGCGTTGCTGACACAGGACGACACCGACCCGCCCGCTGCCAGTCTGCCGGATGCGCCGCTCGCGCCCGGCGTGAGCGAGCGCCGCATGGACGAATTCAACGCTGCCATCTGGGCCGTCTACGACCTGCGCCAGATCTGGAAAAGCTACGGCCCACGCACCGCGCCGATTCGCAAGGACAGGGCGCCGGGCCGCAACGATCCATGCCCCTGCGGCAGCGGCAAAAAATACAAGAAGTGCCACGGCGCGATGTGAATGCGCACCCGTTGATTCAACGCGATCGGCACGGCCGATGAGGCATTTGTTCCTACATCGCTGGTCTGTAAAGGACGACGGGTGGTGCAGGAGTTCGCCGCCAAACTTCCGGGGAACAGAAATCGGAGTGTGCGTGCTCCGCCACTTTGAAAATCGAAGGAGCCGTCACTCGTTGTCCGCCCCGACGATCCGCCGCCAGGAGAAATTTGCATGGCCACAGAACCCGTGAATCACGACCCGCTTTTGAATCCCATTACCGACATCCCGCGTGGCGGGGCCGAGACCGTGCCATTCGCCGGCGTCGACACGCCCGGCGCAGCGCCCGCGATGCATCCGCCCCAAACCGACGCAGCCGTTGTCAAGAACGACGACACCATTGATGTTCTGAACGATTTGCTCGCCACTGCGCGCGATGGTGAATACGGTTTTCGCGCTTGCGCGGAGGAGGTCGAGTCGCCACGGCTCAAGCCCCTGTTTCAGGACCGAGCCGAGCAATGTCGCGAAGCGGGGCAGGAACTGATTGCCCTGATCGCACGGCTAGGTGGCGAAACCGCCGACGGTGGCACGGCGCAGGGCGCCATGCACCGGGGCTGGATGAAGGTCAAGGCCGCAGTCGGCGCCGATGGCGAAAAAGCGATCCTCGAAGAATGCGAACGCGGCGAAGACGCGGCGATTGCGAGCTATCGCAAGGCGCTCAAGCGAACCTTGCCGGTGGACGTGCGTGCAGTCGTCGAAAAACAAGCCGCAGGCGCGCAACGCAATCACGACCAGATCAGGGATCTTCGCAACGCAGCGCGCGCTGCGGACGAAAAAAGCTGAGCCCGTCGCGGCAACATCAGTCAATCAATCAATCAATCAAACAATCAATCAAACGAGGAGTAAACCATGCTGAAGTGGGCCATCATCTTTTTCGTCGTGTCGCTGATCGCCGGTTTTTTCGGCTTCTCGGGCGTGTCTGCCGCGACCGCAGGCATCGCGAAGATCCTGTTCTGGATCGCGATCGTCGTGTTCGTCATCTTCCTGGTTCTGGCCCTGATGGGCGGGGCGCTGGTTCTCTAGGAATTTGAACGAAAGTAGCTGAAACGCCCATTGGGCGTGCGCAGGCAGCTATTTTATCGATAGCAAAGCGCTGATTGGTCCGCGCAGAGCCGGGCCAGTCGGATCAAGCGGCTCGATTGCCCTGCAGCAGCAGCACTGCGGTTTGCAGTGCGTAGAGCACGGTGGCGTGACGCACCGTGCTTCTGTCGCCTTCGAATTGCCGCCGCTCCGAGCGCAGTTCGCCGTCGACCGACCAGCCGAACCAGACCGTGCCGACCGGTTTGTCCGCACTGCCTCCGCCTGGGCCTGCCACGCCGGTCACGGCAAGTGCGAGGCGGGCGCCTGAATGCGCGATCGTGCCTTCGGTCATCGCGCGCACCACCGGCTCGCTGACGGCGCCGTGGGTTTCGAGCAGGGTGGGATCGACGCCGAGCACGGTGCGTTTGGCTTCGTTCGAATAGGTCACGAAGCCGCGGTCGAACCAGTCGCTCGCGCCGGCGGCCTCGGTGCAGGCGGCGGCGATCAGGCCGCCGGTGCAGCTTTCGGCGGTTGCGAGCAGCCAGCCGCGCGCTGTGAGCAACTCGGCGAGTTGCGCGCATTCGCTTTGCGCGTCGAGCCCTGACGGCGGCTTCGACGATAAAACAGGGTCGTTCACCAGGCTCTCCCGATCGCGATGACGAGCAGCGTGGCGAACGCCGCCAGAAAGTCGTCGGCCATGATGCCAAAGCCGGCTTGCCACCATCCGCCGCCTTTGCTAGCGACACTCGCCGGCTTGAAAGCCGAATCGGCCCATTTGATCGGCCCGGGCTTCAAGGTATCGAAGAGCCGGAACAGCACAAAGGCCCAGAGCTGCATCCATAGCCCCGCCGGTGTCACCAGCCACAGGATCAGCCAGAAAGCGGCGACCTCGTCCCAGACGATGCTGCCCGGATCGGCGATCGCCATGTGCCGCGCGGTGACGCTGCAAGCCCACCAACCGATCGGCCAGGCCAGCACCACGACCCAGCCGAGCGCGACCGGCGACAAGCCGCGCTGCAGCAGCAGGAATGCGGCCCAGGCCCACAGCGTGCCGACGGTGCCCGGCATCCAGCGCGACAAGCCGGCGCCGCAGCCGAGCGCGACCCAGTGCGCCGCATGCGAGACCATGAAGCGCCAGGTCGCGCGCACGGGCGGCGGCCCGGCGGTGGCCGGGTCGGCAGAAGGGCCAGCGGCAGCAGAGGCGGAGGTCGCGGAATAAAAAGGCGGGGTCATCGGAAGTGGCGCTCCGTCACTGATTCGGGTCGTCGTGCTTGCCTTCGACGAAGTGGTCGAAAGCGTCGAAGTGTTGATCGACCGCGTTGCCGTTGGCATCGACCACGCGCACACCGAGCTCGCGCTCGATCACGCCGATGCGCGTGACCGGCGTATGCGCGGTGTCGCCGGCCGCGAGCACCGCGTCGCGCATGGCCGCCGATGCGGTGAACAAGAGCTCGTAATCGTCACCGCCCGACAATGCGCAGCGGCGCAGCGTTTTTAAGTCGAAAGTGCCTGAAACGCTTGCCGGATGTGCGCAGACAGCTATTAACTGTGCAGCAATATCGGCATCGACATGCGCCCCGACCTGGCTCGCCGAAAGAATGTGGCCCAGGTCGCCGAGCAAGCCGTCGCTCACGTCGACCGCTGCGCTCGCGATGCCGCGCAACGCCTGGCCGAGCGCGACCCTCGGCGTGGGCAATTCCATCCGGTCGCGTGCCAGGGCGAACAATTCGGCCGGCATCGCGAGCGTGCCGCGGAACACTTCGAGCGCGAGCCGCGCGTCGCCGAGGTGGCCGCTGACCCAGAGGTCGTCGCCGGCCCGCGCGCCCGAGCGCAGCAAGGCGCTCCCGGAAGGTACTTCACCGAACACGGTGATCGAGATCATGAGCGGCCCGCGCGTGGTGTCGCCGCCGACCAGCGCGCAGCCGTGTTCGTCGGCCAACGCGAACAAGCCTTCGGAAAAACCGGCGAGCCAACGCTCCTCGACCGATGGCAGTGCGAGCGACAAGGTGAACGCGATCGGCCGCGCGCCGCAAGCCGCCAGATCGCTCAGATTGACCGCCAGCGACTTGTGGCCGAGCCGAAACGGATCGACCGTCGACAAAAAATGCCGCCCCTCGACCAGCATGTCGGTCGAAATGGCGAGCTGCATGCCGGCAGCGGGGGCGAGCAGGGCGCAGTCGTCGCCGACCCCGAGTGCGATGCGCGAGGGTTCCGAATGCGCGAGTGCGATGCGCGAGGGTTCCGAATGCGCGAGTGCGATGCGCGAGGGTTCCGAATGCGCGAGCGCGATACGGTCGGGCTCACGATTTCCGAGTGCGACGCGGTCGGGCTCACGACCTGCGAGCGCGATGTCCACAGGCTTCGTCGTGACGGCGGACGTGATTCGCACATCGGCTGCTGCGCGCGTATCGCCCACCGCCCGGCGCGTGAAATAGCGCTCGATCAATCCGAATTCGCCGAGTTCGCTCATACGTGCTGAACCGTGCTCAGGCGCCCGCGAATCGCAATGCGCTCTGCCGGATCACCTCGGGCAGCAGGCGCTCGTCGGCCTGGCGCTCGCGCAGCCAGCGCGCGTCGTTGCTGCCCGAATCGACGCTGGTGCGCAAAACGGAGAGCAGCCGGCTCGCGTTGAGCGATTCGCTGTGCAGTTCGAGCTCTGCCATCGTCATGAGGATATGTTTGCGTAGTGGCATGTGCGCGCCGCTCGCCGGATCGACATAGACCGCGTCGAGCCCGAAGCGGCAGGCCTGAAAGCGGTTGTAGGTGTAGACCAGATAGTCGTCTTCGGTCGGCATGAACGGATTGTCCTGCAGGAACCAGGCCGCGAGCGACTGCACGAATGCGGCCAGCGCAGCGGCGCGTTCGATCGACAGCGGCGTGTCGAACACTCGGATTTCGACCGTGCCGAATTCGGGCTTGGGCCGAATGTCCCAGTAAAAATCCTTCATGCTCGCGACCACGCCGGTGCGGGTCATGCGCTCGAAGTAGCTCTCGAACTCGCTCCAGCGCAAGGTGAATGGCGCGCGGCCCGAGAGCGGAAACGCGAACACAGAATTGAGCCGCGCCGAATCGAACTGCGTGTCTTGCCCCTGCACGAAAGGCGATGACGCCGACAGCGCGATGAAGTGCGGGATGTAGCGCGACAGCCGGTGCAGCATCAGCAATGCCGCGTCGGCATTCGGGCAGCCGATGTGCACATGCTGGCCGAACACGGTGAACTGCTTGGACAGGTAGCCGTACAAATCGGAGAGTTGCCGAAAGCGCGGCTTGTCGTAGATGCGCTGCTCGTGCCAGCGCTGGAACGGATGCGTGCCGCCGCCAACCACCGCGATGTTGAGGCGATTCGCGGACTTCACGAGCGCATCGCGAATCGGCGTGAGCTGGCCGATGACGTCTTCGGCCGAGTGGCAGACATCGGTCGAAATTTCGATCATGCTGGACGTCATCTCCGGCACCGCGTGACCCGGCAGCTTGTAAGACGCGAGCTGGCGCAGCATGTCGTCGGCGTAGGGCGCGAGATCGTAGTCGTGGGTGTTGACAAGCTGCAGTTCGAGCTCGACGCCGAGCGACAGCGCTTCGGAGCTTTGAAACGCCTCGAGCGGGATTGCCGTGCGGGGCGGCGGTCCGGACGCATCGCCGCTCGGCAAGTCCGCTTCTGTAGGAGCCTTGGCCTCGCCACGCCTGCCGCGCTTGCCGAACAGCCCGCTCATCGACTGCCTTCCTGCGGACCGCTCACCGAGACCGGCGTCCAGGTCTCCGAAGCCTCGTGCGCGCGCCGGATCGCGAAGGTCGCGAGCAATGCGCCGAAGACCTCCATCAACAAAATCGCCGGCAGCGCGATCTGGGTGATCGCCGGTTCCACCAGAGGCGACGATGTCGCGAAGTTCGACGCGATCAAAAGCGCGGTCGCGGACATCGGCGCCATCGTGCAGCCGACCCAGAACGCCTGCTTCCAGCTTGCGCCGCTGCCCGGGTTGGCGAGCGCCACGCCGACCAGCTTGGCCAGCGCGCGCGCGCCGATCAACGCGGCCACGATGCCGGCCACCCGCAGGTTCAAATGGCCCTGGGCGGCGACCGTCGAAACCAGGACGAACATCAGCATCGTGATGAGCGACGCCGCGGTGCCGAGCTGACGCGGCCAGGCCCACGGTTTAGGGTGCAGTTGCTTCAAAAGCATGCCTCCGAGCAATGCCGCGAGCGGCGCCGAGCCGCCGAGCTGGGCGGCCATCGCGGTGCCGGCGGCGATCAGCGCGAGCAGCAGAAGGGCGGTGTTTTCGCTGGTCGGGCTCATCACGCGCAGCGCAGCGCGCATCGAGAACGCGAGCAGTGCGCCGAAGGTGAGCGACACGCCGAGCACCATGATGACCGGCGGCACGCCCTGCAGCCAACTGGTCGGCGCACGCCACAAAACGCCGGCCTGGGCCGCGCCGAGGGCCAGCGCATAGAGGCTGTTGAGCGTCGCGAGCGTGAGCCCGCGCTCCGTGACCGGGCCGGAGGCGCCGGTATCGAGCACGACCCGGCTCAACACCGCGGGCGAAGCCGCGATCGCCATCAGCGCCAGCGCGTTCGCGGCCATCGGCGGCACGCCGAAATACGCCAGCACCCAGCGCACGGTGAAATAGGTGAGCGCGGCCTCGACCACGCTTTGCACCAGCAGCATCGGGTTGTGCCGGAACCAGCGCAATGGCAAGCGGCCGCCGGCTTCGAACAGCACCACCGCGAGCCCGAGTTCGAGCAAGAACAGGCCGATACCGCGCAACGGCCAGGCCGCACCCTCGAAACCCGCGAGCCCGACGACCGCGCCGAGCACCGCATAGCCGACCAGCTTGGGCAACCCGAGATGGCGCTGCACCAGGTGTCCCGACAGCGCGGCCGCGGCGAGCAGCAGCGCCCAGGTTACCGTCGGTAACCCGGCCGATGGTCGGCCCCAAGCGGCGAAAAAACCCGTCAGGTCGTGGATCAGATTCATCGGAAAAACGGACGACGTCGATAACGCCGTCGGTTGCAATCAATGCAGGGGATCAGTGCAACACGCGCGCGCTGGCCTTGTCGTCCGCTTCCAGAACGAACAGCGCGATCTCGACGTCGAAGCGCTCGTCGGCGTCGGTAACGAAAAAATAGCTGCCTTGCATCGTGCCCTTGGGCGCCTGCAACTGGCAACCGCTGGTGTAGCGGAACGATTCGCCCGGCGCCAGCAAGGGCTGCTGGCCGATCACGCCGAGTCCCTTGACTTCCTGCGCGCGGCCCGAGGCATCGTGGATCAGCCAATGGCGCGAAATCAGTTGCGCCGGCACATCGCCCGTGTTGCTGATCGTGACGGTGTAGGCGAAGGTATAGACACTCTCGCCGGGCGCCGATTGCTCGGGCAGAAAATTGGGCGCGACCTGCACGGCCATCGACGGTTTGGACATGGGCGCCATGGTAGCGGAGCCGCCGCACGCTGCGAATGCGCAATCCATCCGGCAAGGCCATCCGCGCTTTGCGACAATCGTTCGCATGAGCCGCTCGATATCACCCGACTACCGCATCGCACCTTCGATTCTTTCGGCCGACTTCACCCGACTGGGTGCCGAAGTGACCGACGTCATTGCTGCCGGCGCCGACTGGATCCACTTCGACGTGATGGACCACCACTACGTGCCGAACTTGAGCTTCGGCCCGATGATCTGCAAGGCGCTCAAGCCGCTGGTGCAAAAGGCCGACGGTACGCCACTGCCGCTCGACGTGCATTTGATGGTGCAGCCGGTCGATGCGCTCGCGGCCGACTTCGCCGAAGCCGGCGCCGACCGCATCAGTTTTCATCCCGAGGCGACCTTGCATGTGCACCGCACCGCGCAAGCGATCAAGGCCGCGGGTTGCAAGGTGGGACTTGTGTTCAACCCCGCGACCGGGCTCGAAGTGCTCGACTGGATGATCGACGAGATCGACCTCATCCTCGTCATGAGCGTGAATCCCGGCTTCGGCGGCCAGGAATTCATCGACGCCGTGCTGCCCAAGATCGAAGAAGCGCGGCGCCGCATCGATGCGAGCGGGCGCGACATCCGGCTCGAAGTCGACGGCGGCGTCAAGCCCGACAACATCGCGCGCTGCGCCGCGGCCGGCGCCGATACTTTCGTTGCGGGCAGCGCAATCTTCGGCGAGCACGATTACAAGAGCGTCATCGCCGCGATGCGCAGCGAACTCGCCGGCGCGGTGTTGCCGCGTGGGGTATTGACGGTTTGACGACGCGTTGATTTGTAGCCGCAATACCGACAAACACTTGCTGAGGCGGTTTAAAAATGCAGACCATCGGTGCAACGAAGGCCCGCGAAAACTTCGGCGCGGTGTTGAGCACCGTGCAGCGCGAGCCCGTCCTTATCACGCGGCATGGGTGCAACGCAGCTGTCGTCGTCAGCGATGCGGAATGGCAGCGCCTCAAAAGCGGCAATGCCGTCGCCTGGTTTCAGAATTACGCTGCCCGCGCGGCCCAAGCCATGACGCCGTCCGCGCAAGCGCTCAGCGACAAGGACGTCGGCCGCATCGCCGATGCGCTTAGAGCCTGAGAGCGTCTTCCCGTTTCGCGCCATCGCGATCGGTCGACGCTGCGGTGTTCATCACAATGCGGGCTGATGCGTTAGCTGGGCAGCAATGCTGTCCATTTCATGATTTGATAAGCTATCAATAAAATAGCTGCTTGCGCAATATCGGCGGGCGCTGTGGGCCTATTTGGCTCATAAAAATCACTTTTCTTTTCAATCATGCCTTCGCTCAACTGGATCGGCAAAGAAGCCGTCGTCAAACATCACAAGGACGTGCCGATCCGACTGCTGGAGCCGGTGCCCGAACTCTCGTGCGGCGCGGATGCGGGCCGGCAAAGCGGCAACCTGATCGTGCAGGGCGACAACCTGCATGCGCTGAAAGCGCTACTGCCGCGGTATGCCGGGCAGGTGAAATGCATCTACATCGACCCGCCCTACAACACCGGCAACGAAGGCTGGGCCTACAACGACAACGTCAACAGCGCCGAAATCCGCCAATGGCTCGGCGAGGTGGTCGGCAAGGAAGGCGAAACCCTCGATCGGCACGACCGCTGGCTTTGCATGATGTATCCGCGGTTGGTGTTGCTGCGGCAGTTTTTGCGGGAGGATGGGGTGATATTTGTGTCGATCGATGACAACGAGGTCGCGGCTCTGCGACTGGTAATGGACGAGGTTTTTGGGGGAAGCAATTTCATCGCAAATCTGATTTGGCAAAAGGTCTATTCGCCCAAGAATTCAGCACGTCATTTTTCGGAAGATCACGATTACGTGATGGTTTTTGCAAGCAAGACCGCAACGTGGAAACCGCGTTTGCTGCCGCGTACGGAAGATCAGAATGCGGCCTACAAAAACCCAGACAAGGACCCGCGCGGCGCATGGAAAACCAGCGATTTGTCGGCGCGCAACTTTTATTCGGCAGGAACCTATTCCGTGACCTCGCCGTCAGGGCGCGTGATCGAAGCGCCGCCCAGAGGACGCTACTGGACTATTTCGCGTGGCCGGTTCGACGAACTTGATCGTGACAACCGTATCTGGTGGGGCAAGGACGGCAACGCGATTCCCCAAACAAAACGGTTTTTGCATGACGTCAAAGACGGCCGAGTGCCGCAAACCATGTGGTTTTATGGAGAGGTGGGGCATACGCAAGAAGCCAAGCAAGAGCTGCTTGAACTCGTTGAGTTCGCGACTTCTGACGACGTCTTCATCACCCCTAAGCCCACCCGCCTCCTCCAACGCATCCTGCAAATCGCAACCGACAAAGACAGCCTGATCCTCGACAGCTTCGCGGGCTCCGGTACCACGGGCGACGCCGTGCTCAAACAGAACCAATTGGACGGCGGCACCCGCCGCTTCATCCTCGTCGAGATGGACGACAAGATCGCGACCAGCGTCACGGCCGAGCGTGTCCGCCGGGTCAGTCAGGGCTACACCAACGCCAAAGGCGAAGCGATCCCCGGCCTCGGCGGCGGCTTCCAGTTCTGCACGCTTTCCGCTGAACCGCTCTTCACCGCGCAAGGCCAGATTCGCGAGGACGTCTCTTTCGCCCAGCTCGCCGAATTCGTCTGGTTCGCCGAAACCGGCAGCGGTTACGGCGGCGCGGGCGACTCGCCGCTCATCGGCGTCCACAAAGGCCGCGCGATCTACCTGCTTTACAACGGCATCCTCAAAGACAAGTCCGTGGTCGGCGGCAATGTGCTGACCGGGCCGGTTTTCGAGGCGCTGCCGCCGTTCGACGGGCCCAAGCTCGTCTACGCTGCTGCGTGCCGGCTCGGCGGACCGCGGCTGGCGCGCGAAGGCGTCGTCTTCAAGCAGACGCCCTATGCGCTGGCGGTGTAGATTGGACCGCAACGGCATCCGCCGTTTCTTTTTTGATCTGACCAAGGAGGTCACCAGCATGCAAGTCGACGAAATCGTGCGCGAAGCGCTTCGGCTGCCACCCGAGCAACGTCATGAGGTGGTGGACATGTTGACGCACAGCCTGGAAGTGCCCGATGCGGAGATCGATCGCCTCTGGATCGAGGAGTGCGTGGGCCGGCTCGAAGCCTACCGACGCGGCGAGGTCAAAGGCGTGCCGATGGAAGAGGTCTTTTCCCGCAAACGCTGATGCAGGTCATCTTTTCGCCGCAGGCGCAAAGCGAACTCGATGACGCGGTTGACTATTACGACCAGCAGCAAGCCGAGCTCGGTGCGCAGTTCCTCGACGTGTCGAGCGCGCGGCGGCGCGGATCGGTCGCACACCGATGCAATGGCCGGTCATGCAGAACGACGTCAGGCGGTGCTTGTTGAGGCGCTTTCCCTACAGCCTGTTTTATTCGGTCGAAACCGACCACGTCTATGTGATTGCGCTGGCACACCAGCATCGCCGGCCAGGCTACTGGGTCGGCCGGATTTCAGGCCAATGACCGCTTTCTCTCCCAAAAAATACCAGCAAGACCCCGCCAGTGGTGGCGGTGTGCTCGACAGCGTGCAGGCATATTTCGAAGCCTGTCACCACCACGGCCGTGCTTCGATGGCTTTCACAGCAGTGACCGAAGAACTGTGGGGCAGCGGTCTGCCCTATCGGTCGCTGACAGACTTTGCGCCCGACATGCCGTACTTCTGCCTGCGTGTTCCGACGGGCGGCGGCAAGACCTGGCTCGCAGCCAAAAGCGTGTCGCTGGTCAACACGCAGCTGCTGCACACGCCGCACAGCGTGGTGCTGTGGCTGGTGCCGAGCAAGGCGATTCGTGAGCAGACATTGCGGGGTTTGAAAGACCGTGCTCATCCGTTGTATGCCGCGTTGCAGGAGGCAGGCCCGGTCACGGTGCTGGACCTGCCGGAAGCCAGCGCGCTGACCCGCGCCACGCTCGACACGTCGACGGTGGTTATCGTTGCGACGCGTCAGGCTTTTCAGGTCGAAGACGAGGAAAGCCGCAAGGTCTATGAATCCAGCGGCGCGCTGATGCAGCACTTCGAGCATCTCGCGCCCGGCCAGCGCGAATTGCTGCTGCAGGAAGACGGCACGCTGCCGTACTCGCTTGCCAACGTTCTGCGGTTGCGACGGCCGTTCGTCATCGTCGACGAGGCGCACAACAGCCGCACTCCGTTGGCGTTCGACACGCTGGCGCGCTTTCGGCCCAGCGGCATCATGGAACTGACCGCCACGCCCGACACGGTGCGCACGCCGAGCAACGTGCTGCACAGCGTGAGCGCGGCGCAGCTCAAGGCAGAGCAGATGATCAAGCTGCCGGTCCTGCTGCAAACCGAGCCGGACTGGCAGCAATGCCTGGCCGATGCCATCGCCCGCCGTAACGCGCTGCAACAGCTCGCCGACGACGAGCAGCGCGAAGGCGCGCCCTATTTGCGGCCGATCGTGCTGATTCAGTCCGAACCACGCCGTGCCGGCATCGACATGCTCGACTACGACAGGGTGCGCGCCGAATTGATGGCGAACCACGCGATTCCGGCGCATGAGATCGCAGTGGCGACCGGCGAGGAAAAAGGTCTGGAGAAAATCGACGCCGACTTTCCGCGGCTCGGCATTGCGGACCCGGCTTGCCCCGTCAAGTTCGTCATCACGCAAAAGGCATTGGCCGAGGGCTGGGATTGCCCCTTTGCCTATATTTTGGTGAGCATGGCATCGCTGCATTCGTCCACGGCGGTCGAACAGTTGCTCGGACGGGTGCTGCGCCAGCCCGGCGCTGCGCACCGGGCTGCGCCTGCGTTGAACCAGTCTTACGCGTTGGTGGTGTCGCGCAATTTCGCCGAAACAGCGGGTGCGCTGCGGGACCGACTGGTAGAGGGTGCTGGATTCAATCGGCAGGAGGTGGCCGAGTTCGTCAGTGCGGTAAGGCCCGAGCAAGCAGTCTTCGACCTGGCGGGCAGAAGTTCGCGCGCCGTTTCTCATCCGGTGTCGGTCACGTTGAATGAAAAGCCGGATTTGAAGTCGATGCCGAAAACGTTGCGCGCAACACTCGACGAAAAACTCCATTACGAAAAGAAGTCGGGCGTGTTGACGATTCGCGCACCGCTGACGCCCGAAGAGACGGTGGCACTTCAGGCGGCCGTCGAGGCGCCTGCGTCGAAAGTGGACATCGCGCACGCAGCCGAGCAAAGCCGAACGACGGCAATCGCGTTTTTCCGCACGCCGGCCGAGCAGGGACTGACGCTGTCGGTGCCGCAGCTGGCGTTGCGTGTGCAGGGCGAGTTGCAGCTGTTCGACGACCCCGAGCAACTCGACTATCCCTGGAGTCTGTCGAGCTTCGATGCCAAACCGGATGCCGATGAACTGGACAAGCTCGGGCTGGCGCAGAAGGCCTCGGCGGCGGGCCTCATCGACGTGCACAAATTGAGCGGCGAACTGATGCAGAGCTTTCTGCCGGACTTGCAGCGGGACCTCGGCCTGGCCTATGTGCCCGAGCATTGGGACGCGGTGCGGTTAGCCGCCTGGTTGTGCAAAAACCTGCCTGAGCCGACGCTCACGCATGCGAGCAAATTGGCTTTTGTTTCGGCCTGGCTGTCAGACCTACTCGTGTCACCCGGCTTCGATCTCGGCCGCGCCAGTCTGCAAAAGTTTCTGCTGCGCGAGATGCTGCAATCACGTATCGCGGCGCATCGCAAGCTCGCGGCGAGCAAGGCTTACAACCGAACGCTCTTCGACGACGGTTACGCTGAGCGCGTCGCCGTGCGGGAAGAGTTCGGCTACGAGTTTCGATCGGACGGCTATGCGCCGAGTCGCGATTACGACCATCGGTTTGGCCGACATGACTTTCAGCGACATTTCTACGGCCGCATCGGCGATTTCGACAGCAAGGAAGAGTTCGAGTGCGCGGTCTGGCTCGATAGCGAGGCGCTGAGCGGGCGCCTCCAATACTGGGTGCGTAATCTGGTGCGGCGCGAAAGCGCTTCGTTCTTCATGCAGAAGGCGGCCGGGCGCTTCTATCCTGACTTCATCTGCAAACTGAACGACGACAGCACATTGATCGTCGAGTACAAGGGCGCTGACCGATGGCCGCAGGCGCAGGACGACCGCCGGATCGGCGGACTTTGGCAAGCGCTTTCGGAGCGTCGTTGCCAGTTCGTGATGGTCAAGGATCGGCAATGGCAAGGCATTGCAACTCTATTGCGCTGATCGGAATTCAAACGCTATAAATAAAATAGCTGTTTGCGCAATATCTGCGGGCGTTTCGGCCGCAAATGACTTAAAAAACATTGTGCGTCGACTGGCCGTATGACTGATCAAAACTTGTTCTCAGTCAAAGGGATCGCCCTGCCTCTACTTCGGCTTCTTGACATCCTCGTAAAGCGCATCCGTCACCGGCGCCCGGTCCGTATCGACCAGGCCGCGCTTCAAATCCTTGTGCGCCTGTTGACCGACTTTCGGCGGTTCGTCGGAGGTGTACTGCTGGCTGTCGGTCGATTGATCGTGCTCGTGGGGCAGGCGCGGCGCCACCTTTCCGTCCTGGACCATGCGGGTGTCGCCTTCCTTGACGTCCTCGGTGTGGTCCGGATTCGAATCTTCTGGCTGATGGCTGCTGTCGTTCATGGTTCGTTTTGCTCAGGTTATGGCGGCGCCGACTCAGGGTCGCAACCGATGCGAGTTTGATCGGATCGGGTGGTATTGCCTCGCATCATGGTGCCGCCCGGCGACCCGTGCAAGCGCATGGGCATCCGCAATAATGGACTGGCGCTCAGCGTGAGCGCAGGCCCGCCATGACCGAACCGACCGACGCTACCGAAAAGACGCCGCAAGCCGATGCGCCGGAGGTCGCCGACAGTCTGCGCATCCACAGCTTCGCATCGCTGGCGCCGGGCCCGCGCCTCGTCGTACTCGGCGGCGTGCATGGCGACGAAACCTGCGGCACGGCGGGCATCGAACGGGTGCTGGCCGAGTTCGACAGCGGCGCGCTGGCGATTTCGCGCGGCCGCTTGACCTTGCTGCCGATCGCCAACCCGCTCGCGCGCCGGCGCGGACAGCGCGAAGGCGAGCGCAACCTGAACCGGCTGTTTCGCCCGACCCGGACACCGGCCGACTACGAAGCGCGCATCACCAACATGCTGTGTCCGCTGCTGGCGGCGCACGATGTGCTGCTCGATCTGCATTCGTTCGAAAGCGCCGGCGACGCGTTCGCGATGATCGGCCCGCGCGACAACCGCGGCTCGCTCGAACCGTTTCAGCGTGCTTTCGAGGAAGGCCAGCTCGCCTTTCATCTGGGCACGTCGCGGGTCGTCGAGGGCTGGCTCGATGTGTATGCGGACGGGCTGGCGCAGCGCGGGCAGGCCGCCACCGCCGCAGCGCTCGACTTCGGCCGCGGCACCAACGAATTCATGCGCAGCCGGGGCGGCTATGCGGTGACGCTCGAATGCGGCCAGCACCGCGACCCGGCCGCGCCCGAGGTGGCGCAACGCGCGATTCACGCCGCGCTGCGGCTGCTGGGGATGGTGGCCGGCGCCGAGGCCAATGCAAACGCCAGCGCCGACACTGGTACCGACGCCAGCGCCGACACCCGTGCGGACGCGCCACCCGAGTCGCCTTCGACGGCACCCGAAGTGCTTCGCCTGCGCAGCGTGATCGACCGCGCGCATGCCGACGACCATTTCGTGCGCGATTGGGCCACCTTCGATCCGGTCGCAGTCGGCGAGACCATCGGCATGCGCCACGACGGCACCCCGGTCGTCGCCGAATGCGACGGCTTCATCGTGTTTCCGAACCCGGTCGCGATGCCGGGCAGCGAATGGTTCTACCTGGCGACGCGCAGCGACCGTCAGTTGGCTGCACAGTGACCTCGGTCTGCTGCGAGCGTTGCCGTCCGGCCGACACACGTGGCCGCAGCACGCCTACAGTCGCGCGGCGCGTTCGCAGATAGCGTGCAGCTCATAACGCCGATCGCCGATCGCCGGTCTTTCGGTCACTGGGCGAAACGGCATTCAACAACAATTCCTGGAGGGCTCCGCATGGCCACATCGAAATCGGCAAGAAGCCCGGCGCCGCGCGTGCTGTGGAAAGGCGCGATCACCTTCGGGCTGGTGCACATTCCGGTCGCGCTGTATTCGGCGACCAGCGACCACAGCCTCGACTTCGACTGGCTCGACAAGCGCACGATGGACCGGGTCGGCTACCGGCGCATCAACAAGAAAACCGGCAAGGAAATCTCCCGCGAGAACATCGTCAAGGGCATCGAGTACGAAGACGGCGAATACGTGGTGCTGAGCGATGACGAGATCAAGTCGGCTTATCCGAAGACTACGCAGACGATCGAGATCGAGAGCTTCGTGCCGGCCGACGGCCTTCCGTTCGTGTTCCTCGAACGCCCGTACTACGTCGCACCGATCAACCGCGGCGCCAAGGTCTATGCGCTGCTGCGCGAAACGATGCAAAGGACTGGCCGGATCGGCGTCGCGCGGGTCGTGATCCAGACCAAGCAGCACTTGGCGGCGCTGGTGCCGTCGGGGCCTGGCCTGGTGCTCGACTTGCTGCGCTGGGGCGAAGACATTCGCGACTGGAACGAGTTGCCGCTGCCATCGCAGGACGTGAAGGAAGTCGGGCTGACCGAGAGCGAACTCAAGATGGCGAAGGCGCTGGTCGGCGACATGAGCGTCGACTGGAATCCCGACGACTATCGCGATTCGTTCAAGGACGAAATTTTGAAGCTGGTCGAGCGCAAGGCCGAAGCCGGCGAAACCTCATCGGTCGCGCCGTTCGAAAAAGCCGAGCCTGCGCGTGCCAGCGCCAAGATCATCGACCTGACCGAAATGCTGCAGCGCAGCCTGCGGCAAGGCCGCAAGTCGGCGAGGGCGGATGAAGACGATGACGATCAGGCGGAAGATGAAGCAGACGACGCGAGCGATCGGCCTGATGCAAAAGCGCCAGCGCCGGCAAAGCGGTCAACGAGCGTCGCCAGCAAAAGCAAATCCAGCGCCGCCAAGTCTGCGCGCAAACCCGCGACGGCCGCGAAGCGCAGCAGCCCACCGCGGCGCCGCGCGGCCTGAGCGACGCGATTCAGACGCGCATCGTCCGGCGCCTCGATCCAGCGACATCCGACCCGCGACACGTGGCAGCGCCGAAGTCCTTGAAAAGCTATCGCGACAAGCGCGATTTCTCGCGCACGCCCGAGCCGGCGGAGGGTGGCGCGGCTTCCGAAGGCGCGCTGTCGTTCGTGATCCAGAAGCACCATGCGAGCCATTTGCACTACGACTTTCGGCTCGAACTCGACGGCACGCTCAAGAGCTGGGCGGTGCCGAAGGGGCCGTGCCTGGATGCGACCGTCAAACGCATGGCGGTCCAGGTCGAAGACCACCCGCTTTCCTATGGCGGCTTCGAAGGCACGATTCCGCGCGGCCAGTACGGCGCCGGCAACGTGATCGTCTGGGATCGCGGCGATTGGGTGCCTGAGGGCGGTGTGCGCGGTGCGCGCAAGGCGCTTGCCGAAGGCAAGCTCAAGTTCGCGCTGCATGGCGAAAAGTTAAGCGGCCACTGGACGCTGGTTCGCATGCGTGGCAAAGGCGAGACGCAGGCGCCCTGGCTGCTGATCAAGGAACGCGACGCGGCGACGCGGCCGCTCGCCGACTACGACGTGACCGACGCACTGCCGGACAGCGTGTTGACCGGCCAGCCGATCGTGCCGCGCGAGCGGGTCGGCGCGCGGGCGGACGGAACCGTCAAGCCGAATAAAGCACAGAACAACGGTGCCGATGGCCGCCGACCCGCTGCGGCGCGCAGCGACTGGCCGCCCGAAGCAACGAAAGCCGCCCTTCCGAAAACCTTCGCGCCGCAACTCGCCACGCTCGCAAGCAGCCCGCCGGCGTCGCCCGAAGACTGGCTCTACGAACTCAAATTCGACGGCTACCGGCTGCTCGCGCGCATCGAAGCGGGAGACGTTCGTTGCTTCACGCGCAACGGCCACGACTGGACCGGCCGACTGCCCGAACTCGCGGTGGCGCTTGGCCGGCTCAACATCGATTCGGCCTGGCTCGACGGCGAGATCGTGGTCGAGGATGCGCGCCACGCACCGGATTTTCAGGCGCTGCAAAACGCGTTCGATACCGAGGCGACCGGCAAGATCGTCTACCACCTGTTCGATGTGCCGTTTCTGGGCGGCCGCGACCTGCGCCAGGTGCCACTCGAAGCGCGGCGTGCGCTGCTCGCGCAGCGGCTCGGCAAACGGCTACCGGCGCGGCTGCGCTTCAGCCAGAGCTTCGACGCGGCGCCTGAAGACTTGCTCGCGTCGGCCGCCGAACTCGGCTTCGAAGGCATCGTCGGCAAGCGGCGCGATTCGACTTATCGCTCGCAGCGCTCGCCCGACTGGATCAAGCTCAAGCACGACCAGCGCCAGGAGTTCGTGATCGGCGGCTTCACCGCGCCGCAAGGTGCGCGCAGCGGTTTCGGCGCACTGCTGCTGGGCGTCTACGACAGCGCGGGCGATAAGGGCAAGTTGCGCTATTGCGGCAACGTCGGCACCGGCTTCGACGCGCGGCGCCTGGCCGATCTCACGCAGCGACTGAAGTCACTGAAGGCCGCGCGGTCACCGTTCGCCTCAGTGCCGGCGTCGGTCAAAGCGACCTGGGTGAAGCCCGATCTGGTCGCCGAAGTGTCGTTCGGGCAATGGACGCATGAAGGGCGGTTGCGGCACTCGGTATTTCAGGGTTTGCGCGCGGACAAGCCGGCGCGCCAGATCGTGCGCGAGCAGGCGGTGGCACCGGCCGATGGCAGAGATGGTTCGGCGCCCGTTTCGCGTAAGAAAGGTGATTCGGCAGCATCGAAGCGCTCCGCCGTGTCGAAGCGCGCTCCCGCCGGCTTGCCCGAAGGCCTGCGCGTGACCCATGCCGACCGTGTGATCGACAACGCGAGCGGCTTCACCAAAGGCGACTTGGTCGGCTACTACGCGCGCGTCGCCGCGTTGATGCTGCCGCACCTGCGTGGCCGGCCGGTCTCGCTGGTGCGCGCGCCGGCTGGCATTGGCGGTGAACTGTTTTTTCAGAAGCACAGCGAGGCGCACGAGATCAACGGCATTTCGCTGCTCGATGCGGCGCTCGATCCGGGTCACGCGCCGCTGCTGCAAATCGACCGCGCAGAAGGTCTTCTTTCGGCCGCGCAACTCAACGTGATCGAACTGCACACCTGGAACGCCACTTCGAGGGCGATCGACCGGCCGGACCGGATCACGCTCGACCTCGATCCCGGCGAAGGCGTGCCATGGCAGGCGGTGCAGGAAGGCGCGCTGCTGGTGCGCACCTTGCTCGTCGAACTCGGCTTGCCCGCGTTTCTGAAAACCAGCGGCGGCAAGGGGCTGCATGTGGTCACACCGATCCGGCGCCGACACGGCTGGGACACGGTCAAGGCGTTTTCGCAGACGCTGGTGCAACACCTTGCGCAGACCATTCCCGAGCGCTTCGTTGCGCGCAGCGGGCCGAAGAACCGGATCGGCAAGATCTTCGTCGATTATTTGCGCAACGGTTTCGGCGCGACCACGGTCGCGGCCTGGTCGGTGCGGGCGCGCCCGGGGCTCGGCGTGTCGGTGCCGGTGGAATGGGACGAGCTGCCCGATGTCACGAGCGGCGCGCACTGGACAGTCGCGAATGTGGCCAGTCGATTTGAAATCGGCAATACGCCGTGGGACGGCATCGACACCGCACGCAAAGGCATCGGCAGCGCGATGAAAAAGATCGGCTTCGAAGCCTGATTGCCTGACCGCCGAAATTTATAAAAAAAGTGCTTGAAATGCCCACTGGACGTGCGCAAACAGCTACAAAATAAATAGCAATGCGACTGCTTGCCGACGGAACGAAGGGGACTATTGCGGCGCTTCGTCGGTCGTGACCTCGAAGCGCTGCAAGGTGTGGTTGCCGAACACCATCGTGATCGGCACATCCGCCGCGTCGCGTCCGCGGGCCATCACGATCCGGCCGATGCGCGGCGTGTTGTGACGCGCATCGAAGGTGTGCCATTGGTTGCCGAGATAGACCTCGAACCAGGCGCTGAAATCCATCGGATAGGGCACCGGCGGAATGCCGATGTCGCCGAGGTACCCGGTGACATAGCGCGCAGGAATGTTCATGCAGCGGCACAGCGCAACGGCCAGGTGCGTGAAGTCGCGGCAGACGCCGACCTGCTCGCGCCAGGCGCCCAGCGCGGTGCGCGTGGCGCGGGCGCGCTGGTAGTCGAAGCGCACATGCTGGTGCACGAAATCGCAAATCGCCTGAACGCGGGCCCAGCCGAGCGGCACGTTGGCGAAGCGACCCCAGGCGAACTGCAGCAATTCGCTGTCGACTTCGCAATAGCGGCTCGGCAGCAGAAAACGCAGGGTGTCGATCGGCAAGTCGGCCACCGCATGCTGGATCGCGCCGTGGTTGACCGGGTCGGGCCAGCCGGTGTCGTAGACCGTCGCGCTGTTGCGCAATCGAATCGAGAACACGCCTTCGGGCACGCGAACCCGCGCGCAGTGGTTGTCGAAAGCGTCCTGGTAGTGGTCGGTCACGAGGCCGGGGCTGAGCGTGATGTTCTCGGGCGCTACCAGGTCGGCCGCGCGCGACGGATGCACGGCAAGCATGTAGACCAGCGCCGTGGGCGAGGAAACGCCGAGTTCGATGTCGTAGCCGATGCGGATGAGCATGAAAGTGATTGCGCTGAGTTGCCATAGCGCACAAGCACGATGGATGCCAGATCATGCGCGCAGCCGCGCAGCGTTCGAGTCATCGCGCCACTTGCGCGGCCGTAGGCCGAGACGCAAGCAGGCGCCGCAACCGCTTTGGCTGATTCGGGGATTCATCCCACATTCTGGGGAGTAGCCGGGCGCCGAAGTCTTGTCCGCCCATCGACCAGAGACTATCTTGCCGCCTTGGGTTACGAACAAAGGTGATCGACATGCTGATGGCATATGACAACCAGAGTGCGCGGATGGCGGATGCACGCAGCGGCAACGCCAGCCGTGACGGCGAATCGACGACGACCAGGGCGTTGCGCCAGCTGCTGACCGATCGCCAGATCGAGGTGCTTCAATCGCTTTCGGAAGGCAAACCGAACAAGTTGATCGGCCGTGCGCTGGGCATCAGCGAAGGCACGGTCAAGATTCATCTGGCGGCGATTTTTCGCGCACTCAATGTGCAGAACCGGACCGAAGCCGTGATCGCGGCGCACCGGCTGAACTGAGCGTTGCAGGGTCGACCGCCGCGCCGCCGCGCCGCCGCGCCGCCGCTATCCTCGCGGCATGCCGATCGACGTCTTTCGCCTCGACCTCTCCCGCTTCGACGCCGCGATCGTCGACCTCGATGGAACGATGGTCGACACGCTGGGCGATTTCGTTGCCGCCATCAACCGCATGCTGGTCGATCTGAGGCTGCCACCGATCGACTCGAAAGCGATCGAAACACGGATCGGCAAGGGCTCCGATCATTTGATCCGTTCGGTGCTCGAACATGCTCCGGCGACCGCTGCGCAAGCGCAGTCAGCTACAGATTCGATAGCAAATCGAAGCGCCTCGCTGTTCGACCAAGCGTATGCGCGCTATCAGCACCACTATCTCGAAGTCAACGGGCAGCACGCACCGCTCTACCCGGGCGTGGCCGAGGGGCTCGAAGCATTGCGCGCGCACGGGCTCGAGCTTGCCTGCCTCACCAACAAGCCGACCGCGTTCGCCATTCCGTTGCTCGCGGCCAAACAACTCGATGGCTACTTCTCGCATGTCTTCGGCGGCGATGCTTTCGAGCGCAAAAAGCCCGATCCGCTGCCGCTTTTGAAAACCTGCGAGGCGCTGGGAACGCAGCCCGCGCGGACCTTGATGATCGGCGACTCGAGCAACGACGCGCGGGCTGCGCGCGCGGCCGGCTGCCCCGTGATGCTTGTGACCTACGGCTATAACCACGGCGAGCCGGTGCGCGAAGTCGATGCCGACGGGTTCGTCGATTCGCTGTGCGAATTGACCGCTGGCAAGAGTCCGGTCCCGCGATCGGCAGGCCTTCAGAAAAGCTGAGCCAGCGACCGGGCAGCGCGCTCGGGTTATTCCTTGCCGAGCAGCGCGTCTTTCAGCTTGTAGTCGGCCGGCTTGGGGCCGAGCCAGATCCGCATCAGCGCATCGAAGAAGGCCTCTTGCTTGATCGGGTCGGGTTGCGCCGTGCCCTTGACGGTGATCACGGTGCCGGTGCCGGGCAGCCAGTCGATCGTGAAAACATCGCCGGCCTTCAGCTGCTTCTGGTCGGAGAACATCTGGCCCATGCGAACGAGTCCCATCATCAGCGGTGCCATCTTGTTTTTGCCGATGTTGTCTTCGACGCCGCGCAGGAAGAGGTTGCCGAGCTCGTTCGAATCGATGTCGCGCAGCATCGTGATGCTCATGCGCTTGGCGCCGGGCGCGGCCAGCACCTCTTCGGGGGTCGATGCTTTCTGGCTCAAATACAAAGCGGCCGTGTAGACCTTGAAGACCGCCTTGTAGCGGATGCCGGCGCCGTTGAGCTTGAGCGCGCTGCCGCGCAAATCGATCGGGTCGGCGATCTTGACGCCCGCCAGTTCGACCGGTGCGGCGTGGACAGCGAAAGCGGTGGCGAAAAGAACGAACAGGGCCAGCAGGCGGCGAAGCAGTGATGCGGTCATGGGTATGTCTCCGGCAGCCGACAACCGGCGCGCGGCGAGAAGTCTAGAGCCGCAAACACGAAATCGCCTACGCTAAACTTCACGTTCCATGATGATTTCAACCGTCTCGAAGACAGGCCAGCGCTGCCGGGGAGCCTGGCTTTGGCGGTGCTGCGAACTTTTGGCTGACTGATCGCGCGGCGCAGCTCGCGCAGCCAGCAGCCATCGTCGCCCCCGAGCGGGCGTTTGCGGTTCAACAACACTCGCGCGGACCGAAGCGCAGTGAGACGATGGAATCTTCAACGTGATCACCGAACTCGAATTCAAGAGCCTCAGCGGCGAAGGCTACAACCGCATTCCGCTGATCGCCGAGGCATTCGCCGACCTCGAAACGCCACTGTCGCTCTTCCTGAAGCTCGCGCATTCGCAGGACGAGGGAAAATACAGCTTTCTGCTCGAATCGGTGGTCGGCGGCGAGCGGTTCGGGCGCTACAGCTTTATCGGGCTGCCGGCCCGCACCTTGGTTCGCGCGAGCGGCTTCGGTGTGGATGCGCGAAGCGAAGTCGTGACCGACGGCCGAGTCGTCGAAAGCGTGCCGGGCAACCCGCTCGACTTCATCGCGGCCTATCAAAAGCGCTTCAAGGTCGCGCTTCGGCCGGGTCTGCCGCGGTTTTGCGGTGGCCTGGCGGGCTACTTCGGCTACGACGCGGTGCGCTACATCGAGCGCAAGCTCGAAGCCACCTGCCCGCCCGACACATTGGGCTGCCCCGACATCCTGCTGCTGCAATGCGAAGAGCTCGCGGTCATCGACAACCTGTCGGGCAAGCTCTACCTCATCGTCTACGCCGACCCGGCGCAGCCCGAGGCCTATGCGAATGCCAATCGACGCCTGCGCGCCTTGCGCGAGCGATTGAAGGCGCCGGTCGTCGCGCCCGCCCTCGAGCCCGGTGACGCGCATCCGGCCGAGCGGCCCTTCGCGAAGGCCGACTATCTGGCAGCCGTCGAGCGCGCCAAGGAGTTGATCGCAGCCGGCGATTTCATGCAGGTGCAGGTCGGCCAGCGGATCAGCAAGAAATACACCGCGTCGCCGCTGTCGCTGTACCGCGCGCTGCGCTCGCTCAATCCTTCGCCCTACATGTTTTATTACCACTTCGGCGATTTCCACGTGGTCGCGGCATCGCCCGAGATTCTGGTGCGGCAGGAGCGGATGGCGAGCGGCGAGCAGAAGGTCACGATCCGGCCGCTTGCCGGCACCCGGCCGCGCGGCGCGACGCCAGAGGCCGACCGCGCCGCCGAGGAAGAACTGGTCAACGATCCGAAGGAGCGCGCCGAGCATGTGATGCTGATCGACCTCGCGCGCAACGACATCGGCCGCATCGCCAAAACCGGCACCGTAAAAGTGACCGAAGCCTTCGCCGTCGAGCGCTACAGCCATGTGATGCATATCGTGAGCAACGTCGAAGGCATTCTGAAAGACGGCATGAGCGCGATCGACGTGCTCAAAGCCAGCTTCCCCGCCGGCACCCTCACCGGCGCGCCCAAAGTCCACGCGATGGAACTGATCGACCAGCTCGAACCCGTCAAGCGCGGCTTGTACGGCGGCGCCTGCGGCTACATCAGTTATGCGGGCGACATGGACGTTGCGATCACCATCCGCGCCGGCATCGTCAAGGACCAGATGCTGCATGTGCAAGCGGCAGCCGGCGTGGTGGCCGATTCGGTGCCCGAACTCGAATGGAAAGAAACCGAAGCCAAGGCGCGGGCGCTGCTGCGGGCGGCGGAGTTGGTCGAGGAGGGGTTGGAATGAATACGGGTTCAGAAGGCGGACAGCCGAACGCGAAGGACGCGAAGGATTCGCGAAGGTCGCAAAAGGAAAGTCAAAATTTTGAAGAAGACTTCTCGCATCCGATCATCGGTGCCGCAGTCGAAGTTCAGCGCGTGCTGGGTGTCGGGTTGCTGGAAAGCGCGTACGCGGGTGCGCTGGCTGTCGAGCTGGCCGATCGCGGCTTGCGCTTTGAGCGTGAGGTGGCGGTGGCGGCCAGCTACAAAGGCCAGAGTCTCGGCGCGGCTTTCAGAGCCGATTTCATCGTCGAAGGATCGGTCATCGTGGAGCTGAAGGCAATGGAGGGCGTCACGGACGTCCACCGTGCGCAGTTGCTGTCGTACTTGCGCTTGTCCGGATTGAAACTGGGGCTACTCATCAACTTTCACTCCTTCCCGGTGGTCAAAGGCATCCATCGCCTGGTGAACCAGTTATGAATATTTTTCTGTATTCCTTTCGCGCCCTTCGCGACGCCTTCGCGTCCTTCGCGTTCGGCTGCCCGCATTCGGGAGCTTTGAAATGAAGCTCCTCATGATCGACAACTACGACAGCTTCACCTACAACCTGGTGCAGTATTTCGGCGAATTGGGCGCCGATGTCGAGACGGTTCGCAATGACGAAATCGTGTCGCGCAGATCGGCGAGCGCATTGCGGCGGGCGTCACGCGGCTCGTGGTTTCGCCGGGGCCGTGCTCGCCGGTCGAGGCGGGCGTGTCGGTGGCGGCGATCGAGGCCTTCGCGGGCAAGCTGCCGATCCTCGGCGTCTGCCTCGGCCATCAGGCGATCGGCGCGGCGTTCGGCGCCGCGGTGGTTCGGGCGCAGCAACTGATGCACGGCAAGACCAGCGAGATCACGACCACCGGCGACGGCGTGTTCGCCGGGCTGCCGCACAAGTTCACCGTCAACCGCTATCACTCGCTGTCGATCGCCCGCGACGGCTGCCCCGCCGACCTTGCGCTCACTGCCTGGACCGACGACGGCGAGATCATGGGCATCCGCCACACCGGCTTCGCGCACGCGGTGCGGATCGAGGGCGTGCAGTTCCATCCCGAGTCGATCCTGACGGAGCACGGGCATGCGATGCTGCGCAATTTCCTCGAATGAAGTGCTATTTATTTCATAGCTGGTTGCGCAATATCCACGGGCACTGGAGGTCGATTTGACTGATAATTCCACCGTCGATCTGCGCAGCGACACCGTCACCCAGCCGACCCCCGCGATGCGCGCTGCGATGGCTGCGGCGCCGCTCGGCGACGACGTGTTCGCGGACGATCCGAGCGTCAACGCGCTGCAGGAAAAGATCGCGGCATTGCTCGGTTTCGAAGCGGCGCTATTCGTGCCGACCGGCACCCAGAGCAACCTGTGCGCGATCTTGTCGCACTGCCAGCGTGGCGACGAATACATCGTCGGCCAGATGGCACATTGCTACCGCTGGGAAGGCGGCGGTGCGGCAGTGTTCGGCAGCGTGCAGCCGCAACCGCTCGCGCACGCGGCCGACGGCAGCTTGCCGGTGGCGGAGATCGAAGCCGCGATCAAGCCCGACGACGCGCACTTCGCGCGGACCCGGCTTCTGGCGCTCGAAAACACGCTCGGCGGCCAATGCCTGCCGTTCCAGTACATCGAGGCCGCGACCGGCCTCGCGAAAGCCCACGGATTGCAGCGGCATCTCGACGGCGCGCGGCTGTTCAACGCGGCGGTCGTGCAGGCCTCTCAAAGTGGCACCGATCCACGCGCCGAGGCCAAGCGCATCGCGCAGTGCTTCGACAGCGTTTCGGTGTGTTTCAGCAAGGGCTGGGCGCGCCGGTCGGCTCGGCGCTGTGCGGCTCACGCGCATTCATCGCGCGCGCGCACCGTATCCGCAAGATGGCCGGCGGTGGCCTGCGCCAGGCCGGCATGCTCGCTGCGGCGGCATCGCATGCGCTCGACCACCACATCGACCGACTCTCAGGCGATCACGCGTTGGCGCGGCGATTGGCCGACGGGCTCGCCGGCATCGAGGGGCTGGCGGTGCAGACGACGCAAAGCAACATCGTGTTCGTCGATTTGCAGGGCACTGCGGCCGAGCGCGGCAAGGCACTGATCACGCACCTCGCTGCGCAAGGCGTGCTCGCGACCGGTTTGTACCGGTTGCGCTTCGTGACCCACCTCGATGTCGATGCCGAAGGCGTCGATCGCGCGGTGGCGGCGGTGCGGGGATTTTTTGGATGATCGAAAAACCAGGAAGCGGACTTCCGGACGCAGAGGACGCAAAGGACGCAAAAATCTCGCGGAAGGCGCAAAAGAAAAGCCAAAAAAAGCTGTTCAGGTTTTCTTCTGCGGCTTCTCCGTCCGGGAGTCCGTTTTTGATATTTGAGTTTCCTACATGCCCGACACCCATCACCTGTTGCTGTTCATTGCCGCGGGCGTTTTGTTGAACCTGACGCCGGGTGTCGACGTGTTCTACATCGCGACGAATGCGCTGCGGCGCGGCGTGCGCGCCGGCATGATCGCGGCGCTCGGCATCACGGCGGGCTGCTGCGTGCACATCGTCGCGGCGGCCGTCGGTGTCGGCGCGTTGGTCGCGGCTTCGGCGACAGCTTTCGCGCTGCTCAAATGGGTCGGCGCGGCCTGGCTGATCTGGATCGGGATTGGCATGCTGCGAGCCGGGCCGGTGGCGATGGATCGCGATGCTCTCGGTCCATCGGAATCCGTGGATGCTCCTGAAATAATAGCTGACTGCGCACGGCCAGCGGGCGTTAGAGGCCAATTTGGTTCGGAAACTTCGCTTTGGCCCGTGTTTCGCCGGGGCTTTCTGACCAACGTGCTCAACCCGAAGGTAGCGCTCTTTTTTCTGGCATTCGTGCCGCAATTCATCGCGCCCGGCGCGGCGCATCCGACGCTGGCTTTTCTCGCGCTCGGACTTTTGTTCAACTTCAATGCGCTGTGGGTCAACATCGGCTGGGCGGCGCTCGCGGCAGGCTTGGCGCGGCGCGTGGCTTCACGCGGCGATCGCGCCGCTCGCGTATTGCAATGGATCGAGCGCGGCGCCGGGCTGCTGATCCTGGCGTTCGGCGTGAAGCTGGCCCTCGGCGAAGCGCCGACCGTGCGCTGACTGGAAGCTGACTGGAAGCTGACTGGAAGCTGAACCCACACAAACCAACGAGGAGTCCACCATGTCCATCACACCGCAAGAAGCATTGCAGCGCACCATCGAGCACCGCGAGGTGTTCCACGACGAAATGCTGCACATCGTGCGGCTCATCATGAGTGGCGAATGCTCGTCGGTGATGATGGCGGCGCTTATTACCGGGTTGCGTGTCAAGAAGGAAACCATCGGCGAGATCACCGCTGCTGCGCAGGTGATGCGCGAGGTGTCGACCAAGGTCGAGGTGGCCGACAAGACCCATCTGGTGGACATCGTCGGCACCGGCGGCGATGGCTCGCACACCTTCAACATTTCGACCTGCGCGATGTTCGTCGCGGCCGCGGCGGGCGCCAAGGTCAGCAAACACGGCGGACGCAGCGTGTCGAGCAAATCGGGCAGCGCCGACGTGCTGGAGTCGCTCGGGGTCAACATTCATTTGACGCCGCAGCAGATCGCGAAATGCATCGACGAGATCGGTATCGGCTTCATGTTCGCGCCGGACCACCATCCCGCGATGAAGAACGTGGCGCCGATTCGCAAGGAACTGGGCATCAAGACCATCTTCAATATCCTCGGGCCGCTGACCAATCCGGCGAATGCGCCGAACATTTTAATGGGCGTGTTTCATGCCGATCTGGTCGGCATTCAGGTGCGCGCGCTGCAACGGCTCGGCGCGGAGCATGCGCTGGTGGTGTATGGCCGCGACGGCATGGACGAAATTTCGCTCGGCGCGGCGACCCTGGTCGGGGAGTTGAAAGACGGCGAGATCCGGGAATACGAATTGCATCCCGAGGACTTCGGCATGGCGATGGCGAGCAACCGCGCGTTGCGGGTCGAGACGCCCGGGCAGTCGAAGGCAATGCTGCTGGGGGTGCTCGACAATCAGCCCGGCGCGCCGCGCGACATCGTGATGCTGAATGCGGGTGCGGCGCTTTATGCAAGCAACGTGGCCTATTCGGTCGCCAATGGCATTGAACTCGCAGAGAAAGCGGTTAATTCCGGGGCTGCCAAGGCCAAGCTCGAAAGTATGGTCGCCGCGACGGCCAGCGCAGCGGGGAATTAACGCGATGACGAACATCCTCGACGAGATCGTTGCGGTCAAGCGAACCGAGGTCGCGGCAACGCGCAAAAGCACGCCGCTCGCCGCCATGCGCGCCGATGCCGAGAGCCGGGTGCTGACGCGCGATTTCGAAGCCGCGCTGCGCGCGAAGATCGATCGGGGCCACAGCGCGGTGATCGCCGAGATCAAGAAAGCCAGTCCGAGCAAGGGCGTCTTGCGCGCCGATTTCGAGCCCGCCGACATCGCGCAAAGCTATGCCGAAGGCGACGGCAAGGTCACTGCGGCTTGCCTGTCGGTGCTCACGGACAAGCAATTTTTTCAGGGCGGTATCGATTATTTGAAGCAGGCGCGCGCCTCGTGCAATTTGCCGGTGCTGCGCAAGGATTTCATGGTCGATGCGTGGCAAATTTATGAATCACGTGCCATCGGCGCAGACGCCGTACTCCTGATCGCGGCCTGCCTGGACGATGCGCAGATGCGCGATTTCGAGTCGATCGCGCTCGGCCTTGGCATGGCGGTATTGGTCGAAGTGCACGACGCAGGCGAGCTGGAGCGGGCGCTGCGCCTGCGCACGCCGCTCATCGGCGTCAACAACCGGAATTTGCGCAGCTTCGAGGTGTCGATCCAGACCTCGCTCGATTTGTTGAAAGTGCTGCCGCCGGATCGCTTGCTCGTAACCGAGTCGGGCATTTCGACGCGCGAAAACGTGGCGACTTTGCGCGCGGCGGGGGTTCGGGCTTTTTTGGTCGGCGAAGCGTTCATGCGCGCGGATGAGCCGGGTGCGGCGCTCGCGGCGCTGTTCGGCGAACAGCTCTGACTTGCTATGATTTATATAGCTGTCAGCGCTAGTCCACATTGAGTTGGAGGCCAATTTGACGCAGAGAATGCTGCCCGACCAACTGCTCGGCGCAGATCCGGCGGATTGGCCCGTCGCGTTGGGTTGGCAACGGTTGGTGGATGCTTACTTCTTGAGCGCTACGGGCCAGGCTTTGCTCACGTTCCTGCGCGCCCGGCTCGAAGTCGGCGCCACGATCTTTCCGCCGCAGCCGTTGCGGGCGCTGGCGCTCACGGCGCCAGAGCAGGTTCGGGTCGTTATCCTGGGTCAGGATCCGTACCACGGCCTGGGGCAGGCCGAGGGACTGGCGTTTTCGGTCGCGCCGGGTATTGCGCTGCCGCCGTCGCTGCGCAACATTTTCAAGGAACTGGAGCGCGATCTGGGCACGCCGCCGCCAGCCTTTCCCGATCCCGGCGGTAGCTTGGTGAGCTGGGCCGAGCAGGGCGTTTTGTTGCTCAACACCTGCCTGACGGTCGAAGAGGGTCGTCCTGCCAGCCACGCCGGGCGCGGCTGGGAGGTGCTGACCGACGCGGTGATCCGGCAGGTGTCGGACGGCGAGCGGGCGGTGGTTTTCATGCTTTGGGGCGCCCATGCACAAGGCAAACGCAGCCTGATCGATGCCACCCGCCACACGGTTCTGGTGGCCAATCATCCGTCGCCCTTGTCTGCGCTCCGACCACCGCTCCCTTTCATCGGTTGCGGGCATTTCGGTCAGGCGCGCGCCTGGCGGGACGCGCACGACCGGTAATCGGCCCGGCGAACCGGATTGAGCTTGACTCCAGGTCAGCCGGGTTGCTAGACCATGACAACGAGGTTCGAGGAGATGGCCCATTCCGGACCTTGGGAGCAACGCTTCCAATTGCCGGAAATGCTATACTGCGAGGTTCGCCGGAGAGGTGGCCGAGTGGTTAATGGCAGCAGACTGTAAATCTGCCCTCTTACGAGTACGCTGGTTCGAATCCAGCCCTCTCCACCAGCGACGAACAGGATTTGCGGAGTGTGGCGGCATGCGCCGGTGGGGTCCAGACACCCCGACGCGGGAGTAGTTCAATGGTAGAACCCCAGCCTTCCAAGCTGATGACGCGGGTCCGATTCCCGTCTCCCGCTCCAAAGTCTGTTCGGCGCCCGGCGGCTGGTTTTGTGGCCCTTTTGGCTCAGTGGTAGAGCACTCCCTTGGTAAGGGAGAGGTCGCGGGTCCGATTCCCGCAAAGGGCACCAGGTTTGTGGCTTGCAACGGCGTTGTTGCAGGCCTTTCAGATCGATCGATAGTTGGTTTTTTCTTCGGAGCGCTTCAATGGCCAAAGGCAAATTCACCCGCACCAAGCCCCACGTGAACGTGGGCACCATCGGACACGTCGACCACGGCAAGACCACTTTGACGGCGGCCATTGCCACTGTGCTGGCAGCCAAATTCGGCGGCGAAGCCAAGGGCTACGACCAGATCGATGCAGCGCCCGAAGAGAAGGCCCGCGGCATCACCATCAACACTGCCCACGTCGAGTACGAAACCGCCAACCGCCACTACGCCCACGTCGACTGCCCCGGCCACGCTGACTATGTCAAGAACATGATCACCGGCGCCGCCCAGATGGACGGTGCCATCCTGGTCTGCTCGGCCGCCGACGGCCCCATGCCCCAGACCCGCGAGCACATCCTGCTGGCCCGCCAGGTCGGTGTCGGCTACATCATCGTGTTCCTGAACAAATGCGACATGGTCGATGACGCCGAACTGCTCGAACTGGTCGAGATGGAAGTGCGCGAGTTGCTCGACAAATACGAATTCCCCGGCGACGACACCCCCATCATCCATGGCAGTGCCAAACTCGCCCTGGAAGGCGACAAGGGCAAGCTCGGCGAAGAAGCCATCATGAAGCTCGCCGACGCCCTGGACACCTACATCCCGCAACCCGAGCGGGCCATCGACGGCACCTTTTTGATGCCTGTCGAAGACGTCTTCTCCATCAGCGGTCGCGGCACGGTGGTTACCGGCGCCGTGGAGCGCGGCGTCATCAAGGTCGGCGAGGAAATCGAGATCGTGGGCATCCGCCCCACCGTCAAGACCACCTGCACCGGCGTCGAGATGTTCAGGAAGTTGCTCGATCAGGGCCAGGCCGGCGACAACGTGGGCGTCTTGCTGCGCGGCACCAAGCGCGAGGAAGTCGAACGCGGCCAGGTGCTGTGCAAGCCCGGCTCGATCAAGCCGCACACCCACTTCACCGCCGAAGTCTATGTGCTCTCCAAAGACGAAGGCGGCCGCCACACGCCCTTCTTCAACAACTACCGCCCGCAGTTCTATTTCCGCACGACAGACGTGACCGGCGCGATCGAGTTGCCCAAGGACAAGGAGATGGTGATGCCCGGGGACAACGTGTCGATCACCGTCAAGCTGATCAACCCGATCGCGATGGAAGAGGGCCTGCGCTTTGCGATCCGCGAGGGCGGGCGGACCGTGGGGTCGGGGGTGGTGGCGAAGGTATTGGAATAACTTGCGTGACAGACCAAGGGCAAAGCCACTGCTCTGTCCCCAACTGATTAAGGGAATTGCCGTGACAGCGAAGCGGCTGCACGGTCGGATGTCCGTCGCGCGCGTAGTGCGAAATGGCAAGCGCAGCAGGACAGCCAGACGAGCCGAAGGGGTATAGCTCAATTGGCAGAGCGTCGGTCTCCAAAACCGAAGGTTGTAGGTTCGATTCCTACTGCCCCTGCCAACTCCCGGTCGGCGCATCGACCGACTGGCAAGGCAGGCATCGCAGTTTTCGCCGATCGGCGCGCGGGGGCCGATCAGGGTGAGCTGGCAAATTTTTGAAGGCTGGAAGGCCAGAGGACCTCAGGGTCAAAGGGAAACGTCCGACACATGGCAACAACTCAAGTCGAAACCGTCAGCACAGGCGCCGACAAGGCCAAAGTGGCTTTGGCGGTCGCGCTCGCCGTCGGCGCCATCGTGGCGTTTTACCTTTTGACAAAGGAAGGCCCGACGGTGCAGTGGGCGGCTCTGCTCGGCGGCCTGGCTGCGGCGGTGATCGTGTTTGCGATATCGGAGAGCGGCAAGCGTCTGGTGGCTTTCGGGCGAGATTCCTGGCGCGAGGTACGCAAAGTCGTCTGGCCGAGCCGCAAGGAAGCAATACAGATGACTGCTTACGTGTTCGGCTTCGTGGCGATCATGTCGGTGTTTCTCTGGCTCGTGGACAAGAGCCTCGAGTGGGTGTTTTTCGACCTCATCCTCGGATGGAGAAAGTAATCAATGGACGAAGCTGTCGAAATCGCTGAACCCGTCTCGAGCCTCGCGCCTGCGACCAACCCGGACTTTCGGTGGTTCGTCGTGCATGCCTATTCGGGCATGGAGAAAGCGGTCGAGCGCAACATTCTCGAACGAATCAATCGCGCCGGCATGCAGAACAAATTCGGCCGGATCATGGTGCCGACCGAAGAGGTGGTCGAGATCAAGAATGGCCAACGTCGGACGACCGAGCGTCGGTTCTTTCCGGGTTATGTCCTGGTCGAAATGATCATGGACGACGAAACCTGGCACCTGGTCAAGCACACCAACAAGGTGACGGGGTTCGTGGGCGGCGCCAAGAACCGGCCGTCGCCGATCTCGCAGGACGAGGTCGAAAAGATCGTCAACCAGATGCACGAAGGCACCGAAAAGCCGCGCCACAAGGTCGAATTCGTGGTCGGCGAGTACGTGCGTGTGAAGGAAGGCCCTTTCACGGACTTCAACGGCTCGGTCGAAGAGGTCAATTACGAGAAGAGCAAGGTGCGGGTATCGGTCATGATTTTTGGCCGGGCCACGCCGGTGGAGCTGGAGTTCGCGCAAGTCGAAAAAGCGTAACGGACGATAACGAAGCCGGATAACAGACTTAAACAAGGCCGCTTCGCTTGCCTTGTCCTTGAAGTGAAAATTTCCTCTTTTCGTGCTCGGGGGAATTGAAAAGTGAAATGAGAGCCGTCAACGCCGGGGAGCCATGGCTGATCAAGCCAAGGCGTTAGTACCCGCAAGGAGTCATTCATGGCGAAAAAAATCGTCGGCTTCATCAAGCTGCAAGTGCCAGCCGGTAAAGCCAATCCATCACCGCCGATCGGGCCCGCGCTCGGTCAGCGAGGCCTGAACATCATGGAGTTCTGCAAGGCCTTCAACGCGCAGACGCAGAGTGTCGAGCCGGGGCTTCCGTTGCCGGTCGTCATCACCGCGTTTGCCGACAAGAGCTTTACTTTCATCATCAAGACGCCGCCGGCGATCACGTTGATCAAAAAGGCAATCAAGCTCGACAAAGGCTCGGCGCGTCCGCTGACCAACAAGGTCGGCAAGATCACCCGGGCCCAGCTCGAGGAAATTGCGAACGCCAAGATGAAGGATTTGAGTGCAGCCGATCTCGATGCAGCAGTGCGGACGATTGCCGGTTCGGCACGTTCGATGGGCGTGACCGTGGAGGGCGTGTGATGGCCAAGCTCACCAAGAAGCAAAAGTCCTTCGAAGGCAAAGTCGACAGCAACAAGCTCTACCCACTCGCGGACGCGATCAGCCTGGTCAAGGAAGCGGCCACTGCCAAATTCGACGAATCGATCGATGTTGCGGTGCAGCTGGGTGTAGACGCCAAGAAGTCAGATCAGGTCGTGCGCGGCGCTGTCGTGTTGCCGAACGGCACGGGCAAGACGAAGCGGGTGGCTGTTTTTGCCCAGGGGGCCAAAGCCGACGAAGCCAAGGCGGCAGGCGCCGACATCGTCGGAATGGACGACCTTGCTGCAATGGTCAAGGCTGGCGATATGCCGTTCGACGTGGTGATCGCCGCGCCGGATGCGATGCGCGTGGTCGGTACGTTGGGTCAGATTCTCGGCCCCCGTGGCCTGATGCCCAATCCAAAAGTCGGCACTGTCACGCCCGATGTCGCCACGGCCGTCAAGAACGCCAAGGCCGGGCAGGTTCAGTTCCGGGTCGACAAGGGCGGGATCGTGCATGGCACGATCGGTCGCCGCTCGTTTGATACCGACAAGCTCCAGGGAAACCTGGCCGCGCTGATCGACGCGTTGGTGAAGGCTAAGCCGGCATCGAGCAAGGGAATTTATTTGCGCAAGATCGCCGTGTCTTCGACCATGGGGTTGGGTGTGCGGGTCGATACGCAGACCATTTCGGCAAGTTGAACGTGATTTGCTCCGGCCGGACCGGTCGGAGCAAGTGGTGGGTCGCAGTCAAGGTCGCAATTTGCGATCCGGATTGCGGGCCATCCAAGACCGCTGGTGTGCAGGGCGCTGCATTTAATCGGCTCCAGGTTCCGGAGTCGGCCAGCGCAGATGGCGAGCCCGCTGCAAAGGAATGATGGTTCCCGAAACAGTCGATCGCTGCAATGCAGCCGCGTTCCTAGGCATATGCCGGAGAACGCATTGAAGGAGTCAAACTTGAGTTTGAATCGCAGTGAGAAAGAAGCCGTCGTGACTGACGTCACAGGCTTGGCAGCCAAGGCGCAAACGCTGGTTCTGGCGGAGTACCGTGGCATTTCGGTCGCCGACATGACCCGCTTGCGCAGCGATGCGCGCAGCAAGGGCGTGAATCTCAGTGTGTTGAAAAACACACTGGCGCGCCGCGCGGTCGCCGGAAGCGCATTCGATGTCGTGGCCGACCAGATGAGCGGGCCTTTGATCTACGGCTTTTCCGAAGATGCGGTGGCAGCCGCCAAGGTCGTGGCTGACTTTGCGAAGACCAACGACAAGCTGGTGATTCGCGGTGGCGCCTTCGGTGGTAAAGCGCTGGACGTCGATGGCGTCAAGCAACTGGCCAACATCCCTTCGAAAGAAGTGTTGCTGGCGCAATTGCTGGGCTTGATGCAATCGCCGATTTCGCGCACCGCTCGCGTGCTGGCCGCGCTCGCGGAAAAACGCGGTGGCGGCGAAACGAGCGCCGACGCAACGACCGAGGCCGCGCCTGCGGCTGAACCTGCCGCGGCTTGATTGCGCGGCACTTGTACCCAACTTAATCTGGAAACTGAAAAATGGCATTCGATAAAGACGCATTCCTGACCGCACTCGACAGCATGACGGTCCTCGAACTCAACGATTTGGTGAAAGCCATCGAAGAGAAATTCGGCGTGAGCGCCGCGGCCATGTCGGCTCCTGCAGCCGGCGGCGGCGCTGCAGCAGCTGCTGTCGAAGAACAGACCGAGTTCAACGTCATGCTGCTGGAAGCGGGCCCGAACAAGGTTTCGGCGATCAAGGCCGTGCGCGAAATCACCGGTTTGGGCTTGAAGGAAGCCAAGGATCTGGTCGAAGCCGCGCCCAAGGCCGTGAAGGAAGGCCTGTCCAAGGCCGATGCCGAAGCCGCCAAGAAAAAGCTGGAAGACGCTGGCGCAAAGGCCGAACTGAAGTAATCGAGGCTTCTCGCACCGGGCTGGAGAGGCGCTTTCGCGGCTCTCCAGTGTCCAGTGCGTTTTTTGCGCTTTCAGAGCGCACCCGAAAATTGCACCGGTAATGCAACTTTCGAGTGTCTTCTGACCCCGACTGCAGAAGATCCCTTGGTTCGGGCGATGTGCAATGCATCGCTGTCCGCCAACGGCTGGTAGTGGCCAGCCGCCAAGGAGAGGCGCCGAGGCGTCCGCACTATGTCGTTGAAGTTTCAAGCTCCGGAGCTCGCATGGCCCAATCGACCCCGTACAGTTTTACCGAACGCAAACGCATCCGAAAGAACTTCGGCAATCGCGACAGCGTCGTCGAAATTCCTTATCTGCTGCAGATGCAGAAAGACGCTTACACAGCGTTTCTGCAAGCAGGCATTCCACCGAAGCAACGCACCATAGAAGGCCTCCAGGCGGCTTTCGAAGCAGCGTTTCCGATCGTCTCGCACAACGGGTTCGTCGAGATGAAGTATCTCGAATACAACCTGGCGAAACCCGCGTTTGACGTACGCGAGTGCCAGACGCGCGGCTTGACGTACGCGTCGGCCGTGCGCGCCAAGGTTCAGCTCATCATTTATGACCGGGAATCTTCGACGTCTCAGTCGAAGGTGGTGAAGGAAGTCAAGGAGCAGGAAGTCTACATGGGCGAAGTTCCGCTCATGACCGACAAGGGCTCGTTCATCATCAACGGCACCGAGCGCGTGATCGTCTCGCAATTGCACCGTTCGCCCGGCGTGTTCTTCGAGCACGACAAGGGCAAAACCCACAGCTCGGGCAAATTGCTGTTCTCGGCACGGGTCATTCCTTACCGCGGCTCGTGGCTCGATTTCGAGTTTGATCCGAAGGACATGCTGTATTTCCGGGTCGATCGTCGGCGCAAGATGCCGGTCACGATCCTGTTAAAAGCGATCGGGTTGAATCCCGAGTCGATCCTCGCGAACTTCTTCGTCAACGACAACTTCCGTTTGATGGACAGCGGCGCGCAGATGGAGTTTGTTGCCGAACGACTGCGTGGCGAGATCGCCCGGTTCGACATCACCGACAAGTCGGGCAAGGTCGTGGTGGCCAAAGACAAGCGCATCACAGCGCGCCACACGCGCGAAATGGAACAGTCCGGCACCACCCACATCAGCGTTCCGGAAGATTTTCTGGTCGGCCGCGTGATCGCGCGCGCGATCGTCGACGCAGATTCAGGTGAGATTCTTGCCAAGGCTAATGAAGAGTTGACCGAAGCGTTGTTGAAGAAGCTCCGCGCTGCCAATGTGCAGGAGTTGCAGGCCATCTACACCAACGAACTCGATCAGGGCGCGTACATCTCGCAAACATTGCGCAGCGACGAAACCGTCGACGAATTCGCAGCGCGCGTGGCGATCTATCGCATGATGCGGCCCGGCGAGCCGCCGACCGAAGACGCGGTGCAGGCCCTGTTCCAGCGTCTGTTCTACAACCCGGATACCTACGATCTCTCGCGCGTCGGGCGCATGAAGTTCAATGCCAAGGTCGGCCGCAGCGAATCGACCGGGCCGATGGTGCTGACCAACGAGGACATCCTCTCGGTGGTCAAGATCCTGGTTGACCTGCGCAATGGCAATGGCGAAGTCGACGACATCGACCACCTCGGAAATCGCCGTGTGCGCTGCGTCGGCGAACTCGCGGAGAACCAGTACCGCACCGGCCTCGCGCGCATCGAGAAGGCCGTGAAGGAGCGGCTCGGCCAGGCAGAGCAAGAGCCCCTGATGCCACACGACCTGATCAACAGCAAGCCGATATCGGCTGCGCTGAAGGAGTTCTTCGGCGCCTCGCAGCTGTCGCAGTTCATGGACCAGACCAATCCGCTGTCCGAGATCACGCACAAGCGCCGGGTTTCGGCCCTCGGTCCGGGCGGCTTGACGCGCGAGCGCGCGGGCTTTGAGGTGCGTGACGTTCACGTCACCCACTACGGCCGCGTGTGCCCCATCGAAACGCCAGAAGGCCCGAACATCGGTCTCATCAACTCGCTCGCGCTTTATGCGCGGCTGAACGAATACGGCTTCATCGAAACGCCGTACCGCCGTGTGGTCGATGGCAAGGTCACGATGCAGATCGATTACCTGTCGGCAATCGAGGAAGGCAAATACGTGATCGCCCAGGCGAACGCAGCGCTCGACGGCGAAGGCCGATTGATCGGCGATCTGGTGTCAGCGCGTGAAACCGGCGAATCGATTCTGGTCGGCGCCGAGCGCGTGCAATACATGGACGTATCGCCAGCGCAGATCGTGTCGGTCGCTGCTTCGCTGGTGCCGTTCCTCGAGCACGACGATGCCAATCGCGCGCTCATGGGCGCCAACATGCAGCGGCAGGCGGTGCCGGTGTTGCTGCCTGAAAAGGCGTTCGTCGGGACGGGAATCGAACGCGTTTCGGCCGTGGATTCAGGAACCGTGGTGACGGCTTCGCGCGGCGGAATCGTCGACTATGTCGATGCCACACGCATCGTGGTCCGGGTCAACGATTCGGAAACGGCAGCCGGTGAAGTGGGTGTGGATATCTACAACCTCATCAAATACCAGCGTTCCAACCAGAACACCAACATCCACCAGCGACCGATCGTCAAGCGCGGCGACAAGATCGCCAAAGGCGACGTGGTTGCCGACGGCGCATCGACCGACCTGGGCGAACTGGCTCTGGGCCAGAACATGCTGGTCGCATTCATGCCCTGGAACGGTTACAACTTCGAGGACTCGATCCTCATCAGCGAACGTGTCGTCGCCGAAGACCGCTACACCTCGATCCACATCGAGGAACTGGTGGTGATGGCGCGCGACACCAAGCTCGGCGCAGAGGAAATCACGCGCGACATTCCGAATCTGGCCGAGCAGCAACTGAACCGTCTCGACGAGTCCGGAATCATCTATGTCGGCGCGGAAGTCATGCCTGGCGATACGCTGGTCGGCAAGGTCACGCCGAAGGGCGAGACCACCCTGACGCCCGAAGAAAAGCTGTTGCGCGCGATTTTCGGCGAGAAGGCCTCGGACGTGAAAGACACGTCGCTGCGCGTCGATCAGGGCTCCCAGGGCACGGTCATCGATGTTCAGGTGTTCACACGCGAAGGCATCACGCGCGACAAGCGCGCTCAGCAGATCATCGACGACGAGCTCAAGCGCTTCCGCCTCGATCTGAACGACCAGCTTCGCATCGTCGAGGCCGATTCCTTCGATCGAATCGAGAAGTTGCTGATCGGCAAGATCGCCAACGGCGGACCCGACAAACTGGCCAAGGGCAGCAAGATCGACAAGGCCTATCTAGGCTCGGTCGACAAATACCACTGGTTCGATGTTCGGCCGGCCGAGGACGAGGTGGCGCTCCAACTCGAGTCGATCAAGAACTCGATCGAGCAGCAACGCCACAGCTTCGACCTGTCGTTCGAGGAAAAGCGCAAGAAGCTCACGCAAGGCGACGAGTTGCCGGCGGGCGTGCTCAAGATGGTCAAGGTGTACCTTGCTGTGAAGCGCCGCTTGCAGCCCGGCGACAAAATGGCCGGACGGCATGGCAACAAGGGCGTGGTCTCCAAGATCGTGCCAGTCGAAGACATGCCGTATATGGCCGATGGCACACCCTGCGATATCTGTCTCAATCCCCTCGGCGTTCCGTCGCGGATGAACGTGGGTCAGGTTCTAGAGGTGCACCTGGGCTGGGCCGGCAAAGGCATCGGACAGCGGATCGGCGACATGTTGCAGGCCGAAGCCAAGGCAGCCGAGTTGCGTACCTTCCTCGAGGAGCTCTACAACGGATCGGGCGGGCGCAAGGAGCAGATTGCCAAACTCTCGGAGGCCGACGTCTTCGAGATGGCGGGCAATCTGGCGAGCGGCGTGCCGTTCGCGACGCCGGTTTTCGATGGCGCATCGGAAGAAGAAATCCGCGCCATGCTGAAGTTGGCCTATCCGGACGACGTTGCCAAAGCCAAGGGCTTGACCGACACGCGGACGCAGGCATACCTGTTCGACGGCCGCACGGGCGACCAGTTCGACCGCCCTGTCACTGTGGGCTACATGCATGTGCTCAAGCTGCATCACCTGGTGGACGACAAGATGCACGCGCGCTCGACCGGCCCGTATTCGCTGGTCACGCAGCAGCCGCTCGGCGGAAAGGCGCAGTTCGGCGGCCAGCGCTTCGGTGAGATGGAAGTGTGGGCGCTCGAAGCCTACGGCGCGGCCTATGTGCTGCAGGAAATGCTGACCGTCAAGTCAGACGACGTGCAGGGCCGCACCAAGGTGTACGAGTCGATCGTCAAGGGCGAACACTCGATCGAAGCCGGCATGCCCGAATCGTTCAATGTTCTGGTCAAGGAGATTCGCTCTCTCGGCCTGGACATCGAACTGGAACGTTCTTAAATACTGAAGGGATAGGGTTTATGAAGTCACTACTCGACCTTTTCAAGCAATTCACCCCCGATGAGCATTTCGATGCCATCAAGATCGGCATGGCCTCGCCGGAGAAGATCCGTTCGTGGTCGTTCGGCGAGGTGAAAAAGCCCGAAACCATCAACTACCGCACCTTCAAGCCCGAGCGCGATGGCTTGTTCTGCGCCAAGATCTTCGGCCCGATCAAGGACTATGAGTGCTTGTGCGGCAAGTACAAGCGGCTGAAGCATCGCGGCGTGATCTGTGAGAAGTGCGGCGTCGAAGTCACGCAAACCAAGGTGCGGCGTGAGCGCATGGGTCACATCGACCTGGCCGCGCCCTGCGCGCACATCTGGTTTTTGAAATCGCTGCCGTCGCGCCTCGGGCTGGTGCTCGACATGACTTTGCGCGATATCGAACGTGTTTTGTATTTCGAGGCCTACGTGATCACCGACCCTGGCATGACACCGCTTAAAAAGCGCGACATCATGTCCGAGGACGACTACGACGCCAAGCGCAAGGAATACGGCGACGAGTTCGTTGCCAAGATGGGCGCCGAAGGCATCAAGGATCTGCTTCAGGCGATCGAGCTCGACTCCGAGATCGAGCGGCTGCGCGGCGACCTGACCGGCTCCGAAGTCAAGGTCAAGAAGAACTCCAAGCGCCTGAAGGTGCTCGAGGCCTTCCGCAAGTCGGGCATCAAGCCCAACTGGATGGTGCTCGATGTGCTGCCGGTGCTGCCGCCCGATCTGCGCCCGCTGGTGCCGCTCGACGGCGGCCGCTTCGCGACCTCCGATCTGAACGACCTGTACCGCCGCGTCATCAACCGCAACAGCCGGCTGCGTCGTTTGCTCGAGTTGAAGGCGCCCGAAATCATCGCGCGCAACGAGAAGCGCATGCTGCAAGAAGCGGTTGATTCGCTGCTCGACAACGGCCGCCGGGGCAAGGCGATGACGGGTGCGAACAAGCGCGCGCTCAAGTCGCTGGCCGACATGATCAAGGGCAAGAGCGGTCGCTTCCGCCAGAACTTGCTCGGCAAGCGCGTCGACTACTCGGGTCGCTCGGTCATCGTGGTCGGCCCGACCCTCAAGTTGCATCAGTGCGGTCTGCCCAAGCTGATGGCGCTCGAGCTGTTCAAGCCGTTCATCTTCTCGCGCCTCGAAGCGATGGGCATCGCGACCACCATCAAGGCGGCCAAGAAAGAAGTCGAATCCGGCACGCCGGTGGTCTGGGACATCCTCGAGGAGGTGATCAAGGAGCACCCGGTGATGCTCAACCGCGCACCGACGTTGCACCGACTGGGCATTCAGGCCTTCGAGCCGATATTGATCGAAGGCAAGGCGATCCAGCTGCATCCGCTGGTTTGCGCGGCCTTCAATGCCGACTTCGACGGCGACCAGATGGCGGTTCACGTGCCGCTGTCGGTCGAGGCGCAGATGGAAGCGCGCACTCTGATGCTGGCGTCGAACAACGTGTTGTTCCCGGCCAGCGGCGAGCCCTCGATCGTGCCTTCGCAAGACGTTGTGCTGGGTCTTTACTACACCACGCGAGACCGGGTCAACGGCAAGGGCGAGGGACTGGTGTTTTCCGACATCGGCGAAGTCCAGCGCGCACTCGATGCCGACGTGGTCGAGCTGACCGCTCGCGTCAGCGTGCGGATCACCGAGTTCAAGAAGGACAAGCAAACCGGCGAGTTCACGCCGATGACGTCTCTGATCGAAACCACCGTCGGGCGTGCATTGCTGTCGGAAATTTTGCCGAAGGGCCTGCCGTTCTCCAACCTCAACAAGGCGCTGAAGAAGAAAGAAATTTCCAAACTCATCAACGTTTCGTTCCGCAAGTGCGGCTTGAAGGAAACGGTGGTGTTCGCCGACAAGCTGTTGCAAAACGGTTTCAGGCTTGCAACCAAAGCCGGCATCTCGATCGCGATCGACGACATGCTCGTGCCGGCCGAAAAGCACGGCATCATCGAGCGCTCGGCCAAGGAAGTGAAAGAGATCGAGCAGCAGTACGTCTCTGGCCTGGTGACATCGGGCGAGCGCTACAACAAGGTGGTCGACATCTGGGGCAAGGCCGGCGACGAGGTCTCCAAGGTGATGATGGCCAAGCTGTCGCGCGAAAAGGTTATGGACCGACACGGCAAGGAAGTCGAGCAGGAGTCGTTCAACTCGATCTACATGATGGCCGACTCGGGCGCGCGCGGTTCGCCGGCGCAAATCCGGCAGGTCGCCGGCATGCGCGGCTTGATGGCCAAGCCCGACGGTTCGATCATCGAAACGCCGATCACGGCCAACTTCCGTGAAGGCTTGAACGTGCTGGAGTACTTCATCTCCACGCACGGCGCCCGCAAGGGTCTCGCCGACACGGCGCTCAAGACGGCGAACTCGGGCTACCTGACGCGCCGGCTGGTCGACGTGACGCAAGACCTGGTCGTCACGGCACCGGACTGCGGCACCTCGAACGGTTCGGCGATGCGTGCCATCGTCGAAGGCGGCGAGGTGATCGAGTCGCTGCGTGACCGCGTGCTGGGCCGTACCGCGGCCGAGGATGTGCTGCATCCCGAAGACCAGTCCGTCCTTTTGGCAGCCGGCGAAATGCTCGACGAAGACATCATCGAAGAGCTCGAAGGGGCTGGTGTCGACGAGGTCAAGGTACGCACCGCGCTGACGTGCGAAACGCGTTTCGGCATCTGCGCCAAGTGCTATGGCCGTGACCTCGGTCGCGGTGGCCTGATCAACATCGGCGAAGCGGTCGGCGTGATCGCGGCCCAGTCGATCGGTGAGCCCGGCACTCAGCTCACGATGCGCACCTTCCACATCGGTGGTGCGGCTTCGCGTGCGGCGGTCGCGTCGAGCGTGGAGGCCAAATCGAACGGCACGATCGGCTTCAATGCCACGATGCGCTACGTGACCAACAGCAAGGGCGATCTGGTCGTCATTGCACGCTCTGGCGAGATCGTCATTCACGACGAGCACGGCCGGGAGCGCGAGCGTCACAAGGTTCCTTATGGTGCGCAGCTGGCAGTCAAGGCCGATCAACAAATCAAGGCCGGGCACGTGCTCGCCCAGTGGGATCCGCTCACGCGCCCGATCATTACCGAGTTCGCCGGCAACGTGCGCTTCGAGAACATCGAGGAAGGGCTGACGGTGGCCAAGCAGGTCGACGATGTCACCGGCTTGTCGATGCTGGTCGTGATCGATCCCAAGCGGCGCGGCGCCGCGAAGATCGTGCGGCCGCAGGTCAAACTGATCGACGCGTCGGGCAGCGAGGTCAAGATCCCCGGCACCGACCACTCGGTGACGATCGGCTTCCAGGTCGGTGCGCTGATCCAGGTGCGCGACGGTCAGGACGTCGGGCCCGGCGAGGTGTTGGCGCGGATTCCGGTCGAAGGCCAGAAGACCCGTGATATCACCGGCGGCTTGCCACGCGTGGCTGAATTGTTCGAAGCGCGCACACCCAAAGACAAGGGTTTACTCGCCGAGATGACCGGCACCATTTCGTTCGGCAAGGAGACCAAAGGCAAAATACGTCTGCAAATCACCGATCCTGAAGGCACCGTCTGGGAAGACCTCGTGCCGAAGGAAAAGAACATTCTGGTGCACGAAGGCCAGGTGGTGAACAAGGGCGAAAGCGTCGTCGACGGCCCGGCCGATCCGCAGGACATCCTGCGTCTGCTGGGTTCCGAAGAACTTGCGCGCTACATCGTCGACGAGGTGCAGGACGTCTATCGCCTTCAGGGTGTGAAGATCAACGACAAGCACATCGAGGTGATCGTTCGCCAGATGCTGCGCCGGGTCGTGGTCGAAAACCCTGGTGATTCGAACCATATTGCCGGCGAACAGGTCGAGCGCAGCGAAATGCTCAACACCAACGACGCCTTGCGCGCTGCGGACAAGCTGCCAGCGACCTTCACCAACTTGCTGCTGGGCATCACCAAGGCGTCGCTCTCGACCGACAGCTTCATCAGCGCCGCTTCGTTCCAGGAAACCACCCGCGTGCTGACCGAGGCCGCGATCATGGGCAAGCGCGACGAGCTGCGCGGCCTCAAGGAAAACGTCATCGTCGGCCGGTTGATTCCCGCCGGCACCGGCATGGCCTATCACCAGGCGCGCAAGGTCAAGGACCAGATGGACGAGGCCGAGCGTCGCGCGATTGCCGAGTCCGAAGCTGCCGAATTGGCCGAGCTCGAAGAAGCCGGTGAAGAGGCGGCAACGTCGGGCGACGCAACCGTCGTCGATGCGAGCGAAGGCGCGGCGACCGAATAGCGCCCTTTCCTGTCGATGTGATCGATAAACCCTCCCACCGGTCCCGGTGGGAGGGTTTTTTTTGCGGACAATCATGCGGATGACGGCATTGATTTCGGCTTGGTGGATCTGGCTCGCTATCGCCCTGGTGGTGGCCTGGTTCGTCGGCGCGCACAACCGTCTCATGCGTCTGCGCGCGGCCGTGCTGCGGGCGTTTGCGACGCTCGACGCGGCTTTGGTGCGCCAGATCGACTACGTGCAGGCTGCATCGCGCGGTGAAATCGACCCCGCCGCTGTCGTGAACCCGAGCACGGCCGACACGCTGCGCGCGGCTGCGAACGCTTCTGCCGGCCAGATGGCTGCCTTGCTGATCGTCGCAAGGCGTCGCCCGCTCGATTGCCACACTATCGCAGCGCTGACGACCGCGCTCAGGGTGATGCTGGACGCATGGGAGCGACTTCACCCCGGTTCGGCGGTCTTGTTCGAGTCCGACGGCACCTTGTCGCGACCAGCGCCGCTGCTATGTCCGGGTGACCCGATTGCCGAGGAACGGATACCGCGGGCCGATCCGCTCAATGGGGGCGATGGCGACGATAGCGACGATCGGCCGACGCCGTGGCCAGAGCCCTCGGCGGCAGCCGAAATTGCGCGTCGGCAGTTCAACCTCGCGGTGCTGCGCTACAACAGGGCCGTGCGACAGGTGCCGGCCGTGCTCGTGGCCTGGCTGCTCAGGCTCAAACCTGCCGCGGCTTTGACCTGAGCATCCTCCATCCCGGCGTTACCATCAGCGCGCCCGGTGCGCCACGCGTCCGGCGTTGCGCTGAACCGGCAGCGGCGACGTGAAGCCGGATGGCCCGATTCCCTGAAAAACCATCGGCAACGCAACAAACCCGGCCAGCACCCCCGCAAAGTTCACCCCCTTGCCGCATTCGACCGACCTTTCTGCCAACGACGCGGCGCCCGACCCGCCGCCGTTGCAGGCGCCGCTCTGGCGTCTTTTGCAGCAAGCGGCCGGCGCGTTGTTCGCGGTGAGGTCGGGGGTTTCGGGCTCGGTGGCCTTCGCGGCGATCGACCCCGTCTTGCGGCCCGGTGCGCAGGCGCTCGGCTTTCAGGCGCTGCGCTGGCTGGGCCGGGCCGAGGCGCTGCGCCGGCAACTCGCGCGACGAACGCCGCCGCCGCACGCCGATGCCTTGTTGTGCACCGCGCTGGCACTAGGCTGGAGCGCCGAGCTCGCGCCCTACGAGCCGTTCACGCTGGTCGATCAGGCCGTCGAGGCGGCCAAACAGAATCCGGCCACGCGGGCGCAGGCGAGCTTCATCAACGCCTGCCTGCGCCGCTTTTTGCGCGAGCGCGACGCCCTCGTGGCCGCGACCGATCAGGAACCGGTGGCGCACTGGAATCACCCGCGCTGGTGGATCGAGCGGCTGCGCAACGACCATCCGAAAGCCTGGCGGGAGGTGCTGTGGGGCGCCAATATTCCGCCGCCGATGACCCTCAGAATAAATATAAAAAAAGTGGCCCCAGCGCAATACCAGCAAGCGCTGTCAGCTATCAATTTGATATCGACCATCGTTGGACCTTCAGCATTGCAACTGGGTACCGCACGTCCCGTCACGCAGCTGCCCGGCTTCGACCAGGGCGAGTGCTCAGTGCAGGACGCTGCGGCGCAGTTGGCCGCGCCGTTGCTTCTGGACGGGCTGGAACCGAGCGCGCCAGACATGCGGCCACGCATTCTCGATGCTTGCGCTGCTCCCGGCGGCAAGACGGCGCATTTGCTCGAACTGGGCGCCGCATCCGGCATCGACGTGACGGCGCTGGAAATCGATCCGCTTCGCAGCCGACGCATCGACGAAACGCTGAACCGCCTCGGGCTCGAAGCCCGGGTGCTGGTCGGCGATGCCGCGCAACCGGGCACCTGGTGGGACGGCAAGCTGTACGACGCGATCCTGCTCGATGCGCCATGTACCGCGTCGGGCATCGTGCGGCGCCATCCGGACGTGCGCTGGCTGCGGCGCGAACGTGACGTCGACCAGTTGGCGCGACTGCAGGCGACGCTTTTGACGACGCTTTGGCCGTTGGTACGGCCCGGCGGGCGTCTTCTGTATTGCACCTGTTCGGTATTCCGGGCCGAAGGCTCGGAACAGATCGAGGCGTTCCTTGCGCACAACACCAACGCCCGATTGCGGCCTTCGCCCGGCCATTTGCTGCCCCGGAGCACGGCCGAAGGGCGCGGCGTCCGGGACAATCGAGCGGGTGAACACGACGGTTTCTTCTACGCCCTGCTCGAAAAATCTGCCTGACCGGCGGGCGGCGCTCGCAGCGCTGGGTGGCTATCTGCTGGGCGGCGGCATGCTGGCCCTGCCTTCACGCGCCCTGGCGGCCGATGTGACGCAGCTTCGGCTGCTGCGCGAAGCCGATCAGGTCTATCTCGACGCGACCGTGCGCTTCGAGCTGCCGGCGCTCGTCGATGAAGTGCTCGAAAAAGGCATCGCGATCTTTTTCGTCGCCGAGGCCGAGTTGTTCAGCGAGCGCTGGTACTGGACCGACCGGCAGGTGGCCCAGGCGACCCGCCACTTGCGACTGGCCTTTCAGCCGCTGACCCGGCGCTGGCGGCTCAACAGCTCGCCGGTGCCCTTCGCCAATGCGCGGCTCGGCGTGTCGTTCGGGCAAAACTTTGAAACCCTCGGCGATGCGCTGGACGCCATCCGCCGGATCGGCCGGCTGCCCCTGGGCACTGTCAGCGATCTGGGCGATGCGCCGGTGCATCCGGTCGTGTTCCGATTTCGGCTCGACACCTCGCAGTTGCCGCGGCCTTTCCAGATCGGAGTGGCCGGCAACGCCGACTGGAACATGAGTGCCGAGCGCAACGCGCGGCTTGCGCTGGAAGGCCCTCAGTGAGCGGGTCCGAACCGGCGCAGCCGCACGATGCGCCATCGCCAGACGATCCTTCGTCGGCCGATCCGTCCCCCGCAAGGCTCAGGGCGCGGCGTTCCAAGGCCGTGCGCTGGGCGATCGGCATCGGCGCCGTGGCGATGACCGGCATCGGGCTGGTCTTGATCTTTCTGCTGGCGCAAGCCACCAACAACCGCGCTTTCTACGAGCGCAACTACGCGCGCCTGTTCACGCTCAATGTGGCTGTGGCGGTGTTCCTGCTGCTGGTTCTGGTCTGGGTCGCGCTGCGGCTCACGATGCGGCTTCGCAAGGGCAAGTTCGGCAGTCGGCTTTTGATCAACCTGGCTGCGATTTTCGGATTGGTCGGGCTCCTGCCCGGCCTCCTCATCTACACCGTCTCCTACCAGTTCGTCACGCGCTCGATCGAAACCTGGTTCGATGTCAAGGTCGAAGGCGCGCTCGATGCAGGCCTCAACCTCGGCCGCGCCACGCTCGATTCGCTTTCGGCCGACCTCGCTGCCAAAACACGGTCCGCGGGCAACCAGCTGGCCGACGTGCCGGATACCAGCGCCGGCCTGGTGCTCGAGCGGATTCGCGAGCAGCTCGGTGCCAGCGACGTGGTGTTGTGGACCGGGGCCGGGCAGCTGATCGCCAGTGCCGGAACCTCGCGCTTCAACCTGAACCCCGAACGGCCCAGCGCGCAGCAGTTGCGCGACGCAAGAACCGACCGTGCAATTTCACGCATCGACGGGCTCGACGATCCCGGAACTGGTGCCGTTGCCGCGGAGGCGCGGGTCCAGGCGCTATCGCGGGTGCAGCGGCCCGGCTTCGATCTGGGCGGCGAGACACGCTTTCTGCAGATCACGCGTTTATTGCCGCCGGCCGTCGTCGCCAACGCGCTCGCGGTTCAGGAAGCCAACCGCGAATACCAGGAACGCGCATTGGCGCGCAACGGGCTGCGCCGCATGTACATCGGCACCCTCACGTTGAGCTTGTTCCTGGCCGTCTTCGGCGCGGTACTGCTCGCAATTTTGTTCGGCACCCAGCTCGCACGGCCCCTGCTCGTGCTGGCCGAAGGCGTGCGCCAGGTTGCAGCCGGCGACCTGCGGCCGACCGCCGTCCTGCGCGGCCGCGACGAACTCGGTGGCCTGACCCGCTCGTTCGCCGTGATGACCCAGCAATTGGCCGATGCGCGCGGCGCTGTCGAGCAGAGCATGGCCCAGCTCGACGCGGCGCGCGGCAACTTGCAGACCATCCTGGACAACCTGACGTCGGGCGTGATCGTGCTCGCTGCCGACGGGACCATCGTTTCGACCAATCCGGGTGCCACCCGCGTGCTGCGCGCGCCGCTGGCCGCCTACGAAGGACGCGGTTTGGCCGACGTGCCGGGTCTCGCGGCCTTCGCCCGTGGCGTCTTGGGCCAATTCGACGAACTCGAAGCCGAACGGGCCCAGCATGGCCTCGACCACTGGCAGCAGGCTTTCGAGCTCCATCCGGGCGATGGCGGTCACGAGGGAACGGGTCATAGCGCATGGGGCGCCGGGATGTCGCGCGACAGCGTCAACATCGTCGCGCGCGGTGCGCTCCTGCCCGGCGATGCGCGGCTGCTGGTTTTCGACGACATTTCCGAGATCGTCTCTGCCCAGCGGGCGCAAGCCTGGGGCGAAGTAGCACGCCGGCTCGCCCACGAAATCAAGAACCCGCTGACACCGATTCAGCTTTCTGCCGAGCGGCTCGAAATGAAGCTCTCGGGCAAGGTCGCGCCGCCCGAGCAGGCGGTCCTCGTGAAATCGGTCAAGACCATCGTCGATCAGGTCGACGCCATGAAGCGCCTGGTCAACGAATTTCGCGACTATGCGCGACTGCCGGCAGCCGAGCTGAAGTCGCTCGACTTGAACACCCTGGTCGAAGACGTGCTCCATCTCTACGAGGCCGAACATGCACCCGTGCCAGTGCGTGCCGAACTCGATCCCCGCTGCCCGCCGATCCGGGGCGACGCTGAACAGTTGCGCCAGGTCATCCACAATTTGCTGCAGAACGCGCAGGACGCGACCGAAGCGGTGCAGGAGGAGGGCGATTCGCAGCAGGTGCCGGTGCGCGAAGTCGTCGTTCGTACCCGGCTCGGCGATTCGGGAGAACGGGTGCGGCTGACAGTGCAGGATTCGGGTCATGGCTTTCCCGAGCCGATCCTCAAACGCGCGTTCGAACCCTACGTCACGACCAAGACAAAAGGCACCGGCCTCGGCCTGGCAGTCGTCAAGAAGATCGCCGACGATCACGGCGCGCGCATCGAGCTGTCCAATCGCATCGAGGACGGTGTGGTGGGGGGCGCGCAAGTCTCGTTATCATTCGCGCTGGCAAGGGATCGGCTTTCGTCACCTGCCGCGACCGACGAAGCTTCGGTAGCACCGGCCGGCAACGCATCGATGGACCGGCCTTCATGAGACGCCTTTCCCGGAACCATCCGCGCAAACCTCTCCCAAGCATTCATGGCAAACATACTGGTGGTCGACGATGAGCTAGGCATCCGGGACCTGCTCTCGGAGATCCTGAACGACGAGGGCCACAACGTCGAGCTGGCCGAGAACGCCGCCGAGGCGCGCGCCGCCCGCCTGCGCTCGCGGCCCGACCTGGTGCTGCTCGATATCTGGATGCCCGACACCGATGGCGTCAGCCTGCTCAAGGAATGGTCTACCTCGGGTCTGCTCAGCATGCCGGTCATCATGATGAGCGGCCACGCGACGATCGACACCGCGGTCGACGCCACCCGCATCGGCGCGTTCGCCTTTCTCGAAAAGCCGATCACGCTGCAGAAGCTGCTCAAGTCGGTCGAGCAGGGCCTGGCACGCGAAAGCGCCCGCCGCGTCGCCGCCACCGCCGTGCCGACGCCGAGCAGCATCACCGCGGTCGTCACGTCGACCGGCGAGGCGACCTTCGTCAGCGCATCACCGCCGCCCGCGCCACCGGTCGACCTCGGGCCGCAACCGACCCAGAGCTTTCACCTCGATCGACCCTTGCGCGATGCGCGCGACGGCTTCGAGAAAGCCTATTTCGAATTCCACCTCGCCATGGAAAACGGCTCGATGACTCGCGTCGCCGAAAAAACCGGCCTCGAGCGCACGCACCTCTATCGCAAGCTCAAGCAACTCGGTGTGGATCTATCGAGAGGCAAGCGCAGCGCCGTATAATTTGCGGCTGCCGTGGCCCGGTAGCTCAGTTGGTAGAGCAGCGGATTGAAAATCCGCGTGTCGGTGGTTCGATTCCGCCCCAGGCCACCACGATCCCAAGCTCTTGATTCTTTGATGGAATCAGGGGCTTTTTAATGCCTGACGCATCGCGGATCCCTCGATTTGGGACACCGGACAGGTACTCCGCGGCTGCACTATCTCATCGCAGAAATGGCAGCGCGCTGACTGAGCGCCGTCGCACGTACAAGGCCCAGCTTCAAATTCAGGCTACGTCAAGCGGCTTGCCGAACGACGAACGCAGTCTCTCAATTGCTACGAATAAAATAGCTCTCTGCACACGTCAGGCTTACGTTTCAAGCACTATTTGCTTAAAACTAGACGAGCGGCGCGAGAACCGGCTTGCGCTCGCGCATCCCATACCGTTCCATCAATCGCGCCCGCTGCGCCGGCGCAAAGTTGATGCGAGCGGGATCCCGGTCGACGGCGGCGACGAGGCGCTTGTTCATCACCGCGAACCACAGCGGCGTCAGATAGGCGAGCGGGAACATGCCGAAGTAGCCGCTGGGCAATTGCGGGGCTTCGTCGAAATGGCGCAGCGACTGGTAGCCGCGCAGCGGATGCGCGTGGTGGTCGGAGTGGCGCTGCAGATGAAAGGAAAGGTCGCCCAGTTCGAAAACAGGTGGTTGCTGTTCCACGAGTGTTCGGGCTTGCAAGTCTCGATCTTTCCGCCCGCAGTCCTGCGCCGCAGCAAGCCGTAATGTTCGATGTAGTTGGCCGAACTCAGCTGGAAGTTGGCCCACGCAGAAGCAAGCAGCAGAAAGCCGAGGGCGCCCGGCCCGAGCCAGAGACAGAGCGCTGCCCACGACGTCAGCGTGATCAGCGCCGGCTGCACAATTTCATTGTGCAGCGACCAGACCCGCAATCCATCGGCCTCGAGGCGCGCATGCTCCAGCGCCCAGGCGCGGCGCCAGGCGCCGGGCACTTCGCGCAGCACGAAGCGCCAGATCGATTCGCCCATCCGCGCCGAGGCCGGATCGGCGGGTGTCGCAACATCGCGATGATGGCCGCGGTTGTGCTCGATCGTGAAATGACCATAGCCGGTCGGTGCCAGGATCAACTTCGCAAGCCAACGCTCGCGCCAGCCGCGCTTGTGTCCGAGCTCATGGCCGATGTTGATGCAGAAGCCACCGACCACGCCGGTCGCGACGATCAACCCCGACTGACCTGCCCAGCTCAACGCCGCGGTCTGGCTGAACCAGGCCGCATAGATGAACGCACCCCACATCAGCGGCACCAGCGTGAAGGCAATGGCGCGGTAATAGCGACTCGCCTCGAGCGCGGGCACCGCGGATTCGGGCGGGTTGCTGCGGTCGGTACCCAGGCCCCAATCGAGCAGCGGCGCGATCCCGTAGATGAAGATCGCCGGTAGCCACAGCGTCCAGGTGGCCGGATGCCATTGCCAGAGCAACGGCCCCGCAGCGACGGAAATCGGAATTCCGAGCGACAACAACCATGCGAAGCGCTTGCGGTCGATCCAGACCGGTGCTTCGGGGCCGGGCGCAGGCGGGCGGTTGAGGGTCGTGGTCATCGGGGCTTTCTTGGGGTCGGCGATTGGCAGGTGCTACTGTCGCGCGGCTTGGTCGATACCGCCAGAGCCTGCAGCGAGATCGGTTCGTGATTGGGTCACAAGCCGTGACCCGCGTCCAGAGCCGGGTTGTGCATGCACGCCCGATGGAAACCCGGCTGCGGCGCGCTCGGCTACAGCATTTCAGCCGTGACCTTAGCGCGGCGTCGTCTGATTGACTGAATGTTTCAAACGGGTGAATCTCCTTGCGACGATCGAAGTCTCTTTTCAGCCCGCATTGCCATTCAAACCATGGAGCGCCCCAACGTGCCAGATTCGTCGCCCAGTGACCCTCGCCTCGAGCCGCCGCGCGATGTGCCGACCCGTGCGCGCGCTGCCGACAGTGCGGCCAGCGTGAGCCTCGCATTGCGGTCCGAGCAAGCGGCGATGGCTTCGAGCCTCGCGGTGCTGTTGCCCGAATTCAAGCTGCTGACCAGCCTGGCAACGGCGGCGCTGATCATCAGCGCGCTCTATTTCGGGCGCGACATCCTGATGCCGCTCGCCCTCGCTTTCCTGCTCGGCTTCGTGCTCGATCCGCTGGTGCGGCGCATCAAACGGCTCGGCCTGCCGCAGATTCCGGCGGTGATCGTGGTGGTTCTGGCCACGCTTGCATTACTTGGTTTCGCAACCCTGTTCCTGGGCAAGCAGGTGAGCACCCTCAGTGCGGAACTTCCTACGTACCAGGGCAACGTGGTGGCGAAATTTCAGTCGCTGCAAAAGAGCCTCCGGGCGCCCGGCATGTTCGACGGTGCCGCCAAAACACTCGAAGTGGTGCAAACCCAGGTCGAAAAGGCACTCGCGCCCGATGACTCGAACGGCCTCAGCGTGAGTTCGGGTCAAGCCGACGCGCCGATGAGGGTGCAGGTGGTGACGCAGGGGCCTTCGACCATGCAACGCGCGATCGGCTGGCTCGAAGCCAGCGGCGGTTCGCTGGCGACGGCGGGCATCGTGCTCGTGTTCGCAGTGCTGGTTCTGCTCGACCGGCAGGATTTGCGTGACCGCCTGCTTCGTCTCTGGGGCGGCAATCTGCATCGCTCGACCGAAGCGATGGACGAAGCCGGCGAACGCATCAGCAAGTACCTCACGATGCAGCTGGTCGTGAACATGAGCTACGGCGTGCCGATGGCTGCCGGTCTCTGGTTCATCGGCGTTCCCGGCGCAATCCTCTGGGGTGCGGTTGCGGCGGTGATGCGCTTCGTGCCCTACGTGGGCGCGATGATTTCCGCGGTTTTCCCGCTGCTGCTCGCATTCGCGGTCGATCCCGGCTGGTCGATGATTCTCTGGACGCTGGGGCTCATCCTGGTTCTCGAGATGATCAGCAACAACCTGGTCGAGCCCTGGCTCTACGGCAGCAGTACCGGGCTGTCGGCGATGTCGCTCATGGTGGCGGCGACCTTCTGGACCGCGCTGTGGGGCCCGGTCGGGCTCATCATGTCGACGCCGCTCACGGTGTGCCTGCTCGTGATCGGCCGGCATTTGCCGCGGCTTGGTTTTCTGAATGTTCTGCTCGGCAGCCAGCCGGCGCTCGACGCACCGACCCGCATCTACCAACGCTTGCTCGCAGGCCAGGTCGATGAAGCGATCGAACTCGCCGACGCGCAGACCAGCGACGGCAATCTGGCCGGGTTCTACAACGAATGCGGCCTGCCTGTCTTGCGCATGGCGACCGATGCCGACGGCGGCCTGTCGAACGCCGAGCACCGGCACCGCATCGTCGTCGGCATGGATGCGCTGATCGACGACCTGCTCGAGGAGAATCCGCCGCCTGCGCCGGTCGATGTGCCAGGCCAGGTCGCCAACAAGATCGTCTGCATCGGCGGGCAGCGGGAGATCGACGCGCTTGCCGCCCGGATGCTGGTTCATGCGCTTGCGCTGGAAGGCCGGAACGCGCGGCTCCAGGGCACGGGCGCGGTGACCGGTGAATTCATCGCCGGGCTCGATCTGGCCGATGTGCAGGTCGTTTGCCTGTCCTACTTCAGCGCCGAACCGCAGGTGGCAGCCAAGCACTTTTGCCGGCGTTTGAAGCGGCGTTGGCCAGACACCCAAATCGTGCTGGCGCTCTGGAATGCACCGCCCGGCTTGATCGGCGAAGACGCTTGCAAAGCCATCGGCGCCGACGCGGTCGTCACGTCGCTCGGCGATGCGATGGCGCAACTCGGCCAGATGACCGGCGCGGAATTCGGCGAAGGTTTCATGGAAGCGTCGGTTCCGGAAGCCGACGCGGCGCGTCTTGCGGCCCTGCGCGCGAGTGGCGCGCTCGATCCGCGCGCACAACTGCTGTTCGATGCCACCGCCGAACGGGTGGGCGAAATTTTCGATGTTCCGGTGGCGATGGTGTCGCTCATCGACGAAGACAGGCAGATCGTCTGCGGCCTGTCGCGGCAGGTGCCGCTGCCCGACGGGTCGGGCGACGTGCTGCGCGCCGAAGATCTGAATGTTCCGCGGTCGCTATCGCTGTGCGGGCATGCGGTCGCGAACCTGCAGACACTCGTGGTGCCCGATGTATTGCGGGACATGCGATTCGCGGGCAATCCTGCCTTGCAGGCCAAAGGTGTGCGCTTCTATGCCGGCGCGCCGCTGCGCGATGCGGGCGGCTTCGCGCTGGGTACGCTGTGCCTCCTCGATTTCGAGCCTCGCGCGCTGAACGCGCGCGAGCAGCGCCTGCTCGAAGCGATGGCCAAGGATTTGATGAATGCGCTCAAGACGAGCGCAAAACAGTGGGGCGACATTGGCCCGGTCGCAGAGCCGGAAGTGGCGTCATCGGCGATCGTGGGGCAACCGGTGCCGGCGGCATGAAAGACGGGAACGGCACGCATTGCGCGATCCGTCGATCGATCGACGTCAATCCGCCGAGTCGAAGCGCGCCAGATCCGGCACGACCCCGCGCAAGTGCCCGCTCTTGACCCAGACCCGCGCGCCGACTGGACCTGCGACGACCTCGACGGGCTCGCTGCCGGACGGCGTTCGCAGCCACGACCATCGCGCGAACGACTCGTCCCGCTCGGTGAATCCGCCTTCGAGCACGAAGATCTCCGCACCGCCGGCCGCGTCGATCGACACCATGGCGCCGGCCGGCCACTGTTCGATCCGAACCTCTTCGCGGCCATCGCGCGCATCGCGGTAGAGCGGCGTCACCGTCACGCCCGGTCGCGCGCTATCCGCATGACGCCCGATTCGGTCGATGTGGGTGCGAACAGCGATGCGGTCGGTCAAATCGAACTGCCACAGCTTCACCAGAATCACGCAGCCCGGCTCAGAGCCCGGTGTGTGGCGCGATTCGGGCGGATTGCGGATGTACGAGCCGGCCGGAAAGTCGCCGTGCTCGTCCTGGAACACGCCTTCGAGCACCAGAAATTCCTCGCCTCCGGTGTGCACATGCGGCGAAAAGCGGCTGTGGGGCGCATAGCGCACGATGCTCGTCGCCCGCGCAATTTCGCCGCCGACGCGATCGAGCATGTGGCGCTCGACGCCCTGCATCGGCGACGGCTGCCAATCCGGCGGCGCGGCATGCACCGCGACGCGGCGGCTGAAATCGGCGTGAAGCTGCATACGCCATTGTGGGCCGTTACGAACCGCCCACTTCAATGCATCGACGAATGCCAATTGCTACAAATAGTAGAACTGTCTGCGCATGACTGGCGGGCGCTTCAGGCACTTTTCTCTTAAAAAAGCCACCGGTCGCCGATGCCGATCGACCCCATGCCGCCATAGCGTATGGCGCGCTGGCGCCTCAAACGTCGAAATGCGTATCCGTCGAAAGCATGGACTCGGCTGATTCAGCACCACTGCGCTGCAAAATCAACCCGGCGACTGCAGCGACCGACAGGAACTTCCACGGCCGCAAAATTCCGAGCACCGCGCCCACGCCCATCGAGATGAACATCGATTGAAACGGCGCATCGACGATATAACCCCGCACATCGGTAACGGCGTTGTCGAGCGTGGCCCGCGCGCCGCCCATTTTTCTGCCGGCTGCGTCCACCGCCTCCTTGGCATAAGAGCGCGCAGCCTCGACCTTTTGGTTCGCCTTGTCGCTGGTTTGGTCGATCTTGTCTTTTGCCGCATCTGCAGCGTGGTCGAGGGTGTCGTTCAAGTCGTTCATGTCGGTACCAATAAGGTTGATTACGCGAGGTGACAGCAAGGGTGTTGGTTCAAGCCATGATCACAGCGGACGGGTCGATACGCGTGAGAATTCGCCATGGCAGCCTGTAGGCCGATCGCTTTTTATTCTCGCGCAGACATTGCAAAAGCGCTTTCAGGTTCTCTGGATCAACGACAGATCGGGGTCTTCAGGCGGTGGCGGTTCGGAGTGGATCGGGGATTGCCCGGCGTCTTCGACCCTCTTTTCGTTGGTGATGCTCCGACTCCCCTTCATGTGCAATTCCACATCGCTCGCGCGTTTGCCGACCGCGGCGACCGCTGCGCGAAGTTGCTCCTGCGTCACTTTCAATTTTTCCGACCACTTCGCCATGGAAGCGGTGTCGTCCGGATCGATCTGATCCACGCTGCCAGCGGGCGGCGACGGTTGATTGGCGTTCGTCATGGTTCACCTCGTCGATAAAAGTGTGGATCGCTGCTTCGGCTGCTGTGCGGATGCCAGGCAGGGGCCCGGCAAAGCCCGGATCATTTAAGAAACGGCCTGCCTTCGTTCGCGATCAGCAAGTCGTGCATGTCGGTTGCATGCTCTTCCTCGTCGGCCAGGATGTGCTCGAGCATGATTCGGGTCGTCGGGTCTTTTTCGCCGAAATAGCGAATCAGCTCGCGATAGTGCTCGATCACCAATCGCTCGGCGACCAGGTTGTCTTTGACCATTTGAATCAGGTTGTCGGCTTTGCCGTATTCGGTCGCCGAGCGCCCGGCGAGCCCCTCCGGATTCATGTTCGGAATGCCGCCGAGCTGGTCGATTCGTTCGGCCGCCATCTGCATGTGTTTCTGCTCGGCCGCGGCATGCTCGGCAAACTCTTCGGCCACCGCGCTGCTGTTGATGCCGTCGACCGAAATCGCGTGCCATTGATAGCGCAGCACGCAAACCAGCTCGGTCGCGACCACGGTTTGCAGCAGATCGATCGCCTTTTGAGCATCGCCGCCGTAGTCGGGTGTGACGGCGCCGTCGTCGAGCGACTTCTTCGCGCGCGCGCGCAAGGTTTTAACGTCGGTCAGAAAGCTGTTGTCGGAAGATTTTGTAGCCATGATGTCCTTCGCCCGTTGTTGTTGAACCGAATTGCCGATCATGGCGCGGGCCGCGCCGCCGCGCTGTCAGCCAGTCGCTAAAAATCGACCAGACTCAGACCGACGCTCAGCACCGTCCGCTTGCGGTTGTAGTCGATCAGGGTGTCGCCGTAGCCGTAGAACAGTTGCGTGTGGAAGCGCAAATTGCTCTTCGGCGAATCGCCGATCCGGCGCAGGTATTCGAGCCGCGCCGAACCCTTGCCGCTCGCGTGCAGGTTGTTGCGCACCGTGAGGCCGAAGGTGTTTTTGTCGTCGACGTTCCAGAATCCCGCGACCTCGGCCCGGCCGATTTTGTCGGTGATGTCGGGGTTATCGTCCTTGGCGGCGCTCTCGCGCAGCCGGTGCCAGACCTTCGCGGTGACTCGGAACTGGTTGCCCAATTCGAGTCCGCCCATCAGATAAACCCGGTTCCAGCTGCGCGACAGCGGCAGGGTCTGGCCGTTCGACTGGTGCACCAGTCCGAGCCCTGCGAAGCGCCAGCGCCAGCCGCCGGGCAGGGCGTAGTCGGTGGGGTACACATACATCAGTTCCGGCTCGTGATCGGTCGCCCGGAACGGCCGCGAGAGCCCGCCGTTGAACGCCTGCCAGGTCGATTGCTGCGAGTAGCCGAACCAGAACGAGTCGAGTTTGGCCGGATCGTTGCGCGTGAAGATGCCCTGTGCGAGCTTGGTGCGCACCGACAGGCCGATGCGCAATTCCTGACGCTGGTAGCCGAGCGCCGTGCCGGTGTGGCCGGGCGAGGGCGACGTGGGCACGTCGGGCGCATCGGTCGCTTCGGTCAGCGAGACGTTGATCGGCCGGTAGCCGCGAAAAGCGAAAGTGCCGCAACTGCTGTCGGGTTCGAGCTCCCAGAACCGCGACAGCTCGGAATACTGCGAATCGCGACAGCCTTCGCTGCCTCCGGCCTGAATCACGCGCGTGGCGGGCACGGCCGCATCGACCGGTTTGGGCAATTCGCCTTCGGGTTTGGCTTCGGCCAGCGCGGCGGGCGCGGGCGGCACCGCGGCAGCGGGCAGGCTCTGCTGCTGGGCCCAGCGGTCGAAGCAGGCCAGCCGCGCGGTTTTGCTTTTGACGAGGCCCTGGCATTGCTGCCAGGTCAATTGGGCACCCGCGAGCGGCGCGCCGGGTTCGGCGGTCGGCGTTTGCGCCATCGCAGCGCCGACGCCTGCTGCGAACAGGGCGATCGCAGCAGCCAGGCCGCGGATCGTGCCCGCCGCGCGTGGCTTTGAGGTTACCCGCGGCATCATGGCGCGGCTGAAAGGCGGCGCAGACTGAAGCTGCGGGTCGAGTCGTTGATTGCGTTTCGCCATGTTCCCTTGAATTGTTTGCCGCACGATGTGGGGTCCAGCTCACCCGACCAGACCGCACTGATCGCGCGGCCGTCTTCCGATTCGTCGAGCACCAGCGCGCCTTCGTCGGTGATGTCGCCGGCCAGCTGCGCCACTTGCGCGCCGCGTGTGATCGTGCCGCGGACGCTGCCGGCGTAGTCCGGATTGCGGTGCAGCGCGACCTCGGCCTCTTCCTCGGTTTGATTGAAGCGGACCTGCCAGCTGCCGTAAAGCGCCTGGACCGGTAATTCGGCTGAATCTCGCGGGCATTCGGCAGAAGTGTCGTTTTTCAAGCCATTCGTGGCTGAAACGCCCGTGCAACCTGCGCAGACAGCTATTAAAAACATAGCGATAAGAAGCTGCGTCGCGCGCATTCCGCCTCGCATGTCAGGGCACGAGGTCGAGCGCCGCTGCAGCAGCAGCCGCCGATGTGGCCGCTGTGGCTGCTGTATCCGCTGCCCGCTGCGCGAACTCGGCCCGCAAGGCCCGCAGCTTCTCGCGCGGATCTTCGCGCGTCGTGCGCTGGTCGAGCGCCATCTCGGCGATGAAGCGGCTCGGCAGCGCCGGCACCGTGTCGCGGCCCTTCTTGCGGCGCCGGGTCCAGCTCACGGCCAGGCTGCGCTGGGCGCGCGTGATGCCGACGTACATGAGTCGGCGTTCTTCCTCGAGCCGCTCGCGCAGCGATTCGCCGGCTCTTTCACCGCTCTTGTCGCCCGGCTTTTCCTCGAGCTTGAACGGCAGCAATCCTTCGTTCACGCCGACCAGCATCACATGCGGCCATTCGAGCCCCTTGGCCGCGTGCAGGGTCGAGAGCGTGACCACGTTCTGGTCCTTTTCGCGTTCTGAAAGCGTCGAGAGCAGCGAAATCGTCTGCGCGACGTCGAGCAGGCTTTTGCGCTCGCCGGCCGAATCGACACCCGACGCGGCTTCGATCTGGCCGCCGCAGCGCAATGCCATCCAGTCGCAGAACTCGAGCACGTTGGTCCAGCGCGCGGCCGCGAGCTGCGGCGAGTCCTCGCCATCGAGCAAATGCTGTTCGTAGGCGATGTCCTTCAGCCATTCGGCCAGGAAAGCGCGCGCATCTTCGGCGCCCAGGGTGTGGCGCGCGCGGTACTCGAGGTCGTTCACCGCACGGCCGAATTCGTGCAGACCATCGGCTGCGCGTTTGGCGATCACGCTCGGCAGCAAGGGCGAGAAGAGGGCGCCGAACAAGCTCAGCTTGTATTGCGATGCAAAAGTGCCGAGCGCCTGCAGGCTCTGGTGGCCGATGCCGCGCTTGGGCGTCGTCACAGCGCGCAGAAACGCCGGATCGTCGTCGCTGTTGACCCAGAGGCGGAACCAGGCGCACAAATCCTTGATCTCGGCCCGGTCGAAAAAACTCTGGCCGCCCGACACCTTGTACGGAATCTGGGCCTTGCGCAGCGCCTGCTCGAACACGCGCGCCTGATGGTTCGCGCGATACAGCACCGCGAATTCGCGCCACTCCTTGTGTTGCTCGCCCTGCGTCACCGTTTGGCCAGCGCGCAAGCCCTGAATCCGCGCCACCACCCGCTCGGCTTCATGCACCTCGTGGTCGGCGTCGACCACGCGCACCGGCTCCCCCTCGCCGAGCTCCGAGAACAGCCGCTTCGGGAACAGCTTCGGATTCGGCGCGATCACGTTGTTGGCCGCGGCCAGGATGCCACTGGTCGAGCGGTAGTTCTGTTCGAGCTTGACGACTTTGAGCGCTGGGTAATCGATCGGCAGCCGCTTCAGGTTGTCGAGCGTCGCGCCGCGCCAACCGTAGATCGACTGGTCGTCGTCGCCGACCGCGGTGAAGCGCCCGCGCGGACCGACCAGCAGCTTGAGCAGTTCGTACTGCGTCGCATTGGTGTCCTGGTACTCATCGACCAGCACATGCGCGAGCCGCTCCTGCCAGCGCGCGCGAACCTCGTCGTGCTGTTCGAGCAGCTTTTTCGGCAGCCCGATCAGGTCGTCGAAATCGACGCTCTGGTAAGCCGACAGCCGCTCCTCGTAGCGCGCCATGATCCGCGCCGTCACGCGCTCGTTGTCGCCCTCGGCCTGGGCTTCGGCCTGCGCGGCATCGAGCCCCATGTTCTTCCAGCGACTGATGGCCCACTGCCAGAGCCGCGCGGTCGCCGCGTCGGTGGTGCCGCCCGCGTCTTTGAGGATTTTCGTCACGTCGTCGCTGTCGAGAATGCTGAACGCGGGTTTGAGCCCCAGCGCCGCACCGTCTTCGCGCAGCATCCGCACCCCGAGCGCATGAAAAGTGCAGACCAGCACCTCGCGCGCCGGCTTGCCGATCAGCGCCTTCGCCCGCTCGCGCATCTCGAGCGCCGCCTTGTTCGTGAACGTGATCGCCGCGATCCGCTTCGGTGCCACCTCGGCCTGGATCAGCCGCGCGATCTTGTGCGTGATCACCCGCGTCTTGCCCGACCCCGCGCCCGCCAACACCAGACACGGCCCGTGCAGGTAGTTGACGGCTTCCTGCTGGGCGAGATTGAGGGCGGGGGGCATGCGGGCGGGGCGACGAACGGGAAGGGGGGCGGGATCGAATGATACGAGCAGCCGAATACGGGCAGCCGCATGCGGGCAGCCGAACGCGAAGGACGCGAAGGTTTCGCGAAGAACGCGAAAAAGAAACAAAATAATTTAAATGAAAAGTGGCCAAAACGCCGACTGGACGTGCGCAGACAGCTATCGATTAGATAGCATTTTTTGTGATGACTGGCTGCGCCGGCATCGTTGCGCGCGCCGTCCGATCGCTTCGCGAACGCCTCCTCGCCCATCCAAAAAAATTTGGTATTCCTTTCGCGTCCTTCGCGAACCCTTCGCGTCCTTCGCGTTCGGCTGCCCGCCTTCCGTCCCCCGACAATCGCGCCCGTGCTCCAGATATTTGCCATCACCTTCCCATTCTTCGCCCTCGTCGCCGCCGGCTACCTGGCCGCGCGGCGCGGCATGTTGCCGCTCGAGGCGATTCCGGGACTCAACGGCTTCGTTCTTTACTTCGCGCTGCCGTGCATGCTGTTTCGCTTCGGCGCGACGACGCCGCTCGCGCAACTGCTGGACGGCAGCGTCGTGGTCGTCTGGGGCGTGGTGGCGCTGCTGCTGGTCGGCGCGGTGGTCGGGTTCAGCCGCAATTCGCGATATTCGAGCGTCGGCTGGAACGACGCGGCTTTCGGCGCCCTGGTCGCGGCGTTTTCCAATACCGGCTTCATGGGCGTGCCATTGCTGCTCGCGCTGATCGGGCCGCAATCGGCCGGGCCGACCCTGATCACGATCATCTTCGACATCGTCGTCACCTCGTCGCTGTGCATCGCGCTGTCGCGGCTCGGCGGGGCGGACGAACATGGCGCGTCCAAAGCGGCGCGCCAGGCGCTCGCCGGTGTGGTCGTGAACCCGATGCCGTGGGCGATCGCGCTCGGGACGCTCGCCTCCGCCGCGCAATGGAAACCGCCCGGGCCGGTCTGGCAGACGGTGTCGATGCTCGCCGATGCGGCGTCGCCGACCGCGCTGTTCACGATCGGCGCGGTGCTCGCGCGCAGTGCGCTGCGGGCGAGGGCGGCGCGCGGGAAGGAAGCAGTGGGCACGGGCGCGAGTGCCGATGCGGGTGCCGGCGCGGGTGTTTGGGCCGATTCCGTCGAGTCATCCGTTCCGCATCCGCCGCGCGTCGCCGACATGCTGCCGATCGTCGCTGTCAAGCTGATCGCGCATCCGCTGCTGGTCTGGCTCGCGGGCCGCGCCGCGATCGCCGCCGGGCTGCCGCTCGCGCCATCCGCGCTCGCGGTGCTGGTGCTGGTCGCCGCGCTGCCGAGCGCGAGCAATGTCGCGATCCTGGCCGAGCGCTTCGGCGCCGATAACACGCGAATCGCGCGGATCATCCTGTGGACCACGGTGCTGTCGTTTTTCAGCTTTCCACTCGCGGTGGCGTGGATGAAGTAGCGAGCATCGCGAATTCTCGAAACAGGACCGGCGACCTGCGTTAACCCCGATCGGCCTCGCGCTCCGTAGAAGCTGCACGGTCCACGCTTCGACCGGGCTTTCTGGAGTTCCGATGCCTTCATCGACTGATTTCAACGCTGCACCGATCGGCCAGGGTCTGCGCCGGCGTGCGCTGTTCGCGCTGCCTGCGGGCCTCGTCGCCGGTTGCGCCACGCCGGTCTGGTCGCGCCCGCCGCCCCAGCCAATGCAGATGCCCGCACACATGCCCGCACACATGCCCGCACTAGGCCGATCGCTCGCGCTCGAGGTGATCGACCGCGACACCGGCGGCCCGATGCCGGTGTACCGCGCCGACGGCCAGTTCTGGGTGCCGGGCCGGCCCGGCGCGCGCTATGGCCTCAAGGTGCGCAACCTGCGCGGCGAGCGGGTCATGCTCGTGATGGCGGTCGACGGCGTCAACGTGCTGACCGGCGAGACCGCCGACTGGCTGCAAGACGGTTATGTGCTCGGCCCCTGGCAATCGGGCCAGATCGACGGCTGGCGCAAGAACCGGCGCGAGATCGCGGCCTTCGAATTCACCACACCGCCCGATTCGTACGCCGCGCGCACCGGCCGGCCGCTCGACATCGGCGTGATCGGTGTCGCGCTGTTCGGCGAACGTCGGCGCGATCCCGTGCCGCCGCCGCCGATCTCTCGTCGCTGGCCCCAAAGCGAACAAGAGTCGAACGAAGACCGCCCCGCCGCGCGGCGGGACAGCGCCCGTGCGTCCCGACAACCGGGCGATGATTTTTCCGCCGACGCGGCCAACAGCGCATCCGAACCTGCCGCCAAAGCCGAATCCAGCGCCGACGCCTCGGGCGTTGCCCGCGAGCGCGCCGCGCCGTCCGGCCAATTCGCGCCGCGCGCAGCCCCGCAGGTCGAACAAAAGCTCGGCACCGCGCATGGCCGGCGCGAAACCTCGGTGGTCACATCGACCCATTTCGAGCGCGCCCGCAGCACGCCCGACGAAATCATCGCGGTGCGCTACGACAGCCGCGAAAACCTGATCCGGCGCGGCGTCATCCCCGCCTGGCGCGAGCCGGCGCGCGAACCGCATCCCTTTCCTGGCGGCACGCAGCAGGGCTACGTGCCCGACCCGCCCGGTTGAAAGTCGAGCCGGGTTGAGTTCAGTGCAGTTGAGTTGAGTCGGGTTGGGTCGGGGTCAGATCACCGCTCCAGCCGCTTCGACCGACCCAACGGTTCCGAGCGGCGTCGAGTGGGGGTCAGATCACCGCTCCAGCCATTTCGACCGACGCGACGATTCCAAGCCCGATCGCTGCCAAGTGTGCATGCCGTTCATCGCGGTGCTCTGACCCTGACTCCCCCGACCCTCGCACCGGCAAAACCGCAACTACCGCCCCGTCAGCACCTTGAGCTGAAACGGATCGAACTCTTTCAGCGCCTCGCACCTGGCGATGTCGGTGCCTTGCGAGCCATCGCACCAATGACTCGTATGCACCCGCCCGAACAATGTCGGCCGGGCGCTGAACAGCAGGCCGCGCCAGGGTTGCCAGTCGGCTTTGAGCGAAGCCGGCACCAGCGGTCGCTGCGCCGCTTCGGCTGCACTGGCCGCCGCTTCAGTCGCTCCAGCCGCCGGCGCGAATTCGACGACTTCGCCCGTATCCGGCCGCGCAACGGTCGGCACCAGAAGGCTGTCGACCTGGGCATCGTCGCCGAACAGGCGCTCGCGTCCCGCCAGAAAAACGAAGGCGCAGGCGCCGGCGCACAGGCCATGCGCTTCGGTCGCCACGCCGGCGGTGCGCACCGCGCGGGCGTAGTCCTCGGCGACTTCGGCAGTGGCGCCATTCGAATCCTCGAGCACGACCACGCGCACGCTGCCACTGGCGAGTTCGGTCGCGAACTGCTCGAATCCTTCGGACGCGAGCGGGCCGTTGACCCGCAGCCGCGGGCCCTCCCGCCGGATCTCGGCAGCCACCGCCATCGCGGACGTGGCGAAAACGCCCGCGATCAACAACAGCATTCCCTGTCGAATGGCCCCTTGCATGTCGCGCTCCCTTTGTTTCCCTGAATGTAGTCGTCCGTGAGGAGGCTTGCACGTTTGTCAAACGGCGCTGGAGATCGATCCCGGACAGCCTTACGCAGATCCCAGGCGCAGAAGGCGCAGAAGCAACGCATAAGGCAACGCAGAAGCAACGCAGAAGGCGCAAAAGAAATATACTAAAAATGGCTGAAACGCCCGTGGGTATTGCGCAGACAGCTACTAATTCAATAGCATTTGCCTGCTTCGGGTGGACCGAGCCGGCCCGCCGGCGAACGCCGCCGACCGTGCTTTTCAGGTCGCGGCCCTACATCGGAATCCGTGCCAAAAGCGCCTGCAACGCGGGCACGGCCGATGCTTCGAGCAGGCCTGCGGCAATCGACAGCTGCATTTCGACGCTGAGGGAATGGCGCAGGCCTGCGGCGATCGACAACTGCATTTCGACGCTGAGGGAATGGCGATCGTCGGAGCGCTGCTGCACCGCAGCGTTGTCGGCCGGCGTGGCTCTTTGCAGCACATCGAGTTCGGCCCGCAGATGCCCATGCTGCTCGGAGCGAACGCGGGCGAGCTCATCGGCGGGGCCAGCGGTCCAGAGGCTGCGCCGGTCCACCAGCGGCCTGAACAGCGCCGCGATTTCGGCCGAACCGAGCTGGCTGCGCCCACTGTGCGCGGCCATGTCCCTGATCAGCCAGCGCACCTCGTCTTTCTTGTGGCTCGATGAAAGGGCTGTCGCGGGATTGCTGCTGCGAAACGATTCCGTCAGTGCGTCGAGCCGCTGGCTCATTTCGACGCCGCAGCGCATCTGGTTGGCGCCGGACATGAGGCGCAGAACCAGGCCATGCGCATCGTCGTCCGGAAGTTGATTGCTCTGGCGGGACAGCGTGATGCGATGCTGCAATTCGCCGACATGCCGGTCGATGACTTCCAGTGCATCGGGCGCCTGGATATCGACATGGAACGCGTTGATTTCGGTGACGAATTGGGCGACCTCGCCCAGCGCGAGCGCGTCCGAAAGCTGGGCGTATCGCATGGCGAGGGCTTGCAGCTGGCCGTGGAGGCCATTGCGTTCCTGCGGCGAGATGCGCCCGGCATCGACGCCGGCACGCAGCGTGGTCTCGAGATCGATCGAGCTGTCCTGAATTTCCACGATGCCCGCGCGCAATGCCGTCATCGCACCTTCGCGCGCTCGGTCTTCGGTGGGCAGCGGTCGATGCGATTGCGCCATCGTCGTCAGGCGCTGGTCCAGCGCGTGGATTTCCTGCTGCGCTTCCGGGACGGTCATTAGTGACTTGAATTCCCGGGTCTGCACGACGGCTTGCAACCCGTCGTTCAGATGCAGCATCGCGCCTTCGCCGATCAGGCCGGCTTCGTGCGCATCCTCGATCTTCTCGCCGATCGCGTGGACTTTCCCCATGCCCCGGGCGCGTGAGCCGGGTGGCTCGCCCGATGCGACCTCGCGATGCAGCGCGTTCAATCGCATCGGCAATTGCACCGTCCGCTGGCGGCGGCGCAAGCGACTGAATTCTTCGTTAGAAATCCGGTTCTGACCAAAGGCCTGAACCGTCTCCCGCGCAAGCGCGTTACCGCGTTCGACCGCCGAAGCTTCGGCCGACGGCAAAGGCCTCGGCCGACCGGCCGGCTGGCGCTGGCTCGCGCTGGACTCGCGCTGCATCGGCGCTGCCCAGGCCTCGGTTTTGTGGCGCAGCGACTCGGCGCGCGACAGCGGCGCGCGCCCGGACAGCGGCACCGGCGCCGAGCGGCGGGCCAGGCCGGGGGCGGCTCCGGAATCGGTTGAGCGCGCGCGGGCACCGGCGGGGGCCGAGTTCGATCGCGCGAGTCCGGGCGGTGTGGTGGTCGATGCGCTCGGCGCGGCCGGCTCGGGCCGCGCGCCCGGTCGGGGGCGGTAGATGTGGCGGGGTCCGCCGTCTATCGTCATGGCTTGCGCCCGGTCGATCTTCGACGCCACTCGCCACGGGTTCGGGCGTTCGACATCGTTCAGGCAGCCTTGAGCGCTTCGTAAGCGCCGGAGATGATCTTGGCCGCGTCGCTCGATGCCGCGCTGTTTCCGTTCTTGTCCGGATGAAATTGCATCTGCTGCTTGTGATAGCCCTTGCGTATTTCCGCGGGCGAGGCGTCGGCCGGGACGCCGAGAATCTGGTGCTTCGACGCCGATTCGGGCAAGCCCATGAATTTGAATGCCGATGCTTTCGCCGCGGCTGCCTCGGTGCTGGCGTTGGTGGCGGCGGGCTTGGGCGCTGCGTTCGTAGCGGGCGGTGTTTGCGGCCGCGCTTGCGGCTTGGGCGCGGCGCCGCCTGCCTGGCTGCTCGCGCCGGGATTCGCCTGCGGTCGGGGCGGCGACCCCGCGCCGGCAGGCGCGTTGCCCGGCGAGGGCGTTGCGGACCCGCCGCCGAAGCGTTGGGCGACCTGGCTCGCGCCCTGTTTCGCGCTTTGGAAAGAGGCCGAGCCGCCCAGGTCCTTCAATCCTTGCCGCGCATCGGTCGCGACATCGCGCAGGTTCTCCTTGAGCACATGCGCGTCGGCGCCGGCTTGCCGCGCACTGCCGATCGCCTTGCCGACACTCTGCTGGAGGCCCGACGCCGATCCGAAATTGCGCGCGATGTTCGCGGCGTCCCGCAGCGCGGTCGCGCCGCTGTGCCGCAGCTGACTCGCCGATGTCGCACTGTGGCCGACACGTGCGCCGACCTGCTGAAAGTTGCCCTGCGCGACCCGTGCGTCGTTTCGCAACATGCCGGCGGCGGCCTGCGCCGGCGCCTTGAATTTGCCTTGAAATGCTTTTTGAGCCGCCTGAGCCGTATGGGCCGCCTGCGACATGCCTTGCGGCGCGTTCCTGGCGGCCATTTGCGGCAGACCGGCGAACGCCTTCTGGGTCGCGCGGCCGAGGTTCGCGGCGCTCTTGCCCGCCTGCCCCGCCGCGCTTCCGGCGCCGCGCGCCGCCGCGCTCGCGGCCCGTGCGCCCGTGTTCGCCAGGTTCGCCAATTTCGCGAGGTTCGCCATCCCTGTCGCTCCCAATAGAGGTGTGATTCGGTGAAGAGCGTTCAGGCTAAGACCGGCAGCCACAGGGGCGACCGCGAAAAAGCGAAGGCGGTGCCGGAAAGGCGCATTGCGTTGGAAAGCGGACTGGATGCGAATGCGGGCAGCCGGACGCGAAGGACGCGAAGATTCCGCGAAGGGCGCGAAAGGGAGAAAAATATGTAAAAAGTGGGCGAAATGATTTGCGTGATTGCGCAAACAGCTATTAAATTGAGAGCAATTGCCGGTATTTCTCGGCCCGATCCGCGCGCGTTTTGCTCGCTTCGTCCGCGCACGCCACATCGCCACATCCCATAAAAACTTTGGTTTTGCTTTTGCGTCCTTCGCGAACCCTTCGCGTCCTTCGCGTTCGGCTGCCCGCTCCCGCGTTTCCCGCTCCCTTCTACCCGCGAACCTCAAATCGCCTGCGGATCCACATCGATCCCCCAGCGCAGCACGCCCTTGCCGTCGGGCCCGCGACGAATCTCGTGCAGTGTCGGTTGCCAGGCGGCGAGGAAGCGCTGCAGCGCGGTGCGGGACGGGCTTTCGACCAGCATCTGCGCGCGTTCGACATCGGCGACGCGCTGGATCGGCAATGGCACGGCCGGATAGCGGGTCACGCGATCGGCGCCTTCGATGGTATCGCCGGCCGCGCTCGCGGCTGCCAAAAAGGACTGCGCCACGGCTTGGGTTCGCGCATCGGCGCGCAGCAGCGCTTGCGAGGCGAAGGGCGGCATGCCGGCGGCGCGGCGCTCGGCCAGCTGCTTTTCGGCGAAGGCTGGAAAGTCGTGCCGGCGCAATGCCGCGAACATCGGATGGCGCGGATGAAAGGTCTGCAGCCACATCTCGGCGGTGCTGCCTTGGGCCGCGAGCCAGGCCGCGTCGCGACCGGCGCGGCCGGCCGATTGCATCAAGAGGCTGAAAAGCCGCTCGGGCGCACGGAAGTCGCTCGAAAAAAGCGCTGCGTCGGGGTTGATCGCGGCAACCAATGTGATCCGGCGAAAGTCGTGGCCCTTGGCGATCATCTGGGTGCCGACCAGCACGTCGACTTCGCCTCGGTGCACTTGTGCGAGCTGCTGTTCGAGCACGCCGCGCCCGCGCGTCGAATCGGCGTCGATGCGGGCGATGCGGATCGGCGAGCCGTCCGGCCTCGCAATGGGCGCCATCAGTTCGGCCAGCTGCTCTTCGAGCCGTTCGGTGCCGCGCCCGACCGGCGCGATGTCGACGTTGCCGCATTGCGGGCAAGCGCGCGGCACCCGCTCTGCCAGGCCGCAGTGGTGGCAGCGCAGGGTCCGGTCGATTTTGTGAAAGACCCGGTAAGCGCTGCAATGCGGGCATTCGCTTTTCCAGTCGCAATCGGCGCAGGCCAGCACCGGCGCATAACCGCGCCGGTTCAGGAACAACATGCTCTGCTCGCCGCGCGCGATGCGCTCGCCGATCGCCGCGAGGAGCGGGGCGGAGATCACGGTTTTGGACGGCTGCTGCGTCATGTCGACAGTGCGCACTTGCGGCAGGGCCGCGCCGACGGAGCTCGCTTGCACCGGAGCGCTTTCGCCGATGCGGCTCGTTGCATCCGGAGCGCCTTCGCCGATGCGGCTCGCTGCATCCGGAGCGCTTTCGCCGATGCGGCTCGCTGCATCCGGAGCGCTTTCGCCGATGCGGCTCGTTGCATCCGGAGCGCTTTCGCCGATGCGGCTCGCTGCATCCGGAGCGCTTTCGCCGATGCGGCTCGCTGCATCCGGAGCGCCTTCGCCTATACGGCTCGCTGCATCCGGAGCGCCTTCGCCTATACGGCTCGCTGCATCCGGAGCGCCTTCGCCTATACGGCTCGCTGCATCCGGAGCGCCTTCGCCTATACGGCTCGGCATGTCGATCCGGAAGTACCTTGCGCGCGCCGCGTCGCGTTTGTCGAGTTTGTCCGGTTGATCGGGTTTGGCCGGTTGGGCCCTGTGCCAGCTCTCCAGCGACGGCGTGGCCGAGCCGAGGATCACCTTCGCGCCTTCGCGCCGGCCGCGCCACACCGCCAGGTCGCGTGCCGAATAGCGCGCGCCTTCCTGCTGCTTGTAGCTCGCGTCGTGTTCCTCGTCGACCACGATCAAGGCCAGACCGGGCATCGACGCGAACACCGCCATCCGGGTGCCGAGCACGATTCGCGCGCGACCCAGATGCGCGGCGAGCCAGCTCGCGAGCCGCTGCGGATTCGTCATGCCGCTGTGCAGCGACACCACGCTGCCGGCGCCGAACTGCGCTTCGAAACGGGCCCTGAAGCGCGCTTCGAGCTGCGGCGTCAAATTGATCTCGGGCACCATCACGAGCGCTTGTGCGGCCGGGTTCTGCGTCAGGTTCTGCGCCAGCGCGTCGGCCACTGCGCGCAGATAGACCTCGGTCTTGCCGCTGCCGGTCGCGCCGAACAACAAAAAGGGCCCGGCTTCGGTATTGATTCGGGCCAGAGCGCCCGCCTGTTCCGCGCTGAGCGCTATCGAATCAGTAGCATTTGGCCCTTTGTTTTGTGCCGCGGCCGGGGAAACGCCAGGGGCGTCGGCGGTGCGCCGTGCGAGGCGCCGCGCGAGCTGGGCACCGTTCAGGTCGCGCAACTGCGGCGGCAGTGCCGCCAGCGCGACTTCGCCGAGCGAGCGCTGGTAGTAGCCGGCGCTGAAGGCAACCAGATCGCGCCAGGCGTCGCCGAGCGGCGGCAGGCCGCCGAATGCCGCGGCGATCGGCTTGAGCGCATCGCTGTCGACGGGGTTCGCGCTGCTGTCGTGCTCCCAGACCAAGCCGAGCACCTCGCGCCGCCCGAGCGGCACCCGCACCAGCGTTCCGGCCGAATGCGGTATCGCGCTGGTGTAGCTCAGCGTGCCGCCAGAGCTGCCAGACGTGCCAGACTTGCCAGACTTGCCAGAGGCGCCGACCGCGGCATGGGCGGGCAACTGGACCACGACCTCGATTCGGTGGCTTGTCACGGAGCTTTCACGGTTTCGTCACCAAAGCGTCGCACTTTCTTAAAGCGAGTTGGAGCAAGCGGGTTTAAGTCGTTGATTTGTCAGGCATTTGAGCTTCATCCCAAATTCTTGTGGATAACTTTGTTGATATCGCCGCCCGACGCGCCGCGAGCCCACGTCGAACAAGGCTTTCGATGAAATGCCCCTAAAAAAGGCAAATCAAAAACTCCATATGAATCAACAGCTTACGCTCGCTATCGGTTTGCTAGCAGGGATTGGCGGCGGGCTGTCGACGTATTGCGCCGCAACAGCGGATTTGTGCATAAGTGGCTCGGGGTCGATACGCTGCTTGGACAAAGTTGGCATTTTTGTCAAGTCGCCAATCGCCTGGCGCACCGCAGCGACGCTTGAAAAAATCAAGGCGACGGCGCTGCGCGCATCCGGCGCGAGCGCGCGTGTACCGCTTCGACCAGCACCGCGACATGCTCGGGCGGTGTGAACTGGCTGATGCCATGGCCGAGATTGAATATATGGCTTGGTTGTCGCGTGCCGTCGTCAGCATCGGGCTCGGATGGCACGCCGAACGCATCGAGCACCCGCTGCACTTCGGCCTCGATCCGATCTGGCGGCGAGAACAACACGTTCGGGTCGAGGTTGCCTTGCAGGGTCTTGGCTTGCGGCCCGCTGCCGACCTGGCGTCGCGCCGCTGCAAGATTGACTGTCCAGTCGACACCCAGCACTTCGCAGTCGAGCGCGCGCATCGCTCCGAGCCACAACCCGCCGCCTTTGGTGAAAACGATCCGCGGCACGCTCTGACCGTCGGCGCCGGTGCGTTTCAATTGCGCCAGCACGCGCTCGGTGTAGGCGAGGCTGAACGCCTGGAACGCGCCGTCGGCGAGCACGCCGCCCCAGCTGTCGAACAACATCACCGCCTGCGCGCCGGCGTCGATTTGGGCGTTGAGGTAAGCGGCGACCGCGTCGGCGTTCACCGCGAGCAGCCGGTGCATCAGGTCGGGACGGCTGTAGAGCAGCGTTTTGACGAGCCGGTAGTCTCTTGAGCCTGCGCCTTCGACCATGTAGCAGGCGAGCGTCCACGGGCTGCCGGCAAAACCGATCAGTGGCACCCGGCCACCGAGCGCGGCGCGGATCGAGGCGACCGCATCGAACACATAACGCAGCTTGTCCATGTCGGGCACCGCGAGCGCGCCGATGGCCGCTTCATCGCGCACCGGCCGCGCAAAGCAAGGCCCTTCACCGGCCTCGAACGACAGGCCCAGGCCCATCGCATCGGGCACCGTCAAGATGTCCGAAAACAAGATTGCCGCATCGAGCTTCGGAAAGCGTTCGAGCGGCTGCAAGGTGACTTCGGTCGCGAATGCGGGGTGGGTCGCCAGGCCCATGAAGCTGCCGGCTTCGGCGCGTGTCGCGAGGTATTCGGGCAGGTAGCGGCCAGCCTGGCGCATCAGCCAGATCGGCGTGTAGTCGGTCGGCAAACCGTGGCAGGCGCGCAGGAAGTTGTCGTTTTGGAGCGGCGCGAAGGGCATGCGCGCGATTGTGGCAGGGGGAACGGAAGCGGGCAGCCGAACGCGAAGGACGCGAAGGTTTCGCGAAGGGCGCGAAAGAACATCCGAAAAATTTTTTGGATTCGGCTCGTTGGCGTGCACAAGATCCAGGCGATACGCTGACTGAGGTTGCCGCATGGCGCGAACTTGAAGCGCTATGAAAATACTAGCTGTATGCGCATGTACAGACAGCGTTCCAGCCACTTTTCATTTAAATTTCACGGTTCCCTTTCGCGTCCTTCGCGAAACCTTTGCGCCCTTCGCGTTCGGCTGCCCGGATTGAATGGCTGCCCGAATTGAAAAGTTTTCAGCTTTCCCTGTACTTCACCGAACACCCGTAAGCCCGGGTGGTGGCATTCGAGATCGGCTGGTCACCATAAACCTCGGTCAATGCCTGCTTGACGTAGTTGGTGGCCTTGGGAATGTCGGCGGGGCGGCTCGAGGCGATGCTGTCGATGCCGCCGGCATACACGAGGCGGCCCTCGGGGTCGATGATGAACATGTGCGGTGTGGTGCGGGCGCCGTAGGCGCGGCCGATCACGCCGTCTTCGTCCATCAGCACGGCGCTCGGCGCGGCGGCTTTTTCTTTCATCCACGCGTCGAGCGCGGGCGGCGCGAGGTAGTCGACCGAGGCGCGCTCGGTCGAATTCACCGCCAGCCAGACCGCGCCCTTGTCGGTCGCGGCCTTCTGGGTGGCCTGCATGTTGCCGCTGCCGTAATGCTTGCGCACGAACGGGCAACCGGGGTTGGTCCATTCGAGCACCACGAATTTGCCGCGCAGGTCCGACAGTTTGTGCTGCTGCCCTTGCGTATCGACCGCGACGAAATCGGGTGCGGCCTGGCCGACCGATGCGGCGGCCAGCGCCGGCAGGTTCACCAGAAAAGACGCGCCGAGCGCGACCGCGGCTGTCATCACCGCGCGGCGCGAGGCCCGGCTCAGCGCCGCGCGGGCGGCGGCTGCCGAGCGCGGCGCATGGTGAAAATGGATTGGGCCAGCCGCGTCCGCGGTCGAAAAGGTCGGTTGTTGGGCAGAAAGCGATGCAGACAGTGGGGCAGCAGAGAGGGGCTTGGCCATGGTCAGTTTTTTCTCCGAAAAATCCAGCAATGACGGCACATTAGCAGCGGTTTTGAACGTGATTGTGACAATCGGTGCAAAGTGGCGATCGCGAAAGGGTCAGCCGAACCGACGCGCCGCGCGGCTGCTGGCACAGCGCCCGCAGGAACTCGGCAGGCGGGCACGACACCAACCGTTACCCGCGTTGCGCGGACCGCGATGCGCTAACCCATCGCCCCGCGCCGACGTACAACAGCAGACAGGTTTTAAGCGAACACTAGCGTGCTTGTCGATTCCAAGGCCCATTCGAGATGACCCATTCCAACTTCCGCCGATTCGCGGCGATGGCCGCAAGCGCCACCCTGGCGATCGCCACGCTCGGCGCCAGCTTCGCGGCCTATGCTCAAGGAAACCAGGGGCGGTACGACAACCGCTATTCGCCGGGCGCCGTTCCGGTAACACCCGCGCCGAGCCAGTTCGGCGCACCATCGCGGCCCGAGCTGCGGCGCTATGACGGCCGGAATAACCGTCGCTACGACAACGGCTACGACCACCGCCGTGCGGAGCGTCGCCATCATCGGCGGCAGGAACAGCGATACGAGCGCAGATACGACAGACGCCACGACCAACGTTACGGAAACGCGTACGGTCAGCAACGGCGTTACGTCCAGCCGAATCTGAGCGACATGCAGCGGCGCGCTTTGAACAATTGCGTTCTGCTCGCACCGCGCGATCAGCCGCGCTGCCGCGCGACGGTGCTATCGACCGCGCGCTGAGCACCAGAAGCACCTCTCAAAGCGCCGCGAGCTTGTCGCGCAGTTCCGCCTTGCCAAGCAGTTCGGTCAACACCATCGGTGCTTTGCCGGGCGCCTGCAGCACATAGACCGGCACCCCGTTGCGGCCCAGCGCAGCCAGCGCCTTGGTGATCGCGGGCTCGCGCCGGGTCCAGTCGGCGCGCAGCATCGCGACCTTTTTGGCATCGAATGCGGCCAGTACGCCAGCATCGGCCAGGGTGGTTTTTTTATTGACCTGGCAGGTCACGCACCAGGCGGCGGTGAAGTCGATGAATACCGGCCGGCCGGCGGCCAGTTGGGTATCGACGGCAGCCACCGACCATGGCTGCCAGCGCGCGCCGGCCTCGGCCACCGCGCCGGCGGGTGGCGCGCCTTCGATAACATTTCGGCCGATAGCAGCCGCCAACAGTGCGCTGACAGCTATCGAAATACTAGCAATCGCGATTCGCGTGCGCCCCCGCAAGGTGAGCGACCACACGACCGCCGCCAGTGCGACCAGCAGTGCGAGCAAGGCGCCCGCGCCGTCGATGCCGCTTTGCTGGCCGAGCACCCAGACCAGCCAGGCGACGGTCGCGAACATCGGAAAGGCGAGCAGGCGGCGCAAGGTGACCATCCAGGCGCCGGGCTTGGGCATCCAGCGCGCAATCGCCGGCACGAAGCCCGCGACCAGATACGGCAGCGCGAGCCCGAGCCCGAGCGCGGCGAACAGCAAAAGCGCCTCGGCCGCGGGCAACGCGATCGCGAGCCCCAGCGAAGCGCCCAGAAACGGCGCCGTGCACGGGGATGCGACCACCACGACCAGTACACCCGAGAGAAAGTCGTTGGCGACCGGATGCCTCGCCTGCACCGCGCCGAGCCCGGCCGGCGCGACGTTGCCGAATTCGAAAACGCCCGCGAGATTCAGCCCGATCAAGGTGAAGAGCGCCGCCAGCGCCGCCACCACCACCGGCGACTGCAACTGAAAGCCCCAGCCGAGCTGTGTGCCGGCCGCGCGCAAGGCAAGCATCAGCCCCGCGAGCGCGAGCACCGACGCGAGCACGCCTGCGGTGTAGGCGAGGGCCGCGCGCCGATGCGCTTGCCGGTCCTGCGCATGGCGGGTCAGCGCGAGCACCTTGATCGCGAGTACCGGGAAAACGCAGGGCATCAGGTTCAATAGCAATCCGCCGACCAATGCGCCGACGAGCGCCAGCGCCAATGCGGCAAAGCCCGACGAAGCGACGACTTGCGGAACGGCCGGGATGCCGGCGGCATTCTTCGAAGACGCATTCGCCGCCAGCGCGGTCGCCAAAGCCGGCGACACGGTCGCCTTCGCTGCGCTCTGCGGCCAGTCGCCCGAAACCGGCGCCACCACGCGCCAGGCGATCGGCGAACCCGCCTGCCGATCCTTCGGCGCGAGCGCCAGCACCAGCGGCATCGCGCGCGGGCTTTCGCTGCGCTGCTCGGCCAGCGGCACCGACGCCGTCCAGCGCGCACCGTCCCAGGCCTGGGTCCAGTCTTTGCCGAGCGCCGCGGCGTTATGGATGACTTCGCCGGTTTCGGGAAAGAGCGCGAGCGATTTGCCGCGCGCCGCTTCGGGCAGGCCGTCGACGCTGATCGCGAGGCGTTGGCCTTGGACCGCGATCTTGCCGGCCCCGTCGGCTAGCGCGTGCGGCTCGGCTGCGAGCGCCGCATCGAATTCGGCGCCATTGAGCGCGGTCGAGCCGGTCAACGGCAGCTTGAGCGCGAAATCGCCTTCTTCGGGAATGCATTCCTTCTCGCAGACCAGCCAGTTCGCATGCAGCTTCACATCGAGCATGCCGCTATTGCCGATGCTCCCCGCGAGCAGGTCGGTCTTGAACCCGGGCGCCACGCTGAGCGGCACCGGTAACAGCACCGTGCCTTCGTAGCCATAGTTGGCGAGCGGCCCGATCCGGATCTTTTCGGGCACCGGCCAGGCGATATCGCCAGCCGAAACACCGGCCGGCAACTGCCACTGCAATTCGGTCGCGAGCCCCGAATCGCCCGCGTTCTTCCAGTAGGTATGCCAGCCCGGCTGGTGCGTGATTTTGAGTCCGACCCAGACTGGCGCGCCCGGCTGAACCCCGTCGGGCGCCTGCGCGATCAGCTCGGCGCGGACGTGGTCGGTGGTTACGACTGCCGACGGATTTGAAGAAAACTGGGCTGCAACGGGCATGCAGACTGCGCAGACAGCTATGAAAAACGTAGCAATAAGCGGGCGCGAAACAGGTTTCATCGGGAGTGGTCGGAGCGCATTGGCCGGGTTTTGTTCCTCGGGCCCGGAACGAACCGACGAACACGGGTGATAAAGATCATTCGGTTCAGCGAGGCAAAGGGATACCGGAAATTTCGATTTTTTCGTGCCTTTCGCGCCTTTCGCGCCACTGCTTTTCATGCTGTTCGGCCGTAAGGCGGTCCGCTCAGGGGTTGTTCCAACCCAACACCACCCTGCGGGTGGTGGCGCTCTTCTTTTGCCGGCCGCATCACAAGTGCTCCGCTTCGCTTCGCCCAATTGTGAGCGCCGTCAAAGAAGGCGCATCGCTTCGCTCAGGGGTTGTTCCAACCCAACACCACCCTGCGGGTGGTGGCGCTCTTCTTTTGCCGGCCGCATCACAAGTGCTCCGCTTCGCTTCGCCCAATTGTGAGCGCCGTCAAAGAAGCGCTCTTCGCTTCGCTCAGGGGTTGTTCCAACCCAACACCACCCTGCGGGTGGTGGCGCTCTTCTTTTCAATCTTTGTCACTACGACGTCGCCGATCTCGGAAGTGTTGTTCACATGCGTGCCGCCGCAGGGCTGCAGATCGATCTGCTCGTCGCCGCCGATCCGGATCGTCCGCACCGTGCCCGAGCCGCGTGGCGGTTGCACGCTCATGCTTTTGACGAGGCCGGGATTCGCGTCGAGTTCGGCGTCGCTCACGGCGCCGACGATGAGGGGATGTGCTTCGGCGACCAGCCGGGCGAGGCCGGCGGTCAATGCTTGCTTGTCGAGCGGCTCGGTCATGTGGAAATCGAGCCGCGCGTAGTCTCGTGTGATCGAGCAGCCGTTGACCGGATGCGGCACCAGATGGCACAGCAGATGGGTCGCGGTATGAAAGCGCATCAGTTTGTGGCGGCGCTGCCAGTCGATGACGGCGCGCACCGGCTGGCCGGCTTCGAGCGCGGCGAGGACGGCCTCCTGGCCCGGCGCGGGCAGATGCAGGATCTGCGCGGTGGGCCGGCCTTCGGCATCTTTGGCTTTTCGGGTGTCGGCGATCGCGATCTGGCGGCCGCCTTCGAGCACCAGCACGCCGCTGTCGCCGGCCTGCCCGCCGCCCAGCGGATAGAACACGGTGCGGTCGAGCACGATGCCCGAGACGCCGCCGGCCTCGTCACGAGCGATGCGCAGCACGTGCGCTTCGCATTCACTCAGGCGGGCGTCGACGCGGAACAGTTCTTCGGTGGCGGTGTCGGTCATCTGAACATCGTAGCGTCGAGGCCGAGCTGGGTATCACGCCCGAATGCGCCGCCTGCTGACAGCGCGCCGGTCGCCCTGGTGCGATCATCCAATCGAAATTTCGGCTGTTCTTTCGCGCCCTTCGCGGAATCTTCGCGCCCTTCGCGTTCGGAAGTCCGCATCCGCTTCCGCATTCAAGGAGCTTCAATTGTCCGCATTGCCTTTCAGATTCGCCTTGGCGCCCGTACTCGCCGCCGCCTTGCTCGCGGGTTGCGGCGATGTCGCCAAGCTGCCGTTCGAAGCCGGCATCGGTCCCGAGCCGCAATTGCCGCCGCCCGACAAGTCGCTGGTTCCGACGGTGAACATCGCGCCGGCCACCGGCTGGGTCGATGTGCAGGGGCCGACCCCGCAGCCGGGATTCAAACTCACCGCGCTGGCGCGCAACCTCGACCATCCACGCTGGGTCTATCTGCTGCCCAACGGCGATGTGCTGGTCGCCGAAAGCGGCGCGCCGCCAAAACCCGAGGCGGCGCAGAAAGACGGCGGCAACGGGCCGATTGGCGCGGTACGGCGCTGGGTCATGGGCGCGGTGATGAAGCGCGCCGGCTCGCGCGTTGAAAGCGCCGACCGGATCACCTTGCTGCGCGACACCCACGGCGACGGTGTCGCCGACATGCGCACGGTGCTGGTGCGCAACCTCCATTCGCCGATCGGCATGGCGCTGGTCGGCAACGAACTCTTCATCGCCAACGCCGACGGCATCGTCAAGGTGCCGTATCAGACTGGCGATACCGCGATCACAGCCGAGCCGGTCAAGGTGGTCGATTTGCCCGCCGGCATCAACCACCACTGGACCAAGAACGTGATCGCCAGCCCCGACGGCGCGAAGCTCTACGCGACGGTCGGCTCCAACAGCAATGTCGGCGAAAACGGCCTCGCCGCCGAAGAAGGCCGCGCCGCGATCTGGGAGATCGACCCGAAGACCAACACCAAGCGCTTGTACGCCACCGGCCTGCGCAACCCGAATGGCATGGCCTGGCAGCCCGAGACCAAGCAGCTCTGGACGGTGGCCAACGAGCGCGACGAGATCGGCAGCGATCTGGTGCCCGACTACCTGACCTCGGTGAAAGACGGCGGTTTTTACGGCTGGCCCTGGAGCTACTGGGGCGACCATGTCGACAAGCGCGTCGAGCCGCCGAACCCCGCGATGGTCTCGAAAGCGATCAAACCCGATTTCGGCCTCGGCACCCATGTCGCCGCGCTCGGGCTCGCGTTCTCCGATGACCGGATGCCGGCCGAATACGCCCAGGGTGCGTTCATCGGCGAACACGGCTCCTGGAACCGCAAGCCGGCGGCTGGCTACAAGGTGGTGTTCGTGCCCTTCGCAGCCGGTAAGCCCAGCGGGCCGCCACGGGACTTTTTGACCGGCTTTCTGACGTCCGACGGCAAGGCCCGCGGTCGACCCGTGGGCGTCGCGCTCGACAAGTCGGGCGCGTTGCTGGTGGCGGACGACGTGGGTAACACGGTGTGGCGGGTGGCGAAGGGGCCGTGAGCGGTGGGGCTTCAAGCCGGGCTGAAAAGAGAATTCGGGGTGCTGGCCGCGAAGGTTCTGCGAGCCGAGCAAAACTTGCTGTTTGCTCGAATCCGACGTAAGGCCGCGACGATTTGCGGCTTTCGGTCGCGCCATACTCTGTGTATGACGAAGCTCAACTTTGACAGCGCCAAAAGAAAATCAATGAGATATGCCGGAAGTGACGGCGAAAGTCATTTCATAGCAGCACCCGAAAGGAAGTCATCAAGGCTTGCTGAATATGGTTTGACGCGTTCCAGGCAAATCAAACGTGACGATGTGGCCGTGCTGCCCCTGCGCCGATCATTGCTTCTTTTTCAGCTGACTAAAGGCTTTCGCGAGTTGAGGTCAGTTTCGGCGGCGGGAGTCGCGGCGTACCAACCTCGTCCGTTCTCAACGATGACCGCGAGCGAAGAGGTTCGCGTTCGCATTCCGGGCCTGGTGGACTGCGCGTGCATCAAATTTCCGGACGGCATGGAAATAGTCAGACAGGCGGAGCAAATTGCGCAACGACGGACGATTCGTTTGACCCGGTGGTCAGCTTCCGAAACATAGATTCGCCTTACTTTTGCTGCAAAAAATCGTCAGCTTCGATTCCCGCTTGCTTGAGGATCGCTCGAAGTGTGCCTTCGGGCAGGTCGCCAGAATGATTGGGAATGGTTGTGTAGCGACCTGACGCGGTGCTGAACCAGATTTCATGCGAACCCGCCGCTTGCCGATGAAATTCAAGCCCCAATTGCTTGAGGCGCTTGACGACTTGCCGGTATCGGAATCCCGCAAGGGCGCCCATCAGGTCGCGATGATCATCGGGTAGTCGAAAACCTCATGCGCGGGCACCAAATGCGCAAATTCGTCACCAGTCTGAGCCTCGATCAATTTTTTCGCCACGTCGCGCGCAATCTCCACGGTTTCCTGGATCGTTCGGCCTTGCGCAACGAGGCCTTGTACCTCGTTGCTGGTCGCAAGGTAGAAACCTTCGGGTAATTTTTCGATATGCAGTTGGACGATGTGTTCCAAGGCGTTCGCTCCTCTATCTGTGCAGCCGCAGGCGGTGCGAGTAGGTGTTTAACCGCAGCGTTTGCTACTGGAGCAGGCTGGGATATTGACAGTGCTCTGTCGGGTCGCACAAGACAATGGATGCGCAATCATGCCGGCTGCGCCACTGACCTCGCGTCGACCGCCTCGGCAGGCCCGAACGCTTCATCGAAGGCCCGTTCGAGCGCTTCGACGCTGCGCTCGGTGTGATGCAGCTTGTCGAGCCCGAACAGGCCGATGCGGAAGCTGCTGAAGTCGGCTCCCTCGCCCAATTCGAGCGGCACGCCGGCGGCGAGTTGCAGGCCATGGCCGAGCATCTTCTTGCCGGCTTTCAAATCCGGGTCGCGGGTGTAGCTGACGACCACGCCCGGCGCCTGAAAGCCTTCGGCGGCGACGCTCGCGAAGCCGCGTTGTTCGAGCATTGCGCGCACCGCGTGGCCGAGCGCGACTTGTTCGTCGCGCAGCTTTTCGAAGCCGTAGCGCTTGGTTTCCAGCATCACGTCGCGGGTCTGCGCAAGCGCGTCGGTCGGCACGGTGGTGTGATAGGCATGGCCGCCGGCTTCGTAGGTTTCCATGATCGAGAGCCACTTGCGCAGATCGCAGGCGAAGCTGGTGCTGGTGGTCTGCTCGATCCGTTCGCGCGCTCGGTCGCTGAGCATCACGAAGGCGCAGCCGGGCGAGCCGCTCCAGCCTTTTTGTGGCGCGCTGATGAGCACATCCACGCCGGTTTTGCGCATATCCACCCAGATCGCGCCGCTCGCGATGCAGTCGAGCACGAAAATGCCGCCCGCCGCATGCACCGCGTCGGCGACCGCGCGCAAATAGTCGTCCGGCAACAGCATGCCCGAGGAGGTTTCGACATGCGGCGCGAAGACGACGGCGGGCTGCGTCTCTTCGATCGACGCGACGACTTCGTCGATCGGCGCCGGGGCGAACGGTGACTCTTCGCCTCCGCTGCCGACCCGGCGCGCCTTGAGCACCACGGATTCGGACGCGATGCCGCCCATGTCGAGAATCTGGGTCCAGCGGTAGCTGAACCAGCCGTTGCGCAAAATCGTGCAGCGCTGGCCGGTCGCGAACTGGCGTGCCACCGCTTCCATGCCGAAGGTGCCGCTGCCCGGCACGATGACAGCCGAGCGCGCGGCGTACACCTCCTTGAGCGTGCTTGAGATGTCGCGCATCACCTGCTGAAACTTTGCCGACATGTGGTTGAGCGCGCGGTCGGTGTAGACCACCGAATACTCGAGCAGGCCGTCGGGGTCGATATCGGGAAGCAAGCCGGGCATGAGGATCTCCTTGAAAGGCCGCGAGCCGAAGCGCTCGGATAGCGCTTCGGACTGCGAATCGATTATCCGCGCCCGTCCGTCGAAGTGCCGATATCGAAAGAATTGCGCGCTGAAAAATTTATATGAAAAGTGCTCGAAACGCTTACTGGACGTGCGCAAACAGCTATTAAATTAGTAGCAATGCGATCGAGTGCGATCTGCCGCGGCCGCGTCGCTTCACACGCCCGCTCGATAAGATCGCGGTCATGTCCGCTGCTTCCGAATCCGCTTCCGAGTCCGCTTTCGAGAACGCCAAGCCGCCCGACGCCAAAGCCTTGCCGAGTCGCTTCTGGGCCGAGCTCGCGACCCCCGACTTCGCCGCGCTCGACCCGGCCACGACGGTCGCGGTGCTGCCGCTCGGCGCGACCGAGCAGCATGGCCCGCATTTGCCGCTTTGTGTCGACACCCGGCTCGCCGATGGCATCGTCGCGGCGGCATTGCCGCAATTGCCGGCCGACTTGCCGGTGCTTTTCTTGCCGACCCAGGCGATCGGCTTCAGCCCCGAGCACATCGACTTCGCCGGCACCTTGAGCCTGTCGGCCGAAACCCTGCTCGCGCTCTGGAAAGACATGGCCGCCGGCGTCGCGCGCGCCGGCGTCAAAAAGTTAATCCTCTTCAACGCGCACGGCGGCCATGTCGGGCCGATGGACGTCGCGGCGCGCGAAATGCGCATGGCGCACGGCCTCGTCGTCTACAGCGTGAGTTGGTTCAACCTGCCGATGGCCGAGGCGAACGCGCAATTCAGCGCCGACGAGCACCGCTTCGGCGTGCATGGCGGCGAAATCGAAACCGCGATGATGCTGGCGCTCGATGCTGCAACCGATTCCGGGCTGGTGCGGATGGCCGCCGCGCAGAACTTCGATTCCACCTCCCGCCAGCGCGCTGCCGACTATCCCATCCTCGGCAACGGCCGCAGTGCCAAGCTGGCCTGGGCAATGCAGGACTACAACCGCGCCGGCGCTGCCGGCAATGCGGCCGCCGCGACAGCCGAAAAAGGCCAGGCGGTAATCGACGCGGCGGCGACACAACTTGCGCTGCTTCTGGCCGAAGTCAGCCGGCTGCCGCTGTCGATGGTTGCGTCGGCGGCTCGCTGAACCGAACAGCCGGCCGCAAAGGACGCGAAGGTTTCGCGAAGGGCGCGAAAGAAGAAAAAGAATTTAGATGAAAAGTGGCGGAAACCGTTAATAGACGCGCGCAAGCAGCTATTTTATTGGTAGCAAGTTTTCTTCTTTTTCCTCGAGCTGATCTGCCCGCTGCGCTCGTTTCGTCAGCGATGTCACATCCCCCAATTCCAAAAAAATACGGTTTTCCTTTCGCGTCTTTCGCGACACCTTCGCGTCCTTCGCGTCCTTCGCGTCCTTCGCGTCCGGAAGTCCGCTCCCCGGACGTCCGCTCCCACCGACCCCGCCCCGACTTTCAAGCCCCCGCCAGCGGCGCCGCAACTGCTCCCGCCTCGCCGATTTTGATCGACGTATCCGGCCGTTCGTAGGTGCCGATCAGCAAGCCGCTCGCGATCGCATGCGCGCGCAGTTGCTCGACCACTTCGTCGCGGCCGGGCGCGTCTGAAAATTCGGCCCCGGCCGCAAGCGCGTAGATCTGAAACGCATAGCGGTGCACACCGTGGCCCGGTGGCGGATCGGGCGGCAGCCAGCCGGCTTGCAGGGTCGAATTGCGGCCGATGTGCGGGGCGGGGTCGGCTTCTTGGCTGTCGTCGTCACCCTTGTCGTGGGCCGCTTCATCCTGCGCGATCGCGCCTTCGGCCAGCACGCCGCCGCCCGCGCCGTCGTCCGCCAAGCCGACCGCGATCGCATGCACCAAGGGATTGGGCGTCGGCGAATCGGCGTCTTCGACCATCAGCACGGCCGATCGGGTGCCTTCGGGCAAGCTGGTCCACGACAGCGGCGGCGATACGCCCTCGCCGTCGGCGGTGTAGCGCTCGGGGATCGGCGCGTGGTCGGCGAAAGCGAGGCTGCGCACCTCGATCGTCGCCATGCCGGCGCGCAGCCCGAGCGTGTTGAAAACAATCTGGTCGAGGCCGGCGCGCACATCCGAGAGCGCGTGGCCGATCACGTCGGGAAGTTTTTCGAACATCGGATGAATGTAGCGCGAGACCCGGTCATGCTGGCGAAAGCATGTCCATGCGGTGCGCAGTACCGATGTCGAAGAAAGTTCACATCGAGGGCCTATGATCGCCGCGAGCCGGACGCGCTTTGCGGGCGGCACGCCAACTCACTTCTGCATAGGGGCAAAACCATGGGAATCATCTGGACCATCGTGATCGGCTTCGTCGTCGGACTGATCGCGCGCGCGATCTTGCCGGGCAACCAGCCGCTGGGCTATATCTGGACCACGATTCTGGGCATTCTGGGTTCGCTCGGCGCGACCTATTTGGGCCAGGCGCTCGGCTGGTATGACGCAGGCTCGACTGCGGGCTTCATCGCCTCGGTGGTCGGCGCGATTATCTTGCTGATCATCTACGGCATGGTCGCCAAAAAGACCTGAATCTGAACAACCTACTTACAAGGAGCACGACATGGGCTTGATGGATATCTTGCAAAGCGCACTCGCAGGCGCCAACGAAAACAATGCCGACCAGCACTTCGACCAGGTCGCGCAGCATGCGTCCAGAGACGATTTGAGCGCCGGCGTTTCGGGCGTGATGCGCTCGGACCAGACGCCGCCTTTCAGCGAGCTGATCGCCAAAACCTTCGGCCAGGCGCAGCCCAATCAGCAAGCCGGAATGCTCAACCAGATCCTCGCCTCGCTCGGCCCGGCTGCTGCGTCGGGGTTGGCGGGCGGCCTGCTCGGCAAGCTGCTTTCGCCGGGCCAGACTCAGCTCACGCCGGAGCAAGCGTCCAAACTCACGCCCGCGCAAGCCGGCGAAGTCGCCGCACATGCCGAGCAGCAGCAGCCTGGCGTCGTCGATCAGATGAGCCAGTTCTACGCCGAGCATTCGAGTCTCATCAAGACCCTCGGCGGCGCCGCGCTGATGGTCGCGCTGGCGCACATGAAGCAGAACGCGAACAAGGGCTGAGGGGCGAAGCGGGGTCGGACTTCCGGGCGCAGAGGACGCAAAGGTTTCGCAGAAGGCGCAAAAGGAATACCAGAAATTTTCTGTTCTTTGTTCTTGTTAGAGCTTTGCCAGTGCTGTCGGCGATGGCAAGCGACGCGCGGCACCGTGCGAGTCGAAGCGGCCGGGTGTCAGCTGAGCTATCAATAGAGTAGCTGTCTGCGCTGACCTGGCGGGCGATGCGACCACTTTTTCTGAATTTTTCGCGTCCTTCGCGGAACCTTCGCGTCCTTCGCGGCCGGCTTTCCGAATTCCTTTGCCCACGCGCCGCACCCACTATCACGTCTATGTCGTCGAACTCGACGATCGGGTCTGGAACAGCGCCCGGTTCCGGCGTGCCAACCCGGATTACGTCCTCGGCAAGCCTTTCGTCTATGTCGGCATGACCGGGCTCGACCCCGACGTACGCTTCGACAAGCACAAGGCCGGCATTCAGGCCAGCGCGTTCGTGCGCGACTTCGGGCTCCGGTTGCTGCCGGCACTGTACGAACGCTACAACCCGATGGACTACGAAACCGCGCGCAGCCGTGAGGTCGAACTCGGGATTGCGCTGCGACGGGAGGGGTATGGGGTTTGGCAGGGTTGAGGTTGCGGTCCGTGCATGCCCTTTTGCTTCATTTCTCCACGATCTCGACCCGCCAGTCCCGCCCTTCCCACTGCTGGCTGTCGGTCCAGAACAGCGTGAACACGATCGACGTTCCAGCCATGCCAGAGGTTGCGGGCAAGGTCGCCACATGCAGCGTCAGCCCTGAATCATCGGTGTCGAGGTCCGTCACGCGCTGCCAGCCGCTGTCGCCATGCGCGAGGCCGTGGTGCACGCGCGCGGGCCGCGGCAGCGCGAGGCACAACGTCTGGCCGGCGCGGATCGTGGGGATCGGCATGTTGGGCGTCCAGACGACGCAATCGGGCGACGGGCGCTTGCCGCCATAGCGTTGCCAGAGCGCTTCGGGCCGGTCGAAGGGCCGGCCGAGCGCGCGACTCGCGACCAGCTTGACGAATTCGGCATGGGCCCAGACCAATGGCATCGCCGAGCCGCTGGGCTCGCCGATGGAAAGACCGTAGCGCGAGATCGGATCGGTGTCCCAGACTTGTTCCGGAATCAGGCAGCAGCGTCCGACCATCGCGGCCATCGCATTCAGATAAGGCAGCGGGTCGCGGCCGGCGGCCAGTTCGTAATGCCCGCGCTCGCCGGTCAAAAGCGGCCAGCCGCGGCCCACGCCGGTGCCGTCGAACGGTCGGCCGTCTTCGTGCTCGCCGTAGCCGTCGCCGTTGTAGCGGTGCCAGACCGGGCCGTTGGGCGTGTCGGTTTTGAGGAGCGCATCGACGACCTTGACGGTGTCGACGACCAGCGGGTCGTCGGCGGCGCGCAGGCCGAGCCGCACCAGTTGCAAAAAGTCGGTCGCGACCTGGGCGTCGGCCGGCAGGCCGGGGTCGGTCAGGCGGTTCTTGACCTTGAGGATCTGGTCGAGCCGGCTTGCGCCGTTGCCGTCCCGTGGCGGCGCGATGCGCACGTAGTAGCCGGCGACGCCGTGCGCACGCGCGAGGGCGGTGTCGTGGACCGCGGTCCAGTCTTCGATCCGTGCATTCCAGTCGTCGGCGATTTTTAATGCCCAGTCGCTTGCCGTGGGTGCGAGCCAATGCGCACCGCAAACCAGCGCGCCGATCGCGGTCGCGAGCGTGAAGGCGTTGAGGCCGGCGTCTTCTTCCCAGCGGTCCTGATCGGTCGCCGGGCCGGTGCGCGCGACGAAAGCCAGCGCGCGCTGCACCATGTTGGCGACGGCGATGCCGTCCAACGCATCGCGCTCGGCCAATGCCGCCGCGAGTAGCACCGGAAACGCCGCCTCGTCGAGCTGGCTGCCCTGCCAGAACGGTTTGCCGCCGAGCCATTGGTTCTGCGACCAGTTGCCGGCTTCGAGCTGGGTCGCGATCAGGTAGCGCAGGATGTTGCGCGCTTCGGGCACCGCGCCGAGCGCCAGCAGCCCGCCCGCGCTTTCGACCACGTCGCGCGGCCACACCAGGTGGTAGCCGCCCATGCTGTCGTTGTCGTTGCCCCAGGGAATCGACAAGCTCGCGACCATCGCACCGGGATAAGTTTTGTCCTGATGCACGCGCAGCACCATCGCCGAGGTGGCCATCTGCACGTGCAGCGGCGCCGGCAGGCCGAGCGGTCGCTCTTTGGGCAGATGCCAGTCGCGCCACGCCGTGACATGGCGTTGCCAGACGTCGTCGAAAGGCTGCGCGAGCGCGGACATGGCCAGGGTAGCAGCCGATTCGCGGCTCGAGCCGAAGCCGAGCGCGAGCGTCGCCTCGCGCGGCAGCGCGCCGGTGAGCGCGACGTTGCCGGGGCCAGCCGAGTCGTAGCGCCAGGTGAGCCGGCCGTTGCGGTCGAAGTCTTGCCAGCCGTCGCTCGCGCCGACATAACCCGCGCTGGTTGCGCCGAAAGCGTCGCATTGCGCGCTGTCGCCCGCCGCGAGCGCAAGGCCGAACGGCCCCTGCTCGGCCCACAGCACGCGCCTCCCGTGGTGCGATCCGCATTCGGCTGTGTTGTCGTGCCCCGAGCCGCCGAGGTGCGGCGCGAGCAGCACATAGGGATGCAGGCTTTCGTCGCCGTGCAGCGCGACCTCGATCAGCAGCACGTCGCGCTCGGGATCGGGCGCGATCCGCAGCTGGAGCGTGAAGCGCGGATGCGTGTGGACGATCGAGAGCGCCGGAATGCCCGGCTCAGGCAGATCGGCGCGGTAGTCGTTATGCCGCTTCACCTCGACCCAGAAGCCCTTGCCGTCGGCCACGATAAAGCCCATGTCGCGAATCTGCGGCAGGTCGATGCGCGGGTAATAGACCTCGTTCAGGATGCCGTAGCCCGTCGTGAACCAGAGCCGCGCCGGCCCCAAAGCCGTGCCGACCAAGTCCTTGGCGCTGCTGGTCCAGGTGGGCGATGTGCCTGGGTGGCCGGGGGCTTGCATGGGGTTGCCTTTCACTGCGGCCTTGAACTCGGGCAGCCGAATGCGGGCAGCCTAACGCGAAGGGCGCGAAGGCTTCGAGAAGGACGCGTAAGGAAACCCAAGAAATTTATATGAAACATGGCTGAAACGCCCGTCAAATAAGCGCAAACAGCTATTCATTTAATAGCGATTCGGTCTTGTCATCGAGACAGCTTGCGTTTGCGCAGCAATCGAATTCGTCACAACGCCACATATCCCCCAATCTGGAAAAATTCCGGTATCCCTTTCGCGCCCTTCGCGAAACCTTCGCGTCCTTCGCGTTCGGCAGTCCGATCCCGATCCCGATCCCGATCCCGTCCCAGCTCAAGCGTGCGTCACCCACCCCTCGAATTGCGCCCCGTCCAGATGCGGCAGCGTGTTGTAGGTAACGAGCATGTGGCGCTTGGGCGTGAAGGCGAATTCGGTGACCGAGGTGTTGCGCATTCGCAGGTTCAGCTCGATCGTGACGTCGGCCGGGGTTTGCAACACCTGGCCGACCGCGGTCGAGATCGGGCCGCCGCTGGACACCACGAGCACTTTTGCGCCGTGATGGTGGCCCCGCACATGGTCGAGCGCGCTGGTCACGCCGGCCAGAAAGTCGATGTAGCTCGGCATGCCCGCCGGCTCGGTCTCGGCCGCCATCCAGGCCGAAAGCGCGCGGCGCAGCAGGCGGAAATGTTCGCGGTACAACTCGGGCGTGTCGGGTTTGGGCAGCTTGTCGGGATGGATCGCCGCGACCACCGCCTCGCCGTCGTACTCGTTCAAGCCGGGCCAGGCGAGGACCGGCGGCGAGGCGCCCTCAGCGCCATCTTCGCGCCTGGTGGCAAGTTCGGTGACATCGCGCGTGGCCTCTCCGGGAGCGATGCCGAGGCCTTCGGCGATACCTTCCCAGGTTTGCCGATGGCGTTTGAGCGTGCCGATCAGCACCGCGTCGAAGCGCATGCCGCGTTGCCGCCAATACGTGCCGAGCCGCACGCTCTGGCGATGGCCGAGATCGCTCAGTTGATCGTAGTCATCGGCTCCGAAAGAGGCCTGACCGTGGCGTACGAGATACAAATTTCCCATGGATGTGATTTTGACAATGCCAGAGCTGCGCGCAGGTCCCGCGAGCGACCGCTCACGTGATATCAACGGGAGTCATTCGCCGAAACGTGTTGAAACATTCGGCTGAATCCAGTCAACGTCGGTTCAAAAAGAGTCGGAAACCATGAACAAGTCTTATCGCAGCCTGTGGAACCATGCGCTGGGCGCGTGGGTGGCGGTTTCGGAGCTGGCCGCGGCGCGCGGCAAGCGGTCGAGCGGGGTCGGGCTCGCAGTTGCCGCGCTGGTCGCCGCCGGTGCGCTGTTCGGCACGACAAGCCCGGTGCGAGCTCAATCGACCAGTTACGCCGATGGTGCCGACAACGGGAATGCGCTTACCACCACTTCACCCGGGCAAATCACGCTGACCAACCTCGGCGCCGGCACGGCAACCCAGTCGGGCACCATCAGAGGCAGTGGCGACATCATCAAGAACGGCGCCGGCACGCTGGTGTTATTGGGCAGCGCCACATACGCCGGCTCCACCAGCATCGATCAAGGCACCTTGCAGGTCGGCGGATCGGCCAATCTCGGCACCGGCGGCCTGGTTTTCAATAGCGGAACGTTGCGTTTGACCGGCGGGCTCGGCGTGAGCTTCAGGCCGATCACGATCGGCGCGGGCGGCGGCACGATCGATTTCAACGACACCACCGGCACCAATCTGAGCGGTGGCCTTTCGGGTAGCGGCTTGCTGCAACTGGTCAACACCGGCACCGACACCAGCGAGAGCCTGCGGGTCAGTATTGGTGGCGCAAGCCCCGGCTTCACCGGTGGCATACGGATCGGCGGTAATCCGAACGGACGCATCAACACCCAGACCAACGCGAGCACCGCGCTCGGCACGGGCCCGATCGACATTTACGACAACGCCGAACTGCTCTTTATCGGCGCCGCAGCGAATGCGCAAAATCGCACGATCACCACCCATGTGAGTTCGAACGTGCTCGGCACCAATTCGGGCGTGTTTTTTCAGACCGGCGCCACCGCGGGCAACGCGACCTTGACGAACGAGGTCACCGGCGCGTACATCACCTTCGCCGACACGGGCACGACCGCCGGCAACGCGACCATCAACAACACCAACGGCCGGGTCGAGTTCTTCACCAACAGTTCTGGCGGTAACGCGAACATCACCAACAACGCCGGCACGGTCACGGTGCAGAACAACGTCGATCTCGCGGGCACCACGATCGCGAACAACGCGGGCGGCCGGGTCTATGTCGATACCAATCCCTCCGGCACCGCGATCGGCTCGCTTTCGGGCGTGGGCAACGTGCTGCTCGGCGCGCAAACCCTGACGCTCGGCGGATTGAACAAAAACGACACGATTTCGGGCGTGATCTCGGACACCGGCCCGGGCTTTACCGACGCCAAGGGCAAATTCGTTCAGAACGACGTCACCGCCACCGGCGGATCGGTGGTCAAGGTCGGCAGCGGCACGCTGGTGTTGGCCGGTGCGAACACATACACGGGCGGCACCAATATCGCCGCCGGCATCTTGCAGATCGGCAATGGCGGCGCATCGGGCAGCATTCTCGGCAACGTGGTCGACGACGCAGCGCTGGCGTTCAACCGGTCCGACAAGGCGACTTTCGCCGGTGTCATCAGCGGCAAGGGCAGCGTCACGCAAGCCGGCACCGGCGTCACGGTACTCACGGGCGCCAATACCTACACCGGTGGAACCAACATCACGGCCGGCTCGCTTCAGGTCGGCGACGGCGCGACCTCAGGCAGCATCGTCGGCAACGTGGTCGACAACGCGACCTTGGTTTTCAACCGCGCCGACAGCACGAATTTCGCGGGCAACATCAGCGGCACCGGCAGCGTCACGCAGGCCGGCAGCGGCGTCGTGGCGTTGACAGGTGCCAACAGCTACAGCGGTGCGACGGCGGTCAACGCGGGTACCTTGCAAGCCACAGCCGCCAACGGCTTCGCTGCGAATTCGCCGCATAGCGTGGCCGTCGGCGCGACGCTCGATACTGGCGGCTTCAACCAGAACCTGGCGTCGCTCACCAACGCCGGCACGGTCTCGCTGGTCGGTGCGGCGCCGGGCAGCGCGCTGACGGTGACCGGGCCTTATGTCGGCAACGGCGGCACCTTGCGTCTCGGCAGCGCGCTCGGCGTGGCGAACGGGCCGAGCGACCGGCTGGTGCTCGACGGGCCCGGCGCGTCGGCCAGCGGCAAGACGAACTTGCAGATCGTCAACGCGAGCGGCGCTGCCAACGGCGCCGCGACCAGCGGCAACGGGGTCGAAGTGATCAGCGCCCTCAACGGCGCGACCACCACCGCGCAGACCACCAAAGACGCCTTCGCGCTCGCGGGCGGTCAGCTCGTCGGTGGTGCGTTCACCTATCGCCTGTTCGCCGCCGATGCGACCGGCGCCGGCGAGAACTGGTATCTGCGCTCGGACATCGTCCCGCCGCCGCCGCCACCGCCACCGCCACCGCCGCCGCCCGCGCCACCCGCGCCACCAACACCTCCGGCGCCGCCCGCACCTCCAACACCGCCCGCGCCGCCTGCGCCACCGGTGCCGCCTGCACCCCCGGTGCCATCCCCCCCGGCGCCACCCGTGTCGCCGGCGCCCCCGCCGGTCCTGCCGCCGGTCGGCATTCAGAGCTACCGGCCCGAAGTGCCGTTGCTCGCGGGCCTGCCATCACAACTGCGCCAGGGGGAACTCGCGGCGCTGGGCAATCTGCATCAGCGGATCGGTGACGACGATCCGCGCCAGGCCGATGCGGTCGGCGCAAACGGCGCCGCTACAGGTGGTCAACGCCGCGCCTGGGCCCGCGCGATCACGAGCGGCATCGAGGTGAAGCAGGGCGGCGCGGTAAGCCCGGACAGCAGTGGCCGATTGAGCGGCGTGCAGACCGGCACCGACCTCTACGCCGATCCGCACTGGCATGCCGGCGCCTATGTCGGCCAGCTCGAAGGCGACGCCAGCGTGCGCGGCTTTGCGAACGGCATTCGCGGGCCGGTCGGCAGCAACGACCTGCGCAGCGAGCACCTCGGCTTCTACGGCACCTGGATGAGCGGCGGTGGTTTCTATGCCGACGCGGTGTTGCAGTTCTCGCGCCACCACTACACGACGCAGCCGCTTAACAGCGTCCGGGTTTCGGGCGACGGCCACGGCCGCGCGGCGTCGATCGAGGTCGGCCAGGCGTTCGCGCTCGGAAAGGGCTGGTCGGTCGAGCCGCAGCTCCAGCTCATCCATCAGCAATTGACGATCGGCGACTTGCCGATTCTCAATGGCCGGGTTCAGCAAGACCCCGACAGCCAGTGGATCGGCCGCGTCGGTGTTCGTGTGAAAGGCGACATCACGACCCGCGTCGGCCCGCTGCAACCCTATGGCCGCGTGAACGTCTATCGCGCCTCGGGCGGCAGCGACACGAGCCGCTTCATCGGCTCGGCCGCCTACACCGATTTCGCGGCGCCGACCGGCAGCACCTCGACCGAGCTCGCCGGTGGAATGACCCTCGGCCTCAGCCGGGTCTGGAGCGCCTACGGCGAGGTCGGTCACCTGTGGGCTTCGGGCGGCAAGGCCCGCACTTCGAGTCCGGTGCAGGGTTCGCTCGGCGTGAAAGCGCGCTGGTAGGCGGACCCTCTGGAGGCGCCGCGGGCAGCAAAAAAAGCTGCAGCGGCGTCTGACGCGACAGTCGAATTGGCACGAGGGTGGGTCGTAGCCATGCCGCATCCGGAACGACCGGATGCCTGAAAAGCGTGCACAAACGCACGAAACCGTCCGTTTATGCAGGCCGTAGGCGATCGCACCCCACGCATGGCGCAGTCGGCCTACGCCTGCCGAGCGCCAACATTTCTACGATGTCGGTCAGGCATTGCCATTCGCTCATCGACTTCATGGGCTGTGGTCGATGCCCTGAACCCGGCCCGCCATGTCGCTCATCACTTTCCTCGTCGAAGACAACCAGATCATCCGGAATAACCTGATTCCGGCACTGCAAGACTTGGCCAACGCGCGGGTCGTCGGCACTGCAGACAACGAAAGCGATGCCAGCGCCTGGCTCAGTGAGCACAGCAGCGACTGGGAGCTGGCGATCGTCGATTTGTTTCTGCGCGAAGGCTCGGGGCTCGGCGTGCTCGCGAGTTGCCGCGACCGCGATCCCGCGCAGAAAGTCGTCGTGCTCAGCAACTACGCGACCGAGCCGATTCGCGAGCGCTGCCTCGCGCTCGGCGCCGACGCGGTGTTCGACAAGTCGACCGAGTTGGAGGAGTTGCTTGCGTTTTGCGACCGCAATCGGCCGTCGCGGTTCGGGGCGCTTTAGCGGGTTTTGGGTGGCTGAATGCGGACTTCCGGACGCAGAAGACGCAGAGGTGTCGCAGAAGGCGCAGAAGGAATGCCCAATTTTCTGCCTTCCCGATCGCGAAGCTGGCACTTTAAGCACAGTTCGAGCCGTCTCGAAACGCCGGTAATGCCTGCGACTTCGATGGCTGCTGACGCACTGAACGCGTGCGTTCAGACCACCTTTTTCTGAATTTTTTTGCGTCTTCTGCGGAATCTTTGCGAGTTCTGCGCCCGGCACTCCGCATGCCATTTATTTCAAGGAAAAAGTGCCTGAAACGTCCGCCCCACATGCGCAGACAGCTATCGATTAAGTAGCACTTGTCAGTACGATTCAGTCTGTTCTGGACGCCAAATGCACCGACCCGCGCGGTGTTCGCAGGCTGGCCGTGAGCGACGCGGCGCCGGATGCGACCGGAACGTTCGCGAGGCCGATCGCGTCGAAGGCGAATGCGAGCATCGCGGGGTGTGGATGCGAGGCCGTGATCGATTCGAGCGTGACGCCACTATCGACCATCGCATCGGCCGGATGCACATCGCCCCATTCGATCACGGTCGGCAACACGCCATCCAGCAAACGCCGTCCGTCGTCGCGCACGGTGATCTTCCATTGCAGCAGGCCGCTCGGTGTCTCGCGCGAGGCTTCGAGAATACGGCCGCGGTCGAGCGGCTCGCGTAGCGCAGTGATCGCGGCGAGCGCGCGGCACGTGGCGGCAGCGTCCGGCACGCGCGCGACGAAGTGAATCAACTGCGGGCCGTGCTGCGCGAGGCTGGCTTGCAATGCGGCGTCGTCCAGATCGAACCAGCGCGCGAGGCCCGGCGCGCGGGTCGGCGCGGCGTTCGGATCGATCGCGATGATCTCGAGGTAGGCGCGCGGAAAAACAGCGGTGGCGACAGGCAGCAGCCGGTTGTGGGTGCCCATCAGCGGATGCGCGCCACCCGGTCCGGGGGTCACGCCGAGTGCCGCTTCGCACCAGGCGACGCCTTCGTCGAGGGAGCGGGCGGCGATGACGAGGTGGTCGAGTTGGGCGTGCATGGCAGTTCGGTCTCTCATGCAGACTGGCTGGAGAAATACATCGCGTTCGTCGTTCTGCCGTCGTTTTGCTACAGCGAGACGCTGCCTTCGATGCATGTCACCGTATTGCCGCCGACCCAGACCTGGCCTTGCGCATCGCGCTCGACGAATACGCGGCCATCGCGGCCCACGCACTGCCCTTGCGCTGCGATGTACCGATCGGGCAGGCGACCTTCTGCGATCAACCATTGCGCGAGGCCGGCGTTGAGGCTGCCGGTGACCGGGTCTTCGTCGATGCCGGACGCGGCGGCGAAGCCGCGTACTTCGAGCGCGGGCGGGGCTTGTGCTCGGGCGGCCGATTCAGCGCGCCGATCGGCCGAAGCGTCTTTCGCGCCGTCGCCGAAAGCGCGCGCCTCGCGATTCGATTTTGCTATTAAATGTGTAGCTGCCTGCGCATGCAGGACGGCCGCTGCGCCCACTTTTTGCTTGAAACGCGCAAGCGCTCGGTGGTCGGGCGCGAGCGCAAGCAGCGTCTCGGCGTCAGCGAGCAGCAGACCGAGCCAGTCGGTGCCGTTGTCGAGCATGCGGGCCGCGATGACTTGCTCCGATCGCAGCCCGAGCGCGGCGATCACGTCGGCCAGCAGCGCGGGCTCGGGTTCGCTTTGCCCCAAGGGCGGCGCCGCGAACGCGAGCCGGTCGCCGCCCTGCCGAAGGCTGACGAGCCCCGCTTCGCATTGCTGCACGATGCGCTCGGCCGATCGCGCGACGCCACCCGCTCCGAGCCACGCATGGCAGGTGCCGATCGTCGGATGGCCCGCGAACGGCAACTCGCCACCCGGCGTGAAGATGCGCACCCGGTAGTCGGCGCCCTGCGCGCGGGCCGGGTCTGTCGGCGGCAGGACGAAAGTGGTCTCCGACAGGTTCGTCCACTGCGCGAAATGCTGCATTTCGGCGTCGCCGAGCCCTTCGCCATCGAGCACCACCGCGACCGGATTGCCGAGGTACGGCGTCGCGGTGAACACGTCGACTTGCTGGAACGGCCTCGATCTCATTCCAGTCCCAAATCGAGCACGCCGCGCGCACCGGCCCGCACCGACAATTCGCCGAACCAGCGCTCCACGTTCGGCCACACAGGTCGTGTGTACAAAAGCGGTGGCATGCCGAACCAGCGATGCGCTTCGCAGCCGAGCGGAATGTCGGCCATCGTGAAGCGGTCGCCGAGCATGAAGGGCCGCTTGGCCAGGTGCGCATCGAGCAGCGCGAACAGCGGCTCGGTCGCATTGACCGATTGCGCGATCAGCGCCATGTCGCGCTCTTCTTCGGGCGTGCGAACCCACTGAAAGAACGCCGGCCGGCCGGCCGGATTGAGCGTGGTTTGCTGCCAGTCCATCCATCGCTCGGCGTCGAAGCGCGCGGCCAGCGGCTCGGGGTACAGCTTGCCCGGCGAATGCTTGGCGCACAGGTAGCGCACGATCACGTTCGACTCCCACAAGGTGACCCGGTCGGCGCCTTCGCCGTCGTCGATCACCGGCACCTTGGCGTTCGGATTGAGCGCGAGGAATTCGGGTGTTTTGGTCAAGCCGAAGGTGCCGCCGGCCTCGGTGCGCTGAAATGTCAGGCCGAGTTCCTGCGCGCACCACACCACCTTGCGAACGTTGATCGAGCTGATGCGGCCCCAGATGTTGAGCATGGGATGTTCCTTCGTCGAATGAAGCGTTGATCGTACGCAGCGCAGAACGCTACCGCCTGTTGCCCAACGCCAGAATCGAAATTCCCGATGCGATAAAGGCTGCGCCGGCACCGCGGTTAAGCCAGCTTGTCGTGCGGGGGCGGCGCGCGAGCCAGGCCGAAAGCCGCGCCGCATAACTGCCGAGCACCGAAAAGACCATCGCCGTCAGGACCGAAAAGATCGCGCCGTACACCAGCATCTGAAAGGCGACCGGGCCACGTGACGCGCTCACGAACTGCGGAATGAACGCGAGCACGAACAAGCCGGGCTTGGGGTTCAGCACGTTCGACAACAACCCCGTCAGGAAAACCCGCCGCAATGGTATTTTTGCAGCGGGCGCGAACGAGATCAGATTGCGCGCCGTCAGGGCCCGTATGCCGAGCCACAGAAGGTACGCCGCGCCGACCAGCTTGACGGCCCAGAAAGCCGCCGGCGAGGCTTGAATCACGAGCGTGAGCCCCAGCGCTGCGGCGGTCGTGTGCACCATGATGCCGAGCCCGGCGCCGATCGACGACAGCACGGCTGCCGCCCGGCCCTGGCTCAAGCCGCGGCTGAGCGCGAGCAGGTTGTCCGGCCCCGGCGCGACGATCACGAGCAGGACGGCGGCGAGGTAGGCAAAAAGGATTTCGGGTGGGAACACGGCACGCTCGACGCAAGGGGAAAAGAACCGATTTTGAATCGTTCGGTGGCAGGGCACCACGGTTTCGACCGCCGCTAACCGCTGCGACCGCCCCTATCGCAGCGCCGGCCGCTCCAGCAGCAGCAGGCGCACCGCCAGGGCCAGCATCGTGCCCGCGAGCAGCCGATGGCCCCAACGGGCGTGTGGGCCGCCACGCGCGCGCAGCCAACGCGCGACGCGGCCCGCGGCCAGGCCCAGGGCGCCGTGCACGAGCAGCGCCACCGCCAGCAGCGTGGCGCCGAGCACGAGCAGTTGCAGCGTGACGCTGCCGCGCCGGGCATCGACGAATTGCGGCAGGAACAGCATGTAGAACAGCAGCGCCTTCGGGTTGAAAAGGCCGTTGAGCGCGGCGCGGCGCGCGATGCGCCGGGCGTTTGCGTGATGAATCCCTCGCGTCGTCGCCGCCTTTGTTGCCGCTGCGCCGCTGACCGCAGGCGCCGCTTCGGCCGTCTCTGTTGCGCTGGCCACGCCGGATCGCCAGGCCCGCCAACCCAGCCACAGCAGGTACAGCGCGCCGGCGGAGCGCAGCAGGTCGAAGGCCGGCGCCCAGGCCGCCAGCAGCGCTGACACGCCGGTCACCGCCAGCAGCGTGTGCACCAGGTCGGCTGCCGCGATGCCCAGCGCCGCAGCGATGCCGCCGCGCGGCCCATGCGCCGCGCCGTGCGCGAGCACGAAAGCCATGTTCGGCCCCGGCGAAGCCAGCAGCGCCAGTGCGGCGACCAAAAACAAGCCGAAGGTGTGGGCGGCGATCATGCTTCGGCGTCCGGACGCTGCGGTGGGTGGTCGAGCGAGCGGCTCTGCCCGCCGCGACGAACCGACGCATTGGGCTCACCTTGCAACACGCTTGCAAAAACATCCGCATCCACATTGCCGCCGCACAGGGTCAAGCCCACGCATTGCCCCGCAAGTTGCTCGCGCTCCTGCAGTGCCGCAGCGAGTGCAGCTGCGCCCGCGCCTTCCGCGGTGTTGTGCGTGTCGGTGAACAGGGCTCGCATGGCGGCGGCGACTTCGCTGTCGCTGACCTGCACGATGTGGTCCACGTGCGGCGCCATCAAGGCCAGCGCTTCCGGGTCGGCCACGCGGCAGGCCATGCCGTCGGCCAGCGCGGTAGAGACGGGCGATGCCACCACACGGCCCGCCGCCAGTGAATCGGCGTACGTCGTAGCGTGGCTGCTGACTACACCCACGATGCGTGCGCGGTGCTGCAGGGCTTGACGTGCGGCAATGGCCGAGCAAATGCCCGAGCCCTGACCGACTGGCACGTAGATCACGTCAAGCTGAGGCACCGCGCGCAAAAACTCCCACCAATACGTGGCGACGCCGCGCAGCAGGTCGAAGTGAAAGCTGGAGACCATGTGGCCGCCCCGCTCCTGCGCCAGCGTGACGGCAAATTCCTTGGCAGCCTGAAAGTCGTCGCCATGCTCGATGAGCGTGACGCCCAGCGCGCGCATGGCGGCATTTTTTTCCAGCGAGTTGCCGTGCGGCACGACGATGGTGCAGGGCACACCATGCTGGCGTGCTGCCCAGCCCAGGCTCTGGCCGTGGTTGCCGCGCGTGGCACTGAACACCTCACGTGGCAATGCGCCGCGCTGGCGCATCTGGTCGAAATAGGTCAGGCCGCCGCGAATCTTGAACGCGCCGATTGGTGTGTGGTTCTCGTGCTTGAGCCAACACTCGGTGCCCAAGCGCTCGCACAACAGCGCCCAGCGGTATTGCGGCGTGGCGGGAAACTCGCGGTAGATCAGCGCCGCGGCGGTTTCGATTTCGGCAAGTGTGGGCAGGTTGCTTGGCATGTAAGTCTTCATCGATGGAGGTGCTGAGGGTTTGTTTTCCAACGGTATTTCGATCCGTGCGCCGAGCGTGGCCTCGCATCGCGCCCCGCCTTGGGCTTGCGTAGGGGGGGCGATGACAAGATGATCGATGGTTGCGTTCGTCGTGACCTCAGGATGCGGCCTCCGCCAAGGCCATGGCATGCACTGCATCCGCCAGTGCAGCTATTCCGCTTTGAATCTGGTCTTCGCTGGCGGTCACGAACGACAGCCGCAAGGTCCGCGCGTCGCCTTCGCCGACATAGAACGGCGCGCCGGGCACGAAGGCGACGCCGCGTTCGACGGCCTTGGGCAGAAGCAGCGCGCTGTCGATGCCTTCGGGCAGGCGCAGCCACAAAAACATGCCGCCGGCCGGAATGTCGAAATGCACATCGAGCCCGCGCATTTCGCGTTGCAGCGCCGCGACCATCGCGTCGCGCTGGCGCTTGTAGAGCGCGCGAATCGTCGGAACATGCCGCGCCAGAAAATCGCCCTGCATCACGCGCGCGACAAGGCGCTGGTTGAAAGTCGGCGAATGCAGGTCGGCGGCCTGCTTGGCTTGCAGCAGCTTCGGATAGATCGCCTTCGGCGCGACGACAAAGCCCATCCGTAAACCCGGCGCAAGCACTTTCGAGAACGAGCCGAGGTAGATGCAGCCTTCGGGGTTGCGCGCGGTCAAAGGCAAAGGCGGCGCTTCGTCGAACCACAGTTCGCCGTAAGGGTTGTCTTCGACGATCGGCAGGCCAGCGTCAGCTGCCGCTTTGGACACGGCCGCACGGCGTGCTTCGCTCATCGTGCGACCGGTCGGGTTCTGGAAATTCGGCGCGAGGTAGACCAAGCGCGCGGCGTCGGCGGTGCCGCTCCGGGTTCGCGCGACAAGGTCGTCGACCAACACGCCCTCGGCATCGCAAGCGACCGCCACCGGCATTGGTTCCATCGGCGCGAAGGCCTGCAGCGCACCGACGTAGGTCGGCGCTTCGACCAGCAAACGGCTGCCCGCGTCGAGCAGCACCTTGGCGACCAAATCGAGCCCCTGCTGCGAGCCGGTGGTGATCAGCACCTGCGCCGGATCTACCGGCCACGGCAACATCGCGGCGACCGCTTCGCGCAGCGGCGCATAACCTTCGCTCGCCGCGTATTGCAGCGCGGCCGGGCCGTCGGCGGCGAGCACCGCAGCGCAGGCGTCGGCAAACGCCTGCACCGGAAAGGTCAGCGGTGAGGGCAGCCCGCCGGCCAGGCTGATCACGCCGGCCTGCTCGGTGAGCTTCAATATTTCACGAATCACCGACGGGTTCATGGTTCGGGTGCGGGCGGCGAGTTTCCAGTGGGTGGGCATCAAGTTTTCTCCAGCGAAGTTCGAACGAAGTTTTCAGGCCGAAACAGGCGCCGCGCCGCGCCGTGGCTGCGACAAGCGCTTGCCGACCAGCACCGTCGCGACCACCGCGAGCGCGAAGCCCAGGGTCACGCCATCGAGCGATTCGCCGAGCAGCGGCACTGCGGCGAGGATCGAGAGAAACGGTTGCAGCAACTGGATCTGGCTCACCCGCAGCGCACCACCGATCGCGAGCCCGCGATACCAGGCGAAGAAGCCGAGCCACATCGAGAACACGCCGAGGTAGACGAAGCCGGTCCAGGCCGACCACTGCACCGGCGCGGCAGGCCAGGTCGCGATCGCGCCGGGCACGGTGTAGACAAGCGCCAGCACGCAAACCCAGCAGATCACGCGCTCGGCGCCGAGTTCGGCCGTGACCTGCGCGCCGAACACATAGCCGACCGCTGCCGCTGCCACGCCGAGCAACAGCCACAGGTCGGCGCTGGCCAGCGCGAATCCTTCGCCTTGCTGATGCGACCGCCAGAGCGCGAAGGCGACGACCAAGGCGCTGCCGGCCAATGCGCAAAGCCAGAAGCTCAGCGGCGCCCGCTGCCTGAGCACCAGCGCCGCAACCGCCGCGGTCGCGAGCGGCAGCAGGGCGGTGATCACCGCCGCATGGCTGGCCGTGACTGTGCGCAGCGCGAAAGCGATGCACAGCGGCCAGCCGATGGTGGTGCACAGCGCCGAGATCGCGAGTGGCCGCCAATGCCGTTTGGCCGGGCGCGGAGCGCGAGTCGCTATCAGATAGACGATCGCGAGGCAACCGGCCAGCGCCGCGCGACCGAAGGTGATGAACCAGGGCGAAAGCTGCGGCGCGGCGAGCGTGCCGGTGGCCAGGCGGGTCATCGGCAATGTCAGTGCGAAAACCGCGACGCCCAGCAGCCCGAGCCACATGCCGAGCGATTCAGCGCGCATACCGACGGGCGTATCGGCGACCTGCGTTGCTGCACTACTCTTGCTCACGCGCGCACCATCCACACGGCTGTGAGTACCAGCACCGCCGCCATCGCGCGGTTGAACCACAAGAGCCGCGACCCCGTCGCGAGCCAGCGCCGGAGCAGCGCGCCGAGCAGCGCATAGCTCAAATTGCTCGTGAAGGCATAGACCATCATCACCGCCGCGACGATCGCGAACCGCGCCCACGCATCGGCCTGCCCCGCGATCCAGCCCGCAACCAATGTCAGCGCGAGCAGCCATGCCTTGATGTTGACGAACTGCAGCATCACGCCGCGGCCGAAGCCGACATCCAGCTGCGCCGCATCGGCGCGGCCGAGCTGGCGCGACCCCCACAGCTTCCAGGCCAGCCACAGCAGATAGGCGATGCCGCCGGCCTTGATCGCGCCGCGCAGCGACGGCGCAGCGACCACCAGCGCACCGACACCCGCCGCGCAAAGCGCGAGCAGCAAGGTCCAGCCGACGGGCACGCCGCAGACGAAGCGCATCGTGCGGCCGAGCCCGCTGTTGGCCGCCATCGCCGCGGCGAGCGTGGTGTTGGGCCCCGGCGAAAAACTCATCGCGGTGGCCAGTACCAGCAGTGCGCTGAATTCTTGCCAGTTCATCGATGCAACTTTAAACTTGTGACCATTACAGTACCAGTACAGTTACCACTACAAGGACGCACCGTGTATCGCTAACTGGAGCGACACACGACCGCCGATCACTCAGAACGAGCGCCATGCTGACACCCACCTCCACCCGCACCCTCACCGAACAATTGTCGGCCCGCTTCGCCGAGCGCATCCGCGACCGCTTGCTCGCATCCGGCGCGCGCTTGCCGTCGGTGCGCGAATGCGCGAAGCAGCAGGGCGTGAGCCCGCACACGGTGGTCGCGGCCTACGACCAATTGCTCGCGCAGGGCTTGATCGAAGCCCGCCGCCAACGTGGCTTTTTTGTAAGAATAAGGGCTGAAACGCCCAGTGGACGTGCGCAGACAGCTATTAAAAAAGCAGCGTTTTCCGATTCCGCTACGCCCATGCAAGCCGACGCCGGCGCGCTGATTCGCGGCATGTTCCATCGCTCGAGCGACAAGCCGCAGCCCGGCATGGGCGTGTTCCCGCCCGACTGGTTCGAAACCACGTTCTTGCCGGCCGCAGTGCGCCGTTTCACGACGACCCGCGCGTTGCAGGAACTGTCGCTGCAGTACGGCGAACCAGCCGGCGACGCGGCGTTGCGATCGAGCCTTGCGAACAAGCTGGCCGGCATCGGCATCGAAGCGCCGCCCGCGCAAATTTTGACGACCATCGGCGCGACCCATGCGCTCGACATCGTGAGCCGAACCTTGCTGCGCGCGGGCGATCACGTGATGGTCGAGGAGCCTGGCTGGGCGATCGAATTCGCGCGGCTCGAAGCATTGGGCATGCGCATCCTGCCGGTGCCGCGCGGCCCCGACGGGCCCGATCTGGCGGTGATGGCGCGTTACTGCGAGGCACACGGCGAAGCGCACGCGCCCAAGCTCTTCGTCAGCGTCAGCGTGCTGCACAACCCGACCGGCTACAGCTTGACGCCCGGCGCCGCGCACCGGGTGCTGCAACTCGCTGCGAAACACGACTTTCACATCGTCGAAGACGACACCTACAGCCATCTCGCGCCTGAGCACGCGACGCGGCTGTGCGCGCTCGACGGCCTGCAACGCACGATCTACGTCAGCGGCTTCGCGAAAATTCTGGCGCCGAACTGGCGCGTCGGCTACCTCGCTGCGGCACCCGCATTGTTCGAGCGGCTGCGCGAAACCAAATTGCTCGGCACCCTGACGACACCCGCGTTGTTCGAGCGCGCGCTCGCGCACTGCATCGACCAGGGCCAGTTGCGCCGGCATGCCGAGCGCATCCGCATCCGGCTCGACGGCGCCCGCGCCCGCAGCGTCAAGCTCGCGCTGGCCGCGGGCTGCACTTTCGTCTCGGAGCCGGCCGGCCTGTTCGGCTGGGTCGATACCGGCGTCGACACCGACGCGCTGACCCAGCGCATGCTCGACGTGGGTTATCTGCTCGCGCCCGGCTCGCTGTTCCACGCGCGCCGGCCGCCATCGACTCTGATGCGGATCAACTTCGCCACGGCGCAGGACGCGGCGTTCTGGGAGGTCTTCGCAAGGGTGCGCGACGCGCGCTGAATGCTATATCTATGATAGCTGTCTGCGCAGGAAGGGCGGACGTTTCGCCCACTTTTCGTTAAAAAAATGAGCTGTGGAATTCGGCGATCCGGTCGCACCGTTCGTCAGGCGCGCTCGTCGACGAACACACTCACCGGCACCGAAAACCGCTGCGCGAGCGCGCATCTGCCGCAGATTGAGCGCGCGTTTTCCGCTGAGTATTTCGGACACGACGCCCTGCGAGCCGATCTCGGGCACTTCGCTTTGCTTGAGGCCGTGCTGATCGAGCAGAAAGCGCAACAAGTCGGCCGGCGCGACGGGCGATGCCGGGTAGTGAATGTCGTCGTAATCACCGATCAGCTCGCCGAGCGTCGCCACGAGATCGGCCAGCGGATGGCGTTGTTCGGCCGCGCCCGCGTCGAGCAGGGCATCGAGCGCGCTGACAGCCGCCGCATCGTCGCGCCTGTTGCGAATCGGGCGCGGCGGAACGTGCTAAACGCAACGGCTGCTATCCGCCGCAACATACCGCCGCCGATATCGAAAACGCGAAAGTCGCCGAGGCGCTGTGGCAAGGGTTCGCAGGCTGCGGAACGCATGCCGTTTGCTACTGTTTCGATAGCTGTTTGCGCAGTAAGGGTGGGCGTTTCAGGCACTAATCACTTAATAATACGCAGCCATTCCGCGCTGCATTACCCTAAGATCATTCCATGGCCAAAAAGCGCCCCGACCGCCAGCCGACGCTGGGCAAACTGCGGCCGCCACGGCTCGGGCGGGTGTTCGGCCGTGAGCGGTTGTTCTCGCAGCTCGACGCCTCAGCTTCGGCGCCAGGCGTCTGGATCGCGGGCGCCCCAGGGATGGGCAAAACCACGCTGGTCGCGACCTGGCTGGCTGCGCGCGGCGTGCCGTGCCTGTGGCTGCAGCTCGACACTGGTGACGCCGATCCCGCGAGCTTCGCGCACTTCCTGCGCGAGGCGGCGCGTGCGGTCGCACCTCGGCGCAAGCTCGATCTGCCACTGCCGGGCGCCGACGATCTGCGCGACGTGCCGGCTTTCATCCGGCGTTGTTTCCGGCATCTTGCGTCGGGTCTGGCGCTGCCGTGGACGCTGGTGCTCGACAACGCGCAGGAGCCCGGCAGCGCGGGAAGCGCGGGAAGCGCGGCGGCGCTGCATGCGGGCATCGCCGCCGCTCTGGCCGAACTGCCCGAGCGGGCGCGCGTGATCGCGATCAGCCGTGAGCTGCCGCCGGCCGAATACGCTCGCGCGCTGGCCAATCAGCAACTGGTGCTGATCGATGAATCTTCGCTGCGTTTCACCGACGACGACACCCGGCAATTGGTCGATCTGCACGGCCGCGATTGGCCGGCGGCAGAGCTGCGGCAACTGACCGACGGCTGGGCCGCGGCGATGATCCTGCTGCTTGCGACGCGCACCGATCTGCGCCCCGACATGCGCCCCGACCGCCTGCTCGCGAGCGGCACCGCGCGAGATCGCCTGTTCGCCTTCTTCGCCGGCGAGGTGATGGAGAAGCTCGAAAAGCGCGAACGGGGCGACGCGGCGGCATTGATGCGAATCGCGTTTCTGCCGAGCGCGACGGCCGCGATGGCGGTGGCGATCAGCGGCGATGCTCGGGCTGGCGAACTGCTCGCCGACCTGGCGCGGCGCAGCCTGTTCACCGAGCGCCGCGAAGGCGCGCCCGAGGCCTTCACTTTTCACGCTTTGTTCAGCGAATTTCTGAGGGCGCGCGCCATCGCTGTGCTGAGCCCGTCGGCGCTGTGCGAACTGCGCCTCGCGGCCGCGCAGCTGCTCGCGGAGCATGGCCAGCCGGACGCCGCGATCGCGCAACTCATCGATGCCAAAGCCTGGGACGCGGCGCTGCAATTGCTGCTCGCGCACGCCGCTGCATTCGTGGCGCAGGGCCGCACGGCGAGCGTCGGCGAATGGATCAACGCATTGCCCGAGGCCTTGCGCGTGCAAGCGCCGGTCGCTTACTGGCAGGGCACGTGCGCGCTCGCGATCCGCCCGGCCGATGCGTTGCGGCATCTGGAGCGCGCGTATCTCGGATTCGTCGACGCGGGCGACGCGGGCGACGCGCAAGGATCGTTCGAAGCGGCAGCGGCCGCTGCCGATGCGATCGTCTTTCTCGGCGCGAGCCTCGATGCGATGGAACGGTGGATGCCGGTGCTGCGCTCGCACACCGGCGAATACCTGACCCGGCGCGATGCCGACACCGATCTGCGCGTGCTGCCGGGCCTGCTCGCGGCCTTCGTCTATCGCGACACGGCCCATCCGCTCACCGCGCCATTGGCCGAGCTGGCCGAGCGGATGCTCGATCAACCGCAGGGCGCGAGCCAGCGCATATTGCTCGGCACCTTGGCCTACTACCTGCTGTGGACCGGGCAACTCGCGCGGCTCGACCGCATCATCGTCAAGGTCGATCGCGCCTGCGCGGAGACCGACGCCGCGCCGGCCACATTGCTGCGCTGGTACGGCGTCGGCGTGCTGATCCGCTCGCTGCTCGGCCGAGTCGACGAGGCGCTGGCGCATGCGGAGAAGGCGCTCACGGTTGCGCGCGATGGTCCGGCGCCGATGCGCGCGAAGGCGCATTTGTCGATGGTGCTGGCCGCGCTCGCGGCGCGCGATGCAGAACTCGCGCGGACCCATCTGGCGAGCGCCGCCGTGCTCATCGATACCGACAGCGCGATCGACGCGACCACCTTCGATTACCAGCGCGGCATTTTGATGCTGCTGGACGGCGATTGGTCGGGCGCCACCAATCACATGCGCGCGGCGGTCGCGAGCGGTCGCGCAAGCGGCTGGCCGTTGCGGGAGAACATCGCGCTGCTCGGTCATGCACTCGCGGCAGCACGGGCGAGCGCTTTCGATGAAGCGGAGGCGGCGCTGCAGGCAGCGTTCGCCGATCCGTTCTACGCCGTCTGCCGCTGGCACCACTGGATCGGCGCGCTGGTCGAGGCGCATCTGGCCGAATTGCGTGGTGACCGGCCGCGCTGCCTCACGGCGCTCGCGCGGGCCTTCGCGCTCGGTCGCGAGCATGGCTACGACTTCGGTCCGATGCCGTATTGCTGCGGCGACATGATGTCGCGTCTGGCGCTGATCGCGATCGAGAACGACATCGATACGCCGTTCGCGCAGGCGATCGTGCGGCGCCATGCGCTCGCGGCGCCGGCCGGCGCCGGCGAGCGCTGGCCCTGGCCGATCCGGATCCGCACGCTCGGCCGCTTCGCGATCGAACGCGAAGGGTCGGCGGCGGCTGCGTCGCGCAAAGAGAGCCGCAAGCCGCTCGACCTGCTCAAGCTCGTCGTCGCGCTCGGCGGTGAAGGCGTCTCGGTTGCGCGGCTCTCCGCTGCGCTGTGGCCCGAGGCCGATGGCGATGCCGCGCGCAACTCGTTCGACAACGCGCTGCACCGGTTGCGCAAGATCCTCGGCGGCGACCGCTACGTGCAATTGCGCGGCGGCGAGGTGAGTCTGGATGGCGCGAGCTGCTGGAGCGACGTCGCAGCGCTCGAAGCCTGCTGGCGCGAGATCGACCAACAGCTCGCCAGCGCCGACGCGGCCCAACTGTCGGCATGGGCCGAACGCGCGCTCGCGCTGTGCCAGGGCGAGTTCCTGCTCGGCGACGATGGCCTGGCCGACATCCAGGTTGCGCGGACGCGCATCCAGGCCCGCTTCACGCGCCAGATGCTGGCGCTGGGCAGCAGGATCGAAGCGCACGGCCAGCACGCGTTGGCGGCGCGGCTCTATGCGCGGGTGGTCGAGCAGCAGCCGCTGGCCGAAGAAGTCGTTCGCGCGCTGATTGCCTGCCTCCTCGCGCTCGGCCAGCGCGCCGAAGCCTACGAAGCATTTCGCCGCTGTCGCCAGCAACTGTCGATCGTGCTCGGGGTTCGTCCGGCGGTCGAAACCGAAGCGCTGGTGGGGTCGCTGCGCGATCTTTGAATGCGGGCTCGGGTGCGTATGCGGGATCGGACGACCGGACGCAGAAGACGCGGAGGTTCCGCAGAAGGCGCAGAAGGGATACCCAAATTTTGGATTCGGGGTGTAGGTGCGCGTGAGGAGTAGTCGAACGACGCGCCTTGCGAACGCCTAACAGCACGTGCAACGGATATTTAACGCTATGAAAATAGTAGCTGTATGCGCATGCGCATCAGGCGTTTCAGGCACTTTTCATTAAAGTTCTTTAACTTCTTTTTGCGCCTTCTGCGAAACCTCGGCGTCTTGTATGTTCCACAAAGGAGATTTGAGTTGATAGCGATAGAAGGCTGTGGTCAAGTGGGCAGAGCCTGGCGCGGTGGGCAACGCGCAGCGTTGTCCACGGCAAGCCAGGCGCTTCGAGCGCAGCTCGAACTGTCCACTTATCCACAGCCTGGCCCTTGTGCCTTTTGTGCTTTTCGGTCGGCGCGCCAAACCTGTTTGCCCCTTGAGCTTGCAGCTCGTGCAGAAGCTTGCGGTCAACGCGCCGATCCCTTTCATCCAACCATGTAGCCCGAACAGTTGCCAATCATGAACATGAATCCGCAAGGTGGGGTAGTTGCTGGCGCCCAGCGCCCAAACGCCGGTATCGACGTCTCCAAGCAGCATCTTGATGTTTGCCTGGAGGCCGAGGATCTGCGGGTGGACAACGACGCCAGGGGGTGGGAGGGGCTGACCGCGAAGCTCAAGGACGCAGGGGTCGATCTGGTGGTGATCGAGGCCACCGGCGGCTATGAGCGGGCCGTGGTGTGCGCGCTGCAGGGCGCGGGCATCGCGGTACGGGTCAATCCGCGCCAGTCGCACGACTTCGCCAAGTCCATGGGTGTGCTGGCCAAGACCGACAAATCGATGCCCGCGTGTTGCGCGACTTTGCCGATGTACTGGCGCGCCACCGGGAGCGCGCCAAGTACATCACCCCGATGGTCGAGGCGCACCGCGCCGAGCTTGCCGCGCTGACCACGCGCAGGCGCCAGCTGGTGCAGATGCGCGTGGCCGAGCTCAACCGCCTGGAGCAGGCCAGCGCGCGCGCCGCGCGCAGCATCAAAAGCGTGCTCAAGCTGCTGGACAAGCAGATCGGGGCCATTGATGCGGACGCGGACGCACACCTGGAGCGCCACTTCAAGGCGCAGCGCACGCTGCTGGACAGTTGCAAGGGGGTGGGGCCGGTAACGATGCTGACGCTGACTTCGGCGCTGCCGGAGTTGGGCCAGCTGGGCCGGCGCGAGATCGCCAAGCTGGTGGGGGTGGCGCCGTTGGCTAACGACTCGGGCTCGCGCAGCGGCAAGCGGCGCATCTGGGGCGGGCGCCCGGAGGTGCGCACGGTGATCTACATGGCGACATTGGCGGCATTGCGCCATAACCCGGCGATCAAGGACTTCTACGCGCGCCTGCTCGCCGCAGGCAAACCAAAGAAGGTGGCCATCGTCGCGTGCATGCGCAAGCTGCTCACGATCCTCAATGCGATGCTCAGGGACAAGGCCGCATGGGATGGCACTAAGCATGTTCAGACCGTTCAAAACGCTTGACTTTCAACACAGTTGCTTCTGCGTCCGGTAGTCCGCATGGTGTGCGGTTGCCCCGCTTTCGTATCTCTAAGTCATTTCTAGGATCGGCTTCCCTATCTTCATCGGCAACGGAGCGCCGCTGTGGCGCGCCGAAACATCGAGGAGCCGTCATGCAGAACCGATCCATCCCTTCATCGCGACGCGCCTTTTTGTGCCGGACGGGCGCGGCCGTGGCGGCGCTGGCGGCGCCGGGCTTCGGTGCTTCGGCGGCGATTTCGGCGACGGCGTCGGCGGCGGTTCCGCCGGTCGCCGCGCCGACGCACATCCTTTGCAGCGGGCCGGCGGGCAGCATTCCCGACATCGTCGCGCGCCGCGTGGCCGACCAATTGGGCGATCGTGCAGCGCCGCGCACGGTGGTCGACAACCGCCCCGGCGCGGCGGGGCAGATTGCGGTCAACGCGCTCAAGATGGGCCCGGTCGACGGCTCGACCTTGCTGCTCGCTCAAGGCGCGATCGCAACGGTCTATCCCTATCTCTACCCCCGGCTCGCTTACGACCCGGTGCGCGATCTGCAACCGGTCTCGCTGGCCGGTGAAATGACGCTCGCACTGGCCGTGGGCCCGGCCGTGCCACCGCAGGTGATCGACGTTGGCTCGTTCATCGACTGGATGCGGCGCAATCCGAAGCTCGCGAACATCGCGTCGCCGGGCACCGGCACTTTGCCGCATCTGCTCGAAGCGATGCTGTTCCGACAAGCCGATGTGCCCTGGCAGCACGTCGCCTACGCCGGCGGCCCGCCTGCTTTTCCCGACTTGCTTGGCGGTCAGGTCGCGGCGCTGGTGCTGCCCGAAGGGCTGTTTCGGCAGCACAAGGCGGCTGGCAAGCTGCGCGTGCTCGCGACCTCGGGCGCGACGCGCAGCGATTTCTTTCCCGATGTGGCGTCGCTGGTCGAGCAAGGCTATCCCGATCTGGTGGTGCGCGAATGGTTTGCCTTTTTCATGCCCGACCGTGTGCCGACAGCGACCGTCGAGGCCACTTCGCTCCGGCTGCAAGCCGCCATTGCGCGGCCGGAATTGATCGCGGCGTTCGCCGATTCGGGCATGCTGGCTGCATCGAGCACGCCCGCGTCGCTGGCAGCGCGGATCGCGGCGGAGCAGCGCTATTGGCAGCCGATCATTCTCTCGTCGGGCATCCGGGTCGAATGATGGACGCCGACCTTTCGTGCCTTGCTGCCGGCCGTGAGATCGCAAGCGCAAGTCATCCGTGGGACCAGGCGGCTCACGGGTGGAACCATCACGCAAGCGTCATTCGCGCCTGGCTCGAAGACGCGACGCGCGCGATGCTCGACGCGGCCCGTATCGGCGTCGGCGACCATGTGCTCGACATCGCCGCCGGCGCGGGTGACCAGACATTGGACATCGCGCGCCGTGTCGGCCCGAGCGGCCGGGTGCTGGCGACGGACATCTCGGCGACGATCCTCGCACTGGCCGCCGAGAACGCGCGCGCCGCCGGCTTGCGCCAAGTCGAGACGCGCGTCGCCGATGCGGAGAAGCTCGGACTTGCCGGCGCCGGATTCGATGCGGCTGTGTGCCGGCTCGGCCTGATGTTTTGCGAATCGCCGCTCGAAGCTTTGAAGCAGGTGCGCGCGGCATTGAGACCGCATGGACGTTTCAGTGCGCTGGTGTTTTCGCAGCCTCGAAACAATCCCTGCCTCGGCATCGTGCTGGCCACCGCGCTGCGACACGCGGGGCGGCCCGCTGCGGCGCCCGATCGGCCCGGAACCTTGATGAGTCTCGGCGCGCCGGGCCTGGTCGCGAAGTTGCTCAGCGCAGCCGGTTTTGTTGACATCGAAGCGCGAGCGGTGGAGGCGCCGTTTCGGTTGTCGAGCGCTCGCGACTATGTCGAATTCGTCCGGACATCGGCAACGCCGGTCATCGATCTTCTTGCATCGCTGCCGGAAGTTGCGCAGCGCGCGGCATGGAACGAGATGATCGAACGGCTCGAGGTTTTCAGCACGCCCGCGGGCTGGGTCGGGCCGAACGAACTGCTGCTGTGCTCCGCGGAGGTTCCCGCTTGACGAAGCGGTGCGTTGATAAAGCGCCTGAAACGCAGTCCAAACGTGCGCAGACAGCTATAAAAAATAATAGCAATGAAAATGAATCGATTCCGATTCGAATGCGCTCGGTCCGCCACTCGGACGCCGCCTCAGCGCGCCCCGAGTGCCTGCTCGCGTTCGAGCGCTGCGAGCAGTTCGTCGTCGATTTGCGTGTGGCGCTCGCCGAGTTCGATCGCGCGCGAGGCTTCGTCCGCGTAGATCGAACCGCCGTCTTTTTCGAGCGCTTCGGTGATCCGCTGTTGCTCGTCTTCGAGCGCGGCGATCAGCGCGGGGATCGCGTCGAGTTCGCGCTGTTCCTTGTAACTGAGCTTCTTGCGCGGGGCCGGGGCGCTGCCTGGTGGCACCGACGCGGAAGCGTTCAAGGCGGTACTTTCGCGCTGGCGCGCAGCTACAGCGGGCACCGGCGCCATCGCGCTGCGCTGTTCCGCGATTTCTCGTGCGCGCTTCGATTGCACCAGCCAGTCCTCCACGCTGCCCTCGTATTCGCGCCATCGGCCGTCGCCCTCGAACGCGATCGTGCTGGTCACGACGTTGTCGAGAAAGGTGCGGTCATGACTCACGAGAAAGACCGTGCCTTCATAGCTTTGCAGCAGCTCTTCGAGCAATTCGAGCGTGTCGATGTCGAGGTCGTTGGTCGGCTCGTCGAGCACCAGCACATTGGCCGGTCGCGCGAACAGGCGTGCCAGCAGCAGGCGGTTGCGCTCGCCACCCGAGAGCGACCGCACCGGCGAATTGGCGCGCGCGGGAGAGAACAAAAAGTCGCCGAGGTAGCTCTTGACATGCTTGCGCTGGCTGCCGATTTCGATCCATTCGCTGCCGGGGCTGATGAAGTCTTCGAGCGTGGCGTCGAGATCGAGCGCGTTGCGCATCTGGTCGAAGTACGCGACCTGCAGGTTGGCGCCGCGGCGGATCTTGCCGCTGTCGGGTTCGAGCTCGCCGAGGATCAACTTGAGCAACGTGGTCTTACCCGCGCCGTTGGGGCCGAGCAGACCGACCTTGTCGCCGCGCAGGATGGTTGCGCTGAATTTGCGAACGACCTGCTTGTCGCCGAACGACTTCGACGCCTCGGTTAGCTCGGCGACGATCTTGCCGCTCGGCTGCCCCGATGCGACATCCATGTTGACCCGGCCGAGCGCATCGCGGCGGCTCTTGCGCTGGCTGCGCAGCGCCTCGAGTCGGCCGATGCGGCTCTGGCTGCGTGTGCGTCGCGCCTCGACGCCTCTGCGAATCCAGACTTCCTCTTGAGCGAGCAGCTTTTCGGCCTTGGCATTGATCACGGCTTCTTGGGCGAGCTGCTCTTCCTTCTGTGTCTGGTAGCGCGTGAAGTTGCCGGGGTACGAGCGCAATTGGCCGCGGTCGAGTTCGACGATGCGGGTGGCGACCTTGTCGAGAAAAGTGCGATCGTGTGTGATGACGACGATGCTGCCCTTAAAGTCGATCAGCAACTGTTCGAGCCATTCGATCGAATCGAGGTCGAGGTGATTGGTCGGCTCGTCGAGCAACAGCACATCGGGGGCGCTCACCAGTGCCTGTGCAAGCGCAACCCGCTTGCGCGTACCGCCTGACAGGCTCGCGATGACGGCTGTCGGATCGAGGTGCAGGCGCTGCAGCGTTTCTTCGACCCGCTGTTCCCAGTTCCATGCGTCGAAGGCTTCGATTTCGGACTGCAGCGCGTTCAGGTCGGCGCCTGCTGGCGCTTCGAGATACAGCTCGCGGGACGCGATTACGTGGGCGAGGCCGGCACTCGCGGCGGCGAACACGTCGGCTTGTGGATCGAGCAACGGTTCCTGCGCGACATACGCGACGCGTACGCCAAGTTGTCGCTGCGTCGTTCCGTCGTCGGCAGTCTCGATACCCGCCAGTATTTTGAGCAACGATGATTTTCCGGCGCCGTTGCGGCCGATGAGTCCGATCCGCTCCTTCGGTTGAAGCGAAAAATCGACATGCGACAGCAGCGCAACGTGACCGAATGCGAGCTGTGCATCGAGGAGAGCGATAAGGGCCATCGGCCGATTATCCGGAGACGCCTTGACGGTGCGGCCCTTGCCGCAGGCATGCGCCCGGCGGCGCGAACCGGTTTAGAATCGCAGACCAGATTGATGCAACGCGAAAGGCCGATTGGCTCGCGCGCTTCGATCTGCAGGCACAGATGGAAAACGTTCAGAGGCTTGCTCTTCGAACCAAATCCGTGCCATAATCTGAGGCTTCGCTCATCGCGGCGGAGTGGCACACGAAGTGGTGTGCGGGGTTGGGGTTAGTGGTCAAGCTGGTCAGGCCAGCTGTTTAGGCGAGCTGGTTTTCGAACTTGTGCTGGCGGGCCATTGTCCTTTGGGTTCTTTAATAATTTACAGCCGATAAGCGTGGGCGTTCGGATGGTGCTGGGGCTTTGCAAGTTCTTCGGAACTCAAAGGCCTTCGGGCTTTTTGAACGCTCATTGATTGGAAGAAGATGGAAATCGTCGGTTGGGGCTGATGGGTAGGTATTTGAAAGAATGCTTTGCTTTGATGTTTCAGCTGATGCCACTTCAATATCCTTTTTGAGTGACTCGCAAGAGTATAAATTTCAAGATCGAACTATAGAGTTTGATCCTGGCTCAGATTGAACGCTGGCGGCATGCCTTACACATGCAAGTCGAACGGCAGCGCGGGAGCAATCCTGGCGGCGAGTGGCGAACGGGTGAGTAATACATCGGAACGTGCCCGAGAGTGGGGGATAACGCAGCGAAAGCTGTGCTAATACCGCATACGATCTACGGATGAAAGCAGGGGATTCGCAAGG